>JADJPQ010000001.1:0-580000 GCA_016713175.1 Planctomycetota bacterium
GGCAGATCGGCACCACGGTGACGTTCACCTACACCAGTCCAGCAGCGCCAGCGCCGCCTGCCTGTTCCGGCTGGTCGCTGGGCACTTCGCCCGGCATCGATCTCGGCAGTCTGCGCGTCGTGCTGCCGCTCAACAACGACTTCCTGATGGAAGCCGCCATCAGCGGCAACCCGATCTTCGGCCCGTCGTGGCAGACGCCCTCGGCGGCAGCGCGGCGCAGGCGATCCCTGGCGATCCCGAACGCACCGCAGTTCGTCAGCATCGACGTGCGTCGGCAGCATCACGCCGGGACTGACCGACCAAGAATCGCGGGATCAAGACGTGGAGTGCGCCGGTGGCGGTGACGCCGATCCATGACCCGGCTACTCTGCGGTGCGTCGGATCTTCGTCGGTGACATCCAGCGACGCTGTCGCAAACCGCACTCGAAGACGTCTGCTGGCGGCCGTCGCGTTCGTCCCCGGAAGCGATCGGCTGCATCCGGTCGGCGATCTGGTCAACAAGGGCCCGATTCCCCGGGAACGCTCGATCTGCTGATCCGGCTCAGCGCCAGCCCGTGCTCGCTCAACCACGACGCTACCACATTGGCTGGCCCAGGGGCGGGCTGCGCCGCACCATCGCGACTGGTTGCAGGCACAACCGATCAATCCGGCTGTTTCCCGATCTGGTCCTGGTCCACGCCAGGCTGCATCCGAAGTGGGATGACGCCATACCGCTGCGCTGCCGACCCGGCGACACGAGCTACGCGGTCAACGTCCGTTACTGCCGATGCCGATGGTAACCAGCCGCCCGACGATTGGCCGCCACCTGGGCCCGCCGTATCGGCCATGGGACGTACACCGGCAGTCGCCGGGTGATTTTCGGGCATTGGGCCAGACGTGGTCTGGTCGTGCGTCCTCAGTGTCTGGGACTCGACACCGGCTGCGTGTACGGCGGCAAGCTCTCGGCGTGGATCGCCGAGGAGGACCGCATCGTGCAGGTGGACGGCTGGCACCGCCCATGATGACGATGAACGCCCCCGCGCAGCTGTTGGGTTGCTGGTTGACGTCGACGCTGGCCCCGGTGTTCGCGCACGGGGCCTGGAGTTCTCACCCGCTCGAGCCGCCGCCGCGGCCCGCTGTTGCTGTCCGCGACGCGCAACGACCAGGTCACGCCTTGGACCACATCGTTAGTACCTGGTGGACCTGGCTGGTGTGGCCGCGAGTTCTTGCGCGGCAACGCCAACCTGTCGATCGTCTGCCGTCGATCTGCGGCGGTTGCTGGTCGAATGGCACGGCGAGAAGGAAGGTCTTTTGCCCGTGCTGCGACATCGCCAGGGCACCGCGCGGCGGATCGGCGATCGCGCCTGGCAGTTCGTGGCGGTGCGTGGTGGCGACCTGCTCTTTCTCGGCGATCAGCGGCGCGATGACAACCGGCTGCAGCAACCCCTGGTCGGTGGATGGGCCGTCACGGCCCGGCCGAGGTACGTCTGGGGAAGGTCTCGCTGCGCGACGACGACGCGGCGGCAGGTGACGACCGGCGAGGCGCCGGAGATCTGGTAGGATCGACCTGCTGCGCGGCGGCGGTGGCCGCAAGCTGCATGGACATCCCCGGCGGCCAGGAGGCCGGCTGGTCCATCGAGGCGGCGTTGGCACCGGCGCGCGCCACTTCGTTCTAAGCTCCAATGGCACGTTGCGCGCGCACGCCGCCGATGGCGCGCTGGTTCGCGAGTGGACCGGCATTCCGCTGCAGTTGTCGCCGTTCTCGAGCACGGTTCACCGCGGTTGCGGTCGCTGACTTCGTCGATGCCGACACGGTGATCGTCACCGAGTCGCGCGCGCATCGGCGCATCACTGTCGACTTCGCCACGGTGCGGCAGCATCGCGACCGGCGAGGTGCTCGCCACGGCCGAACACATCGGCAACCTGGAGCACGAAGCGCCGATCCTCCGTTCGCCACAGGTGTCGGTGCTGTGGGCTGGCCTCCGCCGGACGAACCGGGAGCGCTCGCCGCACGGGCAATTCGAGATCGCCGGCAACGAGCTGTTCTTCGTCGGGGTGAAGGAACCAGTCGCGGTGTACGAGAAGGAACCGACGGGCCACGCGATCGAATTCGCGCCGGATGGAACGTTCGCGGTGGTGCTGCGCGAGCAGGGCAAGTACGTGTTCGACCTGGTCGACCCGTCGACCCGGACGCGCCGCCGGTTGCACGAGGGCTGGACGCTCAACCACACCTGGCTGCCGGCGCCGCCGTGAACGTTCGCGTTCAGTCGAAGTGGCGCAGCACTTCTTCGCGGACGATCGGGATCATCGCATCGGCGAGCTTGCGATTGGCGTAGCCGGCGAACGCGACGTTGGTGGTCGTGTCGAGCGGCGCGTCGATCGGCAGGCCCATCGGATCGCACACGACACAGCCCGCTTCCTGCGCGATCAGCATCGTGCACAGGTCGTACGGCCGGCTGCACAGCGAACTGCGGACGCCGAGCTTCTGGTGCACCAGCGGCCGCACGTCGAGCACGAAGCGATCGCGGCCGAGCGCCAGTTCGGCGAGCTGCCCGCCGCTGCTGATGTACTGATCGCAATAGACCTCGGCCTTCTCGGGGTTCCATGGCCCGAGCGCACGCGCCAGGATCGCCTCATCGAGTCGCGCGGTCAGTTCCTTGCCGCCCTGGAAGAACGAACTGACGGTCGCGAAACCATGGCGCAGAGTGGTCGCCGCAGAAGGCACGATCGGCAACGGCCGCGCGCCACCGGCGGCGATCAGGTGGCGTTCGCCGTGCGCACCCTGGCCGCGGATCGCCCACAGCACATCGCTGGTGGCCTGGCGCGTGGTCGGCAGTTCGGTCATCACCGCGAGTTCGATGTCCTGCAGCCTCGTCGCCTTGCCGCGGTCGGGTGCGGCGCCCATCAGGCACCACGCCGGGCGTTTGTCGAACATCAGACCGCGGGTGCCGTCGATCGGGTCGACCAGCAGCCGGAACGGCGGCCCGCCGGTGCCCGGCTTGCCGAACTGGATGCCGCCCGGGTCGAGACCTTCGGCGATGACGAGGAAGTGCTGCGTCCTGCCCCACTGCTGGCAGTGTTCGACGAGGATCTCTTCGACGGCGACGTCGATACCGAAGATGGTGTCGCCGGCGTCGTCGCGGACCGTGCGCGACCAGACCTTGGGTTCTTGCGCCTGCATGTGCGAACGCAGCGCAGCACGGAGATCGGCTTGCAGTGACCGCAGGCGGGGAAGCAGGGTGGCGGTGTCGAGGGTCGTGGAGGTGGACCTGGGCAAGGCTTGCACGGTAGCCGGCGGTGCGGTCGGATGTGCGGGTCTTCCGGGGCCCTTAGCTCAACGGTTAGAGCTGGCGGCTCATACCCGCCTGGTTGCAGGTTCGAATCCTGCAGGGCCTACCACCTCGCGCGGAGCGCGAGGTGGGTGGGCCTGCGGCTTCGGGGATGTCACCCTGCACCGCTGCGCGGCGTACGGCTCCACCTGCGGACTCGGGGATTTCGGCGCACCCGTTCTTCTCCTTCTACGCCCGGCTTCATCTGCCAGTGTCGGTGTGGCACGATTCGATCACGATGGGCGGCACCTCATTCCCGACCGAGAGCCTGCTCTGGCAGCTCAACGAACAGGAACGGAAGTTCGCACCGGACCACCTGTTCGTGGCCGGCGACGCCGACCTACTGCGCGCTGGTCCATGCGTGGCGATCGTTGGCTCGCGCAAGGCTAGCCCGGCGGGCCTTGACCGGGCGCGCAAGCTGGCCGATCTGCTCACTCGACACGGCGTGATCGTCGTCAGCGGTCTCGCGGCGGGCATCGACACCGCCGCGCACGAGACGGCCATCGCGTGTGGCGGCCGCACGATCGCGGTGCTCGGCACGCCGTTGAACGAGTGCTTCCCGAAGCAGAACACGGCGCTGCAGGCGCGCATCATGCGCGAGCATCTGGCCGTGTCGCAGTTCGCGCCGGGGACAGCCGTCGGGAAGCACACGTTCCCGATGCGCAACCGGACGATGGCGCTGATCGCGGACGCAACGGTGATCATCGAGGCGACCGACCAGAGCGGCACGATCAACCAGGGGTGGGAAGCGCTACGGCTCGGGCGACCGCTGTGGATCGCCGCATCGATGTTCGGGCGTCCGGGAGTGACGTTCCCCGACCAGCTCGGCTACTACGGCGCCGAGGCACTCACCGATGGGACGTTCCTCCATCTGTTGTCGCAGTTGCCCACGGGACGCCGTGATGCCGCAGCCGAGCTGCCTTTCTGAACTCGCCTTCGCTTCGCTGCTGAAGTACAGCCCCGACGGCATGACGGAGGCGTCGGTTCAGTCGCAGGAACACACGCGGTGGATCAAGAAGGGTTCGACGCAGCACGTCGATCGGATCGGGTTGCGCGCTGCCGAGTTGGCCGCGGATGAACCTGGGGAGATCTGCTGACCAGGGACACGACCCTGGTTGGGGGCCGGCGACCCCAGAGTCGCGGCGCCGCAAAACGCAACATCGGCGGCTGACCTGACCGCCGACCCGACACCGCGACCCCAGTCCTGTCGGCAACCACGACAGCGGGCAAACCCTGACCCCTGTAACCGCGGCATTCCCGTTCGTCGCGATGCCATGGGCGGACAATCACCGCACCCGCGCGCCAACCACCACGCCCGACCGGATTTCCGCGCGCGCCGCTCACGCCATTGCTCAACCAGGGACCCACCGGACCGAGCATCAGGCAGCTCAGCATTCCACCGTCGAACTCACCAGGGACCACCGATGGGACTCCGCGTCAACACCAACGTCGCTTCGATCAACAGTCAGCGCAACCTCGCCACCGTCAATGAACGCCTGTCCGGCAACTTCCGCCGGCTGTCGACCGGTCTGCGCATCTCCACCGCCGCCGACGATGCCGCCGGCCTGGCGATCTCCGAACGGCTGCGCACGCAGGTGCGTTCGCTCGAGCAGGCCAAGCGCAATGCCAATGACGGCATCTCGCTGGTGCAGACCGCGGAAGGTGCGCTGAACGAGGTCAGCTCGATCCTGACGCGCCTGCGCGAACTGGCGATCCAGTCCAGCAATGGCTCGGTCAGCAATGCCGACAAGGAGACGCTGGACGAGGAGTTCCAGAGCCTGATCAACGAGGTCAACCGGATCGGCAGTTCGACCGAGTTCAACGGCATCAAGCTGCTGGACGGCTCGTCGAGCACGGTCAGCTTCCAGGTCGGCTTCGGCACCAGCGCGACGATCGACAAGCTGTCGGTGTCGCTGAGCGCGGCGCTCAGCACGTCGCTGTCGCTGCAGTCGCTGGACATCGGCTCCGGTGGCACGATCACCACCGCGATCACCAACATCGACACCGCGATCAACACGATCTCGTCGCTGCGTGGTTCGCTCGGTGCGGTGCAGAACCGGCTCAACAGCACGATCAACAATCTGGCGATCTCGGTCGAGAACCTGAGCGCCGCCGAATCGCGCATCCGCGACGTCGACGTCGCCTACGAGACGGCGCAGCTGACCAGGAACTCGATCCTGCAGCAGGCCAGCATCTCGGTGTTGTCGCAGGCCAACTCGCTGCCGCAGGCCGCGCTGTCGCTGCTCGGCCGGTGATCGTGGCGCCGGTGGTGGCGCCGGCGCGCACGCGATAGCGTTCGCCGCGTGAGCGCCACCACCGCTGAGATCTACGTCGCCACCGACGTCGAGGCCGATGGGCCGATCCCCGGCCCGCATTCGCTGCTGAGCTTTGGCAGCGTGGCGCTGCGCGCCGACAAGACGGTGGTCGCTGAGTTCACCGCCAACGTGCTGCCGTTGCCCGGGGCGACCGGGCATCCGCGGACGATGGCTTGGTGGCAGCAGCACCCGCAGGCGCTGGCCGCGGCGCGCGTCGGTGCCGAGGCGCCGGAGGTGGTGATGCCGCGCTACGCCGCGTGGGTCCGCGAACTGCCTGGCAACCCGGTGTTCGTCGGGCAGCCGGCGGCGTGGGATTTCCTGTGGATCTACTGGTATCTGATGCGGTTCGTCGGCGACAGCCCGTTCGGGCATTCGGCCCTGGACGCCAAGACGTATGCGGCGGCGGTGCTGAAGCGGCCGTACCGGTGGTGCGTCAAGAAGAACCTGCCGAAGGCGTGGTTCGATCCGCTGCCGCACACCCATGTCGCGCTGGACGATGCGCGCGAGCAGGGTGCACTGTTCTGCAACATGCTGGCGGCGAACGGCGCATCCGGGGATCCACCCAAGAAAGACCGCGCTACAGCCTGATATTTCGCAGAAAGTTCTTGACGATAGGTTGGGGGGGGGATCCTGTCGTCATGAAGAAACGATCGCTGATCGTGGCTCTCGCGTTGACCGCATCCCTCTTGGCACAAGAGGAGTGCCCCCCCGACTTCCAGGCCTTTGGTCCGACGTGGGCAGGCCCCCCGATCTGGGGCGGTGCGACTGCAATCCTGGGCACAGCCTCTGCGGGGATCTGCGACGACGGGTGGTGCCTGTTCACCTTCGACGTGGTTGCCGCCTACACTTCCCTGAACGGGTTGTCTTTCCGGGTTTGCTTCAACCCCCCTGTCCCTGAGTTGTGCATTCCCTATGACATCCCAGTCGACCCGTTGCTCCCGCCGATCACGCAGGCGTTGGACCAGACGTTCGCCAACTTGCCGGTCCAGTGCCAGAAGAAGACGGTCATCACTCTGCAGTTGTTAGGGCCGCTTGGCTGGGCGAACGCCCTTCAGATCGAACTGAAATGCGGTTGGCTCGGATGCCAGTAGAGTCGCTACGCATGAGGCTTCGCGTCGTCGTCGTGGTTGTTCTGGTTGCGGTGGCCCTTTTGTGGGCAGCCTTCTCCGGTGAAGTCGACCAAGCTCCGGATGCCAAGGCTTCGTTGGACAACGAACCAACGAGCCGCGAGGCTGTCCGCCAACGAGAACCGGACGTCGATGCGCGGCCGACGCCGATCGTGGCCGATCGAGTTGTCGCAAAGCCAATGGACGCCGATCCAAGGCCGCGCGCGATCTCTACGGCAATGCCGGTGCTCTCACTTGCGGGGGCGCTCGAGAGTCACTTCAACAGCATCGCCGGAAGGAAGAAATGGCGAGGAGATCCGCGCGAGGTCGTACTGGCTCAAGGGGCCACGCAGGTTGCCACCCATCCACACTACAATCCGCGGGGCAAGAAGCTGTCGGCGGATCAGACGCGACAGTTACAAGCCGTGATTGACGGTTTTGACGAACGACAGAAACCGATTCATGCCGCGGAACGGAAGGCAACGATCGAGGCTCTCGCGCGCGCGGCGGCCGCCGGCCAGTTCGAGTCGATCGAGGCTCGTGCTTCGGCACTGGATCCCGTTGGCCACAATCTTCAGTTCGAGCGGGGCTTGGAAGAAATGAAGATGCTGCAGGAGCGTTTGACAAGTCGACTTGGGAAGTGCGGCGTCGATTGGAGCTTTGCAACAGCCCCCTCCACGGAACCGGACGGCGTTCCCCGGCAGAGCCTCGTATACATCCTTCGCGCCAACGAACCGGAGGTATTCCGGTTGCGCGATGAGGAAGCAGCGATCATGCGGGAGTTCCAGAAGGCATACCGGGAGTTCTTCGACAGAATCCCTTAGCTGGGTCGGCAAGACTGGCCTTGCCGCTGCCCTGCCGCGCGCATCAGGCATTCTGCAACATGCTGACGGCGAACCGCGCATCCGGGCCTTCGGCATGAGAAGATCGCCGCGCCGATGATCGTCCTGTCGAGAACCCTGGTGGCGGCGAGTGTGCTGGCGGCGGCTCTGGGTGCGCAGTCGCTGCGCGTCGATGGCGCCTGGTCCGGATTCGTCTGGCACGGTGGCGAGACCGTGCACGATGCCGGCGGTCGGGTGTTCGCCGCCGTGGCACCCGGCGACGGAACGATCAGTTTCGAAGCCGATGCGAACGGTCGGCCGGCGCCGTTGCCGCTGACCGTGCCGGCCGATGGCGGAGTGCTGGTCGCGGTGGCGGCGGCGCCGGTGCCGGGGTTGATGGCGCGGCACGACTTCACGGCGTTGCCGGCGCTGCCGATCGTCGACGACGTCGCGACCGGCGGACCATCGCGGTGGTGCGCCGAGGCGGGCGAACTGGTCCAGAAGGCGGCGATCGGCGGCGCGGTCGACGATCCGCGGCGGCCAGGAACGCGTGCGGTCGTGGTCGTCGATGGCGGTGATCTGCGGACCGAGGTCGCCGTGCGCGCTCACGGCGGCGGCAGTCTCGGCGTCGGTTTGCGGCAGCAGCAGAACGGCGACGGATTGCGCTGGCATTGGGATCGCACCGCGCAGGTCCAGCAACTCGAGTTCGTGCGCGGCGACCAGGTCGCCGTGCTGCACGCCGCGCCGGCTCCGGCCGACGACGGGTGTCGGTTCGCAGCGGTCGTCGTCGGCGCCATGGCCATCGTGTTCGTCGATGGCGAACCGGTGCTGTCGGCGGCGGTGCCGATGGCCGGACCGCGCGGCGCCGTGTCGTTGTGGACCAGTGGCGCGTCCGGCTGTGCGTTCGACAACCTCGTCGTCACCGCCGCGACCTCGTCGGATCAGGTCGCCGGACCGGTGACGTTCGCCGGCATGAACGGCTGGACCGAAGGCGAAGCGACGCAATGGTCGTTCGCGAGCGGGGTGCTGACCAAGAACGTCGGCCCGGAGTCCGGCCGCCAGCTGCGACTGGCGCCGGCGACGGATCGCAACGGCCTGGTGCGCGTGCGCGTGCGGCCCGCGCGCCGCGACGGCGGTACGTTCGGTCTGCTCGCGCGCTGCTCCGGTGCGGATCAGCACTACCGCCTGGCGTGGGATGTTGCGGCGAACGAACTGCGGCTCGAACGCCAGTTCGGTACGCATCGCGAGGTGCTCGGCCGCACGCCGTTGGCCGCGGCAGGCGAACAGTGGCGCGAGCTGGCGCTGCAGACCGAGGGCTTCCGGCTGCAGGCGTTCGTCGACGGCCGGTTGTTCGCGCAGGCGCTCGATGGCGGGCATGCCGACGGCAGGGTCGGGGTGTTCGCCGACAGTGCCGCCGGGTGCCAGTTCCGCGGTTTCGCCGCGTCGCGACCGGTACCGTGGGTGGCCACCGCGGCACTGGTGATGGTCGCTGGCGAGCTCGCGTTGCTGGCGCGAGCGCCGGCGGCGGTCGGCGAGGTCTATGCGGTGACGTTTGCGCTCGATCGCCCGCACGTCGCGTTGCCCGAACTCGCCGGCTGCGAACCGTTCGTGCTGCAGCGAATGGCGGCGCCGCTGGTGGCGATCGGGGTCGGTGGGCTCGGCAGCGGCATGTTCGGCGAGGTCGATCCGCGCGGCGGCATCGAAGCGCGCTTCCGCTTGCCGGAGCTGCTGGCGCTCCGCGGCCAGGTCGTGATGGTCTCGGCTCTGCTCGGCTCGCCGGATGCCAGCGCCGCCACCGGCAGGCTGCCTGGCATCGCGCTGCGGCTGTAGAGCCCGCCGGTCCGCGTCAGCGGTGCAGCAGCGCCTGCCAGCGCTTGACGGCTGCTTCGCGAGCGGACAGTTCGGCATCCCGCCAGAACGCCTCGTCGCCCTCGGCGATGCCGGTCGCCCGCTGGATGCCGCGGAACAGGGTCGTGCGGACGTCGGCTTCGCCGTTCTTCAGCAGCCCGAACAGGAAGTGCGCATAGTTGTAGTCGACCAGGTCGCCGACCAGGGCCGCGACGCCGCGCACGTACGAAGGCTCGGCGAGCCGCTTCTCGGCGCCATAGGCCAGCATCGGCACGCAGCGCGCGCCCAGTCGCCGGATCTCGATCTCGGCGGCGGCCCGGTGGCGGCCGTCCTCGTAGGCCTCGATCATCGCCATCACCCGCATGCGCAGTTCGGTCGGGTCCTGCTGCAGGATGATCATCTGCGTCATCCACGAGGTTGCGTGGCCAAGGAACTCCAGACGCTCAGGCGCCGCGGCGCCGCGGCGCGGGTCGAGCTTGACGCTCTCGGACTGACCCAGCCGGATCGTTTCGGCATTGGTGGTCCGGATCAGCAGATTGCCGCGCAGACCGATGATCGTCATGCCCTGGGCGTCGCCGTTCAGCATCACGTCGGTGCCGGCGTCGAACTGCAGCGTCGCCAGCGGCGTGTCGATCTTCATCGTCGCAGGATCGCGGTTGCAGCACAGGTACATGCGCCCGTGATCGAACTGGCAGTGATCGACGCCGATCCGCGCCTGCGTGGCGGCGTCGAGCCGGACCCGCGTGTCGTTGGCTTGCACGTAGACGCCGGCCTGACCTTCATTGGTCGTGTACAGCGTGCCGGCGCGGACGTGGTACATCGTCGGCTCGACCTTCTGCACGCCCTCGCCCGGTTCGTCGATCGTCATCTCGCCGAACGCCATCAGCACCATGTAGCCGGGGTCGCCGCTGGGACGTTCCGACATCAGCGGTGGCTTGATCTCTTTCTTCGGCTCTTCCTTCGGCGGTTCGGGTTCGGCCGGCTTCTGGTCCAGTGGCTTCTGCGTGTCCGGCTGTGCCTTCGGCTGCGGGGTCCCGGTCGGCGCCGTCGGTCCACCAAGTCGCGTGCCCGCGAACGTGCCGACCGCCAGACCAAGCAGCAGCCCGCCCGCGGTCAGCCACCAGGTCGTCGGCGGCAACGGCTTGCCGGGCCGCGGGCGCGGCGACTGCGGGCCGCCGTCGAGCGGTGGCAGCACGCGCAACACCCGGGCCGCGTCGGCAACCGGGTCGCCGGCCAGCGGCTGCAGCGCCTCGCGTAGATCGCGGTCGAGGTTCACGTCACCTCCCCTTCGCCGAACGCCTGCTTCAGATGCAGACGGGCGCGGTGCAGCCGTTGATTGACGGCGGCTTCGGTGACCTCGAGCATCGCCGCGATCTCGGCGTGGCTCTTCTGTTCGAAGTAGAACAACAACACGGCCTCGCGCAGGGCTTCCGGCAGCCGACCGACCAGCTTGCGCATGCGGGCCAGCCGTTCTTCCCGTATGTCCGTTGCTGCCGACGGTTGCCGTTCGGGCTCCAATTCGAGCTCGTCGAGCGCGACCGGCTCCTTGCCGGTCCGCCGCAGGCGGTCGACCGAGATGTTTTGCGCGATGCGATGCACGTAGGCCGCGAAACGGGCTGGATCCTGCAGACGAGACAACCCCCGAAAGGCACGCAGGAACGTCTCCTGGACCATGTCGTCCAGGTCGTCCACCCAACCCACGCGCGCCAGGCAGGTCGCGCGTACAGACCGCGAGTACCGGACTACCAGGAGTCCGTAGGCTTCACGCGACCCGTCGAGGGTTTGGTGTACCAGGTCGAGGTCCCTGGTATCCGAGGCTGGTGCCGTCAAGATCTTGACGTCTGGGGTTGTCGTCGAGTGCGACCCGAACTCGACAGGCCACAGAAAAAAAGTGCAAACAGTTTGGGTGGCCGAAGGGCGGATGGGAACGTCGCGTCCCACGGAAGATTCGCGCGCACTACGACGCGGCGTTGCGAACAGGGTGCTCGACCGGCTTCCTTCCATGGTGGCCGAGCTTGTTGGCGCCAGAACCGCGCGCCGGGACGGCATTTTTACCTGGTTCGTCGTCTGGGGTGGGTGGGTTACGGCGGAAGCGACCATCGACTAGGCTGGAATGGCCCGATGAACTGCTTCCTAACCTTGCGGCGGGTTCTCGTGTTCGCGCTGGCGGCGGGACTGGCCGTGGCTCACGGCGGCCAATATCGCGGACCATGGGGTGGTCCGTCGGTGCCCCCGGGCGTGCCCGGACCGGGCGGGCCGACCACCGGTGGTCCTGGTTCGCCGGCACCGGGCCCGACCACCGGCGGTGGCGGTGGCTTCGACGATGCGACCAGCTGGCAGGTCTGGTGGGAGTTCAACAAGGACAGCTTCCTGCGCTTGCGGGAGGCCGTCATGGACGAGCCGGTGTCCGGTTCCGACGAGTTCTATCTCGGTCCCACCAAGGTCGCGGTTGCCCGCGATGCGATGTTCCCGTCCGAAAAGGAACGCCGCGATCGGATCGTTCCCGCGCTCGCCGAACTGCTGCGGCGCGAGGACCATCGCGACATCGTCACCGCGACGCTGGTGTCGCTGGCGCGGATCGGTCTCGATGCGCCCGGCGTCGTGCTGGAGGACGTGTTCGCCCGCTATCTGCCGCGCGACGAACAGGAGGTTCGCGAGACGGCGGTGCTGGCGTTCGGCATCGCCGGTCGCGCCAGTGGTCTGCCGTTCCTGCAGGCGTTGTTGCGCGATGACAAGCGCGGTCGTCAGCTCGTCGATCAGGCGGAAGTCGGCGAGCGGACGCGGGCGTTCGCGGCGTGGTCGCTCGGGCTCTTGGCGCGGCGGTCGACGGATGCCGGGGTCAAACAGCAGGTGCATGACCTGCTGGCGCCGGTGTTGGCGGACGACGAACTGAAGAGTCGCGACCTGCGCGTGGCCGCGATCTCGGCCATGGGGCTGCTGCGGCCCGAACCGTCGCGAGCCGCGGACAAGCGGCTGCAATGGCAGGCGGTCGACGAGCTGCTGGCGTTCTATCAGCAGGACCTCGGCAAAGGCATGCAGCTCGTGCAGGCGCACGTGCCGACGGCGCTGGCGCGGTTGCTCGGACGCGGTCGCGAGGCCGCTCACCAGCGGGTCAAGAAGCTGCTGATTGGCGAGTTGTCGGCCAAGGAACGGCGCAATCCGACGATCTACATGTCGGCGGCGCTGGCGCTCGGTCAGATGTCGCTGCCGCAAGAGGACGAGGCTGAAGACGCGGCGGTGTCGCAGGCGCTGCTGCGAGCGTTCCGCGAACTGCACGACCGTCAGGCTCGCAACTTCGCGTTGATCGCGCTCGGGCGGATCGGCGGCGAGCAGAATCGGCGCGACCTGCTGGCCATGTGGCCGACTGCGCACAAGCTGAACGACCGGCCCTGGCTGGCGATGGCGCTCGGGCTGATCGCGTGGTCCAAGCGCAGCGAGGGCACCATCGACGACGACATCGGGCGGCTGCTGCGCGAGGAGATCCTCGACCAGGAGAACGAAGAGGCGCTGTCGGCGTTCGCGGTCGGGCTCGGGCTCTCGGGCTTTGAGCCGGGGTACGACGACCTGATGCAGCAGTTGAAGAAGAACGAGAAGCGCGAACGGGTGGCCGGCTATCTCTGCGTGGCGGTCGCACTGCTCGGCAACCGCGAAGCCGCGCCGGAGTTGTCGGCGATCATGGGCCGGTCGCTGCGCCGGCCGTTCCTGCTGCAGCAATCGGCGATCGCGCTCGGTCGGCTCGGCGACAAGGCCGCGGTGCCGCAACTGCAGGAGATGCTGACCAAGTCGGAGAGCGTCGCGTCGCTGGCGTCGATCGCCGGCGGTATCGGCGAGATCGGCGATCGGCGGACGATCACGCCGCTGCTCGACATGCTGAAGGACGATGAACTCGGCAAGCTCGCCCGGGCGTTCGTCGCCGCCTCGCTCGGCCGCATCGGCGACAAGGACAAGCTGCCGTGGAACGTGCCGTACTCGCTCGATGTCAACTACCGCGCCGACGTCGACACGCTGGTCAACGGCATGAACGGCATCCTCGACATCCTGTAGCCCGCCCGGCATCGTCGCGGACGTGACTGCCGTCCGTCCTGCGCGCCGTCTGCCGGCCGCCGTGTTCGCGCTTGGCTGGGTGTCGCTGTGCACCGACCTCGCGAGCGAGATGATCGTGCCATTGCTGCCAGTGTTCCTGGCAGGACTTGGCGGCACCGGGCGCGATCTCGGCTTGCTGCAAGGCGCCAGCGATCTGGTCGTGTCGCTGCTGAAGGCCGCGAGCGGCTGGCTCTCGGATCGGCAGCAGAAGCGCAAGCCGTGGATCCTGTTCGGCTATGGCATCTCGGCGGTGCTGCGCCCGCTGTTCGCGCTGGTCGGCACGCCGTGGCAGGCGGTGGCGGTGCGGGTCGGCGATCGCGTCGGCAAGGGGCTGCGGTCGGCGCCGCGCGATGCGCTGCTGGCGGATGTCGTCGCGGCGGAGGATCGCGGTGCGGCCTACGGCGTGCAGCGTTCGATGGATCACGCCGGGGCCCTCGGCGGCTCGCTGATCGCGTTTGCGCTGCTGCTCTGCGGCGTCGGCGAACGGACGATCTTCGCGCTGGCGGCGATTCCCGGCGCCCTGGCGCTGGCGGTGTTGTGGTTTGGCTTGCGCGAGCCCGAACGGCCGGCTGCGCCGCCGCGCCGATCCGGGAGTGGCATCGGCGAGCTGCGGGCGCTGCGGCCGTTCCTGGTCGTCGTCGTGCTGTCGGGGGCGACCGCGTCGGTGGATCTGTTCTTGTTGAAACGAGCGCTCGAGCTCGGCTACGAGGCGCCGTACCTGCCGCTGATGTGGGCATGGCTGCATCTGATCCGCGCCGGTCTGGCGGCGCCGCTGGGCGCGTTGTCGGATCGTGTCGGTCGTCGGCGCGTGATCGCCTGCGGGCTTGGTGTGCAGTTCGCGGTGCTGATCGCGTTCGGGCTGCTGACGCCGGAGTCAGCGTGGGCGGTGTGGCCGTTGCTCGCCGTGCATGGTCTGCATGCCGGCTTCACCGAAGGCGCCGAACGCGGGTATGTCGCCGATCTGACCGGGGCCGGGCGGCGCGGAACGGTGTTCGGGGTCTATCACGCGGTGCATGGCGTCGCCGCGTTTGCGGGGCCGGTGGCGATGGGGATGCTGTGGGATGCATCCGGACCGTTGGTCGCGTTCCACGTCATCGCCGGTCTGTCGGTGCTGGCGCTGCTGATGCTGCTGTGGGCGGTGCCGAGCAGTCGCGGTCGCTGAGCAGGCGGTCGATCGCTGACGGTCAGATTGCCGAACGGACGATCGCCGCGCCCGCGGCGATCACCGACTCCGCACCGTCGTCGAGCGCGCGCCAGATGCGCAACGCACTGCCAAAGGCCGGATCCTGGCGTGAGAACGCCTCGATCACCAGCCAGCCGTCGTAGCCGATGGCGTCGAGCTCGCGGATCGCTGCCGCGAAGTCGATCTGGCCGGTGCCAGGGGTGCCCCGGTGGTTCTCGGACAGTTGCACGTGGCCCAGCGTGCCGGCACTGGCTCGGATCGCGGCGGCGACACTGCGTTCCTCGATGTGCGCGTGGTGCGTGTCGAGCGTCCCTTGGACGTTGGGGTGCCCGACCGCGCGAACGAGCGCGCTGCAGTCGGCAGCGGTGTTGAGGAAGTAGCACTCGAAGCGGTTCAGCGGCTCGATCGCGAGCGTGACGCCAAGGCGCTTGCCGTGCTCGCCGGCGGCCCGCAGCACGTCGACGCAGCGCGCGCGTTCGTCGGTTGTCGGTGGTTGTTCGGAGAACACGCCGTAGGCCGAGTGCATCGGGCCGGCCAGCACCTTGGCGCCGAGCCGGGCGGCCTTGTCGCACAACCGGCCGAGATGGGCGACGGCGGCGCGGCGGATCGCGGGGTCCGGCGAGATCGGGTCGGTGGCAGCCGTCGTGAAACCGACGGCAGTGGTGCCGAGGCCGCGCGAACGCGTGGCGGCAGCCAGATGATCCAGTTCGGCGTCGGTTGCGTCGTGTACGGGCAGTTCGGCGCCGGCGTAGCCGTGCCGAGCCAGCTGATCGAACCAGCGGTCGTGGCGGGCGTCGATCCGCGGTGCGAAGTAGAGAAAGCTGAAGCCGAGGCGGCGGGTCGTCATTGCGGTCCTTCGCGGTCAGCGGCGGCGGTCACCGGCCGAGTTCGCCGGCCGTCCACATCAACGCGCGATCCTTGGTGGCGGCGCGGGTCTTGGCCACCTGCTCCTTGGTGACCGTCGCCGCGTCGTTGGCCCAGCGCTGGCGCACGAACGTCAGCACGTCGGCGATCTGCTGGTCATCGAGTTGTGGCCCGAGCGGTGCCATGACGCTGTTGAACTTGCCGTCGCCGACCTGGATCGGGCCCATCAGGCCGTGCAATACGATCCTGGTCGAGAGATCAGGATCGCCGGTGAGCCAGTCCGAGCCGTCGAGCGGCGGGAACGCGCCGGGAACGCCTTTGCCGTCGATGCCGTGGCAGGCGATGCAGGTGCGGGCGTAGACCTCCTGGCCGCGCGCATGGATCACCGGGTCTGGTTGGAACTCGCGCTGCACTGGCGCCGCGGTCGCGGTCGCGCCCACATCCTGTGCCAGCGTCGCGAGGGCGCCGGGCAGCGTCGCGCCGCCGGCGATCTTGACCAGCGCCACATCGTCGAACCAGGCGGTGCCGGATGCGCCGCCGTAGCCGCCGAACAGGCAGTGCACGGTCACTTCGCTTTCGTCGCCCGCCTCGAAGTCGGCGTGCAGTTCGGTCCAATCCGTGTTGCCGGTCACGCCGCGCGTGATGGCGCGGCCGCCGTGGATGTTGAACATCACGCCTGGTGCGCGGGGCGACGGCGCAACGTCCTTGGTCTTGACGAAGCCACTCAGCCGGTAGCGGGCACCGCGCTCGAGGCGCACGACGGCAGCGACACCGCTGTCGGAACGCCGTTCGGAGGCCACTTCGAGGCACTTGCCGCTCCGACCGCCGTCGACGACGCGGGCCGAGACCTCGGCGCCGCCGTAGCGGCGAACGTCGTTCCAGCCGGTCGGCATGTTGCCGTCGAGTTGCTCGAAGCCGGGGTTTGGCAGCACGTTCGTCGCTTCCTCCTTGGCGGCGAAGTCGATGCCGGCGGCGCGGGCCGCGGCGAGGACACCATCGCGCTGCGAACGGGCGGCCATCGTCCAGGCGTCGCGCAGGGCGCGTTCTTCGAAGACTTCGCCACCGAGCTGCTGCGCGACGGCGAACACCGCGGCGCCGAGTTCGGGATCGGCGGCGGCGCCGGCCAGACCGACGAGGATCTCGGCGAGTTCGCGACCGCGCGCGGCGATCGTACCGTTCGCGATGCAAGCGGTCTTCAGGTCGGCGGGCGTCGCGTTGGCGATCGCGGCGCGCCGGGCTGATTCCCGCGGGGCCTTCAGTGCCGCCGCGAGGCCCTCGGGCGGGAAGGCGTTGAACCTGGCCAGCAGCCAGACGGCGTGCGGGGCCGCCGGGTCGTCCTTGGTGGCGAGCGTCGCCAGTTGCGGCGCGATGTCGGCCTGATTGCGTTCCGCCAACAGGCGCGCGGCGTGCAGCCGCCACAGCAGGTTGGTGTGCGACAAGCCGGCCAGCAACGTCACCGGGTCGCGTGGGTCCAGGTGCGGCAGCGGATCGTTGGCGCTGCCGGTCGGGAACACGCGATAGATGCGACCGTGTCGCTTGTCGCGCAGCGGCGTCTCATAGGCGTTGCCCTTGCCGGTTCTGGCATCGACGCCCGCCGACGCGCGGCTCGGCGTCGGATTGTGCTGCACGATCAGGTTGTACCAATCGCAGATCCAGACGGCGCCGTCCGGTCCGACTTCGGCGGCGACCGGCGCCGACCATGCATCGGCCGAGTTGTAGAGGTTGTTGGGTTGCTGCATGGCGCGGAAGCCGGCGCCGTGACGTTCCATCGCGAACTGTCCGACCAGCTTGCCGGTCGGCTCGGTGACGAAGGCGATGCGATCGTGATAGTCGGCCGGGAGGCGCCGCGCCGTGTAGAACGCATGGCCGGCGGCCGAGGTGTAGCGATCGAACTGATCGACTTGCCGGATGTCGGTCGACGACGGGAAGAACATCGGGTTGTCGTCGGCGGCTGGCGTGCGGCCAGCGTCCATGCCGGCGCGCTCATAGGTCCTGCGCGGGAACGTCAGATACCAGCTCGGATTGCCGTTGGCGGTCGAGCCGACGACGTCGAACGCTTCGCTGAAGCCGAGGCCCCAGGTGTTGTTGGTCGTGTTCTGCAGCACCTCGAGTTCCTGGCCGTTGGCCCGGAACCGGAACACCGCCTGACCGAAGTCGTGGTGTTCGTCGCCGACCTCGCCGGCGAAGCCCGAATAGCCGACCGTCGCCCACACCCAGCCGTCGAAGCCGGTGCGCAGGTTGGACACGCCGGCGTGCGTGTCGCCCATGTGGAAGCCGGAGAACAGCACCTTGCGGACATCGGCACGGTCGTCGCCATCGGTGTCGACCAGATGCAGCAGTTCGCTGCCGTTGGTGCACAGCACGCCGCCGTTGGCGAACGCGATCGACGTCGGAATCGACAGCTGCTCGGCAAAGCGCGTGAAGCGATCGGCGCGGCCGTCGCCATCGGTGTCGTCGCAGATCGTGATCCGATCGTGGCCGAGGTTGCCCGCCTGCAGGTTGTCAGGGTAGTCGATCGTCTCGACGACGAACGCGCGCCCGCGGTGATCCCACGCGCAGTGGATCGGGTTGACGATGTCGGGTTCGCTGGCGAACAGCGACAGCGTCATGCCGATCGGCACCTGCGCGAGCTTCATCGACTCGGCGGCCGACAGCGGCTTCTGCGCCACCGTGATCTCCTTGCGTTGGCGATAGCCCGGCAGCGACACCGCTTCGGTTTCGAGGCGCGGCAGGCGCAGGTCGTCGAGTCGTTGCTTCTTCTGCGGCCCGACGGCCCAGTAGATCGCGTTGCGCAGCAGGCTCTGGAACTGCGGCAGGTCCCAGACGCGATGATCGTGGCCGCTGGCGGTGTAGAACACCCGGCCCTGGCCCTGGGTTCGCGTCCAGCTCCACGGTTCGCCGTCGCGCGTCTGCAGGATCGTGCGATCGTCGGCGTGATCCTTGTGCACGTAGGTCTCGTCCCAGGCGCGAAAGCCCGGCAGACCCTGCAGGATCGGATGGTCGGGCAGCGCATTGGTCAACGCGAACTCTTCGCCGCCGTGGGTCGCAAAGCGCGCGCCGACGAGCTTGACGAACAACGGTGAACCGCCAAAGCACGCCGACGCGCAGTGCACCGGCACGAAGCCGCCGCCGCGGTCGACGTAACTCAGCAGCGCCGTCAGTTGCGGCCGCGGCATCGGTTCGTTCTGCGCCCAGTTGCCGTACATCAGCACCGCGTCGAATTGCGCCAGGTTGTCCGGCGTCAACGCAGCGGTCGGGCTCTCGCTGTAGGTGAAGTCGATGCCGTCGACGCCGAGGCCCTTCTTCAGCGTCCGGTAGCGCGTGATCGGATCATGGTGCGGCCCGTTTCCGGTCGGCGCGCCGAAGAACAGCACCTGCAGGCGACGCGCATCCGAGCCGGGTCCTTGCGCGAGTGCGAACGAGGCGAACAGTGCGAACGCGATCTGGTGGCGCATGCGGGGCGCTATCGGAGCCGTCGGCGCGCGTCAGACCAGCAGGAATTCCCGGCTGGTGGCGGACTCTCAGCGTGGCTCGATCCGCAGCTCTCGGAATCGACCGGTGTCGTCGAACGATCCGAGTCCGACGCGACCACGCCATGCCGGCGTGGTTGCACTGAGCACCGACTGGCCGTCGAAACGGACGTCGACGAGGTCGCCGATGCGCCGCAGTTCGAGTTCGTGCCAGCCGTCGCCCCAGACCACGCCGCCCGTGCGCTGGATCGTAACCGGTCGGCGGTCAGCGCCATCGACGAGCATCACGTGGTGGGCATTGGCGTCGGCGACGCTGGCGAGGTGGGCATAGGCGAAGTGCGCGGCGTCGCGATAGCCGAAGACGAGCACCAGATCGCGGTGTGGGTACTCACGGCCGGTCTGCCGTGCCTGCACCCGCATCGTCGCATCGCCCAGTTCTGGCCCGCGCAACAAAGCCAGACCGAGCGGCGAACGGTGCGGCGGCCGATGGTTTGCCGGCGCGAACAGCTCCAGGCAGCCCTGGCCAGCATCGAGCGTCCAGCGGAAGGCTGCCGGGTCGGTGAACTCCCAGTGGAGCGCCTCGGCGGCGCTGCTGAGAGCGTGTTCGATCGGCGGCAGGGACGCCGAGGGTCCGGGCGCCGAACTGCAGCCTGGCGGCAGGAGCAGCAGCAGGATCGCTGGCAGGGGCAGGGCGCGCACGACGGCACTCTAGCAGCGGGTCGGACGTCGACCATCGGCGGCGACGACTCGCGGGGTATCTTGCGCACATGTCCATGCCAGCCGTTCGCGCCGCCGGTGCCATGTTCCTGCTGACCGCCTGCGCGGCGCCGCCGTCGGCCGTCGATCTGCAATGGCGTCGCGAGCCCGGTTCGCTGTCGCTGGTGCGCGATGGCGAGCTGCTGTGGACGTTCCATCACAGCGACGAACGACCGAAGCCCTGCTTCCATCCGCTGGCGTTGCCGGGAACCGGAGCACTGACGATCGATCGGCCTGCCGATCACCTCTGGCACCATGGGCTGTGGTTCAGCTGGAAGTACATCGATGGCGTGAACTACTGGGAAAACGACGGCAAGACCGGTCGGCCGGTCGGCCGGACGACCTGGACCATGGCCGCGAGCGAACCGAGCGACGACGGCAGTTGCCGGATCGTGCTCGAGCTCGACTACGCGCCACCCGATGCCGCGCCGGTGTTGCGCGAACGGCGGGTGCTGACCGTGACGTCGCCGGCGGCGGACGGCAGCTACGCGATCGACCAGGACAGCACGTTCACCGCGCAGCGGGCCTGCGTGCTCGATCGTACCCCGATGCCGGGTGAGCCGAAGGGGCAGGCGAACGGCGGCTATGCCGGTCTGGCGCTGCGGCTGGTGAATCTGGCTGCGCGCGATGCGGCGGCGACGACCGGGCCGGTGCAATGGAACCAGCACGACCGGACGCGGCCGACGGCGAGTGCGTTCGACTACAGCGGCAAGCTGGGTGAGCGCGACGTGGGCGTGGCACTGCTCGCCCATCCCGGCAATCCGGAGGCGCCGGGACCTTGGTATGCGGTGCGGAATGCGTCGATGACATTCTGCAATGCGGCGGTGCTGGCGCCGGCGCCGCGCTCGCTGGCGGCGAACGAAGCGCTCAGGTTGCGCTATCGCGTCGTCGTGCACCCTGGCCGGTGGGATGCGGACCGTCTGGCGGCGGCGGTGGTGGACTACGTCGGATCCGCGGGCGACTGACGATCCGAAAGCGGCCATCGTGCCCGGGTTCCGTGCCCGATGGGTGGCGCCGGTCCTTACACTGTCCGCTCCCACCCAGTTCGTGCCCATGACCGAACCCGCTTCGCGTTTGTCCCGTCGGCGTTTCCTGCAGACCACGGCCAGCGCCGCCGCGGTACCGTTGTTCCTGCCATCGCACCTGTTCGGTCGCGGCGCTCCGAGCAACGCATTGCGCATCGGCTGCATCGGCACTGGCCGGCAAGGCACGGGCGACCTGCGCGCCGTGCTCAACCGCGGTCTCGAAGAGGCCGTGAACGCGCGGATCGTCGCGGTCTGCGATCTCGATCGGTCGCGGGCGGTCGCCGCCCGGCAGTACGTCGTCGACACCTACAGCAAGAAGCTGCCGGGCGCCGTTCCAGAAGTGCAGACCTACCGCGACTACCGCGAACTGCTCGCCCGGGACGACATCGATGCCGTCCTGATCGCGACCCCGGACCACCAACACGCGTTGTGCGCGGTCGCCGCGGCGAAGGCCAAGAAGGCGATCTATCTGCAGAAGCCGCTGACCTATTCGATCGCCGAAGGCAAGGCGCTGGTCGCCGCCGTGCGCGCCAATCAGGTCGTGCTGCAGGTCGGTTCGCAGCAGCGTTCGGATGCGAAGTTCCGGCAGGCGTGCGAACTGGCGCGCAACGGCCGCCTCGGCAACCTGCAGCGTGTGCGTGTCCATCTGCCGCCGGACGTCGGCAGTGGCGACAGCAAGCAGGGGCCGGTGCCCGAGGGTTTCGACTACGACGCGTGGCTTGGTCCGGTCCAGCCGGTGCCGTATGCGACCGCTGGCGTGCATCCGCGTTCGGCCGCCGACGGCAAGCCCGATTTCGGCCGGCCCGGCTGGCTGCAGATCCGCCGCTATTGCCTCGGGATGATCACCGGCTGGGGTTCGCACATGAACGACATCGCGCAATGGGGCCACGGCGGCGATGCCGATGGTGGACTCGCCGAGATCGAAGCGACCGCCGAGTTCCCGCAACGCGGCCTGTTCGACGTGCACACGAAGTTCTCGGCCAAAGGGCGCTGGCCCGACGGCGTCGAGCTGTTGCAGGAGACCGGCGATCCGGCCGGCGTGCGGTTCGAGGGCGAGAACGGTTGGATCTTCGTGCAGCGTGGCAAGATCGAGGCGTCGGCGAAGGAACTGCTGCAGGAACCGCTGGCGGCCGACGCCGTGCGGCTGCCGGTCAGCGACGATCACTACCGCAACTGGCTGTTGTGCGCCCGCAGCGGTGCCGACCCGATCTGCCCGGTCGAGATCGGGCATCGCAGCAACACGATCTGCGTGATCACGCACATCGCGATGCGGCTGCAGAAGAAGCTGACCTGGGATGCCGCCGCCGAACGCTTTGTCGGCGACGACGAGGCCAACAAGATGCTCGACTACGAGCATCGGGAGCCTTGGACCCTGTGAAGCGGCTGCTGCCGTTCGTGATGGCGCTGTTGCCGGCGTGCCAGCAGTTGACCATCGACGGTTCGGCAGCGTCGGAACGGGTCCTCGTGGCCGCTGGTGATCAGACGTTGATCGGCTGGCAGTACGGTGCCGAATGGGCGATGCCGCATTGGTTCCCGCTGTGCACTCCCTCCGGCAGGGACATGCTGGTGCAGCAGGCCGAGCCCTATCCGCACCATCGCGCGATGTGGATCGCCGACAAGGTGCAGCTCGGCGACGGGCCAGTCGTCGATTTCTATCACGGCCAACCGAAGGCGCTGGTGCCGCGGATCCGGTCGGACCGTGCGCTGACCGCCACGAGCGAGGATGCACGCAGCGTCGTTCTCGTGGGCGCGCAGCAATGGGTGGCCGGGGACGTGACGTTCCTGGACGACGAACGGCGGCTGCGGGTGCGCTGGCTCGACGACGGGCAGGTGTCGATCGACCTGGAGTGGACGCTGCGCGCGAGCCACGGGCCGGTGACGTTCCACAGCGACTGGATCCACTACGCGTGGCCGTATCTGCGCCTGCACCCTCGGTTCTCGCAACAGGGGGGCGCCGTCGTCGTCGACGACCGGGGCCGGCGTGGCAGCGAGGCGATCCACGGGCAGTACGCGAACTGGGTCGATTGCAGCGCCACGATCGACGGCGTGACCGAAGGCGTCGCGATCTTCGTGCCGCAGGACGGTGAGTGGCACAAGTGGCTCGTGCGCGACTACGGCTGCATCGGTCCGCGTCGACCAGACGCGCAGAGCGGCGTGAAGTTCACGCTCGGCCAGGGCGAGGAACTGCGCGGTCGGGTTCGGCTGTTCGTGCACCGCGGCGATGCGGCGACCGGCGACGTCGCCGGGCGCTATCGCGAATACGTGGCCGGGAAGCCGCGATGAACCGCCGGCAGTTCCTCGTGGCCGCGACCGTGCCCTTGGCTGCGTCGTGCACGTCGGTGCGTGCCCATGCCGCTGCGTCCGGCAATGCGCGTATCGACCGCATCGACCTGTTCCCGGTGCGCTACCCGATGACCGGCTACTTCAAGTTCTTCGCCGCTGCCCGCGGTGCAGGCCGGCCGGCGGTGCTGATCAAGATCACCGACCAGGACGGCGTGGTCGGCTGGGGCCAGTCGGTGCCGATCGCGAAGTGGAGCGACGAGACGCTCGAGACTGCGGTCGTCGCGCTGCGCGAGTACTTCGTGCCGGCCCTGCTCGGTCGCGATGTCGATGACCTCGACGGGGCGCACCGGGCGCTCGATGCGGCGATCGCGCCGGGGTTCTCGACCGGCATGCCGATCACCCGTGCCGGCCTCGATCTCGCGCTGCACGACCTGATCGGCCAGCGCCGCGGGCCTGGCCGTTGCCGCGTTGTGGGGCAAGCAGACGGTGTCGTCGCTACAACTGAGCTGGACCGTCAACGTGACGAAGCTAGACGACGTCGGCGCGCTGGTGCAGCAAGGGCGGGAGCGCGGCTACGAGCACTTCAACCTGAAGGTCGGTCCCGACCCGGTGTTCGACGAAGCCCTGGCGCGCGCGGTGCGGGCGCTGGCGCCGCGGGCGTTCCTGTGGGCCGATGCGAATGGCGGCTACGAACTGGAACAGGCGCGGGTCGCGGTGCGGCGCCTCGCCGATGCCGGCGTCGACGTGCTGGAGGCGCCGTTGCGGCCCAACCGGCTCGCTGGCTACCGCGAACTGCAGCGGCTCGGTGCGCTGCCGATCCTGATGGACGAAGGCGTGATTGCCGTACGGGATCTGCAGGAGTTCCACGCGCTGGGCATGTTGGATGGCGTCGCGATGAAACCATCGCGGTGCGGCGGGCTCGCGTCGTGCAAGGCGCAGATCGACTTCTGCCAGCAGAACGGGCTGCTGTGGCTCGGCAGCGGTCTGACCGATCCGGATGTGTCGCTCGCCGCGACGCTGCAGGTGTTCGGCAGTCATGGCCTGCAGAAGCCGGCGGCGCTGAACGGTCCGCAGTTCCTGACCGCCGATGTGCTGGCGGCGCCGCTCCGGGTCGCCGGCGGGCGGATCGAGGTGCCGATCGGCCCGGGGCTTGGCGTCACCGTCGACGAGGCGAAGCTCGCGTCGCTGCCAGCCGGGTGAGGCGGAGCGACGTGAGTGGCCGGCGGGACCCGGATGGAGGTCGGCCGGCTCGTCGGGCAGTCAGGCAGGGCGTAAGATCCACCTCAGCTTCTGGCGAACGGTCGACGGCGTGGAAGTCGACTTCGTCTACGAGGCGCCGCGCGAGGACCTTCGATCGAGGTCAAGTGGACCGAACGGCCGCGGCCGGAAGACGCGCGGCACGTCGAGCTGTTTCTCGACCGGTTCGGCGATCGGGCGCGGCGAGGCTTCCTCGTCTGTCGCTGCGAGCGACCCCAGCAATTGACCGATCGGGTCGTTGCCTTGCCCTGGCACCGGCTGTGAGCCGCTGCCACCGCGACCATTACTTGCCCTTGCCCAGCAGTTCGTCGGCGATCCGCTGCAGATCGTGCACCTTGGTCAGCGCCTCGAGGATCGCATCGGTGTGCACCGACACCGCCCGCGCGCGTTCCTGCGTGTAGTAGAAGTCGTTCGCCAGCGACTCGATGTTGCCATCGAAGATCAAACCGACGACCTGCAGCTCCTTGTCGACGACGCACGAGCCGGAGTTGCCGCCGACGATGTCATTGGTGCTGGCGAAGCAGACCTTGCGCGCCATGTCGATCTTGTCCTTGGCGGCGGTCCACGGGTCCGCGAGGTTGAACGGATACTGGTTGCCGAACTCGAACGAGCGGCCGTACAGCCCGTAGAAACTCGTCGCCCACGGCGCCTGCGTGCCGTTGTAGCCGTAGCCGGCGACGCGGCCGTCCGAGAATCGCAGCGTCATCGTCGCGTCCGGACTGGTCTTGGTGCCGAACACCGCGTGCAGCGCCTGGCCGATCCGGCGGCCTTGCGCCGCCAGTGCTGCCTCGATCTCCTTCTGTTCCTTCTCGAGGGCCTGTTGCAGCGGCCACAGCACGCGCGCGACCGACAGCGCGTAGTCCTTGCTGCTCGCGATCGCCTCGGCGCCGCCGTCCAGCAGTTCTCGCACTTCTTCCTTGTCACCGCCGAGGCTGCGGCCGAGCCGGCGCGTGATCGACTTGGCGTCGCCGCCCAGAGCCTGCAGGAACGGATCGTCCGCCGGCAGCCAGCGCGCCGCGCGCGCGAACATCGTCGGAATCAGCTTCGCCACCAGGGGATTGATGTCGACGTCGCCGCCCATGGCGGCGGCTCTGGCGGCCTCGCGCTGCCCGTCGTCGAGGTTCGGATCCGCGGCCTTGACGATGGCCAGCGCGATCTCGAGATGCGGCGAGTAGCCGGCGGCATGGAACGCGATCTTCGGCTGCAGCACGCGCCGGCGCTGCGTCAGTTCGGCGATCTGGTCCCAGATGTCGCCGAAGCGGGCCTGCAGATCGGCGTTGGCGGCGATCGCGGCGCGGAAACGGTCTTCGTGGCCGTGCTTGATCGCCATCAACTTCCCGTCGCGCAGGCCGGTCAAGGTGCCATGGACCGACTTGTAGCTGTTCTCGATGCCGAGCAGCGCGGTCTTCAGCTGCGGGACCATCTCGGCGAACGGCCGCACCGCCGCCATTTCGTCTTCCCACTGCTGCAGCATGATCGGGTACTCGACGTCGCGCTGGAACTCGAGCTGCGCCTTGGTGAACAGCCGGTTGGTGTTGCCGGGATTGCCCGGCACGAACACCAGTTCGCCGTCCTTGGCGCCTTCGTGCCGCCAGCGGAACCAATTGGCCGCGGTGTCGGCCGGCTTGTCGCCGTCCCAGGCGCGGACGAACGAGAAGTCGATGCTCCAGCGCGGATAGGTGAAGTTGTCCGGATCGCCACCGAAGTGCGCGGCCTGCAGGTTGACCGCCATCACCAGCCGGAGGTCGTCGTAGACGCGATAGCGATAGAGCTGCGTGACCGCGCCCTGATACAGCGTCACGACCTGGTGCATCGTGCCGGGATTGGCGGCATCGGCCGCTTCCTTGATCTTCCTGGCGTTGTCCTCGCGCAGCTTCGCCGCCGCCGTCGCGTCGGGCGCGTCGGTGAGGCCCTCGGCGACCCGCGCCGTGATGTCTTCCTGGCCGATCAGTTGGTGCACGGTCAGGCCGGGAATCGGCAGCTCGTCCTCGAGCGCCTTGGCGGCGAAGCCGTTGGTCATCAGGTCGCGATCACCCTGGATCTCGGCGATCTTGTCCCGCACGCAGTGGTGATTGGTCATGATCAGGCCCTGCGGCGACACGAACGACGCCGAGCACCACGGGTTCTCGCGTTCGCCGAGCCGCAACGCGCCCAGCCGCAGCGTGTCGAGCCACTTCTGGTCCGGCTTGAAGCCGTATTCCTTCTCGAGGTAGGCGAGCGGCGGGTTCTCGAAGGTCCACATCTTGCCCATCGCCAGGTGATCGTCGGTTCCCTGGGGAATCTGCTGGGCCGTGGCGAACGACAGGGCCAGCGCGATGGCCGGCAACGAGTGCGGGGTTCGGGTCATGCAGGAGCGGCGTTGAAAAGGGTGAACAGGATACGGATGTCAGCGTGAGGCCGCGTGTTGGATCGGCAAGAACACCTGTGGCGGTTCACCTTTCGGGTACGTCGCCGGTGGTCAGTCGGTCCGTTGGAGCGCCGCGATCACCTCGACGTGCTCGGTGTGCGGGAACAGATCGCACAGCCGTGCCGCCACCAGCCGGTAGCCGCCGTGGCACAGGCCCTCCAGGTCTGCGGCCAGCGAATCGACATCGCACGCCACATGCAGCAGATGCCGCGGCTTCGCCGCCAGCACGCGCGCGACGCCGGCGGCCTGCAGGCCGCTGCGGGGTGGATCGACGACCAGCAGGTCGGCCCGTTCGGGCAACTCGGCGGTCGCAAACGGCGCGCGCATGACGGTGGTCACGTCGGCGAAGCCGTTCTTCCTGGCGTTCTGTTCGGCGTCACGGCAGGCCCCGGTGTTGTCTTCGACGATCGTCAGGCGTGCGGCACCGGCGCGCAGCAGCCGCAGACCGAACGCGCCGACGCCGCCATAGCCGTCGATGACCTGCTGGCCGCGGACATCGCCGCACATCCGCACGGCTTGCCGGTACAGCAGCGAGCTGGCCTCGCGATGCACCTGATAGAAACTGCCGGCACTGATCTGGAACGTCAGACCGTCGCGTCGATCCTCGCACCAGTCGCGGCCGCGCAGCGGCACGTGGCGATCGCCGAGCAGGAACAGATCGTCGCGCTCGCTGATGCTGCGGACGACGCCGACCGCCTTGGTGACTGGACCAGGCAGCGCCGGCAGGGCGCGGGCGGCGACCAGCAGGCGCTCGGCGAGTTCATCTCCGGCTGGAAACAGGCCCGGCGTGGTGACGACGCCGAGCAGCAGTTCGCCGGTGCCGGCGGCGAGCCGGGCCCAGATCGCGCGGATCTGGCCGCTGCCGTCCTGTTCATCGAACGGTTGCAAACCGAGTTCGCGCAGCACCGTCTCGGCGCGCCGGCCGAACTCGGTCAGCCCGGGATCCTGCGTGCGACACTCGCGGATCGGCACCACGTCGTGGCTCCGACGCGCGAAGATGCCGACGGTGGCCTGGCCGCGGTCGTCCTTGCGGACCGGATAGAGCAGCTTGGTGCGGAAGTGCAGGGGCGTCCGCTCGGGCGGGTCCCAAGCGACACTGCTGTGGGTCAGGAAGCCGCCGATCTTGGTCTCGACGTCGATCAGTTTGGCCTGCAGCTGCTGGCCGATCGGCTGGTCGAGCAGCGAACAGCCGCCGCAGACACCGAAGTGCGGACACCACGGCAGCGGCGGCGCCTTGGCCTTGCGGGGTGCGGCCGAGGGGCGACCGGCGCGTGGACGGGAACGGCCCGATGAGTGCTGGCGGGAACGGCGATTCGGAGCGGGCGACACGGGGCGGAGATGCTAGGCCGGCGGCGCGCCGGTCGCCTGGGACCAGACGAAACAACGGTCGCTTTTGTCGGCGATCGTGACGCGACGCCGGCACCTCCGTCAGTCGCGGAAGTCGACTTCGACCTCAGGTGTGGTGACTTCGCCCATCCAATAGTGATCCGCCGGCCCATCCCACACTGTGGGCGAGAACGCGAACCGGAACGAAAGGCGGTGGCGGCCACGCAGGGACGCCAGCGGCTTGCCATCGAGCCAGTAGTGCTGCAGCGAGGCGACGACAGTTCGCGTCGTGCCCGGTTCGTGCGGCTGGAAGCCCATTTCGGCGGGAATGGTCACCGGCAGATCGGGCGGTTGTGAGCAGGGTTTGCCGTCGACCAGCAGTTGGCAATGCAGCGGCTGCGGCACGTCGGCACGCGTGATGCCGATCACGTTGTAGTGGCGGGCGCGCGGCGAATCGTGGCGCAGTTGCAGTGCCAGCAGCGGATTGCCGTCGGCGGCGCGCAGCGTTGCGTTCTGCAGCAGCATGCGAGCCTGCATGAAGTCGACCGGTTGGCTCCACGCCGTGGTGGCGCCGTCGCAGCGGACGATGGTGCTGACGACCAACGGGTGCGCGAACGTCAACCAGCGCGCACCCGCGGGCGGCAGCAGCGACACCAGGCGCAGTTCGATCTGCCATTCGCCGCGTTCGTCGAGCAGCAGGCGCTGCGTGGCGGTCGGTTCGCCCGCACCGAATCGCTGCACGAACCAGAGCGCGTCCGGCTTCCAGCCAGCGCCGTCGGGTCGCACGGCGAAGTAGGGCGGCAGCCCCGGTCGTTGCAGCCGCAGTTCGTCGAGTGCCACGTCGAGCGGGCGCCCTGGAGTGACTTCGGCGCCGAAGTCGAGTTGTGCGGACCAGCGTTGGCCCGTGGGGTCTCGTACGGTCGCCTCGACGGCGAACGGCAGCGCGGCTCCGGTTGGCGAAGTGGCCGCGAAGGTGGCCGCGACATCGGCCAGCGATCGTCCAGCGGGCCACGCCCGCAGCACCAGGCCATGTGGACCGTGCGCGCGCAGATCGAGCCCGAAGGTGGCCGGCGAGAACATCGACCAGCTGCCACCGCGATGCGGCACGATGCGGACGCCGAAGAGTTCGTTGTCCTGCCAGCCCGCAGCCTTCGGATCCGGTTGCTGCCAGCCGATCGCGACGACGATGCCGATCGCGAACAGCGCGACCGCCGCCGCCAGCCAGGTGTTCGGGAACGACCGGGCGTGCCTGGGTGCCGGCCGCGCCACGACTGGGGAATTCGCCAGGGCATCGTCGATGGCCGCGCGGACCGCGGCGAGTTCCTGGTGGCGGCGCGCGAAGGCTGGCTCCTGCTGCAGCCGCACCCGGGTTGCCGTCGCGGCGACATCGTCGAGTTCGCCGTCGATCAGGCTCTGCAGCAGTTCGTCGTCGGGATGGGTGTTCATGCTTCCTCCAATGGCCGCAGTCGTTCGGCGAGCAGCGCCGATCCGGCGGCAATGCGGGACTTGATGGTGCCGAGTGGCACGTCGAGCGTGTCGGCGATCTCCTGGTACGACATGCCGTCGAGCGAGCGCAGCACCAACGCGTCGCGATATGGCGCCGGCAGCCTTGCCAGCTCGGCCTGCACGCGGCGGCGCTGTTCTTCCCGGGTAAGCGTCGCCAGGGGGCCGTCGCGTTGGTCGGCGAGTTCGTCGGGGTCGGTCTCCGCTCGCGCGCCGCTGGTCGTCGCGGCGAGTCGCTGGCGCCAGCGCACCAGGGTCCGCACGGCGATGCGATGGCAGAACGTCGCCGGTGCGGACTCGCCGCGGAAACCCGGCAGCGCCCGGTGGATCGCGGTCAGGGCCTCTTGCAGGCCGTCGTCGGCGTGTTGGCGCCCGACCAGATGCACGGCAAGCCGGTGCAGCCTCGGGCGCAGTTCTTCGAGCAGCGCCGCTTGATCCAGTGCGTCGGCCATCTTGTCGGTTCCGGCAGCAGCGTTCGGCATCGCCCCCGTTGGTGGCAAGACCTGGCCGTCGAGTTCGCCAAATCCCTGGAATCGCGGTGGTGGATCGAGATGGCGGCGAAGCCTGCGACTGCCGACACTGCGGCCATGCTGTTGGCCGTGCTGGTGTCCTGGTTGCCTCTGCCGCAAGAACCGCCGACCGCGGTGGCGACGCCAGCCGCCCAGGAGCCGGCGGGGCGTGATCTGGCGGCGATCCTGGCCGGTGAACCGTCCCTGGCGCCGGTGCTGCAGCAGGCCAGGGCCCATCGCGTGCAGATCCTGCTGGGCGAACCGGTGACGCTGGCCGATGGTCGGACGGTGTTGCGGCGCAGCGCGTTCGGCGACCCGCAGCAGTACTTCTATCCGGCGAGTTCGATCAAGCTGTGTGGAGCGATTGCGGCCTTGCTGGAAGTGCAGCGGCTGAATGCCGAGCGCGGCACCGCGATCGGGTTGACGACCCCGATGCGCGTCGGTGCGCGGTTTCCCGGGGACAGCGAGGTCGTCGCCGATGCGACCAACCTGGATGGCGGGTTGCTGACGCTCGGGCACGACCTGCGCAAGCTGTTCCTGGTCAGCGACAACGCGGCCTACAACCACACGCTCGAACTGGTCGGGCCGACGCGGCTCAACGAGACGATGTGGCGGGCCGGGTTCACGTCCTGCCGATTGTGGCACCGCCTGTCGGAAGCGCGCACGCCGGCAGAGAATCGACAGACCCGGCCGGTGACGTTCGTGGTCGACGAGACGGCGCTGCCGGTCGCGGCCCGCGAGGAGACGCTGGAACTGCACAACGATGCGTTCACCGAACTCGACGTCGGGCAGGCCTGGATGCGCGGCAGCGAGAAGGTCGCCGGACCGATGTCGTTTGCGCAGAAGAACGCCATCTCGCTGCGGGACCTGCAGGATCTGCTGGTCGAAGTCGTCCGGCCGGAGATCGACACCGGCAAACGTGGGTTTCCGGAACTGTCGGTCGCCGCTCGCGCGTTCGCCGTGCGCGCCCTGGGCGAATTGCCGCGCGAATCCGCCAATCCGCGCTATGACCCGGCGAGGGTCGGCGACGAGCACTGCAAGTTCGTGCTGCCCGGTCTGCGGCGGGTGGTGCCGGCGCAACATCTGCGCGTCCACGACAAGATCGGGCGGGCCTACGGGTTCTCGATCGAGAACGCCTATGTCGAGGACCTGCGCACCGGTCGCGGGTTCTTCCTGGCCATCGTGCTCTACACCAATCCCGACGGCGTGCTCAACGACGATCAGTACGCGTACGACACGGTGGCCGATCCGTTCCTGGCGACCGTCGGCGAAGTGATCGCGCGGACGGTGTGGTGGCAACCGACGTCGCGCTGACGGTCAGCGCTCGGAGCTCGGCTCTGGCAGGTCGACGATGACGAGTTCGCCGGCCCGAGTGGTCTTGCGCACCGTTGCCAACCGTTCGCGACCGCTGGCATCGACGCCGATGGCCAGCACGCCGATGCCGACACCGACCAGGAATCGCGTGTCGGCGCCGGATCGGCGGCCGCGCCACAACCGCTCGCGTTGCGGGTCGCTCAGATACGCTTTCGCATCCCGGACGAGCACTTCGGCGAGCGCCGGGGCACGCAGCGGGGCGATCGTGGGCGTGTAGCTGCGCCAGGCCACGCGGCTGCGGACCGCGGTGGCCAACGGCAGTGCCAGGCCAGCTTCGACCGGCGTGCCGGTGCGGCGGAGGAAGCGTGGTTCCCGCAGCGTCGCGGTGCCGCGGGCATCGGTGAACGCCTCGTGCACGGCGGTCGTCTGATCGTGGGCGAACAGGCCGACCGGGACATCGGCCAGCGGCCGGTCGTCCGCATCGGTCACCGTGACGGTGACCAGCCGTTCGCGCAGCGCGACCAGCCGGATCGCGGGGCTGTCGGTGGCCACCAGCGCTTCGCCGAGACGATCGCCGTGCAAGGCCTTGACCGACACGAACGGCCGATCGTGCGGCAGGCGGACCCGGACACTGCCATCGGGGCCGGTGCGAAAGCAGGTGCCCATCCAGGTCATCGCGATCGCAGCCTGTCGCAGTTCGTCCCCGAGATGCTGCGCCATGGTGGCAGTGATGGTTCGCATTCCGGCTGGGCCGATCGCATCGGCCGGCACGTCGATGACCGCGACCAGTGCGTCCTTGACCGCATCGCCGTGTTCATCGACGACGACAACCGGTGTGCCATCGGCGACCGGCGCCTCGACGGCAATCGTGGCGGCGCGCAGCAGCGGATCGATCGGTGGAACCGGCAGCCCGCTCTGGGCCAGCATGGCCGAACCGAACAGCGCGGTGAGGTGACGGCCGGGGAACGGCATGGCGGTGCGTGAAGTTCGCTGAGACGCGGGCCCGCAGCGGTTCTTCCCGCTGCTTTTTCGACGCCGCGACGAGCTGGTCAGTCGGTGGCGATGACGCCGGATGCGAACAACGCCGCCTTGTCGGCGAGGCCGCGCCAGCCCTCGCGCAGCACACAATGCCCGACCGGCGCGCGCAGCGATGCCCCTGGCCCCGCACACAACAGCACATCCGGCTGGAACTCGCGCATCGCCGTGCGCACCGAGGCCGAGAAGTCGTAGGTCTCCAGCACCTGCGCGCCGGTCGTGTAGGCCAGCAGTTGCCGCGGATCCGCCGACCACGGCGAATGCACGTTGCCGAAGCCGTCGATCAGGTGGCAGTCCGGCGGGCGCATCGGCAGCTCGCCGAGCAGTTCGCGCGCCTGCACCGCGGTCGCTTCGCACAGGCGCGTGTGGAACGGGCCATGGCCGGCCAGCCGGAACGGGAACTCGCGGTCGCCGATCTTGACCTTCGGCAGCGTCGCCAGCAGTTCGCCGATCGCCGCTTCGGTGCCGGCCAGCACTTCGTGACCGCCGAGCCGGATGCTGTGCGCGCAGGTGAACTCCGGGCCCTGGTCGTCGACGGCCTGAAGCGCGCGGGTGACGGCCGCGACCAGCGTCGGATCGGTCCGCCAGTCGTCCCCGACCGTCGTGGTCAGGATCTGGCCACCGGCCACCTGCTTCTGCAGCGCCGCCATCGTCGCCACCAGCCGCCAGCCCGACACCGGATCGAGAGCGCCGGCAACCGTCAGCGCGGTGTACCAGCCGAGCGAGTTGCCAGCGACGGCCAGGATCCGATAGCGCGACCGCAATTGCGCCGCGTGCGCCACCGTGCTGAACCAGATCAGTTCGGCGGCATTCTCGCCATCGAGGTGCACACCGGGTCGGAACTTGTCGGCAGCGTCGAGCTCGCCGATCCGCGGTTTGCCCTGCGAACGGCGCCAGTCGTCACTGGCGGCCAGCGCCTCGGCGAGCGGGCCGGGCGCCAACAGCCGGCCGATCGTGCCGAGTTCGTCCTTGCCGTAGGAGCCCCGGCCCGGGCACAGCAGCACTGCCGTCTTCTGGCTCACCGGACCTGCTCCTCGCACAACGCCAGCGCGGCGCGTTCGATGTCGTCTTGCTGCACCAGCACCAGATTGGCGGCGGCGGCGAGCGGCACGTAACTGTCGGTTGCGGCGATGCGCTTGAATCGGCAGTGCTCGAGCGTCGGATCCTGGCACAGATCGGCGAGCAGCAGCGGGCTCGGGCCACCATGGGTGTGGCGGCACTCGTCGACGACCAGCACGCGGCCGGTGGCGTGGGCATGGGCGCGAACCTGCGCGTACGGCAACGGCGCGAGCCACCGCAGGTCGAACACGCGTGCCCGGATGCCCTGTTCGCGCAGCCGCTTCTGGGCGCGCAGCGACAGCCACAGGCCATTGCCATAGGTGACGATCAGCAGTTCGTCGTCGTCACCGGCGTCGTAGATGCGGCCTTCGCCGAGTGGCAGCAGTTCTTCCGGTGGCGGATAGGTCGATTGCCACAGCCCGTCGTTGGCGGCGTGCAGGTCCTTCTGCATGTAGAGCGCGATCGGCTCGAGGAACAAGCAGACCTTGCCGTGCTGCGCCGCACACGCGGTCATCGTCCGCAGCATCGTCACCGCTTCGTCGGCGCGGGTCGGCACGCCGATCACCAGGCCCGGGATGTCGAGCAGCGCGCCGATCGAGTTGTCGTTGTGGAAGTGACCGCCGAAACCCTTCTGGTAGGCCAGGCCGGCGACGCGCACGACCATCGGATTGGCACAGCGACCATTGCTGAAGAACTGCAGCGACGCCGCCTCGCCGCGGATCTGATCCAACGCGTTGTGGATGTAGGCGAGATACTGGATCTCCGGGAACGGCAGGCAGCCGGCCTGCGCCATGCCCTGCGCCAAGCCGAGAATCGTCGTCTCGTCGAGGATCGTATTGAACACGCGCCCCGGACCGAACGTCGCCTGCAGACCGGTGGTGGCGTGATAGACGCCGCCTTTCCGGGCGACGTCTTCGCCGAACAGGAACGCATTCGGCAGCGCAAGGAACAGATCGGTCAGCGCCTGCGGGATCCGGAACGCCAGATGCCGCGGCCGCGAGTCGTCTTCGGGCAGCTTGCCATCGAACGCGCGCAGTCGCTGTTCGCGCGTGGCGACGATCGGCCGCAGGTCGCCGGTCCTGGGCAGTTGCAGCGGGGTCGTGATCGCGGCGACGGTGGTCAGTTTCGGCCGGTTCGAGGCCTCGGCGGCGGCGCGGCGCAGCCGTTCGTCGGTGTCCTGGTAGATCGCCAGGATCTGGTCACGGGTCAGGGCGCCGGTGCGGAGCAGCAGATCGACGAAGCCGAGCAGCGGGTCACGCGCCTCGTTGGCTTCGATCTCGTCGAGCGACTTGTAGTTGGCCTCGACGTCACTGCCGGCATGCCCCATCAGCCGCACGGTCGTCAGGTGGAAGAACACCGGCCTGCGCCTGCTGCGCGCGAAGTCGATCGCCGCCAGAGCCGTTGCCCACACGCCGGGATAGTCCTGGCTGTCGCAGGCGAAGTACTCGATGCCGCAACGTTCGCGCATCATTCTGGCGACGAACCCATCGGGCGTCTTCACCGAGATGCCGATGCCGTTGTCCTCGCAGACGAACAGGATCGGGCACGGCTGATGGTGCAGCATCGCCGCGCCGGCGGCGTGGAAGCCGGCCTGCGCGGTGGCGTGATTCATCGACGCATCGCCGAAGCTGCAGTAGACGACGCTGTCGTGCGGCACGGGCGCCGACAGACCGAGCCGTTCCATCCGCGACAATGCCATCGCGTAGCCGACCGCCTTGGGCAGGTGGCTGGCGATCGTGCTGGTCTGTGGCGGCACGAACGTCGTGTGACTGCCGAGCACCTTGTGGCGACCGCCGCTGACCGGATCTTCGGCGCTGGCGCAGAACGACAGCATGGCGTCGAAGAACGGCGTCTCGCCGCGACCCTTGCGCAACCTTGCCGCCATGAACGCGCCGCTGCGGTAGTGCAGGAATGCGGTATCGGTGGTGCGCAGCAGGGCGCCGAGGATCGCGTTCGCTTCGTGGCCGCTGCTGCCGATCGTGTAGTAGCTGAGACCCTTGTCCTTCATCTCGCGCGACAGCAGGTCCTGCAGGCGCGATTGGATCGCCGATTCGAAGATCGCCACGGCCTGACGGCGCGTCATCGGCGAGTGCTCTGCGATCGGCTCGTCATGGCCGCCGGTGGCGGCCGGGTCGGGGCCGGGGTGGCCGCGCAGCAGATTGAGCAGGCGGTCGGTGACGGGGCCTTCGCGGCGTAGGGACATGCGGGCGGGGTTGGAGGGGCGAGGATTCTACGGTCCGTTCGGTCGCGCACGATCGGGCACTGCGCGCTTTCGGTGGGCCGTGGCGAACGGAAATCGGGCTTGCTCTGTCCGATCTTGCGGGCTTCGCGGCCATGCCTTGGTGGCGGCGGGTTCCCCACCCCCGCCACTTCAACCAAGAGGCATGACATGGTTCCGTTCCGTTCGACGTGGTCCGCCAAGGCGGGCCTTTCTCTGCTCGCCGCCGTGATCGGCGCGCCGTCCGCGTCTGCGCAGTTCTCCACCTATGGCGTCGGCTGCGGTGCTGCCATCACCAACGAGGCCGCAACGTTGCCGTTCCTCGGCATGCGCTACCGCCTGCGGTCGGCCGGCCATGCGCCGGGGTCGCTGGCGATTGCGATCCTCGGTTTCCAGCAGATCGCCTTTCCGCTGCCCTTCGGACCTGGCTGTTTCCTGCTGGCACGTCCCGATGCGACTGTTGCGTTGCCCGTCGGCGGCGGTGGCGATGTCGAACTGGCGCTCGACGTGCCGGTCATCCCCTCGCTGATTGGCCTGACCGTGTTCGATCAGTGGCTGGGTCTCGACCCGAACGGCGCCATCAGCATGTCGGTCGGCGGCATGGCGACCGTCGACAATCCACAACTCGGCATCTCGGCGGTGGCGCCGGCAGTACTGTCGATCGGCACGGTCGTCACCGTCACCGCGCACAACCTCGGCACGACGCGGCCACAGGATCTGTGCATGGGCGTGATGGCGTTCAACCCGGCGCATGGCCGTGGTCTGATCCGGGTGACGTCGATCGTGCCGGCGGGTTTCGGCGACACCGTGACGGGCGTCGTGCAGACGCTGCCGCGCGATGCTGCTGGCCAGCCGGTTCAGGGTGTGGTCGCGATCATGCGTGGCGATGGCAATGAACTGCCGCCCATCGCTGGACTCGGCGGTGGCTGGGGCTGGATCGGGCCGGACCTGCCAGAGGCTGGTGGTGCCAACCATCACTCCGTGCAGGGGACACCGGATCCGCGGACGCGACTGACCTTCGCGGTCGACAGCGGCGATGTCGTGCTGGAGGTTCCTGTCGCCAGCTACTCGGGCAGCGCCACGACGGACGTGCACTGGAATGCCGGTGGCAAGCACTTCGACTCGTTCCTGCCGGCTGAGCCGATCAGCGGCACGATGAACGAGACGCAGCTGCGCGATTCGGTGCTGCTGCCGTCGATCCAGGCGAAGTACAACCTGCTCTATCCGGGACTCCTGCAGATCACCGCGACGACGGTGAACGGCAATCCCGGGGTGCGCATCCACATGGTCAGCGGTGCTGCCGTCAGCGGTGTCGGCGGCAGCGTCTGGATCTGATCGCCAGCCTGCCCCACCGCGCCGCTGCCGTGGCGCGGTGGGGTCGAGCACACCGCTACTGCACGACGAAGTCGATGGCGTTGGCGAAGTCGATGCTGGTGCCGACGATGGCAGCCTGGGTCGACAACGGCAGGCCGAACAACACCGGGTTCTGCGGCACCGACAGGCCGAGGAACGCCACACCGGTCGCCGAGGTCACCTGGGCGAACGTCTCGGTGCCCGCCGGGTTGAGCCAGAAGTTGCAGCCGAACAGCGGCATCGGCGTCGGCAGCGTCGGGCCGACCGCGAGGCCGTACAGCGCCAGCGTGTTCGGGGCGCAATCGACCAGATCGAGGCCTTCGTTGCTCCCTAGCGAGAACAGGCCGCTGGCGACCAGGCGCGGGATCAGCGCCGTCGACGAGCAGCCCGTTCCCACTGGCACGACGCTCGTCAGCGACAGCGACGTCAGGCGCTGGTGGTACTGGGCGACATCGACACCAGCGGGAATCGTCAGGGTTGCCGGCACCGGATTGGTCAGCGTGTGCGCGCGCTGCCACGTACCGAACGACACCGGCGCGTTGGTGGTTGCCGTCTGATAGTGGTAGGTCAGCGAACCCGGCCACGACACGCCCAGCGCGTAGTGATTGCCAGCGACCAGCGGCAACGCGATCGGGCCGGTCGAGTACCACTGGGCCAGACCGGTGCCGGTGACCGGCACCGACTGCGACCACTCCAGCGTGGCCACGCCGCTGCGCGAATGGTGGCGGTACGCATAGAACGTCAGGGTTTCGGCAGCGGGGATCGACAGCCACCACTCGAACTCGGTCAGCAGCACCGTCGAGTCGACGCGATACAGGCTGGCCTTGCTGGAGTTGGTCCGGGTCGCGGCGGTCGTCGTGCCGCCGACCGTGTCGATGATCTGTGCCTGCAACGTGGTGGCGATCGCGAAGGTCGCAAAGACAAAACGCAAGAACATGGAGCCTCCTGGTTGGTGGACGGGGGGCACGGAGACTACTTCGCCGTGAGAAGGTTCGCACCGGGGGGTGGACGGCTTGCGGCAAGATTGCGGAAGGGATACCAACCCGGGGCATGGGCACCGTCGTTGGCCTGTTCGGCGTCGCTCTGGCGCTTGCGGCCGGACCGCAGGATCCGCTGGTCAAGGCGACGGCCGAGCTGCGCCGCGTCGTCGCGCTGCCAGATGCCAAGGCGCGCGCGGCCGCGGTGCCGGCGTTGGCCCGTGGTGGCCTGACGCCGGCCCAGTGGCTTGCGGTTCTCGGCAGTGCGGATGGTTACGCCGCACGCGACGCGGGCCCGTCGGAACAGAAGATCGACCTGGGCGTGACCGGCGAGGCCGGTCCGACGTTCGTGTATCTGTACACGCCGCCGAAGTACGACCCGGGCAAACCGGCACCGCTGTTGTTGTGGTGTCATGGCGCGGGTGGCTCGGGCGCGCAGGAGCATCAGCGGTGGCAGACGTTCGCCGACCAGCTCGGCATGTTCGTGCTGGCCCTGACCGACTCGTCGCTGCAGGGCTACACGTTTGCGCAGAAGGAACGCGACGTGCAGCTCGCGGCGCTGCGTTGGGCCAGGCAGCAGGTCCATGTCGACGACAACGCGATCTTCGTCGGCGGCATCTCCCGCGGCGGCCATCAGACCTGGGATCTGGTGCTGCGGCATCCAGACCTCTGGGCCGGCGCGATCCCGTGCATCGGCGGGCCACGCCTGCAGAATGGTGCTGGCAACAACCTGCGTTTTCTCGAGAACGTCGTGCAGCTGCCGATCCGCGACCTGCAGGGCATGCAGGACGACCCGCTGCTGATCTTCAACTTGAAGCTCGCGTTCGGCGAACTGACGAAGCTGAAGGCCGCCGATGCGCAACTGGTCGAGTTCGCCGATCGCGGTCATGACTTCGATCTGACGGCCGTCGACTGGGCGCCGTTCTTCGGCAAACGGCGGCGGCCGGTGCCCGAACGGGTGGTGCGGCGGGCCGTCGTCGGCGGCGAGATGCGTGCTTTGTGGGTGGAGATCCTGACCGTCGATCCGGCCTGCGTGGTCGAACCGAAGATCGCCGTCGATCCGGCGCGCTGGAACAAGCTCGACGACGCCGGTCAGCGGCGCTTCCTGCACGAAAAGATCACCGAGAAGACCGCGCGACTCGAGGTGACGATGACCGCGCCGGGGCGGTTCGTTGCCAAGGGCACCGGCATCCGGAAGTTCCGGTTGCTGCTGACGGCGGCGATGGTCGGCGCTGACGGCACGGTCGAAGTGCAGTGGGCGGGCAAGGCGGTGCGCAAGAAGGTGGCCCCGGATGCGACCGTGCTGCTGCGCGACTTCGTCGAACGACTGGACCGGTCGTTCCTGCCGGTGCACGAGCTCCTCGTCGGCGGCTGAGCCGCGCGACGAGGCGAGTTGCCGGCGTCAGAAGTTGCCGAACGTGACGCTGATGCCGTTGCTGGACGAGACGTTGCCGAAGGCGTCGAACGACGCGACCTGGTGGAACAGCGTCGCGCCGATCAGCAGCGGGTCGTTCGGCACGGCGAAGCCCACGACGAGGCTGCCCGCCGCGACCGGCGCGATCGCGTCGAGCAGATCGGTGGAGGCATACAGGTTGCAGCCAGGCAGACCGCCGGCGATCACCGACGCGAGCGGGATGCCGGCCGGGATCTGGGTCAGGCCACGGATCTGGATCGCGAAGCCGGCGGACATGCCGGTGGCGAGCGCGGTGTAGGTGTCGCCGATCAGCGGGTTGCTGGTGGGAGCCAGGCGCGTGCTGGTGCCGGTCGCGGTGCTGCAGCCAAAGCCATAGATGGTCGCGGCGCCAGGAATCGACGGCCCGAACGCGCCGATGCGGAGTTGCGAAGTGCCGTTGACCGTGGTGAACAGGCCACCGGCGGCGAGCTGGCCACCCGGCAGGTAGGCCAGCGTCCGGACTTCGGCGTTCATGTTGGCCAGCGAGGTCCAGGTCGTCCCGTTCAGGCGGGCGACCGACGTGTTGGTCAAGGTGGCGATGCGCGTGAAGGCACCGCTGACCACGACGGCGCCGTTCGGGAGCAACGCCATGTCGCTGACCTGGCCGTTGATGCCGCCAGCGAGTCGGGTCCAGGTGGTGCCATTGGTCTGGTGGATCTCCCACCGCTGCGGCGAGGTCAATCGGTGCGACGTCACCACATCGCCGTTCGGCAGCGCTTGGATGGCCTCGACGAAACCACCGGGATTGCCGGCCTGCGCGAACGGCGCCCACACGCCGGTGGCCGGGGTGAAGGTCGCCAGCCGCACCTGCGCGCCGCCGACGACGAACAGGCCCGAGGCCAGCAGGTTGCCGTTGGGCAGGATCGCGAAGTCGAGCACCGTGCCGCTGACCGGCGCGCCGAGCGGCACCCACGCCGTGCCGTTCCACGTCATCACGGCCGACGGGGTCGTCGGGAACGAGAAGATGCCGCCGGCGACCAGAGCGCCGCCCGGCAATTCGATCAGCGCTTGCGGTCCGGACGGCAACGTGCCGTTCGCGACCCAGGCGGCGCCGTTCCAGAGGAAGACGTTGGTGCCGACGACGGCCAGGTAGTTGCCGTTCGCGAGCGCGATCACCTGATTGATGCCGCCCGCCAGGCCGGCACCCATCGGCACCCAGCTGGCGCCGTTCCATTGGGCGATGTTGGTGGCGGCGACGCCACTGATGCTGGTGAACACACCGGCCGCGACCATGTTGCCGGTGTTGATGCCGGCGATCATGTTGACCTGGCCGTTGGCGCCGGTGCCGTAGGCATTGGGAATCCAGGACTGCGCGGTGAGACCGGACAGTGTGGCGAGGACGCAGGTGAGGAAGGTGCGAGTGGACGTAAGGAGGAGACTCATGGCTCTTGGTACGGCAGGGGGCCGCGGACGACCGCGGCTGCACCTTGGCGTCGTCGCTGGTCTTGGGAGTTCTCGCCTCCGCGTCGAAAGCGCTTGCACTGCCCGTCTCGTCGGGTAACCAGGAACCGCCATGCAGACCAGCCTGCACCCGCTGCGCCGCCTCCGCGATCTCGGCGGCGGCTCCCTCGCCGTCGAAGTCGACGGGCCGATTCCGGCCACTCTGCCCGGGCAGTTCTTCATGCTCCGCACCGGCGAACGTTGGCCGGTGCTGCTGCCGCGACCGTTCTCGCTGTACGACCGCGCCGATGATGGATCGTGGGGCAGTTTCCTGATCAAGGCGATCGGGCCCGGCACTCGGGCGCTGGCCGATACGCAACCAGGCGAGAAGATCTGGCTGACGGGGCCTTTGGGCCGCCCGTTCCCGCCGGAAGAACGCGATCCGATCTGTGTCGCCGGCGGTGTCGGTCTGGCGCCGTTCCTGCTGCTGGCGCGCCAACGCCACCGGCAGCGACAACGCACCCGGTTGCTGTTCGGCGGGCGCTCGCGCGCAGCGTTGGCCGGCATCGACGACTTCGCCGGCATCGCCGAGGTGCACGCGTCGACCGACGACGGCAGTCACGGGTTCCGCGGCATGGTCACCGCGCTGCTGCTCGATCTGCTCGGCAAGGGGACCGTCCGGGCCGGTGAGTCGGTGTTCTGCTGCGGGCCCGATCCGATGATGGTCGCGGTGGCCAAGGTCTGCGAACAGCACGGTCTGCGCTGCTTCCTGAGCCTCGAGACCTACATGGCGTGCGGCTACGGCGTCTGCAACGGTTGCACCGTCAAGGTGCAGGGGCCGCGCTTCCACGGCTGGCCCTACAGCAAGACCTGCACCGAAGGGCCGGTCTACGAGGCCTGCGAGCTGGTGCACGATCACTGAGGGTGCGGCGAAGGCAGGCGCGCCGCGCCGGTGCGATCACAGACGGATCATCGTCTCCTGGCCAGCCCGCACCGAGAACAGCGCGTGGCAGCGCTTGCCGGTGTCGTTGCGCCACAATGCGACATAGTCGCCCGCGGGCAGCCGCGTCGCCTCGGTCCTGGCGTCCAGCGTCTCGGCGCGGATGTCGGCATCGGCGCGCCGCTGCCAGATCTCCAGCACCTGCTGGTCGGCCGCCGGCAAGCGGGCAGCATCGCGTTCGATCCGCAGCACCCCGGGGCGCGGCAGCTGGATGCGGCCGAGATCGACCAGTGACTTGCCGTCGACCCAGTGGCGGCCGGCATCGACCATGCCGCACTGCGCGGCGTGCACCTGCACGCGGTACCAGCCCGCCGGCAGGCCGGCAAGTTGCCGCACCGGCGTCTCGCCGACGCGATCCATGTCGGCGGCCCGGTTGGTGTCTTCCTGCCAGACGCGGATCGTCGTGCTGGCACCGGAGAGTTCTTCGGGCAGCAGCGGTTCGACCTGCAACTGACCCTGACAGGTGGCGCCATCGAACGTGAACGCGAGGTCGCCGCTGTCGGGCAATGCATCGCCGATCACCGCGACCGGCAGCTTGCTGTCGCCGCCTTCGCGGATCAGCAGCAGAGTGCCGACGCCGCCCGGTTGGTTGGGCAGTTCCCAGCGACCATCGCTGCCGATCGTGCACTTGTCCCAGGCGTTGCCGCGGAACCACTCGACATGCCAACCGGCAAGCGGCTGGCCGGCCTTGTCCTTGGCACTGCCCTGCAGCACCGACGCGCGGTCGAGCTGGGCATCCCAGTTGGTGATGCCACCGCGGCCGACGAACTGGCGCATGCGGGCGAGCCCGCCGTTGCCGCCGCCGGCGCGAAGTTCGACGTGCCCTTCTGGAACCGAGTCGAACCGGAACTCGCCCTTGTCGTCGGTGGTGGCGCGAGCGACCGGCCGATCGATTTCATGGCCCCACGAGATCGACACGTTCGGCCGCGGCTTGCCGTCGGGACCGCGCACGATGCCGGTGATCGTGCCGGTGGTCGGGGCCTCGGCGTTGGCCTCGCTGCCAATGGCGGTTTCCGCTCGATGTACCACGGCTTCGCCGAACGCGAAGGAGTCGACGCTCAAGGTGAGCCCGACATCGCTCAGCTGCACGAATTCCGCTGCGCGAGCCGCAGTTGCCAGTCCGCCAGCCAGATGATCGCCAAAGCAGGCGTGGGGATGCAGGCCAGCCCGCGCCTGCAGGTGAGCACCGCCATCGGCGAGATTGGCCCAGATCACCTCCGAGTCGTAACCCTGCACGCGGAACGTGCCGCGGAGGTTCGTGCCGAGGAACAGGCGCGCGCCGCCGCCGCTGTTGCGGCGCCCGCCCACGGCGATCTCGTTGCGTCCGGCTTTGACCGGCAGCATCCGGGTGGCGCCATGCACCTCGAACGCGACGGTCATCGCCGCCGTCTTGCCGCGCCAGCTCGCGATCATCGTGCCGTCGGGCCCGGTGTGTTCGCCGAACTGGTTCAACGCGCAGTCGATCGGTGCCAGGTTCACATCGGCGTTGACCACTGGCAGGCCGTCGCGATCGACGACGCGGACGACCAGTTCGTAGGCGAACGGGTGCTCGAGGCCTGGCTCGATCACGTCTTCGGTCGGCACCGCGATGCGCTGGTCGTCCGGCGTCGTCGGTGCGGGAGTCGTGGCCGCTGGTGCGGCGGACGGTGCGTCGCCGGGGTTCGACTCGGTGGGTGCGGCGGCGAGGTCTGCATCGCGCGACATCGTCCACACCAGGGCGGCGACGGCGCCGACGGCGGCGGTGCCGACGGCGAACTTGACGGCTTGTCCCATGACGAACGTTCCTGTGGTGAGCCAGGCAGTGGTGAGTGCAGGCACGCCGAACACCCCGGCCAGCGCGCCCATCCAGCGAGTGCGATCGCCGCCCGCGCGGCGGTCGAGGCGTTCGCGCAGTTGCGAAAGCCCGCGCTGCAGGCGGCTCTTGACGGTCGCGAGCGGGATGCCGGCCCGCGTCGCAATCGCGGTCGGCGAGAGGTTCTCGAAGTAGCGCAGGAACACCGTGCTCTGGAACGGTTCCTCGAGTTCGAGCACCGCGTCGGTCACGGCCCGCAGTGCTTCGCGCCGCACCAGCAGTTCGGCGACCGACGGCAGTGGCTCTGGCCTGGCGGCGGCGAGTTCGCGGTTGCGACGTCGCTTCTGGCGGCGGCGTTCTTCGCCGGCGAGGTTGCGGACGATCGTGTGCAACCAGCCGAACAGCGATCCTCCACGTGGTGGCGGTGTTGCAACCGTCCGGCAGGCAGCTTCTTGCAGCAGATCCTCGGCCAGGTGGCGATCGCCGACCAGGTCAGCGGCCAGGCTGCGCAGGGCCTGACCATGCTGGTCCAGTTCGCGGTCGAGGTCGAGTGGGCGGGTCATCCGTGGCGTTCGTCACGATAACCACGCCGCGGCGGGCCGTTTGGATGCCGGAAACCGGCGATTCCGCAACGGGGGCGGTACTACCCAGGCAATCTCGCCAGGCAACAGTTCAAGGACGAATGCAGCAATTTCGCGCGAGCCGTGGCGCGGATTGCAACTTCGCGACAGCCCGAACTAGGTTCTGTTGCCGCGACGAACGCCGGTGTGCATGAACGGGATGCCCCCGGCGAGAAGCGCGGTGCTGCACGCAAGTGCAGCGTTTCCTGGGATGTGCAGTCGCCCCCCGCGGTAAGCATGGACCGCGGGGGGCCTATTCTCGTTGAGGCCGGCCGGTCGAGGACGCGGCACCACCGCGCGGTCAGAAAGTGCCGATCGTGAACTGACCGCCGTTCGTCGCCGCGACGCCCAACGGGTTGACACCCGGCGCCAGTTCGGCGGCCTGCGCGAACAGCGTGTAGCCGATGAAGATCGCCTGGTTGGGCAGGTTCAGGCCGACGATCGTCTCCGGTCGCACGACCGGCAGGAACCAGGCCGAGTCGAGGGTCATGTGCTGCACGCAGCCCGTCATGCCGATGCCGTCGAGTGGAATCGACGTCTGCCCGAAACCGAGCATCATGAACGCGCCGACCGCCGTGGTCGGTTGCCGGCTGATCCGCAGGTTGTAGGTCGTGCCGACGACCGGATTGCCCGAGGCCTGGCTCAGCACCATCGGTTGCAGCCCCGTGCCGGTCGCGAATGGCATCGCCGTCGAGATGTCGGTGCTGCCCGGATCCGGCACGCCGTTGCCGCGCGAGAAGCCGGTCAGCATGTTGCGGCCGCCGCCGAACGCCATGCTCTGGAACAGCAACACGACGCGGCCGCTGGCCTCGATCTGCATCTGCCAGGTGCCCGCCGGCGTCGAGTTCGCGAATTCGGCGACCCCATCCCAGGTGAACGCCCAGGTCGTGGCATTGACCTGATCCGACCAGATCTGGCCGGCGCCGGGGCGGTACCAATCGCTCATGGCGCCGAAGATCCGCGGCGAGCCGGAGGTGAAGTCGGCGCTGCTCGGGATGTAGCCGGCCGACAGGTCGCTGGTCAGGTGGAGGTAGCCATTCGAGCACAGGCCGACGGAGGTCACCGAACCGGCCGGCGTCGGGAACGTGAACGGCAGTGCGACCGGAATGGTCTGGTCGTCGGCGAGGTTGGTGGCGTTGCTGAAGCCGCTGAACCACGTCGCGGTCGTCGGTTGCACGAGATAGCCCTGCGAGCCGATCGGGATCATCTCGTAGCCGCTCAGGTCGAACGAGCTGGCCGGCTGGAAGAGTTCATAGAACTCGGCGTTCGGGTTGCCGGCGGCGCCGGGGCAGCCGTTGCCGTACGCGGTGAACGAGCCCTGGACGAACTGACAGCCGGGGCGATCGAGGCCGATCCAGCCGGTGCTGCCGTTGGAGATGATCTCCCACGACCGTGCCGCGAGATCGAACGTGCCGACCGGCCATTCTTCGTACAGCGTCGGGTCGGTGTTGGTGTTGATCGGGAAGGTGGCGGACAGGTCGATCGAGCCCGGATTGGCGGCGTTGGCGCCGGGCGTGATGCCGGCGACCATGCTGTGGCCGCCAGCGGTGATCGTCGTGCCCGGGCCGTACCAGTACGTGACCTCGTTCAGCGCCGTCAGCTGCATCTGGAACGTGAAGTAGACGTTGCTGCCGAATTCACGGACGTTGTTCCAGGTGATCACCGCGCGGCCGGGAAGCGCGTTGAAGTACACGCCGCCGGCCGAGTCGGCGACGATGTCCGTCCACAGCACTGCGATCGACGCCGGGTCGGCGACGAACTGCGCGCCGGTGCCGGCGCAGCAGCGCGGGTTGAAGTTCAGGTTGGCGCCGAGCCAGACGAAGCCGTTCGAGGACACTTCGATGTCGGTCCAGGTGTTGCCGCCATACGTGAACGGGAAACCGAGCGCGACCGTCGGGAAGACGACGTCGTCGCCGGTGCCGAGCAGGGTGCCGTAGTTCGGTTCGAAGCACGGGGCGCTGGCGACTTGCGCAGACAGCAACGTCGGGAATGCGGCAACGGCGGCCGCGAGCAGCAAGCGTGGGATGGGCATGGGGAGCGGGACCTCGCAAGAGAGTGCCGGACATCGGCACACCACCCAGCGTAGCCCGCGAGGTCAGTCGCAGCCGGGCTCTTCGTGCACCAGGGCGAGGTCGTTGCAAGCATTCCACAACATCACCATCGCCTGGCGGGCGTTCATCAGCGCGCAGGGCGGCAGCGCCGGGTTTCTGGCCAGCGCCTTCAGGCGTTGGTAGATCGCGACCAGTTCGCGTTCTTCCTCGGTCATCGGGCGCTGCAACAGGTCGTTCGGTTCGGCCATGGTCGTTCTCCTCGGCAATGCGGTTCAGGGCTTGGGCCGCAGGTCCTGCAGCCGTTTGGCCTTCAGTTCGAAGCGGGGCAGTTCGCCGGTCGCGGCGCGCTCGACGTTGAAGCGCAAACCCTCGTGCGCGTCGGCGAGATCCTTGCCTAGCCTGGCCGACAGCTCGGGCCAGCGATGGTCCTGGCCGGGCTTCAGTTCCACCTTGACGGTGATCTCGTCCTGCACGTCGACGCGCGTGATGACGATCTGGAACTCCTCGACCTCCTGGTGCTCGCGCACCACCGATTCGACGGCGCGCGGATAGACGTTGGTGCCGCGGATCAGCTTCATGTCGTCGACGCGACCGAGGATGCCGCCCTCGTAGATGTCACCGTTGCGGCCGCAGGAGCAGCGCGTGTGCGGCACCTTGCAGACCAGGTCCTTGGTGCGGTAGCGCAGCAGCGGGATGAAGCCGCGGCCGAACGAGGTGACCACGCGTTCGCCGCGTTCGCCGTACGGCACCGGCTGGCCGGTCTCCGGATCGAGCACTTCCTCGATGAAGTGGTCTTCGATGATGTGCGGACCGCCGGGCTGCCGTTCGCACTCGAAGATCATGATCGTGCCGATCTCGGTCATGCCGGCGGTGTCGCCGCACTTGCCGCCCCACATGTCCTCGATCATCTTCTTGACCGCCGGGATCGAACCGGCCGGTTCGCCGCTGACGATGATCGCGCGGACCTTGCCGTCCCGCTTCAGGTCGATGCCCATCTTCTCGGCGGTCTGGCCCATCCGCAGCGCGTAGGTCGGCGTCGCGCAGACGACGGTGACGCCCATCTCGACGATCTGCTTGACGCGCTGTTCGGTCGTCATGTTGCCCGATGCCAGCGTCAGGCAGCCGATCTTCTCGCAGCAGTAGTGCGCGCCCCAGAAGCCGATGAACGAGCCGTACGAGAACGCGAAGAACACCGTGTCGGTCGGTCGGATGCCAAAACCCCAGAAGCCGTAGCACCACATGTCGGTGATCCAGCTCCAGTCCTTGCGCGAATCGAGCACGCGCAGCGGTTGCCGGCCGGACGTTCCCGAGGTCAGGTGATAGCGGATCGCGTCGGCCGGCGGGCGCGTGATCAGATCGCCGAACAGCGGCTTCGCCGCCTGGTTGTCCATCCAGTCCTCGCGCGTCATGAACGGCAGCCGGCGGATGTCGTCGAGCGCACGGATCTGCTCGGGGTGCACGGCGGCCTTCTCGTACAGCCGGCGATGGAACGGCGACTGGTGCCACGCGCGTTGGACGAGGTGCTGCAGCTTGTGCAATTGCAGCGCGCGCAGCTGGTCCTTGGGCAAGGTCTCGATCTTGGGGTTCCAGTACGGCGACCAGGTCACGGTTGCATGCCTCCGCGGCGGGGGACTCGGTGGGGATCCGGCACGGCGTGGCAACGTAGTCGCCGGGCGGCGGTCGGGACAACAGCCCGCCAGTCGCCGATCACTTCGCGGAGGTCAGCGCCCGCGCCAGGATCGACTTCTGGATCAGCGACGTGCCCTCATAGATCCGCAGCGCCTGGATGTCGCGCAGCAGCCGCTCGACCGGGAACGCCGACGAGTAACCCCGACTGCCGTGCAGCTGCACCGCCTCGTCGGTGGCCCTCGCCGCCGCTTCCGTCGCCAGCAACTTCGCCATCGCGACGTCGGCCGGCACCTCGATCCCCGCGGCGCGCCGACGGGCGAGCCGCCAGACCACCGCGCGACTGGCATGCAATGACGTCAACATGTCGGCCAGCCGTTCCTGGATCATCTGGAAGTGGGCCAGCGGCTTGCCGAACTGCTGCCGGCCTGCCGTGAACGCAACGCTCGCGGCCAGCGCGGCGCGGTGCACGCCGACGGCCCCGGCGGCGACCGACATCCGGCCGGCGGCGAGGCCGCCCATCGCGACCGCGAAGCCCTGACCGATGCCACCGACGATCGCGTCGGCAGGCACTTCACAACCGGCGAACGTCATCGTCGCGTGATCGCTGCCGCGGTGGCCGAGTTCGACCCCGGGCATCGGTGCGCGGGTCAGGTGCGCACAGGGCATCGGCAGCAGGAACGCCGTGATCCCGTCCTTGCCGCGCTGCGGATCGATCGTCGCGAACACGATCGCGACGTCGGCGACGCCGCCGTTGGTGATCCACACCTTCTGACCGTGCAACGCGTAACCGGAGCCCTGCGCGCGGGCGTGCGTGGTCAGCGACGTGACGTCGGAGCCGGCGTCGGGCTCGGTCAGGCCAAAGCAACCGATCGCCGTGCCGGCGATCAGTCCCGGCAGCCAGCGCTCCTGCTGCGCGGCCGAGCCAAAGCGCGCCAGGCACTGTGCGACCAGGCCGGTCTGGACGGCACAGAAGCCGCGCGTGTTGCCGCAGACGGCGCCAAGTTCTTCGTGGGCGAGCGCGACCTGCAGTGGCGACCACTCCTCGCCGCCAAAGCGTTCAGGGAGGGGCCCACCGAGGATCCCGGCCTTGCCGAGTTCGCGCACCGACTCGCGGCGGAACGTCCGTTGCTCGTCGATCGCGCGCGCATGCGGTGCGAGGTGGGTGTCGGCGAACGTGCGGATCCGCCGGGCGAAGGCCTGGAGGGACGGATCGAGATCGGAATCCGGCAGCCACAGCGCGGCGGTCATCGCCCGAGGAAGCGCGGCTCGCGCTTCTCCATCCACGACTTGTAGAACTCGCGGTGATCGTGCGCGCGCAGCAGCAGTGCCTGGGCCTGCGCTTCCTGTTCGATCGCGGCGTCGAAGTCCATCGGCCACTCGTTCCACAGCATTTTCTTGGTCATCCCGAGCGCCAGCAGGGGCCCGTTGGCGAGCCGGCGCGCGAGCGCCAGCGTCTCGGTCAGCACCGCATCGTCACCGACCACGCGATTGGCGAGGCCGATCCGCAGCGCCTCCTGCGCGTCGACGCGATCGCCGAGCAGCAGCAGTTCCATCGCGCGGCCCGAGCCGATGATCTTCGGCAACAGCCACGCCGCGCCCATGTCGGCGCCGGTCAACCCGACCTTGGTGAACAGGAAGGCGAACTTCGCCTTCTCGGCCAGGATCCGCAGATCCGACGCCAGCGCCAGCACCGCGCCGGCACCGGCGGCGACGCCGTTGACCGCGGCGAGGATCGGTTTCTGCAGGCGCAGCATGTTGCGGATCACCGCGCCGGTCATCCGCGTGAACGCGAGCGTCTGATCGAGTTCGCTCTCCAGCAGCGGCCCGATGATCTCCTCGACGCTGCCGCCCGAGCAGAAGCCGCGGCCGTGGCCGGTCAGCACGACGACCTTGACCGCGTCGTCGTTCTCGAGCTCGAGGAACAGTCGTTCGAGCTGGCCGTAGATCGTGAAGGTCAGCGAATTGAGCGTCTCGGGACGATCGAGGGTCAGCACGGCGACACCGTCGCTGCCCCGTTCGAAGCGGAAATCGTACTGGCTCATGGTTGGTCTCGAGAGTCGACGAAGCCGGGCGGGTTGCGATCGAGATCGTAGACGCAGCCGGCTGGACGTCGCTGCAGCAGATCGGCCACCGCGGCGGCGACCTCGGCGGGCGTGTGCATCCGGCCGATGCGGTTCTGCGCGGCCATCCGGGCGAACGCCTGTTCGGCGGTCGCGCGGCCGCGCGCGGCGATCGCGGCGGCAGCCTGACGGGTGATGTCGGTGTCGACGAAGCCCGGACACACCGCATAGACGTGCAGACCCTGGGTGTGCAGTTCGGCGTGCAACGCGCGCGACAGGCCGACCATGCCGTGCTTGGCGGCGGTGTAGGCGGCGGTGAACGGAAATCCGCGCAGGCCGGCGGTCGATGCGAGCTGCAGCAGGCAGCCGCGGTGTTGCTGCTTCATCGCCGGCACGCAGGCGCGCGCGAGGCGCAGCGGCGCGGCAACATGGAGGTCGAACGTCTCGGCGATGGCCTCGTCGGTGGTGTTCTCGAGCTTGTCGGAAGGGGCGGTGCCGGCGTTGTTGACCAGGGCGGTTGGCGGGCCGAACGCGGTGGTCGTGGCGGCGACGATGTGGGTGGCGGCGGCCGGATCCCGGAGGTCGGCGGCGATGGCGATCACCTGCTGGCTGCGATCGTGGAATCGGCGAGCGGCGGCTTGCAGCCGTTCGTCGTCGCGGGCGACCAGGGCCAGTCGGTGCCCTTGCGCGGCGAGGGCTTCGGCGATCGCCAGACCGATGCCGCGGCTGCTGCCGGTCACGACGACGACTTCGGGGTGGGTCACCGGCGCGATCGTAGCGCGGGCGGAGTGCGGGTCCGGCACCGGACTTCCGGACGATCGCGAGAACTGGTTCAGGTCCGGGTGACGCAAACGCCGATAGCAGGCTCAGGACAGGGAGGGAGTGGGAGTCACCGTGGCGACACCCCAAGGGCCCGGCCAGAGTGCCGGGCCCTTCCTTTTTCCGGTGCGTGCGCCGGCGGTCGGTACGCGGCGTGAGGCGAGTGGGCTCAGGAACGCGCGGCCGAGTGGCCGATGAGGCCGGCGGTTCCCCCGAGGTCTTCCCCGATGCGCCGATTTTCGTACGCCAGCGTCGCGCTGGTGGCGGTGTTCTCGACGGCCAGCGCGCAGCGCTCGGTCGTGCCCGCGATTGCCACCAACCTGCCGGGCAACGCCGCCGTGTCGATGCCCCTGCGTTGGAGCGAGGGCACCATGCAGTCGCGGATCGGCAGCTGGCTGCTGCCGGCGAACTTCATCGGCCAGACGATCCGCGGCATCCGGCTGCGGCGGCCGGCGTTCGTCGGCGAGCCCGCGTATCCGGCGCTGACCCGCACGATGACCGTGCGCGCGTCGTTCCAGACGCTGCTGCCCAACCAGTTGTCGATCGACAAGACCGTCAACCGGACCGCAACCGCGCCGGCGGTGGTGTTCGGGCCGGCGCCGTTCTCGGTCGCGGCCACGACGTCGCCAGGTCGCGGCGGGCTGCTTGGCGCGGAATACGTCGTGATCCCGTTCTCGCCGCCGTTGCCAGTGACGGCGGGACATCTGTTCCTGGAGTTCGAGGTCACCAACGCGCCGCTGACGGTCAGTGCCGGGCACTGGTGCGATGCGGTCTGGGTCCGCAACGGCAACGAGGCCGGGTATGCGGTGGCCGTGGGTGATGGCGGCTGTTCGACCCGATCGGAGCCGCTGACGCTGGCCTGGACCGATCCGTTGCTTGGACCGCGCCGCGGTTCCAACACGACGCTGGCGATGGCCGGGGGGCTGTCCAGCACCACGTCGAGCCCGGTGCCGGTCCTGTGGTGGATCGGGTTCGACCCGCAGGCGCGTGCGAACGGCCCGACCTGGCCGGGGTTTGGCGCCGACTTCGGCGCCATCGTGCCGCCGATGGCAGGTTGTCATCTCTGGGTGCCGCCCGACGCGGTGCTATCCGGCCAGACCACGATCGTCGGAACGTATTCGTTCGGATTCGCCTTGCCGCCGGCCGCAACCACGGTCGGCCAGAAGGTCGGTGTTCAGTGCGCCACGCTGGATCCGGGTCGCGCCGCCCTGCCGATGTCGGTCACCAACGGTCAGATCCTGGTGTTGGACTCGATCGGCGTGGGCGACAAATGCGCCACCGTGTTCTTCCCCGGCAGCGTCACGGTTTCGCCCTGGCCGACGCAGGTCGGGCTGATGCCTGTGGTTGTGATCGAGCACTGACGTTGATTCGCGGTGGAGAACGGTCGGTTCGGGGAGCCTGGGTTCGATCTGGACCCTTGCAACTGCGACGGCCGTCGCTACCCTGCTCGGCCCTCCCGATTCCGAGCAGCCATGGCCAAGCCCAAGAAGAAGAAAGAGATCGTGTTCCTCGTCTGCGAGGAAACCGGCGACCGCAACTACACGCTGTTCAAGAAGCCCGGCGCGCAGAAGCTGGAGCTGATGAAGTACAGCAAGCGGTTGCGCAAGCACACCAAGCACATCGAGAAGAAGAAGTAGTCGGTTTCCGCCTGGGACTCTCCGCCTTGCCGGGCGTGAGATCCGACCGAGGGCGATTCCTCGGCCTGAGGGCCGAGCGTCTGGCCGCGCCGCTCTCGCAGCCGCCCCCTCCCCAGGCCGTGGCAATCGCCGCGCCCGCTCGTTCGCTGTGCAGGAAGGGGTTCGCGACGCGCCAACGACCCTCGAGGACTTCGCGCCACCGACGGGAGTCATGGCTCGACCGTCGGCAGACAGCGGCGGCACGTTGGCCGGAGGACAGTCGGTGAGGAGCGGGTCAGGACCCGCGTCGACTCACCGTCGACTCAGTTGTTGGTCTTCTTCTCGGCGCAGCACTCGGCCTTCTTCTCGGCCTTGGCGCCTTCGGCGCAGCACTCGCTCTTGGCCTTCTCGCCCGAGCACTTCTCGGTGCAGGAGCCCGCGCATTCGGCGTTGGTCGACGCCTGGGCGTTGGTGTTGTTGTCGGTGGAGCTGCAGCCGGCAGCGAACAGGAACAGGGCGACGATCGCGTACTTCATCCGGACGAACATAGCCGCGGAAGCCACCGACGGCAATCCGCACGTCACCCCGGGTGCCCCGGCCGCCGGGGGTGAGCGCCCGACGTCCCGCCTTGGGGCGATCGACACGGCTGTGGGCCAACGCCGCCGGGGACAAAGCGTTGTTCGCGGCCAGCCCTGGTCTACGCTGCGGCGGGAATCATGCGCATCCTGCACACCGGCGACTGGCACCTCGGCCACACGCTGCGCGACCACGATCGCAGCGGCGAACATGCCGGATTCTTGCGCTGGCTGGTGGCCACGGTGGCCGAACGGCAGGTCGATGCCCTGCTGATCGCCGGCGATGTGTTCGATGGCGCCAATCCGCCGCCGCAGGTGCAGCGCGCGTGGTTCCAGTTCCTGGCCGAAGTGCTGCAGGCTCGCCCCGGGCTGCAGATCGTGGTGATCGCCGGCAACCACGATTCGGGCGCGCGGCTGCAGGCGCCGGCCGAACTGCTGCGTGGGCTTGGTGTGCATGTGATCGGCAGCCTGCCGCGCAACGACGATGGCAGTGTGCGAGCGGAGGACCTGCTGGTGCCGCTGCGCGATCGCGACGGGCGGCAGGCGGCGCTGTGCGTCGCGATTCCGTTCCTGCGCACGGCCGATGTCGCCGGACTCACGGTGACGCCACCGCCAGCCACCACCGACTACGTGCTGCCGCGTCCGGGCACCGAAGTCGCCACCGACGACGTGATCGCCGGCATGCGCGTGCTGCACGAACGGCTGTTCGCCGCGGCGCGCGCGCGCCTGCAGCCGGGGCAGGCCCTGTTGGCTCTGGCGCACGGCTATCTGGTCGGTGGCATGCTCAGTGAACTCAGCGAACGCAAGGTGCTGTCCGGCAACCAGCACGCACTGCCGGTCGATCTGTTCCCCGCCGATTGTGCCTACGTCGCGCTCGGCCACCTGCATCGGCCGCAGCCGGTCGCCGGTCACGAGCACATCCGCTACTCCGGTTCGCCGTTGGCGCTGGCGATGCCCGAGCGGGTGCACGCCCATCACGTGGTGTTTGCCGATCTCGCCGACGGTCGGTTGCAGAAGACCTGGTCGTTGCGCACACCACGCCTGGTGCCGTTGCTGCGCTTGCCCGAACATGGCGAACTGACGCCCGACGCGGCGCTGGCGGCCGTCGATTCGCTGCCGGCGGCGGCCGACGAATCCGTCGACCGCCTGCCGTTCCTCGAGATTGCAGTGCGCCTCGAACGGCCGCGCCCCGGTCTGGTCGAGCAGCTGCGGGCGCGCTTGCAGGGCAAGGCCGCGCGGCTCGTGCGCGTCGAGATCGCCACCACCGGCAGCGGCGATGGTCTGCAACGCGGGCAGCTGCCGGCACTCGATCGGGTCACGCCCGAACAGGTGTTCGTGCAGCGCTACCGCAAGGATCACGCCGGCGACGTGCCCGGCGAACTGCTCGCGGCGTTCACCGAACTGCTGGATCAGGTCGGCGACGAGGGCGCGCGATGAGGATCGTGGCGATCCGCGGCCGCAACCTCGCGAGCCTGGCGCGCGAGTTCGCGCTCGAACTCGATCGACCGCCGCTGCGCGATGTCGGGTTGTTCGCGATCACCGGCCCGGTCGGTGCCGGCAAGAGCACGTTGCTGGACGCCGTCTGCCTGGCGCTGTTCGATCGCACGCCGCGCTTGTCGGGTCGCGGTGGCGCCGAGATCGGGGACGACGCCGGCGGCGACCTCGTCCGCGTGCACGACGTGCGCGGCGTGCTGCGCCACGATGCGACCGATGGCTTTGCCGAGGTGGAGTTCGTCGGTACCAGCGGTCGTCGCCTGCGCGCGCGCTGGTCGTTGCGGCGTGCCCGTCAGCGACTCGATGGCCGGCTGCAGGCCCAGGAGATGGCGCTCAGCGATGTCGCCACCGGCGCGCCGCTCGGCGGTGGCCGGCGCACCGAGGTGCTGGCGCTGATCGAACGCGAACTCGGCCTCAGCTTCGCGCAGTTCCGGCGATCGGTGTTGTTGGCGCAGGGCGATTTCGCCGCGTTCTTGCAGGCGAGCGCGGCCGAACGCGCCCAGTTGCTCGAACGGTTGACCGATGCCGAGGTCTACCGCCGGCTGTCGAAGGCGGCGTTCGACCGCGCCAAGGCCGAACGACACAAGCTGGACAAACTGCAGGTGCAGTTCGACGAACACCGGTTGTTGGATGAAGCGGCGCGGACCGAACTGCTTGCCGCCGTGGCTGCGGCGACGCGCGATCGCCGGGTCGCGGAGGTCGGGGTCCAGGCGGCGCTGCAACACGTCGCCTGGCATGAGACTGCCGAACGCAATCGGGAGTCGGAGAGCCAGGCGATGCAGCACCTGCAGCAGGCGCTGGCGGACCATGCCGCGGCGGCGCCGCGCCGCGAGCGCGTCCGACGGCTGCGCGCGGCGCAGGGGTTCGTCGTGCAGCGCCGGGTCGTCGTCGATGCCGAAGAGGCCGCCGGGGTGGCGAGCGTGACCCATGCCGCAGCGACCGAACTGGCGGCGGCGGCGCGCGATCGCGTTGCGGCGACCGAACGGCAACTGGCGGCGGCGTTGGCGTTGATCGGCGGCGATCCGACGTCGGTACCGCCGTTGGTGAGCGACTTCGATCGGTGGCTGCCGGATCTCGAGGCCACGAGCGCTGCGTGGCAGGAGGAGCGCCGGCTCATCGCGGCCACGACGACCGTCGAGCGGCAGCTTGCCGACGCGGAGCAGCGCGTGACCAAGGCGACGGAGTCGGCGGCGACGGCAAGCAGGCAACTCGAGGCAGCCGTGGCGGAGGTTGCTGTCGCGGAGCATGCCTGCGCAGCGGCGGAGTTCGAGGAGCTGCCGGCACGTCGGCAACGGCAACGGACTGCGCGGCGCGCGTTCGCGGTGCGCGACGCGGCGTGGCGCGAACTGGTGGCCGCGGGCGCGGCGTTGGACGCGCTGCGCACGCAGGAGCAGCGGGCAGCGGCCGGACTGGCAGAGGCGCAACGGCAGATGCCGCTGTTGCAGCAGCAGGTGCAACAGGCGGCGACCGAGTTGCAGAACAGCCGTGCGGCGGCGCGCGCCGAGCGCCTGCGCAGCGACCTGGGCGTTCATCGTCATGCCCTGCAGGTGGGCCAACCTTGCCCGCTGTGTGGCGCGGTCGAGCATCCCTTTGCGACCGGTGCACCGGCGGACGGGTCCGCCGACAGCCGCGAGGCCGCTGCCGAACGCACCTTGCAGGCCGTGCGCGCTGCCGAGGTTGCGCAGCAGACGACCGGTGAACATCTGCAGCGTCAGCTCGACGGTATCGCCAGCCAACTGCCCGGGATTGCGGAGCGATGGCAGGTTGCGCACGCGGCCTGGCAACAGCTCGAGGAGGTTCCCGATGCGACTGATCCGCTGGCGGTGACACGATGGCTTGCGCAGCAGGGCACGGCGCTGGAGCGCGAGGACGAGGCCATCCAGGCCTGCGAACAACGTCGTCTGGAGATCGCGAAGGTGGCCGAATCGGCGCGTGCCGCGCAACGGCGCCTTGCCGACCAGGGTGCCGCTGCCACCGCCGCGTTGGGCACGGCGAAGGAACAGGCGCAATCGCTGCGTTCGAACGGCGAGCAGCTGGCGGCGCGCCTGCACGCCGTTCGCCAGGAGATCCGCCGTTGGTTGGAGCGATTGCGGCCGGCCTGGGCCACCTTGCCGAATGCCGAAGGGGAGTTCGGCCGGCGCGGCGAGGCCTGGTCGCAGGCGGTGCAGGCGGCGGCGAAGGCATGCCGTGGCCATGCCGAGGCCATCGCCAGCCTGCAGGAGATGGCGAAGGCCGAACGGGACGCGGCGGCACGCTCGCGTGCGGCGCAGAACGAGGCGGCGACCGCCCGTTCGCTGTTTGGCCAGACGATCGCCGAGCACGGCGTCGACGTCGCCGATGTCGACCAGGCGATGGCCATGAAGCCGCGACAACTGGCCGACGAGGAGCGGGCGTTGCGCGAGCTGGACGAAGCCGTTCTGCAGGCGCGTGCGGTCGTGCGCGAACGGGTTGCCCATCGCCAGCGGCACGAGTCGCATGCGCGGCCGGAGATGGATCTCGCGGAATGCCGTCGCGCGCTCGACGACGCCAAGACGGCGCAGAATCGCGAGTCCGAACGGTTGCAGGAGCTGGTGACGCGACAGGCGGTCGATGACCAGGCCCGCCGACATCGCGCCGAACTGGCGCCGCACCTGCAGCAGCAGACGCAGCGGGTGCAGGTCTGGGCGGCGGTCGACGAACTGATCGGCAGCGCCAGTGGTGACAAGTTCGGCGTGTTCGCGCAGGGCTTGACGATGGACCTGCTGCTCGACGAGGCCAATCGACGGCTGGCCGAACTGGCGCCGCGGTATCGGTTGCAGCGGCTCCGGCAGTCCGACCTCGACTTCGCGATCGTCGACCGCGATCTCGGCAACACGCTGCGCAGTGTCCGTTCGCTGTCGGGCGGCGAGACCTTCCTGGTGTCGCTCGCCCTGGCGCTGGCACTGGCGACGCTGGCCGCCGAACGCACGCGGATCGAGACGCTGTTCCTCGACGAGGGTTTTGGCACGCTCGACGCGCAGTCGCTGGAGACCGCACTGGCGGCGCTCGATGCGCTGCAGGCAACCGGCTGTCAGGTCGGCGTGATCTCGCATGTCGAGGGCTTCGCCGAACGGGTCGGCACGGTCGTCGAAGTCCGTCCGGACGGCAGCGGGCAGAGTCGTCTGTTCGTCCGCAGCGGGGCCGGATAACGTCCGCCGGCGCATGGACGCACCTGCACCGTCGCGTGGGCTCTCGCTGCCCACGAAGATCCTGTTCGGTCTGCTGCTCGGCGCCGGTGCCGGTGTGGCGATCAATCTCGCGTTTGCGCCCGCGCCGAGCGCGCCCGAGCCGGCGACTTGGTTCGAGATCAAATCGTGGGTCAACAAGATCGTTGCGCCGTGGGGCGTCAAGTTGACCTGGTCTCCAGCGCAGGCACAGCCCGAGTCGGCGACGTGGGTCGAGATCAAGTGGTGGGCCGACAAGATCATCAAGCCGTTCGGCGATCTGTTCCTGCGGCTCCTGTTCATGGTCGTGGTGCCGGTGGTGTTCGCGTCGCTGTTCCTCGGCGTCGCTGGTCTCGGCTCGGTGCAGAAGCTCGGCAGTCTCGGCGGTCGCACGCTGACCTGGTTCCTGGCCACGACTGGCGCGGCGGCGACGCTCGGCCTGGTACTCGTCAACGTCGTCGAGCCGGGCCGGCAGATGGCGCCGGAGGTCGCGGAGCAGGTCAAGCAGCAGTATCTCGGGGCCGCGCAGGAACGGATCACCCAGGGTGCGCAGGCCAAGAGCTGGCTCGAGATGCTGGTCGAGATCGTGCCGGACAACGTGATCGGCGCGGCGGCCGACAACAAGAAGGTGCTCGGACTGATCTGCTTTGCGCTGCTGCTCGGCGCGGCGGCGACACGCTTCCGGCCAGAGCGGACGCGCGTGCTGCGCGAGGTGCTGGAGACGATCTACGAACTGTGCGTCAAGGTGCTCGGCTGGGCGATGCAATTGGCGCCGATCGGCGTGGCGTGCCTGATCTTCCACGCGACCGCGAAGCTCGGCATCGACGTGATGAAGCTGGTCGGCTGGTACTTCCTGACCGCGATGGGCGGGCTGCTGTTCTTCCAGATCGTCGTCATCACGGCGCTGGCGAAGGTGTTCGCCGGTCTGTCGCCCGGCCGGTTCTACCGCGGCTGCCGGACGCTGCTGGTGACCGCGTTCTCCACGTCGTCGTCGAGTGCGACGATGCCGACGACGATCCGCACCGCGGTCGACGAGTTCGGCGCGCCGAAGGAGATCGCCGGCTTCGTGATGCCGCTCGGCGCGACGATGAACATGAACGGCACGGCGCTGTTCGAAGGCGTCTCGGTGCTGTTCCTGGCCCAGGTGGCCGGGGTCGAACTCGGGCTCGGGCAGCAGTTGCTGGTGATCGGACTGGCGGTGCTGACGGCGATCGGCGCGGCCGGCGTGCCGGGCGGGTCGTTGCCGCTGCTGGCGGTGGTGTTGACGCAGGTCGGGGTGCCGCCGCAGATGCTGGCGTTGATCCTCGGCGTCGATCGGCTGGTCGACATGACGCGCACGGTGCCGAACGTCACCTCGGACCTGGTGTGCAGTCTGTGGTTGTCGCGGCGGGAAGGGCATCCGCTGCGCAGCTGATGCGACTTGCCGACCCATTTTGCTGACGTCGGCAAAATGGTCCACGCGGCGACCGGGCAGTGGCCATGCTGCCAGGCATGGCGCCCGAACTGCTCCGGATCGACCACATCCATGTGCACGTCCGTGATCGCGCCGCGGCGGTGCAGTGGTACGAACGGACGTTGGGCATGACGCCCCTGTCCGAGTTCGCCGTTTGGGCGACTCCCGATGGTCCGTTGACAATCGGGGATCGTTCCGGAACGGTGCATCTGGCGTTGTTCCAGCGGCCGGTGGCGCCGTCCCGATCGACGATTGCGCTGGCGGTGTCGGCGGCGCAATTCGCGGCCTGGCGGCAGCACCTGCGCACGGTCGGCGTGGCGTTCACGCTCGAGGATCATCAGCTCGCGTGGTCGTTGTACTTCACCGACCCCGACGACAACCCGTTCGAGATCACGACGTACGAAGTCGGGCACGGTCGCGTTTGAGCGCTGGGCGGCGTCGCCGTCGCCGGCTACCAGACGGCCTTGTGCACGACGACGCCGTGCTCGCGGAGCCGCAGCACCGTGTCTGGTAGCTTCGGCGTCAGGTAGACCGTCAGTTGCCGCAGTTGCGTCGCCGTCAGCAGTTGCTCGGCGGCGGCCTCGGCGAGTCCGGCGCAGCGGCTCAGGTCCAGGTCGCGCAGCGTCGGGATCGCGACGATCGGTCCCACGTCGGTCAGCCGATCGACATCCGCCAGCCGCAACGTGGTCAACGCCGGGAACTGGTCGCGCAGCACCTGGGCGACCGAATCGTCGAGCGCGCGACAGTACGAGAGATCGAGCGAACGGATCTGCGGCGGCAGGTACAGCAGCCCCGAGGCCACCAGTTCGTCGGTGCCGGTCAGGTTCAGTTCGCGCAGTGCGTTCATTCCGGTCAGACCCTGCAGTCCCATGTTGGTGAACCTGCCGAAGGTCAGTTCGAGCACCTGCAGATGGCGCAGCTCCTGGAACGCCATCAGCGATCGATCGGTCAGGCCGGCGCCGCGCCGCGCGGCCGCTTCCTTGGCGCGGGCCAGCACCGCTTTTTCGGTGTCGTCGAGCCGTCGATCCGAGTCGTTGCGCCAGGCGCCGTCGGTCGCGTGGATCCGCAGTTCGTGCAGCCAGGTCATGACCGAGAGCAGCGCGTAGTCATCGCTGTGCAACTGCGGGCAGGCCGACAGCGTCAGCGACCCCACGTGCTTGCACTGCGCGATCGCCGACATGCCGGCCGAGCCGAAGCCGTGATTGCGCGTCAGCACGAGTCGCCGCAGCGAAGGCAGTTTCGGCAGTTCCGCCAGGCCTGCATCGGAGGTGTCGATGCACAGCAGTTGCAGTTCCTCGAGCCCATGCAGTCCGGCCAGGTGGCGCAGACCATCACCGCGAACCTCGACCGTGCCCGCCAGCGTCAACGACTGCAGCGTGGTGATCGCCGACAGACCTTCGAGTCCGGCATCGGTCACCGACCGGCGATTGTCGTTGCTCGTGTGCGGTGTCATCGGCCCCGCTTCGGTCTGCCGCCCTGAACGCAACCGCAGGTGTGCGAGCGCCGACAGCCGCCGCAACGCCGCGACCGCCGCATCGTCGAGGTTCAACCCGTCGACGTGGGTCACGGTGTCCGGCAACGCTTCGATGTCGGCGGTGGACCGCACTTCATGCCAATGGTTCGGCGCCGGATTCACCGACGGCCCGAACTGGAGATCGCGCAGGCGGTTCTCGTAGCGGACCGTGCAGTCGGCCAGAACCTCGCGCAGCGGGTGATCTGGCGTCGTCAGGTAGACGCGGATGCCGAATTTGTAGAACCGCTCGGCCAGTTCGGCAGTCAACCAGGCTTGTCCGTCGAGCTGGATCTGCTGCAACTGCGTCGCATCGGCGATGGCGTCGAGTACCTTGGCGGTGAACTGCGGACAATCCGACAGATCCAGGAAGAACAAGTGACGCAGCGACAGCGCCTCGGCCAGCGCGTCGTCGGTGAAGTCCTGGCCCCGGAGCCGCAGCTTGCGGACCAGCGGGCAACGACGGCGCAGCGCTGACACTTCGTCGTTGCCGAGGTCCAGCAGTTCGACGGCGCTGACGTCGCGTGGCAGCGCCGCGACGTCGCCGGCGGTGCGGGCACTGACGAATTCCGGGCCCGTGTGCACGGGCAACGGCACGAGGCGACGAGGCTCTGGATCCTGCGGCGCTGCGGGAACGTCGACCGGTGCGACCGGGCTGCCGCGCCAGAACCAGGCCATCACGACGACGCCGATGCCGAGCAGCAGCACCGCCGCCGCCAGCCACCGCGACGGCGCCGGCGGCGCCGCCGGTCGCTGCTCGATCCGGGCAAGGACGCGCGCCGTCACATCCGGCGGTGTGGCGCCGCCGGCGAGTTCGCCGAGTCCCCATGCAAGGCGGTCGTCGTTCATGCGCTCGTGTGCGGTGAGCTCCCGCTCGCCATCGGCCTCGGTCATGGGTCGTTCCTCCGGTGTCGTTCGATGCACGCGCGCAGCAGCGCCCGCGCCCGCTGCAACAAGGTCTTCAGGCCATCGGGGTGCAGGCCGAGCGTCGCCGCCACGCCATCGCGATTGGCGCCGCCGTACCAGCCGTCGATCGCTGCCCGCGCGCGTTCAGGCAGCTGGTCGCGGCAGTGTTGCAGACTCAGCAGCCAGGCCTCCCCGTCGTCGGCGACGCAGTCGCGCTGCCAAGCGGAATCCGCCAGTTCGATCAGCAGTTCGTCGCGTCGGCCCTGCGCCCGCCGTTGCCGCAACAGCAGATTCCGGGCGATCCGCCGCAGGAACGTTCCGGTCGCCAGCACGCCGCGATCCTCGACACCCTTCTGCCACGCCACCACGAACGTCTCCTGCAGCAGTTCCTCGGCCGCGTCGGGCCGTGCCCCCAGCGCACGGAGATACCGCCAGACAGCGGTCTGGTGGCGCCGGATCAGGTCTTCGAACGCGACACGCGGGTCGGGCATCGGATCGGTGGCAACGGCGAACGCGGTGGACACGCCAGGTGGATCGCCTGGCAGCGGGAAAGCTATTCGGGGAAGCCCAGGTTTCTGCCGATAGGCGACGCCGATGGGACTGATCGTTCGCACCTGGATCGCTGCGGCCGTTGCCATGGCCGGCATGCCGTTGGCCCAGGACCCCACGCCGTATCCGACGGTCGGGAAGAAGGGCCTGCAGGTGCAGATGACCGACGATGCGTTGGCGCTCGGGCTCGGCCATGCGCTGGTCGAATGCGATCTGGCCGAGCTGATCGATCTCGACGGCGGCGCCGATGCGACACCGTTCGTCGATGGCGGTCGCACCTGGCACTTCACCACTGCCGCGCTGCAGATCCTCGATCGCAGGATCGCGCCGCTGGCGCGGAAGGGCATCGTCGTGACGGTGCAACTGCTGGCCGCACGCTCGACGAAGGCCCTGCAGGCGCGCTGCGTGCTGCATCCGGATCAGGACCCGGGTGGTCCGCGTTCGTTCTGCGCGTTCGATTCGGTGACGCCGGATGGCAAGGCCTTCCTGCGTGCGGCAGCCCGCTTCCTGGCGACGCGCTGGCTCGAGATCGAAGGACGCGGCCGGGTCTGGAATTGGATCGTCGGCAGCGAGGTCAACGCCCACTGGGACTGGTACAACATGGGCCGTTGTTCGCCCGAACGGGCGATCGAGGCCTACGAACAGGCGATCCGCATCGTGCACGGTGCGGTCACGTCGGTCAGTGCGAATGCGCGCGTCTACGTCGGACTCGGCCACCGTTGGACATCGCGGCCCAATGTCGACCAGATGCTGGGCATCGCCGCTCGCGACTTCCTGGATCGCTTCGCGTCGCTGGTCCACGAGCGTGGTGACTTCGGCTGGCACTTGGCGTTGCGGCCGACTTCCGAGGATCCGTTCGATCCGCGGTTCTGGAACGGCATTGCCGCCAGTGATGAGGCCGACACGCCACTGGTCACGCTGCGCAATCTGCCGGTGCTGATGCGGCATCTGGCCAGCCCCGACCTCGCGTGGCGCGGGCAGCCGCGGCGGGTGTTGCTCGATGCAGTGACGTTCCACTGTGGCGACGGCCGCAATGCCGAAGAACTGCAGGCGGCGGCGTTCGCGGCGGCGTGGCAGATCGTGCAGCAGATCGATGGCATCGACGCCATGATCCTGCGGCGGCAGGTCGACCACCGTCACGACGGCGGTTTGCGCTGCGGCCTCTGGGCCAGGAAGAGCGGTTCGACCGCCGATCCGGAAAGGCAACGCAGCCTGTGGACGGTGTTCCGCGCCGCGGGCACGGCGGAATGGCAGCAGACGGTCGCGTTCGCGCTGCCGATCCTGCGCCTGCAGAACTGGCAACAGTTGACTCCGGCGGTGCATGAGTCGCTGCCCGCGCAACCGCCGCGCTGAGCTCTGCAGTCGGCGACTGCAACCCGGTCGACCGGATCAGCGACTGCGCTGGCTTGTCGGCCTGCCAGCCGCCACGATCTGATCAGTGCTCGAACCGGTCCTGCTCGAACTCGCGCTGCTGTTCGCGTTGTGCGTCGCCGTAGCAGTCGTCTTCGTACGACTGCGGCTCCCGCCGATCGTCGGCTTCCTGGTCACCGGCGCGCTGGTCGGCCCGTACTCGATCCGGCTGGTCGAGCACGAGGACATGGTCCGGCAGCTCGCCGAGGTCGGCATCGTCGTGCTGTTGTTCACGGTCGGCCTCGAGATCCCGTTGGGCCAGTTCGGCCGCCTGCGCCGCGCCATCGCCATCGGCGGCGGTCTGCAGATCGCGATCACGACGACGGCGGCGGCGTTGGCCTGCTGGCTCGGTGGCCTGACGTGGAATCAGGCGGTGTTCCTGGGCTTCCTGCTGAGCCTGTCCAGCACCGCGGCGGTCACCAAGGTCCTGGTCGACCACGGCGAGTTCGCCTCGCCGCATGGGCGGCTGGCCATGGCGATCAACGTCGCGCAGGACCTCGCGGTCGTGCCGATGGTGCTGTTGATTCCGCTGCTGGCAGGAACGCCGAGCGGTGCTGCCGCTGCCGCCGGAACCACCGGCTCCGGCTGGCGGACGTTGACCAATCTGCTGCAGCTCGGCGTCGTGCTGGTGCTCGCCCGTGTGCTGATCCCGCGCATCCTCGACCTGGTTTGTCGGACGCGCAGCCGTGAACTGTTCGTGCTGACGCTGGCGACGTTCTGCCTGACCCTGGCGGTGGTGACCGCGCATCTGGGGTTGTCGCTGGCGCTCGGCGCGCTGCTGGCCGGCATGCTGCTGGCGGATTCCGATTACCACGGTCAGGCGATGGCCGAGGTCGAGCCGTTCCGCGACGCGCTGGCGAGCCTGTTCTTCGTGTCGATCGGCATGCTGTTCGACTGGCGGACGATCGTCGACAGCCCGGGCTTGGTGACGATCGCGCTGTTGGCGGTGCTGGCCGGCAAGACCGGGGTCGTGCTGCTGGCGGCGCGCGTGCTCGGCCAGCCGTTCTGGGTGCGGTTGCGGGCGGCGCTGGTGCTGGCCCAGGTCGGCGAGTTCTCGTTCGTGCTGGTCCAGGTCGGGGCCGGCACCGACGTGCTGCCCGAACGCGCCGAGCGGATCTTCCTGGTCGTCGCAGTGCTGTCGATCGCGTCGACGCCGCTGTTGTATGCGCTGGGCCAGGCGCTGTTGGCCCGTCGGCGGCATCACCACGACACCGGGCGCGAACGCGATCCGTCGCGACTCGAGGGCCATGCGATCGTCGTTGGCTACGGCCCCACCGGCCGCACGGTTGTCGCCGCGCTGCAGAGCCTGGGCCTGCCGGTGATCGTCGCCGAGATGAACGCCAACACGGTGAAGATCGAAAAGGCGGCAGGAGTGCCGATCGTGCTCGGCGATGCGACGCGCGTGCCGGTGTTGCGGCAACTCGGCATCGAACGGGCGAACCTGCTGGTGCTGGCGGTCAACGACACGGCGGCCGCGGCGCGCACCGCCCAATTGGCGCGGCAACTGGCGCCGCAGGTGCACGTGTTGGCGCGGTCGGTCTACATCGGCGAAGTGGCGGGACTGCGGCAGGCCGGCGTGCACGAGGTAGTGCCCCAGGAACTGGAGGCGTCGATCGAGATCCTGGTGCGCGTGCTGCGGCAGTTCCTGGTCGCTGACGACGAGATCGGCCGGCGCGTGCGCGAGGTCCGCGACCAGGTGGATGCCGGTGGCAAGGCCGCGCCCCTCGGCCCACGCGATCTCAGCAAGATCATCGAATTCGTGCCGGGCATCGGTCTGGCCGTGCATCGCGTCGATGCCGCGGCCGCAGCCTGCGGTCGTTCGCTCGCCGAGGTGGGCGTGCGCCGCAACACCGGTTGCAGCGTCGTCGCGGTCCGGCGCCATGGCGTCAACCTGCCGATCGTCACGCCTGAGACCGCGCTGCAGGCCGACGACATCGCGGTGCTGATCGGGCCCGAAGTGCGTTTGCCGGACGCGGCGGCGATGTTCCAGGCACCGGTTGCGCCGTCGCCGGTGGTGTCGCAGGATCCGCTGGCCCAATGAGCAAATACACCGTCCTGGCGGTGGTCTGCATCGCCGCTTCGATCGTGCTGATCGCGCTCCGCCGCGAGTCGGCGCCGGCGCCGGTCGTCGTCCGCTTCGCCAGTTACAACGCCGCGCTGAACCGCGAACATGCCGGCGCGCTGCTCGCCGAACTACGCGGTGGCGCCAGCCAGACCGCGCGGCAGATCGCCGAGGTCGTGCAGCGTCAGGAAGTCGATGTGCTGCTCTTGTGCGAACTGGACCGCGACGACGCCGGCGAGGCGGCGCGGGTGTTCGCGCGGGAGTACCTGGCGGTGTCGCAGAATGGCCAGCGCGCGATCAGTTTTCCGTTCGTGTTCGCCGGTCCGGTCAACACCGGCGAGCCGTCGGGGCGGGATCTCGATGGCGATGGCCGGAGCGACGGGCCGGGCGATGCCTACGGTTTCGGTCGGTTTCCGGGGCAATATGGCATGGCGCTGTTGTCGCGGCATCCGATCGGCGAACACCTGATCCGGACGTTCGGTTCGTTGTCGTGGTCGGCGATGCCCGGCGCGCTGCGGCCCAACGGTTTCTGGAGCGACGAGGTGTGGGGGCGGCTGCGGCTGTCGTCGAAGAGCCATTGGGACGTGCCGATCCAGGTGCTGGGGCGGACGATCCATGTGCTGTGCTCGCATCCGACGCCGCCGGCATTCGATGGTCCCGAGGATCGCAATGGCTGCCGCAATCACGACGAGATCCGCTTCTGGGTCGATTATCTGACCGCCGGGCGCGACGGCTGGATCGTCGACGATGCCGGTCTGCAGGGGGGCCTGGCCGCCGAGGAGCCGTTCGTGCTGATGGGTGACCTCAATTGCGATCCGGTCGATGGCAGCTCGCGGCGGCAGGCTCTGGCGGACTTGCTGGCGCACCCGCGGGTGCAGGATCCGGCGCCACGCAGTCAGGGTGGTGTCGAACAGGCGACCAGGCAGTGGGGCGTCAATGCCGAGCACCGCGGTGACCCGGCGCTCGACACCGGGGACTTCGGCGATGAGCCGCCGCGCGGCCCCGGCAACCTGCGGGTCGACTATGTGCTGGTCGGCCGGCCGCTGCGGCCGGTGCAGTCGGCGGTTTTCTGGCCGCAGGGATTCGAGTCGACGCTGGCTCTGGTGGCGGCGTCGGATCACCGCTTGGTGTGGGTCGACGTCGACGTGCGCCGGCAGTGACGCGTCGCGAGGCCAGCTACTGCCCGACGCCGTTCTCGCGCAGCAGGGTCATGGCCCGGGTGATTGCGGCCTCGTGCGGGAAGCCGACGGTGAACGGTCGTCCGGGCCAGTAGTGCAGCTTCGGTTGTGCCGGTGCCGCCGCGATCGCGCGGCGCAGCCAGGTGAGTCCTGCCGCGCGATCGTCACCGCCGGCCAGGAACAGTTCGCGGCCGATCGCCGCGAACACGTCGGCAAGCTCGGTTTCCAGCAACGGATGGAACGGTGCGTCGGCGGTCGCCGCTTCGATCTTTGCGGCCGCGAAGCGGCAGGTGCCGAGCGACGGGTTCTCCTTGCGCACCGAGTCGATCGCGATCTGCAAGGCCTGCTGGTGCTCGCCTGACCGCGACAATGCGGTGCGCTGCGGGACGAAGCCGCCATCCTCGGTGCCGACGATGTCGTAGACGCGCATCGCCCCCAGCATCGTCGGCGCGGCCGGCAGTTCGATCGTCTTGTTGGCCCTGGCACCCTCGAGCCATGTCGGATGGAACGTCACGTTGCCGCTGCTGTCCACCGCCGCGATCTCGACCGCCCAAGGCGTGCCGTCGTCGTGGCCAAGCCGCGTCAACGTCAGTTCATGCCGATTCTCGGTACCCGCGACCGGCCGGGACTGCACGTCGACGCCCGCTGGCTTGCCGGCCAGCGCCGTGGTCAGGAACTCGACGACGCGGCGTTGATATTGACCGTCATGCGTCAGCAGCGAATGCGGTGCGTGGCCGGTGCCGGGCAGCAGATGGATCTGCTTTGGGCCGCGGGCCGCCGCGGCGGTGCGCAAGAACACCCGGAAATCGACCTCGCCTTCGTCGACGCCGCAGAGCAGCAGCATCGGCATCGTCAGATCGCGGATGTTCTCGTCGGGCTCGATGCCCTCGGGTAGTCCGGCGAACTCGATCAGCCCGGCCTGGATCGCCGACAGCGCGCCATCGCCACCGGTACCGGCCCGCAGGTTGTCGCGCGGGCCGGGGATGTTCTCGAGCACCAGCGCCGCGCAGCCGCCCTGCGTTCGCGCCGCGTACAGCGCCGCGACGCTGCCGAGCGAGAGGCCGTACCAGGCGATCTTGTCGGCGGCGACGTCCTTGCGTTCGTGCAGCCAGCCGAGCAGATGGCGGGTGTCGTGGATGACACCGCGGATCGTCGGTTCGCCGCGACTCTTGCCGTAGCCACGGTAGTCGAACACGACGACGTTGAGGCCGCCGTCGTGCAGGAACCGGTAGTACGGATGCAGCATGCTGGCGTTGCTGACGTTGCCGTGGAACAGCACCACGGTGCGGCCGGCGGCGGCAGGGTGCGGGATGAACCAGCCGGTCAGCGATGCGTCGCTGCCGACATCGATCGCGAACGGTTCGGCGACGAGGCCGAGATCGGCTGGTTCGGCGAGCCAGCGCGGGTCCGGCTTCAGGAAGCGCCTGCTGAGATCGTCGCCGACCGTGCTGCAGGCGGTGGCGAACAGGAGGGACAGGGCGACGCACGAACGCATCGCGGCACGATACGCGGCGGTGCGCTGGATCTCACCTGCGCGTCGTGACCTGCGACCGGCCGCGGGGCCGCCGGTCGTTCGCCATCGCTCGCAACGACGCAGCGGTCAACCACGGGATCGTGCCGCTCGCGTGCGTGCAGTGGCGTGCGATCGAGCGCGTGGGCGCACACCGGTTGCCGTTGCCAGCGACCGTGCCGCGGCGTCGACTGGACCGCTCAACCCCGATGGTGCGGCAACGCGGTCTTCGGCGCCGGTCCAGGCGCTTCGGTCTGGTAGCGGGCCTCGGCACGCGGCAACAATTCGGGCACCGGGCCGGCAGGCTGCAGGTGCACATCGAGCTGCGGGAACGGTATGGCGATGCCGTGCTCGCCGAACAGTCGCAGGATCCGGCGGTTGACGTCGGTCAGCATGTCCGAGTGCTCGTCGAAGTCGTCCTCGTGGACCCGCAGCCGCAGCGTCAGCGAGCTGTCGCCGAACGCGGCGAACACCGCGTTCGGCGGCGGTTCCGCCAGCACGAACGGGCATTCGCGCGCCGCCTGTTCCAGCAACCGCAGCGCCAGGTCGACGTCCGCGCCGTAGGCGATGCCGATCTGCAGCGTCGAGCGGACCACCGGATCCGACAGCGTCCAGTTCACGAACCGCCCGGTGATGAATTCCTTGTTGGGCACCACCAGTTCCTTGCGATCCCAGTCCTGGATCGTGGTCGCGCGGATCCGGATGCGCGTGACGCGGCCGACGACGTCACCGACCGCGACGATGTCGCCGACCCGCGCCGGGCGTTCGAACAGCAGGATCAGGCCCGACACGAAGTTGGCGAAGATCTCCTGCAGACCGAAACCGAGTCCGACCGAGATCGCCGCGACCAGCCACTGCACCTTGCTCCAGCCGATGCCGACTGCGGAGAACGCCAGCGTGATGCCGGCGATGACCAGCAGGTAGCGCAGCAGCGTGGTGATGGCGTGCCGTTCGCCGGCGGCCATCTGCAGGCGACGCAGCAGCAGCAGCTCGACCAGGGCCGGCAGGTTGCGGGCGGCGACGCCGGCCATCGCCAGCACGCCGGCGGCCAGCAGCAGGTCGGCGAGCGACACGATCCGCGGCGGCGTCGACGCATCGTCATGCCACAGTTCGATCCGGCGCAACGCCCCGAGGGCGGGCAACACATCGACCCAGATCGAGAACGCGGCCGCGACGACGGCGACCAGCACGGTCAGACGCAGCAGCGTCTGGGTCTGCAAGGTCAGGGTGGTCGGGTCCGCGCCGGCGTCGGTGGCCGTGGCTGCGTCCGGGCTGGCGCCGGCGAGCGCCTGGGCGAAGCGTTGGCGTTGCAAGCGGATCCGGACCAGCAGCAACGCGCGGGCGGCGAGTTCATAGACGACAACACCAGCCAGCACCAAGGCGACGGTGTGTTGCAACCGGCGCGCGAGTTGCAACGCGGTGTACTCGTAGCCGAGCAACGCCATGCCCAGGAACACTGCGGGCGTGCCGACGCCGAGCAGGAACCACGTGCGTGGCAGTCGGCCAAGCAGTGAATCGCGCAGCGCCGGATCGGCTGGCAGGCCCGTTCGCGGCTGCAGCACGCGCCAGAACGCGACCAGCATCAGCAGCAGCATCGGGATCAGCAGCAGACGACCGAGGCCGCCGAGCCAGTCGTCGTCGCCACGGTGTTCGAGAGCGCCGAGCAACGCCGCCAGCGGGAACGCCGGCAACAGCAACAACGGCAGGTTGGCGCGCAGGGCGCGCAGCGCCGCCGGTGGCCAGCCGAAGTGGGTTTCGGCGAGACCGTCCGGCCGGACCAGGGCGCGCAGCAGCAGCACGATCCACAGAAACCACGCCGCGTGCTGCAGACCCACGGCCACCGCCTTGCCGAAATCCGGGCAATCGGCGGTGACGCCGATGCGCCAGCCGAGCAGCCACATCAACAGCGGCCACGGCGCGGCCAGCAGCAGCGTGTCGATCAAGGCCAACGTCGTCGGCAGGAACGTCGTGCCGCCGCCGCGCACCGTGGCGGCGTGCGTCCGCAGCCGGCGATGCAGGAACGGCGCGGTGGCGAGCATCAACAGCGCCGACACGACCAGCACCAGCGACCAGGGTGCGGCCAGCAAGCCATCGGTGGCTGCTGCGGCGGTCATGGCCCAGCCGTGGGGATCGCCGAGCCAGCGCAGCGCCGCGCCGGTGGCGGCGAAATCGAAGGCCCAGACCGGCGGCGAACTACGGATCCACAGCACGTGTTCGTTGACGAACGAGCGGTACTCGAGCGCCAACGCCTCGATCTGCGTCCGGGCCGTGTCGATGTCGACCAGGGTGTCGACCAGGCGACCGAGCCCATTGCCCAGTTCCTGCAGCGTCTGCAACCGGGCATCGACCAGGCCGCGGATCTCGGCGCGCAGCCGCGGCAGTTCGGCGTCGTCGTCGGGGACGAACGGCGCCTGCTCGAGGCGCTGATCGATCCAGCGTTCCGGGTTGGCGTGGATCGTGCGACGCAGGTCGGCGATCTCGAACGCACGTAGCTGCACGCGATCGAGCTGCGGACCGTCGGCTTGGCGGCGCTGCCGCAGCCGCTGCGAATCGTCGAGCGCAGCCCGCCGCTGCCGCAGCAGCGCGCCGATCGCGTCGGTCGGCCCGATGGCTTGCACCCGGGTGCGCAGATCGGCGAAATCCTGCCGCAATTGCTGCAGTTCGCTCTGGGCGGTGTCGCGCCGATCCTCGGCGGTCTTGCGATCGGCGGCGAGCTTCGGCAGCTCGGTGGCCAGCGCGGCGTTCTCCTCGGCCAGCGTCGCCACCGGTCCGGCGACGTTGCGTGCCGCCTGCTGCTCGGCGGCGGCGCGCGCCTGTTCGGCGGCCAGCGTCCGCGCCTGCTGCAGGGCCGCCTGCAGCGCCTGGCCTTCTTCGCTGGCGATGCCGATCCGGCGCGCAGCGCGATCGCGCAGCGCCGCCAGCAGTTCTTCGGTCGCGTCGTAGTTGGTCTGTTCGGCCTGCGCCAGTTCGATCTCGGCCGTCGCCTGGCGGCGTTGCGCCAGCCAGACCGTGCGGCGGGCGGCCAACAACCGCGGGTCCGTGGCCGCATCGGTGAAGTTCACCGGCAGCGCGGCGAGCGCCTGCTGCGCTGCCGCCAGCCGGGTCGGGATCGTCGTGCGGCGATCGGCGCGACGCGCGACTTCCTCGGCCAGCCGCGTCGCATCCTGATTGGCCGCCGCCAGTCGTTGCTGGTTGCGTTGCCACTCGATCTCCAGCTCGGCCACCGGTAGTCCCGGCCGCAGCTCGGCACGCGCCGTGGTTTCGGCCAATTCGGCCCGCACGGTTGCCAGTTCGGCCGGCGCCCGCTGCTCGTCCTGCTGCAGGCGGACGGTCTCGGCGCTGGCGCTTTCGGCCTGGCGCGCCAGTTCCAGCGCTCGTCTGAGCGCCTCGACCAGCGGCGCCTTGGACTCCGCCGCCAAGGCGGTGTCGCGTTCGAGCTGGTCGAGCCGCGCCGCGATCGCTGCCGGCGTGGCTTCGATGTCCGGCGACGGCTCCTGCGGCCGCGGTTCCTGCGCGGTCAGCAGGCCGAGCAGCAGGACAACACAGCCAGGAACGGCGAGTCGGATCATCGGCAGGGTGCGAGCATAGCGGGGTCGGATGCGCGAACCGCGGCCCTGGTTTCGCGGCCAGGACGCCGAACGCGATCGACCGGCATCGTCTTGCCGATAACCTGCAACAGCCCATGGACGTTCTGCACGTGATCCATCAGTTCGCCCCGGAGACCCGCGGTGGCTCGGAGTCGTACGTGTTCGACGTCGCGCAGCGGCAACGGGCGCTGGGCCTCGACGTGCAGGTGCTGACCGGCTCGATGCAGGCGCGCGATGCGATCGTGGTCGAGGATCACGTGGTCGACGGTCTGCCGGTGCACCGCCTGCATCGCGACGATCTGTACTTCGACCACCACGCCAAGATGTGGCACCCGGAGGTCGAACACCGCTTCGGCGAACTGCTGCAGCACTGGCGGCCGAAGCTGCTGCACGTGCATCACTGGCTGCGGTTGACCTGCAATCTGGTCGAGATCGCGTGGCGGCACGGCGTGCCGGCCGTGGTGACGCTGCACGACTACTGGACCAGTTGTCCGCGCGCGTTCCGGCGCCGGCGCGACGACGCCGCCTGTCGCCGCGAACTGTCGCCGACGAGCTGCGGTGATTGCGTACCGCGCTACGGCCACGAACCGCCGGGCGAGATCGCCGCTGGCATCGAGTTGTTCCGCGACCACTTCCGCGCCGAACTGTCGCTGGCGCGCCGCGTGTTCGTCGCGGTCGGTTCGACCGCCGACCTGCTGGCCGCCACCACCGGCGTGCCGCGCGATCGCTACGACGTGCTGCCGCTCGGCTATCGACCGCGGTTTCCCGGGCAAGCCCGATCGTCGGCCCCGGCAGCCGGCCAGCCGTTCCGCTTCGCGTTCTGGGGCGGCGTCGGTCGCCACAAGGGCGTCGGGGTGCTGCTCGAAGCGTTTGCGCGCCTCCATGCGGTGGCGCCGGGACGCGGCGAACTGCACATCCTCGGCGCCATCGAAACGCCGGAGTATGCGGCCGAATTGCACGGCGCCGCGCACGGTCTGCCGGTGGTGTTCCACGGCGCGTTCACGGCCGACCAGCTGCGTGCCGTGGCGCCGCATGCCGGCGTCTTCCCGAGCACCTGCCTGGAGACGTTCGGACTGGTGCTCGACGAGTGTTTCGAACTCGGCTTGCCGTGCATCACGAGCGATCTCGGCGCGTTGCCCGAACGCGCCGGCGCCGCGGGCCTGTGCACGCGTGCGGGTGACGCTGCCGATCTGGCGGCGGCCATGACGCGCTTGCGCGACGAGCCAGGATTGTGGCAGCGGCTGGTCGCCAATGCGCCGCCACCGCCGCCCGGACTCGACGCCCACGTCGCCACCTTGCTGACGCATTACGCCGAAGCCAGGTCGGCACCGGCGCGGGATTGGTTCGCCGGCCCGGTCGAGGCGCGGCGCCGGGTCTGGTTCCTGCTGAAGCAGCGCGAGTCGGCGCTCGGCAGGGTCGTTCCGCCGGGCGGGCCACAGTACTGAGACCCGCCGGCGCCGCCGATGGTGTGGGCGCCTCGCCGGTGTTTCCGGATACGCTGGCGAGCGATGTTCCTGCTGCCCGCGGCACTTGCGCTGCTCGCCGTCGTTCCCCAGCAACCGCTGGATCCCGAAGCCTCGCCGAACGGCCGCACGCACTTCCTCGGACGTGAGATCGCGCAGACGATGCACTGGACCGGGGCGGCGTGGCTCTTGCGCGCGACCCGCGAAGACGAGGAGAACGGCGTCCGGTTGCGGCAATGGCTGGCGGTCGCTCCGGGACAGGTGGTTTGCGATCTGGGCTGTGGCAACGGCTACCACACGTTGCCGCTGGCGGAGGCGGTCGGCCCCGCGGGTCGGGTGCTGGCGGTCGAGCTGCAACCCCAGTTGTTGCAGATGCTGCAGGTGCGCGCGCGCGAACGCCAATTGACCAACGTGACCTCGATCGAGGCGACCGTCGATGATCCGAGACTACCGGCGCAGTCGTGCGATCTGGTGCTGCTCGTCGATGTCTATCACGAACTGTCGCATCCGGTGCGCGTGATGCAGCGGGTCCGCCAATCACTGCGGCCGGGTGGTCGCGTGGTGCTGGTCGAGTTCCGCGCCGAGGATCCGGACGTGCCGATCAAGCCCGAGCACAAGATGGACCGCGCGCAGGTCGTGCGCGAAATGGCGGCGCATGGCTTCCGGTTGACGGCGTCGTTCGATGGTCTGCCGTGGCAGCATGCGATGGCGTTCCTGCCGGATGGAGTCGACGGTTCAAGGCAATCCGCACGTCTGTTCGTCGCCGGTTTCCTGGCCGTCAACGGCGCAGCGCCGCGACGGCTGCAGCCGTGGCTGACCGATGCGGTGACCGAGGACTCGGTGCCAGTGCTGCCAGCCGACGCCCGGATCGAACTTGCCGGTGCGGATCGCCTGCTGGCGACACTGGCGGATCGCGATGGTCAGCCGCTGCAGGTCGATCGGCGATGCCTCGCGTTGGAGCAGGATGCCGAGGGTCGATGGTGGATCGCGGCGGTCGGCGCAGCGGCGGCTTCGAACCGCTCCCATGGTTCGGCGCGGCCGTTCGTGGCGATGCACACTGGCACTGGCGGCGGGTCGATCGACGACCGCGCGGCCCTGGTGGACGAACTCGGTTTCGACGGGCTGGCCTGGGACCTTGCCGATCTGCCCAAGGTGCGCCTGGCGTGCGAACGGCGCGGCGGCGATCTGTACTCGGCCTGGGGCGTGCTCGATCTGCCGGCGACGGTGGAGTCGATGGCGCCGCTGCAGGCGGCGATGCAGGCGATGGCCGGTGGCCCAGGGGCCTTGTGGCTTGGCATTCGCCAACGGTCACGGTCGCTGCGCGATCCAACCGGTGACGAGGCCGCTCTCACGGCCCTGGCACCGCTGCTGGCGACCGCGGCTGCCACGGGAGTGGAGATTGCGCTGTACCCGCACCACGACTTCTGGCTGGAGACGATCGACGATGCGCTGCGTCTCGCCGAACGCGCCGATCACCGTTCGCTCGGTGTCTGCTTCAACCTCTGCCACTTCTTGCGCACGGGTGACGAGACCGACCCGACCTCGGCGATCCGGCGATGTGGCCAACGCCTGCTGGCGGTGACGTTGAATGGCGCCGATCGCGATGGCGCCGATTGGCGTTCCCTGATCCAGCCGCTCGGGTCGGGAGACTTCGATTTGCGACTGTTGCTGCGCGCGCTCGATGACGTCGGGTTCGCGGGACCGGTTGGTTTGCAGGGTTTTGGCCTCCCGGCGCCGTCGCGTGACCATCTGACCGCTTCGATGGCGGCATGGCGCGCCGCGCACCGCCGTTGATCAGGCCGCGAACCAGTCGCAGGTCTCGCGCAGCTTCTGCCGCAGGCGGTACCAGCGCTTGGCCGTGGCTTCTTCGCCGAGCCCGACGACGACCGCAGCTTCGCGCGTCGGCAGTTCCTCCATGCCGCACAGCAGCAGCAGCCGGCGATCGGTGTCGTCGAGGGCGGCCGCTTCCTGCAGCAGTTTCTGCACGTCGTCCGAACGGGCGATGCGCCGGGTCATGGTCGTCAGGTGATCGCTGACCTGAGCGAGCTGATCGGCCCGCGCGGTGTCGCCTTCGGCGATCTGCACGCGACGGACCTTGCGTTGCCGGCGGGCGTGCTCGAGCAGCACGTTGCGCGCGATCTGGAACACCCAGGCCCGGCAATCGCCGCCGGTGAAGCGGCTGCGATGCAGCCATGCGCGACACAGCACGTCCTGCGCGAGATCCTCGGCATCAGCCATCGGCCGGCCATGCAGACGGAACGCCGCCCAGCAGATCAGCCGTGGCGTCAACCGTTCGAATTCGGTTTGCCAATCGATCGGGTTCGGAGCCGGCGCATCGGGCATTGCCACAGTGTAGCCGGCGGTCATCGGGGGCGCTGCTCGGCCGGTTCGGTCAGGAGTCCTGCGAACTCCGGCTCCGCGGCAATCGGTGCAAACACCGGGTCCCGCAACGGCGGCAGGAACCCCCGTTCGCCGGCGAGCTGCAGCAGAGCGATCGCCTGTCGGCGCCATCTGACCGTGGTTTCGGGGTGTTCCTCCGGCAGGTTGGCCAATGCCCGACACATGGCATACGCGGCCCGCGCCGCCGACTGCTTGCCGGGGACCCGCCCGTGGGCCAGCGCGTGCGACGCGAGCTCGCGCCAGCGACCGGCGCGGTCGAGCCAGGAGCCGAGTCGGAAATGCCAGGTCTCGAGCAGCGTCGCCAGCTCAGGGTCGTGCGATCTCAGCCAGGCGCCGTGCGCCAGCGCGATCGCCCGTTGCAGCAGGGGAATGGCCTCGGCAAGCCGTTGGCTGACCCGCATCGCCTCGGCGAGATCGGCACCGGCGCGCGCGACTGCCGCAGCGTGTTCCGCGACCGTCGGAAACTCGCGCAGGTTGCGTTCCGCGAACCACAGCGAACGCCGGGTGTGCCGTTCGAAGGTCGCCACGTCGTTGGCGCGGGCGGCCAGCTTGGCGGCGTTGCGTTCGGCATAGGCCCGCAGACGCGTGGCCTCCCAGCGGGAGCAGCCATCCGGCGGGGCGGCATCGAGCACCGCGATGGCTTCGTGCACCAAGCGTCCCGCCTCGTCGACGTCGCCGTCGTCGGCCAGCAGGTCGGCCAGGTTGTTGCACGTGACGACATGCTGGAACAGTGCACGCGGCGGTCGTTCGGCCGCGGGGAGCCCTTGGCCAAGGCTGCGGCTCTGCTGCATCCACTGGAGCCGGGCGCTGCGGTCGCCGCGACGCCACGCCGTGCGCGCGCGGGTCTCGTAGACGTCCAACAAGCTGCATCGGGCGACGGTCGCCTCGGCGGGATCGGCGAACAACGGCTGCAGCCACGTCACCGCGAGGTCGAGATGGCGATCGGCGGTGTCGGGGTCGGCGGTGGCGACCGCGAACGACGCCCGGAGCCAGTGCGCATCGGCGCGCCGCCGCTGCAGCCCGGCATTGGTCAGCAGGTCGTCGGGCAGCAGTTCGAGCACGCGTTCGATGGTCGCGATGCCGCGGGCCGTGTCGCCGAGCCGATCCTGGGTCATCGCCAGTTCCCAGCCCGCCTCGATGCGTTGTGCAACCGCGAGGCCGGTCGGTCCGGTGCGGACCAGCAGGTCGTTGATGTCGAACGCGGTCTGCAACATCCGGGCGCGCAGCAGGTCGACCCGCCGGCGGTCGGCCAGCCCGTCCCAGTCGGGACGCATCAGCAGGGCGGTGATCGCATCATGCGCGAGTTGCTGGCAACGACCGGTGTGTCGGTGTCGCTCGGTCAGATCGCGGGCCAGCGCCGATTGCTGCAGCCACAGGGCAGCCGGCATCGCCGCCAGCAACGCGCCGACTACCAGCAGGCCGCGCGCCAGCGTGCGGTGCCGCCGCAACAGCCGACGAACGACCCCGAACGGTCCCGGGGTGCGCGCGGCAATCGGCCCGCCGACCAACGCCCGACCGAGGTCGTCGGCGAAGGACTGCATGTCGCGATAGCGGTCCTCGCGGCGGAGTTCGAGGGCGTGGCGCAGCACCGTCTCGACGGCGCGTGGCGGTCGGCTGCCGGCCGGCCGCAGTCGCGGCAGCGCACCGGCCAGGATGTGGTCGCGTACCTGCTGGCTGTCCGACGTCCCGAATGGCGCCTGCAGCGTCAGCAGTTGCCAGGCCACCGCGCCGAGCGACCAGATGTCGGTGCGTTCATCGCAGGGCTCGCCGCGCAGTTGTTCGGGCGACATCCACGCCGGCGAACCAAGACCGCCGCCGGTGCGCGTGATCGACAGCGAACCGGCCTCGCGCGCCAGACCGAAATCGAGGACGACGGCGCGCCCGACCGGCGTAACCATGATGTTGGCCGGTTTCAGATCGCGGTGCAGCACGCCACGGCGATGGGCGTGCGCCATCGCTTCGGCGAGTTGCAGACAAAGCCGCAGCGTGGCCTGCCAATGTGCGCCGACGAGTGCTTCCGGCAGTGGTGCGTCGGTCGGGATGCCGATCGCGGTCGCGATCGTGCGGCCGTCGATGGTGCGCGTGGGCACGGTCGCGAGGCGTGCAGTCACCTGATCCAACGGCAACCCGTCCAACAGCTGCATCGCGAAGAACGGCACGCCCTGCGCTTGCGCGGCACCGAGGATCGGTACGATCGATGGATGCTGCAGGCGCGCGATCACGTCGACTTCGCGCTGGAACCGCTCGCGCGCATTCGGGAAGAACAGCAGTTCGGGCCGGACGATCTTCAGCGCCACGCGGCGCCGCGGATTGCGTTGTTCGGCCTCCCAGACGACGCCCATGCCGCCGCTGCCGATCTGGCGCAGCAACCGGTACTCGCCGAGCTGTTCGGGCATCGGGCGATCGGGCAACGTCGGTGTCATCGGCTGCCTCCGTCAGCGATCGCGGTCAGCAACATCGTGAACTGCGGTCGGTCGACCAGCGCGGCGAAGCGTTGCCGCAGTCGGCTGGCGTCCATCGGCACGCCACGACCGGCGGCGCGCATCAGGGCATCGAGGGCTTCGATGCGCAGCGAATCGTCATTCGCGACCTCGGCGCACCGCAGCAGCAGTTCGGCGCCGGACTCGGCGAACGTGGCGGCGGCCGGCAGGTCGACCAGGAGCCGCAGTGCGTCGGCGGCCAGATCGGAGCGTTCGTCGGCCAGCGTGTCCTCGGCGATTCGGGTCAGCGTGCTGGCCAGTTCGTGCGCCAGCGCGGTTGCCGGTGTCGTCAGACTCTCGATCCGGAGCAGGCAGCGGCTGACCTCGCCGGCCAGCGTCACCGCCGGTCCGAAGGCATCGACGGCCGCGGCCTCGGCAACGTCGGCGACCAGCACGCCGGCGAGCGTCGTGTGCACGAGGACGTCCAGTGGCCGGGCCTCGGCCTGTTGCCGCAAGCGATCGCGCCATTGCGTGCGGCGGGCCGCAGCTTCGGCGGCCGGCAGGGCGGCGAGCAGGCCGCGTTCCGCCCGAATCGTCAGCTCGACGACGTCGGCGGCGGCGCGGCCGAACTCGGCGGCGGTGGTGGCCTCGGGCAGGCCATGCTCGAGTGCGCGTCGCCAGGTGGCGATTGCAGCAACAGCGTCACCCTGTCGCGACGCCAGGTCGGCCCGCTGGCACAGCGCCCGGCCGATCTGCACCTGCCGATGGCCAGCCGTCAGCGCGGGTGTGGTCGCCAGCAGTGCCAGTTCGGCCTCGACCGACTCGACTGCAGCCGCGAGGTCGCCGGTGGCGAGCGCCGCGTCGGTCAGGTCGTGCAGCCACCAGAGCCGCGCGGCCAGGTCGTCCGGTGTCGGGTCGCCCGGCGCGAGATCGCGCGCAATCGCCAGCGCGGCGCGGAAGCCCGGGATCGCCTCCGGGGCGCGTCCGTCGGCCAGGGCAACCCGGGCCGCGTCGGCCAGCGCGCGGGCTCGCAGTGGTGAACGGGGATCGGGCGCCGTGTCGCGCAGCGCGTCGGCCGCCAGTGCCGCCGCCTGTTGGCGTTCGCCAGCCACCAACAGACCGCCGATCACGCCGGTGCGGGCCGTCGCCAACCGTTCGCGCAGGCGGGGCGACTCGGGCACTTCGGCGCGGATCTGCTGCCAGAACTCCAACGCGCGGCGCTGCAGCGCGGTCGCCATCGTCGCCGCGTCCGGGCCGGCGGCCCGCAGTTCTTCGGTCTGGTCGGCCAGGCCATCGATGGCATCGAACACCGCGGCAAGCTGTCGTTCGGTGCGCGCCTGTTCGACGGTTGCGGCGTGCAGCGCCGTGCGGCCGTTCTGCCACCAGAAGATCGGCAGCATCAGCGCGACGAGCGCCGCGGTGGTCAACGCGGCGGCGGCGACGCGATGCCGAGCCGCCAGACGCCGCAAGCGCACCGGCCACGGTGTCGGGCGCGCGGCGATCGTGCGGCCGTCGGCGACCGCGGCCAGGTCGGCGGCGAAGGCGGTCATCGAGGCATAGCGGCGCTCGCGATCGACATCCATGGCGACCCGCAGCACGATGCCGAGGTCCCGTGGCACGGTCGGATCGACCTCATGCACCGGCGGGCAGTCGCCGGTCAGGATCCGTTGCCGCAGCACTTCGCGATCGTCGACCGGAAACGGCGCGCGCCGCGCCAGCAGCTGCCAGCCGGTCGCCGCCAGCGAATAGACATCGGCGCGCTCGTCGCTCGCTTCGCCGCGCACCTGTTCGGGCGACATGAACGCGGGCGAACCGGGTTCGCCACCGGTCTTGGTGATCTTGTCATCGCTGCGCACGTGCGCCAGCCCGAAGTCGAGCACGATGGCGCGGCCATCCGGCGTCAGCATCAGGTTGGAAGGCTTCAGGTCGCGATGGACGATGCCGCGTTCATGCGCGTGCGCCATCGCCTCAGCCGCCTGGCGCAGCAGGGCGACGCAGGTCTGCCACCACGAGCCGGCGAACGCGCTCGTCGTCGGCGGCGCGTCGAGCATCGCCGCCAGGTCGCGGCCCGCCAGGTCACCGGCGGCACGGCCCCGCAATCGCCGCGTCACGGCATCGGCCGACAGACCGGGCAGCAGTTCCATCGCGAAGAACGGCACCTGCTCGTGCTCGCCGCAGGCGACGATCGGCACCACGCCCGGATGCGACAACCGCGCGATCGCCTCGACCTCGCGCCGGAAGCGCTCGCGGGCGCCGTCGAAGAACAGCAGTTCGGGCCGGATCACCTTCAGCGCGACGCGCCGACCGAGACTCTGCTGTTCGGCCTCGAACACCATGCCCATGCCGCCGCCGCCGATCTGCCGGATCATCCGGAACTCGCCGAGCCGTTCGGGCAACTGCACGCGATGCGCATCGCGACCGAGGATGCCGGTGGCGGTGAAGCGATCGATGACCGCGCGGATCCGGCTCTTGTGCAACGGATGGCGGTCGAGGAACTGCTGCAGCGCCGCGTCGTCGCCGCCGTCGAGCAGCGCGAGAGCCTCGGCAACGAGGTCTTCCAGCGGATCGCTCGGATCCGGCGTCTGGTTGGCGGATGCAGTCATGGGCACGGGGCGGCGGTCGCCGGGGCATGGCGCCGGGATGACATCAGGGTATCGTGCGCACCGCGTTCCGCGTTCGCATGCAAGACAACGACGAACTGATCCGCCGCGCGGCCAGTGCCGATCGGGAGGCGCTGGAGGCCCTGTTGGTCCGCCATCTCCCGGGCCTCGAAGGCTACCTGCGGCTGCGGATGGGACCGGCGATGCGGGCGCGCGAGACTTCGGCGGATCTGGTGCAATCGGTCGCGCGCGAGGTGCTCGTCGACCTGTCGGCGTTCGAATACCGCGGCGAGGCAGCGTTCAAGCACTGGCTGTACACCCGCGCGCAGCACAAGTTGCTGGAGAAGCAGCGCTGGAACACCGCGCAGCGCCGCGACGTCGCCCGCGAAGTGCCGCTCGACGATGCCAGCAGTCTCGGCATCCTGGCGTGCTACAGGTCGCTGTGCTCGCCCAGCGCGCAGCTGCAGGCGCAGGAGGCGATCGCGCGGATCGAGGCGGCGTTCGATGAACTGCCGGACGACTACAAGGACGCGATCACGTTGCACCGGATGATGGGCCTGAGCCACGCCGAGGTGGCGACAAGAATGGATCGCAGCGAGGGCGCCGTGCGCAACCTCGTCTATCGCGGCCTGTCGCGGCTCGCGCTCAAGCTCAGTGACGCAGCTGCCGGTGAGCCGCCGGCCGCCGGTTGAGCCGACCTTTACCGTCCCGTTCCGTGCCGACGACGGCACCTCCGGTGGACCCGGACGGTGCTCGTTGCGGCGCCCGACGACGGCGAATCGGCAGGCTCTGGCGGGGCGGGACATCGAAACCGCGGGGGCAGAACGTGCCCGGCCGGCAAACCGCTGGCCGAGCGGAACCTGAAGGATCGCGCCGCCGCCGGCGTCACACCTGCAACCCGCTTTTTTCGCGTACCGCAGGGCCGTCCACTGGTCCGAGCCGCCAGCGCGATACCTTTCGCCCACCGCCGATGACTGCCGCTGCGCCAGATCCAGATGCCCCCGGACTGCCCGATCGGATCGGCAGCTATCGGGTGCTCGAGGTTCTCGGGGAAGGCGGCATGGGCACCGTCTATCTCGCCGAACAGCATGAACCGGTGCACCGCAAGGTCGCGCTGAAGGTCGTCAAGGTCGGCATGGACACGCGCGCGGTGCTGGCGCGCTTCCAGACCGAACGCCAGGCGCTCGAACGGATGGAACACGAGCACATCGCCCGCGTGCTCGATGCCGGGGTCGGGCCCGATGGTCGGCCGTTCTTCGCGATGGAGTACGTCGCTGGCGTGCCGTTCACCGACTACTGCGAGCGCCACGCGTTGCCGTTGCGCGCGCGGCTCGAACTGTTCATCAGGGTCTGCGGCGGCGTCCAGCACGCGCACCAGAAAGGCATCATCCATCGCGACCTGAAGCCGGCGAACATCCTGGTCGCCGAGCAGGATGGCCAAGCGGTGCCGAAGATCATCGACTTCGGGCTGGCGCGGGCGATGGATCGCAACCGGTCGCTGACGCAGGTGACCGCCAACGACGAGATCCTCGGCACGCCGGCGTGGATGTCGCCCGAACAGTGCGATCTGCGCGAACACGACATCGACGCGCGCACCGACATCTGGGCGCTTGGCGTCGTGCTGTACGAACTGCTGGTCGGCGATCTGCCGTTCCCACGCGACGAAGCGGCCAAGGCCGGGCTGGCGCAGTTGCGGCGCTGGATCTGCGAAGTCGAACCGGCGCGGCCGAGCGTCCGGCTGGCGGGGGCCGCCGGCCGGGGCAACGAGCGCGAACGCTCCGCCTGGCTGCGCGCGTTGCGCGGCGATCTCGACTGGATCGTCATGCGCGCGCTCGAGAAGGACCCGGCGCGGCGCTACCAGACCGTCCTGGCGCTTGCCGACGACGTCAACCGCAACCTGCGCAGCGAACCGGTCGAAGCAAGGCCGCCAACCCTCGGCTACCGGGTCGCACGCTTTGTCAGGAAGCACCGGCTGCCGGTGGCCGCGGCGCTCGTCGCGGTCGGTTCGCTGCTGGTCGGTGCGGCAGTGTGCTTCTGGTTGTTGCTGGAGACGCACGCGGCGAGGCAGGCCGCCGAACTGGCGAGTGCGGCGTCGCGCACGCAACTCGCGCTCGCGCAGATGGCGGCGATCGATCGGGCGGCGTACTGGACGGCGCAATCATTCACGTCGGCGCGAGCCCCGACGCTCGACGAGGTGGCGAAAATGCGCATCGACGGCCAACCGGTGCTGACCGGCATCGCGCTGCCGGCGCTGGATCCGTGGGGCCACGAATACCGGCTGCAGGCGACCTCGCCGGCCGGCACCTGGCTGGTCCGTTCCGCCGGCCGTGACGGTCACTTCGACACGACCGACGATCTCCAGGTGCACGATCGGATGTTCGCCAGCGGCATGCAGGCGCGCTGGCGGGCGCTGTTCACCGAACGGGCCGAACGGCTGCTCGACGTGGTGCAGGAGTCGGCGGTGTTCAAGGAGGCCGCAGCGCTGTCGCTGTCGCTGACGACCGCCGAGGATCCATGGGGCCAGCCGATGGAGCCGCATCTGCTCGGCGATCAATGGGTCGTTCGCAGTCTTGGCGCCGATCGCGCTCCGGGAACCGCCGACGATCTGCAGGTCGCGCGCGCGGTCGAGCCGGTGTTCGTCGCCCCGGCCGCGGTGCGCGCCCAGGTCGGTCGTTCGCCTCGGGTGTGGACGCAGTTGCCGGTCCTGCAGGCCTCGCTGGCGCAGCTGACGGCTTCCCTGCGACCGCTGCTGGGCAGTCGCGCCGGCGCACTCGAACAGCTGCGCTTTGATGTCAGCGCCGACCGCCTGGTGCTGGTCGGCCCGCCGGATCTGGTCGCGTTCGTGATCGACAACCTGCACGGGCTGACGGGCGCGGGCGGCTAGCCTGCCGACCCGTCAGACCGGGTTCGTCACTGCACGACGATGTCGTAGGCGTTGCCGGCGCGGATCTGGCCCAGGCACGAGGTGCCGTCGAACGCAAAGCCCTGCACCGTGATGCCACCGCCGACGAGACTCGGGATGCACGGCACCGCGATCGTGTGCTGGCCGCCCGAGAGGGTCGGGCCAGGGCCGACGCCGATCGTGCACAGCGGGCACAATCCGACGACCGTGGTCGGGAACGACGGGCCGGTCAGGAAGCCGGCGAACGCCTGCGTCTGCAGCGACAGCGTGAACGATTCGCCGAGCGCCGGCCGGCCGGTCACCTGCGTGACCAGTCCGCCGCAGCCTGCGGTTCGCATCGTGATGCCACCAGCGCCGACACCGTCGTAGAGCGCGGCGTGCACTTCGCTGTTGACCGAGTCGGCATCGAACGCGATGCCGTAGCGTGTCGACGCGCTGCCGCTGCCGCTGTAGCGCGACGCCATCGCGACGCCGCTCTCCGGCACGACCGTGGACGCGACATACTCGGCTTCTTCATCGCAGCGCAACGTCGGTGCCAGCCAGCTCACCAGGCTGACGCGGATGTTCCAGTCCGTGCCGATGCCCGTGTGCAGCTGATCGTAGGCGACCGCGAAGCGGCAGCCGTCGGTGTCCACCGTCGGCCGGACCTGTGGCCAGCTGCGCACCATCGTCGACAGGTTCTGCAGGCTGCCCAGCATCGCGTTGGCCAGCAGTCCGCCCTGCACGTCGGTCAGCGTGATCTCGATGTCGCCGCTCTCGACCGAGGTGTTCTCGTAGGCGAACAGCACGAAGCGACCGCCATTGCCGTTGCTCGGCGAACTGGCGACGGGGTGCACGTTGTTGGCGACGCTGGTATCGACCGGGAACAGGTTGCTGCCGTGGCGTTGCACGATGTCGCCATCCCAGGTCAGCATCGCGCCCCAGATGTCCTCATCAGTCGCCGTGAAGCGCTGCTGGAACGCCACCACGTACCGTTGGTCTTCGAAGTCGCCGCCGCCGGCCGACTTGCTGATCGACACGTTGCTGTGCATGGCGGCCGTGTTGTCGAGGATCGTCGGCGCCGCGGTGCGCAGCGTGCCGTCGGCCAGCGACTGCTTGCAGTGCAGGTCGTGATCGTTCGTGCTCCAGACGCGTTCCCAGACGATCGTGTAGTAGGTCGGCGCGACCAGCAGCGGATCGCCGGCGACGTCGGGCCGGATCTTGTCGCCAGCGGCATGACCGGCGACGCCATCGCGCTCGACGTCGATCTGGTTGCCGGTGCCGCCGCCGGCGGCCAGCGTGCGGGCGCCGATCCAGTACGGCGACACCAGATCGGCGCTGACCTGCGCGACGACCAGGAAGTTGTCGGCGAGGTTGTTGTTGGCGATGCGCGGCCGTTCCCACGCCGTCGTCGAGCCATCGATCGTGGTGATCGGCCCGACGTTCAGACTCATGTCGGCGTTCAACCGCACGGCGAAGACATCGGTGTCGGTCGCCGAGTAGTTGCGCTGCCAGCAGAGGGCCCAGACCTGATGCGTTTCGTCCCAGGCGATGTCCGCGGCTTCGTAGTCCCAGGTGCTCGAGTAGACCGAGCGGCTGGTGACGATCGGGTCGATCACCAGCGGCAACTGGGCAGTGGCGACGAACTCCGCCGGCACGGTGATCGTGATGCGACCGTCGGCGAACGTCGTCTCGGCATGCACCCGCGCGCCCTTGGCGTCGATCGCGACCGCTTCGCCATACGCGACATCCCCGAACGGGCCGTCGAACAGCACGCCGTCGCCGACGTCGCGGCCTTCCAGGTCGCCCCGCACCTCGATGCCGACCGTGATCGCGCCGCGTTCGGGCAACGTGTCGAAGCGGAACGACTGCTCGGCGCCCTCGCGGCGGACATCGATGATCTCGGTGACACCGCCGCGGGCGACGGCGACGCGCCGTTCCTGCAGTTCGAGCACGCCGGGGCGCAGTTCGACGGCCTTGCCGCCGATCGCCACGTCACGCAGCGTGAACTGCAGCGGGTAGTCGCGACCGGCGCCGGCTTCCGGGCGGCCGATGAACGTCCAGTCGGCGCCGGTGACGCCGACCTTGTAGTCGATGCCGCAGGCCCAGGCCGCGCCATCGCCGGTGCCGCGGTCGAAGCCGATCACGTCGGTGGCCGCGAGCAGCCGTTCGAGTGCGCTCCTCGTGCCCGCGGTGCCTGGGCTGACGGGTGCCGTTTCGGTCACCTCGACCGTCGGCCGCGAACTCGTCGCGGGCAACGTCGGCGCCGGCATCGGCGCCTTGATCAGCGTCGTGGCCACGGTCTTGATGTCGGGCGACACCTGTGGCGGTCGTGCGATCTTGATTTCGCCCTGCGCCAGCAGCGCCGGGCCGAGGAGGAGAGAGGTGAGTGTGCGTACGGAGTTCATGACGGAGTCCTTCTGGCGGGGGCCGCGCGGATTGGCGGAGCGGATGCGCTCCATCGCGGCGCGACCTGAAGGATCGCCCGGGGCCCGGATGTCACACCGGCGGCGGTTTTTCCGGTTCCTGCTTCGTCAGGCTCAGCAGCAGGTGCCACAGGATCAGGGCGGTGATCGCGACGCTGGTGGCGAACATCCGCAGGATGAACGCCAGCGGTTCCGGGTCGACCGCGATCGGCAATAGCCACAGCAGCAGGTAGACCGGCAGCAGCCAGCGCAGGTGGCGGCGTTGCCACAGCAGCGGCATCAGCAGCGGCACGCCGAACGACAGGCCGAGCGCAAACCACGCGATCGCGGTGCCGCGCTCTTCTTCGGTGTGCCAGGCGTGCCAGCCGGCGAAGCCGATGACGGCGACGCCGAGCAGGCCGGCCAGGAGGCGCAGGGTCGTCAGCGTGACGATGCTGGCGCGGCGCAGCGGTTCGAGTTCGATCGGTCGTTCCGGCTCGACCATGAAGATCAGCCGAGTTGAAGGACGCCGACGTCCGCGTCGGCGGCGAAGGCCAGGATCGACTCGACGTTCCGTGCGAGCAGATCACGCAAATCGGCGGTCGAACAGTTGCCGACGCGCAGCCAGATCACCTTGGGCGGGTGCCCCAAGGTGCTCTGCAAGTCGACGAAATCGACATCCTTCGTCACGACGATCAACTCATGGTTGCGTGCGTGTTCCCACACCTGTCGATCCGAGGCACTCCCGAGACCGAGCCTGTCAACATGCGTGCAACCGGGGAACACCGCCGCCAGGTGGCGAAGCAGCGCTGGCGACAACTGCTCGTCGAACAGCAGCTTCATGCCGGCTTGACGATTGTGCGGCGCTCACGGTCGGCAGCCCAGGCGAGGCAAGCGAGAATGTCAGGCCTGGTCAGGTAGGGGAAGTCGGCAAGGACCTCTTCGATTGTCATCCCGCCCGCGAGGTACGAAAGCACATCGTAGACCGTGATGCGCAGCCCCCGGATGCAGGGTTTGCCACCGCACTTGCCGGGTTCGATCGTGATCACGTTGCGGTAGTCCACGGACGCCAGAATAGCGGGAGACGCCTGAGGCGCCAGTTGGTCAGTCCTTCCCTGTTCAGCGGCGATTGGGGCGATCCTTGCCAGCGGCAGTTCGCAGCGGCGCGAACACCGGATCGGCGGGCAGCGCGTCGATCAGTTCGCGATAGGTCTTCTGCAGGTCGGTCCGCTTGTAGTCGGTGGTGGGGGCCTCCCGAAGGAACGTCAACAGGGTCGCCACCGCCGCCTCGCTCTTCTGCGCGGCGAGCGCCTGCAGCCAGAAGCGCAACCGGTACGCATTGTCGTTGGCGAGTCGATGCGTCGCCGCCGGGACGATCGCACGCAGCGCCGGCAGCAGTTCCTGGCTGCCGCTGATCTCGGCGGCGAGGAACGAGCAGTTCTGGTCGAACGGTTCGGGCCGCCGCAGGTGTTCGATCAAGATCGGCACATCCTTGTCGATCCGGTAGCGCGCCAGCGCGATCGCCGCCGACGGTTCGCCCGCCTTCGCCAGCGTCCGGATCTCATGCAGCATGTCGTCGCCGAACGTCAGGTTGCGCAATGACCATTCGCGCGCATAGAGCGGACTCTTGTCGCGGATCAGCACCGCCGCCAGTTCGAGCCACTGCGCATCGGTCATCGCCTTGTGGTCGCGGACGAAGTCGACCATCACGTCACCGACCGCCAAGCGCATCTTGCCGCAGCCTTCGAACTGCATGACCTCGGCGGTGTCGCGGCTGTGCGCGCGCAGCACCGCCGGCCAGTCGGCCTTGGTCTCGTTCTCGAGCAGCGCACGGAGGGCGTAGCAACGGACGATCGGACTGCTGTGCTCGAGCAATGCGTGCAACTCGACTTCAGTGGCGGCGCCGCGCAGCCGTTCGTAGGTCTTCCAGGTGTCCGAACGGCTGCCGTCGTCGCCGATGGCGGGGCCGTCGAGGGTCCTGGCGGCAGCGAGGGAGTCGACCAATTCGGCTACGGTCGGTGTCTGGGCGAGCAGCGGCACGGCGAGCAGCAGGAACGGGAGAGCGCGCATGATGGCGGGGACGACAACGGTCACCGGACGTTCCGGATCGGGGAAACTCGCCACGGTTGGCACTGGTCAGCGGGCCGGGAGCCTGATCGTGACTTCGGCGCGGCCGGTGGCGGGAACCTCGAACGCGACGATCGCGGTCTGCCGGCCCTCGGCGCCGACAATCAGCGAATGCGGGCCCGGCGCGAGGTTGCGCAACAGCCGTTCGCCATCGATCTCGATATCGAGATCATCGAGCACGCCTTCGACGTCCAGCGGCTCGCCGCGTTCGTCCTGGACGAGAACGCGAACTTCGGCGGCCGGCAGCCGGACTTCCCAGGGGCCGTCGCCAGCCAACACGGCGCGGAATGGCGGATCGTCGTCTTCGCCGGCAATCACGATGGCGTCGCCGGCGCGCAGATCGGGGCCAAGCCACTGGCCCTGGTCATCGAGCGGGAACGGCACCGTGGCGCCGGGGTCGAGGTGATTGGCGCGCGTGAAGCCGACCGGCGTGTCGCGCAGCGGCCGACCGTCGACATCGAGCACGCGCAGCGTTCCTTGCCGGCGCAGTACGATGGCGCCGAGATCGACGCGGACCTTGTCGGCTCGGTCAGGCAGGTACAACCACAGCAGCCGCGGCAGCAGGTCCTCTTGTTCGGGCACGACGCGCAGGAGCCACAGGCCGCGCAGTTCGGTCGGCAGATCGAGGTTGCCGTCTTCGCACAGCGTGAACGGCGGCTCGGGTTGCCGTTCGTCGCGGTGCAACGGCGGCCATTGCTCGATGCGCAGGTTGGCGCGGACGGGCTTGCCGCGGTCGTCGCGCAGGGTGCCGAGGATCCTGGTGCTGTCATGCCACGCAAGGTGCAGCGGTCGCGGCACGGCGTCGGCATGGGCGAACACGAACGTCTTGCGCACTTCCTGGTGTTCGTGTGGCCACGAGACCAGGGAGATCGCGAACGGACCGGTCGCGGGCAGGGTCATGGTGACGCGGTCGGCGGGCTTGCCGGGCGCGCCAAAGGCTTCCGGCGGCACCGGTAGCGGCAGGGCGACATGGGCCTCCAGCGGCTCGCGCGCGTCCTTGCGGTCGATCACGACCTCGACTTCGACGCCAGCCGGCACTTCGGGCTCCTTCGCCGCCGGCTCGACCTCGCCGTTCTGGCCGCGTTCGCCGTTCGCGTCGGGCACGATCAGGCGGGCCGGGAAGCTGCCGGGTCGATCGAACCACAGGTCGCGGTCCGGCAGTTTCGCGTGTAGCGAGTCGTGCCTGCCGGCCCCGAGCAGGGTGAAGGTCCCATCGGCGCGGCTGATGGCCCAGGGGCCGCGGTGCACTTCGTTGGTGGTGATCGGAATGCCGGCGAGTGGGTTGCCCGCGGTGTCGACGATCGTGCCCGTGATCGTTTCGCTCGGGCCGCAACGAACGACGACCGGCGGTTCGCCGGGTCGCCAGGTGATGCCGTCATAGCCGAGGTCACAATCGGCGTGCTGGACGTAGATGTCGGCGATGCCGTCGTGGGTGTCGATGCCGCGGACGAGCGCAATGCCATCCGGGCCGGTGGCGGCATTGACGAGGTCGGGCGTGTGACCGCAGCCGCGACAGAAACCGAGGATGGCGCCGGCGACCGGGCGGTCGGCCCAGTCGCGAACGGCGACCGGAATGTCGATGCCGCGCGGCAGGCGGATGACGGCGTCGGGGAAGCCGCTCATCGACGCGACCGGTGCGTGGTCCTTGGCGCGGACGATGATCCAGGCCCATTCCTTGCTGATGTCGTCGGTGCGGATGCGAACCAGGCCGTTGGCGTCGCTCGTGGCGCTGCGGGTCGCCCAGAACCGCCCGGGCAAAGGTGTCGGATGTTCGGCAACGAGGTGGAGTTCGGCGGTGGTGAGCGGCTGGCCGGTCAGGTCGTCGACGATGCGGTAGCAGAGCCAGGTCTCGGTGCCGTGCGGGGTCGGGTAGCTGGCCGGGTGGGGTAGCGGGGTGAGGGTGACCTGTTGGGCCGGTGCGGTGGCGGGCAGGGCGAACGTGAGGGCGACGTAGCGCAGGGAAGACAGGTTCATCGGCAAGTGCGTTCGCTCGGCAACGACGGTGCCGTTCGTGGTCGGATGCCACGTCGCCGCGAGTGACGTGAGGATGACAGGCCACCTGCGCTCTGTTGTTCCGCAGTATGGGTCTGGCGCTGAGCGCCACGTCTACATGCTCCGCGTCACCACCATCAAACCACTCAGCAACCCGATCGCCAGCGGATCGAACACCGGCAGCGTCCCGTTCCGCGTCCAGGCATAGCCCTTGTCGGTCGGCTCCCACAGAATGACCTCGCGACCGAGATGCGGCAGCAGGGTGCCGGGTTGCGGCAGATCGGCGACATCGAAGTCGAACCCGTCGCGCAGCCACTCGTACTCCGCCGACTTCAACACCAACAGCAGCGCCGGATAACCCAGCGCCACCACGTCCTTCGCGTTCCAGCACAACAACCCGGTCGCCGCGCCGCGCTTGTTCAGCGCCGGCAACTTGATCAGCGACTGGTCCGGATTCGGCGGCAGTGCCGACAATGTCGCGCGCATCGACTGCGGCAACAGACCGCCGACCAGCCGGTTGCCGGCGATCGACCACGCGGGCGCGATCACCATGTCGTCGTCGAGGATGTCGAGCCACCAGACGTGGTGACCCGCGTGGGAGAAGGTCTCCAAGAACTCGCCATTGCGCCGGGGCTTCGTGCCCCGTTCGCGGGCGGCTGCTTTCGGCGGCACGTTACGCTCGACGAACGCCATCAACTTGCCGAACGCGGTGCCAAACGCCTTGCCATCGCGCAGCGGCCACACCGCCGAGGCGCCGGTGATTCCGAGTCCGCCCTGCCCCGGCGAGTTCCAGATCGTGAACTGATCACCCAGGTGGGCGAGCAGATCTTCGCGGAAGCGCACGCCATCGACGTGCTTGGGGAAGCCCTCGACGAATTCCCGTTCGTATTCCTGGTTGACGGCATCGCCCATGCCGGTGAACGCGCCCCAGAAGCGCAGCAGCGAGGCCTCGAGCTTGACGGCGTCGACCCGCGTCGAGATGGCGATCTGCGCGTCGAGCGGAATGTGCGCCAGTTCATCCTGGCTCAGCGGCGCACCGGACAGCGCACCGAACACGCCATCGTGCGCCGGCGTGGCCAGGCGAACCCGCTGACAGAACCCCGTACCCTCGAGTCCGGTCTGCGACGTGATCGCGGTCGCGCCGGCGAGCCCGAGAGCCGCGAGCGCCAGATCGTAGTTCTCGAGTGGCGCGCCCAACGCGCCGATCGTCGTTCGCAGCCCCTGCAAGTCGAGGAATGCCTTCGTCGACGGTCGCGCGACCTGGCACGCCGGCATCAGGTTCGCATGGCCTGGATGCAGTTCGATGCCGGGATCGTTCTTGCGCAGTCCGGCGACGATCTGCGCCGGCATCTCGTTGCCGATCGCGAGCGCCAGCCAATCGTCGATCTCGGCGAAACCGACGAAGCTGTGCTCGGTGTCGGTGCCAAGCGAAGTGAACGTGACGCCGTCGACGACGACATCGTCGTGTGCCGGCTGCGGACCGCGATTGCGAGCGGCGAGTTCCTGGATGCCGGCAAACAGTTCGCGCGCGGTCGCCCGGAGTGCCGGATCGCGCAGTTTGCAGACGATGCCGGCCTCGAGCACGGGCCGCGGCTGCCGGGCGAACCTGCGGACGAACACGCAGCCCGGTTGTTGCAGTGCGGCCAGGATCGTGGTGACCGCCCGCTGCGCCAGCGCGTGGTCCTCCGCCGCCACCATCTCGCCGAACGCATCGCGCAGCCGGATCACCATCGCGCGGATTTCGGGTTCGGCCGCCAGCCGTTCGGTCAGGTTGTTGCTCTTCGGATCGGCCGCGGCGATGCCGTTCCAGGCCAGATAGGCGATCGCGTCCTTGGGCACCACGCGCGTCAGCGCGGGCTCATCGGGAGCGGGCGGCACGGCGAGCGGCATCGGCAGGCCGACGATGCCGCCGAGCAGCAGCATCAAGGAGTAGAGGAACTCGTAATACGCCATGTGCATGGTGGTTCAGGGGGTCAGTCGACCGAGGAGGGGAACGAACCGGCCGACGCGCGCGGCGTAGGCCTGGTAGTCGGCGCCATACGTGGCCAGCAGCCAGGATTCCTCGGCGCGCACCTGCCGGTGGATGCCGATGCTGGCGCCGAGCAGTTGGATCAAGGAGATCCAGGTCGGCACCGCCGCCAGGAACCCGAGCAGCAGCAGCCAGAGGCCGACGAAGATCGGATTGCGGACCAGCGCGTAGACGCCGGTGGTCACCAGGCCGGGGCGTGCGCTTTCGTCGATGCCGATCCGCCACGACACGCCGAGCTGCGCCTGCGAGCCGATGAGGACGAGGAGGCCGCCGGCCATCAGAACGATGCCGGTGACGGGCCAGCACTCGGTGGCGGGAAGCGACCAGTCCAGGTCGTGCGCCGGGCGATCGGATCCGGCGACGATCGCCGCCTGGATCAACATCGTCGCGAACAGCACCAGCAGCAGCCCGTCGCGGACCTTCTGCTCGGCGCCGCCGGCGAACAGCACGACACCGAAGGTGCCGTGCCGTCGGCGGTGCAGCCACGCGCGCAGCAGGATGCCGAAGCCGAAGAACGCCAGCACGAACGCGAGCGGCAGCCACTGCATGGCGTTCAGGATATCCGGCTTGCCACCGTCGCCGGCAGGACTTCGGGCAAGATGCTGCCACCCATGTCGATCGCCCGGATCCTCGGTTCTTTGTTCGTCGTCGTCGCGTTGCTGCCCGCGCAGCAGGCGCGTTTTCGCGATGAGGTGTTCTTGCAGATCAGCCGCCAGAACACCATCGCCTACGGCAGTGCGGTGAACCGGTTCAGCGGCCAGGTGCAGACGCTGCTGCTGGATTGGTACGAGCCGGTCGGCGACACGCTGGCGGCGCGGCCGGCGTACGTCGTCGTGCATGGCGGCGGTTTCGTCGGCGGCGGCCGAGCGACCGCGCAGGTCGTGTCGCTGAGTTCGCAGCTGTGCCGCGCCGGCTACGTGGTGGTGTCGATCGACTACCGGCTGGCGCCGCAGGGCACGCCGATCACCCCGCAGGTCGTCGAGGACGCGGCGCACGACTTCCAGGCCGCGGTGCGCTGGCTGCGCGCACAGGCGAACGCGCGGCGGATCGACCCGGATCGGATCGCGGCGGTCGGCTCGTCGGCGGGCGCGTACACGGTCCTGGCGTCGGCGTACGACGATCTCGGCGAAGGCAGCTCGGGGAATCCCGGGCTCTCGTCGCGCGTGCGTCTGGTCGGCGACCTGTGGGGCGCTCTGGGCGACGTGTCGGTGATGACGACGGAGGAGCCGCCGCTGTTCATCTCGCATGGCACCGACGATGGCACCGTGCCGTTTGCGCGGGCCCAGGCGCTGGTGGCGCGCGCGCAGGCGGTGGGCCTGCCGTTCGAGTTCCATCCGATCCAGGGCGCCGGCCACGCGCCGTGGGCCGCGTTCTTCCAGTTGCACATGGCCGATCTGCTGGCGTTCAGCTGGCAACATCTGCGGCTGGCCGAAGTCGCGGGCCTCGCGGCGCGGCCTGGCTACGCGAGTCCGGGGACCGTGATGCTCGATCAGCACGGCCTGGCGTCGGCGTTCACGCTGCTGGCGCTCGGCGACACGCTCGGGTCGTTGCCGGTGCCCGGGATCGGCACGATCTGCCTCGATCCGACCGGGTTGGTGCTGACGGCGGGTTCCGCCGTGCTGCCGGCCACGCCACGCGTGGCCACCGGAACGACCACGCTGGTGGTGCCGCCCGGATTGACCGGGTTCGCCGCGCACTGGCAGGCGCTCGAGATCGGCGCAATGACGATCGCGACCGGTTGCGTGACGACGGTGTTCTGACCGGGGAAAAGAAGAACGCGGGGCGGCTCGTTGCCGAGCCCACCCCGCGTTCGCGTCGCTGCCGAATCAGAAGGAGGATCAGGAGGAACGGAGGGAATCAGCAGGCGACGCAGTGACTGATGTCAGCGCGCGTGTAGCGCAGATCGTGCAACGCATGAGCCAGCCGGCTCACTTCCTCGCGCAAGGCGCTGCGCGCGACGTCGAGGATCGCGCGTTCGTGCGGCAGCGGGAGCCTTCGCTCCAGGTCAAGCAGGCGGCCCAGGAGGGTCTGCAGGCGTTCACGATCGGAGGTCATGGTAGGGGTCCTCGGTATTCGTCAGGTCATCGGGTTGGTTCTCTGCCACTGACTAGGTCGCCGGCACCGGCCGGTTGCATCCTGGAAGAGCAGGAAGCGGGCCAACGCATCACGCAAAGCGCCAGCGCCGCCTGCCCCGTTCGTTCTGGTCGGATCCCGGGGTAGCCTCTTGGCCATGGTTGCCAGTCCCCCGTTCCGACGCGTGCTCGTCGCCAACCGCGGCGAGATCGCCGTGCGTATCTGCCGTGGGCTGCGCGAGCTGGGCATCGAATCGGTTGCCGTGCACAGCGAGGCCGATCGGCGCTGCGCCCACGTGCTGGCGGCCGATCACGCATTTGCTCTCGGTGGCAACAGTGCAGCGGAGAGCTACCTGGACATTGGCAAGATTCTTGCCGCCGCCAAGGCGATGGATGTCCAGGCGATCCATCCGGGCTACGGCTTCCTGTCCGAGAACGCACAGTTCGCGCGCGCGGTCCGCGATGCCGGTCTGGTGTTCCTCGGGCCCAAGCCCGAGGCGATGGAGCGGCTGGGCAGCAAGAAGGCCGCGCGCGAGGAGGCGCAGCGGGTTGGCGTGCCGGTGATTCCGGGCATGGAACAGGATCCCGGCGACGCCGGTCTGATCGAGTTCGCGCAGAAGATCGGCATGCCGGTGATGGTCAAGGCCAGCGCGGGTGGCGGTGGTCGCGGCATGCGGCTGGTCGAGCGCGTCGAGGATCTCGCCGAGGCGCTGGCGGCTGGCCGGCGCGAGGCCAAGGTGGCGTTCGGCGACGATCGGATGATCCTGGAGCGCGCGGTGTTCCCGGCGCGGCACATCGAGATCCAGCTGATCGGCGATCGCCACGGCAACGTCGTGTCGCTGCACGAACGCGAATGCTCGGTGCAGCGGCGGCACCAGAAGGTGCTCGAGGAGTCGCCGTCGCCGGTGGTCGATGCGGCATTGCGTGCGCGCATGGGCGAAGCGGCGGTCACGCTGGCCAAGGCGGTCGGCTACGACAATGCCGGCACCGCCGAGTTCCTGGTCGACGACAGTGGCAACTTCTATTTCCTCGAGGTCAACACGCGGCTGCAGGTCGAACATCCGGTCACCGAACTGGTCACCGGCGTCGACCTGGTGCATCTGCAAGTGCATGTCGCCGCAGGTGGGCGGCTCGACGAATTGCTGGCGGGCCGCGATCTGCGCCCGCGCGGGCATGCGATCGAGGCACGCGTCTGCGCCGAGAATCCAGAAGCCGGGTATCTGCCGGCGGCCGGAACGTTGCGGTTGGTGCGTGAGCCCGAGGGGCCCGGCATCCGCGTCGACAGCGGCGTCTACTCCGGCTGGGAGGTGCCGCCGTTCTACGATTCGATGCTGGCGAAGATCATCGTGTTTGCGCCGGATCGCGCGACCGCGTGTGCGCGGATGAGCCAGGCGCTGCGCGATGCCGTCTATCTCGGCATTCCGACCAACATCGATTTCCTGCGCCGGATCGTCGACGACCCGGATTTCCGGGCCGGGCGGATGAGCACCGATTTCCTGAAGCACAAGCCGGTGTTGGTCCAGGGTCCGTCGGCGGAGCCCGATGACCTGGCGCTGGCAACGGCGGTGCTTTGCCAGGCACTCGCGCCGGCGCGCGGCAGTGGCAACGGTGGTGGCGGCGGTGTGGCGGCGAGTGGCGCCCGCGGCACCGCGGTGTGGCAGGATCTGGCCGGGTTCCGGTTGTTCCAGGAGGCGCGATGAGCACGCGACGGGAGTATCTGCGCGCTGGCGCGGCGGTGGCGGTGTCGGCGCAACCCATCGCCGGCGATCATTGGCGGGTCCGGGTCGGCGAACGGACCTACGAGTTCCGCGTCGCGGCGCTCGGCGATGGCGGCGTGCGCTATGTGCCGGTCGGTCCTGATGCGGACGCGGTCGGCAAGGCTGACGTGGCCTACGGCGCGCCGGCAGGCAAGGGCTACATGGTCCGCGTCGCCGGCCGGACGTTCACATTGCTGTCGCCCGCGGGTCGCAAGGGTGGCGGCGGCGGTGGCGCCGACGGCACGGTGCGCGCGCCGATGACCGGCACCATCATGAAGATGATGTGCAAGGCCGGCGACCGTGTTGCCGCCGACCAGACGTTGGTGGTGCTTTCGGCGATGAAGATGGAACACAAGCTCGCCGCCGGGATCGCCGGCGTGGTCAAGAAGGTGGCGGCCAGCGATGGTGTGACGGTCGAGCAGGGAGTCGAACTGGTGGTGGTCGAAAAGGAGACGGCATGAAGGATCTGCGCTATCCGATCGGCACGTTCACGATGCCGGCAACCCCTGACGCGGCGCAACGCGCGGCGTGGATCGAAGCCCTGGCGGCGCTGCCCGGTGAACTGCGGACCGCCACGCAGGGGCTCGGCGATCGCGAACTGGCGCAGAGCTATCGCGACGGTGGTTGGTCGCTGCGACAGGTCGTGCACCACCTCGCCGACAGCCACGTCAATGCCTACGTGCGCACCAAGCTGGCGCTGACCGAGGACCAGCCGCCGATCAAGGTCTGGGACGAACGCGCCTGGTCGGAGCTGGCCGATGGCAAGAACGCCGACATCGCGCCGTCGCTGGCCATGTTCGAAGGCGTGCATCGTCGGTGGGCGGAATGTCTGCGGTCGCTGCCGCCGGCGGCGTTTTCGCGGACGTGCTTCCACGCCGAGCGCGGCACGCTGACGGTCGACTTCCTGCTCGGACTGTACGTCTGGCACGGCCGGCACCACATCGCGCACATCACGTCGGCACGGCAGACTCGCGGCTTCTGAGCGATGCGTCGGTTGCTGCTCGTGCTGTTGCCGATTGCCACCAGCGCGTGCTTTGCACCGTGGGCGGTGATGGCCGGCGGCTTTTCCGACTTCGGTCGGGCGCCCTGGCCGCCGCGCACCGAGATCGTGCAGGTGGCGCTCGCCAACGGCCAGCGGTTGCGCGGCGCGTTCGTTCCGGCCGGGCCGGACGCTCCGGTCGTGCTGCATCTGCTCGATGCGACCAACTCGGCGACGCTCGGGTGTCTGCCCTACACGCCCGAGCATCGACGAACGGGCAATCCGGCGCTGTGGGATCTGCAGGATCTCGGCTTCGCATCGCTGATCCTCGACTATCGCGGCGTCGGCGCTTCCGATGGCGAACGCAGCGTCGAGCACCTGATCGACGACGCGCGGGTGATGTACCGCGAAGCGGTGCGCCGCGCCGGCGATGATGAATCGCGCGTCTGCATCCGTTCGATCTCGATGGGCACGATCGCCGCCGCGGCGTTGATCCGCGAAGGCATCCGGCCGGCGCAGTGGACACTGATCGCGCCGGTCGAAGGTCAGACGGTCGTGTACAACGTGATGACTGCGTTCGTCTGGGATCCGCTGGTCTGGATGCTCGGCTGGTTGGCGCAGCCGCTTGCCGAAGTCGATGTCGCGGGAGCGTTGACCGTGGCCCCGTGCCGCACGCTGCTGCTGGCGCCGAGCGATGACGTCGATGGTTTCACGACCGCCGAAGAGACCACGCGGTTTCGCCGGGCTGTGCGTACGGCCAAAGGTGACTGGCAGCCGATCTTCCGCGGTCACGTCGGTTGCATCCAGCAGTGCGCGGAGCTGCAGGCCGCCGAACGGCAGCAACTGGCGTCGCTGCCGTGCAGCCCGCGGCTGGCGGCTGCCCGTGCCGAGGCGGCCCTGGCCGCGGCCGGTCGCCGCCAGGACCGCCGCACGCGCGTTCGTCTCGAATTGCTGGGGGCGCAGGTCGACGCCGAGCCGGCACTGGCGGTTGCGGCGGCAATGTCCGAGGTGCCGCTCGGCACGTTGATCCCGTGGGTTCGCTGGCTGGACCGGCTGCCGCAACGCGGCGAGCGGCGGCGGACCGTCGCCGAGTGGCTGCCGGTGTTCGACCTGCAGGATCCCGCCGGACCGCTGCGCCCGGATGCGATTGCCGAGATGGCGACGTGGCTGTGCGCGCGCCAGTGGCGGCTGGGCGATCGCGATCCCATCCCGCTGCTGCAGCACCTGCGCGCCGATGGCTACGACTACGCGGCGTTCCTGCGGTCCTGGTTTGGCGCCGACACCGGTGTCGAGTACGGCGGCGACGTCGTGCATCGCGTGGTCACCGGCGGCGGGCATTGGGTGCAGGGCGTGCCGAGCGGCGAAGCGATGCGCCGCGCGGCGCGGTCGATGCGCAAGGCGATCGGCGCGCCCGACGACGTCGCCGCGGGCGCGGTACCCGGTCGGCTGGTCCAGTCGGGCACGCTCGGCCTCGGCTACGCGGCGGTAACGCCAGAACCGGATGCGTTGCACGGCGCCGACGTCGAACGGCTGGCGGAGCTCTTCCTGCTCGAACTCGATCCGTGGACGCTTGCTCGGCTGCAGGAGTGGCCCGACTGGTCCGCCCAGGTCCGGTTGCTGGTCCGCGAAGTGCCGCACGTGCTCGAGGCGCCGGTGTTCTTCGCGCATCTGATCCGCGAACAGGAATCGCGCATCCTCGGCATGCCGCTGGAATGGGTCCGGCTGCATGCGCCGCGGATCCGGGCGATGCCGCCGGAGATCCAGCATTCGCTGGCGGTCGACGTCAATCGGTTCTGCCTGCGAACGCTCTGGGTCGCCGGTGAGCGTGAGAGCGTGCTGCAGCGGATCTACTGCAACCGCGACTTCGCGACGGGCCACATCGTGCCACCGGATGGCATGGACACGCTCGTCGGCGTGCTGGAGAACGGGGCGCAGGACAAGTCGCTGCGCTGCGACCGGACGTTCCTGACGTTGGCGGGCCTGCCGTCGCAAGTGATCGAGTATCCGGTGAAGTTCAGGATCGATGGGAGTGAGGGCGAGCTGGAGGCAATGGCTCGCGGTCTGCAGGTCTGGTGGAACGGGCGGTGGATCCCGTATCCAGGACCGCTGCGATGAAGCGTGGTGACGTTCAGGGATCGACCACGGCAAGCAACGAGCCGGCGCGCCAGAGGAGGTAGCCCGGGAGGTGCAGGATCCGATACTGCACCGGATGTCCCTGCGTCGTCCGGACGTCCAGGTCCTGGATCGATGGTGGATTGGTGTCCGTTCGCAGCGCCAGCCGACACTTGCGTTCATGGGCGAACTGGTGCAGCGACTTCATCGCGCCGGTGGCGCCGGACTTCAGTTCGACCGGGATGATGCGATGATTCGTCTGCAGCAGGAAGTCGATTTCCCCGGGTCGCCCGCCACTGCGCTGCCAGTAGTGCAGGGTTGGTTCGTGTCCGATTCCGGGCTGTTGGGCACGGAGTTGCTGGCCCGCGAGTTGTGCGCTCAGCTTGCCGCGGGCGGCATCCCCGAGTTCGCTCCAGTGCGGAAAAAGCGCCGCCGCCGGCGTCCCGAGCAGCGCGTGCGCCAGGCCCACGTCGAGCAGGATCACTTTGCGGTTGCGATCGTGGATCGCGGCGCCGAGCGGAGGTGCGCTCGCGGTGCTGTGCGGCACCACCGTCAGAAGTCGGGCCTTGCTCAGCAACTCCAGGGCTCGCGCGGATTGGGCCACCCGCACACCCTCCCCAAGTCGGGCGTGCACGAACTTGGCGCCGAGCTGGTCGGCGACGGCGAACAGGACACGATCGAGGATACCGGTATCCATGCGGCCGACGTAGCGAGCGAAGTCATCGCGGTACGTGGCCAGCAGGTCGATCTGGCGATCTCGACAGCGTCGCGCGTCGCCGTGTTCGACATCCGCGGCAACCACCGCCGGCATGCCACCGACCATCGCGTAGCGCTCGTACCAGGACGTCGCCGTGTCGTGCACGGCAGCGCTCACGGGTTCGCCTGGTTGCCAGGCGAGCAGGCGATCCCGCAGAGCGTCTTGGCCATGGGCGAGCAGGAACTCGGCGAAATCCATCGGTTCGACATGCCGGTAGGTGATGCGACCCACCGGCATCCGCATGGCTTCGTCGGTCAGGGCAAACTCGAGCAGGCTGCCAGCCGCGACGACCGGCAATTCAGGCATCTCTTCGGCGAACCACCGCAGGCTCGGCAGCACGGATGGCGCGGCCTGGACTTCATCGAGGAACAGCAGGGACTTGTCGGCGCGAATCTCGCGGCCCAGCGCGAGCGCGAGGTCCGACAGCATTCGACGCGGGGCGCCGCTCGAGAACGCGACCGCGCGGCGCGGTTCGCGTTCGAAGTTGATTTCAACCAGGTCGCGGCCTGTGCGTGCGGCGAGATCCCGGACCAACCAGGTCTTGCCGACCTGTCGCGCGCCCCGGAGGACAAGAGGCTGGCGCGGGTCCGCCACCCATGTTTCCAGAACGTCAGAAATTGTGCGTTTCACGGGAACAAGCATTGCACAACGCGTTGTTTTTCATGTCAAGTATGAAAAACAACGCGTTGTTGGAAACTGATCCAGCACCTTGCTGCCGTGATGCGGCTCCCGAAGATTCGCGTCCCGATGTCGCCCCGATCCGGCCTTTCCACCCTGCGCGAACTGCTCCCCGGCCGCAAAGCCGAGATCGCCGCGCGCCTGGTCTGCGCCGGTCACCGGCCGCACCCGAGCAAGTTCGCCGAAGCGGGCCTGTCGCTGTCGCCAGTCGAAGAACAACAGCTTGCCGCCTGGTGGGACGACGGCCTGTCCACGCGCGTTGCCGATGAGGTCGCGGCGCGCGACGGCACCATCAGGATGGTCCTCGACCTCACCGATGGCGAACGGGTCGAAGCCGTCGCGATGCCGGTCGGCGCGGTCTGTGTCTCCACTCAGGTCGGTTGCGCCGTTGGCTGTCGCTTCTGCGCGTCGGGCCTGTTCGGCGTGCGCCGCAACCTGACCGCCGACGAGATCGTCGAACAGGTCGTGCACGCGCGCCGGCGCCTGCCGATCGATCGCGTCGTGTTCATGGGCATGGGCGAGCCGACCCACAACCTCGACACGGTCTTGACCGCCATCGCGCGCATCAAGGACGAAGCCCAGATCGGCGCCCGGCGACAGACGCTGTCGACCGTCGGTTCGGTCCGCGCGTTCGAACGGATGGCGGCGGCACCGGTGCGGCCGTGTCTGGCGCTGTCGTTGCATCTGGCCGACGACGCGCGCCGTCGTGAACTGCTGCCTCGTGCCTACAAGGAGCCGATCGCCGAGATCGTCGCCGCCGCCAATGCCTATGGTCGCGAGGTCGGCACGCCGGTGCAGATCGAGTGGACGCTGCTGGCTGGCGTCAATGACGGCGATGAAGCCATCGACGCGCTGTGCGCGCTGCTCCAGGGCGTGCGCTGCTACGTGAACTTCATCGTCTGGAATCCCGTCGACGGCATGCCGTTCGCCGCGCCGGCGCGCGATCGGATCGTCGAGATCGTCCGCCGCGTCAAGCGCGCGAACATCCTGGCGACGATCCGCGACAGTTCGGGGCCGGATGCGGATGCGGCGTGCGGGCAGTTGCGGCTGCGGCATCACGAGATGCCGGCAGTGCCGCCCGCCGGCTGACGCGCAACCAGCCCGTTCTCAGCCGCGGGCCAGCAACTGTCCGGCTGCGGCGTTGGCGACTTCGCGTACGCGCGGCGAAGGGTCGTCGCGGCCGATGCGCAGCAGCCGGTCGCGATAGAGGTCGGCATCGTGCCGCTCGACCAGACCGTGGATCGCGCCGATCCGGACAGACTCTTCGGTATCGCCCGTCGCCCTCGCCAGCGCCGCGGCGGCGCGTTCCGACCGCCGTCCGGCCATCGCTTCGAGACTACGAAGGCGAACCAGCGGATCGGTGTCCTGGGCGGATTCGACCAGCAGTTCGACAGCGGCCGCGGCGTCGATGCGGCGCAGGGCGGCGACGGCGGCGATCCGGATCGCCGGATCCCCGTGCCGTAGGTACCGATCCCCGACGCCGAGCACTTCCGGACGCCCCGAGTTGCCGAGTGCCTCGAGCCAGGCATCGAGCCGGTTGGTCGTGATGGCGAGTTGCTCACGCGCCAGCAACTGCGGCAGCACGTCGACCTGCGCCCGACACTCCGATCGCGCCAGGGCGCCGGTCAGCAGCATCGCCATGTCCCGCAGTTCCGCTTCGGTCTCGTGGTCGAGCAGGTGCTGCACCGCATCGACCGTGGCAGGTGTCGGTGCGGACAGGTGGAACATCGACGCCAGCGCCGCCCCGCGGCGCTCGGGGGAAGCGGCCGTGTTGGCCAGCGCGGTGAGCACCTCTTGCGCTCCGTGACTGCCCTCACCGGCGAGCGCGGTGCAGAGCACCGCCGCCAGCGTCGGATCCAGGTCGTCAGCCTGCAGGCGACTGGTCAGGATCCCGAGCGCGTCCGGGCGAACGCGCAGCAGCCAGCGCAACCGTTCGACCATCGGCGGGATCTCGCCAGCGGCTTCGTCGCCACGGGCCAGGATCGCGACCAGCCGTTCGATCTCGCCGGCCGCCGTCGTCTCGCGCAACGCGAACGCCCATTCCTGCTGTTCGCCGAGCCGGGCCGCGGCGCCGACGTCCTCCTGGCCGGCCGCACTCTCCCATGGGCCGTCCCAATCGAACGAAGCGGCCACGGCGACATTGCCGACCTCGACCAGCCGGTGCGCGGCGGTCAGGGTGGAATCGACGCGCATGCCCGCGCCGGCATGTTCGCAGTGGAGTTCGTCGGTGTGGTCGATGACGCCCCACCAGCGGGCGTTCGTATCCCAGGCCAGGGAGCCGTGACCGCGGCCGCGCAGCGAGAACGCGTGGGCCGGGTCGGTTGCCGCGGATTGTCGATTCGTCGAGCGGGTCCAGGCCACGGCCGAGGGGCCGCTGCCGTCGTCGGTGCGGCGGGCCGAGAGGCCGGCGTCGTAGTCAGGAGTACCGTCGCCAGACTGCCATGCGGTGGCGCCGGTCCACGACGGCACCCGCAGTGTCGCGAACAACCGGCGCAGGAGGTTGCGCTGCCGGGCGTCGATGGTCGTCGGAAACCGGAACCCGTGGATATTGCCGTCGCGGGTCAGGCGGACGGTGGCGCCGGTGGCCAGGTCGCGAGCCAGCAATGCGGCGTCGGCGTCGTGGCCGCCGACAACCAACCTGGTCGACGCGGCGGGCATCCGGAACCCCATGGCGACCTGGTCGTCGCGCGTCGCGAGAACGACCAGGTCGAGCGAGCCGACGGCCTGGATCAGGATCTCCTGCGACGAGCGCGCACGGGTAGAGTCGATCCGGTGTGTGGTTTGCCAGTCGGTTTCGTAGCGGAGCGCGGCGCCGGGCGCTAGTTCCTCGGCGTCTGAAGATGCTGTAACCCGTGTAGAGGCAAAGAGATGCTGGATCTCTGGCTCACCTTTGTGCGGCGCTGATCCGCCCTGCGAGGGATCAAGCTCGGCGCCCGGGGACGCAAACTGGAGGGCGCCGACGGTCAACAGGGCAACCGATGCGATGGCGAGGATGACTTGGCGGTGGTTCATGGGTTCGTTTGGGCTTCCACCGAACCCGATGGGCCTTGCCAAGGCGCCGTGACGAATTGGCTGAAGAAAACGACAGCGCCCCGGAGGTCATCCGGGGCGCCGTGCTTCCGTTGGGTGAGGAGCCATCCTCCGGTCACTGGATCGGGATCGTGACGTTGCGCGAACCAGCGCTCCAATTGACGATGGGCTGCCGGCGTTCGACGACGCCGAGAACGGTCGACACTCGGGCAATCGCAGTCATCGCGATCGCCATCGGGTTGACGGCGATGGTCAGTGCGCCGCCAAGGCTGGTGTGTCCAAGGTACGACACACTCGCCGTGGCGTTGAGGTCGGCCCGGGTGTTCGCAAACACCATGTTGGTCGACACGCCGGCCGAGACCGTCACCAGCGGCACGGCGACAGCCAGCCAGGCGGAGGCGCTGCCGGTGGCCGAACCGCGAGCGTAGCCGGTCAGGCCGGCAGTCAACGGCTGCAGCGGCAAGGCGAGGGATGGCAAGATCAGACTTGGCGTCAACGCGTAGGTCAGGCCGACACTGGCGTTGGCGCGAACACCGATGGAATAGCCGAACACGTCGATGGCGGCCGAAACCCCCGCGCTGCCAAACGCTCGGCCCGGATCGCAGACTGCGGTGATCGTCGAGTTGGTGGTCGCCGAGGTGGACCAGGTGAGACCGCAGATCCGTCGGACGAAGGAGCCGGTCTTGGTGAGCGACCATTGGGTGATGCGGGCCACTTCGCCGGCGTACTGCTTCCTGACCGAGTAGTTGGCGAGAACGGCGTTGGTCTCGACGGACGATCCGAAGATCCGGATGCGCTGGATCAGGCTGCCGCCGGAGGCGAGTTCGACCGAACCAAGGCTGTCGAGGCTCGTGCGCCGCGAGTAGAGCGCGGCCGTGATGGAGCCGCCGAAATCGGCCGGACCGTAGCTCAGGCTCCAGTTCGCGGTCATCTGGGCGGGGACAGCGGCGCCGGCGAACAGGATGGGCAGGGCGAAGAGAGAACGCTTGGCGAATGAGGTCATGGTTGTTTCCGTTGGTTGGTTGTCGGTCACGACCCGCCGATGCGCCGCCCGGTGTTGGCGTGACGCGCGACCGCGGATTTCCCGAACCGGGGGATCCGCGACGCTCCCCAGACCGTCGCGTAACTTCGCGGTCCTGTACGCCGCGCTGCGGTGCGGTCACTGTTCGGCGCAGATAAGCTCACCTGCGATGTCGACTCCCGAAGCCGATCCCCTCGTCGAGTCGCTGGTGCTGCGGGTCCTCGAAGCGCCGGATGCCGCAACCGCACTGAGGCAGGTTGCCGCCGAGCATCCCGACCTCGTCGAGCGGGTCCGCCGCATTGTCGATCGCATCCGCGAGGACGAGGCGTTCGCGCCCGAGGTGCTGGTCGAGCCGCCGCAATTCGATCCCTCTGCCGACCTGCCGCGTTCGTTCGGCCGATTCAAGCTGTTGCAGTGTCTGGGGGTCGGCGGCATGGGGGCGGTGTTCCGCGCGCGGGACGAGCGTCTGCGCCGCGACGTCGCCATCAAACAGATCCGGCCCGAGTTCGTGGCGTCGGAGTCGGCCAGGCTCCGCTTCGAACGCGAAGCAATCGCCGCGTCGCGGCTGGACCATCCGGCCCTCTGCCGCGTCTTCGAGAGCGGCACCGTCGATGGCATGCCGTTCCTGGTGATGCAACTGGTGCACGGCACGCCGCTCGAACGGCGGATCCGGGCGGCGGCTCGTGGCGAAGACTCCGTGCTGCCGGGAATGGCGAACGGCATGCCGACGACCCGGCCGGGAGTGGATGGCGTCGAGGACTTGTCGCGGTTGCTCGAGTTCTTCGCCCAGGTCGCGGATGCGCTGCACCATGCGCACGAGCGCGGGCTCGTGCATCGCGACGTGAAGCCGGCGAACATCATGGCGTCGGCGGATGGCGCGCCGGTGGTGCTCGATTTCGGCCTCGTCCGCGACGAGTCAGGGCAGGACTGGTCCCTGACCAGCACCGGGGCGATGATCGGCACGCCCAACTACATGGCGCCCGAGCAGCTGCAGGTTGGCGCCTTGCCGCTGGATCGCCGCACCGATGTGTATGCGCTCGGGGTCTCGCTGTTCCAGGCGCTGACGTTGCGGCTGCCGTTCGATGCGCCGACGTTGCTCGAACTGCAGCATCAGATCGTCCGTTTGCCGCTGCCCAACCTGCGCCGGCTCAATCCGCAGGTGTCGCGGGAACTGCAGATCGTGCTGGAACGAGCCCTGGACAAGGATCCGCGGCGCCGCTTTCGCACCGCCGCGGCGTTTGCCGAGGACTTGCGCGCGATCGTGGCTTCGCGCCCGATCGCGGCGCGACCGAACGGCCTGGGTCTGCGGCTGCTGCGTTGGACCCAGCGCAATCCGGTCGCGGCGACGTTCGTCGGCTTGCTCAGCACGGGCCTCGGCATCAGCAGTTGGCTGTTTGCCGATGCGGAAGCGGCCCGCAGCGACGCGCGGACGCAGCTCGATCGGTTCAATCGCCTGGCCGTGGTGAACCGGCTCGAACATGCCGAGACGACCGCGCGAGAACTGTTCCCGCCGTGGCCGGACATGATGCCGCGTTACCGTGCCTTCCTCGAAGAACAGGTGGGTCCATTGCAGCGCGAGCTGGAGCGGACGCGAGCCACGTTGGCGGAATTGGCGGCGCCGGCTCCGGTCGATGCGCAGCGCGACGAGGTCGAAGCGCGGTCGTTCCTGTTGCGGACGCTGCGTGAACTCGAACCGAAGCTGGCGACGTTTGTCGGAGACCGCGGCACGGCGGCTGACGTGGCACGCAGGCTGGCGGCGGCGTCGACGATCGCGGCACGTTCGGTCGACTTGGGGGATGGGCGTTGGCCGGCGGCGATCGCGGCAATCACCGCGGCGGATGACGCGGTCGCGAGTTCGCGATATCGCGGGCTGCGGTTGGCGCCGCAGATGGGTCTGGTGCCGATCGGCATGGATCCCGAGTCGAAGCTGTGGGAGTTCCACGACGTGGATTCGGCGGCGCCGGGGGCAGGAGCGCCGCTGCGCGATGCCGCGACGGGCCGTCTGGTGATGACGGCGGAGACCGGAGTGGTGTTCGTGCTGGTGCCGGGCGGGGAGTTCTGGATGGGCGCGCAGGCGGACGATCCGAAGGGGGTGCACTACGAGCCCGATGACCCGATCTCGGGTGGCAGCGCGATGGAGCACGATGAACGGCCGGTGCATCGGGTCGCGTTGGGACCGTTCCTGCTGAGCAAGTACGAGGTGACCCAGGCACAGTGGCAGCGGTGGTGTGGGACGAACCCGAGCCGGTTCCAGGCCGGCTTCGACTTTGGCGTGGCCGGGGTCCGCGACCCTGGGCCGACCAACCCGGTGGAAGGCGTACGGTGGCGGGATGCCGATGAGGTGCTGCGACAGCGAGGGTGGGTCTTGCCGACCGAGGCGCAGTGGGAATACGCGTGCCGGGCGGGGGCCGACACGCGGTTCTCGTGGGGCGCCGACCCGACCGACGCCTGGCGCTACGCGAACACCGCCGACCTGTCGACGAAGCCGTTCGAGGACAAGGGCTTCGGCAAGGGTTACCCGTGGAACGACGGCCACGTCGTACACGCCCCGGTGGGTTCGTTCTTGCCGAATTCTTTCGGGTTGCACGACATGCACGGCAACCTGTGGGAGTTCTGTCGTGACTGGAAGATCGGCTACGAACGGCCGGTGCAACCGGGTGATGGCCTGCGCGAAGCCGATCTGTCGGCGCCGCCACCGAAGATGCGCGTGTGCCGCGGTGGGAACTTCCAGCATGTGCTGCACCTGCAGCGGTGCGCAGATCGCATGGAGGTCAATCCGAACGAGCCTACGTTCTACAATGGCGTCCGGCCGGCGCGGACGCTGCGGCCCTGAAGTTCTTGTCGTAGCGAACCGGCGACCGTGACGCTGCAGGATACCCATGTCGAACTCGCGTGCTCTGTCGTTCCTGTGGTCGATTGGCTGGGTGCTGGCGGTCGCTGCCCCGGGGGTAGTGGCGCAGACGACACGGTGGAGCGGGTTCGCGAGCTCGGACTGGGGCTTCGCGTCCAATTGGTCGAATGGCGTGCCCGACTCAACGACGTCGGCGATCATCGGTCCCGGACCGCGCGCACCCCGCCTGGCTGCCAATGGCGCGTGTCGTGACCTGCAGGTGTTCGCGGGCGGTGTGCTCCAAGTCGATGCGCGGCTGGACGTGCACGGCTCGGTGACGGTGGCCGCTGACGTGGGCGGAACAGGGAGTCTGCGGCTGACCGGTGTGCAACCGACCGGCTCGGTCGTGGCTCTGGCCAACCGGTTGCCGACCGTCGAAGTCATGGCTCGCGACGTACTAATCGATGTTCGGGTCATCCAGGGTAATCTGGTCTGTCGAACCGCGACCGGACGAGTGCGATGGCAGGGAGACATCGCCGTGACCGGGGACGTGTTCCTGGCGTGCCAGTCGGTAATGGCGGCGGCGCGAACGAGTCTGACTGTCGATGGCGACTTCAGCTTGCTGCCAGCCACCGGCGGAACGGTAGGTTCGGCGCTCTTCGACAATCTGATTCTCCGGGGAGATTGGGAGAGTGACAGTCGCTATCGGGCCACGAGCGGACGGGTCATCATGGCAGGGTCGGTGCCTCAGACTCTCACAGTGGGTGGGGCGAGACTGTACTCGTTGGAGGTTCGAACTAGGGCGGTCGTCACTGCTCCTGCTGGAGCCCTCATGGTCGACGATTGTGTGGTCGGCGGGGCGCTGACCGTAGTGTCATCGGCTGCCGCACCGTTCGATGTGGGTGACGACGTGACTGTCCCCGGCACCCTAGCGGTCCAGGGGACCGGCGCGCGCGTCCGGGACGAGCTTTCGGTCAGCGGATCTCTTGGCCAGCAGGTCGGAGGGAGTCTCCGAATCGATGGCGTATTCACCGTGGCCGCGACCGGTGCCGCGTCTGGGCTGCTCGAGTTGCACGGCGACGCGTCGCTGAACGCGAGCATCGCAGCGGACATCGACTCACGCCCCACGTCTGTCCCCCTTGCCATCGTTGGTGCCCCGAATGTCACTGCGCGAAGCCTGACCGTGCTCGGGACCAGTGCGTTCGGCTCTGTCCTTCAGGTCGCCGATGTCGGTTTCGAGCAGTATCGTTCCTTGTCGACCAGCAACTTCGAGAACCTGCGAAACTGCTCGCTGTCTGTCGTTGGCCAGGTCCGTGGTCCTGGGCTGGCCCTGGTTGATGCCGAACTGAGAAGTGCGGCGGGATCGACGCTGACGATCGATGGCCTGGTCCTATCTTCGAATAGCGGCACGGGGCTGTCCGGAACGACTAGGATCACGGGCAGCGCTCTCATTGGACAAACAAACACGTTCCAGAGCACGACTGGCGTCATCATATTTGGACCAAGGCCGGCTACGGCTGGATCTGGACAGACCCAGCACTCGCTGACTTGCTATGCGTTGGCTGCCGGAATCAACACGCTGCGCGTGGACCCGAACGCGACTCTCACCGTGGATCCAGGCGGAGTTCCGCCCCCAGTCGCCATCGCAGAGGTCTATGGCCACATGGTGACACCGGGGAGCTGGCAAGGAATGCGCGAACTGCGCGTGTACGCGGGCGGCAGCGTGATGACGTACGATAGCGATATCGAACAGGTTTACGTGGAAGGGCTGCTGCAGGCGCCATACTTGGCGCACGCCGTCGACTTCATCGTGACGGATTCAGGTACTGCGGAGGTGTTGTCGGGTGGCATCGGCGCACACGCCGTTTCGGTTGATGGCCACTTCGAGGTTCGTGGTTCTGGCGCCTTCAGGATGCGGAACACCACGTTCTTCGATGGTCGGGATCGGATTGAACTCACGGGCACGTCGCCTCACAGTCCGACACATGAGTACAACCTGATCGGAGCCGTGCCGGAAGTCGAGATCCAGGGCGGCACCTACCGAGCCCAGGGCCTTGTCGTCGCCAACGACCTCCGGGTCACTGGCACGACCGCCGTGCTGGCCGTCGGGACCGCGACTGTCGGCCGGAATGCGGCGATCGGAGGGGCCCGGATCAGCAGCCAAGCCCCGGGCTCCAGCCTGACGGTGTTGGGGGATCTCTCCCTGCAGACGGCAACGACGAGCAACGCGCCGCCCGAGGCGATCTCCTGCGGCGGCAACTGGACTTCCAACGCCAGCTTTCAGCCGGCCATCGGATCGTCGAGCCGACTGACCATGACCCGAGCCGGGAACGCGACGATGACCGCCGCCGGCCCGTTGCCGGCCCTGACGATCGCCACCGGATGCGTGGCGACGCTCGATCGCCTCGACCTGCGCGGCGGCCTCGACGTCCGCGGTTCGCTGGCCGTCACCGGCACCCAGCACACGATTCGCGGCGCGACCAGCGTGACCGGCGCACTGTCGCTGCCGGTCGGATCGACCGGCACGTTTGCCAGCGACGCCGCCACCAGTCACAGCATCGCGGTGCCTGCGACCAGCCGATTCCCACGAACGAACTTCACCAGCGGCTCGTGGACGATCACCGACCTGACGACCGCCGGCCCGATCGACATGCAGTCGGCGTGCGACACGCTGACCGTCGAGCGGCTCGTCGGCCAGAGCACGGCGACATTTGCCGGCAGTCGGCTGCGAAGAGCGACTTCCACCAGTTCGCTGACCGTCAGCAGCACACTCGATCTGCGCTTGCAGCAGACCGTGACCACACCGCCCGACATCCGGGCCAGCGGCAACGTGCTGCTTGCCGATTCCTTCCAACCCACCGTGGGGCGTCTGACTCTCGACCGAACCACCGGCTTCGGATCGCTGATTGCATCGGCATCCGTGATCCGACTTCACGACCTGGTGGTCGAACGTGGCCGTTGGGTCCCCAATCGCAATCTCGTGATCGGTGGCTCGAGCCTCACCGTCGGTGCACTGGCGGACTTCGATATCGGGGTCCGGCGCATGGATCTCGGGGCGAACGCAACGGCGCTGGTGTCGGGCCAGTTCGCGCTTGCGGCCGGCGGCGTGATCCAGTTCGGCGCGAATGGCACCTTCACAACCGCAACCGGCAGTCGCCTGCGCCTGTTCGGCACCGCGACGAACCCCGTCTCGGTACTCGGCACCGGCCTCGCCGTTTCCTTGGGCGGCCTCGTCGAGGCCAGCAACTTCGTGTTCTCCGGCATGAACGCGGCGGGCGTGCGCATCGCGTCGACCGCGACGTTCGGCGCCGTGCCCAACGACTTCCGCGGCGGGTCGTTCACCGGCGGCTCGGCAGTGCCTGGATCGGTGTTGCTGGACATCGCGCGCACGTCGCCGTTCGCGTTCCACGAACTGGATTTCGACAGCACCGGCGGCGTGACCCATGGTGCGGCCGTGTCGGGGTCCGCCCCGGTGGTGATCGTCAATGCGGAGGGCGACCGCGCCGGCGAGGCGCACGAACGCGATCCGATGGGTCTGCTGACCTGGCAGACCGACCGCACGGTGGTCCGTCGCTTCGCGGTTCAGGGCGGCTTCCAGCGCATGCACCTGGATGTGGCGACCGACCGCGAGAACGCCGTGCAGTTCCGCCTGGGTCGCGCGACCACGCCGGGCGGGCCGTTCGCGACGCTGGCGCAATGGGCGCCGACCGGAGCGCCGGCCGGCAACTACTCCTTCTCCGATCCGCAACCGCCGGACACGGCGATGCACTATCGCCTGGAAGAGCAACTGCTGCACGGCGAGTGGCGCCAGCTGGGAATTGAGTCGGCGCGCTCGTTCCCCGCGACGAACGTCGGTGATGTCTGGTTCGTCGGTCCCGGCTCGATGACGTCCATCGCCGACGCGCTCGCGGTGGCCACGGCAGGGGGCAAGATCGTGGTCGGTGCCGGTACCTATCCCGGCTTCGTGATGACCCGTCCGGTGTCGATCTACGCCGCGGGCGACGGGCCGGTGGTGATCGTGGCCGACGCGCCGGTCGTGGTGCAGAACCTGGTGGCGACCGACCCGACCGTGGAACTCGTCGGGCTGACCGTGCAAGCCAGCCCGACGTTCGTGGGCGCCGAACTGCTGGCGCTGCGCCAGTGTCGGTCGATCGTCGTGCTGGACCAGATCGACCTGACCGGAGCCAACGCCATCGATGCGTTGCGAATCGATGGCTGTCCGCGCGTGAAGGTGCAGAGTATCACGGCCGACCGACCGACCCGGATCGTCAATGCGACGGTCTTCGCTGACCACTCGACCCTTGCTCTGCTCGACGTACGCTCGAGCGCTCGAATCACCACGGCGACGACCACGATGACTCAGACCAGCGTGGAAGCGGGTTCGGTCCTGGACGCGAAGACCGGCCCGACGCCGCGCCTGCGCTTCGACGCGGTCTGGCAAGCGGGCGATCGCGAGGCCATCACCGTCGAAGCCGAACCGTCGATGCTGTGGATCGTGCTGCTGGACCTGCAGATCGACTTCCGGCCCGCGAACCCGCCGTTCGACATGCTACGGCTCTCGGTGGCACCGGCGACCCTGGTTCTCGGGGTTGGTGCACCGCCAGGCGGCGCCGAACTCGCATTCAACTCGCCGGCCGGTTCCGGTTCGCGGGTCGGTCTGCAGGTGGTCGCGATCGACGCCGTGGCGCTCCAGGGTCGCTATGGCACGTTCGGCCGCGTGATGTTCCTGCCGTGATCCGCCGGTTCAGCGTTCGAGGATCATCGTCAGCTTGACCATCGCGCGCCGCAGCAGTTGGCGGCACGCCTCTTCGGTGCTGCCGGTCTGTTCGGCGATCTCCTTGTGCGACAGACCGCAGATCTTCGACAGCGTGATGATCTCGCGGTGTTCCTCGCTGAGCTGATCGAACGCTGCCTCCATCTGCGCCATCTGCTCCTTGGCGGCCACGATCTTGCTCGGCGTGGTCACCGTCGCGTAGGCCGCGAACAAGTCGGCCGCCCCGCTGTCGCCGCCGGCCGCGGCCACTTCGCGGCCGATGTCGCGCTTGTCGGCGCGCATGGCGCGATCGCGTTCGACGATCTTGCGCAGCGCGGTGGTGAACAGCCAGGAACGGAAGGCCGCGTCGCCGCGATACTCGAGACGTGGTGCGCCTTCGAGCACCTCGCGGCAGACCGACTGCACCAGGTCCGACACCGACTCGCGCGCGCGGATCGCCTGGTTGGTGCGCAGGCGGATGAACGCGCGTACGGCGGGCAGATTGGCGGCGAGAAGGTCGTTCAGGGCGGCTGGCTCCATTCCGCCGATCGTAGCAGAGGGGGTCTTTGCGACCACGCGTCAGCAGTTGTCCGACGGCGGTCGCATGCTCGGGGCCGGGTCCCGTTGTTTGGCGCCAGGCCGACGTATCAGGAAGTGCCGTAGCCATCGGGTTCCTGATTGGCGCGTGCGCCGACACGAGATCGGAACGACACGAGATCGGAACTGGAGCGGAAGTCGTGCGTCCTGGGCCGACTCCGCCGATGATCCACGACATGTCGCGCCGCCGCCTCCTGGTCCCCTTGCTGCTGATTGCGTCCTTGACCGCCCAGACCAAGGTGCCGGATCCAGGCCTGATCGAACGGACGATTGCCCGGCTCTCGGTCGCCGACGCCAGGACTGCCGATGACGCGATGATCGCGCTGATCCGTGGCGACCGCGCCTCGGTGCCGCTGCTGCGCGCCGTGCTGGCCAGGAAACCCGGCGCCGCCGCGACCGAACGCGCGCAGCGGGCCCTGCGCATCTGCGAGATCGACGCGCCGATCGAGAACGGCGTCAAGACCGGCCTGGTCGCCGATCACGAGAAGCTGCGGCCCGGCAACCCGCTGCAGCTCACCAGCACGATCTGCAACGTTACCGACGCGCCGATCGCGTTGTTCCTCGGCATGTCGTACTCGGGCAACGTCCTGCAGAACGGCCTCGCGCTGGCACAGCAGGTGCCACTGGAGACCGAAGGCACCCGGGACGGTCTGGTCCACGCGCGCCTCGGCAACGTCGGGTTCTGTGGCACCGGGGCTTGCCCGATCGTCGTCGTCGTCAAGCCTTGGACCGCTGTGGAGTTCGTCTTGCCGCTCGAGTATCGGACCGAGCCCAAGCCCCAGGACCACTGCCCGCACGACGGCCCGCACCTGGCGGCCCCCTGGGTCTTCTTGCCGCTGGCGCCGGAGAAGCGCCGCGTCCGGCTGCAATTGGACCACCAGGTCGTCGCCAGCAGCGCCCAGGGCATGGTGGAGCCTGAAGCCAAGGCCAATTGGAACGGTCGGTTGCGTAGCAACGTCATCGTGATCGAACTCAGCGACCAGCCGGTTCGTTGATCGGCGCCACCGGGAACCGGTCGATTACGCCATGCTGGCCGCCAGCACGGCGACGCCGACGATGTCTTCGGCCGAGCAGCCGCGCGACAGGTCCAGATACGGCTTCTGCAGGCCCTGGATCAACGGTCCAAAAGCCGCAAAACCACCGAGTCGCTCGGTGATCTTGTAGGCGATGTTGCCGGCGGCGAGATCCGGGAACACGAACACGTTGGCGCGCCCCGCGACCTTGCTGCCCGGCGCCTTGCGCGCCGCCACTGCCGGCACGTAGGCCGCGTCGAACTGCAGTTCGCCGTCGCTGGCGATCTCCGGATGCGCCACCGCGAACCGCCGCGCCGCCGCCACCACCTTGTCGACCGCCGGATGCTGCGCGGAGCCGTGCGTGCTGAACGACAAGAACGCCACTTTGGGCGCCTCGCCGGTGAACCGTTCGTGGTTGCGTGCGGTCGCCAAGGCAATGTGACACAACTGCTCGACGTCGGGATCTGGCACCACGCCGCAATCGGCAAACGACAACACCTCGTCGCCGCGCACCATCAAGAACATCGACGACACCAGCGGGATCTCGCTCGACGTGCCGATGCAGAACAAGCCAGCGCGGATCACATCCGCGGTCGCATGCGCCGCGCCGGTGACGCCGGCATCGGCATGGCCGAGCGCGACGAGGCCGGCGCCGAACATCACCGGATCGGCCGCCAGTTCGCGTGCCGCCACTTCCGACAGACCCTTGTGCTTGCGGCGCGCATGCAGATGCGCCGCCACGGCCGGCAACCGTTCATCAGCGCGCGGATCAGGGACCCAGACCACCTGGCACAGTCCTTCACGTTCGAGCTGCGCGCGCGCTGCGATCGTACGGGGATCTTGGACCTCCGGCAGCACGATCCGCAGCTGCCGCGCACGCGCGCGTTCGCGCAGCCGGTCGAACACCGCCGTCATCGCTCGACTTCCATCTCCAGCAGCGCCAGCCCGTGCGTCTTGCCCTGCGCGTCGGTCTTCAGGCTTTCGCTGCCGCCGCCGCCGAGCGAATCGCGCAGGATGAAGTTCAGCGCCAGCATGTTCTCCGCCTCATAGCGGATCACTTCGCCTTTGCAGATGGCCGCGAAGTGCCGTTTGACGGCGTCGGTGGTCAGCTGTCGCCGGATCAGTTCGAAGTCGGCGCGGGTCTTGACGAAGATGCCGACATTGCTGCCGTCACCCTTGTCGCCGGAACGGGCGAACGCAAACGCCTTCAATTTGACGCGAGCCATCACGACACCTCCACGCGCACGCGCGTCTTGACCTGGTCCTTGCGCAACAGCGCCGGCCAATAGCCGACGATGTCGGTCGCCTTCGGACGGCCACCGGCGAAGCCGGTCACGCCGGGTGGACCGCTGGTCACCAACGGCACGATCTCCATGCCGAAGCGATCGACCTTGTCCTCGTCGTTGCACTTGACGCCCAGGCGCAGCACGACCTCCGGCGGGTCCTTCGCCTCGACGATGCCGGCGTGGCAGACGCCGGCGCCGACGATCTCGACCAGCTTCTCGTGGTCTTCGAACGTGCAGCCATCGAGCGCGAGCCGGCCCCAGACGATGTCGGCGCACAGCTTCGCCTTGGCCACCGCGTCGGGACCGCTGACCGTCAGCTGGCCAGTCGTCTTGAAGCCGTTCTGGTAGCTGATCGACACCTTGTAGGTGTCGGTCGCTGGACCACCGCGGATGCCCGACAGGCGCACGCGGTCCTTGCCGACCTCTTCGATTCTGGCCGAAGTGAAGTCGGCGGTGCAGTCGGGGCCGAGGTAGCGGCGTGGATCGCCCATCTCATAGAGCAATTGGCTGATCACCGTCTCGCGATTGACCAGACCACCGGTGCCGTCGTGCTTGGTGACCACGAACGTGCCATCCGGCGACGCCTCGATCACCGGATAGCCGATGCGGACGAAATCCTGCACGTCGCGCCAATTGGTGTAATTGCCGCCGGTGCATTGCGCGCCGCACTCGGCGATGTGGCCGGCCATCGTGCCGGCGGCGAGCTTGTCCCAGTCGCCTGGTTGCCAGCCGAACTCGTGGATCATCGGGCCCGCGACCAGCGCCGGGTCGGTCAGCCGACCGCCGATGACGATCTGCGCGCCCTGCGCCAGGCACTCGGCCACCGCGAACGCGCCGATGTAGACGTTCGCCGACAGGATGCGGTCCTGCACCGACGTCAGCGCGCGGCCGTCGTCCATGTTGGCGAGGCCGTGGCCGTTCTGCAGCAGTTCGGGAATGCGTGCCTGGATGTCGTCGCCTTCGATGATGCCGACTTTCAGGCCCTTGATGCCCTTCTTGCGCGCGAGGTCGAGCACCGCGTCGAGGCAGGCGCCCGGATTGACGCCGCCGGCGTTGGCGATCACCCGGACACCTTTGCCGACGATGTCGGGCAGCGTGCGGTCGAGCATCGCGACGAAGTCGGTCGCGTAGCCGGCCTTCGGATTGCGGCCCTTCAGTTTCTGCATGATGCTCATCGTCACCTCGGCGAGGTAATCGAGAGCGAGGTAGTGGAGCGGGCCTTCGCGGACCAGGCGCACCGGGCCGAGGATGGAATCGCCCCAGAAGCCTTGGCCGTAGCCGATCAGGACCTTGTCGCGCATCGTGTGGGTTGGGGTAGCGGTCGGGGCGAACAGGATAGCGGCGCGGGTGCCGTGGGCCGCTGTCGTTTCAGGAACGGTGGTGCGGCGTCACGAGAGCTGTCGGATGCCGTTCGCGTTACGGCAACGGTCCGGGGGGTGCGGTGCCGGCGGGGCGAAGGCGGGTGCTGGACGGTGGCTCCTGACCAACCTCGGCATTCGCAACGGACCGCTGGACCGGCATGATCCGGTCATGGCCACCAACCCCCTCGACCCCCCTTGCCCATGCCGCAGCGGCCGCCTGCTGGCGAGTTGCTGCGCCGCCGTGACCGGCGGCGAATACGGCGACGAGGACGTCGACGTCGCGCTGCGCGAACTGGTGCGCTACAGCGGTCGCGGCGAGTTCGCGGCGGCGATCCGCCGAACCGCGGAGGCGATGGCCGCGCCGTTGGACGAGGAGGCCGACGACTATCTGTCCGAGCACTTCGACCTAGACCGCAAACTGATGTGCCTCTACGCCGCGTGCACCGAACGGCCCGCTCGCGGTGGCGACTCGGTGGCGACGTTGCTGGTGCGCAAGGAGGGTTCGCGCCAACCGGCGCGGGTGCGGGCCTTGCTGGCGCAATGGGCGGCGCAGCCGTTCTCATTGTACGAAGTGCTCGAAGTGTTCGAGGATCAGGGCGTCGTGCTGCGCGATCACCTCCGTTTGTTCACCGTACGGGTCGCCGAAGTCACCGGCACCCGGCAGATCCGGCCCGGTTGGTGGATGGCGGTGCGCGTGCGCATCCGGCCCGATGGCACACCGGTGATGGATCCGCCGATCCTGGCGTTTCCGCCCGGTGCCAGGCAGGCGATCGACGAGTGGCTGGATGAGGTCGTCGACGATCAACCGATCGATCCGCGCGAACACGCGATCGATTTGTTCCACCTGTGGGAGATGAGTGTGGCCGAGGCGATCGGGCAACCGGCTCCGGAGCTGGTCGACCAGCACGGTGATCGCGTGGTGCTCTGCGAGGCCGAGTTCAGGGTTGCCGATGGCGAAGCGATGGCGGCGGCGCTGGCCGCGCACCCTGATTGGGATCTGGACGAGTCGGCCGAGGGCGCCGATCGATGCTGGAACTGGTTCGAGCCGCTCGAGGACGACTTCCGACGGCTGCTCGGGCGTCTGCAACTGCAGGGCAACGCGGCCGTCCTGAAGGTCAGTTCGCGCGAACGGCTCGATCGCGCGCGGTCGGTGCTCGAGTCGATCGCCGGTGTCGAGTTCGTCGCGGTGACGGAGACCGATCCGCGGCAGGCCGAGGATCAGGACGACGACGAATCGGACGATACCGCTGCGCCAGCGCTCGATGTCGACCGGGAAGAGGTCGTCCGGCAGGCCATGGATCGGCACTACCGGAAGTGGGTCGACGAATCGGTGCCGATGTTCGGCGGGCGGACAGCGCGCCAGATGGCGAAGATCGATCCGGCGGCCGTGTCGCGCGCGATCTGGTCGATCATCCACGGAGCGAACGGCGGGCTGCGCTACGACGCGAGCTGGATGTACGCAGAACTCGGCGTGCCGCGCCTCGGCGAGGGGCCTTTCGAAGCCGGCGTCGTCGGCGGATGATGGCGGCATGAACCGCGTGCTGGCGCCGTGGGTGGTGGGTTCGCTGCTGGCGTCGCTGTCGGCGCAGCGCACTTGGATCGTCGACTCGATGGGCGGTCCCGGCGTCGACTTCACCGACCTGCCGGCGGCGGTCGGCGCCGCGTCAGCCGGCGACCGCATCGAAGTGCGACCCGGCGCGCCTGGGCTCGTCTACACCGGCTTCACCACCAATCGTGGTCTGACGGTCTTGGGCATCGGTGGAGCCATCCAGCTGCTGCCAAGCCCGACCATCACGGTCAGCGGTCTGCCGGCTGGCGAGCAGTTCCGGCTCGCAGGCTTCACGACGTTGCGTGGGCACGAACTGCGGATCGCGGTGACCGCATGCGCCGGCCAGGTGCATCTCGAGAATCTGCACGCCCTGGAGCCGGGGTTCTTCATGCCGCCGACGCCGTCGGTCCTGATCGCCGATTCGCCACTGGTGACGATGCGCGATGTCGAAACGTTCGGTTCACCGGCTGTACGGATCGAGCGCAGTCGGGCCGTGCTGGCCAATTGCCGGCTGGGGTTGTCGTCGATCGGCCTCGGAGCGGGAACGGGGCTCGAAGCCATCGATGCGACGGTGTCGATCAGCGAGCCGATCTTCCGGACCGGCATCACCGTGCCGGCGATCGTCGGCACGCGCAGCGCGATCCGGATCGGCGGCAGTACTGCCGGGCTCGTCGCGGCCGGCGATGCGCAATGGGGTGTTCCCGGCACCCCGATCATCGCGAACGGGGGCACGATCACCGTCGATCCCAACGTGCAGTTGCAGGCGTCACCGTCCTCGGCGCCGGCGATCACCGGGACCGCGACCGTGGTGTTCGCGCCGGAACCAGCGACGTGGACCAGCGCCGCGCACCCGGGTCAGGCGATGACGGTGCAGGCCAGTGCTCCGATCGGCGCCGCGGTGGTCGGCATCCTGGGCTTGCCGGCGGCGCCGTTTGCGTTGCCGATCGGAGAACTCGAATTGCAGATGGCGCCGTTGGCTACGTGGTTCGTCGGCACGACGGGCGCCAATGGTGCGTTCTCGGGATCGGTGCCGCTGACGACGACCCTGCCGCGAGGGCTGGCGTTTGCGGTGCAACCGGCGGTGGCGCTGGCGGGCAACATCCGGCTCGGGATGCCGTGTACGTTCGTCACGCACTGATCGCCGCTTCGTGCTCCGGCGGGCACGATCGGCTCAGGCCAGCGTCCGCTCGAGGTAGTAGGCGGTGATCTTCTGCTGTTCCTGGTCGAGCACGCGCTTCTCGAGTTCGACGCAGATCTGATCCACGGCGCGCGGGGTGCGCAGCACTTCCTCGAGCGACTTGCCGGCGGCCGACAGCTGCCGGCCGAAGTCGGAGGCGATGAACTCGCACTTGCGCAGATGGAAGTGGTGCGTGCGCCAGCCGAGATACCAGGACCACCTGGTGTAGTAGTCGAAGCTGCGTTCGTTGAACGCGCGCACGTGCGTCGGATCGGCCCAGGCGCCGAGCGACAGTTCGTACGGCACCGCGATCCGGAAGACGCCGCCGGTCTTCAGCAGCGTCAGCACGGTGGTCATGGCGGCCGGCAGATCGCGGATGTGCTCCAGCACATCGATCGCGATCGCCTCGTCGAAGGTCTCGGCGGCGAGCCGGATCCGGCCAAAGCGCTCGGTGGTGAACGTCCAGCCTTCGGGCGGCAACGGTTGCGACAGATCCTGCACGACGTCGGGCCGCCAGCGCGGCTCGATGTCGATGTTGAGCCAGCCGGGCTGGAAGTTCTTGCCGCTGCCGACGTGGAGCACGCTGGGGAGCGGCAGAACCGGCGCGGCCAGCGGCCGTGGCGCAACGAGGATTCCCATGGCAAGGGAACATCGACGGCGGCGGCCCGGCTGCTTGAGTCACCGGCGCCGTCGGCCGACCGTTCGTCACGCCATGGCCGAGTCGTTGCCGCGGCCCGACGCGGCGGGGACCGCGGGTACCGGTGTTCGCGACAGCGTCACCAGCAGTTCGGCCAGTGCGACGGTGTCCGACACCGTCGGACACGCCAGCACCGTTTCACGAGCACGACCGCGCGCATCGAGGTGCGCGATGCGCAACGCCGGGCTGCGGGCGAAACCGTGATAGTACCAGCCCGGTTCGGGTTCGGCGAGATCGGCCGGCTCGACGGTGATCGCCAACAGGTTGGCGGCACTCCCGGATTCCGCCGAGTCATCAACCCGGCCGGCGATGAAGCCGATTCGTCCCGTGCTCAGGCGGGCGATCGCGACCGGCTGGTTGACGAGCTGCATGGTCGGCTGGCCGATCAGGTCGAACGGGCCGGAGGCCGTGACCCTGATCTCGCGGGCGGGATCGGGCTTGCTGGTGGCCTTGGCGGCTTCGAAGGCACTCGCCGCCGATTGGAAGATGACATTGCGCCGCAGCATCCCGAGCAGCATGCCGAAGACCAGCAGCGCGCAGGCGATCGTCGCGCCGAGCGCGCCGGCCAGCGGCCAGGGGTGGCGGCCGTCTTCGATCATCAACTCGAGATCGAACGGCAGGTCCTGGACCTTGCCGCCGGTCTTCTGCAGTTCGGTCAGCACCTTGCTGTCGATCGGCACCAGCATGCCGGTCACGGTGGTTTCGACCGGATCGCGCATCGTCGACCAGATGCCGCTGCGTTCGACGAGGATTGCCTTGCCGTCGTTCCGGCTGATCAAGGGCAGGTAGGAGGCCTCGACGGTCGTGCGGCCCGATCGCCGGGAACTGCGCGATACCTCGAACACCGCCGTCGGAATCAGGGTGCCGGCGACGCGGACGAACCTGCCTTCGAGTTCGGGCTTGCCGAGGACTTCTCCGATGCTCATCGGTGTGGCTTCGGCGTCGTTCTGCCAGGCATAGCGAGCTTCCCTGGCGGCCCCGAACGTGCCAGCGATCAGCAACACGAGCAGGATCCAGTTCAGGGGCAGGAACCAGATGAAGATGCGGCGGGACCAGGCGCCGAGTCCGGCCGCCACGCTGAAGACACGATAGAGCAGGCTCATGAGCTTCCCGGACGAGTGTGATTCCTGGGCACTATCCCGGCGCCCAACTGGGATTGCAACGAGCGAAGGTTCGCGCGAAGGCGCCAACGGCTGGCCGGCGCGTGGCGTAGAACCAAGACCATGCCATGCCGTCCAGTTGCGGTCGCACTCGTCGCCGGGTGCGTGTTCGCCCAGTCCGATGCGCGCCCTGCCGGAGCACCGACGCCAAAGCCCGATCCGACGCGGTTGACCGTCGAACAATGGTTCGATCTGGAGACCGTCAGTGATCCGCGCGCGTCGCCTGATGGGACGATGATCGTCTACACGCGCCAGTGGCACGATCGCATCGAGGACCGCACCCGCAGCGAGCTGTGGCTGATGAACCACGACGGCACGCGCCAGCGGTTCCTGACCATCGGCAGTGACCCCCGCTGGTCGCCGGACGGCACGCGCCTCGCGTTCTTCGCCGACGGCGAGCCCAAGGGCACGCAGATCCATGTGCTCTGGGTGCAGACGCGGGAACGTTCGCAACTGACGCATACGATCGAGGCGCCGAGCAATCTGCAGTGGTCTCCCGACGGCGCGTGGCTGGCGTGCAACCTGCAGGTGCCGGAGAAGGAAGGGTTCAAGATCGACATGCCGGCGGCGCCCAAGGGCGCGAAGTGGGTCGAGGAACCGAAGGTCATCACGCGGTTGCAGTACCGGCGCGACCAGCGCGGCTACTCGCCGAGCGGCTGGCGACACATCTTCGTCGTCGACGCCAACGGCGGCACGCCGCGGCAGATCACCAGCGGCGACTTCGATCACGGTGCACCGCAGTGGACGAACGACGGGCGCGAACTGGTGTTCGACGGTCTGCGTGCGACCGATGCGGACTGGCAGACGCGGGAATCGGAGGTGTACGCCGTCGACGTCGCGACCGGCGCCGTGCGCCAGCTGACGGACCGCCGCGGCCCCGACTCGTCCCCGGTCGTCGTCGGTGACGCGGTCTTCTACCTGGGTTTCGACAAGACCAGGGACACCTGGAGCACGACGTTCGCCCACGTGGTACCGGTGGCGGGCGGTCCGGCGCGCTGCCTGACCGGTACGCACGACCGCGCCGTACAGGGGCTGCTGCGCGGCCGTGGCCAGCAGGTGTTGTTGTCGTACGAGGACGAAGGCGCGATCCGCTGCGCGCGACTGGATGCCGGCGGCGTGCTGACGACGTTGACCGGCAAGGATCTGCAGTTCCGCGCCAGCGACGAACTGCCCGGTGGCGGCGTGCTCGGGGTGGTGACTTCGGTGCATGAGCCGGGCGCGATCGCGATCCGCCACCCGGATGGTCGATTGCAGAAGCTGACCCGCGTCAACGACGATCTGCTGCACGGCAAGCAACTCGGCGCGGTCGAGGAACTGTGGTGGACCGGGCCCGACGGACTGCGCATCCAGGGCTGGTTGGTCAAGCCGCCGGACTTCGACGCCGGCAAGAAGTACCCGCTGGTCCTGCAGATCCATGGCGGCCCGCATGCGATGTACGGCGTCAACTTCGATTTCGAACGGCAGCTGCATGCGGCGCACGGCCATCTGCTGCTCTACTGCAACCCGCGCGGCAGCACCGGCTACGGCCAGGCGTTCGCCGGCGGCATCCAGAACGCGTATCCCGGCAAGGACTACGACGACCTGATGGCCGGCGTCGACGCGGTGATCGCGCGCGGCTGCGTCGACACCGACAACCTGTTCGTTTTCGGCGGCAGCGGCGGCGGCGTGCTGACGGCGTGGATCGTCGGCAGCACCGACCGGTTCCGCGCCGCGGTGTCGATGTTCCCGGTGATCAACTGGATCTCGTTCGTCGGCACCACCGACGGCGTGTCGTGGTACGAGAACTTCAAGCAGCTGCCGTGGGAGGGCATCGACGAGCACTGGCAGCGGTCGCCGCTGCGGCTGGTCGGCAATGTCAAGACACCGACGCTGCTGTTGACCGGCGAACTCGACCTGCGCACGCCGATGGGCCAGACCGAGGAGTACTACCAGGCGCTGAAGCTGCGCCAGGTCGACACGGTGCTGGTGCGGGTGCAGGACGAGTTCCATGGCGCCGGCAGCAAGCATCCGAGCAATCGGATCCGGCGGATGCTGTACGTGCGGACGTGGTTCGATCGGCACAAGTCGATTCGCTGAGGGCCTGAAACCGTTCGGCCGCCGGTGCATCGGATCGGCATGGCCGAACTGTCCGCGGTACCCGACGATGTCCTGGTGCTGGGCGGCGGCTTTGCCGGCATCGCCTGCGCCCGCCGGCTCGAACGCCGCCTGCCGCGCGGCAGTCGCGTGACGCTCGTCAGCAACGAGAATCACTTCGTGTTCCAGCCGCTGCTGCCCGAGGTGGTGGGCGCCAACATCGATCCGAGCCACGTGATCACGCCGATCCGGCACCTGTTGCGGCGAACGCGCGTGGCCTGCGGCGAGATCGTGGCGATCGCGCCGCCGGGCGCGAGTCGCGAACTGGCGAGCGTGACCGTCCGCACGCAGGGCACCGGCACCGAAGTGACGTTCACGGCGCGGCGGCTGGTGCTGGCGCTCGGCTCCGTGGTCGACGTCAGCAAGATCCCGGGCATGGCGGAGCACAGCCTGCCGATGAAGAACGTCGCCGACGCGCTGCGGTTGCGGCACACGATCCTGCGGCGGCTGGAACAGGCGGTGCTCGAACCCGAGGCGGCGGCGCGACGCGCGCTGTTGACGTTCGTCGTGGTCGGCGGTGGCTTCTCGGGCGTCGAGACCGCGGCCGAGATCCACGATCTGCTGCGCTCGGTGCGGCGGTTCTTCCCGACGCTGCGCGACGAGGCCTTGCGGGTGCTGGTCGTGCACGGGCGCGATCGCATCCTGCCCGAACTGCACGAGCGGCTGTCGGCGTACGCGCTGGCGTCCCTGCAACGACGCGGCGTCGAGTTCGTGCTGCAGGAAAAGACCAAGGCGGTCTCGGCGCAGGGTGTCTGGCTCGGCAGCGGCAAGCTGCTGCCGGCGCGCACCGTCGTGTGCACGATCGGCAACGCGCCGCATCCGTTGCTTCTGCGGGTCTGCCAGCTGCAGGACGGGCGCGTGGTCACCGACGAGTGTCTGCGGGTGCCCTGTCACGACGGCGTCTACGCGATCGGCGATTGCGCGCGGTCTCCGGATGGTCATGGCGGCATCGCGCCGCCGACGGCGCAGTTCGCGCAACGGCAGGGAACCTGCGTCGCCGACGCCATCGTCGCCGAGATCAGCGGCAAGCGGCCGCGGCCATTCGCGCATCGCAGCCAGGGGCAACTGGCGACGCTGGGCCATCGCAATGCCGTGGCGATGATCGGCGGCATGCGGATCGCCGGCTTCTTCGCCTGGTGGTTGTGGCGGACGATCTACCTGCTGAAGCTGCCGCGGCTCGAACGGCGATTGCGCGTCGTCATCGACTGGACGTTGAACCTGTTCTTCCCGCGCGATCTCAACGCGCTCGATCCGGCGCCGACGAAGAGCCACGACCAGGTGCACCTGGAGGCCGGCGAGACGCTGTTCCGGCAGGGTGATCCGAGCAGTGCGTTCTACGTGGTCGAACGCGGTTGCATCGAATTGGTGCGCTGCGACGACGATGGCAACATGGTCGGCCGCGACGAACTCGGCCCGGGGGCGCATTTCGGCGAAGGTTCGCTGCTGCGGCGCGGCGTGCGCTCGACGACCGCGACCGCGCTGGCGTCGAGCGAAGTGCTGGTCTTCCCGGCGCGCGAGTTCCTGCGGCTGGCGGGTTCGTTCCGCGGCCTGCGCGACCTGTTGACGACCACATCGCGGCGGTTCCAGCCGATCGACCAGGTGCTGCCGAACTGGGTGCCGGCAGGATTGCTCGCCGACCCGGTGCGCGAGCACATGACCGCGCCGGTCTTCACGCTGGCGGCGACGGCGACGCTGCGCGCGGCGCTGCACGAATTCCTGGCCCGGAAGGTCAATGCGTTTCCGATCGTCGATGCGCAGCAGCGGTTGGCAGGCGTGGTGACCAATCACGAGTTGTTCGCGGCGTTGCGCGGCGACCGCGAGCTCGAGGCACCGCTGACGGGGCTGCTGCGGCCGGCGCAGGCGGTCGGCGTCGACGACGCCATGGCGTGCGCGATCGAGGCGATGCGGCGGCACGACTGCCAGCACGTGGTGGTCATCGACGACGACCGCCAGGTCGTCGGCATGCTGTCGATGAAGGATGTGCTGCGCGAACTGCTGGGCGCGGCGCCGGCAGTCGCCGCGCGCTGACGTCAGCTTGCCAACCAGTGGATCTGATCGCCGTGCGGCTGACACAGCGCCAGCCTCAGGTCGTCGCCGCCGGGCCATGACTGCATCCGCAGTTCGTGCCATCGCGGTCGGTTCGCCGGTGCCGGCCGTTCGTCTTCGCAGCGCAACCAGTACAGCGGTGCGGCCTTGGTGGCGCGGAGCCCGGCTGTGGCGACGACTGCGGCAAGCACCTGCTGCGCGTTCAGCGGCAGGTAGTCGAGGAACGACGAATGGAACACGACCGTGGCGGCGCCGGGCACCGGGCTTGCCAGCTGCTGCGCGAGCCAGTCCACCGCGTCGGCGTTCGCGATCGGGATCGGCTGGCTGGTGGCGATCGTCAACGCGGCCTGCAGTCGGCGAAACCGATCGATGCGATCGGGCCAGACGTACGCCCAGCAGGCGCCCCCTGGCTGCGGCATCGGTCACGTCGATCGGCGCCAGGTCGCAGCCGGCGCGACTGGCGATCGGCACGGGTACGGCTCGTGGTGCCGGCCCGGTCCAGCCCGGCCGCAACACGACGCCGGCGTCGGTCGGTCCGAAACGGGTGTCGCCGAGTTCGATGCGGTAGCGATCGAAGTGGAGGTTGAGCCCGGCACTGCTGCCGAGTTCCAGCAGTCGCAACGGCAGTCCGGCGGAAGCCGCGAGCAGGAAACCGCCGAGCAGCGAGGCGCTGCGGCCGACCTCATTGGTCTGCGGCGCGTTGCGGAGCCAGGGTCGAATCGATTCGGCCCGCACGTCCACCGCATGGCGGAACGCGTGCCAGGTCCGGGGCCACTCGGGCCGGCCGCCCAGCGAGGGATAGAACGGCTGCAGTTGCGGCGCCTGTCCGGCCAGGACCTGGGCATGGACACCGCCGAGCACCCGCAGCGGCAGCGAGCCCGAACGCGGGTCACCGACGAAGTCGGCGGTCAAGCGGGCCAGCGGACCGCCGGTCGCGACGTCATCGGCGGAGCGTCGGCACAATTCGCCGTAGAGCGGTGCGCCGAACCCATCGCACAACGCTGCCTGGGCGGCGAACGCGGCGGCGATCGTCGTCCGGTCGTTCACCACCGCCTCCGGAAGGCAGCCAGACGCAGCATGCGGGGAGCATACGCCAGGGTGGGCGAAGGGCGGGCTTCCGACCGCCGCGCTCCCTAGTCTAGGATGCCATCGCATGGCGATCATCCGTTGCGTCGTCGTGCGGCAGCACGGCGGCTTCGACCAACTGCTCCTCGAAGAACGACCGCTGCCGACGCCGGCGCCCGGCCAGGTGCGCGTGCGCGTCGCGGCGATCGGCCTGAACCATCTCGACACCTGGGTGCGTCGCGGCGTCCCCGGTCACGAGTTCCCGCTGCCATTGATCACCAGCAGTGACGGCGCCGGCGTCGTCGACGCCCTCGGCGCCGGTGTGAACGGCGTCAAGGAGGGCGACGAAGTCGTGATCCTGCCGGGCGTGTCATGCGGCATTTGCGAGGCCTGCCAGAACGGCGTCGACCAGTTGTGCCGCCACTACCACATCCTCGGCGAGAGCTGCGATGGCACTGCCGCAGAGGCCGTCTGCGTGCCCGCGGCGAACGTCGCGCCAAAGCCGAAGAACCTGACCATGCCGGAAGCCGCCTGCGTCGGCCTGGTGTTCTTGACGGCCTGGAACATGTTGGTCCGCCGCGCCGAACTGCGCGCTGGCGAAACGGTGCTGGTGCACGCCGGACTGTCCGGGGTCGGTGCCGCAGCAGTGCAGATCGCCAATCTGCTCGGTGCTCGCGTGATCGCGACCGCTGGCGGCGCGCGCAAGTGCGAACTGGTCCGCCAGCTCCCGGCCTGGCAGGTGATCGACTACGTGGCGAAGGACTGGGTCGCGGAAGTGCGCGCACTGACCGGCAAGGCCGGCGTCGATGTGGTGTTCGAACACACCGGCCAGGCGACGTTCGCTGGTTCGCTGAAGTCACTGGCCCGCGGCGGCCGCGTCGTCACCTGTGGCGCGACCACCGGCGGCAACGTCGCGATCTCGCTGCATGCGGTGTTCTTCAAGAGCCTGTCGATCCTCGGCTCGACCATGGGCAGCAAGGGCGATCTGCGGCAGATCCTGCGGCTGTTCGACCAGGGTCGGTTGCGGCCCCTGCTCGATCGCGCTTTGCCGCTGGCGCAGGTCGGCGAGGCGCACCGCGCGCTCGAAGAACGCACGGCCCTCGGCAAGCTGGTGTTGACGCCGTAGTCGCGATCAGGTGCCGAGCCCCAGGCGGCCGCCGTTGGAGGCGATCACGCCGAGTGCAGTGAAGCCTGGGCTGAACGTGATCGCCTGCGAGTGGATGGCGACGCCGAGGAAGATCGCACTGGCCGGAATCGGCAGGCTCAACGTGTGGCTGCTGCCCGTCGGCACGAACGGCAGTTGATCATCGATCGAGGTGTATTGGGTGCAGCCGATCAGGCCGAGGGCGGCGACGTCGGTCTGCAGCCGGTTCAGGCCGAGAGCCAGCACCCCGAGCGCCGTGCCCGGTGGGATCGCCGTGACCTGCATCTGGAACGTCGAGCCGAGCACTGGCAGGCTGCTGCCGAGCGCACCGAGCGACAATGCCGGCGATGAGGTCGGTCCCGCGATCCAGAACGGCCGCACCGACAGGTCCAGCGGCCCGGCGTCCGGGGCGCCACCGCCGATCGAGATGCCGGTCAGCGAGTTCGCCGTCGCGCACTGCTGCCAGTTCATCGTGATGACGCCGTTCTGTTCGAAGATCACCTGCGCCGACACCAGGTTGCCGGGCGAGCCGGCGAGCGGAACCGCGACCCAGGTCAACGTGACGCGCCAGAAGAAGCCATTGAGGACATCGAGGTAGCACTGACCACCCGCGGACGGATCGAGATCACACCAGAATGGCGCGATGCGCGGCTGACCAGCGACCAGCGCCGCCGCGCTCGCCACCGGCGCGTTCGGATTGACGGCTGGTGCTCCACCGAGCCAGACGAAGCCGTTGGAGACCATGGCGCCGTCCGTGAACGTCTGGCCGCCGAACGGGAATCCGCCCGCCGGGAACAGGAAGCCCTGGTTGCCATCGTTGCCCTGCGGCACCGCGTTCATGTAGGTGTTCTCGAAGCCCGGGCCGCGGACGACGGTGTAGCCCTGACCGCTCGGGATGTAGCAGATGCTGTCGAAGGACAGGTCGAAGGCACGGGTCGCCGAGAACGTCTCGTAGGCGGTCAGGCCGCGCGGGCAACCAACGCCATAGCGGGCGAACGTCGCCTGATTGTCCTGGGCGGGAAGCGTCGCGAGCAACGTGCTGGCGGCGAGGATGGTGGTGCAGGTGCGCATGGCGGGATGGGATTGGAGCCAGGAAGCGTAACCGAAGTCACATTCCAGGTGTGGATCCTCGGGCATTGCCGCTGACGGCACGTGCGATCCTTGCCCTCCGAACCGACCCGGATCGAACGCGCGCTGCTGCTGTGGCTCGAGCACGAGCCCCCGGCGGCGGACCGCAACGCGTTGCTGTCGGCGCATCCGGATCTGTGCGATCTGCTGGAGCCGATGCTCGCGGGGCCGGGGCGGATCGGCGACGCTGATCGCATGCAGCCGACCCCCGACCCGGACTGGTCGATCCGTGTTCGCGACAGCTTCGCGCGGCAGCCGTTCATGGCGTTGCTGTCGGCGTCGATCGCCAGGCTCGAGCCGGGCGTGTGCGAACTCGTCGCGCCGTTCCGGAAGGAACTCGGCCAGCAGCACGGGTTCTTCCATGCCGGGGTGGTCGGCACGCTGGCGGACGACGCCTGCGGCTACGCGGCGTATTCGCTGATGGCGGCGACGTCGTCGATCCTGACGGTCGAGTACAAGCTGAACCTGCTGGCACCGGCACAAGGGCCGCGATTGCGGGCGTTGGCGACGGTCGTGCGGTCCGGGCGGACGCTGACGGTGTGCCGGGCCGACGTGTTCGTCGGCGAGCCTGGCAACGAACGGATCTGTGCGGCGGCGCAGGCGACGCTGATCCAGTTGGCGGACACATCGGACCAGCCGCGCTGAAACCCGGGCATGAACTGCGGCATCGGAGGCACCCGGCGTGGGCGCCGTCGTAGAATCGCGCCGATCCCGATCATGAAGTTCCCTCTGCCAACCGTCGCTGCGAGTCTGCTGTTCGCCCTGGTGTCCGCGTGCTGCACGCACGAGTCATCCCCTGCGATGCCGTCGGCGAGCGCAGGGTCGACGGCTCCCGCGGGCACGGCGGATCCCGTGCCGACGGCACCGCCGACTGCACCGGCCGAATCCACGAACCCCCCGACTGCGACCATGCCGAAGGCCTACAACCAGCTCTCCGACTTCGAGTCCCATGTGATCCTCGACAAGGGCACCGAACGTCCTGGTGTCGGCGAGTACACCAAGAACAAAGCGGCCGGGACCTACATCTGCCGTCAGTGCAATGCGCCGTTGTACCTGTCGACGGCCAAGTTCGAGAGCCACTGTGGCTGGCCCAGCTTCGACGACGAGATCGCCGGTCGTGTCGAACGCCATACCGACGCCGACGGCTATCGGGTCGAGATCGTCTGCGCCAACTGCAAGGGCCACCTCGGGCACGTGTTCGAGGGCGAGCGCTTCACCGCCAAGAACACCCGGCACTGCGTCAATTCCGTGTCCATGCGCTTCGTCGCCGAAGGCCAGCCGCTGCCGCCGACGATCGTGCTCGACAAGTGAACGGCGAGTTCGCCGTTCAGCGGACCAGCTTCGTGTAGCGGTAGTAAGCCTGCAGCGACAGTACTCGCAGCGCCGACGCCATCGCGCGGCTCATGCCGGGTGGCGGATCCCAGGAGCCTTTGTCCGGGCCATCGGTGCGCGCGTTCGGCATGGTTGCGAGTTTCTTCGACCAATCGAGCCACGGGCGGCCGCCGACCTGGAACAACGCGTAGCTCGTCCAGTAGCACAGCCGTTCGTCGGTGACGGTGACCCGTTCCGCCAGCGCAGTCGCGGCACCGATCGGGGTCTTGCCGACCCCGAGGAATGCCAGCGCGAACGCCACGGCGGGACCCGCTTCCGGGATTCCGCTGTCCGCCGAATCGCCGAGCGGCGGCTCGGCCGGCAACCATGCCACCAGCTCTTCCCTGGTGATTCCGACCGAAAGTCGAAAGAACCGCGCGCTTTCGATCGCCATCGCGGCATGCACCGTGACCAGCGGATCACTCGACCCGGTGCCGTCGTCGCTCCAGCCGCCGTTCTCACACGTGTGGGAGCGGAGCCACTCCAGCGCCGCGCTGGTGGCCCCGCGCAACAGGCAGCCGCGCGATGACAGTCCATACGCTTCCGCGAGGGCATAGGTCGCGATGGCATGGCGGCGGATGCTGATGCCGTCGCCGATCAGGCCGTGCGCGTTCTGCTGGGCCATCAGGAACCCGACGCCTCGTGCCACGATCGGCGCCGCCGCACAGCCATCCATGCTCTGGCCATCGCCGAGCAGCGACAGCACTATCCAGGCCGTGGTCTCTGGATCGCTCTGGCCATCCACACCGGCCCAACCGCCGTCGGGTCGCTGGTTGGCCATCAGCCAGTCCAGGCCGTTCGAGATCCGTTCCTGGATTTCGGACCTCGCGCGTCCGCCCGCGCCGCCGCGGCGCCCGCCGTATCTGCCGCCCGCACCACCGGCGTCGGTGCCGATCTTCGTCGGCGTCGCATCCGCCGCGTCGAGACCGAAGCTGCTGGTCGTCACTTCGGGTCGCGCTGCGGGAATCGCCACGGCCGGAATCTGAACCGCTGGCGACGGGCCAAGGTCGAGTGCGAAGCGCTGCGGGCGAACGGCGGACGCGCCGGCCGCGGCTTCGCCGGCAACCAGCAACACGGGCGGTGCGCCACTACTGGCGACTGCAGCGAGCACTCCGAGCAGGTTGCCCAACGTCCCGTCCGGCGGCACGACGACCCGCAGTCGCAGTGGACCGAGGTTCCTCGCGATCACGCCGTCGACCATCCGCTGCAGGTGCGGCGTCAGGCACTCCGGCGGCACGCCAGGGCGTTCGAACGACAGCCGCAGCTCGAGTTCGGTGGTTGCGGTCGTCGGGTCGGCGAGTCCGAGCGTCAGGGCACCGGTCGCCTGGCCGACCGGCAGCCGGGCCGCAAAGTGCACACGCTGGACCTGCTGGGCGCGCAATTGGTCCAGAGCGGCCAACACCGTCGCGGTGCTGGTGTCGGCGCTGGCACGGAGCACCACTTCGCGCGCGGTGCCCAGCGTGACCGCCAGTTCGCGTTCGCTCGACCCTGGCACGCCGGTCGGTTCGAGGGCGATCACTGGCACCGACTCCGGGATTGGTCCCAGTCGCGACACGGCTGGCAAAGCAGCGTCGTCTTGTTGTTGGGCCACGAGCAGCGGAACGAACAGCAACGCAACGCCGAGTCGGAACATCAGGTGCCTCCGCAGGAACGCGGCGACAACGGCGGAATGCCAATCCGGTTCACTGCATTTCGAGGTCCGCGTCGGACCCAGCGTCGACGGAGGATGCCGGGGTTGGTACTGCCGATCGGGCGGTGAGCGCTACAGCGGCGCGGCGCACTGGCCACAGAACTTGTCGTGCTCGTCGTTCAGCGCCTTGCACTGCGGGCAGCGAACCTTGACGGCCGGCGCGACCGGCTCGGCCGTCGGCGCCGACTGGCCGTCCCGGAGGCCGCTCTCGTCGATGGCATCGCGCAGCATGCCGCCGCCCATTCGCGCCCATGGTTCGAGGTCGGTGCGCGCGCGTTCGGGATCCAGGACCAGGCCGGAGCCGGCGACGCCGCGGGCCGCGACACCGCGCATGGCCCGTCCGATCGCGACCAGGACCATGCCGACGAAGCACCCGATCCACCAGGCGAACGGATCGCTGCCGCTTTGGCCAAAGGACGCCACCTGGCTCTGGCCTGCGGTCGCGAAGCCGATGAAGCAGACCAGGATCGTGACGATCCCGATGCCCATCAGCACCGTGCCGAAGTTGAAGGCTTCCTTGCGGTTGGCCGAGACGTTCCGGTTCTTCTTGCGTGACCCTTGTTCCATGGTGGTTCGCCGCCAGCATACCAGCCGGTCCGGCTGACATTCAGGTCGCCTCGAACATGACAACCCCGCACGTCTCCAGCATCGACGACGCCGCGCTCGCGGCCGTGCTGGAACGGCACTTCGGCTTCGCCTCGTTGCGCCCGCTGCAGCGGCAAGCGGTCGACGCGGCGCTCGCCCGCCGCGATGCGCTGGTGGTGCTGCCGACCGGCGGCGGCAAGTCACTGTGCTATCAGTTGCCGCCGCTGCTCTCCGGCAGGCTGACGGTGGTCGTGTCGCCGTTGATCGCGCTGATGCAGGATCAGGTCGATGGCCTGCGGGTTGCCGGCGTCCCGGCTGCCGCCGCGCATTCCAACCTGACCGCGCGTGAACGCGGCGAACTGCACCGCTGGCAGCAAGGCGATGGCCTGCGGCTGTTGTACGTCGCGCCCGAACGGTTGTTCACCGATTCGATGCTGGGTTGGCTCGCCGAACGCGAAGTCGGTGCCGTGGCGATCGACGAAGCCCACTGCATCAGTCAGTGGGGCCACGATTTCCGCCCCGAATACCGCCGCCTGGCCGAGTTGCGCGCCGTGCTGCCGCACGTGCCGTTCCATGCCTACACGGCGACCGCGACGCCGCGCGTGCGCGCCGACATCCGGGCGCAGCTCGACCTGCGCGAGCCGGTCGAGCTGATCGGCACGTTCGATCGCCCGAATCTGACCTATCGCGTGCTGCCGCGGCAGGCGCTGGCCGAACAGGTCGCCGACGCCGTGCGTCGTCACCCCGACGCCGCTTCGATCGTCTACTGCATCGCCCGCAAGGACACCGAGTCGATGGTCGAGGCCCTGCGGGAACGCGGCATCCAGGCGGCGGCCTACCACGCCGGCATGGCCGCCGGCGAACGCACGAAGATCAGCGCCGATTTCCGCGCCGAACGGCTGCATGTCGTCGTCGCCACCGTCGCGTTCGGCATGGGCATCGATCGCGGCGACGTGCGGTTGGTGGTGCATGCCGGCATGCCCAAGAGCATCGAGCACTACCAGCAGGAGACCGGTCGCGCCGGCCGCGATGGCCTGCCGGCCGAGTGTCTGCTGCTCTATTCGGGCGCCGACGCCGCGAAGTGGCGGTCGGTGATCGAGCGCAGTGCCGAAGAGGCGGGCGGCATCACCGAGGCGACGCAAGCGCAGCTCGGGCTGCTGACGCAGATGCAGCGGTTTGCCGGCGGCACGCGCTGCCGGCATCGGTTGCTGTCCGAGTACTTCGGCCAGCGCTACGAGCCCGATGATTGCGGCGCCTGCGACGTCTGTCTGCACGAACTCGAGCCGGTGCCCGACAGCCATGTCATCGCGCAGAAGATCCTGTCGGCGGTGGCACGTACGCGCGAGACGTTCGGTTCGGGGCACGTGATCGATGTGCTGCGCGGCAAGGTGACGCCGAAGGTCAAGAGCTACGGCCACGACCGGCTGTCGACGTTCGGGCTGCTGCGCGATCTGCCGGTCCCCCGCTTGTTGAACTTCATCGATCAGCTGATCGACGCTGGCGATCTGGCGCGTTCGGGTGGCGAGTATCCGGTGCTGAAGTTGACGCCCGGCTCGGCCGAGGTGTTCAAGAACCTGCGCCAGGCGGTCCTGATGATGCCCAAGATCGCACTGGCGGCGAAGCCGCGGCGCGAACGCGGAACCCGCGGCGAGGCGGAGGTCGAAGAGATCGAGTTGTCTGGCGCCGACGAACGGTTGTTCGCCGAACTGCGCGCGTTGCGCCGCACGATCGCGGCCGAGCTGGCCGTGCCGCCGTACGTGGTGTTCCACGACGTCACGCTGCAGGACCTGGCGAAGAAGCGCCCGCGCGATCGCGACGCCATGCTGCGCATCAAGCGGATCGGCGAACGCAAGTTCGAAGCGTTCGGCGAACGGTTCCTGGCGGCGATCGCGGCATTCGCCGCCGGCGCCGCCGGCGCGTCGGGCCGCTGACACCGTTCAGCGGCCGATGTCGATGACCGTCTCCCGATCGCGATCCGGCTGCCATGGACCGTGCTGCGCGGCGCCGCGCAGCACGAACACGGACGGCCCCTCCGTTCCCTGGCTCAGCAGCGGGATCGACACCAACCCGGCGGCATCGGTCGTCAGCGGGTGCTGCCGGAGGTAGCGGTGATCACACCGGCCCGCGACCTCGCGCCGCAACGTGCGCAGGATGTGGACCGGCTCGGAGGTTGCTCGCCAGGTCCCGGCGGCCAGCGCCGTGCCGGCCGGTGCCGGGTCCTTGCCGGCGCGGACGACGAGATGGGCGCGCGGCAACGGCGGCACCACCAGCGCGCCCGAGACGATCGACCGCATGTTCGCCGCGGTTTCGATGTCGACGGCCAGGCCGCGTTCGCCGTCGCGAAACGCCACCAGCCATGCATCGACGCCGAGCAGGCAACGGAACTGGCCGAACGGATCGGTGTGGAAGTTCGCCGGCAGACTCGGCGCCAGCATCGAACCACAGGCGACGAGCGTCCCCTGGATGCCCGCCAGCGGTTGGTTGTGTTCGTCGAGCAGTTGCCAGGCGGCCGGTCGCAGGCCGGCGAGTTCGGCGGTCATCGTCTGGCCGGGACTCCACGGTGGAATCCGCAGGAACGCCGGTGGTTCGCCGCCAACGTCGATGCGCAGCATCGTCTCCGTGGCAAGCGCCGGCATCGCCAGCGGCATCAGGCCGTTCTGGTCGGTCGTGGCGACGACCAGTTCGGTGACGCGATTGGCACCGAATCCGTTCGCCAGCAACCGGACCTGCGCGCCCGGCACCGCCTCGCCGCGCCGGGCCACCTGCAAGGAAGCGACGGGACCGAGGACGACCGCCAGGGGTTCATCGGGTTTCTGGTCCTTGGGGTGCGGGAAGAGCCGCTTGCCATCGGTTCTCAGCAGGATCGGCATGCGGCCCGGGGCCGCGATGCGAACGATGGCCGGTTGCGGATGCAGGTGGCTTGGATCCGGCACCAGGAACGTCGCCAGGCCCGTCGCATCCGTCGTCGCGGCGACGCGCCACGAGGTGACCTCCGGCTGGTCGAACACCGCCGCCGGCGTTGGCAATGCGGGCAGTTGATGGGCGACGCTCGCGTTGCCGATCGGCTTGCCATCCTGATCTTGCACCAGGACCTGCAGCGTCCGCGGCGGCGGCATCGTCAGCGACCGTCCCGGTGTCCATGCCGCGCGGTGCACCACCTGGTTGTTGCCGTCGATGACCTGCAGCCAGACCGGTCCCGGCAGGCGCGGCGGTTCGTTGCGACGCAGGGGCGACCAGAACGGATTGACCGCCGCCGGACTCGCTTCGATCCGGAACGGGCCGATCGCCGTCCAGTCGGTCAACGGATCGATGGCCACGAGGTCCTTTGGCAGCACCTGCGTCAGGCGGAGCTCGATCGGCCGGCCGAGCACGACGCCTTCGGCGAGCGGCGAAACATGCGTGCCGATGGCATGCACGGCGAAGATCGAATGGGCGAATCCTGGCTGAACACGCACCGAGAACTGCCCCTGGGCATCGGTCGTGGTGACCTGGCGGTGCGGCGGCGCCACGTCGTCGGCCACCGTTCGCAGCGACACCTGCACGCGTGCGCCAGCGGCCGGTGCGCCGAGTTGGTCGAATACCCGTCCGACCACGGGAACCTGCTGCTGCGCTCTCGCAAGCGGCAACCATGGGCTGATGGCGAGCAACACCCGGACGACGTTGGTCCCGACCATGCCGGCAGCATACGCGTCGAAGCGTGTCATCGGCCGAGGTCGATCGTCCGTTCGCGGTTGCGTTGCAGCTGCCTTGGCCCGATCGTCGCCCGGCACGGCCATGCTGGTCTTGACCATGGACCACCATACGCGGTTCTCGTCGCGAGACTCCGACCGCAATGGAACTTGCCGGGCTGCGTGGTGCGACTATCCTTCTCCAGGGGCATGCTGCCGATGAACCAGACGATCGCGATCATGGCGTGCGCGGTGTTCCCGTTGACAGCGCAGGGAGCGTGGGTGATCGACAGCCAGCTCGACCAGCTGTTCACGCTCGATCTCGCCACCGGCACCCCCACCCTCGTCGGCAGCACGCTCAACAACGGGCTCGACGCGCCCGCGGACCTGTGCTGGCGTGACGACACCAACGAGATCTACGCCGTCGACCTGGCCGGCGGCGAGGTCGGCTACTTTTCGACCGGGACGGCGACGTTCATCGTCCGCTGGAACACCACGATCAGCGGCTTCCAGGCCCTGGCCTGGGATGCGGAGGAACGGCGCTTCTGGCTGCACAACCAGGCCAACACGCTGTACTCGCTCGACCCGACCAACGGCGCGCTGACCTTGATCGGCGGCATCTCGGGCAGCCCGATCATCACCTCGCTCGAGGTCGACGCCCAGGGCCGGCTGTGGGCGCTCGACTCGGCGACCGGCGGGGTCTTCGAAATGAACAAGACGACCGGCGCGGCGACGCGGCGCGCGACGACGTCCACTGGCATGCAGGGTCTGGCGATCGACGCCGTGGGGAACTGGTTTGCCGTCAACGCCGCGACCGACACGCTGTATCGCATCGACCCGGTGACCGGTACCGCCACGGCGGTCGGGCCGACCGCCGGAGTGCCGTTGGCGAAGGGTCTCGCGATCGCCGGCACCGCTGCCCAGCGGGGTGGCACCGCCTGCGCGGACGGCGCCGGCAGCACCCGTCGTCTGACCTGGACGGGAAGTTCGGCGTTGGGCGGCACGCTGCAGCTCGGCGTCGACGCCGGCGCGAGTCCCATGTTCGCGCTGATGATGTTCGGCTTCTCGGCAAGGCAGGCCGGGCCGTTGACGCTGCCGGCCGAACTGACCCAGTTCGGTGCTCCGGGTTGCCGCCTCTACACTGGCCCGGACGCGATGGCCGGGCCGATCCAGACCGGAACTACGCTGCCGGTACCGATGCCCTCGGCACCGGCGACCGTCGGCATGGTCGTGTTCACGCAGGCCACGATCCTCGATTCTTCGCCGGGTGCCAATGCCGCCGGACTGGCGTTTTCGGACCTGCTGCGGATGATCGTCGTGCCGTGAACCACGGCACCCGACGATGAACCTCGCCGCCATCAACCTGATCAACATCGGTCTGATGCTGCTGGCGGCGGCCATCGCGTTCGTCGTGCCGTTCGAGACGTTCTTGTTCGCCTATGCAGTGCTCGGCCCGCTGCATTACCTGACGCAGATCTCGTGGTTGCACGAACGGCAGTACTTCGCCCGCGGCAAGCGCGATTGGGTGTTCCTGGCAGGTCTGACGGTCGCCATCACGGTGCTGAACCTGATCGCGATGGAACGCGGGGCCGGCATGCACTGGGGCATGCTCGGCGTCGATCTGATGGTCTGGAGCCTGTTCTGGTCGTTGCTGCTGGTGGTGACCGAGGACAAGACGCTGCGCACCGTTGGCGGCGTGATCTTCGCGGTCGTGCTGTTCTTCCTGCACGGCAAAGGGCCTGCGGACTCGAACCAGATGCTCTACGTGGTGGGCGGCGTGTTCTTGCCGACCCTGATCCATGTGTTCGTGTTCACCGGCGCGTTCATCGTCTACGGCGCGGCCAGGAACCGCAGCCTGACGGCGTGGCTGTCGGTCCTGGTATTCCTCGGCTGCGGCGCCGCGGCACTCCTCGCGCAGCCTGGGACACTCGGCTACTCGGCTACGGACTACGCCAGGCAGTCGTACTCGGTGTTGCAGAACATGCACTCGACCCTGCTCCAGTACACGCCACTGCTCGGCGGGACCGGCAGGCCACTGCAGTACGAGGAATTCTTCACCGACGAGACCAGCCTGCGGCTCGGCCGGTTGCTCGGCTTTGCCTACACCTATCATTACCTGAACTGGTTCTCCAAGACCTCGGTCATCCGTTGGCACAAGGTCCCGCGCCGCCGGCTGTTGGGTGTGGTGGTGGTGTGGGCGGTTTCAGTCGCTTTGTACGCCTGGGACTTCGCGTTGGGCCTGCGCTGGCTTTTGCTGCTGAGCCTGGCGCATGTGGTCTTGGAGTTCCCGCTCGACTGGAAGACGCTGCTGGCAATACCCCGCGATCTTGGCGTTGGAAGGAAAACCTCGCCGTCGGTGTGAGGACGCGATGCTGATACGGAGTCTCAGCGGTGCTGTCCCGCTGGTGGCTCTGGCCTCGGCGCGCGCCACCTGCGCGATGCCTTCGTCGGGCGGGTTGCAGCGGTGGCTGGGTGGCGTTTGCGCCGGCGCTGCCTGATGATGCGGGGATGCACTGGTCGTTGCCGCCGCTGTTCGGTTGTCTGTCGTTCCTGCTGCCGGCCCAGGACCAGAGGCCACTGATCGGGCGCGTCGTCGACGCCGCGGGCGAGCCGGTGGCCGGTGCCGAAGTGACGGTCGCCTGGAGTGGCGCCGATCAGCCCGAGCTGGCGTCGACGACCACGGCGAACGGCGAAGCCGATGGCCGTGGCTACTTCAAGATCCAGGCCCCGGTCGGGCGCCGTCTCTGGGTCTGGGCCATCGGCAAGAACGACGAGGCGGGCAAGTATGCAGCCTCCGAAGTGATCGACTGCGTGGTCGGCATGCCGCGATTGCAGGTCGTCGTCGACAAGGACCTGTTCGATCGGCCGATCCAGGTGACCGGGCTCGACGGTTGGCCGGAGCTGGCGCCGTTCACGCTGCGCTACCACCTGGTGCCGTTCCTCGATCTGGCCGTGGACCTGCCGCTCGACGCCCAAGGAGCCTGTCGGCCGCCGCGCCGGCCGCACACGACCTCCTGGGTGCAGTTGCTCGATGCGCGTGGCAATCCATGGCTTTGCGAACGGGCGAATGAGGGCGACCTGAAATTGCCGGCGGCGCAATCGCTGCCGATCGAAGTGGTGGACGATGCCGGCAAGCCGGTGGCCGATGCGGAGATCCTGCACCGGATCGGCGACCTGCGCGATTGGTCGGCGCGCTACGGCAGTACGCAGCGCGAGTGCTGGCAGGTGGTCGGCAAGACCGACGCCGACGGCAAGGCGATCGTGAAGGTCGCCTTGGCCGAAGACCCGCTGCAGGCGGAAAAGCCGCGCGACCTGTTGCTGATGGCGCGCAAGAACGGTCATGCACCTTCGCACGGTGGCTTCGACGAGAAGTGGTTCCTCGACGGCGTGCAGCTCGGGGATGGCGAGAAGCCGAAGGCGTTCAAGTTCACGCTGGCGAAGGCCGAGCCGCTGACCGGCGTGCTGGCGTTGCCCGGAACGCGGCCGCCGGCGGTGCTGGTGCGGTGGACGAGCAAGATCAAGTTCCAGAACGGCTGGACCCACCTCGATCGTTCCGAACGGCTGCCGGTCGCGGCGGACGGGACGATCGCGGTGGCGTTGCCGTCGGATGCGTACCAGGTCGCGTTCTTTGCGCCGCCGGTGGAACTGGTGGCGGAGGATGGCCGGCGGCGATTGGTGCCGGTGGTGTTGCCGACCGTGGGCGAGACGCGGACCGGGCGGGTCGAACTGGGCGGTGCGAAGTCGGTGAAGTTCACGATTGCGTCGGCTGACGGGTCACCGCTCGGGGCGATGCAGGTGCTGGCGTGCAATGAGGTCAACGGCAATCTGGCGACCAGTCCGGCGGCGGCGGTGTTGCAGGTGTCGGCGTCGGGGAGCGGTGAGGTGCTGGTGGCGTCGGCGGGCGCGTGGCTGTTGGCGTTCGGTGAGCAGGGGTATGCGTTCGCTCGCCTCGCGGATCCGGCGGCGTCGTCGAAGGTGGAGCTGAAGCTGGAACCGTTCGCGGCCGTGCGGGGGCAGGTCGTGGATGACCAGGGTCAGCCGGTGCCAGGGGCGCGGGTGTCGGTGCACCGGACGAGTTCGCGCGGTGGGATGCGTGGGGCGGATGGGATGGTGTTGGATACGATAGCGTCGCTGGCGCGGTCGCAGATGGATCGCGTGGTGACGGATGCGGAGGGGAAGTTCGTGATGCGGTTCCTGCCAAGGCCTGGGTTGACGATGCAGGCGCGGGCGTCGAAGGGCGGGAAGCAGACTGAGTCGTTTGCCGTGGAGGAGGGGGCGGAGGTCAGTCTGGTCTGGAAGTAGTTTGCAGTGGGGCATGCCGACGGCACGTCGACACGTCGATGGCGGCGTGGTGTTCAGCGACGCTCGACTCAGTGTGATCGCCACGCCTTGATGGTGCTGGCGCCGCGCTGCGTCATGATGGGGGGATGAACCACAAGCCCGGACAGCCGAACGCGTTCCTGGTCGAACGCGGCCCCGACGGATCGTTCACCAAGGAGACGCTGCAGCGCGCGATGAAGGCCCTGAAGAAGCGGCTGAAGGTCACGCGGCTCGACGACGAATCGCGGCTCGGGCACGACGCCATGACCAAGGGCGGGCGGTCGGGCATCGTGGCGGTCAAGCCGCCGGATCAGTATCCGGCTGAGGTGTGGCAGGCGCTGGAGGCCAAGGGCCGCATCAAGAGCATCGGGCACGGGCTCTACGAGGTGGTGGATCAGGGCGGCGGTGAGTGAATTCGGGCAAAAGGAGTCGTTCGGCTTTGCCCGCCAGCGCCACCAGCAGGCTGGAACACAGGACCGGCATCAGCCCCTCCGAACGGGCTGAACGGGGGCTGTCACCGCCTTTCCACGCCGACCCGACTCGTGCGATGATGGCCGCGTTCGCCATGAGCACCATCAGCTTCGACATCCCACAAGAACTCGCGGCATCACTCGCGAGGTTCGGCCCCGACATTTCGCGGACCGCGAAGGAAGCTTTCCTCGTCGACCTCTACCGTCGGCGTGCCATCACCATCCGGGCCCTTCGTGAAGTTCTGGGCTTGGCACGCATCGAAGTGGATGCAGTACTGGCGAGGCATGAAGTTTCTCACGACCTGAGTGTCGAAGAGTTCGACGCACAGGCAGACGTGCTCCGGCAGCGCCTGCAATGAGCGTTGTCGTCGTTTCCGACACCACGGCATCAACTACCTCGTCGTCGTTCACCTGATCGAGGTTCTTCCACGGCTCTTCGACGAGGTTTGGGTCCCGACCGCCGTAATCGACGAGCTCGGTGATGCGGTGATGCCAAGGCGCCGGCTGCCGTCCGCAGGTTCGCGCTCTCGCCGCCGGAGTGGCTTGCGATCCGGGCACCGAAGAGTGTCGACCCGCAGCTGAATCTCGATGCTGGCGAGAATGCGGCCATTGCACTTGCGGAAGAACTCCGGGCAGACTTCATCCTCATCGATGAACGTGATGGCCGAGAACTCGCGAAGCGGCGAGGCTTGAAAGTCATTGGCTTGCTCAACATCCTGGACCAGGCAGACGAAGCGAAGCTCCTCGACCTCGACGGCGCTTTGCGCGCTCTGCGACAGACGAGTTTCCGCGTTGCGGATGACCTGGTGCAAGTACTTCTGCGGAGGCGCAGAGCACGGCAACAATGACGGTTTCAGGCGGGCAGCGGCGAACACGTCAGGAACTGCGGCCGATGCCGTGCTCGGCCAGCACGTCATCGACCACCGCGTACATGTTCTCCCACCGGAACCGCGCCCGCACCAACGCCGCCGCCCGCAGTCCGACGTTCCGCGCCGCCGCCGGATCCGCGAACAGTTCCGCCACCGCCGCCACCGTCGCCGCGTCGCCATCGGCGACCCGCAACGTGTCCGCCGGCACGTCGCCCAGCCCCTGCGCCGCCTGCGGCGTCGAGACCACCGGCAACCCCATCGCCATCGCCTCGAGCACCTTGTTCTGCACCCCACGCGCCAGCCGCAGCGGCGCCAGCGCGACGGCGGCGCGATCGAAGTACGGCGGCGTTTCCGGCACCCGGCCCGTGACCTCGACCCCGGGTTGTCGCGCCAGCGCCTGCACCGCCGGCGTGGGGCGCGAACCGACGATCAGCAGGCGGGCATCGCCGAAGCGCTGGCGGAGCTGTGGCCAGCAGCGCTCGACGAACCAGCAGACGCCGTCGATGTTGGGTTCGTAGTCCATCACCCCGGTGAAGATCGCCGTGTGCGGGTGCCGCTCGGCATCGCCGTGGCTCTGGAAGTGCTCGACATCGACGCCGTTGGGCACGACGCGCGGGATCACGCCGCGGATCCGCTGCATGAACAGTTCCTTCTCGACCGGCGACACCACGAACGACTCGTGGAACGATTTCGCGACCGCATCCTCGAACAGCAGCAGCCGCGCCGCCTCGCGCCCGTACAGCCAGCGACCGAACGGCCCCGATCGCTGCGCGAACTGCGCCCACTTGTCCGAGTCCAGCTCGGCGAATTGCATGATCTTGACGGTGGCTGGCGCGTTCATCACGTACTGCGCCATCGACGACGAATAGACCCAGATCAGGTCCGGGGTGTGTTGTGAAAGCCAACGATCGACCGCGGTCTGCAGGTCGCGATGGCGGAAGAACGGCAGGGTCAGCGCTTCGCCGTGGAGCAGGCCGCGCAGCGACGTCAGCTTGCGCCAGCGGCGATCGAGCCGCGGCGCCGAGACGTCCTTGCAGAGCGTGCGCAACTTGGCCACGGCATCGGCATCGCGATCCTCTTCGGCGAAACAGCCGAGCCGCACTTCGGCACCACGGGCCAGCAGGTGCTGCAGGAAGTGCCAGGTGGTGATCCGGTCGCCGCGATCGGGCGGCCACGGCACGCGTTGGCAGAGGAAGAGGACGCGCACGGTCAGGAGGGAAGGCGGCGAAGCGGATGGTTCGGCCTCAAGCCGCTTTCGGCATCGGCTCGATAGGAACTGCAGAGGCAACTCGCGATGTCGCAAGCAGCCGGCCAGACCAACATCCTCGGGCTCGTCAACAACACCATCGAGCTCCCCACGATGCCCGAGGTGCTGCTCAAGCTCAACGACGTGATGAGCAACCCGGAGACCTCGGCCGACGACGTCGCCAAGGTGGTCGCCAAGGACCCGGCGGTCGCCACCAACATCCTGCGCATCGTCAACTCCGCGTACTACGGCCTGCAGGTGCGCGTGTCGTCGGTCACGCTGGCGGTGTCGGTGATGGGCTTCAACATGACCAAGAAGGTCGCGTTGAAAGCGGCGGTTTTTTCGGTGTTCGGCAAGCGCCGGGACAAGATCCAGCACTTCGACCCGGCGTCGTTCTGGAAGCACTCGATCTTCACCGGCACGGCGGCGCGGGTGCTCGGCAGCCAGTCGGCGCTGTTCGCCGACAGCCATCCCGAGGATCTCTACATCGCGGGGCTGCTGCATGACATCGGCAAGATCATCATGATGGAGAAGTCGTGCCCGCGGTACCTGGCGGCGCTGCGCAAGGCGGCGCAGACGCGGCGGACCGAACTCGAGGTCGAACACGAGGACTTCGGCTTCACGCATGCCGACGTCGGTTCGGTGCTGGCGATCAAGTGGTTCCTGCCCGAGGATCTGGCCATCGCCATCCGCTACCATCACGCGCCCGCCAAAGACCCGTTCCATCGCTCGCTCAGTTCGCTGATCCATCTCGCCGACCAGCTCGCGTGGAGCGCGGGCAACCCCTCCACGGTCGGCACCCCGGTGCCGCAGCTCGATCATGAAGTCTACGACCAGGTCGGTCTCGACCCTGCCCGTGTCGAGGAACTGCTGCCGCAGGTCCAGGAAGACTTCGCGGCCTCCGACCTGCCCTGGTGACGCCGGCCCGCTGCCGGCCCGGTGTCCCTGGCGATGAACTTCCGCCGTTGGGTCGTCTTCACGTTCCTGGTGCACGTGTTCGTGATCGCCGTCGACAAGGGTGGCGGTCTGATCCTGTATCTGCTGACCGCGGAACACGCCGATCAGCACGGTGAAGCGAGCATCCTGGCGTCGCTGCCGTTCATCGTCGGCGCGCTGGCCAATCTCGGGCTGGCGACCGCGATGGTCTACTTCGTCCGCCGCGGCCGTTATGCGGCGCAGCAGTGCTTTGAAACGGCACTGAGTGTCGCCGTCGTCTGGGGTGGTCTGGTGGCGACGATGGCGGCGCTGGTGACCCTGTTCGTGCTGCCGGCGCTGCGCCCCGACTGGCAGGTCGACCCGTGGCTGGTGCTGCCGTGGTGCGCGGTCGTGCCGCTGCTGTTGGTGGCGAGCTATGCCAACAGCACCCAGCTGGCGACCGAGCGGGTGCGCGACTACGGCGTGGTGCACATGGTGACTTCGCTGGCGTTCCTGCCGGCGTTCTTCCTGTGCTTTCTCTGGCAGGGCGGCGATGTGGCCAAAGGCCACGTGCCATACGCGGTCACCTGGGGACGCCTGCTGTCGACGGCGATGGTTGCGGCGCTGGCGCTGTGGATGGTCCGCAAGGTGGTGACGCTGCGGTTCGGCCTGCACCGCGGGTTCCTGAGCGAGGGCATCCGCTACGGCTGGAAGGCCAACCTGACGTCGACGCTGACCTATCTCAATCACCGGATCGATCTGCTGGTGCTGGCGCAACTCTACGTGGCGCCGCAGGGCCTGATCGGCGACGAGGCGCGTGAAGCGGTGAAGTCGCAGGTGGCGTTCTATTCCATGGCGGTGACCTGGGCCGAGCTGGTCTGGCACTTCCCGGAAGCGATGCGCGACCTGTTCTTCAGCAAGGTCGCCGGCAGTTCGCACGAGAAGGCGCGCGAGATGACGCCGATCCTGGCGCGCCTGGGTCTGGCGCTGTCGGTGCTCGGCGGCGTGACGTTGTTGTTCGTGATCGACCCGGTGATGGGGGCGATCACCGCCGTCGCCAAGGGCTCCGACGCGGTATGGCTGCGCGACTGGAGTCCGACCGTGTGCGGGGCGTTGCTCATGCTGACGCCGGGGACCATGGCCTACACCGTCAGCAAGGTGCTGCAGGCGGATCTGGCGGCGCGCAACCAGTTGCAGGTGTGTGTCAACGCGCAGTTGCTGGTGCTGGTGACGATGATCGGTCTGGATTGTCTCTGGATTCCGGGGCAGGGCGCGGTCGGCGCCGCCGCGGCGTCGACGGTGGCCTACGTCGCGTCGACGTTCTACGTGCTGATCGCGTATGCCCGGCAGACCGGGACGCCCTGGTGGCGGTGTCTCATCGCGCAGCCAGCGGACTTCGTGTACATCCGGGAGATCGTGCAGGCGGTGTGGTCCAAGTTGCGGCGGAGGCGGACGTGAACGGTCAGATCGCGGTGGTGATTCCGGCCCATGATGCCGAGCGCTGGCTCGGCTTTGCGCTCGAGTCGCTGAAGCAGCAGACGCTGCCGCCGGCGGAGATCGTCGTCGTCGACGATGGTTCGACCGATGGCACGGCCTCGGTTGCGGCGCGCTTTGGTGTCCGCTGTGTCCGCCAGGATCAGAAAGGCCCGGGCGCCGCGCGCAATCGCGGTGTCGCCGAGACGACCGCGCCGTTCGTCGCATTCCTCGATGCCGACGACTGGTTTGCCCCCGCGAAGCTCGAACGGCAACTTGCACGGCTGGCGGAGCTCGGTGCGGCGCTGGTCTGCAGCGACGCCTGGATCGTGTCCGGCGACAAGGTCGTGCGCTGCAAGAACCAGCATCATGTCGTGCCGTCGGTGCTGACACTGGAACGGCTGCTGCAGGGCAATCCGGTGATCTGCAGCACGGTGCTGGCGCGACGCGAATCGATCGCCCGCGCCGGCGGCTTCGACGAGGATCCCCGGCTGATCGCGACCGAGGACTACGACCTGTGGCTGCGCATGGCGCAGCACGAACCGATCGCCTACCTGGCGGAGCCATTGAGCTTCTACCGCGTGCACCCGGGCAGCCTGTCGGCCAACCGGCGGTTCGTGAACGGCGTCGATCGGATCCTCGACAAGGTCATCACCCACTTCGACGGTGAAGCCCATTTCCAGAAGCTGGTGGCGCGGCGGCGGGCTGGTGTGCGGCTCGACTTGGCGTGGGACCTGTTGCGCAGCGGCGATCCGGTCGAGGCGCGGCAGTTGATCCGGCAGGCGCAGGGGCTGGCGTGGAGCTGGAAGGGCTTCAAGTTGGGGGTGCGCGCCCGCTTCGGCGGCAAGCGCACGACAGTCGCCGGCTGACGACCTCGTCGGTGTTACCGGTCGGTCGCCCCGGGGCTATCGCCTTCGCCCCTGGACTCCCGCCTTGCCCTGCTCATGAACGCTGCTACCGCCGCCCGTGTCCTCATTCCGTCCCTGGTGCTCCTCGGCAGTTTGCTGCGCGCGCAGCGCGACTACATGCCCATGGGACCGGAAGTGGTCCTGAACACCGACTTCACCCAGATCCAGCCGACGCAGGGGCCGCCGATCAATGTCACCGGCGGCATCTTCGTGTTCCGCAACGTGACGATCCCGGCCGGCGTCCGTGTTCGCGGGGTTGGCACGCGGCCGATGATCTGGATCGTGTCCGGACAGTTCCTCGTCGACGGCGAGCTGTCGGTGAACGGCGAGGACGGGCAGCGTGTCGACACGTTGAACTCCGCCAACTTCCCGGCGATCGGCGGTCAGGGCGGCGCCGCGGGCGGACGCGGCGGCCACGGCAGTCCCGACGCACTGATGCGCGATGCGTTCGGCCAGAACGGTTTCGACCCGCTGAACGTGATGGGCCTCGGCGGCGGCGGTGGCTTGCTGTCGTGTCTGACCGGGCTCGGCCGTGGCTCTGCCGGCGGCGGCGGTGCGTTCGCCACCGAAGGCGATCCGTTCTTCCTGGTCGGTCCGGGTGCGGGCACGTCGTTCCAGCAGGTGCGCGGTGTCGGCGGCCAGGGCGGCTTCGGCGTCTCCGGCTCGGCGACCAGGGCGCCGAACGGCGGCCGGGTCGGCTTGCGGCCGTTCGTCGACGGCAACGACGGCAACGACTTCTTCGGCACCGCGGTCGACGTCGCGACGCGTCGACCGGTGCTCGGCGAACTGACGGTCCTGATGGGCGGTCAGGGTGGCGGCGGCGGCGGCGACCTGTCGTTCAACAACAGCTGCGTGCTGGCGGATCCGAACTTCGCCAACGATCCCAAGGGTGGCGGCGGCGGTGGCGGCGGCGGTTGCCTGGTCATCGCCGCGGCCGGTCCGATCGTCGTCGGGGCGCAGGGGCGCATCACCGCGAACGGTGGCCATGGCGGCGGTGGCGAGCAGGCCGGCTCGTGCAATCGGGGCGGCGGCGGTGGCGGCGGCTCGGGCGGCATGTTGATCCTCGCCAGCGCGACCGCGATCGGGTTGAACGTCAAGGGCGAGACCTACGCCAACAACGACTACGACTTCTGTCTGTCGGCGGACGGCGGGGTCTGCCGGACCGGCACGTTCGGAACGCCGGTGGTCGTCCGCAAGTACCCGAACAGCGGTCAGACGCTGCCGGCGTCGTTCGGGGCCAGCTACGACAGCGCGCCGCTCGGCGGCTTCGGCGGACTCGGTGTCATCCAGCTGATTGCGCCGTTCGGCAACAACGCCGATGGCACCAACACGCACCTCGACGACGGCATCCTGCTAGTGCGCAATGGCAACCTGCTGTCCGGTGCGCAGAAGCAGCGGTTCCTCGGCTGGCGCGGGTTCCCGAACGCGCAGGGCCTCCGGGTCGACGACTTCGGGAATCCGTTGCCGACCGGTCGCACCGATGGCGACATCCGGCCGGCGCCGGTCCTGATGCCGTTGTTCTGACCGGCGCCCGGATTTCGACAGATTGGCGCCGCGGCGGCATTCTGGTGGCGTCATGACCGCCGCCGATCCGCCGAACGTGCATCAGCTGCTGGCGCACGCTGCCTGGGTGCAGCGGCTGGCGCAGCGGTTGTGGACCGATGTCGCGGCGGCTGACGATGCGGCGCAGGAGGCGTTGCTGGCGGCGTTGCGCCGACCCCCGGCGACCGGCAGCAACTTGCGGGGGTGGCTTGCCACGTTGCTGCGCAACGCCTGGCGCGGTCAGCGGCGAACGGACGCCCGGCGACAGGCCCGAGAACTCGCGGCCATGCGCCGCGACACCGTCGAAGAGCCAGCCGTAGATGCCGTCGCGCGCACCGAACTGCACCAGTTCCTCGTCACGCAGGTGCTGGCCCTGCCAGAACCGCAGCGGTCCTTGGTGCTCGAGCACTACTTCGAGCACCGCGAGCTGGCGGCGCTGGCGCGTCGCCATGCGCTGACGATCGACGCGGTGCAGGCGCATCTGCGCCGCGCGCGCAACGCGCTGCGGCTGCGGCTCGACGGCCAGCCGCGCCACCGTCGCGTGCTGGCGGCGGTCTGTTCCGCCGGGACTGCAGCGAAGCTGGCGACGATCACGACGGGAGTGCTGGTGATGACGACGAAGGCGAAATCGGTGATGGCAGCGGCCGTGGTGCTGGTCGCGGTGTTGACCTGGTGGCAATTGGCGACGGTCGATCCGGTGCCCGAACTGCCGTCACCGACGGCCTCGGCGCCGGAGCCGGTGCGCGTCGACACCGGTGCCGCTCTCGCCGGCACACCAACCGTCGACCCGGACAGCGAACGGAGCCGCGCCGCCGTGCTGCCGCAACGCCTTGCCACGAACGGGACGTTTGTCGTGCTGCTTCGTGGCCTGCATGCCGAGGCGCCGTTCGCGGATCGCGTGCACTTCGACCTCGAGGCCCGGCTGGAGGGTACCTGGGTCGAAGCCGAGGACGCGCAGGTTCCCGATCGTGACGGCCGGATCGCGTTCGCACTGCCCGAATGGCTCGCCACGGCGCAGTTCCACCGGCTGCGGATCCGCTGCGATGCCACCGACTATCGGGACTTCGATCTGCGGTTCGACGAACCGCCGGACTGGCGCCGGGAACTCGTGATCGATGTGCAGGTCATCGCGCGACTGACCGGGCGCGTGCTCGGCCCGGCCCGCGAGCCGATCCAGGCTGCGCGCATCGTCGCGTTTGCCTTCGACAAGGGCATTCCCGTCGATCGCAAGCTGGGTGAGACCACCACCGCCCGCGACGGGACCTTCGTGCTGCGGGCCCCACCCGAAGTGCGGCTGTTGCTGCTGGCGGTGCCGATGCAGGAGGCGCGGCTCAGCGGTGCCTTGCTGACCGGCCGCGAGGGCGCGATCGCCGATTGCGGCAATGTCCGTGACGATCTGCTGCCGGGCTCCGTCGAGACGACCGGGCGGATCGGTGCGGTCACGGCTGTGCCGGACATCGTGCTGGCGGCGGCGACGCCGATTCGCGGCCACGTGCGTTGGACCGATGGTCGACCGGTACCGAAGGCTCTGGTCGGGAGTCAGCTGACCGCGACCGGCACCTTCGTCATTTCCGACACGGTCGCCGTGCAGCGGCTGGCTGGCGAAAGACTCGCAGCAACCGCGGTGGTGGAGACCGACGATCGCGGCTTCTTCGTCCTTCCGGGACTCGCCGGCGCCGATTTTCGGGTCGCGGTGTCCGCCGTCGCCGGCCACCTGATGCCTGGCGAATGGCCGTTCGCGAACGTCCGACCGCCGCAGCTTGCCGAGGTTCGTGTGCCGCTGCCGGTGCGGCTCCTGGTCACCCAGGCTGGCGTGCCGGTGCCGCGGGCGAGGGTCGAGTTCCCCGGCATCGAGGCGCGAACCGAGGCCGATGGCGCAGTGGCCGTGATCGTCACCGAACCCGAGCCTCCGGTGGTCGCGCACGCGAGCCGTCTGCGGTCCGCGACGCGCACGCTGACCAGCGCCGACGCCGGCCGTGAGGTCGAGTTGCGGCTCGACCAGCCGATGGCCGAACTGGCGATCGAGTTCAAGGGCGATCACCGCGTGCGCAACGCGTTCTTCCGCTGGCAGCAGCTCGATGGTGACGAGCACGGCGGTCACCACGGCATGCGCGACGACAGCAGCGGGCCGTTCCGGTTGTTGCTGCCGCCGGGGGGCTATCGGTTGCAGGTCGGCCCGGCCGGCGGTGAACGCAATGGCCTGTTCCTGCTGCCGCAGGAGCACGTCGTCCAGGTGCCGGCGACCGGACAACGGTTGACGCTGCAGGCCGCCTTCGGTGGGCATCTGCATGTCCACGTGACGGATCACCGCGGCGTGCACGTGGCCGGATCGTGCCGTCTGTTCGGGCCCGATGGCCAGGAGATCTTCGAGCGCTTCGTCGTGCGCAACGGCGATGGCACCGCGACCAACGGTCTGCCCGGCGAACTGCTGCCCGGCGGCGTCAACGAGTTCGGCGCGGTGCTGCCACCCGGGCGCTACGACTTGCAGTTCGATCTGGGCACGTTCGGCATGCGCCGCGAACAGGTCACCATCGCAGCGCGCGAGACTGCCGACTTGCGCCTTCGGCTGTAGGTGCGAGCGCGATCTCGCGTACCCTTTCCCCGCGTTCTGGCATTGGGTCGTGCATGATCACCGGCGCGGTGACCCACGACCCGACCACCACGTTCGTCCAGACGCATCAGCACGCGTTGTGGCGGTGGCTGCGGGCGCTCGGCTGCGACAGTGGTGGCGCCGAGGAGCACATCCAGGATGCGCTGCTGGCCGGACTGGCGCATGGCGCCCTGGGATGGTCGCTGGCGGACGCCCGGCGGTGGTTGCGCCAGGCGGCGAAGAACCTGTTCTTCATGCAGCTCCGCCGCGAGCGGCGGCGGCCCGTTGCGTTCGATCTGGCTGTCGTGGAGAGCGCGTGGCAGCGAGCGCGCGGCGATGACGACGACCTGCCGTTGTTGGCATTGCGCGACTGTCTGCAGACGCTGAGCGAACGGGATCGACTGGCGATCGAACTGCGCTACCGCGAACGGCAATCGCGCGCGGCAATGGCGGCCGCGCTGGGACTGGGCGAAGCCGGCGTCAAGATGGCGTTGCGGCGGGCACGCGCGCGGCTCCTGGACTGCATCACGGGCAAGTTGCGGGAGAACGACGATGCACGATGACGACGAAGCGGCGGCGACGATGGTCCACGTTCTGCTCGAGGAACACTTCGGTGAGCCGGGGCCGGATCTGGCGGCCCGGGTGCAGGCGCGACTGGCTGAACGTCGAGCGGCGGCGGCGCGAGTGGCGGCAGCGGAGGCGTTCGCCGGGCGTTCGTCGGCGTCCCGGCGGTCGTGGGCGGCGGCGCTGATGCCGATCGCCATCGCGGTCGTCGCGGCGACTGCCTGGTTGCAACGTGCGGATACTGCCGCGGTTGCCCCACCGGTCGTTGCCAACCAGGATCCGGAAGTGATCGCAGTCGGCAGCGTGGCGCAATTGCAGGAGCTGCTGCCGAAGGTGGTCGACTTGCGCGTCGAGGTGTTCCAGGTCCGGCCCGATGGGATCGAGACCCGCGCGGCGCCGGCGTGGTCGGCGGACCCGGCAACCCGCCAGGCTGTCGTTGCCATGTTCTCGGAGTCGAGAGTGCGCGTGACCCAACCGGCCGGCTGGGAGTGGGACAATCGGCTGTCGCTGATCTGCAACGACGGGCGCGCGATCGTCATGGCACTGAACCGGCACGACTCGACGATGGTGGGCATGCGCGGGTTGCGGGGCGATCTGGTCGTCGTCGGATCGCAACCGCTGGCGACCGCAGTCGAACGTTGCGAACAGGCGGCGTGCCAGCACCTCGGCATCCTGCGTCGCCGCGCCGACTTTGCCGCCGATTCGCCGTTCCGGACCCTGGAGTCGCTCAGGCTGGCCGGGCATCCGGATCGCGCCCAGGCGCTGCGTCGGGAAGACCTCGACGAGCTGGCGGAATTCGGCAAGACGCGTCGACTCGACGTCGGCCGGCTGGCGGCGATGGTCGACCGCGACCTGCTGGCCACGTTTGCCAAGATGACTTCGCTGACCGATCTCGTGCTCGACGGCGCCACGGTGCACGACGACGACCTGCCGGCGCTCGGCCTGCGCCTGCGGTCGTTGTCCCTGCGCCGCTGCCCGAACGTTCGCGGCAATGTGTTCCGACCGGTCCTGCTCGGCTTCCATGTGCCGCTGTCCGAACTCGACCGACTCGACCTGTCGTTCTGCAAGGGCCTCGATGGCGTGCCGATCGCGCTACCGCTGTTGCGCGAACTGCGGTTGCGCGGCGCCCCGATGGGATCGTTCCCGGGTCCGTTCGCGAGCAGGCTCGAGGTGCTCGATGTCGGCGAGAACCCGCTCACCATGGCGCAAATGGAGGACATTGCGGCTCTGCCGGGGCTGCGCGAACTGCACCTGCCCCTTTGCGACCTCGGCGACCAGCATCTGGCGATCCTCGCCCGTGCCAAGGGCCCGTTGCAGACCGTGGTGTTGAACGGCGCCGACTTCACCGCCACTGGCCTGCGGGCTCTGCTGATGCTGCCGCCGCTGCGAGAGGTGCGGATCTCGACCTCGGCCAGGCTGAGCGAGGCGGAATTGGCGGCTCTGGCAGCCGCACATCCGCGCGCCGTGATCACCCGTCGGTGACCATTCGCGGCGGACCGCATTCGCGGTGCCGGGACTGCGAAACCGGGATTCCGCCGGCCATCGCCGCCAATCCATCGCCTGAGTGCCGACGACTCCGATTCCGGAGTCGCCCAACACTCCTGATGAAGCGAATCCTGTTCCCGATCGGCGCCGCCTTTGCGGCGATGGCAGCGGCGGTTGCGCAGACTCCGACCTACGTGACCACCCGCGACGGCTGCAACGGCGCGACGGTCGGCCAGTGCCTGACGCAGAACACCGCGCCGCTGAGTCCGTTGTTCTACAGCCAGCCGTACGAGTACGCGTTCGCCGTGACCAACACCAGCGGCGCGCCGATCCGGGTGCTCGGGTTCGACTTCTACACCGCATCGGTGTCGGGATCGCCCGAAGCCACCGATGCGTTCGTGTTCGAGGACGCCACCGGTCCTACCGCGACGACCCATTCGCTGCCGGCAACGATCGCCATTGCGCAGGGCACGATGACGGTCAACGGCTTCAACTCTTGGTGGTCCGTGTCGGTCTATCCGGCGCCGTTGATCCAGCCGGGACAGGCGTTCTGGATCGGGTTCAACCCGCGCAGCCGCGTTTCGCCGCCGATGAACGCGTCGGGCACGCCAGGTCCCGCGCCCAGCGTCTATCGCGCCCCGAACATCAACGGCAACCGCTGGACGGCGTCGACGGCGCCCGGCCAGCCGGCGTGGCGGATCCGCTGCACCGGACCGGCGGCGGTGCCGGTGCTGACCGCGTTGGATCTGCCGCGCATCGGCCAACCGTTCCGCCTGCAGACCAGTGGCGGCGACCCGAGCAGCGTCGGTTTCATGATCTGGGCGCTGAACGGCTCGAACTGGAACGGCCTGCCGACGCCCTACAACCTCGCCGCCTTCGGCGCGGCGCACTGCTTCCTGCACACCAGCTCCAACGAGGCCCTGCTGATGCTGCTGGACCCGGCCGGCTCTGGCGTGCACACGGCGTCCCTGCCGGCCAACAACGCGCTGCTTGGCGTACAGTTCTTCAACCAGGCCGCCGTCTCCACCAATGCGAACTCGCTGGGCCTGCTGACGACCAACATGGGTCGCGGCGTGGTCGGCAACTGATCGGAATTCCCGCCCGCTCCACTCCTACCCCACCCCCTGCACATGACCGTTCGAGTTCTCGCCGTTCTTTCCGTGGCTGCCGGCCTGGCCGCGCAGACCATCACCGTGCCGCCTGGTGCTGGCACCGCCGAACAAGGGTCGGTTTCGGTCAACCCGTTCGCTTCGTCGAACGTCAGCGGCGCCGGCGTGCCCAATCGCATGCAGGTCGTCTATGACGCCGCGAACTTCGCCGGCATCACCACGCCGGTGTTGATCACGCGGATGAAGTTCCGCAGCAACGGCGTGGCGGCCACCTGGGCGGGCGGCTCGATCAGCAACATGATCGTCGAGATGTCGACCTGCCCGGTCGACTACCTCGCGATGACCAGCACGTTTGCCAACAACCACGGCGCGGATCGTTCGACGGTCTGGAACAATGCGGTGACGATCCTGCCAGGCACGTCGACCGCGGCGACGAATCCCAATCCGCCCGGCGGCGTGATGTTCGTCGACCTCGACCTCGCGTCGCTCGGCACGCCGTTCTCCTACAATCCGGCGCTCGGCGATCTGGTGATCGACTTCCAGTCGGCCGGATTCGCCGGCACCGTGACCGGCAGCGTGCCCAACTGCGACGCACTGAGCACTGGCGCGCTGGCCCGGCGGTCGTTCACCAACATCGGCCAGTTCACCGCGACCGGCACGACGCCGGCCGCCAATGCGATCGTCGTCGAGTTCGACTATGCGCCGATCGGCGGCATCTACGCCAACTTCACCGCCTCGCCGCGCGCGGGCGGCAGCCCGCTGTCGGTGACGTTCACCGACCAGTCGTCCTCTGGCGCCGGGCCGATCACCAGCTGGGCCTGGGACTTCACCAACGACGGCGTCGACGACGACTTCACCCAGAATCCGACGTTCGTCTATCCGTGCGGCACGCACTCGGTGCGACTGACGGTCGGTGATGGCGTCAACGCCCCGGTCACCATCGTCCGCCCCAACCTGATCGTCACTGACGAGATCACGGCGAGCTTCATCTGGTCATCGCCATCGGCCGGCACCGTGCAGTTCACCGATACGTCCAACCCGCCGGCGACGGCATGGGATTGGGACTTCAACGGCGACAACATGACCGACTCGACGTTGCCGAACCCGCAATGGACGTTCGGCGACTGCCTGCCGCACACGGTCCGGCTGAATGCCCAGCGCAACTGCGGCCCGATCGCCACGGTCAGCAACCGCGTCGTCTCGGCGATCACGCTGGAGACGCAGTTCACCGGCGGCTCGGTTGGCGCCTCCAACTGGTGCAATCTGTTCGACGTCAACGTCACCAACGCGTTCGGACTGGAGATCTGCGGCCTCGACGTGGTGCCGAACACCACGGCGACGTCGTTCCCGGTCGACATCTACATCTGCCCGGCGACGATCACCGGCAATGAGAGCGTTCCGGGCGTGTGGCGGAAGGTCGCGACCGGCATGGGTGGACCGGCCAGCAGCGGCGTGCGCAACTACCTGACGCTCGACAAGCCGATCTACCTGGCGCCCGGCACCTACGGCTTCATGTTGCACCACGTGCCGGTCAGCAGCGGCCTGCAGGCCGGCCAGATCTACTCGTCCTCCGGCGCCAACAACTACGGCAACGCCGACGTGACGATCAGCAACTGCAAGGTTCGCGGCGGCTTGTTCACCGGCACGTTGTTCACCCCGCGCATCTGGAACGGCGCGTTCTACTACGCGACCTGCGACACCAGCGGCGAAGCGTCGTATGGCGTGTTCGATCTCGGTTGTGCCGGCACGCAGGGCGTCGCCCGCAACAACCTGGTCGCGGCGCCGCGGCTGGGCAACACGATGACCGCCGAGTTCACCAATCTGCCGATCGATGCCGCGATCGTGCTGATCGGCTTCAGCCGGACGTCGTCGCCGTTCGGGTCGTTGCCGCTGGACCTGACGTCGTTCGGCGCGCCGATGTGCCTGGGCCGCGTCAGCCCGGATGCCACCGAGTTCATCACCGGCACCGGCAACGTCGCGAACTTCAACCTCGGCATTCCGAACATCCCCGGCCTGCTGTGCGGTCAGTTCTACACGCAGGCGCTGGTGCTGGATCCGGGCATCAACACGCTCAATGCGACGGTTTCCGACGCGGCCGCGGCCGTGATCGGCAACTGAGCCCCGCAAGAAGAGGAATCTGGTTCTGTGCATGGTTCGGCCCGGGGCCGGCCTTCCTGCAAGGGATGGTCGGCCCCGGACCCTGTACGGCGTGTGCCCCGGTTACGGGTCGCCGGGCCCGCGCTATCGACCGCTGCATGCGCTTCCTGTCCATCGCCGCCGTGACGTTCGCGGGTCTGTGTTCCGCATCCGCCCAGGATCTGGTTGCCGTAAGTTGGTCCGGACAGGTGCACGTGCTGTCGACCGCAAGCGGTGCGCTGACACCGCTGGCCGCTGGACCGTTCGGCCAGAATGCGCTCGCGCGCGACGACAGCGGTGCGCTGTGGTCCACCGCCCGCCTGGCGAACACGCAGTTCTGGCTGACCCGGATCGATCCGGTGGCTGGAACGGTCGACTACGTGCATCCGTCGATCGATCTGCGCGGGCTGGCCAGTGGCGGCGCGCACTCGCTGCTCGGCATCGAGACCGTGCAGGCAGGCGAGTCCCGGTTGTGGCGGATCGACACGCTGACCGGTGTGCACACGTTGGCCGGCCGCACGGGCATGAACGCGATCCAAAGCCTCGGCTGGCAAGGCGGCGCCCTGTGGGGCTGGCAGTGGGTGCGGGGTCTGGTCGCGATCGACCCGGCTACTGGCGCAGCGACCGATCCGTTTGCCGCGACTGCCGACAACCTGCTGATCCAGTGGTTCGCCTCGCATCCGGCGCACGGGCTGATCGGTGGCACGTCGACGATGCTGTACCACATCGACACCAGCGACGGCACCGCGACGGCGATCGCGCCGCTGCCGGCCGGCGCGGATCTGCGCGGCGCCGAGTTCACTGGCTTTGCGCTGCCGTATGGTCAGGGCTGCGATCTCGGTCAGGGACGGATCACGCTCGGCGCCCGGGGTAGCCTCCGACCGGGGAGTCTGCTGACGCTGGCGTCGCAGCAGCACGCGCCGTCGTCGCTTCGCGCGGTGATCGTCGGGTTCGACCGGGAGCAGTATGGCACCTGGTCATTGCCGCTGCTGCTCGATCCGTTGTTCGGCAGCCACGGCTGTCATCTCTACACCAGCATCGACTTCTTCCAGTTCCACCTCGCCGCCGGCAATCCGCCGACGACCCTGACCGTGCCGGTGGGGCTGCCGTCGGGCAGTCAGGTGCTCGACCTGTTCGTCCAGGTCGTCGACCTGCACCAGCCGCAATTGCCGCCGGGAACCAGCAACGGCCTGATGTTGCACATCGTGCCGTGAGCGCGCGGCCGGTCATCGGCCGGCCCGTTCCCGCGCCTCCTCTGCTTCCTCCTCTTCCTCGGCGCCTGGCGTGATCGCCCATTCCGGATACGGCACCGAACTGCCGCGCATCGCCCGCCACAGGATCCGGTTCAGGGCGTCTTCCGGGGCGCGATCGACCTGGGCGAAGTTCATCGTCGCCGACAATTCGGCATCGGCGCGCAGCACCGGATCGGCGATCGCGGCCGGCTCCGGGTTCAACTGATCGAGCGGCACCGAGGCCGGCAGTGCGGAAAACGGCGTCAGGTCGGCGATGTCCTGGAAGCAGTCGTGCATCGGCGTCGCACTGGCGTCGAACGCGTTCATCGGCGGCAGCCCGAGGATCAGCCCGATGGTCCGCAGGATGCTGGTCGTGTTGTACTGCGTCGACACCACGGCGCCGCGGCGTGCGAACGGACTCGCGACGTAGGCGGTGGTCCGGTAGCCACTGACGTGGTCCCAGCCGGCCTGCGGATCGTCCTCGATCGCGAAGATCGCCATCTTCGGCCAGAACCGCGAACGGCTCAGCGCCTCGACGATGCGCCCGAGCGCCAGGTCGTTGTCGGCAACGCACGCTGCCGGTGTCGGGCAACCACGGCTGGTGCCGCTGGTGTGATCCTGCGGCAGGCAGATGATCGTCAGCCGCGGATAGGCGCCCCGCGCTTCGTACTCGGCGAGCTCGCGCAGAATGTGATCGGCACGGTGCTGATCGGGCACCGACATCTCCCAACCGACATAGCCGGTCGGCGAGAACGGCTCCAGCGATGGCACCACCGGCTTGCTCTCGAACACCACATCGTCGGTGCCGTTCTTCCAGGCCAGATAGCAGGCCCGGAACTCCGGCGTGCCACTGCGACCGTCGCGCCAGCGGACGAGGGGTTCACAGAACTCGCCGTAGTTGCGCAACGGCAGTCCGCGCGCGATCGCGTGGTCCCACAGGAAGCCGCTCGGCGCATACGCCAGCGCGTCCTTCTCGTCCTCGCCCATGCCGTCGGGATAGCTGCGCGGGAAACCGGCGAAACTGCGTTCGAGATAATCGGTGGCGAACGCCGTCGTGCTCCATTGATGGCCGTCGGCGGACAGGATGCCGGCGCAGTAGGTGTTGTCGAGCAGCACGAACTGGCGGGCCAGCGCGTGCTGATTGGGCGTCAGCGCCTCGCCGAAGATGCACAGCGACGGATCGCCGTTGCCCTGCGGCAGGTCGCCGAGCACCTGGTCGTAGGTGCGGTTCTCCTTGATGACGTAGACGACGTGTTCGATCAGGCTCGGTTCGCCGCTGCGTTCGGGAATCGCCCGCGGCGCCACGCCGGAGCGCGGCGGTTGTAGTGCGGCGCGGATCGCCGGCGCCCGCAGGTTGTGCTGCACTCGAGCCGACCATTGCGTCAGGGTGTCCGCGTCGGGCAGCGGCAGGCTGCTCAGGGTCCCGTGATACTGATGGCTGTTGTGTTCGATGCCCTCGCCGTCCTTCTGCGCGCGACCCGGTCCGAGGCCCTTGATGTTGGCGACATGCAATTGGCCACGGGCCTGATCGAAGACCACGGCACCGGGATACCAGCCGACCGGGATCAGCCCATGCAACCGGCTGTCGCCGCGATCCTCCGGATCGAAGTGCACGACGCCGATCGCGTTCTGGGTGCCGTGGGCGACGTACAGCGTGCGGCCGTCCGGGGCGAACGCCAGGGCGTTCGGGCTCACCGACAGCAGGTCGCTGGGCTTGGGCTTGCACCAGATCGTCTCGATCAGATCGCCGGTCGTGGCGTCCAGCACCGTCAGGTTGTCGCTCATCGCATTGGCGCAGACGACGTGATGGCCGTCGGGTGACACCGCCAGCGCGCTTGGGTGCAGACCGGTCAGCACCTCGCGCACGACTTCGCCGCGCGTCAGGTCGATCATGGTGACGCTGCCCTCGTTGGCGATGTGGCGGATCGGATCGACGCGAACGGTGGTGCCGCGCCCTGCCGGCCCGACCAGATCGCCCGCACCTGGCCGCCGGCCGCCTTGATTGCTGACGAACGCGCGGTTGCCGGCAATGACGACATCGAACGGCGCCACACCGACCGCAAACGTGCGCCGCACCGCGCCGGTGGTCGCATCGAGTTCGAGCAGTTGGTTGGACAGATTGCCGCAGACCAACAGGCGCTGGCCGTCGGCGGTCAGGGCGAGACCGCTCGGGATTTCCGCATCGCGCCGCGGGGCCTTCGCGTCGGGCAGCACCAGCGAGTGCGACGCTGCGACCATGCCATCGGCGGCGATCGTGAACACCTTGATCGAGCCGTTGACCGAACTGAGCCACGCGCGCTTGCCGTCGGGCGCGATGATCAGGCCGGTGTAGCTGAGCTGGCCGTCCTTGTCGGGTTTCAGGATGTTGGCGGATGCGACCGGCGGCTCCTTCTGCTGGTCGGACGGCAGCGCCACGCGTTGCCGGATCTCACCGGTGGCGGCGTCGATGACGACCAGTTCCTTGGTCTTGCCCGCGATCAGCAGGCTCTTGCCGTCGGGTGTCAGCGCCAGTCCCTGCGGCCGCATGCCCGGGAGCTGGATCTGGCGACCGGCGGGGGTCAGTTCCTGGTTGACGGGGGTGACCGAACGGTCGGTCCCGGGGCCGACGCGGGCCTCGCTGCGGACGACGTGGCCGGGGTCGTCGGTGGCGCAGGCGGCGAACAGCAGGAACGGCAACAGCGGCGACCTTCGCATCGCGCAGATCGTGCCGGGCGGCTGCCGATGATGCCACGGGGACGCGGGTGGGGCGCCGGTTTGTTGGGCGGTGCTGGGACACGGCGTCCGCCAACCTGTGCCTGAGCCAGCGGACATGCGATACCCTGCAACAGGTTCGCGAGTTCCAGATGGTCTCGACGAGCGCCGGCGTCGGCCGCTTCTCCACAAGCACCCGCCTCCATGTTGGTCTGGCGTGGACCGCGGGCATACTGCGTCGATGGCCGTCGGCGAACGCGGTCTCTACGAACTTCTGATCACGGAAGCGCTCCAGGCCACGCTGCAGCGGCTCGCCGGCGGGTTGTCCGTCGATCGCGCGGACCTTGATGACGCGGAGGCGGCAGATCGCATTGCCTTGCACATCGCGCGGGTGGTCGAGCGCGTCGTGCGCGGCGTATCGGAGCAGGGGCGCGCCAGGTTCGGCATCCAGCTGGCCCGCGAACTGCTCACTGCCGTCGACGCGCGCGTCCAGGGCTGCGAAGCCGCCGCCGACATCCCGGTTCTCGACGCAAGCGTCCTGCGCGCCATTCTGCAGCGTCTGCCCGATGGCAGCGCAGAGTCCATCATCGCACCGCAGATCCCACTGTTCGACACCGCGCTGCTGACGAACGCGCCCGGCGAACCGACCGTCGGCAGCCAGATCCGATCGGAGATCCACTCCGCGAATGCTATCGACGTGGTGATGGCCTTCATCCGACGCAGCGGCATTCTGCCGATGCTGGACGAGCTGCGCCAACACTGTGACAGCGGCTGCCCACTGCGGATACTCACCACGACCTACACCGGGTCGACGGAGCAAACCGCGCTCGACGACCTGCAACGCGCCGGCGCCCAGATACGCGTTTCCTACGATACCGGCTCGACGCGCCTGCACGCCAAGGCGTGGCTGTTCCACCGCCGCTCGGGCTTCTCGACCGCATACGTCGGCTCGTCGAACCTGACCCACTCCGCCCAGGTCACCGGCCTCGAATGGAACGTGCGCATCTCGGGCGCGCGCAACGCGCCGGTCGTTGGCAAGGTCGGCACGGTCTTCGAGGCCTACTGGAACAACCCCGAGTTCGAGCCGTACGACTCTGCCGACTTCGCGCGCCGCGCCGCGCCGGCTCGCCCGGCAGGAACGATCCTGCAGCTGAGCCCGATCGAACTGCGACCGGAGCCGTTCCAGGAACGCCTGCTCGAGTTGATCGAGTTGTCGCGGCAGGCCGACCACCATCGCAACCTGCTCGTCGCCGCGACCGGCACCGGCAAGACCGTGATGGCTGCCGTCGACTACGCTCGCCTGCGACCGCGGCTCGCACGCGCGCGGTTGCTGTTCGTCGCGCATCGCGAGGAGATCCTGGAACAGAGCGTCGCCACGTTCCGACACGCATTGCGCGACCCGGCGTTCGGCGAACTCTGGGTCGGCGGCGAACGCCCGTCGGCGTTCGAACACGTATTCGCCTCGATCCAGAGTCTGTCGGCGCGCGGCTACGACCACCTGGATCCGCGTCACTTCGATGTCGTGGTGGTCGACGAGTTCCATCACGCTGCCGCCGCTTCGTACGAACGATTGCTGCAACACGTGCAGCCGGTCGAACTGCTCGGGCTCACTGCGACCCCGGAGCGCAGCGACGGGCTGCCGATCCTCCAGTGGTTCGGCGATCGCATCGCGGCCGAACTGCGGTTGTGGGATGCGATCGATCAGCAGCGGCTCGTGCCGTTCCTCTACTACGGCATCGCCGATCAGATCGACCTGCGCGGCGTGCCGTGGCGCCGCGGGCGCGGCTACGATGTGGCGGCGCTCACCGGCATCTACACCGCGAACGAACGCTGGGGCCGCATGGTGGTCGAGCAGCTGGCCAGGCATGTCGCCGACGTCACGCGCATCAAGGCGCTCGGGTTTTGCGTCAGCATCGACCATGCCCGCTTCATGGCGCGCGTGTTCGGCGCGGCCGGGCTGCATGCCGTCGCCATCTGGTCCGACACGCCCGACGCCGAACGCAGGCAGGCGTTGCTCGATCTCGTTGCCGGCAGGATCCAGGTGCTGTTCTCGGTCGATCTCTTCAACGAAGGCATCGACGTGCCCGACGTCGACACGTTGCTGTTCCTGCGCCCGACCGACAGCCCGACGTTGTTCCTGCAGCAGCTCGGCCGCGGGCTGCGGCGCCGCCACGGCAAGGCGGCGTGTACCGTGCTCGACTTCGTCGGCCTGCACCGGCGCGAGTTCCGTTACGACCGTCGCTTCCGGTCGTTGGTCGGTGGCACGCGCAAGCACCTCGCGGAGCAGATCGAGAACGGATTTCCATTCCTGCCGGCCGGCTGCCTCCTGCACCTGGATGCGGTCGCGAAGGACCGCGTGTTGCGCAGCGTGCGCGCCGCGATCCCGACGTTGTGGCGTGACAAGGCCGAGGAGTTGCGCCAGATGGCAAGCGAGGGCGGGTCGGTCCCGCTAGCCTCGTTCCTCGAGGAATCGGGCTACGAGCTCACGGACGTATACCAGAGCCAGCACGGTTGGTCCGAATTGCGCCAGGATGCGGGGCTGGCAGTGCTCGATGCCGGTCCGCAGGAGAAGCAGCTGCGCCTCGGCTGCGGTCGCTTGTTGCACGTCGACGACGGCCTGCGGATCGGCGTGTGGCGCCGCTGGCTGCAAGCGCCTGCGGCGCTCGAGGCGTACGACGAACGTGACCGCCGCCTGCTGCGCATGCTGGTCGCGGGCCTGGGCAGTGAGGTTCTCGAAAGGCAGACATCGCTGGCCGAGGCCTTGGACCAGCTGCGTCGTCATCCCCAGGTCTGTGCCGAGCTGCGCGACCTGCTCGAAGTGTTGGCGGCGCGCATCGACCACCTGCACCCCTCGGCGAAGCTGCCTGCGCACGTGCCGCTCGAGGTCCACGCACGCTATACGCGCATCGAGATGCTTGCCGCGCTCGGCGTTGGCACCGAGGCTAGACCGCCGGAGTGGCGCGAGGGCGTGAAGTGGATCGAGGCTGCGAAGACGGATCTGCTCGCGTTCACACTCGACAAGACGTCCGGCCACTTCTCGCCGACCACGAGCTACCGTGACCGCGCCATCAGCCGCGAGCTGATCCAGTGGGACAGCCAGTCGATGACGCGCGAGGACAGCGACACGGGCCGGCGCTACCGCGACCACGCCCGGCAGGGATCGCAGGTGCTGCTGTTCGCGCGTCTGAGCGTTGACGATCGCGCATTCTGGTTCCTGGGTCCGGCAAACTACGTTCGCCACGAAGGTGAGCGCCCGATGGCGGTGACGTGGAGGCTCGACGTGCCACTGCCAGGCGACCTCTATGGCCGGTTCGCGGCTGCCCTCGCCTGAGCGCCGTTCACAGCCGACCTTTCCAGGCAGCACGGCGATAGCAGCGTGCGCTGCCTTTCCAGAACCGGGAGAACCCGGTCACACCGAATGGACCGGCAGGAACATGACCTGCGGCAGCGATTGCCCGACCGGCGCGACACTCAGGCGCTGTTCGTCGGCCAACCCGGCGGTGGCCGACCCAATCACTTCGGGGATGCGCAGCGGCGCACATTGACGGTGTCCGGAGCCCTGCTGGCCGTATCCACGCCGCGGTGGCAGGACTTGGCGGCCGAGGATCGGCGCGCGTTCCTGGCGCCGGATCTGCCGGCGCCGCTGCGGTACGCCGACCGGGTGGCCGGACGCGACCCGGGGCCGCTGGCGATCGCGTCGTTCCAGGCGGGCGGCAGGCAGGACGATGGGCCGCGGTGGCGGCGAGCCTCGCAAGCGGCAGTGCCGAAAGCGAAGTGACGGCGACAACGACCGTTACCGCGTCGGCGGCCCGCGCTACTGCTACGATCCGGACCCTCATGCACGTCCGCAATCCAGCCGTCGCGATCCTGTTGCCGCTCGTCCTGTCATTCCCCGCCGTCGCGCAGGCCGTGCTGCGCGGCTTCGGCGAGTTCACGTTCGACAGTTCCATGCGGACCGATTCCGGCTTCACCAACTTGATCGTCGGCAGTGCCTTCACCTGCGGGTTCCGACCGGATGGCACCGTGGCCGCCAACGGTGCCAACGGCGCGCGGCAGTGCGAACCGCCGACGCTGCCGGCCGGCGCCGCCTGGCTCGAACTGGCGGCCGGCGTCGACCACGGCGTCGGGTTGCGTTCGGATGGCGTGATCATTGCCTGGGGGCGGGCCGGGACCACCATCCAGGTGCCAGCGATACCGCCCGGCGTGATCGGTATCGCCATCGCGGCCGGAGCACGGCATTCGCTGGCGCTGCTGTCGAACGGCACGACGATCGCGTGGGGCGACAACGCCAATGGGCAGATCGCGGTGCCCGCACTGCCGTCGACCATGACGTACGTCAACGTCGCCGGCGGCGGCACGCATTCGCTGCTGGTGCGCAGTGATGGCGAATTGGTCGCGATCGGCAATGGTGGCGCCGGGCAGACGACCGTGCCGGTACCGCCGCGGGGCATGGGCTACGCCGCGGCAGCCGCCGGGGCCAGTCACTCGCTGGCGCTGCGCTCGGACGGGCAGATCGTCGCGTTTGGCGCCAACGCCGCCGGCCAGTGCAATGTGCCGGCGTTGCCGAGCGGTCTGTGGTGGCTCGGCGTGCGCGCCGGTGGCTCGCACTCGTTGGGACTGCGGTCGGATGGAGTCTGGGTCGCCTGGGGGGACAACACGGCGGGCCAGCTCGCGATTCCGGCCTTGCCGGCAGGCATGGACTATCTGCGGATGTCTGCCGGCGATCGGCACACCGCGGCGCTGCGTTCGGATGGCCGCGTGTTGGCGTGGGGCGACAACAGCTCGTTGCAGAACGGTCCGCCGGACCTGCCGACGGGTGCGGACTGGGTCGGCGTCACCTGCGCAGTGCGACGGACGCACCTGCTGCGCTCGGATGGCGAACTGATCGTGATTGGACCCGGCGCAACGACGCTGCAGCCGCCGTCCTTGCCGGCCGGCACCCGTTACGTTCGGGTCAGTGGCGGCACCAATCACGTGATCGCGTTGCGCTCGGATGGCGTGGCGCTGGCGTGGGGCGACAATGGTCGCGGCCAGACGGCCGTGCCGTCCTTGCCGGCCGGCGTGGTCTGGACGGATGTCGCCGCTGGCGCCAATCACAGTTATGGTTTGCGCAGTGATGGTCAGGTCATGGCGTGGGGCGACAATGCCGTTGGCCAGGCGACGGTACCCGCGTTGCCGACGGGGCTCGACTATGTCGCCATCGGCAAGGGCGGATTGACCAATTCGGTCGTCATCCGTTCCGACGGCGCCTGTGTGGTCTTTGGTTCGGGATCGCTCGGGCAGACGGCGGTGCCGACGCTGCCGGCCGGCGTCCGGTGGCTGGAAGCTGCCTGTGGCGCGCTGCATGTCGTCGGCCGCGCGTCCGACGGCCTGGTGCGGGTCTGGGGCAACAATCTGTACGGGATCTACAACGTGCCGGCGGCGCCGGTCGGCAGTGATCACGTCGGGATCGACGCCGGTTACTTCCACGACCTCGCCATGGCGTCCGATGGCACGCTGGTCGGCTGGGGCGAGAGTTCCGGCGGGCAGACCGTGGCGCCGGTCGCGCCGGCAGGGATGTCGGTGCGGGCGTTCAGCACGGGTTCGCGGCACAGCGTGGTGCTGTTCGACCAGCCTGCCACCTACGTCCGCTTCGGCACCGGTTGCGCCGGGTCGCGCGCCGAGAGCCGGCTCGTGCCGCTCGGCGTGCCGCGCATCGGCGCGACCTGGCAGGCGACGCTGACCGAACTGCCGACCAGCAGTGCGATCCTGATGACCGGCACCAGCACGACGTCGTCGCCGCTGGGACCATTGCCACTCGATCTTTCGGGGTTCGGTCTGCCGGGTTGCGTTGGGCGCGTCCGCGCCGACGTGACCACGTTCGTCAGCGGCGTCGCCAACACCGCGACGTTCACGTTGGCGATCCCGGCCAATCCCGGTCTGATCGGCCTGCTATTCCATCAGCAGGCCCTGGTATTCGATCCGGGCATCAACGCGGCCGGTGCCGTGATATCCGCTGCATCGTCCGGTCGCATCGGCGGTTAGCGATCGCGCGCCGGCAAGGACGAAGCCGGCGAACGGAACTCGGCGATTGACGCCCGGCTCGCGTTGGGCGACAACACAGTATGTACACCGAGTCCGATCCCGCGCCGGCCGAGCCGTTTGCGCACGTTCCGGCGCCGCTGCGTCCGGCCCTCGCGCGGCGGGGCTTCGCAACGCTGACGCCGGTGCAGCAGGCAGTGCTGGCCGCCGAAGACGGTGTGCGCGATCTGCAGGTGCAGTCGCAGACCGGTTCGGGCAAGACCGTCGCGCTCGGTTTTGCGTTGGCCACGCGCCTGCTGGCCGACGCCGGCCGGCAGTTGCAGGGGCCGACCACGCTGATCATCACGCCGACGCGCGAACTGGCGATGCAGGTGTGCGACGAGCTGACTTGGCTGTTCGCCGATGTCCGCGGCGTCACCTTCGACTGTGTCACCGGCGGCACCAATGTCGATCGCGAGCGCTTGCGCTTGCGGCGGCGGCCGACCGTGCTGGTCGGCACGCCCGGGCGGTTGCTCGATCACCTCGGCGCTGGCGCGCTCGATTGCAGCGGCGTCACCCAGTTGGTGCTCGACGAAGCCGACCAGATGCTCGACATGGGCTTCCGCGACGAACTCGAAGGCATCCTGGCGACGATGCCCGGGGAACGACGCACGCATCTGGTGTCGGCGACGTTCGCGACCGAGGTCCGACGGCTGACCCTGCGCTATCAGCGCGACCCGTTGCTGATCGCCGGCTCGGATCCCGATGCCGCGCATGCCGACATCGAACACGTCGTGCATCTGATCGGCCCACGCGAACATTATGCGGCGGTCGTCAATCTGCTGCTGATGGCCGGCGACGAGCGGACGCTGCTGTTCGTCCGCACCCGCGCCGACACGACCGGTCTGGCGGACAAGCTGGCCGGTGATGGATTTGCCGCAGCGCCGATCAGCGGCGACCTGGCGCAGAACCAGCGCGTGCGGACCCTCGAGGCGTTCCGCCGCGGCACGATCACGACGCTGGTCGCGACCGATGTCGCCGCCCGCGGCCTCGACATCCAGGACGTCAAGATGGTGGTGCACGTGCATCCGCCGATCGACGCCGAGACCTACACGCATCGCAGCGGGCGCACCGGCCGCGCCGGGCAGAAGGGCCGTTCGGTGGTGCTGATCCCCAAGCCGCGCGAACGCGCCGTCGGGCGCCTGCTGGAGCAGGCCGGTGTGGCTGCCGCGTGGTTGCCGGTGCCGGGCGCGGACGCGGTGCGGGCCCGTCAGCACGAACGGATCAGCGAGCAGGTGCGCGTCGCGCTGGCGCGCCTGCGGCCCAATGCCCGGCAACTCGAACTGGCCGAAGCGCTGCTGGGCGAACACCAACCGGCGGCGTTGGTCGCCGGTCTGCTGGCGTCGATCACCAAGGACGCGGCGCGCGCGCCGTTCCAGTTCGCCGAGGTGCCCGAGCATCGGCCGTGGCGCAGCGGCAAGGGCGGGCGGGTCGCGCCGACGGCGCCGGCCCGGCTGGTGACCGCGGAGATGGCGGTCGATCTGCCGGCACCGAAGCCGGTTGCGGCCAGCGCGCCGCGACCGCAGCCCGTCCGCACCCCGGCAGCGGCGCCGCTGCCGGCGTATGTGCCGGTGTCGACGCCGCGTTCGGCACCGGAACCGATGCCCGAACGGGAACCCGAAGCCATGGTTGCCGCGGCCGAGTCGGCGGTGGCCGAGGTCCCGGCACCGCGGCCGCGCCCGGTGCGCGAACCGCGCACGGGCCCCTTGCATGAGCGGCGCGGTCAGCCGCGCGCCAAGGCCGCATGGCATCAAGCTCGCGAGGAACAGCCGCGGCAGTCGGCATCGGCCGCAGCCGGGGAGCGCGGTTTCCAGCGCTTCCGGATCAACTGGGGCTTCCAGAACGGGGCCGAGCCGCGACGCATCCTGGCGCATGTCTGCCGGCGCGGCGGCATCGACAGCAAGATGGTCGGCGCGATCGAGATGCAGGGCGCCTCGAGCACCTTCGACGTCAGTGACGTGGTGGCGGCGTCGTTCGCGCGCCGGGTCGGCAAGCGCGATCCGCGCGACCCCGAATTGCGCATCACGCCGGTGTAGACGGCGACGGCCGCTCGTACCGGGCGATTCGACACGGTCCGTGGTCTACGATTGCCGCGATGCGCCACTCCCGCTCGCTGACCCTGGCCGTCCTGGCGGCGGCCGTTCCGGCCCAGGATCCCGCGCCGCCGCCGAACATCGTCGTGATCTTCATCGACGACATGGGCTATGCCGACATCGGGCCGTTCGGCGGGTCGATCCCGACGCCGAACCTGGACCAGATGGCGCGCGAAGGCATGTGCCTGACGGATTTCGTCGTGTCGTCGGCAGTCTGTTCGGCCTCTCGTGCGGCGCTGCTGACCGGCTGCTATCACCAGCGCGTGGGCATTGCCGGCGCTCTCGGTCCGGATGCGCAGATCGGCATTGCCGATGGCGAGGTGACGATTGCCGAGTTGTGCCGGCAACAGGGCTATGCGACCGCGTGCTTCGGCAAGTGGCACCTCGGTCACCATCCGCGCTTCCTGCCGCCGCAGCATGGTTTCGACGAGTACTTCGGACTGCCTTACTCCAATGACATGTGGCCGCTCCACCCCGGATACGCGAACCTGCCGGCCGACAGCAAGAAGCGCAAGGAAGGCTATCCGTCGCTGCCGCTGATCGAAGGCGATCGGATCGTCGACGAGGAAGTGACCGGCGAGGAACAGGCGCTGTTGACCAGGCGCTACACCGAGCGCGCGGTGCAGTACATCCACAAGCACCGCGAACGGCCGTTCTTCCTGTATCTGCCGCACACGATGGTGCACGTGCCGCTGTTCGCGTCGCCGGAGTTCGCCGGCAAGAGCGGCCGCGGCGTGTTCGGCGACGTGGTGATGGAGATCGACTGGTCGGTCGGCCGGATCCTCGACACGCTGCGCGAACTGTCGCTGCACGAACGCACGCTGGTGCTGTTCACGGCCGACAACGGTCCGTGGCTGTCGTACGGCGAGCACGCCGGGTCGGCCGGCAAGTTGCGCGAAGGCAAGGGCACGATGTTCGAGGGCGGGATCCGCGAACCGACGATCGCGTGGTGGCCGGGGAAGGTGCCGGCCGGCGCGACCTGTGCGGAGCTCGCCTCGACGATCGACGTGCTGCCGACGGTGGCCAAGGTGATCGGGGCCGAGTTGCCGCCGCATCGCCTCGACGGGCACGACATCACGCCGTTGTTGTTCGGCCAGCCGGAGGCGGTGTCGCCGCACGAGGTGTTCTGCTGCTACTACGCCGGCGGCCAGCTGCAGGCGGTTCGCGATGCGCGCTGGAAGCTGCACTTCCCGCATCAGTATCAATCGCTCGACGGCAAGCCGGGCGGCAAGGATGGCTCGCCGGCGCCGTACGTCAGCCACCGGATCGGGCTGGAACTGTTCGATCTGCGCGCCGATCCGGGCGAGACCGCCGACGTAGCGGCGGCGCACCCTGACGTCGTCGCGCGGCTGCAGAAGCTGGCGCAGAGTTCACGCGAAGAGCTCGGCGATGCACTGACCAAGACCAGAGGCAAGGGTGTCCGACCCGCCGGCCGGCTCGGCGATGGGGACGCCCGGCTGCGGTGACAGGAAGCACCTGATCGTAAGTTGCCAGTTACCAGAGTCCACGTAGCCGCCCCCCGTCGACCGGAATGTTCGCGCCATTTATGTAGCCAGCTTCCTTGCTGCTAAGGAATGCTACGAGACTTCTGATGTCTTGGGGCTCCCCGAGCACGCCGGTTGGTACTTGGCCCACCCAATCAGCGAGATCTCTACCGGAGGATGCGACAAGGTTCAGGAGGCCATCAGTCCTAATCAGGCCGGGCAGAACGGAATTGACCGTCACTCCGTTGGCAACCATCTTGGATAGCAGTTTTGCCCAACAAGCAACTGCGCTCTTGGCAATGTATGTCGTCGAAAGCAGGGGTGATGGCTCGCGCGTCGCTGCGCCGGTGATGGCTATTACGCGGCCGAACCCCCTCCTGTTCATGCAAGGCAAGGCTATTCGCACCATCTCGTGAAAAACTAGTAACTGACTGTTCAGGGCGTCTAACAACCCGATTGCCGGTGTCTTGAGCAAGTCCGACGCGCCATCGTGACCGCAATTCGCCACTAAAATGTCGATGGTCGCAAGATCCACCGTTGCCCGCAGGCGGCCCATGGATTCATCGACATCCCACAGGTTGGCGGCGACAGTGAGGACTACGGGAGCGCCGATCTTGAGGAGGTCAACTCGGGACCGTATTAGATCGGACTCTGTGCGCGCTATCCCGACGATCGAGCAGCCTCGGCTTGCTAGAGACTGAGCGATGCCCATGCCTATGCCGCGCGTGATGCCAGGCACTAGGGCGACGCGGCCGACAAGATCTGAGCTTGTGATGGTCATCGGAGTTCGATAGAGTAGCCGGCTCTGTGGACTACTGCTAGTCAGTGCTAGGAAACCACACATGTCAACCGAGGACTTCACGGCACAGAACATCCGACCTGAAGGCCGCGATCCGCCAGGGAGTCGAGGAGTCCCGGGGTCCGAAGCTCCGCGTGCCGAAATGGGCGACTCCTCTGAACGCCTTCGAGCTTGGACTGAAAAGCTCGGGCCCGCGCTGTCAGTCGGTGAGAAAGCCGGCCAGTCAGGGCACGGAATCGGATTGGCGTTTTCGGGAGGAGGATTTCGAGCAACTCTGTTTCATCTTGGTGTCGTGCAGGCTTTTCGAGACGCCCAATTGCTTTCAACCGTCAGAGTCATATCATCGGTTTCTGGGGGCTCGGTTCTGGCGGCCCACATGGTTCTGAATTGGGGTCGATATTGTGGTACTGACGAAGAATTTCGTTCCGTATCGGCGGAGCTTCTTGAGTTCGTCAGATCCAATCCAAGGGCGACGGTTGTCGCCCATGCTCCGCTTGCGAGCATGCTGCACGCAGCATGCAGTCTCTTGCGCTTCCTGCGATTCGAGCGAGGGGCTGGTGCGCTTGAGCGTCGTTGGCCGACGACGAACATTCATAGAATGGCCGCCCTGTATGACAATGCGTTGTTTCGCAAAAAGACGCTGGCAGATCTCGATCCCACGATCGAGCTCAGGGCCCAGTTGCGCAGGCCCCATCTTCGTATTTTAACGTGTAATCTGACAAAGATAGGTGCAAATAGCTACTTTGACTATCAGGGTTACCATGCAGACATCACACCGGGTGACCCTGCGGCCCCTTGCTCTCTGCTCAAGATCGGAGTCGCGGTTGCCGCGAGCTCTGCCTTTCCGTTGTTGTTTGAGCCGTTACAGGTCACTCCCGACTATCTCAGTGTTAGGCGAGATGATATGGCACCCACGTACCAGGTGTTGACTGATGGAGGGGTGTTCGATAATCTCGGTCTTCACAGGTTGCTTGAGGACGACCGAGTGTTGGCTTCGAAGGGACTCCCGCTGCGCCAGATTGTAGTCAGCAACGCCGGCGGTGCGCTGGATCTTGACGACAGGTCTTCGTTCCGACGTTTCGTTGGTCGGCTGGCGCGCGTCAGTGAGGTTCTCTACAAGCAGGTGGCAGAGTTGCATTCTTCTCACCTTCGCAGCGGCAGCAGGTCTATCAGTATTGACATCAGAGACATAGTTTGCCACGCCTGGCTGCCAGATCAAGCGCAGAGAAAGCTTGAGTTTGTGCGAACTGACTTTGACAGGTTTAGCGACGCCGAAATAGCCGCGCTGATCAGTCATGGGCGAGCAGTTGGGCACTCAAGGCTGGGGTTCCCAGGATGCGTAGCGGGCGACCTGGTAAAAGCCCCTGATATCGCACCATCCGAAATGCTGGATCTGTTGGACAGGTCTAGTGGCAAGACTCTTGGTATTGTCGACATTGCCCGGCACTGGGTTGTAATCGTGTATTTGAGCATTGTTGCTGTTGGAATGTGGGGCGTGTGGAAGGTCGCCATCTCACTAGGGTCCGAAGTCCTTTGGCTAGAACATGGAGTGCAAGTCGACTCAATCAAGGAGTTCTTGGTGCCACCTCACGACGCCTTCTTTGAGGAGTCGGATGACTGCTCTAAGAACATGTACTTTGTCGGGCTAGTGAACCAGTTCACACTGACGAATCATGCGGGCTCGCTTGCTAATGCGGTGAGGAGAAAAGTAAGTATCAATTTCTTGCTATATCTGCCGCAGCGGAGATCAGACGGTGGCGCGGTTTCTCCTGGCTTGGCTAGTGAGTATGCCACCGTGTTTCGTCGCTATCGGCCCCACGGAAACGATTGGATCCCGGCCCTGAAGAAGTTCTGGAAGGAAATGGATGTCAATGGGTCCGTCTTGCAGGGGCGTGCCACAGAGCCGCCATCTGTCGAGGATATGAGACAGAACTTTCACCAGTGGTTCTACGACGACACTCCGAAAGGATGGCTTGTCGTCTTCGACATGGACTTCGAGCGACTGACAGCGAGGTCGGTCTACTGGTTCCCGTACCTGTCGCAGGCTTCGGAGATCGATCGGCCTGGCGCGCGATTGTCGCCGTCGAGCGCGCTCGGTCAAGCGGCGTTGCGTTGGTTGGATTACTTGTGCAAGGACGCAGGAACACGGCCCGCGACTCCTGCGATTGTGGACCCTTGGCGCGAAGCGATTGAGGACCTGCCAGGGCCAAAGTAAGCTCGAATCGGTCAGGCATTTCGGGAGACTAGAACTGATAGTAGATGAACGGATTGTGCTGGCCGCCGACGACGGCGACGAGGGCGATCACCAGCACGATCCAGGTCGCAGCCCGGGCCCACGGCTCGCCCCGATCGCTGCGGAAGAACGCGAGCGCCGCCTGTTCCTGTTCGCAGTAGCGGCGCGACCACGGCGCAAACGAGATCAGCGCGCAGGCCAGCAGCGACAACATCGCTCCGGTGTCGAACGGCACGGATGCCGCAAGTGGTGTCGTTCCCGTCGGTCCGCCGCCGAACAGCCGCACCCACATCTGACCCGCATGCGTCAGATCACTGCTGCGGAACAGCACCCACGACTGCATGACCAGAAACACCATGCCAACGCGCAACAGCGTCGCCGGCAGCCGTTCGGCCAGCCGCGACCAGAACAACCGGTCCAACGTCAAGAACACGCCCTGCCACGCGCCCCAGGCAACGAAGTGCCAGGCGGCGCCATGCCAGAGCCCAGACGCCAAGAACACGATCCACAAGTTGATCAACGTGCGCGTGGGCCCCTTCCGGTTGCCGCCGAGCGGCACGTACAGGTAGTCGCGCATGAAGTTGGACAGCGAGATGTGCCAGCGCCGCCAGAACTCGGTGAACGTGCGGGCGGTGTACGGCCGGTCGAAGTTCTCCAGGAACTCGAATCCCAGCATGCGCCCGAGGCCGATCGCCATGTCGCTGTAGCCGGAGAAGTCGAACCAGATCTGGAAGTAGTAGGCGGCGACGGCCACCCAGGCCCACGCCGTCGTCACCGTGTCGATCGGCGCCGTGTAGACCGGGTCGCACAGTGCCGCCATGCCGTTGGCGAGCACCGCCTTCTTGAACAGGCCGATCGCGAAGCGTTCGACGCCGTGCCAGAAGCGCGCGGCCGAGTGCGTGCGCGCGAGCAGTTGCTGCGCGATGTCGTGGTAGCGGACGATCGGCCCGGCGATCAGTTGCGGAAACAGCGCGACATACAGCAGATAGCCGCCCAGCGTCGGCGCCGGCGGCGCCGCGCCGCGGAACACATCGACGACGTAGCTGATCTTCTGGAAGACGAAGAAGGAGATCCCGATCGGCAGCGCAACCTGCAGCGGCGCCACCGCGTCGAGGCCGAACGCCAGCAGCAGCGAACTCGCCTGCGCGACGAAGAATCCGGCGTACTTGAACCAGCCGAGCAGGCTGAGATTGAGCGCGAGCGAGCCCCACAACCAGGCGCGGCGCGTTCCGCCGGTGGCGCTGACGATCCGGCGGCTGATCCACCAATCGATGGCACACGTGCCCACGAGCACGTAGACGAAGCGCGGTGCGCCGACGGCGTAGAACAACAGACTCGCCGCCAGGGCGATGCCGTTGCGCCAGCGCTCGCCGGCCAGCCAATAGCACAGCAGCGTCGCCGGCAGGAACGCGAACAGGAAGTCGCTGGAACTGAAGACCAAGGGGCTGGTACGCGCAGGTTCGCCGCCGAGCATGCCGCCGCGCCGCCCGATTGCCAGTAAGCTGCGCTGCGGTCGTCGCCATGGGTCGCCCGTTCTTCCACTGTTGTGCGTTCGTGCTGGTGCTGTGCCTGCCGGCACTGCAGATGGCAACCGGCATGGTGCCGAGCTGGCCGCTCGGTGGCGTCGAGCGGCCGGAGCCGCCCATCCCGGTGCCGGGCTGGGCGAGCTGGCACGACGGCACGCTGCAAGAGCACTGGCGGCGTCGGTTCACCCAGCAGCTCGGTCTGCGCGACTGGCTGGTGCGCGCCGACAACCAGACGCGGATGTGGCTGCTCGGCGAGTGCAAGGGCGACGTCACGTCCGGCAGCGACGGCTGGCTCTACGCGACCGAGTATCTGCCCGGCGCGGATCTGGCAACCGAGGCCGAGCAGCGGCGCCTGCTGCTGGCGCTGGGCAACCTGCAGCGCGTGCAGGCGCTGCTGGATGCCCGTGGCGTGACGCTGATGTTGCTGGTGTCGCCGAACAAGTGCCGTCTGGTGCCCGAGTCGCTGCCCGAACGTGCGCGCGCGGTCGTCGCCGATGGTGCGCCGACGCTGTACGAGTTCGCGCGCGACTGGCTCGACAACCACGGTGTCCGCTGGTTCGACTCGCATCGCCGGTTCACCGAGTGGCAGCGGCAGAGAGTCGACTTCCCGTTGTTCACCCGCGGTGGGGCGCATTGGAGTGCGTTCGCCGCCGCGACCATCGCCGCCGAACTGGCCGACTCGCTGCGGAGCGTCGGCGTTCCGATCCGCGCGCTCGACGTGCAGCGCGGCGAACAGCGCGTGCGCGCCGGGGCCGATGAACTCGATCTGGTCGGGATGGCCAACCTGCTCGACGAACGGCCATGGCACGAGCCGACGCCGGTGCCGATCGTCCGGCCCCGTGCCGGCGACACGACGCCGCCGATCCGGCTGCTGGTCGAGGGCACCAGCTTCTGCTGGGCGGTCCTGCCGCACCTCGCCGAGACGGCGGCGGCTTCGCCGTTGACGTTCCTGTACTATCTGAAGCGGCGGCACGAATGGCTCGACGGGCGCGCCCAGGCGTCGGTGCCGACTTCGTGGTCGCCGGACAATCTGCCGGCTTTGCTGGCCGAACTGCTGTCCTACCGGGTGATCGTGCTCGAGATCAACGAACTGCGCCTGCCCGGAATGGGGCACGGGCTGCTGGAAGGCCTGCTGATGCTGTGTGGCGAACAGCCGCTCGCCGAACCGACGCCGGCCATGGTCGCATGGCAACGGGATTGGCAGCGGGCGCGCGCTTCGCGACCGCGTTGATCTGTCGCGATCGGCCCGCCGGGGTAGACTTCGCCGTCGCCGCCGACTCATGACCCACCAACCGACTCCACCTGCGCCTGGCGCATTCGACGGCCGCCTGCCGCCGCCCGACTTCGTCAACATCGAGACCACGAAGTTCTGCAACCTGCGCTGCCGGATGTGCGTGCAGTTCAACGACGGCACGACGGTCGCCGGCCCGCACATGGAGATCGAGGAATTCGAGCGGATCGCCGCCGAGGTGTTCCCGTTCGTCAGCCGCTGGCAGCCGAGCGTCGGCGGCGAGCCGACGATGTCGCGCGAGTTCGAACGCATGCTCGATCTGGCCGGTGCCTTCGGCGTCAAGGCCGAGATGTTCAGCAACGGCACGCTGCTCAGCGACAAGATGATCGAACGGCTGGCGCCGAACATCGGCGCGATGACGATCTCGTTCGATGGGGCCAGCAAGGAGACGTTCGAGTTCATCCGCGAGGGGGCTGGTTACGACGACGTGCTGGCGCGCATCGAGAAGCTGATCGCCCACACGCAGAAGACCGTGCCGGCGCATCTGCAACCGGAGTTCGGCATCAACTGCACGCTGATGGAGCGCAACATCCGCGAACTGCCGGATCTGGTGCGGTTGGCGGCGCGGCTCGGCGTCGGGCACGTCAGCTGCTATCACGTGTTTCCGGTGACGCCGGAGATGAAGCGGGGTTCGTTGGTCCACCACCGCGACCTGGCCCGTCGGTGCTTGGACGAGGCGTTCGCGGCGGCGCAGCAGCTCGGTATGGCGTTGCGCGTGGAGGCGCTCGATCAGATCACCGCGACCACGGCGATGGACCCGAACGAGCCACGGGCATGGTCGTTGCGCGACGGCGTGGTGGAAGGCCTGGAAGCCCGCGAACTGGGCAGTCCGCACCGGCGATCGTGGCCCGGACTCGATCCCGTGGATCCGCAAACCGCGGTCATCGAACAGCGCCGGGCGGCGGCGCGTTCGGCGACGACGTTCCCGCCGAGTCGACCGCGGAACGCCGCACCGGCCGCCGGCGCACCGCCCGGCGAGATCTGGTGGTGCGAGTTCCTGTGGGACAAGACCTATGTGACGATCGGCGGCGATGTGCGGCCGTGCTGCGTCGCCGGCATGCCGGTGGTGGGCAACCTGCATCGTGAATCGTTCCCGGCGCTGTGGAACAACGCCAACTACCGGGCGATGCGGCAGGGTCTCGCCGCGCGGCAACCGGTGCCGGCGTGTCGCGGCTGCATGCACATCCGGACGATCACCGATCCGGCCGAGATCGATCGGCTGCTGCAGGGCCAGCGGCCGCCGCAGCCGCACGAACTGCCGCCGCTGCCGGCGCCGCTCGACCCGCGCCGCGCGGCGCCGCAGCGCTCGGGGGAACCGCCAGTGCTCGAATGGGCGGCCGACCCGGACGCGCGCTGGTACGACGTGCAGTTCTCGCTCGACGATTTCGGTTCGATCCTGTTCTCGACCAGCGGCCCGATGGGCGGACCGGTGGTGCGGGAGAATCGCTATGCGGTGCCGAAGTGGGCCTGGCGCGATGCGCCGGTCGATCGGGCGATCCAGTATCGCGTCGTCGCCAAGCGCGCGTCTGGCGATGCGGTGATCGCCAACGGCAGCATGCCGGCAGAGACCCGCAGCTGACCGGCGGACAGCATCGGGGCTTGCTTGGGTCTGGCGCAGCATCGACCATGCTGGCATGCCGGCGACAAATCCGGGCAGCTTCATCCGTTTCGTTTCCGGGCGGTGGCTCGGTTACTACGAACAGATGCGCCAGCGCTTTCCCCAAGAGCAGACCATGGAGTTCGCCGATGGCATGGTGCGCGGCGATGGGCTCGACATGATCGGCACGTTCAAGATCGAGGGGCAGTATCGCCACGACGGCGGGATCGCGCGGGTCGGCTGGATCAAGACCTACGACGGTGGGCACAGCGTGCTCTACATGGGCACCTTCGACGGCCGTTGGATCCTCGGCGAATGGGAGCTGTCAGGGCACACCGATGGCTTCGGCTTTGCCCCCGAGCACATTGCCCGCGTGGAGGGATCGTCGTGAGCAAGGTGCAACGCAACGACATGGCCGGCGCGATCCCGCAACCGAGCGCGGCGCCGGCGCTGCCGATCGGCGAGCCCGTCCTCGCGGTGCTGACCGCGGCCTATCGCGCGCGCCGACCGGTGCTGCTCGAAGGGCCGACCGGCATCGGCAAGAGCCAGATCACCGCCGAATTCGCGCAACGTGCCGGCATCGAGCATCGAGTGCTCGATTTGAGCCTGCTGGAACCGCCCGACCTCGTCGGTCTGCCGCAGTTGCGCGACGGCCGCACGCACTACGCGTTCCCGGCCGAACTGCCGACCGAGGGTTCCGGCGTGCTGATGCTGGAGGAACTCAACCGCGCCGAGATTCCGGTGATGCAGCCGGCCCTGCAACTGCTGTCGGCCCGGCGGCTGCACGCCTATGAACTGCCGCCTGGATGGTTCTGCGTCGCCGCGATCAATCCCGAACAGGACGACTATCAGGTCAATCGGCTCGATGCGGCGCTGCGGTCGCGGTTCCTGCAGGTGGTGGTTCGCGCCGATCGACAGGAATGGCTGCGTTGGGCGGTGCGCGCCAACGTACATCCGCTGGTCCAGAGTGTCGTCGCGGCGCAACCGACGGTGTTCGAGACCTCGGCGCCGCGATCGTGGGCGTACGCCGGCGAGGTGCTCGGCAAGCTGCTGCCGGCCGAACTGGCGCAGCGCGAACTGGTGCTGGCGCTGGCGCGCGGCTTCCTGCCGATCTCGTGGGCGACGGCACTCACCGAGGCGCTCGCCGGGCTGGCGGCAACGCCGCAGCTCGATCCGACCCGGTGCTTCGCTGCCGGCGGCGAACGCTACCTGGCCGATCTGGCGGCGCCGCTGACCAAGGCTGGGCGGACGGATGCGTTGGCGATGTTCGCGTTCCTGCTGCGGCAGTCAGTGCCGCCGCCCGACTTCCCGCTCCCGGCGTGGGAACGGCTGCTGACGCCGCTGCCGGGCGATCTGCGGCAGCAGGTGCTCTTGGACGTGCAGCGGCGGAGCGCGCGGTGAGCGACAGCTGGTTCGCCGATCTGCTGGCGGCGTCGGGTTTCCTGCGCCGGTATCCGCAGTTCGCCGGTGTCGTCGCCGAGATGGAGCCGATGGCGACCACGGCGGTGCCGATGATGGCGATCGCCCGGCATTGGCGCGGCGATGGCCGGGTCGTGTTGCGCCTCTACGTCAATCGCGGCTGGCTGCTGGCCAATCCGCAGCACTTCGCCGGCGTGCTGCAGCACGAGATCCACCACGCGCTGTGCGGGCACCTCGACGACCCGGCGTTCCACCGCGTCGACGAGCCGCGGTGGATGGAACTGGCGATGGAACTGTCGGCCAATGAGCACATCGTCGAACCGATGCCGGCGGCGTTCCGGTGGCAGGCGTTCACCCGGTTCGGCATCGGACCCGCTCAGACGACGCACGAACGCTACGAACTGCTGATTGCGGCCGCGCGCGACGGCAGCCTGCAGATCCTGGACGAAGACCAGCTCGATCGGCTGCTGCCGGGCTGGCGGCAACGCACCGGAGGCGGCGACGGACCACGTGTGGTGGTGATGCCCAAGCGTTCTCGTCTGCTGCCGTGGAGCAACCGGCCGCAGGTGATGGATGGCACGATGACGGACGAACATCGGCCTGGCCGCAAGGCCGGCGATGGCGGTCGCGGCCTCGGCGATGCGCTCGATCGCGCGCAGGACCGGGCCCGCAGCGGGACCTGGCAGCGACCGGGCTGGGTCAGCGCTCCGACCGACCGGCGACAACTCGAGGCGTGGCGGCAGCGAATCGCGGCGCATCTGCGCGGTGAGGCCGGCGGTGCCGGGGACCTGTCGGGTCGTGGTCGCGTCAGCAAGGAACTGCCGCGCCAGGTCGCGCAGTCGGTGGGTGGTGCGCTGGCGTGGCCCGCGATCCTGCGTTCGGTGCTGCGTTCGCCGCGCTCGGTGCAGCCGACCTGGTTGCGGCCCAATCGACGGTTTCCCGAGCGGCTCGGCGAAGTCCCGGGCCGCCTGCGGCGGCCGCCGCGCCCGCGGCTGCTGGTCGGGCTGGACACGTCGGCGAGCATGAACGCGGCGGCGATGTCGACGGCGCTGGCGGAGGTGCGGCGGCTGGCGCGCCATGCGGAAGTGACGATCGCCGAGGTCGACGCGGCAGTGCATCGGGTGCATCGCGATCTGCATGTCGAGATGGTCACCGGTGGTGGCGACACGGATTTCCATCCGTTGTTCTCGCTGCGCGAAGGCGGGGCGAAGTGGGATGGGATCGTCTATTTCACCGATGGGGTCGGGACCTGGCCGGCAACCCCGCCGCCAGTGCCGGTGCTCTGGGTGCTGCTGGGCGACCAGGGCTTCGATTGCCCGTGGGGGACAGCGGTGCGCGTGTCTCGGTTGACCAACTGAGGGCGCCAGCCGGACTTGCAGGTATGACTCCCAACAAGACAGGCTTGGTTCATTTGGGACCCCAGTCGGCCCCCGTCGGTCGTCGGCGTGGCGTCCGTGGCGCCTCTCTGGCGCGCCGCACTGATCCTTGCAAATTGAAGCCGTTGCCTTCAAAATGCAAGGATGCCTGTGGAGCGTGAACAGCTGCGGACACGTGTCGAGTCCGCCCTCCGCCGCCAGCCCGTCGTCGCCCTTCTGGGCATGCGTCAGGTCGGCAAGACTTCGATGGCCCGCGAGATCGCGAGCCGCCGCCGTGGACCGACGCATTTCTTCGATCTCGAAGACGATCGCCAATTGGCCCGCTTGCGCGAGCCGCTGGCGGCGCTCGAGCCGCTGCGTGGCCTCGTGGTGTTGGACGAGGTGCAGCATTTGCCGCAACTGTTTCGCAGCCTGCGGGTGTTGGTCGATCGACCGACCCGGCCGGCCCGCTTCCTCGTGCTTGGCAGCGCGTCGGGCGACCTTCTGCATCAGACTGCCGAGAGCCTTGCCGGACGGATCACGTATGTGCCCGTGGAAGGGTTCACGTTCGGCGAAGTCGGCGTCGAGCGGCTCGAGCGACGGTGGTTGCGCGGAGGACTGCCAGGGTCCTTCCTGGCCCGCAACGACGCCGCCAGTTTCGCCTGGCGGCGCGATTACATTACCACGTTGTTGGCGAGCGACATTCCGCAGCTCGGGGTGCGCGTGCCGGCGACGACGCTGCGCCGCTTCTGGTCGATGCTCGCGCACTGGCACGGACAGATCTGGAACGGTTCCGAATTCGGCAGTTCGTTCGGCATTTCGCACACCACGGTTCGCGACTACCTCGATGTCTTCTGCGATACCATGCTGGCCTTCCAGTTGCAGCCGTGGCACGAGAACCTGGGCAAGCGCCAGGTGAAGTCGCCGAAGGTCTATCTTGGCGATAGTGGCATTTTGCACAGCTTTCTGCAGGTCAACACGCACGACGATCTGCTCGGCCATCCGAAAGTGGGCGCCTCGTGGGAAGGCACGATGCTGCAACAGGTCGTTGCGCAACTCGGCGCCCTGCCGGAGGAGCGCTTCTTCTGGGCGACGCAGGCCGGCGCCGAGCTCGACTTGCTGATCGTGCGCGGCAAGCGACGGCTAGGGTTCGAGTTCAAGCTCACGTCGCAACCGGCGCGGACCAAGGGCATGCATGTTGCCATCGACGATCTGGGGCTGGATCGATTGGTGGTCGTGCATGCCGGCGCCGACAGCTTCCCACTGGGTGCCGGCATCGAGGCGGTGGCGGCACGACGGCTGCTCCAGGACATCGAACCGCTATGAGGCCTCGGCTGGCCACGGGCTGAATGACCGCCGAGTTTCAGCTCGGCTTCCAGTACTCGACCCCATCGCGATCCCAGATCCAGTAGCCGATGCCCATCCGTTCCGCGAGCTCGATCAACGCGGCGATGTGATCGCCGTACACGAACCCGAGATGATTGCTCGGCCAGCGCTTGCCGAGCACCTTGTCGCTGACCGGCACCAGCCCTTCGATGATCGGCCAGCTCGGGTTGTAGTGCGCATGCCGCGACGCCGGCACCGCCGTCGTCTGCATCAGCGTTGCCACCAGGTACAGCCGGCCGTTCTCGACCCCCAGCCGCGCCACCGACACCGTCTGCCCTTTCGCCGTCCGCATCCGCACCGACGCGCCGCCGGCGGCATAGAAGTGCTCCTGGCCCGGGTGTTCGGTGGCCGCGAACTTCGCTGCGGTCGAGTCGCCCTCGTGACCCGCGTAGTAGACCGGATGCTGGCCGCAGTTGACGATCGCCAGGAGCGTCCGGCCCTGCTTGTCGGTCTTGACGTAGCGGAAGTCGCCGAAGCCGGCGGGTTTGCCGGACAGTTCCTTCAGCAGGTACTGCGAGTACATCGTCGGCAGGTCGGTCTCACACGAGGTCGGGATGATCGGCTTCTTGTTGCCGAGCGGATCGACATCGTTGCCGAGGAACGACGTCGCCATGCAGCAGGTCGCGTACTTGCCGGAACACTCGTCCTGGCACTTGATCGTCACCGCGCCGGCGCCCTTCTCGCGGGCGATGTCGAAGGTCGCGAAGTACATCGCCACCTGCAGCGCGTACTTGTCGCGCGACACCGAGCGGCCCTTCAGCACCAGGAACTTCTCCGGCTGCGCGTCGTAGTTCCTGGCGACGGAATCGGCGACCCGCCGATCGCCGATCGCGGTGATCGCCGACAGTCCCGGTTCGCCCGCCCAGGCGAACATGGCGAACGCGCGGTCGAGGAACACCTGCTGGTCGAGACTCTCCGACGTGATGCCCCAGCGCCGCGTCAGCTCTTCCTGGTTGATGCGCGTGGTCGGCATCTGCAGCGAGAACGACCCGAACTCGATGGCATGCAGCTTGTGCAGGTTGGCGACGACCTTGTCGACGTGTGCGGCCACGGCAGCGCGGGCGCCGAACATGTCCAGCGCCGCCTGCAGTTCGTCGAGCGTCTGGGCGGAGGCGAAGTCGCCGTAGACGTGCACGAACGCTTCGCCGTTCTGGTTGAACGAACCGCCGGTCGCCATGCCGGACACCATGCCGGGCACCGTCGTGTCCTGGATCGACACCATGCAGACGCGCGGCCTGGCGTTGCCGTCGACCGCCTTCAGCTTCTGCGCATACGCGGCGATCACCTTCTGGCTGGTCTGCGGGAAGGTCCAGGTCTGGTGCACGTTGAGCAGGCCTTGCACTCCGGCACGCAGGAATGCGGCGGCGTACTCCTCGCACAGTTCGGTCGTGTAGCAGAGCTTGTCCCAGCCCTTCTTGGTGCGGCCCGGATAGACCAATTCGTAGCGCCCGGTGGCCTCGAGACGCGCGATCAGGTCGGCCAACACGCGGATGTCCTGGTCGGCGCAGTCGCGCATGACCCACGGCCGTGGGTCGTAACCGGAGAACACGCCGATCCTGATCTTGGTGGATGCCGTCGCCGGAGCGGCGGCCTTGCGGGCAGCGGTCTTGGCCATGTCGTCGGCAGAGTCCACGGCAGCCCGGTTGTGGACAAGTGCGAACCGGCATCGGCGGCCCGCATGACAGGAACGACACTGCCCGGTACGTTGGCACGGCTCCTCTCTCCCACTCTCCCTCGCTTCGTCCGGAAGGAACGTGATCGAACCTCTCTCGTTCGGCGCCGGTGTTGCCGTTGCGTTCGCGTTCGCGGCATGGCGATGGCGTCAGCGGACCGGATCAGCACCGCCGCCAGTTGCGGCGGTGACGGTGCAGCCCGAGCCCACGGCGGCAGTGCCGCCCCCCGACGCACCGCCGGCAGTCGCCACCGAACCGGAACTGCATGTGTTCGCCCGCACGTTCGCCGACGAACTCGCCAACCTGGCGTCGGGAGTCGAGGGCCATGCGCACACGTTGATCGATGCCGCCTCGCGACCGGCATTGGTGCCGCGAGCGGCCGAAGGGCTGTGGGGCGCGGTCCGCCGCTTGCGCCAGCTGCACAGCAAGCTGCTCGCGTTCGTCGCCAATCGCCCGAGCGCTGCCGGTGTCACCGAGCTGCCGCGCCTGCTGGCCGGGCTGCGCGAAGAGTTGCGGCACATGGAACTCGGCCTGACGTTCGCGTGGCGCTTGCCGCCGAAACTGCCGGCGGTGCGCGCCAACCACGACGAGCTGCACGACGCGCTGTTGTTCGCGTGCGCGGCGCTGCTGCGGCTCGAGCGAGGCGCGCGGCGGCTGACCGCGACGGCGGAGAACTCGCTGGAAGATGGCGAACCAGAGGTCCGGCTCGAACTGCTGGTCGAGTGGGACGAGGACCCCTGCCGCCAGCAGCCGATCGCCGACACCGGGGCCGCGTTCGTGTTCGAACGCGATGCGGCGCGCAATCTGCTGGCGAGCCAAGGCGGCGGGCTCGAGATCGATCATCGCCCGGGTCATGAGGCGCGGGCGCTGGTGCGCCTCCCGGCGCTGGTGCCGACGCCGACGCCGGCTGAACCGGCCGCACCCGACCCGGTGCCGCGGCCCGAGCCGCCGGTGGTGCTGCCGCGGCCGACCCATCGCTATGGCGGCGTGCTGCTGCTCGAGGGTGATCCGGCGATCCGGGCGATGGTCGCTGCCGAACTGAAGGCCTCGGGTCGGGCGGTGTTCGCATGTGCCGACAGCGCCGCAGCGCGGTCGTTGCTGCAGGCCACACCCGAACGCTTCGAACTGTTGATCGTCGATCACGACGAGCGGCTCGATGCGCAGGACCCGCTGGCAGCGGCGGCATTGCGGCTGTGCCCGTCGATCCGACTGTGCGTGCTGGCGGCACCTGATCGCGCACGGACGGTGGTTGCCGAGGTGCATCGGATCGTCAAACCGTTCGGGCCGCACGAACTGCGCGCGGCGCTGTTGCGGCTGCTGCAGGGCGCTGGTCCGGGCGATCAGGTCGCCACCGGGTCGGCTCGAGGCCAGCAAGACGTGGCTCCCGGGGCCAAAGGTCGCTAGGCTCGTCGCCCCGCTTTTCAGCCCGCGCAAGAGTCATGGCCCGCAAGAACAACCGGAAGCCCGAGCAGACCCGTCCGATCACCTTCACCCGCGCCTACACCGATCAGACCGCTGGTTCGGTGCTGGCTGAATGCGGCCGCACGCGCGTGCTCTGCACGGTCAGCGTGCAGGACCAGGTGCCGCAATGGATGTACGGCAAGCAACAGGGCGCCTGGTTGACCGCCGAATACTCGATGCTGCCCGGCGCCAGTTCGCCGCGGAAGCCGCGCGACGGCCGGACCAGCAGGCCGATCGATGGCCGCAGCTTCGAGATCCAGCGCCTGATCGGTCGGGCGTTGCGCTGCGCGGTCGACTTGTCGGTGATGCCGGAGGTGACGCTGTGGATCGACTGTGACGTGCTGTCGGCCGACGGCGGCACGCGCACGACCTCGGTCAACGGCGCGGTGGTGGCGCTGTACGACGCGCTGCTGTGGATGGAAGAACAGAAGCAACTGCGCAACTGGCCGCTGCGCGGTCTGGTGTCGGCGATCTCGGTCGGCCTGTGCGACGGCGTGCCGATGGTCGATCTCGACTACCACGAGGATTCGGCGGCCGAGGTCGACTTGACCGTCGTGGCTGCCAGCGAAGGCAAGCTGATCGAAGTCGCCGGCAGCGCCGAACGGCGGCCGTTCACCGGTGAGCAGCTGACGACGATGATCGGCCTGGCGCAGACCTCCTGCGCCGAGATCCGCGAGCTGCAGAAGAAGGTTCTCGGGATCTGACGGCACCGATGGCCGAGCTCTGGCTGGCGTCTGGCAACAGGAAGAAGCGCGCCGAGCTCGAACGGATCCTGGCGCCGCTCCGGGTCACGCTGCGCACGCCGGACGAGCTGCCGGCACCGTTCGCGCCGGTCGAGGATGCGCCGGATTTCGCCGGCAACGCCGCGATCAAGGCGCGGGCGCTGGCGCGCATGGTGCGTGGCGTGGCGCTGGCCGACGACTCCGGGTTGTGCGTCGACGTTCTCGACGGCCGGCCGGGCGTGCATTCGGCGCGCTACGGTGGACCAGGTCTCAGTGATGCCGGGCGGCTGCAGCGGTTGCTCGACGAACTGGTCGACGTGCCGGACCACAGCCGCGGTGCCTGCTTCCTGTGTTCGCTGTGCTTGTGCGGCCCCGATGGCACGATCCGCGCGGCGGTCACCGGTCGTTGCGACGGTGTCCTGCTGCGCTCACCGCGCGGCAACGGCGGGTTCGGCTATGACCCGGCGTTCGTGCCGCGGGCGTGCCTCGATGAACCCGGGCCGCCGACGTTCGCCGATCTGGATCCGGCCCGCAAGGACGCGCTGAGCCACCGCGGTCAGGCGCTGCGGACGCTGCTGGCCCGGCTGCAGGCCGAGCCGGCGTTGCTACAGCCGTGATCGGACGCCTCAGTTGCGGATGAAGGCGTCAGCCGCGTTGGTGAACCAGGCGCCGGTCAGGCCGGGAGCCACGGTCAGCGATTGCCAGGTGAAGTACTGACCGACCAACTGCGGGTTGTTCGGGATGTTGATCGTCGTCACCGCCTCGCCACCAGCCGGCATCACCCCGAGGTTCATCGTCGGACCGTTCACGCGCCATTCGCCGACTACCGGCGCCAGCGCCTGTGGCGGGTTCAGGAACGACTGGGCGAGCAGGTTGATGAACAATTCGTTCGGCGAGCCGGCGACGGTGTGCGTGATCGAACCGCCGATCGCGAACTGGGTGTTGTTCGGGCCGAAGCGATTGCTCAGCAGGCGCACCGTCGGCGCGCCGGCCCAGTGCAGCCGCACCGCCAAGGCCGCCGCCGTGAAGCGCGCGGTCGGGTTCTGTGCGGCGCCGGAGCCCGGGCCGCCGAATTCGTAGGCCATCGGCGGCAGATCGCCGCGCTGCGGATCGCTGGACGTGCTGCAGGTCAGGAACGCGAAGGTGGCCGGATCGACGACCTTCTTGATCTCGATCACCAGCGCACTGGAGCCGTCATGCACATACGGCGTCGTGAACGTGATCGGCACCCATTGGCCGTTCCAGCCGATCGTCTGGTTGGTGGTCGACAACAGCGTCTGTGGCAAAGGCAGGTTGTTGGCGAACGTCAGGCTCAGCGACGTCGCCGTCGTCGGCGACACCGTGATGTCGAGCGACAGGTAGCCCAGGTTGGCGACGTTCTGGCCATGCACATCCATGCCGAGCAGGACGGCGCCGGGGCCGGGCAGTTCGACGCCGCGGATCAGCACGTGGGTGCGGCCCTCGGCGAAGTTGCCGGCGGCCAGCACGCCGAACGGCACCAGGTTGCCGCTGCTGTTGTCCGTGGTTTCCTGTGGGTGCGCGGTCAGGTTCTGGCCGAGGGCGCACGCGGCGGTCAGCACGATGGCGATGGGAAGAGATTGCATGGTTGGTTTCCGTGGTGGAAGAGATCCCTGACCATAGCTGCCGGTGGCCATTGCGATTGTCCCGAGGCTGTGGCGATGATCGCGGTGCATGTCGCGAATGCGAGCCCTCGGCTTCCCGCCCGTTGCCGACGAACAGGCGCGGGTGCTCGTCGTCGGCTCGATGCCAGGGCAGGCATCGTTGACGGCGGCGCAGTACTACGCGCACCCACGCAACGCGTTCTGGCCGATCCTGTCGGCGATCTGCGGCGTGCCACCGACGGCGCCCTACGAACGGCGGCTTGCGGCGCTCCGTAGTTGCGGCATCGCGCTGTGGGACGTGCTGCACGCGTGCGTGCGGCCCGGCAGCCTCGACGCCGACATCGACGAGTCGACGATCGTCGTCAACGACTTCGCGGCCTTCCTCGCGACGCATCCGCGGGTCCGAACCGTGCTGTGCAACGGCGGCAAGGCGTTCGCTTCATGGCGGCGGCATGTGCAGCCGACGCTGTCGCGCGTGGAGTTGACGGTGCGGCGACTGCCGTCGACCAGCCCGGCGCACGCGGCGCGTTCGTTTGCCGACAAGCTCGCGACCTGGCGCGTGGCGCTGGCCGACGCGCGAGAACCGAAACCGGCGCTTCAGTCCTGACGGCCGAGCCAGAAGGTGTGTTCGATCGTGGTCGGCACCTGTGCTGCCGGCACGGCCACGCGCTCGTCGTCGACGAGCAGGACGCCACAGGCGCGCACCAGCGTGAATGCGACGAAGCCGCCGCCGTCGCTGGCCACCCGTTCGCGCACATCGGTGCACTCGTGCGCCAGCAGGTCGTCGGGAATGCCGAGGAAGCGCACGCGCAGCCGATGGTCCTGATGGGCGTTGTCGATGGCGATGCGCAGGCACAGCCGCGGCGCGCTGTCGCGGCCGGTGAACGTCACGCGGCACGGGAACCCCGCGGCGCGGCGGCCCAGCCGGCCGGCGAGCTGCAGTTCGGAGTAGCCAGCACCGGTGACGAAACGCGTCGCCTGCAGGAACTGCGCCGAGAACAGCCGCGGCCGTTCGTCTTCGCGGCCGACGAAGCCATCGAGCGTGCCGAGCTCGGCGCGTGCCTCGAAGCGCAGGCAATTGGCGGAGTGGACATCGCGGTCGCGATCGACGAACAGCACGCCTTCCTTCCGCGAGAACCGGATCCGCGGGCCGGCACTGGTGACCAGCAGGTCCTTGCGCTTCCTCAGTTCCTTGCCGGTGACGACCTCGACACGCGTCGGCTCGTCGGGCGGTGGCGGCGGTGCGGGCAACGCCGGTGCCAGGGCGATCGCTTCTTCGAGGGCAACGGCGAAGCCGCGGGCGACGCCATCTTGCACGGTGCCCGCCTGCAGGTCGGGTCGGGCCTCGGTCAGCAGGTGCTGCAAGTGTGCGCGTGCCGCCGCCGATCGGGCGGCCGCGGCCTGCGCGCGCCACAGCAGCAACTTCAGGTCGATGCGGGCGTCGCGAGCACCGCCGCCCGGCAGCGCGAACGTCTGCCCGGCGCGTGCGGCGGCGATGGCCGGCACGTTCGCCAGCGTGGCGGCGGCACGATCCGGATGCGAACTCAACGGGCGATCTCGATCGTGTAGTGGCGGTCGCTGCTCATGGCCACGCGCGCCTGGCGCAGACCGGCGTCGTCGGCGAGCTGCTGCGCCTCAGCGAGCGTCAGTGCCGCGCAGAACGAGTTGAAGAACAGCGTGCGCTGGTAGTCGTTGGCGCCGGCGGCGTGCAGGTCGACGAGCCGCCAGGCCTCGTCCTTGCTGGCTGGCCGGTACAGATCGCGGATCAGCAGCACGCCGCCGGGCCGCAGGATCCGCGCGGCTTCGCGCAAGAACTCGAGCGGCTCCGGAATGTGGTGCAGGATCGTGTTGGACAAGACGCCGTCGAAGCTGCCATCGAAGAACGGCAGGTCCTTGACGTCGGCGCGACCGAAATGGAGGCGATGTGCCAGCCCGAGTGCCTGGATCTTCGGGCGCGCCAGCTTCAGCATCTCGGCGGCGGCGTCGATGCCGAGAATGCGTGGGATCGACGTCAGTTCTGCCAGCAGGATCGGGATGTCGCCGGGGCCGGTACCGAGATCGACCAGGTCGCGGACCTGCGCGCCGCCGATCGCGAGGAACCGTTCGACGACCGAACGGTTGGCCGCCGAGTGATCCATCGCCTGGTACCCCTCGGCTTCCTCGGGGGTGTCCATGTACTCGGGTTCCAGCACGCGTTGCATGGCGCCGATCTTGGCGGGCGTGCGTGCTGCCCGCCAGCGCGGAGCCGCAGGAAGGACGCAACGGTCTGTTGTCGTGCCGGATTCCTGCCACAGCCGTCGGGAGGACGGACGCTTGGCTGCGCCGTCGCCTCCGCGGCGGCTTCAAACAACCATTCGAGGACTCACCGTGCGACTCCGTGCCTGGCTGCTGCCGACCGTTCTTGCGACCACCCTGCATGCCACCGATCACCGGCTCTCCGCGTGGGGCGGGCTCCCAGGCGATGGTGTCGATGACACGCAGGCCCTGATCTCGGCCCTGGCGGCCTTGCAGGATGGCGACCGGCTGTTCTGCGAGGCCGGCATCTACGATCTGTTCCTGACGCAGTCGCCGCAGGCACTCACCATCTCGAACCGACGCCGGATCGCGATCCACGGCAATGGCGCGACGTTCCTGCTGCACCGGTTCGACATCGCCACCGTCCCGACGGTGCAGTATCCGGGCGGCGGGCTGTTCGTGTTCAACCAGTGCGCGGCAGTGACCGTGGATGACCTGACGGTGGACATGGCGCGGGCACCGTTCTCCAACGGCACGGTCGTGCAGTCGTACACCAGCGGTGGCTACCGCTACGTCGATGTCCGGTTCGAACCCGAGTTTCCGGTGCACACCGGCATGCGCGTCGAGGCATTCCACCGGCACACTCCTGGCGGTCTGCCTTGGGGCAAGGGCTGCGATCTCTATCTGTCGACGCAGCCGACGATCACCATGCCGGTGGCGAACGACCCGCAGCGGTTGCGGATCCGTCTGTCCGGCTCGCCGACGATCGGCGTCAACGAGAAAGCGTCCGTCCGCCATCGGGTCTATGGCTACAACGCCCTGACCTTCCTCAACACCACGGGCATCACGGTCGCCGGCGTCGTCGTGCACACGGTGCCTGGCATGGGGATCTTCACTGCGGGCTGCAGCGACATCACGGTGTCAGGGCTGCAGGTGATCAAGAAGCCAGGCTCGGCGCGTCTGTGGTCGACGACCGCGGATGCCACGCACTTCGTGGCCACGTCCGGACTCCTGAGTCTGACGAACAACCTGTTCGAGTCCATGGGCGACGACGGCTGCAACGTGCACGGGGTCTACTCGACCGTGGTCGGTCCGGCACCGGCACCCAATGTCGTGCGGCTCGGCCCACCGACGGGCATCACTTCCCAGTTCATGGCGTATGCGGCCGGTGACAGCATCGAGTTCTGCAATGCCAGCACGCTGGTGCCGGTGGCGACGGCCACGGTCGTGTCGTCGGGTCCGGTGGCCGGAACGCCGTGGCACGACGTCGTGCTCAATGGCGCCGCGCCGTCGCTGCCGAGCTCGGCGCTGGCCACCAACCTGACGCGGATCCCGACCGTCTCGATCCTCGGCACGACTTCGCGCCATCATCGCGGTCGCGGCATCCTGATCCAGGCGCGCAACGTCACGGTCGACGGCTGCACGCTGGCCGGTTGCACCGGGCCCGGCATCAACGTCACCTGCGACGGCAAGACGTTCTACGAGTCGATCGGGACCCGCGCGGTGACGATCCGCAACTGCGTGCTCGAGAGCACCAACAACGGACAGATCGGCGGCAACGGGGCCCACCTGGCCGCGATCTACGTGTTCGCCGACACGGTCCTGGGTCTCGGCGCCGCCGGACTGCATGACGGGATCGCGATCCAGGACAACATGATCCGCAACACCAACTACTCCGCGATCCACATCGGCTCGACGACCGCCACCTCGATCACCGGCAACACGTTCGACAACGTCTGCAAGTCGACGAGCGGCTTCCCGGCTGCCAGTCAGAGTCGCGCGATCTGGTTTGCCAATGCCGTGGGCGCCACGGTCACCGGCAACACCAAGGTGAACGGCGGTGGCACGGGCGTCGGGCAGGTGACGTCGACCGGCATCAACGTGTTCGGCAACACCGGCTTCTGATCCGCGGACGGGTCATTGGTCGAGGTAGCGCAGATACCAACCGTCGGCGAGCGGCGTGAAACGCTCTTCGTCCGGATCGTCGGGTCGCGGCGTCAGCGGCGGCGGCGGAACCCTGCCAGACGCGAACACGAACGACTTGCAGATGCTGCGCACCACATTGCCACGGCGGGTCAGGCAGATCTCGAAGTCGTAGCCGGCGCCGTCGAAAGCGTGATCGACCAGGCGGTACGAACCGATGGCTCGCATCAGCTTGCCGTACTCCGCATCCCGTTCCGGCGACAGGCTCATGTCGGCGAGTACCGCGGCGCGGTCAGAAACGGTCAGGTTGCGTCGGGACTCGTGCCAGACACCTCCAGATCGCCACCAGGAGCCGATGTTGTCGGTACCCAGCGTGCCCAGCCGCCGGTTCTCCTGCCACAGGATGCGCAGTCGTTCGAGCTCCGGGCGATGGGCGTGGAACGTCGCGATCAGTTCGGCATCGGTCGCATCGCGGAAGCCGTCGGCCGGGTCGTCGAACCAGCCCTGGAAGAGCAGCCAGGGCAGCAGCAGCCACACCAAGAGCATGCCGATCGCGACGAGCATCGGCATCATCAGCAGGGCGGTGAGCGCGCGGCGGCTGGACACGGAAGCCAAGGCTACCACGGCGGTGTCGGGTGTTCGGCGACCGCCGCTTGCGCAGCGTTGCCGGCGTCGTTCTGCTGCCGGCATGGCCGCGAACACGACTGGCGGGGGTCTCGAGGAACGCACGTTCGCCAGCGCCGGCGAACTGCTGGCCGCGCTCGATCTTGCCACCGCCGACTGGATGGACGCGCGCGGCGCGCACTGCCCGTGGATCTTTCGCGGCCAGAACGATGCCAACTGGCGGCTCGAACCACCCGCATGGCGCGGCTCGCCGGTGTCGCCGCCGCCGCCGATCGCGCGCATGCTCGCGGCGCTGCGCCGGTTCCCGTTCCGCGCACCGCCGCCGTTCGGGCACGCGGGGCCCGACCACGAACTGCTGATGCTGCGGATGGCCGAACTGGCGGTGGTCGCGGCGTTCCTGACCCTGGCCGATGATCTCGGCATCGCCACGCCCGGTCACGATCGCGTGCCGCTGCCGTTCGATGCCACCGATCCGCAGTGGATCAGCGACGCGATCGACGTCGCGCAGCCGTACGTCTGGGATGCCGGACGGCAGATCTGGGACCTGAAGCCCGAGTCCTTCGCCGACAACGCGGCGTTTGCGCTGGCACAGCACCATCGCATTCCGACGCGGCTGCTCGACTGGACGCGCGATCCGCTGGTGGCAGCCTACTTCGCTGCCGAAGGCGCGGCTGCCGACGCCGGCCAGCTCGCCGTCTGGGCGGTGCATCGCGACACCGTGCGCCGTTGCCGGCAGATCACGATCTGTCGCGTGCCGCGGTCGGAGATCGAGTTCATCCACGCGCAGAGCGGGTTGTTCCTGGTGCATGTCAGCGAGGCCGGGCACTGGAACGCGCACCGGAGCTGGCCGGATCTGCTGCCGCCGCTGCTGGCGGCGCCAGGCCCACCGGTCCGCAAGTACACCCTGCCGCGCGCGCAGGCGCCGGAACTCAGCCGCATGCTGTGGCGCCGGCGGATCTCGCGTGCGCACATGATGCCGTCGTACGATTCGGTGGCGTTGGCGCTGCAGCGACAGTGGGAACTGTTGGACGGCTGAGCGGTCGCGGGCCGCTATGGCCGATCGCGTGGTCGGAGCCCGCGTAGCACGGTGGCGAGATCTTTGCGGACGAAGGCCCCGAGCCGACCGTCGCCGATCAGCGTCCACTGCCGGGCCGAGCCGAACAACGCTGCCTGCAACGCGCGCGCCAGCGCGGCGACATCGCCGCGCGCCAGTTCGCCGGCTGCCATCGCATCGCGCACCAGCGTCTGGATGCCGGTCGCGAACGTCCGGGCGCCGATGCGGGCCTGCTCGGCGAAGTCGGTGTCGGCGGGATCGGCGTGCAGGAAGTCCAGCGAGTGCGCGACCTGCGCTGGTGTCGTGCCGAGGATCGCGAGAGCGTCGCCGAGCGCCAGCAGCGCGCGGAGTGGCGATCGGTGACGTTGTCGGTGCGTGACGAACAGCAACGCGTGGCCGGCGGCGGCATCGGCAGCGGCGGCCAACAGCAGCGCCCGCTTGTGGCCGTAGCGCTTGCTCAGTGCCGGCGCCGTCAGACCGCATTCGCCGGCGACCGCCGCCAGCGTCAGGCGGGCGTGGCCGACCCCGGCGATCACCCGGAAGCAGGCCATCAGGATCTCGGCGTCGGTGGCGAGGCGGGGGCGTGGCATCGTTGGTGAACGGTCGACAACCTACCTCCTTGCAAAGTGAACGGCGATTCACTTACCATGAGAGTCGAGGTGCCCATGACCCGAGCATTGCGCTACCAGGTTGCCACCAGTCTCGATGGCTACCTCGCCGGTCCGAACGGCGAACACGACTGGATCCCGATGGACCGAGAGATCGACTTCGGCGCGCTGGTGTCGCGCTACGACGCGGTGCTGATCGGCCGGCGCGCGTTCGATGCCGCGATGGCGCAGTTCGGTGGCGGCGAGATGATGGGGCTCCCGACGTTCGTGGCGTCCAGGACCCGGCGCGATCGCGTGCCGCGCGGCGTCACGTGGTGGCACGGTGATGTCGTCGCGGCGGTGCGCGAACTGAAGGCCCGACGCGGCAAGGAGATCTGGTTGTTCGGCGGCGGCGAGCTGGCCGGCTCGCTGTTGGCGGCGGGCCTGGTCGACTTCGTCGAGATCGCGCAGATCCCGATCCTGCTCGGGGCTGGCGTGCCGTGGGTGGCCGGGCTGTCGCGGCGCGTACCGCTCGAGCTGATCGACAGCCGCGTCTACCGGCAGACCGGCACCGTGCTCGCCACCTACCGCGCGGGCTGACGCCGAGAACGCGTTCGGGCGCCGTTCGGCATTCCAGAAGGCGGTGCGGAAAAGCCGATGCCAGCGAACGATGAACCTCGTTCGCATCCAGGGCGATCCATTCGGCGACGATGGCCCGGCCCGGGCCCTGCGCGCGTTCCTGCGCGTCTGTCTGGGCGGCAGCTTCCGCTGTGCGCTGTCGCTGACCACCGTCCGTCCACGCCCGGCGCCGCCGGATGGTCGCGAGGTGGCGCTGACCGATGGGGTGCGTGACCTGCGCGTCGGCACGCGCTTGCCTGCTGGCGAGATCGATCTGCTGTTGCGCGCCGCGGACCAGGCAGTGGCCGCGACTGCGCCGGTCGTGGTGTTCGCGCCTGCCGGCGCACTCGCCGATGCGGTCAAGATGGCCGGACTCGAGTGGCCGCGGGCCTGCAAGGTGATCGGCGCGCGCATCGATCAGTCGGCGCCAGAACTGTTCGAACGGCTGCGCGGCGAACTGCGTTGGGCAGGTACCGAGGATCCGCAGTCCGGGTGTGACGAGGATGAACTGCGGCCGTGGCTGGCGTTGCCGGTGGCAGGTGCCGGCGGACCGATCGTCCATGTGACCCACGGCGCCTTCGTCGATGGCACCGATCTGGTGCTGACCGTGTTCGCGCAGCGGCTGGCCGCGGCGGGCCATCGGTTGCGACTGGTGCTGGTCGATGCGCCGGCCGACATCGAGCGGTTGCTGATGGCGACCGCGCGCGCGGCGGCGCCGCCGGAGGTCGACGTCGAGGCCGCGATCGAGATCATCAGGGCACCGCTGGAGCCGATGGTCGTGCGCGATGCGGCGTTGATCGTGCAGCCGCTGCGGGCCAATGAGTCCCCGGGCGAACTGGTGCGCCTGCTGGCCTCGGGTCGCCCAACGGTGGTGTCGCGCTTTCAGGCGACCGCGGCACTGCTTGGCCGGCCGGAAAACTGTCTGCCGCTCGGCGGACGGCTGCTGCCAGCGGAGAACGAACTGCCGGCCCGGTTCGAACCCGATCCGCGGGCGCTGGCGGCGGCGATCGCGGCGGTGTTCGGCGATCCCGGCGCGGCGGCCGGCCTGGCCCGGCGTGCGCGCCGGCACGTCGTCGAGGAACTGACCAACGACCGGCCGGCGGCACCGCCGGTCCGGCCGGCAGATCCGCGGCGCGCGCGGGCCACGGTCGTGCTGGAGGCGCCGTTCTTCGAGACCTCGTCGAGCGCCGAACTGAGCCTGGCGACCGCGCAGGCCCTGGTGGCGCGTGACGTCGTCGACGTGCACCTGGTGGCGAGCGGGCCGTTCCGGCACGACCTGGCGGCGTTACGGGCCCGGGCCCCCGAGCTGGTCGACAAGCTGGCGCGGGACCCGCGCGGTGCCGATCTGTGGCTCGCGAGCGGCTGGCCGCCGCGGCCGACGCGTCCCGCCTGCGGCCTGTTCGCGCTGCGCATCGACCAGGAGTACGGGGCATTGCCCGTGGCGCTGACGCCGGTGGTGTCGCAGGAAGCCGACCAGATCGTCGTGCACAGCCTGCATGTGCGCCGCACCATCGGCGCGGCGGGGCGTTCGTTGGACGCGATCACACTGATTCCGCACGGTGTCGACGCGGTGATGCACGAAGACGCGTCGCCGTTGCGCGAGGTGGTGGAGTTCAAGGGCGATCGGCCGGCGGTGTTGTTCTGCGGCGGGCTGATCTGGCGCAAGGGCATCGATGTGTTCCTGCGCGCGGTCTTGCACGCAACCAGCACCGGCTTGCCGTTCGCAGTGGTCGTCAAGAGCGTCGGGCAGGAACAGCACTACGGCGGTTTCCACATGCGCGAACTGGTCGATCGGTTTGCGCGCACGGCTGGCGCGCCGCCGCTCCTGTGCATCGATCGCGACCTGTCACGCGCCGAGATGGCGGGCCTCTACACGGCGTGCGATGTGTTGCTGCATCCGTACCGCGGCGAGGGGTTCGGCCTGCCGGTGCTGGAGGCGCGGGCGTGCGGCCTGCCCGTGCTGGCGACCGATGGGGGCGCGACCGACGATTTCATGTCCGGGCCGGGGGCATCCAAGATCGCGGCGCACCCGCGGTTCCTGGAACTGCCGGGCGTGCACCTGTCGCGACCGTGGGTTCTCGAACCGGAGGCGGAGGCTGTCGGCCAGGCGTTGGTCGAGTGTCTGCGGGAACGGACCCAGCGGCGCGCGGCGGCGCGGTCGTTCGCGGCGGCCGTGCGACTGGCTTTCGATTGGCAGAGCGCGGCCGAAGCGATCGAACGGTTGGCCAACCAGGGAATGGCCGCGCGGCGGGTTCCGCTGCCCCGCGCCAAGGTGGCGCCCGCGGTGGCGGCGGCGCCAAACGTGGTCGTTCCGGCGGTCCCGGCTGGGCTTCCGACACCGGTCGGCCGCTGATCCGGCGTGCTCCAACCGCCGGTCTCAAGGCGGGATGCGCGTTCTTCCGATGACGGTTCCGCAGGCAGAGGATCCCATGATCGACTTCGATCGCGACACCGCGTTCCACGACCGGGTGCTCGACGCGCTGAGTGCGCGGGCGAGCGCGTCGTTGAAGAACATCGCCGCCCAGAACGTGCCGGGCTACAAACGCATCGAGGTGCGTTTCGAGGACCGGCTGCGTCAGGCGCTCGCCGACGGGCAGGATCCCGGTGACGTGCGCCCCGAAGTGGTGCGCGACACCTCGGGCGAACCGGGGCAGAACAACGTCAGCCTGCTGGACGAAATGACGCTGCTCGACAAGACGCGGCTGGTGCACGACCTGATCACCCGCCGCGCCGGCAGCTACTTCGCGCAGATCAACCGCGCGATCTTCGGGAGATAGCGATGAGCAACCCAGGCATCTTCCAGGGCTTCGACATCGCCGCGTCCGGCCTGCGCGCCGAGATGCAGCGTTCGGAGATCGTCGCCGCCAACCTCGGCAACATGCAGCGCACCGGCAATGCGCAGAAGCCGCCGTACCGGCGCAAGTCGGTGCTGTTCGAGGAAGCGATGGAACGCGCGCATTCGCTGCGCGGCGTGCCCGGCGGCGAACTGGTCTCCGGCGGCGTCAAGGTCGGGCAGGTGGTCGAGGATCACGTGTCGCCGTTCCCACGCTTCCACAGTCCGGGGCATGCCGATGCCGACGCCGATGGCTGGGTGTGGGGCAGCAACGTCGATCTGTTCCAGGAGCTGGTCGACCTGAGCGTGATCGAGCGCAGTTTCGAGGCCAACCTCGCGGCGATGCGCACCTACCGGACCATGTTGCAGAACACCTTGTCCAACATGACGCGGGCGTAGTGAGCGATGAGCGGCTTCGACCTGCCACCCCTGGATCTGACGATGCGGTTGCCGCAGCCGATGCTCGGCGGGACGCCGCGCCGTGGCAATGCCATCGGCAGCGAGGTTGCCCCGGGCGGCGACTTGCCCGCAGGCCTGCAGCCATCGGGCGGACAGTTCGGCAACCTGCTGACCAACGCGCTCGATCGCGTGCAGTCGCTGCAGAACGACGTGCGCGACAAGACCCGCGACATCGCCATGGGCGAGCCCGTGCAACTGCACGATCTGCTGTCGGCGATGGGCAAGTCGGAGGCGGCGTTCAATCTGATGCTCGAGGTCCGCAACAAACTCGTCGATGCCTGGGAGAAGGTGTCGAGGTCGGTGGTCTGAGCCATGCGCCAGTTCTTCGCCGACCTGTTGACGCAGCTGAAGGGCATCTGGAGCCGGCTCGACGGTGGCCAGCGGCTGATCGTTGCCGCGGTGCTGACCGCGGCGATGGTGGGACTCGTGGCGATCGTCTGGTTCGCCGGCCAACCGAGCTACGAGATCGTGTTCGTGGCCAAGAACGCGGACGAACTGCGGCAGGCGCAGCAGGCGTTGACCAGCCAGGGCGTCGGCTTCCGGCCGACGAACGGCGGCAACTCGATCGAGGTCGACCGCAGCGTGGTCGAACAGGCCAAGGGTGCGATCTTCGGCGCCGGGCTGCGCGGCGGCAGCGCCGATGCCGGCAACCTGTCGACCAGCATCATCGACGACGCCGACACCAAGGCGAACAAGCTGAACGACGCATCGCGTGCCGTCGCGGCGTCGGCGATCGCCGGGCTCGATGGTGTGCTGTCGGCGACGGTGCTGGCCAAACAGCCGCGCCGGTCGCCGTTCCGCGATCGCGATGCCGACAGCGAACCGCGGGCCACGGTGGCGCTGCGGTTGCGCGCCGGTGCGAAGTTCGAGGAGATCGCCTGGAGCGCCGCCTCGATGGCGAGTTCGCAGCTGATGGTCAAGCTGGAGAACGTCGATGTCGTCGACGCCGGCACCCATCGACGCTGGCACTATGACCCTGCCCGGCAGGCCGGCGGCGGTTCGTCGGAGTTCCTGGCGCAGCAGCGCGAGATGGGCGATTTGCGGACGCGCGCGGCGCAGGACGCGCTCGATCTGGTCTGGCCGGGCAAGACCGTGGTCACGGTCGGCGTCGAACTCGATCCGCAGTGGGAAGTCGTCACCCAGAAGGTGCTGCCGGCCGAGCCGTTGGTGAAGAGCGACAAGATCACCAAGGACAGCACCGACAACACGTCGGGCCAGGGCACCACCGGCGGTGACCCCAGCACGGCGGCCGCCACCGGGCAGGACCCGTCGGCGTCGAAGAACAACACGCGCAAGGAGACCCGCGACCGCGAGTTCGTCACCGACATCGGCGAGAAGCGCGCTGGCCGGCTGGCCCCGGCGATCCGGCGGCTGACGGTGTCGTTGATCTATGACAAGGCGCTCGCGGCGAAGGACGGCTTCAAGCCGGACGAACTGATCAAGACCGTCAAGGCGATCGTCGGTTGGGATGCGACGCGCGACCAGGACGAGGCGTTCTCGACCTTGGTCGGCGAGTTCCCGGCCGAAGCGCCGGATGCCGGCGACAGCGGTGGTCCTGGCATCATGGCGATCGCCATGGAGTGGGCGCCGATGGTCGGCCAGCTGCTCGGTGTGGTGCTGGTGCTGTTCTTCCTGAAGGGGCTGTTCAAGCGTGCGGCGCCGGCGTCGGCCAGCGGGACCGCTGCCGTGGTCGAGGAGGTCAAGGAGGCCGATCTGGCGCCCGAGGAACTGGCCAGACGCATGCGCCGCGAGATCGAACGCGCGATCGCCAGCGATCCGGCGGCGCTGGCGCGGCTGCTGGAAAGCTGGCTGACGGAGAGCAAGGCATGAACGCCGGAGCATCGTCATGAGTGCAGCCGCGGCGTCCGCGACCATCAGCACCGACAAGTGCATCGCCACGCTCCTGCTGTCGATCGACCAGGAGCTGGCGGCCAAGGTGCTGCGTTCGTTCACCGACGACACCGTCGACAAGATCACCCGCGCGATGCAGGAGCTGCAGGAACTGGCGATCGACCGCGAGACCGTGCGGCTGGTCTATCGCACGACCGTGCAGCGGCTGCGGCAGGGCGGCATGGCGCTCGGCGACGTCAGCGGGGCGATGAAGAACGTGCTGGTCAAGGCGTTCGGTGACGAGAAGGGCGGCGACGTCACGCGGCGGGCCAACAGCGACATCCTCGCCAAGCGACCGTTCGCGATGTTCGAAGCGTTGACCGCCGAGGACCTGGCCAACCTGTTGATCGAGGAACATCCGCAGATCGCGGCGGTGTTCCTGGCGCATCTGGACCGCAAGAAAGGCGGCGAGGTGCTGAAGTTCCTCGAGGAGGAGGCGCGCGCCGATCTGTTGCACCGCGTCGCGACGCTCGACCGCACGCCGGCAGACGTCGTGCAGCGGGTGCTCGATGTGATGCGCAAGAAGGTCAAGGATCTCGGTCTGACCACGCTGCGCAGCGAACCCAAGGCCTGGATCAAGGCCGCGGCGTCGATCCTCAACAACATGGGCGGCGGCGAGAAGGCGATCCTGGAGAAGATCGAAGCGGCCGACGCCGGCATCGCGACCGGCATCCGCGACGAGATGTTCACGTTCGAGGACATCCAGAAGCTCGACAAGAAGGCGATGCAGAAGATCCTCGCGTCGGTCGACTCGCGGCAGCTGGCGGTGTCGCTGAAGGCGGCGCCGCCGGTGGTCGAGCAGAACATCCTGACCAACCTGTCCAAGCGCGCGGCGGAGATGGTCAAGGAGGAGAAGGAATCGCTCGGACCGATGCCGCTGTCCGAAGTGCTGGCGGCGCAACACGAGATCCTGAAGCTGATCCGCGACCTGATGGACAAGGGCGAAGTGAAGGCCGGCGGCGCCGCCGAGCAGATGGTGTAGCCGATGACCGCCACGCAGAAGCTGGAACTCGGCGAACGGCTGGTGGGCCTGCGCCTGCTGCCGCGGCGGGCGGCGACCGGCACACCGGTGGCGCGCAAGGTCGAGTGGCTGCTGTCATTGGCCGAACGGGCCGAGCGCCAGGCCGCCGAACGGCAGGCGTTGCAGACGACGTTGACGGCGATCCAACGATCGCTCGCGGCAGTTCCCGGGGCGGTCCATGGCCGCCTCGAACAGATCGCGCAACTCGCGGTCGAGCTGGGGTTGCACGTGGCCCGCGAGATCGTCGGCCGCGCGCTCGACCAGGGTCTGGTCGATCCGACGCCGACGGTGATCCGTTGCCTGCAGGACTGCGTGCACGGCAGTGACCGCGGCGACCTGGTCGTTCACTTGCATCCCGAGGACCTGGCGCTGGTGCTGGACCGGCTGGCGCGCCAACCCGAACTGCAGGACCAGATCGCGGCGGCGAAGTTCGTCGCGGATCCGGCTCTCGGCCGCGGGGCCGTGCGGGCCGAGACCGGCGCCGGACGATTGCGCTACGACCCGCAGCAGGCACTTGAACGCGTCGCCGCCGAGGTGCGTCGGGCGGCCTCGTCGTGACGCTGCCGGCCAACCTGCTGGCCGCCGTGGCGCAGGCTCGTGGCGAGAATCGCCCGTTGGCGGAGGGCAAGGTCCGTTCGATCCAGGGCATCGCGATCCACGTGACCGGTCTGCGGGCGGCGATCGGCGATGCCTGCACGATCCACGCCGCCGGCGGCACCTTGTCGGTGCCCGCCGAGGTGGTCGGTTTCGATGGCGATGACGCGGTCGTGCTGGCGCTCGGCGATCAGCACGGCGTGGCGCCATGGGACAAAGTGCAGAACTGGCATCGGCCGCTGGAAGTGCCGGTCGGTCCGGCGCTGCTCGGCCGCATCGTCGATGCGCTCGGGCGCCCGCTCGACGGCGGACCGCCGCCGGTCGCGCCGACACGGCCGGTCACCGGCGCCGCGCCGTCACCGCTCGAACGCGCGCCGATCCACGAACCGGTCGAGACCGGCGTCGCGGCGATCGATGGCTTCCTGACCTGCGGCCGCGGACAGCGGATCGGCATCTTCGCCGGCTCCGGCGTCGGCAAGTCGACCTTGATGGGCAGCATCGCGCGCAGCAAGGCGGCGCAGGTCAACGTGCTCGCGCTGATCGGCGAACGCGGCCGCGAAGTCGGTGAGTTCGTCACCGAGGCCCTCGGGCGCGAAGGCATCGCCCGGTCGGTCGTGGTCGCCTGCACTTCGGATGCCGCGCCGATGCTGCGGATGAAGGCGCCGCTGACGGCGGTGGCGATCGCCGAGTCGTTCCGGGCCCAGGGTGCCGACGTGATGTTCATGATGGACTCGGTCACGCGCTTTGCGATGGCCGTGCGCGAGGTCGGCCTGGCCGCCGGCGAGCCGCCGACGCTGCGCGGCTACCCACCGTCGCTGTTCGCGATCCTGCCGCGGCTGGTCGAACGGCTGGGCAACGATGGCAACGGTTCGATCACCGGCCTGCTGACCGTGCTGGTCGATGGCGACGATCTCAATGAACCGGTCAGCGATGCGTTGCGCGGCTATCTCGATGGCCACATCGTGTTGAGCCGCAAGATCGCCGAACGCGGGCGGTTTCCGGCGATCGACGTGCTCGGGTCGATCTCGCGGTTGATGCCGAAGGTCACCGGCGAAGACCATCAGCGCCGTGCCCGCAAGGTCCGCGAGTGGTTGGCGCACTACGAGGAGAATCGCGATCTGATTGCCGTGGGCGCGTATCGCAAGGGCGCCGACCCGCTGCTGGATCAGGCGGTCGCCAAAGTCGGTGCCATCGAGCAGTTGTTGTTCCATGGCGCCGCGCCGCGGCCCGCGGCCGACACGCAGAAGCTGCTGCAGCAGATCGTCGGCGCGTAGTGCGACACGACGCCAGTCGGGCGTGTTGCCATGGCGGTCGCATCGCGGCTTGCCGTGGTCAATGACGGCGTGGTCCCGGTCCGGCCGAGCAGACGGGTCAGGGCTACCGAAGTCGCGGTGCGCCATGCTGGCACCGCGACGGCGGGTGTGATGTGCGGTGTCGCCCTGGCATGGGGCGGCACCGCCTTTTCTTCGTTGGCCGGTGCCGTGCCAGTGTGGCTGGTCCGTTGGCGGCGGTCGGTCAGGGCGGCGTCAGCACCAGCGTGCTCGCGGTGCCGCCGATCGTCCGGCGCGCCGTGAACGTGCCGACCGTCGGATGCGAAACCGCGAACTCCCAATCGCCGGGACCGAGCCGGCCCAGTTCGAGTCGGCCATCGCCACTGCGCCGTTCGAGCAACAGCAGTGCCGGGAACCACGCACCGCCGTTGCAGCGGGCCGACACTTCCGCACCCGCCAGCACCTGGTGGTCGCGATCGACGGCGTGCAGCACGACCGGTACGCCGGTCGGCAGCGGCAACACGAACTCGACGGTGTCGCCGATCCGGAGGTCTTGCAGTTCGCTGGCGCCAGGGGCGCGACCCGACGCGCGACCGACCACGCGCAGCCGGCCGCCGGGCATGCCGCCGAACACGGCACGACCGTCGGGTCCGGAGACGGCCAACGGCAGGCCGCCCAGCGTGTGACCCTGTTCATCGACGCAGAGCACCATGGCACCAGCGATCGGTCGACCGGCCTCGTCGGTCACCAGCGCGCTGACGCTGGCACCGCGTTCGGCGCGCAGCACCAGGTCGGCCTGACCGATGCCGCCGCGAACGAGCAGACCGTCCAATCGTGACGCGGTGCCATCGCCACGCGCACTCGCTGCATCGGCGGCGAGCAGGCCGTAGGCGCCATCGGCGAGGCCCGGGAACGCAAAGCGGCCATCCGCATCGGTCAGCGCGACCCCGAGCCGATCGTCGCGATCGCGGTCGTCGCGATGCAGCAGCCGGACCAGCGCATGCCGCAGCGGGTCACCGGTCGTCGCATCGACGACGCGACCGCTGAGTTCGCCGCCAGGGAGCGACAGCGTGACCCGGTGTTCGGCGGCGCCGACCGGGAACTCGATCGTCTGGGCCTCGCCGATCGGCTGCAGCGCCAGCCCGCCGCGCACCTGCGCGCGCAGGCTGCCCGGGGTCATCGCCCCGAAGGTCGCCGTGCCGTCGCTGAGGAAACCCGTGCGCAGGCGGCCGTCGGCGACCGCGGTCAGTTCGACCAGTCCGCCGGTCAGCGGCTGGCCGCCGAGTTCGACGCGGAGCAACAGCTCGGCGCCGAGGTCGAGTTCGCGGGCATCGAGTTCGACCTCGGTGACCTCGCCATCGCGAACCGCGCAACGCCGGGCGACGATGTTCTTCGACACGCTGGCGATCATCTCGCCCAGCTTGACGCCCTGTCCTGGCCGCCAGTCCTGTTCGGTGGAGAGCCCGGCGAACACCGCCATGCGCATCGCCTGCACGTTGTATTGACCGGGTTCCAGATCGGTGATCGTGAACGTGCCATCGGCCGCGATCGTGCCCGACATGGTGGCCTGCGACTGTTGTTCCTGCGCCATCACCAGGAAGTCGGCAGTCTGCATGCCCGGCCCGACCAGCAGCCGGCCGGCGATCGAGCCGCCGTGGCCGAGCACGATGACGACGTCGGTGCGCTGTTCGCCGGGCGCGAGCTCGAAGCGTTCGGAACGGGTGCCCGAGAAGCCCTTCGCGGTCACGTGCAACTGGATCCGCCCGGGCGACAGATCGGGCAGCGCGAAACGGCCCTCGCCGTCGGTGCGCGTGGTCACGCCGCCGCCGCCGCTGAACATCGACAACGCCGGGTTGTCGAGCATGCCGCCGAGTCGCCGGCGGACCAGCGCCGCCGCGATGCCCCGGCCATCGGCAGCGCGGACGACACCGGTCAAGGTGACGCCGCGCGGCAACGCGAGCTCGCCGACATCGGTGGTCTGGCCGGCGACGAGTGTCAGTTCGTGCTCGTGGCGCGCGTGGCCATCGGCTTCGATCACCAGCGTGCAGGCGCCCGGCGGCAGCCCGTCCAGCGCGAACGCGCCATCGGCACGGGCGTCGACGACCTGGGTCGCGATCGTGCGTTGCAGCATCGCGAACATCGCGGCCTGCACGCGCAGCGTGAACGACTGCACCGGCTTGCCGTCGACTGCCGCGATCACCTGGCCGCGCAGCCCGGTCTTGCCGGCCATGGTGATGCGCACGTCGCGGTCGCCGGCGCGCACGCCCTTCTGCAGACCGCCAGCCCAGTCCGGATGCGCGGCGAACAGCGTGAACGTGCCGTCATCGGCGATGCCGGTCAGCTCGAACCGGCCGTCGGCATCGGTCGGGGCGCCGTCGGCAGCGATCTGCGCCAGCACGTCGTAGCCGAGCTGCGACGTCATGTCGCCGAACAGGGGAATCTCGATGCCCGGATTGTGCGCCACGCGCGCTTCTGCGACCGGTTTGCCTTCGGGCGTGACGACGATGCCGGCGACGCGGCTGCCGCTGCCACAGGTCAGCCGTACGGCCGCGGCGGTCCCGGGCGGCACTTCGAGCGCGGTCTCGGCGGCAAGGCGTCGCGGTGGCAGTGCCTCGACGCGCCAGCGACCGGGGGTCAGGCCAGGCAGATGGCAGGTGCCGTCCTCGCGGGTCTGCTGGTGCACTCCGGTCTGGCGTGAGGCCATGCCGATCCCACGAGTCTCGGCGACGGGGGTGGCGCGCACCGAGGCGTCGGCAATCGCGGCGCCGGTCTCGTCGACGACGGTCACGTCGATCGCTCCGGCCGCGGTCAGCGGCAGCAGCAGTTCGCGCAGTTCGCCCGGTTGCAGCGGCGGCTGCGGTGATCGGCCGCAAGCGGTGGTGCCGCGCGCCGACAACACGAACGGCGCGTCGGCCAACACTGCCGTGAACACGAAGCCGCCGTCGGCTGTGGGTGTCACCGGCGGTCGCATCGCCGCCATCATCGTGCCGAGGAACGCACTCGGATCGCGCACTGCCGCGCTCGGGTCGGCGTCGGCGGCAAGTCGCACTTCGTGCACGCTGGCGTGCTCGACGCCGGTCAGGCGACCGCGGACGCAGCCGCCCAGATACGGGGTCAGCACGACCTGTGCCGTCCTGGTCGCCGCCGAGACGTGGACGATCTCGGGCATCGGCAGCGCGAAGAAATCGTGGGCCAGCGACAGGCGCAAATGGCGTTCGCGGCAACGCAGCGTGAACATCCCGGCGGCGTCGATCGCGGCGATCGCGATGGGCTCGCCCGTCGGCAACCACGGGATCCCATCGCGCGATCGTGAGGTCCGCTGGCCCATCATCGCGGCGAACCCGGGTTGATCGGTCGGCTGGCCGGCGAAGGCGCGGATCGTCGCGCCGGCAATCGGCCGCCGGGGATCCGCGAGCACCGTGCCGTGGATCGTGAAGCCGTCTTCGGTGTCCGTCGGCGGCAGGTTCGTCGGGTCGACGGCCGCGATGCGTTCGCGCTCGGCGACGTCGCCGGGTTCGGCGGTGGCTGCCGCCGGCATCGGCAGGCCGAGGTCCGCCGCGTCGCTGGCCCGGGACGAATCGGGTGGCGTGGCGCCGATCCGAAACCACAGCAGCAGTGCCGCGACTGCCGACACCAGGACCAGAACCAACGCCAGAGGCAGTTTGGCCGACCGCATGGCCGCCGTTGTAGCCGATGCCCGGCCCTGCCCGTCGCGCCGGCGCGCATCGCCGCGGTCAGGCACTTCCATGCGGTGTGTCGCCGGGCGGCCCCGCGGCTGCGCGCGCGTCCTGCGCCAGTCGCGTCGCCATCCTGCGCATGTCGCGCAGGCGGGCACGAAACGGCAGGCCGTGAACTGCCAGCAGCAGCATGGCGACGATCGCTGGCGCAATCGGCCCCCCAAGCCAGCTGGCATTGGTGCCGACGATGGCGGCCCACAACGCGGGCAGTGGCAGCAGCACGCCGAGGAACGCACCCACTGGCGCCGGCAGCCGGCGGTCGGCCTGCACGTGGTCGACGCCGCGACCGAACGCGAACGCCGCCAGCGCGCCGAGCGCGCCATGCCCGAGCAGCAGCGACCACCAGGGCCAGTCCGCGCCCACCAGCGGGATCGCGTCACGCCGATGACCGACGAGCACGCCGATCGCGACCAGCGGCCACCGGATCACCATCAGCAGGTAGCCGAACGCGAAGCCACCGAGTCCCGACTTGTCGCGGCCGGGTTCGATCCCGCACAGTTCGCCGTGGAAGGTGGCGATGATCACGCTGACGAAGACCCCGATCAGCAGCGCGGCATCGGTCAGCAGGGTGCTCAGGGTGTGCACACCCGTGGATCCGGAGGACGGCGCGTTCGTGTCACTTCGTCCTGGCCACCGAACGGAAGATCGGTCGGGTCGGCGAACGCCGCGCGACTTCGCGGAACCCCGCCCGACGGAACGCGGCGGCAATGCCGGTCCAGGCGAACACATCGGGCATCGGATCCTGCCTGGGTTCTTGCGGGTAGCCCTCGACGATCGCCACGCCCTGCGCGTGCGCCCAGTCTGCGGCCGCGCGCAACAGCCGACTCGACAGACCGCGGCGGCGATGTGCTTTGGCGATCACCAGGCAGACGATGGACCAGACCGGTTGGTCATCGACCGGTGCCAGCACGCGCGACCTGGCGAGCCTGGCGAACTCGGGGCGGGGGCCGAGCGCGATCCAGGCGACCGGTTCATCGCCGAGGTAGCCGAGCAGGCCCGGTGGCGGTCCGGCGACGACCCGGCGGCGCAGCCGTTCGCGGTTCTTCCGGCCCTTGCCGAGTTCGTAGTCACGCGCCGGCAACCGCATCGCCTGGCACCAGCAACCGCCGCAGGCGCCCTTGGCGCCGAACAAGGAACACAGGTCACCCCAGGAATCGGCGGTGGCGGGTTCGATGCGAAGGGCTGCAACCCGCGGTTGCGCTGGTCGAGTCACCATGGTCTGAGGCTACCCGGTCGGCGCGACGCCGACTTGCACGGTCTTGCGCATTGCCGTGCACCGGGATCCCGGCCCTGGCCGACATCCGGGCATCGCGACGCCAATCCGGCCGGCGCGGGACCGACTCAACCGGCTACACTTGCCGGATCCCTTCCACTGCCCGCATGTGGCGGGCGCAACTCGAACCCTCAGAAACATGCGTTCCATCGTGTTCTCCTGCTCTCTTCTCGCCGGCAGCCTGCTCGCGCAGGGTGTGATCGACGAGGGCCCAGAGCCCAACGATCTGACCGGTGTCCCGACGTTCATCACGTGCGGCAGCCGCATCGACGGCAACTTGACCGCCGGCGATTTCGACTATTACCAGATGGCCGTCACTGCGCCGACGCTGGTGAAGGCCTACACCAGCGTTGGACCGGGCTCGATCGCCCGCACCGACACCTGGCTCGAGTTCCGTGACTCGATGGACATGTTGCTGGCCGAGGACGACGACGCCGGCCAGGGCACCTCGTCGTACGCCGGCTGCTACATCACGACGCCGGGGATCTACTACCTGGTGGTGCGCGGCTTCGCCGCGACGACCGCCGGGCCGTACACGATGGACGTGATGTGCACGTCGGCCGTGGTGGTCGAAGGCGTCGAGCCGAACAGTGGTTCGGCGGCGGCAACGCCGGGCACCTGCGGTTTCGAACACCACGGCGAGATCACCGCGGGTGACGACGACTGGTACTCGATCGTGCATCCTGGTGGCAACCTGGTGGTGACCAGTGGTCCGGGCGGCCCGGGCATGCCGCCGTCGGCGATCGCGCTCGAGGACACCATCGTCGAGGTCTACGACGTCAACTCGGTGCTGCTCGGCACCGCCGACGACGAGGGCGAATCGCTCTACAGTGCACTGACGATTCCCAATGCGCCGGCCGGCCAGTACTACGCGCTGATCAAGGGCTTTGCCGCCGCCGATTTCGGTTGGTACAGCTTGCGCATCGGCTGCGGCGAACCAGCTCCGGCGGAAGCGCAGATCGGTCCGGGTGTCGGCACCCCGGTCGGCTGCATGGGCTCGGCGGGCGTTCCGACGCTGCTGGCGCGGTCCACCAACGCCACCGGCACGGGCACTCGCGTGCGTCCGCGCATCGGCACGACGTTCTCGCTGGACCTGTCGAATCTGCCGCCCGCGTCGCTGGTCGTCCACATCACCGGCCTGGCCACGCCGCCGCCGTTCGACCTCGGGCCGCTCGGCGCGCCCGGCTGCTTCGTCGGTGTGTCCACGGACCTGACGTCGATCGATTTCGCCAATCCGGCCGGGACGGCGCGGTCGTGGCTCTTCATTCCGGGCAATCCGGTGTTCATCGGCACGCCGCTGCACTGGCAATCGGCGTCGCTGTCGCCGTCGCACAACGCGTTCGGCATCGCCACGTCGAACGTGCTGTCCGGCGTCGTCAACGGCATCGCCTTCCAATAGGCGCGAGCGGGGCCTGGCCAACGCAAGCGCGACCGACGTCGCGCGCTCAACGCTACTTCGGCGCCGCCAGGCCGAGCGCCTCGACGAAGCCCTGATGCCGCTGCTGTGCCGGGCTCGACGTCATCAACCCCTGCAACTCGACGATCGTGCCGCCAGCGGGCAGCAGTTCGCGGATGACCATGCCGGCTTCGCGGCCGATCGCGACGTTGTCGCTGCCGAGGAACGTCGTGTAGTCGTCGCTGCCGAGTTCGCGGTCGAGCACGATGACCCGGATGCCGGCGGCCAGAGCTTCCTTGCAGGCCGCGGCCAGCGCCAGCGACTCCTTCGGCGACACGATGATCGCGTGGCAGCCCTGCGCGACGAAATCGCGGACGCAACCGCGCTGCTTCTCGGTGTCGTCGTCGGCGGCGCGATAGTGGAACTCGACCTGCGGATAGCGTCTGGCCCACGCCTGCATGTCGGTGCGCATCGCCGCCCGCCACGGCTCGTCGTCGGTGCATTGCGCCATGCCGATCTTGAAGATCTGGTCGGTCTTCGGTTCGGTGGTCAGGATCGCCGCGTGTTCGCGCCGCAGCGCGACCAGCATCGTCGTCGCCGGCGACGCGATCGGCGTGCCGCCGGCGGCCAGGTTGGTTCGGGTCCACACCCTCGTGCCGAAGGTGTACTGCCGCGCCAATTCGATGCCGTTCGCCGCCAGCAGCGCCAGATCGATCGCTTCGGCCGCCAGCGTCGGGTACTCGATGGTCGCGTCCAGGGCGCCGTCGGCGACATACTTGCGGCCTTCGTCGGGCAACGCATCGATGCCGACGAACCGGATGCCGGTGCGGCCTTTTTGTCGCGCCGCCGTGGCGGCACCGAACGCCATCGGATCGTTGTGCGCATACACCAGGTCGATCTGCGCCAGGCGTTCGAGCGCGGCTTCCATCTCGGCGCGACCGCGATCACCCTTCCACTGCGCTTCCGCCACGTGCACGACCCTCCACTTGCCATCGCCGCTGGCGAGCACCGCGGCAGGGCCGTGGTCGCCGCACGCAGCAGCCAGCAGCAGCAGGCAACATGACACGGTGGTGAATTGATTCATCGGCGACGATCCTGGAGCAACACGGCCGCCAGGATGATCGCGCCGGTGATGATCAGGCGCCAGTGCTGCTCGACGCCGGAGATCGACAGGATCTTGCCGACGTATTCGATGGTCAGCACCCCGAGCACCGCGAGACCGGGGCCGCCGCGACCGCCGAGCAGGCTCGTGCCGCCGACGACGACCGCCGCGATCGATTGCAGTTCGAGCAGTTCGCCGGCTCCGGGATTGCCATGGACGTCGCGCGCGACCTGGCAGACGCCGGCCAGCGCGGCCAGGCCGCTGCACGCCGCGTAGGCGAGGATCGTCACGCGCTGCACCGGCACACCGGACAGTCGCGCCGCTTCGCGGTTGCCGCCGACGGCGAACAGGTGCCGGCCGAACACCGATCGTCGCAGCCAGACGACGAGCACGACGGCGACTGCGGCAAACAACAGTCCCGCCACTGGCACCGTGTCGAACGCGCGGCCGGCCAGCCATTGCCAGAACGGCGGTCCGAGACTGTCCGTCGGTTGGAACTTCGAGTTCGGCGGCTTGCCGGCCATCGCCGGCACGAAGCGCGCGAGCCCGCGCGCGATCACCATCGCCGCCAGTGTGACCAGGAACGGCTGGATCCCCTGGCGCGCCACCAGCCAGCCGTTCAGCAGGCCGAGGCCGATGCCGAGCAACAGGCTCGCCGCGACCGCAAGCGGCCAGCCGACATCGCCGACGGTCGTCAGGCCGGCGAACGTCATGCCGGTCAGCGCCAGCACCGCGCCGACGGACAGATCGATGCCGCCGGTCAGGATCACCACGCATTGACCGAGGGCGCACAGGCCGACCACGCTGATCGAACCGAGCAGATCGAGGTGCAGGGAGGCGCGGAAGAACGCGCCCTGGCCGTTGCAGACGCAGCCGAGCAGCAACACGAGCAGCAACGCCAGCGCCGCGCGCGCGGTCGGTGACGACCAGCGGTTCACCCGCGGGCTCCGGTGAACGCGGCGAGCAGTTCGTGTTCGACCTGTTCCTGCCGAAGCCTGCTGGCGTGCAGTTGCCGCGTGATCTGGCCGTACTCCTGGGCACTCGGCACGCCGAAGTACAGTTCGGGAATCGGCTCGGTCGGCGGATCGGCGCACCAACGGGCGCCGTCGCGGTCGGGCTCGAGCGTGCGCAGCCGCTCGGCGACCGGCCGCAGATCGCGGCGCGGCAGCGCGTGGACCGTCACCAGTTCGAACCAGCTTTCGGTGCGATCGTGGTAGCGGTAGCAGCAGCCGTCGCGCGTCGGTGCGACGTGCAGCACCCGGAACGCGCCACTCAGCGTGTTCAGCACCAGTCGATGCGTGGTCCTTGCGGCGGTGACGACGGCGAAGTCGAGTTCGTCATGCCGGCGGCGCTGCACGGCGCCCAGGCGTCCAGCCGCCAGTTCGTCCTGGACGCGGCGCAGCTCTTCGCTCCAGATCGGCGCCAGCACCTCCGGGGTCGCCAGCACATCGGTGGCGTGGTCCAGCAACCACCGGTAGCGCTTCAGGCTCAGCGCATCGCCATCGAGCCCGGCGAATTCGCGGCGAACCGGCGACCGTTCGTCGGCCAGCCCGACGACGGTCCGGTCGATCGCAAATCCGCGCCAGGTGTGCCAGCAACCGAAGTCGCCGGTGGCGGCGGCGGCGAGCAGCAACTCTTCCTGTCCGCAGGCGATTTCCGGGCGCAGCACGGCGAGCAGTGAACCGAATCCGTCCGTATCGTAATGGTCGTTCAGCACCACGGTTGCGCCGGCCAGGAAGGCGGTCTGGGCTGCGGCGTCGGCGCGGGAGAACGCCAGGGCGATGCCGGTGCTGAGATCCTGGCGCCAGATCGCCGGTGTCCGGTTTCCCGGCCAGTGGGACAGGTTTGGCCCGAGCGGCAACATCCCGTCGACCGACAACGGCGGACTCGGCGTCGACGACGCGGCGGCGAAGCCGAGCTGCAAGGCGGTCGCGGGAGTGGACGGCATTTGGGTCGGGGAACGGCGTGGCCTAGGAACCGTAGCAAGGCGTGCGTCGCCGACAGCGCCGGCTGTGCGAGACGACCGGCGTGGCCCCGCAAGGGGCAGGCGGCGCACGTACGAGAGAGCGAAGAGTGGCGCCCGGCCGCTGGGATGAGCCCAGCGGCCGGGTTTTTTACTTCGCCGGGCTGCGCGGGGAAGGACGCGCTTGCAAAGTCGGCGAGGCTGGCTAGCATTCTCGGCCCCTCGCGTGGGGGCGTAGCTCAATTGGTTAGAGTACCGGACTGTCGATCCGGTGGTTGCGGGTTCGACCCCCGTCGCCCTCGCCACACAAAACCCCTCAGGAAGGCCGCGAACCGGCAGTTCTGAGGGGTTCTGTCTTTCCGGGCCACTCCACCCGAGATCGCTGTTTTCGACCCGTTCGCCACCAGTTTGGTGGCGGAAAGTGGTGGCGACTTCCTTGGGGCCGCTCGGGAACGATCGCCGGTGCGTCGCCTTGGTGCCTCGATTCCCGGGTAGACAACCGACGGCCGACGATCCTCGGCGCAGCCATCGGAAAGGACGCGGCCCGTGCACCCCTCGCCGGCAAGCAGGAGGGCGCACGGGCCGAGGGCATCACCAACGCCCAGTTCGTGGGGGAGGTGGCCCGTGGGCAAGCCTAGCCCAAGCACTCCGCCCCCGCACTCCCCTGCCCACGGCGCGGCTGCCGGCGGTGGTTTGCTCGGTTCGGCCACAGGCCGCGAGGATCCCGCTGATGGTCCGGTAGGCGCGGCCGGCGCCGCTGCGATCGCGCTGGCCGGCAACTCGGCGACCCTGCCGCAGCCGGGTCGCCGCCACATCTGCCTGCCGCGCCGACCGTCGTTCGAAGCCTCGGGTCGCCTGCTGGTGCTGGCGTTGGTCCTCGATCGTGACGGCGGACATCCTGACAACATCACCGCGACCGCCCAGGCGCTCGGTGTCCAACGGAAGGCCGCTCGTGGTTGGCGGGACAGCCTGATCGAGGACGGCATCCTGCAGCAGGTCGCCGGGTTCCTCGTCATCAGCCAGATCGGCTTCTCCCGGTGGCGCGCCGCCGCCGAAGCGGACTTCGCAGGCCGCAACCTGAGGTTCGGGTTCGACCCGGTGCCGCGCCGGCTGTTGCGATCTGGCCTGTCGCCGGCCGTCCTGCACGCGGCGGCCATGGTCTACAGCGACGCCACCGGGTTCCGCGACGCGGGCCGGTTCGTCCGCGCCGACCATGAACGCGCCGCCCTTGCCAATGTCAGCCTGCCCACGGTGCGCCGCGCGCGGGCGGTGTTGGCGAAGATGGAATTCGTCGAGGTCGAGGAACTGCGCCGTGGCCGGGCAAGCCTCCGCCGCGCCAAGCTCTCCGCCGACCGCAAGGGTGCCAGGGGTTCGCCGATGTCGGAGACGCGGGCGGTGGCGCTGGCAGCCATGGCCGAACGAGGTCGTGGTCGCCGCGCGGCAGGTGGATCCTGCGTTGCCAGCGAACGTGGATCCCTCGTTGCCTCTCACCATCAGGAACCTTCGGTTCCACTCCCCATCAGGGCCGCGACCGGCCCGGCTCTGGATGGTCCCGCTGCGCGCCTGGAACAGGATGGTGGTGTAGATCGACGCCACACCGGCCCCACCCGCCACAGGAAGACTGCGGGCTCCGACCCGAAGGCCGCCGAGGTCCGTCGCCGCACCGAGGACTTCCTGGCGAACCCGGCGACCATCGATCGGTTCGCGAAGTTGGCCGAGCGCCGCCCGGAGCAGGCGACCCGGGAACTGCTGCACCTCGCCGGGTGCTTCGACGCGAGCCGCCGCCGGACCGAGGGCTGGCCGAAGCTGCTGGTCCAGCGGTGGCGCACCGACGCGCCCATCCTGCTGCTCGGCGTCATCGCGGACGTCGTCGGCGCTGGCGGCAGGAACCGGGCGACGAACATCGGTGCCGTCCTGGCGTCCCGGCTGCCGCGACTCCTTGCGGGCCGTCCGACGGATGCGTTGTCAAAGGCGAACCGCGACAAGCCTATCAACGAGATCCTCGGGAGGTTCCAGCGCAAGGCGTCGGACAAGGGCTCGACGCCGACTCAAGGGGTTCGACCGACCGCGCTGCCCGTGGCGATGTCCAACAGCGTCGAAGTGTCGCGACGTCGCATGACGTCGGTGGACGAGCCGAGCCCGATCGGTCGCGCGATCGACGCCATGTTGTGCGGCATCACCCTGGTCGAACCGACCGAGAGGGCCACCGGATGATGTCCTCCGCCTACATCGGCATGGTCGAGCACCGTCGCGACGACGGCTCCCGATACCTGCGTGGGGTCGGCGATCATTCCGTGGTGACCTGCACGTCGGCGACCGTGATCGCCGCTCGCACGGCCAGCGAGGCACGTTGGGCGGCCAGCCACGAATCGAAACTGGGGTCCTTGGCAAGTCGCGGAACAGGTTCGAGGGGTGCGGACTACGAGCCTTTTCCATTTCGCCGCGCCCGTTTTCGGAATCGGACGGAACCCAGAACCTGCCCGCCGTGGCATCGACTTCGAGACGCAGGCCGCACACCCGACCACCGACCTGATCCACGAGGGTCCGCTCGGGCCCGTCAGGTCGAACCAGCAACCACGCCAGCAACCCACCACCACATGACCGAGGAGTTGAAGAACATGAACATCATCGAACGGCTGAAGGCCAAGTTCACCGCGCGCCGCCAGAGCGTCGCTGCGACCTATTGGCAGGGCATCGGACGGCTGGCAGAGGGCCGGCTCTCGGAGCGCGCTGCCGAAGCGATCGTCGAGTCGCTCGACCCAGCCGTGGCCACGCTCGGCAAGGACCTCGACGAGGTGCAGGCCGACGTCGAAGCGCTGACCAACCTGCGCAAGGTCGAGATCTTGGTCCAGCGTCGTGAAGCGGACCGCGCCACGTTGAAGGCGATCCTGCACGACGGCGTTGCGATCGATCGACGTGCCGCCGAACTCGAAGCCCAGGCGCAGGAACTCCGTCGGCAGCAGGTGAACCGCGTCGATGCTGCCCGGGCCGCGCTCGCGCAAACCGACGGTGCCGAGGCCCACCACGCCAGCCTGCGCCAACGACTGGAAGCGGGCGGTCACCCGGACTTCCTGGGGGAATCCGATCGCCGCGAGCGGCAGCGGCAGATCGAGCGCGCGGAAGGCGAACTCCGCGCGCTGGCTGACACCTTGCGCGAGGCCGCGACCGCCGTCAAGGCGCTGCCGGAGACCGACATCAATCCCGTGTCGGCGCATCAGGCGGCGCGGGTGCGCGGGAGATTGAAGCTGCTGGAAGAACGGCGTGACCGGCTGACCCGACGCCTGGATGCTCTGCGCGCTGGCGCGCCTCTCGCCGGCGATAGCGACAACGGCGTGGACGACATCGACGACGTCGAGGCAGTTGAGGCGGTGCAACCGTGACGGCCATTCTCGACGACCTGGAACGGCTGGTCCGCAACGGCGACGCGAGGACGATCGTGCGCTGCTGCTCGCCCGCCGGCCTCGAACTGGCGGCGGCGGTGCTCGCCGCTGACGACACGGCGCGCCGCGACTTCGGCGGTTCCGCGTCTGCGGTCGCAGCCTACTTGGCTGCGCTGGCGAAGCCGCAGGAGCGCGCCGCCCGGCGTGCCCTGGCCGAGCCCGACCGGCCGCCGGCCGTGCCGCTGACCGTCGCCGCCGTCGTGCATGGCGCGGTCGCCCAGCAGAGGCGGCAACCGCCACCTCCTGCCGCAGCACCCGCCGAGGTCCGCGCGGCAACGCGGCCGGCAACCGCTCCTGCTTCCGACGTGCAGGCGGTCACGACGGCGAAGCTCGCAGCACCGACGGCGAGGGCAGCCCCTTCGTCGGCGAAGCTGTCGCTGACCGCTGCCGGCGAACGGCTCGGCCTGCCGCTCAACCGCCTGCCACTGACGCGGAACGTGCTCGAAGCCCTCCGCGATGCCGGGCTGCGCCCGAGCACCTCGAACGGGATCGACATCGAGTTGAACGCGGCCGACGTCGAGCGCATGGCCAGCGATCGCGAAGCACAGGAGCGGTTGCTGCTTCGGCTCACGAACTCGGTGCGCGAGTTCGGGTACGTCGGCGGCGGCGCGATCTCGCTGCGTCGGTAGGATCGCATCCGTCAGAAGAACGCCGGGTGCTTGTCGCACCCGGAGAGGTCGGTCCGTCGCCGCGTTCGTCCGCAGCGGCGGACCGTTTTTCGACCCACTCGCTCTCTGCCGGTCCTAACGCCCGATGCAGCTACGCACCAAGGCCAACAACAGCGACAGAGCCCCTACAATCGCAGGTTGCTGTCGGCCAGCAGCGCTTCGATCTGCGCACCAGTCAACCTGCCGTCGGTTCTCGATGCAGCCTCCTGCATGGGCCCGAAGACTTCGAGCATCCGCCTGTAGGTTGCGACCATCGGCCAGTGGGAGTTGAGGTCGCGGTCCTTGAAGGACTGGAAGCGATCCATGTTCTTGATGAGAAACCGAGCGATGCTGAACTCGGACTCGGTGTTGCCATCGAAGCCCTTGAACTTGCTCGCTTCGGCGAAGTTCGGAATGACCTTGGCCAACCGCGCTTTTTCGTCCTTCGACAACGCTCGGACGCTCTGCTCGATCTGCGTCCACATTTGCATGACGCTCGACACGAAGCGAGCTTGCTCCTCGTCGTGGACCTCACCGTGGTGGATGCCGGTGTGCTGCCACGGCAGGGCCCAGTAGTGCCCTCCGAAGATCGCCTCGGCGACCAAGTCCGGGTCCAAATCGCCCTTCACCTTCAGGTGGCGACTGATGTCGCGAAGCATCAGAAGGGCGTACTTCTCGCCCGGGCTGAACCGAACCACTTCCGAGTCCGATGCAGCGAGGCCAATCTCAAGCAGCCGCCTCGCCGCTTCCGAACGGGACGGCACTCCGGGCTGGCTGGATCGCCACTTGTCCAACTGCTCAAGGGTCGCTCCATCGACCCGCATCTCGAACCGCTCACTTTTTGGAACCATCGTCGACTCCGTATCTGTTGCGTATGCACCGTCGTTACTACGGCGTGTCCGGACAGTATACGGACACCATAAGACCGTCAAGCCCCATCCGTGGGTCAAGGGTGTTGGGAGACGGAACCGCTCCTATCGGAGCCTCCTGCGCAACTCAGCCGTCACGCCGGCAACGCATGCAGAACGGGTCCCGAGGGACTTCCTGAGGCTCACCAGCCCCTGCAGTTCGAGCACCTCGAACACGTAGTCGACGACCGCCTCCGGCTGACCAAGCGCGGCGGCGACCTCGTGCGCCCAACGCTGCTGCGTGTTGACGAGCGCCACGCACACGGAGTCGAGCACCGAGTCGAGGCCCTGGCTTGTTCCCTGAAGCCACTCGCCGAATCCTGCCGTGGTTACCGAGTAGGCGACGCATCGTTGGCCAAGCGCCCCACGGTTCTTGACCAGCCCTCGCCTGTCTAGCACCTCAACGGAATCGAGAGCATCATCACCAGAGAGGCCGGCAGCCTGAGCTGCTTCCAGCAACTCCTGGCGGTTGACCAACCCAGTTCGATCCTGCATTCGCTTCTTGGCGCTCAGTTCGAGGATGAACCAGTCCGATGGCTGCACGCGGGCCGGGCGACCTCCGGCAGCGAGGTAAGGAGGCAACGCACCAAGTGGAGGTGCAGACTTCCGGCTTACGATGGCGTCGATCAACTGCGAGACGTCTGAGTCGATGTTCGACAGGTCCTTCACCCGGTGCCACAGGGTCGACTGCAACTGAGGCGGTACCTCGACGTCGTCGATCAGCACTGGGATCAGTCGGCTGCCTTCGTTCACCCGCTTGACGAATGCGTAGTCGATCTCTTCGCGCACCCACCGGCTGCGAATGCTCGCTTTCGAAAGGACGGCGATGACCGCCGTTGCCGGCTGCAAGCCATCGGCGAACAGTTTCTGCACCAAGCTGTCTCCTGGGAGGATCTCCCATTCGTCAAGCCACGCGTCGACCCCCTTCGCGCGCAGCTTCGTTGCGAGCGCCCGCGCGAATCGGTCCTTGTCCTCGCTGGAGTGGCTGATGAACACCCGTGGCGCGACTGTCACTTGCCCCCCTTGGCAGAGAGGTCGCCGAGCACGCTCTCGATCTGCTCCAGCGCCGACCGCAGGTCGTCGGCGATCTCCTCGGCAAGGATGTGCGGGTCCGGAAGGTTCGCCGAGTCTTCCAGGCTCTCGTCGCGCAGCCAGAACAGGTCGAGGCTGACCTTGTCGCGGGCCAGGATCTCGTCGAGTGTGTAGGGTCGCCAGCGCCCTTCCGGCGCCTTCTCCGACCACGTCGCCTTGCGCTTCTGCCGGTTCTCCGGCTGGTAGCAGGCGACGAACTCGTCGAGGTCGGCGCGGGTCATACGCTTCGTCTTCAGGGTGAAGTGCACGTTGGTGCGCAGGTCGTAGACCCAGACGGTCTTGGTCCACGGCTTCTCGCTGCCCGGCTTGCGGTCGAAGAACAGCACGTTCGCCTTCACGCCTTGCGCGTAGAAGATTCCGGTCGGCAGGCGCAGCAGGGTGTGCACGTCGCACTCATGCAGCAGCTTGCGCCGGACGACTTCGCCAGCGCCGCCCTCGAACAGCACGTTGTCAGGCACGACGACGGCGGCGCGGCCCTGGATCTTCAGCAGCGACTTCACGTGCTGGACGAAGTTGAGCTGCTTGTTCGAGGTCGTCGTCCAGAAGTCCGGCCGGTTGTAGGTCAGCGACTCCTTGTCGGTGTCGCCCTCCTCGTTGACGACGGTGATGCTCGACTTCTTGCCGAACGGCGGGTTGGTCAGCACCACGTCGGCGTGGTCCTTCGGCTCGTTGCGAAGCGCGTCCTCGGTGACAAGCGGTGGCTCGTGCTCGTCGTCCGTCGGCCCGACGCCGTGCAGCAAGAGGTTCATCGCGCACAGGCGGGAGACGCCATCGACGAGTTCGACGCCGCGCAGCGCCTTGTAGCGAAGGTGCTTCTTTTGGTCGCGGTCGAGCTTGTAGCTGCGCGCGAGGTAGTTGTGCGCGGCGAGCAGGAAGCCGCCGGTGCCACAGGCAGGATCGGCCACGATCTCGCCGGGCTTCGGCACAACGCACTCGACCATGGCGTCGATCAACGGGCGCGGCGTGAAGTACTGTCCGGCGCCGCCCTTGACGTCCTGCGCGTTGCGTTCGAGCAGGCCCTCGTAGGCGTCGCCCTTCACGTCCGACGTGAGGCTGAGCCACTCCTCCTTGCCGATCAGCTCGACGATGAGCTGCCGCAGCTTCGCCGGGTCTTGGATCTTGTTCTGCGCCTTGCGGAATATCAGGCCCAGCATGCCGCCTTCAAGGCCGAGTACGCGCAGCGTCTCGCGGTAGTGCTGCTCCAGCTTGCTGCCTTCCATCTGGGTGCTGGCGAGGTCGGCCCAGCGGTAGCCCTTCGGGATCGCCTGCTTCTCGCCGGTGAGCTTCTCGCGCTCGTCGGCCATCTTCAGGAACAGCAGGAACGTCAACTGCTCCAGGTAGTCCTGGTAGCTGAGGCCGTCGTCGCGAAGGACTTGGCAGTAGCTCCAGAGCTTCTGGACGAGGCGGTTGCTGGCTTCGGTCATGGCTGGGAGGCGTTCTGGTTCTGTCGCACTGAGTGCAGCGCCGCAACAACGACGAGCAAGCAGCCCGCAAGCAGCGGCGCTGCTGAGGTTCCGATCATCTTGTCGTCGAAGTAGTCGTGGTGCGCGGCGTAGTTGCGGGCGACCAGTGCGTGGACGTGGGCGGCGATGAGTTGGTCCGCGACAACATCGCCGGTCGCGAAGGTTGACGGTGGGCAGAGGCTGTGTGTCAGGTCCGGCATTGCGTGCAGCGACGAGTGCTGCTCGATCCAGTCCATGAGCTGCTTGTCGGTGATGGACACTGATGGCGCGGCGATCGCGAGGCTCCGCTTGATCGCGTCGCGCATGACTGCGTTGGATCGTGCTTGCTTGCCAGTCGACGGTGTCACGATGGCCGCAACGTGGCGAACCACGCGCTCGGTGTGCAGGCCGACCAAGTTGAACTGCTCGATGCGTTCGTTGGCGGCGATCGTGGCGTCAGCGTGGCGAAGCGAGTCGTGTAGCCGATCGCGCATCAACCGCGTCCAAGCGAGACAGAACCGACGCAGCGGAGCGCAGGTATCCCAGTTCGAGCGCAGCAACTGCCAAAGTCCCTCAGCCGATCGCGTGAATGGAGCAGGGGCGGTCGTGGTGCGGTGGCTGGCGTTGTCCGTGAACGCTACCAGTGCGCGCCACTCCTCGTTCGGCAAGGCGTCGATGAGCCGTGCTGGGCGATGGCCCGGCGACTCGGTGTCGAACCAGAACCAGTCCGAGTGGAACGGGTCGGGCGGTTGGCCCGTGAGGTTCTTCAGCAAGTAGGTGGCCAGGCCAATGTCCCGCTGAAGCCCACGCCGCAACTGGTTGCTTCCGAGTGGCGGGCGATCCTTCCAGTCGGCCCAGATCTCTAGCAGCACGTCGCGCACATCACCATGGATGGTCGCCGCGTCGAATCCGGCAGCAGTCGCCCACGCCTGCGAGTCGCGCTCCATCAACTGGTCGAACGCATCGATGTTCCGAGCGTGCGCTGCCCAGATCATTCGAAATCGTGCGAGCCGCTCGAACGCTGGGGCGACGTGCTTCCAGCGTTCGAAGACGTGCTGTGCGCGACTATCGAAGTCCTCGGCCTGCCTGCGACACGCTTGCACGCAGGCATCACCTTCGCTGGTGACGACGAACTCGCGCAGCTCAGCACGGTCTAGAAGCTCCGCTAGGTGGTACGCCTGCCAGTCCGCGTAGAAGTCGACGACTGGCAGGACGTGCTTCTCCTGGCGCGGGTGCAGCATCGGCTGGGGCTCCGCTGTGCCGTTTCCTGGGTCGACGACATGGGCGCGGGCCGATCGACCAAGTCCGGGCTGCTCAGACTCAAGCCAGTGCTTCCATGGCTCATCCCCAGGCAGCAGCTCGATCGCACGCTTGCGACACTGGGCAAGCAACTGATGGGCCCATGCGTGCGAGGGCTCGTGATCCGGCGAGCCAGTCGGATCGCACTGGGCGTTCCAGCACGCACGAATCGCGGCGGGCGGGAGCGCGATTCGCAGTCGAGGACAAAGCCATCCGCGCACGGCGAGAGTTTCCAGCGTCAAACCGCCAGGCAACGCGATGCCGAGTTCCTTCGCGTGCTCCAGGAACGGCGACGAGTTCGGCGTCCACGGTTCGTAGGCGAGGAACAGGCTGTCGGCGCCGTCGGTCTTCCAGTTCGCGGTCATGCGGAGCCCGCGGCGCGTTGAACCTGCATGCTCGCACTCGATTCGACAAGGCGCCCTTCGAAGGCCCACTTGAGAATCGACTGGCGCAGACGAGCGACCCGCACACGGACCGCCGCCACGTCTCCGGCAAGGTGCCGAGTCACCGTTGCAGCAGCGTCCACGGCATCGACGATCCGGACCTGTTCCGAGGTCGGTGGCAGAGGCAACACGCAAGCGCGCAGCTTCGAGCCGTTCACGTTTGCCTGACCGACTTGCTGCGTCACGACCGAGGCAATCCAGCGACGGCCGGCGGCGGAGTTGATGAAGGCCGACAAGAACTCAGCACGGCACCCACCGGCGACGCGCACGCGGATCAGGTAGGACGCGAACGAGCATGGCGAAGGGATGCCGGAGTAGACGGCCGTCTTGCCAACGAGTTCGGCGCTGTTGGTCCGGTTGAACAGAAGGTCGCCCGGCTCCAAGAGCAGGCTGGGGAACTCGTCGTGGTTCGAAGGCAGGAACTTCAGTTCGGACAAGTCGAGAGCGCCGTTGACGATGTTCCCCATGCGGATGACGGGAACGCCAGCATCGTCGTCCCCTGTCTTGGCCGACGTGCCGTAGCAGACCTCCGTTGCGAGTTGATCGACGCTGGCCCAGCACCATCCCTCGGGCAACTCGGGCAGGCCGTCGGTGTCCGGCGCGGCAGGTTCCTCGTAGCGCGACTTCCAGCGGTCGTCGGTTGGAGGCTTGCCCTTGGCCTTCAGCTTGGCGAGTTCGGCTTCTTCCCAGCGGCGGCGGCGTTCGGCGAGAACGCGCCTTAGCAGGACGGAGGCGGGTTCGTAGCTGCGGCCTTCCTTCTTCGCGAGTTCGGCTTCGGTCGGGACGAGGCGGCCTTCGACGGCGGCCTTGAGCACTGAGGCGCGGTAGCGTTCGAGGTTGCGCTGCACGCGCTCCAGCGTCGCGGTCGCGGCGTCGAGGCGGGAGAAGTGGGCTTCGATCGCGGCGACGATGGCGCGCTGGGTATCGAGAGGGGGAACGACAACCTGGTAGGCCTTGATCGACTCGCCGGTGAAGTGGCGGATCGTCGTGCCGGTCAGATGCTCCGAGAGAGCGCCGCGGTGCGCATCGAGGAACAACTGTTGCACAAGCCAACGTGGATCAACTTCACCGTTGAGCCGGACTCGATGCAGGGCTTTCTGGAACTTGAGGTCCTTGGCATCGCCAGTCCACACAGCCGCCCGCCCTGGCTCGCCGCCTTCGCAAACAAGTACGTCTCCGTGGCGCAGGCCGAACCGTTCAAGCTCGTGCGCCTGGAACGGCATGGTCAAAAGGTCTGACCGGTCGATGTGCCCCCATCGCACGTTGATGTTGCGCAGGTAAGGCATGGGCACGCCGGAAGTCCGCTTCTTGTCGAGCATCTTCCCGAGGCAGACCTCAGCAACTTCAGCAAGGGGAAGCAGCTTCCAGCCGCTCGGAAGGTGACTCATGCCGCGAGCACCTCGTTGACCTCACGCAGCACGTCCGCCAGCTTCCCGCCGAACACCTGCTGCGCCCGCCCTAGCCCACCTTCCTGCACGAACGGCACCTCGTCGAAGTCGTCCATCGTGATCTCGACACTCGTCGCCACCTGCTCGCGGATCATCTCCAGCCACTTCAACTGCTCGCCCGTGAACCGCGAACCCTGCGCACCCAGCCACGCGGCGAACCGCGCCTTCACCCCTTCGGCGAACGGCACCAGCTCGTTCTCCTTGTGCAGCGCGAACCGCACCAGCGACACGAGGTCAGTCAGCAGCCGCTGACCGGACGCGCCACGCACCCGGCTCTGCTCCAGCACCTCGTAGGCGTGCCACAACCGCTCCGTCGTGCACGACAGCGGCGGCGCCTTGATCGCATCCGCCAGCGCCTTGATGTCGTCGTAGCGCAGCCGCCGCTGGTGCGGCACCGAGTAGAAGGCCTGCAACGCAGCGATCTCGTCCTTCTTCTCGGCGAGGAACTGCTCGAACGACCGCACCAGTGCCTTGGCCTTCGCCTTGGCGTCGGCCGACATGCCAGCGCCGAGCAGCTCGTCCTTGCTGACCTCGTCGATGACCTGTTCGAACTCGCGCCGTGCATCCGCCAGCGCCCGCCGGAACTCGGGCTTCTTGGCGATCGGCTCGACAGCCTCGCGCAGCAGCGCGTCGCGCGCCTCGGCGAGCTGCGCGTCCGTCGGCGCCACCTCCGCCGCCAGCCCGTGCCGCCGCCGCGCCTCCGCTTCCTGCGTGTCCGGATCGAGCGCCTGCACGATCCCGTGGCTGATCGCTGACAGCGGCACACCGCCGGACTTCTCCAGCAGCCGGTCGCGATGGTCCTCGTCGCACTGCCGTTGGAGCCGCGCCAGCCGACTCGCCAGCGACGACATCACCGCCGCGTCCGTGCTGCCGAACGCGACCTGCTCCAGCAGCGTCTGCAACGGCACGTTCTTGCAGCGTTCGAGCGGCTGCGTGTCGGCGAGGTCCTCCTGCTCGGTGACGCCGACGCAGTCGACGATGACGAAGTGCGTCTTCGCCTTCGCGTCCGGCGTGACCGCGCGCAGGTCGTTGGGGTCGATGATGCGCACTCCGCGCCCCTTCATCTGCTCGAACAGCACGCGGCTCTTCACCGTGCGCAGGAACACCACGACCTCGACCGGCTTGATGTCGGTGCCGGTCGCGACGAGGTCGACGGTCACCGCGATGCGCGGCCAGTAGCTGTTGCGGAATTCCTGGATCAGGTCCGCCGGCTTCTTGTCGCGGACCTTGTAGGTGATCTTCTGGCAGAACTCGTTGCCCTTGGCGAACTCCTCGCGCATCACGTCGACGACGTCCTCGGCGTGGTTGTCGTCCTTGCAGAAGACGAGGGTCTTCGGCACCTCGGTGCGGCCCGGGAAGATCTCGGTGAACAGGCGGTCGCGGAACGCGCGAATGACCGTGCGAAGCTGGTCGCGGGCGACCACGGCGCGGTCGAGTTCGGAGGCGGCGTAGGTGACCGGCTCGTCGGACGACTCCCAGCGGATCTTGCGCGTGCGACGGTCGCGCTTGCCGACGACGGGTTCGCCTGAGGCTTCGATCGTGGCGCCCTGCTCCGAGATCTTCGTGCGGATGCGGTAGACCTCGAAGTCGACGTTGACGCCGTCGGCGACCGCTTCCTCGTGGCCATACTCCATCACGAGGTTCTGCTTGAAGAAGCCGTAGGTGTGCGCGGCCGGCGTCGCGGTCAGGCCGACCAGGAAGGCGTCGAAGTACTCCAGGACCTGCCGCCACAGCGAGTAGATCGAGCGGTGGCACTCGTCGACGAAGACGACGTCGAAGAACTCGGGCGGGATGGTGCGGTTGTAGGCGACGGGCAGGGCGTCGGCTGGTGCTCCGGCGCCAGCGAACGGCGAGCCTTCTTCGTTCTCGGCGTCGAACTCGGGCTCGCCGCGCAGCAGCGAGTAGAGGCGCTGGATCGTCGTGATGACGACCTTGGTCGAGGCGCCAATGGTCTGCGTCGTCAGGCGCTGGACGTTGTAGAGCTCGGTGAACTTGCGGTTGTCGTCGGGCGAACGGAAGCCCTGGAACTCCTTCTCCGCCTGCTCGCCGAGGTTGGTGCGGTCGACGAGGAACAGCACGCGCCGGGCACCGCCGAACTTGATGAGCCGGTAGATCGCCGAGACGGCGGTGATCGTCTTGCCGGAGCCGGTCGCCATCTGCACGAGCGCGCGCGGCCGGTTGTCGCGGAACGAGCGTTCGAGGTTGGTGATCGCCCGGACCTGGTTCGGGTAGAGGCTGCCCTTGTGCAGGTCCGGCATCGCGCGCAGGCGGGCGCGCAGGGTCGACGGCTTCTGGTCGTCGGCGGTCGTGTGGGCGCCGGTCGCCTGCACCCAGCGATGCAGCGTGTCGGCCTGGAGCCACTCGGCCAGGGTCTCGGGCTGGTGCAGCGCGAACACCTCGCGCGTGCGCGTGTCCGGGTCGAGCAGGTTGGCGAACAGCGTCTCGGTGCCGTTGCTCAGGTAGAGGAACGGCAGTGGCTTCACCGGTGCGGTCAGCGTCGCCGGGAGGCCCTCGGAGTAGCGTTCGGCCTGCCGCTCGTGGGCGCGCAGGGGCTCGCCGGCCTTCTTGGCTTCGAGCACGCCTGCGGCGCGGCCGTCGACGAACAGCAGGTAGTCGGCGAAGCCGTGGCCGTGCTCCAGCTTGAACTCGCGGACGGCGACGCCGCGCCCGGCGTGCAGGTTGGCCTCGGCGCGGTCCTGGACCAGCCAGCCGGCGGCGCGCAGGTTCGCGTCGATCGTCTGGCGGGCTTGCTGCTCTGGGGTGAAGCCGGATGGGGACATGCGCGAGGGAGGCGAGCACCTCCCAAGCCAGCGGCCATCGGCCCGCCAGGGTGGTTCCCGTCGGCGGAATGATGCCGCGACCGTATACGTTTCCGCTACGAATTGTCGACGGTCGGCGGCCGGCGCGGGCGGCAGAAGGGGCGGCGGCGCCTCAGCTTGTCGCGACGGACTACGCCTGCTCGACGAGTTCGCCGCCACGGCCGGCGGGCATCTCGTTCCAGGTCCTGCCGTCGAGTTCGCGACCCGTCTTGGCCTTGTTCACGCCGCCCCACTGCTTGAAGAAGAAGGGCACACGTGCGCGTCGGCACTGGTTGCGGATCTCTCGGACCCACTCCGGATCCATCGGCCGCGCACCGTGGCCCGACTCGCCGCCGACGATCGCCCAGTGGATGCCGTCGAGGTTCAGCGACGGCAGCGGCCCGATCAGCGGCTCCAGCGACAGGAAGCGAACCGCCGCCGGCACCTGCCGCAGCTCGTCGATGCGCCACGCGACTTCCTCGTTCTCGACGCTGACGCCCATCCACACGTTGTCCGGCCACGGCAGGTCGCCGGCGATCTCGCGCAAGCGGTCGGCGCGCTTCGTGAGCACCTGGAAGGTGTGGTTCGACGCGCGCTCCATCACGGCGAACACGCGCTGGATGTAGTCGGTGGGCACCTTCACGTGGAACAGGTCGCTCATCGAGTTCACGAAGACCAGCTTCGGCTTCTTCCAGCTCAACGGCAGGTCGAGCATGTGCTCCTGCAACGTGACCCGGAAGCCGTTGCGGTAGTTCGGCTGGCCCATCGCCTGCAACCGGACCGCCATGCGCTCGGCGTAGCAGTTCTTGCAGCCCTGGCTGATCTTGGTGCACCCGGTCACCGGGTTCCAAGTCGCGTTGGTCCACTCGATCGAGGAGTCAGAAGCCATGGATCAGGCTGGGAACTCTACGACAACTTGGTCACCGAAGCCGAAGTTCCTCTTCCGACCCTCGGTCTTGATCGTTCCGGCGGTTGCGAGCTTGGCCAGCACGTCCTTGTAGTTCTTCTTGATGAACGGCCGACCTACGGAGTGCTCTTGGTAGACCTCGATCATCCGCAGTTTCCGTCCTGCGAAGTCGCGCAGCAGCATGCCCTCCAGATCCGCCAGTGGGCGACTCAACTCAAAGAGCAACTGCTGGCGTGCGGGTGGGTTCGGGAAGAACGAGAATGATGGCACTCCCTGAGGAGCCTCCGAGCTGGCCTTGGCCATGACCTCCTTCATGACCTCGTAGCCCTTGAAGTGCTTTGAGACGAACACCAGGTGGTGAGTTGTCCGCTTGCCCTCGGCGTTCTTGAAGCAGAAGGGCAACACGAACCTCGTCGATCCATACTCCTTCAGCGCCTGCGCCAGCTCTTCGACGATCACCGCCTCGCGCTCGCCGGCATCCATGGCTCCAAGTTGTGCACGCAAGCGAGCCGCGCGCTCCGGACCGAACAATGCGTCCATGTGCTCCTGAACCAGCAAGTTGTTCAGGCCCATGTTGATGCGCGTGTAGTTGAAGAACAGGATGCAGTCGCTGCCCCAGTCCTTGACGAACGCTTGGATCAGCCTCTGCGAAAGGCCCTTGTAGCCCCAGGGATCGATGAAGACCAAAACTGGGATGCTCCGCATCTTCTCCCACTGCGCCGCGACCTCGTCGCCCACCTCTTCGTTCGCCACCTGCGGCTGGTGCTTCAGCTTCTCGATGCCCGGCAATCGGCGAATCTCCTCAACCAGGTTCGAGACGTTGCTCGGGTCTCGATCGTTGAAGGAGGTCAGGAGGCGATCGCGATACGCGTCGTTGTCGATCGCCTTCTTCAGCACCTTCAAGGGCGTCGAGATCGAGCCGTCCTTGTAGCGACCCGGACCGGAGAACAGGTCGATGTAGCCGATCCGCTGCTCGCGGTCAGGGCGGCTCTTCTGCGCCCCAGTGATGATCTGCGCCCACGCATCGAAGTACTTGGCGACAATCTCCGCCTTGACCTCAGACTGCTCCCGCTGCTCGTCGAAGAAGTGCTCGACCATCCCATCCCGATTCCTGGCGTCGCACGCCGTAGAACGTCCAACCTCGCGGCGCCGGACCACCGGCGCACGCACCAGCCCACATTCTGACCCGGCTGCGACTCGCATTCCAGCCGGCAGTTGCTCGCGGCGAGTTGCAGCGTGCCGGTGGACCTCCTCGGCGAGTCGCGTAGGGTTTCGGTGCCGAGGGCACGGCGTGACCGATCATCGCGCCGGACGGGCTCCTCTACCGGGCCGGCCCTCGCTCTCGGCGTTCCTCACTCTGGCCCGGTGAGTGCCCGGGTATGGCGAACACGAAAGACGAGGTAGCGCCCCAAGGCGACCACGATCGGAAGAGCTGGCTGGACTTCCTCGATGCCTTGATCTGGGCGGCCAACAGCACGGAGCCAACGAGCTCGGAGGACCGCGCCTACGGGCTCTTCGATTCCCCGATGACCCTCCGTGCCCGTCATCCCGCCGACTTCGACGACCTCGCGGAGTGGCTCGATGATGGCGACCACGCTGCGCGCCTCGGAGCGCTGGCTGACGCGCTGATGCCAAGCCGCGTCGATCGCCTCCGCTGTTGCCCCGATGTCGAGCGGCGCGTCACGCGCTGGCGGGACCCGTTCGACTGGCAGGACTGGCGCGATGCGGCGCTGCCCGTGTTCGAGCAGCGACGCGACGACTTGTTGGCGATCACCTCGAAACTGAACGAGCTGATCGAGGGCGGAGCCAAGCTGCCTGCATTCGCGACTGCCTTGCCACAGCCATCGCCCAGGCTGTTGACCATCGAGGACGTGCCTGCGGACAAGCGAGTCTCGTTCGCTGAAGCCGTCGCGGGAGTCAAGGACCTTGTTCCCGGCCTCGACTTGCCGTCTTGCCCGGAACGAACGATGCGCAGTTGGGTCCGCCAGAACGATTCGTTGCTGGGTGTGGTCGAAGTCGGGAAGAGAAAGAGCCCGCCGAGCGAACTGCGCCCTCTGGTTCGTGGTCTCCTGGTGCTGCACGGTCAACGCAAGCGTCGGATCGTTCCGCCGCAGCGGCGCGTGCGAAGCTGACGGCCGGCACTTGCCGTTTTCGGCCGCTCCGACCGGGTTCGGCCGGGTTCGGCCGACCAGTCGACAGGTTGTTCCGCGCGCCGGCAGTTGGTCGTAGTTCAGGTCGCGAGGACCCGATGAACGACTTGAACGACAAGCAGTTGGTCGACGCTGCCGTGCTTGCCAGCATCCTGGGCACGACGACCAACCATGTGAACAAGCTCCAGCGCGACCATGTCCTTCCGGCGTATCGCGTAGGCAAGCGGCAGCTCCGGTTCGATGTCGCCGAATGCCTCGGCGTGCTCCGGATCGAACCGCCGACCGCTCCGGTTCAGGAGGCGTCGTGAGCACCAACACGGTGGCCAACGTCATGCCGAAGCATCTCGACGTTCGGCTTCTTGCCAGCGACCTCGGCGTGCAACCGATCGAACTCGTGCGCGAACTCCAGGCCGACGGCGTGCCACTCCTGCCGGTGTCGAAGAAGCGCTGGCGAGTCACCGAGGGGGACTACGCAGCCTGGATCCAGGCGCGAAGGGCGAAGGCAGATGAAGAAGGCCGGCAGTGGCGCATGCGCATGCAGCACGTCGAGGGCAAGAAGACGATGCCCAATACGCCGACGACGAAGGTCCGGTTCCGTCGATGATCACGGTCGGACTACGCGTTGGCGCGCGCCGCGCCGGGCTCCTGCGGCTCGACGATGAAGAGGAGCGGATCGAGCACGCGCTCGGCCTCGCGGCGCAGCAGCAGCGGCGAAACGTGTTCGTAGCTGCCGCCAACGGTCCGGGTGCTGTGGCGCGTCAACACATCCTTGACGTGTTGTGCAACTCCAGCATCCGCCAGCACAGTTCGCAGGCTGTGCCGCAGCGTGTGGGCGTGGAAGCGCGATTGCAGGCGATCGGGCAGGGCCTTGCGAAACCGGCGGAACAAGCCGTTCAACAGCCCCACCCGACGTTCCAAGTCGCTGCGTTGCTGATTACCCGGCTTGCGCGGCCCGCGCGCCGTCCCGCTCGGCACCAGGAAGTTCGACCCGGCGCCGCCTTCGATCAGGGGCCGAAGCACAGCAGCAAGGGGCTTGGTGATCGGCAGCGCCGCGATGTTCGTCTTCCCATCGATGTCACGAAGGACTGCCGCCTGCAGATCGATCTGCTCAACGCGCAGTCGGCAGAACTCCTCGCGACGAAGGCCAGAGAACAGCAGGGCCGCAACGATGCGCCAAGAACGTTCAGCGGTCGGCCACTTCTGTTGGCGAATCAGACCCACGACCTCGTTGAGTTCGTCGATCGTGTAGTGGCCCGCCTCCTTCGACTTGACTTTCGGTGGCTCGACCTTCAGCAGGGGCGACAGTTCGGTGAACTGGTCTCGCTGGATCGCGACGTTGATGACCCGCCCGAGGACGCGCAGCTCCTTCTTGATCCGCAAGTCGCTGATGGGGCGATCGCGCCAGCGCGCGGCGCGCCGGTGGTCGATGAAGGCTCGGATGCGGTCCTTGGTGATCTCGGGCAACGGCAGGTCCGCGCCGAAGAAGCCACACAGCGTCGTGCAGCACTCGTCGTAGTCGCGCTTGGTGCCGGCACTGGGAGCGATGTCGATGATCTGCTGGCACGCATCCTGGAACGTGATGAACGCCTTGCCCGCCGACACCTTCGCTCGGTGCAGGATGTTTGCGGCCTCGACCTGAGCTTCCTCCCGACTCGCGTTCCGGCCGTAGACGCGTTTGCCGCCGACTCGCGGGCACGCCTGATACCGGTGGCCGTGTCGCTTCGTCCAGCCGACGTAGCGGCAGTTCTCGGGCGGGTTCCTCGGTCGACCCGGACCACGTTTTCCGCCAGAACCTCGATCGGGTTGGTGGCGATTCTGGTGGCGGATTCCGCCTTCGCCAGGATCGTCGACTTCGTCCATTTGGCTCATGGATGCCGACAATACGCGACAATCGCCGAAATGGAACACGCAGTTTTCAGCGTGCGCACCGGACTGTCGATCCGGTGGTTGCGGGTTCGACCCCCGTCGCCCTCGCCAGTACAGACCCCTCAGGAAGGCCGCGAACCGGCAGTTCTGAGGGGTTTGTCGTTTCCGGGGCAGCCGCTGCACGGGATCGGGGACTCAGCGGCGGAACGGCCGCGCGTTCTTCAGCCCGGCGCGCCAACCGCCCCTGTGCCCTGGTTTCGCCAGCGGTTACCGGAATCGCGTCGCTACACTCGCACGGCACCCATGGCCGCCGAAGTCCGCCGCACTGCCTGCGCCCGCGACTGCCCCGACGCCTGCGGCATCCTGGCCACCGTCGTCGATGGCAGGGTCGAGAGCCTGCGGGGCGACCCGGACCACCCGGTCACGCGCGGGTTCCTGTGCTTTCGGACCAGCCGCTTCGTCGACCTGCAGAATGGCCCAGACCGGTTGACCCAGCCGCTGCTGCGCCGCGGCAGTTCGCACGAACCGATCGGCTGGGATCAGGCGTTGGAACTGGTGGCCGAACGGCTGGTGGCGATTCGTCGAGAGTCCGGTCCGGCCGCGATCTTCCACTACCGGTCCGGCGGATCGCTCGGGATCCTGAAAGGCCTCGCCGACCTGTTCTTCGATCAGTTCGGGCCCTGCACGGGCAAGGTCGGCGACATCTGTTCTGGGGCCGGCGAGGCCGCGCAGATCGAAGACCTGGGAACGAGCGACAGCAACGATCTGTTCGACCTGCAGAACGCGCGGCACATCCTGCTGTGGGGCAAGAACCCGACGGTCAGCAACGTGCATCTGGTGCCGGTGCTGAAGGACGCGCAGCAGCGCGGCAGCAAGCTGGTGCTGATCGATCCGGTCCACCACAAGACCGCAAACCACGCCGATGAGTTCTTGCAGCCGGCGCCAGGCGGCGACCTCGAACTGGCGCTCGGCATCGCGCGCGTGCTGTTCGAGACCGGCCGCATCGATCCGCGTGCTGGCGAGTTCTGCGATGGCCTGCCGGCGTTCCGCGTCCTGGCGATGGGGCGGACCGTGGCCGAATGGGCCAAGGCGGCGGATCTGACGGTGGAGCAGGTGCGATTCCTGGCCGACTGCCTCGCGAATGGGCCGACCGCGATCCTGGTCGGCTGGGGCATGCAGCGGCGACAGCGCGGCGGTGCGATCGTCCGTGCACTCGATGCGCTGTGCGCCGTGTCGGGCAACCTGTTCCGATCGGGTGGCGGCGTGTCATTCTATTTCAAGCGGCGCAAGGCGTTTTCGCCGTTCGGTCCGGCGGTGCAGCACCCGCGCGTGCTGCGCGAACCGGTGCTCGGCGCCGATCTGCTGGCCGCGCGCGATCCGGCGATCCGGTTCCTGTGGGTCACTGCCGGCAATCCGGTGGCGATGCTGCCCGATTCGGCCAACGTCGCCCGCGCGCTGGCGAACGTCGAGTTCTCGGTCGTCGTCGATCCGTTCTTCGGCGACACCGCGCGCCGCGCGAGTCTGGTGCTGCCGGCGCCGACGTTGCTCGAGGATGACGATCTGGTCGGGTCGTACGGACACCACTTCCTGTCGGAGACGCGCCCGGTGGTGGCCCCGCCGGCCGGAGTCGTGCACGAGGTCGCAATCTTCCAGCAACTGGCGCGGCGGGTCGGGCTGGCCGCTTATCCGCAGGGTTCGATCGACGAGTTGAAGGCGCTGGCGCTCAGGCACGTCGCCGATCGCGGAGCCAGCCTGGCCGATCTGCGCCGCACCGGCGGCACGGTGCGCAGTCCGGTGTCGGGGCCGCTGCTGTTTCCGGACGGCAAGGTGCTGACCGCGAACGGTCGGGTGCAGTTGCTGGCCGCCGCGGCGCCGCCGCCGGAGCTGCCCGCACCGCCGGCGCTGCCGGGCGCCACTTCGCCACTGTGGCTGTTCTCCAACTCGACCGAGAAGAGTCAGGCGTCGATCTGGTCGGGCAAGGGTCTTGGTGAGCGCACCTGGATCGCGGTGCATCCCGAAGCGGCGGCCGGTATGCAGCACGGCCAGATCGTCGTCGTCGCGAGCGTCACCGGCGCGGTCGAAGCCGAGTTGCGCCTTGACGCCAGCCAGCGGCGGGATGTCGCGCTGATGCCCAAGGGCGGCCACTTCGATCGTGGCCAGGCGGCCAACGCGTTGATCGCCGCGGTGCCGACGGACATCGGGTTCGGGGCCGCCTACCTCGATTGCCTGGTCAGGATCCGACCGCGGTGAAACGGATCACCGGCACGTCGTTCTATTCGTTCGCCAAGTGCCCGCGACTGGCGGCGCTCGACCTGCACCTCGATCGCAAGGAACGGCGACCGCCGCATCCGTGGGAGGAGTTCGTCGCGCGGCGCGGGCGCGAGTTCGAAGCGGTGTTCGTGCGCGATCTCGGTGCGCTCGAACCGCAGTATCCCGAGCGCGACTTCGCGGCCGGGGCTCTGGCGACGTTGGCGTTGCTGCAGCGCGGCGTGCCGTGGATCTACCAGGCGGTGCTGCGCGGCGAACATCGACTGGGACTGCCGGACCTGTTGCGCCGCGTGCCAGGGGCATCGGCGCTCGGCGATTTCCACTACGAGGTCGTCGACGTCAAGAGTTCGGGACGCGCGCGCGGCGATCAGATCCTGCAGGTGTCGTTCTATTCGCGGCTGTTGGCGGCGATCCAGCAACGGGTGCCCGAGCATGGCGCGCTGGTGTTGAAGGACGGTCGCGAGGAACGGTTCCTGCTGGCCGATTACGCTGCCGCGGCGGCCAATGTCGATCAACAGCTCGAACGGTTGCTCGGCGATGTCGCCGGTGCGCGGCCGTTCCTGGCCCCCGCTTGCGACAGTTGCCACTGGAACCATCGCTGCGTGCCCGAACTGCAGGCCCGGCAGGACCTGTCGCTGGTGCAGGGCATGAGCCACGGCGCGCGCGCGATCCTCGAGAGCCTCGGAGTCAACACCGTCGCCGAACTGGCGACGTTCGAACCGGAGGGGGCGCGGGCCCGCGGCAACCTCGACGCCGTGCTGATCCGCAAGTTGCGCCGGGCCGCGCAGTCGATGCTGCTCGGCAAGCCGATCGCTGAACCGCGGCCGCGGCAGGCGCCGCTCGAACCGGCGGCGATCGTGCACCTGCTGACCGATCCATGGGCCGGCCGGGTGTTGGCGTTCGGCGTGTTGTCGCCGGCGCGGGAAGATGGTGCGTTCGCGTGGGCACGGCCGGCGTCGCGCGCGGACGAGTGGCGGTCGTTCCTCCAGTTGCTGACGGCGCTGCCGCGGGCGGCGCAGCTGCTGCACTTTGGCGAGGCGTTGCCGCACTGGTACGAGGAACAGGCGTTCTCGCGCGAGGCCGACGTCGGCACCGCGGCGCGCTTCGTGGAGATCGGTCGGCGGCTGCGGTCGGCGGCCGCCTATCCGGGGCCGGTGTTCGGGTTGCCGGAACTGGTCCGGCACGGTCTGGGGCGCGATCCGTTCCGCTTCGGGCACGGTGGCGCGGCGGCGATGTGGGACGGCGAGACCGCTGCCGAAGGGCTGCTGGCGGCCAAGCTGCGCGGCGACCTGCTCGATCTGGCGGCGCTGAAGCAGCAGTTGCTGGACGTCGCCGACGCGGCGCCGGCGGCAGCTACCTCGTCAGTGCAAACGTCGTGATCGCGGCGCCGGCGACCGCCGCGCCGATCCGGAGCCATGAACGGATGCGGTCGGCGCTCGCGATGGCGGTGCGCAGTTCGCGCGACAGCTCGGCCACCGAGGCGTGGCGTTGGTTGCGATCGGCGGCCAGCGCGCGCTGCAGGATCCGGCGGTGGGACCGGTTCAGGTGCGGGTCGACGCGGATCTGCGCCGTCGACGTCAGTTCGATCGCGTTGGCGGCGCGGTCTGCCGGCGTGGCCCAGGGTCGCGCGCCGGTCAGCAGCTCGTGCAGCAACACGCCGAGCGCGAACACGTCGGCGCGTTCATCCAGGGCGGAGCCTGGCAGCGTGAATTGCTCGGGTGCCATGTAGGCCGGCGTGCCGCTCAGCGCGTCGTCGTCGACGGGCGCGTCACCGACCCGCGTCGCCAGGCCGAGATCGATGATCTTCGGCACGGCGCGACCGTTGCGTTCGACCACCAGGATGTTGTCGGGCTTCAGGTCGCCATGGCGGAGGCCGCGATCGTGCAGGAACGTCACCGCGTCGGCGAGGTCCAGGAACAGCTGCAGGCGCGCGCCGGTGTCGAGCTGGCGGCGGTCGGCGTAGCCGAGCAGGTCCTCGCCCGGGACCAGTTCCATTGCCAGCCACGGCGCGCCCTCGTGCACGCCGGTGTCGTGCAGCCGCGCGATGTGCTCGTGCTCGATGCTGGCCAGGGCGGCGACTTCACGCTCGAAGAAGGCCAGGGAACGCGCATCGACGCGATCGGGTCGGAGCATCTTCAGCGCGACCCTGCGCGGGAACGGGTGCGTCTGTTCGGCGAGCCAGACGACGCCCATGCCGCCGCTGCCGATCTGCTCGAGCAGGCGGTACGGCCCGACCTGTGGCGCTGGTTCGATCGTGACCGGGGCCGCTGGCAGCACCGTGGCTGCCATGGGCTCGACGGCTCGACTGGCGATGACGACCGTCGGATCGATGGGAACCGGAGTCGCGGCCGGACTCGCGGCGGCGAACAACATCGGCAACAACAGGCGGCGCGGTAGTTCCTGGGTCATGGTCCGGTCCGGTCGTGCCCGCCATGCACGTTCCGGGCCACCCAAGCCCTCTGCGGTGGCCGACTTGCGCTCCTGGCAACCTGGCACGGCACCGAAAACTCGATGCGTCAGTTTGGCAGTCAGGACCTTAGGATCGCGGCATGGTCCAGCAGCAGGCCGAAATCACCAACATGGCGGTGTTCTGTGACTTCGAGAACGTCGCGCTCGGCGTCGCCGACGCCAAGTACGCACGCTTCGACATCGACAAGGTGCTCGATCGCCTGCTGCTGAAGGGCAGCATCGTGGTCAAGAAGGCCTATTGCGACTGGGACCGCTACAAGGCGTTCAAGCCGGTGATGCACGGTGCCGCGTTCGAACTGATCGAGATCCCGCATGTGCGCCAATCCGGCAAGAACTCGGCGGACATCCGGATGGTCGTCGACGCGCTCGACATGAGCTACATGAAGCAGCACGTCGACACGTTCGTGATCATCAGCGGCGACTCGGACTTCTCGCCACTGGTCAGCAAGCTGCGCGAGAACAACAAGACGGTGATCGGGGTCGGGGTCAAGAACTCGACCTCCGACCTGCTGATCGCCAACTGCGACGAGTTCATCTTCTACGACGATCTGGTGCGCGAAGTGCGGCGGCAGTCGCCGACCAAGAAGGCACCGCCACGGGCGCCCGCCGGCGAGCCGGGCAGTGCACGGCGCAACGCCGAGGATCGCGTGCAGGAGGCGCTCGATCTGATCGTCGAGACCATCGATGCGCTGGCGCAGGAGCGCAACGAAGACGAGAAGATCTGGAGCTCGATGATCAAGCAGGCGATCAAGCGCCGGAAACCGGGCTTCAACGAGACCTACTACGGCTTCCGTTCGTTCGGCAAGCTGTTGGAGGAAGCCGAAGATCGCGGGCTGGTGGAGTTGGAGCACTCCGAGCGGTCGGGGGCCTACATCGTGCGGCTGGTCGAAGACGACTGACGTTCGGCGGGCTGCGTCAGCGACCCGCTGCGTTCGCCATGGACGCCCGGCTCTGCTGCACGCGTTGGACGTCTGCCGCGAACAACCGGGGCATCGCCTTCTCGGCGCCGTGCAGCCGACCCGACGCCGCGAGTCGTTCGGCGACCGCGAGACCACGCGCGAACGCCGCACCGGCCCGGTCCAGGCTGGCCAGTCGCTCGGCGGGCGGTCTTGCCCCATCGGCGGCTAGCTTCTCCCAGGCGGTGCCGAGCGCGTACTCGAAGGCCCCGAGATGGCGCAGTGGCCAGTGCAGATCGGGGAACCGCTCGGCCCACGCGGTCGCCGCGGGCCGCCGGGCCTCCAGTTCCGTGGTCGCGCCGACCGCATCGCCATTCGCCAGTGCGAGGTTGCCGAGTCCGACCCAGGCCATCGTCAACAGATTGCCCGCGAAGTGATCCGACCGCGCCAGTGCCTGCTCGTGTGGCACCAACGCCAATGCTTCGTGGCAGGCCTCGGCGACGCCGGCGGTGGTGCCGAGCAGTCGTTCGGCTTCGGCGCGGGCGATCAGTGACTCGGCCAGATCGAGGATCAGTTCGCGCTCCCCCGGCTGGGCGGCCAGGCGGGTGCGGAGCAGCGGCTCGACTTCGCGATAGTGCCGCACCGCCTGGCGGTGGTCGCCCTGCGCCGAGGCCAGGCGCGCGCCGCGAACGAGTGCCCGATGCAGCAGGCGTTCGGCCAGCAAGTTGCCCCGATCGGCAGCGAGCAATTCGCGCACCTGGGCCAGGGTGGTGTCGAACAACGAGTTGCCCTTCGAGGTCCGGCCGGCCTGGACGTGATCCAGGCTGAGTTCGAGTGCGAGTTCGAGCTGGTCGCGCCGCAGCTGGTTGTCCTGCGGTTGCACGGCGATCAGCGCGGCGAGCCGGTCCTGTGCTGCTTGCCAAGCGGACGTGGTGACGGCATGGTCGCCGAACGAGCTTGCGGCATAGCCGAGTTCGGCGTGCGCCATGGCCGCATCGTGGGCGAGGTCGCGGTCCGATGGTCGCTGCTCGTGCAGCCGGTCGAACGCGCGGGCGGCGGCAGCCAGGTGGTCGCGCCCGGAGGCGAACGCACCCTCGGCGACGTCGAGCTTGCCGAGCTGGAGGTCGAGAATCGCGGCCAAGCGCTCGGCAGCGTAGTCCCTGGTGCCGACTCTCGCCAGAACGTCCCAGGCCGATCGGTAGCGGTCGCGGGCGATCGCCAGATCGCCGCCGCTGCGGTGCAGATCGCCGCTGGTGCGCAACGTGCGGGCGACCTGCACGTGCCAGCGGTCCTCGCCTGGGTGGCGCCCGGCCCAGGCTTGCGCCAGTTCCAACGCTGCGTTGACGGCGCGAATGGCGCCGGGGCCATCGCCGAGGTTGCCGGGGCCACGACCGCCGCGAACGGCGGCGAGGCGCAACTGCACTTCGATCATCTCGTGGGCCAGTTCCGGGTCGGTGGCGGCACGGTCCCGGTACTGGGCCAGATGTCCCTCGGCGCGCTCGGCGAGGAACGCGCGCACCGGTACCGCGCCGGGCAGAGTCTCGATCCGGTCGTGAACACCCGCCATCAGGTCGCGCACGAGCTGGCGTACCTGGGCGTGTTCGCGGGCTTCGGCCAGCTGCGCGCTTGCCGCGAGCCGATGGGCCGCGTGTTCGGAGCGCCAGAGCAGGATCGCGGTGATCGACAGCCCTGCGGCTGCGGTAGCGAGCGTGCCGAGTGCGAAGGCGCTGCGGGGATCGCGCCGGGCAAACAGCCGCAAGCGATGCAGGCCGGACGCGCGCCGGGCCTCGACCGGGCGGAACGCCAGCCAACGATCCAGCTCGGCCGCCAGCACGCTGGCGTTGGCCGGTCGACGTTGTGGATCCGGATCCGCGGCCACGGCGAGAATCGCGTCGAGATCCAGATCGCCGGCGGGGATCAACTCGCGGCCGATGACCCCCAGGGCATGGACGTCGGCCGCGGTGGTCACGACTTCGCCGCGCAGTTGTTCGGGCGCGGCGTACCGCACCGTGGCGAGGTGCCGGCCGCTGCTGGAGCCCGGATCGTCCAACACGGCCGCGATGCCGAAGTCGACCAGCACCACCCGGCCATCGGTGCGCACCAACAGGTTCTGTGGCTTCAGGTCGCGGTGCACGATGCGGCGTTGGTGTGCGGCGGCGAGCACGACACTGGCGGCCCGCAGCAGCTGCACGCGTTCGCGGCGGTCGAGTTGGCGCTGACTGGCGTAGTCATCGAGGCGTTGACCGTCGACGTACTCCATCGCCAGCCACGGCCGACCGTGCGGAGTCCAGCCGCCGTCGACCAGGCGGGCAATGCCAGCGTGGTCGAATTCTGCCAACAGCGATCGCTCGCGTTCGAAACGGGCGAACGTGACGGCCGTCTGCGCGGTCCCGAGCGGCACCTTGATGGCGACCTGTTGCCGATAGGAACCGTCTGCGCGCTCGGCCAACCAGACCGCTCCCATCCCACCGCGGCCCAACGGCCGCTCCAGACGCCATGGCCCAAGCCGTGCGCCAGCGATGAACTCCACGTCGACATCGGTCCACGGCGGGGCCGTCACCAATGGTTCGAACGCCGGGTCGTCGCGCTCGGCGTTGGTCAGGGCGACGGCCACCGACTGCGCCAGACCCGCGTCGTCGGCGGCGAGTTCGGCCAGACGTCGCTCTCGTCCCTCGGCGGCCACCGTCAGCAGGTGTTCGACTTCCTGCCGCACCCGCGCCAGGTGCTCAGGTTTCATGTCGGGTTGCCCTCGAGCAAGCCGCGCAGGAGCGCGCGGGCGCAGCGCCAGTCACGTTCGACGCTGGCGGTCGAGCGTCCAGTCGCGGCTGCGGTCTCGGCAATGGACAGTCCACCGAAGAAGCGCAATTCGACCAGTTCGGCAAGGTCGGGCGCCGTCCTGGCCAGTTGCTCCAGTGCATCATCGATCGCGACCAGGTCGAGCTGGCGAGCCTCGGCCGCGACCAGCCATTCGGCCAACGGCAACGGTTCGACGTCGGCGCCGCGCCGCTTCTGCCGCTTGCGGGAGCGGGCGTGGTCGATCAGCGTGCGGCGCATGGCCCTGGAGGCGGCGCGCAGGAAGTGGCTGCGATCGGCGAACGAACGTGGTTCGCGGCCCAGCAAACGCAGCCAGGCTTCGTGCACCAACGCCGTCGGATCCAGGGTGTGGTCGGCACGCTCCTGTCGCATGCACCTTGCTGCGGTGCGGCGCAGCTCGCCGTACACCAGGTCCAGCAGTTCAGCGGCGGCGGTGGCATCGCCGGCGCCAAGCCGGGCCAGACACCGGGTCACGTCGCCCTCCGGAGAGGATGCAGCGGCAGCCATGGGAAGCAGGATAGCGGGTGCATCGCACGGGCGGGGCAAGCGCCGGGCAGGCCGCATTGCCATCAAGGAGGGCCCGATTTCGGCGTTTTCCTGATGGACGGTCGAGCGGGATGCCGCTTCGCGCTCGTCCCGTTCGGGTCCGGTGGTCGTCGATTGCGAGCACCGCGGCCGGTCCCTGTTCCAACACCCGTCATGTCCCGTATCGTCGTTGCGTTCGTCCTGCCGGTTGCGCCGCTGTTTGCGCAGATCTGCCAGACCCAGGCCTTGACCTGGCCGGACCCGCAGGCGAGTGCGCGGGTCGGTGGGGCCATCGCCCGCCACGCCGACACGCTGGCGGCCGGAGGCACGTTGGTCGATTATTCGAACGGGCTCGGAGGTGCCGTCTACGTCTGGCGTGCGGCGAACGGCGTCTGGTCGTTGGAGCAGAAGATCGGCACGCCGAACAACGGCGGATTCGGCACTGCATTCGGTCGCGCGGTCGCGTTGGACGGCGATCGCCTGGTCGCGGGCGGCAACCCCGGGCTCAACGCGGCCTGGCTGTACCGACGCGCGGGAACGCAATGGACATCCGCCGGGCAGCTGCCCGTAAGCGGGTACTCCTATGCCATCAACTTCGGACATGCGGTTGCGGTCGATAGCGATTGGATCGCGGTGGCCGCGCCGCAGGCGGTGGGGGCCGCCCCGCTGACCGTGCGAACTGGCGCGGTGTTCGTGTTCCGTGACCAGGGCGCCGTCAGCGAGATCGCCCAGCTGCGGCCGGCGTCGCTCTCGGGCATCGATGATCTCGGGATCAGCCTCGCCATGCGATCGGGGGTGCTTGCGATCGGCTCGGCGATCGGCAACTCGTACGCCAGCGCCAGCCTCGGCGAGGTCTTCGTCTACCGCACTGCCGCTGGGCAGGTGCTGCCGGATGGCAGCCTGCGGACGCCGGCGACGTCGCCGGGTGCCGACTCGTCGGGCGCCACCTTTGGCCGGGTCGTCGCCACCGATGGCATCCGGATCGCGGTGGCGGACATCGCCGAAGTCGTGGCTGGGTTCCAGACCGGAGCGGTCCACATCTGGGTGCATCAAGGTGGCAGCTGGGTCCACGAGGCCAGGGTCGTCGGTCGGCCCAACACCTGCGGTTTCGGCAGTGCTATCTCGATCGACGCGGACGAACTGATCGTCGGCCAGTCCTGTGGCCAACGCGTGAGTCACTTCCGTCGGGTGAACGGCACCTGGGTCGAGCAGGGGATCACCCTCGCCATCAGTGGCGGAGCGTTCGCGATCAGCAGCATCGATCTCGAAGGGCAAGAACTGGCGCTCGGGTCCAATCTGAGTCCCGGTCCGTTGGTGGATGCGGGACAGGTCGGCGTGTTCCGGCTCGGCTCGGGATCGTTGCCGTACGGGACCGGCATTGCCGGCAGTGGCAGCCTGACGCCAGAGTTGTTCGGCACCGGCTGCCCGCGGATCGGCCAGCCCTATTCGGTCGATCTCGCGCGGGGCCTCGGTGGCGGTCTGGCGTTGTTGGGTATCGGTTTCCAGCCGACCCAGGCCACGTTGCTGGGCGGAACGTTGTGGGTCGGCAGCATTGGCTCGACGACCGCGCTGCTCCTCAGCGGGATGCCAGGGCAGCCTGGCGCCGGCACGTTCCAGGTGCCGTTGTCGGCGTCGTCGCCCAGCTTCCTCGGGCTGCGGCTCTACTGCCAGGCGGGTGTGTTCGATCCGGCGGCAGTGCAGGGCGTCGCACTCACCAACGCGCTCGAAGTGGTGATCGGATCCTGATCGTCAACGGCGCGGCAACGCCGCCAGTACCTGCTGCCAGGCGCGCGCCATGACCTCGTCTTTGCGGGCGTAGTCGATGGTGTTGCGCAGAAGCCGCAACAGTGCCGCATCGTCAGTGAGTGTCGGGTGCGCGGCGAACGTCGCGGTCGCCAGTTCGGGAGCGCCTGCTGCCAATGGCTCCTGCGCCATCGTCCAGATCAGGCGTGCACGTGCGAATGGCATGCGGTCGCGCAGGCGATCGGCGTGTTCGGCCAACCAGCCGACGATGATGCCGTCGCGATAGTGCCGCTGCAGCAGGCCTTCGTCGGCGGCCAGCAGTTCGTCGCCGAGCTGTTGCATCCACGCATCGGCGGCGGCGAGGTCGTCGGGGTCGGCGAGAAAGCGCTCCCGTGGCGGTCGGGGGTCCGTCGTGCGGCACATCGCCAGCGGCAAGGCCACCGCGAGCAACGCGGTGCCGGCCAGGGCGAACAGCGCCGTGCGGCGCGTCGCGCGAGCCTGCTGGCGGATCGGGGTCAATGCGTGCTGCAGTTCTTCCGCGGTCAGCAGGCGCGCACCGCGGATGCAGTCGTCGAGCACGCGGTAGACCTTCACTTCGCCGGGCACGCCCTTGAACACGCGCTGGCCGACCTCGAAGGCCTGCACTTCGTTCTTGTTCATCGCCAGGAACGTCGTCGCGTCGAGCCAGACGGCGTTCGGTTCGGCCGCGCTCTGCAACCGCGCGGCGAGGTTGACGGCGTCGCCGAACACGTCGCCGTCGTCGCGCCGGGTCACTTCGCCGGTCGCGATGCCGACCCGAACCTGCAGCGGCGGTGTCGCTGGGTCCAGGCCCTGGTTGTGTGCCGTCAGTTGGGCGTGCACCTGGATCGCCGCGAGCACCGCATCGGTCGGGCTGCCGAACGCGACCAGGAACGCATCGCCCATCGCTTTGACGACGTTGCCGCGGAACGCGGCGAACACCGGGCGAAGCAGCGCGTCGTGTCGGGTCAGGTCGCGGGCGATCTGTTCGCGTGACGACGCCGCCTGGCGGGCGGTGTAGCCCTGCAGGTCGGAGATCAGGATTGACAGGGTTTGCGTGCGCATCCGTGCCAGGAGCGGGATCATAGCGGCGATGGACGTCGTTCCCGTCGTGTTGACCGGCAGCCGCGTGCGCCTCGAACCGATGCGGCAGGATCACCTGCCGGCGCTGTGCGCCGTCGGCTGCGATCCGGAGCTGTGGAAGATCACCGTCAACAACGGCACCACGCCCGCCGACATGGCGAAGTGGCTGCAGAACGCGCTCGACGAGCAGGGCAGGGGCGCGGCATTGCCGTTCGTCACGGTGGCGCAGGCCGACGGCCAGGTGATCGGCAGCACCCGCTTCGGCAACATCGATCGGGTCTCGCGACGCGTCGAGATCGGGTGGACCTTCGTCGGTCGCGCGCTTCAGCGCACTGGTGCCAATCGCGAAGCGAAGCTGTTGATGCTGACGCACGCGTTCGAGGTGTGGCGCTGCCGCCGCGTCGAGTTCAGGACCGATGCGATCAACTCGCAGTCACGGAACGCCCTGCTCGGCATCGGCGCGACGCAGGAAGGCATCCTGCGCCGGCATCAGCAGACGTGGACGGGGCGGATGCGGGACACGGTGTACTTCTCGATCCTCGACGACGAGTGGCCGGCGGTCCGCGAACGGCTGCAGCGCGGGCTCAGCCGCTGAGCAGGGCCGCGCGTTCGGTCACCAGCGCGGCGTAGAACGCGCCAATCGATTCCCGATCGGGAATGATGGGCAACTCCTCGTTGGTCCTGGCTGGTTTCGAGGCCAACCGGATACCGATCGGGAATCATCGTTTTCCAACGCACGACGAATGTCAATCTCGGCGACTGGATCTGTTCCCGATCGGAATTCGACTAATGCTTGTGCGAAGGCCCATCGTCCTCCGCGGCCGCGATCTTCTGGACCATTCCGCCGATCCCGCGCCAGTCCATGAGCAACAGCAGGATCGGCCACAAGCCGGCGAGCGCGAACTGCCACAGTTGGTGCCCGATGCCAAAACTGCGAGTCGACGCGTAGACGAGGTAGCTGAACGGTCCGACCCAGGCGAGCAGTTCGACCGCCCGGTTGATCGTCGGGTGGTTGGCCAGCGCGAACAGCGGCAGCCACCACAGGTGGTACCACGGCGCGAAGTTGGGCACACACAAGAACACGAACACCGCCAGCAGTAGCACGCCAAAGCGCCCGACCATCGCGGTGTCTTCGGCGCGCCGCCAGCCGAGCACCAGCAGAGTCAGCATCAGCAGGCCACCGAGACCGACGACGACCTTGGCGGCCCAGGCGCCGAGCGCCATGCCGACCAGTGCGCTCGCCGAACTGCGCGCGACATCCGCCTGCTTGGACAGGAAGTCCAGGGCGCCGGGCTCGCGGAAGTAGATCCACCAGGCGCCGAGTGCGACGGTCGCCGAAGCAGCCACGCCGATGGCGAAGCCACCGACTTGTCGCGATCGGATCGCGTGGCCGAGCAGCAGCGGCCCGAACGGCGCACTGCCGTGCTTGGTCAGCACCGACAAGCCAAACGACGTCGTGGCGGTGGCCGCCTTGGCGTGCGCCAGGCCGGCGACCATCGCCGCCAGCAACAGCGCCTGCAGGGCGTCGTTGTGCGCCGAGTTGCAGTTCTCGAGCAGGAGCCACGGGTTCCACAACCACAGCACGAGGCCGCGATGCGCATCGCGTTCGCCGTGCTTTCTGAGCGCCAGGTAGAGCAGCCAGCCGGCGGCGACATGGGCGACCGCGCACAACGCCTTCCACAGGTAGACGCCGACCCACGGTGAGTCGAAGTGCGCCAACAGCCACTGCAGGCGGGCCGCGATCGGTCCGTACGGCATCACCCACGTGGTCCATTCCGCCAGCCCGTCGCCGATGTACGGCGCCATCCGCGGATCGGCGGCCAGCGACTGTGCGGTGGTCGTGTATGGGTTGTAACCGAGCACCTCGACGCGACCGCGCGCGAGGTAGTCGAACACGTCGCTGCTGAGGAACGGCGGCGCGATGGTTGCCAACACGGTCAGCGTGATGCCGGTGCCGAGCAGGAACGACAGCGGCAGACTGCTCGCCTGCCGGATGCCCTGCGCGAACGCCAGTCCGGCCAGCAGCGTGAACGCGACGAGCCCGAGACCCTCGCCGGTGTGCAACAGCCACCACAGATCGCCGCCCCAGACGAACTCATGCCGGCACGCGATCGCGAGCAGCAGCAGCCAGGCGAGCACGCTCTGGGCGCGCAATCGACCCGGCGACCAATCGGAAGGCAACGGCAGGTCGGGCGGTTTGGTCATCGGGCGAGTTCGCGGTAGACGGCGAGGATACCTTCGGCAGTGCGGCGCCAGGTGAACGTTCGCGCGCGCGCGATCGCGGCGGCGCGGATGCCGGCGAAGTTCGGCACATAGTCGTCGAGTCCGCGCTCGATGGCGTCGGCGATCGCGTCGACCGAGTTCGGGTCGAAGTAGCGGGCGTGGTCGCCACCGGCCTCGGGCATCGCCGTGGTGTTCGAGGTGATCACCGGCGTGCCGAGCACCAGCGACTCGACGACCGGGATGCCCCAGCCTTCGACCAGGCTCGGATACACCGCCAGGTCGGCGCCGGCGTACAGCGCGATCAGATCGCTGCGCTCCAGGTAGGGCAGGAAGCGCACGTACTCGAGCACGCCGGCCTTCTGGGCGCGTTCGCGGAACCGGTCGACAGCCTTGCCGAGACCGGAGATCAACAGCAGGTGCGGCAGATCGCGGCGTTTGCGGCGCACCGCGGCCCAGGCTTCCAGCAGGCGGCCGGTATTCTTGCGCTCGAGTGCGGCGCCGATCGAGAACAGATACGGCCGCCCTTCCGCGAACCGCGTGCGCATCGCCGCACCGGCCCCGTCCGGGGCGCCGGCGAGGAACTCCGGATGGACGCCGTTCAGACTCAACCGGACCTTCTGCGGATCGCAGCCAAAGCGCTCGCAGATGTCCTGCTTCGACCATTCACTGACGGTCAGGATCACCGCCGCATCGCGCACGACCCGCGGCGTCACCGCACGCGCATAGCGGACGAACGGATCCTGCAGGTCGTCGGGCCACCAGGTCACGATCACATCGTGCAGCGAGACGACCATGCGCGGACCCGGCCAGGCGCGCCAGCGCGGCGGCAGCGTGTTGTAGGTGCCGTGGTACAGATCGACGCGATCGCGGCGGATCCGCCACGGCATCTGCAGCCGTTCCCAGGTGTGCCAGCGTGAACCCGGCAGGTCGGTGTGCACCGCGCGCATGTTGGCCGGGATCTCGATGCTCCCTGCCGGCAGCGGCAACTGGTGGTAGAGCAGGAACTCGACGTCGGGGCACAGCGCCGAGAACTCGCGCATCAGATGGCGCACATACAGACCGATGCCGCGCGGCTCCGGCCGGAATCCTTCGCGGGCGTCGAAGCCGATGCGCATCCGTTCAGTCGCCAGGCAGCCGGGTGACCACCTCGGCGCCGGTCTCGGTGATGAAGATCGTGTGTTCGGTCTGGGCCACGCGCACACCGGGCTTCTCGCACAGCGGCGGATACTCGTCGAGCAGGCCCTTCTTCTTCAGCAGCTTCAGCGCATCCTCGACCTTCTGCGCGCTGCCGAAGAACGGCAGGATCTGCCGCCGCGCGAACGGCAGGCCTTCGGTGCTGCTCAGGGCCTGGACGATCTCGGCCGGCACGCTGTCCTTGGGTCGGATGTCGCGGCTCAGCATGAACACTTCCGACTTGCCGATCGCCTCGATGTAGCCGCGGCCATCGCAGACGAACGGCTCGCAGGCGATCGTCATGTTGGGCCGCAGCCGGCCGGCGCGCGGGTCGGGGTAGTTGGGGATCGATGGCGCGCAGTGGATCGTGTAGCGGGCGACGCCATGACCGGTCAGGTTGACGATCGGCTGATAGCCCATCGCCTTGGCGGTCTCCTCGATCTGGCGGCCGATCTCGGTGATCGATGCACCGGGCCCCATCACCGAGATGGCGTTCTCGAGCGCCATCTGGCTGGCGGTCACGATCAGCGAATCGGGGCCATCGCGCAGATCGACGGTGACGGCGTTGTCGGTCACATAGCCATCGACCTGGGTGCCGAGGTCGAGCTTGACGATGTCGTCGGGTTGCACGACGGTCGGATCGTCGGGCGGCGAGCAGTAGTGCGCGGCGATGTGGTTGCGCGACATCTGCGCCGGGAACGCCGGCTTGCCGCCCATGTCGAGGATCACCTTCTCGACCTCCTTGGCGATGTCGCCGATCCGCGCGCCGGGCTTGATCAGCTTCTTGCCGTGCTCGCGCGCGGTCGCCGAGATGAAGCCGGAGCGGCGCAGCTTGTCGAGTTCGGGGGCTTTCATCGGTTCACCGGATCACGCCGAGGTCGCGACCGACCTTGGCGAACGCGGCGACCGCGCGTTCGAGCTGCGGGATCTCGTGCGCGGCCGAGATCTGCACGCGGATGCGGGCCTGGCCCTTGGGCACCACCGGAAAGCAGAAACCGATCACGTAGACGCCTTCGTCGAGCATCCGGCGCGCCATGTCGACGGCGAGCTTGGCGTCGCCGAGCATGATCGGGCAGATCGGGTGTTCGCCCGGCACGATCGCGAAGCCGGCGCGCGTCATCGCGTCGCGGAAGAACTTCGTGTTGGCGGCCAGCTTGTCGCGGAGTGCCGTGGTCTTGCTCAGCTTGTCGATGCAGGCGATGGTCGAACCGACGATCGCCGGCGGCACGGTGTTGGAGAACAGGTACGGCCGCGACCGGTTGCGCAGCAGGTCGATGATCTCCTTCTTGCCGGTGGTGAAGCCGCCGGCGGCGCCGCCGAGCGCCTTGCCCATCGTCGAGGTCAGCACGTCGATGCGTTGCTGCACGCCGTGGAACTCCGGCGTGCCGCGGCCGGTCGGACCGAAGAAGCCGGTGGCGTGGCTGTCGTCGACCATCACCATCGCGCGGTATTTCTCCGCCAGGTCGCAGATCTGCGGCAGCTTGGCGATGAAGCCGTCCATCGAGAACACGCCGTCGGTGGCGATCAGGCGCGAACGGCAGTTCTGCGTCGCCTGCAGGTGCTGTTCGAGTTCCTGCAGGTTGCCGTTCTGGTAGCGCAAGCGCTGCGCCTTGCTGAGCCGGATGCCGTCGATGATCGAGGCGTGGTTGAGCGCGTCGCTGATGATCGCGTCCTGTTCGCCCATCAGGGTCTCGAACAGGCCGCCGTTGGCGTCGAAACAGCTGCTGTAGAGGATCGTGTCCTCGGTGCCGAGGAACGTGCTGATCTTCTGTTCGAGCGTCTTGTGCAGGTCCTGGGTGCCGCAGATGAAGCGCACGCTGGCGAGGCCCATGCCGTGGGAGTCGATCGCCGCTTTGGCGGCGGCGCGCAGGTCAGGATCGTTGGCCAGACCGAGGTAGTTGTTGGCGCACAAGACCAGCACGTCCTTGCCGTTGGCGCGGACGAACTGGCCCTGCGGGCTCTGCAGGATGCGTTCTTCCTTCCACAGGCCGGCGGCGCGGATGTCGTCGAGTTCCTGGCGGAAGCGGGCGCGGTCGTTCTCGAACATGGAACCTGCTGTCCTACCGGGGGTTGGCGTCAGGTTCCAGGGTCAGACCTGGTTCCCAGCGGACCGGCGGGCACCCGGGCCCGCCTCGTTCGCTTGCAGGAGAAAGAAACCTGCCGTATTCTTGCACTTGCAAGTGAGCCAACCGAAGCCACGGAATGCGCCGGACCGGGCAGCGGTCCTGACCAAGGCCACGCTCGGCGCTGCCAGCCGTCTGGGCCTCGCCCAGCACGACCTGGCTCGAGTGCTCGGTGTCAGCCCCGCGTCCCTGTCGCGTCTGCATGGTGTCCGCCGGATCGATCCCGACAGCAAAGAAGGCGAGCTGGCGCTGTTGTTCCTGCGGCTGTTCCGCAGCCTCGACGTGCTGGTCGGCGGCCACGAGGAGTCGGCGCGGCAGTGGCTGTCGGCTCGCATCGAGTCGATCGGCGGCGTGCCGCGCCAGCTCGTCACGTCGGTGGCCGGGCTCTGTGCGGTCGTCGACTACCTGGACGCGATGCGCGGTCGCGCCTGAGTCATGGCCCAGACCGCGCCGCCGCCCGGACTGTTGGCCGCGTTGGGCCGTCGCCTGCGGACCCGCGCCTGGCGGCTGGTCGAGGGCCAGCATCACATCGCAACGCGCCGCCTGGTCGACAGTACAGCCGAACACGAAGAACTCGAACGGCTGCTCGAGGCCAGCAAGCCACCGCTGCCACCGGCGAGCGAGGGGCTCCATTACCTGCTGCGCACGCCGTTCCGTTACCCGCCGCTGCGACACGGTTCGCGCTTTGGGAACCGTCTGCAGCCGGGCGTCTGGTACGGCGCCGAACAGGTGGCGACGGCGTTGGCGGAAGTGGCGTTCTACCGCCTGTGGTTCCTTGCCGACTGCGGTGGCGCAGTGACCACCACGTCGACCGAGCACACGTTGTTCCAGGTCGAGATCGACGCGCGACCGGGCGTGGATCTGACCGAGCGGCGGTTGCAGCGCTGGCAATCGGTACTGGCGGATCCGGCGTCGTGGGCGATCGGGCAGGTGACTGGCGATCGGCTGCGCAGTCTAGGCGTGCAGGGCTGTCGCTACCGCTCGGCGCGGCGCACCGACGGCACCAACGTGGCGTTGTTCAGTGCGGCGGCGTTCGCGGTGCGGGCACCGGATGCCGCGTCGTTGCAGACCTGGCACTGCCAGGCGACGGCGCAGTCGGTGACGTTCACCCGGCGCAGTGCGTTGCAGAACGAACTGTTCGAGTTTGCGCGGACCGAGTTCCAGGTGCGGGGTCGCGATGTCCGGCCGACGGGGTGACGCCGGTCGCCCGGCCTCACGCGAGGCCGTGTTCGCGCAGCTTCTCACTCACCCAGGCGGCTTCGTCCGGCGGCAGCGGTGGATCGAGAGTCTCGCGGGTCGCCAGCCAGTAGCGGCCGGCGCTGTAGCAACGATCGACCAGGGGCTGCAGGTCCAGCACGATGTCCGGGTCGTCGGCTCGCAAAGGTACCCGCACTGCCGGTAGTCGTTCGGTCAAGCGCGTCCGATAGACTTCCCGGCGACCGAGGATCGCGGCGCGACTGACACAGACGATGTGGCAAGTCCCTGCTTGTGGCCGCAATCGCTGGGTGTCGACGGCTACCGTGTGCTGGCCGGCACGCAGCAGGTCGATCTCGACCAGGTTGGCATGGCCGAGCAGATAGTCGCGCTGCTTCTGCAGATACGCGGCGCGGCCATCTTCTCGTTTGTTGGTCGGGCTGAGCAGTTCGACAGCAGTCACCAGGCGGTCGCGGTTGCGGATCTCGAGCCATCGCTCCGTTGCTGGTTCGACCAACACGACCTCCGGCTCGGCCACTGGCGTGGCGGCACTGGCCCCCGTGGATGCCTGGCGAGTCGGCGGAAACTGCGGCGGTTCCACGACCGCGACGTCGGTCCGGTACCCGCGAACGACGTGATCGGTGGTCACCGAGACACGCTGCTCGGTGCGCACCACCAGATCGGCCGGCAGCAGTTCTGACAACGCGTCGCTCATGTAAGTGAGCAACCGGGTGTGCACGTCCGACCAATGCAGTTCCAGGAACGGGTTCATGCCTGGAAAGGGGTTCGCCTGCGCCGCCATGCCCGGATCGTAGCACCCTGGCCGCGCCGCGAGAGCGTTGCTGCCGGTGTTCTTGGTCCGGGGTGAGGGCTCTCGCCGTCACTGACCGATCGTGAATGACGCGGCGTTGCTGACCGTGGCGCCGAGTGCGTTCGCCCACGGATCGAGCAGCCACGCTTGCGTGTGCATCGTGACGCCGCGCCACGTCGGGTCGTTCGGTATCGCCAGCGCGACCTGCCAAGGTGAATACGCACCGGTGGTGATCGCGATCGACAGATCCACCGACGTGAACAACCGGCACCCGGCCAGGCCGAAGCCGTCGAGCGGCAGCGGCAGCGCCATGCCGTTCCAGCTCGTCGCCGAGAAGCCGAGCGCCAGGATGCCGAACCCCAGCACCGCGCCATCGCCCTGGAGTCGCAGCGAAGTGCCGCCCCAGGCCAGCGTCTCCGGATCGCGATCGAGCATCGGCACGCCGGCCGAACCCGCGCAGCCGGCGCCGCGCAGCGCGAAGGTGGCCGGAACGTCCGGTCGTTGATCGGCGACCACGACCTGCGCCGCCAGACCATCGTGGCCGTGCAGCACATCGATCGAGGTCGTCGCGAACAGCACGAGCCGGGCCTCGTCGGTCATGCACGGCTGTTCGCAGTCGGCGCGGGGGGCCGAGCCGCCGAGGTCCCTGCCGGCAGCCACCGTGGTGCCGGCGACGCGATCGCGCAGCATCACGGTCGCCCGGTTGCTCCAGGGGTTGCCGAAACCGGGCACCAGGTTGGTGGCCAGCGTCTGGAACACCACGAAGCGGCCGTCGGCGGACAGATCGCCGAACATGCTGGCGGCGTCGGCGTGGGCGCCGCCGGTCGCGACGGTGACCAGTTCGGTGTTGCCGCCGACGTTGGAACCGACGTATTGATGCGCCACACCCGTCGTCGGCGTCGCCAGCAGATTGGTGGCCCAACTGCGCCACAGCACCAGTTGGCCGTCACGGCTGATGTCCAGCGCTTCGCTGCCGCCGTTGCCGAGCACGCCGCCGGGGCCGCGGGAACAGCACCACGTCTGCGCGGTCACGAGATCGCGGACGAACGCATCCTGGTGGCCGTTGCCGTCGCCGGCGATCAGGTCGCTGGCGAAACTGTCGAAGGCGACGTAGCGGCCGTTGCCGGCGATCCTGGCACCGCCGCTGGTCTGGTTGCCGGGCGCGCCGCCGGGCGTGGCGCTGACGAGGGCTATCGTGGAGAGGTCGAGGTCCTTGACGAACACATCGACCACGCCGTTCTGGTCGTTCGGCGCCAGGTTGCCGGCCAGGCTGGCGAACGCCACGAAGCGACCGTCGTCGCTGATGCTGCCGGCGGCACTGCGCTCGTTGCCGACGATGCCCAGCGCCGAGCAGCTGGCCAGCACGGTGGTGTGCGTCTGCCGATCATGGCGATAGACGTCGAACGTGCCGTTGCCGTCGAAAGCCCACAGGTTGCCGGCGGTGGTCACGAACACGACGTAACGGCCATCCGGAGTGATCCGCGGCTCGGTGCAGTTGCCGTTCGCCTGCGCGCCGGTCGAACTGACGCTGACCCGTTCGATGGTGCCGGTCGTCATGTCCTTGACGAACACGTCGGTGGCGACGTTGGTGTCGCCACTGACCAGGTTGTCCGCCCACGAACTGAAAGCGACGAAGCGACCGTCGGCCGAGCAGTGCACTTGCCGGCTGTCGCCGTTGCCGAAGGTGCCGCTGGCGGCGGTACTGGCGGCGCGGTGCGGGCCCTGCGAGAGCGTCATTGCGGTGGACAGGACGAACACGATGGTCTTCATGTGGCGCATGGGTGTTGCCCAGGACACCGGCCGGGCGCGCCGCCGCCGGAACGGAATCTGGCCGCTCTGCCGCGAATCCGGTTCGCCGGCTACCCTGGCGGTGCCATGCGTCACCTCCTCGCCCTTGCTCTCGGGTGCGTCGCCAGCGCCCAGATCCCGTGCTTCGACACTTTGTTCGGCACCGCCATCGGCGCCGGCGACGACGTCGTGCTGCCGATGCAGGCAATCGGTTTCCCGTTCCCGTTCGCGGGCAACACGTACACGCATGTTCACGTCAGCACGAACGGGTTCCTCTATCTGTCCAACGCCGGCATTCCGGCGCCCGGCAATGCCCTGTGCTGCAACGGCACCCCAGACCGGTTGGTGACCGGCAGTCCGAAGATCTGCGCGCTGCTCGACAACCTGATCGTGATTGCGGCGCAGGGATCGTTCGTGTGGCTGAACTCCGGCCCGACGGCGTGCACGATCACCTGGGACAACGTCAAGGAGTACGGCAACAACATCCCGTTCGACCTGCAATGCAGGCTGTTGCCCGACGGGCAGGTCCGGTTCACCTATCACGGCGAAGCCGGCGTGCGGCTCGGTGGCGATGCCTTGGTCGGTGTGTCCCCGGCCGGCGGCGCCGCCATTCCAGCGGCGAACGACCTTTCGGTCGGTGGGGGCACTGCGCTGGCCACGTGCTATCAGGTGTTCGACAACTTCACGCGTCCATTCGATCTGGCGGGTGTCGCCCTGACGTTCACGCCGAACGGCGCCGGCTGGAACTGGTCGCCAGGCCACTGTCTGGCCACGAGCGCGCCGTATGGCCACGGCTGCGTGGCGGTGACCAACACGTTCTATGAGGACTTCGCGCCGGGAACGATCGATCTGGCGGGCACGTCGATGCGACTCACCAGGTCGGCGAACGGATACACCGCATCGGTCGGGACCGCGACCTGGGTCGCGCCGCCGACGAACGCGCAGCAGCTGTCGCTGTTCGACGACTGGGAACAGCATGTGGTCCTCGCCCAGGCGATGCCGGTCACCGACACGACGACGACGTTCCTGACGGTCTGTTCGAATGGCTTCGTCTCGGTCGGTTCGGGCAACAGCACGCAGCCGACGCCAGCGCCGGTGTCGTTGCTGAGCATGGGGCGGACGGTGTTCGCCAGCTGGCACGACTACGACCCGTCGGCGCCGGGCGGCGGCAAGGTCTGGTTCCATCAGGCCAATGGCTTTGCGTGGGTGACGTGGGACGGTGTCGCCGATGCGCAGGTGACCGGTCCGGGCAATTGGTTCCAGTTCCGATTCGAACTCGCGACCGGCAACGTCGATTACGTCTGGGGCAGTCTCAGCGGGCTCGGCAACGGCCATCTGGTCGGCTTCCATCCGGGCGGCATCTCGCAGGATGGCGGCAGCATCGATCTGTCGGCGCGGCTGCCGGCAACGGTGTCGGTGCCCAATGAGCAGGTCGTGCCGTTGCGGCTCGAGATCCTCAGCGCCAGCAACGGTGGCGTGCCGCCGCGGCTGGGCGCGACGACGTATCTCTACACGCAGAACGTGCCGCTCGGCGCGCCGTTCGGCGCGTTGTGGCTTGGCTTCACGGATCCGGACCTGGACCTGACGCCGGTCGGCATGCCGGGATGCCGGCAGTACGTCGATCCGCTCGCCAGCGTCACCTTCCTGCCGGTGCAGCGGCTGGGCACGTCGACGTTCGCGGTGCCGATCGACCCGGTGTTCGTCGGCGCCGTGCTGCTCGCACAGTCGTTTGTCTACTCGCCGGCGCACGGGTTGACGCCGCTCGGTGCGGTGGCCGCCAACGGTTTGCGGATGACGATCGGCTGGTGAACCTGGGCGTTGGCGACGCGATGCCGGTATCCTCGGTGGATCGAGGTCGACGATGGTCAGTGACAACAACGAACGGTCGTCCGGGATCTGGATCGGAGCTCTGCTCGCGCTGCTGGTCGCGGCGTTCGGTGGCTGGCAGTGGCGCCGGGCCAGTGCCGCACGCCACGAGGCGGAACTCGCGCGGGTGCGGGCCGAAGCCGCGCACATGCAGGCCGAGGTCGAAGTCGTCGCCGCAACGATCGCGGCGCTACCGGGCGCGGCCGAAACACCCGATCCTGCCCCGGGTGAATGGGCAGCAGTGACGCCGCGCGAGATGGCCGAGATCACCCTGCGGGCCGTGCGCAATGCGTTGGCTGCCGGTGACCTCGAGACCGCCCGGCAGAACCTGCAGATGTTGCAGATGGCGGTCGCCGGACAGCGAAAGTAGGTGCCCAATGGCCGGACTCGAAGGCATCGTCGGTGATCGCGAGCGCGTGCTGATCCAGCAGACCAAGGAGTGGGGCGAGATCCTGCTCGGCTTCGAATCGAAGAACCGCTTCGAACTGCGCGCCGAGGACGGCGCCGTGCTCGGCTACGCCGCCGAAGAGGCCTCGGGCATCGGCCAGTGGTTCCTGCGCAACCTGTTCGGGCGGTGCCGCAAGGCGTCGATCCACATCTACGACCGCGGCGGCAACGAACTCGGCCGCGGCGAGAAACCGTTCCGTTGGTTCTTCCATCGGATGGAAGTGCACGAAGCGGGCAAGAAGCTCGGCGCCATCCAGCGCAAGTGGTCGTGGTTCCACCGCGAGTTCGTGCTGGAGAACGCCGCCGGCCAGGAAGTGATGCAGCTGCGCAGCCGCTGGTTCCGGATCTGGACGTTCACGCTGTTCTTCCAGGATCAGGAAGTCGGCGCCATCCGCAAGAAGTGGGGCGGGCTGCTGAAGGAGATGTTCACCGACGCCGATCTGTTCGGTGTCGAGGTGGCGCCGCACGTGCCGGTCGAGGTGAAGAAGCTGCTGCTGGTGGCGACGTTCCTGGTCGACTTCACCTGCTTCGAGAACAACACCGGCGGCGGCAGCGTGGTCGACTTCGGCGGCGGTGACTGACGCGGCTACTTCGGCACGCCGCTCGGATACAGCACGACCTTCTGCTCCTGACCTTTGCCGAAGCGCTCGACGCCCGTCCCGAACTGCTCGAGCGGCATCTGCGCGGTGATGAAGTGGGAGATGTCCATGCCCTTCTGCAGCAGGTCGAGCATCTGCTCCCAGGTGCGGAACATCTCGCGGCCGATCACGGCGTGCAGCGTGATGCCCTTGAAGATGAAGTTCTTGCTGAACTTCTCGATGGCGACGTTGTCGCCCTTGGGCAGGCCGAGATGGACGACATGGCCCGCGGCGCGGGTCATCTGGATCGCGTTGTTGATGCCGACCGGATGACCGGAGATCTCCAGCGCGACATCGACGCCGCCGCCGGTCTCGCCGACGACGGTGTCGACCGGCTTCTGGCGCGCGTCGACTACGGTGACCTTGTGGCCGAGGTTGCGCGCGGCGACCCATTCGCGCGCCCGGGCCAGCGCCTGATCGGTGACATCGAGCAGGAACACGTGCCGCGCGCCGACGAACGTCGCGACCTCGCCGCACATCGCGCCGATCGGGCCATAACCGACGATCGCCACCGTCTTGTCGGCGACCGGGACCTTCAGCGTCGTGTGCACCGCGTTGCCCAGCGGATCGAGCACCGCCGCGACCGGCACCGGCAGCTTCGCCGGCAGCTTGACGACGTTGCCGGCCGACACGACGACGAACTCGGCGAACGCGCCGTTCAGGTTGATGCCGCGGATCTTGGTGCTGGCGCAGGCGTGGTAGGCGCCGCTCCTGCAGGCCGGGCATTCGTAGCAGACTTCGTGCATCTCGGCGGAGACGTAGTCGCCCGGCTGCAACCGGGCCGGATCGACCTCGGGGCCGATCTTGTCGACGAAGCCGCAGAACTCGTGCCCGAGCACGACTGGCGGCGCGATGATGCCGTTCATCGACGGATCGCCGCTGCAGATGTGCACGTCGGTGCCGCAGATGCCGCAGGCCTGCACGCGCAGCCGCACTTCCTTGGGACCCGGCTCCGGCACGGGCAGGTCGTGGCGCAGTCGGTATTGGCCGGGGGCGGTGAGCTGGATGCCTTTCATCGACGTCATGCGGGGAACGTTCCGGGCGGAGGTGCGGCGGTGGGTCGTGCATTCTGCGGTCGGGGTCGGGCGAACGCCACTTTGGCGGTGGGCGCGACGGCGATGGTGCAAGCGGGCGCGGCAGCGCATGATGCGCGCCATGCGCGATCGAGTCGCCGTGTTGCCGTCGACCGTTCTGGCCGTCTTGGTGGGCTGTTCGACTCCGCCGCCAGACCCCCAGCCGGAGTATGCACCGCGAGCCGTGGTCGAACTGGAGCGCTGGCGGATCCGGTCCGGCGGGCATGTGGTCGGGACGCTGCTGCGTTACGAGATCCAGGACCCGTCGGGTCCGCTGCGCTTCTGGCGCATCGAGAACGCGCACGGCCAATGGCTCGGGCATGCCACCGACCTTGGACGGTTTTCGCGCCGTGTGCCGTTCCGCGACGACGAAGAGGATCTCGGGATCTGGCCGATGCGCGCCGGCGTGGCGCAATTGTTCGAGGCCTCGGCGGTCGATCTCGAACCGGTCGCACTCGATGCGGTGATGCACAAGTCCGCGAAGTGATCGTTCACCCGCGCCTGAGCGCGCGTGCCGGCGCCGGGGCCACGCGGTAGTGTTGCCCGGCCAAGCATGACCGATTCCCTGTCGCCGTCCGGCCGTCCGGTTTCCGCGTCGAAAGTCGAGATGACCGAGATCGCGTTCCCCAACGACGCCAATCCGCTGGGCAACGTGATGGGTGGGCGGGTGATGCAGTGGATCGACATCTGTGCGGCGGTGGCTGCGGGCCGGCATGCGCGCACGCCGGTGGTGACAGCGAGTGTCGATCAGATCGACTTCCACAATCCGGTGCCGGTCGGCGGCGTCATCGTGCTGTTGGCGTCAGTCAACTTCACCGGGCGGACGTCGATGGAAGTGGGGGTCAAGGTGTTCCAGGAGGAGCGCGCGACCGGCAATCGCACGCATGTCGTGTCCGCCTACCTGACGTTCGTTTCCTTGGATCCGGCCACACGGCAACCGCGGGCCGTGCCGCCGGTCCTGCCGGAGTCCGCCGACGAGAAGCGGCGGTTTGCCGACGGCAAACGGCGGCGGGAACTCCGACTGGCAGCGCGCCAGCGCGGCTGATCGGTGGTCTCGCGGCGCGGTTCCCGTCTTGCGCGCCGTGGGGACTCCGGCCACAGTGGCGGCATGCCAGCCATCGAGGTTGCCTACCTGCGCAAGAACTGAACGTCGTGCGAGCGGGCGAGGAGTTTCCTCGCCGATGCCCCGATCGGTCGCCAGCGCGATGCCCGCAAGGATCCAGCCGGTCCGGCCGATCTCGGCAAGTTCTTCCACGGCCGCCGCCGATTGCTGGTCGCCAAGGGCAAGACGCATGTCGAGCACCGACTGAAGGACCTGACGGCGGCCGAGTTGCAGGCGCTGGTGATCGGGCCGACCGGCAAACTGCGCGCGCCTACGCTGCTGGTCGGTGACGCGGTGGTCGTCGGGTTCTCGGCGCCCATGTACGAGGCCGTGCTGGCCTGAAGTGCGCCGCCGGGCAGCGGTTTCGACGCTGCCGCCTCGGTTTCCGGCCAGGTCGCCGTCGCGACGCTTCCCGTCGCCCCACCCGGTCGCTACCATCTCCGCCCCTCCATGTTCGACGACTTTGCCGAGAAGACGGCCCAGGCGATCACTTGCGCCCAGGAACTCGCGAAGCGGCTCGGTGACGAGTCGGTGGCGACCGGTCACGTGATCTACGGACTCACGGTCGACCGCAGTGTCTGCCTGCACCACATCTTCCAGGATCTCAACGTCGATCCGGACATGTTCTCGGGCTACGTGCAGAGCCTGCCGCGGGAGCCGGGCGTGCCGAACGGGCCGTTCAACCGGCATGTGACGACGGTGTTCGCGCGGGCGCGTGACGCGGCCCAGCAGCTGGGTGGCAAGAAGGTCGAACCCGAGCATCTGGCGTTGGCGCTGCTGTCGGTCAAGGCCGGCAGCTGCTATGAGACGCTGAAAGAGTTCTCGATCGATCCGGAATACGTGCAGGCACTGATCCTGCAGGCGATGGGACTCGATCCGGAGATGATTCCGGAGTGGTTCTGAGTCGGCGCTGACAGCGGTCCGATCGCGAACGCATCCGCCAGCGCCCCCGAGAGTGCCGATCTCCGGCGAATGACCGGACCCAGGAAGTGGCGTGCCGAGGGCGAAGAACGGCGACGTACGACGCGCGTCAAGAAGCAGCTCTTCGCGGCGATCGACATCGACGGCGACCCGTTGTGCGTGGTCGTCGACGTCTCGCGCAACGGGCTTGGTCTGCGCGCCGCGCTGCCGCCGAAGGTCGGCGAGCGACTGACCGTGCGGCTTGGCGTCGGCGAGCGCATTGCCGCGCTGCCTGCCATCGTGCGCCGGGTGATCCGGCGCGTGGCGGGCGGCTACACCATCGGCCTCGAGTGGCTCGAGGCCGATGAACGCGAACTGGCGCTGATCGACGCGTTCGCGGCGCTGGTGGCCTTGATGCCGCCGCGCCCGCGGTTCACTCGACGAGCGTGATCTGCATCCGCCGCGACGTGGATACGCTCGGCAACGATGCACACGGGCTGACCGCGGTGTTGAAGCTGACCCACTGGGCTTCGAGCGTCAGGCCCAGGTAGATCGGATCGCACGAGGTCGGGTAGGGACTCGACGCGGTGCCGGCGAAGTTCTGTTTGAAGTCGAAGGTGATCGGCTGCATCAGCTGGCAGGAGCCACACGGCGGGAACAGCGAACCGGGGAAGCCGAGGCTGAGGAACAACAGGGCGTTCGGGTCGGCGCCCGACAGCGTGAAGGCGAACGCGGTGTTCCCCGGCACGAACGGGCTGTTGATGCCGATGGCGCCGCCGGTTCCGCACGCCGAGCCGACGAGCACTGCGCCGCTGCCGTTGCTCTGGTTCTCGATGCGCTGCCCGATCACGCGGCTGGTGAACGGCGGCCTGTCCAGCGCTTCGCTGAACGTGATCAGTGCCGTGTCGTCGGCGACGTTGAACGGGAACGCGCTGGCGATCCGCGGCGCCGACTCGCGGTTCCAACCTGGGCCGTTGAGGCCGTCCAGCAAGAGCTTGGCATTGCAGACCGTGCAGTTGGGGTTGACCAGCCAGGCGAAGCAGTCGTCGAACAGGGCGCTGGCGCGTTCGGCGTAGGTCACGCAGAAACGGCTGCCCAGGATCGCGATGTCCGGACCGTACTCATCCTGGCCTTGGGTTGCTTCGATGGCCGTGGCCGCGGTGTTGATGGTCAGGCCGGAGTTGCTCGCGATCAGGGTCGCACAGACGATGTCCTTGTTCGTGGAGCCGCCGGCCTCGTTGCGTTCCCACGCCACCATGAACGTCGTGCCGTCGCCGTCGACCGTCGGCCGGGCATCGGTGACCGAGTTGGTGGTGACCGTCAACAGGCCGCCGAGCAGGCCCAGGTTGCGGTTCACGGCCTGGGCCACGATCTCCGAGTCGTTGAGCAGGATGCTGCGCTGCCAGGCGATCACGTGGCGCAACGATGTGCCGCTGGCCTTGCTGATCGCGGGCGTGTTGTCGAGCGCGCTGGTCGACAGGCTGATCGGGGCGATCACCGTCGGGTTGCCGGCCGCCGGGACCGTGACCTGCGAGGCCTGGATGCCGGTGTCGGTCTCCCAGACCACGATGGCTTCGTTGTCCGACGTGGTCGCGTCGCCGCCGACCACCGGGTTGAACTCGTCGGCTGCGGTCGCCGCGATGTCGACCAGGGCGGACACCGTGCCGTCGATCGGCGAAACCGCCGCGCCGCGGACGTTCCATGGCCCGAGCGGCGAACCGGAGATCTGCCAGACCGCGAGACAGCGATCGCTGGCGTGCACCGTGGCGATGCGCGGACGACGCAGCGTCGAGATCGTGGCATCGACGATGATCGTGCCGCCGACCAGCGCGCCGGTGGCGGCGTTGATCCGCTGGGCGTAGACGTCGATGTCGGTGAACGAGTAGCGACGGTTGAACACCACGACATAGCGATTCGAGGTCGAGTCGTAGGCCTGGTCGGAGTCGTAGCCGTCGATGGCGTCGTAGACGGTGAACTCGCCGCCGATCCGCGGGTCGAGCACCAGCGGGAACGCGGCGCGATCGACGAAGGCGTCCGGCAGACTCAGTTCGAGCACATCGCCGTCGAGGCGCAGCCGGCCCTCGCAGCGTTCGCCGTCGGCGGCGATGCCGGTGACCTTGCCGATGTGGACCCCGCCGACTTCGGGCAGCAGGAAGCTCAGGGTGCCGTCGGCATTGGTTTGCGGTTGCAGTTCCGTCGTCAGGGCGCAGCGGACGACCAGGTCGCCGTCGCCGGCCGGGCGTTCGTCGAACACGAACGACTGTTCGATGGCGTCGGTGTGCACGTCATAGCGCTCGTGGATCTTGCCATGGTCGTAGACCACTGCTTGTCCGACGATGCGAGCGTCGACATCGGTGCCGTCGTGCAGCACGGCCTGGCCACGGCGGATCGACTGCAGGCCGAGGTGCAGCGGCATGTTGTGCGCGGCCCGTTCGCCCAGGGCGGGCGTGAACGCGACGCCGATGCGGTCGAAACGGGCCTTGTAGCCGCGGCCGACGCCGACGATCGCGCCGTCGTGCGGCGCGAGGCCGCAGCTGGCAGCGCTGACGTCGCGCGCGCCGCCGAGCAGGTGCGGGGAAGTCGACACCGGGTCCTGGGCCAGAGCCGAGTTGCCGGCGATCGCGGCGAACGCCGCCGCGACGAGGAGGTTGTGTGGGGTGTTCATCTTGGTTTCCTTCTCCGGCATCACTGGATGGAGATCTGGACGGCGTTGGACATGTCGAAGCTGGTGAAGCAGTTGCTGCCGGCGACCAGCCATTGCAGGATGATCGTGTTGCCGGCGACACCGGCCGGGATCGGCAGCGTGCGGATCACTTCGCCGACGCCATCGGTCGTGTTGGTGGCGATCAGCCCGGTGTACGGGTCGGCGATCAGTTCGCACGGACCACAGGCGTAGCCCAGTCGTTGGAAGCCGAGGACGCAGAACGCGGCGGCCGATGGTGTGGCGCGGCGCAGGCGCAGTTCGAAGCCGGAATTCGGCGAACGACCGCAGGTGGCGTAGGCGAGGCCGCCGTTGCCGCAGCCGCCACCGAGATCGGTGGCCGAGCCATCATCGGCGCGGAAACGCAGCCAGCCGATGTCACCGTTGCCGGTGCCGACATCGAAGTCGTTCCACATCAGGGCTGCTTCGCCGCTGGTGAACGAACCGCCTGCGAACCGCGAGCCACAAGCCACGAAGTTCTGCTGGGTCGTGCCGCTGGCGAGCAAGAACTCACCCTCGCACAGGGTGCAGCGGAACGGATCGATCGAGCGCACATAGGCGTCGTAGTCGCTGCCCGAGACCTCGTCGGCATAGGCGACCAGCGCCGAGTTGCCGGTCCAGCACACCGCCGGATCGACCTCGCTGTCGGCGACGCCGGCTTCCACGACCATCTGCGGGCCGACCGTCACGCCGCTCGGATGCATCCGCACCGAATGCGCGACGACGTCGAAGTCGGAGTTGTTGGCTTCCTCGCGGCTGTAGGCGACCACCCAGTTGTAGCCGTCGCCGTCACAGTCGGCGATCAGGCAGTCCTCGGGGCCGGTTTCGATCGCGAAGAGCGAGGTGACGAAGCCGGCGGTGCGGTTCCAGATCCGAGCGCGGATGTCCTGGCTGACGACCGTCCGGTGCCAGACGATCAGCCAGAAGCCAGCAGCGCCGCCGCTCTTGCTGATGCGCGGATACGCGTCGCTGAAACCGGAGCCGATCACGTTGACGGCGCCCAGGGTCAGCGTGTTGGCCGCGGTGTAGGTGATCGTCCGCAGATTCACCGAGTCGGCGGTGCCGTCGGCCCAGACCAGCACGGCTTCGTCGCCGGTCGCGGCGGCTTCACCGCCGATGTCCGGGGTGACCTGGTTGTTGGAACCGCTGACCGCGGTGAGCTCGGGAGTCAGCGCCGCGGTTGCTGCGACCACGCCGCGGGCGAACACGTCGCCGCCGGCGGACCAGACCACGACCCAGGCGTTGCGTTCGTTGACGTTGGCGACCTTCGGGAACCGCGCGATCGTCGAGGTCGCGGTCTCGATGTTGACCTGACCGCCGATCAGCGTGCCGTCGACATCCAATCGTTGACCGCGGATGTCGCGGTTCGTGCCCGACAGCGTACGTTCCCATACCGCCAGCCAGCTGGCGCTGGTGGCGTCCCAGGCGATGTCGGAATAGAAGTCGTCGTTGGCGCCGCCGAGAGTGACGGCTGTGCCGACCAACGGATCGATCGTCAGTGGCAAAATCGCGCTGTCGACGAAGCTCGCGGGCAGCGCGAACTCGAGCATGCCGGCGTCCCAGCGCATCGTGCCGGCGACCTGCTTGCCGGTGCCGTCGATGCCGACCACCGCGCCGATCGTCACGCCGCCGACGCCGGGCAGATCGAAGGTCATGCCGTTCGCTGTCACCGCGCCGGCCACCAGTTCAGTGGCCACCGCGCCGCGGACGACCAGATCCCCGCTGCCTTCCGGCAGGTTCGTGAACACGAAGCTCTGCTTGACGCCGTTGCGGCGCACCTCATACGTCTCGACCACCGGCCCGCGGTGGTAGCGCACCGTATTGCCCGACAGTTCGCGCTTGGGGCCAGCCACCGGTGTCAGCGCCGAGCGCCGGCCGGCCTGGTTCAGTCGGAAACGCCACAGCATGTCGTGCGGCGCTGCCGAGCCGAGTGCTGGCGTGTAGTCGAGACCGTCGGCGACGAAGTCCGCCTTGAAGTCGTGGCCGATGCCGATCCACCCGCCGTTCTGGGTGTCGATGCCAAAGCCGCTGGTGATCGTCCTGGTGTCGAATGTCGGGCGCGCGGACTGTTCCTGGGCGCTGGCGTGTCCGATCGAGATCGCGATGGCGGCCATGGTGGCCAAGCCGGAGGCGATGCGCATGGGAGGTTCCTGGGGAAGATGAAGTGCAAGCCGAGGCGACCGCGCGCCTCTCCCCAGGAGCAGCGATCCGGCCAGGGCAGATGATCGGGCCGAATCGGAATTCTCGCGCTAACTGCGCAACGACCGACGGCGTTGCGCTTCGATGCGCTCGACCGCTGCGCGCAACTCGGCCGGTGAGCGCGCGATGGCGTGCGTCGTCCGACCGACGGTCAGGTGCACCACCGGCCGGTCTTCGGGTTGGTAGCCGGCGCGGCTCATCAGGATCGGATCCAGGCGTGGATCCAGGGTCTGCACGATCCGCGACGGCACGTAGGCTGACAATGCGGCGCGCCGCAGTTCATCGGCCTGCTCCGAGTTCCGGCCCGCGACGATGGTCAGGAACAGCGGCTCGTAGAAGATCAGGTCGACAGCGCGGCCGTAGCCGGCAACGTAGTAGCCGTACTCCTTGTAGTCGGCCGCGAATGCCTCCAGCGTCTCGATCGCTTCGCGATAGAACTCCGGTCGCCGCGACAGGTAGCTGAGTCGGACCAGCGCCTCGGCCATCACCGAGTTCTCGAGGATCGAGCGATTGCGCCGCCGCATCATGCCCTGCTGCGCCGGGTCGTGCAGGATGTCGTAGAAGCCGCCGCCGGGCGCCTTCTGCCGCGCGATCGCGCGTTCGGCGATGGCTTCCGCCGGCAGCAGCAGGTCGGCGTCACCGCCGTGCTGCGAGGCATCGATCAATGCGCGGATCGTCCAGGCCTGGTCGGACAGCATGCCGGGCAGGTGGTAGGTGCCATCCCAATAGTGGTAGACCTCCTGACCGTCGAACAGTTCCTGCTTCAGGAACTGCAGCGCCGTCATCGCCGCCGTGCGCCACTCCGGCCGGCCGAGCGCCGCCGCCGCCTTGAACAGCGCCGAGATCGCCATCGCGTTGGCGTTGCAGTAGATCGTCTTGTCGATCTTTGGCGGCGCCCGCCGGGCGCGTCCATCGCGATCGAGGTGATACCACTCGGCGTCGGCATCCTGGCTGCCGGCGAACGCGCCGGTCTGCGGATCGCGCATCGTGGTCAACATCCAGTCGACGATCCCTTCCGCTGCCCGGCGCCAGCTGTCGCGGCCCAGCACCTGCCAGGCCTCGAGCAGCGCGCGCAGCACCCGCGCATTCTGGTCGAGCAGTTTCTCGTAGTTGGGGCTGCGCCAGTCCGGTGTCTTGCTGAACCGGAAGAAGCCGCCGTGGATCGTGTCGTGCAGCGGACTCTCGATCATCCGATCGAGCGTGACGGTGACGACCTCGCGCATCCGTTCGTCGTCGTGCTTGGCGACCTGCACCAGGGCGAAGTCGATCGCCTCCGGATGCGGGAATTTGGCGCCATCGCCGAAGCCGCCGTGGCGGTGATCGAACTTCTCGTAGATCGCCGCAGTGACGTCCTCGACCATCTGTCGGGACAGGCGGCCCCGGACGTCGGGTTGCCGTTCGCGCTGGTCCTTCCACAGGGCCTGGATGCCGCGCTGGATGTCGTCTTTGTTCTGCTTCCAGTACGAGCGGACGCGCTCCAGTCGTTGCTGCAGCTGGGCCGCGCCGAGCCAGGAGTCGTTGGCGATCAGCTCGCCACTCGGCGTCAGCCATGCGATCGACGGCCAGCCACCGGTGCCGTAGCGTTCGTTGACATCGGGTCGCCGCTCGGCATCGACGTGCACCGCCACGAAGTGGTCGCGGATCGCGGCGATCACCGCGGGGTCGGCGAACGACGAAGCGAGCAGATCGCGGCAGTGATGGCACCACGGAACCGTCAACAGCAGCACGATCGGACGATCGCCGGCCTGCGCGCGTTGCAGCGCGTCGGCGTCGAAATCGGACCAGGCGATCGGCTCGGTCATCGGCGGACCAGGGGGAGCGGGGCTCTAGATGCTACGCCACGGGGCGCGGCGGTGTTGTCGATGCCATCATCGTCGCGCGGCGGGGTCTTGGTTGAACCCGCGAGGAACGGATCGTCGGCGCCCCGGCCCAACCCGGGCTTCGCCCGGAACCTACGTGGGTCTCTGGTGCCGAGAATCGTCAATCCAGTTCACGATTGCCGGCGCCAGAAGCTCAGGGCGTTCTGGCGGTCACCGGTCGTCGGGTTCGTCCGGTGTCGGGAACACGCGGAACTGGATGCCGCCCAGGTCGGGCTGCTGCGGGGCTTCCGGCGGACGCGCCGCCGGGGTGAACGGCAGGCGCGGCACGTCGGCCCAGAGGGTCTCGAGTCCGTAGTAGGCCCGCGCCTCCGGCAGGAACAGGTGCACGACGACGTCGTCGAAATCGAGCAACACCCAATTGCTGTCCTCGGACTCCATGCCCCCGGTGTTGCGCCGCTTCCTGCCGGTGCTCGCCTTGCTGGCGACATCGAGTTCGCGCGCCAGCGCCTGCGCCTGGCGCGTGCTGGTGACGGTTGCGATGACGAAGTAGTCGGCGATCACCAGCGGGCCCGACATGTCCAGGATCACGATGTCGGTCGCCTGCAGGTTGCTGAGCTGCTGTGCGATCGCAAGGGCTGCCTGCGTGGTCGCGGGCGAGGGTTTGCGCGCGGGGCGCGAGATCGGCGGCGAGGCCGGAACGGATTCGGGGAGGGATTTGCTCAACGCTCGTCCGAACATAGCGGATCGCGGCGGATCGGTAACCCCCTCCCGTCCCTGATTGCGCCGAACCGGCCCGAAGCGTGGATTTCACCGCGGGCCGATTCGCGCCTTCATGCCGCCGCACTTCACGAACGGAACAGCGGGATCGCCAACACGGCGGCGATCGTCATCAGCTTCATCAGGATGTTGATCGACGGACCGGCGGTGTCCTTGAACGGGTCGCCAACGGTGTCGCCGATGACCGCCGCCTTGTGCACGTCGCTGCCCTTGCCACCGAGGTGGCCGGCTTCGATGTACTTCTTGGCGTTGTCCCACGCGCCGCCGGCGTTGGCCATGAACAGCGCCATCATCACGCCCGACGAGGTCGAGCCGGCCAGCATGCCACCGACCGCCGCCTTGCCGAAGATCATGCCCATCAGCACCGGCGCGATCACCGCCAGCAGGCCCGGCACGACCATCTCCCGCAGCGCGCCGCGGGTCGAGATCTCGACGCACTTGGCGTACTCGGGCTCGGCCTTGCCTTCACGCAGACCCGGGATCTCGCGGAACTGCCGGCGCACTTCCTCGACCATCGCGTTGGCGGCCTTGCCGACGGCCTTCATCGCCATCGACGAGAACACGAACGGCAGCATCGCGCCGACCAGCAGACCCATGACGACGCGGGCGTCCTCCAGCGACAGGCTGACGCCGGGGCCGCAGGCGACCCGGTAGGCGGAGAACAGCGCCAGCGCGGTCAGCGCCGCCGAACCGATCGCGAAGCCCTTGCCGATCGCCGCGGTGGTGTTGCCGGTGGCGTCGAGCGAGTCGGTGCGCTTGCGCACCGACGGGTCCTGGTGCGACATCTCGGCGAGGCCGCCGGCGTTGTCGGCGACCGGGCCGTAGGCATCGACACCCAGCGAGATGCCGAGCGTCGACAGCATGCCGACCGCGGCGACGCAGATGCCATACATGCCGGCCAGTTCGTTGCAGCACCAGATGCCGAGCGCCAGCAGGATCGTCGGGATCCAGGTCGAGGCCATGCCGGTCGCGAGGCCGTGGATGATGTTGGTCGCCGGGCCGGTCTTGCTCTGTTGCGCGATCGTCTGCGCCGGCGCCATCCGTTCGGACGTGTAGTACTCGGTGACCTTGCCGATCACGACGCCGAGCACCAGGCCGACCACCATCGCGAAGTAGATGTTCCAGTGGTTGCTGGTCGCGGTGTCGGCGGCGGCTCCGGCCACGGCCATGACCGTGGTCGGCTTCATGATCCAGGTCAACAGCGCGGCGCCGAGGATCAGGAAGATCGAGGCGTTGATCAGGCCGCCGAACAGGGCCGCCGACAGCTTGCTCTCGTCGTCGGCGCGGACGCGGAACGTGCCGAGCACCGACGCGACGATGCCGATCGCCGACAGCGCCACCGGATACAGCATCAGCGTGTACTGCTGATCGCCGCCGTGGCCGTGGCCGCCGGTCAGTTCGTAGCCGATCAGCGCCGCCGAGATGATCGCGCCGCAGTACGACTCGAACAGGTCGGCGCCCATGCCGGCGACGTCACCGACGTTGTCGCCGACGTTGTCGGCGATCGTGGCCGGGTTGCGCGGATCGTCCTCGGGGATGCCGGCTTCGACCTTGCCGACCAGGTCACCGCCGACGTCGGCCGCCTTGGTGTAGATGCCGCCGCCGACGCGTGCGAACAGTGCGATCGAACTGGCGCCGAACGAGAAGCCGAGCACGTGGTTGATGCCGTCCGGGCCGTAGATCAGCATCAGCAACGTGATGCCGAGCAGGCCGAGGCCGACGACCGTCATGCCCATCACCGTGCCCGACTTGAACGCCACGTCGAGCGCGGCGCCCAGGCTGGTCTTGGCCGCCTGCGTCGTGCGCACGGCCGCGCGTGTCGCACAGTGCATGCCGAAGTAGCCGGCGCCGGCCGACGCGACCGCCCCGAGCAGGAACCCGATCGCCGTCTTGATCCCAAGGCCCTGTTCAGGCTTGCCCAGGCTCAGCGCGACGAACGCGACGCCGACGAACACCATCAGCCAGCGATACTCCGCATGCAGGAACGCCTTGCCGCCCTCCTGGATCGCGCGGGCGATCTTCTGCATGACCTCGTCGCCGGGGTCCTTCAGCATGATCTGCTTGAACAGTTGGACCGCGAAGACGATCGATCCAACGGCCAGCAGCAGGGAGATGATGTTCCAGGTTTCGTAGAGGGAGAGGATCATGACACTGCGAGCGCGGGGCGGAGCCCGACAGAAAAGGCGGCGCACCATAGAGGCGGCGCGACGGTCGGGCAAGTTCGGCGCGGTCGTAGTTGTCAGGTCGCCGGCTTCTCGGGTGTCGCTCCCGGTGGTGGCGGCGGCGGCCCCTCTGGTGGCGCCGCTGGCGATCCGGTCGGTGCTGCCGGGGGTCCCTGGTCGGTTGGCGGTTCCGACGGGGGTTGATCCAATTCGGCGATCGGCCGTTGCGGCTCCACGAACGTCTCCCGCCGGGTCCGCGACTGGGCCTTGCGCTTCTGCCAGCGCCAGATCCAGATCCAGAGCAGCAGCAGACCGACGGCGCCCACGATGGCCCACAGGATCCCGCGTTCGACCTGCTGCACCTCGGCGATCACCTGATCGATGACGCCGGCGCCGCGGTAGCCGAGCCAGGTCAGCAGCGGCACGCCGAGCGCGATGCCGAGGCCGTCGAGGACCAGGAACCGGTTCAGCGACGTCTTCATCGTGCCGGCGGTGAAGAACGCGACGACCCGGATGCCCGGCAGGAAACGGGCGATGAAGATCACGTAATCGCCGTAGCTGCGGAACCAGCGGTCGAACGTGGCCAGGCGCTTCTTGGTGACGAACAGGCGCAGCCAGCGGAGCCGCAGCAGTCGGGTGCCGAACGTCCGGCCCGCCACGTACGGGATCAGATCGCCGAGCAGGATCGCACCGGCGCACCAGGCCATCATCAAGGGCAACGACATCGGTCCCGGCAGCACGCCCGGCGCGCAGGCGTAGCCGGCGAAGATCAGCACGATTTCTTCCGGCAGCGGCAGCCCCAGGCCACAGAGCAGGAACAGCAAGCCCGCCCCCAGGTAGGGGTAGTCCTTGATGGCCTGGAAGACGTCGAACATGGGGGAGTTACGGATTGCGCAGCCACGGCAGCACCGGCAACAGGCGCGGGTCGCTGGCCAGATCTTCGTTCCGGATGCTTCGGTCGCCGGCCAGCCGGCGGTCGAGTCGTTGCAGGGAATTCCGCCAGTCCGCGGCTTCCTGCGGGTCCGCGAGCGCGGCGGCACCGCTGATCGCCCGTTGCACCACTTCGCGGGCGCGCCCTAGGTCGCCGGCCCGCAACAGGTCGGCGACCAGGATCGGCGTGAAGAACAGCCGCCGTTGTTTCACGGTCACGTGGCTGCCCAACTCGGCTTCGGCGCGGGCCAGGTACTCGTCGGCGATCACTGCCGGCGGTCGCCCTTCGCCGGTGCGCAGCAGTTCCGCCAGGGCGCTGTTGCGCTCGGCCGACATCTCGACCAGGAACGCCATCGACGCCAACAGTTCGGCGCCGTGCCGTGGGCTGCGTTGACGAGCGAGTTCGAGCCACGCCAGGGCGATGCGCAGGCGGCGCAGCGCGGCAGCAGCCTGGCTTGCCGGGTCGGCCAGGATCTCGCCACCATCCAACGCAAACCGCCACGCGAACAACAGGTGGCCGTCGCTCCAGGTCGGCAACTGATCGAGCAGTTGCTGCGCGCGCGCGAAGGTTTCCTCGGCATCGCCGGCAGTGGTGGCGTTCTGCAACGCGGCGAACGCGAACGGCAGGGTGACCGGCCGCACGATGGCCCGCGCAGCATCGATCGCGGCGCCGGCATCCGGTCGGGCGAGGCCGATGGCCAGGGCCCAGCCCGTGATTCCGAGCGCCAGTGCCAACCCGCCTGGGTTCACGAGCGCACTCCGCGCCGCAGCAGCATGGCGACGATCATGGCCGCCCCGGCTGCTGCGAGGGAAGAGATGGCCTCGACGAAAAGCGGTTCTGCCGGCAGCCAACGGCCGCGCAGCGCGGCAACCAGAGCCTTGGTGCCGGGACCGATTCCGGCGATGGCCTGCAGCACCAGTGCGCCGCCGAGCAGCAGCAATTGCACGCCAAGGCCGGCGCCGATGGCGGTCAGATTCGCCAGGGCGAGGGCCACCGCCAGCCCGAGCCATTGCGCCCAGGCCGCGAACAGCATGTTGCTCCAGCCGGGCCAGGTCGTGGCGCTCCGGGCCTGTACGGCGCCTGGCGGAAACAGCAGCGGCAGGTTGCCACCGATCCGGCGGAGCGTCAGGCGCGGCAACGGCTGAGCGAGCGGCACGCGAACCAACTGACCGGTGTTGTCGATGGCGATCGGCTGGTGTGGGACCACGGCGTCGTCGACCAGCAGTTGCAGGCGCGTCGATTCCGGGGTCGCCAGCGGCAGCATCGCGATCGGGCGCAGCCGCAGTTCCTGAACGCGATCGTGATTGCCGAGAAACACCAGTTCGCTCGTGTGTTCGTCGAGCGTGCGGCCGGCCACCGGGGTCGGTTCCAGGAACGCCGTGGCTGACGGGGCCCCGCCGAGCAGCATTGGCAACAGCAGACCTAGCGTGGACAACCAGACCGCCGCTGCTGCCAGGGCGCCTGTTGTCGCGGCGCCGCAGCCCGCCCAAGGTCCGCGCTCGAGGCGCCGAACCAGCGCGGCGCCGGGCCGTCGCGTCGAGAACAGCGGCCAGCACTCGATCGCGGCGGCGCCGACGAGGAACATCGCCAGCGTCCAGGGCACCGACAGCCACGCCGTCGCGGCGGCATCGAGGGCGGGCGGGTCGTCGGTCCGGGCCCGCAGGTTGGTCGTCGATCGTGCCAGCATCCAGATCGCCGCAACCGCCACGACCATCGGCCATGTCGGTGCCAGCAGGCAGCGCCAGAACACGACGCGCAGCGTGCTCACGATCCGGTGCCGCCTGGCGGCTGTGCCGACGACTCTTCCAGCCGGCGATACAACGCGAACAGGTGTTCGCGCCGGCGTTCGAGCCGCGCCTCGGTCGCCCCGGCGGCGCATGCCTGCTGCTGCAATGCCGCCAGCCCGGCGTCGTCGAGGCCGCGGATGACCAGTTCGCGTTCGCCGGTTGCCAGCAGCTCGTCGAGACCGCCGCGTGCCCGCACGACGCCGCGCTGCAGCACCAGCACCTGCGAACAGATCCGTTCGATCTCCTGCAGGTGATGCGACGCCAGCAGCACGGTGCCGCCGGCGGCCGCGCGTTCTTGCAGGATCTGCATCACCAGTTCGGAACCGAGCGGATCGAGGCCGGCGGTCGGCTCGTCGAGCAGCAGCAGGCGCGGTTCGCCGAGCAGCGCGGCGGCCAGCGCCAGGCGCTTCTGCATGCCGGTGCTGAATGTCGAGATCGCGCGCCGACCGACGGTCTGGAGCCCGAGACGCGAAAGCCAGTGCGCGGCCCGGCGATCGGCTTCGGCGTCCGGCAGCTTCAGCTGGCAGCCAAACCACTGCAGGAACTCGGTGGCCGACAGCACCGCCAGCGGCAGCGCGCCTTCGGGTTGCCAGGCGACTTCGGTCAGCAGCGAACGGTCGCCGGGTTCGCGGCCGAGCACCTGCACCGAACCGGTGGTCGGTCGCTGCAGGCCGGCGAGCACGCGCAACAGCGTGGTCTTGCCGGAACCATTGGGGCCGAGGATGCCGAGGATCGTGCCTTCTGCCACGTCGAGATCCAGCGGCCGCAGCGCCGGCACCGCTGGTTGCCGGAAGCGGCCGCGGAACGTGACGGCCAGTTGCCTTGCCGAAATCGCCGCGGTCATCCGCCGTGATGGTAGCGAGCAGGTGTGGTCCGTTCTCGGTGCGTGTGGGTATCGTGCGGCGGTGAGCGGATTCCTCGAACTGGCGGATGGCAGGCAGGTGCCGGTGCGCGATGGGCTGACGATCGGGCGCGTGGCGGGTTGCGATGTCGTGATCGACGACACCAAGGCGTCGCGCAAGCATGCGCGGATCGTCGTGGAGGGCTCGATCGCGGAGGTTCTGGACCTCGACAGCAGCAACGGCACGCTGTTGAACGGCAAGCCGGTGCAGAAGCGGGTGCTGCGTCCGGGTGACGAGATCCGGATCGGCACGACGGTGATCATCTACCGCGAAAGCGCCATGGCGGCGCCGGCGGCATCACCGCCTGCGCCAGCGCCGCGGCCGGCGCCGTCCGCGCCGCCACCCGTTCCGGTTCGTCCACCGCTTCCGCCGCCGCCAGCACCCGCCGCGACGGATGACGTCGACTTGTTCGGCAGTGATGAGCCACCCCCGGCGCCGCCGCCCGCACCGGTGGCACCGCCGGTCGCGTCGCGTCCGGTGGCCCCGCCGCCGCCGGCGCCGCCACCGCCGCCGGCGCGCAACGTGGTCGAGTTCGCCGACGAGGTCGTCGAGGTCCGCAAGCCGGTCCGGCCGGAACCGGTAATCGGTGCGGCGCCGGCGCCGGCGCCCGCGAGCGCCGGCATCCAGCAGAAGCAGCGGGTGCTGCAGTTCTCGCAGAATGTCGACACCGGCAACCCGCTGCGCGACGACCTCGGTCAGATGGCGGGGCCGATGAAGGCGGTGATCGTGCTCTCTGTGCTGGCGGCCGGTGTCGCGATCGTCTGGTTGATCATGCGCGCGATGGCGTAGCCCTGATTCGACGGCGAGCGGCGTCTGGCGGTTCTCCGCGACGAACCGGGTCACCTCGTCCACCTGGAACTTCCGGGACTGGCAGGCCTGCTGATGAATGGTCTGCGAGCCGGATCGTCGGCGGCGTTGGTGTTCAGGTGTTCACCGAGGGCCACGAGATCCGCTAATCTCCGTCGTGTGCCGGAAGCCCCCGACCCAGAGCGTTCTCGCGAGGAGTTCTCCGAGGCGGCCGCGAGCCGGTCGCCCCGGTTGCATCAGCTGTTCATCGCGCACGAAGGCACCCTGCACCGCATCGCCGAGAGGGTGTTTGCGCGCGAACGGCGAGGCCACGCGATGAATCCGGTCGATCTGGTCAATGAGGCCTTCGTGCAACTGGTCGATCAGCACCGAGCCACCGCCAAGACCTCGTCGTTCTTCAAAGCCTGTTTCGCGCGACAGTGCCGCCGGATCCTGGTCGACCATGCCAGGCGGCAGCGGGCGCAACGGCGGGGCGGCGACCGCCAGAAGGACGAAGCCAGCGTCAGCAACCTGAGCGGCATTGGCGGTCGCGAGGGCCTCGATCTGGTCGAGATCGACGACCTGCTGAATGGACTGGAGAAGGTGAATCCGCGCCTGGCCCGCATCGCCGAGATGCGCATCTTCACCGGCAGCACCGTGGCGGAGTGCGCCGATGGGCTGGAGTGTTCGACCAGTACCATCGAAAAGGAGTGGCGGCTCGCCAGTGGCTGGCTCGGAAAGGAGCTCGGCGCCCGGTGAGTGATCTCGAGCGCTTGCGCCAGGTCCACGCCCTGTTCATGGCGGTCGGTTCCCTGCCGCCAGGGCAATGGCAGCAGAGTCTGCAGGCGCGCTGCGCCGATGCGTCGTTGGTCACGGAGGTGCTCGAGCTGTTGCGCCGCGACGCCGGTGACGAGTTCCTGGCCCTGGCTCGAGCCAGCGCCCAGGCAACCATCGAGGACATGCGCCCCAAGCGCATCGACGGCTACACGATCGTGGACACGCTTGGCGAAGGCGGCATGGGCACGGTGTACCTGGCCGACCAGGACGACGGCGTGAAGCGCCGAGTCGCTCTGAAGCTGATCAAGCCTGGGCTGGGCACGCCCGAGGTCGTGGCGCGCTTTCAGCACGAACGCCAGGTTCTGGCCGGGCTGTCGCACGACGGCATTGCCAAGGTGTTCGACTGCGGCACCGCCGAATCGGGGCAGCCGTACTTCGCGATGGAGTACGTCGACGGGGTGTCGCTGTGCGAGTTCTGCGATCGATACCGTTGGTCCGTCGACAAACGCATGCGGCTGTTCCTGCAGGTCTGCGATGCAGTCATCTACGCTCACCGCGAGAACGTCGTGCATCGGGACCTGACGCCGCGCAACGTGCTGGTCAGCAGGGCCTCCGGCCACGTTGTCGCCAAGATCATCGACTTCGGGCTCGCCAAGGCCATGGTTGCCGACGCGGATCGCGCGGGTTTGACGGATCCGGGCCAGATGATGGGGACGTTCGAGTACATGGCGCCCGAACAGGCTGATCCGCGCTGGCGGCCGGTCGGGGTCCGCGCCGACATCCATGCTCTTGGGGCCGTCGCCCATGAGTTGCTCGTCGGCTCGCCGCCATGGTCACGGGCCGAGGTGCTCGCCGATGGCCTCGGCGGTGCGCCAAAGCGCATGCGCGAGCTCGAACTGCCGCGGGCCAGTCGCCGCCTTGCCGCGGCGCAGGGCCGCGAGGCGGTGGCGGCCCGTCGCGACACCACGGCGGAAGTGCTGGTCGGTGTGCTGCGGCGCGACCTCGATTGGGTGCTGGCCAAGGCTCTCGAGCGCGAACCCGAGCGGCGCTACCAGACCGTTGCCGAACTGGCGGCCGATGTGCGGCGATTCCTCGCCCATGAGCCCGTGTCGGTCGGACCGCCGTCGCTGCGCTACCGGTTGGGCAAGTGGCTGCGCCGGCGGCGCGGGCCGGTCACCGTCGCCGCGTCCGCGCTGGTGACGGCGGCGATCGTGGTGCCCCTCTTCTGGCGTAGGGCCAGCGTCGCCGACGAGAAGCTGCTGGTCAAGGACGCGGCGCAGACGTGTCAGCACGCGAAGACGGCGTTCGAGGCCCTTTGGCCGGCGTGGCCGTCGCAGGTCCCGGACCTGCAGGAGTGGCTCTGGCGGGTCGGCTGCTTGCCAGGCGCGGGTCCGGCCATCGCGGCCGAACTGTCCGAGGTCACCGCGCAGGCGAGCGGTGTCGGTCCGACCGGAGTGCCGCAGTTCGCGACCGCTGAGCTGGCGGCCCGGCGCGTGGATCTGCTACGCCTTCAGGAAGACATCGAATTCCTGACGACCACCGCGGCACGGGGCATGGAACGGCGGCTCGCGTGGGCGCAGGAGATCACCGCGATCACGGTCGCGCACCCAAAGGCAAGGCTGACCTGGGACGAGGTTCGCGCCGATCTCCGGACGCGTCGACCTTACGCCGGCATCGGGATCGAATTGCCCGACGAGGATGTGATCGGTCTGGTGCCGTTGGGTGTCAACCCGGCCACCGGGCTGCACGAAGCGCTCGATCTCGCGAGTTCGTGCCTGATCCAGGACCCCGGCAGTGCGCGCGCTGTCGTCGTGCCGCAGCATGAGCAGGACGGTCGGGTTCGGGTTCATGGCGGCAGCGGCATCATCTATGTCCTGTTGCCTGGCGGAACGTTCCGGATCGGAGCCAGTGCCGCGGACATCGCCCTGGTCGGTGAGGTCAACGCCGAGGCGGAGTTGCCGGTTCGGGATGTGTCGCTGGCGCCGTTCTGGATCGCGCGCCACGAACTGACGCGGGGCCAGTGGCGACGCCTGATGGGCACCGTGCCGTTCACGGTCACCAGGGACGACGATCGCCTTCCCGCCGAGACGATCACGCACGAACAGGCGTTGGCATGCCTCGCGCGGATCGGTGCGACATTGCCCACCGAAGCCCAATGGGAGTTCGCCTGCCGCGCCGGCTCGACGTCGTTGTGGTGGACCGGCGACGACCCGAACGAACTGCTGCGGGCGGCGTCCCTGGGACCGGACAGTGAGACCGCCGCGGCGTCCGTGCCAGCAGGCAGCAAGGACGCGAATCCGTTCGGCCTGCATGAAGTCCACGGCAACGTCGCGGAGTGGTGCCTCGACCGGATCGCCTTTCGCTACGATCGTCCCGGGTTTCGCGCCGGCGACGGCTTGCGCGTGATCACCGACGTCGAGGTGGCGCGTGCATTCGTGGTGCGCGGAGGTGATCGGCATTCCGACCGCGAGGCGATGCGGTCGGCCGCCCGTGCCTGCCGAGACACCGCCGATGTGAGAGTCGGTTTCCGCGCCGCACGGCTGCTTGGCCAGCGGCGGTGAGGCGGCCTACCTGCCGCTGCCGTCGGAACGGTCCTTGCGCACCAGCGCGATGCGGAACAGCCAATTCGGGCTGGGCCGATGGTCTTCGCCGCCGACGCGGCGCTGGGCGCTTTCGCCTCGCTGGACCCTATGGGTGTCCCGGTCTTGCCGCCGGCTCGATCGCCACCAGTTGGATTGCCCGGTGCGGAACTCGTCCAGGCACCACTCGAGATCCCAGGCGCTGCGGGTGTCGGCGCGGGTGAACAGCTCGCGCAGTCCCCAGGGGTTCGGCTTGTCCAGCTGTGCGGGGTCGAGCGCGTTGCCAAACCACCATGCCGTCGTGCTGCCGGCCCGGCAGGCGTATTCCCACTGCGCCTCGGTCGGCAGCGCATACTCGTAGTCGACGGGCAGCCTGTCGTTCGCGCGTTCGGTCGCGGTCAGCACTTCGCAGAACAGCGCAGCGTTGCTCCAGCTGATGTTCGCGCGCGTGCTCGCAATGGCTTCGGGCGGCACATGCGGCCACAACGCGCACTTGTCGGCCTTGCCCGCCATCACGAACAACCAGTCCGCGACGCGAACGCGGGTCTCGGCGATCCAGAAGCCGTCCTTGATGGTCAGGTCGGTCGGCGCCTCGGCGCCGGGCGCAGCCGGCCGCACCGAGCCGGGTTCGATCCAGATCATCCTGGTGCCGAAACCGGTCAGGAAATCCCTGCTGGTTTCCGGCTTGCTGGCGGCCACGGATCGCGGTGCGAGTTGCACCGTTGGCGGTGCGTCGAGCACGAGCCGCATCAGATCGGCCGCGCCGATCAGGTCGCCGCGCTCGATCCGTTCGCGGATCGGCGGCAGTCGCCTGTCGCCTAGGATCTCGAGCGGTCCGGCCACCAGGTTCAATGCGCGCGCGGGGTCCTTTTCGTCGAGTGCTCGCACGGCCTCCGCCTGGCTGTCCTGCAGTCTGGAGAGGGCCTCGGCGGCGAGGTCGTCGTGTTCGCTCGTGGCTTTGCGGGCCACGACGGGGTCGGGCACGGTGCCGAGTTTGCGGAGGACGGCGGTGACCTTCGCGGTCAATCCGGCCCGGACATACCAACGGATCGCCGCCTCGGCACTGGCGACACGCGTGCGGTCGTTGTCGAACGCCGTCTCGGCGAACCGTCCTGCCTGCGCGAATTGCCCTTCGGCGGCGGCAGCATCGGCCAGGCGCGTCAGTTCGTCGGCCCAGTTTCGCAGCAGCTCGCGCGCCCGGCGGGCGACGTCGTCGTTGCGGGCCTGGCTCAACGCCAATCCGATGGCGTTTGCCGATTCGGGCTGGCGGAGTTCGACCTGCAGCAGCAGCGCCAGTTCGAACGCGAGTTCGAACTGGACCAACGCCGCTTCGTGGCGGCCCTGCCGCAGCTCGGTGTCACCCTCGGCGACAGCGTGTTCGGCCTGTTCGACCAGCATCTTGGCGGCGGCGACGGCGATCTCGGGGATGCCGCTGCGCGCGGCATCGGTGAGCAAACGGCGGGCGTCGGTCGGGCGCCACTGGCGCAGCTGCCCGGCGTCGGCCAGGGCATCGCGCCAGCGCTTCTGCGTCCGTGCGGTGTCCTGGCGGCTCGCCGCGGCGCGGGCGTCGGCGATGGACTGGTCGGCCCAGTCGATCAAGCCTTGGACCGCATCGTTGATGAACTCCGGAACACCGTGCTGGATGGTGTTGGTCTGCAGGTCACGGGCGAGATCAGGGTCCTTCTCGCGCAGCTGGTTGTGTGCGCGTTGGATCAGCAGCCACTCTCGGCGGGCGCGCTCCAGGTCCTGTTGTTCGCGCGCCGTGCGCGCCGCGTCCGCACGTTCGCGCAGCCACACCGTCAGCGCATCGGCGGCGCGGGCGGCGAGTTCCTCGAGGCCGCTCTGTTGCGTTTGCACGAGCAGACCGACATACGCGTCCGGATCGTGCGGCCGCAGCCGGTTCAGCTGCAGGCGCATCGCCGCCCAACGCTGCGCCTGCCGGGCCCTGTCGTGGTCGCCGCTGGCATCTTGCAGCAGGCCGCGGACGTGCCGCGCGACCAACTGGACGGCCTTGGCGATGATCTCCGGCGAGCCCGAAGTGAGTGCGGCATCGAGAATGGCATCGGCGCGCTCGGGGTGCGAGGGCCGCAGGATCTCGGCGTCGGCCAACGGATCCTCGGCGCCGGTCGGCTGCGTCGGGATCTGCGCCTGCGGCTTCGCGTCGGCCCCGGGTTGCAGTGTCGGAGGGGCGCCAGGCGAACCCTTGATCTGATCGAACTGTCGGACGGCGACTTCCGAAAGCCTGGCGGCGCTCCACTGCGCGACGGTCTTGTCGGTGGACTGCAGCAGCAGTCGCAACTGCACCCTGGCCTCGGCGAACAGTTCCATCTTCAGCAGCCACGCGACACCCTGTTTGCCGGCAGCAGTGGCCTGCGGATCCGTGGCGAACGTCCGCAGCGCTGCCCGGGCCCGGCTCTCGTCTTCGGTCGGGACGCGGTCAGACCGCGCGGCGACGGTCTTCGCGGCGTCGATGTCGCGGATCAGGGCTTCCAGGTCCCGACTGTGTTCGATCAGCAGTTCGCGAGCCCTCTTGGCCGCATCCGCGGCTTCGGCGGCCCGCTCCAGCCGCAACAGCAGGGTTGCGCGCAGCCGGTGACCCTCGAAACGACGGGAGTCGCGCTGGATCGCCTGTTCGACCACGGCGAGTGCCTCGCTGGGCCGTTCTTGCATCGCGTTGGCGCGATCGAACAGTTCCTGGAAAGTCTGCCCTGCCAATGGGCTGGCGACGAAGGCAAGCAGCAGGCTCGCGGGGAGTGGGTGGTTCGACATGCGACGGCGTCCGGCCGCCGACCACGCGGCCGGTCAGACGATGAGTGCTATCGCAGGTCGTGTCAACGCTGCTGGGCCGGCGAGGCCGACGTCGCCGGTTCGATGCTTGGCGCGGTCCGTGCGGCAGGCCCTTCGCCGCGCAATCGTCTGCGGAAGGCGCGCAGCGCCACCAGATACCGCCAGGTGTCGCGAAACACACGTACCGTCGACTGCTTGTCCGACCGGCGCACGAACGGACACGGTACCTCGGCGATCCGCAGTCCGCCCTGATGCGCCAGCACCATGATCTCGGTGTCCCAGAACCAGCCGCGATCGCGGGTTCGTTCGACCACCGGCAGGATCTTCTCGCGGACGAAGAACTTGAAGCCGGTCTCGGTGTCGCGGTACGGCAAGCGGAACAGCCCGCGGAACAACCAGCGATAGCCCTGGCTCAGGGCGTGGCGGACGAAGCCGCCGAAACTGAGACCGACCCGGTAATGCCGCAACGCGGTTGCCCCGTCGTGGCCGCGCTCGATCGCGGCGACCATGTCCGGGATGTGCCGGCAGTGCACCTCGAGATCGATGTCCAGGAAGCCGACGATGCGGCCACGAGCCAGCCGGAACCCCTCGCTGACGGTGCCGCCGCGGCCGACGTTCTGCGCGTGACGGACGAACAGACAGTCGGCGCGGCCGTCGGTCAGCCGTTCGATCACCGCCGACGTGTCATCGCGGCTGCAGTCGTCGATGAACAGCAGTTCGTATGTGCGGCCGAACGCATCGAGCGTCTCGCGCAGCTGGCGGACGGAGTCCTCGAGGTGACCTGCTTCCTGGTAGCAGGCGATCACGATGGACAGTTCGGGCGTCCGCATGGGTTCCGACAATGATCGGCCGAGGGCAGGCCGACGATGAATCCGGTTACCTAGCGCGTCTCGTTTCGCGAGTTGCATGGGCACTTCGTAGGATCGGCCCGTGCGCTTGCTCCTCCGGCTGCTCGGCATCCACGACGCGACGTCTCCAGAGCGCCTTGCCACCGGTTGGACCGCGGTGATGTTCGGGTGCGCGATGGCGGGGACCGCGGTGCTGCGACCGGTTCGGGACCAGTTCGGCGTCGTCCAGGGCGTGGCCCGGATGCCCTTCCTGTACTCGCTGACACTCGGCGTCACGGTGGTGTTCACGCCGCTGTTCTGGTGGCTGTGCCAGCGGATGCCGAGCCGGCGTTTCGTGCCGACCGTGTTGCACGTTCTCGCCGCGTTCAACCTGCTGCTCGGACTCGGGCTGGCCTGGATCGGCGACTTCGACTGGAAGGCACCGGGCGGGAAGCAGCTCGGTGAGCTGTTCTGGGGCTACTTCAGCGCGTTCAACGTCGCCGTGCCGACGCTGGTCTGGATCCATGCGGTCGAGCACTTCCGGCGCGAACAGGCGTTGCGGCTGTTCGGATTGATCGGCGTCGGCGGCACGCTCGGAGTCATCGTCGGCTCGTGGCTGTCGGCGTTCCTGACCTCGCCGTCGTGGTCTGCCGCGGCGTCCCTGTTGCTGCTCGAGTTGACGGCGCTGGCGCATGCGTGTTCGCGCCGTGCCTGTCTGCGGCTTGGCGCGCCGCAGCCGCCAGAATGTCCGCCCGCCGCGCCATGGTACGCGGGTCTGCAGCTGCTGGCGCGCAATCCGCGGCTGCTGGCGATCGGCGGCTACATGATCCTGCTCGGCATGGTCGCGACGGCGTTTGCGGTCGCCCAGACCGAACTGGTCGGCGAGCAGGTCGCCAGGGCACGCGATCAGCAGATCTGGTTCGCCAGTACGGAAGCGTGGTCGCAGACGCTGGTGCTCGGGTTGCAGCTGTGTGCCACGGGTCGGTTGCTGCGACGGTTCTCGGCGATCTGGTTCCTGTGCCTGCTGCCTGTGCTGGCGGTTTCCGGGTTGCTCGTGCTCGCCGCGATACCGACCGCGCTGGCGGTCGCGTGGGTGCAGATCGTCCGCCGTGGCGGACAGTTCGCACTCGAGAAGCCGGCGCGCGAGGCGCTCTACACGCCGTTCGACGTCGCCACCAAGCACAAGGTGAAGTTCCTGCTCGATGTCGTGGCGTTCCGGCTCGGGGACTTGCTCGGGGCGGTCTACCAGGTCGGGCTGCGCGAAGCCCAGGTCGGCGGCGGCGGCATCCTGGTGGCGACGATCGGCCTGGCGGTGGTGTGGGCGCTGCTGGGCATCCGGCTGGGTGCTGGCGCCTCCCGACCGCGAACGTAGCCTTCTGCCAATGCGCACCATCGTCTGCGGGTGTGTCCTGTCCGGGTGCGGACTGCTGGCCCAGATCGACCGCGTCGAGGGCCTGCCGTTCGCGACCCGCGCCGAGGTGATCGCGCGGCATGGCATGGCGGCGACCAGCCATCCACTGGCGACGCAGATCGCCGTCGACATCCTGCAGGCCGGCGGCTCCGCGGTCGATGCGGCGATCGCGGCCAACGCGGCGCTCGGCGTGATGGAGCCGACCGGTTGCGGCATCGGTGGTGACCTGTTCGCGATCGTCTGGGATGCGAAGACCAGGCAGCTGTTCGGGCTCAATGGTTCCGGTCGCTCGCCGCTCGGGCTCGGCTACGACCAGATGGTGGCCGAACTCGGCGAGCTCGGGCGCAAGACGATTCCGCCGCGGGGGCTCTTGCCGATCAGCGTGCCCGGCACCGTCGACGGCTGGTTCGCACTGCATGCACGCTTTGGTGTGCTGCCGATGCGGCAGGTGTTGGCGCCGGCGATTGCGCAGGCACGCGATGGTTTCCCCGTCACGTCGTACATCGGCTACCTGTGGGATCGCGGCGTCCGCGTGATCCAGGACGAACCGCAGCCCGGCGCATTCCTGACGACGTTCGCGCCGCAGGGTCGGGCGCCGCGAAAGGGCGAGATCTTCCGCAACGCCGATCTGGCGGCGACCTACGAACTGCTCGCCGAGCGCGGTCGCGACGTGTTCTACCGCGGCGAGATCGCCGATCGGATCGACGCGTTCATGCAGCAGCACGGCGGCCACCTGCGCAAGGCCGACTTCGAACGGCACACCTCGACCTGGGTGGATCCGGTGTCGGTCGACTACCGCGGCTACACGGTGTGGGAACTGCCGCCCAACGGTCAGGGCATCGCGGCGCTGCAGATGCTGACGATTCTCGAGGGCTTCGACCTGAAGGCGATGGGTCCGCAGTCCGCCGATGCGCTGCACCTGATGATCGAAGCCAAGAAGCTGGCGTTCGAGGATCGTGCGAAGTTCTACGCCGACCCGGAGTTCGCCAAGGTGCCGGTCAGGGGGCTGCTGGCCAAGGACTACGCGGCAGAGCGCCGGGCGCTGATCGATCTGCGCAAGGCCGGCAAGCGCTACGACGCCGGTTCACCGGCGCTGCAGCAGGGCGACACGATCTATCTGACGACCGCAGATGCCGCCGGCAACATGGTGTCGCTGATCCAGAGCAACTACCGCGGCATGGGCAGCGGTGTGGTGGTGCCGGGACTCGGCTTCGGCTTTCAGGATCGCGGCGAGATGTTCGTGCTCGAGCCAGGCCACGCGAACTGCTACCAGCCCGGCAAACGGCCGTTCCACACGATCATCCCGGCGTTCGTCACCAAGGACGGTGAGCCGTGGTTGTCGTTCGGCGTGATGGGTGGCGCGATGCAGCCGCAGGGGCACGTGCAGATCCTGGTCAATCTGATCGACTTCGGCATGAACCTGCAGGAGGCCGGTGACGCGGCGCGCTGGCAACACGAAGGTTCGACCGACTACGACCGGGCGCCGATGCGCGATGGCGGCTACGTCGAGGTCGAGACCGGCGTGCCGGCGGCGACGGTGCGCGAACTGGTGCGGCGCGGGCACCAGGTGCGTATCGGCGATGGCGGGTTCGGCGGCTACCAGGCGATCCTGCGCGACCACAGGAACGGCACCTGGATCGGCGCCAGCGAGTCGCGCAAGGACGGACAGGCAGCGGGATATTGACTGCGGTTCACCACGGCGCGCGCTGCGTCGCCGTCACGAACGTCTTGCCGTCGAGGACGATCATCGGGTCGTTGTTCTTCGGGTGGTTGCGCTTCTCCAGCCGATGGCGCGCCACCTCGCCGGACTGCGACTGGAACACCATCGTCGTGCCCTGCAGACTCCACCGGCCGGCGTCGTTCTCGCTGCCCCACGCCGCGCCTTCTGGGTTGGTGCTGACCACCTCGCCGGAGTAGGTGTACGAACCGTCGGCATTCAACACGAGGCTGCTCTGTGACGACCGGCCGCCGCCGTTGTTGGCGTTGACGTTCGACAGCCAGAGCCACTGGCCGCAGAGTTCGCGCGGATTGCCGCCCGCGCCGCCCTTGGCGCCGCCGGCCTTGCGCAGCGAGGCGAGCATGGCGCCGAGGTCGCCGGCGCGGCTCTCGAGTTTCTGCGGGAAGCCCAGCGCGAGCAGCGCGAAGACGCCGCCCTCGGTGTCGAACGCGTGCAGCCGCGCCTCGACGGCCTGGCCGGCTTCGTTCTGGCCGGTGAACACGAACGTCTTGCCGGCCAGGTCGCCGAACTGCCCGGCCTTCGGCTGGCCCTGCAGCGTCAGCCCGGGCTGCAGTTCGTCGAGTCCTTCCTGGATCTTCTCGAGCGCGTCCTCCGCGCCGAGCGACTTCAGCGAACCGTCGCCGCACAGCGCGCACAGCTCCTCGACCACGCCGCTCTCGCCGAAGCCCGGCGGCAGCAGCAGCTGGGTGCCGTCCTCGCCGGTCTCGACCCGCCAGCCCTTGGGCACGTCGATCGCGACGCTCTGGAACGTCACCTCGCGGCCGCCGGCGATGCGCTGGTGCCGCGGCCCCTTGGCCAGCGGGTTGTCGCCGCCGCCGCCGTCGGCCTTGGGCTCGTTCGGCTTGCGGCCGCGCGCCAGCGGGTTGTCGGTGGGCGGGGCGGGCTCCTCGCCGCCCGGAGCCGGCGTCGGCTTGGGTTCGGGCGGCGTCGCCTTCTTGCCCATGCCGAACGCGCGCTTCTTCGGCCGCGCGGCGCCTTCCGGGGCCAGCGATTCACGCAGCGCCTGCACCTCCTTGGTGCGCGCGGTCAGTTTCTGGTCCTTGCCGGCGGCGAACAGTGCGGCGGTGCCGTCCTTGCCGGCGAACACGTCGATCCGCAGGGTGAACTGGCCGTTGTCGTTCCGCAGCTTGTAGACGAACGTGTGGGCGTCGAGCGCGCCGAGCCTGCCGATCGTCGGATCGCCGGCGCGCGTGCCGCCGGGCAGCAGTTCTTCGGCGGCGGCGTCGATCGTGTCGCCGAGGTCGGGCGCGGTCAGGTCCTTGGTCTCGTCGTCGAACAGCAGGCCGTACGCCTCGCCGGTCTCGACGTCGCGCGACCAGCCCGGCGGCTTCAGCAGGGTGATCTCCTCGACGGCCTCGCTGGTCCAGCCGGTCGGCAGGACGAGCTCGACGCCGTGCCACCTCAGTGGCTCCTGGGCGGCGAGCGTCAGCGTGAGGCTGCACAGGGACAGCAGCGGCAGGGCGAAGCGGGAGCAGCTCATGGACCAACGATCATACGACCTGGGCGACGCCAGGCGCTCGCGGCCACGCCGGCGCCGCCATCGGCTGGCGGCCACCGCGCCGTTCGGCCCGCTGGTAGCGGGCGGTCACAGACCCACGACCGCGCGCGCGCCGTTGCTCATGGCCGCCTGCACCGGCGTCGGCAACGCTGGATCGATGCAGAGCCCCTGGAGGAACACCGGCAACCCGACGAAGCCGACATCCGCCGGAACCGTCAGCCCGTACTCGGCGACTCCGCCGTGCACGACGAAGTCGATTGCGTCGGCCGCGACCAGCGCGTTGCAGCTCGGGGCGAGACCCAGGAAGCCGAGCGGCAACGGCAACGGCTGGCCGTTCCAGACCTGATCGGAGAATCCGACCACGAACGCCGCGGCGCCGGGGACGACGTTGGTCAACCGGCTGACGAAGCGGGTGCCGACGACCGGGCGGTTGCGCGGGGTCAGCACCGGGATGCCCAGGCTGCCGGGGCAGCCGGTGCCGAACGTCGAAGCCAGAGCGCCGGCCAGCGTCGTGCCGGTGCAGCCGTTGATCAGCACCTTGGTGATCTCGAGGTTGGTCTGGACCGCGACATCGGGATCGGCGTCGGCGTCGAAATCGCCGATCGCCAGGGCCCGACCGAGCCCGGCCACCGTGTAGGTCACCGGCGTCGTCACTACGCCGGCGCCGTCATTGGCGAACGTCGCCAGCAGCGTGGGGCCGGTGCCGTTGTTGACCGGGAAGTCGGCGACGATCACATCGCGATCGCCGTCGCGGTCGAGGTCGGACAGCTGCAAGAACCGCGGCTGCGAGCTGCCCGGGATCGGCACGGTCAGGAACGCCGCCGATGAGAACTGGCCGTTGGTGTTGCGGATCAGGATCAGGTTGTTCGACAGCGAGTTGACCACCGCCGCATCGAGGTCGCCGTCACCATCGAGATCGGCCAGCGCGACGTCGCGCGGGCTGTCGCCGCCGCGGGTGGCCATGTTGAAGCCGACCGGGTTCGCGAACGTGCCGTCGTCGTTGTTGCGCCGGAAGATGAAGAAGTCCTGCGTGCGCAGCGGTCCGACGACGTCGAGGTCGCCGTCGCCGTCGAGGTCGGCCAGTTCGACGTCGGCGAGGCCGCTGGTGAACGTCAGCAGCACCGGCGCGCCGAACGTGCCGTTGCCCTGGTTGTGCAAGAGGTTGACGCCGGGCGAGGCCAGCGATTCGGAGGCCACGGCGACGTCGAGGTCGCCATCGTTGTCGATGTCGCCGACCGCCAGCTTCACCGGCGTGACACCGGAGGCGAAGGCGCCGGTGACGGTGAACGTGCCGGTGCCGTCATTGATCAGGATCTGCACCGTGGACCCCGTGCCGGCGGACAGCGACGCCAGATCGGGGTCGCCATCGCCGTCGAAGTCGCCGGCGATCAGGTCGCTCGGCGATATCGCATTGTTCAGCAACGGCAGTTCGACGAACGGCGCGAACAGCCCGCGGCCGAGCGCCCGGTGGATCCGAACCGAATTGAAGCCTGGCATCGCCAGATCGTGCAGGCCGTCGCAGTCGAAGTCGGCGACCGCGATGCCGGTGCCCGGTGCCGACAGGTCCGCCGCCGTGCCCCGGTCGAACAGCGTGCCGTTCGGCACCGCGTTGGCGCAGCAGGTGGCGTCGCTGCCGGTGACCGGCAGCACCAGATCGACCGAGTTGGCGCCGCCGTTCAGCAACACCTGGAAGTCGAGGGTGAAGCCGGCGAAGTCGAACGGGATCGGCGGCGGCGAGTTCAGGTCGAGGTGCTGTTCGATGACACCCTGGGCGTTGGCCTGGAACGAGTAGATGCCGAACAGGCTGATGATGGGCGTGCCGAGGGTGGCGAGGTCGATCGTCTGGTTGAACGCGAACGGCGGTGTGCCGCCGGACAGGATCACGCGGCCCTCGGCGCGGGCGCTGATGTCGGTCTGGTCGGTCAGCACCTGGGCGATGCCGGCCGGAGTCACGGTCGCGGTGCCGAGGGTTCCCACGCAGGGGCTGACTTCGAAGCGGAAGTCGCGCAGGTCGATGTTGAGCCCCTGCAGCACCAGGCTGGTGTCGGCGGCGGCGGCGGTGAACGACTCGACGCGCATGGCCTGTATCTGGGTCGACGGCAGCTGGAAGGCGAACTGCGGCACGAAGTTCACGGTCCCGAGCGTGCGGATGTGGCCTTGCAGGTTCAGCGGCGCGGTGGACTGCGCGATCGGGATGCCGAACGCCAACAGGCGCATGCGGATGGCGCCGGCCATCTGGGTCTGCAGTTCGCCGCCGATGGGTAGCTGGGCGACGAGCGGGGGGAGAAGGAACAGGGCAGCGATGGCAGTGGTCTTGCGGTGGCGCATGGCGCGTCCTCGGGTTTGGTGCGCCGCGGTCGGGCGCAACCTCCTGGCGCAAGGCCGGCGGCGGGTGGCTCAGAAATCCTGGGTCACGTCGCCGCTGCGATCACGGCGATGACCACTGAGTCCGGAACTGACCAAGTCTGCTCGCCATGTTCGCACATGACCAGTTGGCTGGACACTCTCTCGAAAGGTCGTGAGAGCCGCGGAACTGCCTGATGCGCCAGGAGCCTCTGAGTTGCGTCGGCAACGCACCTGCAGAGCCTGCGTTTCGCTGCCCCACTACGTCCTGTCCGACCCATCCCCATCCCGACTCATCTCCTGCATCCGCGGCCACGCCGCTTCCAACAGCCGCCGATACACCGCCGGCCGCTGATCCCTCCCAACCGGCAGTATCCGCCGCATCGTCCTCACCTTCCGCAACTCGATCTCCGCCACCAACGGCCCGGCCTCCCCGGTCCCACCAACCAGCACCTCCCCCATGGGATCCACAATCCGCCCATCCCCCGGAAACGTCAGCTCATCCTCCGTCTTCAACGACGTCTCCGTCCCGCACCGATTGCACCCGAGCACGAACATCTCGTTCTCGATCGCCCGTGCCCGCAACAACGTCCGCCAATGCTGCGCCCGCGCTTCCGGCCATTGCGCCGGAACCACCAGCACCTCCACGTCCATCTGGAAGTAGAACCGCGTCAGCTCCGGAAACCGCAGGTCATAGCACAGGATCACCCCGATCCGCCCAACCCGGGTATCCACCAGCAACGGCTCCTCACCCCAAGCGTGATACCGATGCTCCGCATGCGGCGAGAACAGATGGATCTTGCGATACGAACCGAGCAACCGCCCGTCCTCGAACACCCTGGCCGTGTTGTAGACGCCGGCTGATGAGAGTTCGGGCGTCGAGCCGACGATCACCAGCCCCAGCGACTCCGACATCTGGCGGAGCCGTTCCTCGGCCGCAGCCGACGCCGCGAGAACATCCGCCGGAAAGCCCGGCAGGAACGACGTCGACCACATCTCCGGCAGCACGCACAATCGCGCACCGGCCTTGGCAGCATCGGCGATGCCCGCGGTGGCCGCGGCCAGGTTGGCCGCCACGTCGCCGCGGTGCACATCGAACTGCACGCACGCGGCGGCGAAGACTTCGGGCTGGTCGGTCTGGCTCACGATGCGCCAGGATAGCCCGCGAGGGCGGCCGTGGTCACGCGCCGCCCGCGGCGATCAGCCCTTGAACAGGATATCGTCCGTCGGATTGCCCTGCGGCCGACGCGCCCGCGGCGTCGCGTTGGTTCGCGTCTCGACGATCAGCTGATCGCTCGGCTTGAAGATCACCGTCTCCTTGTTGGCGACGTCGATGCTCTCGCCGGTCAGCGGGTGCTTGTAGGCGCGGCCCTTGCGGATGCGGCGCTCGAACGTGCCGAATCCCTTGACCGCGACCTTGCCGCGAGCGCGCAGCAGGTCTCGCATCGAGTCGAGCACCGCATCGAGCACTCGCGCCGCCGTCCGTCGCGGCACGTTCAGTTCAGCCGCGACCTTGTCGGCGAGGATTCCCTTGTTGGCCTGTCGGCCAAAGGCCTCCTCGGCCGCCGCGCTGAAATGGTTGTTGCCCGTCGCCTGATGATCCACGCGGCCACCATCGGTTGCCGCATCCTGCTTTGTCATTCGGGTCATCCGTTCCCTCATTCCCGTTGGCTTCCGTTCGCGACCGGCTCGTGCCGGCCTCGTGAAACCGCCCCCGTCAGCTCTTGGCGCCCTGCGGAACCGGCTTTGGGACCGCGCTGACATAGCGCTCGAGTCCGGTGACCAGTTTGGCGAGGTAGCGCGCCGCGACGCTGCCGGGGAAGGCTTCGCTGAAGGGCATCCGCTTCAACACGGCGCCTTCGACGGAGTTATCCTCCGGCAGCAATCCGAGCCAGTTGAGGTCGAAGCCCAGAAAACGCTCGGTGCAGCCCTTCAGCTTCATGAACACCTGTTCGGCCTCTTCCGGCGAACGCACGCGATTGACGATCGCGTGGATCGGGTTCTTGTAGCCGTCCTGGACGATCACCTTGATGATGCCGTAGGCGTCGGCGATCGCCGCGAAGTTGGACGTGGTGACCACGAGCGCGTGGTCGCTGGCCTGCACGAAGTCGGTGACACCCTTCGCCACGCCGGCGCCGGTGTCGAGGATGACCACGTCGCAGTGCGGCTTGACGTCGTGCACGGCCTGCACGATGCGGGCGCGGCCGGCGTCGTCGAGATTCGCCATCTCCTTGACGCCGTTGCCGCCGCTGATGAACTTCACCTTGCACGGGCCGGTCTCGATGATGTCGGCCAGCGGGCACTTGCCGTCGAGGTAATCGGACAGCGTGCGTGTCGGCTTCATGCCGGCCACGATGTGCGTGTTGGCCAGCCCGAGATCGGTGTCGACGATGATCGTGCGGTAACCGCGCCTGCTGAATTCGCAGGCGATGTTGACCGACAGCGAGGTCTTGCCGACGCCGCCCTTGCCGGACGTCACGCCGAACACCGTCGCGCCCTTGTTGCTCTTGGCCGTCTGCTTGGGTTGCTCCGCCATGTCGCTTTTCCCGTGGTTCCGCCTCGGAACCGCAGCCTTCTTCGGCTGGCGATGGCCGGCGGCTTGCGTCCAAACGGGAGACGAAGGTACTACGGCTCGATCAATGGTCGTGGTGGCGCAGCCGATCCACGGTTGTCGCGAACTCCGACACTCGGCCGGAGGGCGACGGCGTTCTGAGGACGTGGGGGCGTGGCGGCGATGGGAACGGCGTCTGGCAATCAACTGCGGCGGCGGTGGCTCGACGGTGGCGCCGATCGGTTGTGGTTGTTCGCTGTTGCGGTGGTGATGCCGGTCGTTCTGCTGATCGTCGCCGTGATCGGGGTGACCTGGTATGGCGATCGGCTGCTGGTCGAAGCCGCGGCCGACGGTCCGGGCAGCGCGCAGCCGTTGGTGGTGGTCGCCGCGGCCTTCCTGTTCCTGGCGGTGGCGGTCACGGTCGTGCAGGCCGCGCGGGTCGCGCATCGCGTTGCCGGGCCCGAGTACCGGCTGCGGCAGGCGCTGCAGCGGATCCGCACCGGCGACCTGACGTTCCGCGTGCATCTGCGCAAGGGCGACCTGATGAGTGGTCTGGCGCATGAGTGCAATGAACTGCTCGAGTGGTTGAACGCCAATCCACCGGCCGGTGCCCGCACCGGCAGTGATCTGTTGGATCTGCAGGGTCAAGAACTGCCCGAAGCGGTGGGCGTGGTGGAGGCGCCATGATTCCGGCCGGCCCGGCGGTCGAACGCGGCATCGCCATCGCCCTGGCCTTGGCCGGTGGCGGCGCGCTGTGCTGGTTGCAGGCCAGGGTCGATTGGCTCGAACAGGTGACGCAAGAACGCGCGCAGGCGGTGCAGGCGATCGAGGAGTTGCGTCGGAGTGCTGGTTGCGAGACGACGCCGACCGGCGGCGGTGCCCCGTTTCCGGGGTACGTCGTGCAATGGCAGAGCACGATGGCCGGCCAGCGGCTGGTGATCCGGCGGGAGCCGGGCCTGGAGCCGCAGCGATGATGCCCGGCTGGCGCCAAACCCGGCGTGAGTTCTCGCTCCGGTGGATCTGGGATTCGCCACTGCAGTTGGTGTTCTTGGCGCTGCTGCTGCTCGGGGCCGGAACGGCGGCGCGGATCGCCGCGGCGCTGCGTTCGGCGGCGACGACCCGGGCGACGGCGGCGGTGACCTGGGCGGCGTTGGTTGCCGAGGAAGCGGCGCTGCAACTGGCGGCGCGGCCGTCGGTGGCGCCCGGCTTGCATGTCGTCCGCACCGCGGTGGCGGATGTGCAGGTCGAGGTCGATGCCGAACAGTGGCGGCTGACGGTGTCGTTGCCGGACGGCCACCAGGAACGGTTCTGGTGTTCCTGGTTGCCGGGGGCGGCGCACCCCGCCTTTGCGCAGGCGTGGACCAGTGCGCGCTCGGACCGCGGTGTGGTCTGCGGTGCGGCGGCACCGGTGTACGGGCCGCTACCGGCGCTCGCGCCAGTGAAAGGGTCGGCGCCGCCAAGCCAGTTCGTGCGTGATGCCGGAGTCGCTTTGCGGCACCTGACAGCCGGTACGGATCGCGTCGACTACCGACTCGACATCGAAGCGCCGATCGAGCGACTGGACGCCGCCGGCGTCGTCGAGGTGCCCGGCAACCTGTGGATCGACGCGGGCACCAGGCCGCTGCACGTCGAACTGACGCAGGACCTGACGGTTCTCGTGCGGGGAAACGTCTATCTCGGGCGGTCGATTGCAGTGACCGGGCCGGGCCGGCTGCTGCTGGCAGCGGTGGCGCAACCGGGCGAACTGGTCTTCGTCGATCGGGATGCCAATGGGCGCTGGTCCGATCGCGACGATCGGATCGGGCCGACAGAGTGCGGACCGCTCGAAGGCGCCGGCGCGGTCTGGATCGGCCTGCCCGGTCAGGGCCAGGAACCCATGTCGCTGCAGGTCGGCCTGTTCGCGGCCGGTCCGGTGCACCTGCTGGCAGAACGTGCCGAAGTCGCCGGGTGTGTGCTGGCGGGTGCGGGCGTTCACGGGCTCGGTGGCGAACGGGAGTTGACGGCGATGGCGTCGCGCTGGTTCGACCTCGATCGCGAAGCGGTTCCGGGGTTCTTGTCGGCCGGTTGCCCGCGTCCGGGCCGGCTGTTCCGGGTGGACGAATCCGAGGCTCCGCCACGGCAAGAAACGGTCGCCGAGGATCGCGACGAAGGTCTTTACGCGGCGTGGTCAGGTCGCTAGCTTGCTGCCCCCCGCGTGCTGGGGGGTCGTAGCTCAGCTGGTAGAGCGCTGCCCTCGCATGGCAGAGGTCAGGGGTTCGAGTCCCCTCGACTCCACCATCCCCACCCGGGTCGAGGCGGCAGCGACGAGCTGCCGCCTCGTTCCATTTCTGGCCACCGTCCGGTCTGGCGATCGTCCGGTACTGGCCGTTCTTCTGTCCTGGCCGTTACTCTTGTCCTGGCCGTTTTCTTGTCCTGGCCATCGCCTTGCCCCGCCGGCTCTACACGCCCGAACTCGCCAACAAGAGCCTGCCTCTGGTCGCCCGTATTGCCCGGGACATCCAGGCGGAAGCGCGGCAGATCCAGGCGCTCTGGGTGCGGCTGCAGGCTCCCGGCCATGGCGATCGGCAGGCGCTCGAGGACCAGCTTGCCGAGCATCGGGATGCGTTCGCAACACTGAGCGACGAACTGACCCAACTCGGCGTCGAACTGAAGGATCCGCTGACCGGCCTGTTGGATTTCCGCGCCCGGCGTGGCGGCCACGAAGTCTACCTGTGCTGGCGGCTGGGTGAGGGTGCGGTGGCCTTTTGGCATACGCTCGATGGCGGATTTGCCGGCCGGCGGCCGATGCAGGAGTTCTGAAGCAGCCTCCAGGCCAAGCGGCCTCTTGACGCCCCGGAACCGGCGGCCCACCGCGGACGATCGGGTTGCTGTGGTGATTCCTGCGCCGGCGCGAAAAGTCGTGCGCCGACCGGAGTTGGAACCGGCTGATTCCCGACGCGCCGGCGTTCCCCGTACCGGGCCGGTTCCCTACAATCCTCGCCCCTCGTTCACCCGCAACAGGTTCCTCATGGGTCGCCCAGTCATCGTCTCCGCGTGCCGCACTCCGATCGGTCGCTTCCAAGGCGGGCTCGCCGGTTTCACGGCGCCGCAACTCGGCGGTTTCGCCGTCAAGGAAGCGTTGCGCCGCAGCGGCGTGCCGGCGGATCAGGTCGAAGAAGTGCTGATGGGCAACGTGCTGCAGGCCGGTCTCGGACAGAACCCGGCTCGCCAGGCGCTGCGTGCCGCCGGCATTCCCGACGCTGTCGCGGCGGTGACGATCAACAAGGTCTGCGGTTCGGGGCTGAAGACGGTGATGCTCGCCGCGCAGGCGATCAAGGCCGGTGACCTGAAGGTCGCGGTCGCGGGCGGCATGGAGTCGATGTCGAATACGCCGTACTACCTGCCGACGGCGCGGACCGGCATGCGGCTGGGCCATGCGCAGGCGGTGGATGGGATCGTGTGGGACGGGTTGTGGGACCACTACAACAACTTCCACATGGGCAACACCGCCGAACTGGTGGCCAAGAAGTACGCGGTGTCGCGCGCCGACCAGGATGCCTACGCCGCCGAGAGCCACCGGCGGGCGGTGGCGGCGCAAAAGGCCGGTGCGTTCGATGCCGAAGTGTTCGCGGTCGAGGTCAAGCAGAAGAAGGGCGAGCCGACGTTCGTCAAGCTCGACGAGAGTCCGCGCGCGGACAGCACGGTCGAGTCGCTGGCGAAGTTGAAGCCGGTGTTCCAGCCCGACGGCGGCACGGTGACCGCCGGCAACGCCAGTTCGATCAACGATGGCGCCGCGGCGTTGGTCGTCTGCGACGAGGACTGGGCCAAGGCCAACGGCATCCAGCCGCTCGCGCGCATCACCGGCTATGCGACCGGCGGCCTGGCGCCCGAGTGGGTGATGATGGCGCCGGAAGTCGCCACCAGGAAGCTGTGTGCGCTGCTGAAGTGCTCGCCGCAGGACTTCGACCTCTGCGAGATGAACGAGGCGTTCGCGGTGCAGATGGTCGCACTGCAGCGGCAGCTCGAAGTGAATCCGGCGAAGTGGAACGTGCACGGCGGCGCGGTCGCGCTCGGCCATCCGATCGGCTGTTCGGGTGCGCGCGTGCTGACGACCCTGCTGTTCGCCCTGCAGCAGAAGAACCTGCGGACCGGCGTTGCCGGTCTGTGCCTGGGCGGCGGCAATGCCGTCGTGCTCGGTGTCGAACGGATCTGAACGGAACCCACCCATGACCACTCCATCCCTTCCGAAGGCCGTTGCCGTGATCGGCGCCGGCACCATGGGCAACGGCATCGCCCAGACGTTCGCCACCTGCGGCGTGCAGACCTACATGGTCGACGTCAAACAGGAGTTCCTGGACCGCGGCGTCGCGACGATCCACAAGAGCCTGGGCAAGTTCGCCGAGAAGGGCACGCTGACGGCGGATCAGGCAACGGCGGCGAAGGCGCGGCTGATCGCGACGACCGACATGGGCTGTCTGCGCGAGGTTGAGCTGTGCGTCGAGGCGGTCACCGAGAACCTCGAGGTCAAGACCAAGGTGTTCCAGGCCGCCGACGCGGCGTTGCCGGCGGCGGGCGTGCTGGCGTCCAACACATCGTCGATCTCGATCACGGTGCTGGCGGCGAAGACGAAGCGGGCCGATCGCGTGATCGGCATGCACTTCATGAATCCGGTCCCGTTGATGAAGCTGATCGAGGTGATCCGCGGCAACGACACCAGCGATGCGACCGCCGATCTGGTGATCGGCTGGAGCAAGGCGCTCGGCAAGGTGCCGGTGATCGCCAACGACTATCCGGGCTTCGTCGCCAACCGGATCCTGATGCCGATGATCAACGAGGCGGCGTTCGCGTTGATGGAAGGCGTGGCGACGCGCGAAGCGATCGACGAGATCATGAAGCTCGGGATGAACCACCCGATGGGGCCGCTGACGCTCGCCGACTTCATCGGGTTGGATGTCTGCGTGGCGATCCTCGACGTGCTGCACGAAGGGCTCGGCGACGACAAGTACCGCGCCTGTCCGTTCCTGCGTCGGCTGGTGCACGCCGGCCACCTCGGTCGCAAGACCGGCAAGGGCTTCTACTCCTACAACCAGGGCAAGTGATGGCTACCGACGCCAAGGGCCAGTCGCCGCAAGTCGTCGACTTCGCATTGTCTCCAGCGCTGCAGCAGTTCGTCGCCGAGGTCCGCGACTACTGCAAGAACCACCTCGGCAACGCCGCACAGTGGGATGCCGAGGTCCGGTTCCCGCGCGAACCGGTGGCCGCGGCCGGCCGGCTCGGTCTGCTGCGCACCACCGTGGCCCGTGACTACGGCGGTTCGCAGATGGGCAATCTGGCGAGCTGCCTGATGCTCGAGGAGATCAACGCCTGGTGCCCGTCTACCGGCGTGACGATCAGCGTGCACAATTCGCTGGTCAACTCGCTGCTCGGCAAGTGGTGTACCGATGCACAGAAGCGGCGGTGGTTCCCCAAGCTGATCACCGGTGAGTGGCTCGGCGCGTATTGCCTGTCGGAGGCGTTCTCGGGCTCCGATGCCGCGGCATTGCGCTGCGAGGCCAAGCGCGACGGCGACCACTACCTGATGAACGGCGCCAAGCTGTGGATCACTACCGGCAGTGAAGCGAAGCTGTTCGTGATCTTCGCGCGCACCGGCGCCGACCGGGTCAAGGGCATCTCGGCGTTCGTCGTCGAGAAGGACTGGCCCGGCGTCGGTGTCGGCAAGAAGGAACGCAAGCTCGGTCTGCGCGGCTCGCCGACCACCGAGATCGTGCTCGAGAACGTCAAGGTCCCGGTCGACTGCCGGATCGGTGACGATGGCATCGGCTTCACGATCGCGCTCGACACCCTGGATGGCGGCCGGCTCGGCATCGCCTCGCAGTCGCTCGGCATCGCGCGCGCGGCGATCGATCTGATCAAGGCGCACCTGGCGGCGCAGGTCGACGAGAAAGGCCGACCGACAGCCAGCCAGCCCGACCAGTGGACGCTGGCGGACCTCGCGGCGGATCTCGACGGTAGCCGGTTCCTGACCTGGCGCGCGGCGTTGCTGCGGGATCAGGGGGTGCGCTGCAGCACCGAGGCAGCGATGGCCAAGTTGTCGGCGTCGCGGTTGGCCAACCGGGCGGCGCGCGCGGCGGTGTCGATTCTGGGTCAGGCCGGGGGCAGTGGCGCCAGCGCGGCCGAACGGATCCTCCGCGACGCGCGCATCACCGAGATCTACGAAGGCGCGACCGACATCCAGCGCCTGGTCATCGCCCGCGGCCTGCTGGCTCCGGCCTGATCGCCGATGAGTTCGTTCCCGCCACCGCCCTCCTCGCCGCCATCCGGAACGTCCGGTGCGCCGTTGCCGCCACCCGGCGTGCCGCCGCAGCAGCCGCAATGGTACGGTGCGCCGTCCCAGTCGCGGGAAGGCAGGAGCACGGCGTTCTTCGTCGCGATCTTCCTCGGTCTGTTGCTGCTGGTCTCCGGTGCGTTGAACGTGCTGCTCCTGATCCTCAGCGTCGGCAGCTTCGCCGGTGCCGGACTGGCCGGTGGCGGCGACGACGCCCTGGGCTACGACCTGGTCCACGTCGACGGTTCGCGGGATGCCAAGGCGCAGGTGCTGCGGATCCCGATCGTCGGGGCGATCGCCGAAGGCGCCAACCCTGTGCTCGGCGCCGCCGGTGGAACCGTCACGCAGGTGCGCCGCGCGCTGCGTTTGCTCGAGCAGGACACCGCGCGCGGTTATCGCGGGCTGCTGCTCGACATCGATTCGCCTGGCGGCGGCGTCACCGACAGCGACGAGATCTACCGGCTGATCCAGACGATCCGGAAGGACCGGCCGGACCTGCGGGTGGTCGCGTTGTTCGGCGATGTCGCGGCGAGCGGCGGTTACTACATCGCGGCCGCGGCGCAGCGGATCTTCGCGCGGCGCACGACGATCACCGGCAGCATCGGCGTGATCATGGGCGGTTGGAACTTCGCCGAGGCGGCGAAGAACTTGGGCGTCGAGCAGGTGGCGATCAAGTCCGAGCGCACGCCGTTCAAGGACCTGTTGTCGCCGACGCGCCCGATGCGCGACGACGAGCGCGAACTGCTGACCGCCATCGTCGACGAGTTCTACGATCAGTTCGTCACCGTCGTCGACGATGGTCGGCCCGGTCTCGATCGCGAGCAGGTCACCGCGCTCGCCAATGGTGCCATCTACACCGCCAACCAGGCGCTGGCCAACGGCCTGATCGACGCGATCGGCGATCGCGCCGACGTGATCGCCTGGCTCGAGAGCGAGATCGGCCAGGAAGTCGAGATCGTCGAGCAGCGGCGCCGGCCGGGGCTGCGCGATCTGCTGCTGGGTGCGGCAGCCGCCGCACCGACGCTGGAACAGAGTGCCGCGCAGCTGCTGCAAGGCCCCACCGGCCCGCGCTTCCTCTATTGGTGGGCGGGCGGACGCTGAGGATTCTCACCATGCACAACCTCGAACTCACCGAAGACCAGACGATGATCCTCGACACCGTCCGCAAGTTCGTTGCGGATGCAGTGCTGCCGGTCGCCCTCGAGCACGACGAGCATCGGCAGTTCGCCGGCGCCGAACTCGGTGGCCTGGCCGAGCTGGGCCTGTTCGGTCTGCCGGTCGCGGAGACGGCCGGCGGTGCCGGCATGGGCTTCGTGCCGCTGGTCGCCGCGCTCGAGGAGATCGGCACGGTCAGCGGTTCGTTGGCGCGCCTGTGGATCGGCCAGTTGCAATGCGCGCTGGCGCTCGAAGTGGCGGCGGCGCCGCCGCTGGAGGAGATCGTCGCCGGGGAACGGTTGGCGGTGTTCCTCGGACCCGAGCATGGGATCAGCGCGGCCAACGGCCAACTGTCGGGCAAGGCCGAACTGGTGCCCGGGGCTGGCGAGGCGGCGGTGTTCGTCGTCGCCGCAACCCAGGATGGCCAACCGGCCCTGTTCGTCGTCGATGCTCAAGGTAGCAAGCGGACGGCGCAGCGCAGTCTCGGTCTCTGCAGCACGGCGCCGTGCCGGGTCGAGTTCGCCGGTTCCATGGGCGCCGCGGTCGCGACCGGGGGTACCGCCGCTCAGGCGATTGCGCGGGCGCAGTTGGTTGCGTGGATCGGTGGCGCGGCGGTCTGTGTCGGCATGGGTGCGGCATCGGTGACCGCATCGCGCCGGCACGCGAGCGAACGCATCGCGTTCGGCAAGCCGCTGCTGGTGCAGCAGGCCGTCGTGCGCAAGCTGGTCGATGGCAGGCGGGGGATCGATGCCGCCCGACATCTCGTCTGGCACGCGGCGCGCCTGCTCGAGCAGGGGGCCGATGCGACGCCGACGGCGCTGCAGGCGAAAGTCGCGGCTGCGGAGGCAGCGGTGCACGCCGCCGACGAGGCGATCCAGATCCACGGCGGTTTCGGCTACACGGTCGAATACCACGTCGAGCGGCACTACCGCGACGCCAAGATGTTCGAAGCTCCTCGACGGCGGAGCCGATCGGGCGCGCGACTGGCTGGGTCGTCAGTTCGCCTGACGGACTCCTCGTCGTCGGTCGCTGAACGCATGCGCCGCCGCCCACTCGCCGGCGCGCTGTTCCGCCACCCGCCACAACCGTCGAACCGCGACCGGTTCCAGCAGTCGCCACCGCGCCCGCAGGTAGCCAGCCACGAAGGCGCGGATCGCCCGTTCGCCACCCGGATCTCCGGCGGCGCGGAACGCGGCGAGCAGTCGGCCGAGATCCCGGCCCTGGCCGCGCAGGTCGTCGGGTCCCTTGCGGGAGACCCCGTCCAGATCGACCATCGCGATGGCACCGGTGGCCGGATCGCGGACCAGGTTTTCGAACTTCAGGTCGCGATTGCGCAGGCCGTGCGCGTGCAGCCGGCCGACGCTCCGACCCAAGGTTCGGGCCATGGCCAGGATCTCATCCGATCCGGATGCGCCCGCCAGTTCGGTTGCCAGGTTCGGGCCGGCAACACGCCGTGCGAAGTACCACCCCTGGCCGTCGAAGGTCCGCAGCGCCAACGGCGTCGGCTGCTCGACCTTGGCGAACACCAACCAGTAGGTCGCGCGCCACAACTTGCGCGCCGCCCCGGTCTGCCGCTGCTTGACGACGAACTGCGATTGCAGCCACACCGACCCGCGTCGGCCGGTCTTGTCCGGTGGCGGCGGAGCCGCCGCGAACGCGACGCACGCAGCGTGGTGCGCCGTGTCCGTTTCCGGCAGGCGGTGCACCAGCCAGCGCGCATCTCCGCGTCGGTACGGCAAGACCTCGGTGTGGCGACACGCACGTGCCGCGCGCTTGCCGAACTGTGCGAGCGCCCGGCGCCGGACGGCGCGGGCCGCCAGCGCCAGTTGTTCCCGCAGCTTGCCGGGCAGCTCCGGCCCGGCAGTCAGGTAGCTGCGCAGCAGGCCCCGCGCGCGCGGGTCGAGCGGACCGGCGTCGAGTTCCTGGCAGAAGAATGCCAGGGCCGCCGCCCGTCGCCAGATGTCCGGATCGCCCCGGTGCTGCACCGATGTCAGGTCCAGAAGCCATGGCACGCCGGCACTGTCGATCACGACGTTGCCAGGGTGCAGGTCGCCGGGCAGGAAGCCGCGATCATGGGCGTGGCGCAACAACGCGCCCACGCGCGCCGGGGCCTCGCTGGCGAGGTCGAACGTGAACGGCAGCGCACCGGCCACGGTCTTCGTGATCAGGAAACTGCGCGATTTGCCGTCGCCGTCGATGGTGACGCCGGCGGCCAGCGGCTCGACGGCCGGCAGGCCGAGTTCGCGGGCCCGCAGCAGATTGCGCAGTTCGCGTTCGCCACGAGCCCCGGTCAGGAGATCGCGGGCGGTGTCGGTGAACTTGCCGCCGCGGAACACCTTGACGTGCACCTCGGCGTCGCCGAGTCGTCCATGCAGCACCGTTCGCACCGTCGTCTGCTTCTGCACCGCCAGCAGCCTGGGCCACTGGCCGGGTGCCAGTTCGAACAGCGGCCGCAACGCTGGCAACAGGCCACCGATGGCGACGCCGCGCGCGTGCCCGACGGCGAACGCGACGGATTGCGGCAACGGGTGGTTGCCCGGCGTCGGGCTCGAGGGAACCATGGGGCGGCGCGATGTGGAAGCTGCACCGATACTACCTGAAGGAACTGACCGTCGCCTGCGGCATCACGTTCCTCGTGCTGTTCTCGATCGCGCTGCTGTCGATGGTCGCGCGTGGCTTGCAGCGCACGCAGGGCAGTACGGAGCTGCTCGATGCGGCCATGGCGACGCTGTTCCTGGCCATGGATGCGTTCCCACACCTGTTGACCATCGCGTTCCTGCTGGCGACCGTGTTGACCTACGGCCGTGCGACCCAGGATCGCGAGATGGTGGCGGTGGCCGCCGCTGGCATCAGTCCGCGGACGCCGCTGGTGCCGGCCGTCCTGCTCGGCACGGCCCTGGCGATCGTCGGCGCGCTGTGCCTGCACTTCGTCCTGCCCGAGGTCCACTTCCGCAAGTATCGGATCGTCCGCGACGTGGCGCGGAACTGGTTCCTCAACATGAAGCTCGGGACCGACCGGATCCCGATCCTGGAGACCGGCATCACGCTGACCTTCGGCAGCCAGGACCAGGCGACGCAGGACTACCTCGACTGCCTGTTGTTCCTGCCGCACGACGGCAGCTTTGCCCAGTTCACCGGCTCGTTCGTGCACGTGCAACGCGTGTCGATGCCACGACCGGTCGGCGACGACACGGTGCTGACGATCGAGTTGCACGGCATCCGTGACCCGTTCGGGACGCGGCTCAACGATTCGCGGCTGGTCTACGACGTGCGCTCGGTGTCGGAGAAGGCGCGCCGCACCGAGAACAACGAGGACATCACCAGCGACCAACTGCTCGCGGAAGTGCTGCGCGGTGTGCACGACGATCCGGCTGGAGCCGGGTTCACGATGCATCGCCGGGCCTGCTTCGCGCTGATGCCGCTGCTGATGGCGCCGATCGGCTACTGCCTGTCGTTGTTCGCCGGCGCTCGCGGTCGCGTGGTCGCGATCGCGCTGTCCCTGCTGCCGCTGGTGCTGTTCTACGGCGGTGATCTGGTCGCCAACAAGGTCATGCGGATCACCCAGGAACCGCTGGCGGCGTGGCTGCCGGCGGCGCTGCTGGCGCTGATCGGCGGGCCGTTCTGCGCGCGGATGCTGCGCCGATGACTCCGCCGAAACGGATGGTGTCGCTCGATCGCTACGTCGGCCGCATCGTCGCCGGCACCTGGCTCGTCGCGGTGACGTTCTTCCTGTTCTTGAGCATCCTGATCGATCTGCTCGTCAACCTGCACACGCACATCGACAAGCACGGTGCCGATGGCTTCGAACTGACGGTCTGGCTGGTCCAGTACTACGCCAAGATGACGCCGATGTTCTTCGTGACGATCGCGCCGTTCGTCACCGTCATCGCCTGCATGTTCGCGGTGGCGCGGTTGATGAACGCCAACGAAGTCGTGCCGATGCTGTTCGTCGGCCGCAGCATGGGGCGCGTGCTGCGCCCGACGTTGTACTGCGGACTGCTGTCGGCGGCGGCGATGGCGGCCACCTGGCAGTGGGTGTTGCCGCTGGTCGCCGACACGATCTCGAACACGCGCAAGGAACAGAAGGCGATCGACACCGCGGTGCGCAACATCGCGCTGCCGGTGCGCGAAGCCGGACGGTTGCAGGCGTTGTCGGTGCAAGAATACGTGCCGGCGACGACGACGATGCGCGGCGTGCGGTTCTTGATCGAGGGCACTCAACCCGAAGACGTCGTGCTCGTGATGGCGGAGTCGGCGAGCTGGGACGCACAGGTCGGGGACTGGCGGCTGGTCGATGGGGTCGCGCGCAAGCCGGTGCCGCACGGTGTCGAGGAGACGCCGCGGCCGTGGCTCGGATCGAGCGGCTTCACGCCCGACCGGGTGCTGATGGCCGGCAAGGAGAACGTCGAAGCGGATCTGCTGGCTTACGATGACCTCTCGGACCTGGTGCGGTTGCGACCGGGGCGCGCCGATGTCAAACTCGCGTTCCACCGACACATCACCTACCCGCTGGCCAATGTGCTGCTGCTGCTGCTGGCGCTGCCGTTCGCGGTCTGGTTCGAACGCGGCGGTCGGATCGAACGCGTGCTGGCGGCGATCGCGCTGTGCGGTGCCTATCTGGTCGTCGACCTGATCTGTCAGAGTCTGGGGCAGCGCGGCGTGCCGCCGGTGGTGGCGGCGTGGGCGCCGACGATCCTGTTCGGGTCGCTCGGCATCGTGATGTTCTCGAGCATCCGGAGTTGAGCGATGAACCCGTCAGCAGGATCTCCGCGGCGCCGGGTGCCGGGCTGGCTGGTGCTCGCGGTCGCCATCGGCCTGATTGCGGTCGCCGGCCTGGTGATCTGGTTCGGGCCGCGGCGCTGAGCCGGCAGCGCCGGAACGGAATCTTGCCGCAGGCAGAATCCTCGCGACCCTCGAACGCGATAGCATCGTCGCGCGCTGGTCGTCGACCACCCAGAAACCAACCATGACGCTGATCCGCAATCTGTCGTGCTTCCTGACCCTCGCGTTGCCGCTGGCGGCGCAACAAGCCGATGCTCGCTCGTACGTGCCGCCCGGCTTCACTGTCGAGGCCTTCGTCGACTTCGCTGCTCTCAAAGAACACGAACTCTGGGACGCGATCCGCGGGTCGGCGGTCGGCAGCCTGTTCGGCATGGCCGAGCAGGAACTCGGCTTCGAGCTCGCCGATCTCGACAAGCTGTACGCGTTCCCGGAGACCGGTCGCAAGGGCGAAGGGCTGAGCCAGGGTGGGCTGATGATCATGGTCGGCAACGACTCGGTGACGTTGCCGCCCAACCAGAGTCGTTGCGAAGAGGGCAAACTCGGCGACTACCAGGCCCTGCTCGGCAAGTACGGCGATGATCCCGACCACTGGGTGCAGATCCGGCCAGGCCTGTTGCTGATGGGCACCAATCACATCGTCCGACCGCTCCTTGCCAAGGAAGTGCAGCCCGGCGTTCCCGAAGGTGACATGCTCGCGCTGACCTCGGTCAAGGGCAGCATGGCGCACCTGGTGATGGCGATCACCGACGAGATGCTCGACGACCTGCCGTTCCCGGTGCCGGAAGGCGTGCTGCAGCAGGACGACAAGCCGCAGTTCTTCATGATCCGGTTGCGGCTGCAGCCGGGCGCATCCGCGGACGAGGAACCGCAGGTGTTCCTGGAGGCGGCGCTGCGGCACGTCAACGGCAGCAAGGGGCCGGCCGCGCTGAAGGGGCTGGCCGATCAGGGGCTGGCGGAGGCGAAGAAGCACCCGCGGCTGGCGGCGTTCAAGCAGTTCTGGTCGAAGATCGAACTGCGCACCGACGGTCGCGATCTGGCGTTGTCGCTGCCACTCGGTCGGCCGCGCGATGCGGCGGGACAGCTCGTGATGTTGGCGGCGCCGTTGATGATGCTCGGTACCACGGAGGCGGTACCGGCGCCCGTCGAAGCGGCGCCGGAAGAGAAGCCGGCCGAAGAACCCAAGCCTGCTGGTGGCGGCCGCGGCGGCAACTGAGCCATCGGCGGTTCGCGCCGCGATCAACCGCGAGCGCGCTGCTGCCAGGCAGCCAGCAGTTCGAGCGCCTGCCGCGGCGTCAGCCCATCGACATCGAGCCCGCGCAGTTCCTCGACCAGCGGATCCGGCGGCGGCGCGAACAGTTCCTTCTGCTTCGGTCCGCCGCGCTTGCTGCTCTTCGCCGACACCAGCGCCTGCTGCACGACGTCGCCTTCTTCCTCGAGTTCGTGCAGCACGGTGCGCGCGCGCCCGATCACTCCGGCTGGGATCCCCGCCAGGCGCGCGACGTGCAGCCCATAGCTGCGATCGGTGCCGCCGGTCTCGATCCGGTGCAAGAACACGATCTCGTCGCCCCATTCGCGGACCGCGACACGGCAATTGACGATGCCTTTGCCCGGCCCGGCGAGGTCCATCAGCTGGTGATAGTGCGTGGCGAACAGCGCGCGGCAGCCGATCCGATCGTGCAGGTCCTCGGCGATCGCCCAGGCCAGCGACAGGCCGTCGTAGGTCGACGTGCCGCGGCCGACCTCGTCGAGGATCACCAGGCTCCTCGCCGTCGCGTTGTTCAGGATGTTCGCGGTCTCGGTCATTTCGACCATGAACGTCGATGCGCCGCGGCTGATGTCGTCGGCGCCGCCGACCCGCGTGAACACCCGGTCGCAGACGCCGATCCGCGCGGCCTTGGCCGGCACGAAGCTGCCGATCTGCGCCAGCAGCACGATCAGGGCGTTCTGCCGGATCCAGGTCGATTTGCCGGCCATGTTGGGGCCGGTCAGCAGCACCAGGGAACGCTGCGGCGGCTCCAGATCGGTGTCGTTGGCGACGAACGTGCCGGCGGCGTGGGTGGCCTCGATCACCGGATGGCGGCCGTCCTCGATCCGCAGCACGCGCGAATCGTCGACCACCGGCCGGCAGTAGTGCCGTTCCCGCGCGACGGCTGCCAGCCCGGCGAGCACGTCGAGCTCGGCGACGAGCGCCGCGGTTCGTTGCAGTCGCGAAGCCTCGCCGGCGACCCGTTGGCGCAGTTCGGCGAACAGTGAGTATTCCAGATCGCGCGAGTTCTCTTCCGCCTTCAGGATCTTGGTCTCGAACGTGCGCAGCTCGTCGGTGACGTAGCGCTCGGCGTTCTTGGTGGTCTGTTTGCGGACGAACTCCGGCGGCAACGCCACTTCCTTGTGCGTGTGCGTGACCTCGAGGTAGTAGCCGAACACGCGGTTGAACCCGACCTTCAGGCTCGGGATGCCGGTGCGCTCGATCAGCTGCTGCTGGTAGCGCGCCATCCAGGCTGTGGAGTCGCGCGCGAGCTCGCGCAGTTCGTCGAGTTCTTGGTGCCAGCCGGGGCGGATCAGTCCGCCTTCCTTGACCGGCAGCGGTGGTTCGTCGACCAGTGTCGTCGCGATCGCATTCGCCAGATCGGCCAGTGGATCCAGGTCGGTCGCGAGCTGGCGCAGCGTCGTGGTTGCCGCGTTCGCCAGCCGGGTGCGGATCGCCGGCAGTTGCTCGAGACTCTGGCGCAGACCGACGAGATCACGCGCATGGGCGCGGCCGAACGCGGCCCGCGACGTCAACCGTTCGAGATCGAGGATGCGCTCCAGTCTGCCGCCCAGTTCGCCGAGCAGAGCACTGTCGGCGTGCAGTTCGGCCACCGCCTCCTGGCGGGCCTGGATCTCGTCGGCGGACGTCAGTGGCGCCAGGAGCCACGTGCGCAGCAGTCGCGCCCCCATCGGCGTTCGCGTCCGATCGAGGATCGCCAGCACCGGCGTGCCCTCGTCGCCGCGCATCGTCTGCACCAGTTCGAGGCTTTGCCGCGTGGCCCGGTCGAGCCGCATGTACTTGCCTTCCTGCCAGGCCTCGGGCGTGCGCAGGTGCGGCACCGCGCCCTTCTGCGTCTCCTGCAGGTAGCTGAGCAACGCGCCGGCTGCGCCGATCGCCAGCGGCAGTTCCTGGATGCCGAAACCCGCCAGCGTCGCGGTCTGGAAGTGCTGCAGCAGTGCACGGCTGCCGGTGTCGAGTCCGAAGTCGTAGCCGGCGCGGAACGTGATCGGCGCGTCGACGCCGTGCAGGAACGGCCGGTCGCCGCCGCGCAGTTCTTCCGCCAGCAGCAGTTCGGCGGCCTCGACGCGCGCGATTTCGTCGCCAAGCCGGGACGTCGGCACTTCATGCACGAAGAACGCGCCGGTCGAGATCTCGATCCACGCCAGACCGGCGCGATCCTTCTGCACGCTGGCCGCGACCAGATGGTTGGACCGACGATGGTCGAGCAGGTTGTCCTCGGTCAAGGTGCCCGGCGTGACGACGCGAACGACGGCGCGTTCGACCAGGCCTTTGGCCTCCTTCGGGTCCTGCGTCTGTTCGCAGATCGCGACCTTGAAGCCCTGTTGCACCAGCTTCTTCAGGTAGCCGTCGATCGCGCGCACCGGCACGCCGGCCATCGGGATCGCGCCGTCGCCCTTGCTGCGGCTGGTCAGCGTCAGCGCCGAGGGCGCGCGCGGCGGTCTTGGCGTCGTCGAAGAACAGTTCGTAGAAGTCGCCCATCCGGAAGAACAGCAACGCGTCGGCGTGCTGTTTCTTCGCCGCCAGGTACTGCGCCATGGCCGGCGTGCTGGCGGTGTCGGTCACCGCCGGGCTCCGTCGGCGGCGTTGCCGCGCGGCGCCTGGTCGCGTAGTGCGCTTGCCTCATCGACCAGGATGTCGATCGCCGAACGCACTTCGGCCGTGGTCGTCGTGCGGGCGAACGAGATCCGGAACACCTCGCGCGCCGCCTGGCGATCGAGCCCGATCGCCGCCAGCACGTGGTTGTCCACCTTCTGCGGCTTGCTGTCGTCGTGCGCGCCATGACAGGCTGCGCCGATCGAGAACGCCAGGCCGCGGCGATCGCAGCGCAGCATCAACGTCTCGCCGATGACTCCCGGAATCCGCAGCGACACGATGTGCGGCAGCCGCCGCTCCGGATCGCCGAGCCGCACGGCGTCCGGGAACTCGTCGAGCACCGCGCTTTCGACCATGTCCGCCAGCGTGCGCGTGTGCTGCGCCGTGCTGGCCAGCGTCGTCATCGCGTGCTCGGCGGCGACCATCAGGCCGACGGCGCCGGGCACGTTCTCGGTGCCGCCACGCAGGCCGTGTTCCTGGCCGCCGGCGAGTTGCAGCGGCGCGATCCTGGCCTTGCTCGACAACGCCAGGAAACCGACGCCGCGTGGCCCGTGGAACTTGTGACCCGAGACCGCCACCGAATCGACGTCGGCGTCGTCCAGATCGAACGGCAGCTTGCCGTAGGTCTGCACCAGATCGACGTGGATGTGGGCGTCCGGCGCCGCGCGGCGGATCAACTCGACCAGGGCCGGCAGATCCAGCAGCGTGCCGAGTTCGTTGTGTCCGTGCAGCAGCGCGACGACGGCCACGTCGCGGCCGAGGGCGCCGAACAACGTCTCCGGGTCCAGGCCGCCGGTCCTGGTCACCGGCAGTCGCGTCACCTGGTGCCGCCAGCGAGCCAGCAGCGACGAACACTCGAGAATCGCCGGGTGATCGCTCTGCGCCATCAACACACGACCGGACGATCGCATCGCGGCGGCGCCGACGATGCCGAGGTAGTCGGCTTCGCTGCCGCCGGAGGTGAACACGATCTCGGCAGCGCCGAGCGTGCCGCGCAGGAACTCGCGGGCATCTTCGAGGCGCTGCCTGGCCGGCGGCCCGAACGAGTGCTTGCTGCTCGGGTTGCCAAAGCAATCGAGCGCGGTGGTCGCCATGGCATCGACCACCTCCGGCAGGGGCCTGGTGGTGGCGGCGTTGTCGAGGTAGATCGCTCGTTCCGCGGTCATTGCCGGATCATGACGCGCGGCACGGCCGGCGGCTACCGGCGAGTCGGGCCCGCCGGTCCCCCGGGACCGGATCCCGCATCCCGTGCTGGCGGCTCCCCGTTGCGCTTGCCGTCGTTCTTGCCACGCAGCGTATCGAGCCGGTAGCGCTTGATCTTCTCGAACAGCGTCGACTGCGCGATGCCGAGCAGTTTGGCGGCACGCTGGCGGTTGTGGTCGACCCGCGCCAGCACTTCGGCGATGTGTTTGCGTTCGATGTCCTCCAGGGTCGGCACGCCGATCGGCGCGGCCGGAGCGCCTTCCTGCAGGTGGTCGGGAAGGTGGCGCGGCGCGATCGGCTGCGCACCGGCACGGGCCGCGGCGGCCTCGAGTTGCGCCCGCAGTTCGGTCAGGTTGCCAGGCCACGGATACACGGTCAGCAGTCGCTTGGCCCCTTCCGACAACATGCGGGGCCGGCCGTCGGGCAACGGCCCCATCTCCGACAGGATCAGCTCGGCCAGCGACAACACGTCGCGCGGGTCGTCGCGCAGCGGTGGAATGCCAAAGCAGGTGCCGCCGAGCAATTGTGCCAGTGCCGGGTGCAGGCGTGACTCGGCGCCCGGTTCGGTGAAGGCGGCGCCAGCGACCAGCCGGACATCGATGGCCGTGTTGGCGTCGAGTCGGCGGGTCTGCAGAACGGTCGCCAGTCGCCCTTGGACCACTTCCGGCAGCAGTTCGGGGTGGTCGATGTACAGCGTACCGCCCTGCGCGCGGGCGATTGCCCCGCCATGACCGTTGCCGCTGCCGAACAGCTCGTCCTCGACGCGGTGGGGCGCCACCATCGTGGCGTAGAACGACACGAACTTGCTGGTCGTCCGCTGACTCTGGGAGTGCAGGTAGTGCGCCAGTTCCTCGCGTTCGGTGCCGTCCTCGCCGAGCAACAGCACGGGGGTGTCCTGTGCGGCGGCAGTACGCACCTGGGGCCGCAACTGTTGCAGCCGCGAACTCGCCAGGATCGTCGCTTGCGCGGCGGTGCCTTGGAAGCGCAGTCGGTCCAGCTCGCTGCGCAGCTCGAGCCGGTTCTGCGTCTCCTGCAGGCGTTGCCAGGTCACGGAGCCGATCGCGCGCGCCATCCGCAGCACCTCCTGACCCTTGGGTGCTTGCGGGCGTGCCTCTTCGACGACGATGACGCCGGCCGGACCTTGCCCGAACGGAATCACCAGCCGCTCGACCAGCGCACCGCGTAGGTGCACCGTCACCAGGAAGGCCTGGTCGGCGACGCGCGCTTCGCGCAGCAGTTGTTCGGGAACGTGCAGCTCCCGTTCCTGATCGCTGTGATCCATGGTCGCGAGGCACTCGAAGCCGCCGCTCGGCTGGAAACGGCCGAGCGTGCCGCGGCGCCGCCCGGTCAGGTTCAGCGCCATGTCCAGCAACGGTTCGGCGACCTCCTGCAGCGAGCCGAGATCGGCCAGCGGCCACTCGAGGCTCTCGAGCAGGCGGGTGACTTCATCGGGCTCCAGCGGTGCTGGCGTCGGCGATACCGCCAGTTCGCGGTCGAGCACTTCGCGGGCGACGACCTGGGTCTGGCCGAGATCCGCGACCACCCGGACCCGGCTGACCCGGCGATCCAGCGTGATCCGGGTCAGGCCGATCACCATCGTCTGGTTCAGCGGGAAGACCCCTTGGCGCATCGGGCGCCCGTTCAGTAGCACCGGGTTGGCGCCGCCGAGGTCCTTGAACAGGAACTCCTCGTCACGGCGCTCGAGCCGCAGATGCTTGCGACTGACCGTCTGGTCGGGCAGCGTGATGTCGCAATCGTTGGCGCGCCCGATGACCCATTCGGTTCCGGTCAACGTGAACGTCCGGATCGATTCGCCGTGGAAGATCAACAGGCGGTACGAAGTGGAAGCGCCGGCGTTGTTCTCGATGGGCACTGTGGGTCTCCTGCTGGCATCGTGAGAGTCTCCGAAATCCGGTGCAAGACGACAAGTGGCCGCAATCGGCTTCGATTTCCGCGGTCCAAGAGGCGGGCAAATTGACAATCGGTCAATATTGGTTACCATGTAGCACGTCTCGGGAGCCAGGAAGTCAAGTTCCCTCGTCCGCGGGACAACCCCGTCTTCGGAGCTCCGCCCACCGGCGCTCGCCTCGGTCTACGGTTCGCCGCCGCCTCGAGCCGATACCGCGCACCATGTGGCTCTGGCTCGTACTCGGCTGGTGCGCGACTTCCGTCGTTGTCGCGGCGGTCCACCATCGAATCCGCAGTGTCCAGGGCGCCATGCCGGCGGAGGTCGAAGAGTTCCTGCTACGGCTCGAGACGACGCTGGCGCAACGGCACCCGGAGGTCGAGTACCTCGGTCTGCTGCCGGGACAGTTCACCTGTGTGTTGCGCGTGAACGGTCAGGAGACGCCGGTCGCGCTACAGGATGCCTACCGCCATTCGCTGGCGTTCCCGGACGAGATCGCCACCCTCGTCGATCGAATGGTCACCGACATCCAGGAAGTCGGACTCGATCGCGTCGGTGACCACGATCTGGCCGGCGTCGCGACGCATGTGCTGCCACAGATCCGGACCCGCGGCTGGCTCGACCAGCGTGGCTGCTTCGGCGATTCCGGTCTGGTCCATCGCGCGATCAACCAGGAACTCGTGGTCGTCTATGTGATCGACGATCCGCAGTGCATGGTCTTCGTCTGCCGCGCTCACTTGCGCAACTGGCGACTCGGCGAGGCCGACCTGCACAATCTGGCGATCGCCAATCTGCATCGGCTCGGCACGGCCGGTTTGGAGCAGGCGAGCCGGGCAGGCGGCCCGATGCTGCTCGATTCCGGGGATGGCTACGATGCGGCGCGCGTACTTCTGCTCGAACAGGGAGTCGACGGGCTGCTCGTGGCGATGCCGGACCGTGATGTGCTGTGGGTCGGGCAGGAGCGGGGCCAGGATCTGGCGAGCCTGATGGCCACGACCGAGGCGATCGCGCGCGATGCAGCGCACCCGGTGTCGCCGCACCTGTTCCGGGTCAAGGCCGGTCAGCTCGAGGTCGTCGAGCGAACGTGAGCCGCTGTTCCAGCGGCCCGCGCACCGAAATCGCCGCCGGCTGCCACGGCCCGTCGAGCAGCGGTTCCAGCTCGTAGTCGCCGGCGCCGAGCGCCAGCGTCCATGGCTTCGCCGGGTCGATGGTCAGACCGGCCGGTCCACTCCGGGGCAAGCGCCAGGCCGGTTCGCCGATGCGGCGCAACGCGAACGGCCGGCTGCGCAGCGGCGCGGCACCAGGGAGGTCCAGGTGCAGTGTGACCGGATGCGGCGCCGCGTCGATGTCGATCTGCTGCCCGGTCGAGGGTGCCGACAGGCTCGTGCTGGCCCACCATGCCGACGCCGCGCTGGCGTGTTGTTCGGCGACGAACACCCGGAGCGGGCGGCGCGGCACCTGCATCGTCCAACGGCGGCTCGACGTGCCGGGGGCGTCACCGAAGGGCAGCCAGGCCAATGGCGCCTGGGTGTCCGCGGTGGTCACCAGGACCCCTGCGGTCGGCGGCGCGTTCGGGGCGCCGTTCACCACGATCGCGACTTCGACTTCGTCCGCGGCCCAGGTCGACGACGCATCCGTCGGCACGGCGTCGCCGACGGGGCGGTCCGCGCCCGCGGCGAGGTGCTCTGGCGGCGGGAGCTGGCGTTCTCGGAGCGGCTGCGCACTGGCAACGCCGGCGACCGGTTCGCGATGCCAGGCGATCAGCGCGGCGTAGCCGGCGAGCGCCAGCAAGGCGGCGAACAGCAGTGAGATCAGCAGCGTGGCGAAGAAGCGGATCGGTGGGGCCTCCGTCCTTCAGTCTATCTAACCGCCGCGCCGGCCGCCGCCCTGCCCCTGGTTGGCCGGATCACCGCCGCGCCCACCCTGGTTGCCGCGACCGCCCTGGCCTTGGGCATTGCGGGGTGCACCGCCGTTGCCATTGCCATCGCCGCCACGCGCGCGCGGTTGTGGGTTGGTGCCGCCGCCGTTCGTCGGGGTGCCGCCCGGAGCGTCGGTTGCGGTCTTCTTGCCGGCCACCAGTTGGAGCGCCTGCGTCTGGCCGGCGGGCACGAACACCGATTGGGTCACGCGTTCGCGGCCACGGGCCGACAGCACGACCAGGTATTGCCCGGGTTTGACGGACTCGAGTTCGAAGCTGCCGTTCTGCAAGCGCGCCATCGGCGTGTTGCCGCCGCCTTGCCCGCGGCGCGGGTTCCAGTCGGCCGGTAGCGCGGTCATGTCCGCGAGCAGCACGACGCTGCCGCCGAGTTCGGCGACCGGTGTGCCATCGTCGGTCGTCACGGTGCCCTTCACCGAACTGGTCATCACCGACAGGTTGAGTTCGGTCGTCTGGCCGGTGAACACCTGCACGGCTTGCTCGAGCAGATTGCTGCCGCGCCGGCCGTTGCTGACCACCAACCGGTAGTTGCCGGCGGGCACGTCGCCGATCGAGAAGCGACCGGATGGTCCGACCGACGCTTGGAAGCTGCGACTGCCGCCACCGCCGAACGGGCCGCCGCGCCCGCCGCGGCCCCGGCCGCCGCCCGGTTCGGTGTTGGCGGTGTTGCCGGCAGCGGCCGTCTCGTCGGTGCGGCTCAGCGCCACCTGGAAACCGGTTGCCGGGTTGCCGTTGTGCAGCACCGAACCCGCGACCGTGCCGGTTTCCGGCAGCTTCAGCGTGACGTCGTGGTCGGTCGTCTTGCCGGCGGCGACGGTGACCTCCGCCTGCAGCGCGCTGTCGAGGAACTGCGGGCCGAGTTCGCTCATCAGATCGCGCGGCGAGCCGACGAACGCGCGCACGACGTAGCCGCCGGGCGTCAGGTTCTCGATCCGGTAGGTGCCGTCCGGCTGCACATCCGCGAACGGCCGGCCATCGCGGAAGTTGAAACCCTGGCTGCCGGCAGGCACCGCGACAACGCGGGCCTCGGCGGCGTTCTGCGGCGTGACGCCCAGTACGCGGCCGGCGAGCGCGCCGAGGCTGCCGAGCGTCAGTTCGATGCCGGCCAGATCCGCCTGCACGTCGAGCACATCGCTGTTCGCGACGTCGTGACCGTCCGCCGATGCGCGCACCCGGTAGGTGCCACGCGGCGCATGTTCCAGGCGGAAGCGCCCATGCTTGTCGGTGCGCGCATCGACGACGGAAGTACCGCCGCCGCCGCCGAACTGCCGCATCATCTCGCCGAGGCGATTGCCGCGACCGCCGCGGCCGCCGTTGCCGTTGGCCGAGTTGCCCGCGTTGGCGCCGGTGTTCTCTTCGCGAGTGGCGGTGCGCAATTCGACGCGGGCGTTGGCGATCGCTGCGCCCGACGGGTCCTTGACGATGCCGCTGACGCTGACACCGGGATCCAGCACGACGGTGAGTGTCGGCGCGGCGGCGCCCAGGCGCAGCTCGACCTCCTTCGAACGGAACGACGCGTGTTGCGGCGATTGCACCGCCAGCACGTAGACGCCTTCCTGCAGGCCGGTCACCGCGAACTCGCCGCGATCGTGATGCTCGGGCTTGCCGAGGTCGCCGCCAAAGCGCAACGCCATGTCGCCGCCGGGCCCACCGCCGCGCCCGCCGCGGCCGCCGGCGCCGCCGTCGCGTCCACGGCCGCCGAACGAGGCCTCCATCTGCTGGCGCAACTGTGTGCGGGTTGCTTCGTCGAGGTTGCCGTCGCGCATGCGGGCGAAGATGTCGGCCGGATCGACGTTCTCCATGCCGGGAACGGGCAAGCCGCGGACGCGCAGCGCGCGCACCGCGAACTCGGTGACCGGTTGGCCGGTCTTCTGATCGGTGACCGTGCCGACGAGCTTCAGGCCGTCCTGCAGCGTGACGTAGACCTTCTGGCCGAGCTTGGCGTCGATGCCGTCCTGGCGATGCGTCAGGAACCCCTTGGCGTCGACCGTCATCTCGAGGGGTGCGCCGGGCAGTCGCTCGGCCACGAAGAAGCCCTTGTCGTCGGTCGTCGCGCGATGATCGCGCCCGCCACCGCCACCCGGGCCGCCGCCCTGACCGCCTTGCGCGCGCCCGCCGCGCCCGCCGCCAGGACCACCACCCTGGCCGCCGCCGTTGCCGTTGTCGCGACCGCGGCTGCGCAGCGTCACCTCGGCCTTGGCGATCGGTTTGCCGGCTGCATCGGTGACGAAGCCGGCGAGGTCGTAGCCGGGGCCGAGTTCGATGTCGGCGACTTCGATCTGCAGATCCTCTTCGATCGCGAACGTCGTCGAACTGCCATCGACGTGCATCTTGGCCGAGGCGTTGATCCGCCATTCGCCGGCCGGGATGTGCTGCAGGCGGTAGAAGCCGTTGTTGTCGGTCTGCTGGTCGGGCGTCAGCTGTTCGCGGTCACGCGTCCAGCGCATCTGGTTGCCGTTCTCCGGGCTCAGCCGCAGGGTCGCGCCAGCGATGCCGTTACCGTCCAGGTCGGTGACGCGCCCGGTCGCCACGCCGCCGTTGTTCAGCACCAGGTCGCCGACGTCCATCTCGGCCTGGGCGACGCCGAGATTCTTGTCGAACACGCCGGGAGCAAAACTGCCATGCGCGACCTGCAGGATGACCCGCAGTTCGCGGAACGTACGGCCCTGGAAGGCGAAGCGGCCCGCCGCATCGGTGACCACCGGATCCGGAACTCGCCGGTTGCGACCGCCTGGGCCGCCAACCTGGCCGCCGCCCGGCCCGCCACGGTCGAAGCCCCGTTGCCCGCCCCGACCGAAGTCGAGCCAGACTTTGGCGTTGGCGACCGGCCCCTGGAACTTGGAGACCACGCGGCCGCGCAGGATCACGTCGACGCGCCGTTCGTCGCCGTCGGGCGTCAGCGAACCGGTGTCGATCGCCGTGCGATCGGCCAGGCTGCCGGTCATTTCGGCGGTCTCGGTGGCCGCGTCTTCCGCCGGGTCATCGACCTCGACTTCATCCGCGGTGTCCCAACGGCCGACGGGCACATCCTCGGCGGACATCGACAGGGCCACGAACGCACCGCCACCGAGCAGCAGCAGGACACCGAATACGAGCAGGACGGTTGAGGATCGCATCTTGTGGGGTGCACCGCGAGGGCGCTCCTACCTATTACGGCCATGGTGGCCGGTTCTCGACAGGGGATGGCTGTAACCAATCTGCACCCGTTCTGCCGACTCGAGGTCGCGACGCTGTCCCTCAGTTGCCGAGTTGCAGATCGACCGGTGCCGTCGAGCCGATCGCGCCGGTGCTGGAATCGAAGAATGCCACCTGCGCGCGGCCGGTCAGGCCGTGGGGGAAGCCCGGATTGAGCAGCATCAGGGTCGCGGCGCCATGGCCGTCGAAGGCGACCAGGTGGGTGTTGATCGCCTGCGCCATCCCGCCGTTCCACGGCAGCGTCTGCTCGAACCCGGGAATCGCCAGCAGGTGTTCCCCCGGCGTCAGCACGGCGGTGATGGCGACGAGGCCGAGACCGGAGGCGGGGCCGGCCGTCGAAGTCAGGGTGAACGGGCCCGCAGGGATCGGCGTCGGATGCACGTTCGCGGTGGCGCGCCGCGTGGTCAGGCGACGGATCTGGCTGGTCGATCCGAACGTGGTCTCGTGCACGAACAGCCGTTGGCCGGCGTCCGGCGCGTACGGTTCGAACTGGCCGTTGACGCCAGGGACGAACTGCAGGGTCGCCGGGCCGACGCCTGCGGTCGCGTAGTCGAGCAGGACCTTTGGCGGCGACCCGCCGGCCTGGATGTCGTCGAGTTCGCCGACCTGATTGCGGTACCAGTCCACGAACAGCAGATCGCCATCGCTGTCGAACTCGAGATCACCGGCACTGTCGAGACCGGATGCCATCGTCGTGGCCTGCGCCGTGCCCAGGACGGTGCCTGTGGCGATCGCCGCAGCGACCGTACTTGCCGTCCACCGCAGTACGGTCGTGGTGCCTGGAGGTGTCGGGAAGGACAGGCTCGCGGTCGCGTACCAGACGTCGCCGTTGGCATCCATCGCGACCGGTCCGGACGCCCCCGGCACCTGCAGCACGGGCTGCACTTGGCCGGTAGCGACATCCAGCAGCACCACCTCGTTGTCGGCCGTGCCGAAACCACCGGTCTTGGCGGAGATCAACGCGCGGCCGGGACCGAACGCCACCGCGTCGTACGCGAACACGATCCGCGCCAGCGCGCGCGGCGTGCCGCCGTGCAGCGGCACCAGCCAGACATCGTGCGTGCTACCTTCGGCGAACAGCAAGTGGCGGCCGTCGAGCAGGACTGTGAACGAGCCGAACACCGGTGCGCCAAAGTGCAGCAGCGTGCGTTGCAGGCCGCCCGGTGATCCGGCGATCAGATCGGTGCCGGTGAACCAGACCGTGTCGGCATCGGGCAGGACCAGGACGTTGGTGCTGCCGGTGGGCAACGCGTGGACCGCGGCGGCGTAGCCGGCGGGATCCTGCGCGGACAGGGAGATGGCGACGAAAGTCGCCGCGAGCGTGCGGTACATGACGAGTCCTCGGAACAAGGGGGGAAGCGGGGGTGCCGTCAGGGCAGCAGGGTCACGGTCACGGCGGCGGTGCTGCCGTGCTGCCCGATGCCGGCGGCGGTCAGCGTGAACGCCTGCAGGTGGACCTGCCCGGCGAAGCCACCGGGGTGGATCAACGCCGTGGTCGCGGTGCCATTCGCGTCCAGGGGGACGATCCGCGTGGCGATCGGCTGTCGATCGTCGAGCGCGAACCACACCGGCAGCGCGTCGAGCAGCGCCACCGCGCGTTCGGGCACCAGCGGATGCGCCGAACCGGCGAAGACACCGAAGCCGCCGGCCGGCGCGTTCGTGACCGTGGCCCGCGCCGTGCCGGCGCCGAAGGTGGTGCCCGGCCACAGGCCGAGATCCGGCCGTTGTGGATGCAGACGCAGCACTTCGTGCCGACCGACGAAATCGCTGGCGCCGACCAGCAGCGAACTGGCGCGTTCGGCCGGTTGGAACGCCGCGAACGGCGCGGTCGTCGCCGGCTCGAACTGCAACTGGAGGCCGGCGAAGCCGGTGCCGACGTCGATCGCCGCCGACGGATCGCGCGTCAGCGTTCCGGGCCACGTGCGCAGCACCGTGCTGCTGCCAGAGTCGCTGACGTGCAGGCAGCCGCGATCGTCGAACTCGAGGTCGTAGAGGCCGTTCCAGCCGGGGCTCTGGCGATCGGCGTCGGCGATCGTCAGCGTGGTACCGGCGATCGCGGCAACGACGCGGGCCGCCGGAAAGCGCAGCAGACGCGCGCCGCCGGGCGGCACCGGGATCACGGTGCCGAGTTCGGCCACGAGCAGATTGCCGCTGCGGTCGAGGGTCAGCGGGCCCGATGGGCCGTTCAGACGCAGCAGTTCACGCGGACTGCGCGTGGGGCCGACCAGCCAGATGCCGCTGCTGGCACCGGGCGCCGGCCAGTTCGGGTTGGCCGACAGCAGCAGGTCGCCGTTCGGCAGCGGCACCGCATCGAACGCATTGGCGACGCCTTGGTAGGTCGTCGTCGTCGCGGTGGCCGGGTCGTGCACGAACACGATGCCTTGGCGCAGCGCCCCGCCGAGCAAGCGCGCCCCGGGGGCGTCGAACAACAGCCACGCGATGTCGTCGCCGGGTGGCAGCGACCACGGCGTCAACCGGGTCTGCGGGTCGGGGCGATGCTGCAGCGTCCGGCCGAGGGCGACGAACCAACCGAAGCCCGGCGCGTGAACGGCGCCACGGACCACGGCGCCCTGCGAAGCTTCGACGAACACGGGTTCGGCGGCAAACCCGACGGGCATGGTCGGGTTGGTCTGCGACAGGGCCGGAAGGGCCAGCAGCGCCGAAAGGACGGACCACGGCCTGGCCGCGGCGAGAACACCACGCATCGGACCACCTCGGCGTCGGTTCGCGCCGTTGCGGAACTGGATCGGGTTCGCACCCGATCCCACGCCGGATGTTCTGGCTCCCGGATCGACCTACTGGCTCGCCTTCCCGGCCGCGCCGACAAGGCACCGCCAGTGGCATTTCGAGCGTTCGTACCCGGTTACAGCTGCGGGACAGCGCCGGATTCGCACCGGCTTCCCCGCGTGGGACGCCGTCAAGGGTAGCGAGGGCTCGACGAACATCAAGGCAGGGCTTGCCAGCGCGGCGCCTACGGACGAAGAATCAGCCGCGCCATGAGTTCGTCCCTGCTCGCGGAACTGCAAGCGCAGTGCAACCAGGCCGGCCTCAACCTGTTCGGCATCGTCGATGCCGCTCGTTTCGATGCCGCGCAGCCGGCGGAAGGTCGGGCGCGGCAACTGCAGCCCGGCTGCGGCACGATTCTCGTGCTCGGCAGCGGCGGCAGCTCGTTCTGGCGACACATGGTCAGCAGCCACGGCCCGCTGCGGGCTCCGGCACCCGACTACCATCCGGTGCAGGAGTTCGCCGTTGCGCAGACCAGGACCGCACAGGCGCTGTTGTCGGCACAGGGCATTCGCTCGCGCCTGGTGCAACCCGAAGATCGCAAGACGCTCAACTTCGTGCAGTTGGGCGAAGCCGCCGGCTTTGGGACGGTGTCCCCGGTGATCCACATCCTGCTGCACCCGCGCTTTGGACCTTGGATCAGTCTGCGCGCGGCGCTGCTGCTCGAAGGCATGCCGTTCGGTCCGATCGACGATGCCTCGCTGCAGGATCGCTTCCAGCCGTGCTGCAACTGTGAGAAGCCGTGCATCTCCGCGTGTCCGGTCGGCGTGCATGACGGGTTCGGTGCATCCGATTTCTCGCGTTGTGCGCATCATCGCCATGCCGGCAATTGCGTGACGGCATGCAGCGTGCGGCGTGCCTGTCCGGTCGGGGCCGCCGAGCGCTTCGTCGCCGAGGAAGAGGCCCATCGGCACGCATACTCGCTGTTCGCGATGCAGAAGTGGTACGGCCTTGGCTCGTGGCGGTTCGTCCCGCGCTTCCTGCGGCAGTGATCCTGCGGCAGTGATTCCCGGCGCCGGCGGGGGCTGTTAGAGTTCGGCGCGCTCCTGGTACCGGAAGCGAGGTGCAAGACCTCCGCGGTCCCGCCGCTGTGAGCGCCGACGATGCCCGACAGAAACCACTGGTCAGCAGACCGGGAAGGGTCGGGCGGAGGCTGACGCGCAAGCCAGAAGACGGCCAGGGGCGCTGACCAACGAACGATTGGAGGTTGCATGAACGCAGGCACGTGGCCGCTCGCCTGGCTTGGCGGCGCGGTGGTGGTGGGTTCGTCTTCTTTGCCGGCGCAGGCGGTGCACGCGGCGCAGGTCGTCGCGGTCGACACGCGCGGCGGTCTCGGCGGCGGCGTGTTCCTGCCGGCCAACGCGCTTGGCGCGCCGCAGGGTGGTGGACTGACACAGGGCAGCACGCACGTGCACTCGCTCGGCGTCGGCGGCAGTCTGACCGTGCAGGTGGCCGTGCCGGTGCGGGATGGCCCCGGCGTCGATTTCCTGGTCGCCGAGAACGCGTTCGCAACCGGCGGCTTCGGCCTGGTGTTCGGTGAAGTGGCATTCGTCGAGGTCAGCAGCAACGGTGTCGACTTCGCGCGCTTCCCGGCGCGCTATCGCGGGCCCGACAGCGACCCCGGCGCGTTCGGCGTCGTCGATCTGGCGCACTTCGAGAACCTGGCCGGAATGGTACCGGTGCTCGCCGGTTCGTTGGCGTTTCCGAATGCGGATCCGCAGGATGTGGTGGAGGCCGGCAGCGATGCGTTCGACCTGGCGGACCTGCGCGTCGATCCACTGGTCGGGCTCGGACTGCTCGATCTGACGGCGATCACGCAGGTGCGACTGGTCGATGTGCGCAGCGGCATCGATCTCGACGCCGCTGGTCGCCGCGTGCGCGATTGTGGCAGCGGCAGCGCCGACATCGATGCGGTGACAGCGATCCAGCACGCCAACAACATGGCGACGAACGGGCCGGAGCTGCAACTCGCGATCGGCGTCGACGGCCGCTTCACGCTGGCGATCGACGATCCGGATGGCTGGCAGGATCTCGACGGTGCGTCGTTGCGCGCCTCCGTGCAGGGCCTGCCGATGGATGCGGCGGCGTTGCTGTCGGCGTGTCAGGTGACGCGTGCGGATGCCCGAGGGTTCACGTTGTCGCTGCCGACACCGTTGCCGTCGACGCTGCGGTTCCGCCTCGCGTTCGCGATCCGCGATCGGGCCGGTCATCGGTGCGGTGTCGCCCGCGTACGGCCCTGAGGGCCCGCGGTGTGGGGCAGGGCGGCGCCGGTCGTCGATCAGACGCCGGACGTCGCGTCGATCTGCGCGCGGATCGCGTCGATCGAATCGCGGATGTCCGACGCAGAGGTGCGGTGATTGACGACGCAGAAGCGGATCGCGAAGCGGCCGTGCAGGCGCGTCGAGGACAACATCGCAAACCCCTCGCGCATCAGGTCGTCGACCAGTCGTCGGCCGGCGTCTTCGCCGGCACGCAGGGCGAACGTGAAGATCGACAACTGCGGCGGCGTCACGATCTCGATCCGCGGATCGGTTTGTAGCAGTTCATGCGCCAGCCGGCAGTGATCGAGGTCCGCCCGCACATGCGCGGCGATCGCATCGACGCCGACGGCCCGCAGCAGGAACCACAGCTTCAGCGCGCGGGCGCCGCGGGTCAGTTCCGGACCGCGGGTGAAGAAGTTGGTCTCGCGGCGCGGGATGTCCTGCATGTACTCGGCGTCACCGCCGAACGCTTTCGCCAGCCGGGCGTCGTCGCGGACCAGCAGGCAGCCGCACTCGAATGGCGCGTAGAACCACTTGTGCGGATCGAAGGTCACCGAATCGGCGCGTTCCCAACCGGCGAGCAAGGGCCGGTGCGTGGGCAGCAGCGCGATCGCGCCGCCATAGGCCGCATCGACGTGCAGCCAGAGTCGCTCACGCGCGCAGAGGTCGGCGATCGCCGGCAGTGGATCGATGGCGCCGGTGTTGGTCGTGCCGGCGTTGGCGGCGACCACCGCGGGCAACAGGCCGTCGGCGCGGTCGGCGGCGATGGCGGCGGCCAGGGCGGTGATGTCGAGCCGAAGGGTGGAGTCGGTCGCGATCGCCCGCACCTGGGTCGCCGGGATGCCGAGCACCTTGGCGGCTTTCGCGAGCGAATAGTGCGCCTGCTGGCTGGTGTAGACGACAGCGCGCGTGCGATCGCGATCCCCTATGCCGGCCGCGAGGCCGCCAAGGTTGGCCATCGAACCGCCGGTCGTGACGATTCCGGTCATCCCGGTCGGCAAGCCGGTCGCTTCGCGCAGCCACTCGAGCGTCTGCACCTCGAGCTGCGCCAGCGCCGCGCCGCCAAGCCAGGTGCCGACGAACGGATTGGTCGCCGCCGCCACCCATTCGCCGATGGCGCCGGCGAACGAGCCCGGGCCCGGGATGTAGGCGAAGAACCGCGGATGGTTGACCAGCGTCGCGCGCGGCAGGATGGCGGTGAAGAAACGGTCGAGGGTCGCGTCCATCCCGGCGGGTTGGCGGGGCAGGGGCTCGGCCAGGAGTGGCGCCAGTTCGGCGGCGACCGGCGGTGTGATGACGCGACGACTGCGCAGGTCGGCGAGGTGGGCCACGGCGAGGTCGATCGCGCGGTGGCCCTGGCGGCGCATCTCTTCGAAGTCCGGGTCGAGGCTCATTCTTGGCGCCGGGCAGCATCGCCCGCCGACCGGCCCTTGCCGACGGCTGTTGCCGGATTTGCGGTCACTTCCGGCCGGACGGTCCGTTGACCCTCCGGGACCCGAACCCTATGGTTCGCCCTCTTTTTCCGACCCAACCAGACCTCGAGCCAAGTGCGGAAGACGGTAACGATCGCGGACGACCTGGTCCTCGGCGGCGACACCTTCGTCGTCATGGCCGGCCCGTGTGCGGTGGAAACCCGTGACCTCCTGTTCACCGTCGCGGACGCCGTTGCCGCCGCCGGGGCGGGAATGCTGCGCGGCGGGGCGTTCAAGCCGCGGACGTCGCCCCAGTCGTTCCAAGGTCTGGGCGCACAAGGGCTTGCCATGCTGCAAGAGGCCTCGCGGCGCACCGGCTTGCCGGTGGTGACCGAGGTGCTCGACACTCGTGACGTCGACCTGGTTGCCGACCACTGCGCGATGCTGCAGATCGGCAGCCGCAACATGCAGAACTTCGCGCTGCTGCGCGAGGTCGGCAAGCTTCGCAAGCCGGTGTTGCTCAAACGCGGCGCGGCTGCCACGCTCGACGAACTGTTGTTCGCCGCCGACTATGTGCTGCAAGGCGGCAACGATCAGGTCGTGCTTTGCGAGCGCGGCATCCGCGGTTTCGATCCAGCAACCCGCTACGTCCTCGACCTCGCCGCCGTCGCGGTGCTGAAGGAGCGGACCTCGCTGCCGGTCATCGTCGACCCGAGCCATGGCACCGGCAGGGCTGCGCTGGTGCCGGCTCTGGCACGGGCGGCGCTGGCGGTCGGAGCCGACGGTCTGTTGGTCGAAGTCCACGCGGCGCCCGAACAGGCGTTGTGCGACGGCATGCAGGCGCTGCGGCCGTCCGAGTTTGCTGCACTGATGGCGGACCTGCGCCGGCTGCTGCCGGTGCTGGGGCGTCGTCTGGTGCGAACGTCCGGCCGCGGGCACGCGGTAGCCCATCCGGGATCCGGCCCCGTCTCCGACGAGGTCATCGCACCATGACCAACCGTTCGCGCAAGCCGTACATCGCCGGCAACTGGAAGATGAACCTGGACCGCGCCAAGTGCCTGGACCTGATCAAGACGATCAAGGGGCGGCTTGGCGATGGCGGGGATCGCGAGGTCGCGGTGTTCGCGCCGGCGATCTACCTGGCCGACGTCACGGCGGTCGCGCAGGGCTCGCCTTTGGGTGTCGGCGGCCAGAACATCTGGTACGAGGACAACGGCGCGTTCACCGGCGAGCTCGCCGCGCGGATGCTGCGCGAAGTCGGCGCCGACCGCGTGCTGGTCGGGCACAGCGAGCGCCGCCATGTGTTCAAGGAGCCGGACGAGTGGATGGGGCGCAAGGTGCGCATCGCCCTCGACCGCGACCTGCTGCCGATCTACTGCGTCGGCGAGACCCTCGACGAACGCAAGGCCAATCGCACCGACCGGGTGTTGAAGCGCCAGCTCGAGAGCGGCTTCGACAAGGTCCGGCCCGAGGACGCCCATCGGTTGACGGTTGCCTATGAGCCGGTCTGGGCCATCGGCACCGGCGAGACCGCCACGCCCGAGATGGCCGGCCTTGCCCACAAGACGATCCGCAAGTGGATCGCCCAGCGGCTCGGCGACACCGCCGCCAATACGATCCGGATCCTCTACGGCGGCAGCGTCAAACCCGACAACGCCCGCGAACTGATGGCCGTCGACGGTGTCGACGGTCTGCTGGTCGGCGGCGCCAGCATGCAGGCCGATACGTTCATCCCCATCATCGAATACGACCTCCGGCAGACTCCATGATCTTCCTTCACATCATCGCCTGGATCCTGTTCTTCGCGTCCGCCGTACTGATGACCGTGATCATCCTGCTGCAAGAACCCAAGGGCGGTGGTCTCGCCGAAGCGTTCGGCGGCGTCGGTGCCGAGACGTTCGGCGTGAAGAGCGGCGGCATCAACCGGTTCACGTTCATGCTCGCCGGCATCTTCTGTGTCTCGGCGATGATCATCAGCGCGACCTGGAACAAGTAGCCGCGCCTGCTCCGTCAGGACGCGGGCGCGACCGCCGTGACGCCCCGAATCCGCAGCATGACCGGCGCCGGCACCGCCGCTGGCGCCACCGAACTCGGCGACCTCCGGGTCGAGATCCGCACGGTCAACGGGCGCGGACTCGGCATCAAGCTGCGCCTGTGCGCCGAGGGCGCTGGCCTCGAATCGGCAATCGAAGAGCTCGTGCGCTCGCGGCTGGCGCGCGGCTCGGTGACCGTGATCGTCGAGCGACCGGGGGCGGCGGCCGGGTTGCCGGACCGGGCGACGCTGCGCGCGTTCGTGGCCGAACTGCGGGCGCTGGCGAGCGATGTCGGGTTGTCGGGAGACCTCGGTCTGCGCGACGTCGTGCTGCTGGCGACCGCCGGTGGTCGTGGCGATGCGGTGACTTCGCGGCCGCTGCCGCCGCGCGTGCAGGCGCTGCTGGAAGCGGCGGTTGGCTCGTTGCAGGACCATCGCGCCACCGACGGCGCGGCGACCGTCGCGGCGATTCTCGGCCACCTCGACGAATTCGGCGCGCACTGCGAACGCGCGGCGGCGCGGGCGCCGGAGGTGGTGGCGGCCTGGCGCCAGCGGCTGCTGGCGCGCGTCAACGAGGTCGTTGCCGAACACGGTGTGCAGTTGCAGCCGGGCGACGTCGTCCGCGAGGTCGCGCTGTTCGCCGACCGCATCGACGTCGCCGAAGAACTGCAGCGCCTCGCCGCGCACGTCGCCGAGACCCGCGCCCTGCTGCAGCGCGGCGGCGAGATCGGCCGCAAGCTCGAGTTCCTGGTGCAGGAACTGCTGCGCGAGACCAACACGCTGGGCTCCAAGTCGCCGGACGTGACGATGACGCACGCGGTCGTGGCGATGAAGTCGTGCATCGATCGCATCAAGGAACAGGCCGCCAACCTCGAATGAACGCGCGCCCCGGCAAGCTGGTCGTGCTGTCCGGCCCGTCTGGTGCCGGCAAGACCTCGGTCTGCAAGGCGCTGAAGCGTCATCCGCAGGTCGAGTTCTCGGTGTCGGCGACGACCCGGGCGCCGCGGCCCGGTGAGGTGGACGGAGTCGACTACCGGTTCCTGACGCCGGCCGAGTTCGAACGGCGCGCCGCGGCTGGCGAGTTCCTCGAGTGGGCGACCTACAACAGCCGTAGCTATGGCACGCCGCGCTGGCCGATGGATGCCGCGCTGGCAGCCGGTCGCGTGTTCTTGCTCGAGATCGAGGTCAAGGGCACCCGGCAGTTGCGGCAGCAGGGCCAGGATGGGCTCTATCTGTTCATCGCGCCGCCGAGCATCCCGGAGTTGCGCGCCCGGCTGCGGCGCCGCGCCGCCAATGCCGCCGAGGACATCGAGGCGCGCGTCAAGATCGCCGAAGAGGAGATCGCCGCAGCGCACGAACGGCTGGGCGGCCGCCCGCTCTACGACCACATCGTGCTCAACGAGGACCTCGAGGCCACGATCCGCCGCGTCGAGGAGTTGATCGGCCTGTGACCGATGACCGGCACGTGCTGCTCGGGGTCGGCGGCGGCATCGCCGCCTACAAGATCGCGGCGCTGGCCAGCCGTCTGGTGCAGCGTGGCCACACCGTGCGCGTCGCGATGACGCCGCGGGCGGCCGAGTTCATCGGACCGCTGACCTTCGCCGGCCTGACCGGTCGTCCGGTGATCCGTTCATCGACGCAGGTCGATCCGGATGGCGCAGTGCCGCACATCGCCGCGGCCGTCGCCGCCGCGGTCTACGTGATCGCGCCGGCCACCGCCGATCTGCTGGCAAAGCTCGCGGCCGGTGCCGCGGATGACGCGGTTGCCCTGCTGGCGATCACCTGTCGCTGTCCGATCCTCGTCTGCCCGGCGATGAACGACGCCATGTGGCTGTCGGCAGCGGTGCAGCACAACGTCGCGGTGCTGCAGGCGCGAGGTGTCCAGGTGCTGGGCCCGGTCGTCGGTCACCTGGCGGAGGGTTACGACGCGATCGGCCGGATGGTCGAACCGGAACAGATCCTGGAAGCGATCGAACGGCAGCCCGGTGTGTGCCGATGACCGCGCCGCTGCGGGCGTTCGTGCTGCGCGGCGCCGATGCCGCGGCGGCGCTCGATCGGTTGCATGTGCAGGCCGAGGTGCTGGGGGCGATCGAGGGTGACGGCGAGGTGACCGTCTGGCTCGCGGATGCCCTGCCGCCGCAGCCGTTCGCCGACCTGACCATCGAGGAGCTGCCGTCGGCGGTCGCCAACGCGACCAGCACCGGCCTCGAACACGATCAGCCGATCGCGGTCGCCGACGATCTGCTGGTGCGACCGCCGTGGGTCGCACGGCCGGTCGGATTTCGTGGCATCGAGTTGATCGTGCCGCGCGGCATGGCGTTCGGCAGCGGTGAGCATGCCAGCACCAAGGCCACGTTGACGTTGTTGCACGACGGCTGGGATGCACCGGCCAGCTTTGGCGATGTCGGCACCGGTTCCGGTATCCTGGCGGCCTATGCAGCGGCGCGCGGTTGTCCGAAGATCGTGGCCTGTGACGTCGAAGAGGCCGCGGTCGCGGCCGCGCGCGAACTGCTGCCGCAGGCGCAGATCGCCCTTGGCGGACCGGAGACGTTGGCGGCGGCGGACTGCGTCGTCGCCAACCTGACCGCGACGGAACTGCACGGTTGCCTGTCGACGATCCTGACGCGCTGGACCGGCCGTTCGCGGTTGTTGTTCGGCGGCATGCGCGAACACGAGGTCGCCGGCGTCCTGGCGCGTCTGCCGGTGGCGCCGGACCGGCTGCGGCGCATCGAGGAATTCACGGCCGCGGTCTGGGCGCCAGCGGCGGACGTCGATCAGTGGCCGGTGTTCGCCGGGCCGCGAAGATAGACGTCGAAGCGGATCCGGTTGCTGCCGACCGTGAACGAGGGGCCGGCTGCCAGCGGCGCGCCGTCCGGGTGGCGTTTGACCACCACGCGGTCCTTGGCGCACGCCATCGCCGCGGCAAACACCTCGTTCGCGCCATCGGCGGTCGCCAGCGCGCGACACACCTGCATCTCCTTCTTGACCTGCGCACGCCCGGGTTCGGCGAACATCGGGTCGAGGTAGACGACGTCGGGCCGGGCCCCGGTGGGTTGCGTTCGCAGCCACTCGGAGGCATCGGCGCAGATCACCGCGAACACGAATCGCGACGCGGTCGCTGCATGGAGAAGCAGTGCGAGCGCGGGTACCCGTTCAATCGCAGTCACACAACAGCCCAATGAGGCAAGAACCATGGCATCCCGGCCCAGTCCGGCGGTCGCGTCGACGACGCGGACCGGGGCGTTCCGTCGGTGCAATCCGATGGCGCGCGCCAACGGGTCTTTGCGTCTGCTGGTGTGCAGCCTATGAGCCAACTCGCCATGGCACGGGTTGATCCCGATGCGCAAGCCGGCCTCGCCCCGGCCTCCTGGACCCTGCAGCTCGAGCGAACCATCGTGCGTGCGCCGCAGCTGCCATGCGGTGTCGTCAACTGTCGTGGCCAATGGCACGCCGAATCGACGACACAGCTCCTCGTCCGAGGGGATGTGCGGTGGGGCGAAGGTTACTCTGACCGTATCCGCGGTAGAGGGCATTCTGACACTTCTCACCGTGAAACACTTGCGGTCCAACCGGCGATCCCCGTATCGAACCATGGCATGGTGGGTCACGCACAACGGTTCCGCGCCAAGATCGCATCTGCTGCGCCGCACGGCCTATTTCTGCGGCAAGTGTTAGACTTTCGCAGATCGCCAATCGCACACGCGCGGATGGCGCCCTCTCGCCTACTTCATTCTCACCTCCCATCCCCCTACCCATGCGGCGACTGCACCTGAAGTTGTTCTACCTGCGCACGCGTCTCAAGCGCGAGGCCCAGGGTGTCACGGCGAAAACCCTCGGCGTCCGGCCGGCGACCATGTCCCACCTCGAACAGGGTCGCTCCTTGCCGACGTTGCCGATGCTGCTCGCCCTGTGCAAGCACTACGACGTGACCCCCACCTACCTGCTCGACGATGAACGGCCGATCGAGCCGTCCTCGCGCGATCGCTGGGCGGAGCGCAACAACGTGATCGCCCGCGGCAACTGGCTGGAAGTGCCCGAGGGGTCGTGGGTGACCACCAACGACGGTGTCCGGCTGTGCCCGGTCCTCGCTGGAGCGCGTTTCTACGACGCCTCGGCGCAAGCGCAACGGATGACCTGTGGCAGCGGCGCGGCCGCCAAGGAACTCGAGGAATCGCTGGCGTCGGCGGCGCGCGGGCGCGATCGCGAACTCGAGGAGATGCTCGGGCGCGAACTGCTGGGGCAGCGCAAGCCGCGCTCGAAGGCCAAGAAGCCGGTGGTCGCGGCCGGCAAGGTCGCACTCGGTCACGCCGCCGAAGCCTGAGCCGCGCGGGTCCTGACCGGATCAGCGCGTCGGCACGGGATCCAAGAAGCCGTCGCGGAGGCCGCGAAGATACGGCCGCACGAACGCGACGCCATGCCCGAGCAGCAGCCCGGCAACCGGCTTCAGCAGCAGCGCCGCGAACCAGAACCAGGCGCGCTGTACGGCTGTCAGATGGCGCCGCGCGAACCGGACCTTGCTCCGGGTCAGCCAATAGAGTTGCGAGGAAGTCTGCCCCGGCAGGACTTCGGTTCCGTCGTGGGAGCCACCGCCGCGGTGGTGCACGGTCGCCTGCTGCGTGACCCACAGCTGCCTCCCGGCGGCAACCACGCGGGCGCACAGGTCGGCGTCTTCTGCGTACAGGAAGAACCCCTCGTCGAACCGCAAACCGGCGCGCAACATCGCGGCATCGAGCAGCATCGTGCAGCCGGTGATGAACCCAGCGCGGTGTTCTGTTCGACCGGATGGGGCGGCGACGTGGAAACCGGACAAGGTCCAGCGCGGGATCCGGCCGTTGCCGAACCAGATGCGTTGGCCCGATGCATCGAGAATGCGGCAACCGACGATGCCGGCCTCGGGATGACGTGCTGCCGTCGCCAACATCGCTGGCAGGGCGCCTGGCGTCAGCCGGGCGTCTGGATTCAGCAACAGCACGTGCCGCAACCGTGGCCAGGCAGCCAGGGCGGCACCGATGCCTGCATTCGCGCCGGCGCCAAAGCCACCGTTGTGGGCCGTACGTTCGATCCGCACGAGCGGCTCGTTGCGCCAGGCAGCTTGCAGCAGCGCGGCCGAGTCGTCGGTCGAGGCGTTGTCGACGACGACCACCGGCGTGTCGGCGGCGTGGGTGCGGAGGCTTGCGATGCAGTGCAGCGTGTCCTCGGCGCCGCGCCAATGCACGACCACGGTCACGGTCGTGGCGGCCCCGAGTGCCGGTTCGGCGTCGATCACGGCGACGTCGCGCATGACGCTTCTTCGGTCGCGGCGGAATGACCCGGCGTCGAGCCCGACACGGCCGTTGGCAGCGGCCGCAGCGGCAGGCGCGGCGACGTCGACCAACCCTTCCGGTAGCCTTCGACCAGGCCAATCAGGTGGCGCAGCACGCAACGCCCGAACGCTCTTGGTCCGAGTCGACCCAGCAGGAGCCAGAGCGGAAACCGCAGCAGTTTCGGGATCTGGATGAGCAGCGGCAGCCCCAGTCGCCACCAGCGCCGCGCCTGGCCGTGACGGAACGCCAGGTAGATCGAATCGCGGGCCACGGTGCGCCAGTCGCGATCCCAGCGCGTCCGGCGGAACGGGCCGGGCGCCGGCTCGTGATGGATGCCCGCGGCGGGCACCCAGGTGAACGCCGCCCGGTCGCCGCCGACCGCCGCGAATGCGCGGATGCAGAAGTCGACGTCGTCGGAGTGGATCGACAACTGTTCGTCGAAGCCGCCAGTCGCAAAAACCATCGACCGGCGGACCGCGAAGTTGCAGCCCGGCACCGTCGGTGCCATCCCGTCCGGTACCGCGGTACCGTCCGGCAGCGCCAACTGCCGCACCAACGGCGTCACCGCCATCGGCCCGTACTGGCGCCGCCCATCCTCGTGCAACACCGGACCGGTCGCGACCTGCGTCCTGGCCGAGACGAATGCCGCCGCCAGCGCCTGCAACCAGCCCGGTCGCGGCCAGGCATCGTCGTCGAGGTAGACGATGACCTCGCCGGCGGCCGCCTGCGCCCCGAGATTGCGTTGCACGCACAGATTCCGGATCGCCGACCCGATGACGCGAACGAACGGGAACTCGCTGCGCACCGCCGCCATGGCGAGTTCGTCCCCGGGTGCATGCACGGTCAGCACCTCGGTCGTTGGCACGCCCGGTTCCTGCAGGTGGGCGCGTAGCGCCGTCAGGCAGCGCCGCAGTTCGGTCAGCCGCTGGCAGGTCACGACGATCACCGACATGGCGACGCCCGGTGCCATCTTCACCCCGGTGAGGTCGGCGCCGGGATCTTGCGCGCGATCCACATCGTGTCGACGGTGCGGATGTCGGTCCAGAACGGGTCTTGCGCCAGCAGCTCGGCAACGACGCGACGCGGTCCGTCTTGGACCGGATGCTGCACGTCGTGCATCGCCAGGAAACCGCCGGGCCGGACTTTTGGTGCCCAGTCGCGGACATCGCGGGCCACGGCGTCGTAGGCGTGATCGCCGTCGAGGAACAGCAGGTCGATCGGGGTCGTGAACGCCGGCGCGAAGTCGTGGCTGCGTCCGGTGTGCGCGGTCACCAGCTGCTGCACGCCGGCGGTTGCGAGGTTGGCGGTGAAGACCTCGTGCAATTGCCGGGAGGTCGCCGCCGCACGGCTTGCGTACTCGCTGGCGCTGGTGTCGGTGGCGCTGCCGTCGAACGGGTCGATGCAGTGCAGTCGGGCGCCGTTCTTGCCGACCAGACCCTTGGCCAGCACGACGCTGCTCTTGCCCTGCCAGCTGCCGATCTCGACGACGACCGGTCGTTCGTCGGGCAGGCGCCTGGCCAGTTCGAACAGGGCGATCGCCTCGTCGACGCTCAGCCAGCCGTCGATCGACGCGTACGGCAGCAGCGGGGCGTAGCGCAGTCCGCGCAGCAGCAGCCGCGCGCGGGTGCCAAGGCGCAAGGGTTTGCGGGTCTGCATCGGCCGTTGCTATCGACCATCCGGCCGCAGCCGGTGAACTCTAGCGGCGAAATCCGCTCGCCTGGACCAGCCCCTCGCCGAGCCGATTGCCGCGCTGTCGCAACTCGACCAGCCACAGGCCGAGCAGGAACGCGCCACCCCCGGCGGCGAACTGGGCGAACAGCCGCCATCCGGCAGGGGTGTTGCCGGCGCCGGCGATCGCGGTCGCGATGGCGGTGGTGGCCGCGACCAGTGCGGCGGGTCGCAACCACGCGGTCGCGTCGGCAAGGATGCGGCTGCCCATCGTCATCATGCCAAACCCCAGGTACAGCGCCTGCGCCAGCACGGCGACGACTCCGGCACCGGTTGCGTGCCATTGCGGCACCAGTGCCGCGTAGCCGACGACCAGCAGCACGGCCTGCAGCAGCAGGCCACGCGCATAGGCGAGGTCGCGCGCGCAGCCGAACTGGGCATGGCTGCATTGCCAGCCGAGGTGTTGCAGCACGGTCGCCAGCAGCAGCAGGGACAGCACCGGAGCCGCTGCTGCGAACTGCGAACCGAACAGCGAGCACAGCGGGGTCGCCATGACGAACCCGCCGGCAGCCAGGGGCAGAGTGGCCAGGGCCGTTGCGCGCAGTGCTGTCCTCAGCGTCCGCCCGATGTCGCCGTCGGTGGCGGCGCTGAACAGGTGCGGCAACAACAAGCGGGTCAACTGGTGCGACGGCAACGCGGCCGCGCCGACCAGGCGCTGCGCGACCGCGAACAGGCCGGCGGCGTCGTCGCCGCCGAGCGCCGCGATCAGCCAGACTTCGCCGGACCCGACGGCTTCGCAGGCGGTCTGCGCACCGGCGACACCGCTGGCGGTCCGGATCAGCTGCCAGGTGCCCGGCACGGTGCCGCATCGCGGTAGTCTGGCGACCAGGTGAGCGGCGGCGACCGCGTAGGCGCTGCGGGCCAGCAGATGGCAGGCGATGTAGACCGTCGGCTCCCGGCAGTCGAGCGCCACCGCGATCGCGACCGCGAGCAGGAACCCGAGGCCGGCCAGCGCTTCGATCGCGACTTCGGTCCGGGTCCGATCGACGACGTCGAACAGCTGGCGCAGTTCGAAAGCCGCCGGTAGTGCCGGCAGCGCGCAGATGGCCCAGAACCACGGCTCATCGGCCAGCGCCAGCGCCAGCGCTGTGGTCACGCTGGCGAAGATGGCCCCAAGCCACAAGCGGCTGCGGATCGCGGCGCAAAGCCAGGTGCCGGCAGCCGCGGGTTCGCGGGCAATGGCGCGGGCGATGTGGCTGCGCAAGCCCGTGCCAGCGAGCACGGCCAGCAGGTTGCCGACGGCCAGCCCCATCGCCCAGCGACCGGCACCCATCGGACCAAGGGCATGGCACAGCCAGACGATGGCCACCAGCTGGCCCAGGCGCTGCAGCACCGAACCCACGGCGAGAGCGATCAGGGTGGTGCGGACCGATCGTGACACTTCCATGCCATCGGCCGATCCGGGCGTGCGGCTTGAAGGCTCATGCGACCGTTCAGGATGGACTCTCGAGCGCCAGCGGCCAGGTCGGTCCGGCGCGGTAGCGCAGCCGGGTGCCGTTCGGAGAGCGTTGCTGGAGGGCGGTTTCGATCGCCAGGACCAGACCGCTGAGGCCGTTGTGGTCGGGCTGGTCGGGCGAACACCAGATGTGGTCGTGGCCCAGCACCGCGGTCAGGAACCGCGCTCGCAGCTCCGGCTGGCCGTCGGCGGTGATCGCGGAGCGCAGGGTCGTCGCCAGGTCGTCCAGCATCGTCTTGTGGGTGACACCGGGCATTGCGAACAGGGCACGGCCCAGATGGAGGACCGGTGTGCCCGCCAAGAGGGCCGTCGTCGCGGCCGGGTGGTTGATCGTGATCACGGCGGTGGCCGCCGCGGCGGCATCGGGCGCAGCAGTTGCGACCTCGAGTTGCACGCCCGCCAGTCGACGCAGGCGGCGCAGTTCGTCGGCGAGCACGCCGCCGGCCGGCAGCACCGCCACGACGCGCATCGCCGGATCGATCCGGATCGCGGCGTTCCGGGTCGCTGCCACCAGTGCAGAAGCCGAGGGTGGCACGCCGCAATCGAGCCGGACGGCAGCTTCGTCCTCGCGCTGCAGCAGTACCGTGACGAACGGCCCCGCCGGCAGTTCGAAGTTCCGGGCGCGCGGCGCCGGCTCGGCCAGTGCCAGTCGCCAGGCAAACCACGCGCGAATCGCGCGTTCGGGCTGTCCGCCGAGCAGCAGCCCGAGGGAGTCGTGGAGGCGTGCCCGCCAACGCGGCGTGGCGATCGGTTTGCGGGTCAGCGGCGCCGGCGTGGTGCGGCCGAGAACAGCCGCCAAGGCCGCTGCCAGCAGCCGTTCGTCGGCGCGTACGTCGCGGTAGTCGAGCGCGACCCGACGCACCAACGCGGCGTCGCCATCGACGCCCTCGTCGTCGGCCTGCAGGGTGTGAGGCAGCAGACCGTCACCGGTCCATGCCGTGCGGCAACCGCATTCGCGAGCCACGTACTGGAGCAAACGGTGTACGCCGGTGCGCTGCACGTGGCCGAACAGCAGATCCGGTGGATCGTCGTCGAAGCAGCGCAGGACCATCGGCAGCAGGTGATCGAGCCTGGCGGTGGCTCGATCGAGCGCCCGGCCGTCAGCGGGCACGCCTTGCAGCAGGCAGTCGTTGGCGGCGAGTTCGCGCGTCGGGTAACGATGCGCGGCTGGCGTTGCCGGGGCGACCCGCAGGGTCGACAGTCCCTGCGCCGACCAGAACGTCGCGGCGACCGGATCGACGGTGACCAGGGTCACGCGATGGCCGCGGGCCGTCAGTTCGCGGGCGACACGCTCGTGCAGGTGGAACCGGCGGATGCCGGGGGCTGCGAACATCACGTGCGCCATGACAACGGCTCGTTCATCGACCGCGGCGGCCCTGCAGCTTGACGTTCAGCGCGGTGTCGCCGCAGGTTCTGGAATGGCCATGCGTGTGATCTCGCCGCCGTATGCGATCGCCGAATCGGTGGCGTTGCCGACCAGCGTGCAGCCGCGCAGCACCGCTTGCCCGCCGTCGGCGAACACGCCGTGGCCACGACAGAACGCCACCCGCGTCGCGACTGCCGTCAGGCGGCTCCGTTCGAGGGTGATGCCATCGTCGAAACTCGGGCCGACCTGGCCGCCCGTGATGGTTGCGGTCGACTGCAGCATGGCGATCGCAGCGCCGTGGGCATCGTGCAGGCGGACGAGCTCGAGTTCGACGTCGCTGGCGTCGTGCAGGGTCAACATGCCCGTGAACTGGCGATGTCCGAAGGTCATCGCGCCGCCGCCCCGCATCGTCGTGTGGGCGATGCGGACGCGCGCGGCGCCAGCGATGGCGACTGCGCCCCAGGGTTCGCTGTCCGCGGGAACCAACTCGATCGGTGCCGTCGCGGTCCCGACCATCGTGACTTCGCCGGCGCAGACGATGCCAACGCCTGCCGCCAGCCGGATGTCGGTGCCAGGCTGGATCAGCAGGCGACCGCTGCTCGGGACGACCAGCGTGGTGGTGACGTCGACGCTGCCGGGCCCGAGTACGACGTCGCGCGGAGCCGGGTCGACGAATGACCACGGATGGGTGGTCCGCACCGGTTCAGGCGGCGGTGCCGCGGTCGGCGCCACGACGTCGCCGGTGATCGCGTTGGTGAACTGCAGCTCGTCCGGTCGACCGACGAGCGTGTAGCTCGAGGGTGCCGGTCGCGGGTGCGGCGCCGGAACGCCGCGGCCGCGCTGGTCGCGCCGTTGCGGCAGGTCGTGTTCTCTGAGGCTGCGGCCCGGCAACAACAGGGTGGCATCGTGGCCGTCGACGCTGCGCGGTGGTGCTCCGTCGCGACGCGAGACCGCGATGCCGACATTGCCGAACACCTGCACGACGGTACGCGTGGCATCGGCGGGATCGACGGCCACCGCCAGGCGCGCGTCGGCGAGCCAGGCGCGGAGGTGTCGTTCGCGCGCGCGGAACCAGGTCTGGATCTCGTCCACGGCTCGCGCGACGTCGAGTTCCTCGACGACGGCAAACCACCAGTCGGCGCCGCGGACCACGACACGTCCGGGCTCCGGGTCGGCTCGCAGATCCGCGGTCACGCGGGCCACGTGCCGGGCGATGCGTTCCTGCACGTCGCCGTTCTGCAGCAGTCGGGCCACCAGCTGATCGCGACGGTGCAAGAAGCGCGGATCGCACAGGCAAGCCTGGGCCAGTGGATGCCTGGCGACGTCGACCGGCACGTCGGGATCGCCGTGGATGCCGAAGCCGTTGGCATCCCACAAGAGCGGCTCGCAGCGGCCGCGCGCCGGTGCGAAGAACAGCAGCTGATTGTGCGCGCGATCGGCGTGGATGCTGCCGACCACGACCGCCAGGGCAGCGACTTTCGCGGTGGCCTCGAAGTCGAGCAGTTGCCACAGTCGTTCGCAGCGGGCGGCCGACGGTGGTTCCCGCAATGTCGCCAGCAGGTCGTCGAGGCAGGCGGCGGCGCGTTCCTGATCCTCGCCAAGCAGGCGCCAGGCCGAGGCCGAGTGCCACAGGTCCAGCTGCCGACGATCGCCGAGGTTGTCGCCTTTGCAGAACGTGCCGCGCGGCCGGCCGCCGGCCCGTGCCAGATCCGGTCCGGGTCGCAGGCTGCGCAGATAGACGCCGGCGAACCGGTCGTCGAGGAACACCCGGACCGGCTCGTTGCCGGCGTGCAACAAGCCGAGGGTTGCCGCCAGCTCGTCCGGAATCGCGTTGGCGAGGGCCAGCAGGTCCTCGGGCCGTTGCAGTTCGAAGTGTTCGGGCTGACCCGGGTGCCGCGTGGACGGCTTCAGACGCAACGACGGCTTGGTGCAGCCATGATGCCACGACGAGAAGCCGCGGAGTGCGGCCTTGGCTCGCGAGGTCTGACCGTGTTCGTCGGTGAATCCGATCGGAACGTAGTTCTTGCCGTCGTCGGCATCGCGGGTGGCGAACATCTGGCGCCAATCGGCGGCGTCGAAGCGCAGTCGCAGGGTCGGAAGCGAAGACGTCGCCGGTACCGGTCCTCGAGGGGCCGCCGGCGGCGCCGCCGGTCGCGCCGTCGGGATGCCGGCCAGCACGGCAACGGCAACCAGTGACGCCATCACCGCGCTGGCCGCGATGGCCGCCTGCTGGCGTCGGGACGGGATCGATGGTTGACCGGGCATGTCCCCTGTTTCGTCTTCGCGCTGGTATCGGCTCCACTCCGGGTTTCTCTTGCATTGTCAACTGTTCAACCGTATAGTTGACAACATGAAAACGTTCCTCCGCGCCGGTCTGCTCGTCAGCGCCGCCGCCGGTTTGCCGGGCACGGTGTCGGCCCAGGATGCCGAACGCGCGACCCACACGGACTCTGCCAGTCAGCCGCAACTCGTCTTCGAGGACCGCGGCCAGGACCACGTGCTGCAGCAGTACCAGCTCGGGTGCCTGTCGCACCTCAGCTACCTGGTGGTCTCCCGCGGTGAAGCGGCGGTGATCGACCCGCAACGCGACGTCGCGCATTATCTCGCGGCGGCCAAGGATCTCGGCGCCACCATCCGGTGGGCGATCCTGACCCATCCGCATGCAGACTTTGTCGCCGGCCACACCGAACTGCGAGAACGCACGGGCGCGGAGATCGCGATCTCGGGCAAGGCGGGCGCGAAGTTCGCCCACCGCGCGCTGGGCGATGGCGCGCAGCTGACGATCGGCGCCGTCACGCTGACCGCCTGGGACACTCCGGGGCACACGCCGAATGCGATGACGTTCCTGCTGCGCGTGCCCGGCGGCAAGGCGGACCCGGCGTTCGCGTTGACCGGCGACACGTTGTTCATCGGCGGCATCGGTCGGCCGGATCTACTCGATGTACCACCGGCCGAACTGGCGGCGGCGTCCTGGGACTCGGTCACGCGGTTGAAGACGCTACCGGACGCGACGCTGGTGTTGCCGGCGCACGGTGCCGGGTCGTTGTGCGGTGCGCATCTCAGCCCGGCGACGACGTCGACGATCGGCGACGAGAAGGCGACCAACCCTTACCTGCGATCGACCAGCAAGGCCGGGTTCGTCGCCAACATGCTGAGCCACCAGCCGGTGGCGCCGCAGTACTTCCGGTTCAACGTGGCGATGAACCTCGATGGGCCGCCGGCCGTGGCGCCGACCGGAGAACTGCCGGCAATGGCATCCAGTGAGCAGGTGAAGTCCCACCTCGACGGTGGCGGGTGGGTGGTCGACTTGCGCGAGGCCCATGCCTACGCGGGCGGTCACCTGCTTGGCGCGATCAACGTCGCCTTGCGCGGGCGTCTCGACACCTGGACCGGCATCGTCGTGCCGTTCGGCGCGCCGCTCTTGCTGGTCGGCAGCGACGACGAGGTTCGCGAAGGTACGTTCCGTTTGCAGCGGATCGGCTACGACCGCACACAGCTGGTCGGTCGGGTCGGCGGCGACGCGGCGCACTGGCGCGAACAGGGTCTGCCGGTCCGCACCACGAAGCTCTGGTCGCCGGCCGAGCTGCACACGGCGATGCGCGCCGGCACCGAGCCGATGATCGTCGACGTGCGGTCGGCCGACGAGTATGCCGATCTGCGACTGGGCGAGGTCGGCAACATCCCGGTCACCGAACCCGAACGCTTCGGCAAGGTGTTCGGCAGGCAGGATGCGCTGTTGATGGTCTGCAACAGCGCCTACCGCTCGAGCATTGCGGCGGGGCTCGCCGAGCGCGCCGGCTTCACCGACGTCGGGTCGCTCGATGGCGGCATGGATGCCTGGGTGACCGCCGGGCTGCCGACCGTCGGTCGGATGACGACGTCGACCGCACCGGCCGCTGACGATGGTCCGATCGCGTTGCCGGAGCCGATCGATGCCACGCTGCTGCAGCGCGTGCTGGCCGAGCAGGCAGGCAGCTACGCCGTGCTCGACGTGCGTCCGGCCTGGCAGTTCGCCGACTGGCGGATTCCGGGTTCGATGAACGTCACGCTCGACGCCGTTGCCGCCCGCGTGGACGAGCTGCCGGCGACGATTCGGATCGTGCTGGTCGACCGCGATGGCACCAGTGCGTTCGCGGTCGCCGGCGCGCTGTTGCAGCGCAATCCGCGGCAGTCGCTCCGCGTGCTGCTGGGCGGCGTCGCCGGCTACTGGCAGGCAACGGCGTTCGGCGGACAGGCATCGACGGCACCGTCGACGATGTCGAGCCCGCCCACGCCGTCGGCGGCGCCAGCCGTTCCGCAACCCGCCAAGAAGCGCAGCGCCGGCTGCTGAGGCTCCCATGCCGACACCCAGACCCTACTGGAATCCATATCTCGCCGGCATCGGCCTCGGCCTGACGCTGGTGCTCAGCTACCTGGTGCTCGGCGCCGGGCTCGGCGCTTCGGGGGGCATCAGTCGGATCGCCGCGGCAACGGCACACGTCGTCGCGCCGGCGGCGGTCGAAGGCAATCCGTACCTCGGCGCATGGTTCGCCGATGGCAACCCGCTGCATTACTACCTGGTGTTCATGCTGGTCGGCACGTTGCTCGGCGGCTTCGTCTCCGCCGCGGCCGCGGGTCGGACGGCTCCTGGTGTCGAGCGTGGTCCGCGCGCGTCGCGAACCCTGCGCTTGTTGTTGGCCCTTGGCGGCGGAGTAGTCGTCGGCATCGGCTCGCGGCTGGCGATGGGGTGCACCTCCGGTCAGGCCTTGTCGGGCGGCGCGCTGCTGCAGACGGGCGCGTTCGTGTTCACCGGCGCGACGTTCGCCGCCGCGTTCGTCGTTGCACCGCTGGTGCGAAAGGAGTGGCGATGAACCTGTTCGCGAACGGTCAGCTCGACACCCCGCTCGGCCTGCTGCTGGCGCTGGTCGTCGGGCTGGGCTTTGGCTTCTGGCTCGAACGCGCGGGCTTTGGCAGCAGCCGCAAGCTGACGGCGATCTTCTACCTGCAGGACTTCGCGGTGCTGAAGGTGATGTTCTCGGCGATGGCGACGGCGGCGGTGGTGCTGCAGGTGCTGGCGGCAACCGGCCATGTGCGTCTGGACGAGCTGTTCGCGCCGCCGTCGGTGCTGCTGCCCCAGGTGCTCGGCGGGTTGTTGTTCGGCGCCGGGTTCGTCGTCGGCGGCTGGTGTCCGGGCACCGCGGCAGTCGGTCTGGCGAGTGGCAAGATCGACGCGGCGGTGTTCCTGCTCGGCGCCGGGATCGGCAGCCTCGTCTTCGCGACGGTGCAGCCGCAGCTCGGCGACCTGCTGACGATGGGTACCTGCGCAATCGGTTCGTTGCCCGAACAGGCCGGCATCAGTCCGGTCACGGGCACGGTGGTGTTGGTGGTGATCGCGCTGGCCGCCTTCTTGGGCGCCAGCCGCGTGGAAGCGAGGATGGCAAGGAGGAACGCATGAGCGGTTCGACGATCGGGCAGGTTCTCGGCATCGGCGTGATGGTCGTGGCGGTGGCCGCGGTGGTGGTGACGTCGGGGTTGCACGCGCCGGCGGCGGGGACCGCGGCCGCGACCAGGGCGGCGCCGTATCTGCAGGACATCGAGACCGGCGCCGATCATGTCGGTGCCGACGAACTCGCACGCGAACTGCTGGCGGCGCGTGGCGACGTGGTGGTCGTCGATGTGCGGCCGGCCGAGGAGTTCGCCGCGTGGCATCTGCCGGGTGCGCGTAACCTGACCGTGCCCGAAGTGGTCGGTGCCGCGGGCCAGCAGCTCCTGGCCGGCAAACCGCGGTTGCTCGTGCTGTGCAGCAACGGGCCGGCGCATCCGGCCCAGGCCTGGGTCGAGTTGCGGCGGCAGGGGCACACCAACGTGCGCGTACTCGACGGCGGCCTCGATGCCTTCAAGGCCAAGGTGTTGACGCCAGCATCGTTGCAGCCAGGCGCCGACGAAGGGCAGATCCGGGCCGCGGCGATGGGCTTCGCGCTGCGTCGTGCGTTCTTCCTGGCCGCAGCGAAACCGAATCCGCTGGCGGCCTGGGCAACCGACCCGGCGGAGCTGACGGCGCCGACGGTGGTGTCGACGAAGTGGCTGCAGCAGCGGCTGGGCAAGGTGGCGATCGTCGACGCGCGCGAGAAGGCGGCCGAGTATGCCGACCTGCATCTGCCGGGAGCGGTGCACCTGCCGGTGGCCTCGTTGCGCAGCAAGGCCGGCGACCGCGACCTGCATCTGCTGTCGCCACGCGAGCTGGCCGCGAAGTTCGGTGCCGTGGGCATCAGCCGGACGACCCCGGTGGTCATCTACGCCGAGGACAAGATGCAGGACGCGACGATGGCCGCGCTCGCGTTCGTGCAGGCCGGCCATTCGGCGCTGGCGATCCTCGAAGGCGGGCTGCTGCGCTGGGCAACCGAGAAGCGGTCGTTGGTGGCGGACGTGCCCGCGCCGGCGGCCGTGGTCTACGAGCCGGGGCGTGACGCCGCGGTGTCGCTCGACACCGATCAGGTCGCGGCGCAATGGCGCGCGGGCACGGCGATCCTCGACGTGCGGCCGGCCGAAGGGTTCACCGGCGCCAAGTCCACCGAAGCGCGGCCGGGGCACATCCCGGGCGCCAGGAACCGCGTGTTCACCAAGGACCTGCAGCGCGGTGACGACGGCCATTGGTTCCGCCCGCGAGCCGAACTCGAAGCCGAGTACGGGGCTCTCGGTCTGCGCGCCGATCAGCCGGTCGTCGTCAGTTGCCGCACCGGCCACACCGCCAGCGAGTCGTACTTCGTGCTGCGCTATCTGCTCGGCTACCGGCAAGCGCAGTTCTACAACGGATCCTGGACCGAATGGGCGGCGCGCACCGACCTGCCGGCGGCGACCGGCGACGGCAGCAAGGACGAACGCAAGTGAGCGACCACCCGCCGATCTCCGCGGCGATGCTGGAACGCGTTGCCGAGCAGTTCCGCGCGCTCGGCGAACCGTCGCGTCTGCGGCTGATGAACCTGCTGTTCTCGGGCGAACTGACCGTCGGCGAACTGGTCGAGGCCTCCGGGCTGTCGCTCGCCAATGTCAGCAAGCACCTGGGGCTGTTGCACCAGGTCGGGTGGGTGACCCGCCGCAAGGATGGGGTTTCCGTGCGCTACGCCCTGGCGGATGCGCGCACCGTCGCGTTGTGCGAGTTGATGTGCAACCGGGTCCGCGAACGCGCCGAAGCCGAAGCGGCGCTGACTTCGACCGATCCTGCGACAACAACGCGACGCCGCCGCGGGTAGGCTCTGCGTTCCATGCGCGCCTGGATGTCATCGTCGTTGTTGTCATTGTTGTCGTTGTCGCTTGCGGCGCTGCCGGCCCAGGAAGATCCCGCTCCCGACACGTTCGGCCACAGCCGTCACGGCGCCGAGTTCGACGAAGGCCCGCGGCAGGCGGCGCGCCGGATCGCCGGTCTGAACCCCGACGTGCACTTCCCGGTGGCCGGTCTGTTGCCGGATGCGCAGGAGTTCTTCGATCAGGGCATCTGTCAGCAGCACGGCTTCTGGTACTTCGAGGCCGAGCGCAGCTTCCGCCAGGTCGCGCACCTGCAGCCCGATCAGGCGCTGGCCTATTGGGGCATGGGCGTCGCCAACGTCGAGAATCACCAACGCGCCGCCGGCTTCATCGCGCAGGCAGTGCAGCGAGCCGCGGCGTTGCCCGAACGCGAACGGGCCTGGGTCGATGCCTGGGCGAAGTTCCATCAGATCTCGGACGACGACCGCACGGCACTGCAGAGTGGCGACAAGGAGAAGGTCGAGACCACGCGCAAGGCGATCGTCGAGCGCAGCAAGACTCGCGACGAGAAGCGGCTCGGGCGCGATCTGGTCCGCGACCTCGAGGCGCTCGTCGCGCGCCATCCGGACGATCCCGAGCCGAAGGCGTTCCTGGCGGTGCAGATCTGGCGCAACGTCGAAGCCGGGCTCGAGATCACCAGTCACGGCGCGGTCGATGCGTTGCTCGATCAGTTGTTCGCGCAGGCGCCGATGCATCCGGCCCATCACTTTCGCGTGCACCTCTGGGACCACGAGAAGGCCGAACGCGCGCTGGCGTCGGCGGCACTGCTGGGTCGAACCGCGCCCGGTATCGCGCACCAATGGCACATGGGTGGCCACATCTTCGCCAAACTCGAGCGCCATGCCGAGGCCGCCTGGCAGCAGGAGGCCAGTTCGCGCGTCGACCACGCGCACATGCAGCGCGATCACGTGCTGCCGTACGAGATCCACAACTATGGGCACAACCAGGAATGGTTGTGCCGCAGCCTGATGCACATCGGCAAAGGCCACGCCGCGCTCGACCTGGCCAAGAACATGGTCGAACTGCCGCGCCATCCGAAGATGAACCGGGTCGCCGTCGCCGATGACATCGCCGGCTATGGACGCCAGCGGCTGATCGATGTGCTGCTCGGCTTCGAGATGTGGGATCAGGTGGTCGCGTGCTGCGACAACGGGTTCCTGGAGCCGACCGACGATCTGCGTGACCAGGCCAAGCGGCTGCAGCTGTTGGGTACCGCGCAGTTCCGGCTCGGCCGTCAGGATCGCGGCGCGGCGGTGCTCGACGAACTGCAAAGGTTGCTCGCGAAGGCGCGGGCGGCGCGGGCCACCGCGGTCGATCAGGCGGAAGAGGCGGCCTGGCAGCGCGGTGACGACGCCGGCAAGGTCGGGGCGGCGCGCGACGAGGCCGGCAAGGAGCCCTCGGAGCGCGTGCGCGACGTCCAGCGGGCGATCGCCGGCCTGCTCGGCGAGCAGGCCCTGGCGACCGGGGACGGCAAAGTGGCGCTCGAGCACTTCGGCAAGGCCGAGAACGCCACGCCGGCGGCGAAAGCGCTCGCGCAGCAACTGGCCGGCGAGCATGCCAAGGCGATCGAGGAACTGGAGAAGGCCCTCAAACCCGGCCGCGTGCTGCCGCTGGCCCGTTTGGTGCGCGCGCTGTGGCTTGGCGAGCGCAAGGACGACGCCAAAGCGAAGTTCGAGGAGCTGCGGAAGCTCGCCGGCACCGCCGATCTCGAGTTCGCGCCGTTGGCCGCGTTGGCCGACATCGCCAGGGAACTCGCGCTGCCCGTCGACTGGCGTCTGCCGCAGCCGGTTCCCGCCGATGCCGGTGAACGGCCGCCGCTCGACAGCCTGGGACCGTTCCGGTGGTCGCCGACGCAGGCACCGGTGATGTCGTTGCCGCAGATCGATGGCGGCACGTTTGCGCTCGCCGAACGCCGGCGGCCGACGCTGCTGGTGTTCTACCTAGGCTTCGAGTGCCTGCACTGCGTCGAGCAGTTGCGGGCGCTGGCGCCACGGGCCAAGGACTTCGCCGCCGCCGGCATCGACATCGTTGCGATCGGCAACGACGCCGTCGCCTCGGCCGCCGGCAAGCACGCGGCGCTCGCCGAGGCCGACCGGTTTCCGTTCCCGCTGGCCTGCGACCCGGGGCTGCAGGCGTTCAAGATGTGGCGCGCCTACGACGACTTCGAGGCGATGCCGCTGCACAGCACGACCCTGTTGGATGCCGACGGCCGCATCCGATGGCAGGACATTTCGTATCAGCCGTTCACCGAGCTGGATTGGCTGCTGGCGGAGTGCCGCCGATTGCTGGTCCTGCCGATGGGAACGGGCGCTGGCAGCAAGTAGTTCCGCTGGGCCGCAACGTCGCGGGACGGGACTGTCCATCGCGCGCGCGTGCCGTATCCTTCTCCGCCCCCTGACTGCGCCCGATCGCCTGCATCGCGCGCCACCACGAACCCGTCCTTTCCGAGGTCTCATGCGTCTGTCCGCGACGATTCTGCCTGCGCTCCTGATGGGGCTCTGTTCCTTGCCCGCCCAGCAAGTGCCAACCGGCTTCACGATCGACACGCTGGTGTCGAGCCTGCCTTCGCCGCTGGACTTCTGCTGGCTGCCCGATGGCCGCATCCTGATCTGCAACCAGGCCGGCCAGATCACGGTCTACAACGGGGCCTCGTCGGCGACCATCGGCACGGTGCCCTCGATCGAGACCGGTTCGGAGAAAGGGCTGCTGAGCATCTGCGCCGATCCGCTGTTCGGTACCAACGGCTACATCTACGTCTGGTATTCGAGCACGGCCGATGCGTTCATGCATCTGGACCGGTTCACGGTCACCGGTGACCTGGCCAACCCGAACAGCAACAATCTGACGCTGAGCACCGCCACGCGCCGCGTGATCCTCGGCAACGCCGCCGACAGTGCGTTCAACCACAACGGCGGCACCTGCCGCTTCGGCCCGGACGGGCGGCTGTATCTGTCGATCGGCGACGATGCCAGCCAGTGCCAGGCGCAGAACGTCACCACCATGCAGGGTGCCCTGTTGCGCATGGACGTCAGCACGCTGCCGGCTGGCGGGTCGACCACCGCCCCGACCGCGACGCAACTCGATCCGGGCGACAACCCGTTGAGCACTGCGACCGACTTCAGCCAGCTCGTGCTGTGCAGCGGTCTGCGCAACCCGTACCGGTTCAACGTCGATCCGACCACCGGCAACCTGTACATCGCCGACGTCGGCCAGAACTCGCAGGAGGAGCTGGACGAGTACGTCTACAACTCCGGCGCGCTGACGCTGGCGAACTACGGCTGGCCGTGGCGTGAAGGCACGTCGGGTTACTCGTCGTGCACCGGCTCGCAGCCGGCCGTTCTCGGGCCGATGGTCGGCGTGCCGCAGGGCGGTTCGTGGTTGTCCATCATGGGTGGACCGCGTTATCGCAACTTCGGCGGGCAATACGGTTTCGGCGCCGCCTACGAGAACTCGGTGTTCTACGGCGACTACTACTCCGGCCACATCCGCCGGCTGGTCCAGGTCGGTGGCGTCTGGCAGACGGCCGCGGCGGTGCCGGGCCAGCCCAGCGCGACCAACTGGGGCCAGGGCTTCAACAACTACACTGGCCTGCAGAACGGACTGGACGGCGCGCTCTACTTCGTCACCCATTCGGGCTCCGGCACGCTGAAGCGCATCCGGCCGCTCGGCCCGGTCAATCAGGTCATCGCCGTCTCCGGCGGCAACCAGATCGTGCCGGCCGGTGAACCGTTCCCGTCGCCCGTGGTCGTCCGTCTCGAGGATCCGAACGGCAACCCGATCGTCGGCGGTCCAGTCAGCTTCACCGTCACTGGCCCGGCGACGCTGTCGACGACCAATCCGGTGCTGACCGACGGCAACGGCACCGCGCAGACCAGCGTCACCGCGACCAACTTCGGCGGCGCGATCACGGTCAATGCCACGACGCCAGGCAACCCGACGCCGACGCCGACCAGCGGGTTGTTCTCGCGCAAGTTGACTCTGGCCGGAACCCCGACACTGGTCGTGTTGTCGATCACCAACTCGACCACCGCGGTGCCGGCGACCACGCCGTTCATCCTGATGGCGTCGCAGCCGGGCATCCCGCCGCTGATGACGCCGATCGGCCCGATCTGCACCGACCCGGCCAACCCGGCGACGATCGTGTTCGAGGACAGCATCGGCATCTTCGGCAACATCAGCTACAGCGGCACCGGCGCGATCGGCACGCCCAGCCTGACCAAGATCTACAACGTCCCCGCCGGTGTGCTGACCGGTTTGCGACTGAGCTTCCAGGCGGTCGGCTTCGATGGCGTCCGCGGCATGATCCGGACCAACTGCGAGACGCGGCAGTTCTGAACGGGGCCGTTGCGGTGCGCTGCGTTCAGATCGCGGCGTGCCGCCGGCTCAGGCACACGGTCACCAGCAGCAGCGCCACGTCGCACGCGGTGACCAGGTAGAGCGAGTTGGCGACCTCGGCGACACCGTCGCCGAGGAGCTCGCCGCCGATGCCGCACAGCGCCAGCACGAGCGCGAGCAGCAGCCACGCCGGTCGCGGCGATGACTGTTCGCGGCCTTGCTGCAGCAGCAGCACGAATGTCGGCAGCAGCGCCACGTGGTGTGCCTTCCACGACAGCGGCGACAGCAGCACCGACAGCACGAAGGCCGCCGCCAGCACCCAGGTGCGCGAGGTGGCGCCGGCCGGTTCGCCGCGCGCGCGCCAGGCGACGGTGGCCACGGCACCGAACGCGGTCAGCGCGAGTGCCCGAGTGCACCAGGTCACCAGGGTCGGATCCAGGCCAAGACCGCGAGGTGGTGCAAGCGCAACCCGCACGGCGAACTCGGGCGGCACGTCGCCGAGCCAGCGCGCGACGGCACAACGCAGCGACTGGTTCATCCACTCGAACTCCGGGAAGCCGGCGGCCGGCACCAGGAACGCATCGGTCTGGGTTGCCAGCGCCCACGAACCGGACAGCCATCGCCACCACGGCGCCAGGTCGCCGCGCAGCAGCGCGACGCTCGCGACGACCGCCACGGCACCCGCCAGCAGTGCGTGCAGCACAGTGCGCCGATGACCGAGCAGCAGGAGGATCGGCAGCAGCCAGATCTGGGTCGGCTTGGTCGCCAGCGACAACCCGAGCAGCCAGCCGCCCCGCGCCGGCTGGCCGCGTTCGGCCAGCGCGAACGCCAGCGTGCACAGACCGAGGTTCAGCAGATTGCCGCCGCCGCCATGCATGTCGCGCAACACGAACCGGCTGCCCATCAGCAGTGCCAGCAGGAACAACAGGTGCATTGCCAGAGGGCTCGGTGGCGCGCGGCCAAGACCAACACGCCGCAGGCCGACGAACAGGGCGATCAATGCCGCCACTTGCAGCAGGCCCCAGGTGGCGCGTGCCGCGCGCAGGCCGGCGACGTCGGCGAGCACCGCGAACGGCGCGGTCAGCAGGCCGAAACTCGGCGGATACGGTGCGTGCAGTGGCCGTTCCGGGGCGTCGGGATCCGAGCGCCATGGTGCGTACGGGTCCTGGCCGTGCAACAGCCGCCGGCCGAACTCGAGGTGGTCGACGATCACGCCGCGATGCGGCTTGCGATCGACCGCGCGCGCGATCAGCGTGATCGCCAGCAGCGACCAGACCAGCAGCAGCACCCGGCGAGTCGTCGGCGACACGTGGTCGTTCTAACGCGCGGGCGGAGTTGCGGCCATTGCCGTCACCCTGGCGCCGACCGCGGTGCGCGCCGATGCTGTCATCATGACCAAGCCCCTGCTCGGCGTCGTGCACCTGCGGCCGTTGCCGTCTGCGGCCCGCTTCACTTCGATGGCTGACGTGCTGGATGCGGCGCTGGCCGATGCGCGGGCGCTGCACCAGGGCGGGGTCGACGGCATCGTGGTCGAGAACTTCGGCGACGCGCCGTTCCACAAAGGCACCAGCGCCGATCCCGTGCCGCCCGACGTCCCGGCCGGACTGGCGCTGGTCGCGCACCGGATCCGAGCCGAACTGGAGCTGCCGGTCGCGATCAACTGTCTGCGCAACGATGGTGTCGCGGCCATGGCGGCGGCCGCGGTTGCGGGCGCGCGGTGGATCCGGGTCAACGTCTGGAGCGGCGCCTACTGCACCGACCAGGGTGTCATCGAAGGCGAGGCCGCGCGCGTGCTGGCGTGGCGCCAACGCCTCGATCGCCGCGTACAGGTGCTGGCCGACTTCCTGGTCAAGCACGCGCTGCCGCTGGTGCCGTTCGACACCGCCACCGCCGCCAAGGATCTGGCCGAACGTTCGGGCGCCGATGGCATGATCCTGTCCGGAACGCGCACCGGCGAACCGGTCGATGTCGCGTTGTTCGACACCGTGCGTGCGGCGGTGGGGCAGTTCCCGATCTGGATCGGTTCCGGGTTGACGCCGGACAACGCCGCGGCGCTGTGGCCGCGCTGCGATGGCGCGATCGTCGGCACGTTCGTCAAGCGCGATGGCCGGGTCGGCGAACGGGTCGACGTGCGGCGCGTCCGGGCACTGCGCGCCGCCTGTCCGGCGTCGGCGCCGCCGCGCCCACGCCGTCGCGGATGACATCAGGAACGAACCCGATTCCGGCCGAAAACCTTGTCGGATGAAGGTCTTGCTGCTGACGCCGTCGCCGACCGCCGTGCACCTCGGTGGGGCCGCGACCACGGCGCGCTACCGCGATGGACTGCAGGCGCGTGGGCATCTGTGCGAACTGTCCGGCGGCACTGCCGAAGGCGGTCTGAAGGTGTCGCTGGCCGGCACCGTCGGTCGTTTCAAGCCCGATCTGGTGCACGCCCACGATGTCGCGCGCAGCGGCCTGCAGTTGCTGGGTCTGCGGTTGCCATGGGTCGTGTCGCTGAGCGGCGAGGACCTGCACTCCGACATGGTCGACGACCATCGCGGTCCGTTGGTCTGCGAGGTGTTGCGCCACGCCCATCGCGTGCTGGTGCCCAATCCGGAAGCGGCTGCCCTGGTCGAGGAACGGGTGCCGGACACGGTCGGCAAGATCGATGTCGTGCCTCGCGCCGCGCAGCGGTTGCCGATCGATGGCACCGACCTGCGCCGTTCGCTCGGCATCCCGCGACAGCGGTTCCTGATCCTGTTGCCCGGCGGGTTGCGACCGGTCAAGGGGCAGCACCGGGCAATGTCGCTGGTGCGGGTGTTGCGTGCGGCCGGCGCCGATGTCGAGATGATCGTCGTCGGGCCGGAACAGGACCCCGTCTACGCGCAGGAACTGCGCGCGCAATGCGAACGCGAAGCGGGCATCCGGTTGCTGCCAACGCTGGCGCACGACCGCATGGGCGCGGCCTACCAGGATGCCGACGTGGTGCTCAGCACCTCGCTGTGCGAAGGTTGCGCGCCGACCCTGCTCGAAGCCGGCATTCTCGGCCGCCCGATCGTCGCTGCCGACGTGCCCGGCAACCGCGAGTTGATCCGGCACAAGGAGACCGGGTTGTTGTTCGCGACCGAGGAGCAGATGGCGCAGCAGATCCTGGCGCTGTACCGCAACCGGTCGGCGGCAGGGGCGCTCGGCGTCCGGATCCGGGAGGACTTCCAGCGGCGCTTCCCGGCCGAACAGGAGATCGCCAGCCTGCTGTCCGCGTACGCAGCGGCGTGAAGCAGCAAGCTGGCGGTGCTGTCGCAACGGCGGTCCCGGGACGCTACCGTTGGCCGGCATGTCGCTGCGAGTTCGGCGTGCGCTGGTTGCCGGGTCGGTCGTCACCGGGTTGCTGACTGCCCAGACCTTCGAGGACATGGGCACGCTGCGCAACCCGAAGTTGCCGTGGTCGAACGTGCTGCAGGTCAAGGCCGGCGTGCTCGGGTCGTTGGCCAGTCCCGAAGACGAAACGGCGGGCCTGGTCGACGAGGTCGCCTGGGACGGCCACGTCTGGTTTCACACCGACGGTGCCGAGCAGGGCGGTGACCTCGATGTCTATGCCGGTCGCGACGGCCTCTACTTCGGCCTGCAGAACGGCAACGATCCCAACGCGACGGCGACGCGGCTGGAACTGAAAGGCCGGCTGTGGCCGTTCTATCGCGAGGGGGCGTATCGAGGCGACACCTTCGTGCCGATCGGCCAGTACGAAGGGAGTGACTACGAGGCCTACCTCGGGTTCGGTCGGGAGGTGCAGCAGGGACTGTTCTTCGAACTCGGCCCGTTCTTCCGCCGGCAGACGTTCGATCGCAACGAGCGCACCGATCCGTCGTTCACGATCCCGAGCGACTTCAATGCCTACGGCGCCCGCATGTTCCTCGAGCACTCGACCGTGCAGTACGAGCGGCGCAGCGGTCTGCCGACCGACGGGTTCGTGCTGACCGTGGTCGGCGAGCGGGAATGGAACGACAGCGACCAGCCGTTCGGCAGCGCCAGCAACGAGACCGAACTGCCGGGCGCCGTCTGGCGCGCGCGCGGTCGGCTGGAGTGGTACGTCCAGCAGAGCGACTCGATCTGCTGGGAGATTCCGACGACCGCCTCGATCTCCGACGAGACCGACCGCGTCTGGAACTACGATGCGTCGCGGCCGCAGGGCAACCTGTGGGCCGATGTGCAGGTGCGCCTGCGCATGGAGCTGGGCAGCAGCATCCAGTTGACGCCGTTCGCGCACGGGCAGTACGTGGAGATCCGCGAAGAGAACGGGCCGGGCACCGACGAGAAGACGTTCTTCGGCGGCGGCGTCGAGGCGTGGTTGCACTTTTCCGACGCGGTGTCGTTCAACGCCTGGTATTCGTACCTCGACAACGAAAGCCGGCCATCGGTCAGCATCGACGAGGATGCCCACGGCCAGCACATGTTCTTCGCCGGGATGGTGTTCCGGTTCGGCAGCAAGCGCCGCTGAGCGACGCGCCCGCGATCACTTGCCGGCGACCGGCGGCGTGAACTGCGGCGTGAACTGCGACCAGACGGCTTCGTGGCGGGTCTGGCCTTCGTTGGTCGTCGTCACGCACTGGAACGGCACGCGCAAGCTGCCCACCGTCCGGTAATCCGACCAGCGCTCTTCCAGATGGACGATCGCGCCATCGGGTTCGGTCTCCCACGACTCGACGATCCGCACCAGCAGCGAATCGGTGTCGATCCACACGCGCAACCGGTCGAAGCGATCGGAGGTCGCTTCCAGCACCATCAGGTCGCGGTCGTCGACGCGCCGTTGCGCGATCGGCCGGAAGCGCAGGCGATCGGTGGCGAACGCGGCCAGCAGCGCGATCGGATGCCGTTCGGCCTGGCGCAGCCGCCAACCGGCTTCGGCCGGCGACAGCTTCGCTTCACTGTTGCCCGAACGTTCGATCCACACCGTCGGCTGGATGCTGGTGGTGACCGTGGCGCCGAGCAGCTGTCGGGAACGTTCCAGCGTCCCGGCGGCGGACCACTGCAGCGTTTCTTCGATGGCCGGAGCGGACGGGGCTCGGCGTGTGCAGGTGCCTCGATAGCCCGTCAGTCGCTGCAGTTCGGCCTTGCCGCCCATGGCTTCGCAGGCGCCATCGAGCCATGGCGCACTGTCTTGCGCCGGTCGCGTCGTGGCCGTGCCGGTGAACCGGGCCGCCAGCGCCGCGGGCAACAAGGCGAACGGCTGGGCCGACGCGCCAGCCGGCGGCTCGCCGCCGATGGCGATCAGCGCCGCCGGGCGGCGAAGCCAGGCCTCGATGGCGGCGCCGACGTCGAACGTCGGTGCGGCGACATCTCGTTCGAGGGTGGCCGCCGCGGCGGCCGCGGTCGTCGACCGCAGCGACCAGACCAGTTCCGCACGCAGCGCGGCATGCGCGTCACCGGTGGCCAGGCGAGCGATCAGTGGCACGCGCTGGCGGGCGAGGGTCAGTTCCGACGTCGTCGGCGGCAGATCGCGCAGCGATTGGCGCGCCGCCAGCACGGCGTCCCACAGCGGTCGGACGCGCTCGGGGAGCACATCGGCCGTCAGCGCCAGCGCCGCCAGTTCGGCGTTGCGGACCGTGCGGGCGCGCCAACGGATGTCGCCCAGGCCTTGCTGCTGTTGCACCTTCTCGAGTCGGCCGCCGATGCCGTCCAGCGTCAACAGCGCATGCGCGAGCAGCATCCCACCGGCATCGAACGCGGTCGGATCCGGCATCGGCAGCAACAGCGTGACCCGACATGGCATGCCCGGGGCCGCCGCCCACCACAGCCCCTCGGTCATGCTGCGGGCCTTCGCTTCGGCGTCGCGCCCGATCGGCAAGGGGACCGCCTGCCAGGTGCCGATCGAACCAGCGACCGCAGCGGCGACCTCATGCGGCAGGGCGTCGACCCGGACCGCCAGCACGGTCCGATCGGGCCGGAACGAGCGGGCCATGAACAGGCCGACGTCGGACGGGTCGCGGTCGAGCAGTTCTTCCAGGTGGGCGGCGGGGCCGCCGAAACCGAGCAGGAATCCCGGTACCGCAGCGGTACCTGGATCCATCCAGATGGCGCGGGCCTGTCGCGTCAGCATCCGTTCGCGGATCAGTTCGAGTTGCGGTCGCGGCGGCGGTTGCGCGGCGAGTGCCTGGTGCAAGGCGTTCAGGCCATCGCGCCAGCGATCGCGCGGCACGCGCAGCGTGAGCCATGTGCTGGCGGGACCGACTTCGGTGAGTACGCGACCGCCGAGCTTCTCGGCGGTGTCGCGCAGCCCGGTGCGACCGCTGGCGGCGTCGGTGTTCTCCAGTACGGCTTCGAGCGCCAGTTCGGCGACTCCCGGTTTGCCCTGATCGGTGCCGACCAGGAAGGCGAGCTGCAGGTCGCAGAACGGCGCGTTGGCCGGCAGCGGCAGCGCCAACGCCGCCATGCCGTTGGGCAGCGTGGCGCGGAGAGCGGTCATCGTCGGGGCCTGCGGCGCCGGCGGGTCGGTCGGCCCCGGCGTCGGTCCGGTCGGGGGGGTGGAGGTCGTTGGCTCCGCAACCGGCGGTGCTGGCGGCGCGCCGGCGCAACCGGGCAGCACGGTGAACGCGAGAAGGCTGGCGCGGCGCAGGGAGTTCATGGCGCTTTGCTCGCCACCACGACCGGTTGGCTGGCGAGAATGCGGGTCAGCAGGGGTGGGACATTGCGAACGTCGCCGCCGCGCGGTGGCGACGGCGGCAGTTTCGAGCCGGGTTGCACCAGCAGGTCCGCGGCCAGCCGTTCCGCGAGCAGGCGCGGCTGCTGCGTCGCCAGTTCGTGATCGCGGATCGCAGCGAGCAACTGACCGTCGAGCTGGCCCGCGGCCGGCGGTTTGGCAACCAGGCTGTCGCACAGCTTCAGCACCTGCTCGGCCAGGTCGTGGTCGCGACCGCCCGGTTCGCTGAGTTCGAGCAGGAACAGCCCGGCACCGCCCGCGGCCGGCCATGGCGCCGACACCGAGACCACGACGTTGCTGCGGCCGAGGCGATGGAACTGCTTGGCAAGCCAGGAATCGGGGCCGCCGGCGAGCCATTTTGCCGCCATGGCGACGGCCGCGCCGTCCTCCCGCCCGGTCAGCTGCCACGCGATCGCCGCCATCGGTTGGCGGGCACCCGGCATCTGGGAACGGCGACTCGCCTTCAGGCGCGCGGGTGCCGGTTCGGCGGTCAGTGGCGTCTGCGGCAGCGCCGTCGTCGCGAAGATCTTCGCCAGCAATGCCCGTACGGCAACAGCATCGAAGCCACCGATCAGGACCTGAACGGTGCGATCGGGCCGCTGCGTGCGTTGCCAGCAGGCCTCGGCCTGCGCGCGGGTGATCACGCCACCGCCCGGCCGTTCGCCGACCCGGGCGAGGCTGCTGCCGGCGAACGCCAGGGCCAGCAGTTCGGCGCGCAACGGCGCCAGGGGGTTGGCGTCCCAGGCGATCGTCTGGCGAGCACGCAGTTCGTTCCAGATCGGCAACACGCGGCGCAGTGGCTGCTGTTCGCGCCGCTCGACCAGCAAGGTGGCCACCCGTTCCAACGCCGCCGCGGTCGTCGTCAGCGACACGATCGCGGCGCCCGGCGCCATCCACGTTCGCAGCTCGGCGGCCGGCGCGGTGGCCAGCACCCGGGCGAACGCATCGATGTCGCTCGAAGCGGCGGCGGCGGCCTCGGCGGCATCGTGCCGTTGCTGCAGTTCGGCCGGCGGCCGGCCTTCGACGCGCGGTGCGACGGCGAGTGCCGTCGCCGCTTCGTCGAGCGCGGTCAACGCCATGCGTTCGGCCTGGGGATCGCGGCTGCCGATCGCCCAGGTGCCGAGCAACGAGGCCTGCACGCACGCTTCCGCGAGGCCCTCCTGGCCGGGAACGTCTTCGCGCGGACCCGCCGGGGTTGCGATCGCCCAGTGCACCAGTCCGCTGTCGTCGGGCAGCAACACGAAACGGCTGCCATCCGGTGTCCTGAAGTCGATCGGCGCTGGAGCCTGCTGGGCCAGCGCGGCTGCACCGACCCAGGCGGCCAGCAGCGCGCGCCGGCACCGGCCGCCGGCACTCGGGCGCGGGTCATGCCTGCGCCGCATCGTCGCCGTTCCGCGGTTGTTGTTCTTGGTGCGGCGTGAGTTCATCACCGGGATCGCCGGCGTGCTGGCGGCCGCCGCGCGGTTGGCAGACACCGCGCTTGCTGGCCGCGACGAAATCGACGATCCGCCGGCAGGCATCTTCGCGGTACAGCGAGCTCTTGCGCACCTGTTCGATCTTCTGGTGCAGCGACCCGACGCGCCAGAACAGCAGCCGGAACGTCCGCTTGATGACCGCCTTCTGGGCGTTGTCGAAGCCGTTGCGGTGCAGGCCTACGACGTTGACGGCGATCAGCCGGGCGCGATCGCCCTGCAGCAGCGCGAACGGCGGCGCGTCGTGCGAGACCATCGAGCCGGCGCCGATCATCGCCAGTTCGCCGATGCGGGCGAACTGATGGACGCCGACCATGGCGCCGAGGATCGCGCGGTCGCCGATCCAGGTGTGGCCGGCCGCCATTGCCCCGTTGGTGAACACGATGTGGCTGCCGACGGTGGCGTCGTGGCCGATGTGGCAACCCGCCAGCAGCATGTTGTGGTCACCGACCGTGGTCTGGCCGCCGCCGAACGGCGTGCCACCGTGGATCGTCACATGTTCGCGGATCTTGTTGTGGTTGCCGATCCGCAGCCGGCAGCCGGGGTCGTCGCCCTTCAGCTTCTTGTCCTGCGGATACGTGCCGAGCACGGCGAACGGGAAGACCTCGTTGTCGGTGCCGAGCCAGGTGTCGCCGTCCATGACGACGTGCGCCTGCAGCCGCGTCCGGGCGCCGATCCTGACCCTGGGCCCGAGGACGCAGTACGGGCCGACTTCGACGTCGGCGCCCAATTCGGCGCCGGTTGCGAGGATCGCGGTCGGGTGGACTCCCATCGTTGGGTCGGCTCCGGCGCGTGGCACCGGGGGGCGATTTCATACCCGGGAACGGGAGTGGTCGCCACCGCCGCCTGTCCCGTGGCCGTCGCGATTCCCGGACTGCGGTCCGCCGTAGCCGGTTCGGTGCGATCGTCGTGCCGGGAGCATGCTGGCAGTTTGCCGAGCTGGCGGCGATCCTGTCGACCGTGCGCCGTCCTGTGTTCGCCTTGGAGTTCCTGTTGGCAACGACCCTTGCCGCCACGGAGGTGTCGTGATGGCCATTCATCGCGGTGAGGCAATCGCCCCGGGGGTGGCGGTCGGCCCGGTGCTGCTGCGAGGCTACGAGACGGACTCGGGGCTCGGCCGGCGGATCCCGGCCGATCAGATCGAGAACGAACTCAATCGGCTGCGCGACGCGCTGCAGCGCAGCAAGGCGCAGATCGAGGAGATCAAGCACAAGCAGCAGGGTACGCTCGGCGAGGCCGAACTGCGGATCTTCGACTCGCACGTCGCCTATCTGGCCGATCCGATGTTCGTCATCGAGATCGAGAACCAGGTCATGCAGGAACGCTTCTCGGTGCGCGAGGCGGTGCGCCTCGTGGTCGAGAAATACGACCGGATCTTCCAGCTGGTCGAGAGCGACCTGCTGCGCCGCCGCGCCAGCGACCTGCGCGATGTGGCGACCCGGCTGCTGCGCAATCTCGGCGACGATCCGCGCGCAGCCGACGGTCGGCGGCCCGGCGGCCCGTATGTGCTGGCGACGCGCAAGCTGACCACGGTCGACATGTTCAACCTCGACAATGAACGGGTCGAGGGCATCCTGACCGAGGAAGGCGGGATGAGTTCGCATGCGGCGATCCTGGCGCGCGGCATGGGCATCCCGACGCTGACCGGCATCCGCGATCTGGCACGGCTGGTGCGCGACGGCGAGATCGTCGTGATCGACGCCAGCACCGGCGAACTGCGGACCGAACCCGACGAAGCGGCGCTGGCCGCGGCGACCACCGCTTCGCAACAGTGGAAGCAGACGCGCGCGCAGGGCCCGGACCCGGCGCAGCGGCACGGCACGCGCGATGGCACGCCGGTGCGACTGCTGGGCTCCTGCGGCAGTCCCGGCGAGGCCGAACTGGTGCATACCTTCGGCATGGCCGGCATCGGCCTCTACCGCACCGAATTGTTGTTCCTGGTCGAGAAGGGCAATCCCGACGAAGAGCAGCTCGTCGCGCATTACCGGCAGATCGCGGTCGGCCAGTCGGGACGGCCGGCGTGGTTCCGGCTGTTCGATGTGGCCGGCGCGACGCTGCTCGGCGAGGTTGCTGCCAACGAACGCAATCCGGCGATGGGGCAGCGCGGCATCCGCGGTCTGTTCGTGAAGCAGGATATCCTGCGGCGGCAGTTCCGGGCGATCCTGCGGGCCTGCGTCGGCGTCGACGACGCGGCGGTGCTGGTGCCGTTCGTGACGTCGCTGCCGGATCTGCAGCGCGCCAAGTCGATCATGCTCGAGGAACGCGTGGCGCTGCGCAAGGCGAAGGTGCCATGCGCCGACCGGTTGCGGCTGGCGCCGATCGTCGAAGTGCCGGCGGCGGCCTTGAATCTGCAGGCGCTCCTGGTCGAGGCCGACTTCGCGGTCGTCGCGATCGACGATCTGCAGCAGTTCCTGCTCGCGGCCGATCGCGACAACGCGACGGTGCGCGAGTATCAGGAACTGGCACATCCGGCGCTGTTCGAATTGCTGGCGCGGATGGCTAAGGATGCCGAGCGGCGCGAAAAGGACCTGGTGCTGTTCGGCGAAGCGGCGGCGGATCCGACGCGGATGCCGTTCTATCTCGGCGCCGGCTATCGGACGTTCGCGGTGGCGCCGGTGCGGCTGCGTGGGTTGCTGAAGGTGCTGCAGCGGTACTCGGTCGAGGAGTGTCGGAAGATCGCGGCGCGGATCCTGGAGGCGCCGCGGTCGGTGGATGTGCAGAAGGTGCTGGTCGGGATCGAAACGGGATGACTGGTTACTCGCCGTGCCAGGCGGCGGTCAGTTCACACCACATCGCCAGGCCCGCCCAGGTGCCGAACGTCCGGTAGCGCTGTTCGATCACACCATCGGGCATACGGCGTCCCAGGATCCGGGCGAACTCCGCCCGACACCACGAATCGAGCGCGAAGTCGTCGTAGCGACCGAGCAGCCGCAGGGCCTGGCCGGCGGCGTAGGGGCCAAAGCCATCGAGTGCGAGCAGTGACTTGCGTAGCTCCGTCGTCGGCAGATCGGGATCCAGGAACATCGCGTCGGTCAGTTCGCCCGCCGCGAATCGGCGCGCTAGGCTCGCCGCGGCGCGGGCGCGGTAGCCGGCCCGCACGGTGTTGCGGAAGAACGCTTCGTCGCGCGCACACTCGGTCGGCGTCGGGAAGGCGCGAGTGCCATCGGGCGCCACGGCGCCGCACGCGTCGACCAGGTTCTGCGTCATCGATTCCGTCAAGGACCAGGAACAGTTGGTCGTGAACAGCAGCTTCATCAGATCCTCGAACACCGTCGCCGAACGCAACAACCGACCGCCGCCGCGGCGGGCGACCCAGCGCAGGCTCGGCCTCGAACTGCACGCGACGTGGAACGCGGTCAGGTCGTCGTCGAGGCGCAGCATGTGCGCGAGCTGGCGGCGGGCTTCGGCGAGTCGCGCCCGGTCGAGTCGGCGCTCGGCGCGCAACGTGACCCGCAGGCTGCCCCGGCCGGCGGTGATCGATGCCCGCACGATCTTGCCGTGCAGCCGGAGCGGCGTGAGCCACGGCGCATCGCCGCCGTCCCAGCGATGCGGCGCCAGCGCGATCCAGCCGTGACCATGCAGTGCCAACGGCAGTTCGAACGGCGAGGGCGTCGGCAACGTCAGGCGGTGCACGTGCGGCATCCTGGCAGCAGAGCCGTCGGACCTGGAACCGCCAAGCCGGCTCTGGCAAGCTGCGCGCGTGTTCTTGCCGCTGTCGCTCGGTCGCGTGCCGATCGGTCTGCCCGTCGTGCAGGCCGCCCTGTCGGGCTACTCGGACCTGCCGATGCGCACGATCGCGCGCGCTCACGGGGCGCCTTATGCGCTGGCCGAAGTGGTGCTCGACGCCCTGGTGCTGCAGCGCGGCAAGTTGCAGCGGCGGATCCTGTCGGTGCCCGAACACGACCATCCGGTCGGTGGCCAGCTGATGGGCAGTCAGCCGCACACGTTCGGCGCCGCGGCACGCGAACTGGTCCGCGCCGGCTACGACGTCGTCGACATCAACTTCGGCTGTCCGGTCAACAAGGTGCTCGGCCGGCGGCGCGGCGGCTGGTTGTTGCAGGATCCGACGACGGCGCTGGCGATCGTCGATTCGGTGTTGCAGGCGGTGGCGGGCGATGCGCCGGTGACGGTCAAGATGCGCCGGGGCTACGACGATTCGCCGACGGCCGAGGCGGACTTCTTCGCGATCCTGGAGGGTGCGTTCCTTCGCGGCGTGACCGCCGTCACGGTGCATCCGCGCAACGTCGTGCAGAAGTACGTCGGTCGGTCGCGGTGGGAGTTCCTCGCCCGCGTGCGGCGGCAATTCCAGGAACGCACGATCCTCGGCAGCGGTGACCTGTTCTCGCCATTCGATGTCGTCGACATGCTGCAGCAGACCGGCGTCGCCGGGGTGACCATGGCGCGCGGCTGCATCGGCAACCCGTTCGCGTTCACGCAGGTGCAGCAACTGCTGGCCGGCCGGCCGGCGCTGGTGCCGACGCTGCGGCAACAGCGCGACGCGCTGCTCGAACACTGGCGGCTGGCGGTGGCGTTCTACGGCGGGGAAGCGGCGGCGCTGTCGTCGGTGCGGATGCATGCGATCAAGTACGCGCAGTACCATCCGTCGCCGGTCCAGGCGCGCGAACGGATGGTGGCGGTCAGGAGCCCGGTGCAGCTCGTGGCCACGGTCGAGGAGCTGTTCGATCCGGCGCTCGATCAGGATGTGGCGAAGGTGCTGCGCCGCGAGGACGCCGTGGTGCCCGCCATGTCAGCCGGCGATTCGTGCGGTTGAACGAACGGCGGCCACGGGAATGGTGACGCAGATCAACGCCGGGGCTATGGGCTCTCGCCATGCCATTGCCTGATCGGCTGCTGCCGCTGTTCCTTACGCCCGCACTGTTTGCGCAACAGTGGGCTCGGGTCGATGAGTTCGCCGGGTCGGCGGTCGCCGTGTTTGACCCGTTGCGCGGTCGGGCGATTGGCGTCGGGCAGCACTTCTATGGGGCTCGACTGTGGGAGTTCGATGGGGTGCGCTGGATTGCTCACGCCGAACCGGCCCCGGCTGGACAGGTCGAGGCCCTGGTGTTCGACGCCGTTCGCCGCCGCCTGTTGGCGTTTGCCTACGAGCCGTACTCCGCCACTGCGATCCAGGCGAACGATGGCGTCGGGTGGACCACGATCCGCGCGGCGACGGCACCGCCTTCCCGTTCGCGGCCGCAGGTGGTCTGGGACGAGGCGCGGGGCCGACTCGTGTTGTTCGGCGGCGGCGCGGCGGTCTGGGGCACGTACACGCCGTTGGACGACATGTGGACCTGGGATGGCACGAACTGGACGCAACTGGCGCCGCCACTGCGTCCGACGCCGCGCTTTGCCGGCGGCTGCGCCTACGACCCAGTCCGCCAGCGTATGGTGTTGTTCGGCGGCGAAGGGTCCGGGTCGACGCTGCAGGACACCTGGGAATGGGATGGCAGCAACTGGCGCGACTTGGCGCCGGTGACCGGACCAGGGCCGCAGCTCTGGATGACGATGGCGTTCGATCCGGCGTCGGCGCGCGTGGTGCTGGTCGGTTCGCCGGTGACGGCGTCGACGACGACCGAAGCGTGGGCCTGGGATGGCGCCGCCTGGGCCCGATTGCAGGCTGTCGGTGGGGCGCCGCCCGCGATGTTCCTGGCGCGTGATGCCACGTCGCTGCTGTTGTGTGGCGGGCGCGCGAACTTCGAGGACGAACGGGCACTGCTGCGGTTGGGGCCGACCGGCTTCGTGCCGCTGCCTGTCGTTCCGGAGCCCGAGACCCGCGCTGGCTTCGACCTGGCCTACGATCCGATCGGCGATGGTTTTCTGCTGTTCGGCGGTCGTCGATCGGTGACCCACGGCAACGCGCTGCTCGCGGAGACCTGGCGCTGGCGTCGTGGCTGGCAACGGCTGCAGCCGTCGACGTCGCCGCCGGCACGCGAGGGCCATGCAATGGCGCACGACGTCACCCGGGGCGCAGTGGTGCTGTTCGGCGGTGCGGTGAATGGCGTGGCGGTGGCCGACACTTGGACCTGGAACGGCACGGACTGGCGGATGCAGATGCCTGTGACCTCGCCACCGTCGATGTCGCTGGCGGCAATGGCCAGTCACGACGCGAGCGGGATTGTGGTGTTGAACGGCGAACAGTCTCCCTCCGGTCTGAACCAGACCTGGCTATGGGATGGTCTCGACTGGACGCGGGCGAACTCGCAGTCGTTGTACGGGCGACCCGGGGTGATGGCGTACGACCGGCAGCGCGCCCGGATCGTGCGGGCCTACTCGAACGGGACCGACGAGTGGAACGGTTCATCATGGTTGCAGATGGCGCCGACGCTGCCGTCCAGCGGGCGAGCCGGCTTGGTGTTCGATCCGGTGCGCGCGCGGGTGGTGGCGATCTCCGACGGCGGCCTGCACCAATGGGATGGCGTGACGTGGTCGGCGCTGATCTCGACTTTGCCGCGGATCCGGCCGCGGGTGGCGCTGGACCCCGTTCGTGGCGACATCCTGGCCATCGTCGAATCGGGCGGTGGGCTGTGGAGCCAGTGGCTGTCGACGCCGGCGCCGGCGCTGGTCGTCGGCCTCGGCGGCTCATGCGGTCTTTCGCCGCCAGTCCTGTCGGTGCGCGGCCGGCCGACGCTCGGGGTCTCGTTCGACTTCGCGATCGATGCGGGCACTGCCGCGGCACCGATCGTGCTCGCGGTATCGCTCCAGCCTGCCGCGCCCCCGGGTCCATGCGCGGTCGTCGTCGGCTGGCCGGCGGAGCTTGCGTTCGCGCAGGCGGCGAACAACGGGGTGGCGATCCTGCCGGTGCCGATGGCCGATGTGCCGGCGTTGCGCGGGTTGCGCGTCGTCGCGCAGGCGTTTGGCCTGGCGGGCGTGGCCGTGTCGGCGAGCGGCGGTGTGGCGGTGCAAGTCGGCGACTAGGGACGCAAAGCATGGTTGGTCAGCACCTTGCGGCATCGCCAACAGTATATGTCCAGCAAACTGGTCAAGTGGATCGATGTCGAGTAAACTGGTCATATCAAAACTTGACCAGTTTGCTGGACGACATGGACCACACCGAACTCCTTGCCATTGCCGCCGACTGGAGCCACTGGGACCAGCCGCCGCCGGCAGCCGTGGATCGCGACGTCCGGCTTCCGTCCGAGTTGCGACCCGAGCTCGTGCTGGTCGTGCAGGGGGTACGTCGTTGTGGCAAGTCCACGTTGTTGAATCGGTTGCCGGCGCGCTACCGGCTCGATCCGCGGCGCTGCCTGTTCTTGAACTTCGAGGATCCGCGGTTGGCCGGAACGCTCGACCACACGACGCTGCAGTCCTGCGTCGATGCCTTCGAGAGCGAACGCGGACCTGGCGGCACGTACTTCTTCGACGAGATCCAGCAGGTCACGGGTTGGCAGCGCTGGTTGCGCTCGCAACTCGACCGACCGCGCAACCGCCGGTTCGTGGTCACCGGTTCGAATGCGCACCTGCTGGCCGGTGAGCTCGGTTCGACGTTGACCGGCCGGCACCTGACGGCCGAGTTGTTCCCGTTCTCGTTCGCCGAGTACCGTGCCGTCCGCAAGCGGGGGACGCTGGCGGATTACCTGCACGACGGTGGCTTCCCGGGGCCACTGCAGATCGAGGACGGCGATCCGTTGCGCGCCGCCTACTTCAACGACATCGTCGAACGCGATGTGCGCGAGCGGGTCGGGGCGCGATCGAGCCAGCCGTTGCGGCACCTGGCGCAGATGCTGTTCGAATCGGCTGGTTCCGAAACGAGCGTGCGGCGCCTGGCGTCGGCGCTTGGCGTCGCGACCGACACGGCGACGCTGTACGTCGAGGCGATCGAGCACGCATACCTCGCGTTCGCCTGTCCGTTCTTCGTCTGGTCGGCGCGCAAGCGGGCGGCGCGCAACAAGAAGTACTATCCAGTGGACCCCGGGTTGCGGCGGATCGCGGTGACGAAGACCGGCGCCGATCGCGGCAAGGCGCTCGAGTGCGCGACGTTCGTGTGGCTGCGGCAGCGGTTCCGCGAAGTCGCGTATTGGCGTGGGCGCGGCGAGGTCGACTTCGTGGTGCAGCAGGATGGCGACCCGGTGCCAGTGCAGGTGTCCATCGATGGGCCGACGGAACGGCATCGGCTGGCGCTGGACGAGTTCTACGAAGAACACCCGCGCGCGCGGGAGGCGGTGTTCGTCACCGCGAAGTCGTTCGCGGCGGGGGTGCCGGAGCTGGCCGGCGTTCGGTGAAGCGCAGGAATCCGAGGCGGCTCACTGCGGGTCGCGCGCCGGTCGTTCGCTTGTGGGGTGTCGCCATCGGCATCACGTCGCCAGGCGCGGAGGCTGCCCATGGCTTGATCGGCATCGGAGCGTCGCTGCATGCCTGCAGAGCGAGTTTCTCGACGACACGGGTGAACGCGGCAGTGACCGGCCCGAAAGGGCCTCCGATCGCCAAAAAAGGGCCTCCGATCGCTACACGCCGATCTGCGCCACCGCCGCATCCGACGTCAGGATCGCCGCCAGGTCACACCCGGCGAAGCCGCACTGATCGACCAGCACGACCCACTGCGCGAAGAACTGCACCCCGAGCAACAGCGGGTCGTTGGGCACCGTCAACGTCACGAAGTTCTCGAACATCGGCCGGCCGTTCTGATCCGGCGGCGTCGGCAACGCCACATCCGGCGAGATCAACCCGCCACACCCGATCGGCTGCTGCACCAGCGGCGGAATCGGCGTGAGCTGTTGCTGCAGGCCGAGCACCAGGTTCGGCCACGCGATCTGCTGCGCGCTGTTCATCGTGAAGTTGGGCCCGGCATACATGACCTGGAACTGCTGGCCCGGACGCGGCAGCCCCTGGTTGCCGATCGTCGGGGTCTGGCCCTGAAACGTGCAGCCTTGGCCGAACGGTTGGAACACGGCCGGCTGGGCAGCGAGGCCGACGACACACAGCACCATCGCGATCAGGAAGCGCATCGGGGACTCCTTGTGGGTTCAGCGGAGCGAAATTGCGAGGGCATCGGTGAACGTCATCACTTCGTTCATCCCGAACGGCGCCTGGATCAGCGCCGCGCCCTGCGCCAGGAACGTCAGCGGCGGCAACGTCGACGGAATCGGCAATTGCACGTCAGGGGTGGCGATCAGCACCGCCAGCGGCGCGATGTGCAGCATGCAATCGCGGCCGAACTGCGGGAACGGCGTCGCGGCCTGTTGGTCACCGAGGACCACCACCCGGGCCACGACGGTGACACCGCAGCAACCCTCGAGCGCATTGACGCCGAGATCGAGCCGGCAGTTGCCGGTGTCGAGCGCAGGAATCAGCAACGTGGGTCGTGCCATCACCAGGCAGCAGCCGGTCGGGCCGACGTTGCAGGCCCGGCCGATCGAGGTGGCGGTGACCGACTGGAACTGGCACTGGGCAGCGGCGATGGCGGCCGTCGCGAACAGTGCCCCGAAGGTGGTCGAGAAACGCATCGTGGAGTCCTCGGAAGAACGACGCCGTGCTGGCGCGTCCCGTACGATAGCGCCGTGCGGAACGCGGCGGGTGCATCCGGGCAACTCACCGCACGGAAGATCGCCGAGGTGCGGCGCGGTCACAGTTTCCGCACGGCGCGCAGCAGTTCGCTCGCCGGTGGCCGGTCGGCGATGTTGCGTTCGTTCTCCGCGACATACGCTGAGCGCACGGTGCCATCGCGGTCGAGCACCAAGGAACTCGGTCGCGCCAGGTTGCCGGTCAGGCCCAGAGCCGTGGTCAGCTGCAGATCCGGGTCGTAGAGCATCGTGTACGGCAGTTCGCCGCCGAACTCTTCCTTGCACAGCGCCGCGAAGGCGTCGAGCCGGCTCTTGCTGCCCGGGAACAGCACCACCAGTTCGCAGTCGGCGGCGCGCAGGTCGGGAACGAACGGCGCCAGTTCGGCGGTCTGCGCGAAGCAGTAGACGCACACCTGCGTGTTGAACCCGCGCAGGACGACGAACAGCACCTTCTTGCCGCGCAGCGAAGCCAGCTCGAACGGCTTGCCGGCGGCGTCGCGGAACGTCGTCACCGGCAGTGGTTTGCCGAGCAGTCGCCGCGCCAGCGCATCGTCGCCGCCGCCGAGGCGGCCAGCCGTCGTTGCACCGTACTCGGTGCCGCCACCGCTGTCGGGCGGCAGCCAGCCGTTCTTGTAGTATCGGCGATAGAACTCGAGCTCGCGCAGTTCGCGAACCGTGAACGCGCCGGCTTCGGTCGGCGCTTCCTGGCGCGGTGGTGGCTCGGGCAGCGGCGTCGAGGGTGGTTCTTCCACCGGTGCAGGCATGACCGGCAGCAGTGGCGACGTCAGTTCGCGCAGCCAGCGCTGCACGACGTCGAATGGCGCGGCTTGCGAGAGGAGGCTCGCTTCGCTCCAGGTGCCTTCCCACGGCGGTTGCGGCGTGTTCGTTGCCTCGTTGCTCCGGCGTCCACCCGCGTCGGTGATCGTCCAGACGCCATTCGGCTGGCCGTCGACGACCGGGCCGCGTGCCCACGGCGAACCGTCGGCGGCGCAAGCGGTCCAGGTGCCGACCGGTTGGTCGTTCACCAGTTCGCCGAGCAGGCGCAGCGCACCACCGCGATGGCGGGTGAGCCACAGACCAAAGCGACGGTCCTGTTGCACGATGCCTTCGCGGCGCGTGCTGCCGTCATCCCAGGTCTCGCGCACGAGTTGCAGACCGGCAGGGAGCGGATAGTCGACTTCCCGAAGCTGGCCCGCTTCATCCCACAGTTGCCACCGGCCGACGGGCATGTCGGCGACATGGCAACCGTACGACTTCGGCTGGCCATTGTCGTGCCAGGTCATCCACCACAGCGTGCGCTTGCCGGCGGCGAAGCAGCCGCGTTGCTGCAATTGCCCGGCATCGTTCCAGAACGACCACTCGCCGTGTTCGCGACCGTCGACGTAGGTGCCGGCGCAATGCCGTTCGCCATTCGGATGCCAGAACTGCCAGTCGCCGACCTGCCGCTTGCCGTCGTATTCGCCCGCCATTCGCGGCTTGCCATCGGGATACCAGTGTTGCCAGTGCCCGATGCGCAGGTCGTCGCGATAGCTGCCGCGAGCCTCGCGTTGGCCGTTCTCGTGCCAGAACTCCCAGAGCCCCTCCTGTCGACCGGCGGTCAACGTGCCGCGGCGCGCGGGCCTGCCGTTGGCGTGATCCAGATCGCTTGCGGTCGGGCCGCCGGCGCAGCCGGCCAGCAGGATGGCGAAGACAGCAGGTGCACAGCGACGGGAAAGCGGCATGGTGACGATGTCACCGTTCTACCCGATCGACGGCGATGCCGCCGATCGTCGTGGTTCCAGGACCGGGCCGCCGGCCTCAGCGTTGCGTGCGCATCGTCAACTGCGCGAGTGGACCGCCGTGGATGCGGTACTGCACGGGTCCGACGCCTTCCGTCATCCAGACTTCGAGGGGTGGGAGGTTCGGCGAGCCCGGCAGGGCGATGCTGGCGTGAATCACATCCGCAAACGACCCAAAGGGCGTGCTGACCGGAGTCGACCAGTCGACGACGGCCATGAGGTCGAAGATGCCGCCCCGGTCCGGGTCGAACGACTGGAAGTCGAAGACATCGGGCACTCCCGTCGTGGACCAGTCGGTGCCGGCAAACACCGTCAGGATCTGGTTCTGGAGGTGGAACTCCCAGGCATGCAGGAACCGTCCGCCGCGGAAATCGAAGTCGACGTCGATTGCGAGTTCGCTGCCGTCGTCGAACAGCAGCGTGGTTGGCGGGGTACCGAGCCAGGCCTCGAGGTTCGCAATCCGATCGGCATCGATCCGGAACCTTCCCAGCGACGCGATCCGGCAATCGACCAGGCCGCGATTCCGGTCGATTTCTGCTGGCGGGATCCGGGTGACGGTTCGATCGGCGTCGGTGTGCCACACCGCCAGATCGATCGCCCCAGGGCGCGCGCGCGGGTAGAAACGATGCCGCAGCGTGGCCGTGTCTGCCGGGAACATCAGGTTGGCGGGCTCGATCCGCAGCGGATGGCTCAGCGGTGGCAGGTATGTGGTGGCGCGGACCCCGTCGTCGCCGTGCAGTTCGATCGTGGTTGGCCGATCCACGGCGCCGGCGGCGAGCGTCAAGGTCACGCCGGCGAAGTTGCCCGTCGGCACCGAAATCGTGCCGCCTTCCGGGCCGATCGTGCCGCGCGCCAGCATGCGTTCGGTCGTGGTGTTGGATCCCGAGCAGGCGGCAAGGCCGGCGAAGATCAGGAACCAGGTCGGCGGAGGGTGTCGAGTGGCTGCCATGGCTGTTGCGGGTGTAGCAGCCCGTTCGGCTGCCGGTAACACCCGCGAGGCCGCAACCGCGTTTCTGGCGTTTTCCGGCGGCGCTCGGTCGGACAATCGGTGTCCCCATGAACCCCCGTTTCGCCGCCCTGCTTTGGTTGGCTGCCGCCCTGCCCGGCCAGAACCTGATCCAGAACATCATGAATCCGACCGGCGGCAACGGTGGCAGTTCCGTTGCGCGGTATCACGTGCTCGGCAGCCGCGCGGTGTTCTCGGCGTCGGGCGATTACGGGCTCGAACCGTGGGTCACCGATGGCACGTCCGCGGGCACACGGTTGCTCGTCGATCTGATGCCGAACGGCGGCAGTGCACCGGCGGACTTCCTCGCGCTGGGCGGCGAGATGCTGTTCAGCGCTGATGCACCCGGGCTCGGGCGCGAACTCTGGAAGACCGACGGCACTCCGGGAGGCACCGTGCTGATCAAGGACATCCGGCCCGGCACGGTCGGCAGCAATCCGACGCGGCTGGTGTTGTTTGGCGGCCAGATCTGGTTTGCGGCCAGCGACGGTGTGGGCGGCGATGAACTCTGGCGAACCGATGGCACAGCGTCGGGAACCGTGCTGGCGATCGACTACGCGCCGGGGGGCGCCGGTAGCCTGCCGCAGCATCTCACCGTGGTCGGCCCGCGGATGTTCTTCTCGGCGGTGGTCGCCGGGACCGGCCGCGAATTGCACGTCACCGATGGCACGCTGGCCGGCACGCTGCAGGTCGCCGATCTCAACCCCGGCTCGGGCAGCACCGCGTTTGGCGCTGTTGGCGTGTTCGGCAATGGACTGTTGTTTGCGGCCGATCCTGGCTCGGGCAGTGAACCCTGGGTCACCGACGGCACACCCGCCGGCACGGTCCTGCTCGGCGACCTGAGCGGCAGCGCCTTGGGTTCCTTGCCGGCGGATTTCCGTGAGTTCGGCGGTGTTGCGTGGTTCACCGCCGATGGCAGCGGCCTTGGTCGCGAACTGTGGCGCACCGACGGCACCGTCGGTGGCACGTTCGTGCTCGGTGACCTCAATCCCGGACCAGTCGGCAGCGACCCACGCGATCTGCTGGTCTGGAATGGACGCTTGTGGTGCTCAGCGAACGGACCGGCGGGTCGTGAACCGTACACCAGCAATGGCACCGTGGCCGGCACGGCGATGTTCGCGGATCTGTTTCCAGGGTCCTGGTCGTCGGCGCCAGCGCACTTCGCGCCGATCGGCGCCGAACTGTGGTTTGCGGCGTCTTCGCCGACGTCCGGCCATGAACCATGGCGGACCGACGGCACCGTCGGCGGCACGTTCATGCGGATGGACCTCGCGCCGGGCGGCAACGCCAGTTCGTTGCCGCAGGCGTTCACACCGCTCGGCGGTCGGGTGTTGTTGACCGCACTGCTGAATGGCGCCGGTCTCGAGCCGGTCATCAGCGACGGCACGGTCGCGGGTACGGCGCTGCTGTTCGACATCGTCCGCGCGCTCGACGATTCGACGCCGCGCGACTTCACCGACGTCGGCGGCCGCGTGTGGTTTGCGGCCAGCGATGGCGTGCACGGCACCGAACCGTGGCTCACGGATGGCACGCCGGCGGGCACCGCGATGTTCACCGATCTGCAACCCGGGTCGTTCAGTTCGCATCCGGGTTTCCCGGCGGTGCTCAACGGTTCCCGGGTGGTGTACACCGGCGATCTGTTCGTCGGCGGCTGGCAGTTGTTCGTCGACGACACCATTGCCGGGACCACCACGCAGCTGACCAGCGCGACACCGGAGCCGGCGCCGCGTGGCATGGCGAGCCTAGGCACCCTGGCGGTGTTCTCGGCGATGTCGGCGAACGGCCGCGAGCCATGGGTGACCGACGGCACGGTGCCGGGCACACGCGAACTGCGGGATCTGCGCCAAGGCGGCGACGGGGTGCCGTTCCTGACCGAAGACTTCACGGCCAACGCATCGTACGTGTTCTTCTCGGCCACCGACGGCGTGACGGGCGACGAGTTGTGGCGCACCGATGGCACGACGGCGGGCACCGTGCAGGTCGCCGACCTGCGGGCCGGACCCGATGGTTCGGCGCCCGAACAGCTCACGCCGGACGGCAACTGGCTGTGGTTCTCGGCGATCGGCAACAACACCGGTCGCGAGTTGTGGCGCACCGATGGCACCGCTGCGAACACGCAGATGATCGATGTCGCGGCCGGAGTGGTGAGCTCCTGGCCGGAAGAACTGACGCTTGCCGGCAACCGGCTGTTCTTCACCGCGCAGGTCCTCGGTCGCCGCGAGATCTTCGTGACCGACGGCAGCACCGCCGGCACCCAACGACTGACCTTCGGAACGGGGCTGCAGACGTTCTCCGATCTGGTCTGGACGCAAGCCGGGTTGTTCTTCCTGACCGATGACGGCAGCGGGGTCGGGCGCGAGCTGTGGATCACCGACGGGACGCCGAACGGCGCGCGCCGGCTGACGGACATCGGGCCGGGGGCGATGCCGGGACCGATGGTCGGCATGTTGTCGCCGGTGCTCGGCAACTTGCAGTTGCTGTTCGCGGCGCATGATCCGACCCACGGGCTGCAACTGTGGATGTCCGATGGCACGACCGTCGGCACGCAACGAGTATCGGCTTTTGGGGCCGCTGGCTACGGCGCGGTGACGTTCACCAACTGGCGGGCGATCGGCACGCGCGTGTTCTTCGGCTGCAACGACGGTGTCAACGGTCTCGAGCCCTGGGTGTTCGATCCGACAGCGATCGGCGTGGCCTACGTGATGCCTTACGGGCCGGCGTGTCGCGGCAGCACCGGCTATCCGCAGATCGGCGCCATCGGGTTGCCGCAGGTAGGCAATGCCGGATTCGCGATCACGGTCGCGCAGGCGTTGCCGGCGTCGCTGGCTTTCCAGCTGTTCTCGTTCTTCCCGTCGAACGTGCCGGTCAGCGCCTGCCGGATCAATCTGGCGGTACCGTTGATCTCCGGCGCGACAGTCGTCACGGATGCAGTCGGCGCGGCGACGGCGCCGTTGCCGATTCCCACCGATCCGAGCTACCTCGGTTTGAACCTGTTCAGCCAGTGGGCGGTGATCGATCCGCTCGGTAGCATCTTCCAGGCGCTGTCGGCGACGGCTGGCCTGCAGCTCCGGGTCGGGAACTGATTCCACGGGGTCCTGGTCACGATCCGTACGAGGTCGGCAAGGGCGGGTGTGCGACTTCCGAACTCCTGGTGGTGGTCCTGTCTGCTCGTCCTCGTTGCGCTGGTGCAACTGCCAGGTCCGGCGGCCCAGAATCCGCTGCGACGCGAGCGACCGATCGTGCCGACGCCGTTCGCGGGAAGGCTGGTCGGCGAGGATCTGGAGATGGAGCTGAGCGCGGACACCGAGGGCAACTACACCGGTGTGCTGGTGCACCTGGGCAACAGGTATCAGGCCAAGGGCAAGGTGCGCGATGCGGCGCTGCACGGCACGTTCCTCGTCGGCGAGACGGCATTCGGGTTCCGCGTGCAGCAGCAGGGCGACACCTTCGAACTGCACAGCGACGGTGCGATCCATGTGCTGCGCCCGGCAATGGCGCCACGTCAGCCCCGGATGGCGCCCGACACGTCCGGGTTGCCGCCGTTCCTCCGCGCCGGCACGCGGTTCGCCTACTTCAGCGGCAGCAAGACGATGCCGGGCGCGTCGGCGCAGTTCGTGCCCGACGACAAGGGCGGTCTGACCATCAACGGCCGTAACTACCGACAGGAGGAACTCGAAGGCTCGGCCGGCGGTGGCTACACGATCTACGATGTCGTGCACGCGTCGGCGGCCGGCGTGGCGTTGCAGCAGGGCTCGTATGTCTACGCCGACGCGACGCTGCAGACGGTGACGCGAGCCGCAGCGGTGCCGGTGGTGGGCGACACGCAGGCAGTCGGCGAGATCTGGATCCACCCTGCCCGGCTGGCGGCGATGGCCGAGGAGGACACGCCGCGGCTGCGGGTTCGTCGCGTGCGCTATCCGTTGGACGGTCGCGAATACGACGCGATCACGACCCAGCTGCAGGGGCCCGAAGGCTACTGGCGCAACACCTACGATCTGGCGACCGGGCTGTTGCTGGTCCACACGTCCTGTGCGATCGGCAAGAGCATCCTGACGCAGGTAGGGGCCAACATGGCCGGCGCCGGCGCCGGATCGACCACGGTGGCCACGATGCGGTTCCTGGGCCTGCGCGAGCTGGCGCTGCCTTGGGCCGGGCAGGCGCTGCCGGAAGCGCTCGGCGCCGGGCAACGCTTGACCTACCGCGGCGAGGCGACCAATTCGCTCGGCCAGGGCATCGTTGCGCCGTGGCCGCATCTGGCCGAGTTCCTGATCGAGCAGGTGAACGGCGGGTTCGCGCTGGGTCGCTTGTGGACGCGGACCGACTACGGCGCGGGCACGCCGAGCGAGTCACAGGGGCCGATCGTGCTCGGCGCCGGGCAGACTTCGCCGTTGTTCATCGATCCGGCGGTGTTGCGCGCATTGCGACCGCAGCAGCGCCTGGACCAGGATCCACTGCTGCGTCGCGAGCTTGCCGTGCTCGGAGTCGACCAGGGCTACGTCACGATCCGCGAACACGGGCCGCTGGATGCCGTGGACACGACCTACGAGCAAAGAACCGGGATCGCCGTGCAGATCGTCGTCACCCAGCAGCAGGGGCCGGCGACCATCGTCTATCGCGTGCAACTGGAGCGCGGTCGCTGACGGACTTGCATCATTTCGCGCCTGGCGTCAGCGCGACGCCCACCGACACCGACAAGTCGAGCAGCGGCGTCAGTTGCGCAGCCTGCAGAAACACCGGGGTGCCGAGCAGCGCCGGATTGCCCGGGATCGGCAACGCGAAGTTCGCCGTGCCGCCGAGGTTGGCCAACCCCACCGAGGCATCCGGACTGACGCGCAGCTGGCACGCCGCCGTCGTGCGCGGCCATACCGCCAGCAGCGGGAACGGCAGTGCGCCACCGACCCAGGTCGTGTTCGACAATCCGACCAGCATGATGCCGATCGACGTGGGCGCCAGGTTGCCGACCCGCGTCGTGTGGGTCTCGCCGATCCACGCCCCGTGCGTCTGCGTCAGTGACGGAATGCCGGCTGGGCCGGCGCAGCCGGTGCCGAACGGGTTGAAGTCCGGCCAGGCACCGGTCTGGTACTCGTAGGTTTCGCCGATCGGCAGCGAGCCGGTCGAACCGCCGAACAGATAGCTCTTGCGCAGTGTCGGCACATAGACGAATGCCGGTGACGTGCGCGGCGTGATGCCGCCGGCGGCCTGCAGTCGCCAATCGACGCCATCGTGTTCCCAGGTCTGCGGCGACACCGACGCCAGCGTCCTGGTGCCGCCGACCAGCACGATGCGATCGCGTTCGACATCGTGGGTCATGCCGTAGGCGATCAGGCCGTCGCCGCCGTTCCAGCCCGGCACCGTCGCAGTCGGCTGTTGCAGCCAGGTGCTGCTGTTCCAGATCCAGGTTTCGGCCAACGCCGTGTTGGCGGCGGTGTCCTTGCCGCCGAACCAGATCGCGCGATTGCGCAGCAGATCCCAGGTCAGCCAGCCGCGCGCGCGTGGCGACGGGCTGTTCGCCGGCGCCAGTGGGATCCACTGGGTTCCGTCCCAGGTCCAGGTGTCGCCGAGGAACGACGCCATGCCGAGGCTGCCCCCGAACAGCAGGCACTTGCCGAGCGTGAAATCGAACACCATCGCCGCCCAGCGGCGCGCGCTCGGCCGGGTCGCCGACGATCGTTGCGTCCACGTGCTGCCATCGAATTCCCAGGTGTCGTCGAGATCGACGCCGCCGCTGCCGCCGGCGCCGCGACCGCCGAACACCACCAGGCGGGAACGCCGGAAGTCGAGCGTGGCGGCATACCAATCCCGCGCTGGTGGTCGCGCCGTGGTGGTGAGCTGCGTCCAGGCCGTTCCGCTGAAGCGCCACAGCTCATCGCTGAAGGTCAGCGGCGACGGCGAGGTGAGGCCGCCGAACACCAGCAGGCCACCGCCATCGGTCAGGCCGATCGTGCCGGAACGCGGTGATGGTGACGAAGGCGGGAACAGCTGCGTGTGGACCGCCTGGGCAGGCGCGATGGCGCCGAGGAGCAACAGTCCTGACCAAAAGGCGAGCGAGCGGCGGCGCAGCATGGGTGTCCTCTGGTTCCGGTCCTCGGGTGCCTCGGCAAGCTCGCAGATTACCGTCTGCCGTCGATTCGGTCAGGATGCTGCCATGCCAGCGACGGTTCGAAGATCACGGTGTTTGCGGTGATCAGCAACCGCGCGAGGTCGCGTTCACCGCGAGCCGCACAGTTCGCGGAACACGGATCGCGGCAGTCGCTCGCGCAGCGCTTCCAGCGCTCGGCGGTAGCGGACCGCGATCGTGTTGGCCGGCAGGCCGAGCAGTTCACCGATTTCCTGGTTGGAACGGTGCTCCATCAGCCGCAACACCAGCACGTCGCGCTTGTCGTCCGGCAGTTCGCGCAGGCAGCGGTCGATCGCCGATGCGTGTTCCCTCTGCAGTACGCGGCTCAGCACCGCGCGGGTGGCCGCGGGCAGGCGATCGAGCGGATCACCGGCGTTGCTGGCCGTGGCCGCAGGTGATCCGGCGAGGCGGGCGCCCTGACGCAGGCGCGCGCGCAGGAAGTTGTTGCAGACGTGCAGCACCGTGGTGCCCAGGAACTGCACCAGCACGGGCGCATGACGCTGATCGCGCGGCGCCAGATCGGCGAGCCGTTGCAGCACGATCACCCAGACGTCGGCGGCGAGGTCGTCGACGTCCGACGGCGTGCCGTGACCGCGCAGCCGCATGCGCACCTGCGCACGCACCAGGCCCTCAAAATGCTCGACCAGCCAGCCGACGCTGTCGTGGTCGCCGGCGATGGCGCGGGCGACATGGATCGAGGTGTTCTCGCTCACTGGGTCGTGGGAACGCTGGAAACCGACGGATGGGACCGGCGCCCCAGTCTACGGTCGGCGGCGCGCGCTGTCCGATATCCCGGCATGTGGACATCGCGGTGGTCGGCGTTCTGGATCCTGGGTGTGGCGTTGTCGGCGCAGCAGCCGGTCCCGGCGGGCGAAGTGGCGGCGCCGGTGTGGTCGCCAGAGGATGCGCGCCTCCTGGCGCTGCATCTGGCGTTGCCTACGAGGTGGCGGGACGAACCGCACATGCGCACGCACCTGCCTGGCCACGTCTACCGCGATGGCGGCCGGGAGTTCGCGTTCTTCGCCGCGGACGAACAGGGGCTGCCGACCATGCCCAAGGCCGTCGGCGACGATCAGCCGTGGATCGCGGTCTGCTGGCCGCAGATGGCAGCCGCAGGCGGTGCTCACGGCATCCTGTTGCACAGCGATGGCCTGGTGATGATCTGCGACCCCGGTGACGATCGTCCGGCGTTGTCGGCGGACATGTTCCTGGCGCGAGGTTCGGCCGGCTGCTTTGGCGATGCGTTGCGCCAACCCGGCACGAGCGCCAGCGGGCATCTGTGGATGTGGCTCGATCAAGTCGGCGTGACGACGACGTACGAGATCGTCGATGAGCACGGCAAGGCGTGCAGCGACGTGTTGATGCTGGTCGGACCGGTCGGCTTCGATGCCATGGAACAAGGCGGCATCGAACTGTCGGGGCGGCTGCCGATCGGCATCGCCAGGGCTGATGCGACCGGCAAAGTGCGCGTGCGCGGGCCGTTGTGCGAGACCGCCAGGGCCTGGCTGACCACGCCGGACGCGACGATCGTGTCGTCGCGCGTTCGTCGCGAAGAGGTGCAGGGTCGCGTGCGTCTGGTCGTGCCGTCGACGGCGCGAGTGCCGCGAGCCTGTCTGGCCAACGAAGCGGCGGCGATCGCGACGCTGAAGAGCATCGCCTCGGCGCAGGCACAGTGTCAGGCCAGCGCGGTGATCGACAGCAACGGCAACGGCGCCGGTGAGTACGGGTTCTTCGCCGAACTGTCCGGCGGCAGTGCGGTGCGCAAGGACGGTGATGGCGGCGTCGGCGAGGTCGTCATGCGACCGCCGGTGCTCAGCGCGGCGTTCCAGAAGGTCGAGAACGGCTGCGTCCGGCGCAGCGGCTACCTGTTCAAGATCTGGCTGCCCGGTGCGGATCGAGCGCCGGTCGGCGAAGCGGCGACCGGCGGTGCGGCCGGCGTGAAGGTGAGCCCGGCGCCGGCCGAGGTGCTGTGGTGCGCGTACGCGTGGCCCGCCGACGAGAAGAGCGGGCTGCGGACATTCTTCGTCAACCAGAGTGGCGATGTGCTGACCACGGCGGATGGTGGGCAGCCGTATGCCGGTGCCGAACGGGCTCCGGCACCGGGCGCGGCGTTCGTGCAGGGCGGTTCGGGCAAGCTCGACGAGAAGATCGCTGCGAACGCGACCGGCGGCGATGGCCTGCCGTGGAACGTCAGTCACGGCCACTGACGGTTGTCGGCGGCGGTCGGCGGGCGTCCGATGCCAAGACCGGGTCCACTACCGTGATCGCGGCGATGGCGGACTTCGTCCGCCCGGTCAACGCGCGATCGGTCGTCGGAGTCAGTCTCATGGCGCCGCAGGTCGCCGTCTGTGCCCCGACGGTTGTCTGAGGAGGCCGCCTGGCTGGCCGGTCGCGGAGGCATGGTCCGTTTCCTCCTGCCGCCTTTGCCCCACTTGTCGGACTTCGTGGGGCCGGTAGCCTTGCAGGTCTGACAATCGACAAGGAGATCGCTAGTCGCTCAGTCGCTCAGTCGCTCAGTCGCTCAGTCGCTCAGTCGTAGCGTCCTAGCCCTCGCGTTGGTGGTTCTGGTGCGTTCTCAGGAGGAGCGTCCACTGCCCGGGTCGCTGCCTGGGACCGAGCGGTGGCTGGTCTGGCTGCAACAACCGGAGTACGACCTCACGTCTCGGCTCGTCGCAATTCGTTCTGCTCCGGACCGGCTGCAGCGCCGTGCTCTTGTGGCCGAACTGCAGTCCTCGGCCCAGGCGGATCAGGCGGCGCTGACGGCGTTGGTCACGGCGCGCGGCGGACAGGTGTTGCAGCACTACTGGGTGTTGAGGGCCCTGGCGGTCGAGGTGCCCCCTGACGCGGTAGCGGTCTTGCGCGAGAACCCCCGCGTGGGTCGGGTGGTGCCGGTCGTGGCGCGTGGCGCCGCCGAGGTCAGCGCGCGCGTGGCTCTGCCCGTGTCGGCAGTGCCGCCGCTGCCTCTGGGGTTCGCCATCGATGCGAACAACCACAACGTGGCGCGCGCCCGAACGATCTTGACGTCGATGAGTACCGGCGGTGGTGGTGGAGTCGGGACAGGGGCGCGGGTGGCGTTCTTCGATACTGGGATCGATGTGGACGTGAATGGCAGCAACGGTGGGGCGGCTGTGGCGCATCCCGGGCTATCGCGGGCCGGCAGCAGCCGGTTGGACGCAAGCCTGCTGGCGCAGGTGCCCTTGGTCGGCCGGATCGATTGCAACAACATCAGTTTCGTTGGCGCGCCAGGGAACATGTTGCCGAGCGTCAACGGGACGCCGGTGGCGTATCGGCCATGTTTGCACAGCACCAGTGCGCAGCATGGAACGGCGATGGCCGGAATCGCGGTCGGGAACTCGGCGCTGGGTCTTCCCGACGGGCATGCGCCCGACGCGCAAGTTGTGGATGTATCAATATCAGAGGGCGTGAGTGCGATCCTCCCAATTCCCGACTCAGACATCATGGGACGATGGACCGTCAACGACGCGACGATGCTGAACGCGATTCAGGAGTTGAGGGCCTGGATGCTCGAAACGATGTTGCCCGTACACGTCCTGAACGTGTCGTTCGACGGCTGGTCGGTGCCGACCGATCCGATCCCCACGGCGTTCGACGAGATGGCGCTGCAGGATGATGTGCTGATCGTGACGTCGTGCGGCAACGTTCCGGACGACACGCGGATCAGCAATGGTTTCTACAACGGTCTGGCGGTGGGCGCCGTCCATGCGAGAACGGCTGCAATTGCAGCCTTCGTTCCAATGGCCGAGACTTCGCGAGGTCCGTTGGCCAGCGACACACGCCGATTCTATCCGGATCTGTGTGCGACTGGTGCAGGTTCGGGCCTCGCCTACGGGGATGCGGTCAACCAGGCGTCAATCGCATCGTTCTTGCAGATGCCAGCGATCGACGTGCTCGATGCATGTGCAACCCAGGCGGCAAGCCCGACCACATGCATCCAGGCGCCACCCTGCGGAGCCGGCGGAGTCACGCTGCCCGCCGCCGCGTTCGGGTTGCCGGTCTCGGGAACTGCGATTCGTCTTGGTCGCGGCACCAGCGAAGCGGCGGCGCAGGTCAGTGGCGCCGCAGCGTTGTACCGGTCAGCCCGTCCGACGGCGTCGGCCGAGGAGACTCGCGCGGCCATCCTGCTGAACCTGATCAGCGCGTATCCGAATTCGGGCCCCTACCCACCGCAACCATCCGGTCTGGCGCAGCACACGTACGCTGGCCGGAACACGTTCGGACTCGGGTATCTCCGTGACGACCTGCTCGCCGAGTTTGCCGCGCGTGGCGCCAGCCCCATGGGCGCCTCGAGTGCGCTGCATCAGCAGGTTGCGGTGACGGCAACGACTGCGCCCACCGTTCAGTATCCGGTGACGGCCGGACTCCGGTACGCGGTCGCCATCTGTTGGCCTCGGATCGTTGCGAACGTGGTGCCGCAGGACCTGCGTCTGCTGAACCTCGACCTCGAAGTCGCTGGCAGCAACGGCGCCATTGTCGCCCGGTCGGTTTCGCTGGCCAACAACTACGAACGCGTCGGATTCACGGCAGCCAATACGGAGACGCTCACGATCCGAGTGCTGCGCGTCGAAACGCCGGCGTGGCTGGGTTCGGTCCCGGTGCAGGTCGTGGCCCGGGAGTTCAACCCTGACGCGGATACGACAACCACGGCATTCGAGGCCACCCCCACGCACGCGGGAACGGGTGGAGTCATCAGCCTGCCGAGCGGGTCACCCGCCACGGGGTGTGCCGCACCCGCGCAGTCCATTGTGCCCGTTCGGACGGTCCCGGGTCAATATGAGTCGGCGTACGGCAGCGGCCCGTTGGCGATGGTGCCGGGCCCGAGCAACACCTTTGGGCCGCCGTTGTTTCGAGGGATCAGTCTGGCACAGACAGGCAGCAATGGTCCCTCCGGTTGCCAGATGCGCATCGAGATCAATGGCAATGCCTCTGCGGGGCAGCCCAACGGCTCGGCAGGTGGGCCGGCACTGATTGGCGGCATCGCGTTCCGGTCGTGGTTGCCTTTCGAGGTGACCGGTCCGCTGTCCGGGTCGATCGTGATGGAGAACACGCCACCTGGAGGAGTCAATGCCACAGTCGGGGTTCCGGTGCCGCCGGGGTCACTGTTCAGGTCGCCGGGAACCACTGCGGTGAATGTGGGCAACTTCAACCTGCCGGGTACACCGACGAGCTGGGTCGGGACGAGTTTTCAGGAGTTTTCGTTCGTCGTTCCGTTCACGACCCCGTTTTCGTACGCCGGCGGCGGTCCGAATGGCAGCAATCTCAGTATCTGGATCTTCCTGACCGGTCCGATACCCACGCTGTTCCGGGTCGATTCCGTCGCGGATGGCCCTGACGCAGCCAACGTCTTCCACTACGGCTGTCTGACGGCTTCGCAGGGCCCTGGGCCGGCCGTTTCTCTCGGTTGCACCCCGGTCTTCGCGCTGTTGCCGGCGGCGCCGACGCCGTTGCCGACGTTGACGCCGCTCTTGCGCGTCATCGGTGAGCCGTTGCTTGGCAATCAGGTCGAGGTTCAGCTCTCGCAGGTTGCCGCAGGGTCGGCAACGGTGCTTGTGTTGGGGACGTGGTCGCCCGGGGCATTCGTCCCGTTCCCGGGTTGCACGCAGCACATTGTTGCGCCGTTCTTCACGACCGTGGCCGCCGCTGACCAGATCGGGTTCGTTCGCTGGCCCCTGTTGACAGTGCCCGCGACTCCCTCGTGGATCCATGTGGACTTCGGCGTGCAAGCGATGTCCTTGCTGCAGCCGTCAGGCGCGATCCTGTCGAATGGGGTCCGGGTGGTGGTGGGAGGTGGGCTGTGAGGGTCTGGGCAGGTGTGTTGTTGTTACCGATTACTGCGATTGGCCAGGTCAACTGGGGCATCGTCAACGGGCCATGGCAGCTTACGGGGGGCACTGAAGCGTTCGATATTGCCCGTAATCGTTGGGTGATTGCTCATGGCGTAACTTGGGAATTCGATGGTGTCGCGTGGGTGGCTCGACAAACGAGCGTTGCTCCGGGAGTAGGCGAAATGGAGTACGATGAGGCGCGCGGCCGCATCGTGCACAGCTCTGATACAGTGACCTACGAGTACGATGGCTTGGACTGGCGGCTTGCGAACGCCAGCGGGCCGGCCGGGTACCCGCACGCGCTGGTGTACCATCGTGGCCGCGGTCGAGTGATGCGGTTCGGACAGATCGTCATCAATGCCTACGACCGAACCGAGCTGTGGGAGTGGGATGGGGTTACCTGGACGCATGTCCCGACATCAGGGCACCCGCCTGGACGCATCAGTCCAGAGGCCGCCCGGTACGCCAATGTGATTCATGACGAGCGCCGCGACGTTCTGGTGATTTTCGGGCATGTCTTGAACAACGGTTCTACTTCAACCTGGTACAACGACACCTGGGAGTGGGACGCCGTCACTGGCTGGCGATCGGTTCAGGCCGGGGGCCCCATCCGGAGGAACCGGACGTTGGCGTTTGATCGCGCCCGCGGCGTACAGGTGCTGGTGACGGAGACTCCCGATTTCATGTCGGGCGAGGTCTGGGAACGGACGGGGTCCGGGCAATGGTCACGGCGTCAGACTCCGACCATGCCAACGAGTATGGCGGGCCGATTTGTCACCTACGATTCGGTGAGCAACAGAGTGCTGATGATATCGCTGTCGACGCACACGTGGGCCTATGCACCGGTCAACCCGGCATCCCTGCTCGTCCATGGCACCGGCTGTGGCGGCGGAGCCACACCCGAACTTCGTCCCGAACGGTCGTGGACGCAGGCATGGACCGGCGGCGTCGAGTCTCTCGACCTGACCAATGTCCCACAGGTGCTCGCCGTGCTGATGATGGGCTTCCAGGACCAGACCTGGGCGGGGCTACCATTGCCGTACGACCTCACCCCGATCGGCGCCCCCGGCTGCAGGCTTCGGATCGACCCGGCAGGGATCGCGAGCGCGGCTGCCACCGGCACCGTCGCTCGCTTCGCGATTACCGTCCCGAATCAGCCTGCGCTCGTGGGCACCCGCTTCTTCCAGCAGGGCCTCGTGTTTGCTCAGGGTTCGAATGCCGCCGGGGTCTTGGTCAGCAACTCGCTGGTCGGTGTCGTCGGCGCGCCGTGAATTGAGTTGGATGGAAAGGGTCGCCTTGGGCGGGGGTGCGGACCGCGGCTGAGGCTGGGGACGCATCCGCGGTGCTGCGGCGGAAGGCGAAGTGATCCTTGGTCGACACTTCGGTCTGGATCGAGTTCTCCCGGCGACCGCGCGGGTTGGATCTGGCGAAGCTGGTGGACTGCGACGAGATCGCGGTCTGCCCACGGGTCGTGGAGGAGATCCCGCAGGGTATCGGCGAGAGGCAGCGTTCCGGCTGGCGCGACAGGCGCTGCTGGCGATGCCGCTGATCGAGTCGACGATGTCGATCGAGCTGTGCTCGAGGCGGCCCATCTGCCTCGCACCGCGCGGGCGTCGGGGATCACCATCCGATCTTCGGTCGAACGCCTGCTGGACGCGATTTGCCTTGCGGCATGACCTCGAGGTGCTTCATCGCGATCGCGGTCTTGCCCGACTTGCGAAGGTGGTACCACTGCGACAGCGCACAGTCTGAGCGTCAGAGTCCGACGAACGTCCAGTTCGGGAAGCAGGCGAGGCCGCCATCGACGCCGAACGTCAACGTGCCGGGTGGCCAGGTCACTCCCCAGACCTCCGGCAGCAGGGCTAGGCGCGTGCTCTGGCCAGCGCCTTCGTACTCGGCTTCCAACTGGTTGTTCTGCCAGCGCACGATCACTGCCAGTGGGCGTTCCATCTGCCACTCGCCGTGGATCAACGTATTCGTTTCCCGTACTTCCCAGTTCGCAGTCGGGTCGGTCCGCCGCAGCGTCTGGCCCTCGGCGACGTAGTGCCAGTGCGGTGCCACGCTGTCGCTCGAGAGTTCGATTTGCAGCGCCAGGGTGTCGCCAAGCGCGATCCGGAGGAACATCCCGGGCGTCGGCGAGCCATCTCGCATTGGCCGAGGCACGATCTGCCCGCGCAGTTCCCACGCGCCGCCGGGGACCAACGTGGTGGCCGTCGCTTCGCCGATGCGGTTGGCGACGCTGGGCGCCTGCGTCAGCTCGTCGAAGCTCCAGCCTTTGCCCGGCTCGAGGAACGCGGCAGTCGGTTGTTCGCCGTCGGCGAACACCGGCAGCCGGGCACCGGCCGTCAGTCGCGGTGTGCGGGCGTCGGCCACGACCAGGATGCGGGCGCGATCCTGCCACGGACTGGCGCCGTCGCCGTTGGTCACCTCGATCGTGAACTCGAGCCGGGCGCCGGCGCCGCCGTGCGGCACCGCGAACGTGGCCCTCGCCGTCTCGCCGCCGGTCAGTGCGGCGATCGGTCCGGAGGTCTGCCGCCAGGCGATCCGATCGCCGGGGGCGACACCGTGAACGCGCAGCGAAGCCGAGGTGCCGGCGGTGATCTCCGTCGGGGCCTCGAGTCGGAACGATGGTGCCGCCGGTGCCGGAGCGGCACGCCGATCCAGCGTCACGATGACGCCGACGAACACGGTCACGATGGCGCCAGCGCCGAGCAGCCAGCCGCGGCGCGACGTCGTCGGTACCGACGGTGGTGACGCCGCCGGCAATGCCGCCAGCCGCTCGTCGAGTTCGCGGTAGGTCTGCGGCCGCTGCGCCGGATCGCGCGCCAGCATCGTCTGCACCACGGCGGCGAGTGGCGCCGGCAGCGCTGGCATGTGCGTTCGCGGATCGGGTCCGGTGGCGATGGCCTTGATCGCCATCAAGCTCGTCATCGAATCGCCCGCGAATGCGGCCTTGCCGGTCAGCGCGAAGAACAGCACGCAGCCGAGGCCGTAGATGTCGGCGCGGTGATCGACCCGTTCGGGAGTGTCGAACTGCTCGGGTGCCATCGTCGATGGCGTGCCGAGGATGGTGCCGGCGGGCGTCGCCATCGTGACCCGGTGCTGCAGCGTCATCGGCCGCGCCAGTCCGAGGTCGGCGAGCTTGGCGACGAACGGCAGTTCGCCAGCAGCGGCGTCGGCGCGCGGCGCCAGCAACACGTTCTCTGGCTTGACGTCGCGATGGACGATGCCGTGGCCCTGGGCGTGGGCGAGTGCCGCGATGAGACTGCGGGTCAACTGCAGCGCTTGCGGTGGCGGCAACGGTCCATGGGAGGCGATGTGGCGGCGCAGATCGGGGCCGTCGACGAGCTCCATCACCAGAAAGCACAGACCGCCCTCGGTGATGCCGGCCTGATGGCAGGCGACGATGTGCGGGTGCGTCAGGCTCGCCAGCGTGCGCGCTTCGCGGCGGAACCGTTCGGTGAACTGGGGATGCACGAACGTCGGCGTCAGCACCTTCACGGCGACCACGCGATCGATCCAGGTCTGGCGACCGCGATAGACGGCGCCCTGGCCGCCGCGGCCGATCAGCGCTTCGATCTCGACCTGCGGGATCGTCGGCAGCGCTGCCGCCGGATCGTCGCCCAGCAACGCCGCGAATTCGCGGGCAACCGTCGCGTCGTGGCCCGCAAACCGCGCCTGGTAGTCGGCCAGCGTGCCCATATGGCCCGCCGCTTGATCGGCGAGGATCGCCGCCAGCAGATCGTTGACGATGCCGGCGTCGGCCAGCGTGCCGTCAGGGTCGTGTGCGGAGGGGCTCACTCGCCGCCAAGGAAACCGCGGCGGGGGCGATGCGGGAAGGGTCGTGTGGCGCGAACGACTTCCGGTCGGCGACCGAACACCTGACCTGCCGGCGTCGCTTCCTGGATCGGCCTGCGCGGTTTTCTCGAACTTCGCCGTCACAGCGACGCGGTGACGGACATCGGTTGCTCGTCGGCGTGCCACTTCGCCCGCCGCAACCTCAAGCAAGGAAACGAGTAACATGAACGCGCTGCAGACCCTGAAGCTCCTGTCCGCCACCCTGACCCTGACCGGCCTGACCCTCGCACAGAACCTGGTCACCCCGACCATCGCCGCCCGCGTCGGCTCCTTCACCCGCAACGTCGGCAACAGCGAGGCCGGCGTCAATGTGGCGATGAACGGTCGCGTCGAGAGCCGCGTCGCGACGATTTCGGCAACGCAACTCGCTCGGCAGTACCGCGCCGAAGGCAGTGCGCTCGGCCGCGTCAGCATCTGGGGCACCACGCGCGATGCCGCGTTCGTCAGCGGTTTCGCCCAGGTCCGCAATGGTTCGTGGGCGACGGTCGGCAACCAGATCGACCGGAACACCTTCGTGCTCGGCGGTCGCTACAACGCCGGCTACACGGTCCGACTCGGCAGCCAGACGATGTTCGCGCCGACCTTCTCCGGCTCGGCCGACATCACCATCACGCGCAACCAGAACTTCAACATCCCGACGTTCCTGTCGGTCGAACGGGTGCATTGGGTCACGGTGATTCCGATCACCGTGCGCGTCCAGGCGGGCGCCGACGCGTCGTTGAACATGTCGGCGACGCTGCGCCCGGTCGACCTCAGCGCGACGCTGAGTGGCACAGGTCGCGGTCGTGCGTTCGGTCGCGCCAGCGCCAGTCTCGGTGTGGGCTGCATCCAGCTCGCCGGCATCCAGGCCGACCTGCGGCTGCTCGACACCACGATGAACCTGACGTTCAACGCGCGCTTGGTGGGCGGACTCTCGGGTTCGTTCACCTACAGCATGACCGCCGTGCGGTTCTTGTTGAGCCTGTTCGGTGATCTGTGCATCGGTTCGTGGTCGCTGCCGATCTGGAACCTGACGTTCGGCTCGGTCTCCGGCAGCCGCACGCTGGTGTGAGACGGCCGGCGCACCCGGCGCGCGAGGGCGCGTCGGGGCCGCATCGGTTTTCGACCTGAAACCACCCGACCGAGGATCCGACCATGAACGCCCGTCCACGACCGCTCTCGATTCGCATTCTTGCCATTGCCGGCTGCTGTCTGCTGGCCGCCGGTTGGTTGCTGACCCGGATGGCGAGTGCCCCGGTGTTGCCCGCGGGCACCTTGATGACAGCCAATACGCAACGCGGCGAATGCCCGGCGTCACCGACCGCGACCGGAGGCGACGAACGTGTTGCAGCGACCGAGGAACGTCGCGGTTTCTACAGCGCGCCGGTCGGCCAGGTGCTGCGTCATGCGTTCACCGCAACGACGACGCTGGCGTTGCGAAGCCAGCAGGCGGCGGGCAGCACCGACGTGATGATGCAGGTCCACGGCGGCATGCAGGTGACGGTGCTGGCGCGGCGCACCGGCGAACTGATCGTGCAGGTGAGCTTCGATCAGGTCGAAGGCACGACCCGGCAGGGCAGCAACGAGTTCCCGCTCCGCAGCGGCGACCCGTTGGCGCAGGCGTTGGCCGCGCCGACCGAGGTCTGGCTGCGCGATGACGGGCAGACGCTCGGGTACCGGTTCGCGGCGGCGACGTCGCCCGAGTATCGCAACTGGATCCGCGGCCTGTGGTCCGCGCACCGGTTCGTCGCCGCCGCCGAGCAGCAGTGGACGACCCGTGAGGAGGACATCGTCGGTACCGCGGCCGGCAGCTATCGCTGGACCGAACCGTTCGTCACCGATGGCGCGATCACCGGTGGTCATCTGAGGAAGGACACGAGCGGCTATCTGGTCAATGATGCGCACGCGACCGCGACCGTCACTGGTCGCGGCGAGGCGCACCTGAATCCCAGCATCGGCTGGCTCGAACGGGCGCGTTGGCAGGAGACCGTCAAGGTCGCTCTCGACGAGGTCGCGATGACGACGACCTCGACGCTGGCAGCGGAATGGCGGCTGCGGGAGGTCGACTGGGCGACCGCACTCGAGTCGGTGTCCTGGGACGCCGCGTGGGAGCCGGTCTGTGGCAATCAGGAACGCGGCGGCCAGAGCGATGCCGAGGCCGATCGCTACCGTCAACGGTTGTCCGGCGTCAGCGTCGATCAGCTGTGCGCCGAACTCGCCGCGATGGTCGCCGCCGGGTCCGTGAGTTCGCCCGAGGGCTACGGCAAGAAGCTCGATCTGACCTGGTTGTTGAAGCTGCAACCCGATGCGCTGGCGCGCGCGATGCAGGTCTTGCCGACGCTGTCGAACGACGTCGCCGGCCTGTTGCTGTCCGCCATCGGTGGCACCGAGTTGCCGTCGGCGCAGGCGTTCCTGGCTTCGGTGTTCGGTGATGCCGCGCGACCGGTCGAACTGCGGCAATCGGCGGCCTGGGCGATGGTCCAGGTGCGCGAGCCGGCGCTCGACGTGGTGCAGCGTTTCGCGGCCTCGCTGGCGGCGGACCAGCCGTTCGATGCGGGTGTCGCCGCGGGTGTGCTGGCGCTGGGCACCATGGCAGGTCGGGTGGCGGATGATGCGCGCCCGGCGGCATTCGCGCAGCTGCTCGGCATGGAAGCGCATGCGGTGCGTCACGGCGCGCTGGCAAACTGGCTCGAGGCCGTCGGCAATGCCGGTAGGCCCGAGGGTCTGGCGGCGGCGCTGCGGCATCAGCACAGCGACGATCCGATGGTGCGCACCGCAGCGGTGTCGGCCGTGCGTTCGCTGACCGGCGACGTGGCGCTGGCGCTGTTGCTGGCCGGCGCGGCCGATGGCGAACCGATGGTGCGGGCGCGCGCGGTCGAGATCCTGGCCGAACGGACCGAACCAGCGGCGTTGCCGCGTGTCGCGCAGGTGCTGGCCGACGATGCCGATCCGCGCGTTCGTCTGACGGCGGTGCAGGTGCTGGCGGGTCAGGCTCATGTGCCCCAGGTGGCGCAACTGCTGCAACGGGTCGCCGGTGGCGACGCCGACCCGGAAGTTCGCGCGGCGGCGACGGCGGCACTGCAGGGTCGCTAGCCGGGATTGCGTCAGTGCACCAGCAGATGCGGCGGTGTGCCAGCCGACAGTTCGCCCATCCACCAATGCGGGTCGTTGACCGCGGTGAACGTGACCCCGTCGGGCAACGGCGATGGCAAGGCGCGGAACGGCTGCTGCAAGCGCACCAGCACACTACCGGGCTTCGGGAAGTCACGGCCGACGTCGCGGATCGCGTTGCCGGCGGCCAGTTCGGCGGCCAGGATCGTGCGCAACGCCGGATGCAGTGCCACGAGCGCCGGCCCATCGCGATGCTCCCGCCATTGCGCGGACGTCAACGTGTGGCGGATCAGCGGCACGTCGCGCGGCCAGCGCTCGTGATCGTGCGGACGTTCATCGCCGCGGACGAAACCGTGTTTGTCGAGCACGCGCAACGAGGCCGCGTTGGTGGCCAGGACGTCGGCCCAGACCGCCGTGAGCCGCAGGTTGTCGAACGCGTACGCGAGCACCAGGCCAACCGCGAACGTCGCGTGGCCCTTGCCGTGATGGGCTGGGTCGACGAAGAAGCCGAGTTCGGCGTGGCCCGCGGTGATGTCATGCAGGCCGCAGACGCCGACGAGTCGTCGCCGGTCCTCGATCGCGAACACCTGCATCGTGCCGGCCGTGCGGCCTCGTTCGAGACGCGCGAAGAACTGCCGGGCGCCCCCCGGCGGGTACGGATGCGGCAGTCGCGTCGTCGCCGCGATGCGCGCGTCGGCGGCGATGCGCTGCAGATCGTCGAGATGATGCGGGGCCAGCGGGTAGATGCCGCCGGTCGTGCCGAGTCCGGACATGGCAGCAGCATGCCCGGTGACCGACGCGGTGCGAAGCGGCTCAGCGTCCGCCGTGCGGCGGCTGGGCGGGCGCCAGCTTGCAAGCGATGGCGGCCGTGCGCACCAGAGTATGCCGGGGAACGGCAAGGCGTGCCGGGTCAGCGATCGCGGATCTGTCCGGGCTGCGGACCGGCTTGCTGCGGCGGGACATCCTGTTCGGCGGGCGCCGGCACGTCGCTGGTGATCTTCACCGCGGTCAACTGGCCGGCTTTCAGTTCGATTCCGACAGCGAGTTCGCGGTCGACGTCGCCGAGGTCTTTGGCGACCACCGTATGGGTCGCCGTGATCTTGGCATCGCGCCCGCCGGACGTCGTCTCCGCATTGGCGGAGCGGACGATCCGCAGGTTGCGGCGGGCACACTCGACCTGCGCTGCGAGCATCGCCAAGGCCAGGGCCGGAGCCTCGGCGCTGAAGTGCAGCGCGCGGCGGTTCTCCGGCACCGCGATCGTGAACTTCGGCTCGCCCGCCGCAAACGCCGCCCAGATCTGTTGCCAGCCTGGCAGGTCATCGGCGCCGATGGCCTGGGCGCGATCGGTCCCGAACCAGCACGAGGGCGTGCCGGCGCGGGGACGCACGACGGCGAAGCGGCCGCGCAGGTGGAGTCCGGCGGCTTCGAGCGCCAGCCATTGCATCGGTTCACTGCGCTGGATGCCCAGGGCGTTCTTCAGCGCCGTGGTGTGGTCGGTCGCGGGGGGCGTGCCGATGGTGTAGCGCAGCAGCTCCTCGGTGAGCTGTTGCTGCGCGGGTCCGCTGCTCACTCTCCTGACCAGGCCGACTCCGGGCGCGAACCACTGGTCGATCACGCTCTCGTAGCTACCGGTCGTCGTGGTGCGGATGTGCATGGCCACGAACGTGCCTGCGGGCACCGTGACGTTCTCGCTCATCGCGAGCAGTTCGCCGACGTGGTGGACCTTCGGTTCGTGGTGGACCTTCGGCTGCTGGCCGTCCAGTGTGCTCGTCTGATAGGGCAGGAACTCGTCCCATTCCCAGCGCGTCTCGCTGCCGATCGGTCCCGGAATCAGCCGCTGCGGGCCGTTGGGGTTGACGCCACGCATGCCGATGTAGGTATTGGCGAACTTCCACAGACCGGTGACGTCGGCTAGCCAGTACGACACCTCCGCGAGTCCGCTGACCGTCGTCGCCTCGAACACCTGCACGCAGGAGCGTTTGTCGTCGAGCGGCACTTCGCCCCAGACGACCGACTCCCTCTCGTAGTCGGGGCCGCCGTTCTTGTCGGTCACCCGCCAGGTCAGCCGGTGACCCGGCAGCAGCGGAACCCACGTGGCGGCGGAGCGCGGATCCGCCGCCGGGTCTGGTGCCGCCTGCGCGGGCAACAACTGCAACGAGAACGGCAACAGCAGCGCCGCGGCGGTCGCGGCGGCGGCGAACAGGCGCCCCTTGGTATCGATGTGGATCATGGCTTCGGTGGTGCCGTCGAGCAGGCGTTCGATGCGGCGGCGGAACGGCGAGCCGCCGAGGATGGAGAGGGTGGTGGCCGGTCGCGGCGTCGTGACGCGTTCGGCCAGCGCCAGCAGCGTCTTCGCAAACGTCAGGGCTTCGGTGGCGGATCCGGGCGTGACCACGGCATTGTCGGCAAGGTCCTCGTGCAACCGGTCGAGCGTGTGGCTCAAGCGCCGGACGAACGGATGCCAGCCGAACCACGCCAGCAGCAGCGCTTGCAGAGTTGCCTGGCGATGGTGGCCGAGGGCGATGTGCGCCAGTTCGTGACGCAGGATCGCGTGCGTCGATGCCGGCGCGAACGCCGTGACGACGTCGGTCGGCAGCAACAGACGCGGGCGACGGCAGCCGATGGTTGCAGGACAGGCGTGGTCGGCGAGATGGATCGGTGGCGCCGCGGCCAGGCCGAGGGACTGCGCGATCGTCGTCGCGGCGGCCTGCAGTTCCTGATCGGCCAGCGGCAACTGCGCGACTTGCCGTTGCACCCGGCGAGCGAAGGCGAAGCGCCGCAGCGTCCACGTCGAAGCTGCCAGCAACCAGGCCAGCGCGATCCAGGCGCCGAACGGCGGCCCGGCGAACTCGAGGGCCGGCGGCGCCAACGGTGCGCGGCCAGCGACGAGCGCGGCGCCGCCTTCGGTCTGTTCGCTCTGGTTGATGGTCGGGACCGGGGTGCCTGGGTCGTCGCGTTCGGCGGCAGGGCCGCGAATCGGCTCGCTCGGGGTCGCCGCGGCGTCCGGTCGTCCGAACAGTGCGACGCCGGTGCCAGCCATGCGCGCGAGCGGCACCAGCACCGGCGTCAGCGCGATGGCGCCAAGGCCAACGAGTGCCAGCGCGTGGCGTCGGGCCGATGGGCCACGATCGAATCGCACCAGGGCCAGGGCTGCCGCCGCGAACACGCTGACCAGCAGCACGATCTGCAGCAGCACCTGCAACCACGGATCGGCAACGAGCCAGGCAATGAGCGTGTTCATCGCTTCTCCGCCGCCGCGAGGATCTCCTTCAGGCGGCGCAGATCGTCGCGATCGATCCGGCCGTCACCGAGCAGCGACTTGACCATCGCCGGCGTCGACCCGGCGAAGTAGTCGGCGACGAAGCGGCGCGCCAGCCGTTGCTCGGCCTCGGCGCGGCTGCAGACCGCGAAGTAGCGGACCCCATCGCGATCGTCGCGCCGCCGCAGCCAACCCTTCTTCTCGAGCCGCTGCAGCCACGTCAGCACGGTGGTGCGGGCGAGGTCTTTGTGCCTGATGATCGCCTGCCAGACCTCGGCGGCGGTGCCACCGGCCGGGCCGAGTTGTTGTACGGCTTGCAGGACCTCGAGCTGGGTCGCGGTCAGCGGTTCGTCTGGGGTGGTCATGGTGTTGACGACAAGTGTCGTCACGGCCAAGACTACAAGTGTAGGCGCCGCTAGTCACGAGGCCGGGCCATTTTCCGCTGTGGGGCCTCCGGTGTCAGGGTGGCGCCATCGCAGGCGTGAGCGCGGACTTCCCGATGCGTTGATACCACCGCCTGGATCGAGCGCTCACCTGGTCGCGGGAGCGCCGGGCAGGAGCCCGAGCCGCCGACCGCACCTTCTCGGAACCCCACCCGATCCAACCATGAACCTCCCCGGCTCCTCGCAGCTGCTCTGCCATTCCACGTCCCTGCCCCTTCTGCTGTTGGCCCTGCTGCCGGCCGGGGTGGCCAGCGCCCAGGCTCCGGACCTGCGGGTGCGCTACGTGCGTACGAGCCTCTCGACGGTCCGGGCCGGCCAGACCGTCGTCGTTTCCTGCGACGTGATCAACGCCGGTGGGCCGACGCCGTGGGGCAACATCGGCTGGCAGGATGGCATCTACCTGCGGTCGACGACGGCGGCGCCTTCGGCAAGCGTGACGCCGCTGTTCAACCGGTTCATCAACCCGCCGTGGTCGATGCAGAACGGCTTCACCTACTCCGGCTATCCGCAGCCGCTGAACCCGGACATCACGATCCGGATCCCGGCCACCACTTCGCCCGGTATCTACCACGTCGGCTACTTCGCGAATCGGATGCGTTCCGCGGGTTGGGCCATTGGTGAACTGGACTACAGCGACAACTACGGGACCCGCGAGATCGTCGTCGAAGGGGGGCCGAACTACGTGGTCTCGTCGCTGGCGGTCCCGACCACGCCATGGCGGCAAGGAGCGACGCTGCTGGTGGATCTCACCGTGCGCAACACCGGAGGCACGGTCGGCAACGTGCCGACCACGGTCGCCCTGTTCCTGTCGTCGACCACGCAACCGCAGGGTCTGCCGTTGGCGACGGTCCCGGTTCCGGCCCTGGCGATGGGGGCAACGCATCCGATCGTCGGGCTCCCGGTGACCATGCCGTCTGCGGGCAGCGGCGCATGGAACCTCGTCGCCTTCGCCGATGCCGCGAACGTGGTGGCCGAGATCTCGGAGACCGACAACACGCGCGCGGCGCCGATCACGGTCGGCCCGACCGCAGCGGTCAGCAACTACGGCACCGGATGCCCGGGTCGCCAGGGTCTGCCAACGCTGCGCGGCATCGGTCTGCCGACCATCGGCACGACTTCGTTCGAACTCGAGGCCGGCAACCTGCCGCCATGGACACTGGTCGGCCTGCTGCTCGGCTTCAGCGACACGACGTGGAACGGGAGGCAGCTGCCGCTCGACCTGACGCCATGGGGGATGCCGGGCTGCGTGTTGCTGCAAGACATGCGCTTCGACCGTCTTGCCAACAACGGCACTGCCACGACCGTGGGATTCGCGATGCCGGTTCCGGCGTCGGCGGCGTTCGCGGGTCTGCGGTTCTTCGCGCAAGCCTTCGTCCACGATCCCACCGCGAATCCGGCGGGAGTCGCCGCCACGGCCGGTCTGCGGCTCGAGGTCGGTTACTGATCCCCGGACGCTGCCTCGCCGAGCCTGCCCTTGACGATGTCGTTCCAGCGATCGCGCGCGCGGAAATAGCGCAGCTTGGCGTTCGCGGGCCTGCCGCCGATCTCCGCTGCGATCTCCGTCCAGTTCATGCCGAGGTTCTGGCGCGCGTCGAGCACCCAGCGGTCCTGTTCGGTCAGCCGCAGCAACGCGATTTCGCGCAGCTCGGCCAACTCGCGGGCGCGCGCATCTTCACTGGGCCGCGGCTGCCGGCTGGCGACCGGCAGTTCGCCATCGGGCAACGCCTCGGTCCGGTGCCGCGCGCGTCGCTGCGCCCGACCGCGCCGGCCGGCATCCTGTAGCTTCTGCAGGGCGATCTTGACCAGCAGGTTGCGGAAGCCGCCCACGGTCTGGAAGTCGCGGAAGCCGTCCTGGTCGATCAGCATCCACGCCGCGAGAAACGTGTCCTGCAGGATGTCGTCGACGTCCTGCAGATCGCGCAAGTGGCAACCCATGCGGCGGGCGATGCTGGCGCGCACCGGACCATCGTGCAGGCGGTGCAGGGTCGCAAACGCGTCCTGGTCGCCGGCGCGGGCGCGGCCGACCAGGAACTGCGTCGTCCGCAACGCCTCGCGGTCGTCGGGCGGGTTGCTGGCGCGATCCATGCCAGGATTCTAGCGATGCGATTGGCGGGCGCGTTCGCACCGGAATCGATTCATGCACAAGCTCATTTTGGGTGCCACTTCGCCGCTTCCTCCGGTTTCTGCCAACGGTCGTAGAGTCTGGCGAGGGAGGCACGGCACTGGTCGACGCCGGCCAGACGGTGCTCCGTGCGCAGTTCGTGAGCCTGCAGCAGCGCCGACTCGGCGTCAGGGTAGCGGGCGAGTTCGCTCAGAACGTCGCCGTGGTTGGTGCACGCTGCTGCAAGAAGCGCGTGATCCTGCGGTTGTTCGGCTGATAGGGCTCGCCGCAACCCGGCGAACTCGACGTCGGCCTCCTCGAAGCGCCGCTGCCTTGCCAGTGCCAAGGCGAGCGTGTTGCGCAGCAGATGCCGTTCACCGGCATTGTCCGCGCGTGACACGTAGGCGTCCAGCAACGGTCGGGCGACTTCCTCTGCCTTGGCTGGCTGGCCTAGGCGCACCCAGGCGGCAGCGAGCGAGTTCGCGGCGTTGAGGGTCAGCGGGTTGTCGCTGCCGAGTTCGCGCGTTCGACCGGCGACGACGTCGGCGAAGAGTTGTCGGGCTTCCTCGACCTGCTGCAGGTCGAGCAGCGCGGCGCCGAGCGTGTTCTTCACGGTGAGTGTCTCCAACAACGGGCTGTCGCCGGCCAGCCGCGCCGCCAGCGCTTCCCGTGCCAGTTCCACCGCTTCCTCGGATTCGCCGTTGCTGCGCAGATGCACGGCCAGGTTGTGCTTGCCCGCGAGCAGGATCCGGTGGTTGTCCCCCAGCTTCTTCCCGGCTCGCTTCAGGAAGGCGCGGAACGCGGTCTCGGCGCCGCGCCGTCCCTGTTCCAGCCTGAGGCGCAGCAGGTCGTGTTCGACGCCCAGCGTCTCCTCGTCGTCGTCGCCGTGATAGATCGCCAGCAGGTCCCGTGCCTGCTGGTAGAGCCGTTCGGCGGTGGCGACATCGTCGAGGTCACCAGCGATCTCGGCCCGTGCCCGCAGCACTCCGGCGAGTTGCCACGGCAACGCCTCGGCTTGGCGCATCGCAGGAATCGCCTGGTCCAAGAGCATGGCCGCGGCCGCCAGATTGCCCGCTTCCTTGGCCTGGGTGCCTTGGGCGGCGAGCGCCAGCGCGTCCGCCAGTTTCGCCGACGAGTTCCGTTGCGCCGCGGCTCTGGCGCGGACCAGATCGGCATACAGGTTCTTGCCCGATTCCTCGAAGTGCTCGGCCGCGTCGGTCTGCTTCGCGAGATCGGCGACGCTGCGCTCGGCGCGCACGTACTGCCACGAGAACGCGGACAGGCCCATGGCGAACGTGACGATCAGCGCGGCGGCCACCGGGTTCCGCCGCACCCAGCGCTGCAGGCGTCCGACCCAACCGATCGGTCGAGCCAGGATCGGTTGCAAGCGGCGCACGCGATCGAGGTCGTCGGCGAGTTCCGCGGCGGATTGGTAGCGGCGTTCCGGTTCCTTGGCGATGGCCTTGGCGACCACGACGGCCAGGTCCCGCGGCAGCGCGGAACTACGCCGTGACAGGGGCGGCGGCTCGGTGGCCTGGATCCGTTCCAGCACTTCCTGCCGGTTGCCGGTGAACGGTAGTTCGAGGCACAGGGCTTCGTACAGCGACACGCCGATCGCCCAGATGTCGGTGCGGTGGTCGACGGCATGGGTGTCGCCGCGGGCCTGTTCGGGGGCCATGTACTCGACCGTGCCGAGCAGATCGCCGGAATGGCTGAGCCGCGTGTCGCCGCGTTCGATCGGTCGGGCGAGGCCGAAGTCGAGGACGACCGGTTCGCCCTCCGGTGTCACCATGATGTTGCCGGGTTTGAGGTCGCGATGGATCAGACCGGCGTCATGGGCGGCGTGCACCGCGCGGGCGATCTTGGCAAAAAACGTGACCACGGCCGCGATATCGATCGGCAAGCCGGTTGCCGGGCACGGTTCGTGGGTAGTCGCCGCCGGCAGCGGCACACAACCTCGATGGCCGTTCTTGCCGGCCTGGGCGATGCGGCGGCCGAGGTCCTCGCCGTCGATCCGCTGCATGGCCATGAACGGCAGGCCCTGGTCGTCGCCGACTTCGTAGACGCGGCAGATGTGTGGGTGTTCGAGCCGGGTCAGCGCGAGCATCTCGCGACGGAAACGCTGGTGTGCCTGTTCGTCGTCGAGGTAGTCGTGACGGATCGTCTTCAGCGCGACGCGGCGGCCGATGGCGGTATGTTCGGCGGCGAACACCATGCCGGCTCCGCCGTGGCCGAGCCGGCCGGTGATCTTGTAGGGGCCGACCTGTTCGAGGCGGCCGAGGAACGCTGCCGGTGAGGGTGGAGTTGCCGCGGTGTCGCTGGGGCGCCTCAGCGTGGCGATCGCGCGCCAGAGCGCAGCGGCGTGCTGCGGGTGCTGATGGCACAGTGCGGCGATGGCGTCGTCCTGGCGGTCAAGTGGCAGCTCGCTGACTTCGACGAGATCGGCCTCGAGGTCGTCGGGCAGGTCTCCCGCCGGGTGGGGTTCTTGCTGGTCTTTCATCGCCACTTCTCGGCCTCGGTCAGGCACCACGACTTCATCCTGCTCATCGTCGGCTCTCTCGGCGGCTGCCACGACGGCGTTCTCGAGCGCTTCCGGGAGGCCGGTCTGGCTCCCGGGCAGGTCGCGGATCGGTTCAGAAGCCATCGGTCAGGTGCGGATGATACCGCTGCCCGCGCCTCGCGCTCGAACAGTTGGCGTTCGACACCACTTTGGTGCCGAGGCCAATGAACCGCGAGCCGAGGCGTTCCATGGATCCCCGAACCACGTTGTTCCGTCTTGCCCTGCTGCCCGCAGCAGTTGGCCTGGCCGTCAGTAACCTGGCGGCCCAGCAGCTTGTCCGACGCTATCCGTACACGGCGACAGGAGGGTACCAGTCGTTCACGACCTGCAACTTCGATGGCGATGGCACGCCCGACGTGGCGATGGTCGTCTGGGGCACCAACAGCAACATGTTGCGGATCTTCAGCGGTGCATCGCTGGCGACCCAACTGTTCAGCACGGCAATAGCATACCAGGACTATGCACCCGGGATCCTGTTCACGGACATCGATCGGGATGGTCGCGACGACCTGATCCTGGCCGAGCCCGGCGACGAGTCCCTTGGCGGCACGAATCGGGGCCGCGTCCGAGCCTGGAGCAATCTGCCGCTGTGGGGCTCGTTGCCGCCCACCTGGACCTTGTCGGGAACGCGAGACGGCGAACTGCTGGGCTCCTCGTTGGCGGTTGCCGGCGACCGTGACGGCGACCGTGTTCTCGATCTGGCGATCGGCGCCAGTGGCTATTGCAGCGAAGTCGGTCACGTCCGGGTCGTCTCTGGTGCCACGGGTCTCGACCTCCAAACGGCAATCGCCGACACGCGGACCTGCACGTACTTCGGCTCACCTTCCGGCGGCATCGGCGACGTGGACGGCGACGGCCTCGACGAGATCCTGGTCGGCGCCAACGAACACTCGGTCCCGGGGTCGGGGCGTGCGGTGCTGTTCTATTCGGGAGGTGGCAACGGGCCACTGACCCTGACGGGAACGCGGGTCCGTGATCACTTCGGAACCTCGGTCTGTGGCATTGGCTCGGTCGATGGTGACAGTGTTCCGGACTTCCTGGTCGGAGCTGACCAGCACGAACTGCCGTCGCTGCCCGGCTACGTGTCCGCCCATCGAGGCGGGAATGGCACGACTCTCTGGACGGTGACCGGGAGTGGTGCGGGGGACTACTTCGGTTCGACCGTTGTCGGTCTCGGGGATGTCAACGGCGACGGAACCCCTGACGTCGCGATCTCGGCGCCGCAGCTCTTGTCGACGGGCCCGGGCGGCTATGTCGACGTTCGTTCCGGCAGCGATGGCCAACTCCTGGTCCGGATCCAGGATCCGATGGGTACTGGCTACTTCGGCAATCGCATCGCACTCGGTGGTGTCGTCGCGGGCCGCACTCGCCTGATCATTGCCGGCAGGGATCACGTGGACGTCTATGAGCTGGAGCCCGGCGCCTATCGGACCTTTGGCACAGGCTGCCCGGGTTCTGGCGGCATCGTGCCGTCCTTGACGTCCGCGGCCGGGCTGCCACCGCTTCCTGGGCTGCCCTTCCGGCTGCTCGCGAGCGGGGTGCCGGCGACCGGGCTGGTGGCGCTGGCAATCGGTTGGGATGATCGCTTCTGGGGACCGTTCTCGCTGCCGATGGAGCTGACGGCCGCGGGAATGCCGGGATGCTTCGTGTTGACCAGCAGCGACGGCCTCATGTCCATGCAACGAACCAGTAGTGGTGCCGAGATCACCCTGCCGATCCCCGGCGTGATTGGATTCGGGTTCTACGTGCAGGTTCTTGCCCGGGACGTCAACGCGAATCCTTTGGGCTATGTGCTCTCCAACGGTCTCCGCCTCAGGACCTGACCGGTGGGTCCTCTGCGCCCTTGGCCCGCCTCGCCTGGGCCGGATGCCCCGTAGGTCTTGGGTCCGAAGGCAGACACCATCGACACTGCGAACGGCCGCCGATCGGCGCCGTCCGCGCACGAAGCGATGGTCACCGCACGCACGACGACGATCGATGGCAACGAAGCCGCTGGCTCGGTGGCGTACCGACTCAGCGAGGTCGCCGCGATCTACCCGATCACCCCATCCTCGCCGATGGGCGAACTGGCCGACGAATGGGCCGCGCGCGACCGGCCGAACGTGTTCGGCACCGTGCCGACGATCGTCGAGATGCAGTCCGAAGGCGGCGCTGCCGGCGCCGTGCATGGCGCGTTGCAGGCCGGTGCGCTGGCGGTGACCTTCACCGCCTCGCAGGGTCTCTTGCTGATGATCCCGACGATGTACAAGATCGCCGGCGAACTGCTGCCGTTCGTCATGCACGTGGCGGCGCGGACGGTCGCGACCCACGCGCTGTCGATCTTCGGCGATCACAGCGACGTGATGGCGGTGCGGCAGACCGGCTTCGCGATGCTGTGTTCGGCGTCGGTGCAGGAAGCGCAGGACCTGGCCTGCATCGCGCACATGGCGACGCTGCATTGCCGCGTGCCGTTCGTGCACTTCTTCGACGGGTTCCGCACCTCGCACGAGGTGGCGACGATCCAGGCGCTCGACGACGACGACCTGCGCGCGCTGATCGACGTCGACGCGATCGCGGCGTGCCGCCGCCATGCGCTGACGCCGGACCGGCCGGTGTTGCGCGGCACCGCGCAGAATCCCGACGCCTTCTTCCAGGCGCGCGAGGCGTGTACGCCGTTCTACGCCGATTGCGAACGGGCGGTCGACGCCGCCTGCGAGCGCTTCGCGGCGCGGACCGGCCGCCGTTACCTGCCGTTCGAGTACCACGGCCACCCGGCTGCCGAACGGGTGATCGTCGTGATGGGCTCGGCGACGGCGACCGTCCGGCGCGCGGTCGAACATCTCAGTGCGCGCGGCGAAGCGGTCGGCCTGCTGCAGGTGCGGCTGTTCCGGCCGTTCGCGGCGGCGCGGCTGCTGGCGGCGCTGCCGGCGACGGTGCGTGCGATCGCCGTGCTCGATCGCACCAAGGAGCCCGGTGCGCCGGCGGAGCCGCTGTGCCTGGACGTCATCGCGGCGCTGCGTCAGGCCGAACAAGCAGGACGCGCGCGGCAGGCCGTGCCGCCGCTGGTGATCGGCGGTCGCTACGGGCTGTCGGGCAAGGAGTTCACTCCGGCGATGGCACTGGCGGTGTTCGCCGAACTGACGCGGCCAGCACCGCGGATGTCGTTCACGATCGGCATCGTCGACGACGTCAGTGGCAGTTCGCTGCTGTGGGAACGGGAACTCGACCTGCCGCTGCCGGGTGCGATCGAGGCGGTGTTCTTCGGGCTCGGCGCCGACGGCACGGTGGGTGCCAACAAGAGCTCGATCAAGATCATCGGTGAGTACACCGACCACCACGCGCAGGGCTACTTCGTCTACGACAGCAAGAAGTCGGGCGCGATCACCATCTCGCACCTGCGCTTTTCACCGCAGGTGTTCGAGGCGCCGTACCTGATCCGCAAAGCCGGCTTCGTCGCCTGCCATCAGTTCGGGTTCCTCGATCGCTACGACGTGCTCGGCTACGCGGCGCCAGGCGCGACGCTGCTGCTGGCGGCGCCTTGCGCGCGCGAGCGGGTCTGGGACGAACTGCCGGCCGAAGTGCAACAGCAGATCCTCGATCTGCGACTGCGGGTGTTCGCGATCGATGCCGAGGCGGTGGCCAAGGCGGCCGGCGTCGGCGGTCGCATCAACACGATCATGCAGGTGTGCTTCTTCGCGCTGGCCGAGGTGCTGCCGCGCGAGCAGGCGATCGGCAAGATCAAGGACTCGATCAGGAAGAGCTACGACAAGAAGGGCGACGAGATCGTCCGCCGCAACTTCGCCGCGGTCGATGCGGCGCTGGCGCACCTGCACGAGGTGCCGGTGCCGGCGGTGGCGACCGCGACGCGGCGACGGCCGCCGACCGTGGCAGCGGCGGCGCCCGACTTCGTCCAGCGCGTGACGGCAGTGCTGCTGGCCGGCAAGGGCGATGAACTGCCGGTCAGCGCGTTCCCGCCGGACGGCACCTGGCCGACCGACACGGCGCGGTGGGAGAAGCGCGGCATTGCGGCGGCGATCCCGGTCTGGGATTCCGCGATCTGCATCCAATGCAACAAGTGCGCACTGATGTGCCCGCACGCGGCGATCCGCGCCAAGGTCTGGGATCCGGCGATCGCCGCGCCCGACGGCTTCCCGGCGCACGAGTGGCGCGGCAAGGAGTTCCCCGGCCAGCGCTACACGATCCAGGTGGCGCCCGACGATTGCACCGGCTGCGGTCTGTGCGTGCAGGTCTGCCCGGCGAAGGACAAAGGCAATCCGCGCCACAAGGCGATCGACATGACGCCGGTGCGGGAGGTCCGCGAGCGTGAACGCGCGCGCTACGAGTTCTTCCTGGCGTTGCCCGAGATCGACCGCGCGTCGATCCAAAAGCTCGATGTCCGCGGCAGCCAGTTGCTGCAGCCGTTGTTCGAGTATTCGGGCGCCTGCGCCGGCTGTGGCGAGACGCCGTACCTGAAGCTGTTGACCCAGTTGTTCGGCGATCGCGCGATCATCGCCAACGCGACCGGTTGTTCGTCGATCTATGGCGGCAATCTGCCGACGACGCCATACGCGGTGGACGCCCTTGGCCGCGGGCCGGCGTGGGCGAATTCGCTGTTCGAGGACAATGCCGAATTCGGGCTCGGCATCCGGCTGGCGGTCGAGGTGTTGACCGAACGGGCGCGCGGGCTGCTGCACGGCCTTGGCGGCATGCTCGGTGCCGACGAATTGATCGGCGGGCTGTTGGCCACGGACGACCACAGCGAGGCGTTCCTGCAGGCGCAGCGGGCGCGCGTCGTCGAGCTGCGCCGGCGGCTCGGCGGCGTCGACGGGCCGCAGGCGCTCGAGCTGGCGGAATTGGCGGACTACCTGGTACGCAAGAGCATCTGGCTGGTCGGCGGCGACGGCTGGGCGTTCGACATCGGCTACGGTGGTCTCGATCATGTGTTGTCGATGCACCACGACGTCAACGTGCTGGTGCTCGACACCGAGGTCTACTCCAACACCGGTGGCCAGGCGTCCAAGGCGACGCCGCTCGGCGCGGCAGCCAAGTTCGCGACCCGCGGCAAGGCGATCGACAAGAAGGACCTCGGGCTGATGGCGGTCAACTACGGCCACGTGTTCGTCGCCAGCGTCGCGGTCGGCGCGCAGGATGCGCACACCGTGCGGGTGTTCCGCGAGGCCGAGGCCTATCGCGGGCCGTCGCTGATCATCGCCTACAGTCCGTGCATCGCCCACGGCTACGATCTGGTGTTCGGCGCCGATCAGCAGAAGCGCGCGGTGCAGGCCGGCGTCTGGCCGTTGTTCCGCTACGACCCGCAGCAGGCCGGACTCGGCCAGCCGCCGCTGGTGGTCGATTCGCCTGGTGGTTCGATCCCGGTCGCGGAGTACATGCGCAACGAGGCGCGCTTCAAGATGGTCGAGAAGATCGATCCGGCCGGCTTCAAGCGCTACGCCAACGGCGCCCAGCAGGCGGCGGCGCGACGGATGGCGGTCTACCAGCACATCGCGCAGTTGCGCTTCCCGAGCGTCGCGGCCGCACCCGCGGGCGCGGCCGAGGCCGCGGCGCCCGACCAGGGCACGAGGAGCTGATCATGGATCTGACGACGACGTGGCTCGGGTTCTCGCTGCCGCACCCGTTCGTGGCCGGGGCCTCGCCGCTGGCGGACAGCATCGATCGCGTGCGCCGGCTCGAGGATGCCGGCATCGCGGCGATCGTGTTGCGGTCGTTGTTCGAGGAACAGATCGATCAGGAGGCGCTGGCGCATCATCACGCGCTGGCGGCGTCGGCGGAGTCGCACGGCGAGGCGCTGTCGTATTTCCCGGACCCGGATGGCTGCGTGTTCGGCCCCGAGGAGTACCTGGCGCACCTGCAGCAGGTGAAGCAGGCGGTCGCGGTGCCGGTGATCGCGTCGCTGAACGGCTACACCAGCGGCGGCTGGACCGGCTACGCCAAACGGATCGCCGAGGCCGGCGCCGATGCGCTGGAGCTCAATCTGTGGTACGTCGCCACCGACACCGCCGACAGCAGCGGCGAGCTCGAGGCCGAGGCGTTCGCGCTGGTGCGCGGCATCCGCCAGGCGCTGACGATCCCGGTCGCCGTCAAGCTGTCGCCGTTCTACACGTCGTTGCCCAATTTCGCGCTGCGGCTGCAGGCGGCCGGCGCTGCCGGGCTGGTGCTGTTCAACCGCTTCTTCGAGGCCGACCTCGACATCGAGGCGCTGGAGGTCCGGCCGCACCTGGAATTGTCGCACCCGCACGAACTGCTGCTGCGGCTGCGCTGGCTGGCGATCCTGTCACCGCAGCTCGATTGCGATCTGGCGGTGTCCGGCGGCGTGCACACGGCGCGGGATGCGGTCAAGGCAATCATGTGCGGCGCCGATGCCGTGCAATTGGTGGCGGCGTTGTTGAAGGGTGGTGTCGGCCGCCTGACCGAACTGCGAAGCGGTCTCGCCGAATGGCTCGAGCAGAACGGCTACCACTCCTTGGCGCAGATGCGCGGCAGCATGGACATCTCGCGGACGCCGGATCCGAAGGCCTTCGAACGCGCCAACTACATGCGCGTGCTGCAGACCTGGCGTCACGACTGAGGCAGACGTCAGCGGTCGGCCGGCGGCGAGCAACGGCGAAGCGACCGTCGCGAAGCGGGACGGTGGACTCAGGGCGCCAACGCGAACTGCGCCAACGTCGCTTCCGGCGGCGAGGTCGACAGCGCATACAGCACGACTTCGCCGAGTGCGCGACGGGCCAGATGCAATCGCGACCCGGCCGGCAGTTCGACGGGAGTGTCGCGGGTCGCCGGTACGACGCAGATGCAGACGTCCGTCCCACCATGTCCGGCAAGCACTGCGGTGCAGCCACCCGTCGACAACCCGGTGTAGGTACCGTGCAGTTCGACGGTCGCTGGTGTGGTCAGGCGCAACGGCGCGCCGCAGCAATCGCCGCACAACGCCGCCAGATCGACCGGTCCGCCGCAGCAACTGCCGCCACGGAAACCGGCGCTGCGCGCGTGTTCGAACGCCGCTGCCCACAGCGCGCCGAGTTGCCGGCCGTCCGGCGTCGGCGCGGGGCGTGCCCAGGCGACCAGGCCGACGATCAGCACCGCCGCGGCCGCCAGCAGCCACGGCCAACGCGGCCGGCGTGCGGCGTTGGCGACGACGGCGGTGCCCAGGCGGATAAACTCGCCGGCTGGCGGCGGTGCGAATGCCGCCCGCAACTCGTCGTCGAGCCGGCGATCGAGATCGTCGCGGTTCATGGCCTTGCCACCTTGGTCGGCTGCAGCCGATGGGCGAGCGCCGACCGCAGTGCGATCCGGGCGCGTTGCGCATGGCTCTTCGCCGTGTTCTCGGGGATCTGCAGCATCGTCGCGATTTCGGGGAACGTCATCTGCATCGTCACGTGCAACAGCAGGCAGGCGCGGGTGATCTCCGGGAGATCGCGCAGGGCAGTGGCCAGATCGTCCGGCAGTTCGCTGCGATCGGCGTCGAACGGCCAGCCCGGCGCGGGCAACGGGAGCCGTGCGGCCGGCTCGGGAGTCTCGTCCGCCGGGATCGGGCGCAAGCGGCGACGCCAGTTGGCGCCCAGATTGCGGGCAATCTGCGACAGCCATGCCCGCGCATCCGTGCCGGGAACGAACTGGTCGCGGCGCTGCCACGCGACGCGGGCGGTCTCCTGCACCAGATCATCGGCCTCGGAACGGCCGACCCACGCAGATGCCAACACCCACAGCGCGGGGCCGTGAGTGCTCAGCGCCTGCACGAACTCGTCGGCAGCGAGTGCCTGCGTCACGTGAGGAGCCTAACCGGTCGCCAGGTGGATCAGCCGCCGCACTTGCTGCCGCAGCCGCCGGCCGCGGGCGTCGCCGGCTTCTCGCCGCAGTTGCTAGCGCAGCAGTTCGGCGGGCAGGGATCGCAGTTGCAGCAGCAGCAGCAGCACACGGCCGGAGTCACCGGCTGGGCCGGCGGCACCGGCGCGGCGTGCATGGTCAGGCTGGCGAAGAACGGCAGGAACGAGTGAAGGAAGGTCTGCATCGATTGCTCCAGGTTGGAAGTGCCCCGCTGATGTGCGAGGCCGGGCGGGTCGATGCAGGTCGGGCATTGTTCCCGACAGGTCCAAGCCGCTCAGTTGCAGATCGTGAACGCGAGAGTGTCGCTGATCGCGAATGGCGAGGTGCCCGGTCCGAAAGACAGGTTCAAGATCACCACCGGCTGGCCGACCAGGCCGGGAATGTTCGGGATGAACAGAGGCACGAAGGTCAGCGGCGAGGCGGCGTCCTGCGAGTGGATCACGACGTACGGCGGGCTCGCCGGCAACGTGATGCCGAGCGGTGGCAGGGGGAACGGTGTCGGATCGAGGCTGGCGGTCAGGCAGTTGTGGCAGCCCGGCTCGTTCGCGGCGACGAGGTGTACGGTGTTGCCGATGCAAGGCGCGCCGTCGAGCCAGAGGCCCGGCACGCAGCCCTTGCGCGTACCGATGAAACCGCTGCCGTCATTCGTTCCACCTGCCTGGAACTTGCAGGCCGCGGTGACGACCGTGCTGCCCGGCGGGATCCACGAGGGCGCGGCGGCGAAGTCCGCGTCGGTGAGCTGCGCGGCGCCAGGACCGGTCACATCGAACGCGAAGGTCGCGGTGCCCATGACCAGATTGGCGGTCGGCACCCCCCAGTTCGTGGCCGCGGGATTGGCGATGCCGCGGCGATTGTTCGTCGTCAGGGCGACGTGAAACAGTCCGAAACCGCCGACGTGATTGCCGTTCGGCGAATTCAGGTAGTCGGCATCGATGGCGGCCGTGAACTCGGGTTGGACGCTGCCAGTCGTCGATTGAGCGACGAATCCGATGCCGGTGACCGCGCCCTGCGGCACATTGAAGTAGACCTGGGTGATCACCGGATTGGTCTCACCGACCACCTGGGGTGTGGTGTTGGCAACGTCGACCTCGAGGCGGCCGGTCGCCGGTGCGTACCGGTAGGTGAGCGTCGCCGTGGCGTTGCTGCCATCGGAGAGCGTTGGCGGATCTGAGGCGCCCTGAAGCCCCTTGGTGCCAGGCCCGCCGATCGTGACCTGGGTCTGGGCGGCGAGGGTGGCGAGGAATGTCGAAACTGCGATGCCGATGGTTGCGGTTCTGATCATTGGTGAGATGACCTGGGCGGTCGTCCGCGCAGCATGCACCAGACGGAGCGGTCGTCAATCGGTCCGACCGCAAGGGACGGTGCGCGGGCTGGTCGATCTGGCCTCGGTCCGCCGGGGAAGTTCCCATGCCATCGTCGGTTCTCGACCGGTGGTGACGGTCAGCGACCCTTCCTCAATGCGGAAAAAAGCCCGTCGGCGGCCCAATTCTGGAACCAGGTTCCCACCGGATCGGCGCCTTCCGCCAGACCCAACGCCTGCTCGAGCGCGTGGCCAGCCTGCAGTGCCGCCAACACGGCGAACGCGGCGGCCGACAGCGGCACTCGCCAGACTCGCCAGTCCTTGCGATAGACGCACAGCCAGCTTGCGCCGCGGCGCCGCGGCGGTCGCGGCCGTTCGTCCTTCCAGGCCTGGAACCAGGCGTCGATCGGATGACGGAATGCCAGCAGTTGCACCGACGGATTGACGGTCAGGCGCGTCTTGGCCCACTGCCCGGGGGCGATGGTCTGCAGGTCGGTGGTCGTCAGCGGGGTGAAGGCCGGCGCGTCGAAGGCGCGGGTGATCGCGAGTTCGAGCCGTGCGAGTTCGACTGCAAATGCACCGCCGGGAACCGGGCGCTGGCGCGCGAGCCAGTCCGGAAACCGTTGGCCGAGCTGATTGAGGTTGGGGTGTCGGCTCGGGCACTCGTGCACATAGCCGGCCACCACCCGGTGGAACGCCTTCTCGCCGATGAGTTCGCGCACGCCGCCGAAGTCGATGGCCATCACGTCGAAGAGGCGCGCCAGGTAGGCACCGTTGTAGACCTGCAGCCGGTCGGTCGGCGACATGCGGTCATTGGGCCGAACCACCGCGCCAGTGCGAACCTCAGCGGGCGCGAACGCCGCCGCCGCCGATTTCGCCGCGATCGCCACGTCCGCGGTGCGGGGGTGCTGGACCACGAACGCCAGCCATTGCTGCAGTTGCCGCAGCGAGGCTCCCTGCCGCGAGCGGCTCACGGCGCCACCGTCACGTCCGCCGCCGCGCGGGTCGGGCGCCGCGCGCGATGCCGCAGCGCCTTCCTGGCCTCCTGATGGGTGCGCGCAAAGCTCGGCACGTTGCCGTCCCACTCCAGCAGGGTCGAGCGGCCACCGGACAATTGCCAGGCCAGCGCATACAGCGCCCAGACTTCGCGACATACCGGCTGGTCGTGGGTGTCCAGCCGGTGCGTCGGATAGACCGTGTGTCCGGCCAGATGGAAGTAGACGACGTGCTCCCACGGCACGCGCCGCAGATAGTCCGCGGCATCGAAACCGTGATTGCTGGCACAGACGAACACGTTGTTGACGTCGAGCAACAGCCCGCAGCCGGTTGCCGCGGTCAGTTCCTGCAGGAACGTCGGTTCGTCCATGTCGACCTGGGTGAACTCCAGGTAGGTGCTCGGGTTCTCCAGCACCAACGGTTGTTCGAGCAGATCCTGCACCTGCCGGACGCGCGCAATCAGGTGGCGCAGGGCGGCCTTGGTGTACGGCAGCGGCAGCAGGTCGTGCAGGTTGGTGCCCTGCACGCCGGTCCAGCAGATGTGATCGCTGATCCAGCGGGCGCCGCAGCGTTGTTGCAGCGCCTTCAGGTCGCGCAGGTAGGCGCGGTCCAAAGGATCGACGCTGCCGATGTTCATCGACACGCCGTGCATGACGACCGGGTAGTGGGCCGCGACCTGGTCGAGCACGTGCAACGGCCGGCCGCCGGTGTGCATGTAGTTCTCGGACAGGATCTCGAACCAGTCGACCTCCGGTCGCCGGGCGAGGATGTGGCCGTAGTGGACCGAGCGCAGGCCGAGGCCGATGCCCAGGTCGGAACGGACGAGATCGTGCAGCATGGTTGGGACCGTACGTACCCGAGACGACGGTCGGCCGCAGCCGCCATCGTCCCGGTGTTGCCAACTGGCGCCGGCGCTCAGTTCCTCGGCATCTTGCAGCCGCCCTGGCCCTTGCAGGCATTCATGCCCTTGCAGGCGTTCTTCTCGGTCTTGCAGCCGCCCTGGGCCTTGCAGTCGTTCATGCCCTTGCAGGCGTGCTTGGCGGTCGCGCAGCCACCCTTGCCCTTGCAGGCGTTCTTGCCGGCACACTCGTTGGCCGCGGTCTTGCAGCCGCCTTGGCCCTTGCAGCCGTTCATGCTCTTGCAGGCGTGTTTGTCCATCGCCGCAGCGGACGAGCCCTGGTCGCTCGACTTGCAGGAGGTCAGGGTGAGGGTGCTGCCGAGCAGGATGCCGGCGACGGCAGCGGAGACGAGAGCGGTCTTGGTCTTGTTCATGTCTGTGGTTCCATCGCGAGCGGCGAACCGGAGCGGTGCGCCTTGGATGCGGACGGAGGGATCGAGGTTACGAACGGACCCGGAATGTCGTTCCCCTGCTTCCCCGGTCGGGGGCTGCCGGCGGGCGGCGAGGCATGGCATGATGCCCACCCCATGCTCCGCGCGCTCTTCACTGCGTCCATCGTGACTGCCGTCGCGGTCGCCCAAGGCAACACGATTCCCGGCCTCGGCGTCCGGCTGGCCGAACTCGACGACCTGAATGCCAACGGCCGCACCGGCACCTATCCGAACGGCCGCAACGGCTTCTCCTGCCTGGTCTCCGTCTGCAACAACGGCACCGTGCCGGTCAACTGGTTTGCGGCGATGGACCCGCAACACCCGATCTATGCGTTCCTGCTGTGCCGTGAAGCCGGTGGCCGCTTCGTCCAGATCAGCGACCGCAGCTTCGTCAAGCACGGCTACGCCTCGGTCAACGACAACCTGTGCGGCACCTGCCAGCCGCCGCCGCTCGGCATGGCGCAGCTCGGCGTCAACTGCTCCGACACCTACTGGGCCGGCCTGAACGCCAATCCGCTCGATCTCGGTCCGCCTTCGGAGATCGATCCGTGGCTGTTGGACTGGAATCCGGTCGGCTCGCACTTCGATCGCGGCGAACCCGCGGTCACCGGCCCGGCGGCCACCGACGGCATCAAGAGCCTGAACTTCGCGATGGCCAACGCGATGGGTCTGGTCCGGCACCGGGTCGAGGTCGACGACGCCGATCTCGGGGTGGCGGGCGCGCGCTTCTTCGTGGCCGGCAGCGTCTGGGCGCGCGGCGAGACCGAGGGCACGCGCCACGACAACATGTTGTCGCGCGAAGTACAGCCGACGTGGGTGACGATCCGTTGGCGCTTCGCCAACGTGTCGACGCCGGTGCCGGGTTCGGTGCTGCAGCAGTGGGCCGGTGCGCAGGTCCAGTCGGCGGCCAACGGCACTGACGATGGCCGGGTCTACGTTGCCGCCAAAGTCACGCAGTTGCCGTCCGGCCTGTGGCACTACGAGTATGCGCTGCACAATCGCGACAACAGCCGCGGCATCGCCGCGATCCGGCTGCCGCGCTGCAGCAATGCGCGGATCCACGCCGCCGGTGCCCGCGACATCGACGCCAATCCGTTGAACGACTGGACCGTGTCGACGACGCCGACCGAGGTCGCGTTCCTGGCCGGCGTCGACAACGCGCTGGAATGGAACTGTGTCTACAACGTCTGGTTCGACAGCGACGCGGCGCCTGAGCCGAGCGTGCTGCTGCTCGACCAGGCGCGCCCGGGTGCCGGGGCGCTGCAGTTCCCGGTCGGCATGTTGCCGGCGCCGCGCTACGTGCCCAACGAGACCTACGGCCCGGCCTGCGGCAACCCGGCGCCGACGGTCACCGCGTTCGGCCAGCCGGCGATCGCGCGGCTCGGCAACCAGTCGTTCGCCGTGCGCGTGACCGCCGAGCCGCTGGCGCCGATCGTGCTGTTCGTCGCCGAGAACCAGGATGCGGTCCTGCTCGGCAACGGCTGCTTGCAGTTGCTCGAGATGGGGACGTTGCTGACCTGGACGGTCACCACCGCCGACGCTGCGGGCATCTTCGACGTCGCCCAGCCGGTGCCGTCGTCGGCGGCGTTGGAGGGCATGAACGCGTGCTGGCAGGCGATCGCCGGGCAGAATGCCGGGCCGTTGTATGGCGCGTTCGCGGCCAGCGCCGGTCTGCGGGTCCGGGTCGGCGATCGGACGACCGGTTGCCAGTAGCCAGCGGCGGCCTTGGTGCGATGATGGCAGCATGATCCGCCGCGCGACTCCGGCCGACGTCCCGCACATCGTGGCCTGCATCCGCGCGCTCGCCGACTACGAGCGGCTGAGGCACGAATGCGAGGCCGACGAGGGCAAGTTGCGTGAACACCTGTTCGGCGCCACGCCCTATTGCCATGCGCTGATCGCCGAGGACGACGGCGTGCCGGTCGGGTTCGCGTTGTGGCACTTCGCCTACTCGACGTTCAAGGCGTCGCCGTGCCTGCACCTCGAGGATCTGTTCGTGTTCCCCGAGCGCCGCGGCAAGGGCCATGGCCTGGCGTTGCTGCGCGCCGTCGCCGCCGAGGCAGTGCAACGCGGCTGCGCTCGCCTGGGCTGGAACGTGCTCGACTGGAACGAGTCGGCGATCCGCTTCTACCAGGCGCAAGGCGCCGAGCTGCTACCGGACTGGCGCACCTGTCGGCTGGCCGGCGCGGCCCTGCAACGCGCCGCGAGCCTCAGTTGACCAGGAAGCTGTTGGTCGCGAACAGCATGCCGCCGCGGAACACGAAACCCTGCACGCAGGCCTGGCCGGTGCCCGGCAGCAGCCTCGGCGCCAAGCCCATGGTCGGCTGCGTCAGCATCCGGGTCGCCACCAGCGTGGTGTGCAAATCGCCGAGCAACCATGGCACGGCGAACTGCAACTGTCGCGTAGCCGGCACGACCGGTGCACCGACGGCGAGGAACCAGAACGTGTCCGGCGTCGGTGCAGCCGTGAAACCGAGCAGCACGACGCCGCTCGGCGAGCGCAGCAGGCTCAGTTGTTCGGGACCGTCGCGGTAGGGCACGATCGGGCTGACGCCGGGAACGAATGTCAGTCGCAGGCCGATCACGCAGGTGGCATCGAATGCATGGCTGCCGCGGGTGTCGCCGCCATGCGTGATCCGGATCGGGGTGCCGATCGGAGTCGCCGTGCACGCGAACTCACGGCGCGCGGTGCCTGGCGCAGCCGTGCCGTGGCCGTAGTCGCCGATGCCATCGTCGCCGATGTCGACCAGCATGTCGGCCGCGGTGGCCGGGCCCGTCGAACCGCCCGAATCGATGGCAATCAGCAGCATCCCACGCCGTTCGACCGGCGCGTGCAACCGCAACAGCAGTTCACCGTTGGTGACAGCACTGGCCGGGTGGCCGTTGTTGGCCGCCAGCAACCGGCAATCGAAGAACGCCCGCATCATCGTGTTGCCGTCGGGATCGCGTTCAACCGCGACGACGCCATCGGCGGTGCAATGGCCGGTCGCAGCACGCAGCCACTGCGCCTGCCCTTCGCGCAACACCGTGCCGACGGGAATCTCGCGATGCTCGAGCGGACCGATGGCGCCGTGGTCGAGATCGAGTTGCCACGTGCGCGCGACGTGGACCTCCAGCTGCGCCTGCTGCGCGGTTGCGGACACTGCCAGGGCCAGAACGGACCACGACCATGCGACTCGATGCATCGGGCTGCTCCTACGCGGCGCGCGAGAGATCACCTGCGCTGACGAAAAAACGCCGCTCGGCGACGGGCCGAAGCGGCGTTCTGGTGCGGCAACATGGGCGATCGCAGCGTACGACCCAGGTGGCGGGGGGTCGGGCGGGTCGGGCTCCCGAGCCACGCGGCGATCGGTCTTGGGAGAAGGTGGCGGCGGCGCGATCGGTGCGCAGCTCTGCACGCGGGTGCGGTGCGTGACCTGCAAGTGGCTCCTCCCGAATTTTGAATGGATGCCGGCGGTCGCGACGTTCAGTCGGGCCGGATCGGCATCGCTTGGTTCTTCCGGCGATTCCGGCCGGCGCGCGAGTCAGGGGTTTCCCTGAGCCGGTCCTGGTGGGGCTCCGGTCATGCGCGGGCACGCCAACCGTGGCATGATGCTGATCCCTGCCAGGGCCTTCCGTTCGCCATGTCCCGTCTGCTGTTGCTCCTGCTCGTCGTCGCGGTCGCTTGCGACGGCGGCAACCGTGTGCCTGCGCCCGTCCTGCCGCCATCCGAACTGCGGATCGAGTCACCGCGGACGAGCGGCGCCGGCGATCGGCTCGCGGCCGAACTGCTGCGGCTGACCGGTGCGGTGCCGCCGGCGCCGTTTCACACCACGGCGGACGAACTGCCAGCCGGCTCCCTGCGCGATCGCCTTCGCCGGATCGCGTTCGATCACCTGCGCACCGTTGCATTCGGCGCCGGGCACGGGCCCGAACTGATCGGTTCGCGGCGGATTGCGCGTCTGGCGCTGCTGCCCGACGCCCCGCGCGATGGCAACGGCAACGGCAGCAACCGCGATGAAGTGCTGGCCGCCGAGCGACGTCGGGTCAGCGCGACCGCGGGTGCGGCACCGTTGCCGGATTCCTGGCAGGCGCTGTTTCCGTGGCACGAAGCGAGTGCGGATCTGGCGCAGCCGCCGACCTCGTCGGCGACGCCGGCGAGCTGGCGCGCGGTCGGCGAAGCGAATGCGGCGACGGCGCTCGCGGACATCGGTGGGGCGATGCTGGCGCGTGCGCGTGCGGCGGGGTTCTTGTTGCAGCGCAGTCGCGGTTCACTTGCCGGTTCCTCCACCGACGACGGGCGTCTCGGGCTCGATCTGCTGCATCAGGCTCTGGCCGCCGAAGAGACGTTGCTCGGCAGCCTGTTCACCAACGGTGGCTCGCCAGGAGCACTGGCCGATCCAGAACGGTACGACCCGGAGGTCGATCTCCGGTGGTTGCCGGCACGCGTGATCGTGCGACCCGAACCCACGGTCCCCGGTTCGATCGGCGGCTATCGGGTCGACGATGTCGCCAGCGATCTCTTCAGCCTGGCGCAGGTGCTGCAGGCCGCGGGCGAACTGGCCTGGTTGTCGGCGGCCGACAATCCGTATCCGGCGTTGCGCGATGTGTTCCGCGGCCATCCGTTCGGCACACCGGGTGGGCCGCGACCGCCGGGCGGTCTGTCGGCGCAGTTGCCGGCACTGTCCTGGCGCGGGGAAATCGGGCCGCTGATCCTGTTCCGCTGTCAGGGCTGTCATCTCGGTTTCGGCTCCGGTGGGTTCATCATCGACACGCTGGCGGACGTCCTGGCCGGCAGCCCGCAGACCCGCGCCGCCAATCTGACGATGGTGGTGCCGGGCGATCACAGTCGCTCGTTCCTGTGGCAGATCCTCGATGGGCCGCCGGCGCCGTTCAACCGGATGCCGCTGGGGTCGCGACTAGGGCAGGGCGAGATCGATCTGGTGGCGCGATGGATCGATGAAGGCGCGCGCGAAGAGCCGACCGTCATCCCGCCGCCGCCATTGCCGGGCAAGGTGCTGGCGCAGGTGTTGTTCGCCAATCTGGTCTTCCTGCATCTGGATCCGGCAACCGGCGATCTCCGGCATCGGGTCGAGAACGGGGCGTCGTCCGGATACGCCACGGCGCAGGCGACCGGTGCGGCGTTGCAGGCGCTGGCGGTGGTGCGGCGGGCGGTGCCGACGCTGTCGTACGATGGGCGAACGGTGGGCGACGTGTTGCTGACCATCGCACGGCGCGCGATGGCGAGCCTGCTGGCCGCGGACGGAACGGTTGCTCGCGAGGTCGAACTCGTGACCGGCAGGACGCGGATCGGCGAACTCGGCGATCAGGCGATGCTGGCGGCGGGACTGATGGCGGCGGGCGATGTGCTCGGCGATGAGGCTGTCTCGACGGCCGGGCGTGCGGCGGCGGAACGGCTGATCGACGCGTTCTGGCGCGCGGACTCGGGTTGGTTCGTGACCTCGCCGGACGGGCCGTCCGCTCGCTATGAAGGCCGGGACTTGTCGGCACTGCTGGCGGTGCTGCCGACGTTGGCGGCGACCGATCCCGAAGTCGCGGCACTGCGCGATCGGTTCCTGTCGGGCTGGGCGCGGGTGGCGGCGTTTGCGGAATGGGATGGCGGCGGCGAGGTCCTGGGCGATGGGATCGCCGACACGGATGGCAACGGCGTGCCCGAACCGGCGGCGGCCGGCGGCGCGTTCGGCCGGTTGCCGGTGCTCGCCTCGGCGTGGTTGGCGGGTGATTCCGGCGCGCTGGTCGCCGACGACGTGGTGACGTGGAGCCGGCATGTGTTGCCGTTGTTCCAGCAGAAGTGCGGGGAGTGTCACCTCGCTGGCGCGGCGCAGGGCGAGTATCGGCTCGACACGGTGGCGTTGGCGGCGACGCCCGGTTCGTCCGGCGGCGCGCTGCCGTTGCTGGTGCCGGGGGATCCCGAAGGGTCGTTCCTGTATCGCAAGCTGGTGGATCGTCAGCCGGCGATCGGCGTGCAGATGCCGGAAGCGCGTTCGCCGTTGGATGCGCGTGGGCGGGAGTTGGTGCGAGCGTGGATCTTGCAGGGGGCCTTGCGGCAATAGGCGACGAAGCTCGGCCGGGTCGGACCGGCGGTTGTCTGCGATCGGGTTGGCCCCGAGGTTCGCGGGGCGTTGCGGGCGAACTACAGTGGCACTACACTGTAAGCATGGAACAGCTCAGGTTCGCCTGGGATCCGGGCAAGGCGTCCGCCAACGTGCGGAAGCACGGCGTTTCGTTCGAAGAGGCGGAGACGGTCTTCGCCGACGACAACGCTCTGCTGATCGATGATCCGGACCACTCCTTGGATGAGGAGCGCGCCGTTCTGCTGGGCGTCAGTGTGCGTCTTCGAATCATCGTGGTGTGCCATACCCTGCGCGACAAAGGCCGGACGATTCGTTTGATCTCTGCGCGGAGGGCAACCCGTAGCGAGCGTGACCAGTACGTGGAGCAATTGAACCCATGAGGAAGCAATACGATTTCAGTAGCGCTCGACGCAATCCGTACGCAAAGCGGGTCAAGCGGCAGGTGACGATCCGCCTCGACGAACTGACGGTCGCCTGGTTCAAGCAGATGGCGCTCGACGCCGGCATGCCGTACCAGAGCCTGATCAATCTGTATCTGCGCGACTGTGCAGCATCGGGCCGACGCCTGACGATGACCTGGAAGGCGCCGTGAGAGCACCGGCTGCCTCGATACCACGATTCGCGATGAGGCAGTCGTCGGGGTTGGCAATCCTGGTGTGGCTCGCCGCCTGCCGCGGCGCCGTGGATCCCTGGCCGACCCGGACCGAGGACCTTGCGGCAGTCGAGGCCGCACGAGGTCCAGTGGTGCCACCGGTTGCCGCACCGATCTTCCTCACTTTCGCCAAGGACCTGCATCCGTGCTGGCGAATCCGTGAGAACGAGTCGGCGTCGACGGTGGGAACGGAGATCCGGGTCAGGCGCGACGTCGCGACCATCCTGGTCGTGCGTGCCGAATCGCCGGTCCGAGTCGAGATCCCGGCGATGCGATTCGACAAGGCTGTGGTTCCGGGGCGCCCGAGCCTCTCGTGGTTCACCGCGACCCGCACCGGAACCTGGCCGATCGTCTTGACCACGCCGTGGGGCACCACCAACGGCACGGTCGTTGTGGTCGACTGATGTGCGCGTCGGACCGTGCCGTTCGGGGACCGGTAGCCGGCCTCGGGTGCGAGCGAGCCGCCGAAAGTGCATTCAGCCGAGGCTCCCTGGCCGATAGTGTGCGACCCCGATGAAGATCGCGTCGCTGTTTCTCCGGGGCACCCCGGTGGTGTCCTTCGAGTTCTTCCCGCCCAAGACCCAGGAAGGCGTCGAGACCCTCTACAAGACCGTCGAGGACCTGCGCGCCTGCCGCCCGTCCTTCGTCTCCGTCACCTACGGCGCCGGCGGCAGCACCCGCGATCGCACGCTCGAGCTCGTGACCCGCATCCAGCGCGACCTCGGCATCACCGCGATGGCGCACCTGACCTGCGTCGGCTCGACCCGCGACGAGATCCGCGAGGTGCTGCAACGGTTGTGGGACGGCGGCATCCGCAACGTGCTGGCGCTGCGCGGCGACCCGCCCAAGGGCGAGACCGAGTTCAAGCCGGTGCCGGGCGGGTTCCGCTACGCCAGTGAACTGGTCGCCTTCATCCGCGAGCAGAAGTTCGACTTCTGTGTCGGCGCCGCCTGCTACCCCGAAGGCCACGTCGAGAACCAGGACCTCGATCACGACCTCGCCAACCTGGTCACCAAGGTGAAGGCCGGTGTCGATTTCCTCGTCAGTCAGCTGTTCTTCGACAACGAGGACTTCCGCGCCTTTTGCCGTCGCGCCCGTTCGGCCGGTGTCGATGTGCCGATCGTGCCCGGGTTGATGCCGGTCACCAACGTTGCCCAGACCCAGCGCTTCACCCAGATGTGCGGTGCGCGCATTCCGCAGGAACTGCACCGGCGGCTGCGGATCGTCGAGAAGGACCCGGCGGCGGTCGTCGCCTGCGGCGTCAACTGGACCATCGAACAAGTCCGCGCGTTGCTGCGCGATGGCGCCCCTGGCGTGCACTTCTACACGTTGAACAAGTCGTCGGCGACGCTCGCTGCGCACGCCGCGCTCGGGCTGTAGGAACGCGTCAAGGCGCGGGGTCAGGCCGCCCGATGCAGGGGAATCCCCTGGCTTTGGAGATCTCGCATTGGACACGATCCTGCTGGTCAACGATTCCGCGACCCTGACCAAAGTGCTGAGCTCGCACTTCCAGAAGGCCGGCTACAAGGTCATCGCCGTCAGCGGTGCGATGGATGCCTATGAAGCGTTCATCCGGCAGGACATCCACCTGATCCTGACCGACTACGTGCTGAAGGACAAAGACGGCTTCCAGGTGATCGAGACCTTCCGCGCCAAGAAGAACAACAAGGCGCTGCCGATCGTCGTGTTCACGGCGATGGACGACGAGGGCACGGCCGAGAAGTGCCGCAATGCCGGCGCCAACCTGGTGCTCGCCAAGAGCGGCGGCACCAGCAAGATCCTCGAGAACATCGAGAGGCTGATCACCGAGTACAAGGCCAGCATGCCGAGCCGGTCGCTGGACGGTGACATGGGCCACTGCATCGTCAAGGCCACCACCGAGGTGTTCAAGACGATGATGAACCTGAAGGTCGATCATGGCGACATCGTCATCGAGAAGGCCAAGACCCGCAGGGCCGAGGTCATCGGCAGCATCGGCGTCGCCGGCTTCCTGTCCGGGTCGATCTCGATCTTCCTGCCGAAGAAGCTGGCGCAGGCCGCGGGCGCAGCGATGTTGATGATGGAACCGGGCACGGTGATGGCGGACGAGGAACTGGTCGACGCGATCGGCGAACTGACCAACATGGTCGGCGGCAACATCAAGACCGAACTGTTCCAGAAGACACCGTTGTTCGACATCTCGATCCCGAGCGTCTACATCGGCGAAGACCTGCAGCGCCGGACAGTGTCCGAGGACCTGTGCTTCCTGGTGCCGTTCAAGGTCGGCGAACAGGAGTTCTCGGTCGAGTTCCTGATGGTCACCAAGAAGGACGGCGGCACCGGCGTGCAGCAGAGCCTGTTGGCCGGGGCCGCGGCGGCCTCGAGCTAGGGCGCGCGCGGCGCTCGCCGTAGACTGCGGTGGTGTCCCGCGACGCCGACCCCGACGTTGTCCTGCATCGTACCCGTCGCCAGCGCCTGCTCGATCGGCTCGGCGATGGCTTGCTGTTGTTGCCGACGGCGAGCGAACAGCTGCGCAACGGCGATGTGCACCACGAGTATCGCCCCGGCAGCGACTTCCACTTCCTGACCGGCTTCCCGGAGCCCGACGCGATGCTGGCGGCGTGGCGGACCGGCAACGGCAAGCATCGCTGCGTGCTGTTCGTGCGGCCGCGCGATCCGACGCGGGAGATCTGGGACGGCAGGCGCTTTGGCGTCGCCGGTGCCAGGCGGGTGTTCGGCGCCGACGAGGCGCGGCCGATCGGCACGCTGTGGGAGCAGCTGCCGGAACTGTTGCGCGACCAGGATCGACTGTTCTGGCGGTTGGGCGCCCATCCGCGGATGGATCAGCGGCTGCTGGAAGTCTTCGCCAAGATCGCGCAGCAGCAGCGCCGGGCCCAGCCGCCCGCGCATCCGGTGCTCGAGGATCCGGTGCCCGTGATCGCGGCGATGCGGCGACGGAAGGACGACCGGGAGCTGGCGGCGCTGCGCCGTGCCGCGGCGATCACGGCCGATGGCCACGTCGCGGCGATGGCGGTCGCGCGGCCGGGGATGGCCGAGTACGAAGTGCAGGCGGCGCTGGAGTCGGCGTTCCGCCGCAGTGGCAGTCCGCGCAACGGCTACGGCTCGATCGTGGCCAGCGGCGCCAATGCGTGCATCCTGCACTATCACGACAACGACCGGGTCATGCGCGCCGGCGACCTGCTGCTGATCGACGCCGGTGCCGAGTACGGTGGCCACACCGCCGACGTCACCCGGACGTTCCCGGTGTCGGGCACCTTCAGCGAGGCGCAGCGGGCGGTGTATCGGATCGTGCTGAAGGCGCAGCTGGCCGGCATCGCGGCGGCGCGCGTCGGCGCCCCGTGGGATCGCGTGCACAAGGTGTGTCAGCGGTCGCTGACGCGCGGCCTGATCGAGCTCGGCGTGCTGCGCGGGTCGTTCGCCCGGCTGGTGAAGAAGGAGAAGTTCAAGCCGTGGTACATGCACGGCACCAGCCATTGGCTCGGTCGCGACGTGCACGACGTCGGCGCCTATCAGGATCGCGCGGGCAAGCCCGAACGGCTGGCGGCGGGCATGGTGCTGACCGTCGAGCCCGGCCTCTATTTCGGGCCACGCGATCGCAAGGTGCCGGCCGAACTGCGCGGCATCGGCGTGCGCATCGAAGACGATGTGCTGGTGACCGCGCGCGGTCCGGTGGTGCTGACGGCGGCAGTGCCGAAGACGATCGCGGCCGTCGAAGCGGCGTGCCGCCTGGTCAGAACTTCGCGCGCCAGCGGTCCCACATGAGTTCGGGGAACCTGCTCCAGCTGCGGGTCCAGGTGCCGGCGGTCTCGGTCGCCATGTAGCGATCGACGTAGTCGAACAGTGGATCGTGCCCCCAGGCGTCGCGCAGGCCCATGATCCGGGCGGCCAGTACGAAACCGTGCCACGCGTTCGCCGTGCAGCAGCGCCGGTAGGTGTCGGCGCCCCACGAGCGGTTGTCGTTGGCCGGGCTGTCGGCGTGCGAGTTGCCCCATTCGGCCAGGCCCTTGTCCGCGGCGGTGTAGCCACCGTGTCCCTGGTTGAACACGCCAGGCGCGGTCTCCTCGACGTAGAACGTCTGCGCGTCTTCGCCGAAGTCGAACTTGCGGGCAGCGGCCAGGGCCAGCAGCGTCGGGTCGCGCAGCACCGTGCCGGCCAGCATGATCGGGAACTTGCGGCCGCTGCCGCTGCCCCCGTCCGGGGCAAAACGACCACCGGCGGCGACGATCGCGGCCAGGTCGATGCCGAGCTGGGTCATCCGGATCAGCAGCGGTCGCTTCCTGTCGTCGGGCAGATCGAGCTGCAGTAGCAGCGCGCCGGTGCTGACCGCGTCGGCGAGTTCACGCCCGTAGTCGGGCATGTTGTCGCTCGGATGCAGGTAGCGCCCGATCCAGCCGTTGATGTGGTCGAGCCACGGCCGTTCGAATTGCGCGGCGACGTGAGCGATGTCCGGACACTCGTCGGGCAGCGGCAGCCGGCCGAGCTTGCTGAGATCGAGGTCGCCGGCACGATGGCGGACGGCCTTGTCGTGGCCGCAGTACGCCGGGCGGAACGCGTCTGCCGGCGGTTCCTTGGCCAGGCAGGTCAGGATCGCGCAGGTCTGCAATTGCGGCAGGTTGCCGGGTGCGGCGTGCGTGATCGTCGACACCAGCGACGAATCGGCGGGCAGCCACAGCGGTCGTTGCTGACCGACGCCGAGCGCGACGTTGCGCGACGGGTCGTAGCGGCTGGATTCGGTACTGCCGAACAGGGTGCTGTCGTAGCCCTGCAGGGTGACCGACGGATCCGGATCGATCATCGAGCCGTGCCGGGTGCGGCCATGCTGCTCGCTCGAGCCCGGTGTGATGCCGACGATGGCCACCGGCCCGAGCACCCACCAATCGCCGTTGGCGAAGCGGCCGACGCGATGTTCGCGATCGAACGTCCAGGTGATGCCCCATTGCGACAGCGACGAAGCATGCGCCGGCGCCGGTTCGGCGACCGGCGGGCTCGTTGGCGTCGAGGTCGGCCGGGGCAGTGGCGGGCGCACCGGTTCGGTCGCGGTCGGCACCGGTCGTGGTTGGGTCGGCGCGGCCAGCGGTTCGTTCGCAGCGTACGCTGGCGCCCGGGACGGAGTCGTCGCCGGGCCGACGTGGCGGACGATCTTGAAACCGTTGCTGGCAACGGCGGCGCTGCGGTTGCCGGCGAGGTCGGTGCCCCGGACGCTGCACCAGATCTGGGCGCCGATCTCGAGTTCGAGGTCCGTGCAGACGCCGGAGGTCGCGCCACCGACCGCGGTCCAGCGCTGGACCTGTTCGCCGCCGGGTCCGGTGCCGATTGCCCACTCGTAGACCACCGGCGAACCCTGCGGATCCGGGAACGGATCCCAGTTGGCGAACACTGCCGAGCGGATGTCCTGCACGTCGATGTCGTCGGCGAAACCGTCGCGCACGGTTGCGGGGCGCGGTGGTTCGGCATCGGCAGGCCGCGTGTCGCGTTCGCCGACGCCGCACGCCACGAACGAACCAGCCAGCAGCCAGGGCAGGAGGCGGGGAACCATGGGTATCCGCGTCTCCATCGGGGGCACGGATGTTTCCGCTTGAGCCGAATGTCGTCCCGTTCCTGGACCCGCGGGGCCGCCGAACCGACGGAATGCCGTCAGTGTCGTCGCCCCGACGGTCGATGAGATGGCGGATACGGGGCCGCGGGCCCGGCGTTGTCGGCTAGGATCCGCGTTTCCACGACGGCGCCGGTTGCTCCGGCCGCAGGCAAACGATCGCGACATGTCCAAGCTCTTCAGCGACGAACTCAAACTCACCGCGCGCGACGCTCTCGGCGGCTTGTATCCGGCGGCGGTCGGCGAAGAACCCGGCGGCCTGCCGCTGCGCAAGCTGATCGCGGCGTTGTTCCGTTCGCGATACCTGGTGATCGGCACGACGTTGTTCGGCATCCTGATCGGCGCGTTCCTCGCAATCACCACGCCAAACTCGTACGTCAGCGTCGGCAAGTTCATCTCGTTCGGGCAGGGCGCCGAGCAGATCTCGGTCGATCCGACGCGGGCGGCGCAGGCCAGCCAGGAGGTGATCGGCTCGTCGGCGACCTACGTGATGCTCAGCGAGGAGGTGCTCAAGCGCGTGATCACGCGCATGACGCCGGCGAAGATCCTGGCGCCCTACCAGCCGGAGTCGGATGCCGCCGGCATGCAGAGCTTCTTCCACCAGGTGCAGCGCGACTGGAACTCCGATACCGCCAACGCCAGCGCCGAAGACGCGTTGAAGAAACTGAAGAAGACGATCTCGGTCGAGCGGCCGCGGTTCACCGAACTGCTGATCTGCTCGGCGACCGCCAACGATCGCAAGCTGGCGCAGGAGATCTGCCAGACGTTCATGGAGGAGGCGCAGAAGCACCACCTCGAGATCTACGACGACCCGAAGATCTTCGAGGGCGTCGTGCAACGCTACAACACGGCGCTGACGGCGCGGCAGGCCGCACACAAGGCGATGCGGGACTTTTTGGAGCGTGAGGCGCAGGTCGAGGACTTCGACTTCCAGCTCAAGCATCTGCAGGCCAAGGCGCGCGAGGCCGCCGACAAGGCCGATGAGGCCGAACTGGAGATCAAGAACACGACCAGCATGATTGCGGCGCAGGAAGGGCTGCTCGGCAAGATGAGTCCGACGCGGCAGGGCTTTCGCAAGCCGCTGACGACCACGTTGACGGCCGGTATCGACGCGATGATCGACCGCAAAGACGCCGACCTGGCACTGGAGCGCTCGCGCAGCGGCGTCGGGAACAACCCATTGGTCACTGACCTGGTCAAGGAGATCGCGGAGCTCAAGAGGGTCCGTGCGGCCCGCATCGCCGAGGCTCAGAACGCACCGGACGAACCGTTCGTGGAGCCGGATCCCAACTACCGGCAGGTCGAGGAATCGCTGGTGGAGGACAAGACCAAGCTGGAGCGATTGAAGTCCGTCGTCGAGGACTACCGCCGGGAGGCGACGCGGGTGCGCAACACCCTGAAGGCGCTGCAAGAGATCGAGCCGAAGTATGTCAGCCTGCGCGATGCGTACGCCAAGGCCGAAGATGATGCCAAGAACACCGACGAAGCGCTGAGCAAGGCCAACACCAGAAAGCAGCTGCGCCTCGGCAACTTCAGCGCGTTGCGCGAGACCGAGAAAGCGTCCTATCCGCTGGAGAAGGAGGGCCCCAACCGCAGCAAGCTGATCCTCGGTGGGCTGTTCGTCGGCCTGTTCCTGGGCATGGGCATCATCATCATGCGGACGCTGCCCGACAACGTCGTCCGCACCCGTGAAGACCTCGAGAACGTCGATGGCATCGCCGTGATCGGCATCATGCCGCGGCTCGAGAACCGGAACCTGAAGCGGCACCGCGTGCTGCGTGAACAAGGTTGGTGAGGGGACGGCATGAAGGGGATCGTCAGCAAGCAGGACGGCAAGAGCCGCAAGGCCGACATCATCGCCACCGAGCTGGGCTATCTGTGGTCGAGCCTGCTGCAGCGCGGCGTGCTCGAGAGCCATCGCGCGATCGGCTTCTGCGCGATCGGCGACGACGAGGGCTCGAACACGCTGGCCGCCAATCTGGCGCTGTTCCTCGGCAGCAAGAACCGCAAGATCGCGCTGGTCGAAGCGACGTTGCGGGCGCCGGTGATGTCGAACATCTTCCAGTGCACCGGCACACCGGGCTTGGCCGAACATCTTTCGGGGCGCGCGACGCTGCGCGACGCGCTGCGGCCGCAGGTGGCGCCGGGAGTCGATCTGGTGCCGGCCGGCGAGTCGGCCGATCCGTTCTGGGGCTTCACCTCCGAGCGCTTCCGGCAGTCGGTCAAGGACCTGCTGACCGATCGCGATCTGTGCATGGTCGACGTGCCGGGTCTCAACCGCGCGCCGGAAGCCAGCCTGGTCGTGCGGTCGCTCGATGCGGTGATCCTGGTCGTCGAGGCCAACCGCCATCGCGCGGACGTCGTCCGCCGCAATGTCGCGGTGCTGCGGTCGCTCGGCACGCCGTTCCTGGGCGCCGTCGTCAACGAACTGTCGCACGAGATCCCGACGCTGGTCAGCAAGCTGATGTAGCTGGCCGGTCGCCGGGACCGCAGTAGCATTGGCCCGGTGCCGCCGCGCCACCTGTTGACGATCGCCGTCGAGGAGTTCTGCGACGATCCGGCGCTACGCGCGATCGTGTCGCCGACGCATCGGCAGCGCTTCGAACCCCGGGTCGAAGCCGACGTCGAGGCGTTGCTGGATCTGCTGGCGCAGCAGCGCGCGACCGCGACGTTCTGTGTGTCGGCCGCGGTCGCGAGCCGGCACCCGGCGCTGCTCGAACGGATTGCCGCTGCCGGCCACGAACTCGGCGCTCGCAGCGGAGTGGTGCCGGTCACGGTGGAGCGACGGTTCTGGTGGGTGCGACCTCTGGCAACCGGCGAAGCGCTGCGACGGCGGCCGTGGTCCGACCTGCAGCGGCGGCTCCGGGCCCGCGCGGCGCGTGAGCCACTGGTGCTGGCGATCGCCAGCTGGGAGATCGACCCGGCGCATCCGGTGGTGCGCGGTGCCGGCGGTCGCGTGATCGGATCACACTACGATGGGCTGGCGCGGTTCCGCGAACGGCTGACCTGGTGCCTGCGCGAGTTCCCGTTCGTCGCCGCCGCTGCCGAGGTGGGCATGGCGTTGGCGCCATTGCCGCGCGCGCCAACGCCGGCGTGCGCAGTGGAGGCGGCGCCGCCTGCGGTCTCGCCCGAGGCTGCCGCCGCAGCGCGGACGCGGGTGTCGCTCGTCGTGCCGCTGCTCGACGAGGCCGAAGGCTTGCCCTACCTGTTGCGGACCCTGCGGCTGCTGCAGGAACGGCTGGCCGACCGTTGGCAGTTCGAGTTCGTGCTGGTCGACGATGGCAGCACCGATGCGACGTGGCCGCTGCTGCAGCAGGCGGCGGCGGGGCGCACCGACATCGTGTTGGCGCGGCACGAGAAGAACCGCGGGGTTGCCGCGGCGATCCAGACCGGCATGCGCACGGCCACGGCCGACATCGTCGCATCGATCGATGGCGACTGCTCCTACGACCCGGCCGAGCTCGCGCACATGCTGCCGTTGCTCGCCGACGCCGATCTGGTCACGGCCTCGCCGTACCACCCGCGGGGCGCGGTCGCCAACGTGCCGGCCTGGCGACTGTGGTTGTCGCGCGGCCTGTCGCGGATCTACCGGTTGCTGCTGCGGCGCGACATCCACACCTGGACGTCGTGCTTTCGCGTCTACCGCAAGGATCTCGCGCTGTCGCTGGCGCTCGACAACGAGCGGTTCCTCGGCATCGCCGAACTGTTGATCCGGCTGGTCCGGCGCGGCGCGCGCATCGTCGAACATCCGGCCGTGCTCGAGTCGCGGCTGCTCGGGTTCTCGAAGATGAAGACGCTGCGGACCATCCGCGACCATCTGCGTCTGTGCTGGCGCGTGCTGCGCGGTCAGGTGCGCTGAGGCGCCATGGCGGTGACCGGCGGCGGCACCGAAGGCCCGGCGCCGACCGCGAGCACCTGCCGCGGTCGCCGGCACAGTTCGCCGACCAGGCCGGGTCGGCTCAGCAACTTCAGGCCCGCCCAGAACACACCGGGCTTTGGGCCGCGCCCTATCGCCGTCAGCAGCAAGGCCGCGAACAGCCGCGGCCATAGCCCGGCCCAGAGCCAGAAGCGGATGAACTCGGTCCACGCCCGGCCGTGCCACTGCGCGTGGTACAGCAGGCAACTCTCCTTGAACGCCAGGTACGTGCGCAGCTTGGCGCTGCCTTTCGAACTGAGTCCGCCGGCGTGCACGAACGTCTGTTCGGGCAGGTACATCACCTCCATGCCCGCGCGGCGGGCGCGTTCGCACAGATCGGCTTCCTCGAAGTACATGAAGAAGCGCTCGTCGAGCGCGCCCAGCTGCTGCAGCGCGGTGCGGCGGATCAAGAACACCGAACCGTTGACGTTGTCGACTGGCTGCGCGCCCAGGATCTCGCGAGCGGCGGCGCGGAATCGGGCGACGAACGGCAGGTAGTCGCGGGGCAGGTGGCGGCGCCAGACGCTGCGCTGCAGCGAGCCGTCGTCGTTGACGATCCGGGGGCCGCAGATCGCGGCCTTCGGGTGCCGGCGCGCCGTGGCGACGAATGCGTCGAGTGCCGGCCAGGTCACTTCGGTGTCGGTGTTCAGCAGCAGGATCCACGCGCCCGACGCCGCCTCGATGCCGCGGTTGACGCCATAGGCGAACCCGCCGTTCTTCTGCTGCGGCAGTACGATTGCTCGCGGGAAGGCCTGCTGCGCCGCCGCGACCGACCCGTCAGCCGAGTCGTTGTCGACGACGATCACTTCGACACCGGCGCCGGCAGCGCTGGTGAACAGCTGGCCCAGCAACGCGAGCAGCAGCTCGCGGGTGTTCCAGTTGACGATGACGATCGACAGTTCGGGAGCGGGCACGGCGGACGGATGGACGCGACGGATCGTGCCTGCTCTTTCGGCAAAGCGCCAGCCGGCGCTACATCCCGGTGCCCATCAACACGGCGCGGAACGTGTGCGCGATCAGCTTCAGATCGAGCCACAGCGACCAGTTGTCGATGTAGTACAGGTCCATCTCGACCCAGCGCTTGAACGACACGCGGTTGCGGCCCCAGACCTGCCAGACGCAGGTCAGGCCCGGCTGCACCGAGATGCGACGGCGCTGCCACCAGGTGTAGTTCTTGACCTCGGATGGGATCGGCGGCCGCGGTCCGACCAGGCTCATGTCGCCGAGCAGCACGTTGAACATCTGCGGCAGTTCGTCGAGGCTGAACTTGCGCAGGATCCGGCCGACCGGGGTGATCCGCGGGTCCTTCGGGATCTTGAACGCGGGCCCGTCCTGCACGCTCTTCTCGCGCAGCTTGTCCTGCAGCGCGTGGGCGCCGACGAACATCGTCCGGAACTTGTAGCAGGTGAAGTTCTGGCCGTTCCGGCCGACGCGGATCTGCCGGTAGAAGATCGAGCCCTTGCTCGTCAGTTTGACCGCGGCGGCGCAGGCCAGGAACACCGGCAGCAGCGCGACGATCCCGACCGCGGCGCCGACCAGATCGATCGTCCGTTTGGCGAGCAGCGACAGGCTGCGGTTGGGCAGGCTCTGGAACGCCAGACCCGGGCGATCGGCGGCCCACGTCATCGACACGTGCAGGTGCTGCAGGTCGAGGAACGACGGGAAGTACTGCACCCCGAGGCCGGCCTCGTCGCAGACCCGGAACACGCGATGCACGTCACCGGTCACGGCGCGATCCGAAGGGCATACCATGGCAACATCGACCTGTTGGTCGGCGAGCAACGTTTCGATCTGCGGCAGTTCCCCGACGCGAGACAGGTGCGGTAGATGGTTGCCCGTTTCACCCGGGAACGGCACGTAGCCGACCAGATCCATGGATCGCTCGGTAGCGGGATCGGTGGTCAGCGAACGGGCCGAGGCGCAATCGCCGATCACCAGCACGCGCGGCCGCAGGCCGGAACGTACGCCGAGCGGCGTGCGCGCCAGCAGCACGCGCGCGGACAGCAGCAGGAACATGCCGGTCGCGAGGGCCCACCAGACGCCGATGCCGGGACTGCCCAGCAACTGCATGTCGATCAAGCCGGCCAGCCCCCAGGTCACCGCCCAGGTCTCGGCGCCGGTCTGGGTCGCCTGCCGGGTATTGCGGCCGAGCGGCACCAGGTAGGTGCCCAGGCGGTGGGCAACCAGGATCCAGACCAGACAGTAGATCGCGATTCGCGCGAACGCGGTCCATACGACATGCCGCAAGCCGAACACGTCATGGTCGTTCCAGAGCCCAGCCAGGCTCAGCGCCGCGATGACGCAGCTGAGATCGACGGCCAGGTTGGCCACCCTGACGGTTTGGTTGCGGACCATGCGAGACGAGCAGGAGGTGCAGGGAACCGATGTTCACCGCGGCCGGACTAGTCATCCGGATCGCCGTGGATACGTCCCCCGAGCACTTATCGGGGCTGCGGGGTACGTAGCTGCAACTTCAGAAGCGTATTCACAGAGCGATCCGCACCCAAAAAGCGGCCACTTTCCGGCTCGATTCGCGTGTGCCGGGTCGATCAGGCCCGCTGCAGCGCGTACGGAGAGATCAGCGAGATCTGTTGCACCGGGGCCGCGCCCGGAACCAGGGTCAAGGAGCCGATGGCAGCGAGCGTCAGGTACCACAACGTGTAGATCTGCTCGAAGTACGAGACCCCAATGAAGTTCATGCAGTGCATGAACACGGCCGTCCCGAGCCCCCAGGCCACCATGCGATCGCTTCGAGGCAATCCGGGCATGCGCATGGATCGTGACACTCCGGCAAAAGCGAACCAGACCGCCAGCGCAAATACGATCAGCCGCCAGACGCCGCCCTGGATGGCCTCGGCGACGTATTGATTGGTCACGTCCTGCAGGCCGATGCCCCAATGGCCGGTCCGCGGCGTGCCGACGGCCCACCATTCGTAGAAGTGGTTGATCGCCTCATCGACGAGATGGTAGCGGTGCCAGCCGGTCGAGCCGCCGGCGATGTCGATCCGGGCGAGCAGGTGCCAGACCGGCTGCTTCATCAGGAAGAAGTGCAGCACCATCAGCCAGAGCAGGATCAACCACCGGACCCACCGCAGCGATCCCCGGATGAACCACGCCCCGACGGCGCACAGGCCGAACACGACGGCCATGATCGGGGTGCTCGAGGCACACAGCACGATGATCGCGCCGGCGGCGGTGGCGCCGACGACGGTCAGGAACCAACCCTGTCCCAGTTGCCCGCGCAGGAAGTAGAACGGCAGGCAGCAGGCCCAGAAGCAGCCGGCCAGGATCGGGTGGGCGAAAGCGCCCTGGCACCGCAGCCGGCCATCGCGGATTTCGGTGAACCGCTCCACCCCGCCGAAGACGTGGAACATGTTCGTCTGCGTCCGGTTCTCGAACAGGAAGAACCAGACGACGGCCAGGCCGCTCAGGATGAACTGCAGCGCGATGGCCGCGAGATCCTCCTTCTTGCGGATCGTCATCCGGAAGAAGAAGTAGGTCATCATCGCGTCGCCGGTCATGCCGGCGCGGTTGATGAACCCGGTCAGCGTGGCCAGTTGCAGGGTGCCAAAGAGCACCGACACGATCGCCCACACGACCATCGTCCGGTCGAGGCTGTTCCAGACCAGGGGTAGGATCTCGCGGCGGATGAACATCCGGATCCACGCGGTCATCAGCAGCAGGCGGATGAACGTGAAGTCGAGGGTGATCAGCACGATCCGCTGCCCGGTCGGAATGAAGCAGAGCAGCAGCACGATCGGCAGGCCGGCGAAGCGCCGCGGCAGCACCAGCATCAACAGCATCAGGATGCCGAGCGCCGCCAGGCCGAGGGGATGGACGCGCTCGGTGCCGCCGTAGCTCGCGCCGGCCTGTTCGGGAGTCGGGTCTTGGAAGAGGAAGGAGGCCAGCACGGCGTGGATCTGGGCCGGAGTCTACGTTCGGAAACGGGGCCGCACAGTCTTGAACCGACTTCAGCCGAGCTGCCCATGCGGCCGAAGGAACAGGCAGCTGGCGTGTGGTGTTCTTTTTGCGCCGGCGCCTGTTCCTTCTCCGTCGCGCGGTCACCACAATGGCCAACGTCGTGCCAACCCGAGTCTCGTCCAAGCTGCTCGTCCTGATCATGCTGTTGCTGGCGGCCGCCTGTGCGGCGCCGCCGTTCGATGCGCCCGCCGTGGCGCGCGAATGGGCGATGTACATGCAGCGCGACTACACGTTGCGCCCAGGTGATCGACTCGAGGTGCGCGTCGACCAGCTCGGCGATGGCACCCGCGATCCGCTGCAGGAAGTGCTGGTGTCGCCGACCGGGTCGATCGACCTGGTCTCGCTGCCAGCGCCGCTGCAGGTGTCGGGCAAGACCATCAGCGCGGCTCGCACGCTGATCCTCGAGGCCTACAAGCACCGGTTTGCCGAGCCCCGCGTCAATGTGCGCCTGGCCGAGGCTTCGGCGCAATCGGTCTACGTCTGCGGTGAGGTCGCCGACGCCGGCGCGCTGGCCTACGTGCCCGGCATGACGATGACCCAGGCGATCGCCGCCGCCGGCAGCTTCGAGTACACCATCAAGCACTCGGACGTCCGCATCCTGCGCATCAATCCGGACGGCACGCAACGGACGTTCCGCGTCAACATGGAGGCGGTGCTGCTCGACGAGCAACCCGACTTCCTGCTGTTGCCCGGTGACGTCGTCTATTGCCAGACCTCGACGATCGCCGACCTCGGCAACATGGTCGATCTCTACATCCGCCGGCTGCTGCCGTTCTCGATCACCGGCGTGTCGGTTGGTTCCGGCGGCGGCAACTGAGCCCGGAGTCGGGTGAACCAGGTGCATCGCGCCGCGCGGCGCGGATGATGGCCCGATGGCCACCCGTCTGGGTCTGCTGATCGCCACGCCGCTGGCCGCATTCGTCGCGGCGCTGCTCGGCGCGGTGCTGGCCTGGCCGGTGCTGCTGCTGTTGCTGCTGGCCGATCTGCTGGTGTGGCCGTTCGCCTGCCTGCTGCGGCAGCCGTGGCTGCCCGGTCCGCGGGACCCGTCGCGAGCGTCGATCGTCACGGTCTCCTGGAACGGCAAGCACTTCCTGCAGAACCTGCTGCCGTCGTTGCAGGCAGCGATCGAGGAACACGGTGGCGACCACGAAGTCATCGTCGTCGACAACGGCAGCGTCGACGGCACCGCGGAGTGGCTCGCACAGGAATACCCGTGGGTCAAGGTCGTCCGGCTGCCGGAGAACCGCTACTTCGTGCGCGGCAACCTGGCCGGCGTGCAGGCCGCGACGCGCGACGTGCTGGTGTTCCTGAACAACGACATGATCGTGCAGCCGGGTTTCCTGCGGCCGCTGCTCGACGGCCTGCGCGATCCACGGGTGTTCGGCGTCACCGCCGAAGTGTTCTTCCGCGATCCCGCCAAGCGCCGCGAGGAGACCGGTCGCACGCGCGGCGAGATCAGGAACGGCTGGCTGAAGCTGGCGCACGTGCTGCCGACGCGTGACGAACGCGAGCTGGATCTGGTGCCGGTGTTCTGGGCCGGCGGCGGCAGCGCCGCGTTCGACCGCCGAATGTACCTGGCGATCGGCGGCTTCGACACGCTGTACGACCCGTTCTACATGGAGGACACCGGCCTGTCGTGGCAGGCACACCGGCGCGGCTGGCAGTGCCTGTTCACTGCCAGGGCGTCGGTGCTGCACGAGCATCGCGGCACCAGCCGCAAGGCCTTCGGCGACGACTACGTCGATGGCATGATCCGCCGCAACCAGCATCTGTTCCTGTGGCGGAACATCACCGATCCGCGGCTCACCGCGGCCATCCTCGGGCTGCTGCCGCTGACGATGCTGCTTCGCTCCAAGCGGCCCGGCGGGCGGCTCCGCGGCATCTGGTTCGAGTTCTCGGCGTTCCTGCGGGCGCTGCCGCGCTTGCCCGAAGCGCTGTGGAAGCGCCAGGCGACCCGGCGGTTCTACGTGCGCACCGATCGGCAGGCGATCGCGCAGGCGAACTCGATCGTCGCCCATCGCCTCGCCAATCCGACTGCGCTCGGCATCCTGCCGGTGCCCGATCCGGTGCGCGGCCGGCGGGTGCTGGTGCTGTCGGCGCGGCTGCCGCGGCTTGGGGTCGACGGCTCCTGGATCCTGTTCGAACGGCTCCGCCGGCAGGCGCGAACGCACCGGCTGACGCTGTTTGCGTTCCTGGATCGTCCCGAGGACGCGGCGGCGGCCGAACCGCTCCGCGCCGCCGGCATCGAGGTGATCACCGCGGTGCGCGAGCGCAATCGGCTGGCGGGCAACCTGCACCATCGCGTGCCGTGGCGGCTGTGGCGCGACTACTCGGCGCCGGCGATGCGGGCGGCGGTGCAGCGGGTGCTGGAGGGCACCGATCACGAGCTGGTGCAGGTCGAGTACGTCGAGATGCTGCATCTGCTGGCCGGTCTGTCGTGCCCGCGGCCGATCGTCTACACGTGCCACGAATCGCTCGGTTTCGCCGCCGAACGGGACCGGCTGGCGCGGCCGGGGCTGCGCGCGTGGTTCCTGGCGGCGCAGGCGGCGCGCTACGAGCAGCGGCTGCTGCGGCGGTGCGCACGCGTCGTCGCGATCTCCGACGCCGATGCGGCGTTCGTGCGTTCGCTGACGTCGACGCCGATCGCCGTCGTGCCGAGCGGCATCGATCCCGCTGCCTGGCAGTGCGAACCGCAAGTGCCGGCGGCGCCGGCGACGATCGTGTTCGTCGGCTATTGGAAGCACCAGCCCAACGTCGATGCGGCGCGCTGGCTGGTCCAGGAGATCCTGCCGCTGGTCCATGCTGCCGTGCCCGCCGCCCGGGTGGAACTGATCGGTCGCGACGTGACGGCCGCGGTCTCGACGCTCGCCGCCGAACGCGTGATCGTGCGCGGGTTCGTGCCGGACCTGGCCGCGGCGCTGGCGGCGGCGACGGTCGTGGCGTTGCCGTTGCGGGCAGGTGGTGGCTTGCGCGGCAAGTTGCTGGAAGCATGGGCGGCGGGCAAGGCGGTCGTGACGACGCCCGTCGGTTGCGAAGGCACGGTCGCCGTCGATGGCCGGGATTGCCTGATCGCCGACGACGCCAGGACCTTCGCCGCGGCGTTGGTGCGGCTGTTGCGCGATCCGCAGCGGGCTGCCGCTCTCGGCGCGGCCGGTCGTCGATTGGTCGATGGCACGTACTCGATCGCGGCGGCGGCGGCCGGCTACGACGCGATCTACGACGAATTGTCCGGGGGGCAGCGATGAAGGCCGTCGCGTTCCTGACCGGCGAGGGCGACGCGCTGTTGCAGCCGGCGACGATCGCGCGTTCGCGGCTGCCGGACGCGAAGCTCGTGCTGTTCGTTCGCGATGACGATCGCGCGGTCGCGGCGGCTGCGTTTCCCGATGCCGAGCTGCGGCGCGACAAGGCGACGGGCGGCAAGCTGGCGTTCGTGCGGGCACTGCGCGCCGAACGGTTCGATCTGACCGTCGTGGCGTGGCAGGGTGGTGAACGGACGCAGCCGATGAAGCTGGTGGCGCTGCTGGCCGGCGGGGTGCGGACGTTCGTCCTCGACCGGCGCGGGCGGCAGCGGCTGATCCGCTGGTGGCAGCCGTGGACCTGGGCGGGTCTGTTGCTGCAGGCAGCGATGAACACGGACCCGCTGCTGGTCGTCGCCGCCTTGTGTGCGGCCTATCGTATGACGATCGGCGTGGTGGTGGCGGTGCCGTGGCTCGTCTGGCCGGCACGATCGGCGTCTGGCGGACGCGATCGCCGCCTTCGCTGAGCCGGCGGCGGACCGTCGCGCCGGCACCGGCTCATCGCTGTTCTCCCGCCGAACGGCCGCTAGCATCCGCACGGATGAACGGACCGCGACCGCGGACCAACCAGCCCTCGAGCCAGGATCGTTCCAACGAGACCACGCTCGCCGGCATCTCCTGGGTGCAGTTCGCACGGGCCCGCAATCCGTTCCTGCAGCGCTGGCCGTCGGTGTTCAAGATGCCGTTGGTGCGCGGCCACCACGACCTGGCGATCCGGCACCGCCTGCCGATCCAGTCCGTGCTCGACGTCGGCGCCACCGATCGGGTGCACGAGCCCAAGGTGCGTGCCGCCTGGCCCGGCGTCGACTACCGCAGCTTCGACATCGACCGGACCAACAAGCACGACTACCACGACTTCGCCGCCATCAACCGCCAGTTCGACCTGGTGACGCTGCTCGAGGTGATCGAGCACGTGCCGCCGAAGGTCGCGGTCGAGATCATGCAGAACTGCGTCAGGGCGTGTCGGCCCGGCGGCCACGTGCTGGTGTCGGTGCCCAACGTCTACACTCCGGGCGTCCAGGACGAATGGACGCACGTTTCGCCGTTCCACTACATGGACGTCGCCGGCCTGGCGGTCTGGTCTGGCCTCGAGGTCGTCGATGGTGCCCGCGTCTACTACAACTCGCGTCGGCACTGGTTCGTGCATGCATTCCTGCTGCATCCCCTGCACCGGCTGCTGGCGGTCGACTATGCGCAGTCGATCGTGATCCTGGGCCGCAAGCCGTAGGCGAAGGCAGGCGAACGGCGCGCCCGCGCCGCCTAGAATCCGCCGCGTATGAAAGTCGCGTGCATCGGCGGTGGCCCGGCCTCCCTCTACTTCGCGTTGCTCCTGAAGCGGGCCCGGCCGACGGTCGAGATCGACGTGTTCGAGCAGAACCGGCCGGACGACACCTTCGGCCAGGGCGTCGTGTTCTCCGACGAGACGCTCGGCAACTTCGAGACCGCCGATCCGCAGAGCTACGCGGCGATCCGCCAGAGCTTCGTCAACTGGAACGACATCGAGACGTTCTACGCCGGCGCCAAGGTGGTCTCGACCGGCCATGGGTTCTGCGGTCTGTCGCGCGTGCGCCTGCTGCAGATCCTGCACGATCGCTGCCGAACGGTCGGCGTGCGGCTGCATTTCCAGCACACGGTCACCGACATCGACGCGGTCGTGCAAGCACACGACCTGGTGGTCGCCGCCGACGGCGTCAACAGCCGCGTGCGCGAGCGCTACGCCGTGTCGTTCCGCCCCAGCCTCGACTGGCGCAAATGCAAGTTCGCGTGGTTTGGCACCGACAAGGAGATGCGGGCGTTCACCTTCGTGTTCCAGCCGACCCAGTGGGGGCTGTTCCAGGTGCACGCCTATCCGTTCCAGCCGGGCCGCGGCACCTGGATCGTCGAGTGCCGCGAAGAGGTGTGGCGCGCCGCCGGCCTCGACACCCTCGACGAAGTGCAGTCGGCGGCGTTCTGCAAGGAGGTCTTCGCCGACCATCTGCAGGGCCAGCAGCTGCTGATCAACCGCTCGATCTGGCGGACGTTCCCGACGATCCGCTGCGCCAGCTGGCGGCACGAGAACGTCGTGCTGATGGGCGATGCGGCGCACACCGCGCATTTCTCGATCGGCTCCGGCACCAAGCTGGCGATGGAGGATGCGATCGCGCTGGCAGCGGCGTTCGAGCGACACGGCAACGATGTGCGGGCGGCGCTGGCGGCCTACGAGGAGGCGCGGTTCGTCGACGTGCTGAAGATCCAGCGGGCGGCGCAGACCAGCCTCGAGTGGTTCGAGAACAGCGGGCGCTACCAGCGGCAGAGCCCCGAGCGGTTCGTGTTCAACCTGATGACGCGCAGCCGCAAGATCACCTGGGACAACTTGCGGCAACGCGATCCGGCGCTGGTGGCGACGGTCGATGCGCAGGTCGCGCGCGAGGAAGGCACGACCGTGGCGGCCGGTACAGCGCCACCGCCGCCGGCGTTTGCGCCGTACCGGCTGCGTTCGCTGCGGTTGCACAATCGCGTGGTGGTGTCGCCGATGTGTCAGTATTCGGCGACCGACGGTGTGCCGAACGACTGGCATCTGGTCCACCTCGGTGCGCGCGCGACCGGCGGCGCGGCGCTGGTGTTCACCGAGATGACCAACGTGTCGCCGGAGGGTCGGATCACGCCCGGCTGCACCGGCATCTGGAACGAGACGCAGATGCTCGCCTGGCGCCGGATCGTCGAGTTCGTGCATCGCAACACGGCGGCGAAGATCGGGCTGCAGCTGGCGCACGCCGGACGCAAGGGTTCCTGTTCGCGGCCGTGGGAAGGCGATCGGCCGCTGGATCGCGGCGGCTGGCAGACGTTGGGGCCGTCGGCTTTGCCGTTCTCGCCCGGGAACCCGGCGCCGAAGGCGATGGATCGCGGCGACCTGGACCTGGTCCGCGAACAGTTCGTGCGCGGTGCCCGGCTGTGCGAACAGGCCGGCTTCGACACGATCGAGCTGCACATGGCGCACGGCTACCTGCTGTCGAGCTTCCTGTCGCCGCTGAGCAACCTGCGCACCGACGACTTCGGCGGCACGTTGGCCAGTCGCGCGCGGTTTCCGCTGGAGGTGTTCCGCGCCGTGCGCGCGGTCTGGCCGGCCAGCAAGCCCTTGGTGGTGCGGATCTCGGCGACCGACTGGCTCGGTGATCGCGGCTTCACGCCGGACGAGGCGGTGCAGTTCGCGCGCTGGCTGCTGGACGACGGCTGCGATCTGCTGGACGTGTCGACGGCGGGCAACTCGCCGGAGAGCAAGCCGGAGTATGGGCGGATGTACCAGGTGCCGTTCGCCGAGCGGATCAAGTACGAGGTCGGCATCCCGGTGATGACCGTCGGTGGGATCGCGGGCATCGATCACGCGAATACGGTGATCGGTGCCGGCCGCGCCGACCTCTGCGCGATCGCGCGGGCGCATCTCGCCGATCCGTACCTGACGCTGCGGGCGGCGAAGGAATACGGCGTGCGCGACTTCCCGTGGCCGCCGCAGTATCTGGCGGCGAAGGGCTGAACGGCGCCGGCGCGGTCAGACCACGAGTCGGCGAATCGCGGTTTGCCCTGATCGACGCGCCGCGGATAGCCTCCGCCGTGCGTGACGACTGCACTTCCCGTTGCTCCTGCACGGCCTTGGCGGTACGGGGCCCTGAGCCTGATCGATCTGTGCCACCTGGGACTGCTGGCGATCCTCTTCGTCCTCGCGCTGCTCGGTGTCCGCGACGGCGGCGCGTGGCTCACACTGGCCGGTTTCTGGCTCGGCGCGCTGGCGTGCACCTGGGCCGGCGTCCGGCTGCGGCGACAACCCGACCGGGTCGTGGGCTGGCGCCTGTTCGCCCTGTTCGTGCAGCCGATCGCGGTCTTGTTCCTGTTGTTCGAGAGCCTGTTCGTGCTGATCCCGGCCATCCGGACGGTGCGCTATGACGACGTCTTCGCCGCCGCCGATCGCTGGTTGCTCGGCGTCGACGCGACGCTGTGGATGGAACAATGGAACACGCCGTTCCTCGATGACCTGTTCCACCTGTGCTACTTCCTGTACTTCCCGATGCCGCTGGTGGCGCTCGGCTGGCTGTACGGCAAGGGGCGTCGGCGCGACGTCGAGCGGGTGCTGTTCGTGTTCCTGGCCTGCTACTACCCGAGCTACCTGACCTACATCGCGTGGCCGACCGAGGGGCCGAACTGGTGGTTCGAAGCAGTGCACAAGGTGAAGCTCGAGGGCATCGTGCTGACGCAGCCGATCCGGACGTTGGTGCAGACGCTGGAGCCATCGAAGGTCGATGCGTTCCCGAGCGTGCACGCCGCGATCCTGACGACGACGATGATCACGGCCTGGTGGTACGTCCGTCGCGCCTTCTGGTGCTTCGTGCCGCTCGCGGTCGGCATCTTCATCTCGCTGATCTACACCCGCCACCACTACGTCATCGACGTGATCGCCGGCGTCGCGGTGGCGGCGGCAACGGCGGTGTTTGCGGTCTGGGCGTTCCCGCGCTGGTGGCCGGCCTGCGCGCCGCACTTGCCCGGCAGAGCCGAGGTCGGCCGATGAACAGCACTGCCGGGTCGTCGCCCCGTGTCGACGTCGACACCTGGGTGCTGCTGCTGGCGGTGCCGCTGCTGTTCCCGGTATGGCGCTATTTCGCGATGCCGGCGCTGATGCCCGGGTCGGGCGGCGAACTCGACGACCTGTGGCGCACCATCGGGTCGTTCGCGGTGTTCTTTCTGCTGTTCGGACTGTTGCCGCTGCTCGATCAGTTGCTACGGCGGCGCGGCGCGTTGCGCAGCGTCGGTCTCGGACTCGGCGACCTGCGCTTTGGCCTGCTTGCGGTAATGGCCGGATTGCCGTTGGTCGTTGGCATCGCGTGGCGCGGCGCCGGCATGCCCGACGTGCAGGCCGAGTACCCGCTGTGCCGGTTGCTGCTGTTGCGCCATGACCTGTTGCTGCCGTACTCGCTCGCGTACGCGCTGCTGTACTACGTCGCGTGGGAGTGGTGCTTCCGCGGCTGGATGCTGTTCGGGCTGGCACAGCGCTGGCCGCCGGCGCTGGCGATCCTGCTGCAGACCGTACCGAGTGCCCTGGTCCACCTCGGCAAGCCGGCCGGCGAGATGTTCGGGTCGATTCCGTTCGGTCTGTTGCTGGGCTGGCTGGCGTGGCGCACGCGTTCGATCTGGTACGGCTGGGCGTTGCACGTGGCGCTTGGCGTGGGCACGGACGTCCTGGTGATCCATGGCTGAACGAACGGTCCTGATCACCGGCGTGAACGGTTTCATCGGCAGTCACGTCGCGGCGGCGTTCGCTCGCCGCGGCGATCGGGTGCGGGGACTCGTGCGGCCGACCAGCGATCGGCGGTTGCTCGCCGGTCTCGAACTCGATCTGCGCGTGGGTGACATCACCGATCGCGCGTCGCTCGATGGCGCGATGCCCGGTGTCGAGGTGGTCGTGCACGTCGCCGGGTTGGCCAGCGATTGGGGGCCGTGGCAGCGCTTCCACGCAGTCAATGTCGTCGGCACGCAGCAAGTGGCCGAGAGCGCGCAGGCGCACGGTGTGCGGCGGTTCGTGCATGTGTCCAGCGCCTCGCTGCATGGCTTTGCCGGCCAGCGCGGCATGACCGAGGACTCGCCAATGCCGGTGTCGCGGTATCCCTACGTCGAGAGCAAGCGCCAGGCGGAAGCGTGGCTATGGCAGTGGAGTCGCGCGAACGGCTTGCCGACGGTGGCGCTGCGGCCGGGCAACGTGTTCGGACCCGATGACCACACGTTCCTGCAGCCGTATGTGACGGCGATCCGTCGTGGTCAGGGCGGCTACATCGGTGGCGGGCGGGCGTGGACCTGTCCGACCTACGTCGAGAATCTGGCGGCCGCGGTGCTGCTCGCCGCCGAGCACCCCGCGGCGGTCGGCGAGGCGTTCCTGGTGACTGACGGCCTCGACATCGACTGGCGCACGTTCACCGAACGCTTGTGCGACGCGTTGGCCTTGCGCCGGCCCAGGATGTCGCTGCCCTATTGGCTCGGGATGGCGGTCGCGACGGCGATGGAGGGCGCCTGGAGGCTGGTTGGCGCGCGCTCGGCGCCGCTGCTGACGCGTTACCGGATCCAGAACGGCGGCCGCGACTACCACTTCTCGATCGGCAAGATCCGCCGCCGGCTCGGCTTCGAACCGCCGTTCGATCTCGCGACCGCCTTGCAGCGCACCGCGGCGGCATTCGGCGAGACCGCCCGGTGATGGCGGCCGGTCGCGGCAATCAGTTGCCGACGCGGACGCGGCCGGCGTTGGAGGCGACGGCGCGCACGGTGTTGGGCGCGGTCGGATCGAGCGCGAAGTACTGGAAGAAGTTGTCGGTGCCGACGAACGACGCCGCATTCGGGATCGTGTAGGTGCGCTGCGCCTGACCGGCCGACGTCGAAGCCGAGTCGGCGACGTCGTTGGCGACGAACAGCGTGCAACCCTGCAGACCGAGGCCGCCGAGGCCCAGTGGCAACGGGCCGAGCGTCGACATGGTCGTGCTGAAGCCCAGCACGAACGAGCCGAACTGGCTGCCACTCGGATTCAGGCCGGTCACCCGCACCGTGAACGAACGGCTGATCTCCGGGATGCCGGTGAACGCCATGGCCGGCACGCCCGAGGGGCTGCCACAACCGGCGCCGAACGTCGAGAAACCGCCGACCGTGTGCAGCGCCAGCGTCGTCGCGCGTGCCGCCGTCCAGTCCGTGCGCGCGGCGCTGGTGCCGCTGTTGGCGCCACCGGTGCTGGAGCAACCGCCGTGCGTGTGCACGCCGATCACCTGTCCGGACGATTCCAGGATCACCGGCGAACCGGAGTTGCCGCCGGTCGTGTCGGTCGCATAGCTGAGCGCGTTGGCGGTCGCGGTGTTGGCGCGCGTACCGGTGTGCGTCTTCTGCACCTGGTTCCAGGTCGGTGAGCCGCTGGTGCCGTTGCCGGTGCCGTAGCCGGTGATCCGGATCGTCTGGCCGGCGCCGAAGGCCGGCGGGTTGACGACGGTGTACCAGGTGCCCTGCGCCTGGCCGGGGAACAGGTTGGTGTTGCTGTTGCGCAGCGCGGCGCTGCTCGACCAGTCCTGGCCGACGCCGGCGTTCAGCCGCTGCAGCGTGCCGTTCTGCAGTGCGTACTGATCGTTGGGGTGGGCGGGCACCGTGGAGCCGCCGCCAGTCGACAAGGGCACATTGAAGTGCAGGATCTGGCCGGTCGTGCTGCTCATGCAGTGGCCGGCGGTGCCGACGGCGTACTCGGAGTACAGCCAGGCCGAGCAACTCGAGTTGATCCGGCACGCGCGCGGATCGGTGCTCAGCACACGATCGTCGGTCGGACCGCAGATGGTCTCGGGCTGCTGGACCCCGTCGACATGCAGGCCGACGGCGGTGTCGATCGCGATGCGGTTGGCGTTCGAGTGCGGCGCGGCGACCAGTTCGACGCGAACGGCGCCACCGAGGAAGTGGCACGACCAGCCTTCGTAGTCGAGCAGCGAGGTGCCGTCATGGCGCTGGGCCCAGTGCAGACGCTGGGTCGAAGCGATCCGCAAGAACGAGCCGGCCGGCAGGTTCCAGGTGTTGAAGTGCAGTTGTGCCCAGGCCGCGGCGATCGGCACGTCGTGCGTCCACAGCACGCGTTCGACGGCATCGGGGTTGGCGAGGTATCCGGAATCGATCGACACCGGCGTGCGATCGATCGGGTGGTCGGCCTGTTGGGCCAGGAGGGAACTCGCGGTCGCGACCGCGACAGCGACGAGGGTGGTCTTCTGCATGGTGGATGGAGGGCAGGGCCGTGTCAGGTTAGCGCGGCCTGCGGGTCCACCAACCCCCCGGGTCGTCATGCGGTGGGCCGTTCGGTGGCCCACGGGTCCTGTCTGCTTGTCTGCTGCATCGGTGCGTCTAGGATGGCGGTGGTGTCGCGCCCTCTCGTGTATTGCAGTCTGTTCGTCATCACTGCCTGTGGTGGCGAAGCCGCCGGTCCGAACGCGGTGCCAGAGGTCAAGGTGGTCGCGCCGGATGCCGGGGACGAGCGCGTGGAGGAGCCGCCACCACCGCCGCCACAAGGCCCGGTGGCATCGGCCAGCGTGAACCTGCGGTTCGAGCCCGCCGTCGATGGCCCGAAGCCCGGCAGCCCCGAGTTCGCCGAGTATGTCGAGACGATTCCTGGCACGGACATCGGCATCGCGATGGTCCCGATTGCCGGTGGCACGTTCACGATCGGCAGCCCGGCCGGAGAGCCTGGGCGACGCGACGACGAAGCGGCGCAGCTGCGCGTGACGGTCGCGCCCTTCTGGCTCGGTCGGACCGAGATCACCTGGGAACAGTACGATCGCTTCAACATCGACGAAGCCCGATCGCAGGCGAAGATGCCCGACGGCAAGAGCCGGCCGACGCCGCCGTACATGGACATGACGTTCAACATGGGGCGCGATGGCTTCCCGGCGATCTGCATGTCGCACATCGCGGCCCGGCAGTATTGCCAGTGGTTCGGCGAGCAGACCGGCAAGTTCTATCGGCTGCCGACCGAGGCCGAATGGGAGCATGCCGCGCGCGCGGGCACGACGACGACCTGGTCCTTCGGCGACGATGCGGCGCAGCTTGCCGAGTTCGCCGTGTTCGCGGCCAATGCCGAACGCGAGTTCCCCGACGTCGGCAAGAAGCCGGCCTACGCCAAGGTGGCCAGCAGGAAGGCCAACCCGTGGGGGCTGTTCGACATGCACGGCAACGTCGCCGAATGGGTGGCCGACGCCTATGCCGCCGATGCGTGGACCGCGGCCACCGGTGCGCTGGTCGACCCGTACCGGCAGCCGGGTCGCGACGACAAGAAGCGACCACTGCGCTTTCCGCACGCCGCGCGTGGCGGCTCGTGGCAGGACCCGCCGGCGGCGACCCGCTCGGCGGCGCGACTGTCGTCGGAGCCAGGCTGGAACCGACGCGATCCGCAATTGCCGCGCAGCTGGTGGTACCTGACCGAAGGTCAGCACATCGGTTTCCGGATCGCCCGGCCGTTCCGCGCGCCGACTCCCGAGCAACGTCAGAAGTTCGAAAACCCCTGACCTGGAATCCCATGAGCAAGCCCTCTCGCCGTTCGTTCCTGCAAGGTGCCGCCGCCGTGGTCGGTGGCGCTGGCGTCGCGTCCGCGTTGCCGTCGGTGCCGTCGGTGCACGTCGGTGGCACCGATGAACTGAAGGTCGGTCTGATCGGTTGTGGTGGTCGCGGCAGCGGCGCCGCCAACCAGGCGCTGAGCACCAAGGGACCCGTCCGGCTGGTCGCCGTCGGCGACATGTTCCAGGAACGGCTGAACAACTGCGTCGAGAGTCTCGGCGAGAACCCGGACTTCAAGGGCAAGGTCGACGTGCCCGCCGACAAGCGCTTCGTCGGTTTCGACGCCGTGCAGGGCGTGCTGGCTTCCGAGTGCGACGTGGTGCTGCTGGCGACGCCGCCGCACTTCCGGCCGATGCACTTCGAGGCTGCGGTCAACGCCGGCAAGCATGTGTTCTTCGAGAAGCCGGTGGCCGTCGACGCGCCGGGCGTGCGCCGGGTGCTGGCGGCCAACGAGATCGCCAGGCAGAAGAACCTGGCGGTGGTCTGCGGCCTGCAGCGCCATCATCAGAACAGCTACGTGTCGGCGATGCGGCTCGTGCACGATGGCGCGATCGGCAAGGTCCTGTTCGCCCGGTGCTCGTGGAACCAGGGCGGCCTGTGGGTCGTCGACCGCAAGCCGGAATGGAGCGACATGGAGTGGCAGCTGCGCAACTGGCTGTACTTCACCTGGCTGTCGGGTGATCACATCGTCGAGCAACACGTCCACAACATCGACGTCGCCAACTGGGGCCTGCAGGGGCACCCGGTCAAGGCGCGTGGCATGGGCGGTCGGCAGGTGCGCACCGACGCGAAGTACGGACACATCTTCGATCACCACGCCGTGCAGTTCCAGTACGCCGGCGGCGCCTTCTGTTTCTCGGAATGCCGGCAGATCGATGGCTGCGCCAACGACGTCAGCGAGCACTTCTACGGCACCGACGGCGAGTGCCATCTCGATGGCGGCGGCGGCGCGCAGATCACCGGCAAGAACCCGTGGAAGTGGACCGGACCCAACAACGATCCGTGACCAGACCGAACACGACGATCTGTTCGCCAGCATCCGTTCGGGCCGTCCGCTCAACGAGGGTCAGTACGTCGCCGAGAGCACGTTGGCGGCGATCATGGGCCGGATGGCGACCTACTCCGGGCGCGAAGTCACCTGGGAGGAGGCGCTGAACTCGGACGAGAAGTGGGGTCCGGACAGCTACGAGATGGGACCGCTGCCGGTCGATCCGGTGCCGATGCCGGGCCGCAAGCGCTGATCGTCCGGCGTGCGCGCACGCGCCGGATCGTCGTCGCTGCTGCACCTCGCCGCCGAAGTGCTGCTCGAGTGGCAGGCGACCGGGCGTGGGCCGCGGGACCTGCTCGCCGACCGGAAGCTCCGCGAACTGCCACCGGCGGATCGCGCGCGGCTGGCGGTCGCGCTTGCCCAAGCAGTGACCTGGCGCCGGCGCGCGGAGTTCGCGTTCGGTGCGGCGACCGCCCGGCTGCCGGCCGCGGTCCGCGAAGTGACCTGGTTGCTTGCGGGTCGCGTGTGGGCACGTTCGGCGACGGCCGCGGTGGCCGCGCGCACGTTGCAGCAGTTCGCCGGTGTCGCGATCGACTTCGAGCAATTGGCGGCCGATGGTGCCCGGCTGCGCGCCATCGCCGATCCGGTGACAGCCTTCGGTGTCCGCCATTCGCTGCCGGACTGGCTGGCCTCCCGGCTGCTGGCCGAGTTCGGCGACGCCGCGGCGGCGGTCGCCGACGGTCTGGCGGTCACGCCAGCGCGGACGATCCGCGCCAACCTGCTGCGGGTCGCCGATCGCGATGAGCTGGCGCGCGAACTCGCGGCTCTGGGAGTGCCGACGCGGCGGACGCGCCATGCGCCGCACGGCCTGCACGTCGATGGCGACGCCGATCTGTTCGCGCTGCCGGCGTTCACGGCGGGTCACTTCGAGCAGCAGGATGAGGCCAGTCAGCTCGGTGCCTTGGTCGTGATGCCGCCGCCACGCGGCCGCGTGCTCGACGCCTGCGCCGGGTCTGGCGGCAAGACGCTGGCGATCGCGATGGCTCTCGGCAACCGCGGCAGCGTGCTGGCGGTCGACCCGCATGCCGGCAGGCTGGCCGGGTTGCGCCAACGGCTGGCCCGCGGCGGCGTCGACAACGTGCAGGTCGCGGTGACCGACGAAGCCTCGTGGCCATCGGACGTCGAAGCGTTTGCGCGGCGTGCCGACCGGATCGTGCTCGATGTGCCGTGCACCGGCGTCGGGTCGTGGCCGCGGCGACCCGAGGGTCGCTTCGCGTTGCAACCGCGGGACGTCGGCGCTCTACAGAAGGTGCAGCACCACCTGCTCGAACGTGCGATCGGGTGCCTGCAGCCAGGGGCGCGGTTGATCTGGTCGACGTGCACGCTGTTCGCCGCCGAGAACGAACAGCCGGTGAACGCCGCACTGGCACGCCATCCGGACCTCGAACTGGTGCCGCTGGTCGAGCTCCTGGGCCGCGACATCGGCGCCCCGATCGCGAGCCGCGACGGCACGTTCCTGGCGCTGCGTCCGGATCAGCATGGCACCAGCGGCTTCTTTGCCGCGGTCCTTCGTCGCCGCCGACATCGCACCGCACCGCAAGACAATCCGACATGATCGGACCAGGCTGCCGACGCGGACAGTACAGAACGCTGTGGCAAAGTGCCGATGGGAACGCCAGTTCATGGCCCGAGCCTCGAAGTTCCTGCCCGCGGTGATCTGGTTCGCGGTGGTCTGTACCGGGTGTGGCGCCGATGGTGTTGATCCGTCGGCCAATGGCGATTCCGGGGCCGGGCCCGCGCCGGCGGTGGAGACGGCCGCTCCAGCGCCGACGCCGTTCCGCGTCGGGCTGGTCGTCGATCGCTCCGGTACCGGTCGCCACTTCGGCGAACGCTTTGCGGCCGGCTTCGCGTCCGGCCTGCGCCATGGCGACGGGTTGCTGCCCGAAGTGCGGGTGATCGACGATCGCGGCCGGGCCGCCATGCATGCTGCGGCATTGCGCGAGCTGGTGCGCAGCGATTGCGTCGCGATCGCCGGCGGTCAGCGCGGCAATGGCGGCATCATCGGACAGGCGGCGCTGGCGGATGCCGGCGTGCTGTGGTGGGCGTCCCCGGCCGGAATGAATGGCACGGCTGCCAGCCCCTCGATCCGGCCGTTGCGTCCGGATCTCGCGCTGGAGATCGAGTGGCTGCTGGCCAGGTTGCAAACTGCGGGCACCGATCTGGCCCGGCTCGGCCTCGTGGTTGCTCGCGACGCGCATGGCCAGGAACTGCTGTGGCACACGGCGGCCGCGTTGCGGCGCCGCGGGATCGACGGACCGTGCTGGTATCGGCGCCTGGGCCAGGACCCGGCTGACGCGGCGGCACTGGTCAGCGATCTGGACGGCGCGTCGGCGCGGCCGACGACGTTCCTCTGTGGGCTCGATGACGGCGGCACGGTGGCTGCGATCACCGCGTTGCGCGCTCGCCAGTCGACCGCACGGCTGCTGTGTCTGTCCGGCGTGGCGATCGAGGAGGTGGCCGACGAACTCGGCCGATCCGCGGCCGATGTGGTCTGGTTGCAGTGTGTGCCCGTGTTCGCGCCCGACGATCCCGTACGTGTCGCGTGCCTGGCCGCGGGCGTCGCCGATGCGCCGGCCTGCGAAGGCTGGCTGGCGGGCCGCGCGCTGCGATCGGTGCTCGCGACGGTCGCGCCGGCGGCCGACCGGTCGGCGGTGATCGCTGCGGCGGGCGAGATCGCGCGCGACCAACCGGACCTGCTGTCCTGGGCCCGCGCTCTCGGCAGCACGTTCACCGGCGGACCGTTCTGGCCGGTCGTGGTGGTCGATGGTGCGACGGTGCTGCATGACCTCGAACGCGCGGCCGGAGGGCGATGAGGCCGACCACCGGTGGCAACAGCGAGTGGCGCGGCCGCGCCGCCTGGGACATCCCGCGGATGATCTGGGGCCTGGTCGCGGCGGTGCTGCTGGCCGGGTTCCTCGGTGTCGGCGTGCTGTTCTTGACCCTGCAGCGCCTCGAGGATCGCAGCAAGGCCGAGCGCCGTGAACAGGAGCATCAACGGAGCGGCTTCCAGCAGGTCTTCGACGTGATGCGCACCCAAGGCGAACGCCTGTTGTCGGCGCTGTATGGCGATGGCGGCATGGCGGTTGCCGGCAACCGCGCGGACCCGGCCGACGCCGTCGCGATCCGGGCGCGGTTTCCGCACGGCGGGGCCGGCCGGCCGTCGATCGCGCTGGAGCGCGTGCTGGCGCAACTCGCCGAGGGCCGTGATCTCGACGCCGCCCTGCGCGCCTGGTGGGTGGCGGCCCATGCCGCGGACTCGCGGCGCTCGGCGCTGCGCGATCAGCTCGGCGCCGCGGTGGCCGACTTCGACCGGGTCGTGGACCGACATCGCGTCGTCGCTCGCTCTCGGCCGCCGGCGGTTGTCGGGCCGGACGCGCGGGCCATCGACGCCGGGTTCGATCGGGTCCATGACGGCACGTACGCGCTGCACGGTGTGTTGACCGAGATCTGGGCGTGCGAGGATGCGGCCCTGCTTGCCGATCTCGTGCACAACAATCTGCAGGTACTGCTGGCAGAACTGGACGCCTGGCTTGGTGCGGTGCCACCGGAATCGCGAAGCGAACTCGAGCCGCGGCTGCTGGCGTTGCGCACGATGCTGTTCGGCGTCGATCACGCCATCGCGCGCGAGACCGGCAGGATCGTGGTGGGCAACGATGGTCTTGTCGGTCTGCAGACCGTCCACTTGCACCGCGATCAGGACAAGCGGGCGTTGCAGGCGGACGTGCATCGGTGGCAGGAGCGGTCCCGCGAACTGCTGATCGACCTGGAGCATTCGCTGGCGAGCGACATCGCCTCGGCGGCGAGCACGGCCCGCAGCGAATTGCGGATCGTCTCCTGGGTGTTCCTCGGTGCTGGCCTGGCGATGGCGGTGGTGTTCATCGCGCTGGCGGTCCGCTTCGGGCGCATCGCCCGCATGCAGATCGTCGCGCTGGAGAACGCCGAAGGCGAAGCCGCCGCGGCCGTGGTCTCGAAAGGGCAGTTCCTGGCCAACATGAGCCACGAGATCCGTACGCCGATGAACGGCATCCTCGGCATGTCGGAGCTGCTGTTGAAGACCCAGCTCGACGCCGAACAGATGCAGATGGCATCGACCATCCAGGTGTCGTCGGACGCGCTGTTGGCGATCCTGAACGACATCCTGGACTACAGCAAGATCGAGGCCGGCAAGCTGGAGCTGGAGCTGGTCCCGTTCGCGCTCGGGCAGACGGTCGAGGACTGCGTGGCGCTGCTGGCCAGTGCCGCCGAGCAGAAAGGCGTCGAGCTCCTGACCTTCGTCGATCCGCGCCTGGCGCCGCACCACCGCGGTGACGTGGCGCGCATCCGCCAGGTGCTGCTGAACCTGATGGGCAACGCCATCAAGTTCACCATCGAGGGCGAAGTCGTGGTGTCGCTCGACCTGCTCGCCGAAGACGATGACGGCCAGACCGTGCGGCTGTCGGTCCGCGACACCGGCGTCGGCATCGCCGCGGACGTGCGCGAACGCCTGTTCAGCCCGTTCACCCAGGCCGATGCTTCGACCACTCGCCGTTTCGGGGGCACCGGCCTCGGGTTGGCGATCTGTCGCCGGCTGGTGGAGATGATGGGCGGTGGCATCCAGGTCGAGAGCGAGCCGGGTCGCGGGTCACGGTTCTGGTTCGATCTGCGGCTGCGCATCGGTCCGGCCGAGGTGCCATCGATCGTCTGCGATCTGCAGCGGCATGCGTTGCTGATCGTCGACGACAACGAAACCAACCGGCAGCTGATGATGATGCAGATCGCGCACACCGGCATCGGCCTCGATGTCGCCGCCGACGGCGAGCAGGCGCTGGTGATCCTGCGGCAGGCGGCGCAGCGGGCGCATCCGTTCACGCTCGCCGTGTTCGACATGGCGATGCCCGGCCTCGACGGCCTCGAACTGGCGCGACGGGTCCGCGCCGATCGTTCGATCCCGGCCTTGCCGGTGGCGCTCGCCAGTTCGCTCGGCAGTCGACCGACCGACGCCGAACTGCAGGCCGCGGGCATCCGCCTGTGGGCCGCCAAGCCGCTGTCGGCCGGCCGCCTGCTGCACCTGATCCAGGAGATGGCCAGCGGTCCCGCGGTTGCCGCCGATCAGGCGACGCCGGTCCCGGCGCCGGTGATCGATCCAACACCGCTGCCCCGGGACGGGCGGCGGGTGCTGGTGGCCGAGGACAACGAGATCAACCGCCGTGTCATCGGCGGCATGCTGCGCAAGGCCGGTTGCGAGTTCGTGTTCGCGGTCGACGGGCGCGAAGCGGTGCAGTTGGCGTCGACGACACCGATCGATCTGGTGCTGATGGACTGCCAGATGCCGGAGATGGACGGCTACGAGGCGACGCGCGCGATCCGGGCGCTCCCGGCCGAGCTCGGCAAGGTACCGATCGTGGCGCTGACCGCGAACGTGCTGGCCGCCGATCGCGAAGCGTGCTTCCGCGCCGGGATGGACGACTTCCTCGCCAAGCCGGTAAAGGCCGACGTGCTGCGCGCGACGGTGGAGCGGTGGCTGGCGCACAAGGTGGCGGGGCTGTCAGCGGGTGCCGACGCCCGGGACTGACCGGCAGCGTTGCGGCGCCGACGGCTGGACTGGAGGTCAGGCCTTCTCGGCGCCGACCAAAGGCTCGACCGACGGTGCCGCTGTGGTCGAAGCCGATTCTGCCTGTTCGGCCGCCTTCATGTTGCGCGTCACACAACCGGCCGGCGGGTTGTCGTTCAGCCAGTCGAGGAGCTTGTTGAGTTCGTCCTTGATCTCGACCAGGTGATCGTCCTTTCGCAGATTCACCGAGAACGCCAGGTCGCCGGAGCGCATGCGTTCGAGTGACTTGCAGATCCGGTAGGCCGGGCCGGCAACCTTGTGCGACACCTTCAACGAGTTGCCGAGCAGGAAGATGCCAGCCAGCAGTTCGAAACTGATGACCAGGTAGAACAACGGCATCAGGTTCGGCATGTCGCTGTCGGCGGCCATCGCCTCGTCCATCAGCCGCGTGCAATAGACCGCGGTGAAGATCGCGATGACCGCCAGCGCCAGCGCGGGATAGAGCGCGATGTTGAGGACCAGCTTGCTCTGCAGCGGCCGGTTGACGACCAGCTGCTTGCGACGATTCTGGGTGTGACCTGACATGGGCGTTTCCGGACGCGGAGCGAGTCCGCGTTGCTGGTCAGCATCGACCGCCGGTCGGGCCTCGATTGAGGTCGCTTCGCGGGTTGTTGCGCCGGTCCGGTGGCATCGAGCCGACCGGCAGCCGCGATCCCGGTACGGCCTGGGCGCTCGACTGCCGATAACCTTGGACAGGCGGCCACCACCCGTGTACGGGACCGGTCTCGCCCCGCACCGAAGCCATGCACGTCCTGTTCGACGCTCGTCTGCTGCACCGTCCGCTATCCGGTCTCGAACGCGTCCAGCGCAATCTGCTGCGCGAGATCGCGCGCCTCCCCGGCATCACCCGTCTGCGCGTGGTCGTGATGCACGGCACCGCGCTGCCGGCGTCGTTCCCGGAACGCGCCGAACCGGTGTTCGTGCGCTCGACCGAGGACATCCTACGCGTCCTGATCGACCCCGACCCATCGCAGCAGCCGGACGTGTATCACCTGACCTGGTTTCCCGATCGCACGCCGCGCGACCTGTGGCTGCCGGTCGCCGCCAAGGCATCGGTGGTCGAGGTGCACGATGCGATCCTGAACCGGCATCCGGAGTACCACCCGGACCAGAACTGCTGGGCCTGGTACCACTCGTTCGTGCAGGCGCTGGTGCGCAGCTGCGATCGGCTGCTGTGTCACAGCCAGTCGGTCGTGCGCGAGGTCGCCGACGTGCTCGACGGCGACCCCCGGATCGCCGACGTCGCACCGTTGGCCGTCGAGCCGACGTTGCGGCAACCGCTGTCGAAGGTCGAGGTGAGCGAACGGCTGCGCCGGCTGCGGGCGCCGGCCAGGTTCTTCCTGGCGGTCGGCAAGGACTATCCGCACAAGGACCATGCGACGATGTTCCGCGCGATCGCGCGGCTGCCACAGCGGATTCCCGTTCTCTGTGCGGGCAGTCAGGTATGGCACGGTCCGGAGAGCACGCGCGAACTGCTGCGCCAGCTCGGCATGACCGACGATGTGCACTGGGTCGAGGGTCTCGACGACGAGGACATCAAGGCGCTGCTACAGGGCTGCACGGCGCTGGTGTATCCATCCCGCGAGGAGGGCTTCGGCCTGCCGCCGATCGAAGCGATGGCGCTGGGAGCGCCGGTGCTGGCGTCGGCGGCGATGTCGATTCCGGAGGTATGTGGCGACGCCGCATTCCTGTTCCAACCCGGCGACGACGCCGAGTTGGCGCGGTTGATGCAGGTCGTGCTCGCCGGTGGCCCCGAAGTCGAGAAGATGGTGGCGCGCGGCCGGCAGCGCGAGGCGACGTTCTCGTGGCGGCGTTGCGCCGAGCGGACGTTCGCGTGCTACCAGAACGCGATCGAGAGCAGCCACCGCAAGGCGCGGCCCCGTCCTGCATTGAGCAAGCCGTTCGCGCGGATCCTGTCGGTGCTCGCCAACAGCCCGTTCAGCGCCGAACGCGAACTGGCGGCCTGGCAGGAACGCTGCCTGTCGGTCGAGCACACGCTCGGCGAGCTGCGAGCCGAATTCGCCAAGGTGGCCGGCCGGGCGGCCGCGCAGTCGCCGATGCCGCCAGCGCCCGAGCCCGGGGCTCCGATCGTCGAAGCGACCAACGCCGAGCCGGATCGCCCGCGTTTTTCCCTGCGTCGCCGGATGCGCAAGATCCGCGACGGCATCAAGAAGCGGCTGACGAAAGGGTGAGGTCGGAGCCCGTTCCCGGTACAACCCCGCATCGTGGCCGAACCGCCTGCCAAGCCTGCCACCACCGCCGCCGCCGGGGAAACCGACGCGATCGCCGCGTTGCGCAACCAGTTGGCCGATCGCGATCGCCGGCTTGCCGAGTTGACCGAGCATTCGCTGCGGATTCTCGACGAGCTGGCGCGGGAGCGGGCCGAGGCTGGCGATCGCCAGGTGCTGCGCGCGCAGAACGCCCGTCTGCAGGAACTGCTGGCCGACACGCGTTCGCGCGTCCGGCAGTCGGCCAACGTCGTGGTCGCCGCGCCGTTGCCGGCCGCTCCGTTCGAGGTGGTCAGTTGGGGTGTGGACGATCTCGACGACAAGCGGCTGCAGCGACAGGTCGAGGCGTGCGGTGGCGTGTCGATCACCGTCCTGGCCGGGGACGAGGCCCCAGGGCTCGCGCTGGCGTTGCCGCCGCGGAGCGGACTGGCCGTGCTGCAGCAGCCGGGTCCGACGCCAGCCGTGGCGTTCAACACGGGCATGGCGGCGACGCAGGCGGCGGTGGTCGTGTTCCTGTGGGGTGGGACCCGGCTTCCGGAGGAGGCGTTGGCGCGCCTCGCCGGAGCCGCTGCCGCCGAAGGCGTGGCGATGGCCGTGCCGCTCGTGCAGATCGGCAAGCAGCGGTGGAGCGGGCAGTCGATCGATGAGCATCTGCGCGGCGCGAGACTGCCGGCGCAAAAGGCCAAGGCGCCGATCGGCGAAGTGCCGTTCGCGCTGCCCGAGGCGTTCGCGATCGCGCGATCGGCGTTTGCCGCAACCGGTGCGTTCGACCAGGATCTGCGTACCGACGTCGCGCTGATCGAGTGGTTGCTGCGCGCGAAGGCCGCGGCGATGCGAGTGGTCGTCGTTCGCGATGCGGTGGCCGAGGCGGTGGGTCTGCTGGCGGACCGGCTCGCCGCCGCGGATGCCGACGGTCTGCTCGCCGCCGGCGATCGGTTGATCGCGTTGGCACGCCATCGGCCAGCCCAGGTGACGGCGGCACTGCTCGCCAGCCCGGCCTACTGGACACTGCCGCCGGACGAACTGGCCGAACGGTTCGCGGCGGTGCTGCGGCGACTGCCGACGGCGGATGGCAATGCCATCGCCATCGACCTGCTGGTCCAGCAGGCGCGCAGCCTGGTGCAACAGGCGGTGCCGGCGCCCGTGTTGCGCCAGCATCTCGAACAACTCGAACGGATCCTCGACGTCACCCTCGATCTGGGCGCCTCGCATTACCCCGCGGCGCTGCGCCGCGTCGTCGATCAGGTGCACGTCTCGGTCCGCGGCGCCGGCGATCAATTGCAGGCGACACTCGAGCGTCTGCAGCGCGAGGTCGAGGCCGAGCGCGAGGCCAAGGGGCATCTGCAGCAACTGCTCGGCGAACGGCAGGCAGCGATCGCCGAGTTGCAAGGGGCAGTCGACGAGTTGCGCGGCGAGGTCAGCCGCTGCCAGGGTGCGATCCGCGAGCAGAAGGACGAGATCATCCGGCGCGATGGCGCGCTGCTGGCGGCGAAGGACGCGTTGGCGGCCACCGAGCGGCGCACTGCCGACGTGGCGCGCGAACTGGCCGGCAAGGCTGCCGAGATCACCGCGGTGGTCCGCGCGCACGACGAATTGCTGCGCGATCGCGACGATCTGCGGCAACATGCGCGCAACCTCGAGGAGTCCCTGAGGCATGCACGCGCTCACGCCGCCGAACTCGAGCCCGCCGCCGCGCGCGTGGCCGCGGAGCGCGACGCGCTGGCCGGACGGCTCACGACCGCCGAACTCGGGCTCGCGGATGCGCGTCGCCGCGGCGAGGATGCCGAGCGGCGGGTCGCGGAGCTCGAGCAGGCGCTAGCTGCGGAGAGCAGCCGTCTGGAGACGATGATCGGCGATCTCGGTCGCTACCGGTCCGATCTCGAGGACACCCGGACCGATCGCGAACGGTTGGCGGCAAAACAGCACGATCTCGGCGAGCAGTGCCGCCAGCTCGACGCCCGCGTCCGCGACGCCTTGAAGGTGCTGGCCGACCGCGAACAGTGGATCGTCACACTGCTGCAGGAGGTCGGCAAACGCCGATGGCGGCCACGCGCCCTGGCCGACTACGAACAGCAGTTCCTCGCCGCCCACCGTCGGCAGCCATGAGGATCCTGTTCGTCGTCCACCAGTACCTGCCGCGGCACGTCACCGGCACCGAGCAGTACGTCCGTTCACTGGCGCTGACGCTGCGCGGCGGCGGCCACGACGTGCACATCATCGCCTGGGAACCGTTCACCGAACTTGAGGTCCCCGATGCGTTCTGGTTCGCCCGCGACGAGTCGGTCGAGGGGGTGCCGGTGCATCGGCTGTCGGTGCATGCCCGCTTCGCCGCCAATCGCGAACTCGCGGAGTACGAGAACCCGCTCGCCGCGGAGATGTTCGCCGGCTGGCTACGCAGCCGGCAGTTCGACGTCGTGCACGTGTTCCATGCCCGGCACCTCGGCACCGCGGCGCTCACCGTGCCGCTCGATCTCGGTCTGCCGCTGGTCGTGCACCTGATGGACTTCTGGTTCCTGTGCCCGAACTTCCTGCTGTTGCGGCGCGATGGTGCGTTGTGCGATGGTCCGCCCGACGGGGGGTTCGGCTGCCTTCCGTGCATCGACCCGGCGCTCGCCGACGAGGTGGAACGGCTGCATCTGCGACCACATGTCGCCGCGCTGACCGCGGTGCCCCCACCTCCGGGCGGGCAGACGCCGACGCCGGCTCGTCGGGCCCACGCGTTGGTGGCGCGCCGCGAGCGGCTGTTCTCGGTCCTGGCCCGGGCCCACGCCGTGCTTTCGCCGTCGCGGTTCCTGCGCGAACGGTTCGAAGCGCAGGGCTTCCCGCGGGGGATCATCGGCCTGCTGCCGTACGGGCTCGCGGCCGACCGGTTCGGCGATGCCCGCTGCGAACCGCGCGGCGAGGCGCGGCCGCTTCGGATCGGCTACGTCGGGTCGTTGACCCGGCACAAGGGAGTGCACGTCGTGATCGCGGCGGTGCGGTCGTTGCCTCCTGATGCGGTCCAGCTGCAGGTCTGGGGTAGCCTCGAATCGGTGCCGGCCTACGCGAGCGAGCTGCAGCAGCTGGCCGGCGAGGCGCCGAACATCGCCTTCCGCGGTCGCTTCCGTCCGGATGAGCTCGGCCGTGTACTCGCGGGGTTCGACGTGCAGGTGGTGCCGTCGTTGTGGTACGAGAACACGCCGTTCGCGGCGCTGGAGGCGCTGCAGTTCGGGCTGCCGGTGGTTGCGTCGGCTCTGGGTGGTATCGCGGAGGTCGTCCGGCACGAGCAGAACGGTCTGACGTTTCCGCCAGGAGATGTCCTGGCCCTGGCGGCGATCCTGCGGCGCCTCGCCGGTGCCGACGAATTGCGGCTGCGGCTCGGCAGTCGCGGCGGCGTGCCGGCGATCGCCGACAACGTCGCGGCGTTGCTCGAACTGTACGGACGACTCGCCGCGGAGGCCCGGTGAGTGCGGCGCCGATCACCGTCGTGATCGTCAACTGGAACGGCGAGGAGTTCCTGACGCCGTGTCTGCGTTCGGTCCTGGCTCAGGCCGTCGAGATTCCGGTTGCGCCCGTGGTCATCGACAACGGTTCGACCGACGGTTCGCTGGCCTTGCTCGCGCGCGATTTTCCGCAGGTGCCGGTCGTGCGTGCGGCGCGCAACAACTACGCGGCCGCCAACAATCTCGGTGTGGCGCAGGCCGCTGGCGAGTTCGCCCTGCTGCTCAACACCGATGCGACGCTGCGCCCGGGCTGTCTGCGGCTGCTGCTGGCGGCGTTGCGGGCCGATCCGACCGCGGCCGCTGCGGCGCCGAAGATCGTGTTTCCCGATGGCCGGCTGAACACGACGGGCATCGCGCAGCGCGACGATCTGTACTGGGTCGACCGCGACCTCGGCGCACCCGACCACGGACGCGCCGGGCCGCCGGAGCCGGTGCTCGGCGTCTCCGGCTGTTGCGCCCTGTTCTCGGTCGCCGCCTGGCGGCAGGTCGGCGGCGAAGACGAGGACTTCCACATGTACTACGAGGACGTCGATCTGGCGCTGCGACTGCGTGCGGCCGGGTTCCGTTCATTGTACGTGCCGGCCGCCGTCTGCGAGCACGTCGGGCATGGTTCGATCCGCAAGGCCTCGACCTGGAAGGACGAACTCGGCGAACGCAACCGCCTGCTGGTGCTGGCGCGGCACTTCCCCGACCGGTTTGCCGCCGAAATGGTCCGGTCGCCGTGGTTCCAGTCGGCCCGACCAGACGCGGTTGCGGCGCTGCTGCCGTTGTTGGCTGCGCGATCCGGGGCGGGCGGCAATGAGGCGCTGACGGCGTTGCTGCTGGCGATGCGCGACCAGGTGCGCGAACTGGCGGGCGAGCTCGGCGCCAAATGGGGCGAACACCGCAACCTGCCGAAGATCCTCGACGAGCGCGAACAGTGGCTCGCGCAGTTGCTCGAGGAAGTCGCGCGCCTGCGGCTCTGGCGATTGCCGGGCCGTCGGCTGAAGCCGGCGGAGGCGGAGTTCCTGGCCCGCGTCCGTGGCCGGTCGCGGCACTGAGTGCCGCGGCTGCGATTCGGGAACACCCTGTCCCGATCCTGGACAGTCGGTGGCACCGCCGGTCAAGAACTGCATGGTGTCGCGTCGATGAACGTGGGGGCCGGTCGGCGGCCAGTACGGCGATGCAGGATCGAAACGGGGAACTGGCAGCGGCATTGGCGGCAGCACGCGCGGAGAATGACGCGCTGCGTGCGCAGTTGGCGACCGTTCAGGCGCCCGATCCGGTGTTGGCGGCCGAACGGGTGGCGCGGGCGCAGGCGGAAGCGGCGGCCGCCGCGAAGACAGCGTTCCTGGCCAACATGAGCCACGAGATCCGCACCCCGCTGAACGGCATCCTTGGCATCGTGCAGCTGCTCTGCGAGGGCGATGTGCCGCGGCACATCCGCGACGACCTCGACACCGTGCGGCACTCGGCGGAGTCGCTGCTCGAACTCCTCAACGACATCCTCGACTTCTCGAAGATCGAGGTCGGCAAACTGACGCTCGAGGCCGTCGACTTCGAGCTCGTTCGCACCGTCGAGGACGTCATCGAGTTGCTGGCGGACGCCGCCCGCAAGAAGGGCCTCGACCTGTTCTGCACCTTTGCGCCGGCGACACCGGAACGATTGCGTGGCGACCCGGCGCGGCTGCGGCAGGTGCTGACCAACCTGGTCGGCAATGCGATCAAGTTCACGGCCAGTGGCGAGGTGGTGGTGCGGATCGGTACGCGTGCCGGCGCCGACGGCGTGGTCGTCGTGTGCGGCGAGGTGATCGACACCGGCATCGGCATGAGCGTCGAGCAGGTCGGCCGGCTGTTCCAGCCGTTCACCCAGGCCGATTCCTCCACCAGTCGCAAGTACGGTGGCACCGGCCTCGGCCTGGCGATCTGCCGGCAGTTGTGCCGGTTGATGGGCGGCGACATCACGGTGCGCAGCGAGCCGGCCGTCGGCAGCACGTTCCAGTTCGAACTCGCGCTGCAGCACGTCACTGGCATGGTGCCGGCGGAGTGGATGCAGGGACCATTGGCGAACCGACGACTGCTGGTGGTCGAGCCCAACGCGCGGCTGCGTTCAGCCTTGGTCGAACAGGCTCTTGGCTTCGAGATGCAGGCGCATGGGGTCGACTCGTGCGAGCGGGCGACGGTCGAGCTGCTGGCTGCGGCGGCGCGCGGCGAGCGCTACGATGTCGTGCTGGTGGACGCCGGATCGGCCTGGGAGACCGTGCAGGAGTTCCTCGGCTGGGTGCGCACCAGTGCGCCGCTCGCCCGCCTCCGGTTGCTGTTGGGCTTGCCGCTGCACCTGCGCGGTGAACTGGCCGGTGCCGTGGTCGGTACCGGCGGCGGCTTCGATGCCGTGCTGAACAAGCCGTATCGGCGGGAGCAATTGCACCGTCGGTTGGTCGAAGTTCTGGGGCCGGCCCGGCCGGCGGTGCCGGCTGAATCGCGCGTTGCTTCGCCACCTGCGTCGCCAAAGCGCGTGCTCGTCGCCGAAGACAGCCCGATCAACCAACGCGTGGCGCTGCGGACCCTCGAACGACTGGGGTTCACCGCCGATCTCGCGGTCGACGGGCGCGAGGCGATCGCCAAGGCCACGGCCGGCGGCTACGACCTGGTGTTGATGGACTGCCAGATGCCCGAACTCGACGGCTACGCGGCGACGGCGCAGATCCGCGCCAGCGGCGGCGCGCTCAGCCGGTTGCCGATCGTCGCGATGACCGCGGACGCGATGTCGGGCACGCGCGAACGCTGTCTGCAGGCCGGCATGAACGACTACGTGACCAAGCCGGTCCGGCTCGCGGACCTCAGACGGATCCTGGAACGATGGGCGTAGGCGCGGCGCGGTCGTCGATCTCGTAGCGCAGCCAGCGACACTCGATCGGGCCGTTGTGCACGGGCAGCCGACGGCTGGCGCGCAGGCCGAGGTGTCGCGTCAGTTCCGGATTGCCGGACAGCACCCAGGCGGTGGCGCCGCGCGCTCTTGCGTGCAGGAACTCGCCGATCGCGCGCCAACTGGCCACCAGTTCTTCGGTCGGAGCATCCAGCCGTTCGCCGTACGGCGGGTTGATGACGACGGCCCGCGGCGGGACACCCGGTACGAAATCGCGGGCATCGCCCTGCGTCAGCGCGATCCTGCCGGCGAGGCCCGCCGCGCTCAGCGCCTGCTGTGCGATGGCGATCGCTCCAGGGTGCCGGTCATTGCCGGCCAGGGGCGGCAGGTGGCCGAGACCCGCCGCGGCGCGCCGTTCGGCCTGGTCGCGGAGATTGCGCCAGGCCGTGGCATCGGCGTCGCGCCAGCGTTCGCAGGCGAACGTCCGCAGCAGACCGGGGGCGCGGTCGGTCGCCAGCCACGCGGCTTCGATCAGGAACGTCGCCGAACCGCACATCGGGTCGCACAGCGGACTGCGGCGATCCCAGTCGGTCGCCAGCAGCAGGCCGGCGGCTGTCGCCTCGGCGAGCGGACTCTTGTGCTGGATCTCGCGGTAGCCGCGCTTGTGCAACGGCGCGCCGCCGAAGTCGCGATACAGGATCGCATCTTCGCCCTGCAGCACCAGCTTGATCGGCAAGTCGGGCCGTTCACGGTCGACATCCGGCCGCTTGCCGCCGCGGTCGCGGAACTGATCGCAGACCGCGTCTTTGACCACCAGTGCCGGGAAGCGCGTGTCGTTGGCGAAGCTGTCGCGGACCGCGGCGTCCACGGCCAGGGTCTGCAGGTGGGTGATCGACCGCCGCCAATCGACGGTCTGCGTCAACCGGTACAGGTCGTCGCGGTCACGGACGCGGCCACGCGCCAGTTCCTGTTGCACCCTGACCGCGGTCCGCAACCACAGACAGGCGGCGTAGCCCAGTGGCAGGTCGCCGGTGAATCCGCAGCCGCCCTTGCGGGCATGCACCTCGCCGGCGCCGAGTGCCTGCAGTTCGGCGGCCAACACGTCTTCGAGGCCGAGCGTGCACGTGGCGTAGAATGCGGTCACGTCAGTTCGCCGGTGGTTGGGCTGGACCGGCGGCGCGCGCGAAGTCCGCGGCGAAGCAGCGCAGCGCCGACAGCACCGGCGCGGCCGCCATTTCGATCAACGAGCAGTTGCCCTTCTTCTTGCTGAAGTCGGCGAGTCTCTGCAGCTTGTCGTCGTAGCCGGGGCCCTTGCCGGCCTGCACGGCCTTCAGGATGTGCACGAACTGATTGGTCTCCATGCGGCATGGCGGGCATTGTCCGCACTGTTCGCGCATGAAGAACGCCGCGATCTCGAGCGTCAGTGCCACGACGTCGGTGCGGTCGTCGACCAGGCGCACGCCGCCGCAGCCTGGCGAACTGCCGATTGCCCGCAATGTCTCGTAGGCGATCGGCAGATCCAGGTGCTCGGCGAGCACGAAGCCGCAACTCATCGCCGGGAGGATCGCGCGCAGCCGCCGGCCGTCGGTCAGGCCACCGCCGCGGTCTTCGATCAGGTGCCGCCAGGTGGCGCCGAACGGCAGTTCATGGATGCCGGGGCGCAGCACCTCGTTGCCGAGCGTGAACAACAGGGTGCCCTTGCTCTCGGCGGTGCCGACCGCGGCAAACGCTGCCGCGCCGTGGCGGGCGATCCAGGCCGCGTGCGCCAGGGTCTCGACGTTGTTGACCGTCGTCGGTTGCCCGAACAGGCCGGCTTCGCCGGGAAACGGCGGCTTCTTGCGCGGCCTGGCCGGTCGACCTTCGATCGATTCCAGGGCCGCGGTCTCTTCGCCGGCGACGTAGGTTGGCGGTCCGCGATGGACGGTGATCGGCAGCGGCGCGTCGCCGCCGATGTCGCTGGCCCGCAGTTCGGCGAGCGCGCGATCGACGCTGGCCAGCGGCCCATGCATGTCCTCGATCAGGTACAGCCAGCCGTGATTGGCTCCGGTCGCCAGCGCTGCCAGCAGCAGCCCGTCGAGCACAGTGTGCGGGTAGTTCTCGACCAGGAACCGGTCCTTGCCGCTGCCGGGCTCGTGCTCGCCACCATTCGCGACGACGTGTTTGTCGGGGCCGCTGGCGGCGGCAGCCAGGCGCCATTTCCGGGCGGTCGGGAAGGCGGCGCCACCGCGCCCGCGCAGGCCGGCGCGTTCGATTTCGTCGAGCAACGTCGGTCCGGTCCCACGGGCGCTCAGGTCGACCAACGCGGCATAGCCGCCGCGGGCGCGGTATTCGGCCAGGGACTCGGGGGGAGCGGCGGGTGGGCGGACCAGCAGGAACGGCGGCGGCACGGCGCGCATGCTACGGGGACGCCGCACCGATGTCGCGCCGGCGCAACGATCCTGTCGCAGCGTCATGCGGCGATTGCCGGCGGCCGGGCGCGGTCGTCTTGTTTCCGCCATGACCCGTTCGTCGTCCTGGTCGTTGTCGCTGTTCGTTCTCGCCTTGTTGGCCGCGGACCTTGCCGCGCAACGCGGTGGTGGCGGTCGTCGCCGGCCCGCGGAGGTGCTCGAGCGCGTCGGCACCTGGTTCACCGTCGCGACGCTGCCGGCAGCCGAAGAAGGCCAGGACCGTCTGGCGTCCGTCGACACCGTGGCCGCCGCAGTCCAGGCCAAGGAACTGTCGGTGTTGTACGTGTGGGATTCGACCGCCGAGGCGCAGAAGCGCGAGCAATTCGAGAACACCATGTTCGGCAGCGACGAGGTCGGCGTCGCACTGCGCTGTTTCCGCTTCGCGCGCCTGGACCTGAAAGGTGACGCGGACCTGACCGCGAAGTACGGCAAGAAGCTGCCGGTGTTCGTCGTATTCGACGAGCATGGCAAGCAGACCGCGGAGGTGTCGTTCGCTGGTTACAAAGCGGCGGTCAACCCGCTGACCGACGCGCTTGGCAAGGCCGCGGCCGGACACGTCAAGCCGACGCTGGCGATCTTCGTCAGCGACTACCGCGAGTGCGTGCGCGAGATCGAGGTGCTCATCGGCCAGCGCAAGGCACTGTCCGACCGCGTCGCCAAGGCCGAGCCCGCCAAGCGGGCGGCGTTGGAGAAGGACCTCGCCGAACTCGACGCCCGGGAGAAGAAGTTGCTGGCGACCGAGAAGGAACTGCTGGAGAAGGCGAAGGTGCCGGTCCGCGACGCTGCCGCGAAGCGGTTCGAGCCGCGTCGCGGCCGGTAGTCTGCAGGCGCCGAGGCCGCGCGCGGCTTTCCCGGATTTCCTGCCGTTTTTGGCATGCCCATTCCCCTATGGGCATGACCAATCCACACGATGCCCTGTTTCGCGGCGTGTTCGCCGATCCGACGAACGCCGGACCCCTGTTGCGAATGTTGCTTCCCGGCCGGGTGGCCGAGGCGTTCGACTGGGCGACTCTCCGTCAGGGTCCGACCTCGACGGTCGAGTCCGTGTTGACGACCAAGGTGCGCGACCTGCTGTTCTGCGTACGGGTGCTCGGCACCGTGCTGCAGGCGGAGTTCCAGCTCGAACACAAGTCCTGGCGCGAACTGCTGACCATCGTGCAGGTGCTCGGCTACACGTCGGCGAGGTGGCGGCAGGCCGATATTGCCGCGGCGGCGGGGTTGTTGCCGATCGTGGTGTCGGTGCTGATCCACCACGGCGACGAACCGTGGCGGCTGCCACGGACGATCCGCGAACTGCTCGATGCCGCCGGGCTGGCAGTGCTCGATCCGGACCTTGCGGATGCGCTGGCGGCGCTGACGGTCGGGATGACCCTGCTGGTGCTCGACCTGGCGGCGATGTCCGAGGCGGAGATCGCGGCGCTGCCGCTTCCCCCGGTTGCACGGCTGGCGTTGCTGGCGCTGCAGTTTCTGCGCGGTGCGGATTCCGAGGCCGTGCTGGCGGCGTTGTGGCGTTGGCAGTCGCTGGTGGTCGAGGTGTATGGTGCCCCGGGTGGGGCGTTGGCATGCGAGGCGTTAGGATCCTACATCGTCGAAGTGACCGACCTGCCGGTGCAGCGGTTGCGTGACGAGATGACCCGGCTGGTGGACCCACGTGCAGGAGAAGAGATCATGAGCACCGCAGAACGACTGCGCGCCGAAGGGCGCACCGAAGGCAAGATCGAAGGCAAGCAGCAGTCGTTGCTGCGGCTCGCGACTCAGCGGTTCGGCAAGGTGCCCGAAGCCGCGCGGCAGCGGGTCAGTGCTGCCAGCGAAGCCGATCTAGACCGTTGGATGGACCGGCTGCTGGCAGCGCGCAGCATCGCCGAGCTGCTGGCTTGATGGCGGCTGACCTGCCCGCGCAGGTTTGCGTGACGAATACCCGGATGACCATGAGCACAGCAGAGCGCTTGCGCGAAGAAGGTCGGACCGAGGGTCGGCGCGAAGGCAGGATCGAAGGCAAGCAACAGTCCCTGTTGCGGTTGGCGACTCAACGGTTCGGCACGTTGCCCGAGGCGGCGCGGCAGCGGGTCAATGTTGCCTGTGAAGCCGATCTCGACCGTTGGATGGACCGGCTGCTGTCGGCCCGCAGCGTGGCCGTCCTGTTCGCGTGAGCCGACTGGCTGGACGCGACCGGCTGATCAGTACGGACTGTCGAGCATGTCCCAGATGATCTGCTCGACGTCAGGCTTGACCATTCCGGTCAGACGCTGCACGGGTTCGCCCTTGCCCTCGATGTGGGCCGCGATCGCTGGCAGGTCGGCCTCGGTGACCTTGCTGTAGAAGATCTTGTCGGGATACAGCGTCACGTTGATGCCGGTTTCACAGGCGCCAAAGCACGGGTAGCGGCGGATCTTGATCCGTTCCTGCTTGGGATCGAACCGGTGGATCAGATCGCGCAGTTTCTCGAAGAGATCGCCGCTGCCCTTCTCGGTGCAGTCGCCGCCTTCGCAGACGTAGCAGAGTCGATTGGTCATGGTGCGACGGGGGTGGGGCGCCGAGGCCGATCGCCTAGTGGAACTTCACGTATTCGAAGTCGATCGGTTGGTTGTTGGCGCCCTGCTGCGGCGGTGCGATGTAGTTGGCGAACTTGCCCGGCGTGTGCACCTTGACCATGCACGAACGCACGTAGTCGCGGTCCTGCTGCGTCGGCAGCCAGTCGGTGTGTTTGTGCGTCCAGGTCGCTTCGTCGATCAGTTCGCCGCTCGGGGTGAACCGGAAGCCGGCGTAGATGCCCTGGTGCCGGTTGAACTTGTGGTCGGGCAGGTAGACACGCTCGGACACGCCGACCTTCTCGAGGTCGCGGTTCCAGCGGTCGACGATGCGCTTGCAGTCGGCGATGTAGGCATCCAGCAGCACCGCGTTCATCGCGCGGCGCAACGGGATCTCCTGCTTCTGCACCTTGCCCTCGCCGGTCGGCACTTCCAGCGAGTAGGTCGCATCCAGCGCCTTCGGGTCCTTGTAGATGCCATCGCCTTCGCGATAGCGGCCCTTCAGCCCGGTCGCGAACGACTCCGCGGCGTTGGTGGAGTCCTCGCCGCCGAACAGGTCCATCGAACCGGTGAACCAGAAGTTGATGTACTTCTGGATCACGCCGAGCGGGATCGCGCCGACCTTGCGCGGGTCGGCGCCCTCGCGCATGTGTTCGCCGGTACGCTTGATGATCCGGCCGACGCCGTTCTCGCCGGTCTGCAGGTGGTAGGCCTCTTCGGTCAGCATGAACTGCGTGCTGCGCGCGAGCGGGTCGAAGCCCGATTCGGCCAACGAGGCGAGCTGGTACTTGCCGTCGCGGTCCATGAACGCCGTGAAGCAGAAGAAGTCGAGCCAGTTGTCGACCGGGTAGTTGAACGCCTGCAGGATGCGCGGGTTGTCCTGGTCGCCGCTGTGCCGTTCGAGCATCGCTTCGGCTTCTTCGCGGCCGTCGGCGCCAAAGTGGGTCTGCAGCAGGTAGACCATGGCCCACAGGTGCCGGCCTTCCTCGACATTGACCTGGAACAGCGAGCGCAGATCGTACAGCGACGGCGCGCAGTGGCCGAGCATCCGCTGTTGCTCGACGGAGGCCGGCTCGGTGTCGCCCTGGGTCACGATCAGGCGGCGCAACCGGTTGCGGAACTCGCCGGGAACCTCCTGCCAGGCGGGCTGGCCGAGGTTGTCGCCGAAGTGGATCTTGCGATCGGCCGGGGCGTCGGCGAGGAAGATGCCCCAGCGGTAATCGGGCATCTTCACGTAGTCATAGTGCGCCCAGCCGCCCTGGCCGACGCCGATCGCCGTGCGCAGGTAGATCTGGTCCTGGTTGAAGTCGGTCGGGCCGAGCTGGCTCCACCACTCGAGGAACTTCGGCTGCCACTTCTCGAGCGCCATCATCAGGCGCTTGTTGTCGCGCAGGCCGACGTTGTTGGGGATCTTGGCTTCGAGGTCGACGTTGCTCATGCGGCGTTACGTCCTTCTCCAGTCGAACCTGGCGCTCTCGGGAGCGCCGTAGCGGGTGAGTGCGCCCTCGTCGCCGGTGGCGTTCGGGCGCGTGAAGATCCAGTTCTGCCAGGCCGACAAGCGGCCGAAGATCTTGCTGTCGCAGGTCTCGGCGCCGCCAAAGCGCAGCGACGCTTCCATGCCGGTCAGCGCATCCGGGGACAGCGACGCGCGCTCCTCGATGGCAATGCGCACGTCATCCTCCCAGTCGATCGGATCCAGCAGATAGGTGCACAGCCCCTGTTCATCCGCTTCCGACGCACTCAACGTCGGCTGTTCCTTGGCGAGCTTCTGCGCCTGCGCCGGGTCCTTCAGGAACCGGTTCTGCAGCCGCGTCAGGCCATGGCTCATCGGCAGGGCACCGTCGGCGAGCGGGCCGACCGCGAACTGCACGCGCTCGTCGTCGAGCGCGTAGACGCGGTCGCAACCGAGCGTCAATTCGAGGAATGCGCCGGCGGCGCACGATTCGCCGTCGACCAGCGCGTACATCGACCGCGCCGTCAGATCCCAGCGTCGGGTGGTGCGGGCCATCTGCAGCAGGATCTCGCGGCACAGCCAGTGCGAACGGTTGGCCAGCAGGTCCTTCTCGACCTGCAGGATCGCGGAACGGTCGCCGCGCGTCTTCAGCAGCAGCAACCCGACTTCCTCGTGGCCAAAGCGCAACTGGCAGATCGCATCATCGAGTTCGCGCCAGCACTGCAGTGCCCACGCGCTGCAACCCGCCGCTTCGTAGTCGGCGCCCGACTTCGGTTGTGGTCCCGATGGCGCGTGTACGATCACCGTCGCCGTGCGGCGCGCGGCGTCGACCTCGGCTTCCACGTGCTGGTAGCGGAACCCCTTGTCGGTGATCTGCGCCCGGATCGGCGCCAGCGCAATGCCCTTCGCCGGGCGCGCTGGCAGCGACGCGGCCCAGGACCTGGCGCGTTCGCCGACCTTCTCGGCGAACTGCGACTTGGTCCAGATCGCATCGACCAGGCCCCACTGCAGCGCGCGCTTGCCGCGCAGGCCTTCGGCCATCGTGCAGAACACGTCGGCGCGATCGCGGCGCACCTTGCGCTTGTCGACCAAGCGCGTCAGGCCGCCGGTGCCGGGCAAGACGCCGAGCAGCGGCACTTCCGGGAGCGACACCGCCGAGTTGCTGTCGTTGACCAGGTGGATCTCGTCACAGGCCAGCGCGAGCTCGTAGCCGCCGCCGGCGCAGGCGGCGTTGACGGCGCAGATCGACTTGATGCCCGAGTTCTGGCTCGCGTCCTCGAGACTCAGGCGGGTCTCGTTGGTGTACTTGCAGAAGTTGACTTTGAACGGGTGGGTCGACTCCGCCAGCATCCAGATGTTGGCGCCGGCGCAGAACGCGCGTTCCTGCGCACTGCCGATCACCAGCACCTTGACGTTCGGGTGCTCGAAACGGAGCCGTTGGATCGAGTCGGCCAACTCCATGTCGACGCCGAGGTCGTAGCTGTTCAGCTTCAGCTCGTAGCCGGGTTTGAACGGGTGGGCGGGGTCGACGTTCATGCGCAGATGCGCGACGTCGCCGTCGATGCGCAGCTGCCAGTGCTTGTAGGAATCCGGGTGGCGGTTGAAGTCGATCATGGTGCGACGGGAGTCGGCCGGGCCGACGTTGGGGCGAAGATGTTCGGCGTCGCCACCGAAGCTGGCAAGCACAATAGCGCACGAGAATTGCACTCAATTGATGCGTTAAAGTGCACATGGGAACGCCCCAACTGCGGGTCGTTCGAACGGACTGCCGATACCAGCGACCATGTCCTGTTCGCCTGTTCCGGTGCTGCGCGCCGCCGGTGTCTGCCTTCTCGGTGTCCTGGTCGCCCAGGACGTCGCCAAGCCGGGTGACCCCGCCGCGTTCCTCGACGTGCTCCAGCGGTGTCGGCGGCTGGCGGACAACGGCGATTGGACGACGGCTCGCCGCAGTCTGCGAGCGTTGCTCGACGAACATGGTCCGGCGCCGTATGTGCTGGCACGCGCGGCCGAGTTGCGCGAGGACCTGAAGCGCGCGGCGTTCCATGCCACGGCCCCGATGCCCGATCCGGCGACGCTGATCCGCGGCGAGATCCGGTCGCTCGACCGCCGCACCGGGTTCATCCGACTGCGCTATCGCAAAGAGACGCTCGCGGACTTCGAACGGCAGGCCGTTGCCGGCCGTACGCTGTGGATCCACCCGCTGCAGTTCACGGGATCGCATGCGCTGACGGTCCGCGGCTCCGGCTACCCGTCCGACGAAGCTGTCGGCCGGGTGCTGGCGTGCCTTGCGCCCCAGGCTTCGCTCGATCTGGTGTTTGGCGCCGCGCGCACGGGGCCGCGCGATCGTCAGCAGTGGATCCCGGCGTCGGCGACGGCCGTGGTCGAAGGCCGGCAACAGGAACTCGCCGTGCGCGACGATGTGTCGCTGGTGCCGGGCAAGCCGTTCTCGTTCGTCGCGACGATCACCGACGATGCGGTCGAGCTGACCGGCAACGGCGTCCGCATCGCGCGCGTCGAGCATCACCTGCGGCCCGGCCAGGTGGCGTGGTTCGAGCAGCCGTTCGACGAACTGGAGATCGAAGGCCGCTGCGATCTGGCCTGGCTGCGGTCGCGTGAGGACACGGCGCAGCAGCAGGCGTTCACCGCCTTCGAAGCGCGCTGGGAAGCGGCGCCAGACGTGCCGGCCTGGTTGCTGCCGGCGACCCCGATGGCCGAGGCGGCGGCCCCCGTCGTGCGGCGCTGGCCGGGGCAGCCCGATGCCGGGCACCGGGCACTGGCGGGTCAAGCGAGCGAACTGTTGCGCGCCGGCAAGCTCGTCGAGTGCATGCGCTTCGTCAACACGCAGCCGCGTGCGCAGCTGCCGTCGCCGTTGCGCGAGTGGCTGCTCGGGCAGGTCTGTGTCCGCATGGGCGAGCTGCCGGTCGCAGTCGCGCACTTCGACACCGTGCTCGCTGCCGACCCGCAGTTCACCGAAGGTCGCTGGTGGCGCGCGAACGCGCTGCATCGGCAACGCCGCTTCGCCGAAGCCGAGCGCGACTACGCCGCCGTGCTGGCGGCGTGCCCGGATCATGCGTCTGCGGCGCACGATCTGGTGGTGTTGCTGCTGACCACCGGCAACCCCGGGCCAGCGAAGGAAGTCGCCGATCGGGCGGCGCAGGCCGGGGTCGATGGCGAAGCGATGGCGCCGCTGCGCCGGCTGCTGGTCGCCGCTGCCCACGGGCCGGCGTGGGCGCGAACGTTCGAGCATCGGACGCGGCATTACGTCGTGCGGACCGATCTCGACGACGCCACCGCGGCCGCGGCCGCGGCAACGCTCGAAGCGGCGTTCCTCGCCTACGAACGGGCACTCGGCGTGACGGTGTCGCCGTTAGCGCCACTGTCGGTGTTCGTGTTCTCCGGCGAGGCCGGCTATCGGCGCTACGTGGCGGACATCGAGGCCGGCATCCCGATGCACACGTCGGGGCTGTATTGCCCGCAGTTGAAGCAGCTGCTGGCCTGGAACCCGCTGGAACCCACGGCGCTGCACGCGACGCTGCGGCACGAGGGCTTGCATCAGTATCTCGACAGCATCGCGGCCGATCCGCCGGTCTGGTTCAACGAGGGGCTGGCCGAGTACTTCGAGCAGGGACGCATGGTCGGCGGCTGGTTCACGGCCGCGACGGTCCGGCGCGATCACCTGGAAGCACTGCGGCGGCGGCCGCCGCGGCGGCTCGGCGAGTTCCTGCGGGCCGGTGCGTTCTATGACGAACCGGAGCGCAACTATGCGCAGGCCTGGGCGTTCGTGCATTTTCTGCGGCATGGCGAGCCGGCGCCACATGGACTGTTCGAACGGTTGCTGCGGGCGTGTGGTCGCGGTGTGGCGGCGGACGAGATCGTCGACGAGGTGTTCGACGATGTCGATCTGGCGCAGCTGGATCGGGCGTTCACCGACTATCTCGCGGGTCTGGCGGCGCCGGCGTCACCGCGGTGATGACATCGACTACCGCGGAACGCCGCGTCGACCTGTTCGTCGGTCGGATCGTCTTGCCGTAGGCCTGGCTTGCCTGGCTTGGTGGCGGCTGTCGGCGGCGTCGGTCCGATGCTACCATGGGTGCTCTCGGACCAAAGGAGTTGGACTGATGAGAGCCTCCCAGTTGACCATGTTGTGCGGCGTGCTCGCGACGTTCGGGCAAGCCCAGATCAAGCTCGGAGCACCCGAGCAGTTGTTTGCCGACAACGGACCGATCGACACCAGCAAGTGGGTCGGTCACTCCGGCCCGTTGTTCGCCGACCTCGATGGCGATGGCAAGAAGGACCTGCTGGTCGGCACGTTCGCCGGCACGATCGAGGTGTTCGCCAACGTCGGCACCGCCAAGGCGCCGAAGTTCACCGCCAAGGGCCTGCTGCAGGCCGATGGCAAGGACATCGACATCCACAACTGGTGATGCATCGGTCTGAGTCCGCAGTTGGCGGACCTGACGGGTGACGGCCAAGCCGATCTGTTCACCGCGTGTTTCGAAGGCGGGCTGTATCTGCTCGCCGGCAAGGGCAGCGGGCAGTTCGCGGCCGCGGTGCCGATGAAGGACAAGGCCGGAGCGCTGCTGCGCCTTGGTCAGTACTGGAACGAGAAGAAGGAAGACTGGTCGAAACTGCCGGACGCCAAGTACCGCGACGAACACCTGATCGCCGCCACGCCGGTCGACTGGGATGGAGATGGCGACTTCGACCTGGTGCAAGGCTCGGCGGCCGGCCGGTTCTTCCTGCGCAAGAACGAGGGCACGGCCAAGGCCCCGGCGTTCGCGGTCGAGAGCGAGCGATTCGACAACCGCAATGAGCCGATCACCGTTCCCGGCGGTCACTGCATGCCGGTCGTCGTGGACTGGGATCGCGATGGTCAGTTGGACCTGATCAGCGGCAGCGGCGAGGGTGGCGTGCACTGGTGGCGCAACGAGGGCAAGAAGGGCAAGCCGCGGTTCCCGCACTGCCGGCAACTGCTGGCGCCGAGTTCGAAGAAGCCAGGTGAGCCGGGGATCCGGACGCAGGTGTCGGCGGCCGACTTCGACGACGATGGCGATCTCGATCTGCTGGTCGGCGATTGCCACATCGTCGAAAAGGAAGGCGGCGGCGACTCCGACTGGCACGGCTACGTCTGGGTGCTGCGTCGGCAGTAGACTGCCGACGCACATGGACGAGACGACCGCGGTCGCGGGGCACGGGCGGCGCCGGTGGCTGCCGATCGCGTTGGTGGCCTTCGTGCTGCTGGCGCTCTTGGCGGCGTCGTTGGTGTTCGCGGACCGCGAGGCGCCCGAACGTGTGGCTCGGTTCGTAGCGGCAGCGAAGGCGGAATGGCTGGCCTGGACCGCGGTTCGTCCGGCCCGCGGTGGAGGTGGTGCCGGTTCGGCCTGGCAGCAACACGAGCGTTCGTTGCGGATCGTGGCGGCCTGGCCCCAAGCGTTGCGCGACATCGACACGATGTCCGAACTCGGAGCCGCCGAGGATGCGATCGCCTGGCGTGATCACCGCGGGCTCGTCCCGCCGTTGTTCGCGGCGTTGCGCGAAGCTGCCGATTGTCCTGACGTGCGACGGCCGATGGAGACGAATGCCGACCCCGAGGCTGCGCTCACGCTCGCCGACCTCGGCAGAGTCGCTTGTCGTGAGCTTGCGGCGCGAGTCGATCAGGGAGCCTTGGGTGATGCGGTCGATGGATCCCTCGATCTGGCGACGTTTGTCGGCGATCTCGCCGGCCACTGGTCGACACTGGTGCAGTTGCAGGCGCTCGTCATGCTCGGAGGGCTGTGCGAGCTGTGGACCCCCGGGCGCGTCGCTCGGCTGTCGGCCGAAGGCCGCGACCGGCTGGCAGCTGGCCTGGCCGAATTGGACCGCAGGCTGCCCTGGGAACTGCCACTGCAGTACGACCTCGCGGCGACCGCGGAGTCGCTCATGGATCCGGAGGCGCCGCTGGAGCAGTTCGGCGGCCGTCTGGAATCGTGGCGCCACGGCTTCAGCCCGCGCCTGATGCTGTGCGCGGCCATCGAGGAACTGCGCACCCTGTATGCGTCTTTGCCAGGGGCGGCGCCGAACGAACCTTGGTCGCAGCGGGGCACACAACTCCGCCGGATCGAGGCCGCCGCACGGGCTTCGGCGAATCAGTGGGTGCGGCGGCTTGGCTGCAACGTCGTGGATTGCGAACGGGTGATGCGACGTGAGCGCGCTGGGTTGCGACTGTTGTGCCTCGATCTGGCGTGGCGGTCGGGTCGTGAATTGCCAGAGCTGGTGGACCCGACCGCAGACGGACCGATCGTGGCCGAGGTCGATGCCGGCCAGGTGACCCTTCGCGTGGCGGATCCGGAAGTGCCGGCGCGAGTGGTCGAACGCCACTGAGGCGGCCTCAGCCCCAGAAGCCGACGACCGCCGCGATCTTGCCATCCGGTGCCAGCGTCACGACATTGGTGCCCTTGCCGCGCGGCGTGCCCTGGGCATCGGTGACCACCCAGTCGACCAGCGCCGTGCCCTGACACTGCCGGACCTCGCCCTGACGGGCGATCGTCATCCCCGGCATGTGCAGCAAAGCCATCGCCATGTGGCCGAGCAGTTCGTCGCGACCGACATTGTTGGCATAGGCATCCTGCTGCCGCACGTCGTCGACCGTGCAGGCTGTCAGTTCACGTGTTCGAATCGCGGCATCGGTGGCGTTCCAGGCCAGAAACCAGCGATCGACCATCGCGGTGACGCCGGCATGCTGGTCGGTGGTGACCGCATTGGCGAACAGCGCCAATTGGAACCGCCAGCCGGCAACATGCGCATCGCGTGCCCGCGCCTCGCCGAACTCATGCAGCAGCCGCAGCTCGGTGCCGTCGCGGTGGTCTTTCAGTTCGACCGTGACCAGCGAGCCGCCGATCGGCACCAGCCGTTGCGGATCCTCGTAGCCGTAGGTGAATGTGATCTTGCGATCCGGATCGATGGCAACGACCTTGCCAAGGGCGACGACCTGATTCGGATAGACGATCCGGACGGCGCCGCCCTGCCGGCAATCGATCGTCGAACCTGGTCCCCACCAGCGCGCGAAGCGTTCGCTGTCGGTGAAGAAACGGAAGACGGTCGCGCGCTGCGCGGCGATCACGAGCGTACGGGTCAGCGGGTGTTGCAACTGGGTCATGACGGGTTCCTCGAACGGCGGGAAATCGGACGTGGGCCGCGGCGCGCCTCGTCGAGTTCGGCCTGCAGCTTCAGCTGGTAGAGCGCGGCGTCCCAGGAGCTCTCGAGCCAACGGCGAAACGGCCCCAGCGCGCCGCGGCGAGCGCGGTAGAAGCGCTGCCGGCCGGCGACACGGACCTCGACGAGGCCGGCGTCCTGAAGCACGCGCAGGTGCTGCGACACCGCGCCGAAGGTGACGTCCGGCAGCGCTGCGGCGATGGCGCCGGCCGGCCGCTCTTCCGTCCAGCACTGCCGCAGGATCTCGCGGCGGCGGGGCGTCTGCAGGGCATCGAGCACGGCTTCCATGCCAACACTTTAGTAGAAACTAAAATGTTGTGCAAGGGGGCGGCGTGCGGTTCCGATGCGCTGATGCAGAACGCCCTGGTCGCGGTGTTCCCGGCGCCTTTGGCCGACGTGGAGCTGCGGGAAATGCCGCTGCCCGAACTGGAGCCTGGCGGTGCGCTGCTGGCAGTGCAGTGCAGCGAGGTCTGCGGCACCGACGTGCACCTGCAGCAGGGTCGCCTGGCGGGCGTGCCGTATCCGCTGATTCCGGGGCACGTGACCGCCGGTGTGCTGGCGGCGGTGCGCGGCGAACTGCGCGACGTCGACGGGCAGCCGCTCCACGAAGGCGATGTGGTGACGTTCCTGGACGTGCACCGCACCTGCCATCAGTGCTGGTACTGCCTGGTCGCCAAGGCCAGCACCCGCTGCCCGCACCGCAAGGTCTACGGCATCACCTATGGCGCCGCCGACGGTCTGTGCGGCGGCTGGGCGAGCCATCTGTATCTGAAGCCCGGCACCCGGGTGATCCGGCTCGGTACCGCGAGTCCGCGCGAGTTCCTGGTCGGCGGTTGCGCATTGCCCACCGCACTGCATGGCATCGAACGGGCGCGGATCGGCATCGGTGACGCGGTGCTGGTGCTCGGCATCGGTCCGGTCGGTCTGTCGCTGGCGATCCTGGCGCGGGCGGCTGGTGCCGGCACCGTGCTGGCGATCGGCGGGCCCGTGGCGCGGTTGCCGGCGGCGCGGGCGGTCGGCATCGACGACGTGCTCGACTTCACGATTGCCGACGCGGCGCAGCGCGAACAGTGGGTGCGGGAGCGGACGCAGGGGCGTGGTGCCGACGTCGTCCTCGAGGCTACGGGTTCACCTCAGGCGGTGGTGCAGGCGATGCGGTGCGCGCGCGACGCTGGCCGTGTCGTCGTGGTCGGGCAATACACCGATCACGGCGATGTGCCGTTCAACCCGCATGCGGATCTGAACAAGAAGCACCTCGAGGTGCTCGGTTGCTGGGGTAGCGACTATGGGCATTTCCACCGCGCCGTGCAGGTGGCGACGCATCCGCGGCTGGCGGCGCCATGGCGGGCGATGCCGGTGGCGGAGTTTCTGCTGCGCGATGTCGGCCAGGCGCTGGCGGCGGTGGCGCGCGGCGACGTGGTGAAGGCGCTGGTCCGGCCATAGGCGATTTCGGTCCGGGCCCCGATTGCGTCGATAGCGATGCATGCGCAAGCTCGTGGCTGTCGGAACGATCGGTGCCATCGTCATCGCGATCGGCGCTGCCGGCTTCTGTGTCGACCGCATCGCCGACGGGCAATGGCAGCAGATGTTGCGGGTGGCCAATGCGCAGCGCGCTGAACTCGCCACGGCGAACGTCACCAGGCCGCCGCTGTTCGGCGAGCCTGTCGTCGGGCGTACGTTCCAATGGTATGGCGAAGCGCTGGCTCTGGCGGCGGACCTGCGCGCCGACGACGCGACGCTGATCCGGCAGATGGCGCAGCGACCCGATTCGCTGGACCCGATGCAGCGCGACGAGTTGCTGGACCGCTGGCAGCCGGCGCTCGAGCTGCTGGTGGCCGGCGCGCATGCCGCCGAGGTCGGTTTCGAACTGCCGCGCGCCGACGATGATTCGGTTCGCGGACGGTCCCAGGACCTGCTGACCTATCGCGATCTGATCAATCTGCAGGTCGGGCACGCGGTGCGCGAACTGAGTGCCGGCCGCGAGGTCGGGGCCGTCGAGGCGACGCTGGATGCCCTGACCGTCGGCGTCGATCTGCTGCGTTCGCCGTTGCTGGTCGACCAGATGATCGGTTGCGCGTTGCTGGAGATCGCCGGCGCCGCGGCCTGGACGGACGAACGGCTGCGTGCGCTCTCACCAGCAGCGTTGTCTCGGCTGCAGGATGGTCTTGCTGCCGCCGATGCGTTGCTCGAACCGGGGATCGACCTGCGCGGCGAGGTGGTGTGGATGGCCGAGTCACTGGCGGCCGCCGGCGGCGGGTTTTCGTGGGCGGCGTGGACGCATGCGTTCGCCGGGCACTGGCTGGCGGCCGATGCCGTGCTGCGCTTTGCCGAGGCGGCGACCCGTCTGCGTCTGCCGTCGGCAAACTGGTCGGCGCGCCGGGCGGTGCTGGAGCGGATCTCGACGGCGTTCTCGTCCGGCAACAGCATCGCGACGATGGCGATGCCCAACCTGCTCGCCGCCGAACCGAATCAACGCGGGGCGATCGCCGGACTGCGGCTGCTGCGCCTGCATGTCGCGCATCGGCTCGCGGAGCCGTTGCCCGACCTGGCTGATCCGCTCGGTGATGGTGAACTCGAGGTCGACGTCGACGGCGAGACCGTGGTGTTCCGTTCGGCGGGGAGCGCGCCGGCAAACGGATCGAACGGCGCGCGGCGGCAGACTGAGCGCTACTGGATCGCGGCGCGCAGCTGTTCGGCCAGTTCGGCCTTGCCCTGGTCGGTCAGCAGCTTGATCCAGCGTTCGGCGACGGCGCGCGGCTTGCGCCCCAGCCCGTCGGTCTCATCGAGGCTCGGCGCCCGTAGTTCTCTGGCCTGCCGGAGATCGGCGATTGCGGTCGCTGCATCGCCGGCTTCGAGCCGCAGCAGCGCGCGACCGCCGAGGGCCAGCACCGCGAAGTGGTTGGCGGAGTCGGTGTAGTCGGCGTTGGCTTTGGCGCTGGCGGCGAAGTGATCGATGCAGTCGTCATAGGCCGCCAGTGCCAGCAGCGGTCGCCTGTCCTTGGTGTGCAGTTCGCCGACCACGATCGCGGCATAACCGGCAAACCAGCGCGCGGTGGCCGCATCGGCGGCGTTGGCGACATGGGCGGCGTAGGCGCGGCGCACGGCTTCACCGCCGCGATCGGCGAGCAGCCGTTCGCGCCATGACTGGTGCAGTTCGCGGGACCAGGGCATCCGCGTGATGCCGCGCTGTAGCAACCTCTGCGCGTGGTGTCGCTCGCCGACGAAGCCGAAGAACGTCGCGGCTTCCTTCAGTTCGCCTTCGGTCGCATGCGGATGGTTGGCAACGGCCGTGAATCCGGCGGCGGCATGGCGTACGGCATCGAGCGCGACGGCATTGCGGTCTTTGCCGATCGCGTCGTAGACCTGCGCTGCCGCGGCGCGGCCGAGCGTGGCGAACAGGCGGGCCCACACCGGCGTCGTCAGCTCCAGGCGATCACCGATCTCGACGGCCGCGGCCCAAGCGTCACTGGCCTGTTGATACGCCGTCGTACGATCGTCCTGGGCCCAGGCCGCGACTGCGAGCACCGCCCGTCCGTCGGCGCGGGTGACCGGATCGTTCTTGCTGTGCACGGCTTTGTCAGCCGCGCGCTGCGCATCGGCGAAGAACAGCGGCGCCATCTTGTCGCCGGTCGCGGCGTAGAACTCCGCCATCGCCAGATTCGCGCGCGCCAGCTGCAGCCGCGCCACGGGATCCTCACCCGCTTGCTTCACCGCTGCTTCGGCGATGCCGACCGCCTGGTCGAGTTCGTTGCGGTCGCCGGTGACCGGAGGTGCTGCCGGCAGTCCGGCCAGTTGCGCGAGTGCGCCGCCGGTGGCCTGGGCGATCCCTTCGCTGGCCGCCGCATGATGGGCAGCCGCTTGCTTGCAGCCCGCGTGCTCGCTGGTGCCGAGCCGTTCCAGCGTCAGCACCAACAGCCGCCGCAGTTCGCCATCGTCGGCGCGCGCCAGGGCATCCTCGACGTCGATCAGTGCTTCCGACGTCGCGATCTTCGCCAGCGCCTTGGCGGCAGTCGCGAACACCGCGTCGTCGTCATCGCGCAGCGCGATCCGCAACAGGTCGAACGGTTCGTTGGCCGCCGCCGCGGCCGCCGCCAGCAGGTCGAGCCGCGCGCCGCGTTCCGCCGCCCGATAGCGCAGTTCCAGCGCGCGCCGGGCAGCGGCATCGCGTCGCGTCCAAAGGTCCTGGTTCGAAGGCTCGGGCAGCGGCTCGGCGGGACCGCGATGCGTGCGCACCTGATCGATCGCCGGCTGCATGCTGTTGTCCATGAAGCGGTCGAACAGCACCTTGCCATCCGGGCCGACGCCGACGTGACGCGGCGCGTTGCGGTTGTTGTTGAACCAGCGCGCGAACAGTTCCGGCTCGACGTTGATGTGTTCGCTGCAGGTGCAACCGGGGAAGCGCGGGCACTCGATCCGGTTGCCCTGCGCGTCGTAGTCCATCTCGTTGTGGCGGTCCGGTGAGGCGACCAGGCAGACGTAGCCTTCGGTCAGCGCCATGAACTCGGTGCTCTTGTAGGTCGTGTTGGCGAAGCGTTCGCAGAACACCTCGCCGTCCATGTTGACGCACAACAGCAGCGGGCGGCCGGTGGCCCGCTGCACGGTGAGGGCGTCGGCGAGTGAGCGTTGCCACTGGATCGCGGGGGTTGCGGCCGGTGCGGCAGCGGGTGGATCCTGCGGAACGGACAGCGACAGCGAGGCCACGAGGAGCACGGTCAGGGCGGCGGCGGTCATGGGCGAGGATCCTACCGGGCCGTGCAGCGGTCGCGGCTCGAGCGTGTGCCTGGGCGGCGAGGGATTCTTTGCGGGCCCGTGCTACGCTGCGCCGCGCGTTGCGCTGAGAGGCGCTTTCGCATTTCTGGAGCAGAGCATGAACGGCAACCGAACGCGTTGGTGGTTGGTGTGGACGTGGATCTGGGTCTGGGCCACGGCCTGCGCGGTGCCGCCCGGGGAGCGGATGGCGACAGCGGGGTTCGATGACTCCACCAATGGTCTGGTCGACCACGCCGAACCGGCGGCCAACCCGCAGGCCGGCGCGTTCTTCAACGATGGCGATGACAAGGACATCCGAGGTCGCTCCGAGAACCTGTTCCGCGACACCGACGACGACGGCCTGCCCGACCAGCGCGTCCAGGATCCGCAGAGCCAGCGGCTGTTGATCCAGACCGCCTCGATGTCGCTCGAGGTCGCGCGGCCCGAAGCGGCGATCGCCGACTTCGTCGCCAGGGCGCAGGCCGCCGGCGGCTACCTGACCGCGCAGCAGCAGACGCAAGTCACCGTTCGCGTGCCGGCGGCGAAATTCGAAACGCTGCTCTCCGACCTGCGCGCCGCCGGCCGCGTGCTCAGCGAATCGCGTCAGGCCCAGGACGTCACCAAACAGTACTTCGACCTCGGCCTGCGGCTCGACTCCGCCAAACGCGCCCGCGAACGCCTGCTGGCGCTGCTGGAGAAGGCCAACAACGTCAAGGACATGCTCGAGATCGAAGCGCAGGTGCGCCGCCTGATCGAAGAGATCGAACGGATGGAGGGCGAACAGCGGTTCCTGGCCGACCAGGTGGCGATGTCGACGATCGCGGCGACGTTCCGCAGCACGGTAGCGGCGCCACCGCCGAGCAAGCCGCGACGGCGCGAACCGAGCCGGTTCGACTGGCTCGAGCACATCGGCGCCGAACGGGTGATGGAGGGCTTCTGATGCGCGCCCTGCTGTTGTCGTTGATTTCGCTGCTGCCTGCCTGTGCGTCGACGATGAACGCACCGACCGGGTTCGTGCGCCACGACCAGGCCGCCGAGTATCGCGCCAGCTCGAGCGATCGCGGCAAGTTGTGGTTGCGCGACTTCGCCGATCCCGATGGCGCCGACCTGGCGTTCTGCGCCGACGCGATGCGCCATGATCTGGTCGAGCAGCGCGGCTACGAACCGATCGGCGAGGGTGAGGTCAAGGACGCCGACGCTGCGCCGGGTCGTTGGCTGGAGTTCCAGGTCGGGATCGGGGGCGAGAAGCATGGCTATCTGCTCGCCGTCTGGGTGCGGCCCCGCGGGTGGCCGTGGACCGATCGCGTGCAGACCTGCGAGTTCCTGGCGCCGATGCCGGTGTTCACCGCGCGACGCGAGGCGGTGATGCAGGCATTGACGACGCTGAAGTGGTGACGCCAAGGCCATGAACCTGAATGGCTGGCTGCCGGTGTGTGCCGCGCCGGTCGAAGCCGCCGGGCTCGAGGATCTCGGGGTCCTGGTGGCGGGCGTCGGCAAGGTCGCGTTCGCGGTCGGGTTGACGCGCCGCCTGCTGCAGCAGCCACCCCATGGCGTGCTGTTGTTCGGCGTCGCGGGTGCGTATCCCGCACGACATCGGCCCGGGACCTCGCTCGGTGTGGGCGATCTGTGCGTGGTTGCGTCGGATCGACTCGCGGACGAGGGCGTGGTGACGACGACTGGCTTCACCGATCTTGCCGCGATGGGGCTTGGCGAGAGCGGCCCGTTCGCCATGGCGGTGGCGGAGAGTGCCTGGCTGGCGGCGCGGTTGCGGGTGCCCCTGGTCGTCGGCGCAACGGTCAGTACCTGCAGCGGTACCGAGATGGCGTCGGCAACGATCGCAGCCCGGGCCGTGGCCGAAGTCGAGTCGATGGAAGGCGCGGCGGCGGCATTCGTCTGCGCTCGAGCCGGCGTGCCGCTCGTGCAGTTGCGCGCGATCAGCAATCTGACCGGTGATCGCGATCGCGGCGGCTGGGATCTGCGCGGCGCGGTGGCGAAGGTGCAGGCGGCGGTGCGTCTGCTGCTCGCCTGACGGTCACAGCACCTGGATCCACTGCAACAACGACAGGCTGCCGAGACCGGTGAACGGAATCACCAGTGCGCGCAGCATCGGATGATTGGCGGGTCCGGCGAAGATGCCGTGATTGAGCGCCTTCAGGTCGTCGCGGATCAGTCCGAGTCGTCTGGTGGCGCCGTTGTCGAGTTCGATCGCGAGCGACAGTTCGCGAATGGCGCGATCACGGACCTGCAGGGCCGTACGGTGCAGGGAGACGTGGGCCAGCAGCACGAGGGCGGCGCTGCCGAACATCACGATCTGCAGCCCGAGTGGCCAGGTCCAGTCGTCGAAGCCCCGCCAACGCGCCAGGCACAGGACCAGCAGCACGATGAACGGCCCGTAGATGCCCTTGCCGCCAGCCGTTGCCACGGTGGCCAGGAAGGTCCGCGCGGCGTGCCAATCGTCGATGGCCGGGCCACCGCGGCCGGAGGGCAGGCGGCGGCCGAGGGACCGGCAGCGGGCCACGCACTGGCGCGTCACTTCGATGACCAGGAAGGTCAGCCACAAGAGCGCCAGCACCGAGGCGAACAGGATCACCTTGTCGAACACGAAGACGATCCGGTCGCGAACCGGCGTGTGCGGCACGCCGAGGGCGACGATCAGGGTGATGCCCACGCCCAGGAATGCGAGTGCCATCGCCAGTGCGCTCTTGGCCTTGTCGTTCAGCGTTTGGCCGGGCAACCGCATGGCCATCGGTGTCGTCGGGCCCGGCGGCGGTGTCGCGCGGGTGCTGCTCGTCGGCATGACGGTCCGGCGACCATCGGCCAGCGGCGGCGACATGCCGAACAGCCACAGTTGCAGCAGGGTCCTGGCATTGCCGAACGACCGGCGGATCCCGCTGGTCGCCCGTTCGGCCGTGCTGCAGGCCATGCTCCAGAGCGTCGGCGCGTTCGTCCGCCGGCTTTCGTGGTCGGGGTCCCTGGTCCAGAACGTCACCCGGCGCAGCGCCCGCAGCACGTGGTAGGCAAACACCATGGCCAGCGTCAGCGCCAGCAGCCGGGCAACCTCGGTTGGCCAGACACTGACGCCGTCGGTCCAATGCACCGGTTCGGCGCCAAGCCACATGATCAGCCACGAAACGGCCTGCAGGGCGATCACCGTGAGCACCGCCAGATGCCACAGTCGATGCGCCCGCATGAACTTGGCCGTGGCGCGGGCTGCCTTGCCGCCGTTCAGCCACCAATGCGCCAACGCGCCGCAGGCCAACACGAGTACCAGCGCCAACGCGTTCCACAACAGGGCCGACCAGCGGTTGCCGTGCGGATCGTCGAGCCGGACCGGGCCATGGCTGCCGACCTCGAACAACAGGCCGTTCGGCGGCGTGATCACCGCATGACCGCAGAGGAACTCGTGCATCGCACAGTAGGCCGCGGTCTGGTAGGCGTCGCGGAAGGGTGTCTCGATGCCCTCGTCGGCGTGCGGGTGTGCCGGACCGGCGTCGTCGTCGTGCCGATGCGGTTCGGGCAGCAGGCCGTGGCCCGATGCGACCACCAGGTTGCGCGTGTGCGGCAACTGCGACGGATGGCAGTAGTAGGCATCGAGGTCGCTGGTGAAGAACACCGCCTCCGGAAACGCCGGGCGCAGTGCTTGCAGGATCAGCAGTTTGTCGTGGATGTCGCGGCCGAAGACGCCGATGGCGTCGAAGTCGCCGTCGTGACCCTGGCGGAACTCGCTGCGCAGGCGGCGCAAGTAGTCGATGGTGCCGGCACCATTCGGCGGCTCGATGATGCGACTGCCGGCGGCCCCGCTCTTGGCGTCCTGGTTGGGCAGCATCGAGGTGCCGTCGAGCCCGCGGGTGTACCAGGCTGCGGACAGGCGTCTTTCGGCCGATCCGTCGCGGCCGGCGTTGGCCAGTGCCTGTTGCCAGGCACGGGCGAATGCGCTGTCGCGTTCGAGCACCAGCAGGATCCGGTGGCTGGAACCGATGCCGCGCCGACGGAGTTCGCCGTCGAGCGTCTTGGCCAGGGCGCTGTCTGCGCACAGGAATGGCTTCAGGCGTGCTTTGGAATCTGCCGGCGCCGTCACCCACGGTGAGTAGAGTTGCAACTGGTCCGGCACGTTGGTGCGGGCGAGTGAGTCACTGGTCGTGGGGCCCAGGCACGCGATCGTCGTTGCCAGTGGAACGATGGCGGCATGGATCTTCCCGAGCTGTTGCTCGAAACACCGCTCCGGCAACCAGAACGCCAGGATCGTCGTCTGGCCGTTGCGGAACTCCTCGAACGCGAGCAGGGCGCCAGTCGGTGTGGTTGCCGGTGCCGCGTTGCCGGGATCCGAGCGCTGCGTCGTACCGTCGCGCGGCGTGTCGTGGTGTTCCGTGCCACTGTCGGCCGGGTTGGGTCGGGCATCCGGCAGTGCCAGTCCGTACACCCTGGTCGCGTCCGCAGGATGGAAATCGCAGGCGCTCATTGCTGCGTGCAGCGCAAACCGCGTTCGCCGGCGAGACTCCACGTCTTCCGCGGACATCGTCTCGGGGACGGCAATCAGCAGCGCCTTGGCTGCCTTGCCCGGGTCGGACGGCAGTGTTCGCACTTCCGGCTGCCGCGCCAGCGGGTCGTGCCACAGGCGTCCTTCGGCCGACGACTCGTCGACGGTGGTGCCGCGAGTTCGCGTCGTCGCGAACGACTCCTCGCCCGGCGTGAACAACGTCGCCAACAACGACAGCAACGCCAGGGCCGGCAGCCCGTAGCCGCCGCCGTGGCTCTCGTTCCGGTCCGACATGGGTTGGCCTCCGACCGATGGAACCGCCAGAGGATGGCGTTCGCACCCACCGGGAACGAGCGCTTGCTGCCGAATCCGTCATCGAGATGCCGGTTTCGGTGCAACCTGGTCGCTTCCCACACCGGCGCGGTTGCGGTACCAATGCCGACCGTGACCGCCCTGGGCTTCGGGTTCTCGCCGTGTCCGAACGATACGTTCGCGTTCTTCGCGGCCGTGTCTGGCCTGGTCGGTGATGCCGCGGCGCGCCTGCAGCCGTTCCTGGCCGACATCGAGACGTTGAACCGGCGCGCCGTCGACGACGCCGACGCCCTGCCGATCACCAAGCTGAGCATCCCCGCGCTGGCGCGCGTGACGGATCGGTACACGGTGTTGGCGGCCGGCGCGGCGCTTGGTTTCGGTTGTGGTCCGCTCGTGGTCGCCCGGGCGTCGGCGTCGTCGGCATCGCTGGCGGACCTGCGCGGCTGCACCGTCGCGATCCCGGGTCGCCACACCACGGCGTTCCTGTTGTTCTCGTTGTTCGCGCCGCTGGACGTGCGGTTTGTCGAAATGCGATTCGATGCCATCATGGCCGCGGTGGCGAACGGTGAGTGCGACGCCGGCCTGGTGATCCACGAAAGCCGGTTCACCTACCAGGACCATGGGCTCCGAGCGCTGGCGGATCTCGGCGAACTGTGGGAACGGGACAGCGGCGGCCCATTGCCACTCGGGGTGATCGCTGCCCGGCGCGACCTCGGCGCCGGGCGACTCGGCAGCATCGAAGCGACGTTGCGCGCCTCGGTGCTGCACGCCCGCGCCAACCCAGGGGCCAGCGCGAGCTATGTCGCCGAGCACGCGCAGGAACTGGCGCCAGCGGTCCGCGCGCGCCACATTGCGCTGTACGTGAACGCGTTCTCGGTCGATCTCGGCGCCGCGGGGCGCACTGCCGTCGAGGCGCTGCTGGCCCGTGGTCGCCGAAGCGGCGCCTTGCCGGTCGGATGCAGTCCGTGGAGCGACGGATGATCTTCCCGCTCGGTGCGGCGTTGGTGTTCCTGTTGCCTACGGCGTTGCTGGCCGGGGTCATCGGCCTGGTGCTGCTGGCGCTGGGTCGGTCGCAGCGGCGCTACTGGCGCCTGGTCGGCTGGCTGCACCTGACGCTCTTGCCGCTGCATCTCTTCGTCACGTTTCCGGCGGCGCTCGGCCTGCTCGGTTCGCGCGGACTCGGCACCCGGCCCCAGGAGCGGACCTACTCCGGTCCGCGAGTGCTGGCGGATGGCCGCTGGCAGATCCAGACCTGGGACAGCCTGGCCGAGGAAGCCCGCACCGGACGGGCCAACGTCGACGACACGGTGCTGGCGGCGGCCAAGGCGCGGCGCCGCGAACTGCCGGGCAGCGCCGGCGTGACGCTGCGCGCGTTCGTACTGGCAGCGAAGGTCGCCCGACCACGCGCGCTGGCCGTGCTGACGCATGGTCTCTTCCGATCGGCGATGGAGCTCGAACCGCCGGCGGCGATGTTCTGGCGGGCCGGCTGTGAGGTCTGGCTGGTGGAGCAACGCAACCACGGCGGCAGTTCGCGGTCGCCGTTCTCGGCCGGTTTCCGCGAGAGTGACGATCTGGTCGCCGCCGTCGCCGCGATCCGCGCCGACCCCGAACGGTCGGAGCTGCCGCTGGTGCTGTTCGGCGTCAGCCTCGGCACCATTGCGGTCAACCTGGCGTTGCCGCGGATTCCCGACGTGCGCGGTGTCGTGCTGGACGCGCCGATCGAGGACCTGACCGCGGCGGCGCACCGGATGCTGTCGTTCCAGCGCGAGAACGACAACCGCAGCCGCTTCTCGATGGCGGAGCCCTGGCGCAGCCTGGTGTGCGGCTGGTTGCAGTATTGGTCGGACTTCACGATGGCCGACGTGTCGCCGATGCGCGCCGTCACCGGCCTGCGCCAGGACCTCGCGGCGCTGGTGGTGGCGGCTGGCGAGGACGATCGGGCGCCGCCGGCGACCGTCGAGGCGTTGTTTCGGGCGTTGCCGATGGCGGCGGATCGCAAGGAGTACTGGCTGGCGCCGGCGTCGCGGCATGGCCAGGTCTGGATCGACGATCCGGAGGGCTACGAGTCGCGCGTCCGGACGTTGCTCGAGCGAGCGCTGACGCAGCGGTGACATGGTTCCCATGGGTCCCGACCGCCATGCCGTGGCGCAAGCGCGTGGCAGGTGCTAGAAAGCGTTGTTCGCCCGGCCCCGCCTGTCGTCCCTGATGCCCGATCTGAAGCCGATCCTGTTCGAGCGCAAGTACCTGGTCAAGAACTGGGGTGGGCGGGCCCTCGAACGCGTGCTCGGATTGCCGCTGGCGCCCGGCAACATCGGCGAGACCTGGGAGCTGTTCGATCGCCGTGACGACAGCAGCAGGATTCGCGGCAGCAGCGTCACCTTGCGCGAGGTCATGCGGGACGAGCGGCGCGCGCTGCTCGGTCGCAACGTTGCGCCGGGGTTCGAGGGTCGGTTCCCGCTGCTGCTGAAGTTCATCGATGCGCGCGGGTCGTTGTCGGTGCAGGTGCACCCCGACGATGCGCAGGCGGTCGGTGAGCGCGACAGCGGCAAGAACGAAGCGTGGGTCGTGCTGGACACCGGCGCCGACGCCCGCATCGTCCGCGGGTTCAAGGCTTCTGCCACCCGTGAACAGTTCGCGGCCGCGGCCGGCACCGCCGCGGTCGAGTCGCTGCTGTGGTCGTTCGCGCCGAAGGTCGGCGACTGCATCCACGTGCCGGCGGGCACCGTGCACGCGATCGGTCCCGACGTCGTGCTGTTCGAGGTGCAGCAGAACAGCGATGTCACCTATCGGGTCTGGGATGGCGGCAGTGACCGCCCGTTGCACATCCCGCAGGCGCTGGCGGTCGCGCGGGTGACGCCCGGTGAGCCGTCGACGGTGTCCGCGCGGGCCCTGCCCGACGGCGGGCTGTTGCAGATCCACGAACCGCATTTCCGTGTTCGCCGCTACGACCTGCAGCAGCGCACCACCTTGCCGACCGGGGGCGTGTTCGCCGCGATCACCGTGATCGCCGGACAGGGCATGCTCGGCTGGCATTCGCGCGGCGAAGATGCGCCGCTGCACCTGCGCCTGGGCGACACCGCGTTGGTGCCGGCCTGCATCGAGCAGGTGTTCCTGTCGCCGATCGGCAACTTGCACGTGTTGGTGACCGACCCCGGAGTCGTCTGAATGGCACGTCGTCACGAGGATCGCAAGTCGGGTGAACGGTTCCAGCGCGGCGGGCCGCGCGGCGGCCGCAAGCCGCATCCAGGCCCACGCCCGACCGGCGCGCGCCGGCCGTCGGTCAGGCGCGAGCGCGGGCTGGTGGTCAAACCGGCTGCGGCGCCGGAGGTCGCCGCCGACGGCAAGGTGCGGCTGAACCGCTACCTGGCGATGAGCGGTGTCTGCAGCCGGCGCGCCGCCGACGAGGTGATCGCCGGTGGTCGCGTCGAGATCAACGGCAAGACCGTGACCGAACTCGGCTGTCGTGTCGACCCGAAGACCGATGACGTGCGCGTCGACGGCGATCGGGTGCGGACCGAGAAGCTCGTCTACGTGCTGCTGAACAAGCCCAAGGGCGTGGTCTGCACCAACGCGCGGCACGAACAGAAGACCCGCGTGATCGACCTGCTGCCCGAGGTTCGCGGCCGCCTGTTCACGGTCGGCCGGCTCGACATGGACAGCGAGGGCCTGATCCTGCTGACCAACGATGGTCAGTTCGCGCTGCGGATGACGCATCCGCGCTTTGGCGTGCCCAAGACCTACGCGGTGCTGATCCGCGGGCGCGTCGAGCAGGAGTCGCTGCGCAAGGCGCGTGGTGGCGTGTGGCTGGCCGAAGGGCCGACCACCGGCATGGAAGTCAGGGTCGAACGGACCTGGAAGGACCGCACCTACCTGAAGGTCGTGCTGCGCGAAGGCAAGAACCGCGAGATCCGCCGCGTGTTCGCCAAGCTCGGCTACAACGTGATCAGCCTGAAGCGCCAACGGATCGGCGAACTGACCTTGCATGGCCTCAAGGAGGGCGGCTGGCGGTTCGTGCAGGCGCACGAGATCAAACAGTTGCTCGAGATCGGTCGCCGCGAACTGGAGATGCCGCAATGACGCTGCCACCGCTCGAAATGGTCCGGCTGGACAACGGTTTCCGCGCGCTGCTGGTGCCGCGGCAGTCGTTGCCGGTGGTGGCGACGGTCATGTGGTACGAGGTCGGCTCGCGCGACGAACGGACCGGCGAGACCGGCGTCTCGCACTTCCTCGAACACATGATGTTCAAAGGCACGCCGGCGTTCGCCAAGGGCCAGATCGACCTGCAGACCAGCAAGATGGGCGGCAACAACAATGCGTTCACCGACGTGGACGGCACCGCCTACTACTTCCACCTCGCCGCCGATCGTTGGGACACGGCGCTCGAGATCGAGCGCAGCCGGATGCGCGATTGCCTGCTCGATCCGCTCGAGTTCGCCAGCGAGAAGAACGTCGTGCTCGAGGAACTGGCGATGGGCGAGGACGACCCGTGGCGGCCGTTGCTGCACGCCGCCGAGGCCCTGTTGTGGCAGGTGCATCCGTACCACCATCCGGTGATCGGCTGGAAGCAGGACCTCGAACGGCTGACCGTCGGCCAGATGCGTGACTATTACGATCGGCACTACGGCCCCAACCGCGCGTTCCTGACGGTGGCTGGCGCCATCGACGTGCCGCGGACGACCGCGCGGATCCACGAACTGTTCGGCAACCTGCCGGCGTCGGCGATCGCGCGAAGTGACGTGCTGACCGAGCCGGCGCCCGGTGGCGAGCGGCGTGCCGAGCTGCGGACGCCACACTCGGTGGCGCGGTTGTGCATGGCATTCCCGACCTGTCGGGTCGGCGAGGCTGACGATTACGCGCTCGATGTGCTGGCCCACGAACTCGGCCTGTCGAAGAACAGTCGGCTGTACCGGCGGCTGGTGCTCGCGGACGAGGCGGTCACCGAGGTGTCGGTGATCAACGAGACGCGGCGAGATCCGGGTGCGCTGTTGCTGATCTGCGAACTGCGTGACGGCGTGTCGCCCAAGCAGGTCGAACGCGCGATCCGCGAGGAGATCGACGGCCTGATCGCCGAAGGCGTCGGCAAGGCGGCGCTGCAGCGCATCCGGGCGCAGATCCGTTCGTCGTTCCTGCTGCAGGACGAGGCCGTGCTCGATCAGGCGTTGAAGGTCGCGCGGTTCGAGGCGCTGGCGCCGGGCGGTCATGCGACGCTCGCCACGGTGTTGCCGACCTACGACGCGCTCGATGGCAAGACCCTGCGGGCAGTGGCGGCGAAGTACTTCGACTTCAGGAAGGCCGTGGTCGTCTGGGCGTTGCCGGCGGTCGCGGCGGTGGCGATGCCCAAGCGCGTCAAGAGCCGGCCCGCGGTGAAGCAGCGACGGCGACCCGCGGCGGCCAAGACCGCCAGCAAGCGCAAGCCTGAGCCGGCGCGGCGTGGCGGCGCCCGGAGGTCCTCGTGACCCAGGGCGTGCGGTTGGAGATCGGCGAGCGGACGCTGGCCAACGGCCTGACGTTGCTGGCGGTGCGCAACCCCGGAGTGGCGACGTTCGCGGCGGCGGTGTCGCTCGACATCCGCGCCGGTGACGAGTCCGCCCGCGATTGCGGCTTGATCAACCTGGTCGGCGATTGCCTCGACGAAGGCACGGCCGATCGCGATGCCCTCGAACTGGCGGCGGCGGTCGAGGAGATCGGCGCGACGCTGGATGGCAACGCGCGCGGTGGCACGATCCTGGGGCCCGCCGAAGTCGAGAAACCGGCCTGCAAGCTGCTGTACGAGATGGTGTTCGAGCCCGCGTTCGCCGGGCGGGAAGTGCGACGCGTGCAGGGCGAGATCGTCACCGAGATCGTCGCCGAGGAAGACGATCCGCGTTCGGTCGCGGCGCGGCGCTTCCGGGCCGAGGTGTACGGCGATCATCCACTCGGTCGACCGACGCAGGGCACCAAGAAGTCGCTGCTGCGGCTGCAGCCGAAAGACCTGCGGCGGTTTCATCGCGACTACTTCCGCGGCCCCGGCGGTTACGTCGCGGTGGCCGGCCCGGACGAGCCCGAACGGATGCTCGATCGGCTGGCAAAGGCCTTCGCCGGCTGCCGCGGCAAGGCACCCGAACATCCGACCATGGCGGTCGTGGGGCTGCCGGAGAAGTCGCGCGACGTGCACTTGCCGATGGCGCGCGAGCAGGTGCACGTGTTCCTCGGCCATGTCGGCATCCGCCGCATGCATCCCGACTTCTACGTGCTGTCGGTGATGGACCACATCCTCGGTTCCGGACCGGGCTTCACCTCGCGTTGCTCGCGGCGGTTGCGTGACGAACAGGGACTCTGCTACGCGGTGTCCGCCGGCGTCACCCCGAGCGCCGGCGAGGAGCCGGGCATGTTCACCGCCTACATCGGCACGTCGCCCGAACACCGCCAGAAGGCGATGGATGGCTTCCTCGACGAGATCCGGCGGATCCGCACCGAGCCGCCGGCGGCGCATGAGTTGCGCGATGTGCAGGACTACCTGACCGGCAGTTTCGTGCTCGGCCTCGAGCGCAACGTCAATCTCGCCGGCTACGCGATCCGGGCGCGGCGTTTTGGCCTCGGCTTCGACTTCCTGCACCGCTATCCGGAGCTCATCCGCGCGATCACCGTCGAGCAGGTGCGCGACGCCGCCGAACGCCATCTGCATCCCGACCGGCTGATCAGCGTCAGCGCCGGCGCCAGTTGAGGAGGTCCCCGATGGTCGCCAAACGCCCCGATTTCGCCGAGGTCCTCGACCTGCTGCAGGAGATCGCGCCGCTCGAGCTGGCGGCCGAGTGGGACAACGTCGGCATGATCTTGCAGCCCAGGCCGTTGCGCGGCGCGGTCGGCCGCCTGCTGCTGACGATCGATCTGACCGAAGCGGTGGTTCGCGAGGCGGTGGCGCAGCGCGCCGACCTGGTGGTGTCCTACCACCCGCCGCTGTTCAAGCCTTGCCAGAAGCTGCGGCACGACGATCCGCGCCAGCGCGCGGTGCTGGCGGCGATTGCGGCGAAGCTGCCGGTCTGGTCGCCGCACACGGCGCTCGATGCGGCGCCGGGTGGCATGGCGGACTGGCTGGCCGAAGGCCTGGCGGCGCGGCTGCCGGTCGCCGCGCTGCGGCCGTGCGGCGATGGCGAAGGCGGGCGCTTCGTCGAACTCGGCAAGCCGGTCGCGTTGGCCGAGATGATCCGTCGCTGCAAACGCCGGTTCGGCGTGCGGTCCCTGCGACTCGCGCGGGCCGTCGGCGGTACCGATCGCATCCGCACGTTCGCGGTCGCCGTCGGCGCCGGGGCAGCGCTATTGCGCGGCGAACGGGTCGACCTCCAGGTCACCGGCGAGATGTCGCACCATGACGTCTTGGCGGCGACCGCCGGCGGCGCGCACGTGCTGCTGGCCGAGCACTCGGCGAGTGAACGCGGTTACCTGCGGCCGTTGGCCGCGCGGATCCGCAACGCGTTCGCCGGCGGGCTGACGGTGGCGGTCGCGAAGGCCGATCGCGATCCGTTGGTTGCGGTCTGACTGCCGACCGTCGTCTGCCGACCGTCGTCTGCCGTCCGGTCAACCCGCTGCTGCCGGCTTGCCCGCGTCGTCGGTCGGCTCCTGGTCATAGCGGATCGCGTGGCGGAACACGTAGTTCATCACCGGGATGCCGAGCAGCAGACCCCAGACCCCGAACAGCTTGCCGCTGATCGTCAGGATGATCAGCACCAGCACCGGGTTCATGTGCATGTGGTGCCCGTAGATCTGCGGATTGAGGATGTAGGTCTCGACCGCGTGGATGATGCAGATCAGCAGGATCGCCACGACCATCATCGACACCCCGTCGGTCTGCAGCGCCAGCAGGCAGATCGGCGTCGAACTGATGAACGTGCCGACCACCGGAATGAAGCTGCAGAAGAACACGATCGTCGACAGCACCAGCAGGTTCGGCAGTCCCATCATCCAGATGCCGACCGCAGTCAGGATCGTGTTGACGATGGCGATGAACAGTTGCGCTTCGAGCGCGCGGCCGAGCACCAGCCCGAACCCGGCGATGTTGTCGGCGACCTCGTTGTAGATGAAGCCGATCTTGGTGGTCGCCAGGCCATGGATGCCGCGCTTCAGCTTGGGCAGGTCCAGCACGATCAGGAACGAGAACAGCAACGACAGCAGGAACGACGACACGACGCCGAGCACGGACGCCCCGAAGTCGACGACTTTCTTGATCAGATCCTCGGGCGATTTCGCGGGGTCGGGGCCGACGTGATTGGCTTGCTCCGGATGGCTCAGGCCGAGCAGTGAATCGATCATGCTCTTGGCCAGGCGCGGTTCTTCCACCGCCACCATCGGCGCCGGCTGTTCCTGCCCTGACGGCGGGTCCTGGGTTGCCGGTTGCCCGTCCTTCTGGGGTTCCGTCTTGCCGTAGTTCTTCATCACCCAGTTCCAGAACTGAGGGATGTTCTTCTTCAGGAAGCCATTCACTTCCTCGTCAGCGGTCTTGATGGTCTTCGGATAGTCACGGACGAGCGTAGCTGCTTGTTCCTCGATCTGTGGGCGCAGCGTGAACACCGTCGCCAGGATCGTGCCCAGGAACACCAACCCGACGATGACGACACGCAGCGGGCGGTTCTTGATCCGATGCTGCAACCCGTCGACGCCGTGCGCCTGGATGTAGGCGAACACGAACGTCAGGAAGATCAGCAGCAGGAACGGCCGCAGCAGGTACAGGGTCGCGAGCAGCAACCCCCAGACGAAGGTCTTGGTGCCGAGGGAGAAGATGCGGTCCCAGGGCGCGGGGAGTTTGCCGGTGGTCTCGACTTCGGGCGACATCAGTGCGCAGACCGTAGGGCGGGATCGGATGGGAAACCAGATCGACCGCCGGTCCGCTGTCGTCCCCGGGTCCGACCCGGCCGGCGCGGGTGCGCGCAAGGCGAGGCGCGCACCGGCCGGCCGGGAACAGGTCAGGATCAGGCAGTCCTTCAGCCGTCGCTCAGTGGCGGGGCTTGGGTCGGATGGCACTGCCGTTGCCGGCCCCGCCGGCGGGGCGTTCGGTCTGGCCGCGGCCCTGCTCGCGTTCGCGCGGCGGGCGGCCCTGCTGGTCGTTGCCGCGCTGGCGTTCGCCGCGGCCTTCGCTCTGGCCCCGGCTCTCACCGCGACCCCGCTCGCGGGCGGCTTCCCGTTCACGCGGGCCGACGCGGCCATCGTCGTTGCGATCGGCGCGTTCGCGGGCGCGCTCGCGCGAGCCGTCGCCTTCCTGGCGCTCATTCCCTTCTTCGCGCCGTTCTTCGCGCCGCTCCTGCCGTCGCTCCGCCCGTTCCTCGAGGCGCTCCTCTTGCAGCTCACGCGTTTCCTCGTGGCGTTCCTCGCGCGCCTGCTGGCGTTCTTCCCGGGCTTCCTGGTGCTCCACGCGCATCTCCTGCATCTTGGCGCGCACGAGTTCCTTCATCGTCGCGCGTTCCTGCTCGTCGAGCTTGCCGTCGCCATCGGCGTCGGCCTCGGCGAACAGTTCCTCGCGCAGACCCGGGTGGTTGGCGAGGAACCGCTTCGCGCGTTCGGCCGGCGGCAGCTTCTCGTCGCCACCCGCTCCCCGTGTCCTGCTCTCGCCACCCGGTTGCGCCCCGGGCGGTGTTCCGCTGGAGCCCTCCGCGGCCTGGTTGCCACGGGTCTGTCCTCGCGCCCCCGCCTGACCCGGCTGACCGTCCTGCTCACCGCGCGCTGGGCGCTGGCCCTGGGCGGGTCCCTGCGGCTTCTCGCCGTGTCGTTCGGTGCTCGGTTGCTGCTGGTTGCGAGCAGGCTTCTGTCGGGACTGGCTGACGGCGTCGGCGGCCAACAACGCGGCGGCGGCGGCGGCGGCAAGGATGACTTGAATCATGGATCTCCTCGGGCGTTCGAGTTCGAGATTGGAACGGCCCTGGATCGGCGCGCCGCGTCAGGCCCTGCAGCAGGCGGACCAGGGAAACGTCGCGTTCTGCGACATGGCGGCTGCACGTCCCAGTTCGCGCCGGTGGCATTGGCAAGCGCGTCGCCGCGGCGGCAGACTTCCGCGCGTGAAGCTGCTCGTCGTGTTGGTGGTCGGCCTGCGGCCGAAGGACCTGGCGCATGCACCGATCCTGCGCGGGCTCGGCCAGCATGGCTTCGTGGCGCCGCTGCGGACGGTGTTTCCGGCGGTCACCTGCACGGTGCAGGCGACGTTCCTGACCGGCTTGCGGCCATCCGGGCACGGCGCCGTGGCGAACGGCTGGTACTTCCGCGATCAGGCACAGGTCTGGTTGTGGCGGCAGGCCAACGGTCTGGTCGACGGCGACAAGCTGTATGCGACGGCGCGCGCACGCCACGGCTGCACGACGGCCAAGATGTTCTGGTGGTGGAACATGTACGCGGCGACCGACTGGAGTGTCACGCCGCGTCCCGAGTACCACGCCGATGGCCTGAAGCAGCCCGGTCTGTACTCGGAGCCGCAGGAGCTGCACCGGCAGTTGCAGGCCGAACTGGGGCCGTTCCCGCTGTTCCAGTTCTGGGGGCCGGGCGCGGACATCCGCAGCACGCGCTGGATCGTCGATGCGTCACTGGCCGTGATCCGCCGCCACGATCCGGACCTGCTGCTGACCTACCTGCCGCACCTGGACTACGACCATCAGCGCTTCGGGCCCGACGATCCGCGCAGCGTGCAGGCGGTGCGCGATGTCGATGTCGAGGCGGGTCGCCTGATCGCCGCGGCGCGCGAACGCAATGCGCACGTGATCGTGCTGTCGGAGTACGGCATCGAAGCCGCGACGCGGCCGGTGTTCGTCAATCGCGTGCTGCACGAACAGGGCTACCTGCGCGTGCAGGAGACCGGCCATGGCCAACTGCTCGACTGCGGCGCCTGCCGCGCGTTCGCCGTCGCCGACCATCAGTGCGCGCACGTCTACGTGGCCCGCGCCGAGGATGTCGCCGCGGTGGCCGCGTTGCTGCGCCGGACGCCGGGTGTCGCCAGGGTGCTCGATCGACAGGCCAAGGCAGAACTCGGCATCGATCATCCGCGCAGCGGCGAACTGGTCTGCATCGCCGAACCCGGCTGCTGGTTCGCCTACCACTACTGGCTCGACGAGGCGCGCCGCCCCGACTTCGCGCCGACGGTCGACATCCACCGCAAGCCCGGCTACGACCCGGCGGAGTTGTTCCTCGACCCGAACCTGCGCTTCCCGAAGCTGAAGATCGGCTGGACGCTGGCCCGCAAGCTGCTGGGCTTTCGCTACCTGATGGACGTGATTCCGACCGACCCGTCGCTGGTGCGCGGCACGCACGGGCGGCTCTACGACGATCCGGCGGCTGGTCCGGTGTTCTTGAGTTCGGATCGGCGGCTGCAGGCCGATGTCATCGATGCGACCGCGGTCAAGGACCTCTGTCTGCGAGTGCTGGCGGGATCGGGCTGAGTGGGAGCCTTTGCGGTGAACAGGAACCAGCAGCGTCGCCGGCGGTCGCCCAATGCAGCAACCACCGGCGGAATCGGCGAGCCGCGCAATCAAATCGACTCACCGCCATCCAGGTATCCTCCTTCTACCGTGTCGCCATCAGCCCCGTTGTCGTCGATCGCCATCCTGCTGCTGGGCGGCAGCATGGCGGCGCAGGCCGGCAGTTCACTGGTGCTGGATCGCGGCCGGCTGCCCCAGCTGCTCCCCGGCCAGCTTGCCCGGATGGTCGACATCAACGGCGATGGCCATCTCGATTTGATCCGGATGCGCGAGTCCGGCATCGACGTGTTGTTGCAGGATGCCAGATCGGGGCCGTTCGCTCGCGGTCAGGTGACGGTGGCGCTGGGTGGTGGCGTGACCCTGCGCGATTTCGTGGTTGGCAGGTTCGATCCAAGCGGCGACCCATTGCCGGACCTGGCGGTGCTGCGCTCGGACGGCGTCGTCGAGATGTTCGTCAACACCGGGTCGTCGTACTCGTGGTGGAACCCCCGGCCGGTGCTGCCGGCGACGCTGGCGACCGGCAGTGACCTGCTGGCCGGTGACGTCGATGGCGATGGCCGCGACGATGTGGTCGTGTTGCTTTCGGGGCTGCGGCCGAACGTGTTCGTGGCCATCGGCGGCGGTTTCCGCGACGACACGCTGGTCCGGGTGCCGCAGGCAGCGGCGGGGTTCGTCAGTCCACGCGGCGTGCTCGGTGATTTCGACGGTGACGGCGATGTCGACCTGGTGGTCGGCAACGGTGCTGGCGGACAGCCGTTCCTGCTCGCCAACGATGGGGTCGGCAATCTGAGTTACCAGAACGTGCTGCCGGCGGCGCCGACGCTGGCCGTCGGCACGATGCTCGCCGCTTCGATCACCGGCTCGGCGGCGCCGGAGATCCTGATCGGCTCGGCGGGCACGGCGACGCGGCCGCTGGTGACCTGGCGTTACGACGCGCTGCTGCAGCAGTTCGTCGTGGTCACCCAGAACCTGGCGCCGGCCGGCGTGCGTGAATTGGCGGTGCTGCCGCTCAATGGCGATGCCAATCCGGACCTGCTGGTCCTGCAGGCCAACGGCGAACTCGGCTACGCGCTCGGCAGTGCCAACGGCTGGTTTGGCGGCCGGGTGCAGCCGACGCCGCCCAACAATGTGCCGACGACCGTGCTCGAGGCGGCGCCCGGCCGGGTGGCGTTGGCGGTCGGCGATCTGGAAGGCGACGGCGATGTCGATGCGTTCACGGTCGGCGACACGTTCGAGGATCAGCTGCTGTTGCGACTGCCGACCAACGCGACGTTCTTCGACACCGAGCGCATCGGTTTCCCGATCCAACACCTGCGCAGCGATCCGGCGCTCGCGTTCGTCGATCGGCGGGGCGCCGGCGATCGCGATTGTGTCGGCTACTCACCCGATGGCCAGCCGATGGTGGCCGGCAACGACGGCACCGCGCGATTCGATCTGCTCGGCAACGCCGCGAACGTCCTGCCGGCACTGCCGGCCACGACGATCTGGCGGTCGCTGCAGCCCGCGGCGATCGCCGGGTCCGGGCGCCGCGACCTGATCGCCTTCGGGGACTGGTCGCCGGTGTCGGCGCAGGTCGCGCTGTTGACGCGCGCGGCCAACGGGACGTTCGTCGACACCACCGCCAACTGGACGTTGTCCGGGAACTCGATCGCGACGCTGGCGCCGTTGTCGGGCGGCGTTCGCGACCATGTGGTGGTCGGTACCTTCAACGGTGAGCTCGAACTGCACTGGAACACCTATGGTGTACTGGCGCCGACCGCGATGCCGGCGTTCCCGCAGAACCTCGGGTTGTTCACGCTGCGCCAGCTGCTGGTCGGCGACGTCAACGGCGATGGTCGCCCGGATGTCGTCACGCTGGAGTCGGGTGTCGGGCCCCGGGTGTTCGTGGCGCAGGGAGTGGCGTCGTTCGTCGAAGTGCCGTTCGGGGTCGCGGGGCCGGCAGCAGAACACGGCGAACTGGCGGACCTCGATGGCGATGGCAACCTCGACTTGCTGCTCGTGCCGTTGGCGCCGGCGGCGGGCGTGCGGGCGTTCCTGGGGCTGGGCAGTGGTTCCTTCGTCGACGCCTCGAACGTGCTGCTGCCTGCGTCGGCGATGCGGGTGGCCGCGGTCGCGACGATGGTCGTCGATGGCGTCCGGCGGATCGTGCTCGGCAACGACGGCGGGGTGGACATCTGGTGGAGCTGGAACGGCTCGGCCTACGTCGATCCAGCGCCGCTGCCGCTGCGCGGTTCGAACCGCACCCGTGGTTTGCATGTGGCCGACCTGGATCAGGATGGCGACCTCGATCTGGCGGTGCTGCGCCACAACTCGCTGCCGTCGGTCCTGCGCGCCGATGCGATGCATCTGGCCGCGCTGGGTCCGGCGCAGGTCGGTCGCAATCTGGATCTGCGGATCACCACGCCGTGGTCTGGACCGACGTGGTCGGCGTTGATGTTCTCGGCACCGACGGCGCCGACGCCGTCGCCGTACGGCATCCTCCGGGTGGGCATGCCGACGATTCTGGTTTCGGATGTGGTGCTGGCGGCGCGCGATCGCCGGTTAACGCTGTCGATCCCGGCCGGGTTGTCGCCGGCGGTACTGCCGCTGCAGCTTGCCTGCATCGATCTGACCTACGGCCAGTTGAAGTTCGGGCCGCTGGAGTACTGCTCGATCTTGCCGTGAGCCTGCTGGCCTACGGTCGCCAGTCGGGCATCCTGCGCTTCAAGAACTCGTCGAACAGCGGCACCGTGAAGGCTGTGTCCGTCGATCAAGAGACAAGATCTGCATGACTCCCCCGAGAACGACGCGAGGCAGCGGTTCCCGGAGGAACGGCTGCCTCGTGCGGGGAACGGAATCGTCCCGGTCGGAGATCAGAAGTCCATGTCGCCCATGCCGCCCATGCCGCCATGGTCGTGACCATGGTCGTGGCCGCCGGCCGGGGCCTTCTTCTTCTCCGGCACCGTCGAGATCAGCGCCTCGGTCGTCAGCAGCAGCGTCGCCACCGAAGCGGCGTTCTGCAGCGCGGCGCAGGTGACCTTCGCCGGGTCGACGACGCCGGCCTTGATCATGTCCTCGTAGGTGTCGGTCGCGGCGTTGTAGCCGAAGTTGACGTCCTTGTTGCTGCGCACCGTCTGCACGACGATCGAGCCGTCGACGCCGGCGTTGGCGGCGATCTGGCGCATCGGCGATTCGAGGGCGCGGCGGACGATGTCGGCGCCGATCCGTTCGTCACCGGTCAGCTTCAGGTCGTCGAGCGAGCTGGCGGCGCGCACCAGCGCGACGCCACCGCCGGCGACGATGCCCTCGGCAACGGCTGCGCGGGTCGCGTGCAGCGCGTCTTCGACGCGAGCCTTCCGCTCCTTCATCTCGGCCTCGGTGGCCGCGCCGACCATGATCTGCGCGACGCCGCCGGCCAGTTTGGCCAGCCGTTCCTGCAGCTTCTCGCGGTCGTAGTCGGAGGTCGTCTTGGCGATCTCGGCACGGATCTGCTCCATGCGCGCCTGGACGTCCTTCTGCTTGCCGGCGCCTTCGATGATCGTGCAATCGTCCTTGCCGACGACGACCTTCTTGGCGGTGCCGAGCTCACCGGTGCTGACCGACTCGAGCTTGATGCCGAGGTCTTCGAAGATGGCCTTGCCGCCGGTCATGATCGCGATGTCTTCCAGCATCGCCTTGCGACGATCGCCGAAGCCAGGCGCCTTGACCGCACAGCACTTGAACGTGCCGCGCAGCTTGTTGACGACCAGCGTCGCCAGCGCTTCGCCCTCGATTTCCTCGGCGATGATCAGCAGCGGGCGGTTGCTCTGCGCGATCTTCTCGAGCAGCGGCAGCATGTCCTTGATCGAGCTGATCTTCTTCTCGTGGACGAGGATCCAGGGGTTCTCCAGGACACACTCCATCTTGTCCTGGTTGGTGACGAAGTGCGGCGAGGCATAGCCCTTGTCGAACTGCATGCCCTCGACCCACTTGACCTCGGTCTTCAGGCTCTTGCCCTCTTCGACGGTGATCACGCCGTCCTTGCCGACGCGTTCCATCGCGTCTGCCAGGATGGTGCCGATCTCCTCGTCGTTGTTGGCGGCGATGCTGCCGACCTGGGTGATCTCCTTCTTGCCCTTGACGCTGATCTTCACCTTCTGGATCGACTCGACGATCTTGGCGACCGCCTTCTCGATGCCGCGCTTGATGCCGACCGGGTTGGCGCCAGCGGTGACGTTCTTGATGCCCTCTTCGAAGATGGCTTCGGCGAGAACGGTCGCCGTCGTCGTGCCGTCGCCGGCGACGTCGGACGTCTTCGACGCGACTTCCTTCACCAGTTGCGCGCCGAGGTTCTCGTACCGGCCTTCGAGCTCGATCTCCTTGGCGACCGTGACGCCGTCCTTGGTGACGGTCGGGCTGCCGAACGACTTCTCGATGATGACGTTGCGGCCGCGCGGGCCGAGGGTGACCTTGACGGCGCGGGCGAGCTTGCGGACACCGTCGCGCATGCGTTCACGCGCTTCCTGGTCGTATGCGATCTTCTTGACTGCCATGATGGACTCCGTGATTCAGCTTGGGTTTGCGGGCCGGTTTTGGTGACGCACGCGACTCACTCGATCACCGCGAGGATCTCGTCCTCGCCGAGGATCAGCATCTCGTCGCCGTCCATCTTGATCTCGCTGCCGGCGTAGGAAGAGAACAGCACGCGGTCCTTGGCCTTGACCGACATCGGTTGGCGGGAGCCGTTCTCGAGCACCTTGCCGTTGCCGACGGCGACGACGATGCCTTCGCGCGGCTTCTCCTTGGCGGTGTCGGGCAGGATGATGCCGCCCTTGGTCTTCTCGTCGGCTTCAACGCGCTTGACGAGGACGCGGTCGCCAAGGGGGGTGACGGTCGCGGACTTGGTCTTGGCCATGATGGGGTTCCTCACTCGGATGGGTTCAGGATTGCGGGAATGCAGGAGGGAGACGAGGCCGCAGCTGAGTCGAGAGGTGTGCAGGCGAACGGATGTGATTCAGGGTCGGCGTCAGCTGAGGCCGGAAGGCGGTCTGGGGTGGCGGCGAGGCGCCGGATGGGGTTGATGCGTTGGCACACGTCCGGGGCGCCTGCCGGCCGGTGGGCAGGGGCGCCCGGCCTGCGGGTCGACGAAGACCTGCAGCGGGCCGCCGAAGTGGTGCTGGATCAGGAGCTGCAGCGCCTGGCGCAGGCGGTCCAGGTCCAGGGGCTTGCGCAGGAAGGTGAAGAACCCAGCGCGTTGGGCGGCGGCCGCATCGGCTAGCGTCGCCAGACCCGACATCAGGATCGCCGGCAGTGGCCGGATCGCGGCGATCTGCTGGAACACTTCCAGGCCGGTCATCCCTGGCAGGTGGAAGTCCAGGATCGAGAAGTCGAACCGTTGCTGCCGGCACATCTGCACGGCTTCGGTGCCGAACCCGGTCGCGTGCACGGTCCAGCCCTGGCTGGCGAGGAACTCATCCAGGCAGACCCGGAGTGAGTCGTCGTCTTCGACCAGCAGTACTCGGAAGCTCTGCGACATCAGTTTCGCGGCGAATTCCGCAAGCGCGGTTATCGGGGACCGGCCGGAGCAACGGCCATGCCGCATCGCTATCTGTGCCGCAAGCTGCTTCCCCTCAAATGCTTACGGATCGTTTGGACGACCTGGAGCACAGCCGGATCTGCCATCGTGGCAGTCCTTCAGGTTCGGCAATCTGTCAAGGTGGCATCCGGCATCCGAGGGTCCGCCGTGACCCGTAGGGGGCCGGGGAGAAGTGCCGGCGCAGTTGGCCCGCTACTCCTCGTCTTCTTCCTCGTCCTCTTCCTCTTCCTCGTCTTCGTCCTTGTCCTCTTCGTCGCCGCCGTCCTTGTCGTCTTCCTCGTCTTCGTCCTCGTCGTCGTCGAGTTCGAAGTCCTCCTCGGCACCGGCGGCTTCGTCGGCGTCTTCTTCGTCTTCGACATCTTCGTCGTCATCCCAATCGTCATCTTCGGCTTCGACATCGCCCTCGTCGTCCTCGTAGGACGCGAGGATCCGATCCCAGTCGGCGACCTCGATGGTGTTGTTGCAGACGAGGCAGACGCTGTCGTTGTCGCGCAAGTCCTCGAGCTCGTCGAGTTCGCGGTAGACCTTGCCGCACTCCCGGCAACGGACGGTTTTACCCATGGCTGGCTGGACCGATGGTGGACGAATGGAGGGAACGCGGCCGATGCATAGCGGTACCGGCTGCCAAGGCAATCCCCTGCCGGGCAAAACCATCGACCACCCGACCCGGCTGGCTGAGGCCGTTCCGGGCAAGGTTCTGGGGTGGTTCTGCCGAAAACCAGGATGTGTCCAAGTCCCTCTACGCGATCGGCGGTCTGGGCCTGGGGTCCTGCCTGGTCATGAGCCTGATGATGCAGCACCTGTTGAAGGTGAAGACCGAACGGCATCGCTCGCCGATCGCGATCGAACTGGAGGAGGTGTTCGCCTCGCGGTTGACCGGTCCGGTGGAGGTGAAGCTGCCGAACGGGGACGCCGATCGGACGATCGTGGTGACGCTGCCGGTGCTGGCGGGGCTGCAGAAGCAGAAGCTGGCGACCACGGCGGGCAACATGGTGTGGCGGCGAATGGCGGGGGAGAAGGACGCGCCGGCCGCGTTGCGGGTGGAGGTGAAGGACGACTCGGGTGGGAAGCCTGAGGCGTTCGAGGTGCCGAAGCCGGTGTGGCCGACGGCGGGGGCGGGGCGGACGAGTCCAGGGGCGGGGAAGCAGCCTGCGGCTGGTGGTGGGGTGGCGCCGGCGCCGGCGTCTGGAACTGTGGCGCCGGCGGGGCCGGCAGCGCCTGGTCCGGGTGACAAGCCAGCAGCCACGACCGCGGGGTCGCCGCCTGCGGCTGGCTCCGGCGGCTGAGGCCGATTCGGGTTGTGGTGGCTGTCGACGCCGCGTGGTGTCGGCGAACTGGCGGATCTGTGGTTCCGAGGTGCTCTCGGGTCCATTCCGTGTCGGAGAACCGATGAGCCGATGGCGGCTACCGTCTGATTTCCGACCTCGAGATCATTGGGGTTTCTCGCGGACCTCAAGGTCGTGGCACTATTTCCGCGCGGGTGCCGGAATTGCCGTTCTGGCGGGGCGAGCGCGTTGCCGACCGGTATGTCGGTTGCTACACGGAGTTGCGGTCGATGGAGCGCCCTCGGATCCATCGACGAGCTTCGTGTCCTGCATCAGGGGTACTGCCTTGCATGTCGATCCGGCTTGCTGCATCGATGTCTGCCAACCGCCGCGCCGCTCCGTGGGTTGTGCAACCGGGCACATGGGTGACACTCGTGTCCGGGCACATAGGTGACATTTGTTGCACCAAGTAACCCTCGCGGAGACGCACCACCCGACCGGGCTCCACCTCCATGAGATAGCGCCCGCACCTTTCCGCAGAGGGTGCGGGCGCGCGAGATCGCCATCCCACGGTGAGCGAGCGCAGCCGAGTGGCAGGCCAGCAAGCTGCGTGACGCGCGGAGGCACAGCATCGACGGAAGGCCACTCGCGGCGCGCAGCTTGCCAGCCTGACACCGGCGGAGCGGCGACGGAGCGGCTGGCCGTGGCCGCCGCCAGCAACTCGTACAACAAGACGGCCCCGCAGGATCGCCGCCTCTTGCTCCGGCGGCGTCTGGTTGGGGTGAACCTTCGGTGCCCGCGAGGCGTCTGCCGAGCCAGGCAGCCCGCTCTCCGCATGGCGCGCCAGCATCTTGTCGCCGGTCTTCCGGCTGATCCCGAAACGCTGGCACAGCACTCTCATCGACTCCTCGCGCCGCAGCGCGGCCTGCACGAACTTCCGTCGTTCCATCTCCGGCTCGGTCTGGATCCATGGCATCCGGGCACCAGACCGCTCGCGGACCTCACGGTCACCAGCGAGTGTCACCCATGTGCCCGGACACGAGTGTCACCCATGTACCCGGGTTGGACCACGAGACCATCCCGCACCCAGACTTTGCCGGCCCCCCATTCCTCGTGCAGAATCCCGTCGCCCACACCGTCCCCACGACGACTGCACCCAACCAGGGTCCGGCCTCCGCCCTCCCCGCCGAGGATCTCTCTGACCGTGCCACGATCCCGATGCCAACGCTCCCTGCGACCAACTCCCTCCTGACCTTGCCGCTCCCGGGCCTGGCAGTCAGGGTCGCATGAACGGCGTGTGGGAACAACGCTGGCACCCGCTGCGCCGCGAATGGGTGATCGTCGCCGCCCACCGGCAGGACCGCCCGTGGCTCGGCGAGACCGTCGCGGCCACCCCGAAGCCGCTGCCGGTGCACGACCCGAACTGCACGTTCTGCCCCGGCAACACCCGGGTCTCCGGCGCGCGCAACCCCGCCTACACCGGCGTCTTCGTGTTCGACAATGACCGGCCGTGTGCCGGTCCCGACGCGCCGCGCGATCTGGCCTCGCCGCCGGGCATCTATCGCAACCAGCCGGCGAACGGCCTGGCCCGCGTCGTCTGCTTCTCGCCACGTCACGACCTGACGCTGGCACGGATGGCGGTGCCGGAGATCGATGCCGTGCTCGCCTGCTGGCAGCAGCAATACCGCGACCTTGGCGGCCGCGACGGCATCGCGCACGTGCTGATCTTCGAGAACAAGGGCGACGTCGTCGGCGTCTCCAACCCGCATCCGCACGGCCAGATCTACGCCACCAACTTCGTGTTCACGACGATTGCCAATGAAGTCGCCGCCGGTCGCGAACACTTCGCCGCTCACCGGCGCGCCCTGTGGGAGGACATCGTCGCCACCGAGGTCGTCGACGGCCGCCGGCTGATCGCCGGCAACGCCGATGCGGTGGCGTTCGTGCCGTACTTCGCCCGCTATGCCTACGAAACGTTCGTCGGCCCGCGGCGCGCGGTGCCGAGCATCGCCGATCTCACCGATGATGAACGGCGAGCGCTGGCGGCCGTGCTGCACGAGGTCCTGGTGCGCTTCGACAACCTGTGGCGGCTGTCGTTTCCCTATGTGATGGCGCTGCACAACGCGCCGACCGACGGCCACGACCATGCCGGTTTCGGCTTCCACATCGAGTTCCATCCGCCGTTGCGCAAGCCCGGGTTGCTGAAGTACCTCGCCGGCCCCGAGATCGGCGGCGGCAGCTTCCTGGCCGACACTGCGCCCGAAGACAAGGCGGCGGAGTTGCGCGCAGTGCCGGCCGTGCACTACGAGAACGGCAGTTCATGAATCACTTCGTGCCCTCCCGGGAGCCCGACGAAGGCCTCGGCGCGCTGCTGCTGTTCCGCTTGATCGACGAATGCGTGCCCGACTTCTTCGCGCCCGATCGGCCGATCCTGGTCACTCGCGCGCCGGGCCGCCTCGATGTGATGGGCGGCATCGCCGACTACTCCGGCTCGCTGGTGCTGCAACTGCCGCTGGCCGAAGCGGCGTGTGTCGCCGTGCAGGCCCGCGGCGACGACATGTTGCGGGTGTTCTCGCCGTGCCGCGATGGTTCCCGTTCGCAGGTGATCGGCTGGCGCCTCGAGGATCTCGGTCTGACCCAGGAACCGCTGCCGTACGAGACTGCGCGCGCGCTGTTCGCGGCGGAGCCGCGCGATCGCTGGGTCGCCTACGTGCTCGGCTGTTTGTTGGTGCTCGGCCGCGAGAAGGGCGTGAAGTTCCCGCATGGCGTGACGCTGCTGCTGCGCTCCGACGTGCCGGAAGCCAAGGGCATCAGCTCGTCGGCGGCGATCGAAGTGGCCTCGATGCGCGCGCTGGCAACGCTCTACGGCGTGCCGCTGGACGGTCGCGAACTGGCGATGCTGTGCCAGAAGGTCGAGAACGAGGTGGCCGGGGCGCCGTGTGGCGTGATGGATCAGATGACCGCTGCGTGCGGCCGCGCCAACGAACTGCTGGCGCTGCGCTGCCAGCCGGCGGAGGTCGAAGGTTTCGTGCCGTTGCCGGCGACGCTCGAGGTCGTCGGCATCGACAGTGGCGTGCGGCATGCGGTCTCCGGCAGCGACTACGGCGCGGTGCGGACCGGCGCGTTCATGGGGCGCCGCATCCTCGCGGAACTGGGCAGTGCATTGCCGTGGCTGGCGGACCATGACGCCGCCGAGTTCCGTTCGCGCTGGGCGGATCGTCTGCCCGAAGCGATGGCCGGCGCCGACTTCCTGGCTCGCCATGGCGGCCATGGCGATGCCGCGACGCGCATCGACGCAGCGCGCACCTATGCGGTCCGGCAGCCGACGGCGCACCCGATCGAGGAGAACGCGCGCGTGCGGCGGTTCCGCGAACTGCTGACGGCGGCGCCCGAGCCGGCGCTGCTGCGCGAACTCGGCGACCTGATGTTCGCGTCGCATGCCAGCTATTCGGCGTGCGGGCTGGGCAACGACGTGACCGACTTCCTCGTCGACGAAGTGCGCCAGCGGCGCGAACGCGGCGCGGCGGTGTATGGCGCCAAGATCACCGGCGGCGGCAGCGGCGGCACCGTGGCGGTGCTCGGCGAGCGGACCAAGGTCTGGCACGAGGCGTTGCGCATCAAGAAGGCGCTGCTGCAGCGCACGGGTCACAGCGCCGAGATCTTCCGCTGGTCGTCGCCGGGGGCGATGGCGTTCGAACCGATCGTGCTGACGCCGCGCGAATGATGGTGTCGAGACGGTGGCGCCTTCCGGTCCGGCGGCGCCCAGGGTTCACGTCCTGCGTTCGAGCAGCGTGAGCACCTCGACGTGCTCGGTGTGGGGGAACAGATCGCACAAGCGCACCGCCGCCACTGCGTACGCCGGCGCCAGCGCCGCCAGGTCCCGCGCCAACGACTGTGCCGAACACGACACCAACAGCACCCGCGGCGCCGCCGCCGCCAACACGCGCGCCACACCGCCCGGCATCAAGCCGGCTCGCGGCGGATCGACCACCAGCAGATCCGGCGTCGCGAACGCTGCCGAGTCGAACGGCTTCTCGACCACCGTGACGTTGCCGAGGCCATTCTCGGCGACGTTGTGCCGCGCATCGGCGCAACTGGACGGCGCATTCTCGACGATCGTCACCCGGGCCGCACCGGCCTTCGCCAGCCGTAGCCCGAACGTGCCGACGCCGCCGTAGCCATCGACCACCGAGAGCCCCGCGACATCGCCGAGCATCGCCAGCGCCGGCCGGAACAGGATCGCATCGGCATGCCGGTTCTGCTGATAGAAGCTGGTGAACGACACGCGAAAGCGCAGACCGGCGACCGTGTCGGTCTGCCACGGCACGCCGAGCAGCGGCACCGTCTCCGACCCCAGCAGCGCGTTGCCGGCCGCCGCGTTGAGGTTCAGCACGAACCCGACGGCACGCAGCGCATGGCCCTGATCGTCCTTCAGATCCGCCGTCGCTTCCCACAGCCGCTGCGCCAGTTGCTCGCGTTCGGTGAACGTCGCCTTCGCGACCACCATGCCAAGCAGCAGTTCTTTGCTGCCGGGCGCAATGCGGGCCCGGAACGCGCGCACCAGGCCTTTGCCGCGCCCGCCATCCCACGCCGTCAGCCGCAGCTTGCGCGCGATCTCGCCGGCGCGGACGCCCAGCACGGTCAGCGGCTTCTGCTGGATCCGGCAATCGCGGATGTCCTCGATCTCGTGACTGCCGGTCCGGTAGATGCCGAACCGGATGCCGAGGGTCGGGTGATTCTCCGCCGGATACAGGATCTGCGTCCGGTCGTGCCGCGGTGTTCGCGGCGGCAGCGCGCATTCGACTTCGACGTCACCCAGGAACGGCGCCAGCAACTCGGCGACCTGCTGCTGCTTGCGCGCCAGTTGCGTGGCGATCGGCACATCGAGAGCGGAGCAACCGCCGCAGCGGCCGAAGTGGGTGCAGGTCAACGGGCGTTCGTCGGTCATGGCGAAAGGAGTTTTCGTTCTCGCGGAGTACCTGGCGACCACCACCGTAGGCGACCGGCTACACTTCTCCTCTCGTGAACTCCGAACCCCCCGTTCCAGCGAGTGCTCCCGACTGGGAGGCGTTCTATGCGAACTACCGGAAGCCTGGCTATGTGACCGGGTTCGAGATCAGCAGCAAGCTCGGCGGCGGGATGTTCGGCCTGGTGTTCAAGGCGCGGCGACAGTCGATCGGCAAGGACTATGCGATCAAGTTCCTGAAGGTCGACGACACCGAGGTCCGCCGCGCGGTGCTGGCCGAACTGGAGCAGGTGCGGTTCTTCGCCGAGATCGATCACCCCAACCTGGTGTCGATCGAGGACCGCGGCGAGATCGACGGCATCCCGTTCATCGTGATGGCCTACGCCGGCGCCGAGACGCTGAAGGACAAGCTGCCGGGCGATGCGACCACGCGACCCGACCTGGTGCGCTACTTCCTGCAGGCCTGTCGGGGGGTCGCGGCGCTGCACGAACGATCGCTGGTGCACTTCGATCTGAAGCCGGCGAACGTCTTCTTGAAGGGCGGCGTGGCGCGCGTCGGCGACTACGGTCTGTCGAAGTTGGTGACGCACAGCCGCGGGTCGCTGTCGATGGGGCGCGGCACGCCGTACTACATGGCGCCGGAGATGCTGCAGCGGCGCGGCGATGCGCGCTCGGACATCTACTCGCTCGGCGTGATGCTCTACGAGATCGTCTGCGGCGATGTGCCGTTCAAGGGCGATTCGGAGTGGGAAGTGCTGCGCAAGCACGAACACGAACCGCCGCAGTTCCTGCCGGGCGTCGGCAAGCGCGAACGGGCGGTGATCGAACGCTGCCTGGCCAAGAACCCCGATCAGCGGTTCCAGAGCGTGCACGATCTGATCGGCGCGCTCGGCGCGCCGGTGTCGCTCGATGCGCCGGTGCTGCAGCCGCCGCCGGTGCCGAGCCAATTGCCACCGATGCCGACGGATCCGGTGCGCAGCAAGGCGAAGTCGGAAGCGGCCGAGTTTGTCGCGAACGCCTACCAGCCGCCGCCGCTGCCGGCGCGACAACGGCGCTGGTTCCGGGCCGGGGTGTTGCTGCCGGTGCTGATCGTGCTGGGGTTCCTATGGCTGATCCCGGCCAAGCTCGAATCGCGATCGCCGCGGGCGGTGGCCTCGGCGCGACCCGCCATGCCGCAGCCTGTGGACACGCCGCGAGAACTGTCGCCGGTGGCGCAGCTGCGCGAGTTCGAGCGGTCGCTGGCGACGCGTCTGACGGAGATCAACAAGCGGCGCGCCAAGGTGCCGACGCTGCAGGATGTCCGGGTGCAGGTGCGGCCGTCGGATCTCGACCAGGCCGAACAGATGGTCGAGGCGTTCGGCATGACGGGCGAGTTCTCCGAGGGTCATGCGCTGAAGCTCGAGCGGCTCGGCTACTCGACGTTTCTTGCTGGGGTCGAGTTGTTGCAGCGCTACGACTACGACGACGAGGATGAGTGTCGCGCGGCGGCGGTCGTCGGCCGGCTGCTGGTCAAGATGGTGCCGGTGCAGGGGCTTTCGGTCGAAGTGCCGTCTGGCGGTTTGGATCGGACGGTGCAGGTCCGGCTTCGGGTGGTGGCGGACCAGTGGCGGAGGTTGGTGGAGCAGATGGCGGCGCGGCCGGATCAGTTCCAGGGGTTGGTGGAGTCGTTGGGGGTGGCGCGCCGCGGGGTGGGGGTGAACCGGTAGGTTGGTGGGTTGGTTTGGTCGCGGACTTGTGCGAGCGCGCGTTGGCGCTACGATCGTTCGTTCCCCTGGAGGGCTTCGGTCCTCTGGTTTGTCTGAGTTCGCCGTCGGAGCGTAGCGCAGCCTGGTAGCGCACCTGCATGGGGTGCAGGGGGTCGGAAGTTCAAATCTTCTCGCTCCGACCATTTTCGCGCTTCGCGCGCAAGTGTGCGGAGCCAGAGACTTGGGTATGTCGCCCGGCGCGGGAGCCGCGCCCGGCTCCAACGGCAAATCTTCTCGCTCCGACCATTTTCGCGCTTCGCGCGCAAGTGTGCGGAGCCAGAGACTTGGGTATGTCGCCCGGCGCGGGAGCCGCGCCCGGCTCCAACGGCAAATCTTCTCGCTCCGACCACTTTCGCGCTTCGCGCGCAAGTGTGCGGAGCCAGAGCTCAGGGCATGAGGCCCGGCGCGAGGAAACGCCGGCTCCAACCGCCGGTCCTCTCGCCCGGACCGATCTCCGAAGTCGCACGGTCCGTGCGATGGCGTCTGGAATCCGCCGAGTCCGCTGCCGCCAGCGTGTTCCTCCGGCGACGTCCAGCCGCCCGACCTCGACGATGCTCGAGCCACGTCGAGCCGGCGGGTTGCATCCACCTCGACACCAGCCCATCCGGTTGTGTCGGGTCCCGCCAACCGGCAAGCTGCGACCCGACCCGACCGCGCGCCGCCCAAGTCACGAACACAGCCAGCCGCCCGTGACCCTCGTCTACGTCATCATCCCCCTGCTGCTGCTCGCGGTCGTCCTCGCCGCCGTGTGGCTCGACCGCTGGAGCGTGCCCACCATCCTCGTCGCGCTCGGGCTCGGCATCCTGTGCGGCAGCGACGTCCTCAACCTCTGGTACTTCGACGACCACCACCTCGCCAACGACATCGCCAACGTCGCCCTGGTCTTCATCCTGTTCCAGGGCGGCCTCGCCACCAAACGCGAAGATCTACGCGCTGTTGCGCTGCCCGCGGGCGGCCTGGCGACCTGGGGGGTCGTCTTCACCGCCGCAGCGCTGTTTGGCGTGCTGCACGGGCTGCTCGGCTGGTCCGCCGACAAGGCGCTGCTGCTGGCGGTCGTGATCTCGTCGACTGACGCTGCGGCGACCTTCTCGATCCTGCGCCGGCAGTCGTTGCCGAAGCGGCTGGCCGCGACGATCGAGATCGAGAGTGCCGCGAACGACCCGATGGCGATCCTGCTGACCCTCGTGGTCGTCGCGGCGCTGTCGACCGGAGACAGCGGCGGCTGGCTGGTGGTGCCGTTGTTTGCCTGGAAGTTCCTCGCCGGGCCCGTGTGCGGCTGGCTGATCGCGCGCGCCGCGATCGCGGTGTTCGACCGGCTCGATCCGCAGGATCGTGGCTATTACTACGTGCTGCTCGTCAGCATCGTGTTGTTGAGTTTCGGACTGACCGAACTCGTGCATGGCAGCGGCATGCTCGCGGCCTTCACCGCCGGGCTGGTGATGGGCAACCGCCGCTTCGTCTACCAGCAGCAGATCCGCAACTTCTCGGCTGCGCTGGCCACGATCGCCAACATCGGTGTCTTCGTGTTGATGGGCGTGCTGGTGTTTCCGCGCCAATGGGCCGGACTCTGGCTGGACGGCGTGACCCTGTTCGCGGCCCTGGCGTTCGTGGCGCGTCCGGCGGCGGTATGGCTCGGGACCCAGGGCATGGGCATCGGTGGCCGCGAACGGTTGTTCACCGCCTGGGCCGGCCTGCGCGGCGCGGTGCCGATCGTGCTCGCCACCTATCCGATGGCCGCCGAGATCCCGATCGGCCAGGACGTCTTCAACCTGGTGTTCTTCGCGGTGTTGCTGTCGGTCGCCGTGCAGGGCTCGACGCTCGGTCCGTTCGCCCGGCTGTTGCGGTTGTCGACGCCGTCGCGACCGCCGCATCGCTATGCGCTCGATCTGGTGACGATGGCGCACAGCGAACTCGATCTGGTCCAGGTCGACCTGCCCGATCCGGCCGGCCGGCCGGGGCCGCGCATCCGTGACCTGATCCTGCCGCCGCGGGCGGTGATCACCCTGATCACCCGCGGCAACGAAGTCGTGCCGCCGACCGGCAACACGCGGCTGCTCGGCTGGGATCGCGTGACCGTGCTGTGCCGGCCGCAGGACGAACCGGCGGTGCGGGAGGCGCTGCTGGGGCCGTTCGCCGCGGCGCCGCCGATCGAGGCGGCAGCGGCGGTCGGTCCGGGTGCGCTCCCGACCCTCAGCGACCTGCATGATCATGTCGTGCTGGTCGGCCATGGCCGCGTCGGTGCGGTGCTCGCCGGGCTGATGCGGTCGCGCGGCACCCCGTTCGTCGTGGTCGAGCAGGATCAGGTCACCGCGGCGGCGTTGCAGGCGCAGGGCGTGCTGGCGATCGCCGGTGAGGCGGCGGTGCCGGCGGTACTCGAACGGGCCGGGGTCGCCACCGCCCGATTGTTGCTGGTCACCTCGCCGGATCCGTGGACGGCGCGCGCTGCGGTGGGCTACGCCACCGGCGTCAACCCACGGATCGAGACCATCTGCCGCGTCCACCTCGACACCCAGCGCGACTTGTTGCTGGCGTTGCCGCGCACGCAGTGCGTCCACGGCGAACGCGAACTCGCGTTCGCGATGGCCCGGCTGGCGCTGAAGAGCCTCGGCTTGTCGTTGATGGAGAGCGAAGCGATCGTGATCGATGCGCGGCGTGGCCAGGCCGCGCCGGAGGCAATGCACACCGGCGTCGTCGAACTGCACGTTCCGGTCGGCTCGCCTGCGGCCGGCCGATCGCTGGCGAGCCTGGGGTTGCCACGCGGTGCGTTGATCGTCACCATCGCCCGCAACGGCGAATTCGTCGTGCCCGGCGGGGCCACCGAACTCGCTGCCGGCGACTCGCTGCTGCTGCTGGCCAGTCCCGATCTCGCGCAGGTCGTCGAGCGGCTCCTGACCGGCTGACGACCGGATCGCGGCTACGAGCTGGCGTCGCCCCGCAACGGCGCCGACACCACTTCGTGCTCTTCGACCACCTGCCCGCCGATCAGATGTCGCTGGATGATCTGCTCGAGCACCGGCGGATCACAATCCGCGTACCACGTTCCCTCCGGATAGACCACCGCCACCGGCCCGCCGCGACACAGGCGCAGGCAATTGGCCTTCGTCCGTTGCACGCCGCCGGCTTCGCTGAGCCCGAGTTCCTTCAGTCGCGCCTTCAGGAAGTCCCAGGCGACCAGGCTGCGTTCCTTGGTGCAGCACTTCGGGTTGCCCTGATCGCAGCACAGGAAGATGTGCCGGCGCGCGACCGGGATGCCGAGCTTGTCGGCGATGGCGCGCTGTTCCTGTCGTTCGGAGCCGATTTCGTTCATCGCCGACAAGGATGACGCCCGTTCCGCGCGGCGCAACAGCGGGTTGCGAACGGCGCGTCAGTGCGCGAGGCCGCCGACGCAGGCGACGCGATTGGACACCGACACGCCGGCTGCATTCGCGGCCGGATCCAGCACCACGACCTGCTGCTCGAGCGGCAGACCGGTCAGCGACAGCGTCATCGGCAGCGGCACCTGCCACCAGAAGTAGCCGCCGGGCTCGGCGATGCCGAAGTCGGTGACGTCGGTCGGTTCGATGATGCAGCCTGGCGCCCCGAACGGCGTGAGGTCCAACGGCGACACGACCACCAGTCCGATGCAGCGGATGATCGGCGCGTTCGCTGGCACGTTGGCCAGATCGATCGTCCAGGTCGTGCCGAGCAGCGGCTTCTCGGGCGCGACCGTGAACCCGAACGTCGAGGGCCGCACGCCGAGAGTTGGCGTGCCAGCCGAGCCGGCGCAACCGCCGCCGTGGATCGTCACCGAGGTCGGCCCGGTCGGCAGCGGCGCCGTCGGGCCGACGATGTCGAGCACGTAGTTGCCGATGCTGGTACCGAAGTAGCCCTTGACCGCCACGTAGTAGGTGCCGGCGACGGTGATGTCGTAGGTGAACTGCGAGTACGGACCGCCGTTGAAATCGTCGTTGGAGGCGATCGCCGTGTAGCCGGGTGGCGTGGCGATGGCCAGGAAGACGACCGTGTCGTCGACCAGCGGCGCCGAGGCCGTGAGCGGGGTCGCCAGCGTCGAGAACGTGTAGAGCCCCGGCGTCGGCACGATGACCCGATAGAAGTCATAGTCGGCGCCGCCGATCGCGAAGCCGGCACCATCGACACCGCCGCCGCTGGTCGTTCCGGAGTTGCGGGTGAACGGGGCCGAGATCGTGTTGACGCCGAAGCTCTGGCGCGGGTCGTTCGGCTCGGCATGTTCGCTGATCGGCGACAGCGTGTAGACCGGGGCGTAGGTGCCACGCGGCGCCGCGACGACATCGAGCGTGTACGAGCCGAGCGTTGACGGGTCGTAGCCGCGGACGCGCAGGCAGTAGTTGCCTGGGGCCAGATCCCCGACCGTCAGGATCGAGTAGTAGCCGTGCGTCGCGGTGCTGCCGTCGTCGACCTCGGCGAGCACGTTGCCGACCGCATCGGTCAGGGCCAGGCGGGTATCGCCGATCTGGCCGGTGAAGCCGGGAGCAGTCCAGGCGCGCAGATCGGTCGGTGCCGTCAGCGTGATCGCGAAGTAGTCCCAGTCGTCGAGCACGCCGGTCGTGATATCGCCGTAGGCCTGGGCACCGAGGGCAAGCGCGGTTGCCGTTGCCGCCGAGTCGTTCGGTTCGATCTCGACCGTTCCCTGGGCCAGGACAGTGCTTGCCAACAACATCAGCGAAGCGGTCGACCGCAACCAGCGGCCAGTGCCCACATCTGCGCACTCGTTGCCGGTTGCGCGGCGGGCGCCCGCCCGTAGTAATCTGTTCTGTTCAAACGGAACGGCCGCGGCCAGCGCGGACGTCGGAATCGAAATGACCATGGCCAGGGTGTCCAGCAAGTTGGCGGCAGGGGTGGCGCTGTTCGCAGCGCTGACCGGCAGCAATCTACCATCCCAGACGTTCACCGACGAGCGGGTCGTTGGCGGGTTGGCCCAACCGGTCGGAGTCGAGTTCTTCGGCCAGGACGTCATGTACGTCTGGGAACGGCGCGGCACCGTCCGTGTCATCGACCACGGCGTGCTCCAGGCGGCGCCGTTGATCGACATCGGCGACGAAGTCGGCAATTGGCGCGATTTCGGTCTGCTGGGATTTGCGTTGGATCCCGATTTTGCCAGCAACGGCCGCTTCTACCTGTCCTACGTCGTCGACCGCCATCACCTGGTGCATGCCGGGACGCCGCAATACGACCCGCTCGCCAACGACTACTTCTCCGCGACCACCGTGCGGGTGACCCGGTATGCCGCCGATCCGGCAACCGGCTACCGGACGACGCTGCCCGGCAGCCGCCAGGTGCTGCTCGGCGCGAACTTCGCGGACAGTGTGCCGATCACCTACACGACGCACGGCGCCTGCATGCTGTTGTTCGGGCGCGATGGCACGCTGCTGGTGGCCACGGGCGACGGTGCCGGTGCGTTCGGTTCCGACCTCGGCAGCAATGCGGTCACGTATTGGCAGCAGGCGATCGCCGACGGGATGTTGAACAGTGCCACCAACGTGGGCGCGCTGCGCGCACAGCAGATCGACAGCATGTGCGGCAAGATCCTGCGCCTCGATCCAACGACGGGCGATGGTGTGCCGAGCAATCCATTCTACCAGAGCGGTCAGCCCCGTTCGCCGCGCTCCCGCGTCTGGGCGCTGGGGTTCCGCAATCCGTGCCGGATGACCTTGCGCCCGGGCACCGGATCGGCCGACCCGGCCATGGCCGACCCCGGGGAGCTGTTTGTCAGCGACGTCGGCGCCAGCTCGTTCGAGGAACTCAGCGTCGTGCACCGTGGCGGCCACAATTTCGGCTGGCCACTGTACGAGGGCCTGGGGGCCAACCCGGGGTTCATCAACGCGACCGTCGAGAACCAGTTTGCGCCCAATCCACTGGCGGGTGGTGGTTGTGGCGCCTGGCTCCGCTTCATCGACCTGCTGAAGCAGGCCACCGCCAATCACTCGCCGGCGTTTCCCAATCCGTGCAACCCGACCGTGCAGATCGCGGCGACGACGCCGCGGTTCGAGCACACGCCGCCGGTGCTGGACTGGAAGCACGGGTTCGACGAAGCGCGCGTGCCGGTGTTCGTCGGCGGCGTGCTGGTGGCCGAGATGATCGGTTCGGCGGCCTCCGGCGTGACCGGTACGCCCTTCAATGGCAACGCGGCGATCGGTGGCACATGGCATTCGGGGCTGACGTTCCCGCCGTCGTTCGGGCCGAGCTATTACCAGGCCGACTTCGGCGGCAACTGGATCCGACGCCTGCAGTTCTCCAGTGTGCCGGGGCAGGAACGCGAACTCGTCGCGGTGCACGATCTGGCGACCGTGGCGACGCCGTTGATGCTGGTCGAGCACCCAAGGGACCACAGCCTGATCTACGTGGCCTATTCCCGTGGCGAAGTGCGCCGGATCGGCTTCGGCATCGAGCCGGCGCCGACCGCAACGGTGCAGTCCAGCCAACCTTGGGGGCCGAGCATGCTGGAAGTGCATCTGGATGGCCGCGCGTCGTCGGACCCGCAGGGCCAGGCCTTGACCTACTCGTGGGATCTCGGCAACGGCCGCCGGTCGACGGCGCCGCAGCTGACCCACAAGTTCACGGGGTCGGGTACGCCATCGGTTGTCCAGGTCAGCCTGACCGTCACCGACACGGCCGGGGCACAGAACACCGCGATGGTGCCGATCGCACTCGACAACACGCCGCCGACGGTGGCGATCACCAGCGTGCACAACGGCGACCTGTATCCGCTGACGACGGCGACGACAGTGCAGCTCGTGGCCGCGGTCACGGATGCCGAACATGGTCCGGCGCAGCTGGCGTACGCCTGGCAGGTGGCGCTGGTTCATGGCAATCATCTGCACACCGAACCCGTCGATACGCGGGTCAGTCCGACCATCGTGTTGTCGCCGACACCGCGTGACGGCGAGTTCTTCGCCTATCGCGTGCAGTTGCGCGTGACCGACGCCGGCGGCCTGGTCGGCCAGGACGAGGTCTGGCTGTATCCCGACACCGCCGGTGCGTCGACTTCGGTGGCCATGGTGGCGCCACTAGGGGCCGACCGGTTCCTGCCCGGTGCGCCCGTCACCCTGCGGGCGGCGACGACCGGCAACGTGTCGCGGGTCGAGTACTTCGCCGAGGCCGAGCCGATCGGGGTTGCCAACGCCGCACCATGGGCCGCGACGTGGACGCCGACGACCGCCGGCCGGCGCACGATCGTCGCGATCGCGGTGGCGGCTGACGCCTCCAGCAGCAGTTCGCGCCCGGTGGCCATCGAGGTCGAGACGCCAAGGCACAGCCGGGCGCGGGTCGCGACCGGGCTCCACGACGGCGTCGAGGCGCTGACGGCCGGGGCCGTGCCCGAATTCGGCGGCCGGATGCTGCCACTTGGCGACGACGGCACGGCGCGCGTGGCTGGCATGCGGTTCTCGTTGCCGGATCTGCCGCCGGGCGCGCGCGTACGCGCGGCGTGGCTCGAGTTCACCGCTGCGGCCGCGGACGCCAGCGCTGCCAATCTGCAGATCACCGCCGAAGATGCGTTCGCACCGTTGCCGTTCGTCGCCCGGGTCGGGGACCTGTCGGCGCGTCGCCAGCGGGCAAGTGTCGCCTGGACGCCAGCGCCGTGGAGTCCGGCCGAGTCCGGTGCCGCGCAGCGTTCCGCGGACTTCGGCGCGGTGCTGCTGCCGCTGGTCGCGTCCGCCAAGTGGTCGCGGTCGACCGTGATCCTGGTCCGCGGTTCTGGCCTCAGGCAGGCATGGACGCACGATGGCAACGGCCCGGTCGGCCCGTTGCTGGTGGTCGAATGGCTGCCACCGTTGCCGCCGCTCACTACCCGGGCGGTGGCGCTCGGCAGCGATGATGCCCAGGAAGGTGTGTCGACCGGCATCGCGACCCACACACCGACGTCGCTACCGCTCGGCGCCAACGCCGGTGCGGCGCAGTTGGTCGGGCTGCGGTGGACGCTGCCCCTGGCGCGCGGCACGCGGATCCTGTCGGCGCGGGTCCGGTTCACTGCCGCCGCGGTCAGCACCGGTCCGGCGATGCTGACGTTCCGCCATCAGGTTGCCGACAACGCGCCGACGTTCGTCAACACCCGCTACAACATCTCGTCGAGGCCGCGGTCGACGCGGGCGGTGGACTGGATTCCGCAGGACTGGACCACCGTCGGCGAGAGCGGTCTGGCGCAGCGGACCGGTGACCTGAGCGCTCTGGTGCAGGACGTGATCGATCGGCCGGGTTGGGTCGCGGGCAACGGCTTCGTGCTGCTGGTGACCGGCTCCGGTGCGCGCGTCGCGCGGTCGTTCGAGGCCGGTGGGTCGGCCTCGGCGGTCCTGGAGATCGAGTACGAAGCAGCGAAGAAGTAGTCCGCCGTCTTGATATCATTTCCCCCGTATGGCTGCCCAGAAGCGCACTCGCTCCACCGGTTCCACGATTGGTCTGGTTCACGGTCTGCAACAGGGCGATGCGGTCGATCGCGAGGAGATGTGGCGCCGGCTGATCGACAAGGTCGAGGACCGGGTGCGGGCAGTGCTGGTCAAACAGGGCGTGCCGTCGCACCTGCTCGACGAAGTCGTGGTTGCCGTGACCGAGAAGGTGTGGGCTGGCTTGCCCGACTATCAACCGCAGGCGCGGGTGTCGTTCTGGAGCTGGGTGACCAGGATCGCCAAGAACGCCTGGCTGGACGTGGCCCGGAAGCTCAAACGCGACCGCCGCAATCAGCGGCTGTCGTCCGGTGATTCCACGAGCGGTTCCGGCATCGTGGTCGCGGACTCCGGGGCATCGCCGCCGAGTCAGGCCGGCCGCGCGCGGGAGTTGATCGCACTGATCGAACGCGTTCTCGATGGCGTGTCGGCCACCAAGTCCGATGCCTGGCGGCTGCGGAAGTTCGAGCAGCTTGACTACGAGGAGATCGCCGCCCGGCTGAAGATGCAGGTGCCGAGTGTCCGTTCGATCGTCTGCCGCCTGGATCAGGAGATGCGCGCCAAGCTGAGCGAGAAGGGCTACGGCGACGAAGCGGTGGCCAGCGACGCCGGCTGAACCTGGCCGGCCGGCGCGCGCAGCAACCGCACTTTGCCGACGGCTTGGAACCTGGCGTAGCCGAGGGCCGACGTGTATTCGGTCAGCGACAACACGGTCAGATCCGGGAACACCGGCGCCAGCATCTGCACCAGCGGCAGCCGGACATCGTCCTTGGCCAGCAGCACCGGGCGGACCATCGGTCTGGCTGCCAGCGCGGCGCCGACCGCCTGGCGGACATCGTCGCCACCCTGCAGGTCCTCGCTCGCCAACCGGACCACATCCTCGAGTTGCGGGTCGACAGCCTGCAGTTGCACGACGCCATCGTGCGCCAGTTCGGCGATCAGCGTCTTCAGCACCGCCGCCCGCACCGCATCCAGGCGCGAACGTTGCCAGTTGCCGACCACCTGGCCGGGCTCGTACGTGGCCATCGCGGCCAGGATCGTCGGCAGATCGCGGATCGGGACCTGCTCGCGCAGCAGCGCCTGCAGCACGTCGTGCAGCTGCGGGATCCCGAACTGGCGCGGGATCATCGTCTCGACCAGTTCTGGTCGCCGCGCGCGCAACGCCTTGATCAGGTCATCGACGTCCTCGACCGACATCAGATCGTCGAGGTGCACGCGCAGCTGCTGTCGCACCGTCATCGCCACCAGATCCGCTGCCGGAATGGTCTCGACGCCAGCGGCTTGCAGCGCCGGCGCCTGGTCCTTGCCGACCCGGACGATCGAGGCAAGCCAGCCGCGCGGGTCCAGCGGCACCGCGCCGAGCTCGGCCAGGCGCGCCACCGGCAGCAGTGCGCGCGGGAAGAACAGGTAGTCGGCGGCCAGGTCGATCGTGGCGATCGGCGTGTTGCGCAGTTCCAGCCGGCACGTCGTCCCGCCGGCCGGATCGACCTGCACGCGGATCTGGTGTCGGCGCACACCATGGCGTTCGCACAGTTCCAGCACGTCACGGGTCAGCCGGATCACCGGTGGGCTTCCGGCCTCGTCGGTGAGGCCCTGTTCGGCGAGCGCCTTGCCGAGCACCAGTCGCACCGGGATCTGCCAGGGTCTGGCATCGGCGGGAGGCTCGCGGCGGACGGCCTTGGGTCGGGCCTCGGACGAGCCGGTGGTGTCGGCACCGGCCGCGGGAGCCGGCCGCGGCTTGCGGCACGCGAGCGCGCCCAGGATGCAGCCGAGGGCCAGGAACGGCGGCCACGGGAAGCCGGTGACCGGGCTGCTGGCGGCGATCGACAACAGCAGGCCGGCGGTGATCGCCAGACCGCGCGGTTGGCCGGCGACGTCGCGGCCGAGGTCGCGGGCCAGCTTGCCGCGGGCCTGATCATCGGTGTCGGCCACCCGCGTGACCACCAGCGCTGCCGAGATGCTGAGCAGCAGCGACGGAATCGCGGCCACCAGGCCATCGCCGATCGTCAGCAACGTGTAGGTGGCCATCGCCGCCCGCCAGTCGAACGCCGTTCCCGCCGGGGTCTGTTGCCACGCCATCAGGAAGCCGCCGACGACGTTGATCACGCAGATCAGGATGCCGGCGATGGTGTCGCCTTTGACGAACTTCAGCGCGCTCTCCATCGCGCCGGCGAGCCGGCTCTCCAACAGCAGGTGCGATCGCTGTCGCTGAGCGCCAGTGGCGTTGATGATGCCGGCCCGCAGATCGGCATCGATGGCCATCTGACGTCCGGCGACCTGGTCGAGCGTGAAGCGCGCCTGCACTTCGCTGCCCCGTTCGGCGCCCTTGGCGATCACCAGGAACTGCACGATCGTCAGCACGATGAAGACCACGGCGCCGACCAACGCCTCGTTGCCGGCCACCAGCTTGCCGAAGGCCTCGATGACCTGTCCCGCCTTGCCGCCGGCATCGTCGCCATCGCCGGTGGGCGACAGGATCAGCCGCGTGCTGTTGACGTTCAGTGCCAGCCGGAACAGGGTCGCCAGCAACAACACGGTCGGGAACGTCGCCAGGCGGCTGACGTCCGGCGTGTAGAGGACGATCATCAGCGTCAACACGGCCAGGGCCAGGTTGGCGGTCAGCAGCACGTCCATGATCGGCGGCGCCACCGGCACCAGCATCAGGGCGATGATCGTGGCGACGGCGATGGCGAACGCGATGTCGCCGTTGGCGCCCACGCTGCGGAGCGAACTGCGGAGTCGACCGAGGCGCATGGCTCAGACCTCGCGCGGGGTGGCGCCGGCATCGGCCAGCAGCAGGCGCAGCTGATCCAGTGTGGCGTGGTGTTGGCGGCAGATCACCGACTTGTCGCGGTCGCGCCGGGCGCCGATCTCGGCCAGGCTCAGGCCCTCGTCGTAGATCAGGCGCAACAGTTCGCGCTGCTCGTCATCGAGTCGCGCCAGCGCCGTCTGCAGGTGTTGACGGCGCTCGGTGGCGATCGCGGTGGCGAGCGGCGACGCCTCGATGCCCGGTTCGCCGACCCGGTGTTCGCTGCTGGCCAACCATTGCGCGGTCGCGATCGAACCGAGCCGGCAGCGCAATGCGCCGGCGGCACCAGCGAGGGTCACGTCGGCGGCGGATTCGCCGTGTTCGTCGAGCAGCTCTTCGGCGGCGATGAAGCTGACGGTCATCACGTCCTGCGCCTGGCGCGCGAGCCGCCGCACCAGATCGAGCATCGCGCCACGGATGCGGTAGGCGGCGAACGTCTTGAACGTGGCGCCGGCGCGTGGCCGCCAGCGCTGGCGGGCCTGCACCCAGCCGAGGTTGCCGGCGGCGATCAGTTCGTCGAGGTCGACGTGGCGCGGCAGGCGCGACCGGACGGCCCGCGCGATCGAGCGGATGAATGCCAACGCGTCGGTGGCGTCGGTCGCGTCGGCGGCCAGAGCGGCGTTTTCTTCGTTCATCGGATCCTCACGCCAGCACAACGATGCAAGTGAGCCAGCCGATGCACAGAAGTGCGGTCAACACGACGGCGATCGCGAGGGCGGTATCCCACGGCCACCGGGTCCGGGGGTGGTCGGTGTCCGGAGCGACGGCGCGCGCTGGCGGGGCCGACGGCGGTCGCAGCGCGACGGCGATCTGCTCGTTGGCTTCGCGCAGTTCGTGGGCCAGGCTGTGGAACGAGAGGCGATCACTGCCGATCTCCAGCACGTCGTGGCGGCGCAGCGGCTTCACGCCGCGCAGCAGCCTGCCGTTCAGTCTGGTACCGAGCATGCTGCCGAGGTCTTCCACGTGTGGCTGGCCACCGCGAATGACGATCCGGGCGTGCACCCGCGAGACTCGCGGATCGGACAGCCGGATGGCGGCCTGATGGCCGCGGCCGATGACCAGCGCCGCGCCTTCTTCGATCGGCAACGGGATGGCATCGGGGTTGCCGTCGAGCAGCAGGTACGGGCGGAACGGCGCCGGCCGCTGCCGCAGGGTCGGGTCGCCATCGGCTTCGTTCGGTGCCTGCATCGCCAGTTTCCACCCCGTGAGGTCGAGCTTCTCGGCGTCGGGGCCACCGGCGCAGCGCAGCAGACCATTGCGCAGGATCCGCAGTTCGATCGGTTGTGCCGGGACCGTGCCATCGATCTCGACCCGCAGCGGCGGTGCGCCATCGTTGCGTTGGCAGCGCAGCTCGGCGTCATCGCGGGCCTTGGCCGGCGATGGTTGCTCCGGGCCGTTCTGGTCCATGCCAGGACGAACGCCTCGCCCTGGCCGCGCGTTGCACCGTGGGTCGGATTCGCGCCCCTTGGGTGCAACGTCGCCGCGCAGCCCGTCGTTGGCACGGCATGAGGAACGCGTTGTCGGCGGTTGCGGCACTCGCCGGGGCCTGGCTGTGGACCGGTTGTGCGGTGCCGAATGAGTTCGCCGACGTCGATCATCCCGGTCAGCCGGGTGTTCATGCCTACCATCTGGCCAAGGCCGAATGGGCCGTCTGCCGGGCGACGCCGCAGACGCCGGCGTCCCGGCAGGCGCATCTGCAGGGCATCCTGCAGCACCTCGACACGGCTCTGACCCAGGACCCCGGCGTGGCACTGTTCTGGCAATGCCGCGGTCGCGCGCTGCTCGAACTGGGTCAGATCGACGAGGCTCGCCACTGTTTTGCCAAGGCGATCCAACGGTGCATCGAATGGACACCGGGATGGCTCGCGTTGGTGACCGTGCACCTGCACCAGCAGAACGTGCCGGCCGCGGCCGAGGCGGTCGAGGCGGCCTGGACGACGATCGAGAATCTGCGCGCTGGCGGCACGCCTCCGGACGTCATGCTGCTCGGCATTCCGCTGGTGACGACGCGGCAGCCCGGTGTTCGCGACGATCAGGTCGACCCGCGCACCGGCCAGGCGCGGCTGCTGGCGCAGGTGCATGAGGCGGTGCAATGGGACGGCCAGCCCGGTCGGTTGGCCGCCAGTGGCGTGCTCGATGTGCTGCGCGGCTACACGAACCTGGGCGAGTTCCTGCTGGTCCGCCATCAGGCGCCGGGCGACCACGCCGCGCAGGAACGCTGGCTGCTGGCGGCGCAGCGGGTGGCTCCCGATCTGTGGGAGGCGCGCTGCTGGCGCGCGTGGCTCTGTTGGGATCGCCGTGACTACGACCGGGCCGAGGAGCTGCTGCGCGCCTACTACTTCCAGGAGGTCGCGCCGGGGCAGGCGGAGGCGCTGATCCGCACCGTCTACTTGCGGACCTGCACCGATGCGTTCCTCGATCGCGGCGACAGCGAGTGGCGGCAACGCGCCGAACTGGCGTTTGCCCGGCTGCGCGAGCAGTCGGCGACCTACGACCCGGTGCACGATGTCGTGCTGGCGGCGGCCGAACAGCTGTTCCTGGCCGACGAACGGCGGCCGACGGCGCTGGCAGCGTTGACCGGATGGGCGCCGGAGCTGCCGCGCGATCGGCGGATCCGTGGGCAACTGCTGGCGGCGCTCGGTTCGCCGGACCCGGCCGTGGTCGAGTTGCCGGCGCCGCCCGCGGTCGGAGGCGGACAGTGAACTCGGCCCGGGAGCCGGCGCGGTTCGCGGGGCTCGAGCAACTGTTCGTCGGCACCGCGCCGGGCTCGGTGCCGCGACCGATCCAGGAATGGGTCCGGATCGCGATGCAGGTCATCGGCACGGACGTGGCGTCGCCGGAGGCCCGTGAGATCGTGCGCGGCGCGTACGCCGCGGCGTTCGAGCTGGCTCGCGACCTCGGCCATATGCGCCGCCAGCGCCCGCCACGGGTCGGGGCCGCAGCCACGGTTGCCGACCGCGGGCATCGCTGACTATCGTCCTGAGGAGCACCATGGAACCCAAGCCGCCGACACCTCGGCTGCCGTACGCCGAGATCGAGGAACGGATGTGGCGCGATTTCGACGCCGGACGGCGGGTGCCGCTGATCGAGTACCTGCGTCTGGGGGGTGCGGCGGATCAGAAGCGGATCGCGCAGGAGTATCTGGCACTGCCATCCTCGGTCACCAACGCCGAGCCGGCGGTGGTGCCATTGGGAGCCGTTCGCCATGCGATCCCGATTGCCGATCCGGTCGAGCGCGGGGAGCGGCTGCGCCTCGCCGAACGGTTGTGCACGACGATGCAGCCGCTGCGGATGCGTGCCGGCCTGGCGCCGTTGTTCACGGCGCGGGCGACGGCGGACGGCATCGAGTTGGAGTTCCCCGCGGTGCACGGGCGGTCGCTGGCGGACGCGGGGCCGGACGTGGCGCTGGATCTTGCCGAGTCGGCGGTTGCCGACGAAGCGTCGGCCGGCGGCGCCGACGAGTTCGCCGCGGACGACGACGTCGAGCGCGAGCCGCAGCCCCCGGTCGACATCGGTTTGCAGCAATTGGCGACGGTGATCGACAAGATCCAGCGGGTGGCCGACCTGGTGTACGAATTGCACGGGCTCGACGTGGTGCACGGCGGCATCGGCATGGACACGATCCTGGTGCGTCCGGGCGGCGGTCTGGTGCTGGTCGATTGCGGTCTGGGCATGCTGCGCGGTGGTGCGCCCCCGAGTCGGCAGGATGACATCGCGGCGCTCGGGCGGTTGCTGGTCCTGATGCTCGAACCGCTGCGGCAGCAGGCGCGCAACTGGTCGTGGGTGGCGCGGCAGTTGGCGCGTTGGCTGATGCAGATCGGGCAGCGCACCGCGAAGGACCCGACGCGCATGCCGACGCCGTCGGCGTTCGCCAATGCGGTGGAGCAGGCGCTGGCAGAGTCGGAACGATCGGCGGCGGCGACCGGCTTGCGGGCGTGGCTGTTGCGGCTGCGGCGGGCAGGGCCGAAGTAGCGATCGGGCGGGCGCGCGGCGGCGGCGTTCAGCGGGCGGGGATGCCGGGCAGGTTGCCAGGCAGTTGGCTGCCGATCACGGTCGCCATCTGGTCGAAGTCGATGGCGTCGTCATGGATGCCAGTGGCCTTGCAGCGTGCGACTTCGACGAGGCAGCGAGTCGCCTACCTGATCCGAGAACTGCGAGTACGTGATGATGTACCGGGCACCGTGGAACTCGATCCTGTGGATGCAACGATCACCATCCTCAGACGGTGAACCGAGCATGACCGACGCCATTGCCGATCCGTTCTCGAGCTATCGGCCGGACCCGATGCCGCTGCCGACCCCGACCCTCACCCCGGAGCCCGCTGAGTTCCAACAGCCGGACTCCGAGTATGGCGACACCCCTGGCTTCGACCATTCGCCGGTTTGGCCGACTCCGACACCGATGCCGGAGACGTTCGACGACCTGCAGGTTCTGGCGGAGCCAGCCCTGCTCCCGGTACCCTCGCCGCTGCCAACCCCGATCGCGACGGCCCCAACCGTCTTTCAGATCGATGACGCCATGCCGGCAGCATTGGCGAGTCATGCGGTCTACGGAACGTCGGTGCCAGAGGGCTACGAAGCCGATCCCGAGTTCACGTTGGCGCATCCGCTGTCGGGCTTCGAGGCGCGCCTGTACCGACCGATCGACGGCGGTCGTCCGATCCTGGCCTTTGCCGGGACCGACGATCTCAACGATGTCGCCACCGATGTCTTTCAGGCCGTTGGCGTCCTGCCGCAGCAGTACGACCTGGCGCTCGGACTGGCTACGCGAGCGAGGGCCCATTACGGCGACGACCTGCTCCTGACCGGCCACTCACTCGGCGGTGGCCTCGCGACCTACGCGGGCATGCACACCGGCACCGAGACGATGACGTTCAACTCGGCCGGCCTCAGCTGGCGGGCACGTCTGGGCATCTGGTGGGAAGGCAAGTCCGACAACGCCGACCGCGTCACGCACGTACGGATCGCCAACGAGATCCTGTCCAGCGACACGATCCTGCCAGTGCCGGGAGCCCCGGGCCTGCTGGGCAGCAAGGTCGATGTTCCTCCCGCCAACCCCGAACCGGCCATTGGTCAGTTGCCGTTGCCACTGCAGTGGCAACTCGTTGCCCGGCTGCCGCGTCGAATCGACAACCACCGGATGGAACAAGTGCTCGCGTCGCTCGAGCGCGCCCGCGCCAACGACACCGAACTGCACGTTCGAGGTCGGTAGCCTCCACGGTCTGCGGCCGCGGCGTTCACTGGCGCCTGGTGGACCACATTGCGCGCCGGCCGGATCCCGAACGCCCCACCGCTGGTCTGGGGCGGATGCCAGGACACCGCTCAACCGCTATCGCCACCGCCGCGTCCGCGAACGAACCGCCGACACAGGCGACGCGATCGGCCAGTTCCCCCTGGCCGCGTGTGCACGTCCGGCGGCGGCGCCGGTGCCGGTCCGGTTCGCGCACGTCGGTCGGGTCCGGATCGGCGTCGGCCATGGCACCGGCAAGTGTCCTCCTGGGCGGAACGCGTGCCAAGGCGATTCTACCGTGGGTCGTGCAACGGCCGGCGCGGCCGGGTCGTTGGTGCGGGACGGGTATCCCATGCCGACACCGCACACCGTACGCGATCTCGACGACGAGCTGCTCGACCACGCGCCGCGGCGCGGCGGCCATCCCTTCCTCGATCCGGTGCTGCTGCTGACCGAACTCGGTCGCGGCGGCATGGCGGCGGTCCACCTCGGCTATCACGCCAATCTGCACGACTGGGTCGCAGTCAAGATCCGGCGCCCGCTCGACCGCAAGGACGCCGAGCGGTTCCAGGCGGAAGCGCGCAAGCTGTCGGCGCTCCGCACTGCGGGTTTCGTGCAGGTGATGGATGTGCGGCCGACGCGCGACCTGTTCTACATCGTGATGGAGTTCGTCAACGGCGAGGACCTGCGCAAGCGTTGGCTTCGCCGGGCCAAGGCCAGGCGGCCGATCGCCATCGCCGAAGCGGTTCTACTGATCCAGGCGGCGGCCCTGGCGGTGGCGGCGGCGCACCGCCAGGGCGTCGTGCACCGTGACCTGAAACCCGAGAACATCATGATCTCGGCGACCGGCGACGTTCGGGTCGCCGACCTCGGCATCGCGCGCGGCGGCGGCGACACCGGCATGACCATGGAACGGTCGATCATGGGCACGCCGGGCTACATGGCGCCCGAACTGTTCCGCAGTGCGAAGAACGCCACGCCGGCGTCGGATGTGTTCGCGCTGGCGGTCACGTTGGCCTACCTGCTGACCGGCAAGTCGCTGCTGGTGCCGACCGACTTCGAGGACCTCGCCGAAGCGGAGGCCAAGGCTCGAGCGTTCCCGGAGCTGCTGCCGCTGGTCGCCGGGCTGCCGGTCGAGCTGGCGCAACTGCTGCGCGAGGCGACCCATCCCCGACCGGAAGAGCGGATCCGCGACGCCGAGCAGTTTGTCGCTCGCCTGCGGCCGATTGCCGAGGCCCTGCCGGCGACGACCTTGGCAGACCCGGAGGCCTGTCGATTCTCACCCGAACAGCTCGGCGAACTGCGGGTGCGCGCCGGCCGCGCGTTGGCCGAAGAGGTGCAGCTGGTCACGCCGGAACCGGCGCCGACACCGGGGCCGACGCCGACGCCGATCGGGACGACACCGATGACGGTGCCGGAACGGCCCCGATGGCCGCAGCTGGCCGGTGCGTTCGTCGCGCTGGCGGCGATCGGTGCACTCGGCGCGGTCTGGGCCGGCGGCCGGAGTCCCGAACTGCGGCTGCGGATCGACGGCGCGGCGGTCTCGACGGATCAGCCGATCGACGTGCGGGAGGACTCCACCGTCACGCTCGAAGCCGAGTGCACCGAACCCGGCCTGTTCTGTCGCTGGGAGCGCGTCCGCGGCCGCGACGTGCCGTTGACCGGCGGCTCGCAGATCGATCTGCGTCTGCCGCCGTTGGCGGCGGCGGAGTCGATCACGCTCGCTGCCCTGGTCGACGTTGCCGACGGTCCGCCCATCCGGCGCGAAGTCACGTTGGTGATCGCTGCCGAGGACGATCCGCCCATGCTGGCCGAACTCACGATTGCCGACGTCGGTGGCGACCCGCGCGCGGTCGTGCTGCAGGCCACCGACGATGGTGAGGGCCTGAACTACGAACTGACGAGCGACCAGCCCGCCGGTCTGGCGGTCGAGTCGGTCGGCGGTGGTGCGTTCCGGCTGGTTCGCGGCAATGTGCCGCCCGAAGGGGCGATCATCCGGGTCAAGGCGCGGGCCATCGATTCGCGGCAGCAGAGTGTCGAGCGCACCGTCGATGTCCGGGTGCTGGGTGTGCCGGTGGCGCCGGTGGTGGTCCAGCCGGCATGTCAGATCGCGGTGCTACGGGAGGTGGTCCTGGAGCCTGGCCAGGCGACGCCGATCTCGATCGCGGTCACGCCGGCAGATGCCGAAATCGAACCGGACGTGACGCATTCGCACGTGCGGGTCACGCGCGTGGCTGCTGGCTTCCGGATTGCGGCCGACACGGATGCTCCGCCGGGAGATGTCGCCGTCCGTTGGATTGCGCGCAGGCAAGGGTTCCGCGAGAACCACGCCGAGACGGTCGTTCGCGTGGTCGTCAGGTTCAGACCGGATGCGGATCCGGTGCCGCCGCCGCCGATCGATGGTGCGGTCCCCGAAGTGCCCAAGACGGATCCGGCAGCGGGCAAACCGTCGCCGACGGAGTCGAAGGCGCCAGTCGCGGAGGCGAAGCCTGCGCCAGCGACGCCAGAGCCGGTGGTGGCGGAGGCGTTCTATCTCGACGTCCAGGGCTACGATGGCTCGGAGGTGGAGCTGGCCGCGTTCCTGGCTGCCGGAACGGGCCAGAAGATCGTCACCGACAAGGACAAGGCTGGTCTCGTTCTCGAGCTGCGCGTCGTCTTCGCGAACCAGCGGGCCGTCCTGAAGGGCCGCGTCTGCGATGCCGCTGGCAAGGAACTGAGCAAGGCGCGTTCGCTTGGCATGGTCGGCGATGGCACCAACGCCAATCGAGCGGAAGCCCTGATCGTGCCGTGGCGGCTGCTCGAGACGTCGGTCACTGCCAATCGGTTGACCACACCGCAGAAGTGGAAGGCACTGCAGGCGTTGCTCGACGAGGCGCGCGCCAAGGCCGGCAATTCGCGGTGAGGGCGCAACGCCGACCCGGTCGCGTTCGTTGCTGCGGCGTAATCCACCGACAACCCGAGTCCAGAGAGGTTCACATGCGTTCGCTCGTTCTCGTTTCCCTGCTGCCGTTGCTCGCGTCGTGCTCGATGATCGAATCGCTGAGCGGTCCGAAGGCCAGCGCCGAGGTGTTCGCCGGTCCGTCGAGCCAGTGTGCGCTGGCCGTCGAGGCCGCCTTCGCGAGGGGTGACAAGGTCGGCGCCATGCTGCTGCCCGAACACTCGCAGCAGCGCAGCAACATGGTTCTGTTGAAGGGGATCGGCCGCGCCGGCCTGAAGGTCATCAACGGCGCCGACACCTTCGATGCGGCGCGCATCCAACGCTACAAGGACCAGGCCGGTTCTGGCCGGTTCGACATCGCGCCGGAGGACAAAGTCGCCTTCCACGGTGTCCGCTACATCATCATCTACTCGCAGTTCTCGGATCAGGCGAGCGATGGACCCCTGGTCAATCGCGGCCAGGCGACCGGCTACTGGGTCAACAAGATCGAACTGAAGTTCTGGGACGTCGCCACCGGCGAACTGGTGGCGACCTGCGAGGCGTCCGGCACCTACGCGTCGGCCAACAAGTTCGCCGACATGGACGAGGCGATCGCCCAGGCGCTGCGCGACGCCGGATTGCCGGGCGTGAAGTGATTCGAGACCGACGAGGCCGCGAAGGAGACACCGTCATGAGCACCTACACCCTGATCGTCGAATTGCCTGGCGGCCCGGAACGGGTCGAGGTCGACCGGTTTCCGTTCCGTTTCGGTCGCGGCGATGCCAGCCACTTCCGCATCCGCGACGATTCGGTCGGCGTGTCGGCGTTCCATGCGCAGCTGCTGCTGCGCGACGGCCGGTTGCTGATCGAAGACACCAATTCGACGAACGGTACGTACGTCGACGGCAAGAAGATCGGTGAGCCGACCGAACTGGCACCCGGCATGGTGGTCGGCCTCGGTCGCAAGGGGCCGCGGTTGCGGTTGCTCGGCGCCGGCGAGGAATCGGCGAGGACGCTGGCGGACAGTCTCGCCGGCGCGCCGTTGACGGCGGCGACGGGGACCGTCGATGTCCGGGAGCGGAAACAGGGCGTCGGGCTCAACACGCTGGTGCGCTACGTCGACCAGGCGCGTTCGGTCGAACGGCGCCGCGTCGTCGGCGTCGTCGGCGGCATCGCCGGCATGGTGCTGCTGCTGTCGATCGGCGCGTTCTGGTGGCTGCAGGCGGGCACCGGCGAAGTCTCCTGGCTCGGGGAATATCGCGATCGCGTCTGGATGGTGTGCGCCCGGACGGACCTGGACGGTCGCACCAGCTACCGCGCCATCGGCACCGCCTGGTCGTATCGGCCCGGACAACTGGCAACCAATGCGCATGTTGCCGAGACCATCGCCGAGCTGCGCCAGGGCCAGCGGCTGGTCGCGCGTGTGCTCCGCAACGGCGCCGTCGTCGAACTGGGGCTCAGCGAGGCGACGAAGCACCCGGGTTACGATCAGATCCAGAAAGCGTGGGCCAAGTACCCGCCGTGGCTGAGCGGTCGCGTCGCGTCGCTGACTGGCCAATACGACGTCGCGTTGCTGACGGTCCGTGCCGAAGACCGCAGTCTGCAGGGCGAGGTCCTGCCGGTGGCGACTGCGGCCGAAGCGGCAACGGTGCACCAGGGCCAGGAGCTGCACTATCTCGGCTACCCATCCGAGAACAAGAACGCCAATCCCGAGCGCCCGGACCAGCACTACCTGGCCGGCACCTGCGCCAAGTTGACCGACTCCTGGTGGGCGCCGGCGGCGCAGTTCCAGCCCGATGGCCTCGTTTCGGTGCAGTTCCCCGGGGCCGGTGGCGCCAGCGGTGGGCCGCTGTTCGATCACGCGGGCAAGGTCATCGGTCTGCTCGCGGCCGGCGACGTGACCCGCAGTGGCGATGGTGGCCGGTCGAGCGAAGGCATCATCCATGGCCCCAACGTCGCGCTGCTGCGCGAGATCGATGGGTCGACGGTGCCGGGCGATGGCCAACGCGCGATCGAGGCGCGGATGCGCGAGCTGTATCGCAAAGGACTCGACGGTGAACTGTTGGTCGACGACCTGACCGCCGCGTGCGAGCGGGATCTCGGCGAGCACGGCATCGCGTTGGTTCGCGATTCGCGGCAGGACACGACCATCGAGACCACGTTGGATGCGGGTGGGCACTGGGACTACACGGTGCGGCTGCCCGACGGGGTGGCCGTGGCGTTGATCGTCGTCGTGCCCAAGGACGAGCCGCTGTGGCTGCGCCTGGTCAGCGAGAGCAAGGACGACGAGGCGTTGCATGCCTATCGCCTGCCGTACGCGCCGGCGCTGCAGCTGCTGCCGAAGGGACCGCGACCACGCGAAGTGCGGCTCATCGCGGCGAAGGACTCACCGACGTCCCGCGCCGGCGTCAAGATCTACGTGCGGACGTTCGCGCTGGCAAAGAAGTAGCGTCGGCTGCAACGGCGGCCTGGGTGGGGTCGTTGTCGCGGGTGGAACGACCAGTTCCTGACCAAACCGAGGTTCCCATGCGATTCGTCCTGTTGATGTCCGTGGCGCTGATGTCCGGTGCGTGTTCGACGCTTGCGCGGATGGGGGTGCCGCCGCTTCTCGTTCCCGGTCGTGCTCATGCTCATGGCCCCGGCGCCGTGAGTGACCTCGGCAACATGATCGGGTCGGCGTCGGCGCCCAGCGCCACGGCCGAGTGCTTCGCCGATGCGTCCAGCGCCGCCGTCGTCGCGATCGAAGCGAGCCTTCAGCGCGGCGAGAAGATCAAGGCGATGCTGTTGCCCGAACACAGCCGGGAGGCCAGCAACCTGCTGATCCTGAAGAGTGTCGGGCGGGCTGGGCTGTCGGTGATCAATGCGTCCGGGTCGTTCGATGCCGCGCGCATCCAGCGCTACAAGGACCAGGCCGGCGCCGGCAGGTTCGACATCGCGCCGGAAGACCGCGTGATGTTCGATGGCGTGCGCTACGTGATCATCTACTCGCACTTCTCCGAGCGGGCGAGCCGGATGCTCGGCGGTCAGTCGGCGGTCTACTGCGACAACCGCATCGAGATGAAGTTCTGGGACGTGGCGTCGGGCCAGCTGATGGCGACCTGCGAGGCGAAGGGCACGTATGCGTCGCCGAATCGGTACGAGGGCATGGATGTCGCGATCACCGATGCGTTGCTGAAGGCGAAGGTGCCGGGCGTCGGTCGGTGAGATCCACCGGCGCGGCCGCGGCAGCGCTGACCTTCGGCGTCATTCGTCCCGGAAGTGGCGCGTGGTCTCGGCCAGCTTCTGCCTGGCGCGGAAGAAGCTGTTGCGGACCGTCCCCTCCGGCTTGCCCAACCGGGCCGCGATCTCGATCAGCGGCACATCTTCGAGGACGCGAAGGCGGAAGATCGTCTTCTCCTGTTCGGTCAGCACCCAGAAACAGCCCTCGATCCGGGACGCCAGGTCACCGTGTTCGGCCTTGGTGCCTGGGCCGCGGGTGTCGGCCGCGGGCTCGCGACCCTGCTCGGGCACTTGCGCCGGGGACCTCGCGCCGCGGCGCCCTGCGTCCGCGCACACCGACGCGGCGATCGTCGTCACCCACTTGCTCAGGCTCGTCGTGTCGTCGTCGCGGAACTGGTCGAAGCTCTTCCAGATCCGCAGCAACGTCAGCTGTACCAGGTCGTCCGCCGTGACGCCTTTGGGCAATGGCCGGCGTTTGCGGAATTCCTGCCGCAGGAACGGCTCCAGCTTCGCGTGCAGTTGCTCGAACGTGCCTTCGCCGCGCCGATAGCGCCTGCCGTCACTCGTGAGTTCCCCTTGGGCGCGCGGCCTGGGCGCACCGGCATTGCTGTTCTCTGGCTTCGGGCTGGTCACGGGTACCTCGTTCTTCGGAGCCACGAGCATAGCGCCGTCCCGGATGTCTGCCTCGCCCCAACGACCGCCGACCTCGCGCGATGACCCGGTGAGGCAACCCCAGACATGCAGGTCAGCAGCACCAGCGCGTACACGAACGTCCAACACCGCGTCGACATCCAGGCTCCGCCGTCGCCCCAACCCGCAGGCCCGGTGCCATCGGAACCGCAGGCCGGCAACCCGGCTGCGGCATCCACGCTGCCGCCGGCCCAGTCGATGGCGTCGCCGGCCGCGGTCGTTCCACCGGCGCCGCCCGCCGACCTGTCGAAATCGCCGATCGGGTTCCCGAACCTGGACTACACCAGCGACCCGACCGCGCCGCTGGTGCCGAACAACGAGGACACGCCGGCATACATCCGCGGCGGCATCGGCACACCACCCGAAGTCGGCCAGCTCGCCGAAGCCGGCGGCGCCAACTTCCTGAATCCGACCTGGCAGGCGATGGTCGCCGATCACGCTGCGCGCAACGGTGGTCTCGGCAACGAACAGGATGGCTTCCTGGCGTTCTCGCAACAGGGTTTCGTCCGCTTCTACAACGACAACCTGACGCCCGAACAGAACCGGCGGCTGGCCGAGATCAGCCTGCAGACCGGCTGGCCGATCGAGAAGATGCCGTCGCGCGCCGACGACGGCGGCGAGGAGATCCACGAGTGGGCTGACGAGTTCATCGGTCGCTTCGACCGCGAGTTCGCCGCGTTCCAGGCCGATCCGATGAACCACAAGATGTCGGTCAAGGACGGCCGCAAACGGTTCGTGCTCGACTTCAACGAGGAGGCCCAGGCGTTCGTCTCCTACAACTACAAGAAGTCCGGCGGACTGCGCGGCTTCGTGCAGAAGCACATGAAGTGGATCGCGCCGGTGCTGAACGGCCTGGCGATGGTCGGTGGACCGATCACTGCCGGCATTGCCACGGCGGCTCGCGCGGTGGTCAACTTCATCGCGACCGGCTCGCTGAAGGTCAGGGACCTGGTCGCTGCCGGCGTGTCGTACTTCCTGCCGCAGGGCGCCCAGACCCTTGGTCAGGCCGTGCGGCAAGGCGTGGCGCAGGCCGCTGGCTCGCTGATCGACAACGATGGCAAGCTGACCGCCGGCATCGTCATGGACGGCCTGAATCCGACCCTCGGGTTCGAGGGTTGGAGCGACGTCGCCAAGGCCGGCAATGCGCTGGCACAGGCGATCGACACCGGCAAGTTCGATCCGCAGAAGCTGCTCGGCGTCGTCACCGAAGTGTTCGGCGATGACATCGCCGCCATGTTCAAGGACTCGCCGCTGGCGGTGCTGGGCGGCATCGCCAAGACCGTCGACAACGGCACGATGAAGCCCGAAGAGGCCGGGTCGTTCTTCGGTCGGTTGATCGACACGATCCGTGACGACAAGGTGCTGCGCAACGTGTTGAAGACCGGGCTGAAGGCGGCGGTGAATGCGGCTCAGGGCAAGGAGATCCGAGCTGATCAGATCCTGGAGGCACTGACGGCACTGGCCGCCGACCGGCTTGGTCTGCGGGAGCTGTAGCCCCCCAACGAAACCGCGCACCCTGCGATGAACCAGCAACAACCAACGAGGACCTGACCATGAGTGGCTTGAGCGTTCCTTCCCGCAGCAGCATGGAGACCCTGGGTGCCATCACCCGGATCGCCGACGTCGGCGCCCGACTCGGGCTCAACATCGCGGCCCGGGGCATCACCGGCGGCCTGGCCGGCGGCATCGGTGGGCTCGGCGATGGCGGTGAACTGTCGAACACCGAGCTGATCGACAAGCAGATCGAGATGCAGCGCGAGACGCTGGCCATCAACCTGCAGAGCAACACGTTGCGCACCGATCACGAAGCCAAGATGTCGTGCGTGCGCAATCTGAAGCCGTGAGGTCGTCGTGATGTCGCCGCTGCAAACCGCTCTGGGGCTCGGCCGGGATCACGGCCGCCAACTGCAATGGCTGGCCGAGTCCGGATTCATGGCGCTGGCGCTCGAGCAACGAGAACGCGCCCGGCGGATCTTCGCCGGGCTGCAGGTGCTCGCCCCCGACGAACCCGTCGGCTGGCTCGGCCTCGCCGAGCTCGAGCTGGCGGCCGGGCGGCCCGACGCGGCCCGCGACGAGGTCGACCTCGCGTTGCGCAAGCCGAATTGCGAACTCGACAAGATGATCTGGGCCTGGCGGCTTCGCGCCCACGTCTGTGCGGCGCTGGGCGATGCCGATGGGCAGATTGCCGCCGAGGATGCCGTGCTGCGCTTGCAGCCCGATGGCCCGGTGGCGCTGGCGATCGCACAGGAACGAGCCGGAATGGCGGCCGAGATCGGAGGTGAGTGATGAACAGCATCGATGGACTCCAAGGTGGTCTTCCGATCGTGCCGCGCCCGGAGGGCGGGATCCCGATCTGCGACGTCGAGGCGCGACGCCAGCTGCAGTTGCCGGCGGCGGATGCGACGCCGTCCCGGCTGGCCCCCGGCCGCGACTCCGCCGACGCAGGGTTGCAGGAGGTCCTGGCCGATGGTCGGGCGGCGGGCCTCGCCGGTGACCCGCTGCGACAGCACGTACTGACGGAGCTGGTCAAGGCCGAAATGGGGCCGGGGGTACCAGCTGACGTCGTGCAACGGACCGTGGCAGCGGCGGCGGCGGATCCGGGCATGCGCCGTTTGACCGAGGCCGCCATCGCGCAGGCCAGCGGCCGTGCAACGCGCGCCTGAGCTGCGTCGTTGAGACCAGCAGCCATGGAAACCGCCCTGAACAGCAGCGCGATCGTGGCCCCGGCCGTCAGCCCGGGGGCGTTTGGATCGACCGAGCCCATGGCTCACGACGATGGGCGGAGTCCGTTCGCAGCGCGGCTGGATCCGGCGTCGACCGCGATGGTCGGATCGCCGGCGCCGGCCGGAACGGGCGAGCCGACGTCGATCCGCGAGCTGTTCGTGCGTCTCGAACGGATCCCCGGCGAGGTGAGTGCGATGGCGCAACGGCATCGGGCCGAACTGGCGGGCGTGCCGCGCGACAGCGCGGCGTACCGCGACGTGTCGTCGCGGATCAACGGCGAGATCCTCGAGCTGCAGGTCCAGGCCCACGCCCTGCAGTTCCGTGCCGAGTTGGTCTCGAAGTTCGTCGAGCACACGACTTCGGGGATCAAGACCACGATGCAGACCCAGGCCTGAACGGAGGCGGTCATGCGTTGCCTGACGCGGATGTTCTTGGCGGTGGCGAGCGGCCTGCTTGCCGCCGGCTGCGGCGGATCGGCGCCGTTGCCGCTCGAGCCGATGATGGTGTGGCGACTGCCCGAGAATGCCCGCGAGTTCGCCGAGCTGTGTCAGGTGCATCTGGGTCTGGAACTGCAGGAGCGCAAGGGCAAGGACGGCATCGAGCTGTGCGTTCCTGGCGAACGGGCGGCCCAGTGCAAGCCGGTGCTGACCAGGTTCAAGCGCGAGCTCAAACTCGGCGACGAACCGGTGCCCGAGGCGGGCCCGACCGACCCGCCGGAGACGCGCGACGAGCTCCAGCGTCTGCGGGAGGAGCGTCGCATGGCGCGAGTCGTGCGCGCTGGCGCCGACAAGGAAGTCCTCAACGCGATCGTGGCGCGCAAGACGACTTACGGCGGCAAGGACGCCGGGCTGCAGAGTCTGCTGGTGGCGCTGGTCGTGACGGATGTTCCCGACGCGGAGGCACGTGCGGCACTGTGCAGCCGAGTCCGCGACCAGATGGCGCAGTTCGAGAAACTGCCGGCCGGGGTCACCATCGAGGTCACGGCCCTGGTCGTGGAACTGGCGGCACTGCGGGCGAGCCTTGCCGCCGCGGCGGCGCCGATCGGGCCAGCCACGGCACCGGAGCCGTCGACACCGGCGTCGCCGACCGAGGTTCCGTGTACGGTCGGCGGTGGCGATGCCTTGGTGCCGCCGTTGCCCAGCCACCTGTGGCCGGTCTACGGCGTCGCCGTCGTCAGCCTGTGCGGCAACGTCGGTGGGGTGCTGGTCTGGTGGCGTCGCCGCCGCCGCGGCCTGCGCGGGCGCGGCACCGGAGTCTGACCATGGACCGCACCGACAAGTACCGCCGCTGGGTGCTGGCGACGATGCTCGGCGGCACGGACGTGATCGCCCGGGTCTGGCCGGAGACGACGCTCGAGAGCATCGGTGCGCGCAGTCTCGCCAGCCTGCAGCTGGCCGAGCTCGCCGACCTGGAAGAACACGCCTTTGGCGGCAGCGGGCCGTGCGAGCGGTCACCGGCGCGGTTCTGGCAGCGGCGGGCACACCTGTCGATGCGCCGTCAGCGCGCGGGTCTGCTGGGCGACCTGGCGCCGGTGTGGCGGCAGTTGCTGGCGACGCCCGAGCCCGAGCTGCGGCGGATCCTCGGCGAGATCGGCTTTGCGCTGCTTGCGGGTCTGGTGGCGACCGGCGCCCGCACCGATCTGGTCCTTGCCTGCTCGGAACTCGGCGAACACGCCGTGCGCCTGCTGGTGCACGTGCGCAACGTCGCCGAGCTCGCGGTCGTTGCTCCCTGGGCGCCGGCCGTCGCCGCAGCGCGGGCCACCGCCCGTCAGCGTGGCGAGCCCCCGCTGCGCCAGGCTTATCTGATCGGCCGATCTGCCCTGGCGACTGCCTTCCATCGACTCTCTCCGACGCTTCAGGATCAGATGCTCCGTGCCAGCCGCGACCAGATGACCGCCACGTCCTTGCCCGATCTGCTGGCCAATCTGGCACCGCTGGTCGGCGCGGAGCAGGCGAGTGCGCAGGCCGAATGGGTCCTGTCGGTCGTCGCCCGGGCCAAGGCCGACGCGATGGAGGCCCGGTCATGACCGCGACCGCCCGCCAGGTGTTGCGCGGCAAGGAAGCCGCGGTCGAGCCGTTCTATCCGCCGTCCAGGTTGATGCGCGGCGTGCAGTTCGACGCCGAGATGCATGCGAACCGGCTGCGCAGCGAGTCCGACGAACTGCGTGCGGCTGCCGAGCGGGAACTTGCGGCCGCCCACATCGAAGCCACGGCGATCGTTGCCCAGGCTCGTGCCGAGGCGAAAGCGATCCGTGCCGCGGCGGCGGCGGAAGGGCAGGCCGCGGCCCGGGCCGAGGTCGCCGGGGTGCTGGCGGCGCTGGCGGCGCAGATCGGCCGGCAGCGGCAGCACTATGCCGAACGGCTGGCCGATGCCGCGTTCCTGCTGGCCAAGACCGTGCTGGCAGTGGAACTGACGCTGCAGCCGACGGCGTTGCGCCGGTTGGTTGCCGAACTGCTACGCGGTGCGCGTGACAAGCAAGTGGTCGAAATCCACGTGGCGCCGGCGGCGGTGCCGACGGTCACCGCCGCGCGCGACGAGTTCGCCGCGTCGCTGCCGGCCTGTCAGGGGCTGCGCGTCGTCGCCGACAGCGGCCTGGCGCCCGACGCCGTGCAGGTGTGCACCGAGCGCGGTTGCTATGGCGCCAGTGTCCGCGGCGAACTGGCGCGGCTGCGGCGTGCGATGCGCGGTCGGGTGGCGGCACTGCTGGCCGCCGAGGACGAAATGCCATGATGCAGGAACTGCAGCGCGAGCTGGCGACGTTCCGGGTCGGGGAACGTTCGGGCAGGGTCGAAGAGAGCATCGGCACGGTGTTGCGGGTCACGTTGCCCGACGCGCAGGTCGGTGAGATCTGCCGCGTGCACCGCGTCAGCGGCGAGCCGATCGACGCCGAGGTGATCGGCTTCGATCGCCGGGATGCCTTGTTGATGCCGCTGGGTGGCATGGACGGCATCGCCGCCGGCGCCGCCGTGCAGCCGACCGGAACGGTGGCTCGGGTCGTGTGCGGTGCCGCGGTCGAAGGGCGCGTGCTCGATGCGGTCGGTGCGCCGCTGGACGAGCTCGGGCCAGTGCCGGCCGAACAGTACGCACCGCTGTTCCAGGCGCCGCCGTCGCCGTTGCGTCGACAGCCGCTGCGGCAGGCGTTGCCGACCGGCATCCGTGCGATCGACGCGATGCTGACGCTGGCGGTCGGGCAACGCATCGGGCTGTTCGCCGGCGCCGGCGTCGGCAAGAGCACGCTGCTGTCGCAACTCGCCCGCCAGGTGCGCGCCGACCGTGTCGTGATCGCGCTGATCGGCGAACGCGGTCGCGAAGTGCGCGGCTTCCTCGAGGACGACCTCGATGCGGCGACCCGGGCGCGATCGACCATCGTCGTGTCGACCAGCGATCAGCCCGCCCTGCTGCGCTTGCGCGCGGCCCATGCGGCCACCGCGATCGCCGAGGCGGCGCGGGCCCGCGGCGAACACGTGTTGTTGCTGATGGACAGCCTGACGCGATTCGCGCGGGCAGTGCGGGAAGTGGCGTTGGCGGCCGGCGAACCGCCGGGACGGCAGGGTTTTCCGGCCTCCGTGTTCGCGACCCTGCCGCGGCTGCTGGAGCGAGCGGGTTCCTCGGCCGAGGGCGCGATCACCGCGATCTACACGGTGCTGGTCGCCGGCGATGACCTGGAGGAACCGGTCGCCGACGAGGCGATGAGTCTGCTGGATGGTCACATCCTGCTGTCCCGCCGGCTGGCGGACCGGCGGCAGTTCCCGGCCATCGACGTGGCCCGCAGTCGCAGTCGGTTGATGAACGCCGTGGTGACGCGCGAGCACCGTCAGGATGCCGAAGTCGCGGCGCGCGTGCTGGACCTGTATGCCGCCAACGAGGATCGCATCCGCGCCGGCGCGTTCCTGCCCGACGTCCGCGAGAAGAAGATGCTCGAGGCCCATCCTGAGCTGCTGAAGTTCCTGTATCCGGAGGGTGGCGGTCCGGGCACCTTGCCGGAGACGCTCGCCTGGTTGCGCGCGTTCGCCGCGCGGTTGCGTTGAGGCCATCGTGAAGACGTTCCGGTTCTCGCTGGCGGCGGCGATGGTCAAGCGGCGCGGCGCCATGGAACGCGCCGAAGCCAGCCGGCAGCGGGCAGCAGTCGCGCTCGAACAGCAGCAACGCGGCGTGGTCGATCTGCAAGAACGGCTGCAGCTCGCCGAACTGCGCCAGCATGCCGCCAGGCTGGCGTTGGCCGAACCGACGGCCGGCGTGGTCGAAGCGATGACCGAACTGGCGCAGTACGGGCGCATGCACGCCGCGATCGCGACTGCTGCCCGGTTGCGCACCGAGCTGGAGCTGGGCGCGCCGGGAAGTCCGGCGCCGGACCGAACAGCTGCAGCTGTGCACGCAGGACGAAGCGCGCTGCAACGCCGCGGTGCGCGCGCTCGATGCCCTGGCAGAGCAGGAGCGCCGGGCGTTCCTGCGGGCGCGCGAGCGCCGCGCCGATGCGCAGCGGCTCGACGATGCGTTGTTGCGTTGGCGACCGGGGGCAACCGGGGGATCCGATGACTGAACACGATTTCGAAGTCCGCAGTGACGAGCGCGCGGCAGCGGCCAGGCGGCAACAGCAGGCTGCGGCCAGGCAGCGTCAGGGCCTGGCCGCGCGACAACTCCAGCAGCAACCGGGGTTCTTGCAGCGGCTGGATGCTCAGCGCCCGCCGGCGGCGCCGCGGGCCGGCGGCGTGCCGGCGTGGCTGGCACGACCGAAGTCGGATCCGATCGAAGCGGAGCTGATGCGCTTGCGCGAAGGTTGCTCGCGATGGCTCAGTGACCGCGCCGAAGGCGACGGCAGCGACGCGGTGGCCGGAGGCGCGGCACACGAGCCCGCGGCAGTGCGCACCGTGGTGTCGGTGCCGTCGATCGAAGCGGCGGTCGTGGCGGCGCCGATGGCGTCGGATGCGGGCGCCGAAGGCACTGAGGCGATGCTCCCGCCGCTCGGCAACGAGCAGATCGAACGGGTCGAGGCGACGCTCGATCTCGCCGCGCGGCTCGGTCAGCCCGAACTGCTGTTGACGATTCAGCGGGGCCCGCTGGCCAACGCCCAGGTGCGGGTCGTCGTCCTGGCTCCCGGTTGCATCGGCTTGCGCTTGAGCGGATCGAACCGTCTGCGGCGATCTCTGCGCCGCGGGATCGACGCGTTGGTGCGCCAACTGGAGACCTCCGGGCTCGAAGTTCGCGATGTCGGTTGGGTGGCCGGCAGCGTCGCAACGCCGCCGGGTCCCGGGTCGTTGTGAGCTTGTCGGCAGGCGCGGTCGCGCCGCCGGCAAGTGCCCATGACCATCCTCGAATCTCCGGCGGGCGCCACCGCTGCCCCGTGGACGTGTCTGTTCGAACCGGCGATCGCGGCGATCGGCGATGCCGTCGTCGCGCGTTCCCTGCTGCGTGCCTGCCAGGCGTTGCGGCCACGGTTCGTCGCTGCACTCGCCGACGAAGTCGGGGTGGCGGTCGAGGCCGGGTCGATGGTGGTGGCGCCGGCGGCAGATTGGTGCTGGGGTGCCGAGTTCCGGTTCCAGGACGGCGCCATCGGCCGGGTCTGGCTCGACGTGCCGGCGGCACGGGCGTTGGTCGATGCCGTTGCGGTCGCGAGCGGTGGTTTTGCGGCACCCGGCGCGCTGACCGGCGTCGAACTCGGGCTGCTCGATTTCCTGTTGGTGCAGGTGGTGGCGGCCTGCACGCGCGGACCAGCCGTGCCTCCGGTGTCGATCCGCGCGACGCTGACGCCCGAGGCTGCCGGGCAAGCCGGCAATACCGTCAGTCTCGCGTTGCGGCTCGCGGTCGGCGCGCGGCGCGGCTGGTTGCGTCTGGACCTGCCGCGAATCGAGTGGCCGGCGTCGGTACGGTTGCCCGACCATGTCGCCGGTCCCGCGCATCTCGGTCTGACCGTCGTCTTCGGCCGCGTCGTGTTGGCCACGGCGGAACTCGCGGCCGTTGCGGCCGGTGATCTGCTGCTGTTGCCGCCGGGCGGTTATCCGTTGCCCGGCACGCGCTGCCGGTTGCTGACCGAGACGGGCTGGTATCTGGCCGATGCGGAAGTGCTGGTCGACACCCCGCGGCTGCTGCGCGTTCGCTGCGCCGCGATGCGGCCCGATCTGCCGGAACTGCCGGTCGAAGCAGGCAAGACGACCGTGCATCTGACCATGGGGCACGCCGCGCTCGGCATTGCCACGATGCAGCGCTGGCAGGATGGGCTCGAACTCGAGTTCGCCAAGGACGACGGTGCGGCCGGTGCGACGTGGCCGGGGCCGCGGACGCTGCGCGGCGAACTGGTGCGCGTCGAGCCCGAGGTCGCGTTGCGCATCCTGGCAGTGGAGGCGGGCCAATGACCGCCAACCCGGTCCGGACGGAACTTCGCGTCGACCCGGCGTCGGCCACGGCCGACCTGGCCACGCCGGCGCTGCGCGGCGGCGGCTTCGTGTTGGTGCTCGTCGCGCTGGCATGGTCTGGCGTGCGGTGGGTGCGCGCTCGTCGCGGTCTGTCCGCCACCCGTCGGCTGCAACTGGTCGAACGACTCGCCATCGGCCCGCAGCGGGAGATCGTCATCGTCCGCGTCGATGGACGCGAAGTGGTGCTCGGTGTCACCGGCCACGGCATCCGGACCGTGGCGGCGGCGCCGACGCCGGCGGGCTCGCCCGCAGACTCGGATCCGGACCGCGGAGACCGATCATGAGTGCGTTCGCGTTCCAGGATGTCGTGCCAGACGCCGGGCAACCGCAGATCCTCGTCTGGATGGGGATGCTCGCCGGCATCTCGCTGGTGCCGTTCCTGCTGGCGTTGATCACCTCCTTCGCCAAGCTGGTGATCGTCGGTGGCCTGCTGCGGCAGGCGCTCGGTCTGCAGCAGGTTCCGCCGACCACGGTGCTGACCGGCCTGGCGATGATCATGACGTTCCACGTCATGGCGCCGGTGGTCGACCGCGCCCTGACCGCCGCGACCATCGAGGGTCGGCTCGACTACGAGCAGCTGCTGCCGGCGGCAACCGCGGCGATCAGTGGCTTCCTGACGCTGAACACCGACCCGGCCGAACGCGAACTGCTCGTCGAACTGATGGCGAGGCAGGGCCGTAGCGAGCCGCCGGCGGAATCGCTGCAGCAGGCGATCGTCCGGCTGCTGACCGAGCAGGCGCCGGCGTTCCTGCTGACCGAGCTGGCCGAGGCGTTCCTGATCGGCTTCATCCTGTTCGTGCCGTTCGTCGTCATCGACCTGGTGATCGCCAACGTGCTGTTGGCGATGGGCATGTCGATGCTGACGCCGACGACGATCTCGGTGCCGGTCAAGCTGATGGTGTTCGTGTTCGCCGATGGCTGGCGACTGTTGTTCGAGCAGCTGTTGTCGGGCTATCGGCTGCCGGCCTGAGGACGCCATGAACGGGATCGAACGTCAACTGCTGGATCTGGTGCTGGAGGCGCTGCAACTGGCGCTGTACCTGTGTGCGCCGCCGGTGTTGGCGGCCTTGGCCGCCGGGTTGCTGATCGGCGTGCTGCAGACGGCGACACAACTGCAGGACCAGACCCTGGCGCAGGTGCCGAAGATCGTCGCGGTCTACGCCGCGCTGGTCGCGACCGTCTACTGCAACTGTGCGGCGATCGCCAACTTCACCGCCCGCGTGTTCGCGATGATCGGGCAGATCAGCTGAGGCGCCGTGGACCTGAACGCGTTGATCTCCGGCCTGCTGCAGTCGCCCGCGGTGCGGATGACGATCCTGCTGCTGGCGCGCCTGTTGCCCGTACTGGTGCTGTCACCGCTGTTCGGTGGTGCGGCGGTGCCAAGGCGCATCCGGCTGGTGCTCGCCATCGCCTTCGCGGTCGTACTGCTGCCGACGGCGCTGCCGGCGCTGCCACTCGTCGAGCAGCGCGGCTTCGCCGTCTGTCTGGCCGCCGAACTGCTCCATGGTCTGGTCGCCGCAGTCGCCACGACGGCAATCATCGAAGTGGTGGGCGCCGCCGGCTTCCTGGTCGATCTGGCCCGGGATGCGACGATCGCCAACATCCTCGATCCGATCGGGCATCAGGAGCGTTCGGCCATCGGCGCGCTGTGGTCGACCTGGTTCCTGGCGGCCTTCTTCGCCGGCGATGGTCATCTGGCGGTGCTGCGAGCGTGGGCCCGAGGGCTGGCGGCGCGGCCCCCGGGCACCTCGTTCTTCGGCCCGCACGCGGTGCAGGTGTCGGCGGTGATCGACACGGTCGGTACGGCGCTGGCGGCCAGTCTGGCGGCGGCGGCGCCGCTGCTGCTCCTGGTGCTGATCGGCAAGTTCGTGCTTGCGGCGGTCGAGCGCCTGGCGAAGCCGATGCAGGCATGGACGGTGTTCGTGCCGTTCGTGGGGCTGGTCGGTGTGCTGCTGCTGTCGGCCGGGCTCGGCGAAGGCCTGTTTGCCGCGGTCACCCGGCAGGTGCTCGCGCTGGCGGGAGGCTGACGTGTCCGGCGAGAAGCGCCATGACGCGTCGGCGCAGAAGCTGCGCGATGCACGCAAGCAGGGCAACGTCGCGTTCTCTCGCGATCTGGTGGCGTTCTGCACGCTGGCAGTCGGTGTCGGTCTGATCGCGAGTCAGGCCGACCAGGTCGCCGGGTCGTTCACCCGGATGTGGGTCGCCGCGGTCCAGGCCATTGCCGACCCCGAAGTCGATCGCCAGGCCGCGCTGGCGGTGGCCGTCACTGCCCGTGACGAGCTGCACGGCCTGCTCGGCGGCACGCTGCTGCCGGCATGGGTGGCCGTGCTGATCGTCTGTGTGCTGCAGGTCGGCGTGCTGTTCGTGCCGGCGAAGCTGGCGCCGAAGGTCGAGAACTTCGATCCGATCCGCCGCCTCGGGCAGCTGTTCAGCCGCCGGCAGCTGGGCTCGCTGGTGCGGGCCTTCCTGCTGACGCTGTTCGCCAGCCTGGTGCTGTACTCGCTGCTGCTGGACGACGGTGCGGCGATGCTGCGCCTCCGCACCGACGACGGGCCGGAGATGGCGCTGCCGCGGATCGCGGCGGTGGCCTGGGGTGTGTTCGGTTCGATCGTGGTGTGGACGTTGCTGCTGTGCGGCGCGCACGCGGCGCTGGACGCCTGGTCGCAGCGGCGGTCGCGGTTGCGCGACTTGCGGATGAGCGACGAGGATCGCAAGCAGGAGTACAAGAACCAGGAAGGCTCGCCCGAGGTCCGCGCCGAACGCCGGCGGGCGCATCGCGCGCTGGCGGAGGAACGGATGGTGGCGGCGGTGCCGGAGGGTGACGTGGTCGTGGTCAACCCGACGCACATCACCTGCGTGCTGCGCTTCGACCCGGCCAGGGAGCCGACGCCGCGGATCCTGGCGGTCGGCGAGGGGCATCTGGCGAAGCGGTTGAAGAAGGCGGCGCGGCAGGCCCGCCTGCCGATCGTGCGCAACGTGCCGCTGGCGCGGGCCGTGCGGCAACTGCCGTCGGACGCCCTGCTGCCGGTCGAACTGGAGAAGGCGGCGGTTGCGGTGTTCGTCTGGGCCGAGGAGTACCTGCAGCTGCGTGGGCGCACGCCGCGCTGGCGGCAGCCGGTGCGGCGCGCTGCAACGATCGGGGGTACGGACTCGTTGAACCCCCTGGACAACGACTCGGAGCCGGCGGAACCGGCCCGGTCTGACATCGACGAGGAACCAAGATGACGACGATTGGCGAACGTTCGGGTGGTGGAGTCATGCGGGCTGCGGTTCAGGAGAACTGCCGCCGTGGCCACGGCGAAGACGGCATCCGCCGCAATGGCAATGTGATCACCGTAGGCAACTACGAGATCACCATCGAGAAGGACCGGATGGCGGTGCGCGACAAGACCACCGGCAAGGAGTTCAGTGTCTGGGGCGATCCGCACCTGCACACCGGTGATGGCGATCGGGCGTCGTTCACCGACGACAACCTGACGCTCGATCTGCCGGGTGGGGTCAAGATCACGTTGAAGCCGACGGCGAAGGACGCCAACGGCGCGTCGTGGATCGATCAGATCGGCATCATGAAGGGCAAGGAAGGCATGCTGGTCAGCGACGTGCATGGCAACGGGCCGGTGTTCGGCGGTCCGACGAGTTCTGCCGAGGTCGATCAGGCGCATGTCGACGGTACGGTGTTGTCGAGCGGTCGTGAGATCGATGACTTCCACTTCGCGGATGGCCGCGAGATGGTCGGCGGCGATGCGAATGGCCGCTGGGGCGAGCACGCCCTCGATGGTCGCGGGGGCATGAGTCGTCTCGACTTCGCCAAGAAGCTGGTCGGCGACGTGCTGGGTGGGGCGTCGACCGGTGGTGCCAAGCCCAAGTCCGGCGACTTCTACGAGCGGCTCTACGCGGTTCTCGCCAAGCTGGAGAAGCTGAAGGATGGCGCGCTGGCCGACCTCGAGGACGCGACCGGTCGCAAAGAGGCCAAAGAAGCGAAGAAGGGCACGGGCGGTGGTGGCAGTGTCGGCAAGCCAGCCGATGACCCGCTCGACAAACCCGAGGGCGGGGGCGGCAAGGCGCCCGGGAACGGCGGCGAAACCGGCAACGTCGAGGCCGACATCGCCCGCGCGCAGGGCGAGATCCAGCGGATCCAGAACTACATCAACCAGGTCACCCAATTGATCAGCAACATGGTTGCCCAGGAAGGGCAGAACGCGCTGCGCATCGTCGGCAACATCCGTTCGTGACGCGGTCACTGGCCGGCCGACACGCTCGGCCGGCCGTTTCGCGGCACACCACGCGCTCGCCGCGCGCCTACCGCAGCGGCTCGAGCTCGACCTTGCGGAACTCGCAGACTGCGCCTTCCGCCTGGATCGCGATCTGCCCGTGATCGGCAGTGCAGTCGAACCCATCATTGACCAGCACACCATTGACCTCGACCCGCACTCGCCGGGCGCGGCACTCGATCACCATCGTGTTCCACTCGCCGAGCGGCTTCTCCGAGCCATCGGTCAGGTTGGCGATCCGCCGCGCCTTGTCGCCGTCGACGCCCCAACGTTCCTTCGGCCCACGGTACTTCTCCATGTCGGCGACCTGGATGTCCTCGCCGATGCACCAGAAATCCCCGGCATTGCCGACGTGCAGCTGGCATTCGATCGACTGCGGGAACATCCCGTACAGCCGCCGCGGCGTCGACGAATGCACCAGGATGCCGCAGTTGCCGGGGTCGCCGGGCCAGCGCCATTCGACGGTCAGCCGGTAATCACGAAAGTCGGCATCGGTGATCAGGTGCCCACCGGGGCTGCCGAGACTGACCAGCACACCATCGCGGACGGTGAACGACGCCGCGACGTTCGGATTGCCATCGGCTTCGGGTACATCCGCGTGCCAGCCGGCCAGATCGGTGCCATTGAACAACCGCTTCGGGCCGGTGGCGCAGGCGGTCAGGGCGAGAGAACAGACGAACAGAGACGAGAGGCGCATGCCGCGACGATAGCGCGCGCGCCGCAGCGGCTCATCGACTTGCTGCGGCAATCGCTTCCGCGATCCGTTCGGCGGCCCAATGGTTTCCGGCGGCGGTCATGTGGCCATCGAACCAGAGCTTGCGGACGCTGGCATCGCATCGTTCGGCGGCAAGGAACGCGGCGATCAGGTCCAGCGTCGGCACGCCGAGCGACTGCGCCCGCGCGACCACGGCATCGGCGCCGGGAGTGGAACGTTCCCCTTGCAGCACCAGCAGCAGCCGGCAGTCGTGCTGCCGACAGAACGCGGCGATCCGGTCGACGAGCAGCAGGCCGATGGCCTCGCCGTCCCTGGGTTCGAGCGCCCAGATGACGTTCTGGTCGTCGATCCACCAACGGCGGGCGACGGTGGCCAGGATCGCATCGAGCAACGCGCTGTGGCCGAGCCCATCCTTGAATCGGCGGTCGGCGACGAATTTCGGATCGGCGAGGTCGTCGGCCGGCGGCTGCAGCGCCAGCGCGCCGTTCTCGATCCGAAACCAGGGCAGCGGGAAGTAGCGCCGCGAGGTGCTGTTCCGCGGCAGATCATCCGGAATGAAACTGACGATCAGCCATTCTGGTTGCCAGCGTGCAAGCAGTCGTTCGGCGCGCAGGATCGCTTGCGCAAACGAGTAGCCGAACACCCCGCCATTGGCGACGCGGCGGCCGAGCAGGCGCTCGAGCCGCGCCGGCCACGAGTCGCCATCGTCGACCTGATCGCCGAACGTGAACGAGTCGCCGACAGCGACCAGCGGTCGGGCGCCGTTGGGCGGCAGGACGTTGCCGTTGCGACGCAGCCCATCGGCATCGATCGACACCTGCGTGCCCCAGTGATTGTCGGCACTGGCGAAGCCGGCCCGTGGCACATAGCCGAGTTCGCGATCGGCGACGGCCGGATAGCCGCGCTGGATCATGTCGGTGCGCAGTTGCCGGAAACTGCCGAAGTGGAGCGGCGCGCGGATCAGGCGGGCGAGCAGCTCGCCGGTCAGCAGGAACAGCAGGAACGCGACGCAGGTGAACGTCAGTTTCTTGCGCAGCGACAGACGGCGGGGCGACTTCGGCAGGGTCACTGCCGCGCAGCGTAGAAGAATCCGCCGCCGTCGTGCAGTTCGAACGAACCGAAGTCGGCGCCGGACACGATGCGCACGGCGTGGTCGAAGTCGGCGACGAACGTCCGGTCGCCCTGCCACCACGGCGACGCGGCGGCGACGAATTCCCGGAATCCGTGGCGACTCTTGGCTCCGGGCTGACCTGGCCTCGCCGAGGTCCCCGGGCTGGGCCCGAACGCCCGCGGCGGGGCAGAGTCGCGCGCCCTTGCGCCGCCCTCGACCCTTACGCGGCTCTTATGCACGGACGGGCAGTCCTTACTCCAGCGAGATGGTGAGCCAAGGCGCCATGGCCGAGAGTGCTGCTGCAATGCACACGCATCTCATCGCGCTCCCCCCGCTACTGCTAGGCGCCTGCGCGCTGCCCACGGCGCCCGATCCAAGGCAGGAGGCGGCTGCACCGCCCACGATCAGCACGAACCGGCCGAGCTTCAGCGACGGCGCGAGCCTGGTCCCGGCGAACCACCTGCAGGTCGAGACCGGCTACACGTTCACGAAGCGCAACCGGTCGGGGACCGAGACGGAGCGCCATGCCGCCCCGGAACTGCTGATGCGCTACCGGCTGCTCGAAGGGCTCGAGACGCAGGTGCTCTGGGGCGGCTACGCCTTCCAGGACACGACGTCGGGCGGAACCACGACCGAGGCGGACGGCGACACCGACCTGGGCTTCGGCATCCGCGTGCCGATCCAGGACCAGGACGGATGGATGCCCACGCTGGCGCTCGGTGGCATCGCCACCGTCGGCACCGGCGACGACGCCTTCAGCACCCAGGAACACACGGTGCCGACCGGCAAGCTCCTGTGGGCCTGGTCGTTCGCAGGCGGCTTCGGCCTCGGCGGCAACTTCATCGTCTCCTACCCGTACGACGGCCAGGAGCGGTTCGACCAGTTCGCCGCTTCGGTCTATGGCACGTGGTCGCTCGACGACCGCACCACGCTCTACGGTGAGTACTACGTCGTGACGCCGTACGGCAACGGCCTCGGCCCGGCGCACACGGTGGACGGCGGCGTGCTGTACCTGACGAGCCGCACCGTGCAGCTCGACGCACGCGTCGGCTTCGGCCTGAACGACGAGGCCGATGACTTCTTCACCGGAGTCGGCATCAGCTTCCTGTTCTGACGCAGTCCAGCGAACTCCCCATGACCACCATCGTGCTCTGCCTGCTCGTCCTGGCGTGCTTCGTCTACCTGCTCGCGGCGGTGCTCCGCCCCGAGCGCTTCTGATCCGACCCGCGCCTGCGGCGCGCCGCGACCGTCCTGAACGCTCGAGATTCCGATGACCCGCAAACCCGCCTCCCTGTTCGCCGCCGAGCTCGTGCGGCCCGCGATCGCCGACGCGTTCCGGAAACTGCATCCGCGCGTGATGGCGAAGAACCCGGTGATGTTCGTCACCCTGGTCGGAGCCGTGCTCACCACGGCCGGCATCTTCACCGCCGGCGCCGATTGGGCCTTCGTGCTGCAGCTGGCGCTGTGGCTGTGGTTCACGGTGCTGTTCGCCAACTTCGCCGAGGCGATGGCCGAGGGGCGCGGCAAGGCGCAGGCGAACGCGCTGCGGTCGGCCCGCTCGGAGACGTTCGCGCGCCGGCTGCGCGACGACGGCAGCGAGGAACGCGTCGCCGCAACCGGCCTCACCAAGGGCGACCGCGTGGTCGTCGAGGCCGGCCAGACGATCCCGGCCGACGGCGACGTGATCGAGGGCATCGCCAGCGTCGACGAGTCGGCGATCACCGGCGAGTCGGCGCCGGTCATCCGCGAGAGCGGTGGCGACCGCTGCGCCGTCAGCGGCGGCACCCGCGTGCTCAGCGACCGGATCGTCGTGCAGATCACGATGGAGCGGGGCCAGGGTTTCCTCGACCGCATGATCGCGATGGTCGAGGGCGCCCGTCGCCAGAAGACCCCGAACGAAGTGGCGTTGACGGTGCTGCTCGCGGCGCTGACGCTGATCTTCCTGCTGGTGTGCGTGACGCTGCGCCCGTTCGGCACGTTCGCGGGGGCCGAGTTCAGCACGCCGGTGCTGATCGCGCTGCTGGTCTGCCTGATCCCGACGACGATCGGCGCCCTGCTCAGCGCGATCGGCATCAGCGGCATCGACCGGCTGATCCAGCGCAACGTCATGGCGACGAGCGGCCGCGCGGTCGAAGCGGCGGGCGACGTCGACGTCCTGCTGCTCGACAAGACCGGCACCATCACGCTCGGCAACCGCATGGCGACGGCCTTCGTGCCGGCACCGGGCGTCAGCGAGGAACAACTCGCCGACACCGCCCAGCTCGCGTCGCTCGCCGACCAGACGCCGGAGGGCCGCAGCATCGTCGTGCTGGCGAAGCAGCGGTTCCGGTTGCGCGGCCGCGACGTCGCCGAGCCGCACGCGACGTTCGTGCCGTTCTCGGCGCAGTCGCGGATGAGCGGCGTCGACTTCGGTGCGCCGGCGGCGCCCGTGCGCTGCATCCGCAAGGGTGCCGCCGAGGCGATCGCCGGGTTCGTCGCGGCGCTGGGCGGCCGGCCCGACCCGCAGGTGCTCGCCGCCGCGGACAGCGTGTCCCGGTCCGGCGGCACGCCGCTGGTCGTGGCCGACGGTGGGCGCATGCTCGGCGTCGTGCACCTGAAGGACGTCGTCAAGGGCGGCATCCAGCAGCGCTTCGCGCACTTGCGAGCGGTCGGCATCCGCACGGTGATGATCACCGGCGACAACCCGTTGACCGCGGCGGCGATCGCCGCCGAGGCGGGCGTCGACTCGTTCCTGGCGCAGGCGACGCCGGAGATGAAGCTGCAACGCATCCGCGACGAGCAGGCGCAGGGCCGGCTGGTGGCGATGACCGGCGACGGCACCAACGACGCCCCGGCGCTGGCGCAGGCCGATGTCGGCGTGGCGATGAACACCGGCACGCAGGCGGCGCGCGAGGCTGGCAACATGGTCGACCTCGACAGCAACCCGACCAAGCTGCTCGACATCGTCGAGATCGGCAAGCAGCTGATCATGACGCGCGGCTCGCTGACGACGTTCAGCATGGCCAACGACGTCGCCAAGTACTTCGCGATCCTGCCGGCGATGTTCGCCGGCGTCCACGCGACCGGCGCCGGCCCCGGCCCGCTGGCCGGGCTCGACGTCATGGACCTGCACTCCCCGCAGAGCGCGATCCTCAGCGCCGTGGTGTTCAACGCACTCATCATCATCGCCTTGATCCCGTTGGCGCTGCGCGGCGTCGCCTACCGTCCCGCGAGTGCTGCGGTGGTCCTGCGCCGCAACCTGCTGCTCTACGGCGTCGGCGGGGTCGTGGCACCGTTCGTCGGCATCAAGATCCTCGACGTCCTCCTGACCGTCTTGCACCTGGTCTGAACCACGAGCCCCTCCATGTTCCTCCATCTCCTCTACCTGTTGCTCGGTCTCGCCGTGTTCGCGGCGCTGTACCTGCTGACCGCCCGGCTCGACCGGGCGTGAGGATGCTCCCATGGCTGCGATTCTCCTGATCCTCCTGATCGTCGGTGGCACCGCGGCGCTGTCGTGGCCGCTCGGCCGGTACATGCGATGGGCGATGGACCCGTTGACGCTGACGGGCCCGGCCGGTCGCTGCGACCGCTGGTTCCGCGCGGTCGGCGGCCGGCTGACCCACCGCGAGCAGGACTGGAAGCAATATTGTCTCTCGCTGCTGACCTTCAACGTCGTGACGTTCACCGTCAGCTTCGCGTTCCTGGCGCTGCAGCCGTGGCTGCCCCTCAACCCCGATGGCAGGCAGGAGATCGAAGGCAGCCTGATCTTCAACACGGTCGCGTCGTTCACCACGAACACCAACCTGCAGCACTACTCGGGCGAGGTGTCGATGAGCCACCTGTCGCAGCTGTGCGCCTTGATGTGGCAGCAGTTCGTGTCGGCGGCCACCGGCATCGCCGCGCTCGCGGCGATGGCGCGCGGCCTCGCGGGGCGCGCGACGATGGGCAACTTCTTCGTCGACCTGCAGCGCGCGACCTTCCTGGTGCTGCTGCCGCTGGCGCTGGTCGTCGCGTTCCTGCTGGTGCTGGGCGGCGTGCCGATGACGCTGGAGGGTGCCGCCAGGGCGCTGACGCTCGAGGGCGCGGAACAGCTGATCGCCCGCGGCCCGGTCGCTGCGTTCGTGGCGATCAAGCAGCTCGGCACCAACGGTGGCGGCTTCTTCGGTCCCAACAGCACCCACCCGTTCGAGAACCCCGGCTTCTTCACCAACGTCGTGTCGACCATGGCCATCATCGTGATCCCGATGGCCGCGGTCTGGATGTTCGGCCGCATCGTCGGCCGGATGCGCCACGCGACCGTGCTGTTCGCGGTGATGATGGCGCTGCTGCTCGCGAAGCTCGGGGTCGCGCTGGTGTGGGAGGCGGCGCCGACGCAGGCGTTCGCGAACCTGCCGATCGCCCAGGACGTCGGCAACCTCGAGGGCAAGGAGCTGCGCTTTGGTGCTGCCGCCGGACCGGTGTGGGCGGTGATGACGACGTGCACGAGCAACGGCTCGGTCAACTGCATGCACGACAGCCTGAACCCGCTGACCGGGCTCGTGCCGATGGTCGGCATGTGGCTGAACGCCACGTTCGGTGGCGTCGGCGTCGGCCTGATCAACATGTTCATCTACATCGTGCTGGCGGTGTTCGTCGCCGGGATGATGGTCGGACGCACGCCCGAGTACCTCGGCCGGCGCGTCGAGGTGCGGGAGGTGAAGCTCGCGGTCCTGGCGATGTTCACCCACGCGCTGCTGATCCTCGGCGGCACGGCGCTGTTCGCGGCCTCGCCGTGGGGTGCTGGCACCCTCAACAACACGGGCGCGCACGGTTTCAGCGAGATCCTCTACGAGTTCTCGTCGGCGGCAGCCAACAACGGCTCGGGCTTCGAGGGCCTCGGCGACAACACGGTGCCATGGAACGTCGCCACGGGCCTCGTGATGCTGCTGGCGCGCTTCATCCCGATCCTGCTGCCGCTCGCGATCGCCGGGTTCCTCGCGCGCAAACGCGCCACCGCGCCGTCGGTCGGCACGCTGGGCATCGACACCGTCACGTTCGGCGTGATGCTGATCGCGACGATCCTGTTCCTCGGCGCCCTGACGTTCTTCCCCGCCGCAGCACTCGGGCCGATCGCCGAGCACCTGCAGTTCATGAAGTGACCCCTCGGAGCAACCCCATGGAATCCCTCGTCACCAGCCTCCGCATCGCCTTCGTGACCCTGCTGGTCGGCGCCGGCGGCTACACCGCCGTCGTGCTCGGGTTCGCCCGGCTGGCCGCGCCCGCGACGGCAGCAGGCTCGCTGATCGCGCGCCCGGACGGCACGGTCGTCGGCAGCCGCCTGCTCGCCCAGGCGTTCACCCAACCGCGGTACTTCTGGCCGCGGCCGTCGGCGGTGGGCTACAACGCCGCCGGCGCGGGCGGCAGCAACAAGTCGCCGACGAGCCCGGATCTGACGGCCAGGGGCGAGCAGGTCGTCGCGGCCCACGGTGCCACGGCGGCGCGCCCCTTGCCGGCCGACCTCGCCGCGGCATCCGGCGGCGGCCTCGACCCCCACATCACCGAGCGCGCGGCGCTCTGGCAGGTCGAACGCGTCGCCGCCGCGCGCGAGCGGCCACCGACCGAGGTCGAGACGCTGGTGCGCCGGCACGCCTTCGCGCCGGGTGGGTTCATGACCCAAGAGCGCCTCGTCAACGTGCTGGAACTGAACCTGGCGTTGGACCGGCCCTGATCGCCGCCCCGAGCCGGCGAAATGCCTACGCTCCGCGCGCCGGCCGCATAACCTCTGCCACGGTCAATCCCGGCATGGAGCCCATCCCCGACGACCGCCCCGACCCCGACCAGCTGCTCGCGCAGGTCAAGAGCGAGGAAGCGCGCAGCCGCCGCGGGCGGTTGAAGATCTGGATCGGGGCCTCGCCGGGGGTCGGCAAGACGTTCGCGATGCTGTCGCAGGCGCACCGGCTGCGGACCCAGGGGGTCGACGTGGTCATCGGGCTGGTCGAGACGCACGGCCGTGCCGAGACCCAGTTGCTGACGGCCGGCATCGAAGTGCTGCCGCGGCGCACCGTCGAGTATCGCGGCACCACGCTGACCGAGTTCGACCTCGACAGCGCGCTGGCCCGCAAGCCGACCATCGTGCTGGTCGACGAGCTCGCGCACACCAACGCCCCCGGGTCGCGGTACGAGAAGCGCTGGCAGGACGTGCGCGCCCTGCTCGACGCCGGGATCTCCGTGCACACGACGCTCAACATCCAGCACGTCGAAAGCCTCAACGACGTCGTGGCCCGCTCCACCGGCGTCACGGTGCGCGAGACGGTGCCCGACGCGATGCTCGACGATGCCGACGAGATCGAGGTCGTCGACCTTCCGCCAGGTGCGCTGCTCGAACGGCTGCGGGCCGGCAAGGTCTACATACCCGAGGCGGCGCGGGCGGCGGCCGAGTCGTTCTTCCGCACGGGCAACCTCAGCGCGCTGCGCGAGCTCACCCTGCGCAAGACGGCGCAGCTCGTCGACCGCCGGCGGCGCGAGGATCGCCAGGAGGGCGGCGCCCGCCGGTCACGCACGACCAGCGAACGCGTGCTGGTGTGCGTCGGCCCGAGCCCGTTCTCGGCGCGGCTCGTGCGCGCCGCGCACCGCATGACCGCGGTCGTCCGCGGCGAGCTGTTCGCGGTGTTCGTCGCCGCGCCCGACGGCGGCGGCCTGCCGGTCGCCGCCCGCGAACGCGTGCTGCAGAACCTGCGGCTCGCCGAGTCGTTCGGCGCGCGCACCGCCACCATCGAGGGCCGCGACCCCGCCGCGACCATCGTCGCGTTCGCGGAGCGCCACGAGGTCAGCCGCATCGTCGTCGGCAAAACGGGTCGCAGCCGGCTGCAGGACGCGCTGTTCGGGTCGTTCACGATGGAGGTGATCCGCGCCAGCCGCGACATCGACGTCTACGTGATCCACGGCGACCCCGAGGGCGACGCGACGGCGCCGGTCGCGACCGCCGGCATGGTCGGGTCACGGCCGCGGTCGCCGATCGCCTGGCGGGACCATCTGCTTGCGCTCGCGACCACCGGCGCCGCCGTCGCGTTGGCGTGGCTGGCCTTCGATCCCCCGGACCTGTCGACCGAGGTGTTGATCCTGACGCTGGGCGTCGCCGCGACGGCCTGGCGCTGCGGCCGCTGGGCGTCGCTGCTGAGCGCGCTGCTGAGCGCGCTGGCGTTCAACTTCCTGCTGATCGAACCGCGCTTCTCGTTCGCCGTTGCCGAGCCCTCGTACCTGCTCGCGTTCGCGGTCATGGCGGTCGTCGGGATCAGCCTGAGCTCGCTGGTCGTCGCGCTGCGCGATCGCGTTGTCGCGGCGCGCGAACGCGAGGACGAGGTGACCGCCCTGCATTCGCTGACGCGCGAACTCGCGGAGGCGGAGACCGTCGAGGAGATCGGACGCGTGGTCGTGGCCCACCTGCGCGACCTCGTGCGCGCCGACCTCGCGATGTTCGTCGCCGCTCCCGGCGAAACCGTGGGCCTCGCCGACCTGGTCGCCACCCACGGCCAGACGGACTGGATCGACGCCACGGCGCTGGCCGTGGCGCGGTGGAGTCAGGATCACGGCAAGGCCGCCGGTGCCGGCACGAACAACCTGCCGGGCACGCGCGCGCTGTTCCTGCCGCTGTCGTCGCGCCGCGGCAAGGAAGGCGTGCTCGGGATCCAACCGCGCGCCGAAGACGACCTGCTGACGCCCAAGCAGCGCATGCTGCTCGACACGTTCGCCGAACAGGCGGCGGCGGCGTGCGAGCGCGTCGGCCTGGCCGAGGAACGTCGCCGCGCGCGCCATGAGATGGAGACCGAGCGCCTGCGCAGCACGCTGCTCGCCTCGATCTCGCACGACCTGCGGACACCGCTGACGACGATCACCGGCGCCGCCAGCAGCCTCGTGCACGCACCGGACACCCACTCCGAGGCCCAGCGCCGCGAGCTCGCGGCCCAGATCCTCGGCCAGGCCAACCGCCTCAACGACCTGATCGCGAACCTCGTGTTCGCGACCCGGCTCGAGTCCGGCGGCATCGACCTGCGCCGCCAGTGGACGAGCATCGAGGAGGTGGTCGGCGCGGCCCTGCGCCGCGCCCCGCTGCTGGGGCATCGGGTCACCGTGCACGTCGACCCGGGCCTGCCGTTTGTCGACGTCGACCCCGTGCTGCTCGAACAGGCGCTGTACAACCTGCTGGAGAACGCGGCGCGCCACACGCCGGCCGGCACCCTCGTCGAGGTTCGCGCCTGGCTGCAGGACGGTTCGGTCCTGGTCGAGGTCGCCGACGATGGCCCGGGAATCGCCCCACGCGATCAGGGCAGCGTGTTCCGGCGGTTCGTGCGCGGCAGGCAGAGCGCTGGCATGGGGCTCGGCCTCGCCATCTCCGAGGGCATCGTCAAGGCGCACGGCGGCCGCGCGTGGATCGAGCCGGGCCGGACGCGCGGCGTCGCGTTCCGCGTGCTGCTGCCGGTCCCGCCGACGCAGCCGAGCGTGCCCGGCGAGCCGGAGGTCGGGACGCCCGCCGGTGATCCTGGAGGGACCGCGTGACCGCGCCGCCGCCCCACGTCCTCGTCGTGGAAGACGAGGCGCCCATCCGCGCGTTCCTGCGCACGACGCTGCACGCCCACGGCTACCGGTGCAGCGAGGCCGCCAACGTCCGCGAGGGCCTGGTGCAGATCACTGCCGATCCTCCCGAGGTCGTGCTGCTCGATCTCGGGTTGCCCGACGGCGATGGGCTCGATTTCGCGCGGCAGATCCGGCAATGGTCGACCGTGCCGATCATCGTGCTCTCCGCCCGCGGCCAGGAACGCGACAAGGTCGCGGCCCTCGATCTCGGCGCCGACGACTATCTGACCAAGCCGTTCGGGGTGCCCGAGCTGCTCGCACGCATCCGGGTGTCGTTGCGGCACGCAGCCCGTCAGGACGACGCGACGGCGTGTGTCCACACCTGGGGCAAGGATGCGGCCGACGGTTTCGCCGTCGACCTCGGCCGACGGCTGGTGCATCGGCACCAGGCCGGCGCTGCCGCGACCGAAGTCCGTCTGACGCCGACCGAGTTCCGCCTGCTCACGGTGATGGCAAGGCACGTCGGCAAGGTGTGCTCCCACACCGAGCTGCTGCGGGAGGTCTGGGGACCCGCGCACGAACACGACGTCGCGTACCTGCGCGTCTACGTCGGTCAACTGCGCCACAAGCTCGAGCCCGAACCGTCGCGCCCACGTTGGTTCCTGACCGAACCGGGAGTCGGGTACCGGCTGACCGAGACCGACGAGTGACGCCCCGCGCGATCCCAGGTCGGCGGCCCACCATGCCGACCGTGCTCGCGTCGCTGCAGCCGGCGTTCAGGCACCCAACGCCGCCCCGGCTGACATCACCCGATCGCGCGGCAGGCGAGCGGCCGGGCAGAAGCGCGCCATTCGCGCCAGGGCGACGCGGCATGCACAGACCACGGGGCAGCTTGGGTCTGTTCCGTCGCCGTATCGCCAACGGACTCGACGCCCGCCCGGGAAACCGCCGGATCCCCAGACGGCGTGGTGCGAGCTTTGCGGCGCTCAGGGGAGCTTCCGGCGGGATCGGCGCCACATTGGTGACCACGCGGCGGGGCAGCTGGACATCGATCGGGCGGACCATTGCGCTGCCTACAAACCGGAGACAACTGCGGCGTCGGGTCAACCCCCGTCAACGCGCAGGGCTTCGGCGGGACGCCCAGAGCCGGCGGCCGCGCGGCATCCGGCGACTGGGCCTGCGGAGTGGTTCCCGGATTCTCGAACACCCGGCGTGCAGGTCTGCCCGGGCGCCCGTCACCCGCGTAGACCGGACTCATGAGCATCCGGCGCACCAACGCCCGGTACTCGGTGCGGCTGGTGGCTGCAGGCACCGCTGGAAGCCGCGCTGCGCTCGCTGCGCGGCACGTTCGGTTGCGGATGCGGCATCGATGCCGGTCACGCCGCCGATGCGGAGCCCGCCGACCCCCGGGAGTTCGAGCCGCTAGCCGGCACCATCCCGCGATCCGCAGCAGGAACGCAACCAGGAAAAGCCCCGGTGACTCGGTAGAGCAGGTTCGGATTCATGGGCCGCGCGCGGATCCGAATCGACCGGCAGCGGCCCACCGCGCAAGACACGGTGCTGTTCGGATTCGCGCTGGACCGCGTCCGGCTGCCCCTGCTGTCTCGGCCAGGGTTTCCATGCCCAGGCACTGGTGGGTCGACCCCGGCGTCAACGCGCTCGGCGGCACGTTGACGAACGGTGTCGAGCTGTGGTTCGGCGCTCGCTGAGACGACGGTCATCAGCGCGCACCGATGTGGTCGCGCAGTCCGCTCGCCGCCGCGCGCACCCGCTCAGCAGGATCACTGACTGCGAGACGTCGCACCGCCGCCTCGATCTCGACGCCGAACCGGGGGCGGAACGACAGACCGGACAGCACCGCCAGACGCACGGCCTCGTCGGTCGGGTCGGCGAGCAGGTCGACGACCCGGCCGTCGGCACGCTCGCCGCCCCGCTCCGCCAGCTGCTGCGCGGCTTCGCAGCGCAGGCTGCGGGACTGGCTGGCCGCGGTCGCTTCGACCAGCAAGTCCACGGCCGCAGGGGACTGCATCCGACGAATGGCCGAGATCGCCGCCTGACGCAGCATCGGCTCGTCGTGCCGCAGATAGCGAGCGGCGATGTCGAGGTTGTTGTCGCAACCCTCGTTGCCGATGGCGTCGAGCCAGGTCGCGACCTCGCCGTTCCGCACCGCGTGTTGCTCGAGGTTGCGCAGCGAACGACCGGCGGCCAGTTCGGGTGCGGCGTGGCAGAACGCCCCATGCAGCAGCATCGCCGTCTCACGCAGGGCGGCCGGAGCCGACGCGGACGCCAGTTCCCAGGTCATTGCGAAGGCACGTTCCCCGGGGTGACGCAGCTGGAACATCGCGACGCCAGCGGTGCGCCGCAGCGCTTCGGGAAGGCCGCTGCCGCCGAACAGTTCGCACAGCAGCGCTTCGGCTGCCGGCGTGCCAGCCGAGCCAACGGCGCTGAGCACGACCGCGGCGAGGTCGGCATCGGCGGTCAGCGCCAGATTGCGCACGGCGAACAGGGCGTCCGGATCCAGTTCGATCAGCCACGCCAGGTGAGTGCGCGCCTCGTGCAGGGCGGCGGTGTTGTCCTGGTCGGTCGGTTGCAGCAGGGTCGCGATCCGGTCCACGAGTCGTGCCGCACTGCGACCTGCGATCGCGTCGCGCATGTGTTGTCGCTGCGCGGCATCGCTCGAGGTTGCGACTTCGCCGGAGCCATCGAGCGACAGCCACGGTTCGTCCCAGCCAGCCGTCGGCAGGTCCGCGAGCGCGGTGACGCCGTGCTCGCGCAGCCGCGCGCTCGTGCTGAGTTGCAGGCGGATCTCGGCGCCCAGTTCGGCCACGGCCAGGACCAGCACCTCCCGGTACTCGCAGGCGGCGAGCCAGCCGACCTGCGGCGCGAAGCTGGCCGTACCATGCCCCTCGACGCGCAGATGTTCGCCGCCCTTGTAGGCCTGCTTGCGCTTCACGATCTCGGTTGCCGCGATGCGGGAATAGGCGACGCGCGCGATGCCGGTCGCGTCGCCCTCGGCCGTCGTCCAGGTCGCCGCCCCGTTGGGGTCGACGACGAACCGCAGCGATGCGACGAGCGTGCGCACCCAGTTGCGCGTCTCGGCAGTCGTGACACCGACGAACCGCAAGCCGAGCACGTCGCCGTCGTCGCGCATCCGCACCTGGACGCCAGTGGCGAGTGCTCGGGTGAGTGCCGTTGCGGCGGAGTCGTCTGCCGGCGCGTCGGCGGCCTCGCTGGCGTGGGCATCGACCTGTAGCCGGACCACGATCTCGTCATCGATGCGATCGACGACCGTCACCGTGAGTGCGCCGGCCAGTTCCTGGGCGTGGTGATCCGACCGTTCTTCGTGGCCGCCGCGCATGTCGGTGCTCGCTTGGACCGCCAGGTCGAAGCGCAGCCAGGTGCCCGTGGGTGCGGCGTAGGGGCCGAGTGCGGTCGCCGCGGCGTCCTGGCGATGGCAGCCAGCGTCGCTGTCGCCCTGGTCACCACGGTCACCGACCAGGTGGGCGGTCGTGGTCGCTGGCGCGACCGGCGGCGCCATGGCTTCAGCGGGCGGCGCATTGGTTCGCAGCGACGTGGCGGCGACGATGGCGAGCGTGGCGAAGGCCAGCAGGGTGACGCGCAGCAGGTGAGTGTTGTTCATGATCGCACCAGGGTTCGTTCACCCCATCGATGGTGCGCGGCACGCGCGCGTGACGCCGTGCTCGAGATTCCGGTGCGAATCGCACCAGGCGCCCGAGCGGACCGGAGCAGCCGCCGGGTCACGGCTCGCGGCGCCTACTGCGGGATCATCCAGGGCCGGCCGAGTTGTTCGTCGATCACGCGCTGCACGGTGCTGCTGGAGCTCTGCGTGTCGATGATCTGCAAGAACCCGCTGCGATGCGTCAGGTTCTCGCGCATGTGGTTCGAGCCCTGGATGGCCGTCATCGTCGCGTCGTAGTCGGTGACCAGAGCATTCTCGGCGACGGCGAAGTTCGCGCTTGCGCTCGAGCTGCCTGGACTCAGGGTCGCGGTCAGCGAGAACCCGGTTCCGGACACGATCGTCGCGGTGCAGGAGACCCCAGTCTGTCCACCGAAGGCGAAGGTCATGTCGTTGTCATTGACGATGCCCGGCTGGATGCGCGCGGCCGCGTATTGGAAGGTCGCCGAGGCCGTGAATGCGTTGCGGATCGTCACGGCGGAGGCGCCGATCCAATGGGTGGTTTGGAACGCGGGCCCATCGGCGATGTGGAGTGCCGAGCCGAACGTGGGCGCGGTGCCGATGCGTGTCGCTGTCTGGCGCACGATTCCGTTGATCAGGACCCTGCCGGTGCAGGTAGCACTGGTCACCGAAGGGTAGGCGGTGCCATCGATCCGGACTGCTTCTTGGCCAGGCGTGCCACGCACATGGACCCGGCGCGACTGCGCGGCACGCAGTACCGGCCGCCACAGCGGAGTGGCTCCGACCGCCCAGGTGTCGTGCTCGATCTCCACGCTCGAACTGGTCGTGCCGCCCAAGGCGGAGCCGCCGAAGGCCTGGCTCGAGCTCGCCGCGAACAGGAACTCCTGGAAGGGCGAAGACAGCCAACGGGTGGTCTGCGCGCTCGCGGTTGCGGCCAGCGTGCATGCGGTCAGAGACAGGAACGCGTTGCGAAGGGTGAACATGATCGGTTGTCCTTTGGTTGCCATGGGTGACACCCTGCGCATGGTGGGGAGGCCACCGGCGTGACGCGCGTGCGCGAAATTTCGCGCGCCGGACTGCGCCGGACGACCTGCCGGACCGCCGTCAGGGCACGAACACCACGTGCCGGAAGCTGCCGAAACGGCCGGTCAGCGACATGACGTCGAGCGCTGTGACCTGCAGGCCGACGCTGGAACCGTAGCCGCTGGGCGTGTCCGGAGCCGTGAACGGTAGAACCGTGCCGGTCGGCGGTGCGCCGACGCCGAGCGACAGCGTCAACGGTGACTGCACCAACAGGACCATGTCGATCGGGGCCAGCGTGCTGACGTCCTGGTAGTCCATGGCGACGCCGATCAGCACGACCCACAGTGCCTGCGGATCGGCGTGCACCGTCAGTGTCTGCTGGTCGAGGCCCTGCCACACCGATTCGGCGATCAGGCGCGGCGAAGTTCCGGCGCGTGCGACCAGTTGCGAGGTTGGATCGACCTGCGTCGCCGCGACCGTCGTATCGGCCGTCGTCACGCGGCTGCCCGACCGGACGTCCAGCAGATCCAGCGTGCAGTGATCGCCGTAGGCGGTGGACGCGATGCTGCGGATCGGCCGATCGGCGCGCACGCCCTGCAGTTTGATCCGCGTGCACCGATCGATGCGCATGGCGTCCACCGGCGCGGTCGCAGCCAGATCGAGGTCCGTGAGCACGACGATGGCATCGCTCTGCTGCAACGTGAGCAGTTCCCCGCCGGTGAACTGCGGCCCCTGTTCGATGCGCAGGCCGACCAGGCTCGCAGGCGGGCCGGCGGCCAAGAGGCCGTGCAGCAGCACGGCGCGATCGGCCGCGATCACGACCGGGCCATCGCCGGCGGCGAAGATCGACACGGGACGGGTCATCGTGAATGCGGGATAGGTTCCGGCACCGACGACGATGCTGGCGCCGGGTGGTGCCACGGCGATCGCGGCATCGATGTCGGCGAACGCACCCGGCCCGACGAACCAGGTGTTGCCGACGCTGGCGGCCGGGAACACCCGCGCGAACTCGGTCGCCAGCAGGCGCCATTCACCGTGTGGCAGCAGTTCCTCGAGTCGGTAGAACGCCTCGGTGCCCGCGGCCAGTGGGTCGGAGAAGTCGTACGACGCTCCCGGGTTGCCGGACGGCGCCCAGTGGGTGACGGGCGCGAACGGGCCGTTCGGCAGAAGGGCGCGCTGGATGCGGAACTGCTCGGCGTTCTCGTAGACCGTGCGCGTCGCGATCTGGTTGCGCAGGAACGCGCCCCGGGCACCGAACGACGCCACCTCGGTGCGGTCCCGGGTCCAGAACACGACGCCGTTCGGGTCGAACTCGTGTGCTTCCCCGGCACGGTCGCCCTCGGCATTGATCAGATCGACGCGGCCGGTGCCGGTGCATGCGACACCGTGGGTGACGCCGCCGTTGGCGTCGAAATCGAGATCCCAGAAGGTCGCCGCCGCCGTTCGGCTGACGTCGAGCAGCACCGAGCCCGGCTGCGGCGAGCCGTTCGTGAACAGGCCGCCGCGAAAGTCGGCAGGGAACGCGCCGAACGTCGCCGGTGCGAGGATGCGCACGCCCTGCGCGTTCATGCCGCGGAAGACGAAGTTCACGGCTTCGATGCGTCCTGCCAGCGTCACGTCGCAATCGCTGCCCTGCACGATGGCGGGAGCGATCGGCGTGCCGAGCAGTCGCAGCGTGCCGGAACTCTGCAGGGCCAGCCTGGCACCGAGGTCGAGGTCGAGCATCCCGCCCGCGGCGAAGGCGAGCGTACCGTCGACGGTGGTGACGGCGGCCGCGGCGAGGTCGAGTCGCCGGGCGGCCAGGTCGAGCGCGGCGCCGGTGTCGATACGGAGCGATGCACCGCGGACCTCGAGGTCGCGGTTCGCGGCATGGGTGCCACGCGCGATCCGCAGCTCGTGAAACGCGCAGGTCGTGCCGTTGCCGGTGATCGAGCGGGCGCTCGGGGCGTCGAGTACGATGGTCCCCGCGGTCGGGACGAAGGTGGAGTCAATCTGCAGATCGCCGCCGACCGTGATCGTCGCCGGTGGCGCGGTCACCGGGCTCTGCAGCGACATGCGGAGGCGGTTGCCGACGTGCATCGAGCTGCCGGGTCCAGCGCCGGTCAGCGTGCCGCCGTCGAAGCTGGCGAGGCCCGCGACGTCGAGGCGGCCGATCGTCAGCGCAGCACACGCTGCCTGCATGCCGAAGTCGCCCGCCACGGTGAGGCTTTGGATGTTCCACATGCCGCTCGCGCACGTGGTCAGCGGGGCCGGACTGCTGGCAGGCACGTCGATGGTGCCGCCGCCGATGGTGCTGTTGCCGGCGAACACCAGTGTCGACGCAGTGGGCAGCACGAGACTGCCGGTCACGTGGGTCGACCCCCACACGACGTGTTGCGTGCCGGTGACGGTCAACGACCCGGCGACCGTGAGTCCACCGCGCAGGACGAGGCTGTCCAGCGTGGCGACGCAATTGGGGCCGATCGCCAAGCCGGGCAACGTCGCGGCAGCCTGCATGGTGCAGGCGCCAGCACCGTCCATGAGGAGCGATCCCGCGGGTGCTGTCGTGCGCGCGCGGAAGTTGGCGTTCGAGGTCCAATTGCCGCCGCACGTGATGACGTCGGGTGGTGCATCCGACAGGGCGGTGGTCTGGAACGTCACGTTGCCGCCGACGTCGAGAGTCGAGCCCTGCACGTGGCTCTGGATGCGGGCGCCACCGAGGGTCGCGTTGCCGGTCACGGTGGCGCTGGCCACGCGCAGCACGGTGTTCGTGCCGGTGACCGACAGGTCGCCGTTCACGGTCAGGCCGGTGGCGATGTACTCGCCGCCGGTGATCTGCAGTTCGGGCAGCGCGCCGATGACGTTCTTGGTCGGGTTGTGGGTCGACGTGCCGGTCAGGACGACACGGCTGCCGAAGGGCATGTTGAGCTGGCCGGTGCCGCGGATCTCGAAGTTGCCGCGCACTTCGAGCGGATCCCACAGCGACCCCACGTTGGCGATACCGCCGCCGGCAACGATGAAGTCCTCGGACGATTCCAAGTACGGGGCATCCAGCCGGCCCTCGACGTAGACCTGATCGATGTCGTTGTCAAAAGTCCAGAGAAAGCCACCGGCAAACACCCTGGCCTGGTCCAAGCTGTCCAAGCTCCCTACGGACGTCATTTGTCCATACACATCGACCGAGCGGTATCCAGGTGGGAATCCATCCGGCTGGACAGTTACCACAGCATTGCTTTCGACAACGATAGAGCCAAGACCGGTGAACTGTTGCCAGCATTCGATGCTGTGATGCGTGGGTCCTGTTCCAGCTGCAGGCGCACCGAAGATGATGACGCCAGTAGTGTTCTGGAAGGTGTTGGTTTGCCGAATGAGGATACTGCCTGTTACCCGCATTGTCCCGGGGGGGCTAGTCAAACCGCTGTTGGCAAGCAGGTCGATGCTGCCGACGACGAGGGTCGCCGAAGGATCCCCTGATAGGAAGGCGTCTCGCAACCCCAAGAATGGGATGCGGACCTCGCCACCATCGATCCGCAAGGCGCAGTTCCGGAACACTTCCAGCTCCGGACCAGGGGGTAGAGTCCTAACTGACCTGAATCCAATGTCTCGCATGCGCAGGATCGTGCCGGTACTTTGCCCGAGAACTGTCACGCTATCGGCGAAGACACCAGGCGCGCCGACAAGCAGGAAGGTCCCGAGGCCGAGTCGGAAGTCCAGAGCCGATGCCACACTCGCGTTGAGCGTCGCATTGCCGTGAAGTTCTCGTGCGCCGATGGAGGCGCCAGTGGCCTCCACGAGGAAGTCGCCGTCGACGCGCAGGCTGGGGTTCGTGGTCAATGTTCCGCTGATCGTGACGTCACCCCGTGCTCTGGCTGTCGTCCCGGCGACCTGGACCGTGCCGCCGACCGTCAAGGCCCCGCCCACATCGAAGGGGTTGCCTGCCGTCGAGTTCGCCTGCAATCCGCCCGCCACCACGACGCCGCCACCAGTCACGATGCCGTAGTTCGCGGCGACGGACTCGCCTGCCGGGACCTCCAGCGCGAACAGCCGCGAATCCGGCGCGTCCAACACGTGGGTCCTGCCACCCGTGAACGCGACGACACCTCCCGTCGCCTGGAACATGTCGTCACTCGTCCAATCACCACCCAGTGTCAGCCGATCGAACGGCACAGCGCCGACCGTTCCCGCCTCCAGCGTGAAATCGCCGTCGACGACCAGGGTCGTCGACCCCGTCGCGGTCACCGATTGGCAGCGCAGATCGACATTGCCGGTCACCGCGATCCTTCCCTGCCAACGCACGCTGCCATTGCCGGTCGCCGACGTGCACCGCAGATCACCGCGGATCTCCGGTCCGTCCAGCAGGATGTTCCGCCCGCCGCCGATCTCGATCGTGGGCACGCGTTGGTTGCCAGGGGCCGAGACCAGGCCGGTCGGCTGGGTGCCGACGAGCCGCAGCCTGCCGGTGCCGACGACGTTGGTCCGCAGGCTGATCGAGCCGTGCACGTCGAGCGTGCCCTGGATGCTGAGGCCGCCGCCATCGACCTGCAGCTCCCAGCAGACCGCCGTTCCGGCGACCACTGGCCGGGGACCCGACGCGACGACGATCGCGCCGCGATTGGCATCGGGCACGCCGGCGTCCCAGTTCGCGGCGTTGTTCCAGTCGGAACTGACCGCGCCGGTCCATTGCGTGAAGCTCTGGGCACCGAGAGTCGTGGCGCTGGTCATCGCCAGCAGGCCGGTTGCGGCGGCGACGCGGCAGGTCGGGAGGCTCATGGGTTTGCTGTGCTCACGGGGTTGCAGACCTACAGACGGAATCCAGCGGATCCGCACGTCACCGGGCAGGCGTCGAGCCGGCCCGAGGACGTCATCAAGAGTCGACGAGTGGCCAGGCGTCGCCGAAGTCCAGGGACGTGCCGAGCGCTCCCTCCAGGAACGCGCGGCGCGTGAGTTCCCAGTAACCCAGATGAGGCGCGCCGAAGCCCGACAGCGTCGGAAGGTAGGACTGCTGCGGCGCATTGTCGAGCACGTGGCCTTGCGCGTCGAACTGGCGCAGGCGCCCGGCGTGCTGGAACGGCCAGGGGAAGAACGTGGCTACCGAGTCGCCGAAGTTGACCCAGCGCTCGGCGCGGTTGCCGAACTGTTGGTCGAAGAACAGCGCGAACATCGCGTCACCGGCACGGGGCTGCCCGAACGTGACGACCCCGGCGAGGCGGATGCGGTGCACCACTTCGAGCCGGTAGGCAACGATCTGGGCGATCGCACCGCCGAGACTGTGCCCCGTGATCCAGATCCTGCGACCTTGTGCGGCGGCTGCCGCGGCGTGCTGCCGCACGCGCTCGAAGACCGCTTGGTAGCCGTGCTGCGCAATGCCGACGGTCTGCGCCGCGTAGAAGCCGTGATGCACGCAGCAGTGCATGTTCAGTTCGGGCAACAGCACCGCGCCGATGTCGGTCAGGATGTCCTTGGGGCTGTACTGCGAGTCGGTGCCGCAGAACGACACCACGAGGTTGTTGTCGTTCTGGGCGGCGACGAACTGGGTATCGAACGCCAACCAGGACGCCCCCTGCGTGACGACGTCCAGCGTCTCGTGCAGACCGAGTTCGACGAACTTCTGCCGGGTCTCGTTGTGGTACTCGCTCTGGGTCGCACCCTGACGGCTGTAGACGTGTCGTGAGGCCAGCGCCATCAGATACGCCGGGAGCAACGGGTGCTCGGCGTGGCTCTCGTCGAGGAAGTCGAACGGACGTACCCGGTCGACGTGGTAGTTCGTGTGCACGATCGCCTGCGCACGATCGCTGACGCGCCCGACGCGCAACACAGAGCCGTTGATTCGCCGCTTCGGCAAGCGCGCGGTGACCAGGTCTGGCGTGCTTTCGAGGATCGTCAGTGCGATGTCGTCCAGCCAGACCCGAATGCTGTCGCCGTTCGCCGGACACGGCAGGTTGTTCGAGTGGATCGTGACGCGATCGCCGATGAACGCGTGGTCGGCCGGGCTGATGGCGAGTACGAGGGTCGGCTGGAGTTGGCTGAGCAGGGCCGTTCGGTCGTTGGCGCCAGCCAGGGTGAAGTGACTCGGGAACAGCGTGTCCGCGATGGCACCGCGACGCAGTTCCTCGAGCACCGGGTCCACGGGCAGGTAGCGCGCAAGTTCGCTGCCATAGCGCGCCATGCGCGACAGCGGCTCCACGAACAGTGGGTCGCGTGTCGACAGGCTGCTGGCCAGGCGTGCACCGATCGCAGGGTCAGTGCTCGTTGGCGGGGCCACGAAAGGACTCGTGAACGACGAGCTGACTTCGAGTGCGAGCGGCAGCACCATGCGACTGCGACCGACGACACCTTCGATGCGGAAGCCGGAGCCGAGCGGTGCGAGACTGCTGGCGCCGACTCGCAACAGCCGGGCCTGGCGAGCGAACGGCCCGATCTGCACCGAGAAGGCCGGCTGCGGCGCGCTGCGTGGACCCTGCACGACCTGGACTCCGGCGAGGTCGCGATACACCTCGCCGACGAGATGCACCTCGAGGTGTCCACCTCGGGCGAGGCGAGCGTAGATCACGTCTTGTGCGGTCGCGCTGCCGAGGACCACGAACAGCAAGGCGATCGCTTGCAGCGTTCGTTGGGCGAGGGAGCGAGTGGGGCGGGTTCGAGGCATCGAGTTGGCACCTGGGTTCGGGCGTGGCGAAGGGCCTCGCCGCTGCCTGATCGATGGGAACTCATGCGCGGCCGTGACGTGCTGACTGGAGGACAAGCGGAACAACGGGGTATTCCGCCGGCCTGCGAGGCGAGGCGAATGCGTTCTTCGCGCGGCGCCGGCTCCAGACGCGGCGGGACGAGGCTGTAGAGTCGGGCAAAGTGCCCGGATTCTCGTCCTGGGCAGCTGCCATGCCTGCCGGCTGCCGGCAGTAACGGTCGACGGCTCGATCGGTGCGGGGACAGGGTCTGGGTGGTGTCGAGGTGTGCCGGTGCCGTTCGCGCAGGCCAGATCCAGGTCGCCATCGCCGTCGGTGTCCATCAGCGCGAGTCAACGCGTGACCCCCGTGAGGGCAGCCGGGCTGCCCGTGGCATCGACGAAGCTCCCCACGCTGCCGTGAGCAGGAGGTCGGCTGGCCACCCCGCCTGGGCAGGCGGCCTTGCGCGCGGTCGAGCCCTACAGGCCGATGCCGATCGCTCGGGCGTTCGTGATCCGGATCAATCCGGAGGGGAGCTCGATCAGTGCTGCCTGGCAGTAGACGTCGTAGCCGATGAAGTTCGCCGCGTTGGGAATCCCCAATGGTGCGGTGCCGGTGCCGCCTACGTAGCTGCCGCCGAGCGCGCCGATATCGTTCGGCGCGTCGGAGATGCAACCTGCGACGAGCGGGCTGATCAGGCCGAGATCGAACGGGATCGGGATCGAACCGACGAAGCAGCGATTGCTGCCGACGCTGAGCGAGTAGATGCCGCTCTGGCCGTTCGAGTCACCGATGCGCAGCGCGAAGCCCGGGTTCGGCACGCGCGGCGGGCCGCCGATCGTCGTCAGCGTGCCGCCGCGGCAGCCGCCGGCGCCGTACGCGCCAGCCGCGGCGCGCGGGCCGGCGAACAACGTCGCGACTTCGGCCGCCGAGAACGCACGATTCGCGATGACGAGCTCGTCGACGACGAAGCCGCTGCCGAGCGCGCCGACCTGCAGCGTGCCGCTCCAGTTGCCCGGCACTGCGGCGCCGAGCGCATTGGTGTGGTCGATGGCGCCATCGACCCACGCCGTGTAGCTGCCGGCAGCAACGTCGATCACGAATGCGAGGTGCACCCAGCGCTGCGTGGCAAGGGTCTTGACGTTGGCAGCGGTGATCGAGAGGCCGGCGGGGCCGCTCGCGGCAGTCCATTGCGTCAGCAGGTGCCCTTCCAGGAAACCGGTGGTAGTGCCCGAAACGAAGCCGGGGACGGTCGTCGGCTGCACCGTCGTCAGCAGCGTGTGCGGCAGCCCGATGCCGGTGGTTCCGGGGATCCGAACCCACGCCGCGTACGAGAAGCTGCCGCCCACGCCTGCCAGGGACCAGCCGGTGTTGAGCTGCGACACGGTGAAGATGTCGGTGTTCCCGTCGAAGGCGCCGCCCCAGAGGCCTTGCACCCACGGCTGATGCGACGCGGATGCGGTGATGACACCATGGCGTGGCGCCGGCGAGGGGTCGGCATGGTTGACGACCATCGTTCCGCAGCGCCCGTCGAATTTGTAGTGGACCGTGTCCTGTGCGCAAACGCTTGCCGGAATCAGGACCGCGAGAAAGTCGAGCCGCATGGTTGCTGTCTCCTGGATGGACGTGGGCGAATCAGGGATCGGTCGTCGAGGACCCTGGCGACCGCAGCCATCGTCGTGTCGCTGCTGTTGTATCGCGGCCGGGCCTGAGCGCCACCTGCGCCACCAGCCGGTCAGCCGGCATCACGACCGAGGCGCGACTTGCGGAGGCGGGCAAGTCGGGCACCCCGCTGCTTCACCGAGGAACGACGCACGGAACGGCGGGGTTGGGCGTTTGTGGCTCTGGTATCGAGCGGCACTACGGGTGGGCTGAGCTCTTGCGCCGCGTGTTCTGGGCTGAAGTGATGGTGGGCCTTTCGCCGATCTGACGCCCGCGGACAATGCGGCCATGAGCCGCTCCGCCCTTGCGCTCCTGTTCGTCGCGGTGGCCCTGCCTGCACAGAACACGATCGTCGTGCCGGGCGGCGGGGGGAACACGCTGCAGCAGGCGATCGACATCGCGTCGCCCGGCGACAGGCTCGACGTCTATGCGGGCGGTTACGCGGCGATCACCGTTACCGAGGGCATCACGATCGACTGCCGGGCCGGTGTTTCGATCGTCGGCAGCCCCATGATTCCCGCGGTGCGGATCCAAGGCGTGCCGGCGGGGCAGGTCTGCGTCGTGCACGCCGGCTCCTACCCTTCGATCGGCGTCAGCGGCTGTGGCGGCGGCGTCGTGGTCGATGGCGGACAGCTCACCGGCACGCCAGTGATCTCCCCGCCATCGCGCGTCGATTCGTGCACCGGCCCCGTCGTGTTCCAGGGGCTGGACGCCGGCAACGACTACTTCAATACCCTGCCGCTCGCGATTGCCTCTTCGGCGCAGGTCAGCTGCCATGCCTGCCGGCAGTCACGGTCGACGGCTCGAACGTGAACTTCGTGGACTGCGAGGTGCCGAAGCGGAACACGCGGATCGGCCTCCAGATCGTCTCCGGGCGCGCGGTGATCCGCGGGGGCCGGTTCGCCGGCGCCCAGTTCTTCAGCGTGGGCATCGAGGGCCGGGTCCGGCGGAGCGAAGCCGCGGGCGACCGCTGCGGGTCAGGGCGTGATCCGGAACCCCGTCGCCGCCAGATCGGCGAACGCACTGACCGGCAGCGCCGCGCGCCGGCACGACAGACGGCGGGGCGACTTCGGCAGGGTCACTGCCGCGCGGCGTAGAAGATGCCGCCGCTCTGGTGCAGTTCGAACGAACCGAAGTCGGCGCCGAACACGATGCGCACGGCGTGGTCGAAGTCGGCGACGAACGTCCGTTCGCCCTGCCACAACAGCCTGACGGCGTCCTGGCCCTCGATCTGCAGCGTGACCGCGGCGTCGCGCTCGCCGATCGTCGCGTTCAGGTCGAGATCCTGCAGGCGGAACTTCCCGGCGGTGCGTTGCCGCAGGTCGGCGGTCGTTGGCTGATCCTGCGCGACCGGCGGCGTCTCGCCGAGGGCCCGCCACAGGATTTCCTCGGCGACGCGCAGCGACGACAGCCGTTCACCGTTGCTGATCACCGCGACGTGGAGATCGGCGTCGGGCAGCCAGACCAGGAACGAGTTGAAGCCGTGGATGCCGCCGCCGTGCTGGACGCGCGGGTGATCGCCGAAGCGGTCCATGATGAGGCCGAAGCCGTAGTGGGTGTCGCGACCCGATGGCAGCTTCGTCGAGGTGGTCATCCGGGCGAACGTCTCCGGCCGCACCACCTTGCCGCCGGACAGCGCCATCGACCAGCGGACGAGATCGCCGCCGGTCGACAGCAACGCCCCGGCGGCTCCAGGCTGGCTCATGCCGAGCGGATCATCGTTGCGCAGGCCGGCCTTGGTGAAAGCGTAGCCCTGGGCGCGGTTCTTGATCAGTTCGCCGTTCGAGTCGTAGCGCGTGCGCTGCAGGCCGAGTTCTGCCGCCAGTTCGGCGACGGCTTCGGCATACGGCTTCGACGCGGTCTTCGCGACGATCATGCCGAGCAGGTAGTAGCCGGTGTTGTTGTAGTGCCAGCCCTGACCGGGTGCGAAGTCCGCCGGCAGGTCGCGGACCAGATCGAGCAGCTGTTCGTCGGTCAGCTCCAGCGGCTGCTTCTCCTCCCAGGCCTTGCCGATGTCGGTATAGCTCTTGATGCCCGACGTATGGTCGAGCAGCTGCGTCAAGGTGATCGTCCGGTCGCCGGTGGTGAACTCCGGCAGCAGCGTCGACAGCGTGTCGTCGAGCTTCAGCTTGCCGGCTTCGACCTGTCGTAGGATCAATGCAGCGGTGATCTGCTTGGTCACCGACCCGATCCGGAACATGGTCTCGGCATTGGCCGGCACCTCGAACTCGGCATCCGCCAGACCGTAGCCCTGGCTCAGCAGCACCTCGCCCTTGCGGGCGATGCCGATCGACAGGCCGACGGCGCCGGGCTTCTGCAAGTGTCGCGCGGCGATGGCTTCGACCTGTGAGGCGAGCTCAGGGGTCTGAGCGACGAGCGGGGTGGCAATGAGCAGCGACAGCGAGAACGGGAGGGATCGGAGCATGGGCGCGACCGTGGCCGGGCCGACACGGTTCCTGTCGGCGGCTCCTGGTTCATCGACGCCGTTGCAGGCGATGCACGATCCGGCGCAGGAGGAAGCGCGGCAACAGCCGCGAGCACAGCGCCAGTACCTGGTTCCACAGGCCCGGGATCACGATGGCCCGACCGCGCCGCATCGCGCGGTAGCCGGCGCGAGCGACGACCTCGGGCGGCATCAGCTTCAGACCGCGCACCGGCGTTTCGCCGTCGAGGCCGGCGACCTGCTGGAACTCGGTGCGGACCGGTCCCGGGCAGACGCAGGTGACGGTGATGCCGGTGCCGCGCAGTTCTTCGTGCAGGGCTTCCGACCACGACAGCACATGGGCCTTGGTGGCGTAGTAGACGGCCATCAGCGGGCCGGGCGTGAACGCTGCGGTCGAGGCGATCACGAGAATGCGTCCGTGACCGGCGGTGCGCATCGCTGGCAGGCAGCGACGCGTCAGTTCGGTCGGCAGTGCGATGTTGACGAGGATCTGACGGAGCGCCGTCTCGGCCTTGGTGTCGGCGAACGGACCGTGCGCGCCGAGGCCGGCGTTGTTGATCAGGATCGTCGGCGGTGCCAGGCCGGAGGCGGTGATCGCGGCGAGCACCCGTTCGGCGGCGTCGGCGGCCGCGAGATCCTGCGGTACGACGAGGCAGCGCGTGCCGTGCGTGCGCTGCAGCTCGTCGGCGAGAGCTTGCAGCCGTTCGGCGCGCCGCGCGACCAGTACCACGGCGTGGCCATCGGCTGCGCACAAACGGGCGAACTCGACACCGAGCCCGGCGCTGGCGCCGGTGACCAGGGCAGTGCCCATCAGTCAGGGCGCCAGCCGGGTGATCCGCCAGCCGGCGGCGCCGTCGTCGCGGTGGTAGCGGAAGCGATCGTGCAGCCGGCCGAGCCGCCCTTGCCAGAACTCGATGTGGCGCGGTCGCAGCACGTAGCCGCCCCAGTGCGCCGGTCGCGGCACCGGTCCGTCGCCGACCCGCTGCGCGAGTGCGTGCATCAGCGCCTGCAGTTCCTGCCGGTCGCGCAATGGCCGGCTCTGCGGTGAGGCGGCGCTCGCAAGTTGCGCCAGTCGCGGCCGGGCGGCGAAGTAGCTGTCGGACTCGGCGTCGGTCGCCAGCGTGATCGGGCCGGTGATCCGCACTTGCCGGTTGCGCGGTCGTTGCCACCAGAACGTCGCGGCGGCGCGCGGCTGATCGGCGAGCTGGGTGCCCTTGTCGCTGCCACGGTTGGTGAAGAACACGAGGCCGCGGTCGTCCCAGTTCTTCAGCAGCACGATCCGGCAGTGGGGTTGATGCGTGGCATCGACCGTTGCCAGCGCCATGCCGTTGGGTTCGCTGACGCCGGCAGTGGTCGCTGCCGCGAGCCAGGCGCGGAACAATGCGACCGGATCGGCGGGCAGTTCGGCGCGCGTCAGCGGGTCGTCCGGGTACTCGAGGCGCAGCTGGTCGAAGGTCGGGCCGTCCATGGCGCGATCATGCGCCGCGGACTGGCATGGGTCACCACCGCACGTGTGCGGCGGTGTCGTCGCGGGTCACGCCGCGGTCGGCGTGCGGCCGTCGCATGGCAACGCCGCACCCGCGGGCAGGGCTTCCCGAGTTGCAGCCTTGCGGCAACGCGAGAGCAAGGACCGCAGCCACGAGCGCGGCCGCTCGTCCGCGAGCGCAACGTAGTTGTCGGCGTATTCGCGGGACTCGGGGAACCCGTCGTCGATGAACAGGAATGGCCGCGGTTGCTCACGGTGCTTCATGCCCCGACCAGGATCGGGCGGCGGATGAAGGGCCGAAGAGCGCGTCGTGAGTCGATTGTTAAGACGTAAATCTCTGGAAAAAAACGACTTATGTAACAAGTCAGTTGATGACGATCGGCGTCGACGGCGCCGAGATCGCCGTGAACGGCGTCCAGGACGGACTCAGCGATGTGACGAACCCGGCGTGGAACGCGAGCCCTGAATTGGCGAGCAGCGGCAGGTTGGGGATCAGCACCACCGCCGTCGCCTGGGCGTTGACGTTCAGCTGGCCGTTGCCGTTGACCAGCAGCTGGGGCCAGCAGAACGGGTTCAGCGAGCACTCGAGCAGGAAGTCGCCGTTCAACGGAATGAGCCCCCACGGCGTCGTCAGCCCCGGGCTCGTGCCGAGGCTCAGCATCGTCACGTAGTACTCGTTGGCGTGGTTGGGCGCGAGCAGGTTCAGCAACACCGCACCACCGGGCGTCGGCGAGCCGGTCCAGTTGACGGTCACGTCGGGCGTCACGCAGGCGCGGATGATCCAGTTGCCGCTCCAGTAGATCGTGCCGCACAACGGGATGTTGATCGGCGGGAACGGGAACGTGATCGGATCGACCGGACCGCCGATCGGCGGCAGCGCGTCGATGATGTTCTTGCCCGGCTGACAGACGCCCGAGTAGTCGACGCAGAAGTTGTTGAAGTAGCCGAGCTGGCAGCTGCCGGGGCCGGCGTTGATCTCCATCCGCCAGCCGATCACCGCCTTGCCGGACGTGATGCGGACGTTGCCGGGCACCGTGACCTCGTTGAGCGCATGCGTCGAGATCTGCACGTTGTTGCCGGTGCTGCCGGACAGCGACCAGACCAACGGGCCCAGGGTGTAGCGGCCGTTCGGATTCAGGGTCGCGCCGTCGTAGATCTCGACGTCGGCCGCCGCGAGGTTGCCGTTGCCGCCGCCGGCGTTGCCGAACATGATCGAGACCTTGCGGATCGTACAGGGGCCAGGTGTCGTCAGCACCGACATCGCGGCTTCGCCTTCGCACAGGCCAGGGACGATGGCGACGGTCTGCGTGCCGGTCGGCACATTGGGCAGGATGTCGTTCTTCAGCAGCAGGTCACCGGGATTACAGGCCTGGGCGCGCAAGCCGGCGATGGCGAACAGGACGATGGCGAACGAGGGGCGAAACGCGAGCATGGGACCTCGACGAGGGCTTGGGCCGGACCAATCCGACCATGCCGCAGGATAGCCGCCAGTCCGGGCGCGCCAAGCCGCATCGCGATCAGACGTCGCGGGCGGAACGGAAACCGCCGAAGATGTCGGTGCGCTGGGGCAGGAAGAAGTTGCGGTAGCGGCGGTGGTGCATCAGCGGGTGCGTCGCGAATGCGCCGCCGCGCATCTCGCGTTGGTGATGGAACCACGGTGCCGAGTAGGTCGAGTACGGTGCCGGTCGGAAGTTCGGATAGGGCGCGAAAGGATCGGCGGTCCACTCCCAGACGGTTTGGCCCCAGCGCAATTGCCGGGCGGCGACCTCCCATTCGGCGGCAGTCGGCAGTCTGCGGCCGGCGAAGCGGCACCAGGCTTCGGCCTCCCAGGCGTTGACGTGGATCACCGGAGCGGCCAGGTCGAGCGGCAGCCAGCGCTCGAACCAGCGCTGTTCGAAGCCGGAATCGGCGCCGCGCCGCCAGCGCTCGGGCAGCCGTCGCCCCTTGCGCGCGAGCCAGACGCCGGCGCGGCCGGGCCACAGCGAGGCGTGGTCGTAGCCGCCGGCGAGCACGAATTGCAGGAACTCGCCGTTGGTGACCGGCGCGTCGTCGATGGCGAACGCCGGCAGTTCGACCTTGCGGCCGCCGCGTTCGTTGTCGAACGCGAAGCCCGGTTCGTCGTCGGGCCAGCCGATCCGTGTTGTCGTCGCGGCGATGGGGAGTTCACCGTGTCGAGGCAGGTGCGGCAGCGTGTAGCCGGGCGGCGCCGGGTAGCCGAGCAGCGCCCGCGTCCACAGCAAGGCCTCGACGTGCATCAGTTCGTGGTAGACCGCGAATCGCGCGTGGTAGAGCGCTTCGTCGGAGTCGCCGGCGGCGCGCACGTGGGCCGCACAGTCGTCGAGCTGCATCCGCAATCGATCGCACAGTTCGGTGCGTTCGAGCAGCGGGATCTCCCAGCGCGTCTGGTGGACGATGCGCGCCGAGTCGAGGTGCGCGTCCGGGCCGAAGTGGCGTGGTGGGCGGTCGCCGTACAGGAACCCGTCGCTGCCGATCCGGTGCGGGCCTCGGAGGCACCAGAATTCGGTGAACCAGCCGATGTGCATCAGATCCCACGCGGTGGGCTGGATGCTCGGGTGGATCGGAACGCGCCACTGCGCGTCGGTCAGGTCGAGGCAGGCGGCGAGCGTCGCGGCGCGGGCCGTGCGCAAGGCCTGCACCAGGTCGTCGCCGCGAAGCAGCCGCGGATCGGGGGCGTTCATCGGGTCGGGGTCGCGCGGATGCTACCGCTCCGCACCCCACCAACCCCAGCCGCACCAACGCAACCACACCGCGATCACGGCGAGCACGCCCGCGGCGCGCGGCGTCGCGTTCACTTCGGCTGTTCGACCCATTCGGCGACGAACAGGTTGGTCTCGCCGCGCTGCTTGCCGTACCGGTTGCTGGCGAACACCAGATGGCGGCCGTCTGGCGAGAACATCGGGAAACCATCGAATTCCGGGCAGTGCGTGATGCGCTCGAGCCCGGTGCCGTCCTCGCCGATCACGAACAGGTCGAAGTTGCGGGCCAAGGCGTGATCGCCGGTCTTCTTGGCTTCCTCCATGCCGAGGAAGTTGCTGCTGAAGATGATGCGCTTGTCGTCGGGCAGCCAGTACGGACCGAAGTTGGCAGCGCCGTTGCTCGTCACCTGCCGGAAGTCGCTACCGTCGCGCCTGCAGATCGTGATCTCCATGTGCGAGGGCCGCACCATCGCCTGGCCGAGCAGTTCCTTGTCCTCGCTGGCCTGCTTGTCGTCGACCGGGAACGCCGACCGCAGCACCAGCTTGCTGCCATCGTGCGAGAAGAACGCGCCGCCGTCGTAGCCCGGGCGGGTGGTGATCCGGCGCACGTCGCTGCCGTCCGGTTCCATCGTGTAGAGATCGAGGTCGCCGTCGCGGACCGACGTGAACACCAGCGTGCCGGTGACCGGGCAGACGGTGGCTTCGGCGTCGTAGCCGGCCTCCTTGGTCAACTGCACGGCGTCGCTGCCGTCGGGGTTGGCGACGAACAGGTCGTATTCGCGGTGCACCGACCACACATAGCCGCGACCGCGCTCGACTTTGGCGACCGGCGGTGGCTCCTTGCCGGTCAGATGCGTCGACGCGAAGACGATCTTCTGGTCGCCTTTCAGGAAGTAGCTGCACGTCGTCCGGCCGGTGCCGGTACTGACGAGCTTCAGGTCACCGGTTGCGAGGTCGAGGGTGTAGATCTGGTCCGCCGGCATCTCTCCGGCCCGCCGCTGCAAGATCAGGCGGGTACCGTCGTTGGACCAATACGCTTCGGCGTTTTCACCCTCGAACGTCAACTGGCGCACGTTGCGTAGCCGGGTCTCGCCGGCAAGCGGCTCCACCGGCTTGCCGGCCGCGATCGAGAACGGCTTCTTGGGAGCGACCGCAACCGGATCCTGCTGCGCGGCGACGATGCCGGTCACACCGACCAGGACGGACAAAGACAGGGGAATGCACGACATGGCGACGATGCAAGCCCCGTCGGCGCGGTTCGGCAATGGCCGATCGGTCCACGAGCGTCATGCGACTGTCACCGGCGCAGGGTGTGCCGGAACGTCAGCTTCCCTGGATCATCCCGACGACACCATGGGTCGGGTCGGCAAGGCCCAACACGCGTTTTTCGTCCGCGGTCAGGTCGGGGTTCTTGGCAAGGAACGCACTGCGATGTTCGGCGAGGAACGTCCGCAGGCGGAGCAGCAACCTCTCGATGTCGTCCACCTGGAGCAGGCCGCTGCGGGCCAGTGACCCCATCTTGCTGCCGCTACCGGATGCCCGGTCTTCCGGGTCCGGCAACTCTCTTGACTCATCGAGCCAGAAATCAGCGCGCAGTTCGAAGTAAGCCACCAGGCTCCGCAGGTGTGGCAACGTGATCGCGGATCTGCCCTTGCAGATGTCCGTCGCCGTCTGCGGAGAAATCCCCAACGCCCTGGCCAGATCCCGCTTCTTGAGGTGCCGTTGCTCGAGGAGAGCGACGATCTTCTCGTGGATGAGGACCATGAGGCGCCTAGGATAGCGAAACGACCCGCATCGCTCACCATCGAAGTTTCCTGTCGCGCATGGTTCGTGCACCGTTGTTGCTCGCGCTCTTCATCTCGTCGCTGTCGACCGCGTGTCTGACGGATCGTTCGCAGCACGTCACCGTGTGGCCACCGGCGGACTTCTCGCTGGTCGTCGAGGAACACCAGGTCGAACTGCGGGACGGCGCGGCGCGTTCGTTCGTGCGTCGGCGCTTCCGCGTCTGGGCGAATGGCCGCGCTGTCTATGGCAAGGCATCCGGTGCGATCGAAGATCCGATCACCGGTGCGACTCTGCCGGTCTTCAGCGGGCTCGCGGCCTGGCAGATGCTGCCCGAGTCGTCGCGTGGCCTGGCGCGCAAGCTGCACCTGAAGGGTGTGCTGTCGCTGGCCGCGTTCGAGGGTGCCGGCCCCTCGACCACCGGAGGCACCAGCGGCATCCGCTTGCAGTACCATGCGTTCGGCACCGACAAGGTCGTGGCGATGTCGGGCCAGGTCACCGGCAACGCCGCGCGCGTGCTGCAGGTCATCAACGCGCATCTGCCGGCAGGGGAGGGCTTCCTGCTGCCTGGCGTGCCCGCGGATCATCTGCCGTGCGTCGAGGTGCCAGCTCCCGCCGAGGACCTCAACGGCTCGCTGCTCTGGCACATGGCGCTGGCGGCGGATCCGGCGAACGACCCGATGGTCTGTCTCGATCTGTTCGCGCTGGCATGCCGAGCCAAGCAGCGTCCGGCTGCCGTCGAGGCGATCGGTCGGTGGCAGGCGGCGCAGGCTGCCGTCGCGATCGAGCCGGGGACGGTTCCGCCAGCCCGGCTGACGCGCGACGTGCTGGAGCGGATGCTGCCCGACTCGTAGTGGGCGCACATCCGGCGCAAGACCCCGGGTACGCAAACGCGGCGGTCACCAATGGTGCCGCCGCGTCGTCATTCGCTTCGCGAACGCTCAGGCCTTCTTGGCCGGCGCGAAGTTCAGCATGCACATCTTGTTGCCGAACGCGACGTAGACGCCAGCGCCCTCGTCGTCACCGGCGTACATGCACATCAACAGCCGCTTGCTCTCCTGCGGGTTGTCCATCAGCGGCAGCTTCATCTTCTGGGTGTCCTTGCCGGTGAAGTTGATCTCCCACTCCAGGTTGTCGCTGATCGTGAACGACACCTTGTATTCGCCGGCGGCGAGCTTCAGGTCGCCGCAGGTGACATCGACCGAGGTCGTGAACGTGCCGAGCGGCGAGTCCTTGGCGCTGCTGTTGACGCGGCCACGAGCGCGGGCGCCCTTCTCCTTGTCCATCAGCGCGGTCATGGTCTTGCCATCGGCCCAGGTGATGGACGTGTAGTTCAGCGACATCTTCGCGTCACCGGCAATCACGGTCTGCTCGACCGACGGGGCGGCGCTGTTGGACGAGCCCATCTTCTGGGCGAATGCCGGGGCGCACAGGGCGGCGGCGAGAGCGAACGAGAGGAACTTCTTCATTGGTTCTCCAGGGGAGCTTCTGAGATCAGGGTTTTCGTGGGCGGGAGTCTACGACGCAGGGGCGTCGGCGGTAGCAAAGCCAGCGTGGAATCCTGACCGGGCGGGTGCCAGGCGTGTCCCGAATCCGTCAGCGGTGCAGGTCCCGGCGGATGCCCGCCAACCAGTCGGTCAGCATCTGCCACTGCCGGTGCAGGTCGTGTTCGGCGACGCCGAACGGCGTCTTGAAGAAGCAGGCGAGCTGCGGCATCGGGCCGTTTTCACCACGCCGGTGCGCCAGGTTGGCCAGCCTGACCATGTCGAGCACCAGGGGCGCCGCCAGGATCGCATCGCAGCCCTGCCAGATGAACTGCATCGCCATCTTGTGGCCGAGGAAACCCTCGAAGTGGATGAAGTCCCAGGCGGTCTTCAGGTCGTGCAGCGACGGCACGCAGTCGATGCCGACGTGCGTGTGCAGCGGGTAGCCGAGGATCGACGGCAGCAGCGCGTCCTTGCTGGCGACCTTGGTGCGCTTGTTCTCGTCGTGGGCCAGCACCTGGCCGTCGCGATCGCCGAGGATGTTGTAGCCCTGCCAGCTCAGTACGCGCAGGTCGCGGTGGTGGAACATCGGCGCCAGCGCCGACTTGACCAGGGTCTCGCCAGTCTTGCCGTCGGCACCCATGAACGGCGCGCCGGTCTGCGCGAACTTCTGCTGGATCGCTGGCAGCAACGCGCTGTCGCTCGGCGTGAAGTGCACGAACGGCGCCCCGACGCTGGCAGCGACGTAGGCGTACAGTGCCGACGGCCGCACGGCCTTGCGGTTGTCGCGATCGATCGCCTGTTCAAACGCCGCCAGCGAGCGATGCGCGGCATGCGGCGCCAGCGCCGGTTCGGTCGACGTCAGATTGACGCAGACCACGTCCCGCAGCCGGTTACGGCGCAAGAACGCGCGAATGTCGGCGATCGCGCGATCGACCTGGGTGCGCAGGGGCGCCCGTTCGCCGCGGTCGTGTTCGACCAGATCGTCGATCGTCCGGCCGGCGTTGACCAGCAGGCCGCGGCGGACGTTCTTGCTGAGCCGTCGCAGTTCGGGAGCCAGCTGCTGCAGCATCGGCCAGGGCAGGGTGTTGTTGTGCTGCCAGATGTCGAACGCGGATGCCGCCCAATCCGAAGTGCGGACTTCGTGGCCGCCGAACACCAGCCCGTCGATCGGCGCCAGCGGCACGCCGGCCAGGGTCACGGTCTCGGTGACCATGCCTCGTGCCGGCGCGAGCCGGCGGGCGATCGCGCGGGCGCCGACGACGACCGTGGTGGCGAGGCCGCCGTAGGCGCCGAACAGCCAGACGCCGAGTCGTCGCGGCGGCTCCGGGAATGACGGGTGCTGTCGGGTCTTGGCCAAGTGGGGCGAGGAGGATACCGCAACGGTGCGCCGGTGCCGAAGGTTCGTCGCGATGTCGTCGATCGCTGTCGGCGACGGGCAGACCGGAGGGCCGGGCGGGCCCCGCGGCGTGCTGGACATGACCGCGGCGGCACGACATAACGCGCCGGTGGACCGTTCCCGGTTGTGGCTGCTGCCGTTGCTGCTCGCCGTCATGGTGGCCGGCGGCTGGTACTTCGGCTTCCGCGCCAAGGCCGACGACCGTGAACTGCCGGTCTACGTGACCGGTGCCGAACGGATGGTCGCCGGCGAGGAGATCTACCGGCGCGGCACCGACGCCAAGCCGTTCACCTACCCGCCGTTCGCCGCGGTGCCGTTCGTGCCGTTCATCCACTTGCCGCCCGACTGGCAACCGCCGGTCTGGTTTGCGGTCAACTTCGCGATCCTGCTGGCGGTGCTGCGCTGGTTGCATCGCGCGGGCAATGACCCGGGCGACGGCCGGGCGCGAGCGGTGCGCTTCTGGCTGGTCTCGGCGGCACTCGGCGCGCACCACGTGACGTCGGTGTTCACCAACCAGAGCCACGATCTGCTGATCCTGGGAACCGTGACACTGGTGGCGGCGGCCTGGTGTCGCGGGCGTGCGACCGCCGGCGTGTGGGCGGCAGCCGGAGCGGCGATCAAGGCGACGCCACTGCTGTTCGTCGGGTTGTTCGCGTTGCGCCTGCGCGTCGGAACGCTGGTCGTGATGGCCGTGGCCTTGGCGGCACTGTCGCTGGTGCCGGACCAGGTGTGGCCGCGAACGGACGGACGTTCATGGCTGATGGCCTGGTACGAGATCAACCTGCGCTCCCTCCAGGTCGGCGGCACGGCCGATGCCGCCGGGGCGTGGAATCCGCACAGCGTGCTCAATCAGAGTCTGTCCGGCACGTTGATGCGGCTGCTGACCGCGGTCCAGCAGCCCGGCAAGTTCGTGGAGGAAGGGGTCGCGCTGGCCGAACTGACGCCGGGGACGTTCCGACTCGTCTCCCTGGCGGCGCAGGCCGGCGTGCTGGTCCTGATCGCGTGGGGCATCCGGCGAGCGGCGGCCGTGGTGCGGACGGCGACCGACGCCGTGGCGGCGCAACGTCGCGTCGGGCTGGGCGAGGTCGCACTGATCGCCTGTGGGATGGTGCTGTTGTCGCCGCAGAGCAGCAAGGCGCACTTCTGTATCTGGCTGCTGCCGGGCGCGTTCCTGGCGGCGGCCCTGTTTCGGCGGCGCGATCCGATGTTGTGGCTGCTGGCCTTGCTGGCGTTCGCGGTCGGTACGCTGACCGCCAAGGGGGTCGTCGGCTCGGCCCTCGGCAACCGACTGCTGGCCTACGGCACCACGACCTGGAGCACGGTGCTGCTGGCGCTGGCGACCGTGCGCGCCCTCGGTCCCGTCGTCACAACGCCGAGTACTTCGGCGCCGTCGGCGCAGGGCGGACGATGAGTCGCCGCGGTCCGTTCCTGCTGCTGGCGCTGCTGCCTGGTTGCAGCGGTTGTGGTGCGCCGTCGACGCTCGCTTCCGGGCGCATCGCGTTGGCGCCGGAACTGCGCGAGGTGTCGGCGATCGTCGCGATCGATGCCGCACAGGCGGTCTGCGTGCAGGACGAGGTCGGCGTGTTGTTCACGGTCGATATCACCGATGGCCGCTTGCGGCGACAGCAACCGTTCGGCCGGGCCGGCGACTACGAGGGTCTGTGTCGCGTCGGCGAACAGTGGTTCGTGCTGCGCTCCGATGGTGTGTTGTCGTGCCTGCAGCCCGACGCCGATCGGCTGCAGGTCGCGGGTTCGTGGCAGTTGCCCTGGCCGCATGACGAGTGGGAAGGACTGTGCCACGATCCGGCCAGCCGACGCCTGCTGCTGGCACCGAAGTCGGTCGATGGCAAGGGCAAGAACGGGCGTGACCGGCGACCGCTTTACGCCTTCGATCTGGTCGAGCGCCGGCCGGAGCCAGCAGCGTTCCTGGAGTTGTCGGTGCAGGACCTCGCCGAACAGGCGACGGCGCTCGGCATCGCGGTGCCGACCAAGACCACCGAACGCGGCAAGGAGCGGCTCGATCTGCAGCTGCTGTGGAGCGAGATCGCCATCGCGCCGACCGGAGACCTCGTGTTGCTGAGTGCGGCCGGACACGCTCTGGTCACCGTGGATCGCACTGGCCGGCTGCGCGATCTGCAGTTCCTCGACGCGTCGGTGCTGCCCCAGCCGGAAGGGATGACATTCCTGACCGATGGCCGACTGCTGATCGCGAGCGAAGCGGGGGGCGGCGGCGCCGCGATTGCCGCGATCGTGCCTTGGTCCCCTCGTCGGTGATCGCGTTCAGCGGCTGCCGAGCACGGCGAGCACCAGTCCGACATACAGCAGGCCGGCGATGATCAGCGGCGCGTCCGAGAACAGCAGTTTCGCCGGATCGCCACCTTCGGACTTGCGGAACACCAGGAACAGGTAGCGGAACACGCCGTAGGTGACGACCGGAACCGTCAGCATCAGGCCTTCGGTCTTGTGGATCGCGATGGTCTCGGGGCTGACGGTGTACAGCGAGTAGCTGAGAATGCTCAGCGCCGCCAACGGCCCGATCATCATGCTCAGGAACGGCACCGAGTAGTCCTTCATGGTCGCCCGGGTCTGGCCGCTGGCCTCGCCCTGGCGGCCGAGTTCCTCGTAGCGTTTGCAGAACGCCAGGAACAACGCGAAGAAGAACGTGCACAGCAGGATCCAGTGCGACGTCTTGACGCCGATCGCGGCGGCGCCGGCGTGCACCCGGAGCTGGAAGCCGAGCGCGATGCACATGCAATCGACGATGATGACGCGCTTGAGACCGAACGAGTACGCCAGGTTCAACGCCAGGTAACTGGCGGGCCAGACCGCGAAAGCGACCTGATCGGGCACGGATGGGACGCCGAACCAGGCAATGGCGGCGGCAATCGCGAGCAACGCGACCAGACCGCCGATCGCGATCGGCACCGGCAGCGCGCCCGAGGCGATCGGCCGGTGGCGCTTCTTCGGATGGCGCGCATCCTCCTCGCGGTCGACGATGTCGTTCAGCAGGTATATCGAACTGGCCGCCAGGCAGAACGTCAGGAAGCCCAACCCGGCCAGACCCCAGCCCGCCAGTTCGCGCACGCGGGGCGTGAACAGCAACGGCGCGAACACCAGCAGGTTCTTGACCCATTGGTGTGGGCGCATGGCACGGACGAACGTCCACAACATGCGTTCGCATCATGGAGCGAACCTTCATGAAGGCAAGGCTGTGTTGTCGTTCCGTCGCGCACCCTCACCCGCTAGGTTTGCGACGCCACGGATTCGATGAAACCAGGCAAGCGTCGTAGTCTCGATGGTCTGTTCCGGCCGCGCTCGGTCGCGGTGATCGGTGCCAGCCGGCGTCCCGGCTCGATCGGTCGCCAGGTGGTCGCCAATCTGATCGGCGGCGGGTTCACCGGCCCGGTCTACCCGGTCAATCCGGCCGCCGAAGTCGTGCTGTCGGTGCCGGCGCACGCATCGGTGCGGGCAATTCCCGGGCCCGTCGATCTTGCGGTGCTGGTGGTGCCGCCGGACGTCGTGCTGACCGTGGCCGAGGAATGCGGACGCAAGGGTGTCCGCGGGCTGGTGGTCATCACCGCGGGTTTCCGCGAGATCGGCGGCGCCGGCATCGTCCGCGAGGAACGGTTGCAGGCGATCGCCCGCCGGCACGGCATGCGGGTGATCGGCCCCAACTGCATGGGGATCATCAACACGCAGCCGGAGTTCGCCTGCAACGCCAGCTTCGCGGCAACGCCGACACGGCCGGGTGCCGTGGCGATGGTGTCGCAGTCGGGCGCGCTCGGCGAGGCCATCCTGGCCGATGCGGCGCAGGCGGGGCTAGGCGTGGCGATGTTCGCGTCGGTCGGCAACCGTGTGGACGTGACTGCCGCCGACCTGCTGGCGTACTGGGAAGACGATCCGCAGGTGCAGGTGATCCTGCTGTATCTCGAGAGCGTCGGCGAGCCGCAGGAGTTCGTGCAGGTCGCCCGGCGGGTCGCGCGCAAGAAGCCGATCATCGCGGTGAAGTCCGGCCGCAGCGATGCCGGCGCCGCCGCCGCCAGTTCGCACACCGGCTCGATTGCCGGCGCCGACGTGGCTGCCGACACCCTGCTGGCGCAGTGCGGCGTGTTGCGCGTCGACAGCTTCCGCGACATGTTCGCGCTGGCCCAGGCGCTGCTGACGCAGCCGCCACCGCGCGGACCGAAGATGGCGGTGGTCACCAACGCCGGCGGGCCGGGCATCCTGGCGACCGATGCGCTGGTCGGGCTCGGACTCGAAGTGCCGGCGTTGGCGCCTGCAACCGGGCGCCGGCTGCGCAGGGTATTGCCGCCCGAGGCGTCGGTGCACAACCCGGTCGACCTGATCGCATCGGCCGATGCCGCGCGCTACCGCGCTGCGCTGCGGGTCGTGGCCAAGGATCCTCACGTCGACGGCCTGGTGGTGCTGTTCGTGTCGCCGATCATGATCGACGCCGCAGCCGTCGCGCAGGCGATCGTCGACGAGACGCGCGCGTGCGGCCGGCCGGTGCTGGCCTGTGTCATGGGCCGGCAGCGCGGCGACGAGGCGCAGCAGATCCTGCTGCAGGCCGGCATCCCGGTGTTCCGTTATCCGGAAGATGCCGCGACGACGCTGCAATTGATGTTGCGCCGGCATGTCTGGCTCGAACGGCGCCCGGTGCCGCATCGGCGCCTGCAGGTCGGTCGCGCGGCCGCGCAGCGGATCCTCGGGCGCGCCAGGACGTCGCCGTGGCTGTCGGCGGCGGAGACCGAGTCGGTGCTGATGGCCTATGGCATCCTCTTCGCCAGGTCGCGCCGGATCGCCACCCCGGGCGACGCCGTGGCCGCGGCCCACGAACTCGGATGGCCGATCGTCGTCAAGGCGGAGGCGACCGGGTTGCTGCACAAGAGCGAACATCGCGCGGTTCGTACCGGGTTGCACACCGGCGACGACGTGTTCGCCGCCGCCGAGGACCTGTTGCGCCGGTTGCGGCCGCAGTTCCCGGACGTGGCGCTGCAGGTGCAGGCCCATGCGCAGGGGCACCGTGAAGTGCTGCTCGGCATGACGCGTGATCCCCGCTACGGCCCGTTGTTCGCGGCCGGACTCGGCGGCGTGCAGGTCGAGGTGATGCGCGACGTCGCGGTACGCGTCGGCCCGCTCGATGCCCGCGACCCGTTCGAGATGTTCGCCCAACTGAAGGGCCGCGTGCTGCTCGGCGAGTTCCGCGGCGCCCCGGCGGCCGACCTCGATGCCGCTGCCGACACGCTGCTGCGGCTGCAGCAGCTGGTGCACGATTTCCCGCAGATCCAGGAAGTCGAAGTCAATCCGTTCATCCTCGCTGCCAAGGGCAAGGTCAGTGCGGCGGTCGATGGCCGGTTGCGGGTGGAGTTGCGATGACCGAAGGTTCTCCGGCGCTGCGGTTCTCACTGATCGTGCCGATCTACAACGAAGAAGCGAACGTCGCGGCACTGCTCGACGAGGTCGCGGCCGTGCTGCTGCTGCACGGACCGTTCGAAGCGGTGCTGGTCAACGACGGCAGCAAGGATCAGAGTCTGCAGCGGATGCGCGAATGGAAGGCGGCGCGGCAGGCGGACTGGCTGCGGATCGTCGACCTCGTCGCCAACTGCGGTCAGAGCGCCGCGGTGATGGCCGGGGTCGAGCAGGCCCGCGCTCCGATCGTCGCGACGCTCGATGGCGACATGCAGAACGATCCGCGCGACCTGCCGGCCATGGTTGCCCAGGTCGAATCCGGTGCTTGCGACATGGTCGCCGGCGTGCGGCGCAAGCGGCGCGACTCGCTGGTGCGGCGGTGGTCGTCGAAGATCGGCAACGGCGCCCGCAACTGGATCACCGGCGATCGGGTGACCGATGCTGCCTGCGGCATCAAGGTGGTCCGGCGCGAGTTCTTCCTGCGGGCACCGAAGTTCGTCGGTATGCACCGGTTCATGGCCTCGCTGACGCGGTGGCTGGGCGGCAAGGTCGTCGAAGTCGACGTCAACCACCGGCCGCGAGCGGCGGGCACCGCCAAGTACGGCGTCGGCAACCGGGCCCTGCGTGGGTTGCGCGACTGCTTCGCGATGCGCTGGCTGCGGCAGCGGATGCTCCGGCACTTGGTCAAGAACGAATACTGACGGCCGGGCGCCGATCGACGAGTGGAACCGCGTCGCGCGGCCGATAACGTGCCGCGGTCGTGGCGCGAGCCCTCATCCTGTTGCTGCTGACCATCGTCGCCTGCTGGCCGCAGTGGTCGATCGCCGACTGGCACGGCACCGAAGGCCGGCGCGTCCAGATCGCCACCGAGATGGCGCAGTCGGGCGACTGGGTGGTGCCGACGCTCGGCCATGAGCCGACCTGGGCGAAGCCGCCGCTGCACTATTGGTTGCTGTTGTTCTGCCGGCAGTTGTTCGGCGACAGTTTCCTGGTCGCGCGTCTGCCGGCGGTGCTCGGCCACTGGCTGCTCGCGGTGCTGGCCATGGTGCTGTTGCGCCGCTCGTTCGGCGAACGCGCGGCCTGGATCGGCGCGCTCGGCGTGCTGTTGTCGCCAATGGCACTGTTCGAGGTGGCGACGGCCGAGATCGACCCGTTGTTCGCCAGTCTGACGGCCGCATCGTTGTGGTGTCTGGCCAGCGGTGTCGCGCGCGAACGGACGGCGTGGGTCGGCGCGGCCGGGGTTCTGGGCGGGCTGGCCTGCCTGCAGAAGGGCGTGCCGTACCTGCTGTTCGCCGCCGGTGCCTGGCTGGTGTGGGGCCGCCATCGCCGGTTGCAGCGTTGGGCCTGGTACTTCCCGCCGCTGGTGGCGTTGCCGGCGGCCTACTACCTGCTGCTGATCACGACGCGGGGCTCATCGGCCGAACTGCTGGCCGTGATCCAGGACGAGACCGTCGGTCGGGTCAGTACGTTCGAGTGGCGGCACGTGCTGAAGACGCCCGAATTCTGGTTGCGCGCGGTCGCGGTGCAGTTGCCCTTCGTGCTGTGGTGCTTCTGGGAATGGCGTGGGCGGCGCGACGCCCGCATGGATGCCGGGGACCTGATCCTGCGGATGTGCAGCGGCGGCGCCGTGCTGGCGGTCGTGATCCTGACGTTCTTCCCCGGACGGCCGACCCGCTACCTGCTGCCGAACGTGCCGCTGTTCACCTTCGCGGTGGCGCCGGCGGTTGCCCACTTCGCGGCACAACAGCGCGAACTCGGTGGGTTCAGTCGCCGCCTGTTGCGGCTCCTCGCGCTTGGCGGCGCCGGCGCCCTGGTCGCGATGCCGTTCCTGCGTGCGGCGTCGGATCCGCGCCTGGTGGCCTTCGCGGTGGTGGTGGCGGTCCTGCCCTGGTGGATCAGGACGCCACGCGCGTTGGCGGCGATGTGCCTGTGGTTGCCGATCGTGGCCGCTTGGACCGTCGGTGGTGCCCGCACTGACGCGTGGTCGACGTCCGACGACGCGCGACTGCCGTTCGGTGCCCTGCTGGCCTCCGAGTTGCGCCGGGAAGGCGTGCCGTTGCCGCAGCTGGCGACCTGGGGTCATCTGCAGTCCGGAGTGCTGCTCGGCATGGGGTTGCCGCAGGTGCCTGCCGGCGATGAGCCGCCGCCGATCGGCAGCGTGCCGCGCCGGCCGCCGACCGCACCGTTCGTGTTGCGCGAAGAGGCTTGTGGCCCGCCGCCGGGCTACGCGCCGCGGCTGCGCTTCGCCACGCCATGGCAGGTGTTCACGCTCGAGCGGCGCACGGGTCCCTGATGCGCGTGCTGTTCGTGCGGTTGTCGGCGATGGGCGATCTGGTCCAGTCGCTCGGCGCGATGCAGGCTCTGCGCGCCGCACGGCCCGATTGGCCGATCCAGGTCTGCACCCAGAGCACACTGGCGCCGTTGCTCGAGCAGCAGCCGGGAGCGTGGACGGTCATCGCGCATGATCGCCGCGGAGGGCTGCGCGCGCTGCTGGCGACGCGGCGCCGCCTCCGAGAGCTTGGTTGCGAGGTCGCCGTCGATCTGCAGGGCAATTGGAAGAGTGCGTTGCTGGCCCGTTTGGCCGGCGCGCCGGTGGTCGGCGCGGCGGCGCGCTGGCGTCAGGAACCGACCAGTTCGTGGTTGCTCGGGCGACGCCTCGCGATCGCCGGCCCGCGGCATCCGGCACTGGTCGCCGCGACACTGGTGCAGGCGCTGGCACCAGAAGCGATCGTGCAGCGGCCCAGGCTGTTTGCGACCGAGGCCGAAGTGCAGGCGGCGGCCCGGACCGTAGCTCTGCTCGGCATCGAAGCGGCGCGGCCATTCCGGGTCGTCGTCGTCTCCAATCCGGCCGATCCGCGAGCCCTGCGCCCGACCCGTCTGGCCGAGCTGGCGAACGGTCAGCCGACGCTGCTGCTGGCCGGGCCTGCCGAGGAGCATGTGCAGTGGTCCGTGGCCGTGCCGACGTGGCGGCAACGGCCCGGCGAACTGCGGCGACTCGTCGGCCTCGGTGTGATGGTCCACCGTCTCGGCGGTGATGTCGTCGGACCCGACCAGGGCGCGACCCACGTGTTGGCGGCGTGCGGTGCATCTACGACCGTGTTGTTCGGTCCGCAGGATCCGGCGCGGACGGCCCCGCCTGCGGTCACGGTGCTCCAGCGTCGAGAACTGCCACCCTGTGCGCCGTGCGGCCGCCGCGTGTGCCACCATCCGGACGGGCCGGTCTGCATGGACTTCGGCATCGCCGATGGCGCGGTCACGCCGTTGCCGCCGTGGTTGCGTTCGCCGTGATCGCCCGAGCGGCCCGTTCCCGCGCTTTCGGGGCTTGCAGCGTGCGCCGCCACCCGCTTCCCTAACCAACGATGAGCACGGTCGGCCGTCAGCATGAACCCGCGCGTCTGGACTCGTTCCCCAATCCGGAGCCGCAGCGCGACTACGAGATCCGCTTCACCTGCCCGGAGTTCACCTGCGTCTGTCCGAAGACCGGCCAGCCGGACTTCGCGACGATCCGGATCCGCTATGTGCCCGACCAGCGCTGCGTCGAACTGAAGTCGCTGAAGCTCTACCTGTGGAGCTTCCGCGACGTCGGCGCCTTCCACGAGAAGGTGACCAACACCATCTGCGACGATCTCGTCGCTTTGGTGCAACCGCGGTTCCTCGAGGTGACGGGCGAATTCAACGTTCGCGGCGGCATCCACACGACCGTGGTCTGTCGCCACGGCAAGAACCCTGACGTCTGATTCTGCCGGCGAGCCGATCTCGCCGGGCAATCAACAGAGAATGCATGGCAAACAAGAACGCATGGCAAACAAGTAACGCATGACCTCCGTCCTGAAGTGTGCGGTCGCGATCACGGTTGTCGCCAGCGCCTCGTTGTCCTACGGCACCGGGGCCCTGCCTGGCCTCACCGGCTCGGCGGGCACCGTCAATCCGCTGGTTACGCGCGATCTGTCGGGCAGCAACGGCTCGTGCGGCGAATGCCACAACGCCTTCCCCGGCGGGGGGCCGACACCGTTGCGAGTGTGGGTCGATGTGGGACGCCGCGCCCTGCAGCCGAACGAAGCGACGGCGATGACCGTTCGCGCCACCGGCGGCCAGGTTACGTTGCCGCCGCTGGTCGACGTCGGCGGGTTCTGCATGGACTGCACCGCCGGGTTCTTCGTGCCGGGCGCCAATTCGCAGATCGATCCGACCGGCATGGCGGTCACGCACCGCCTTGCCAGCCAGAGCAATGGCCGGACCTGGGGCTTTGGCTTCACCGCGCCGCCGTCGCCCGGTCGCGTGCAGGCGTTCTGCGTGGTCAACACCGGCGATGGCGACGGGCAGCCGACCGCGGATGTCTGGGGGTTTCACGGTTTCGATGCCACGTCGCCGCGGTCGACGCCGATCGAGCTGTTCGTGCTTGCGCCGGGAGTTGCGTACCTCGGCGATGGGTGTGCCGATGGCTACGGCAACCGTGCGGTGCTCGGCGCCGCGCAGACGCCAGCGGTCGGCAATGGTGCGTTCGGCCTCGAACTGCACGGCGCGACCCCGGGCTCGCTCGCGTTCTTCCTGGTGGCGATCAATCCACCGGGATTCCAGCCGCAGGACCTGTCGCCGCTCGGGATCCAGGGCTGTTCGGCGTTCGTGGCCAACCCGATCACCAATGTGGTGGCGACGGGCCCTGGCCAGGCCTCGATCAGCGAGGGCTCGGCGACGCTGGCCTGGCCGATTCCGGCGGTCGCAACGCTGCGTGGAGTCACCGTGCAGACCCAAGCCTGCTACCTGGACCAGGCGGCTGCCGCGATCGCTGGCCGGTCGCTGCCGTTGACGTTCAGCAACGCGTTGTCGCTGACGGTGCAGTAGCCGCTGCGACTCCGCGCCGGGGTGGCCTGCGATCCGCGACACCCGTGACCGGAGAACGTGGCCCATCGGCGCCGCTTGCGGTAGAACGATGGCGTGCGTCTGCGTCCCTGGCGCCTGTTGTCGTGGCTGGCCGCCTTTGGCTGCCTGTGGCTGCCGGTGTTCGACGATCCGCCGCTGCAGACCGGTGCCTACGTGCAGAATGTGACCACGACGTCGGCATGCGTCGCGATGATGACCGCGGCGCCTTGTCAGCTGATGGTGCGCGTGACGGCGTCCGACGGCCGCCTGCTCGGCGAATTCGCCGAGAGCTCAGCGCGGCGGCGGCATGCGCTCACGGTGACCGGCCTCGAAGCCGGCCGCGAATACGCGTTCACCGTCATCGGCGCGGGGCGTCTGGCGGATGGCCGGATCCGGACGCCGCCGCCCGCCGGTGACGATCGTGCGCCAGTCCGCTTCGCCGCGCTCGGCGACAGCGGCGCCGTACCTTGGTGGGTGTGGTTGCAGCGCAATGCGTTGTTCCATCTGCCGGCGCGCTGGCAGTGGTTGCCGGTGCAGGACCGGGTGGCGGCGATCGGCGAACGGGTTGCGGCCGCAAAGCCCGAGTTCTGGCTGCATCTGGGCGACATCGTCTACCCCTATGGCCGCAGCGCGCACTATTCGGCGGGCTTCTTCCGGCCGTTTGCCGAGGTGCTCGCGAGTGCCCCGGTGTATGCGACGTTGGGCAACCACGATGTGCTCGACGACTCCGGACGCCAGGCGCTGGCCCATCTGCATCTGCCCGACAACGAAGTGACTGGCGACGAGCGCTGCTACTCGTTTGGCTGGGGCGGTCTGCGCGTCTTCGTCGTCGATTTCAACCTGGTAGGTGGTCGCGACTTCATTCCCGAAGATCATCCGTCCCTGGTCTGGTTGCGACGAGAACTCGGTCGTCACACCGAGCCGTGGTTCGCTGTCGCGTCGCACTTCCCGATCCGGAGCGTCTCCAGGCAGAAGGACCGACCCGATCTGCTCGCGTTCGCCCTGCCGCCGATGCTCGAGCATGGCGTCGACCTCTACCTGGCCGGCCATGACCACACCTATCAGCGCTTTGGCGACGGTTCCGCTGCGGATGATCTGCCGATGGTGGTATCCGGCGGTGGCGGCAAGAGTCTCTACGAGGTGACGCCAGGAGCGCGCGCCGTGGTGGCGCAGTCCGCCTACCACTGGTGCTTCGTCGAGATCGACGGCCCGCGCCTGCGGCTGCGCGCGCGTGGTCTGGACGGCGGCGTGCTCGACACGCTGGAACTGCGCAAGGCCGCGGGCGAACGGTTGGAACGGATTCGCGGCCGCAATCGTGCTCGCGCCGAACGGATCGACAACCTGGTGCGTGGATGATCTTCGCGTCGTTCGTGTTCTTGCAGTGGTTCCTGGGTCTGTTCCTCTTGGTCTATGCGTTTCTGCCGCCGCGGGCGCGCAACGTCTGGCTGACGGTCGCGTCGTTCCTGTTCTATGCGTGGTGGCGGCCGCAGTACGTCTTCTTGATGTTCGGCAGTACGCTGATCGACTTCTGGTGCGCCAAGGCGATGGGCGCGGTCGATTCGGGCCGCCGCCGCCGGTTCTGGCTGTGGTTCTCGGTCGCCACCAACCTCGGGCTGCTCGGATACTTCAAGTACGTCAATCTGGCGGTGGCCACGTGGCAGGATCTGACCGGCGCGGAGTTCGTGTGGGAACGCGTGCTGCTCCCGGTCGGCATCTCGTTCTACACGTTCCAGTCGATGAGCTACACGATCGACGTCTACCGGGGGCAGGTGCAGCCGGTGCGATCGTTGCCGGACCTGATGTGCTACGTGTCGATGTTCCCGCAGTTGGTGGCGGGGCCGATCGTGCGCTACCGCGACGTCCAGGAGCAGATCCACGACCGGCGGCATTCGCTGTTGTGGTTCAGCAGCGGCGTGTTCCTGTTCGGGCTCGGTCTGGCCAAGAAGGTGCTGATCGCCGACCGCGTTGCGCCGTTGGCGGACCAGGCGTTCGGCCTCGCGGCGCCCGGCCTGATCGAAGCGTGGACCGGGGTGGTGGCCTACTCGCTGCAGATCTACTTCGACTTCTCGGGCTACAGCGACATGGCGATCGGCCTCGGTTGGATGCTCGGATTCCGCTTCCCGAGCAACTTCCTGTCGCCGTACCGTGCCCACTCGATCACCGAGTTCTGGCGGCGATGGCATGTCAGTCTGTCGACCTGGTTGCGCGACTATCTG
>JADJPQ010000001.1:585000-1237637 GCA_016713175.1 Planctomycetota bacterium
GTCCCGTGTGGAAGGGCCATCGCTCATCAGATAAAAGGTACTCCGGGGATAACAGGCTGATCACGCCCAAGAGTCCATATCGACGGCGTGGTTTGGCACCTCGATGTCGGCTCATCGCATCCTGGGGCTGAAGGCGGTCCCAAGGGTTGGTCTGTTCGCCCATTAAAGCGGTACGTGAGCTGGGTTTAGACCGTCGTGAGACAGGTCGGTCCCTATCTGGTGTGTGCGCAGGATGACTGCGGAGACTCTTTCCCAATGCGAGAGGATTGGAAAGAACGGACCTCTGGTGTGCCAGTTGTCGCGCTAGCGGCATCGCTGGATAGCTACGTCCGGAACGGATAAGCGCTGAAAGCATCTAAGCGCGAAGCCAACTCCAAGAAGGGTCATCCCTTACCAGACGCCTGGTAGACTACCAGGTTGATAGGCCGGCGGTACGTGCAGCAATGCACTCAGCCAACCGGGGCACTAACCAGTCGATCGGCTTGACCTCATTCCCACTCAGATTCTCACGATCTCTTTCCACCAACCCGAATTGTCGTTCGCCCGCGCGCGAGCAAGCCTGCAGGCTGTCGACCGAGAGGTCGAGAGCCCGGCGTCGCTCCTGCGCGAAGCGACAAGCTCTTTCCAAGCGACTCCCGGTGCCCATACCTGGCTGGAAATACCCGTTCCCTTTCCGAACACGGCAGTCAAGCAGCCAGGGCCGATGATAGTGCTTTGCGCGAAAGTAGGTTAGCGCCGGGTCATTATTCGAACGCCCCAGGACCCTTCGGTCCTGGGGCGTTCTCGTTTTGCCCGCGCCGCTCGGCGAGGCGCCAGCCAGCGAACCACGCCTCCGGCGCCGAACGCGGCGCGGAAGGCTCGCTGCGGCCCGCTGGCGCGGGCCTCGCTCGCGCGCGGCAGCCGCAGAGCGGCTGCCGCGAAGCCTCGGTCCGCCATTCGGCCTTGCTCCTCTTTCCTTTTTCCGGTGCAGGGTCCGTTTCGCAGACGCTTGCCTGGCTCACGGGTTTGGATCGGACGGGGTCGGCTCGGCGCCGACTTCGATCATTCCATCCAGTAGGTTGGCACCGGGTCATCAGGTCATCATTCGAACGCCCCAGGACCCGAAGGCCTTGGGGCGTTCCCATTTCGTCGGTTCTGCGGCAACCGATCTTCTCCTTCTCCCCCTCTGTTCCCCCTCTTCCTCCGTTCTTCTTCGGTGTTCGATCTTCGGTGGAGCGACGAAGGCTAGCCTCTGCAGCCTCCCTTCTTCAGCGATGAGGATGGGGTGGCGCGACGAGCGACGTGGTCTCACCGGCTTCCGATTGCCGCGGTCGCCGCGTCGGAAACCACCGCTCCGACGCCGTTTTGTGCCGCCGGATCCAGCACCAACGCCTGCTGATGGAAGGTCACGCCGACCAGACCCTGGTTCGAAGGCATGGGAAAGGTGAACTCGGCTTCGCCGCCCGCGCCAGTCACGAGCGCGACCGAGTCGAGGCTGACCAGCTGCGAGCAGCCTGGCAGGCCGAGCCCCGCCAAGGATCGTGGCAGCGGTCCCGTTGCTGAAGTGGTGTTGCTCCAGCCGGTGATCAGGAACGCCGCGTCGATCGGCAACTCGCGCAGCAGTGCCCGCATCGAACTGCCGATGCGCGGCAGTTGGAGCGGCACAAGCTGGGTCGTTCGTCGGCTACCGGCGCACCCGGCCCCGAAGGTTACGTAGCTGGCTCTCGAGCCGACGCGAACGGCTGTGAAGTTGCGCGTGCTGAACTCGATCGCACCGAGTCCGGGGGCGAGCGAAGGCATCGCGATCTGATTCAGGCTGTTGTCGCCCCACGCGATCAACTCGCCATCGCTGCGTAGGGCCAGCGAGTGGGAGACGCCGGCCGCGAGACCTACATACGACATGCCTGTGGGGAGCGAGGGCACATTGCACTGGCCGAACTGATTGTCGCCCCATGCCAGGACGGTGCCATCCGACAGGCGCGCGAGCGAGTGTCCGAGCAACAGAGGAGCCGGGAGCGAGACTCCGCCGCCACCGGCGGCGATCTCGACGAAGCGCAGCCCGATTGGCGGCGGCGGGGCGTTGCACTGCCCTCCCGCATTGTAGCCCCAGCCGACGATGGCGCCGTCGGAACGGCGCGCCAGGCTGTGCAGCGATCCACCCGAGATCTCGACGTAGCGCGATCCGGGCGGCAGGATCGGCACCTGGGTCTGGCCGTAGGTGTTCGACCCGAACGCGCCGACCGCGCCGTCCGAGCGCAGTGCCAGCGTGTGCTCTTCGCCGGCAGAGATCTGCAGCCACCGGGTACCGCTGGGCGGCGGCGGCACTGGACCGCCGGTGTAGCCCCAGAGCAGGAGTTCGCCGTCCGTGCGCAGCGCTGCCGAGTGAAACGCCCCGGCCGCGATGTCGACATAGCTCTGACCGCTCGGCAGCGGCGGCACCTGGGACAGCCCGTAAAGGAACGATCCCCAGGTCGCGACCGAGCCGTCCGGTAGGAGGGCGAGGCCGTGCAGGGAGCCGGTTGACACTCGACGCGCTTCTGCAAGGCCCGTGGGCAACGGGTGCGGCATCCACTGCGGGTCGCCGAATCCGATCAGGCGTCCGTCGGAGCGGATCGCCACGCTGAAGGCATTGCCAACCGCAATGTCGACGTACGTGAGACCAGGTGGCAGCGGCGGCGCACTCGTCGCTCCGTTGACGTTCTCACCCCAGCCAACCACGGAGCCGTTCGAGCGCACTGCGAGGCAGTGTTTGCCACCGGCGGCGATGCGGGTGTAGGTCAGGCCCGCCGGCAGGGGCGGCACCGTGGTCTGGCCGAAGAAACCGTTGCCGAAGGCAATGATCAGCCCGTCGGAGCGCAGTGCCAGCGAGTGGCCGTTGCGCAGCCCGAAGACATCGGCGCCGCCGGCAGCGATGGCGACATAGGTTGTCCCGGGTAGCAGCGGCGGCGGATTGCACTGCCCGGACTCGTTGCGACCCCAGCCGATCACTTCTCCGTCCGAGCGCAATGCCAGACTGTGCGCGTTCCCCGCGGCAACGGCGACGTAGCCGAGGCCTGGGGGCAGCGGTGGTACGTTGGTTTGACCAAACGAGTTGCTTCCCCAGCCGACGATCTCGCCGTCGGTTCGCAGCGCCAGCGCATGGCCAAAGCCAGCGGCCACACCGATGTAGCCGGTACCGGTCGGTAGCGGCGGCACGCTGGCTTGACCGAGAGTTCCCCAGGCGATCACTTGCAGGTCGGAACGTACGGCCAATGCGAACGTATCGCCGGCCGAGAAGGCCAGGTAGATCTGACCTGGCGGCGGCGGCGGGGCATCGCATTGACCTCGGGCGTTCAGGCCGAAGCCGACGATCGAGCCGTCTCGTCGACGCGCCAGGGTGTGGGCGGCTCCGGCGGTCACCGCGTCGAAATCGGTGGCGTTGGTGATCCGACTGTCAAACCGGAATGAACCGAACCCTTGCACACTCGTCTGCGAGCGCAGAGCTGCCGTGAGGCAACCGACCAAGGCGAGGCAATCGAGGGTGCGTAACGATCGGATCACCGGAAGCGCGTCTGGGATGAGCACAAGGCGAGTGTTTGCCAGAGCAGCGCGGCGGTCAACCCCACGCGACATCCGTCGGCAATGTTTCCGGAGCGCGGACCGGACTCCAGTTCCCGACGGATTGGTACCACGCCGGATGCGGCGACTACTGCAGTGTCACCGGTACGACGGTTTTCTGGCAGAGCACCGATGCGGTCGGGCCGACGATGCCCGAGATACCGGTGAACTCGACCTGCAGACCAGGTGGCAGGCCAGGCGGCACCAGCATCGACCAGGGGACGTTGCCCTGGGCAGGGGGGTTCATCTGGCTGGCCTGCAAAGCGAGCACTTCGAAGATCGGAATGCCGGCAAGGCTGGTTGCGACGATGGCGCCGGCGCCGTCGAGGATGCCAGCGCTGACGTTGGTGTAGGTCAGGTTGAGGCCCAGGGTCTGACCGGCGCTGACTGGATTTGGCGTGGCCTGCAGGGTGTTGGTGATCGGGCGCAGATTGAGCAGGTAGACACCGTTGTCCATGTCGCTGGCGACCAGCGTGTTCGGGTTCAGCGGATAGACCCCCCAGTTCCCGGCGTAGCTGCTCGAGAAGCATGGCGGCTGATTGTTCAGGAACGTGTCGTACCAGGCGACCTCCACGGGTGCCGCCGGGTTGGGCTTCAGGCTCAGTACGTGCACGCCTTCCTTGTAGTAGGCGACGTACAGCAGGTCGTCGACGACGTGCACGTTGTGCACGATCGACGCCGTGTTGGTCGCCTGCCACGAGCCGACCTGGGTGATCGTCGGCAGGTTGCTGATGTCCCAGATCCGCACGAACCCGCCGACGCCGTTCACCGAGTTCTCGTCGGTGGTGTACAGGAACCGCCGATCGTTGGTCGGCCAGGCGTTGTGGGTGAACGGCCTCGGATAGGTTGCGTGGCCGAGTTGCACCGGTGCTGCCGGGTTGGTGACGTCGTAGATCGCGAAGCCGCCGGTCAGGAACGAACAGTAGGCGCGATTGCCCAGCACGATCACGTCGTGGGCCCAGACGCCGCTGATGCCGTTGCCGAGCGAACTGCGATGCACCGGAGCCAGCCGGTTGGTGATGTCGTAGACCTCGACCAGGCTGGTGCCGTCGCTGACGCAGTACATCCAGTTGCCGTCGATCCACAGGTTGTGGCAGCCGCTGAGCAGTTCGGACGGCTGGAAGTTGTTGATCAGCGTCGGGCTCATCGGGTTGGGCACCGTGTCGTAGATGAACACGCCTCCCTGGTTGCCCTGGTAGAAGTCTTCGTTGCTGACGTAGATGTAGCGGCCGTCGCTCTTGATCTCGCCGCAGCCGTACGACCGGATGTCCGAACGCGGATAGGTCGGCGGGAAGATGTCCTGGGTGATCGGCGCCGCTGGGTTGCGCACGTCGATGATCGACCAGCCGCGCGAACGGCGGCCGACGAGGACGTAGTCGTTGCCGATCGCCCACAGGCCACCGGTCGCGCAAGGCGTGCCTGGGATGTGGGTGATCAGGTTGACGTTCAGGGCGCCCTGCGCGGACGCGAGTGCGGCGGCTCCGCCGAGGACGGCAAGCAAGGGAAGGAGTCTGGACATGGTGGGGCACCGTGGTCCCCGAAGGGACGCGAGCAAGGGAAGAGGGCGATTGCCGTTCGCGCGGCGTTGCGTCAGCACGAGCCGGGCGGGCGGCGGGCGCCGAGTCTACTCGCCCGGGCGCGGTGCCGCTGCAAGGCAACCGTACCGACGTCGCCGACTACTGGACGACGAATCGACGGCCCGGCGGAAGCGTCAGCGCGGGTGCCGCGACGCCGGGATCCGGCAGTACGACCATCTGCGCGGTCAGGTCAAGACTGACCAGGTTCGGGTCGTTCGGGATCTGGAACACGAATGCCTGCTGCAGCCGCCAGACCCCGGGGATCGTCGCGGTGTCGCCCGGATCGGAGTAGACGTGGATCGGCCGCGCGAGCAGCAGCGGCGTGTCGGTCGAGAAGCCGAGCGCGAAAACGCCGGACAGACCCGGCGGCAACGCCGCCTGCAGCGTCAGCGGTCCGCCGATGGCGACGACCTCGGGCAGCACTGCGAACGAACCGAGCTGCGCGGCGGGGCGCGACCCGGTGACGGTGACCGCGGGGCCGGCCGGCGGCTGCAAGTAGCTGGCCGAACAGGCAATCGGAGCACTCGCGGTGCCCGCGATGCTGCCGCCGACGACGCAGCATTCCTGCAGGTCGATCGCCTGACTGCCGGTCGTCGTGATGGCCACGCCATCGAATCGCACCTCCTGCAACCGAACCGCCTGGCCACCGGTGCTGCCGAGCGACCACGGACCGCCACGCGCCCGCACGTTCCACAGCTCGAGCGCCGTTGTCGCTCCGCCGGCCGCGACCGCGACGCCGCCGTCGAGCGTGCTGTCCTCGAGGAGGCCGCCGAAGCCGGAGCCCAACGGCCCGATCGACAGCGCGGAACCCCCTGGATTGACCGCGACGTCGAAGAAGCGCAACGTCGCTTGCGTGGGGCCGGTGCCCTGCCAGCGGAAGCCGCCGCCGCCGCGCAGTTCGACACTGGTTGCTTCGAACGTGACGGATCGGTTCGCACCGGCGGGCCGCACATAGCGGATCGCTTCGACATTGGCCGCCAGCCGCAGCTGGCCCAGCAGGTATTGGCTGCTGCCGCCAGCGCCGAGCCGGACGTCCAGCGCACGGTCGACGTTGGTCGCGGTGCAGCGCAGGAACAGCAGGTTGTTGCTGCCATTGAGACCGGTTTCGTCGATGCGCAGCCCGAACGGCGTGTTGACGAACTCGCAACCGCGCATGCGCAGGTCGCCGCGCAGGTTCGGCGCCCCCTGGTTCAGCTGCATCGCGCCGATCCGCTGGCCTTCGAAGCGGACATTGCTGACCAGGCAGCCGACCGTGAACGGCGACACCGACTGTGTCAGTTCGATGCCGATGTCGGCGCCGAGGATGACCAGTTCCTCGATCCTGGTGAGATTGTTCAGCGAACGGATGCCGAAGGTGCCGATGCTGGTGGTGAAGTCGAGCACCGGGCGGCCGGCGTAGCCCCGGATGTTCAGTCCTTGAGGTGAGTCGATGATGAGATCGAGGTCGCGTTCGATCGTGATGGTCGGGGTGACCGTTTCGTCGATGTCGATCCAGGCGACATCGCTGCCAGAACCCGGGCCGATGGCAACCCGATTCTGCTCGGCGATCGACAACGACGTCGCCAGCAGGGTGCCGTTGTGCAGTTGGATCGCTTCGTTCAGCGACAGCAACCCGTCGCCGACCTGGCCGTGTGACAGCGGATCGTCGACGTAGGCGATCAGGTGCGGCAGTGCCGCGGGGGTCGGACGCACTGGGCCGCACGGGCCGTGGGGCGCGGCTGGAGAGCAGCCGAACGCGAATGCAAACGCGATCTCGAGCATGTTCAGTTCGGTCCAGGACGGCGCGGGGCGGGCAGCAGCAAGCTTGCCGGGGGCACCCTGCCCAGGGAAGGTGCCTTTCGGCCAGCCAGCCCGCCAAGTCTACCCCGGACTAGTGCGGTTGCGCTGCGACGCAAGCATCGGTGGCACCGGCGGCGCTCGCATCTGAGCCGCTACCGGGTTCACCGCGGCCATGCGGCGCGAATCGCGACGGCACGTTCGAGGCCATCGAGCGATTGCAGCAGCTTGCGGCGGACGTCGACGCTCAGTTCGGTTGTCTTCGCGAACTCCGCGACCACCTGCAGCGCCGCTGGCGACGAGTGGCCGTTGATGAACCCGTCGAGCCATGCCGGCATGAAGAAGATGCGCCGGTTCTGTTTGACCCACTCGACCCGTTCGAGCGCCGGCCGCAGGAATGGCAACGTCAGCGCGGCCTGGTCGGGCCAATGGAACCACGCCAGGCTGTCCTGGGTCCATTGTTCGGGCGGGGAGCCGAGCTGCAGGTACTGGTCGAAATAGTGCTGCTTGTTGGCGGCAGTCGGGATCGCGGCGCGCGCCAGGAACTCCTCCTTGCCGACGTCCTCCTTGGCGAAGCGGGCGCGCAGCGCCGTCAGTTCGTCGGCGGCCGCGCCGGCGGCCAGCAGCGCGGCGGCCGCGAGGAAGCGGTCCTGCTTGCCGGGCTCCAGCCCCTTGGGCAGCGGCCCGTCGCCGGCAACCGCGCGACACAGCTCCAGCACCTCCGGAGCGGACGAACTGCGCGCCAGGAACCGGAACGTCGTCAACTCGCGGCCGGACCCGCTCTCCTCGGCCAACTGCCGCAACAGCAACGCCGTCGTGCGGGATCGCAGTGGTACGGCGTGCAGGTCGTCAAGGTAGCGGTGCAGGCAGATGCCCAGCGCGTCGAGCAGCCAGGCGTGTGTGTCGGGGTCGCGTTCGCCCTCCAGCGAATGCAGGGCGATCTCGACGAACAGCCCCGGATCGAGTTCGACGGCGCGCACCGCTTCGAACAGGGCCGACACCATGACCGCGCGGACCAGCGGGTCCGGCTCCTTGGCGGCATGGCCCAGCAGCCAGATCCGGCTGATCGCATCGGGCACGAACTGCGCGTAGGCGACGTCACCTGGGTTCGGCAGCACGCAGACCGGCGCCGGTCGACCGATCAGCCCCTCGATCGGTGCTTCCGGCGCGTCGCTGCGCGCCGCGATGAGGCGGCGCTCGCCATCGCCCTCGAACACCAGCAGGTCGACGGCCAGCGGCCAGGTGCCGTCGCCGCCGATGGCCTGCTGCGTCATCGTCGCCGCGCGCACGATGCCGTGGTCGTCGGTCTGCCAGGCGATCCGCACCTCCGGCATCGATGGGCTGAGCAGCCAGCGTTCGGACCAGCGGCCCAGGTCGGTCTTCGTCGCCGATTCGAGCGCACGGGCCAGGTCCTGCCAGGTCGCGTTGCCGTAGGCGTGCTCGCGCAGGAACGTCCGCAGCCCGGCGTAGAAGGCCTTGCCGCCGAGCCGTTCGTGCAATTCGCGCAGCACCGCCGGCGCCTTGTTGTAGACGATCGCGCCGTAGGCGGACTTGGCGTCGGCGAGGTTCTGCAACTGTTGCCAGACCGGCGTCGTGCCGGGCGTGGCGTCGACCTCGTAGGCGCGCGGCTTGACGCGCTGCAGGAAGCGCAGCCACGCGCGGCGTTCGGGCTCGAGCGCGGCCAGCGCCTGATAGCCGACGAACGTCGCGAAACCCTCCTTCAGCCACAGGTCGTCGAACCAGCGCATCGTCACCAGGTTGCCGAACCACTGGTGGCTCAGTTCGTGGTAGACGAGCGTGCTGCGCCGCACCAGTTCGCCGTCGGTCGGCGGGTGATCGAACGCGAGCGCCTGTTCGCGGTAGAAGATCGCCCCGGCGTGTTCCATGCCGCCGTACGGGAAACCAGGCAACAGCACGATGTCGAGCTTGTCGAACGGATAGGCGACGCCGAAGGTGCGTACCAGCCAGCGCAGGCCGTCATCGTGCAGCTTCACCAAGGCGGCGACATCGACGTGTGGCTGCTGCGACGGCCGATACAGGATCCGGAACGGCTGCTCCGGATCGACGCCTTCGGCCCGCGGCGCTGGCGCGGTTGCGGTCGCGAACGGTCCGGCGGCGAACGCCATCAAATACGTCGGCAAGGGGCGCGTCGGCGCAAATGTCCAGATGCGGCGGTCGGCGCGCTCGATGCCGGCGCCGGCGCCGTTGGCCACCGCGGTCCACGCGGCGGGGAGGTCGAGCGTCACCGCGAACGTCGCCTTCAGGTCCGGCTGGTCGAAACACGGATACAGCCGATGCGCGTCGGCCGGGACCACCAGCGTGTACCAGTACTCGGCGCCATCCGTCGGATCGCGATACACCGACAACGGGGTGCCGGTCGGAGCCACCGCCGAACGGAACGCGGCGGAGAACTCGTTGGTGCCGACGCGCAAGTGCTTGCCGGCGAGCACCAGGTGGTTGGCGACCGGACGCACGTCGTCGCCACGTGCGGCGCCATTCAGCCGTACTTCGGCGAGGCCATGGCCGGCAAAATCGAGCACCAGCGGCGCGTCGGCCGCGCCTGCGAGCGTGAACGTCAGTCTGGCGGTGCCGGTGACTTCGCTGCTGCCCGGTTCGATCCGGAACGTCAGTTCATAGTGCAGATCGGTGACCCGGCTGGCGCGCTGCTGCGCCAGCGGCAGCGCGATCCCGGGCTCCGGTTCCTGGAACGATGCCAACGCGGCCACGGTGAAGACCAGCATGCCGTCACAGGATGCCCGGTCAGAGCGAAACCTCCACCGTCTCGCCCGCGACGACGTCGACTTCCTTCGGTTCGCCAGCGCCATTGAGGCCGACCAGTTCCACCTTCCAGCGGCCTGCCCGCAGGCCGGACAACGTCGTGTTGTTGCCGCGCAATGGCTGCATGGCTGGCCGGACGCCAAGTTGCGCAGCGTCGGCGCCGACATAGGTGGCGCGCACGGCGCCGAGCTGATTGCCCGACGCCTTCACCTTGATCTTGCCGGCCGGGAGGAGTTGCAGATCGACGCCGGACTGGGTGATGCCGGCCGCCAGGGTCAGCGGCGCCGACGTGACTCCGGCGTGATCCTTGGCGCTGGCCTGGATCTTGAACGGCCGCCCGTTCGGCACGCCGCGCAGCTCGAAGGCCCCGTCGGCGCCGGTCTTGACCGAGCCCTCAGTGCGCCGCCCCATGCCACCGAACTCCTCGAGCATCGACTCCACGCCCCTTCCCGAACCGCCGTCGGCTGGTGCGATCTGCACGGTGGCATCGGCAAGTGGGGCCCCGGCGGCATTGCGGACGATGCCGCGCACGGCGGTGACGTCGAGGTCGACGTCGATGGCGTTCTCGCCGGCGATCAGGACGACGTCCAGCAGCATCGGCGATGCACGATCGCGGTGGGTGACCTGCAGTCGCTGGGTGCCGGTGGTGGCATCCTTGATCTCGTAGCTGCCATCGGCACCGCTGCGGCCGCGGCGACTGCCGCCACCGCCGCCGAACTGCGCCATCGCTTCGGTGAGGCGTGCCGTGGGATCGGCGCGGTTGCCGTCCGCTGCGGCTGGATCAGCAGCGGGCAACAGCGACACGCGGGCATCGGCGAGCGGCGCGCCGTTCTGGCGCACGATGCCACGCACGCTGGCGGTCGCGGCCTTGCCGAGCGTCAACGTCGCCTGGGCACCATCCTGCACGACGACCGATTCGAAGCCCTGGTCGTTGCCGCCACCGGTTGCCATCGCCAACAAGTCCTCACCGCGACCGCGGGTCGCGACGCGGAACCGATGCGTGCCGGGCGCCAGATGCGTGAACGTGGCCTCGCCGGTGTCGCTGGCGGTGCCGCTGCCGCGTTCGACACCCGGGCCGCGATGCTCGATTCGTGCCTTGCCGACCGGCTTGCCATTGGTGTCCATCACCGTGACGACGACACTGCCGCCGGTCAGCATCTGCACCGGCCAGTCGCGGTCGGCATCTGCGGCCAGGGTGGTGGGTTCGCTGGTGTGTGGCGCCAGTTCGTCGGCGCGTACGCGCAGCACGGCGTTGCCGCCGATCACGGCGTTCAGCTGGCAGCGACCGTCGGCGTCCGTTCGGGCGCTGCGCGGGCCACTGCTGCCGCCGCCCATACCCGCCGCGTCGGCAAACTGTTCACGCATCCGCTCCATGTTGCCGAGGTCGAATTGCATGGAGTTGCCACCGCCGCTGCGCGTTGCTTCGCGCAGCGACACCGAGGCGCCAGCCACGGGCTTGCCATCCGGACCGGTCACGGTGACCAGCACGCGAGGGTTGGTCTCCAGGCGGATGGTGCCGAGATCGAGATTCCCGGCCGTGGGCAGCGCGATGGCCTTGCGTTCGAAGTTGCGCGCGCCCAGCGCGGCGATCGTCAGCGTCAGCGTCTGCTTGCTCTTCGGCCGCAGATCCGCGAGCAGCACCTTGCCGTCCGGGTAGTCGCGTGCCTGACCCTGCCGGGAGCCCTGCGCCATGCCGGCGAAGTCCTCGATCCCGCCGCCGCCGGTCAGTCGGTGGCCGACCCACATCCGTTCGATCGGGGCTCCGGCGTGATCGACGACGGTGAACGAAACCGTGACGCCCGGGTCGTACCGCAGCTCGACGCCGTTGGTGCCCGCATCGACGTCGACGCGCGTGCTGCAGATGGTCATGCCGAAGCCCTGGCTGCGGTGGGACAACCACAGGCGTTGCTCGCTGGCCATCGGCAGACCAGTCAGTTCGAACGTGCCATCGGCCGATACGCGAACACTCCGCTCGCCGACGCCGACGCCGGCATCGGCGGCGAGGTCGCCCATCTGGCGGATCCAGTCCACGCGCTCGTTGCCTTCCTGCGGCGTGTCGTTGCGCCGCTGTGCGGCGTTCACCTGCAACTGCGTCAGATCGGCAGGACCCTCCACCACGCGGCCTCGGATCGTGGCCCCGGGTGCCATCGTGATCGTGACTTCGACGGGCGCTTGGTCGCCGACCAGCGTCAATTCGCTGCTGCGCGCGTTCGGATGGCGTGGGTGGCGGGCGCGCAGCGTCCACGCGCCGGCTGCCAGATGCGGCAGTTCGAAACGGCCGTCGGCATCGGTGTGCACGAAGGCGCCACTGAACTGTTCCCACAGATCCTGCCCGGGGAACTGCAGGTCGCCGAAGTCGCGACCGCCGAACACCGCCGGGCGACCGTCGCCGGCGCCGCCCCGTTCCGACCGGATAGGTGCAACCGAAGCATCGGCGATCGGGCTGCCGTTCTGGGTGACCACGCGACCGCCGACGATGGCGCCGCGGGTCAGCACGAGCACCCCCAGATCCTGGGTGCTGTCGGCGGGCCGCGGCAGGTTCCGGTCCAACAAGGTGAAACCGCGCTGGCGAACCCGCAAGCGCGCGTTCGCGGCGGTGCCGTCCGGCGTGATCGCGAACCGCCCTTGCGGGTCGGTGGTCGTCGTGGCCTCGTTCCGTGTCAGTTCGGCGAAGCGTTTGCGCAGCGCTTCCGGATCGAGGCCGCCACCCAGGGAGCGGAACAACTCGTCGGGAGTGTCGCCCCGGAAATCGGGGTTGGCCGTGCACGTCACCTTGGCGCCCGCCACCGGCTGACCGGATTCGTCGTGTACGACACCCTGGAAGCCGCCGCGTGTTGCCGCCGCGGCCATGGTTGCCCCCGGCTGCACGGCAGCGACGCTGCGATCCTGCGTCGTCGCCTCTGGCTGGCCTGGCGTCTCTGCGGTTGCGTGTTCAGCGCGCCCTGTGGGTGTGTCGACTGTCGCCGTCGGGGTGGTGGTCGGAGCGACTTCAGCGGTGCCACCCGACCAAAGGAACCACACTGCTGTGCCGGCCAGGATGATCAGAGCGGCCAGGAGACCGAAGGAGCGCGATGCTTGCATTGGCGTCGTTGCTTGCCCATCGCGAGGCGACGGGGACACCGGCAATCTAACTTCTGGCTGCGGCGAATGCCGTGTGCCGAACTTGGGACAAGCCTCGTTTCCGTGCCCGGGTGCGGCCGGCATGATGGCCTCGGGACCGCCCCATCCTTCCCGCATGAACCGATTGCCAGGCCTGTTGGTCTCCTGTTCCTTCGTGGTGTCGTCGCTGGTCGCGCAGAACCAGCCACCGGCGACGCCCTTGATCACCGAGCCGCAACCGTCGACGGTGATCAATCCGTACGACCTGCACATGGAGACGGGCGCCTTCCAGGACCCTGATCCGGGCGACGGTCATGCCGCCACTGATTGGGAGGTCTGGACGGTGTCGCCGTCGGCGCGGGTCTGGCACGCGACCGGCTTGACCGGGCCCGAGAAACTGCATGCCCACCTCGGCGATGGCCTGTTCGTCGCGTCGCATGCCGGCTGGACGCGGTTGTTCGGCGGCACGCAGTATCAGCTCCGCGTTCGGCACATGGATGACAGCGGTGATCCGGGCACGCAATGGAGTGCCTGGGCGACCCGGAACTTCACGACGGCGCCGCTGACCCAGATCCAGCCGCTGCAGATCGACGACGTCGCGGCGGCGCCGATGCCACGCTGGACCGATGCTGCCGGTGTCGCGGTGGAGCTGCCCGCTGGCACGGTGCCGGCATCGATGACGCTGGCGACCGACGCCGGGCAGTTGCTGCTGCAGGTCGACGGCACCGCCGCGACGGGCAATGTGGTCACCAATCCGCCGGCACTCGCGCAGCATGCGCCGGTCAGGATCGTGCTGACGGCAGGACTGGGGGCGTTGCTGCTGCCGCCGACCGAATTGGCGTTTGCAGAACACGCCGGGTGCGAGACCGTGACCATCCTGCTGCCTGCGGTGGCGCTGAACACGGGTCAATCGGCGACGTGGTGGGTCAATCGCGAGGGCGCGACCTACGTGGGCCATGCGACCCAGACGACGCCGACATTCGCGACGCCGGCCCGCAACCTGGTGCCGCCGTACGTCGTTCGCCAGCCGGGGTATTCGATCGACATCGCGGCCGATGGTCTGACGATGCCGATCAATCTCGCATTCAAGCCGAATGCGGGTTCGGCACCGAGTGACCCGAAGTTCTACGTGACCGAGCTGTACGGCCAGATCAAGACCGTCACCAATGATGGCACGGTGCTGACCTATGCCACGGGGTTGCTCAATTACACGCCGTCGGGCCAGTTTCCGGGCAGCGGTGAACAAGGCCTGACCGGCATCGCCGCCGATCCGATCACCGGCGATGTGTTTGCGGCGATGCTGTGGAATGGCGGCAGTGGCAACTACCCGCGCGTCGTCCGACTGACCAGCGCCGATGGCGGTCGCACGTCGTCGTCACGCACCGTGATCCTCGACATGGTCGGTGAAACGCAGGGCCAGTCGCATCAGATCTCCAATCTGGAGATCGTCGGTGGCCACCTGTACGTGCACATGGGAGATGGCTTCACCTCGTCGACCGCGCGTTCGCTGTCATCGTATCGCGGCAAGATCCTGCGCCTGAATCTCGACGGCTCGCCGGTGCCGAGCAATCCGTACTACAACGGTGGCACGCGCAATGCGCGCGACTACATCTTCGCATTGGGCGTGCGCAATCCATTCGGCGGCGCCTGGCGCGCGGCCGACAATTCGCGCTACATGGTCGAGAACGGCCCGGCCGTCGATCGCTTCGCCAGGCTGGTGCAGGGACGCGACTACTTGTGGGCCGGCTCCGACGCCAACATGTCCGCGTTCGCGCTGCACAACTGGAACCCGGCCACGGGGCCGGTGAACCTCGCGTTCGTGCAACCGCAGACGTTCGGGGGCAGCGGCTTCCCCGTCGACAAGATGGACCACGCGTTCGTCACCGAGTCGGGGCCGACCTGGGCCGAAGGTCAGCAGGGTACCGGCAAGCGGATCACCGAATGGGTGCTCGACGCGGCCGGCAATCGGGTGCTGGGGCCGGTGCCGTTCGTCGAGTATGTCGGCGACGGGCGCGGCTCGTGCATCGGCCTCGCCGCCGGTCCCGATGGCCTGTACTTCACCGAGTTCTATCGCGATCTGAACGCCAGTTCGCCGACGCAGGGCGGCGGGCGCGTGCTCCGGATCCGCCATGGCTCCGCCGCCGACTGCAACGGCAACGGCGCGACCGACTGGTGCGAGATCGCCACCGGCACGCTGCCCGATTGCAACGGCAACGGGGTGCTCGATGTCTGCGACCTGGCGAACGGCACGTCGCGCGACTTCGACGGCAACGGCGTGCCGGACGAGTGTGATCCGCTGTCGGCGGATCGCGACCGCTTGTCGGCGGCCACCGGCGGCGCGGTGCAGTTCACGTTGCGAGCGGGCGCGGCCCACGCCGGGCGGTGGTACGTCGTGCTCGGCAGCCTGTCGGGAACGTCACCGGGCCAGCTGTTCGGTGGCGTCACCTTGCCGTTGAACCTGGACTTCTGGTTCGATGCGACGGTCGGCGGCATCAACTCCGCGTGGTTCCAGAACAGCCTGGGGTTGTTGGATGGCAACGGTGGCGGTGCCGCCACCCTGATCGCGCCGGCCATCCCGGCGGCGTTGGTCGGCATGGTCGCGCACCACGCCTACCTGATCCACGATGCCACGACGCTGCAGTTCGTGTTGGCCAGCAACGCGGTGCCACTGACGCTGACGCCCTGATCGCCGCTGCGGTCGTGCCGCGAAGGCGTCGGCGGCTGGCTCAGTCGTCGTCGTCGTCCGGCGGCGAGCACGGCAGCCCGCCGCGGCTGCGGACCCCCGCATCCTTGGCGTGCACGAAGGTCGGGTCGCCCCGGCGGCCACCGCGCGCTTCCTGACGCCTGGCCTGTACCGCGGCCTTCGGTGGATTGGCCGGGATCAGGCAAAGTGGCCCGTCGCCGATCAGATCCTTGCGGCCGGCATCGAGCAGCGCCTTGCGGACGACGAACCAGTTCTCCGGCTTGAAGTACTGCATCAGCGCGCGCTGCACTTCGCGGTCCTTCAGCTTCTTGACGGTCGCCACCGGCTGCATCGTCATCGGATCGAGACCGGTCCAATACATGCACGTCGCGATGTCCATTGGCGCCGGGATGAAGTCCTGCACCTGCCGCGGCCGGTAGCCGCGTTGCTTCAGGAACACCGCCAGTTCGATCATCTCGTCGACGCCCGAACCCGGGTGCGAAGCGATGAAGTACGGCACCAGGTACTGTTCCTTGCCGGCGCGCGCGCTGGCCTCCTGGAACTTCGCGGCGAACTCGTCGAACGTCGATACCGCCGGCTTCTTCATCAAGTCGAGCACCCTGCCGCTGGTGTGTTCGGGCGCGACCTTCAACTGACCCCCGACGTGATGCCGCGCCATGTCCTCGAGGTAGCCGTCATCGAGCCGGGCGAGGTCCATCCGGATGCCGCTGGCGACGCGGACCGACTGCACGCCCTTGGTCTCGCGGACCTGCCGCAGCAGGTTGCGCGTCGGGCGATGGTCGACGCCGAGCAGCTTGCACACGGTCGGGTGGATGCACGACAGCCGCCGGCACTTCGCCTCGACGTCGGGGCGCGAGCACCGCATCTGGTACATGTTCGCCGTCGGTCCGCCGACGTCGCTGATGTGGCCCTTGAAGTCGGGATCGCGCGTCATCGCCTGCACTTCGCGCAGGATCGACGCCGGACTGCGGCTCTGGATTGCGCGACCCTGGTGCATCGTGATCGAACAGAACGTGCAACCGCCGAAGCAGCCGCGCATCGTCGTCACCGAGTCCTTGATCATCGTGTGCGCCGGGATCGGTTCGGTGTAGCGCGGGTGCGGCTTGCGGGTGAACGGCAGATCGTAGACCCGGTCCATCGCGGCTTCGTCGAGGGCCAGCGCCGGCGGATTGACGACCAGCAGCCGGTCGCCGTGCTGCTGCACCAGCCGGCGGCCGTTCTGCGGGTTGGTCTCGTGATGCAGCAGACGGGTTGCCGTCGCGAAGGCAACGTGGTCGGCGCTCACCCGTTCGAACGCCGGCAGCTCGACGGTGCGGTTGTCGCCGGCGGCGTCGTGCCACTCGTGATCGGGCAGCGGTTCCTTGCCGCCCAGCAGATAGGCGACGCCGCGCAGATCGCGACACTCGGCGATCGACCGGCCGGCCGCCAGGCGCCGGCAGATCTCGACGATCACCCGTTCGCCCATGCCGAACCCGACCAGATCGGCTTTCGAGGTGACCAGGATCGACGGCTTGACCGTCTCCGACCAGTAGTCGAAATGGGCGATGCGGCGCAGCGACGCTTCGACACCGCCGGCGATCACCGGCACGCCGGGGAACGCCTCGCGGCAGCGCTGCGCGTAGACGTTGGTGGCGCGGTCGGGGCGCAGCTCGATCCGGCCACCCGGCGAATAGGCGTCGTCGTTGCGCCGCTTCTTGTTCGCCGTGTAGTGGTTGATCATCGAGTCCATGTTGCCGGCGCTGACCGCGAAGCAGAGCCGCGGGCGACCGAACTGCCGGAAGGCGTCGGCGTTCTGCCAGGCTGGTTGCGGCAGGATCGCGACCCGGAAGCCTTCGGCGGCGAGCACGCGCCCGAGCAGCGCCATCGCGAACGACGGGTGGTCGACATACGCGTCGCCGGAGACGAACACGACATCGACCTCATGCCAACCGCGGGCGCGACACTCGGCCAGCGTCGTCGGCAGCAAGGCGCTGACAAGTGGGGGGCTGCAAGGGCTCGGCATCGGGGCGGGGATGGTAGCCGATCTCGCCGCCTGCCGCTGAACCGCGTCGGTTCGAGTGGTCGCGAACTTCCTTGCGCGCGGTGTGCCGGCGCTTACGCGGCCACCGTCGATGACTTACGGCTGCTGCGCCGCCGGCTCGTTCATCGCCTGCAACGCCAGCCGGTGCCGAGCCGCCTGCTCGTCGTTGTTGCCGGCGCTGACGCCGAGATCGCGGATCAGCCCGTCGCCGAGTCCATACACCCAGCCATGCACCGTCAGATCGGCGCCGCCGTTCCAGGCTTCCTGAACGATCGTCGTGCCGCAGACGTTGGCGACCTGCTCGATGACGTTCAGTTCGCAAAGCCGGTCGATGCGCCGTTCTTCCGGGCAGCGCTCGAGCACCGCCGCATGCTTGGCCCGGACGTCCTGGATGTGCCGCAGCCAATTGTCGATCAGCCCGAGGCGTCGCGGTTGCATGGCAGCCGACACGCCGCCGCAGCCATAGTGGCCGACCACCAGGACGTGCCGCACGCGCAAGACCTCGACCGCGAACTGGATCACCGACAGGCAGTTCAGGTCGGTGTGCACCACGACGTTGGCGACGTTGCGGTGCACGAACACCTCACCGGGCAACAGACCCGTGATCTGGTTGGCTGGCACGCGCGAATCCGAGCAGCCGATCCACAGGTAGTCCGGGCGTTGCACGGCCTCCAGTTTGCGGAAGAACTCCGGGTCCTTCGACCGGATGTCCTCGGCCCACTTCCGATTGTTGGCTAGCAGGTTGTCGAGCGCGGACATGCCGACGGTTGTAACCCTCGCCGCCGATGTCACAAGCGCTTGCGCCGAAGCGAACGGTGGCGTCGCATCGGGTGTCGGACAGGACCTGGCCTGCCGCGGGGACGAGCGGGCGTTCGCCGCCCGACGTCGGTCCCGCGGTTGCGGCGCTTGCGGCGTCGGAGCGGGCGTTCGACGATCGCGCCGATGCCCGTGCTGACCCATGTCGTGCTGATCCGCCCGCGCCGGGCGCTGAACCTTGGCAGCGTCGCGCGGGCGATGAAGAACTTCGGGTTGTCACGCCTGACGATGGTGGCCTCGGAGATCGGGTCGTGGGCCGACGCCTGGCGGATGGCGGTCAAGGCCGATGACGTGTTGCGCAACGTCCGTCAGGTCGCCACGCTCGACGAAGCGATCGCCGATGCCACCTGGCTGGTCGGCACGACCGACCGCGCGCGGCCGGGCCAACGCGTGCTGACGCCGCGCGAATTGGCGGTCGAGGCCGGCACCCGCGGCGCCCCGACGTTGTTGTTCGGTGACGAGAACAACGGCCTGGGCAATCTCGAACTGCTGCGCTGCCACGACGTCGCGACGATCCCGACCACCGTCGAACAGTCGTCGCTGAATCTGGCGCAGGCCGTGTTGTTGTTCGGCTACGAGCTGTTCCTGGCCGGCGGTGGCGGCGTCGCCGCGCGTCGCGATGGCGTCGAGCCGGCCGACGAGGCGCTGTTGCGTCTGTTCGAGCAGAAACTCGAACAGGCTCTGGCGACCTCGGCTTGGGCCGATGCCAGTCGCGAGAAGACGGCGCTGCTCGAACTGGTGCAGCCGTTGCGGCGCGCGCACCCGACCCGTTCGGAGGTGCTTGCCTGGCTCACTGCGCTCGGCAAGATCGTGCAGCGCTGAGTTGCTCGCCGTTCACCGCGCCGTCAGGTCGTCACGGCGCGGTCGGTGGTTCGTCGGCGCTCGTCGAAGTGCTCGGTTACAAGGCGAGAAATCGTGCCATGGCCAGCAAAGCACGCAGGAAACCTCGCACCCGGTTGCGGCATCCGCGGCCGCATGCGACAACTCCGGGATGCCGAACTATCGACTCGGTCAGGCGGCCCGCGTGCTCGGGGTCAGCGTCGACACGGTCCGACGCCTCGCCGACAGCGGCCGGCTGAAAGGGCCGCGGACCCGGGGTCAGCAGCGCCTGGTCGACGGCGCGTCGCTGGCCAGGCTGGCGGCGACGCTGGAACCGGAGACGTTCGGCGAACAGGTGTCCTCGGCGCGCAACCGGTTGTTCGGCATCGTCACGCGGGTCGTCAAGGACCGGGTCGCGGCGCAGGTCGAACTGCGCTGCGGTCCCTTTCGCGTCGTGTCGCTGTTGACGCGCGAATCCGTCGATGCGCTCGGGCTGGTGCCGGGTGTGCTCGCCCACGCCGTCGTGAAGGCAACCAATGTCGTGGTCGAACTGGCCACCGACGTCGCGCCCGCGGCGCGTCAGGAACCGACATGAACGCCCGTGCCCTGGTGCACCGGGGAGCGTTCCTCGGCTGGCTGGTTCTCGGCACCGCTGCGTGCGGCCGATCTGCCGCTCCGGCCGATCGGCTGCTGGTGTTCGCCGCCGCGTCGCTGACGGCGCCGTTTGCCGAAATCGAATCGGCGTTCGAGAGCCGCCATGCCGGCATCGACGTGCAGTGCAACCTCGCCGGCACGCCGCAGCTGGCACTGCAGATCGAGACCGGTGCGCCGGCCGACGTGTTCGCCGCGGCTGACCCGATCCAGATGCAACGGGTGGTCGCTGCCGGCCACGCCGCCGGTGCGCCGCAGGTGTTCGCCCGCAACCGGCTGGCGATCGCGGTCGCTGCCGGCAATCCGCGCGGAGTCTCCGGCCTCGCCGATCTGGTCCGCGCTGACCTTGCGATCGCGCTGTGCGGTCCGGACGTGCCGGCGGGGCGCTATGCGCGGCAGGTGCTCACGGCGGCAGGGCTCGTCGTGCATTCGCGCTCCGATGAGCCAAGCGTCAACGCGCTGGTCGCCAAGATCCGACTCGGCGAACTGGATGCCGGCATCGTCTATGCCACCGATGTCGCCGCCGCCGGCCTCGGCGCGGTGGCGATCACCGAAGCGCGACCGGTGATCGCCGAGTATCCGATCGTCGTCTGCAAGTCCGCCCCCAACGCCGCCGCCGCCGCCGCGTTCGTCGCGTTCGTCCGTTCGCCCGAAGGGCAGCGGATCCTCGGTCGATTCGGCTTCGCACCGCCATGAGTCGCCGGGTCCTGACATCGCGGTCGTGGCTGGTCGGCGTGCCCGCCGCCGCCGCGGTGCTGTTGTTCCTGATGCCGGTGCTCGGCATCGCGCTGCGTACGCCGTGGGCGCGGCTGCCCGAACAACTGGCCTCGCCGGTCGTGCACGAGGCGATGTGGTTGTCGCTGCTCGCCTCATTCGGCGCGCTCGGCTGCGCGTTGCTGTCGGGGCTGCCACTGGCTGTCTGGCTGGCGAACGGCCACTCGCCGCTGCGTACGGTGGCCCGGGTCGTCGTGATGTTGCCGATCGTGCTGCCACCGGTCGTCGGCGGTATCGCACTGCTGCTCGCGTTCGGCCGCGCCGGCGTGGTCGGCACTTGGCTCGATCGCGCCTTCGGCGTCTCGTTGCCGTTCTCGACCGCCGGCGCGACGCTGGCGGCGACCTACATGGGCATGCCGTTCTTCGTGCTCGCGGTGGAAGCCGGGTTGCGGGCGTTCGATCGCCGACATCTGGCCGCCGCAGCGACGCTGGGAGCGGGGCCGACGCGCCGCTTCCTGACCGTCACGCTGCCGATGATCCTGCCGTCGGTACAGGCCGGCGCCTTGCTGTGCTGGGCCCGCGCGCTCGGCGAGTTCTGCGCCACGCAGACGTTCGCCGGCAACCTGGCCGGCAGCACGCGGACGATGCCGCTGGCCTGTGGTGTGGCGATGGAGACCGATCCCGAACTGGCGATCGTGCTGAGCCTGATCCTGTCGGCGGTGTCGGTGGTCGTGCTGGTGTCGCTGCGGCAGCGCTGGCTGGTGGCGCGATGAGTCTGCGGCTCGACGTCCAGGTCCGCCGGGGCCCGCTGCAACTCGCGATCGAACTCGAGGTCGGCGCCCGGGAGACGGTCGCGATCGTCGGACCCAACGGCGCCGGCAAATCGTCGTTGCTGCTGGCGGTGGCCGGGCTGTTGCCGCTCGAGCGCGGTCGTATCGCGCTCGCCGACGAGGTGCTCGACGGCGGCGCCGGTGGACCGTTCGTGCCACCGGAGGCCCGCCGTGCCGGCATGATGTTCCAGGATCTGCTGCTGTTTCCGCACCTGGCGGCAATCGACAACGTGGCCTACGGTCTGCGCGCCCGCGGCGTCGGGCGAGCGGTCGCACGCGCGACCGCGGACGAGTGGCTGCGACGGGTCGGCCTCGCCGAGCATGGCGCCGCCCTGCCGGGATCACTGTCGGGCGGCCAGGCGCAACGTGTGGCATTGGCCCGCGCCCTGGCCGCGTCGCCGCGGTTGTTGTTGCTGGACGAGCCGCTCGCCGCGGTCGATGCGTCGACGCGCCTCCGCTTGCGCCGCGATCTGCGCGCGCACCTCGATGCCTTTGCCGGACCGCGTCTGCTGGTCACGCATGACGCCGTCGACGCGTTCGCGCTGGCCGATCGCATCGCCGTGGTCGAGGCCGGTCGCGTCGTGCAGGCCGGCAGCATCGCCGAGATCTGCAGCCGCCCGCGCTCGCGATACGTCGCCGACCTCGTCGGCCTCAACTTCCTGCGCGGCATTTGCCGCGGCGGCAGGTTGCAGGTCGATGGTGGCGGTACGTTGATCGTCTCGCAGGCGCCCGAGGGGAACGTGCTGGCGACGGTGCATCCGCGCGCGATTGCGCTGTACCGTTCGCGTCCCGACGGCACGCCGCGCAATGTCTGGCCGGCGGCCATCGAGGCTCTCGAGGTGGCCGGCGATCGCGTGCGCGTGCGTTTGCGCGGTGAACCGTGGCTGGTCGCCGAGGTCACGCCGTTGGCGGTGGCGGAGTTGCAGCTCGGCATCGGCGGCACGGTCTGGGTGGCGTTGAAGGCCACCGAGGTCGAGGTGTTCGCGGCCTGAGCCGGACGTCGAGCGGTGCGTCCTGCTACATCCGACGCGTCTGGCCGGTGATCGAGAAGCCCGCGTCGGTGCACGAGAAGAACGTGCCCTTGCCGTTGTCGACCAGCACGAACTCGCCATGCGCTTGCAGACCCAGTCGCGGCAGTTGCAGCGTGACCGAACCGGAGCCATCGGCGTTCACGGTGTAGGTGCCGACGAACGTGCCGCGGAACTGCACGCCGTTGACATTGGTGGCATAGGACGCCGACAGGTTGCCGCGGCCGTCGAACTGGATCGGGCCACTGGCTGCGATCGGGCCGACACCGAGGATGGTGCCGTCGTAGGTGAAGCCATGCTCGCCGTGCAGCGAGCGGAGTGCGTGCGAACCACCCTGCGGGATGCTTGCGGACGGTGCGGCTGCGGTCGAAGGAGCGAGTCCCGTGGCCAGCAGACCGACGGCGGCAAGCAGGGGAAGCGTGGCGAACATCGAGGTCATGCCAGCCATGAGTCGGCCCGACGATCTGTCTTACCTGCGGAATGCGGGACCGTGCCCCGGTTGTCGGGGGGTCGCACTGCCACTATCGTCGTGCTGTGCCGTCGACCCTGTGCCACCTGATCCGGGCGCCCTTGCGTCTCACGGCTGCCTTGGCGATCTTGCTGGCGCCGGTTGCGACGCAGGCGTCGCCCTCGGCCGGAACGACAGCCGTGGAACAGGTGCTGTCGGCACCGCAACTCGATGCTGCGGCGTTCGTGGGGATCGTGCGCGCAGGGGAAGCGGCTCTGCCGCACTTGCTGGCCATCCTGGCGACTCCCGCCGCGTTCGAGGAACCGCTGGCGGCGCCGACCGATCGGGCACTGCGGGCGCTGCGACTGATCGGTGCGCCCGCAGCTCCGCTCGCGGTGCCGCCGCTGCTGGCCGCGGTGACGCGCGACAGCAGTCGCGATGATCGCGAATTGCTGGAGACGCTGGCGGTGCTGGCGCCGGGCGTGCCCGATCGCAAGGCGTTGCTGACCGCGACCGCCGCGATCGAGATCCGGAATCCGAATCCGCGTGCGTCCGGCGGCGCCGAAAAGTTCCGGCGCTGGGTCGAGAAGATGCGCGGCTGGTATCGCTTCCGGCAACGGCTGGCGGAGGACCTCGATGGTGGGGCGCTGGAACTGGCCAAGGAACTGGAGGGTGAGGACCCGCTGCGGCGCGAACGTGCGGCCTGGCGCCTCGGCGCGCTCGGGCCGGCGGCGCAGGCGGCCTGGCCGGCGTTGCTGTCGACCGCGGCCGAGCCGAAGCACCCGCGCGTGACCCGGTGCGATGTCGGCAGCCTCACCGCCGATTTCCACGACCTGGTGCGCGACGCGGCGGCGATCGCCATGGCGCGGATCGATCCGGATGCCGACGAAGCGCGGCCCGGGTTGGCGCTGCTGCTGGCGCGCGCCGATGCGCCGCAGGAACGGCTGGCGGCGGCGATGGCGCTCGGCCAGGTTGCCAGTGGTGAGTTCGATCCGGTTCCGGCGCTGCTGCGCGCGACGTTCGACGACGACCTGCGCGTCGCGGGCGAGGCGCTGACGGCGCTCGGCAGGGTCGGTGGTGGCCGTGACGACGTGCTCGTGCGGTTGCGGGAATGCGCGGCGGCGGGCGATCCGGGCATCGCGACGCCGGCGCGGGCGGCGTTGCAGGCGGCGGCGCGCGGCAAGACGCGACAGTGATCGTCGCGCAAGCAACGGAGCGCGGCGGTCTCCTGGCCGCCATGCTACTCCGCTACGTCCCCGCGGCTCCTGGCGTTGTCCGCCACGATTGCCCCGATCGCTGCCCAGGTCGGTCCGGATCCGGCGCGCATGGGCTGACGCCGGACCCCGGTGGTCAGGGGCCGAGTGCGATCGCCGGATCGACGCCAAAGCGCAGCAGGTACTTGCGCAGCCGGTCCGCGTCGTTCGTGCTCGCGCGGTTGTTCCGCGACACCGCGAACAGTTCCCGTCCGGCCGCCGACAACGAACGGTGCCGGCGGCAGGTCCGCAGCACCTCGGCGAGTTGCACCCGATCGAAGCGATCCAGCGCCGCCACGCGGTCGTCGCCGATCACGGCGCGCAGCACCTCGTCGTCCTCGGTGGCGCCACCGGTCGTCGTCGGTTCGCGTTGCCAGTCCGCGGTCAAGCGCGCGATCTCGGCGTCGACCAGCGCCTCGGTGATCCGGCCGCCCGGGGCCAGCGTGCACAGCCGCGTGATGCTGGCGTTCAGGTCGCGGAAGTTGCCGCGCCAGGCCGCTGCCGCCGAGGTGGCGAACGCCAGGTAGCGCTGCCGAGCCGGCACGTTGAAGTGCACCCGGCGGCCGACCTGTGCGGACCAGCGCTCGAGTTCGTGGTCGACGTTCGGCTCGATGTCTTCGCTGCGGGCCTGCAGGCCGGGCAAGCGGAACGTCCACAGGTTGATCCGTGCCAGCAGATCCTCGCGGAAGCGGCCGGCGGCGACGGCTTCACCGAGGTCCTTGTTGGTGCCGGCGACCAGTTGGAAGTCGCTGTCGACTTCCCGGTCGCTACCGAGCGGCAGGAAGCGCTTCTCCTCGAGCGCGCGCAGCAGCATCGCCTGCTCGTCGCCGCCGAGTTCGCCGATTTCGTCGAGGAACAGCATGCCGCCGTTGGCGGTGCGCAGCAGGCCGGCGCGGTCCTGCAACGCGCCGGTGAACGCGCCGCGCTTGTGGCCGAACAGCGCCGACTGCGCGTGGTCGCCACGCAGCGTCGCGCAGTTGACCTCGACGAACGGGCCGGCGAGCTGGTGGCGCTGCTGCTTCAGTTCGTGGATGCGCCGCGCGAGTTGCGACTTGCCGGCCCCGGTCGGGCCCGTCAGCAGGATCGGCGCCGTCGACGCCGGTGCGACCGTCTCGACCTGGGTGATCAGTTCGTTGAACGCACGGCTCCGCGTCGCGATGCCCGACTTCAGCAGCGACTGGCCCTGCTGGTGTTGCTGCGCGAATCGCTGGGCGATCTTGTCGAAGCGCGACAGGTCGAGATCGATGATCTGCCAGGTGCCCGGTTCGTCGCTGCCCTGCCGCGGCGGCCCGGTCTGCAGCAGTCGGGCCGGGAAGTGGCGCGTCTCGGTCAGCAGGAACAGGCAGATCTGAGCGACGTGCGAGCCGGTCGTCATGTGCACCAGCACGTCTTCGGCCTCGGGATCGAGGCCGAGGTTCCGGGTCAGTTCGAACAGCGCGTCGAAGACCTGCTCGAAGTCCCAGGCGTCGCGGATGTGGAGGTCTCGGCGTTCGACCGTCGTTTCCGGCGAGATGGTGGCGATGTCGCTGGCGACGGCTTCGAACAGTTTCGAAAAGCGCGGCTCGGTCAGCAGGATGAGACGTCGGACCAGCAGGTCGCCGTGCTGGCACATCGCGACGTTCGGGCGCCAGTGCTGCCAGCGATCGGCGCCGCTGGCGCGGTCGAGCTGGAAGCCGAGGAAGCTGACGACTGTGTGACCTGATTTAGACAATGGGATAACAAAGTATCCAATGAGCGCGTTGTGGGCAACGCGTGGCTTCCAGCGTCTCCGGCTTCGTGATCCCAACCATTGAATTGGCTTGTGGTTATGGATTCTCTGGTCGCCGTGTTCCAGGCGGCACGAAGGTCGCTTTGCAGATCGCAACGCACCACCCATCCTGCGAGGAACGACTCATGGCCACCTACGAACAACTCGACACGCACGGCGTCCCGATCAAGGCCTGGATCCGCGGTGTGCCCGCGGAAACCGAGGCGCTGCAGCAGCTCCGCAATGTCGCCTGCCTGCCGATCATCCACAGCCACGTCGCGGCGATGCCGGACGTGCACTTCGGCATCGGCGCCACCGTCGGCAGCGTGATCCCGACCCGCGGCGCGATCATTCCCGCGGCCGTCGGTGTCGACATCGGTTGCGGCATGATGGCGGTGCGCACGTCGCTGTCCGCGAGCGATCTGCCGGACGATCTGAAGGGCATCCGTTCGACGATCGAGCGCAGCGTGCCGCACGGCCGCACCAATCACGGTGGCAAGGGCGACCGCGGCGCGTGGCGCGATCTGCCGTCGCGGCCCGAAGCGGCGTGGAAGAAGCTGCGGGCCGACTACGAGGCGATCATCGGCAAGTACCCCCGGCTCGACCGCGGTTCGACGGCCGAGCACCTCGGCACGCTCGGCGGCGGCAACCACTTCATCGAGGTGTGCATCGACGAGGCGCAAGGCGTCTGGATCATGCTGCACTCGGGCTCGCGCGGGGTCGGCAACCGCATCGGGCAGCACTTCATCGAGCTGGCGCAGAAGGACATGAAGAAGCACATCTACAACCTGCCGGATCGCGACCTCGCGTACTTCACCGAGGGCGCCGAGCACTTCGACGACTACGTGTTCGCCGTCGACTGGGCGCAGCGCTTCGCCCGGGCCAACCGCGAGCTGATGATGGCGGCGATCTTCGAATCGCTGGCGCGCGGCAAGGAGCTGCCGAAGTTCACGTTCGGCGAGGTGGCGGTCAACTGCCACCACAACTACGTGCAGCGCGAGGACCACTTCGGCGCCTCGGTGTTCGTGACCCGCAAGGGCGCGGTGCGTGCCGGTCTCGGCGAACTCGGGATCATCCCGGGGTCGATGGGCGCCCGCTCGTACATCGTCCGCGGCAAGGGCAATCCGGACAGCTTCCATTCGTGCAGCCACGGCGCCGGCCGCGCCATGTCGCGTGGGGCGGCGTCGCGGAAGTTCACGATCGAGGACCACATCGCCGCGACCGCAGGGGTCGAGTGCCGCAAGGACAAGGACGTGATCGACGAGACGCCGATGGCCTACAAGGACATCGACGCGGTGATGCAGGCCCAGGCGGACCTGGTCGAAGTCGTGCACACGTTGAAGCAGGTCGTCTGCGTCAAGGGGTGACCATGTTGACCATCGATGGCGCCGAAGGCGAAGGCGGCGGGCAGGTGCTGCGCACGGCGCTCGGACTGTCGCTGGTGACCGGCAAGCCGTTCCTGATCGAGCGGATCCGGGCCCGGCGCAGCAAGCCGGGGTTGCAGCGACAGCATCTTACCGCCGTGCTGGCGGCTGCGGAGGTCGGCGGTGCGCGCACCGAAGGCGCCGAACTGGGGTCGCAACGGCTGTTCTTCCGGCCGTCGCGGCTCCGGGCCGGCCAGTATCGCTTCGCGATCGGCACCGCCGGCAGCACGACGCTGGTCCTGCAGACCGTGTTGCCGGCGTTGCTGATGGCCGAAGGGCCATCGACCGTCGTCATCGAGGGCGGCACGCACAATCCGATGGCGCCGCCGTTCGAGTTCGTCGAGCAGGCGTTTGCGCCGCTGCTGCATCGGATGGGCGCCGGGCTGCAGCTGACGTTGCGTCGCCACGGGTTCTATCCGGCGGGCGGTGGCGAGATCGTCGCGGCGATCGCGCCGGCGGCGTGGCAACCGCTCGAACCGCCCGAACGCAGCGAGCGGCCGCAGCTGCGCGGGCGCATCCTTCTGAGCGACATCCCGCACCATGTCGCCGAACGGGAGGCGAGCGTGTTGCGGCGCGAACTGGGCCTCGGCGCCGACGAGGTGCAGGTCCAGCCCGTGCGGGCGGCCGGCCCGGGCAACGTCGTGATGCTGCGGCTGCAACTCGGCACGGTGACCGAGGTGGTGACCGCGCTCGGCGAACGCGGCGTTGCCGCCGAGGACGTCGCCGGTCGGGTCGTCGCCGAGGCCCGCGCGCTGCTGGCGGCGGACGTGCCGATCGGCGAGCACCTCGCCGATCAGCTGTTGATCCCGCTGGCCCTGGCCGGCAGCGGGTCGTTCACCACCGTGGCGCCAAGCCAGCACACCCGGACGAATGCGCAGGTGATCGAGCAGTTCCTGCCGGTGCGGTTCGCGTTGCAGGAGCACTCGGGGCGGCCCGGTGTCTGGTGCATCACGGTCATGGCTGCACGGTGAGCCAGGCGGTCGATCGTTGACCCCGCGACCTCGACGATCGAGAGTCATCACCGTGTCGGTGGCCTGCCCAAGGACCTCGACATGACGTTGGTCGAACCGCAGCGCGATCTCGTGCGCGCGGTGGGGGCCGAGGTCGTCGACGTCGGCGAGGAGGATCGGGCGGGGCCCGAGTGGCTGTCGGCGGACTACGTGATCCGAAAGCGCTGACGCGGCATGATCCCGCCGTGCACACCCTGACCGATCTGCTCGGCGCCGAGGTCTCCGCGATCGGCCACGTTCCCCAAGGTGCTTCGGTGGTGGCCTACGCGCTGTTCCGCGGTGTGACGTTGGCGGCGCTGGGACCGGGAACGGGCGAGGCCTCGGCGGCGCTGCGCGGCAAGATCGAGCGCTTCCTGCCGCAACTGGGTGCGCTCGTCGAGGTCGCCGCCGCCGAGGACGTGAACCTGGTCGTCGAGACGCCGGGCCGGCCGCCGGTGCGCAAGTTCGTGCGGCCGCTGTCACCCGAGCGCGCCTTGCTCGAACTCGATCTTGGCGTCGAGGGGGCGATCGTGTTCCGCGAGCCTGGGTCCGGCACGTTCGCGGTGCTGAGCCGTGCGCACGATGGCACGCCCCAGATGGTGCATCTCGGCGAACCGGTGCGCGGCGATGATGCGGCGGCGCGGCCGTTGCCCGTGCCGCAGCGCACGCCATCGCCGGCGGCCGAACGGGAACTGCGGGCGACCAAGCAGGCACGCGTGCGCGCGCTGCTGCGGTGTCCGTTGTGCAAGGGACCGCTGACGGACGTCGCGACGGGGCTTGCCTGCGGGCCATGCGGCCGCGAGTTCCCCGCCTTGCTCGGCAAGCCGGTGCTGGCGACGGCCGAGGGATACGACGCCTCGCCAAAGGGCAAGCTGGAGTCGCAGAACACGTATGGCCAGCAGGTGCTGGAACTGATCGAGAGCCACCGCGATGGTCTGGTGCTCGATCTGGGCAGCGGCAGTCCGAGCCTCGGGTTCTACAACGTCGTGCACCTCGACCTGTCGGCCTATGACCAGGTCGATGTGGTCACCGATGGTCGCGGCCTGCCGTTCGCCGACGCGACGTTCGACGCAATCCTCAGCGAGGCGGTGCTCGAGCATGTGCGCGATCCGGATGAGTACATGACGGAGCTGGTGCGAGTGCTGAAGCCGGGCGGCCGCGTGCGGCTGGATGTGGCGTTCTTGCAGCCATACCACGCGTATCCGGACCATTTCTTCAACATGACGAAGTCGGGGCTCACGGTGACGGTCGAACGCGCGGGGCTGCGGCTGCTCGGCATCGGCGTGGGGGAGCACCAGCAGCCATGGGTGGCGCTCGGGTTGTTGCTGGCGGCGTTCGTGCACGCCACGCACGATCCGGCGCGCAAGGCGAAGGTGCTGCAGACCACGTTCGGTGAGGCGCTGGAGCTGTTCCAGAAGGGCGGCAACGACGCGTTCCGCGGGGTTGCGCCAGATCAGGTCGAGCGGTTGGCGGCGGGGTTCTGGTGTCTGTGCCAGAAGCCGATTGCGCCCTAGGTCGAACTTCCAATCCGCCGCCGCTGGAGCTTCTCCCGATCGGGGGTTCAGAACGCCAGCACGAAGGTGTCGTTGCCGGAGGACCACGTGCCGATGTCGGTCTTGGCCGGCGTGGTCTCGGGCGCGATGGGCGAACTGTGCAGCGCGATGCACCTCGTGATCGGCTGGGATGATCGTCGTTGGGGCGGCATGGCGTTGCCGACGCCAATCCGTTGGGGCTTCCAACGCCGACCGCGTGCCCGGGCGGGCCAGGAACGTCCGCCTGACGCGCCGCCAGCACCGGAGCCGGGCCGACCGCGGCTCGCAGGCCGCAGCCGGCACCTTCCGGCGCTGCGCAACGCGAGGCTCCGCGCCCACGCCCTGCCGGGGAACCCGACAGCGGCTACGATCCTTTGACTTGGCCAACGACCTGCGACAGACCGTGACCCAGGCCGGGACCGGCGATGCCGCAGCCATCGCCGCGTTGCTTGCGCGATTCCTGCCCGGCCTGGAACGGCACCTGGCGCAGCACGCGGGGCCGTTGATCCGGCGCCACGAGTCGCCTCAGGATCTCGCCCAGTCGGTCTGTCGCGAGGTGCTCGAGCGCCTTCGCGACGAGCGCCTCGAATATCGCGGCGCCGCAGCGTTCGAGCAGTGGCTGTACCAGGCGGCGTTGCACAAGCTGCAGAACCGCCATCGCTTCTGGCGCGCCGAGCGGCGCGATGCGCTGCGGCAGGCTTCGCCGGATCCCGTGAGCAGCAGTGTCGATCCGGTCGCCGACCTCGCCAAGACGCAACCGACCCCGTCACAGGAGGCAAGCCGGCGCGAAGCCAGTGCCCAGGTCGCCGCCGCCATGCAGCAGTTGCCCGAACGCGACCGGCAGGTCGTGCAGTGGTGCCACTTCGAAAAACGCGAACATGCCGAGGTGGCGGCGCTGCTCGGCATCACGCCCTCGCATTCCCGGGTCCTGCTCGCGCGTGCGCTCGCCCGTCTGGCCGTGCTGGCAACCGGAGGCAAGTAGGAATCGGTTGTAATTGCATCATTATCAGTGACTTATGTAGCAACCGGTTTTCCTCGAGCCTGGCTGTAGCGCCTGCGCCGCGCGGGCTTTGGAGGAGGCATGAACCTCTTCCGCCAGACCTCCCTCACTTCCCTGTTCGTCGGCGCCGTGACCCTGCTCGGGCTCGCGCCAGAGGCTGCCGCCCAGGTCGGCGAGATCGGCCGTACGGACGTCTACCAGCTCGGCAACTCGACGCTCGGCCTGGACTTCGTCGGCTGGGCCCGCACCAAGAACACCGGCGGCCAACGCCGCGTCGACACCGCCGCCTGGGCGCCGTTGCACTTCCTCGGCATGAACGCCGAGATGCACCGCCTGGCGGTCACCGCCGTGCGCACCGACACCGGCTACTCGGGGTCGTACACCTACCGCCGGCTCGGCATCACGTTCCGCAGCGGGACCGCCGCCGCCAACCAGAACCGCGTCTTCACGCACACGCTGAACCTGTTCGCGCAGGACCCGTCGCAGACCTTCTGGGTCGCCTTCGTGCCGGTGACCGTCAGCGGCAACATCGGGTTCACCGGCCGCATGAACATGGACTTCATCGACTTCGCGAACACGCAGTCGTGTGCGTTGTCCGGCCTGACCGAGACCTACGCCCACGCGTGGGCCAGTGCGGCGATCGGCGTGTCGGGCTTCCAGGCCGGCGTCCGGGTCGACCTGCAACTCGGTCGCCAGAAGTTCGACGGCTATCTGGGCGCGTTCCGCAGCAGTCTCTCGACCCAGTTCCTGAACTACGAGTTCACGCCGATCCGCCTGTTGCTGAAGGTGTTCGCCGAGGCGTTCTGGATCTACGGCGAGATCACCGTCGTCGACCAGTCCTGGGGCTCCCGTCTGCAGGCGCCGTTCCTCCGCTGAGATCGCCGCGACCAGGGACCACGACCGAGAATACCCATGTCCGCCGCCCACAAGCTCCTCGCCGCCGCGGTCGCCGCTCTGGCGATCGCCGCCTTCGCCCACCATCGGCCCGCCGCCGCGCCCACCGGCGTGCAGCCCCAGGCGGTTGCTGCCGCCAGCGCTGGCGACAACGTGACGGCGACGTCGCCCGAGCGGACGCGCAGCGACCATGGGGGCTACGCGGCGGTCGCCGGCACCCGGATGCACTACCGGCTGGACCTGCAACAGAGCCTCGCGCTGCAGCCGACCGCTCCTGACCAGGCCGCCGCCAGGCCGTTCGCGAGCCACGCGGTCGGCACCCTGCGCGTGACCGTGCTCGACCGCCGCGATGGCGAACTGCTCGTCGAGCACGTGTCGCCGGACCTGCGCATCGAAGTCGTCGGTGACGCCGACGGCGCCACGATGCCGTGGGCGAAGGGGCTGGCGACCGCCATGGCCGCAGGCTTCACCGTGCGGATGGACCAGGACGGCCGGCCACGGGCGCTGCGCTTCCCCGCCGGCTGGAGCGCGGAGCAACGCAACTGGGCGCGGGCGCTGCACGCCACCTTCGCATTCGAACTCGCCAGTGCCGATGCATGGGAACGGGATGCCGTGGACGCGATGGGCAGCCATCGCTTCGGCTACCGGCGCGTGCCGGGCGCCGGCGACCACCGCGTCGAGCGCACGCGCACCGTCTTCACCCCGCATGGCGTCGACGACATCGCCAAGGCGCGGGTGCATCACGCCGGCAGCACGACGGCCTCGTTCGCGGACGGCTGGCTGGCCGCAGGATCGGCGCGCGAGGACCTCGCCTGGACCATGGTGGATGGTTCGCTGCGGCTGCAGACCGCGATCGAAGCCTCGCTCGAGCGGCAGCGCGTCGAGGTGGTCGCGGTCGCGGCCGACTGGACCGGGGATTGGTCGCCGGTGAGCGGGCAACACGAGCGTTCGCTGACCGCGACGCAGCAACTGCAGGCGGACTGGGACCGGCGCCTGCAGGGCCTCGATCTGCCGACCATCGTGCAACGGCTGCAGGCCCTGCACGCGCAGGGCCAGGGCCACGGCCGTGACCACATGGAACTGGTCTGGGCGCTGGGCAAGCTGGTGCAACGCGAACCGGCGCTCGCGGCCCGCATCGCCGCGCTCGTCCACGGCGCCGCGCTGCCGGAGTCGTCGGCCGCGAGCCTGTTGTCGGCGCTCGGCATGGCCGGTCACGACCTCGCCCAGGCCGCGCTCGCGCAGGTGTTCGAGAACGGCCTGGTTCCCGCCGGCCTGCGGCAGGTGGCGGTCGAGTCGATGTTCCAGGTCGAACACCCGTCGGCCGCGCTGGTGGCGAGCGTGCAGCGCAACCTGCAGGGCCGTACCCAGCTGGCGGCGTTGGATCAGAGCGCGATGCTGGCGCTGGGCGCCTTCGCCGCGGCCGGCGCCCGCACCGCCGAGGGCCAGTCCCTGGCGCTGGAACTGCTGCGGCTCGAAGCGGCGGCGCGGGCGAGCGGCGCCGACGGCTGCTGGAGCGAAGCGCTCGGCAACACCGGTGACGCCGCGCTGCTGCCAGTGGCGCGCCGCCTGCTCGCGTCCTCGGACCCGAACGAGCGCCAGCGCGCGCTGACGATCGTCCGCCGCATGGAGCTGCCGGCGGGACGCGAACTGCTGATCGCGACCGTGCGTTCGGACGGCAATGCCGACGTGCGCCGGCATGGCGTCGACCTGGCGGGCGAGTGCCAGGAAGGCTGGGCGAGCGAGCTGCTGGCCGAACGGGCCGCTGGCGACGCCGACGTCGAAGTCCGGCGGGCGGCCATCACGGCCCTCGGCACGCGCCGTGCCACCGATGCCAGCGCGCGAGCGGCGCTGGCACGGTTGTCAGGCAGCGAGCGCGACCCGACGCTGCTGGCGCTGCTGCAGCAGGTCCGCCAGGAGTGAGCGCTATCATGCCGCGGCGCCAGGAACGATCGTGAGCCCGCAGAAACCAGCCGACGCCGACCCGCTGATCACTCTGCTCGAGGAGTGCGTCCTGCGGATGGAGGTCGAGGGCAGCGGCGTGGTGGACGACGTCTGCCGCGATCATCCCGAGCACGCCGCCGCGCTGCGCGCCGCCGTCACCTTCCTGCAAGCGCAGGACATGCTCGCTCCGGACGACGGCGTGGTGCCCGAACACCTCGGTGACTACCGCTTGTTGCGGCGGCTCGGCGGCGGCGGGATGGGCGTCGTCCATCTGGCCGAACAGATGTCATTGCGGCGGCAGGTGGCGATCAAGCTGGTGCGTCCCGAACTGCTGCCGTTCGCCGGCAGTCGCGCGCGTTTCCGCCGCGAGGCCGAAGCCATCGCGCGCCTGCAGCACCCGGGCATCGTGCCGGTGCACGACCTCGGCGAAACCAACGGGATTCCGTGGTTCGCGATGGAGTATGTCGCCGGCGCCTCGCTCGGCGCCGTACTGATCGAACTGACCGGGCAGCAGCCATCCCGGCTGGGCATCGGTGATCTGACCGCAGCCCTCGAACGGGCCGCCGGCGCACCGGTGACGGCGCCGCTGCCGTTCTCGGGGGCGTGGTGGCAGATCGCCAGCCAGATCGTGCTGCAAGCTGCCGCCGCCGTGGCCCACGCGCACCAGCGCTCCGTGCTGCACCGCGATCTCAAGCCATCCAACATCATGCTGGCATTGGATGGTCGGGTGCAGCTCGTCGACTTCGGCCTGGCGCGTTCGGCGGGCGATGCCGCGCTGACGCGCAGCGGCGCGCCGCTGGGCTCGCTGGCCTACATGGCGCCAGAACAGGTCGAGGGTCGGGCCGACATCGGCGTCGCCGCCGACGTGTTCGGACTGGGCGTGACCCTCTATGAACTGCTGACGCTGCAGAACCCGTTCCTGACCGGTTCGGCGGAAGCGACGCGGCAGCGGATCCTGGCCGGGAAGTTCACGCCGCTGCTGGCCGGCGCCCGGACGCTGCCGCGCGACCTGGCGACGGTCTGTCATTGCGCGATGGCCGTCGAGCCGGCGGCGCGCTACGCGACGGTCCAGGCGTTCGCCCACGACCTCGGCAACGCCCTGCACCACCAGCCGATCGCCGCGCGACCGCCGGGACTCTGCGAGCGCGGGCTGCGCGCGGCCCGGCGGCACCCGGCCCGTGCCGCGCTGGTGATCGCGCTGATCGTGCTCTTGCCGCTGGTGTCGCTGCTGCTCGGCGTGCACGTGGCCAATCGCGACGCCGTTGCCCGCGGTGAAGCGGCAGCGCGGGCGCAACGCCTCGATGCGGCGCTGCAACGCGGTTTCCTGCTCTATCGCAGCGATCGGGCCGCGGCGGGTTCGGCGTTCGCCGACGTGCTGCGCGTCGATCCCGGCAATGCGCTCGCGGTGCTCGGCGCGGCACTGCTGGTGTTGAACGGCGACACGCCCGAGGCGATCGGTCCGTTCCTCGACCGCCACGCTGACGTGGAGCGGCGCCACCCGGTCTTCTCCCGCCTGCGCGAGGCCCCCTGGGCGGACGCATCCAGCCCGGCGTTGGAACCGCCGCTGGCGGACATCCCGGCAACGCCGATCGACTTCTTCGTCAGCGGTGCCCTGGCGCTGCAGCGCGCCGACCTCGGCGACCGCGACGCATTGCCGCACGCCATCGCGTGCCTGGAGCAGGCGGTCCTGCTGGCGCCGCAGGCCCAGGTCGTGTTCTTGTTCCGCCTCGCCGAAGCCGCCGCCATGGCCGGTGAAGTCGAGTTGCTGCGGCGGACCGCGCGGGCGCTGCTCGCGCTGTGGCCGGACTCCGCGCCGGTGCTCGCCACGGCCGGCCACCACCTCACCGGCTACGATCAGCCGGCCGCCCTCGCCGCGCTCGAGCGCGCGATCGTGATCGCGCCGGATCTCGCCCTCGCCTTCCTGTATCTGGGGACAGCCCGGCACGTGCAGCAGGACCTGCGCGGTGCCGTGGCGGCGCTGACCCGCGCCGCAGAACTGGCGCCCACCATGGCCGAAGCCCACGGGGAACTCGCGCGCGTGCACTGCAAGCTGGGCGAACTCGCGGCCGCCCGTTCGGCGATCGAGGAGGCCCTGGAGCTCGAAGAACTCGATCCGGAACTGCACGACACCCACGGCGAGATCCTCGCGGCGGCAGGGGACACCGACGCGGCCCTGCGCGCTTGGGCGCAGTCCCAGGAACTGGCGCCGCGGCTGCCGTGGTCCTGGTTCAAGCGCGGCCGGCATCTGCTGGCGATCGGCCGGGTCGACGAAGGCGTGGCGGATCTGCGAGCCGCCGCCGCGCTGGCGCCCCGCTTCGCACCGATCCAGGGCACCCTGAGCCGGGCGCTGCGCAACGCCGGCGATCTCGAGGGGGCGCTCGCCGCCGCCGACGCGGCGGCCGCGCTCGATGCCGGCAGCGCCCAGTACGCGGCGGAACAGGCCCAGTGCCACTGGCGGCTGCGACAGTTCGATCTGGCCAGGACCGCGTTCCTGCGGGCGATCGACCTGGCGCCCGAAGATCCGGGTCTGCATGCAGCGCTGGTGGAGTTGCTCGGCGAAACAGGCGACACGGAAGCTGCCCGGGCGGAAGACCGGCGTTGGCGAGAGCGCGAAACCGGCCGGTGACCGCCGTGGCGACGGCTCGGCGAACGTGCGGGGGCATGGGACGCGCCGCTTGGTCGCCGCAGTTGCGGGCAGCCGTTCGTGAAGGCCCGCTGTGTGCGGACGTGGATGGCTTCAGCCTGAACGCGGTAGTGCGGGTGCCGCGGTCGTCGGGCGGGGTCCGGGCGGTGATTCCCATCGACGCGGCCGGCGGGGGACAGCCAAGGTGACGGGCGCCCAAAACCTGACTCTGCCGACTTCTCCACTGCCAGCCGGGCCCTCTACGTTGCCCGGATGAGCACCGCGTCTGCGAACGCTCCGCTGCCCTCCTCGCTGCCGGCGGAGATCGCCGGTTGGTATGGCACTCTCGCGATCCTCGGCGCCTACGCGCTGTCGAGCTTCGGTGTGCTCGGCACCGACGATGTCGCCTACCAGGTGCTGAACCTGACCGGTGCGCTGGGTGTGGCCTGGGTCTGCTGGCGGAAGCGCACGTGGCAGGCGTTCTGGCTGGAGGCGATCTGGTCGACGATCGCGGTGGTGGCGCTGATCCGGTCAGTGCTCGGCTGATGCGGCGTTTGCACGTGAACCCCACCGGGCGGCGGTCAGCGCCTGTCGGGCGGGGCCGCTCGCACCGCATGCCGCAGCGCGATGGCCGACAGCGCGGCGGGATCCGCGCCGGCCTGGTTGGTGAGCACCACGACGGCCAGCCGGTCGTCGACCAGCCAGGTCCAGTCGCTGGTGAAGCCCTGCCAGGCACCGCCGTGCGAGATCGCCGGTCGCGGGCCGTCCGGACCGGAGAAGGGTTCCAGAGACCAACCGAAGCCGTACGGCCTGGTGCTGCCGTCCGCGAGCCCGGCGGCTCGCCGCATCGTGGCCTGTGCCGCTGGCGACAGCACCGTGCCCTGTTCCAGGGCCAGCGTCCAGGCGGCGAAATCGAGCACGCTGAGGTAGATGCTGCCGTCGCCCGTGCGGTTCAGGTTCGGGGCGACCCAGCTCTGGTTCCGGAGACCGTGCTCGTCCCGTTCGTAGCCCGCGGCGCGATGCGGCACGAGCGCACGTTCGTCGGCCGACGTGCGAACACAGGAAGCCCAGGACGTGGTAACCCATGTTGCTGTACGACCAGCCGGTGCCCGGCGAAAAGAGCAGCGGGATCTGGGCGTCGATCGCCAGCAGTTCCTCGTCGCTCCGGTCGCGCGTGAGGTCGAGGTTCTCGTACGGGTCGGCGAGTCCCGAGGTATGCGTCAGCAGTTGGCGAACGGTGATGTCCTGCCATGCCGGCGGTGTGCCCGGCAGGTGCTGGGCGACGTGGTCGTCGAGCGCGAGTTTGCCGTCTTGGACCAGCAGCATCACCAGCGCGGCGGTGAACTGCTTGCCGGCCGAGCCCGACTGGTAGATCGTCTGCGCCGTCGCCGGCACGCGGTGTTCGAGGTTGGCGAAACCGAGCCCGGTGGTGAAGACCACTTCGCCGTGATCGATCAGTGCCAAGCTAGCCCCCGGCAGCCCCTGGCGATCGAACTCCTCCTGCAGCGCGGCGAGCAACTCGCGCTGGTCGAGCGGTGCGCGGCCACTACGTGCCGCCGGACCGGCGCAAGCGGACAGACCGAGGAACAGACTCGACAGCAACACGGCTCTGCGGCGAGACTCGAAGGCGATCATCTGGGCTGGAGGCTACGCAACGCCAACGGCGGGAGCAGCGCGGCAGCGCAAAAACGCCGCTCTGCGCGGACGGGCGGCGAGCCCTGCCAGCGACATCCATGCCCTGGGACTCGTGCTGTATGAACTGTTCACCGGCGTCTTTCCGTTCACGGCCAGGACGCTGGGGGAATGGCAACAGGCCCACCAGCACACCGCCGCGATCCCCGCTCGAGCACCTGCCGTCCCTGGATCCGGCGATCGAGCGGCTGATCCTGGCCTGCCTCGAGAAGGAACCGGCGCCGCGGCCACCGTCGTCGCGGTTCGTGTCGCCGGGGTCGTTCCGGCCGGTGGCGCCGACCTGGCTGCCGCCCAGGTTTGGGTCGGAGCGCGCGGCCTGGATCGGCACGTTCGCCGATCATCCCGATCTACCGTTGCGCATCGAAGCTGCGGCTGTGGGCGGGCGTCCGGTGTGGTTCCGGCGCGGCTCACTGCACGTCGACAGTCGCCGGCGTGCTGAGATCGATGCCGGAACCGAGACTGACCGCCTGCCACACCAACCGGCACGACCACGGGATCGCCGGGCTCGTGATCGTGGTGAAGCCCGCGCCCGTATTCGTGCTCCACAGCACCGGGGGCGTGATGTAGAGGTCGGGGAAGTACTGGTTGGGGAACGAGGTCGACGGCGCCACCGAACCCGGGAACCACGGTGCGAAGCTCACGACCACCCAGGTGAACGGACTCGGCGAGTTGACGTCGATCACGACGGGCGTGAACGCCGGGATCACATGCTGCTTGGGTTCGATCACGAACAGGTGGCTCCAGGTCGTCGTCAGCGCGTTGACGTGGCTGGCCACGCCCTGCGTCGTGCTCGGTGGCTGCAGCCCCATCTCGAAGCCGAACGTCGGCCCGCCGCCGCACGAGCGCCCGATCTGGCCGCAGCCGCGGTTGAGGATGCTGCCGCCGAGGTCGGTGCTCAGCAGACTGCAGCCGGTCAGCGTCTCGCCCGAGAAGATCAGGGTCGGCGCCGTGATGATGTTGCCCGCGCACGGGACCGCGGTGACGACCGGACCCGAGTAGTCGATGTCGAGCGCCTCGAGGTCGAGGATCGTGTTCACGCAGACGCCGTTGCGGTCGGTGACCTGCGCGTTCAGCACCATCGCATCGATCTGTGCCTCGGTGTAGAGCACCGACGCGCTGTTCGGCGTGACCCCGAGCACGCGGAAGTCCCAACTCGGGGTGATCGCCGACGCCGGGATCACCAGCACGTCGCCGTCCTGCACGATCTGCGGTCCGCAAGCGAGGTTGCAGACATGCGTGCCGTCGAGCGACAAGAACACGCCGTAGCCAGGGTCGGCGGCGATCGCGTCGACGTCGACGACGATCGGACTGATCGGCAAGCCGAGCGCCTGCTGCACGTGCTCGGCGCGCAGGAAGTACTCGACCTGGCCGTCGAACGTCCCGTTCCGGATGACGCGTGCGGTGTCGCCGGGCCGGAACGGCAGCGCCGAGACGGCATTGCCCATCGGCGCCGAGGGCGACCAGTACACGGTGCGTTGGTTGGGCAAGCCGACCGGGCTGATGATGTCGACCAGCGCATCGATGCGCGCGAACAGGGTCGGGTTGAAGTAGACGTTGGACCAATCCTCGTCACCGGCCATCGTCTGGTAGCAGGTGCGCGGCCCCCACTTCTCCGCCGAGACGACGGGGCACGGCGTGAACTCGACGCGCGCGACCTCGTTGGGCCGCAGCGTCTGCAGCACGGTGCCGCCGCTGCCCGACATGGTCTGTTCGGTCTGGCTGGTGGTGAACAGGAACGGCAGGCCCTGGGCGGCCAAGGGACTGGCCGCGAACGCCCACAGGGTGGCGGCGGGAAGCAGACGCAGGGTGAAGGAGTGCATGCGACGGTTCTCTTGGCTTGGTGGTGTGCCCCCAAGAGAGCCGTTTCCGCGGCCGCGCACGCATCGATTGCGATCCCGCTGAGACTGGTCGGCTTGACGTTGGTCTCGCAGTCGGGCGACGCTGGACCCGGCCGGCCCGGCTCCCGGCGGTGCAACCCTGAGCAACGGCGTCCGGATCAACATCGATCCGTGACGGCATCGCCGCCGAGTGCGCCGAGTGCCAGCGGTCCTTGACGAACCGTGGGGCCCGGGCGATGGTCGAACCAGTCTCCCGACCTTGGGGGCTGGCATGCTCGTTCGCTTCGAACGGGATCGACCATCGCCCGATGGACCAAACCGTCACACCGTTCACGCTCTGCGACTTCCTCGGGGAATGCGCGGGCGACCTGCAAGCCGGGCGCCTGCGCCCGTTGCGCCACTACCTGCAGCGCTATCCTGGGCACGTCGAGGCGATCGCGCGCGAGTATCTCGCCCTGATCGACGGCCACGTCAGCAGCGTCGCGACCTTGCCCCGGATCGGCCGCTACGAACTGCTCGGCGAACTGGCGCGCGGTGGTCAGGGTCGCGTGCACCTGGCGCGAGATCCGGCAGTGGGCAGGTTCGCGGCGATCAAGATCCTGGATCTCGCCGGCAGCACCGACGCCGCGCGGCGCGCACGCTTCCGGCGCGAGGTGGCGGTTGCGGTGCAAGTCGACCATCCGTTCCTGTGCCACCTGTTCGAAGCGGACGTCGATCACGAGCCCCCGTTTGCCGCCATGGAGTTCGTGCCCGGCAAGACGCTCGCCGATGTGATCGCGGAACCCGAGGGCCAGGCGGTGCGTGGCCCGGTGGCACCGCGCAATGCCGCGGAGCGTGCCGATTCGCTGCGGTTCTTCATCAAGGTCGCGCGCGCCATGCACGCCATGCACGACGCCGGCATCGTGCATCGCGACCTGAAGCCCGCCAACCTGATGGTGACTCCGGACGGCGATCCGCGCGTGCTGGACTTCGGGCTGGCCGCGCCGGTCGATGCCATCGGCACGATCACGCTCACCGACGCGCTGCTCGGCACGCTGCCGTACATGGCGCCCGAGCAGTTGCGGGCGGACGGCCACATCGACGCGCGCACCGATGTGTTCGCGTTGGGCGTCACCATGTTCGAGGCGTTCACCCGCACGCGCCCGTTCGCGGGCGCCTCACCGGCGACGCGCCTGGAAGCGATCACGCGCGGTGTGCCATGGATGCTGATGCGCCGCCTGCCCGCCGATCTGCGCGCCGTGCTCGGCCGCGCGTTGGCGCCAGAACGCGATGACCGCTATGCCAGCGGTGCCGACCTCGCCTTCGATCTGCAGTGCCTGCTGGAACATCGGCCGGTGCGTGCCCGGCCGATCGGCCCGGTGCGCGCGGCCGCGCGTTGGTGCCGGCGGCACCCATGGGTGACGACCTGGCTGCTGGCGATGGTCGCCGGCCTTGGCATCGCCACCGGGCAGGCGTTTGCCGCCCAGGACGCGCTCGCCGCAACGCGCCAGCTCGAGCGCGGCGTGCTCGATGCAGTGCGCACGCTGGACCCGTGGGTGCGGCCGCGCGGCAGCGCCACCACCGCGGCGTTCGACACGTTGCGCCGCGCCAGCGCCGATGCACCCGGAGGAACGCTGGTGGTCGCGCGGTTGCTGTTGTGTTCGGGTGACGCTGCCGGCGCACTGCGCGAACTGCAGGCGCGTAGCGACGACGATCCCGGGCTGCGCGCCGTGCGCCTGGCCGGACTCGTGCTGTTGCAGCGAACGACCGAGGTGCGCCAATCGCTGCCCGCAGCAACCGAGGACCTGGCGGCCGTCATCGACGGCGTCGCCGACATCGCGGGCGAACTCTACCGCAATGCCGCCTGGGAGCCGTTGGATCGGCTGATCGAGGGCACGCTCGAATTGCTGGCGGATCCGCCGTTGGCGACGCACCGCCTGCGCTGGCCGTTGTGCGCGTGGGAACTGCAGGCCGCCTGCGTGCGACGCAACCACGGGCGTTGCGCTGCACTGTGGTTGCGCGAGACCACCCTCTCCCAGCGTGTCGGCGCCGGCCGGCACGCCGGGCTCGAGTTCCGCGAAGCGTTCCTGCGGCTGGGCGCGGACTGCGTGCTGGAACTGACTCCGGTGGTCGTTCTGCGCGGGCTTGCCGATGCGACGTGCGCCGCGACCGCCGCCGATGGCGACCTGCGGGCACTGCGCCTCGAGGCCCTGAGCCTGGCCATCGCCAACGTGACGGACGAGGCCGCCATCCAGCGCATGCTGGCAATCGTCGACGAGCTCACCCGGCGGCTCGGCGCCGCCCACCCGGATGTCGTGGAGGCTCGCTGGCGCTGCGCCCGTCTGGCTCGCGGGGTCCAGCCGGAACTGTGCCGCCGGCTGCTGCGCGACGCCTGGGCTGCCGCCGCGTCGTGGCCCGACGCAATCGCGACCACCGATGCCGTGGCGATCCTGCAGGCGCTCGTGGCCAGGGATCATGGTGTCCACGATGCCGATGCGCTCGGCAAGGACGTGGCAACCGGGCTGCGGGCCCGGGCGGCACGCGCGCTGGTCGCGCGGTGCGGGCCCGCCGACCCACGCGTTCTCGAGACGTTGTTCGAGCCGCCGTTGGACACCGACTCCATCCCGGAAGCGACCGACTGGTTCCGCCAGGCCATCGAGCAGATCGAACGCGATCCGGCGCGGCAGAAGGTGCGGGCAGACTGTCTGCTCGGACTGCTGCGAGCGGCGTGCGCACGTCATGATTCCCTGCAGATCGAGACCTACGCCCTCCGTCTGCAGCAATCGGCGACCGGTTCGACGCTCCAACTCTTGGATGGTCACTCGGCGCTGATGAGCTCGGCATCGCTGCAAGCCCGCTACATCCTGGCGTTGGACTGGCTCGGTTGGCACGACCAGATGGGCGGCCCCGCGCTGGCTGAGGCCATGATCACGCAAGCCGATGCCTGGGAGCGCCGCTTGGGCAATCACGGGCTGGGCAAGCGCTTCGTTTCCGAGATGCTGTCGGCGCTCGGCTGGGCGTGTCTGGAACGTCATTGGCTCGACGCCGCCGCGTGCGTTCTCGAACGCGCTGCGATGTTGACGGCGGAAGCCCTGGGCAGCCGGCACGACGACTGGCTCGCCGCCGCACTGACTCTGCCGCCGTGGGATCCGTCGGTCGCGGATCTGCTTCGAAACCTCGCTGTGCTGGCCAGGCAGCGCGGTGACCTGGACCGCGCATGCAGGCTCCTGCAGCAACTCGCCCACCCGCCGCTCAGCCTGACATACTTGTTGCGCCTGAAGCGCATTCAAGTAGCGGACATTCACGAGTACGCCCGCTGCCTGCTGGCCCGCCACGATTACCCGGCTGCCGAAGCAGAGTTGCAGGAATGCCTGCGCCGTTTCATCGAAGGCCGGAGTCCAGCCGAGAAGATCGCCGCAGTCCGTGCCGACCTGATCGTCCTGTACGAGTTGATGGGCCAGCCTGCGAAAGTCGACCAGCAACGGGAGCTGCTGCGCCGATGATCGGACACGACGAGTCCACGATCCTCGGCGCGCTGCAGCAGATGTTGGCGGCTGACCCGTCCGTCGGCCTGACGCAATGCCTGGACGCCTTCGTCGGGCACGAGGAGACCGTTGCGCGCATCTGGCTGGCGGCCCACACCGGTCGGACGCCGAGTCCGCCGGCAGCCGCGGTCTCGGATCTGGTCGGGTCCTACGAGCGCCTGTGCGTCCTGGGTCGCGGCGCACAGGCCGAGGTCTGGCAGGCACGCGACACCCGTACCGATCGGATCGTCGCCCTCAAGATGCTGATCGGCTTGCCCACGGAACAGGCGGTCCAGCGGTTGCGCCGCGAAGCCCAGGCAATCGCACGCCTCCGCAACCCGGCGGTGGCCGAGGTCCTGGACGCCGATTTCGACCACCGTCCGCCGTGGCTGGCTGTTCGTCACGTCGAGGGCGTCACCCTGCGTTCGGCGCTCGACGGCGCGGGCGTTGACCATGCCGATCACGCGGCCGACCGTCTGGTCGCCCAATGCGACCGCCCGATGCCGATCGCCGCCTTGCGCTACTTCGAGGCCGTTGCGCGCGCACTGCATGAGGTGCACGAGGCCCGGGTCGTCCATGCCGACTTGCACCCGGGCAACCTGATGGTGACGGTGGCCGGCGCACCGGTGATTCTCGACTTTGGTGCCGCCAAACTGCTCGACGGACCGTCGATCACGCGTTCGGAAATCGCATTGGGCAGCGCCCGCTACGCCGCACCCGAAGTGCTGCGCGGCCGGCGTGGCGATCGCCGCAGCGACGTGTTCGCGCTCGCGGCGATCCTGGCGGATTGCGCCACCTGGCGACGCGAGGAACGACGCGACCGGATCGTGCTGCCAGCCGACCTTCCCAGCGAGCTGCGCATCGTCCTCGCCAAGGCGCTGCAGCCGCAGCCGCAGGACCGTTTCGGGTCGGCCGCCGCATTCGCCGATGAGCTGCGACGGATCCGCGCCGGCGAACCGATCCGAACCGGCAGCGACTGGCGCCTGCGACAGGCCGTTCATGCCGTCGTGAGCAACCCGTGGCCCGCTGCAGCCGCGATCGTGCTTGCCGTCCTGTTCGCGTTGGCGGTTGTTGCCTGGCACGCTGCGGCAACGGCCCAGAAGGCCACTGCGGCGGCCACCCAGCGTGGCCGTGCGTTGATCGTCCACTTCGCCAGCGAGGCTGCAGCAGCGGGCAAGCCTGGTCAAATCCTCGTCCACACCCGGGCGGGTTCGGCCACCGCGGCTGACGGCGCCTTCACCGGGAACCTGGAACTAGAGGTCGGTCGCCTGCTCCGGCGCGCCGGCAACCTGGTCGAGGCAGAGCCGCATCTCGCCATCGCCTGCCAGCTGCTGATCGCGGCGGGGGATCGCGACACCGCCGATCGCGCCGCATTCGAAGCGGCGCTCAACTGCCACGATCTCGGCCTGCCGCTGACGCCGTTCGGCGACGATGCAGGGCAGGGATCGGCAAGCGCTGGGTTCGTGCGTGGCCTGCGGGCGCTGCACGACGGCGACCCGGCCACGGCCTGGACCTGTCTGTCCCAGGCCGTCCAGGATTCGTCATGGTCCGATCCCGCGGACCGCGCCGAGGCCGCGTGGATCGCGGCCCACCTTCTGATCGACGACGGCGAGATCGAGGCCGCCGCGCGGTTGTTGGCGGCGATCGATGCTCCGCCGGGAGCTTCGCACACGGTGACTCGCCTGCTGCAAGGGCGTGTGCTGTTCGCGCGCGGGCAGGTGGATTCCGCGACGGCAGCGATCCGCGCGGCCAGCGCCGAACTTGCCTGGCGACTTGGCGACAACCATCCGTGGACGCTGCGCGGCGACCGCGCCATGGCCTGTTGCATCGCCGCCGCCGGCGAACTCTCGCGAGCGACGGCGCTGTTCATGTCGTTGCGGCGACGGCAGGCGTTCCTGCATGGCGCAACCCACCCCGAGCCGGTGCTGTCGTTGCTGCTCGAGCGCGACGCGCGGTTGCGAGCCGGCGATGCCGCGGGTGTCGATGCCAACGACCGCGAGTTGCAGGAACTGCCGCCGGTGCCGGCGACGCGGCGGTGGTTGGCACGACCGCGTGCGACCGTACCGGCGTCGTTCGTGCCGCCGGCCGGCATCCCACGCCAGGACCGCGTGCGCCGGCTCGAGGAGGCGTTCGCCGAAGCCGACCGCGAAAAGCGCCGGCTGCAGGCCGAGGCCGCCGCGGGCAAGGTTGCCTGGGACCAGAGTGTCGCGCACATCCTCGACGTCTGGCACCCTGCCCACATCGCCATGATGCGCGCACGCAGCGGCGACGCCAGCGACGACTACATCGGGGCCGTGCTGATCCTGGTCAACGACCAGCTCATGCACGGTGCGACGCGCGCGGCATTCCGCTCGGTCCGCGAGGCCGTACGCGCGATGCGAACGGCCCCGATCGGCGCCATCTCGAGGCCGACGCAACTCATGGTCTCGAGCCGCTGGATCAAGATCCAGCACGAGGAGCGCAACTTCGGGCTCGCGAACCCGACGGTGCGGCTCGACCAGATGGAGGCCTGGCAACAGCTCATTGCCGAAGCACGGACCGTGCTCGGCGAGCGGGACGAGCGGTTCCTGACCATGGCCAAGGACTTCGCCGATGTCGCAGCCGGGTGTCCTCCCGCCTTGGCTCGGGAGGCCGCCGCGATCTACCAACTGTGGTGCGACCACGACGGCACCGACACGGCGCGCTACCAGTGGCTTGCCAGCGCCCAGATCCAAGCAGAAATGGTCGACGAGGCGGAACGTACGCTGGCGACCCTGCGAGCCCGGCTCGGCCCGCGCCCGGCACCGAAGTCGGCGCACTGGTTGTGGCCCCATGTCGACGCGCTCGAGCAACGCCTGACGGCACTGCGAGCACGCCAGGCATCACCACAGATCGGCCGTTGAGCCCGATCCTTCGGTCCCATCGGCAACGAGCTCTATTGGCTCAACTGAGGCCAGCCATGACGCGCGCTGCCATGACGGCGGCAATTCCTGCGATTGGGACCGTGACCCCGAGTCGCTCGGGAGGCCGGACGCGCGGTCAGGTCGTTTCGCCACCGATCGCCGGGCCGTTCGCCGGCGCCGATGCCGCGGGCTTTGCCGTCGGCGCCAGCGCGATCACCAGCCAGCCCTGCCCTGGTGCCAAGGGGCTGGTCGTGCAGACGACGTGCGGTTGTCCCTGCGGGTCGATCGTCGCCAGGGGCAGCGCGTCGGAACCGTACAGCGCCTGATACTCGGCCCAGCCGAATTGTGGGGTCAGCCGCGTCGTGCGCACCCGTGCGCCCTGCGCCGCTCGCTGATCGAGGTCGGTGGCGGTCGCGCCGATACCGAACAGCAGGCGACCGCCGCGCGCGGTCGCGCCGAAACGGCCCTGCGGCTCCTGTCCGGGCACCAAGCGGTACAGGCGGTCGCCTTCGAACAGATCGTGCAACCGTTCGAGCGCGAGCAGGTTCACTTCGTCGCTGCGCGTCATTGCCACCACGCTGCCGATGCCGCCGAGGTCGACCTCGTCGCGGAACCGTTCGGCCAGGATGCTGCCGTGCCAGGCCCGCAGGCCCGCGGTCCTGGCCGCCAGCGCGTTGTCGCGGTTGGTGTCGACCAGGACGCTCGGAATGCCGGCGGACTGCAGCGCCGCGGCGAAATCGCGCACCAGCGGCGACGCACCGACGAACAGCACGCCGCGGCGGTGGCGATCGGCCAGTCCCAGCCAGCGCGCGAGCCGCGGGGCGAACAGTCCATAGAACAGCACCGTGCCGGCGATCGTCGCGAACACCTGCGTGGTCACCAGGTCACCGTCGGTGCGACCGGTGCGTTCGAGGTGCAGCGCAAACTCCGAACTGACGGCGGCGGCGACGATGCCGCGGGGCGCGAGGCCCATCAGGAACGCCCGGTCACGCCAAGGCAACCGCGAGCGCATCGTCGCGAGCAACACGGCGATCGGGCGGACCACGACGATCGCCACGGCGACGACGGCGGCATGGCGCCAGCCGAACCCCAGGATCTGTTCGCGTGGCAGGTTGGCGGCGAGCACGACGAACAGCAGGGTCAGCAGGATGGTGCCGAGGTCCTCCTTGAACTGACTGATGCGCTGGACGTCGATGTTCTTGCGGTTGCCCAGCACCATGCCGGCCAGCGTGACCGCCAGCAGCCCCGACTCGGGTTGCAGCGCGTTCGCGCCCACGTAGGTGCCGACGACGATCGCCAGGGTGATGGGGACCGACAGCCGTTCGGGCAGCAGGTGGCGCGCCATCGCAAACGCCAGCGCGAGCCCGGCGGCGACCCCCGCGCCGCCGCCGAGCAGCAAGGTGCGCAGGATCGCCAGGGCGATGCCGACTGCGTCGGAGCCGTGCCTGGCGCTGATCGCCTCGAACACCAGCAGTGCCAGCAGCGCGCCGATCGGATCGATCAGGATGCCTTCCCAGCGCAGGATCGGGCCCGCGGGCCCGACCGGGCGGATGTGCTGCACCAGCGGGATCACCACGGTCGGTCCGGTCAGCGCCAGGATCGCGCCGGTCAGCGCTGCGAGATCTCCGGGCATGCCGCCGATCGCCCAGGCGGCGAGGGCGATCAGGACCCAGGTCGTCAGCGCGCCGACGGTCACCAGGTTGCGGACCACGCCGCCGGAGCCGCGCAGTTCGCGCAGGCGCAGCGTCAGACCGCCCTCGAACAGGATCAGCGCCACGGCCAGCGACACGAACGGCGGCAGCATGCGCCCGAACAGGCTGCGCACATCGGTCCAGCCAGCGACCGGTCCGGCGAGGACCCCGACGCACAGCAGCGGCAGGATCGCCGGCAGGCGCAGGCGCGCTGCCAGCAGCTGCGCCGCAGCGCCCAGTGCGAGCAGCACGGCAAGTTCGGTGAGCGGTTGCATGCCGTCGGCGGGCTGCGCAGCAGAACGCTCAGGCCGGGGTCGCGTCAACCCGGGGCACGGGATCGGCGACGACTCGTCGATGCAGACCGTTGCACGACGACCGGTGATGGGCTAGCAAGGCCGGCTGCAAGGGTGCCACGCCTGCGTGCGTGGCAGGTCGGTGCTGGTCGGGCCGCCAGTGCAGTTCTCACGGCGGCTGCGCGAGCAGCCGGAATCCGGTGCCAGACCCCGCTCCCCCGCGTCTCGATCACGGCGCTCTCGGCAACGGCCGCGTGCTCGCGCTGGTCGCCCCGACCAGCGCCATCGAGTGGCTGTGTCTGCCGCAGTTCGATTCGCCATCGGTGTTCGCGCGCCTGCTCGACGCCGACCGCGGCGGCGTCTGGCGCATCGCCGGTGCGGCGGGCGAACTGACCGGCTCGATGGCGTACATCCGCAACACCAACGTGTTGCGGACCCTGTTCCGCGACGGCGACGCCGAATGGGAGGTGCTCGACTTCGCACCGCGCATCCCGGCGGGGCTGGACATCGCGGCGCCGTACGAACTGATCCGTCTGGTGCGACCGCTGCGCGGCCAGCCGCGGATCCGCATCGACTTCGATCCGCGGCCCGATTACGGCCGGGCCACCGTGTCGCTGCAGCCGACCGACATCGGCATCGAGGTGCTCGGCGGCCCGCTGCGTTTGTGGCTGGCGACGAACGCGCCGGTGCCCTTCGTGCTGGCCGGCCAGTCGTTCGTGTTGCGCGAACCGATCTGGCAGGTGCTCGGCTTCGCGGCCCGGCCCGAGCGCCCGAGCCTCGCGACGGTCGAACGGAGCCTGCAGCTGACGATCGCCGGCTGGCAGGCGTGGGCCCGCACCTGCGCGTTGCCGCCGTTCCGCCAGGAGGAGGTGCTGCGTTCGGCGCTGTGCCTGAAGCTGCACGCGCACCACGACACCGGCGCGATCATCGCCGCGACCACGACCAGCATTCCGGAAGCGATGGGCACCCAGCGGACGTGGGACTACCGTTTCTGCTGGCTGCGCGATGCCGCGTTCGTCGTCGAGGCGCTGCGGCGGCTGAGCCATCTGACCGAAGGGGCGGCGTTCCTGCGCTTCCTGCGCAGCGTCGCCGAATCCGGCCCGTTGCAACCGGTCTACGGGCTCGACGGTCGGCGCGATCTGACCGAGAGCATGCTGCCGCATCTCGCCGGCTTCGGCGGCAACGGCCACGTCCGCATCGGCAACGCCGCGTTCGAGCAGGTGCAGAACGACCTGATGGGCGAGCTGCTGCTGTCGCTGCAATCGCTGCTGGCCGACCCGCGGCTGGTGCACGAACAGCCCGAACAGCACATGCCACTGATCGAGCGGCTGGTGACCGAGGCGATCGCGGCGGCGCCGCAGCCCGACACGGGCATCTGGGAGTACCGGACGATCCTGAAGAACCACACGTTCTCGCGGGCGATGTGCTGGGCGGCGATCGAACGCGGCGCGCGGCTGGCGCGGCGGTTCGGCCGCGCGGACCTGGCCGACACGTGGCAGGTGATCGCGACGCGTGAACGCGATGAGATCCTGGCACGGGGCTATTCGAGCGTGCACGGCTTCTTCACCCAGGCGCTCGACGGCCAGCATCCCGACGCCGCCAACCTGCTGTTGCCGACGATCGGGCTGATCGACGCCCGCGATCCGCGCTTCCTTTCCACTCTCGACGCCTACGAACGGCTGCTGGTCGACCGCGGCTTCATGCTGCGCTACCGCAACGAGGACGATTTCGGCGCGACTACGACGGCGTTCAGCATCTGTTCGTTCTGGTGGGCCGAGGCGCTGGCGCTGGCGGGCCGGCTCGACGAGGCGATCGCCGTGTTCGATCGCCTGGCCGGGCACGCGAATCCGCTCGGCCTGTTCTCCGAGGACATCGATCCGGCGACCGGCGCCCTGCTCGGCAACTTCCCGCAGGCCTACACCCACGTCGGCCTGATCAACGCGGCATCGACAATTGGTGACCTGCTGGCTGCCCGCGACGGCGTAGTGAGGGCATGGGTATGACCACTTCGCGGCTGTTGATCGTTTCGAACCGGCTGCCGGTGACCGTCGTGGCGGGACCGGGTGGCGCGGTGTTCGAGCCGAGCACGGGCGGTCTGGCGACCGGCCTGCGCGGGCCGCACGATCAGGGTGAAGGCCTGTGGTTCGGCTGGCCAGGGCCGATGCGTGGTCTGGCCAAGCCGGCGCGCGCGGCGGCCGAGGTCGGCCTGCGCAACCGTCGGTTCGTGCCGATCCGGCTGAGTCGCGACGAGGTCGAGCGCTACTACAACGACTTCAGCAATGGCGTGCTGTGGCCGACGTTCCACTACCTGATCGATCGCCTGCCGCTGCAGACCCCCGATTGGGAGGTCTACCGGCAGGTCAACGAACGCTTCGCCGAGGCGGTCATCGCCGAGTATCGACCCGGCGATCGCATCTGGGTGCACGACTTCCACCTGATGCTGCTGCCGGCGCTGCTGCGTGAACGGCTGCCGGAGGCCCGGATCGGCTTCTTCCTGCACGTGCCGTTCCCGTCGTCCGAGGTGTTCCGCGTGCTGCCGTGGCGCGACGACCTGCTGCGGGGCCTGCTCGGGGCCGACCTGATCGGGTTCCACACGCTCAGCTACCTGCGCCACTTCGCCGCCGCCGCCTTGCGCATGCTCGGCTTGGAGACCGAGATCGATCGCCTGCAGGTCGGTAGTCGCGAAGTGCGGCTGGCGGCGATGCCGATGGGCATCGACACCGCGACCTTCGACCAGCTGGGGCGCGACCCGGCGGTGATCGCCGAGGCGCAGACGTGGCGCGAGGCTGCCGGCGGGGCCCGGATCGTGCTCGGCATCGATCGCCTGGACTACACCAAGGGCATCCTGCGCCGGCTGCTGACGTTCCACCGGCTGCTGGCGCGCCGGGATCCCGCCGCACCGCGGGTGCAGCTGGTGCAGGTCGCGGTCACGTCGCGGGCCGAGGTCAGTGAGTACCAGACGTTCAAGCGTTCGGTCGATGAACAGGTCGGCCGCATCAACGGCGAGTTCGGCACGCCGGAGTTCACGCCGATCCGCTACATGAACCGCGCCCTCGACGCGCGGGCCGTCGCGGCGCTGTATCGCGCCGCCGATGTGATGCTGGTGACGCCGCTGCGCGACGGCCTCAACCTGGTGGCGAAGGAGTTCGTGGCGACCCGTGTCGACGACGATGGCGTGCTAGTGCTCAGCGAGTTCGCGGGTGCCGCGGCCGAGATGGTCGAGGCCCTGCAGTTCAATCCGTACGACATCGACCGGGCCGCGGGCGTCATCGAGCAGGCGCTGGCGATGCCGCCGGCCGAACGGCGCCGCCGGCTGGCGCCGATGCGCGACTATCTGGCCCGCACCGACGTGCATGCCTGGGTGGCCGCGTTCTTGCGCGAACTCGATCGCGCGCCGCCACCGCAGGTCGGCCCCCGGCGCGGCGTCGCTACCGTCGTGGCCGCGGTGCAGGCGGCCCGGCAGCAGGTCCAGCGCACCTGCGTGTTCCTGGACTACGACGGCACGCTGGTCGGTTTCGCCGCCCGGCCCGAGTTCGCCGCGCCCGATCCCGAACTGCTGGCGCTGCTCGCGCGGCTGGCGGCCTGTCCGGGGCTCGAAGTGCATGTGGTCAGTGGCCGGCCGCGTGAGTTCCTCGATCGCTGGTTCGGCGACCTGCCGCTGTCGCTGCACGCCGAACACGGGCTGGTGTCGCGGCCCGCCCGCGGCACGGCCTGGACCCCGGTGCCCGGCGTCGAGCCCGACTGGCGGCCGCGCGTGATCGCGCTGCTCGAACGGGTGGCGGCGCATATCCCGGGGTCGTTCGTCGAGGACAAGTCGCGTTCGATCGCGTGGCACTACCGACAGGTCGAGCCGGCGTTCGCGAGCAGCGTGGCCAAGGAACTGCGGCTGCACCTGCTCGAGCTGCTGGGCAACCTGGCCGTGGCCGTGGTCGAGGGCAACCGGGTGATCGAGGTCCGGCCCCAGGGCGTGCACAAGGGCCAGGTCGTCGCCCGGGCGCTGCAGGAGGCCGGCATGCCGGTTGGTGTGCTGGTGATCGGCGACGACCGGACCGACGAGGACATGTTCCTGGCGGTGCCGGCAGATGCGGTGACGGTCAAGGTCGGCGCGGGCACCTCGGTGGCCCGGTTCGTGCTCGACGATGCAGCCGCCGTGCGCTCGGCACTGCAGGCGATCGTCGCGTGAACACGACGTGGGCGGCGGCCGGCGACCGGTTGCGCTGACGCACGCGTCAGCGCCGTCGCTGCCGCCGTTCGGGAGGCAGCAGGAACTGCAGCACGCGGTGCATCCGGTCGCCCCACGACCGTTCGTCGTGCCGGCCGCCGGCGATCTCGGGGCAGCGCAGGTCGGCGCGGCGCGCCTGCCGATGCACGCGCCACCCGCGGTCCTGCAGCAATTCGCGGAGCCGCCGCAACTGCCGGCGCAGTTCCGGCGGTTCGCGTTTGCCGGCATCGACCCAGATCCGGACCGGCAGGCGGGCGGGCAGCCGGTTCAACTTCCGTGGCAACCAGTCATGGCCCCAGGCCAGCGTCGGCGACAGCGCGGCCGCGTGACCGAAGACGTGCGGGTGGTGCAGCGCCAGATGCAGTGCGCACAGGCCGCCGAGCGATGCGCCGGCGATCGCAGTGTGCGCGGCGTCCGGCAACGTCCGGTAGCGGTGGTCGACGAACGGTTTGATCTGCGTCAGCAGCAACCTGCCATAGTCGTCGGCGTGGCCGCCTCGGCCGTGCATCGGCACCGGTGTGTAGTCGTCGAGGCGATGCGCGCCGACGTTGTCGATGCCGACCAGGATGCAGGGGGCGATCTTGCGGCGGGCGATCAGGCGCGTCGCGGTCTCGCCGAGTCGCCACGAGGTGCCGCCGAACGCCTCGGCGTCGTCGAACAGGTTCTGGCCGTCCTGCAGGTAGACGACCGGGTAGCGGCGCGGATGTTCCGCTGCATACCGCGGCGGCAGCCAGATCCGCAGCCAGCGCGGCGCGATGTGTGGGGGCAGACCGTGGGAACGGTGGAGCGCGAGCGGGCTCGAGGCTTCGTGCCCTGGATCGGACTCGACAGCGGTCGGTGTCGTCGTGTGGGTTTCCACGCCACTACCGTAGCCGGTGCGATGATCGTGGACGTGGGGCGACGTGCGCAGTTCTGGCATTGCCGTGAGCCGGTCGATCTGGCTCCGCGCATGCCACGGAAACGGGTTCCGCCGCCACCGTTCCGGCGGTACGGTGGCACTCCCGTCGCTTCCCACGAATAATCCAACCCAGACGAGAGGTTCCATGCGCAGCGTGATGTCGGTGGCGTTCCTGGCGGTCGTGATGTTCCCCGCCTGCAAGAGCACTCAGGCGGCGCCCTGCGAGGCGACCCAGGCGGTGGTCGAATCGGTGGCGGCTCAACACCCCGAGGTCACGCGGCTGACCGTGCACATGGTGCCCCCGTCGGGCGGCGCGTGCTGCGCGGTCGCCAGCTCGGTCGCGGCCAAGCTCGGCAAGCCGTCCGATCCCGAAGACCTGAAGGCGATGCAGACCGGTGAGACCCAGGTGCTCGCCGAGGGTGACGCGCACGACGTGACGGTGCCGATCAAGCAGAAGGACGGCAAATACACCGCCGCGGCCGGAGTCACGCTGAAGGCCGCGAACAAGGACGAAGCGGTGCAGAAGGCAACTGCGATCGCCAAGGCCGTCGAAGCCGGCATGAGCAAGTAGTCAGCGCCGGCGACGGCCGTGCAGCACGCGCGCACGGCCCTGCATCGGCAGCGTCGTGTCGCCCAGGTCGAACCCGTGCTGCGTCGCGAGTTCGGCCAGATGCCGGACCCACGGCTTGTAGGGCATGCCGTTGTCCGAACAGCACGGCACGATCGCGAACGGCAGATCGTGGCGCGCCGCGTATTCGACGATGATCCGGGTCGCGCCGTCCGGGTGCATGCCGACGACCAGATCGCAGGCGCACGGCTCTTCCAGCGTGAACAGCCGCTCGGCATACCGCACGTCGGCGCGCTTCCAGCGCCGGTCGAACGTCGTCACGGCGAGCCCGCGATCGGTCAGCGCCAGGTTCAGCTTGCCCATGCCGCCGGCGATGTCGAACACGCGGTGCGCGTCGGGAAACTCGCGCCGCACGAACTCGGCGAACAGATCGAAGCGGCGCTTGTCGGCCACGCCGGCAGGATACCGCCGCTGACCGTTCAGGACTTTGCGAACTGGCCGAGCTGCTGCAGGGCCTTGCCCGGCAGGGCGCGCTGGAATGCCTCCCAGGCGGTCCGTGCACTCCGTTGGCGCAGTTCCTGGCCGTCGCCGCGACAGCGCTGCAGCAGCGCGTCGGTCGACGGAGCCAGAGCGAGCATCTTGGGCATGGCGGTCGCGAACAGCTTCTGCAGCGCGGTGAAGCCGTCCTGTTCCCCCTGCCACAGGGGCTCCGGCAGGCGCGGCATCGCCGCCACGCAGGCATCGACCGTCGCCGCCACGTCGCCGCCGTGCGCGGCCAGCAGCAGCACCATGCACTCGCGCATCGAGTAGTCGTCGCCGGCCTTGTCCTCGAAGCGCCGCAGGTTGTCCGGCAGCGGTTCGTTGGCGTCGAGCAACAACGTGACCGCCAGGGCCTCGATCTGGCTGCGGTAGCGCCAGTAGTTCTTGAACGCGGCCTGGAAGCCGCGACAGGCCAGGTCGGACGACGACTGCAGCCGGCGCCGGTCCGGGTGGTTCTTCGGCACGCAGTTCTTCTGCCAGTCGGCGAACATCGCGTCGTAGTGGAAGACACCTTCTGAGCTGCCGGCCGTGCGTTCGAGCGCTTCGTAGAACGATTCCGCGCCGTTGCGCCAGGTCTCGAGCAGATGCGCGAACGTGTCGACGCTGCGATCGGTGTCGAGCGTCTGCAGCAGGCCGGCAAGTGCTAGGTCGGCGAACGCCGGGTGGCCGCGCAGCAGGCTCTTCAGCTCGGCCGTGCGCTGCTCGGTCGCGGCGCGTGCGGCTCTACCCTTCTGCGTGGGGCGTGGGCTGACAGCGCCGACGCCGAACTGGTAGGCGACACCGACCGGGAACGGCACGCCATCCAGGGTGCCTTGCGTGCGGGTGACGGCAGTTTCGGAACCCTGGCCCTTGGCCGTGGTGGCCGGCAGGCGCGGCTTGCCGGGAAGGCGCGCACGTTCGATGAACGGTTGCAGACCGAGGCGTGCGGGCGAGTCGATGGTCGCCACCGCGCTCTGGACCGCAGCGAGGACCTGCTTCTGGTCCTTCTCCGACAGTTGGGCGAAGACGCGTGCGGCGGCTTCCAGGTGCGGCGTCTCGGCTGGCGAGGTCTGCGCGGTCAGGGCGGCCGTCAACACGACCGTGGCGAGGATCGACATGCGGGTCACGCGGTCGACGCGAACATGCGATGCGGGGGCAGACGGACTGCGGGCGAACAGGCGCACGGACTCACTCCTCCTTGGCTCTTCTGGTCTTCCAGAAACGCGAGCACGCCGGCAATGCGACACAGAAGTCGCGTTATTCCGGGACTCGCCTTCGGGGCCGCGCTCGCGGCCAGCGGGGCGATCCGACGATGCTCGATGCGCCGTGTTCCCGGTATTCACGGGCAACGAAAGAAAACCCGGACACGCGTCGCCCGGCATCCGGATGACCTGGCCATGAGCAACGTCAAGACCCCGATCGACACGTTCGAAGTCAAGGATCTCGAGGACGGCTCGGTGCTGCGCGTGCACGTCGAGTCGTGCACCGAGCTGGGCAACGCCGGCAAGCCGGGCATCCAGGTCCATTACCTCGGCTACATCCTCTGTTTCGAGCCGACGCGGGTGGAGAAGTGGGCCTACCAGGCCCGCAAGGCCGGCAAGTCGGAGTGGTACCTCGCCGACGAGTCGTGGGCCGTGCACGAGGACCAGTTCATCAAGACCTTCCTGGTCGTCGCCGACAAGCCCAAGGTGCGGCTCGAGGTCAAGACCCGCAGCCGCAGCAAGCCGCTGATCAAGGAATACGAACTGCCGTTCGCGCTCGAAGAGGTGTAGGTCGGCGGGTCGGCGGCCTGGTCCACCGGGTCAGCCGGCGTCGCTCAGCGGCCGTCGTTCCGTCGTGCCGACTTGGCGCAGAGCCGTCTCCACCGCGTCGATCGTCGCTGGCAGCGTCGAGGTGCCTGCGGTCAGGCCGACGATGCCGAAGTGTGCGAGCGCCCCGATGTCGAGTTCTTCGGCGTTGGCGACATGGAACACGGGACGGCCGGCACGTTCGCCGGCGGCGACCAGCTGCCGGGTGTTGTTGCTGTTGTGGCCACCGACGACCACCAGCGCCTGGACCCGCGGCAGCAGGGCGGCGAGCGCCGAGATGCGGGCCCGGGTCGGGCTGCAGATGGTGTCGGCGAACGTCACCTCGGCGTGCGGGTTGGCGGCGCGGATCCTGGCCAGCAGGTCGTCGGCCAGCGCTTCCTGCGTCGTGGTCTGGCACAGCACGCCCAGGCGTGGTTCCGGCCAGGTGGTCACGTCGCCGGCGCGTTCGACCACGATCGGGTCGGGCAGGTCGTCGACGATGCCGCGCACCTCGACGTGATCGCGGCGGCCGATCACGATCACCCGGTGCCCGCTGGCGACGAGGTCTTGCGCGGCGCGGTGCGCCTTGGCGACCAGCGGACAGGTGGTGTCGATCAGCTGCCGGCCGGCGGCCTGCAGGCGCGCGCGTTCGCGCTCGCTGATGCCGTGTGCGGTCACCAGCACGACCGGAGTGGCGGGTATCCGGCGGTGGTCCTCTGGTTGCCGGTGGAAACCGCGGTGATCGAGGTGGGCGAGCACCTCGGGGTTGTGCACGAGTTCGCCGTGGATCGTCACGTCGGACGGGTCGGGGAGCAGATCGAGCACGTGCAGGGCGTCGCGGACGCCAAAGCACATGCCCATCTCGGCAGCGCGCAGCACGATCATCGGCGGTCTCCTAAGCTTTGCAATACAAAGTAAATGGTCATGATGTCACGCCGGCGGCGATTTCTGGTCATGCCGGTGAAAACCCCTCCGGCAGCTTGCGGCGGCCCTTGCCAGCCCGCGTGGCGTCGACGGCGTCGGCGACGACCGACTCGAGCACGGCGACATACTCGAGGAAGCGCGCGCGACCGGCATCGGTGATCCGGCACAGCGTCTGCGGCTTCTTGCCCTTGAAGCCCTTCCAGATCTCGACGAAGCCGCTCTCCTGCAGCACGGTCAGATGCCGGCTCAGGTTGCCGTCGGTCAGCTGGCAGAGGTCCTTCAGGTCGGTGAACAGGATGCCATCGGGACGCGCGGCCAGCGACGTCAGGATGCCCAGTCGCGCCTTCTCGTGGATCACGCGGTCGAGTCCCTCGTAGGCATAGCGGCCGGCGGGATCGGATGGTCGTTCGGTCATCGCAGGTGCTCCGTGGCTGCCGGGCCGACCGGGCGTTCCTGTTGCCACCACAGGATCGCGGCGAGGGCGCCCTGGCCGCCGGCGAACGGCAGGCCCATCGCCCAGGGCTGCAGGGCGCCGTCGCCCAGCAGCAGGCAGATGCTGCCGGTGATCAGGTAGAACGCGCCGATGGCGAAGGCCGGCGACGGCAGCAGCCGGTGCGCCGCCAGGTTGCCCAGCCCGAACAGCAGCTGCCACAGCCCGGGCAGCAGCCACAGCAGTTCGGCATGGCGCAGCGCAATCACCGCGGTGACGATCGCGCCGGCGACGGTGCACGGCGCGAACTGTTCGACCGCGAGCCGGACGTTGGCGACGCCGAGTTCGGACCGGCTGGCGTGGGCGCGGCGGGCGACCTCCATGCTGGCCGCCAGGCCGCTGATCGCGGCCGCGCCGACCCACAGCAGCAGGTAGCGAACCGGTTCCGTCGCCGGCTCCTGGATCCACAACGACTGCGCGCCGGCGGCCAGCAGGGCCAGCGCGCCGGACAGCGCGACCGGCACGGCGCGCAGGCTCTTCAGCCGTTCGGTCCGCGCGAGCTGCGTGCGGATCGCGGAGATCTGGTCGATGGCGTCGCGTACGTCCATGGTGCTTTGCATGGAAAAGTAGCGATGGCGCGGAAAGCGTCAAGCCCCGCGCGCGGCGACCGGGCGATCCGTGCTACCGGCGCTTCTCGAACTCGTCGCCCGGCGTCCAGCCCGGCGGCTGGTCGAGGCTGGCGGTCTGCAGCAGGCACTCCAGCAGCAGCTGCAGGTCGTCGACCGCGCCGGCCAGGTTCCACCACGGTGCCATCTCGTCGCTCGGCTGGTGGTAGTGCACGGTCGTGTAGCTCGCCTTCATCCGGCGCCGGTCCTCCGGGCGGTCGAGGAAGTCGCCACCGGCCTTCAAGTAGGCGGCAGGCACGCCGATCCGCGCGAAGTTGAAGTGGTCGCTGCGGTAGAACAGGCCGAGGTCCGGCTGGCTGTCCGGTTCGAGCCGGCGGCCGCGCGTCGCTGCGACCTTCTGCGCCAGGTCGGTCAGGCTGTTCTTGCCGTGGCCGATGAACTCGACGTCGCGGGTCGGGCCCCAGATGTTCAGGCCGTCGATGTTGTAGTTGGCGACCAGCCGGTCGCGTGGGTAGGTCGGGTGCTCGGCGTACCACTGCGAGCCGAGCAGACCCGACTCCTCGGCGGTGACAGCGGCGAACAGCACGGTCCGGCGCGGCGCGCGCGGCAGGGCGGCGCAGGCCCGCGCGATCGCCAGCATGCCGGCGATGCCGGTGCCGTTGTCGAGCGCGCCGTTGTAGATGCTGTCGTTGTTGCGCGGCTTGCCGATGCCGAGGTGGTCGAAGTGGGCGGTGACGACGACGACCTGGTCCTTCAGGTCCGGATCGCTTCCGGGCAGCACGCCGAGCACGTTGCCCGACTCGAACTCGCGCAGCGTGTTCGCGCAGGACAACGCGACGGTGACGCCGAGTGCGACCGGCCGGAAGTCGTCCTTGTTGGCCGCGGCGCGCAGCGCGTCGAGGTCGTGGCCGCCGAGCGCGCAAAGCTGGCGGCTGGCGGTCTCGGTGGCCCACGAGCGGAGCGCCAGCGTCGGCTGGTCCTCGGCGAACGGCAGCCAGAAGTTCTCGCGGCCGTGGTTGGCCTGCACGACCTGCCACGGGTAGCCGGCCGACGGATCGGTGTGGATCACGATGGCACCGATCGCGCCGCGCCGCGCGGCCTCCTCGAACTTGTAGCTCCAGCGACCGTAGTAGAGGCGCGTGCGGCCCGCGAACCGGTTCGGGTCGTTCTCCGGATCGCTGTTCATCACCAGCAGCACCTTGCCGCGGACATCGACGTCCTTGAAGTCGTCCCACGACTGCTCGGGCGCGTCGATGCCGTAGCCGACGAACACGACCTCGGCGTCCTGCCAGCGCGGTGCCGCCTCGGCGGAACCGGCGACGGCGGTGAATTCGTCGGGCGCGGCGAAGCTGCGTTCACCCTGGCTGCCCTTGGCGCTGAGCGTGGCGGTCACCGCGGTGGTGATGCCGACGATCGGCACCGGCTGGTTCCACGAGCCTTCGGCACCGCCGGGTCGCAGGCCGACGGCCTGCATCCGGGTGGCGATGTACTCGCGAGCGAGCAGGTCGCCGCGCGTGCCGACGCCGCGGCCCTCGAGCAGGTCGCTGCTGAGGAAGCGGATGGTGGCGGCGAGGTCGTCGGTGGTGATCGTCGATTCGACGATCGTGGCGGGATTCTGCGCGGCCAGGGTCGTGGCCAGCACGGCGAGCGGGAACGGTCGCTTCATGGCGGCGACTCTACGTTCGGGTCGCGTCGGCGGCGAGTCGCGCGCGCTGGGCGGAGCAGGCGCAGGGCCGCAGGCTGCCGGGAAATCCGGCGGGCGGACTTCAACTCGCCGCGAACCCCCGTTCGATGGACGGGCATGGACATGACGGACGAACCGGCGTCACGGCGGTGGCCGTGGCTGCTGGCCGGACTCGCGGCGGCGGTGCTGGCGCACCTGTTCGTGCCGGCGACGTTCGTCTGGGTGCTGTGCGCGATTCCCCACGAGATGGGGCATGCGACCGTCGGCTGCTGGCTCGGTCGCCCGTCGTCGCCGGCGATCAGCGTGGCGGGGCACGCCTGGTCGCACGTCGGCGAACTGCGGTCGTGGCTGCCGTGGGCGATCCTGGTCGTCCTGCTGGCCGTCGCCTGGCATCGTCGCGTCCGGCGGGTCCAGGCGGTCGCGCTGGCGGTGTTCGCGGTCGGCAGCCCGCTGCTCGCGTTCACCGATGCGGCGCCGGTGGCGATCGCCATCGGCGGCCACCTCGGCGAACTGGCGTTCGCGGCCTGGTGCTACCACATGTTTTGGACCGGCGGCCATACCGGCGCGTTCCAGGAGCGGTTGGCGTGCGCGATCGCCGGCGCGCTGCTGCAGGTCGCCAATCTGAAACTCTGCCTCGGCCTGATGACCAGCCCGTCCGCGCGGGCGCACTACGCCAGCAATGGTTCGCTCGGGCTGAAGAACGACTACCTGGTGATCGCCGAGGACCTGTGCCGGTGCCGCTTGCAGTCGGTGGCGGTGCTGATGCTGGTCGTGGCGCTGGCGGCGTTGCCGGCCGGGCTGCTGGCGGGCTGGTTGCGCGAGCGGGCTGGCGACACCGGCTGAACGGCAGGTGGCGGCGTGCGCTGCGGTTGCGCCGCGGCCGGAGACGGCTACACCTGCGGCGATGCCCGATCGGATCCGCGACGTGATGCCCGGCTTCAGTCCTGGCTCGGTGTGGACGGCGCAGGGACCGCTGCGCGTGCCCGAAGGTTGGGAGCTGTTGCCGCCCGGCGATCCGGCGCTGACCCGGCGCGTCAAGTCCGACGGGCCGCACTGGGTGATGAGCGAGAAGAAGGGCCGCAAGGTGTTCGGTCGCGGCGTCTGGGCGCCGGCCGAGCGGATCGCGCGGCTCGCCGCCGAATTGGCGAGCGAACGCAGCGATCCGGCGTACGCACGCCGGCTGCAGGCCGGCAAGGAGCGACGCGAGCGCGAACAGGGGGCCTACGTCGGCGAGTTCCACGAGTCGGTGCTGGCCTTCCTGCGCTTTGCGCCGGTCCACGCCGCGTTGGCCGAACGGCTGGCGGTGGCAGTGACGACGCACGCGACGCCGGTCGGCAGCGGCACCGTCGCGCGCACCGAACGGATCCCGGTGCAGGAGCGTGCGGCTGCGGCCGTCATCGCGTGGTTGCGGCATGCGACGACGTCGTACGACTCGCTGACCATCGCGCGGGTACGAGGCCGACGCCGCGAGATGCGGCGTGAACTGGCGGAACAGTCGCGACGCCTGCTCGATCGGTACCGGGAAGGCGTGGCGGTGGATCCGGCGGCGTGTCCGTTGGCTCGGGCACTGCGCGCCGACGGCGAGGCCGACAGCCCCGCGTGACGGCGCTCAGCCGCCGCGTGGCAACAGCCGCCGACCATCGAACCCGGCGGCGCGTTGTGCCTGCCACCGGAACCGTTCGCACAGGTGCTGCACGAGGAGCAGGCCGGCCGGGCGCGGGCCGCGCCACACCGTGTTGGTCAGCACGTCGATCGCGCCGGTGGTGATCCACAGCTCGCGCCCGGCGGCCGGCTTGCGGTCCAGCCTGGCATCCGCCGCGGCCAGCAGGCCGGAGAGCTCACTTCCTCGGCGTCCAGTTCGCGGATCGGCAGGTGCGATCCCGACCGCCAACGCATCGGCCAGTACGGCCGGTCGATCGTCGAGGACAGTTCTTCCGCGCTTGCCACGGCGACGGACGCCACGGCGGGATCCGTGGGAGGGCAAGGACCTCAACGGCGGGCGTCGACAGCCGCGGCCCCGGTTGCGGCCCGGACACGCAGGATGGTCAGTCCGCTCCGCCACAACGACTCGACGAAGGCATGGTCCGGGCCGCCGACGAAGTGCACCACGGCGTAGCGTCGGCGGTCGTGGTCGAACACGCTGGCGCTGACCGCCAGGTGCGGGACGGCGGCGTCGTTCAGGCGCGGGTTAAGTGGGCGAACAGAACAGCCGGTCGCTGGGGACAGTCTCGACGGGCGGGGATGCCGGTTCCATGTCGTGATCCAAGCTGGGGTTGCCGGGCCGCTTGGAGGTGGACCTTGGAGGCTGGCCGACGGGGGGAGTGTAGCAGAGCGAGGCCGCTGGTACAGGCGTCGACGTCAGCGCGCTGGTGCACGGGCGGGTCTTGCGTGGCGCAACGAGTCGCGTACCGTCCGCGTCGCTCGCTCGGGCGTGTGGCCGCCAAGCGGGGGCTCATCATCTGCCACATCCTCAGCATCGAAGGTCGTGCTTATCGCCAGTCGCGGAGTGCCTGAAACGAGCCAAGGTGTATATCTGTGCTTGAAACTGAGCTGGGCGCCCCTACCGTGAACAGGTCATGACGGCAAGCGACAGGCTGGAGGATCAACCCGCGGATAATGCTTGGCGCCTGGAGCAGTTGGCATTGCAGTTGGCGGAAGGAGGCATCACTCCGTTCGTTGGTGCGGGCATCTCAAAGCCCCTTGGGTTTCCGTTGTGGGGAGAATTCCTTAAGCAGGCAGCTGATACGTCTTTCCTCGCGGAGAAAGTCCTAGCGTTGGTCGACAACGGCCACCATGACGAAGCAGCGGATGTTCTCCACAAGGAATGCGGACACAGACACTTCGAAGACGAAATCCGGAGGGTATTCGGTCGTCCGAGCCCGACATCCTTCACGCACGAGCTGCTGACCAGAATAACCTCGGGCGCAATTATTACAACCAATTTTGATGACATGGTCGAGCAGGCGTTCCGCGATAAGCAAAATCCGCTAGCATGCGTCGTCCACGGAACCCGGGACGTGTCGACCGCACACGATGCCGTGTCCAAAGGACGCCGTTTCTTGATCAAGCTCCATGGAACTTGGTCCGAGCGCACGGGGCGCGTCCTAACGAACGAGGAATACCAAGTTGCCTATGGGCCCAACAGGCACGCAATCGACCCAAAGCAGGCGCTACCCAGTCTACTTGAGCGTTGTCTGATGGTGAAGCCGTGTCTCTTCTTGGGCTGTGGATTGATGGATGACTGGACCATGAGTGTCCTCGGCGCGCTAGCTAAGAAGAACCCCGATGTCGTCCATTACGCAATAACCGAGCGACCGGCCGCGGACGCCGCGTTTGCCGCCAAACGTCAACGTCTATCCAATTGGGGGGTCCGACCCATCTGGTATGGCGAGGGTCAGCACGAGAAGGTCGTAGCCATCCTTGAGCAGCTCGCCCCGAGTTCCCAGGTGCCCTGTTTCAACGTCGCGCCGCCCATCCATAGGATGAACGCCCTTGCCGACGCCATAGATGAAAAAACGTTCTTGCTCGACCGAACGCGGGCACAGATTGCGGAGCGGTTGACGGTCGCGGAGAGTCGAGGCGGCGGCGCGTTCCAGGTCGTTGGCGTCCCAGGCGTAGGTAAGTCGACCTTGCTACATCATTGGTTGATGCAGACCGTATCGAGGACTTCGCGACCTGTGTTCGGTTGGTCATTTTACGAGAATGCAGGCTACCAACCGCGGTCCCTTGGCGGGTTTGTGCGGTCTGTCTGGGAGTTTAGCAAGCTGGTTTCGGCAAGTCTCGCCCCTTCTCCGTCACAGCAGCTCGTGCCGCTGTGCGAAGCTGTTGGTCGTTGTCTTGCGTCAACTCGCGCGCTCCTCGTATTGGACGGAGTCGATGCTTGTCTCGACGTCGGAAGCCAGGAGCTGCCAGCAGAGTTGAAAGGGCTGATCGCCGCAATAGTTGGGTCGGGTCCAGGCTCGGGAATGGTAGTTGTTTGCGTGAGGACCAGGCTATCAGGACTCACGGTTCCCGTGAACGAGATGGTTCTCAAGGGGCTGGAAGCGCGTGAGGGCGCAGCGATCATTATGGCCTCCGATGCACCCGGAGTGTCCGTGCCGCTTCGTTATGGGGCGTCTTCAAATCGCAACATTGTCTTAAGGGAACTTGAACGCATCAGTTCAGACATTCTAGGCGGAAACGCGTTAGCTCATCGGTTGTTTTCAACTATGGCGCGTGTTGTTGCCGGCGGCGATGTCAAAGTCGCCGAAATAGAGTGTCAAACTCAGGGCCTGCGCGTTGCGGGCGCAGACGCATCCCAAGCTGCCGAGGTGGTGGCGCACTATGACGCAATGTTGACAAAGCTCGGTCCAGCCATTGCGGCGTCAATGCGAGCCTTGTTGGCGATCCTTGCGGCGTTGGATCGTCCGGCTCCGACGCAGCTTGTCAGGTATGCGGCGGAGCGCCTTGAGCCTTCGCTCGCGGCCTCGGGCATAGCCTTGCAACTGGATGACCTCCTCCCGCGCTTGGTGGCATTAGGACTGATTGCGCTCAACTCCGCAGGCATCATCTTGCATCCAGTTGTGCGCACACGATTCATGCCAAGAGCGCGCGCGCAGGGGTTGTCGGCCAAGCAGATTCACGAAGCCATTTTTGAAGCTGTCCTCTTCACTTCTCACGGACGCGATCTCGGGCATGCGGTGCAAGCCGCGAGGCACGGCTGTCTCGCCGACATGCCAGAGGCAGTGTGGCGCCGAGTGTATGAAGAGCGAATTGTCCGTGATGGGTACCGAGCGATTCGCGACGTCGGTGCCTTTGCGCAGGCCGAGGCGATACTGCGATCGCTACTTGGTCAATATGGTGGGGCCGGATCACGCATTGGTCCGGAGCGCTTCCCAGAGGCACAAGCCGCGGTTGACCTCGGGTTGCTGATTGCACAACTGCGAGGTTACGCGGACCCGGAAGTGGTTGGGCTGTTTCAAAGAGTTCGCGGTCATTATACAAGCGATACCGTGACGCCAGGCCATGCGGCCCGTTCTCTATGGGGTCTGTGGGCGTACCATTTGCTGCGCGCGGAATTCGAACGATGTGACGTGGCGTTAGATTTGCTGCAGCGCACGCTAGAGGCTGCCAAATGTACCGATTGGCTGCGCATCGAGTACCTTGGCAGCCGGTTGCAAATGGAGTTTTGGCGCGGCCGCCTGCACCAAACAACGCCCATTTTCTGCGAGGCGTCAAGCACCGCGAGCACTGCAACCTTGGATGGACGTAGTGCTTCGATGTTCATTGGCGAGGATCCGTGGGTTGTAGCGTGCTGCTACGAAGCTATGTCGCTAGTGTAGTGCGCGAGAAATAGCGGTAATTATGTAGGAGGCCCTGCGTTCGGTAGTCTGTCGAGGACAACCGATGCGAGTAGCTGTGGCGATCGAACTGACGGACCAAGAGCGCGCGACCCTCGAGGGCTACGCGCGAGGACGATCGACGCCGGCGCGGCTGGTGCTGCGAGCGAGGATCGTGCTGCATGCGGCGAAGGGCACGCAGAACAAGGAGATCGCCGAAGACTTGGGCACGCTCCAGAAGACCGTGGGCCTCTGGCGCAATCGGTTCGCCAAGCTGCGCATCGCGGGCATCGAGAAGGACGCGCCTGGCCGAGGTCGGCCGAAGTCCATCGGCGCCAAGAAGATCGCCGACATCGTGCGCATCACGACGCAAGAGACGCCGCCCAACGCCACGCAGTGGAGCACGCGCGACATGGCAAAGGCATCCGAGGTGAGCGCCTCGACAGTTCGCCGGATCTGGCGCGAGCACGGCCTCAAGCCGCACTTGGTGCGCAGCTTCAAGGTCAGCCGCGACCCGGAGTTCGCCGAGAAGCTCGGCGACGTCGTCGGCCTCTACCTCAATCCGCCGGCCAACGCGATCGTCTTGAGCTGTGACGAGAAGTCGCAGATCCAAGCTCTCGATCGAACCCAGCCTTCCCTGCCCTTTCGAAGTGGGCGCACGAAGACCGTCACCCACGACTACAAGCGCAACGGCACATCGACTCTCTTCGCGGCGCTGAACACCCTGAACGGGCAGGTGCTCAGCATGTGCGCGCCGCGCCATCGTCATCAGGAGTGGCTCCGCTTCCTGCAGATGATCGACCGCGAGACGCCGGCCCATCTCCAGATCCACGTGATCGCCGACAACTACGCGACGCACAAGCACGACAAGGTGGCGCGATGGCTTGGACGGCACCCGCGCTTCCACATGCACTTCACACCGACCAGCGCGTCTTGGCTCAACATGGTCGAGCGCTTCTTCCGCGACATCACGACGAAGCGCATCCGACGCGGGGTGTTCCCGAGCGTCGAGGCTCTGGTCCAGGCCATCGAGAGCTACATCGCCGAGCACAACCTCGACCCCAAGCCCTTCATCTGGACGGCCAAGGCCGGCGACATTCTGGCCAAGGTCACTCGCGCAAGGGCAGCGCTCGCGAATAATGCCCCATCTGTCTGACGCACTACACTAGCGATCCGAGGCGACGAAGGTGGCGACGTCCTGATCGCGCGGGCCATCATGGAGGCGGTCCCCCTGGACGCATTCACGCTTTCATACGCGGAGCTGGTCGCAGCTGCCATGAAACAGTTTTCTGGTGACGCGCGTGGTGCGCTGCGCCACGGCAGAGAAGTTCTTCGCATAGCCGACGAACATGGGTTCGCGTTGCGGCGCGCCGAGGCGGTGCCGATCGTAGCGTGGGCGGCAGTGGTGACTGGTGAGCCAGACCCGTGCACGGAGGCCATGTCGGCGACACTCGATGCAATGCAACAGAGCGGAGTTTCGCTGATACGTGGTTACTACTGTACGCTGGCGGCCGAGGTTCTGCGTCTTCAGCGGCGTGTCCCGGAAGCGCTGGCTGTCGCCAAGGATGCCTGGGGAGCAAGTCTCCGAACAGGTGAGCTCTGGTATGCGCCCCGGACTCTCAAGTTGGTAGCTGAGTTATTGGCCGAATGTGGTGAACAACATGAAGCAGATTTGTTTTCCACACAGGGTGCGGAGTTGCTGTTTAGCCGTGGGGTGAGGCACGCGTGAGCCACGAAAGAAATGAAGAGAGGAGCGATGATCCGCGCGTTTCAGTCCCTGCTGAGGGCGCGGGCGTGCTGCGTGCGGATACGGTGAAGCACCGCCTTGACGATATCGTCAGCATAACTACTGTGCCGCGCGCCGTAGTCGGCCCAGTGCACATTGCCGGCGATCATGCAGTCGGGGTATTTGAGGTTCCGTTTGCGACAACGGAAGGTGCTCTGGCACGTACCTATACGGCTGGCTTGCGTTGCTTTGGCGCAGACAATCCAGTCAGGGCTTGCGTGGAACACTCCTCTATACACATCACGCCGATGTTCAGAGTGGCATGCCATGCCTCGGCCTTGGCTCGTTGGTTGGGCGGTCGATTTGAAGACGCCGCGACGCTTGTGGCACAAGGATTCGGGCATTGTCGCCTCCTGAGACTTGAGCCCATCGTGCTCGATGATCTGGTGCTTTGTAAGTGTGTCTATGACACAGCGGATGCGCAGGGTCTAAATACGATTAATGACGCCACGGAACGAATCCTTCATCGACTAATGGCTTTAGGTCTGCCTTTCGGTGCAAGCGTCTTCTTGCGCTCACACTTTTCGGGAGTGAAGCACCACAGTGTTTTGAATGAACACCTCGGGTACGGAAAGCGTGTTCGGGCGAGCGCTCGCATTCCGGCGACCGTATTGCGGCGGCGGTTGAAAGTGACAGCGCATGCTATGACTTCGTATGTAAATGATGCCCGTCGTTGTGCTGCCGCCGCCGGAATCGCGCGTATGAATATCCATGCCGCGAACGGGATTGCAGCAGTCATGCTTGCGACGGGGCAGGACATTGCGGATATGGTGAACAGCGGCGTTGCGGAGACCGAGTTCACGGTTGATTCCGACGACGCCCTAATAGTTAATGTCGTTATTTTCAATTTGAACGTAGCCACGGTGGGGGGTGGCACTGCCCTGCCGACGCAACGTGTTGCGCTTGAGTCCGTGGGATGTTTCGGGGGTGGTCTTGTGAATAGGCTGGCTGAAATCATCGGCGCTGTAGCCGTAGGCGGTGAGGTTGCGACCGTCGCTGCGATTCTTCGCGGCAACTTTGTGCGCGCGCACTTGCGGCGCCGGGAAAAAGAAAATGAGTAGCTGCCAAGATCAAGATGGCGTGATGTCGTGCTGTCCCGGTGCTGTCCGTTTTCTCGAACGCGGCAATCTGCCGGTTCGGGGCGGCGGTGCGCGGCGTTCCGGGAACCGGCTCAGCCGAAGTCGGCACGATCGGTACGGACCGGAAGCAAAGTCGGGCCTTGAAACCGGCGCTTCTCCCCATTCCCGCCGCGACCGCGCGACTCAAGCAGCCCGTCGTTCCGGTAGTAGTAGCTGAGCAGCCCACCGAGTCGTTCGCGACGAACCACTGGTGTGCTGGCCCAGAACTCGTCCGCGCCCTTTTCCCCTTTTCCGGGCTGCAGTGCCGTCGGCGCGGTCGGTTCCTGGATCTGGTTCGGCCGAAGTCCAGACTCGGGTACAGACTCCGAGCCCGATCTGGCCATCCAAACCAACGTTTCTCCGGCAGGCCTCGTTGACGAGGGTGGTGGGCGGCAGCGTGTGGTCCGGCCGTTCGCGCCGCAGGTAGTGTGCGGCGAGCGCGCGCAGTTCGGAGTGCACGGAGGCGATCAGGCTGGCCACTGCACCGGACGCGGCGGGGACCGGATCGCCGGGGCGGCGGCCTGGCGTCCCCGAGCCGATTCCGTTGCACACCGGGTCGGCTTCCTGCGCCTCAGTGGGCGTCGTCTCGATCCACCACCTACAGAAGCAACCGGAGCCACCACGATGAGCGCTCGTTCCTGCCTGTTCCTCGCCGCCACACTGGCAAGCGCGTTGCCAGCCCAGGGTCCCGTCGGGCCAGCGTTTCTCGGCGCACCCCGCGTCTCGACCGCCTTCGCGCCGGCCACCCTCGGCGTCACCAGGGTCATCCAGATCGGCATGGTGCCGGACCCGTCCGGCGCGCCTGGCCGTCATGTGGGCGGCCTGACGGTGAGCGGGCTGCCGCCCGCGCTCGGCGGCGTCGGCGGCGACGACCTGGTCGCGTTCACCTACGACCGCGCCACCGACTCCGTCACGCTGAACGCCAGCGCCGCGGGCCTGAACACGGCCGCCGACGAGTTCGCGCTCAACTTCGCTCCCGATGCGGGTTACGCCGTGTTCGAGCGCATCGGTCAGGGCATGCTGCAGGTTGCGGTGTCACCGCAGACCGGCGCGTTCCTCACGCCGGTGCCGATCCAGAACGGACCCGCACCGACCCAGGGGCTCGATCCGAGTCCTGGCCGGATCGACGGCCGCAGCGTGCTGTTCTTCAACCGCGGCAGCCACGTGGCCTGGCAGGAGCACGATCTCGCCGGCGCCGCCCTGGTCGGACCGATCACCGACGTCGCGGTGCCGTCGGTGCCGGGTGGCAACTGCCATTCGGCGTGGCCCGTGGCCGGCGTCGATGGCGAGAGCGAGGCCCTGCTGGTGTGCCAGGGCACCCCCACCAACATCTCGCATTGGCTGTGGGCAGGCGACCTGCGCGCCATCACGCCCGCTCTGCCGCAGGACGTGACCACGAACCGCTGGGACAACAACGGCTGCCTGGCCGGCGGCCGCATCTACATGGTGCGTTCCTCCACCAGCACCAATGCCGTGATGGAGTACGACGTGGCGATCACGCTCGGCGACGTCGTGCTGTGCCAGGGTGACTACGCGGAGACGACGGTGCTCGCACCGCCGCGGCCGGGCGCCGCCGCCCCCGACATCTCGTTCGTGTTCGCGGGGTTCCAGTACCTGCCCGCTCCGGTGAGCTACCCCGGCATCGCCGGCGCGCTCGGACTCGGCGGATCGCTGATCCACATGGGCACCGCCGAACATGAACCCGGGACCGGCATCGCGATGGTGCCGTTCCTGATGCCGATGGCGCTGGGGGGCAGCTTCGGCGTGCAGGCGCTGACGATCTCGCCGACGGCGAACCTCATGGCGCTCGGCTCGACTGCCGCGATCGAATTGCGCGGTGGCGCTGGCACCCGCACGACGGACGCGATCCCGGGTCCGGTGAACGTCGAGGACCTGGAAGTGCTCGACGGCGAGCCGATGGAGCGGCTGTTCCTGCCGCAGACCCACGGCGCGATCCAGTCGGTCGCCTTCGCGGCGCCGAACGACCCGGGCAACGCCTGGGTGCCGGACCGCGACTACGCGGCCGTGATCCGCCCCGACGGCACGGCGTTCGTCGACATCCGGCGTGCCGGCGGCTTCGTGGTGCAGATCACGACGGCTACCGACGTGGTCAAGAAGTTCTTCGTCAAGTCCAAGAAGCTGAAGTTCACGGCTGGCGCGGTAGCGGCCTTCAAGCAGGCGCCGCCGGCGCCGCTGCCGGGGCAGTACGCGATGCCGCTGATCCTGCGTGAACGGCCGGACGCCGGCGACAACGGCTACGCGGCGGGACTGCGCGCGTTCTTCCCGTTGGCGCCGGAGTTCGGCTCGGTCGGTGAGCTGGCGCGCCTGATCGTCGCCTGGCACGCCGCGCAGCCGGTGCCGCAGCCGATCGACGTGCTGATCTGTGCGCACGGCATCCCGGGCGGCTTCCAGATGAACACCAACAGCTACGTGCAGGGCACCTGGGTGTTCGATCCGCTGCGGCCGCTGCAGCCGCCGGTGATGACGCTGAACGCCGAGGCGTTGGCGTTGCTGGGCGGGGGCGTCGATGCGCAGGGGGCGTTCCTCGGCATCCGGGGCAAGGTGCGCCGCATGGTGATCTTCGCGTGCATGGTGGCGTGCCCGCAGACCACCAACGTCGGGCCGGCGTTCCTGGGCGAGTTCACCAGCGAGCTGGCGATCGGCAATCCGATCGGGGCGGGTCAGACCAGTGTCACGGCCTGGGACGTGTGCAGCTACATGGTGCCGCCGTCGCGGACGTGGAGCGGTGGCGGTTTCGGCCGCGTGGTCGTGTATCCGCCGTGGCTCGGGATTGCCGGCGGCAGGCAGCCGCTGGTCACGACCAGGTGAGCGGCGGGCGCCGCAGCCCACATGGACCGGCGGCGCTGCCGTGCTTCGTGCGTCGCGAATGCCAAGGGCACGAGGGAAGGACCGCGCCTCGGCGTGCGGACGCGGCCCGGGCGGTCCGCGCGCCGGCGCAGGAGGGCTGCGCGGCGCGCGAGCGTCAGCTCAGGGGCCGATGAACCAAGCGCACGCCGTTCGAGAACTTGAAGCCGAGCGCGTTCGCCGTCGGGTCCTGACCCAGCGCCTGGTTGATCACGTTCGTGCCAGCCAACGCCGCGTTGTTGGGGATGGCGTACGAGAACGGCGCCGTGGCCGCCAGCAGGGTTGCGATCGGGGCCGACTGGAAGTCGACGTAGGCGAGGCCGGTCGGCGCGCCGACGAACGTGAGGTCGATGCCGGGGTTGGCCTCGACGAAGCACAGCGCCAGGAACGCCACGCCGCCCTGTGCCGACAGGTTGCTGACCTCGAGGTTCATCGTCTGGCCGAAGCGCGGCAGGCTGCCGGCGAAGCTTCTCGGCACGCGCCATCTGGCAGCACCTGCAGGCGCGGCGGGGGGCGCGGGCGGGGGCGGCGCGCGGCGGGCGGGGGCCGGGCGGGGGGGGGGGGCGGGGGGGGGGGGGGGGGGGGGGCGGCGGGGGGCGGGGGGGGGCGGGGGGGGGGGGGGGCGGATCTGGGATCTGGATGGCCGGAAGTTGCTCGCCTCGACGCCGATGGCCCGACAGGCCGCCTTTCGCAAGTTCGCCTGGGGGCCGGGGGCGACGACCCTCTTGTTCCTCGGGCGCGCGCCCGGTTCGACCACGACGGTCGCCGGATCCTGTATGCGACGTCCGCAGGGGATCTCGGCTGGTTGGCGCTGGACCGCGGTCGGCAGTCGTCGCGAGGCGTCGCCACGCCTGGCATCGGTCCCGAGGTCGACCGTCTGCTGGCAGAGGTGCAAGCTGAGTTCGGCGACCGGACCATCGACGCGATCGAGGCCCTGTCGGCCGGGCCGGGCCTGCCTGACCCGGTCAGAGCCGCGGTGGCGGGCAGCCTGCTGCCGGCAGAGCTGCTCGCCGAGTTGGAGACCCGCGTCGATAGACGTCGGTGACCCGGTGCGACGCGGATTCGCGGGTTCGTGAGGGACGCCTGGGCCGCATTCCGTCTTGACCACCAGATCCCGGACCAACGCTCGGCGGTGGTCCCTTCCTTGGTCATGGAAGCCGGGCCATCCCGGTTGCCTCCGATGCCCTGTCTCGCCTCCCGTTGGCCCTTGTTCCGTCCGCTGCCGGCGGTTGCGGTTCTCCTCACGGCTGCTGCCGGCCCGGCGCCTGCCCAGAATCCAGGGTTGGTGACCTGGGGCAGCAACAACTTCGGCCAAGGCACCGCTCCTGCCGTTCCGGCGGGGCTGCTCCACCAGTTCGTCGGGGTGGACGCCTACACGACATGGACCGTGCGCGGCGATGGGCAGCTGGCGGTCTGGGGAAGGCCGTTGCTGATCAACAACGTGCGGCCATTGCCGGCCGGCGCGAGATACGTCCAAGTCGCCTCCGGGTTGCACAAGCACGGTGGCGATGCGGGACGACGGCGTCGTCGTTGCCAGCGGGGGATACTCGCAAGGCTCGGTGCCGCCCCTGCCAGCCGGGCAGACTTACGTGCAGGTCGCCGCCGGAATGAATCATATGCTGGCGCTGCGCAGTGATGGGAAGGTCGCCGCGTGGGGCGACAATCTGCTCGGGCAGGTTGGCCAGACGATCCACACCGCGCCGGGCGGCGCCAGATTTACTGCCATCGACGCCAAGAAGAATGCCTCCGTTGCGCTGCGTAGCGATGGCTTGGTCTCTGGGTGGGGTTATGATGGTTGGAATCCCGGCGCCGTACCGCCACTGCCACCCGGGCGCCGCTACGTCCAGGTTGCCACGGGTTTCGACCACGCGTTGGCGCGGCGAGACGATGGCAGCCTCGTCGCTTGGGGTCTGAACGCGTTCGGAGAGACGATCATTCCCGCATTGGCGCCGGGCATGAGCTGGTTGCACGTGGACGCCGGGTACCAATTCTCGGTGGCATTGCGCAACGACGGCGAGATCATCGCGTGGGGACGCAACGACCATGGGCAGACGAACGTCCCCGCATTGCCAGTCGGTCTGTCGTACGTGGAGGTCTGGGCGGGGGGCGCCCATATCGTCGCGCGGCGCAGTGACGGCCGCCTCGTGGCCTGGGGGAGCAACTCCCAGGGCCAAGCCGACGTTGTTCCGAGAAGGACATTGGCCGGCGGCGTCTGGCATACCTTGGTCCTTCGCCACGGCGGCATTGCAGGCGTGGGAGTCAGCAGCGACGGCCGGATCTCCGTTCCGGCGATCACGGTGCCAATGAGCTACGTCGAGGTCGCGGCGGGCACCCACCACTCTCTGGCGCGGCTCAGCGATGGCCGCGTATTGGCTTGGGGAGAGAACACCGATGGTCAGACCAACCTGCCACCGATACTGGCTGGGGGGGCCAGCTGCGACGAGATCGTGGGGGGTGGATTCCACTCGTTGGCCCTGCTCAGCGCCGGCGATGTCGTCGCTTGGGGCAGAAACGACGAAGGCCAGACCAATGTTCCATTGCCCGGTGGCGGCCTGTCTTACCGGGAGATCGCGGCGGGCTTCGTTCATTCCCTGGCGCGGCGCAGCAACGGTAGCATCGTGGCTTGGGGCAACAACGACCATGGCCAAACCAATGTCCCACCGCTCCCTGCCGGGCTGACCTACGTCGAGGTCGACGCGGGCGGATACCACTCGCTGGCCCGACGTAGCGACGGTAGTGTCGTCGCTTGGGGCAGAAACGACGTAGGGCAGACCAACGTGCCGCCGCTGCCTGCGGGGTTGACCTACGTCGATGTCGAGGGGGGTGGACTCCACTCCTTGGCCCGGCGCAGCGACGGCAGCGTCGTGGCCTGGGGCAGCAACTCTCATAGCCAGACCTACGTTCCGCCGCTGCCCGCGGGGTTGACCTACGTGGAGATCGAGGCTGGCTTCTATCACTCCCTGGCGCGGCGCAGCGACGGGAGTGTCGTCGCCTGGGGCAACAATGGCAACGGCCAGACCAACGTCGCGAACCTGCCCCCAGCGCCAAGCACGTACCGCTATGAACAGGTTGCGGCCGGGACCTACCACACGGTGGCGTTGCGCAACGATGGCATCCCTGTCGCGTTCGGTCTCAACACCTCCGGGCAGACCAACGTTCCGGCCTTGCCGTTCCGCCGCCGGGCCGTCGAAGTCGGCGCCGGCGACGCGCACTCGCTGGCCCGCCTCGACGACGGCTCGATCGTCGCCTGGGGCAGCAACGTCAACGGTGAGACGTCGGTGCCCGCCTTGCCATCAGGCGTGGTCTTCACCGAAGTCGCGACGCGGAGCTGGCACAGTGTGGCCCGACGCAGCGATGGCAGGGTCGTGGCGTGGGGCCTCAATGACTACGGCCAGTGCAACGCCCCGACTGGCTCTCTCGGGTACAATGCCGTGGCTGCGGGCAGCTTCCACTCGGCTGCGGTGGGCCACGACGGCACGATCGTGGCGTGGGGTCGCAACAACTATGGCCAGACCACCGTCCCGGCCCTGCCGGCCGGAATGGTCTATGTCGATGTCGCCGCTGGCAGTTCGTTCACAATTGCGCTGCGAAGCGACGGCAACCTGATCGCCTGGGGCCGCAACAACTTCGGACAGACCACGGTGCCACCGCCGCCGGCGGGCCTCAGCTACGTGGCGGTCGCCGCCGGCGGCGAGCACCTGGTCGCGCGGCTCAGCGACGGCTCGCAGGTCAGCTGGGGCCGCAACAACCACGGCCAGACCACCACCCCGGCCCTGCCAGCCGGTCAGTCGATGCTGGCGATGGCGAGTGGCTGGGATCACTCGGCGGCGATCGTCGACGTGCCGCCAGCAGTGACCCTCGCTGGGCTGCCATCGCCGACGCCGAACGGTCTACCACAGATCGGCTACAGCGGCGGCGATCCGTTGCTTGGCAACAACTCGTTCCGCATCACCGCGAGCGGATTGACGCCGAATGGCCTCTCGGGCGTCGTGCTGACGTTCGGCAACATCGCTGTCGGCTACCAGATCCCCGGCGCGCCGCCGAGCGTGCTGGTGTACATGCCGAGCATCTTGAACACGGTGCTGCTGTTTGCTGACGGCGCAGGATTGGCATCGTACGGCCTGCCGATCACCCCCGATCTCTTCGGACGCTCGTTCACCGGTCAGCTCGTCGACATCAACTTCGCGGTGCCGTTCCCGTTGCCGATCGGCACGTCGCGAGCGATGCAGGTCGCGGTGCGCGGCTAGGTCACGCGTTCGCCGAGCGTGCCCGATGACGGGCGTCTGCCGCCGGCTCTGCCGGCGCGCGATCGCGGCGTAGAAGGCGACTGCGCCGGGGCCGCTCTGCACGCTGCGCGCGGTCAGCGGGTAGTTGCCGTCGCCGATGCCGTAGCCGGCGATCGTGACGATGCCCGAACTCTCGACCGCGACGTCCATGACGGACTCCTCGCCGGTGTTGCCGCCGAGGTAGGTCGCGTCGCAGCGCGGCGGTGTCGAGGGCGGGGTCGATGCGGGCCGTCGGCTGGCCTGCCAAGGGTTACGAAGTGCAGGTCAACAACTCGCAGGCCGACTGGCGACGGACCGGCGGGCTCTATGCCGTGCAGGACAGAAAGGAGGCGCCAGCGAAGGACGACCAGTGGTTCGGGATGACCGTGCGGGTCTCTGGCAAGCACGTCGTCGTCACGGTCGACGGCAAGGTCACCGCGGACTACGTGGAACCCGACGGCGTCGAGCGCGACCGCGGCCTCGCGGGACGACTGTTGTCACGTGGGACCTTTGCGCTCCAGTGCCACGATCCAGGCTCGGAGGTGCACTACAAGCAGATCCGCGTGCGGCCGCTGCCCGAGACGGTGGTGCCGGCGGCGAAGTGAGGCCATCGCCGCGTCAGTCGCCGATCGCGATGCGCAGCCCGTTCGACAGCGCGATCCCACCGAGTGGTCCCAACGGTTGCAGTGTCGCGAACTGCGCATGCGCGACGAATCCACGCATCGCAGACTGCAGCGGCAAGGGTACCGGCAAGGACGCGAAGCCCTCGCCGTCGGCAAGCGCGAACCCGACGGCGGTCGGTGTCGCGAGGTGCAGCGTGCAGCCGCTGCCGAGTGGCGCGTTCGCGCCGGTGAAGTCCATTGCGAACAGAACCGGCGCACTGCCGGTTACCAGACCGCCGAGCCGGTAGGCGATATTGCCGAGCTGCGCGAAGCCTAGCCCGAGCAGCCGTGGCATCGGGGCGCCGCAGCCACGACCGAGCATGGTCTCGCCGCCGGGGACATCGGTGTAGACGAACGCCTGACCGTTGCCGTGCGCGAGCAGACTGCCGCGCAACGGATCGAGCACCATGTCACCGATGTAGTCCGGCGCATCGCCGGTGCGCACCCACGTGCCGTTGCGCAGCTCGAGAGTCTGCAGCGCCGAACTCCCGAGGCCGACCAGGACCGGCACACCGCCGCTCGTCAGTCCGACCTTGCGGTGCGACAGGGTTGGCACCGTGGCGGCGCGCACCTGCCAACTGCCAGTCCAGCTCCACAGCTGATTGCCCGCGAGAACGACCGGTGCGTTACTGAAGAACGGGCCACTCGCCCCCTCGCAGGGTCCAGGCGGCGGAGCCAGCGAGAGACCCTGCGTCAGTTCGGTCCAAACCCCACCACTCCACAGCCACGTATCGCCGAGTGGGGTCCCCGCCTGGTCCTCACCACCGAACAGCACAGCACCGACCGACGCCCGGCTCGACAACAGCACGTGCTTGCTGCGGGCGGACGGTGCCACCGGCGGCAGGTGCGATGTCCACACGGCCCCGTTCCAAGACCAGGTGTCGCCGAACACCAGCACCTGTTGCGGCGAGGACCGCAACACGTCGACCCCGCCGAACAGCGTGCACGTCAGCGTGCTGACGTCGTATGCGAGCATCGTCGAACGGGGCGCAAGCGGTGACGGAAATCGGCGCCAGCTGCGGCCGTCCCACTCGTGGGTGTCGACGTCCTGATAGCGCACCAGCACGCCGCGCAGCGGGTCGTTCCCGTGCTGGATGTGTGCGGCATTGCCGAAGCCCGCGGGCTCGGCCACCCAGTCCGCTCCATCCCACACCCACTCGCGCTGTGCACGATGGTTGAACAACATGAGCCGGCCGCGGCTGCGGTCGATGCCAAACCAGGGATCCGCGGTCGGCGATGGAACCGTGGCCGGCGCCAGCTGGATCCAGTCGACGCCGTCATACGCCCAGGTGTCGGCGAGCTGCTGGCCGGTCGACGTCACACCACCGAACAAGATCGTCCAACCAGTGACCGGATCGTGGCCGAGGACCGCACGGCCACGCGGTGGCGGAGAGGTGACCGGAAACCGCCGCATCCAAGTCGTGCCGTCCCATTCGAAGGTCTGACCAGCGATCGTGGAGCCGTTCATGCCGAACGCGACGAGGCGTCTGCGCCGCGGATCCTCCGCGACCAGATGGCCGACATCGAACGGACGCACGTTCGGCGGCAGTGGTGACCAGACGGTGCCGTCGAAGAGGTAGTCCTGCGTCGTCCGCGTCGGGATGTCATGAGTGAAGGCGAGCAGTGCACCACGCGCAGGATCGAAGACCATGCCGATGACTTCGCGCGGCGGAACGCCACCACGTCGGACCCAGGTCGAGCCGTCGAGCACATAGGTGCCCGCACTGGTCCAGGACAGAGTCGTCCGCATGATCGCGACACTCTCCTCACGTGCCCGGTCAAAGCCGATCGGGTAGACGCTGATGACGCCATGGGGCAGGGAGCCAGCCGCATCCCAGCCAGCACCATCGAAGACGCGGACCGAGCGGTAGTGCACGATCGCTGGCAGGCCGTATGGGCCTGGCGTGGAGAACGCCACGCCGACCGCACCCGGGCGGTCGCCGCGCCAGAGCCACTCCTGGGCGGGCAGCCATGAGCCAGCGAGGAACGGCAACACGGTGAACAACGTGAACGCAGCGGCTGGTTGCATCGGCTTGCGGGGGCAGAGGACGGCGGTACGAACAGGCCCTGTAGCCACGCGGCGGCCCGCGGTTGCAGCCCCCTGGCGGGCAGTCGGAACCCCGCGGGACGCGTCGCCGCGCCTCCGCCCGGCTGGCCGAGGCGACCTCCTGGCGCAGGCGCGACAGCTCGCGGAGCATTTCGATGGCCTTGGGGATGAACGCGGGGGATAGGTGAAACAACGGGGGTTTTCGCCGGCCGGGTGGTGCGGCGATGGCGATTCGTGCGGCGAACCAGGCGGTTGGCGGCGAGGCAGGGACCGGCCGATCCGGGAGAAAGGCCCTGGTTCTGGCGCTGCGTACAGAGCGTCACCGCGGTGCCGCGTTGTGGGCCACGCCGGAACAGTGAACAGGGTCGGGTTCAGGATCGGACGAAGTGCACCGAACGTCGTGGCGGCGCCCTCGCCGGAGCGAGTTCCGGCGGTTCGGCCGGGTGGGACACTGAGGACAAGCGGGTACTCTGCCGGCCTGCGAGGCGAGGCGAATGCGTTCGGCGGGCAGCTCCGGCTCCGGGCGCGGCGGGACGAGGCTGTAGAGTCGGGCGAAGCACCACGGATCGGCGGGCAGTCCGAGGTGGAGGCGGATCTTGGCGATGCTGCGCACACCGGCCCGGCATGCCGCGTTCGGTTCCTGGACATGATGGCCCTGTTCGGGGACCGGCACGTCAGTTGCGCCGCTGCTTCCCATGACCCAACTCGCCCGAATCCACGGACGCTGGAGGCACGGCCTGTCGATCGTCCTCCTGGTTGGCTGCCCCCTGGCGGCCCAGACCTACCCCTATCGCGCCATCGACCTCGGCACCGTGCCCGGCCAGTCGCCGCTCGCCGGGGTCGGCTGCTCTGCCATCAGCGACAACGGCGCCTGGGTCGGCGGCACGTCGGTGTGGGAGCCATATGTGTTCGAGGTCGGTGTCGGCATGCGCGCGCTGCCCAAGCTGCCCGGCCAACTGAATGCCTCGGTCGAAGCTGTCAACGACGCCGGCTTCGCGGTCGGCAGCAGCGGCCTGACCTCCCCTGTCGCGGTGCTGTGGGACCCGCAAGGCAACGTCAGGTCGCTCGGCGGACTCGGCGGCTCCTTCAGCGGTTGCACTGGCATCAACCGGAACAACGTCGTGATCGGCGTGACCCAGGCCATGATCGGGTCGCAGAGCTACAGCCACGCGTTCACCTGGACGGCTGCGGGCGGCCTCGTCGACCTGACCCCGGGTGTGGCCGGCAACTCGGAGGCGCACGACATCAACGACGCGGGCCAGATCTGTCTCGACACGCTGGCGGGTCCGGGCCGTTTCACGCCCGGTAGCGGGATGCTGCTGACCGGTACGATGGTGCCCTATCGCATCAACGAGTACGGCCAGATGGCCGGCAAGGACATGTGGACATCGATCGCCGGCCGCTACACCGACGGCGTCGGTTGGGAGATGTTCGGCGCGGGCTCGCCGATCGGGTTGCGCCATGTCCGCGACATCAACGGCCTGGGCCAGATCGTCGGCAGCCAGTGGACGCTGCAGAACCCCAGCCCGCCCTCGTATCTGCGTCGCGGCTACCTCTACACGTTCGGCCTCGGCTGGCAGCGCGTCGAGTCGTGGATCGATCCGCGGCAGCAAGTGCGCGTCGAGGACATCCGCGGCATCACCGACACCGGCCTCATGGTGGCCGACGGCAGCATCGGCCCCGACAACCGCGCTTTGCTGCTGGAGCCGCGCTTCGTCAGCACTTACGGCAGCGGCTGCGCCCCGGTGGGCGGCAACGTGCCGCGCCTTGGCGCCACTGGCATGCCGGCTCGCGGTGGGCGCGTGGCGCTGCTCGGCGCCGGCGGCAGTGGTGGTGGGCTTGGCCTGTTCGTGCTCGCCGGCGCGCCGGCCGCGACGCCGTGGCCAGGTGGCTGTCAGGTGCTCGTCGACCTCACCGCGCCGGTTACCTTCCTCGTCGCGCTCAATCCGATCGGTCAGGGCCAGGTCATGCTCGACGTGCCAAGCGGTGTGCCCGCGATGTCGGTGTTCGCGCAGTGGGCGAGCCTCGGCTCCCCCGGATCCCCCGCCTCGGTCGCGATGTCGAACGGCGTGCGCATCGATCTGCAGTAGAGGCGCTGCCGCCGCCCAACGACACCGAACTGCCCGGGTGGACGCCGGCGATCGAGCCGTCGCGATCGACCGATGGCGTCGTCTACGAACGTGGTCACGGCGTGGTCGAGCGCTACGTCCCGCGCGCGGATGGCCTGAAGCAGAGCGTGGTGTTCGCCGCGCGGCCGGCCGGCACCGGCGATCTGGTGGTTCGCTACGACGTCAGCACCGACCTCGAGTGCGCTGCCGTGGCCGGCGCCGCAACCCTGTCGTTCCGGGCCGGCGAGCTCGGCGGAATCGACGTCGGCGCCGTGCTGGGCATCGATGCCCTGGGCGCAACCGCCGCGGGCACGATGCACTTCGATGGCCAGCACCTCGATCTGGTGCTGTCCGGCGCGTTCGTCGATCGAGCGACGTTCCCGCTCGAACTGGATCCGCTGTTGAGCGGCTTCACCAACACCGGGGTGTCGTTCAACGACACCCGCCCCGACATCGCCTACGACCGCGACAACGACGTCTACCTCGTCGTGTTCGAATTCGTCGTCTCGGCAACGGACAGCGACGTCGTCTGCCAACGGATCAGCGGCGCCGGCGCGAGGGTCGGCAACGCCATCTGGATCGCGGGTGGAGCCCACCGCTCCCAGGCACCGGCCGTGTGCAACTGCAACATCATCGACCGGTTCTTCGTGTGCTGGCAGGACGACCTGGCCGGCAACTGGGACGTGAAGGGCTGCTCGGTCGACGCGGCGACCGGGGCGGTGTCCGCGATCGTGAACGTCGCCGCATCCGGGGCAGACGAAGTGACTCCCGACTGCAGCGGCGAGGAGATGGACGTCGCGACCATCGACTTCGGCGACTCCCTGTGCCTGTGGGACGACCGTGCCCTGGGCCTGCGCGGCGCTCTAGTGCACGTCCATGCCAACCCGCCTTTCGTCACCTCCGTCAACACGATCGTCGGTGGCGGTGATCCGTTCCGCAACAACCCCGCGATCACCAAGTCCAGCGGTCCCGACCGGCGCTTCGTGATCGCCTACCAGCACGACGCGCAGTTCCTGAGCACGATCGCGGTCGACGCCTACATGCGCCTCCTGTCGCCACCCAACACCGCCTTCTACAGCCCGAACGAACTGGTCGACAAGCCGGACATCGACGGTACCAGCCGCGGCTACCTGGTGGTGTTCGAGCGCAACGAACCCGGACGGACGCAGCGCGACATCTACGGCTCCGCGGGTCGCTTCGACGCCGTCAACGGCAGCCTGCCGACGCTCGCGTCCGGCCCGATCGAGGACGACGCCAACGAGGACGAACGCGACCCGGCGGTTGCCTTCCTGGGACCGATGCACGTCGTCGGCTGGACCAACCCGAGCCCCGGCCGCACCGACCTGCAGCTCACCAACATCGTGCCGGGCACAGTGCAGCGATCCGGCAGCGAACAGCTGGTCAGCGTGGTCGGCGAAGCGATGACGTTCGCGGCCCTCGGCAGCAAGCGCGCTGGCGGCGCCGCGAGCGACGAGGCGCTGCTGTCCTACCGGCGATTCGTCATCGCCACCGGCAACGCGACGCTCCACTCCCAGCGCTATCGCGCGTTCGGCGGTGGCCCGGTCACCGCGCTGCTGCCCGGCTGTGGCAACGGCGGCACGTGCGGCGTCAACGGTCCAGCCGCACTCGGCAATCCGCAGTTCGCCGTGCGGCTGTCCGGCGCCGATCCGGCCGCGCAGTTCGGGCTGATGTTCGCCGACGTGCTGGCCCAACCCACCTCCACCTGCGGCAGCTGCACGCGCATCGAGGCGATGTTCAGCTTCTTCGCCGTGCCCGTGGGCGGCGCGGCCGAGATCGCGTTGCCGCTGCCCGGCAGCACGGCCTACCTTGGTCTGCGTCTGGACGCGCAGTGGTTGACGATCAGTCCGAGCAGTTCGCCCTGTGCGGTGATCCCGGGTCTGGTGTTCTCCAACGCGATCCGGATCGTGGTGGCAGACTGAGGCCTGCCGGCCAGGCGACCGGCGCGAGGTCGGCGACCGACCGCCACCGCAGCGATCGGGGCACTCCGTCCGGTCCTGACTCGATCTGCGCGCACTCTTGCAGGGTCCGACCGGCAGGTGCGTGCCGGTCGTCTTCGACACCGGGCACCGAGGTCGAACTGGTCGGCTTGTGAGCCGGTTCGCTCAATCGAGCCGCATCGCAACGCCGCCGCTGAACAGCGCGCCGAGCGGGTTCGCGCCCGGGGGAAGGTGAAACAACGGTGGTTTTCGCCGGCCAAGATCGTGCAAAGACTGTGCGCGTCGGTGAAGCGGCTGCACACGCGGACGCCGCACTAGTCGCGGCCGCGCGTCGACCACTCCCACCCCGGCGCCGGCTCTGGCGTCGCGGTCGGCACCTTGTCGAGGAGCAGGCAGCGGATGCGGATGCGCGCCGTCCGTTCACCGACCTCGACGACGACGCCACCAGTGATGCCGAAGCCACCCTTGCGGAAGTGCACGACGTGCCCCTGCTTGATGCCGTGCGTGGTGCCGCGGTCGATCGTCGCCTCGGTGACGCGGTAGCGGAGCGTTCCGCTCGGCTCGACCTTGCTGTCGTGCACCGCGGTGATCGTCCCGGTGACGGGCTCGGCGAGCAGCAACGCGGCGGCCTCGGGCGGCAAATCGGGCCGGCCGTCGCATGCGCGACTCTCGTCGCCGGCCCGCAGCAGGAAGTTGCCGTGCGGGCCGTTCCGCGGTTCGCCGCCGCCGTTGATCGCGTTGGCGAAGCCCGGCAGTTGCGCGGGAGTGATCAGGTAGCGCCGCTCGCCCCAGCGCACCGGCACGAACTCCGCGGGCAGCAGCGGGCCACGTTCCGGGGCAGCCGGGAACGCGGATCCGAGCCGGATCCGGCCGTCGCGCTCGGTGCACGTGCCGTGGTCCTGATCGATGGTTCCGGCACACCCGCTCCACCGCAGCGCGAAACCCGCCGTTGGCGCCAGGTCGACGACAACGTTGAGGCCAAGGCCGTCGCCGTGGTAGTAGCGGCCGGCCCAGCCCGGCTTGCTGCCGAGACTGGTGAGCTCGGCGCGGATGCGCTCGATGCGGCCGTCGATCGCCTTCGTCGCCGCTTCGCCGAGCCGTGGGTTGACGGGAACCGCCGGGGTCGGCTCCTGCGCGGGCAGGGCCAGCGCGGCGAGGAACGCGGCGATCGTGGCATGGCGCGGCATGGTGCCGGCAATCCTATGCGAAGGACGTCAGCGTTTGGTGCAGACCACGAGCAGCCGCGCGACCGGCGCCTCGCCTGCTCGTTCGGTGCGCAACAGTTCGGTCGATACGGGGATCAGGCCTTCGCGGTCGAGCTGGTTGAGCATCGCGCCGAGGTACTCGTGTTCGCGGTAGAGGCTGCCAGCCTGCTGCGCCAGCGGCACGATCGGATCGCTCAGTACGACGCGGTACGGGCCGTCGAGAGCCCGATCGCGGTACTTGTTCTGGCCGGCCAGGACGCCGGCGGCGAGCAGCATGGTGGCAACGGTCGCGCTGATCACGAACCAGGACATCTTGCGTGTCATGGCGCCGCCGCAGGCAACTGCCGTTCCGAGTTTGGTGACGTCCTATGACAACCACCGCGCCGAGCGGCGGCCCGGCAAGGGGCTGGCGAAGCAGCGCGTGGCATCAGCGCGTTGACCGCGTGCGAGCCCACATCTTCGTCTGCCTCCTCGCGGGGATAGGTGAAACAACGCGGGTTTTCGCCGGCCGGGTGGGCCGAGGATCGGCTTCTACGCCCTGGCGCTCGGCACCTGCGGCGGACCGCAGGCGGGCCGACGCAGTGCGGCGAATCTGACGGCGGCGAGGCCGGCCCCTCGCCTGGCCGCGATCGGAGTCGGTCTTCGACATGCGCTCTTGTCACCAAAGCGGATGCGCTGGATCCGCGCCCGCGCGCACCAACGGTGAACCCGCGGAAAGCCGCGGCCTGGCCCCGGACGCACGCCCGAAGACGCCTGCAACGCAGCGCCGTCAGCCACGCAGCGATCTCGGCGTGCAGATGTCCCAGCGATCGCAGGGCCCCGCGGACCGCCGACTGCGCCTTCAGCGCCGCTTCGAATACGCGTTGGGCGCAAGCCGGACGAAGCCGTCCTTTCGAGACGAGAACGCCGGGACCTTCATCTCCGGAGGATAGGTCAGCAGGATCCACTCCACGAGGTGCCGTTCGATCTCCTCGACCAGGACCGGAAACTCCCTCGCCAACAGGCTGCGGAACTCCGCGCTGGACAGACGCGCTTGCTCGTCCGCTGGACCACGCCAATCGATGCTCCAATCACCGAGGTCCAGGCCGGCCAGGTTCTCGCCGAACGCCCGACGGAGCCCCGCGACGAACAGGTCGTCGATGGCCTTGGTGTGCTCCGGCTTGGACACCAGGATCTTGAGGCACTGCAGCCACGACACCGCCTGGAAGTCCGGGTACGCGATCTGCTGTCGGTCGCCCTTCTCCCGGAAGGTCCGCATCAGGCCGAGCCACCTTCGGTAGCGAAGCAGCAGCGGGTCCTTGCGGACGGGCGGGCCGGCATCGACGCCCGCGGTCGCGGGCGCGTTCCCGGACGGCTTGGGCTTCTTGGCAGGCCTTGACCCTGGCGAGCCCGCCTCGGGCCGCGAGGGGGCGGGAGCCGGCGCGTCGAGCGGGAACTCCCCGCGGATCATGCAATCGGTCAACGCCCAGACGATGGCGTGGTGCGCCGGCTGGATGTCGTGCCTCGGCGAGTCTTCCAGGTCGAAGAACTTGTCCAGACCCGGCAGTGGCCTCCCGAGAGCATGGGCGGTTTTCGCCCATTGGAACGCCCGCTCTCGATAGCTGAGAGCCGTGTCCGCGGTCCCACCGGTGTGGCTCTGCGTGGTCCCGGTCCGGTCGATGACGTTGAGCCCCGTGGCTCCGATCGTGGCAAGCGTGATCCAATTGGCGTAACCCTGCGCGAAGACGAAGGCCTCACCCCGGCTGCCGATGGCCGCCCTGAACTCCTCGAAGTTGCAGAGAAGCAAGGCCTGGGCCGTGCAGCGCATGAATCCGTCCCGCGCCGCATCGGCCCGATGGTCCAGGGACGCGTCGTCTGCGAAGCCATAGGCAGGAGTCGAGTTCCTTCCGAGGGCGGAAGCGGGTCCCAAGCCCCAGCCCCAGATCGCGTGGTCGGCGAGTTGGCCTGGTGTGAAGAACTGCGGTAACAAGGCCTCGCGCACTTCAGCAAGGGCCCTCACGACCAACCCATCCTCGGGGTGATCCACGGTCGCCTCACGCGGTTTGGGGTTTGGGATGACCAACCTCATGTCCTCCGGAAAGCGCCACAACCCCACGACGAAGGCGGGCCGGCCCGGCGTCACGGGCGCGCCGGCTCGGCTCCTGCCGAGTCGCTCCCACCCGTAGGAGAGGTCGGGACCGAGAATGGCCGCATCGAGTCGCATACTGAACTCGAATGCGGTCACGACGAAGGTGGCCAGGGAGTCGACTTCTCTCGGAACGACCTCGTCCACCCAATGGGGGTACTCGAAGAACACCGTGTGGCGGGGACTGGAGAAGCCGAAGAACGACAACGCACCGTGGTGTCCAGGGCACAGGGCTGCCAGTCTCTGCGCGAAGGCCGACGGATAGGGACCCTGGCGATCCGCGGCACCTTCGGCCGCAACCGCCCGAGCCTGGCTCAACGCCTCCGGCACCAGGGTCGCGAGGATCTCCGGATATGGTCCCGGCGGCGGGTCGCTCTCCTTGGTGGCGGCAGACCGCTTGCCCCGCGGACCCGCATCCTGCGGGTGGACGTCGGTTCGTGCAATGCCGTCCCGAACGAGGAACGCGGACACGAACAAACCCAGCATCGGGCCCACGCGCCTTGTCGGCTCCATCGGCGGACCTTACCAGGATCGAAAGCAGGCAGCCAGGCGACGGACCGTCGACGATCGCCCGAGCCCCGACCGCGTGAATCCGGGCATCGCGCGATCGCGGCGGCGCCGTGGCCGTCGCGTCCGCCGCATCGCCCCGGCGCGGCGGTGGCACGCCCCGAGGGCGCCACGCCGCTGCGGGAGCGAACACACCGAAGTAGTGGACCAGTTTCTTGCGTGGGCGGGGCACCAACGCCGCGAGTCGTTCGAGGATGGTGAGCGGGTCGACGACGACACCGATGGAGCCGTCGCGCCACCGCTTCTTGAACGCGTAGGCCACACGCCCATCGGGCAGGATCGACAGCCGATCTTCCGCGATGGGTGGGCGCGCGACGTAGCGGATCAGGTGCTCGAGGCGATCGGGACGGCCTTGCCGAACGCGCACGGCGGCATGCAGGCTGAAGCCGTCGAGGTCGGCGCACAAGCTGCCCGGGCCGTGCCGGAACTGCACCTGCCGGGTTCCGCGGCCTGGCCGCGAGTCGAGAGTTCCTGCGTTCGGGCCGAGCGCGGTTCTGCCTTGGACCGCGGCGGCGTGGAGTTGCAGCAGGACGTCACGATCCTGTGCGTCACGTGCGCCGGAGTCGGCATCGTCGAGTTTGCCGAGTCGGCGCAACTGCCGTAGCACGCGCCTCAGCACCCGTTGCCGCACCGGGACGTCGGGCAGCACTTCGTCGATCAGGAACGCGGCGCTGTCGGCCATGCGACGGCCGCAGCAGGACGGGCAGAAGCCTCGGTGCTTGCAGGCGAAGGTGACCAGTTCGTCCTTGCCGCACGCATCGCAATGCAGGCGACAGAAACCGGTGGCCAGGAGGCCGCAGGCGAGGATCGCGCGGAGTTCGCGTTCGCCGAAGGCCGGGAGTGTCGGGGAATCGGTGTCGCCCGCCGTGGCGGCGGCGACGCGCGCGCAGAAGGTCTGCAGGTGTTGCTGGACGATCTGGTACAGCGCGGTCGTTTCCGTCCGGCGGCGAACCCGCTCGGGTGTGGTTCGCACACCGAGTCAGTGCTGCGCAATCCGCAGCGGTGACGGTCAGACGCGCGTCTTCCCCGTCACCTGGTGTCGACGTCAGACCGCGAGGCGAAGATCGATGGCGCGCGCCCGCCGCGGTTGGCCTGCTTGTTGTGCGAGTGGGCCGACGACGATCCAGGGCCAGATCGTCGGCGTCGACCGTCGGCAGCGGCACCGTCGCGCGCACCGAACGGATCCCGGTGCAGGAGCGTGCGGTTGCGGCCGTCAGAGCGCTGGATAAGCTCGGACCTCGACGATGCGACGCATCCTGCTGGCGGTTGTCTTGCTGGGCGTGGCGTTCGTCGCCGGACGCTGCGTCTGGCGTGCCACGGCCAGCGATGCGACGAAGATCCGCTGGCTGCTCGAGGACGAGGCCGCGGCGTTCAACAGCTGTTCTGCCCTGTCGGTACTGGCGTCGTTCGCGCCCGAGTGGCGGGACGAGACCACCGGCACGTCGCGGCAGTTGTTGCACGGCGGGATCCTGTGGGTGTTCCGCAACCGACGCGATGCCGCGCAGCGCTTCCTGTTCCGGATCGAACTCGGTGAAACGGACATCCAGGTCGACGGCGACCAGGCCAAGGCGACGCTGGCCATGGCGCTCTACGAGGGGCTCGACGCGTACGAACGCTGCGTCTGGGAGCTGCGGGTCGTGGCGCACCTGGCCCGAAGGGATGGCGGCTGGCTCATCGAGCGTTCCAGTCACGAGACGATCCGCGGCACCGTGCCGCGGTGACGTTGCGGGGACTTGCCGACGATCCGCCAAGCCATCGCTCCCGATGGACGTTTCCGTCGCCTTTCGCCGTGACCGCTCCGCGACCCTGGCTAGTTACCAGATCACGGCCCGGCGAGCCGCCCCTCCCTGCTCGCGGATCGAAGCATGGTCGATCCGAATGTCCTTGGGTGATGGGGCGACGGCGTGCCGTGGTGGCGGTGCCGCACTCCCAGGCGCCGCAAACCAACCCGAACCCCACCCTGACCAAGAACATGCGACGACACCTGCTCCTCGTGCTTTCCCTGCTGCCAGGTCCGGTGCTTCTGGCCCAGACCGTCACGGCCACGGCCACTGTCCTCAGCGGCACGGCCACAGCCACCGGTACCGGCGCTCCGGTCGTGAGGACCGCGAATCCCAACGCCCCGGTTCCGATGTCCCTCTCTGCCGTGGCGACGGCGCCGGTCGTGGTAGCCGTCGTCTCCAGCACGATGCGGGTCGACAACAGCGTGATCGAGTTGCGCGTGAACCAGACGGCCTATGTCGGCAGCCTGGGCACGGCGTCCGCGGATGCGGACCTCCAGCTCAGCCTGACTTCGACGCTGCCGCTGAACGCCCGCCTCGAACTCGTCTACTCCATGTCCATTCTTCCGGTCGGCGCGGTGCCTCCGACCGTGCAGCTGGACGTCGACGCCGATGGCATCTTCGAGACGATAGGGCGTGTCAACCAGACCGTGACCCGGACCTTGAATCTGTCGGGTCCCGTCGCGCCCGTGCTGCGAGTGCGCTCGACCAACACCGGTGCCTCGCCAGGATCGCTCGGAGTCATCGTCTACCTGCGTCTGCTTCCCGATCATCCGAACGTGTCGATTCGGACCCTGGTGCTGCCCTGCACGGCCCTCGACCTGATCGCCGAGCAGACTTTTGCCGCCGGCGTCCGGTTCCGTCCCGCCACCAGCGGCGGCTTCAGGGTGCTGGTCCTGGGGTTCTCACCGGTGTTCCAGACATTGCCCGTCGGACAGAACTGCTTCCTGGTGCCGAACCCCGACATCGTCGTGACGAACCTCAGTGCCCCGGTAGCGGTGCCGGCGGCGCTCGGGCCGCTCTCGTTCTACGCGCAGGCCATCTTCCTGGACCCGATGGCTTCCAGCAGCGGCGCCTCCACTGCCTACTTCGTGCAGCTGTAGGCCGGCGACGAAGCGCCACCCTGGTCGCGCAGGTGGGAGGCCGCGCCGCCAGAAATGCCCGGCACGCGGTCGCCGGCAACCACATCTGGTTCGCCGGCGGCAGGCCGGACGCCGAGCTGGAACTGTTCCCGTTCCGATGGGGGATAGGTGAAACAACGGGGGTTTGCGCCGGCCGGGTGGTGCGGCGATGGCGATTCGTGCGGCGAACCAGGCGGTTGGCGGCGAGGCAGGGACCGGCCGATCCGGGAGAAATGCTCTGGTTCTGGCGCTGCGTACAGAGCGTCACGCTTGGCCGCGATCGGGCCACGCCGGAACAGTGAACAGGGTCGGGTTCAGGATCGGACGAAGTGCACCGAACGTCGTGGCGGCGCTCTCGCCGCAGCGAGTTCCGGCGCTTTGGCCGGCACGCCGAGGTGGTGGAAGATCCGCCGGATGGCGGCATGGGCGCTGACGAACGCCAGCAGGCGGCGCTGGCCGCCGCAGTGGCCGCAGGCCCGGAATCGCTCGTAGCGGCGACCGGCGCGGCAGCTGCCGCGAGCCTACCGCCTGCCGCCCCGGTCCAGCTGCCAGACGACCTGCGTCTCCTGCCCTTCGACCACGACGACTTCCTCGGACGGCTCGGCATAGCCACCCGCCGCGCGCAGGTAGATGCGATTCGTGCCCGCGGGAGCCCGGATGCGGAACGTGCCGTCGGCGAGGACCGGCGTGCACTCACAGGCGCCGCCCGGGCCGCGCGCTGGACCGTACATCGCGACATCGGTGCTCGGCCCCGGCACGAACGGCTTGCCGGTCGCCTTGTCGACGATGCGACCGACGATGAACCCGCCGTGCACGAGCTGAACCTGGTTGTCGGCGGCGACTTCGCCGGCGGCAAGGTTCAGGTCGAGCACCGCGATCACCGTCAGATCCTCGGCCTCGGCCCAGACCTTGTACGTGCCCGGCGGCAGGCTCGCGATCTGGAAGCGCCCCTCGTCATCGGTCAGCGCCGTACCGTAGCCCAGCCCGTGCGCGGAGGCCGCGGCGCGCACGCGCATTGCCGGCTTGCCGTCGGGCAACAAGACGGTGCCGGTGATGCGCACGCCGCGCGGCAGCTGCGCCTCGATCGGTTCCTGCGGCGCCTCGACATCGATCCACGTCATCGCGTGGTCCGGCCCACCCGCGCGCAGCTTGTAGCGCGAGAACGGCGGCAGGCCGCGCAGCGTGAACCGACCGTCGGCGGCGGTCTCGGCCCGCCACGGCAGCATCGGCTCGGTGAACCAGATCTTCGCTTCGGAGCCGAAGATCGCCGGCCACACCCACCCGTTCGCGATCGGCGCGCCGGTCGCCTCGTCGCGCAGCACGCCGTGGAGTTCGATCGCCGGCGCCAACGCGAGGCCGATGCCGCTGGTCGACGCGGCGTCGCCGCGGAGGCCGACGAGCGCGACGCGGTCGCCGGCACCCGCGATCAGCATGAACGCGCGGTTGCCCCAGGCCTGCTTCTGGAACCATGGCGCGCCAGGCAGCACGAACGCGCCGTCCGCCGCAGCGAGCGCCTCCGCGACCGGCTCGAGCACGTGCCGCTGCGTGTCGTTGAGCCACAGCGTCACCCGGGCCCGCTCCTTGCCGACGACGCCGGTCACGGTGCCCGAGAGATCGCGCGTGACCTTGACGCCGCCGCCATCCTGCGCCGGCGCCGACGCGGAGACCAGCAACAGCCACAGACCGAACCTGGCATCGCCCATGGCGCGGCATCGTAACGCAGCGACCCGTCAGCCGCCGGCGCGGGCGAGATGCGCCTCGAGTTGGTCGAACGTGCCCCCCCAGCCCTGGTGCATCGAGTCGTGGAAGGCGTCGAACTTCGCCTGCTCGGTCGGCGTGGCGGCGATCGGCGTCGCCGTCACGGTCACGACGGTGCCCTTGCCGATGCCGGCGTGCTCGTCGAAAGTCACCGTCGACAGCGTCTCGAGCGGCCAATCCGCACTGAACGGCGCCCGCACCACGTTGCCCTGCGGATCCGAGAACGACGACACGAACACCAGGCGATCTCGCGACACCTCGCGGAAGACCCACTTGCCCCACATCTCGCCGTGGGCGCCAAACCGCATGCAGTAGTGGAAGACGCCACCCGGACGCAGGTCGAGCGTGCAATCCGTCAGCGTGCAGCCCTTCGGGCCGAACCACTGCTGCAGGTGGGCGAGTTCGGTCCACACGCGGTAGACCAGGTCGCGCGGCGCCCGCACGACGCGCCGGGTGACGAACGGCTGGCCGCCGACGGCCCGTTCGGCACCGGCCAGCCGTTCGGCCATCTCGGCGCAACGCGCCATCGTCTGCTTGCCGCCCTCGACCGCGCCGTAGGTCTCGACCACATGGGCGAGCGCGGCCGGCGATGGGAACACGGCGCGCATCGTCACCCGCGTGCGCGGCGTCGGCCCCGGCAGCGCCTCGAACGACACGGTCGTCGTGAAGCTCACGGGCTCGGTCTCCTTGCCACCACCGTGGCGATAGACCAACCGGTTCGCCTCGTCGACCTCGAGGTAGGTGATCAGGTTCTCGTAGTCACGCCCGTCGGGACCATGCATCACGAAGCGCCAGATGCCGCCGGGACGGACGTTGATCGCGCGCGTGGTCGTGGTGAACCCGACCGGCCCCCACCACTGCGCGAGGTGCGCCGCTTCGGTCCAGATGCGCCAGACGAGCGCGGGCGGCGCGGCGACTTCGCGCGTGGTCACGATCTCCCGATCGCGGGCATCGGACGGGTCGGCAGAGGCGGTCATCCGGTCACTCCTTGGGTTCTTGCAGGGTGTCGAGGTAGGCGGACATGCGATCCAGCCGCGCCTCCCAGAGGGCACGGAACCGGTCGAGCCAGTCGACGGCGACGCGCAACCCCTGTGGCCGCAGGCGCACCGGCCGTCGCTGCGCCTGCCGTGAACGGGTCACGAGGCCGGCGCGCTCCAGCACCTTCAGGTGCTTGGTGATCGCGGGCATGCTGACGTCGAACGGCTCGGCGAGTTCGGTGACGGTTGCTTCGCCGTGCGCCAGCCGATCGAGAATCTGCCGGCGGGTCGGGTCGGCGAGGGCCGTCATGGTCGCGGACAGGGCGCTGGATCGCACCGTCTTGTATTTAACCCATGGGTTAAATAAAGGCAAGGACTGCAACCAAGGACCGCAACGCGGCCGCCTCGCCTACCTGGCGTCGCCGAGCCGCAAGTCCAGCGCCACCGTTGCACACGACCGCGCCGACGACCGCTGCCCCGCGGCGAGCGGCGACAGCACGATCCCGGCCAATGTCGGAATCCGTCGGCGAGCCGGCCGCGTCGGTTCGGTGTCGTTCATGGCCGGGCCCTTCACCGCAACCGCACGAGCTTGCCCTTGCGTTTGACGATGTTCGCGTAATCCCACTGCACGTCGCGCGACTCGGCCAGCCACGCGGCGAGCTGTCCGACATCGACCTCGGCCTTCGTCGTGTAACGCGCTTCGGCGGCGCGGAAGCTCCCTTCCTTCCGCAGGCCCTTGCTGCGGAACGACTGCCCGCTCCAGAACAGCAACCGCACGCAGTCCTTCAGCTTGCTGTAGCCGACGATCGGATTGCCGGCGAGGAACCAGACGGGGTGCGCGTGCCACACCTTGTTTTCAGCCTCGGGCAGGGCGCGCGAGATCTCCTTGGCCAGCAGCGTGCAGATCGCGCGTTCGCTGGCGGCGAGCGCGGCGTGGTACTTCCTGGCGTCGGGATGGATCACGTTGGGGCTCCTGGGGCGCGCGGCGTTGCGCCGAGACTACCCGATGAACTGCGGCCCGGGCATCGCTGGCCGGGTGGAACGTGCCCACGTTCTCGTTGATGCGGGCACTGCGCGCCGACGGCGAGGCCGGCAGCCCGCGCGACGGCGCTCAGCCGCCGCGTGGCAACAGCCGCCAGCCATCGAACCCGGCAGCGCGTTGTGCCTGCCACCGGAATCGTTCGCGCAGGTGTCGCTCGAGATGCGGGCCCGCCGGACGAGGGCCGCGCCAGACCGGGTTGGTCAGCACGTCGATCGCGCCGGTGGTGATCCACAGCTCGCGCCCGGCGGCCAGCTTGCGGTCCAGCATGGCATCCGCCGCGGCCAGCAGGCCGGCGAACTGCGCTGCTTCGGCGTCGAGTTCGCGGATCGGCGAGTGCGATTCCGACCGCCAACGCATCGTCCAGTACGGCCGGTCGATCCGTCGAGGACAGTTCTTCCGCGCTTGCCACGGCGACGGGACGCTATGTCGGATCCGTCGGGAGGGCAAGGACCTCAACGGCTGGCGTCGAACGCCGCGGCCTCGGTCGCGGCCCGGACACGCAGGATGGTCAGTCCGCTCCGCCACAACGACTCGACGAAGGCATCGTCCGGGCCGCCGACGAAGTGCACCACGGCGTAGCGTCGGCGGTCGTGGTCGAACACGCTGGCGCTGACCAGCCGCAGGTGTCGCCGTTCGGCCAACGAGTGCAGCGTGCCGAGCACGTCCGTCGTGTCGCCGACGATGGCGGTCACCTCGTAACCCGGCTGATCGGCCCCGGCCATGCGCAGGAACGCGCGCAGGATGTCGTGCTCGGTCAGCACTCCGACCAGTTCGCCGCGATCGACCACCGGCAGGCAACCGAACTTGCGGTCGCGCAGGATCCGCGCCGCTTCGGCGATCGACGTCGTCGACGGGATCGTCGCCGGGTGCAGCGTCATGATGTCGGCCAGCGTCCGTTCGTCCCCGTCGACGGCTCGCGGCGAGTTCGGGTGGACGCCGGCATCGGCGGCCAGGAACAGGTCGTGGCTCGACACCAGGCCGACGAGGCGGCGCGCGTCGTCGTCGGCGACGACCAGCAGGTGCCGCACGTGGCGGGCCGCCATCTGGCGGGCCGCGACGGCCAACGGGGTGTCCGGGGTCGCGGTCAGCAGGTCCCGCGCCATCCACAGGGCGGTATCCATGCGCCTCGCATCGGCACGCGCCGCCACCGGAGTGGCTGGGCCGGAAGGCGTAGCGGCGGCGATGCCCCTGGCATCGGCCGCCGCGTGGCTACTTCTTCTTCTTCTTGTGCGCCGGGCAGGCGTAGCCGAGCGTCTTGCAGGTGTCGCAGGTCTTCACGAACCCGAGCTTGCCATCCTTCTCCAGCGCCTCGCGGCGCGCCGTGGCATCGGCGGCAGCCTTGGTGCCCGAGTAGCTGGACGCGACGCCGGCGTAGGCCTTGTACGCCTTGTCGAACTCCTTGTCGCCGTCGAGGGCGATGGCCTTCGCCAGCTGCGTGCCGGCGTCGATCTCCTTGCGTGCGGCAGCGTTGCCTGCCAACTCGGCGAGCTTGGCGGTGGCTTCTTCGGAACGCGGCAGGCCCGCGTACTTCTTGCCTTCGTTCAGCTTGATCGATGCCTCATACCAGTTCTGCGCCGCGAACGCGGCAAGCCCGGCCTCGACGGCGTCGATGCAGGACTTCTCGAGTTCGGCGCAGAGGGCCTCAGCGGTGGCCCGGGCTTCGTCTTGCAGCGTGGTACCGGCCAGCAGCTTCTTGGCTTCGGCGTGGGCCTTGCCGAACTGTTCGGCATCCATCAGCTTGTCGACCGAGGCCAACGGGCCGCCGAGTCCGCCGGCGCGGCGGGCGCCCTTCATCGCGTCGGCGATGGTGCTCTTCTGCAGGCCGGCGGGGTGGCCTTCCCAGACGACCTTGCCTTTCGCATCGAGCAGGAACGCGTGCGGAATGCCGCCCTGGTAGAAGTTGGCGGCATTCGCCTGCGCGATCGCGTAGGTGATGCCGTTGGCTTCCACGTAGGGTTGGAACGTATCGCGATTTTCGTCGGTCACGCCGACGACGACCAGTCCCTTGTTGAACAGCTCAGCGTGCAGCTCGTTCAGGTGCGGGATCTGGCCGCGGCACGGGCCTCACCAGGTCGCCCAGAGTTCGATCAGCACCGCCGAGCCCTTCAACTGGCTCAGCTTCTTGGCCTTGATCTTGCCGAAGTTGGTGGTGTCCTGGAATTCCAGGTCGGGCGCAGGTGCGCCCACGGTCGCCTGCGCTGGCGCCATCGCGGCCAGGCACAAGGCGAGGGGAATCGAGTGGTGATGCATGTCTGAACTCCGTCCGACGCAGGAAGCGTCAACCAAGTGGAGCATACCTGCCAACAGCCAGATTCCAGCCCGGCCGGAGCGGCTGGGACGAACGCGCGACATAGTTCGCGACGCGGACCCTGCCCGGTTGCCGGCTCAGTGACCTTGCTGCGCCGGCAGCGCGCCATAGTGCGCAATGCCGAGCGGCAGCGCCGTCGCGCGTCGGCCGGCGGACTCGAATGCGCCGATCATCGCCTTGCCGATCGGCTGGCTGCGCAACGGGTCCATCGTCAGCGCCAACAGTCCGGGGCCGTGGCCGCAGATCGTCGTGCCGGCAGCGCCCGCGTCGAGACCGGCGCGGAGCGCCTGCTCGATGCCGTCCACCAGGTGTCGGCGGTAGGGCACATGCGTCTCGTCGAACAGGCTGTCGCGCAGCAGCGCCTCGTCGCCATGCTGCAGCGCTTGCAACACGCCCAGCACACGACCGGCGGTGCGCGCGGCCACCGCGTGCGGCAGCGTCGGCGGCAGCACGCGCTTGGTCTCCGCGGTGCCCATCTGCGCATCCGGCATCACCACGACGAACTGCCAACCGGGATGCAGGATCTGCTGCAGGATCTGGTGCCGCGTCGGCTGCTCGCGTGGTGGCGACAGGGGTACCGTCGCGGTCAGGCCACCCAGCAGCGCCGCTGCGCCGTGCGCGGGATCACCGCCGAGGGCGATCAACTGGTCGAGCAGCGTGCCGGCGGTCCAGCGTTTGCGTGCCAGTCGGATCGCGGCCCCGAGCCCCGCGGCGAATCCGGCTGAGATCGTGCCAAGCCCGACGCCGCGCGGGATCGTGCCGTCGACGTGCACGGTGACGCCCTTGCCGAACGCCTGGCCGAGCAGTTCGCCGCCGGCTCGGAGACCACGCAGCACCGGATCGTGTCGTGGATCATGCTGCGCGGCCGGATCATCGGCCCGCTCGACGACGAGCTGCCCGTCGGTCCGGGGCTCGATGGTGATGTGCAGCGGCAGGTCGAGCGCGATCGCCAGCACGCCGTAACCAGGCCCGAGATTGGCGGCGCTGGCCGGGATGTGGAAGGTGATCGGATCGGGCTTGGCCACGCGGGATTCTTCGACCGGCTCAGTCGCCGAACTGGATGCCCTGCGCCAATGGCAACGAGGTGCCCCAGTTGATCGTGCTGGTCTGCCGCCGCATGTAGGCCTTCCACGAATCGCTGCCCGACTCGCGGCCGCCGCCGGTCTCCTTCTCGCCGCCGAAGGCGCCGCCGATCTCGGCGCCCGAGGTGCCGATGTTGACGTTGGCGATCCCGCAGTCGCTGCCGACCGCAGACAGGAAGCGCTCGGCGGCGCGGAGGTTCAGCGTGAAGATCGACGAACTGAGGCCCTGCGGTACGTCATTGTTCATCGCGATCGCCTGTTCGGCCGAGTCGATCGGCATCACGTACAGGATCGGTGCGAACGTCTCCTCGCGGACGATCGGCAGCGGGCCCGGGCAACGGACGATCGTCGGTTCGACATAAGCGCCCTTGGCGATGGCCTTGCCGACCTTGGCGCGCTTGCCGCCGCACAGCACCTTGCCGCCCTGCTCGACCGCGGCGGCGACGGCGTGGTCGAACGCCTCCGCCGACGCGTCGTCGATCAGCGGGCCGACCAGGGTCTTCTGATCGCACGGGTCGCCGATCCGGCACTGGCCGTAGGCCTTGACCAGCCGCTGGCACAGTTCATCGATGACCTTGGTGTGCACCAGCAGGCGGCGTGTGGTGGTGCAGCGCTGGCCGGCGGTGCCGACCGCGCCGAACACGATCGCGCGGACCGCGAGATCGAGGTCGGCGTCGTCGAGCACGACGATTGCGTTGTTGCCGCCGAGTTCGAGCAGCGACCGGCCGAACCGCTGCGCCACGCGTGGCCCGACGATCCGACCCATCCGGGTCGAGCCCGTTGCCGAGACCAGTGGAATGCGCGCATCGTCGAGCATCGCCGAACCCACCTGCGCGTCCGGTCCGATGCACAACGACACCAGCGGCGCCCATTCCTTGCCGAGTACGTCGGCGCAGATCTTCGTCATCGCGATTGCCGTCAGCGGCGTCTTCAGCGACGGCTTCCACAGACAGGCGTCGCCGCACACCAGCGCCAGCATCGAGTTCCAGGCCCACACCGCGATCGGGAAGTTGAACGCGGTGATGATCCCGACGGTGCCGAGCGGGTGCCAGGTCTCGCGCATGCTGTGCTGCGGCCGTTCGCTGGCGATCGTCAGGCCCCAGATCTGCCGCGACAGGCCGACGGCGTAGTCGGCGATGTCGATGCACTCCTGCGCCTCGCCGAGGCCTTCCTGCAGGATCTTGCCGGCTTCCAGCGTGACCAGCCGGCCGAGCAGTTCCTTCTTGGCGCGGAACGCCATGCCCATCTGCCGCACGTATTCGCCGCGTTTGGGCGCCGGCAGTTGTTGCCAGCGCAGGAACGCCGCGTGCGCGGCCTTGCTGCAGCGGGCGTAGTCCTGGGCGTCGGCCATCTGCACGGTGCCGATCACGCTGCCGTCGATCGGCGTCCGAACGGTCAGTTCGCCGCCCTTGGTCTTCTGCCACTTGCCGTCGAAGGCGCCGGAATTGCTGGCGCCGATGCCCAGATCCGCCAAGAAGTCGAGGTTCATCAGAGGTCGTAGAACCGGAGGTCTTGTCCGGTCGTCTGTTTGGTGAAGGCGTAGATCTGGCCGGCGTGGCCGGCGAAGTGCTCCATCACGTGGAGCACCGCCGACAGGCCAGTTTCGGTGAACTGCCGCTGGATCGTGCGGGCGCGCAGCAGTTCCTCGGCGTCGAGGGCGTCGACGGCGGCGCAAGCGCGGGTGACGACCTCGGCGAGCCGTTGCAGCAGTTGCGCCGCTGATTCGCCGACTTCGGCGCGCGAGCTGGCGAACTCGAACGACCGGTCGCGGTGATCCTGTTCGTGACCGAAGGTCACCAGGATCCACTGCGTGACGTTGCCGCGCAGGTGCTGCAGCAGGTTGGCGACGCTGTTGCAGTTCGGCGCCGGCTTCCGCCAGCAGGCGTCGTCGCCGAGCATCTCGACACAGCGCCGGATGCGGGGCACGTATTCGCCGGCGAGCCGACGGCGGAACTCCGCGGCGACACCGCGCGTCAGCGCCGAGGCCGCGTCCATCTCACGCCACCCCGTCGCGCGCATCGGGGTGGGCCTCGGCCCGGGCGCGGGTGGTCTCGCGCAGCGGCAGCGGCGCATCGTGCGGCAACGGCGCGCCGCGCAGCCGTTCGAGTTCTTCCTCCAGCAGGGCCAGCCGCTGGCCCATCGTCTTGTGCCGGTGGGTCAGTTTGCTGAGCCGCACCGAGAACTGGAGCGCCAGCATCAGCAGGAACACGATGGCGAAGAAGAACAGCGTCGAGGTCGCCGTCGCGCTGCCGACCCACGCCGAAATCGTGTGGATGAAGTCCTGGTGCAGGGCCAGCGCGATCAGCGCGATGGCGGTGCCGACCCAGACCCACGAGTACTCCTCGCGCAGCTTGCGGCGCCGCACCAGTTCGACCACCGTGACCAGCACGGAGACGGCGAGCAGCACGGCGGTGACCTGCTGCCGCACGGGCAACGGTTCCTGGGTGATGGCCAGCCAGTTCGTCAGGGACGCGTTCATGGCACCCGCGCGACCGTGTCGCGCCGTCGGAATGGCGAACTGCGGCGCACCGGCAACAGTGCGAGCGTCAGGAACATCTTGTAGCCGTACCAGGCGATGCGGGCGCCGCGGTGCATCGACAGGCCGCCGAGTCGTTCGTGCATTTGCACGGGCACTTCGACGATGCGCAGGCCGGCGCGGGCGATCTCGACCAGCACGTCGGTGTCGGGGTAGTCCTCGGGGTAGCCGTCGTGCACGACCATCGCCAGTGTCCGTTCCGACAGACCCTGGAAGCCGGAGGTCGGGTCGGTGATGCGCACCCCGGTCCAGCGCGTCGCGATCCGGGCGAACAGCTGCGTGCCCAGTTTCCGCAACAGCGAAGTCCGCGGTGGCGCGCTGTCGAGGTAGCGGGAACCCAACGCGACATCGGCGCCGGCGTCGAGCGCCGCGAGCAGGCGGGGCAGCATGGTTGCGTCGTGCTGACCATCGGCGTCCATCTGCAGCACGCGCCGGTAGCCATGGCGACGCGCGTGGCAATAGCCGGTGTGCAGCGCCGAGCCGTAGCCAAGGTTGTACGGGTGTCGGATCACGGTCGCGCCGGCGGCGCGCGCGGCGGCGCCGGTGCCATCGGGACTGCCGTCATCGACGACGACGATATCCAGGTCGAGACCGGTGGCGAACACGGCGCGCACGACGGCGCCGACGCGTTCGGCTTCACGGTAGGCCGGAATGATCAGGACGGTGCTGCGGGTCACGAACGACGACGACGATCCCAGGATGCGACCTCGCGAACGATAGGGGCCGGAGCGGACGTCGCCAACGGTGGAACGACGGATTCGTACGCCGGCCGCCCGCCCGGGAGTGTCCGCAGGCTCAGCGCGCCAGCCTCGGCGCGGTGCCGCGCCCGCTTCGTATCGTGGCGAGCGTCCCGGCCATCGCCTTGACCACTTCGGGGCGTTCGGCAGCGACGTTGTGCTTCTGGCCGGGATCGGCGGCGAGGTCGTAGAGGGCACGATCGCCGGTCACGGCAACGTGTCCTTCGCGTTCGGCAAACCACTGCGGCGGCTGGCGATGCCCGCCGTCGTTGTCGGTCAGGTAGAGCCAGCGGCCTTCGCGCAGCGCGAACTTGCCCGCGTAGGTGTTGTGCACGGTGAGATCACGGACCGACCGGCGTTCGCCGCGCCACACCGGACCCTGGTCGAACGAATCCTCGGCTTCGTCGTCGCGTAGCGTGGTGCCGACGATCGCGGCGATCGTGGCGTAGACATCGGTCTGGCTCAGCAGCGCCTCGCTCGTCGCGCCCGCAGGAACGCGGCCCGGCCAGCGCACCAGGAACGGCACGCGGTGGCCGCCCTCCCAGACGTCGCGTTTGAGCCCGCGCAGTGCGCCCATGCTGCGATGGTCGTGCTGGCGCACGCGTTCCCACGCGTAGGCCTCGGGGCCGTTGTCGGAACTGAAGATCACGATGGTCTCGTCGGCGGCCCCGATGCGGTCGAGTGCGGCGAGCACTGCGCCGACGGCGGCGTCGGTCTGCGCGACGAAGTCGCCGTACGGGCCGGCTTCGCTGCGGCCGAGCCACTCCGAGCTCGGGACGATCGGCGCGTGTGGTGAGGTGAACGGGAAGTACAGGAAGAACGGCCGTTCGGCATCCTTCTGGGCCTCGAGCCACGCCACCGCGTGCGCGGTGAGCTCGGGCATCACCGCATCGAGTCGCCAGCCCTCGACCATCGGGCCAGCGCGGCCCTCGTCGCTGCCTTCGAGCGGTTTGGGGTCGGGGGCGTAGGGAACCGACGGCGCCACCACGACACGATCGTCGTCGATCCACGCGTACGGCGGGAAGTTGGGCACGTCGTCGCCGAAGTAGTGGCCGAAGCCATGTGCGAGGGGCCCGTCGGGAATCGGTTGGCGCCAATCGAAGGCGTCGGCGGGCCAGCTGTGGTGCTTGCCGTCGCGCAGGATTGCCCTGGCATCCGGCTTGCGAATCGACTGCCAGTCCCATCCCAGGTGCCACTTGCCGATGCAGGCCGTGGTGTAGCCGGCTTCGGTCATGACCGCCGCGAGCGTGCGGCGCCCGGGCGGAAACACGCTGCCGCCGAACGAATCGACGATGTCGTGGAAGTCACGCCAGTGGTGGCGGCCGGTGAGCAGCGCGTAGCGGCTCGGTGTGCAGATGCCCGATGAGCTGTGCGCGTCGGTGCAGCGCATGCCTGCCGCCGCCAGCGCATCGAGGTGCGGCGTGGCGATCCTGCCCGCCTGATTGTAGCAGTGGAGGTCGCCATAGCCGAGGTCGTCGGCGTACAGCAAGACCACGTTGGGTCGCCGCGGTGCGGCCTCCTGGCCGCGAAGACCGGCTGCAATGCTCGTGGCCGAAGCGACCGCCAGGAGCGCGACGAACGGCCAGGAATCGCCGAAGTGCATCGCGGCAGCATACGCGCGAGGCTCGTTCGTCGGTGGCGGATCGGTTCAGCGGAATGCCGGCGCTGCCGCCCGAGCCACGACTTCGGCTTGCACCTGGTCGATTCGCAATTCGGCAGCTGCGCCCTCTGCCAGTTCGGCGATCACCGTGAACCGGACTTCGCGCTGGCGGGTCACATGGCGCAAGCTGGAACTGCCGAACGTGAGGACCTGCTGGTCCGTCGTCGTCGGTTCCACTTCGGTCACCGTGTCGAAACGTTCGTCGACCGGGTTGTAGAACGAGAGCCGCAGCACCGACCCGCCGCCGACCCGCGTCGCGCGCGCCAGCACGCGGACCCGCAGGGCCAGGAAGTCGCTGGCTTCGGTGACCGGCAACGCGAACTTGCAGTTGATGCCGGCGATCTCGTGGTTGTCGAACGACACCGTCTGCAGGCGCAGTTCGTCGTCGTCGGCATCGCGCAATTGCCGTCGCGACCCGAACAGGCTGATGCCGGACGCCACCTGCACTTCCGCTTGCTCGATGTCGAGCGCTTGCGGCGCCGCCGCCGCCGGGGCTGCGCCGAGGGTTGGCAGCACGTCGAGTCCATCGATCTCGTAGCGCTTGTCCGGCTGCACCAGCAGCAGGTCACTGCCGTCGTGCCGCATCACCGCGAGTCGGCGACCCGGTCGTCCGAGCGCCGGTTGTCCGACCGCGGCAAACAGTCGATCGATGGACCATCGCGGCATCCGCACGTCGGTCGCCGCATCGAGCAGCTCGGCGGTTTGGCCGGTGGTGACGTCCGCCGTCATCAGTCGCGCGAGCGCCCCATCGACCACCCGCACGAATGCGACCTTGCCGCCATCCGGCGAGAGCGCGGGTTCGCGGTCACCCGATTCACCAACGGGCGGCTGGCCCGTGGTCAGCGGAATGGCGCCCGAACCGTCGCCCTGGGCCAGCCAGATCCGTCGCCGGCCGTCGGCATCGCGCCGCGAGAACGCAATCCGGTTGGTCGTGCGATGCCAGTCCGGGTCACTGTCGGCGGCGCCGGTCGGGGGCGTCAGGAACTGCCGCTGCGACTCGCCGAGTGCGTTGGCGATGTACAGCGACCGCAGCCCTTCACGTGCGGTCGACCACAGGATCGCCGTGCCGTCGGGCGACCAGCACGGCATGTCGTCCGCCGTGCCATCGAGCGTCAGTCGCCGTTCGGCCGTGCTGCCGTCGATCGACGACACGAACAGCTCGCGGCTGTCGACGTCGCCGTTCTGCCGTTCGCGCGCAAACACCACGCGCTTGCCATCGGGATGGGCGCGAACGTGGAACTCGCGGCCGGCGCGTTCCTGCACCCGCGACGTGCCCTGGTTCTGCGCCGAGCGCAGGGCGATCTCGCTGAAGTTGTGCGGGTTGTCGCTGCGCGCGCGGCAGAACACCAATTCGTTCGGTGCGGCTGGTGCGAGCGGTGAGGAGCCGCCGCCGCCGCCAGTGCAGGCGGTGAACAGCAGCAGGGGCAGGATCAGGTGTTGCAAGCGCGTGCAGAGTAGCATCGCCGGAGTGGGCGTGGCGATCGACAAGGCATGGCAACGTGGCAGTGTGCCGCGATCGACCGCCGCGTCAGTTGCCCTGCAGCACGAAGCTCAGGCAGTTGCTCAGCGAAATGCCGCCCCCTGGGCAGAAGGCGACGAACTGGCTGGCGAGCGGCAGACCCGCGAGCCAGGTGACCGGTGGCAACGGCAGGCTCCAGACCGTCGACGCGGCGCAGCCGGGGCCGGTCGGGAACAGCGGCGGACTGTTGCCGAAGAGCGGCAGGGTCATCCACAACGCGCCGCAGAAGCCGGGGAGGGTCACGCCGGGCGAGACACAGGTCCCGAGGTCCAGCACGCAGACGGCCACGCTGCCGGCGGGAGCGCCGTCCAGGGCGAGGCCGAATGCCGCGTTGCCGAGATTCGGGTCGCCGACGGTGGTGTGCAGCATCGGGCACGCTGGGCAGGTACCGCTGGCGCATGGGTTGCCGGCCGGGACAGCCGGCTCGGTCTGCACCGCGAGGCCGATCATCAGATCGGCAGCGGGCACCGTGCAGCAACTGACCGGCGTGAACGCGATCGACGGTCCGGCGGGGTTGTAGACGTAGCTCCAGCCCATCGTCGTCATGCCGTCGGTCATGTAGAGGATCGAGTTGCCCCAATCCACGGCGAGGCCGGTCAGTACGCGCAGACCTGGCGGCGAACACGCGGTCGGCACTTCGGCGTGGAAGGGTGCGCAGGGCGTGCCCATCTGCGCGACGAACAACCGGGTGCTGCCGAGCGCCCAGTCGCCGACGCACCAGAACACCAACTGACGGCCTTCGTCGACGGCGAGTCCAGACAGACCGCGGGTCGGCGTCGAGACGATGCCGGTGTTGCACGAACTCAGGAACGTCGGCGGGCAGCTGCGGTTGAGGCGGACGATGTTGCCGAGCGAATCGGTGGCCCAGATCTCGTTCAGGCTCTCGACGACTTCGAGGCCGGTGACCGAACCGGGGACCGGCGCCGGGGCAGGTGGACACAGGTAGCCGCAGCCTGGCCCGACCAGCGCGAGCAGGTTGCCTTCGCTGATCCAGGCGCCGGACTGGATCGGGTCCCAGGCGGTGCCGCCGAAGTACGGGAGTCCGGCCATCGGCGGGAAGCCGACGGGAGTGCAGGAAGTGTTGACGCAGGCCGCCTGGTGCCTGTGCAGCAGGGACGCAGTGGCGTGCGTCAGACCGACCAGCCTGGTCTGCGCGAACGCGGTTGCGGTGAGCAGGGTGATGGCGACGGGAACAAGGGCTCGCATCGTGGTCTCCGGGTTGGGTTCTGTCGTGCAAGGGCACGGCATGGTCCCGTGCACGCACTTTCCGGTCCGTCCCGGCCGGTCGTCCACTTCGACCGGCAGGTGCCCGTTGCCGATGCGCCAGGCTTCGCGCGTCGTCGTGCGGCGGGTTCTCGAGACCGCGAAAGGGCAGCAGGTCGTCGAGTTCGACTGCCGATCCGGTCGGCATTGCGGTCGACCGACGAGCAGTTCGCGTGTCGTCGACGGTGTTGCATACTTGGAGTCTTGCTCGTCGCCGACTTCGACTTCGTCCTGCCGCCACACCTGATCGCCGCGCGACCGGCCGAGCCGCGCGACAGTTCGCGACTGCTGGTGCTCGAACGGGGGACCGGTGTCTGTTCGCATCATGTGTTCCGCGACTTGCCGACGTTCTTGCGTGCCGGCGACCTGCTGGTGCTGAACGACACGAGGGTCCGGCCGTGGCGCTTGCTCGGCAGGCGGGCGACTGGCGGCAAGGTCGAGTGCCTGATCCTGCGGCTGTCTGGCGCGCGCGGCGAAGGCTTCGTCAAGCCGAGCAAGAAGCTCGGCGTCGGCGATGTCGTCGCCATGGAGCGCGGGGCGTTGCAGTTGCGGCTGCTGGCTGCGGGCGAGGGTGGGCGCTGGGAATTCGAGTTGTCGGCGCCGGGCGGTGACGTCGCTGCGGCGCTAGAGCAGGCCGGGCGCGCGCCATTGCCGCCGTACATTCCCCGGCTTGGCGATGAGGATCCGCAGGTCGATCGCGAACGCTACCAGACGGTGTTTGCCGAGCGACCGGGCGCCGTGGCCGCGCCGACCGCCGGCCTGCATTTCACGCCGGCGCTGCTCGATCGCGTGCGGCAAATGGGCGTCGAGATCGCGTTCGTGACGCTGCACGTCGGCGAAGGCACGTTCGCACCGGTGCGCGCGACGGTGGTCGAGGAGCACCGGATGCACGGCGAGGACTATGAGCTGCCGGAAGTGACGGCGACGGCGGTCGCGCGCACGCGCGCGCGCGGCGGCCGGGTGATCGCCGTCGGCACGACGAGCTGTCGGACGCTGGAAACGTGCGCGGCGCCGGGGCGATTGGTGGTGGCGGGGCGCGGCCGGTCGGAGATCTTCCTGTTCCCCGGGCGGCCGTTCGGGGTCGTCGATGCGCTGCTGACCAACTTCCATCTGCCGCAGTCGACCCTGCTGATGCTGGTCGCGGCGTTCGCCGGGCGCGAACGGATCCTGACGGTCTACCGCGATGCGGTGGCTCGGGAGTATCGGTTCTTCTCGTTCGGCGATGCGATGCTGATCTGCTGATCAGCGCTGCGGCCGCGGTTCGCCCGGATCCTGATCGCCGGCCAGCTCGACCTCGATCTGCGCGTGGAAGATCCGCCCGCGATCGTCGAACTCGCGCACCAGTTCGAGCAGGAAGCGCGGATCCGGCGCGACCTTGGCGTCGAACACGGTCTTGCCGTTGCTCTGCACGACGATCGGCTTGCCGAAGTCGACCATCTTCGGATGCAGCAGGATCCGCACGCGCCGCGCGAACTGGCTGATCAAGGTGAACGCGTTGCCGTTGTGCGTGGCCGCGATCGTCATCACCCGCTGTTCGGGGGGCGTGTCGGCCGCCGGCGGCGAGCACCGCAACCAATGGACCGAATCCGCCGCGATCGGGCGATCCTCGCGCCAGGTGTGTTTCTTGCCCCAGCCGTCATTGGTCTCGGCGACCGTGAACGCCATCGGCTGCGCGCCCATCCGGACGAACAGGCGCGGGCGATACAGATCGCGCGCGTGACTGCTGAAGAACGCCGCCACCTTCGGCACTTCGTCGGCGAAGATCTCGTGCCCGCCGTCCTTGCGCTGGCACGTCCACGGGTAGCCGTGCTGCTGCATCCAGGTCGCGATGAGGTCGTTGAACTCGCGGATCTGGTAGGGCTCCTCGGTGCCGTAGGTCGTGTAGCCGGGCACGTTGGCCAGGTTGTGCACGTCCTTCGACTTGACATAGTCGTAGCCCCCCGACATCGGACTGACCGCCGCCCAGCGATCGGGAAACTGGAACGACGATCGCCAGGTCATGTGTCCGCCCATCGAATGGCCGGTCAGCCAGATGCGATCGGGGTCGACGTGGTAGTCGCGCTGGATCTTCGACAGCGCGCTCATCAGGATCGAGTTGCCGAGGAACATCCAGCCGCGGTCGCTGATCGGCGCCAGCACCAGCCAGCCATTCGCCTTGGCCTGCTGCAGCCAGAACGGCTGCAACCCGCCGCGGGCCGCGCGTTCGCCGAACGCCAGATCGCGGTTGGCGGAGCCGCCGTGCATCACCACCAGCAGCGGCTGGGGTCGCGCCGCGTCGTACTGTGGCGGCACGTAGACCATGTAGCGCGTCTCGTGGTCGACGTAGTCGTTGGGCAGTGGCAGGCCGGTCGTCAGCTTGCCGAGCGGTTGCGGCGGCGCCGGGTAGGTCGCGCGTCCGGCGCGCAACGCGATCTCGAGGTCGCCGACCGTCAGGTGCTTGCGGTCGAGCAGCGCCAGGACCGCCTCGGGTGACCCGCCGTCCCAGCGCTGGTCCAACCAGGCGTCGATGGCCTGGCGCAACTCCGGGTCACCGGCCGGTGGTGGCGGTGGTGGCTTCGTCGCCGACGCGGCCGGGGCCAGGAACGGCTCCTGCGCCGCGGTGAGCGCGAGCAGCAACAGCGACGGGAGGAGCGGACGGAGCATCGGGAACCTCGACGTTCAGCCGCGCAGCATCCGGCGCAATTCGCCGGCGGCGCGTTCGGGATCGGCGGCTTGCAGGATCGCGCTGCTGACGGCGATGCGGTCGACGCCATGCAACCGGAGCGGGATCAGGTTGGCGGTGGTGATGCCGCCGATCGCGTACAGTGGCACTGAACGTTCGGCACAGGCCGCCTCGATCACCGCCGGCGCCAGGCCCTGTTCGTAGCCCTTGGTCGCGGTCGGATGGCACGGCCCGAAGCCGACGTAATCGGCGCCCTCGGCGACGGCGGCACGCAGTTGGTCGACGTCGTGTGTGCTGACGCCAAGCCACAGGTCGCCGAGCAGTTTGCGCGCCGGGATGGCGGGCATGTCGTCCTGGCCAACGTGCGCCCCGTGCGCGCGGCCGTGGATCGCGAGCATCACGTCGTCGTTGACCAGCAGCGGCACGCCGGCCTCGCCGCACAGTTCGCGGCAGCGCCGATATCCGGTCGGATCGGCGGTCTTGCTGCGCCACTGCACGAGGTCGACGCCGCCGCGGAGCGCCGCGGTCAGGGTGGCCCACGGCTCACCGGCGCAGCCAGACGGGGTGAACAACAGGTAGAGCCGGCGGTCCGGGAAGGGCATGCGGAGCGACGCAGCGTAGCGTCGGGCGGGGCTGCTCGCGTAGCCTTTGTGCACGTCGTGGTCACTGCGTTCGTGCCCAACCTGATGCTCCTCCTGCTCGGTGCCGCGGCGGCGTTCTGGCTGTTGCGCACCGGGATGGTGCGGCGCGGAGTGTTCGTGCTGGTCGTCCTGTTCGCGGCGGCCGACCTCGCCTTGCTGGCGCGCCATGCCTTTGATCTGCGCGGCGCCTGGCTGCATGCGCCGTTGCTGCTCATGCAGGGTGTCGCCATTGCCGCGGCCGGCTGGTTGGTCATCGCGCTGACCCGACGCCGGTGGTCGACGGTTCGCTCGAAACGCCAGCACCTGTTCGCCGCAGGCATGGCCCACTATCTGCGCGACGAACTGCCGCAGGCGGCGACGGTGTTTTCGCAGTTGCGGCGGGCGGATCCGTGGGATGTGCCGGCGACAATCGCGTTCGCGAACGTGCTGGCAGCCCAGGGTCGGGTTCGCCAGGCACTGCGCCTGCTGGGCCATGGTGCGGCGTTGGATGTGCGGGCCGAGTACCGCGATCTGATCGACCAGCAGCGACAACGTCTGCGAGGAGCGAAGTAGCGATGGAACCCCTGTTCGAGTTCCTGCTCCATGTCGTCTTCGAAGCCATCGGCTACGCGTTCGCGGATGGGGCCGGCGGCGGTCTGGTGCGAGTCCTCGGCCTCAGGTCGCGACACCCGGTCGCCCTGTTCTTCGGTTGCCTGTTCTGGGGTGTTCTTTGCGGTGCGCTTTCGGTGTGGCTGCATCCCGAATGGGTGCTGCGGTCGTTCCCGCTGCGGATCATCGCGACCATCGCGCTGCCGCTCGGCAACGGTTTGGTCCTCGCGTGGCTGGGCCGGCGGCGGGCTGCCGCCGGCAAGCCGGTCCAGGTGGCGACGTTCGCCAACGGCGTGGCGTTCGCGGCGCCGATGTCGCTCGCCCGATTGCTGTTCTGCAGTTGAGTCAGAGGTTGCCGAGTCGCAACGCCAGTGCGTCCGAGGTCACGCCGAAGCCTGACGTCGGTGGCGGCGCGAGCAGCACGATCGATTGCAGGTAGACGTCGGTGCCGAGCAGCACGTTGTTGTTCGGGATCGGCAGGGAGGTGGGCCACGACAGCGATGGCCCGACCAGCAACAGCTGGTCCACCGGATCGAGGTAACGCGAACAACCGTTCAGGCCCAGTGGCGTCAGATCGATACCCGGCAGGCGTTGGGTCAGCCCAAACAACAGGCCGGCGGCCAATGCGCCGACCGGGATCTCGGCAGTGGTCACCGTCAGTGTCGCGCCGAGCAGTGGCCGAGCCGCGGTCTGGACGAGGAGTCCTTGGGAGTCGACCGTCGGCAGCCGGAACGTCGCGGCAATCGTGGCCGTCAGGTCGCGCGAGCCGGGATCGACGTTGGGACCGCCGGGCGAATAGCCGGCCAGGTAGTTGTTGCCGGCGAGGCTCATCGATACCCACACGAAGTGCACGAAGCCGGTGCCGAGGTCGAACTGCATCTGGAACGTGCTGGTGCTGGCGCCGCCGAAATCGGGCACCTGGTCCCACGTCACGCAGGCGAGGCTGCCGACCATGTGGAACAGCACCTGGCCGCCCGCACTCGGATTGAAATCATGCCAGGTGCCCCAGACTGACCGTGGCATCGCGAGGAAGGCGGTTGCCGACGGCGCGAAACTGATGCCGTTGCCGACCGCCGCCGACACGAAGCCGTTCGAACAGATCGTCAAGGTGTTGGTGCTGCCGCCGGGGAAACCGAAGGTGCCGGTCAGCGAGACGGAAGTCTCCGAGTCATCGGTCAGCGACAGCGGTGTCGGTGACACCGGCGTCTGGAACGGCGAGAGACCGGGAACGGCGACATAGCCGTTGCCGGTGAACACCAGGGTGACCTGCAGCCCGGCGAGGTCCATCTGTCCCGCCGCGAACTGTTCGTAGAACGACGCGGGCAGCGGCGGAACGCACGACGTGCCGTAGTTGTTGGCGGTTGCAGTGGTGCCACCGCCGACGATCGTGTAGCCGATCCGGCAGTTCACGAATCGCGGCGCCAGCACCGGTGCAGTGAAGGGGATGTTGGTGGCTTCGCCGGCGGTCAGCGTCAGGCTCGGGCCGGTGAACGTTCCGGAACCGTTGCCAACGGTCACGGCGTGCGCGACCCCGGTCGTGCGCAGTGCCACCCCGCGCGTGCCCGGCGGCAGTGCGAGCGGCGGCAGGGCCACCGTGGTCGGCAGACCGGGCCCGGCGGCAAGCACCGGAACGGCGGCAAACAGCGTCCAGGCGCCAGGCGCGAGCAGCAGCGTGCTGCGCGATACCGGAGCCAGCAGCACATCGATCGTGCCGGGCGTGCCGACCGGCGACGCGAGGTTGAGCGACCAGGAGGTGATCGTGATCGGCGCGGTCGGCGACAGGTCGAAGTAGACGCAGCCGCCGGGTGCGACCGAAGTGTTGTTGGCGAAGGTCGTGGTCAGCGACTGCGCCGGCAGGACCGTGAGCGCGGTGCCGACGAGAAGCAGTGCAAGCAGGTTCATGGTGACCTCGGTGCAGGAGACAAGGGACGCCGTGCGCCGTTCAGAAGGTGCCACTGAACAGCGACAGTCCGTTGCCGGTGAGGATACCGGCTGCATTCGCGCCAGGTGCGAGACCCCAGGGCTGCGCGAACAGTCGCACGCCGATCAGCGCCGGGTTGCCAGGCAGCGCGAGCACGTGCCGAGCGGTGCCCGGACCGGTCGGCTGACATGGCATGGCCAGCAGTTCGCTGCTTTGCAGGACGTCGCACCCCGGCGCGCCGATGTTGGCCAGCGACAGCGGCAACGGCACTGCGCCGACGAACCGATCCGAGACGCCATAGGCCATGAATGGAGCGTTCGCCGGAACGCCGGTCAGATCAATCTGCAGCGTCTGACCGAGAATCGGACGCGAGCCTGGCGCGGGCATCGCCTGCAGTGGTGGCTGGCCGCAAGCCTGGCCGAATGCCGCGATCGCGGCCAGACCGGTCGTTCCGTACTCCCAGGTGTCGCCGAACGGCAGTGGCCCCGGACCGAACGTCAACGAGCCGCCGAACATGACCATGCGGGCGCGCGCCGAATCGAATGCGGCGGCGGGGCCATCGCGGACCGGCGGGATCGTTCCGGCGATGGGCACCCAGTTGGCGCCGCTCCATTCCCAGGTGTCGCCGAATGTGCCGTTGCGATCGCGGCCGCCGTAGAGGATCGGCCGACCGCGGGCGTCGTCGTAGACGAGTGCTGCGGAGAACCGCGGCGTCGGCGCGTTCACGGGAGTGAGCGCCGTCCAGGTCGTTCCGTTCCAGGTCCAGGTGCCGTTCAAGGAGCCGAAGCTGCTCAAGGTGCGACCACCGAACAACATCGTGACGCCAGCTGCCCGGTCGAACACCATCGCCATGTTGAAGATGGGTTGGATCGGTGCGGTGGCCGCGACCAGTTGCCAGCCAGTGCCATCCCACTCCCAGGTGTCGTTGAGGAAGGGGCCGGCGAAGCCACCGAACAGCACCAGGCGTCCGCGGATGCGGTCGAACGCGGCGCCGTGGTTTCGGCGCGCACCGGGCAGCAGCGCGGGTTGTCGTTGCGTCCAGACGCCGTTCCACGTCCAGGTCTCGTCGAGCACCGAAGAGCCATCCGGGCTGCCGCCGAACAGCACGATCGTTTGGCGCGTGCTGTCCCAAGTGAGCGTGTGGCCCCAGCGCGGCCCGGGTCCAGCCGATGGCATCTGCGTCCAGGTGTTGCCGTCGTAGTCCCACATCTCGCCGAGGATCGGACCGACAGTGCCGTCGTCGCCACCGCCGAAGATCACGGTCCGCTGCCGGGATTCGTCGAACACTGCGGCGGTGAAACGGGGAGATGGCGAGGCCGCTGGCGACGCGGGCGACCATGTCTGCGCGAACAGCGATGGAACTCCGAGTGCGAGCCACGACACGACCGATGGGCCGCAGAGAGACGAAGAAGGCATGGCCACGACAGCGTACGACGCTCGTGGACCGATGACGTTGGGCCACTGAAATCAGGGACAACGACCAGGGTGGTACGCCATGGCGCGACTGGGATCTGTTGGGGACGGGCCAACTGCCCGGAATTCAGGAGCTTCAAGACAGCGCCCCGCAGCCAGCGCGATTCCTCGCCCACTCGGGCCGCTTCTGCGCGATCATCCCCTCGGGTGGCACCGTGAACGGCCGTTCCAGCCGATCGAGCAGCGCGTGCAGCGGTGCGAGGTCGCCTTCGTGCGCGGCATCGATCGCCTGCTGCGCCAGCCAGTTGCGCAGCACGAACGCCGGGTTGACGCGGTTCATTCCGGCCGCCAGTTCGGCGGGTGCCGCGGGCTCGGCGCGAGTGCGTCGCCACCAGCGTTGCAGCCAGGCCAGTCCCGTTTCGGCATGCGATGCCGCCACTTCGCCATAGAACGCCTGGCCGCTCGCCTCGGGCATCGATGTCGGAGGGGCCGGTGCGACCACCACATCGGCGAGAGCGCGGAAGAACAGCGTCATGTCGATCGGAGCTGCCGCCAGCCAGGCGAACAGGTCCTGCAGCAGCGCCGCATCGTCATGCCGTTGGTCGAACGCGATGCCGATCTTGCCGCAGAACCTGGCCGTCGATTCGGCGACGTACGTCCGCCTGTACTCCTCGGCCCCTTCCTCGATGACCGAGTCGGCCGCAAACAGTGGCGACAGCGCCACGCCGAGTCGCTCGACGTTCCACAGCCCGATCGCCGGCTGGTTGCCAAAGCAGTAGCGCCGCTGGCCGTGATCGGTCGTGTTCGGCGTGAACGCCGGATCGAAATCGTCGAGCCAGCCGTACGGCCCGTAGTCGATCGTCAGGCCGAGGATCGACATGTTGTCGGTGTTCATCACCCCGTGCACGAAGCCGACCGCCTGCCAATGCGCGATCAATACCGCCGTGCGCTTTGCGACCTCGCGATACATCGCCGCGAACGCCGCGGCCGACGGCGGGCCGAGGTCGGCGAAGAAGTGTCGTAGCGTGAACTCCGCCAGCTGGCGCAGCAGCCCCATCTCGCCGCGCGAAGTCGGCAGTTCGTACGAACCAAAGCGCAGGAACGTCGGTGCGATCCGGCAGACGATGGCGCCGGGTTCCTGCTGCGCATTGCCGTCGTAGAACATGTCGCGCAGCACCTCGTCGCCGGTGTCGACGAGCGACAGTGCGCGGGTGGTCGGCACGCCGAGCCAGTGCATGGCTTCGCTGCACAGGAACTCGCGGATCGACGATCGCAACACCGCGCGTCCATCGCCACGCCGCGAGTACGGCGTCGGGCCGGCGCCCTTCAGTTGCATTTCGACCAGTTCGCCATCGGGCCGCCGCAGTTCGCCGAGCACCAGCGCGCGGCCGTCGCCCAACTGTCCGGCCCAGTTGCCGAACTGATGGCCGCCGTAATTGGCGGCGAACGGCGCCATGCCGGGCCAGGACCCGTTGCCGGCGAGTACGCGCGCGGTCCCTGGGTCGTCCATCACGGCGGCCGCCAATCCGAGTTCGGCTGCCAATGGTCGTGACCACGCCAACAGGCGTGGCGTCGCGACCGGCGTCGCCGTCGCCGGCGACCACAGGGCCCCCGGAACCTGTCGGGGTCGGGGGTCGGCCGCCGGATCGCCGGGCAGTTCGCGGCGGAAGCGGGTGGTGAACTCAGGGTGAGGCATGAGCCGTCGTCCGGGCGATGGCATTGGTCTCGCGCGGCTGCCGCGAAAGTGCCACCGGCGCAGTGGGTTGCGATGTGGCCGTGACGTTATCGTGACACCTCTTCGCCGGAGCAAGATGATGAACCCGGTCCGCAACTCGTCGTGCAAAGCCCACCTCGCCAGCGCCGCAGCGCTGGTCCTGGGCGTCCTCTCTCCCGTCGTTGCCCAGGGCGGTCTGCCGCCGCTGCAGGTGCCGCCGCAGAATCCGATCACGCCGCAGAAGTCGATCCTCGGCAAGCTGTTGTTCTGGGAAGAACAGATGTCCGCCGACAACAGGGTGGCGTGCGGCACCTGCCACACGTTCGCCGCGGGTGGCGGCGATTTGCGGCGTGTCGTGCACCCCGGGCCCGACAACATCGTGCCATCGCCGGACGACACGTTCGGTTCGCCCGGCGTGATCCGCAGTGACGCCAGCAACGACTACCTGCCGAGCACGCAGTTCGGGTTGAATCCGCAGGTCACGCCCCGGTCGTCGCCGAGCTTCCTGTTCGGCGCGTGGTTTCCGGAGAACTTCTGGGACGGTCGCGCGCGCGGCACGTTCGTCAACCCGGAGACCGGCCAGGTCAGCATTCCGGCTGGTGGTGCGCTTGAGAACCAGGCGGTCGGGCCGATCCTCAACGCCGTCGAGATGGCGCACGATGCCAGGACCTGGGCGCAGGTCAGCGGCAAGCTGGCGAACGTCAGGCCGATGGCGCTGGCGACCAACCTGCCGGCGGACATGGCCGCGGCGATCGCCGGTGGCACGACCTACCCGCAGTTGTTCGAAGCGGCGTTCGGCTCACCCGGCATCACCGCCGAACGGATCGGATTCGCGCTGGCGACCTACGAACGGACGCTCGTCGCCGACCAGGCCCCGTGGGATCAGTTCCAGCGCGGCAACCCGCAGGCACTGACGCCGCAGCAGGTCAACGGCATGAACATCTTCAATGGCCCGGGTCGCTGCAACCTGTGCCACACGCCCGGCCTGTTCTCCGACCGGCAGTTCCGCAACCTCGGGCTGCGGCGCATCCAGGATGACATCGGCCGCCAGGCGGTCACCGGCAACCCGCTCGATGGCGGCAAGTTCAAGGTGCCGAGCCTGCGCAATGTCGGGTTGCGGACCCAGTTCATGCACACCGGACAGTTCACCAACCTCGGTCAGGTGATCGGCTTCTACAACGGCGGCGGTGGCCCCAACCAGCAGAACAAGGACCCGCTGCTGCGGCCATTGAACCTCGGGCCGCAACAGCGCGGCGATCTGCAGAACTTCGTCGCCAACGGTCTGACCGATCCGCGCGTCCGCGATGGCGTGCCGCCGTTCGATCGGCCGACGCTCGCGAGTCAGCGGATTCCGCCGGCCGGCTTCCTGTTCGGCCCGGGCACGCCCGGCTCCGGCAACCGGATGCCAGCGATGCTGGCTGGCGTGCCGGCGAACGTCGGCAATGCCGAGTTCAAGATCGGTGTCGGCAATGCGGTCGGCGGCACCGCCGCGCTGCTGGCTGTGGCGATGAATCGGGCGCCGGTCGGCTCGCAGATCAACGGCGTCAACATCAATGTCGACGTCTGGACCGGTGCGCTGCTCAACACCGTGATCCACGGCGCCACCGGTGTCGCGGGCGCCGGCTACGGCACGGTTCGCGCCGGCCTGCCGGTCGACCCGTCGCTCGCCGGGATGACCGCGTTCGTGCAATGGATCGTCTGGGACAGCGGCGTGCCGTCCGGCGCGTCGAGTTCGCAAGGCGCCGACATCCGCTTCTTCTGATCCTGTGACTCGCCGCGGGTGGTCGGTGGTGCGCCGACTGCCCGCTCTTCCTGGCGAACGCCGATCGCGGATTCTGTCACGGCGCCGCCACCTCGGGCGTCTGATCGGCGATGACCGAGCCGGCAGTGCCGTGGACCCTCGAAGCGTTGCGCGCCAACGAAGCGTGGCTGCGGCCACTGCTGCGTTCGTTGGTCGACGAGGCCACCGCCGACGACGTGCTGCAGCAGACCTGGGTGCAGGCATTCCGTCGGCCGCCGCATGCCAGTGGGGCCTGGCGGTCCTGGCTTGCGCGCGTCGCCACCAACTTCGCGCGTTCTCACCGCCGGCAACAACGTCGGCACGAACGGATCGCAGCGCGGGCGACCACCGAGGTTGCCGAGTCCACGGCAGCCGTGGTCGAGCGGCTGGCGTTGCACCGATCGGTCAGTCAGGCGGTGCTCGAATTGCCGGAACCGTATCGGGCCGTGGTGCTGCTGCGGCACTACCACGACCTGGACATCGCGGCGATCGCCGAGCGTGTCGGTGCGACCGATGCAGCCGTCCGCCAACGGCTGCATCGCGGACACGATTGGCTGCGGCAACGCCTGGCCACCGAACTCGGCGAGCCGTGGCGTGCGCACCCAGGTGTGCGTGCGTTGCTCGCCACCCCGCTGTTGTCCCCACCTGTGGCCGCGTCGTCGGCGGCCGCGATGGTCTTCGCCATGAACAAGATCCGGTTCCTCGCCGCTGCGGCGCTCGTCGTCGGTTTGCTCGGTGTCGTGGCGCTGTCGACGTGGCCCGAACGCGATCCTGTCGTCGCCGATCCAGGCCCATTGCCGTCTCAGCAGGTTGCGGCGACGGCAGCGGGCGCGACGGATCCGGCAGCGCTGCCGGGCAATCCCGATCGCCAGCTCGCAGCGGCCGCGCCGACGCCGTCGTCGCCGGCATCCGTTCGGGGCGTCGTGATCGATGTGCGCGAACGTCCGGTCGGTGGCGTCGCGGTCGCGTTCCGGCCTGACCAGCAACCAACCGGACAACCGGCCGTTGGCTCGGTGCTGGCGACCAGCGATGCCGAAGGTCAGGTGGTGTTTCCCGGCGCCTGGCCGGGACCGTTCGTCGAGGTGGCTTTGCCGTGGGTGGATCTGGCGGTGCAGCCGCCTACCGATGGGCCAGGTCCGCAGCCGGCACAGTTGATCGTCGCACCGGCGCGGGCGCAGTCCGTGCGCGTCGTGACGACGGATGGCGCGCCGCGATCGGATGCCGTGGTCAGCGTCGACAACTTCGCCCTGCGCGACTTTCCCCGATTGCTCGAAGACGCGACGCAGCGCACGTGGCCGCCAGCCACGACCGATGCCGCCGGTCGATGCCATTTCGACCAGGTCGCGACGCTCGGCACGTTCCTCACCGTCCGGTGTCCTGGCTTCGAATCGCAACGGCTGCCGATCGATGCCGCGACGCCTGGCGAACTGCTGATCGAGTTGCAGTCGATTCCAGCCGGCGCCCGCCGGCTCACCGGCGTGGTGACCGATGCGCGCGGCGCGTTCGTGGCTGGAGCTCGCGTCGGCCTCGGTGCGCGCACGACGACGACCGATCGACACGGCACATTCGCGCTGCGGATCGAAGCCGGGGAACGGATCCACGATGTCGAACCGCTGTGGGCGGCATCGCCCGGCTGGTTCCCGGTGTCCTTGGTCGGCTTCGGCATGCGCGTGAACGGGATGACCGACGCGTCGCTGACGCAGGATCTGCAGTTGACGCAGCCGGTGCTGACGATCGGCGGCCGCGTGCTCGACCACGACGGCAGGCCGTGCATCGGTGCACTCGTCTACCCATGGGAACTCGAGCAGATGACCGACGCCGCGACCGCCGAGGATCTGGCGGCGCCAGCCGACATCGAACCGCTGAACCTGAACGGCAACGAGGTCCGCGCGTTCGCCCGCACCGATGCCGACGGTGTGTTCGCGATCTCGGCGTTCGGTGCGCGCCGCTATCGACTGCGCGTTCACGACCAACGTGCTGGCTGGGCGTGGACCAGCCAGCCGATCGACGCTGGCGCCACCGGCGTGGTGATCCAACTGCCACAGCCCACGATCGGTCGGGTTGCCGGAAGGGCGGTGACGCGGGATGGTCGGCCGGCCGCGGATGTGCTGCTGCTCGGGCTGGTCGAAGTGTTCGCCGCGGGTGGCGGGCGGGTGTCATCTGGCCTGCAGGCGCGGGCGATCACCGATGCGAACGGGCGGTTCGAGATCGCGTCGATGCCCCGGCTGGGCACGCAGTTGTCGATCAGCGGCGATGCGTGGATCGAGGACATGGTGTCGCTGGATCAGATGCCGGATCCCGAAGCGATCCAGCTGCTCATGCAGCGCCGCTGTCATTTCCGCGTCGAGTGCACCGGGGCGGTGTGGGCCGATGCGCGGGTGCGGGTGCTCGACGCTGCCGGTGCGGCGATGATGTTGACGGAGCGTCGCCGTTCGACGGTGATGAGTCGGCAGGAGGTCGACCTGCACGAAGGCAAGTCGGGGGCGCTGGCGGTAGGCGAAAACGCGGTGACGGTGGTGTTGACGACGCGCGATTCGCGGCGAGAGCACCGGGTGCCGGTGGCGTTCCGGACCGGGGACGTCAATGCGGTGATCGTGTCGATCGAGTGAACTCAACGCGTCGTGACGTCTACCGGCGGTGAAGTCGCGACGAGACGCAATGCGGGGTCGAACTGCAGGGCGACGCCCTGCACGTTCAGCCCTGATGGCACTGGCGCATCGAAGCGGTGTTCGCCGTCATTCCCGAGCACGCCGAGGAACGCAGGGTGGCCCGAAGCGAACTGGGCCAGCACATCGGCCACGGTCGGATCCAGGCCGAAAAACCAGCCGTTCGGGAACGCGCCCGGCACCACCGTCAGGGCCGTGAAGGTCAGGTGGCCCGGGACGCCGCGTTGCCGCCGGAGGCGCAGTTCGCCACCCGGACCAGGAGTCAGCGACAGCGCGAAGGCGTCCGGTACATCCGCATGCACCGCATCGATGCGTGTGCCGCGCTGGTTGCCGTTGGTCGCGAAGTACTCGTGGTAGCCGATGCCGAAATCGCCGTCGGCGAACGTCGCGTCGCGCACGGCCAGCAGCCGTTCGCCATCGATCCAGAACGTCAATTCGTCGCCGCGGGCAACGATGCGGAAACGGCGCCAAGCCGTTCCCGGCAGCAGCCGCGGTGTCGGCAGCAGGTCCGTCAGTACGCCGCCCTGCACGCGCCCACATCGCAGCCGGCCATCGTGCGAATCCCAGGTCAGCGCGTAGCAGGCACCGTTCTGCGTCCGCGTGCCATCGAAGGCGCCGCCGGCCTGGTCGCGGACGAAGATGCCGATCCGCTCGAAGCCGTCGCTGCTCAGGTGTGGGCGGAACTCGCACAACAAGTCGGCTTGCAGGCCGAGGTCGCGGACCGGTCCCGGGGAGATCCGGATGCTGTCGGTGCCGCCGGCCGGGTCCATCACTCGTAACGCGGTGGCGTCGCCGCTCGGCGGCGGCGGCACGGTCGCGACGGCGGCTGGCGCCGTGAACTTCGGCAACCACGCACGTTCGGGGCCGTTCGGGAAGCGGTCATTCACCGGCAACGATTCGGCGGTACCGGCGGGATAGCGCCAGCTTGCGAACGGCCCTTCGTCGCTGAGCAACGGATGCAGCACCGGATCGGCGAGCACCGCGTCGATGGTGGTCAGGGCGCCGTCGACTTCGCAAGTTCTCGCCACCAGCCGGATGCCATGGCTGTAGTCGACGTGGCCGAAGGTGTGCACCTTCGACAGCGGTTGGATCGGCGTGCCGTTCGGCTGATGCCAGCCGTAGATGCAGACGCGGCCGGGCCAGTTGGCGATCAGCGCGGAGGCGACGACATCCTTCTTGTGGCCGGCGAGCAGCAGGTGCTGGCTCTGGGTGCCGCGCTGGGTCTCGATCTGCTGGTGGTGCTGGAAGAACAGGTCGACGGACAGGATGTCGTATTGCGTCGGGCTGTAGGGGAACGGTGTGACGCGGGCCTGCGCCTGCGCCCAGATCGCGTCGACCATCCGGCGGGTCGGCAGCGTGCAGTCGAGGCGGTCGGCGAGTTGTTGGGCGAGGGTCGGCGTCATCGGCATCCGGAACCAGTCGGCGTCCGTGCCGATGCCGACGACGTCGCGGGTGCACCAGAAGCGGACGGTGTGCAGGCGGCCCTGGATCGTGGTCTGGATGGTGATCGGGGACAGCGTGCGCAGGAACGGCGGCACGTTGCCGGCGGCGAACTGGTGCCAGAGCAGGATCTCGCGGTCGGCCAGCGTTCGGTTTCGCAGGTGGGGCAGCAGTTCGCTGCCGGTCGGCGCGTTCGGAGAGCGCGGCGGCAGCAACAGCCCGGGTGGAAACTGACCGGGAATCGCGGAGCACGCAGCCAGCAGCGGCAGGAACAGCAGCGAACGCATGGCCGGATGGTATCTGGCCCGGACACCAACCGCTCAGAACCCCAGGAACCGCTTGATCCGCGCCACTAGTTCCCCAGCACCCGACCGGATCTCCGCCTTCTTCTCCGGCGGCGCCGCACGCAGGTCCGCCACCGCGCGCAGACCATGCCGCCGCGCCTCGACGATCTCCGCGATCTCCTGCGCCAGCTCCGGCCGCCGCGCCATCATCGCCGACAGCGCTTCCTTGTAGATCACCAACACCTCGAGATCCTCGACGGCGGTGACGTTCGCCGAGCGCTTCTCGCCGGTCAGCAGCGCCATCTCGCCGAAGAATTCGCCGCGCGCCAATCGCGCCACTTCGCGTTCGCCACCCTGTTCGTCGGTGATCGACACCACGGCGGTGCCGGCCAGGATCACATACAGCGCATCGCCAGGATCGCCCTGCCGGACCACCCGTTCGCCGCGGCCGAAATCCTGCTGGACCGCGTCGCGCGCCAGTGCCGCCAGCTCCTCGGCGCCGAGCGGCACGAACACCGGCACATTGGTCAATGCCGCGGCCGCGCCGCTGCCCTTCGGCGCGGCCTTCGGCATCTCCAAGTGGTACTCGTAGCTGGTCTGGATCGGGAACGGGATCGCCAGCCCGTTGCGCTTGGCCGCGTACCAGACCTGCGTCATGAACTCGTCGTTGATCTCGCGGACGCGCTCATAGTCCTCGATGAAGAACCGCACCTGGTATTCGATCGAATACGCCGCGTAATTGGTCGTGCGCACCTGCGGCGCTGGATTGGCCAGCACCCCGCGCGTCGACAACGCCACCTGCGTCAGCACCCGCTTGACCTTGTTCGGCGGATCGTCGTACGAGAACCCGATCACATGCGATTCGCCGTGCAATCGCGTCGGGCGCGAGAAGTTGATCAGCGTCTCCTTGCCGATCACCGAGTTGGGCACGATCACCATGTCGCGCTCGCGCGTGCGCACCCGCAGCGACCGCCAGTTCATCTCCATCACCACGCCGATGATGTTGCCGACCTTGATCCAATCGCCGACCTCGAACGGGCGTTCGAACAGCACGGCGATGCCGGCCATCACGTTGTCGAGCGTGTTCTGCAGCGCCAGGCCGAGCACGATCGAACTGATGCCGACGGCGGTCAGCAGGCTGCCGAGGTCCTTGTCCCAGACGCCGGCGATCACGAAGCAGGCGCCGACCAGGACCAGGATCAGGCGCAGGATGTCGAGCAGCAGCTTCGGCAGGCGGGTCGTGTACTGACCGCCGTCCTGGCGCACGAAGGCGGTGTTCTTGACCGCCGACAGCGCCACCAGGATGCCGACCAGCCAGAGCACGGTCTCCATGCCCTTGACCGCGGTGCCCTCGCGCGGCAGGTCGAACAGCGCAACGATCACGATCGTCAGCGCGACCAGTGGCAGCAGCAGATTGCGCAGTGCGCGCATCGATGCGGCCAACGGGTGGCTCCGGCGCTGCAGCGTGCTGGCGATCAGCGTCAGCAGCAACGTGGCGGCGAACCAGACGGCGGCGGTGATGCCGATCGTCGACCAGTCGATCATCGGCGGCTCACAGCTTCAGGTTCTGGCGGTAGCGCTGCAGGCGCGTCTCGGCGGCCACCGGACTGCCGTCGAACGGCAGCGGCGAACCGAGCGAGGCGATGCGATCCTGCGGCGCCGGGTGGGTGGCGAACATGCCGCCCTGACCGCCGACATCGTCCATCTTCTGCAGCACCCGCGACAGTGCCTGCGGGTCGTAGCCGGCGTTGGTCAGGAATTCGCGGCCACTGCCGTCGGCCTCGGCTTCGGCGTCGCGCGAGTAGCCGCTGGTCACCAGCGTCGCCACGACGTCTTTGACCGAGTCGTCGAACAGTCCGGTCAGCTTCTGCATGTCCTCGGCCGAGAGCGCGGCCTGCGCCGCACCGGCGCCGAGATACTTGAAGGCCTCCATCAGGTTGCCGTTCTGGATCGCCGCCAGGCCGTGTTTGTGCGTCACATGCGCGATCTCGTGCGCCAGCACCGCCGCCACTTCGTCTTCGCTGGCGGTCTTCTGCAGCAGACCGCGTGAGACCAGGATCAGGCCGCCGGGGCACGCGAACGCGTTGACCTCGGTCGTGTCGAGCAGCGCGAACCGGTAGTCGGCGAACGTCCGGCGGACGCCATCGTTGGTCGCGACCAGCGCCTGGCCGATCCGGTTGAGGTACGTGGCCGCCGCCTTGTCGTCGGCCAGTCGGTACTCGGGCATCGCCAGGATCTGCGCTGCCACCGAACGGCCGATGAAGTGTTCTTCACTCGGATCGAGGTCCTGGAACGACTTCCGCAGGCGGTTGGCGCCGCGGATGATCTTGCCCTCGGCAGTGTTCTCGTCGGTCATCGACTCCAGCGCGTTCATCACCTCGGCGCAGGCGGCGATCGGCAACACCAGCAAGGCACCCCACAGCAGATGGCGCTTCATCACTTGCCCTCGACGGTAAGGCCGCCCTGCTGCAGGAACGTCCGCAGCTCGTTCTCGTCGACGTGCACCTTCTCGAGCGCATCGACCTGGGCGAACGCCGCGTTCAGCGCCGGGTTGTCGAGGCGATACTGCCGTTCGACCTGCGGGTTGAAGCCCTTCTTGGCGGCGCCGGTCTCCGCCGCGGTGTAGGTCTCGCGCACGCCCTGGCCGGACAGACGCACGTCCTTGCGTTCGGTGACGTCGCTGCCGTGCAGCCAGCCGGTGGTCTGCTGGTAGCGCGCCGAGATCCAGGCGCCTTCCTTGGCCAGGAACTCCAACTTGTCGCCTTCGACGAGGTCCTGAACCCCGGGCGCGAACACGCGCTTCTGGGCGCGCAGTTTGGTCTGTTTGCGGGTGACGATCAGCGTGTCGCCCTGGCTCTGCGGGATCGAACCCGCACCGAGGCAGATCAAGGCGCACGCGACCACGGTCCAGCGGTTGGCCGTCGGCATGGCCGGGAAGGATAGCGACTGCGGTCCTGGCGACTACGGCGAGTCGCAGGCGTCGTTCACCTGGTCTTCCCGCGCTTCTTCTTGCTGCTCGACGCGGCGCGGCCGGTCGACGTGCGGGCAGCGGCGCGACCAGGTCTAGCCTTCGCGGGCGCCGCCGCGGGCACTTCCTGGCGGAGGATCTTGGCCATCGGCCTGCCCTTGGCGAGTTCATCGACGAGCTTGTCGAGCCAGCGCAGCTTCTTCATCAGCGGGTGCTCGATGTCCTCGATGCGCACCCCGCAGACCGTGCCGGTGATCTTCTTGGCGTCCGGGTTGAGGCGCGGGGCTTCGGCGAAGAACGCCGTGAAGTCCTTCTGCTGCTCGATCTGTTGCGCGAGCCCTTTGGGGCTGTAGCCGGTCAGCCACAGGATGACCTCGTCGACTTCCTGGCGGGTCCGGCCCTTGCTTTCGGCCTTCTGGATGTAGAGCGGGTAGACCTTGGCGAACGGCATCGCGAAGACAGGGTGGCTTTTCATCGGCGTGGCGTGCCGACGGGTTGGCGTCGGCGACGTCGCGAAGAATACCGATGCGTGCCGCCGGCTGCCGCGCCCACGCTACGGGAAACCGATGTTCCCGATCACCGACGATACCACGTTGGTCGTGCCGAGCGGCGCGAACTGCAACACCTGGAAGTGCAAGGGCAGCCCGATGAACACCGGCATGCCTGGAATCGCGATGCAGCATTGGGCGTTGCCAGCGGCGTCGGTGACGTCGATCGGCGTCGCGTCCGGGGTCACGCTGACGAAGCATCCCGGAGCACCGAGTGGCGCGAGGTCGAACGGCAGCGGCAGCAGGGACAGACCGAGGATGTGGAGGATCGGCGAACTCGGGGCCAGGCCGGACGCGTCGACCGAGAATGTGGTGCCAAGCCGCGGCCGCACGCGGGCGCCGCCGGGTGCCGACGCGCGGTAGGCGAGGGCGCCGACGCAGCCCGGCGGCGGGCCGACCGGATACGACACGTCGGCCAGTAGCGAGGCTGGCTCGCCGCAGCCGATCCGCAGGCTGTAGTGCCCGACGCTGGCGGCGAAACCGGTGACTTTGACGAAGTACAGGCCCGGCGCCAGCACACCGCTGATCGAACTATAGAACGCCTCGCCGCCGTCGTCGTCGACTGGCAGCACCGAGGCGCTGAGGGCGTCGAAGACTTCGATGAGCGTGTCACCCAGCGCGAGTCCGCCGCCTTCGCCGCCCGGTCCGGTGGTGATGGTGACGGCGCCGCCGCCATGGGCGAACGACCACCAATCGGCATCGCCGGCCACGGCGATCAGGCCATGGTGCATCAGCCCGCAGGCGCCAACCGACGGGATGCCTCCGAGCAACGGGTCGTCGTTGGGTTCTGGTCCTTCGACCAGCACGGCCGGCTTGCAGACGATGTCGAGCGTGTAGGCGCCCGCAGTCGCCGCCGCGAAGCCCTTGACCACGACGTAGTAGAGCCCGGGCAAGGTGACGTTGCAGCCAGCGTAGGACCAGAGGCCGAGACCGCTGTCGTCGTCGCTGCCGCACAGCGCGTCGCCGGCGTCCTTGATGTCGATGATTGTGTCGACGCCGGCGGCGCTGGCGCGGCCATAGCTGGTGTAGGCCTTCAACACACACGGAACGGTGACCAGGACCGAGTAATAGTCGCTGTCACCTGCAGTCAGCACGCCTGTTGCGCGCATGCCGCAGCCGGCGACGGTCGGAGTGCCGAGGAAGTCATTGGGTTCGATGGCTTCTTCGACGCACTGCGCAAACAGCGGGGTCGTGGCCCATAGGCCAACGAGCAGCGGAACAAGGGAACGCATCGGCGGCTCCGATTGCATGCGGCGAACGCGGGTGGTGACCGCGTCTCGACGGTCCCGGTTCGAGGGGGTTGGCGATCGGGTGGTGGTCGAGCGCCGCAGCAGGACTTCTGACGAACGGCAGGGCCGGCGGGATCCGTGGGCAGACGCAGATTCTGCGGTTCGATGCGCTGCCTGGCCCCGGCATGTTGCGCACTGCGGCCCGCTCCCGCTGGAGCCGAAGACGGCGATGCTCTGTCCACCCAACCGGACCATCGCATGCGCAACCCCTGCTGCGGCCAGCATTCCTCCTGCCACAACGGCGATCCGATCGACCAGCTCGTCGCCGAGCACGGCGTGATCAGCACCGCCATCGACGCGATGGCGCGCGAGATCGACGGCATGCGGGTCGGTGGCTGGATCCGCCAGGACTTCTGGCGCCGGGCGATCGAGTTCTGCGAGCAGTATGCGGAGCGTTGTCACGACAAGAAGGAGGAGGCCGTGCTGTTCCCGGCCTTGCTGGCAGCCGGGTTGTCCACGGGGCACGGTGTGCTGGCGGCGCTGGCGCAGCAGCACGCGCAGGCGCGGACGGCACTCGCGGCCGTGCGCACGGCGTTGCCTGGTGGCAATCGCGACGAACTGATCCGCGCCGTCGACGGCTATGTCGCGCTGGTCTGCGGCCACATCGACACCGAGAACCGGACGCTGTTTCCGCTGGTGCACGAACTGTTGCCTGCCGCTGGCATGCAGGCGTTGCTCGAGGGTTTCGCGAAGTTCGATGCGAGTCCCGAGGGCGGCAATGTCGCGCATGGTCGGCAGCTGGCGGCCGAACTCGAACGCGAGGCCGGTACTTCGGTGGCGATGTAGCCCGCGTTGTCGTTGCCGGGCAGCGCCCTGCGGCTGTGCGCCGGCCTTGGATGCCGCGATGCTTGGTTTGAGGTGGGCAAGTCCCGGAGCCCAGAATCCCAGGGTGGACTTGACGCCCCGCACCGTCAAGGGGACTCTTGCCAGCTTCCGCGGGAGTTCCGGTCGGCCGTCTGCCCACGGATCGACGTCATGGTGGAGTCGCACAGCCAGATCGATCAGCACGCGATGCTCCGGACCGTGTTCGAAGCAGCGCCGAACGCCATGATCCTGGTGGACCAGGGCGGCCGCATCAATCTGGTCAACGAGCAGGCCGAGCGCCTGTTCGGCTACCCGCGCGCCGAGTTGCTGGGCAGCAACGTCGATCGGTTGGTGCCGCAGCGCTATCGCGCCAACCACCCGGAACAGCGCGCCAGCTGGTTTGCGCGGCCGGCGGCGCGGGCGATGGGTGGCGGCCGGGACCTGTTCGGCCTGCGCAAGGACGGCAGCGAGGTGCCGATCGAGATCGGGCTCAATCCGATGCGCACGTCGACGGGTACGTTCGTCCTGGCCGCGATCATCGACATCACCGAGCGCAAACGCGGCGAAGTCATGCTGCGGGCGTCCCTGGCCGAGAAGGAGATCCTGCTGCGCGAGATCCACCACCGGGTGAAGAACAACATGCAGGTCATCTGCAGCATGCTGAGCTTGCAGTCGCACTACGTCGACGAAGGGCGTCACCGCGCGATGTTCGAACAGTGCGAGGGTCGCGTTCGTGCGATGGCATTGATCCACGAGAAGCTGTACGGCGCGACCAACCTGACCACGATCGATTTCGGTCAGTACGCCCGCGAACTGACGACCATGCTGGTCGCCGCGCAACCCGCCGCGGAAGCGTTCAGGGTGCGGTTCGAGTTGTCGCCGATCGTCGTCGACATCCAGGCCGCGATCCCACTCGGGCTGATCCTCAACGAACTGGTCACCAACGCGATCAAGCACGCCTTCACCACCCGGTTGGGCACGATCGGCATCCTGCTCCAGGAAGTGGCGGCCACGCGCTGTGCTCTGGAGGTGCGCGACGACGGCCACGGTCTGCCGCCGGACTTCGAATCGACGCGTACCCGTGGCCTGGGCATGCGGATCATCGGTGGTCTGGTGCGCCAACTGGATGGCACCTTCCAGTGCACCGGTCGCGCGGGGGCCGGAGCCGTGTTCCGTGTCGAGTTCCCGCTGTCCCGAGGCTCTGGAGGTTGAACGATGTCAGCACGCGCCAGGATCCTGATCGTGGAAGACGAGAGCATGGTTGCCGACGACCTGCACCTGCGCCTCGAACGCCTGGGCTTCGACGTCATCGGGATCCGCGACACCGCGGCGAGTGCGGTGGCGGCGGCGACCGAGTTGTCGCCGGATCTGGTCCTGCTCGACATCCGCCTGAAGGGTACGGCGGACGGCGTCGAAGTGGCGCGGCGCTTGCGCGAACGCAATGTCGGATTCGTATTCCTGACGGCCCATGCCGACCGGGAGACCCTGTTGCGCACCGGGGTGACCGAGCCGCTCGGTTACATCGTCAAGCCGTTCGAGGAACGCGGCCTGAACGCCACGATCGCGATGGCACTGAATCGGCATCACGCCGAACAGCGGCAGCGGCAACTGCAGCACTGGCTGGCGACGACGCTGCGCAGCATCGGTGACGCCGTGATCACCACCGATGCGTGCGGGTCGGTCACCTACGTCAATCCGGTGGCGGCGCAGCTGCTCGGGGTCGATGTCGAGGCGGTCGTAGGCCGGCCGGTCGCGGATGTGTTCGTGCTCGTGCAGGGCACCGGGTTGGTCCGCGAGGCTTGTCCGGTGGCGCTCGTGCTGGCGAACGGCGTGAGCGTGTGGTTGCAGGACGACGTCTGGTTGCAGCGGCGCGACGGCACGCGGGTTCCGATCGAAGACTGTGCGTCGCCGATCCGCGACGACGACGGCCGTCTGCTCGGCGCCGTCGTGATCTTCCGCGATGCTTCGCAACGGCGGCAACTGGTCGCGGAGCAGCAGCGGGTTGCCAAACGCTTGCTGGACGCCGAACGGCTGCGCGGACTCGGTGTTCTCGCCGGCGGTCTGGCGCACGACTTCAACAACATCCTGACCTCGATCCTGGGCAACGTCGCGCAGAGTGAGGACTCGGACGTGTCGACGACCGAACGCCTGCGTTCGCTGGCGGCGATCAAGTCGGCGGCGTTGACCGCCGCCGACATCTGCCGGCAGATGATGGACACCGCCGGCATCGGCCGTGTCGACCTGCAGGCCCTGGATCTGTCCGCGGTGACCCTCGAGGTCGTGCGGGTGATCGCTGCGGCCGTGCCGCGCGCCATCGCGTTGCAGGTGGAGGCGCCGCGGACGTTGCCGGCGGTGATTGCCGACCGGCGGCAGCTCGGTCAGGTGCTGACCAATCTGATCCTGAATGCCGCGGAGGCGATCGGTGAACGCGGTGGGGCCATCCAGGTGCGGACCGGTCTCGGGCGCGAGAGTGCGGCCGCCCTCGAAGCGACCATCGGCTCGCCGCAACTGCCGGGTGGTGACTATGGGTTCGTCGAGGTCGCCGACGATGGACCAGGCATGACCGCGGAGATCGCCGCGCAGATCTTCGAACCGTTCTTCACCACCAAGTTCGCGGGTCGAGGGCTTGGCCTGGCCGGCGTGCTCGGGATCGTCCGTCGTCACCATGGCGCGATCGCGCTGACGACCGCGCCCGGTCGTGGGGCGGCGTTCCGGGTCCTGCTGCCGGTCGGTTCGCCAGCGGAATCGTTGGCGGTGAGTGCCCCGCCCCGACCCGCACCGGTGGGCACGGTCGTGGTGATCGACGACGATCCGGGAATTCGCGAATTGCTGCTGCGATGGTTCTCCATCCGGGGGCGGCAGTGCGTCGTCGCGGATGGTGTCGAGAGTGGGTTCCTGGCTTGCGTCGAACACGCCGAGCAGGTCGCTGCCGTGGTGCTCGATCTGACGATGCCGGACGGATCCGGGACGTCGCTGCTGGCACGCCTGCGTCAGCGCTGGCCGAATCTGCCGGTGGTCGTGATCAGCGGTCTGGCGCCGCCGGCCGGACTTCTTGCCCAGGCGCGGGTGGAGTTCCTGGCCAAGCCCTTCGCTTTGGGCGAACTGGACGCGGCGCTGGAACGGTTGGCACGGGCCTGACTGGCTCGAGGACCGCGGCAAGTCGTCTTCGTAGTTTGTTGCGCCACGGTCACGAAGTCGCCCTCGCGGCCAAGAACGCCGGCACCAGACCCTGATCCCGAGCCAGCCATGGTCCGATCGACCGCAATTCTCCTGTCTGTTCTCACCGCCGCGCCAGCCGTGGCCCAGAACCTGTTCGCCAACCCCGACTTCGAGGCCGGCAACACCGGCTTCGGCTCGGACTACTCGTATTCGGGCGGCGGCAATTGCTGTGAAGGCCAGTACACCGTCCGCGCCACTCCGAACACGTTCAACGGCGCCTTCGTCCAGCCGCCGCCGGTGTCGCCCGGCAGTTCGCAGATGATGGTCATCAACGGCTCCACGACCCCGGGACTGCGCGTCTGGCACCAGAGCGTCGCGGTCACCGCCGGCGTCACCTACCAGTTGCAACTGTGGGGCTGCACCGCCGTCGCCGGCGGCCCGGCGATCCTGCAATGGCAGGTGCAAGGCGCCCTGATCGGCTCGCCGTTCGTGCTGCCGACCACGACGCAGCAATGGGTGCAGAACACCGCCACCTGGGTGGCGCCGGCGACCGGCACCGTCGAAGTCGCGATCCGCAATCTCAACACGGCCCGGTTCCCGAACGACTTCTACATCGACGACGTCGCGATGCGCGGCTGCGTCGGCTGCTGGACGAACTACGGCGATGGTTGGCCGGGTGCGATCGGTGTGCCCGGGATCTGGCTGCAGGGAACGCCGGGTCTCGGCCAGGCGATCGAAGTGCGCATGGTCACGGTGCGCGCCAGCGCCGAACTGGCCGTCGTCGTGCTCGGGTTCGCCAGCGCCAGCCTGCCGACGCCGTTCGGCGGCACGCTGCTGGTGCAGCCTGCGACTACGGCCGTGCTTGCAGCACCGGCGATGCCGACCTCGTTCGCGTTGCCGCTGGTGATTCCGACGGCCGGAACGTTCGTTGGCATGCACTTGTTCGCGCAGTTCGCGCACAGTGATCCCACCGCGTCCGTCGGGTTTGCGTTCTCGCGTGGCCTCGAACTGATCGTCGGTCCGTAGGTCGGTTGCGGTTGCGGTGTGGTTTCGGCGCCACTGCCGCTGCCGCAGGCATGCACCGTCCAACGATCGCAGCTTGGTTGCTTTGTTCCGCAAGTGCCGTCGCCCAGTCCGGCCGTGTCGTCTCCATGTCGGCGCCGCCCGTTCCCGGGCAGAGCGTCCGGTTCGATCTCAGCTACCCCGCTTCCGCTCACTACAACCTCTATTCGCTCATGGTGGCGACGCCGCCGATGAGCGGCAGCCTGCCGTTCAGCCTGGCCGGGTTCACGGTGCTGGGGCAGCCATCGATCGATCCGGCGACCGCCATCTCCACCTTTGCCGGCCAGATCCAGCCGGGGCAGTCGGTTTCGCACACGATGACCGTGCCTGCCAACCCGGCGCTCGCGGGCTTGGCGATCGATGTGCAGAGCATCGATGGGTCGATCCCCAGCCGGACCATCGCGTTCTCGGACAACGAACTCGTCATGGCGGTGCAGGCGCAGCGGTGGCAGACCCCGACCGTGCTGTCGTCGACGGCGGGTGCCGAACCGCCACGACTGGCGCGGCGCGCGCAGGGCGATGGCGTGATGGTGTGGATCGAGAACGCCAGCGGCGACGTCGCGACGAGCCGCTATTCCCCGACGACCGGCTGGTCGCCAGTCGTAACGATCGACGCGTCCGCTGCGGCCAGCAGCCTCGATGTCGGCATCGATGCCGCGGGCAATGCGATCTGCGTCTGGCTCGACAACACGGATGACAGCGTGCGGGCCAGCCGCCAGGCTGCCGGCGGTGCGTGGAGCGCGCCCGCGCTGCTCGAGACCGGCGCCGGCGAGGCCGGGCACCCCAAGCTCGCCGTCGACGCCGCTGGCAACGCGATCGCCACGTGGTGGCAGTACGACGGCGCGTTCAACACCGGCGTCGTCAGCGTCTTCGCGGCGCGCTACGTCGCCGGCCAGGGCTGGGGCACCGCGGTGGCCATCGAGAACGACAACCAGAGCTGGGGCGAACCGCCCAACATCGCCGGCGACGCCGCCGGCAATGCCACGGTGGTCTGGCGCTGGGGCTACCAGCAGGGTGGCAACTGGTACTCGACCGTGATGTCGAATCGCTACAGCGTCGGCTCGGGCTGGGGCCTTGCCCAGGTCGTCACGACGGGCTCGAACATCAGCGGCAACCTGCCGCCGGTCGTGGGTGTCGATGCCGGCGGCAATGCCGTCGCCGCATGGGAGGCCTATGCACCCGGCAACAGTCTGCGCGAACTGCACGTCGCGCGCTGGACCGGGGGCACCTGGGGCACGACCGTGCGACTCGATCCGACGACCGCCAGTTCGTCCCATGATCCGAAAGTGCTGATGACCGGCAATGGCGAGGCGATCGTCAGCTGGTGGGAACTCGACGGCGTCGGCAAGGTCATGACCTCCACGCTGCAGGGTGGCACCTGGAGCGCGGCCGCGGCGGCGGCCGCGCCGTATGGTACCTGGGCGCGCAGTGCCCTGCTGGCCAAGGACGGGACCGGGCGCATCACGCTCACTTACTCGCACGGCGCGCCCGGCGGCTATCCGAGCTGCTTCTGCACCCAATGGCTGCCGGGTGTGGGCTGGTTGACCCCATATCGGATCGACGACAACAACCACAATGGGGTCAGCGGCGCCAGTGGATTGCATGCCGATGCCAGCAGCAACGTGCTCGCGGTGATGGGCGAGCAGTGGTTCAGCGGCAACTACAAGATCGTCGCGACCGAGTTCCGGTAGGCGGTCAGACCAGGTCCGGCAGGCGCGAGAAGAACTCGCGCCACGGCAAGAATTCGATGCCGTCGCTGACAAACGGCTCGGCGGCGCGGCAGGTGACGAAGCAGGGCACGTCCGGATGGGCCTCGCGGAACGACCGCAGTCCCGCCAGGTCGGCGCCACCGACACGTTCCTTGTTCTTGATTTCGATCGCCGCGCGCAACTTGCCGTGCCGTTCGAGGACCAGGTCGACCTCGGCGCCGGTGTGGGTGCGCCAGAAGAACGGGCGCGCCTCGCGTTGGGCGTAGTCGAGGTGACGGATTGTCTCGAGCACGATCAGGTGCTCGAACAGCCGGCCTTCGGTCTCGCGATCGTACTCGCCGGTCAATCGGCGGTTGATGGCGTTCAGCACGCCCAGGTCGAAGAAGTAGATCTTTGGGTGCAGGGCCATCCGAGCGCGTGGGCTCTTGCGCCAGGCCTCCAGCCGGAACGCCAGCAAGGTGTCCTCGAGGATCTGGTAGTACTCCTGCACCGTCCGCGCGGCGACAGCCGCGTCGCGCGCCACAGCGTTGGCATTCAGCAGTTCGCCTGATTGCGCGGCAGCCACGTCGAGGAATCGGGCGAAGCCGCCGAGATTGCGTACCAGCGCTTCGGCGACGATCTCTTCTCGCAGATAGGTGGCGGCGTGGGGCGAGCGGAGCGCGCGCGGGCGGCGGCCCCGGGGGGAAACAAAAGGGGGGGGGCGCGGGGCGGGGGGGAGGGGGGGGGGGGGGGGGGGCCGCGGGGCCGGGGGGGGGGGGGGGGGGGGGGGGGGGGGGGGGGCAGGGTGGCGGCCGCCGCAGTTTCGCGCTGACGAGCCGGTCAACAGGAACCGGGCCTTGGTCGCCTCCATCAGTCCATGCACTTCATCGAGCAGCGCGGGGAGCTTCTGCACATCGTCGACGAAGATCGTGCGATACCCGGCTTTGATCTTGGCCAGGGCCTCCGCCCGAAACAGGCCGGGCTGCTTGGCGTAGCGCAGCAGGACCTCCTGATGCAAGAGGTCGCGCACTTCTAGCAGCAGGCGGGGGACCGCGCGGAAGGTCGACGAGTCGGGTGAACATCACTGCCAAAGTGTAAGACACTTCGGCAGCATGTGCAACGGCGACCGCTCAGCGCTTCTGCGCCACCGCTTCCCGTTCGAGTACCCGCGGATCGGTCTGCCACCAGAAACCGGTGGACTCGATGAACACGATCCGCTCGCGCTGCGCGGCGTACCAGCCGTCCCAGTCGTCGGTCGTCGGCGCGATATCGGGGTGCACGTAGCGGCGCAGGCACCGCTGGGCCCTGGCCTGATCCTCGCCCTCGCCGGTCCGCGCCAGTTCGAGCCAGCGTTCGAGGCTCTGGCGCTGCATGTTGGGCGTGCCGAGGGCCATCGCGTCGGCATCGACTTCGAACACCTGCTTGTAGCGCTTGCTCTTGTGCTGCTCGCCCTTGCCGGTGAACACGTACGGCACATGTTTGCCGATCCAGGCTGCATAACCGGCGGGTGTGCGGTCGGTGTAGGTCGCCAGTGTTTCCGGCGTCAGTTGATTCGGCATGTGTTCCTCGATGCCGCGCAGGTAGCCGCTCTCGCGATTGAGGTCGAGATAGACCTGGAAGATCTGCCGCGTGACACAGGTGAACCGGACCGTCTCCGCTTGCCGCATGCCCTGCATGTAGTGCAGGACGTTGATCAGCGTGTCCTGCGCCGGTGGCGTCAGTCGTTGTGGATCCGTCGAATAGCCCCAGTAGAACCAGCGGCCCTGACGGGCCAGCGACAGGCTGCCGATGCACTTGCCGGAATGGCCTTCGGCGAGGTTCTCGAAACCGGGGACGTCGGTGAAGAAGCCCTCGTGATTGACCAGCGTAGGATTCCAATCATCGGCGGGTTTGTCGACCTCGAAATCGACCAGCGAGAATGTCGCCCCCATCCCCTTGGGATACAGCACGCTGGTGCCGTGCTCATACTGTTTCTCCCGCGGCGTTTCCTTGCCGGGGAACGTCACGGCGTTCGGCGAGCGGAAGATCACATGGTCGAGAGCCAGCCCGTGGCCCTGGTGGTCCATGCAGATTCAAATGTAGCCGCAGGCCATCGCGACCCGCTGGGCCTCGAGCAATTGGGTGCCCAGGAACCCGACCGCGACGATCGGTGTGGCGGTCTCCGGAAACTTCGCGACCGGGACCTTCTTGCCGCGCGCCTGGTTGAAGGTCGGCGAGTCGGCCAGCACGACGTCGTGGGCGTCGCAGACCGCGGCGGTCACGTCGGCGTAGGTCGTGGTCGTGGTCGGCAGGCCTCGCGCCTGCAGGAACGCGGCGATCCGGGCCGTCCGTTCGCCGGTGTCGACCGCGACCAGCAGCACTCGTGGCGGGTTGTTCGACGTCAGTGCCACCGTCATCGGTGGCAGGCACTGCAATGCGTCGCAGACCATGAACTGCAGCGTCGCCGCCAGCGCGGTACCCGCGCCGGTCTGGCGCAGCGGCAGGGTCAGCGTCGCGTTCCCGGTGATCTCGCCGTTGGCCGCCATCGGCGTGACCAGCGGTCCGGTGGCCGCGAACCCACAATCGGCGGCCAGTGTGACCGTGACGGGCTGGCCGTTGCCGGTGTCCTTGCCATACAGGTGCCAGCCCCTCTGCAGCACGACGTGGACCCGCAGTTCGAGTTCGGCCCGCTCGGCCGTGATCGCCAGCGGCGCGTCCGAGGGCAGGTCGGCGACCTGGAGCGCCTGGGCGAGGAGTGGCGTCGGGGGCGACAGCAGCAACGACAACCACGACAACAACATGGTGCGCATCGGGGCATGGTAGGCAGTGGTCGCGGAAACCGCGTGACGACGGTGCAACATCGCGCCGCCTCGCGGTAGCGTGCGCGCGCCAATGCCAGCAGGTGTCGTCGTCGCCGAAGAGAAGATCCGAGCGCTGCTGGCGGGTGGCCGCTTCGTCAGTGCGTGGCGCTGCCTCGAGCCGTCGTTTGCCGCCGGTCTTCGGGCTGGCGAGGGTGCGTTCTTGCGGTTGGCGCATGAGGTCTGCTGGCGGATCGGCAGCGATCGTCGGCGGTACTGGGTTGCGCGCGCGGCGTGGGCGCGGCACCGCGACCGGCTGTGGAGCTGGAATCAGCGCTTGTTCGACCTGATCCGCCGCGGGCGGATGTTCGCCGCCTGGGAACTGCTGCAGCAGGAAGATCGGCCGGCGCCGACCGATGCCGACGAGGCGCTGCAGTTCGAACTGGTCTCGGCGCGGACGTTCGCGGATCTGCGGGACTTCAGCAGTGCCGAGGCGGCGCTGGGGCGGGCTCTGGCGTTGGCCCCGGATGCCGCCGCGACGTGGCGCGAGCGCGCGTGGACGGCGCTGGAGCGCGACGATCTCGACGGCGCGATCGCCACGGTGGCCGCCGCCCGGCAACGGTGGCCCGACGAGCCGATGCTGAGGGAACAGCAATGCTGGTTGTTGTTGCAACGGGCCGATCCGACGGCCGCGCTGGCGGCGCTGGCCGAAGCCGATGCGGCGTTGGAGAGTCCCAGCCTGAAGTGGCTGCGCGGCCAGGCGCTGTTCGAGGCTGGCGATCTCGGCTCGGCGCGCGACCTGCTGCGGGAAGTCGTCGCGGTCGATCTGTTGGAGCGGCCAGCGCGGGTCGCCGCGACGATGCTGCTGGCCCGCATCGAACGGATGCGCGGCGACGACGGTGCCGCGCTGAATGCCCTGACCGCGGCCGGCCCGACGATGCGCAAGTGGGCCGAACGGTTGCGTGCGTTCATCGATGGCGGGGCAGCGACCGGCAGCGGGCGCGTGCAACTGACGGTGCCGTTCATCCGCCAGGACCACGTGACCTGTTCGCCGGCGACGATGGCGTCGCTGCTGGCGCATGCGGGCGTGGCGGTCGACCAGCGCGAGATCGCCGCGCAGATCACCTACGACGGCACGCCATCGCATGCCGAGATGACCTGGGCGCAGGGTCGCGGTCTGCGGATCTGGTTCTTCCAGTTCGACGCGGCGGTGGCCTACCAGCTGATCGACCGCGGCCTGCCGTTCGCGATCAGCACACGCTTCGAACAGAGCGGTCATCGCCAGGCGTTGATCGGCTACGACAAGGCGTTGGGCACGTTCCTGCTGCGGGATCCGGGCCGGCGCGATCTGCAGGAAGTCGACGCGCGGTGGCTCGAGAAGCTCGTCCGAACCCGCGGCGGTGATTGCGCGCTGATCGTCCCCGCCGAACGCGAAGCGGAAGTGCCGGTGGCGCTGCTGCCGCTGCACGCCGAGACCCAGTTGCTGCAGCAATTGCGGCAGGCCTATGACCAGCGCGACCTGGCGACCGTCGAACGGCTGGCGACCCGATTCGACGACCTGCCCGACAGCATCGTCCGGTGGGAGGCGCAGAGCCGCATCGCCATGGAACGCGGCGACCGGCGCCGCCGGTTGTCGTTGTGGCAGCAGGCCTACGAGGCCAACCGCGACGATCCATACTGGCAGTATCACCACGCCGTCGAACTGCGGTCGCAGGACCGGTGGGCGACGTTCGTCGAGGTCTTGCAGCGGCACATCGACAATGGCTCGCCGTTCCTGGCGATGCTGCTGGCCGATCATCAGCGTCTTGCCGCGCCGACACGGGCACAGGCGGAGTGGCTGGCCCGGCGCGCGATCCGCGCCTTGCCGCGCCGTTCGTCGGCGGTGCGGCTGCTCGCCGACATCCTGTGGGACGATCCGCCGCGCCGCCGGCATGCGGTCGCGATCTACCGGCTGGCGTCTCTGCTCGAGCCGTTCGATGAGGCGCTGGCGCAGTCGTGCTTCCAGGCGTGGTGGCATCTCGGCGAGGCCGAACAGGGCCTGCAGTTCCTGCGCGAGCGGGTCGCGACGTTGGGACACAAACGGTCGCTGCCCGGCGCGACGCTGGCACGGGCGCTCGAGCAATTGCATCGCCGGACCGAGGCGGTCACGACGTTGCGGCAGGCGTTGGCCGGGCACGAGGATCCTGACGTCCGGGAACAGCTGTTCGACCTGCTGCTGGCGGACGGTGAGCGGGAGGCTGCGATGGCGCTGCTGGCCGACCCGGCGTTGTGGCGGCCGATGGCGCTGCACCAGGCGCGCTATCGGCTGGCGCGTGGCGCGGGCGACCATGCGGCGGCGGCGGCGGCACTGGCGGCAGCGGTGGCGATCGATGGGACCAGCGCGAGCCTGCAGGTGATGCGGTTGCGCGCGGTCCTGGCCGAACAGGGCCGGGCGGCGGCGCTCGCCGAGGTCGAGCGGGTGATCGCCGCGCACGGCGAGGATCCGGCGCTGCTCGTGGCGATGCACGAGTTCTACGAGGACCTCGAAGAACGCGCGGCGTCGGAGGCGTTGCTGCGTCGCCTGGTCGCCGAGCATCCGGCCGAAGGCTGGTTGCGCGGTCGCCTGGGGCGGTTTCTGGTGATCGCAGGCCGCGCCGCCGAAGCGGTGCCGATCGTCGAGCAGTTGCTGCGCGAGACGCCCGACTCGGTGGCGGTGTGGCTGGATGCGATCGATGTCGCCGAGCAGCTCGGCGATCGGGCCCTGGCGCGCCAGCGTGGCGCCGAAGCTGCGGTCCGGTGGGCCGCGGAGCCGGCGTTGCTGCGTCGTCGCCGCGGCGTCGCGGGTTCGGCCGAAGAGGCGATCGCCGCGGTGCGCGAGGCCATGGCGTGGTTGCTGGAGAGCACCCGGCCGCCGGCCGCCGACACGCTCGACAACCTCGCGCAGGTGATCGCCGAGGATCTGACGCCGGCCGAGGCCGCGACGTTCCTCGAGCGCTTGCAGGGCAAGTTCCCCGGGCAACCAGCGATCGCGGCGGCGCGTTGCCGTCTGCTGCAGCAGGAGGATCCGGCCGCGGCCTGTCGCATCGGCGAGCAACTGGTGGCCGAGTTCGCGTGGATGCACGACCACTGGCTGTTGCACGCTCGCTGCCTGCGGGCGGCTGGCCGTCGCGACGACGAACGGCGTCTGCTCGAGCGATTGCTCGAGCGCGATCCGACCGTCGGGCAGGCCTATGTCGAGCTCGGCGAGTCGCTCGAAGAAGAGGGGCGAACGCAAGAGGCGATGGCGATCTTCGAGCGCGGTATAGCCCGCGCACCGACGGTGGCGGTGTTGCACGGCATGCGCGCCAACCTGCTGTGGTCGTTCGGCGCCCGCGCGGAAGCGATCGCGGCCGCCGACCACGCGGCGACGCTGGACCCGACCTACGGCTGGGCGCGGCGCGTGCAGGTGCTGTGGCGTTCCGAGTGCGGCGACCATCAGGCGGCGCTGGCGGCGGCGCAAGCGTGCGTGCGCGACAATCCGCGTTGGGCGCATGCTCACGACCTGCTGGCAACCGCATTGGATCCACTCGGTCGTCACGACGAGCGGATCGCGGCGTTGCGCTCGGCGCTGGCCTGCGCTCCGCGGTTGGGCGCGGCGCGCTCGCGGTTGCTCGATGCGCTGATCGAGCTGAACCGGTTCGCGGAAGCCGAGGAGGTCATCGACGAAGGCCTGCGACTGCTCGGTGACGTGCCCGAACTGTTGCTGCGCCGGATCGAGTTCGTGCATGCGCGTGGCGAACTCGGCGTCGCGCGCGAGCAACTCCGCAAGCTGCTGGCGGCGCACGCCGACTTCGCGCGCGGGTGGTCGCGGTTGCTGGCGTGGCTCGACGAAGAACGCCTCGACGAGGAAGTCCTGGCGATCTGGCGGGAGCCGCCAGCGGCACTCGCGGACAACCCGACGGTGCACGGCTACGCCGCCGAGGTGCTGTTGCGGCGCGATGATCGCCCGCGTGCCGAGAAGGCGCTGCGCCGGGCGCTCGAGATCGCGCCCGACTACGACTGGGGGCGCGACCAGCTCGCCAATCTGTTGCTGAACGATCAACGACCGCGCGAGGTGCTGGCTCTGTTTCCCGGCGCCACCGATCCGGAGCAGGTGCCGTTCCATCGCGCGGTGGTGTTGGCGCGGGCGGCGGCGGCGACCGGTGATCACGGGCATGCCCAGCGGTGCTTCGATCGGTTGTTGCGAGAGCCGGAAGCCGATGCCGGCGGCCTCCATGCCGCGGATCGGGCTCTGCTCGCCAACGCGGGGCGGCGCCATCGACGTCACTTGCGCTCCCGGCTGGCAGCGTCGGCGCAGGCGCGCGAGGAAGTCGAACACGAGAACTGCCTGCAGGTGCTGGCCATGCGTGGCGAAGGGCGCGCGTTCTTCCGTGGGCTGACCGCCTTTGCCGCGTGGTTGCCGGAGGAACGGCGCGAAGCCGCCGTGGCGCGGCTGTTGTACGTCGCCAAGAAGGGGCTCGACGCTGCGGGAGTGGCGGCCTGGGCGCGGACCAACCTGCGGCCACCGATCCGCGACACCGAAGCGTGGGGCAAGATCGCCTATGCGCTGTCCGGCCGGCGCGGCAGCCGGTTGCTGGTCGATCTGACGGCTGGCGAGTACCAGCGCGCCGGCGTACGCGGCTGGATGCTGGCCAACCTGGCGCTGGCCCATGTGGAGGTGAAGGAGTGGGACCGCGCCGCCGCGGTCGCCGAGTACGCATTGCGCGAGGTGCCGCGGGATCACTCGGTGTGGTGGCATCGCCGTTGCCTGCTCGAAATCGCCTACGAACGAAGCGACTGGCCGACCTGCGCCGAACTCGGCGAGATGGCGAGCGAGGAGTTCCCGACCGTCAAGGTCAAGGTGTTCGAGTTCACGACACTGGCGCAGATGGCGCAGGTGCGCGGCTGGTGGCGGCGTCGGCGCGTGCTGACGCAGGCGCTGCCCGAACTGCTGCGACTGTGGCGACTGGCGGACGCCGACGATCGCGGTAGTTCGGAGCCGACGGAATTGGAATGGCGGCGGTTCTTCCGGCTGCTGCCGTCGCTGCGGACGCTGTCGTTCGCCATGGGTTCCTTCGGCCGCCGCGTGCTCGGCTGGTTCGGCTGATTGCGGCGGACGGTTTCGCGGGCAGAATGCGCGATCGCGGTCACGAACCCCGAGCTGGCGGCAAATCTGAGTCACGGACACTTCCGGATGCCGATGCCTGACGACTCGACGATGCCTGCCGACCAGCTTGGCGAACGCGTGGCCGCTGCGTTCCTCGAGCAGTTCGTCGTCGACCGTGCGCTCGGCCGCATGCCGGCGCTGGTCGAGTGCCTGCGCCGCCACCCCGGTCATGAGGTCGTCGTGGCGCGCGAATGGTTGCTGGCGACCGGCGCGTTCGCGGCATCGGGGCCGACGCCGGTGCCGACCGTCGCCGCCCACGATCGGATCGGCGCCTACCGGTTGCTCGCCGAACTTGGTCGCGGCGGTCAAGGCGTTGTCTATCTGGCCGAGGACACGCGCGTCGCCCGCACTGTGGCGCTGAAGGTGTTTGCCGACGGGTTGTCGGCCTTGGGCGGGCCGGCGCGCCTGCGGTTCCGCCGCGAAGCGGAGGCGGTGGCCCGTCTCGATCATCCCGGCGTCGCCACGGTGTTCGAGGTCGGCGAGGACCGCGATACGGCGTGGATCGCGATGCGCCATGTCGCCGGGGGCAGCGTGCAGCAGTTGATCGCGGCGCGGCTCGCCACGGGCACCGGGCCATCGGCCGAGGTGACCGCGATTGCGTCCGACGTGCGTCTGGTGGAACGTGCGGCCAGGGCACTGCATGCGGCGCACGCGGTCGGCATCGTCCATCGCGACATCAAGCCGGGGAACATCCTGTTGCAGGCGCCGGACGAACCGGTGCTGGCCGACTTCGGTCTGGCCCATGACCAACGGTCGGGTTTGCCGAGGATCACCGTGCCGGGAGCCGTTTTCGGCACGTTGTGCTACCTGCCGCCGGAACGGCTGGCTGGCGCCGAGGCCGGTCCGCTGGCCGATCTGTGGGCGCTGGCGGCCGTGTTGTTCGAATTGCTGACCCTGCAGCGCCCGTTCCAGGCCGCGACCACTGCAGGCGAACTGCAGGCCATCGCCAACGACGAGGTCCGCGATCCGCGAACCCTCAATCCGGCGATCAGCCGCGATCTCGCGGTGGTCCTGATGACGGCGCTGGCCCGTGATCTCTCGGCCCGCTATCGCACCGCCGCGGCGTTCGCCGACGACTTGGCTGCCGTGCTGGCGCAACGCCCGATTGCGGCGCGCGCTGCGTCGCGGCTCGACCGGCTGCGGCACTTCGCGCGTCGCGAACCGGCGTTGACCTCGACCGTGGCCGCTCTGTTGGTGGTGCTGGTGATCGGTCTGGTCACGGTGTCGTGGTTCCTGCGCGAGAACCGTTCGGCACTGGCGGCGGTCACGCGGCTCGCGGACCTCAAGCTGGCACGCGAACTGCGGCAGCGGCAACAGGCGCTGTGGCCAGCGCGCGCCGAACGGATCGCGGCAATGCGGGCCTGGCTCGCCGACGCGGCCCGGTTGCGTGAGCACGTTCCCGAGCATGCGGCGTTGCTCGCGGCATTGCCGCCGCTGCGGCAGGATCCGACCGCGGACTGGCAGCGTGATCAGCTGGAAGCGTTGCACCAGGAACTCGCCGACCTCGATCAACAGGTGGCGGCGGTACAGCGACGGATCGACGCGGCGAGCTCGCTGCGCCGCCGCTCCATCGAGGAGCCGGCGGCGTCGTGGGCGGCAGCCGCGACGCGAGTGGCGGCGAATCCGCGCTACGACGGGCTCGTGCTGCGGCCGCAACTCGGGCTCCTGCCGCTCGGGCCCGACCCCGCCAGTGGTCTGGAGGAATTCGCGCATCTGCCGTCGGGCGCGGCGCCGGCGCGCGATGCCACCGGCAAGTTGCAGATCGGCGAGGACTCGGCGCTGGTGCTGATCCTGGTGCCGGGTGGTCCGTCGGTGCTCGGTTGCGAGCGGGAGCCGCCGACAGATGGTCGGCCGGCGAACGTCGATCCGGAGACGCCGGCCGAACAGACGCCGGGTTACGTGGTCGACCTCGCACCGTTCTTGCTGAGTCGCTACGAGATGACGCAGGCCCAGTGGCAACGGCAGACCGGCGCCAACCCGTCGACCTATCGACCGGACAATGGACTCAGCAAGGTCGCCGGGCTCCAGCATCCGGTCGAACTGATCAGTTGGGAGGACTGCGAGCGCGTGCTCGCGCAGTTCGATCTGCGGCTGCCGAGCGAAGCGCAGTGGGAGCACGCCTATCGCGCCGGCAGCCGTTCGCCCTATCCGTTCGGCGATACGGTGGAGTCCGTGCGTGGGCACGAGAACCTGGCCGATGTGACGGCGCGCGACCGCGGCACCAACCGGCGGCTGCGCTTCATCGATTGGCTCGACGACGGCCATCTGATCCACGCGCCGATCGGTTCGTTCCTGCCGAATGCCTGGGGGTTCCACGACATGGGCGGCAACGTCAAGGAGTGGTGCGACGACTCGTGGGAGGACTATCCGGCGGCGGCGCCGCGCGCGGGCGACGGGCGGCGGCGCGGCGCCTACGACCGCTACCGGATCATCCGCGGCGGCAGCTACTCGAGCTACGTCGACGAGGCCCGGGCCGGCTTCCGGTTCGGCGTCGAACGGCATACCAGCGGCGGTGAGGCTGGAGTGCGGCCGGCGCGCGATCTCGAGCGCTGATCAGGCCAGCAGGCGGCGCAGCTGCTCGTCGTTCTGCAGACGCTCCCGCAATCGCTGCCAGCGTTTTCGGCACGCATCCTCGGCGATGCCGAGCAAGGTCGCGGTCTCGGCGTGGCTCATGCCCTCGATGCCGATGCAGGCGAGCAGCCGGCGTTCGTCTTCGGGGAGTTGTTGCAAGCGCGCCATGGCCTCGCGGTGTACTTCGTCGCGGGCGGCGCGTTGGCTGATGGCGGTCACGGTCTCGGCCAGGCCGGGTAACTGCGATTCGGCGCCCTAGCGTCGGCGGGCGCCGAGCGGATCGCGGCCGAGTTCGCGCAGCGTTTCGAGCCAGACCCGGTTGGCGAAACCGAACAGCCATTGCCGGAACGTGCCGCGCGCCGGATCGTAATCGGCCGCCTGCCGACAGGCGCGCACGGCGATCTCCTGGACCAGATCGTCCGGCTCGAGCCGGGCTCGCAGTTCGCCCCGGACGCGCAGGTGCGCCCAGGCGTGCAGCGCACCGGCCGCGTCGGCGAACGCGGCGGCGAAACCGGCATTGCGGTCGGCGGAAACGCGACCGCCGGAACTGTCGGCGGGTCCAGGCACCATCCGAACGATACCCTGCCGCAAACGGTCACGTCGCGGAGGCGGGTTTGGTTCCCCACGGCGTGCGCGCGTTCGCGCACTGGCAGGGGGCGGGGCTGCTCAGTCGATCGTCGTCGCCAGGTGGTTGGCCGGCGTGAGACTGCCATCGCCACCGATCACCAGGCCCTGGATCTGCACGCGCAACCCCAGCAGGGTCGCCTGCAACGGGATCGGCGATGATGAACCGGCGGGGCTGCCCGCGACCGACACCAGGATCGGCCCGGTGACCGCGCTCCCGGGATCCACGAACAGCGTGCCGCCGAGGGTCGGGGTGCCGCGCGGTGCCCGTTGCAGCCCGAACGCGGTCAGCGCGAAGGCCAGGCCCTGGCCGTAGCCGTGCTCGCCCACGAACTCCAGCCGCAAGGCGCCGCCGATGCGCGCGTGCGAGGCGAACTGCAACTGCCGCTGCCGGTTCAGCCAGACCAGATCGCCATCGAGGAGATCCTGATCGCCGTCGCCGTCGTAGTCGACGGCCGCGACCACCCGGCCGGGACCGAGACCCCGTTCGCGCGTGACGTCGGCGAAGCGACCGGAACCGGTGTTGCGCAACATCACCCCGCCGTCGGCCACCAGATCGCGCCGGCCGTCGCCGTCGAGGTCGACCACGACGACACGCGTGGCCGGAACGGTCCCCGGCAACCGCGCCGCGCTGACGTCCTGCCACACGCCGAGTATCCGCTCGAGCACGCGGATCGATGGGTCGGACAGCACGATCTCGAGCTCGGGGTCGTCGTCGATCTGGGCGAGGTTGGCGCGCTGAAAGCCCGGTGGACAGTGGAACGTGCTTCCGGCGTCGACGAACGTGCCGTTGCCGCGATTGCGCAGCAGGGCTGGCCGACTGCCCGGGACCGGCAGCGGCCGACCGAGCAGCAGGTCCAGATCCCCATCGGCATCGACGTCGCCGGCTTCGGCATGGTCGATCCCAGGAACCAGTGGCGGCAGGGCCGCAGCCGTCACCTCCGCGAAGACGCCGCTGCCCTGGTTGTCGAACAGCTGCGTAGTCATGGTACCCAGGACCAGGATGTCGACATCGCCATCGTGGTCCCGGTCGAAAGGCACGTTGATCAACGTGCTCGACGACGGCGGCAGCAGCGCGACCGCGCGCAGGTTGCCGAACCCATCGTTGAGGATCGTGGCCGGGCCCTGGCCGGTGTTGCCCAGGACGTCGAGGTGGCCATCGCCATTGATGTCGGCGCTGGTCCGCTCGCCCGGCCCCGTGCTCGGAATCGCCATGGTGCGCAGGCCAGGCGACTCGCTCGCCTCCGTGAGCGACATCAGCAGGGTGCCGCCGATCAGATCCGGATCGCCATCGCGATCGAGATCCGCCGCGAGCGCCGCGGTGAAACGGACCGGGGTCTGGAAGCGCTGCCCCTGCACGTTGAAGGCGATGTCGTGCAGGCCGAAGAGGTCGTCGAGGCCGTCACCGTGCAGATCGCAGACCGCTCGCCCCAGGATCGGAGTCAGTGGTCCGGCGACGAACGTCGCCGGGCCGGTCGCGAGCGCCACCACGGTGGAGCCAAACCACAGGTCGGTCAGGCCATCGCCGTTGGCGTCCAACGCTCGCGCACCACTGCGCGTCAGGTGCAAGCTCCCCGGCAGCAGCGACGAGGCGTCCCCGAACTGACCGGTGCCATGGTTGCGATAGAGCCAGAGGCTGCCGCTTCCGGCGTTCGACATGCCCGCCAGGTCCGGGTCACCGTCGCGATCGAGGTCGAGAGTCGTGATGGCTTCCAGTTGGCGGCTCGGAACTCGCGACGAGCTCTCGTCGACGAAGGCGTTGCCGCGGCGCAGCCACAGCCGGAGCCGCTGATGTCCCGCGATCGCCACATCGGTCGAACCATCGCGGTCGAAATCGGCGAACACCGCATCAAAGACCGCGAAGCTGCCGGTTGGAAAGGTCCATGGTCCCGGTGCGAAGTTGCCAACGCCGTCGTTGCGCAATGCCGACCAGGCGTCGTCGGTCACCAGCACCAGGTCCGGGGCGTCGTCGCGATCGAGGTCGAGCAGTTCGAGCAGGCGAGGGGTGCCTGGCAGCGCGATCGTTCCGGCGGCAGACAGCCGACCGCGGTCATTGCGCAGCACCAGGGCCCCGGTCGGGCGGCGCGCGACGACCACATCGAGATCGCCGTCCCGGTCGACGTCGCCTACCGCCGCCATACCGAGGGTGACGAGCGCGGCCGGCGCGGCGACTTCGACGCCGCGTTCGAAACCACCGACCCCGTTGCTCAGCAGTGGCGTCACGATGCCGGTCGCTTCGTTCACGGCGACCAGGTCATCGTCCCCGTCACCGTCGAGATCGGCTGCCGCCGCCAGCACTTCGCCAAACGCGAGGCGCAGCGTGGGCTGGGGGGCGAACTGTTGCGCAGTGGCATTTGTTCCGGCCGTGATGGCGGCGACAATGACCAGGAGCCACGGGCAAGGTTGCATGGGGCGGTTCTGCGCTCGGCGCCGAGGCGCCGGATTCGGGTGATCGCTTCAGTCGATCGTCGTCGTGAGGTGATTGGCGAGCGCAAGCCTGCCGTTGCTGGTGACCACAAGCCCCTGGATCTGCAGCGTCAGTCCACGGAGGGCCGGCTGCGCCGGAATCGCCACCGCGGCGCCCGCAACCTGCCCGCCGGCCGACACCAGGGCCGGGCCAGGGAAGGTGGTCGTCGGCTCCACGAACAGCGTGCCGCCGAGTGCGCCCACGCCGCGCGCCGAGCGCGCGATGCCGAGGATCGGCAACGCGATCACCACAGCGGTGCCGAAGCCGCGCTCACCGACGAACTCCAGGCGCAGTGAGCCGCCTGGCCGCGCCCGCGACGCCAGCTGCAACTGCCGCTGCCCGTTCAGCCAGATCGTGTCGCCGTCGAGCAGGTCCTGATCGCCATCGCCGTCGAAGTCGACCGCGCCGAGGATCGTGGTCGGAAACGGACCGAGCGCCTGCGGCACGTCGGCGAGCCGGCCGCGGCCGTCGTTGCGGAACGCGAAGCCGCCCTCGGCAACCAGGTCGGTGTCACCGTCGTCGTCGAAATCCACCGGCAGGACGCGGGCGGCCGCAATCGTCGTCGGCAGGCGGGAGGCGCTGACGTCCTGCCAGACGCCGAGGATCCGATCGAACACCCGGACGACCGGGCTGAACATGACGATCTCGAGTTCGCGGTCGCCGTCGAGTTGCGCGAACCGGCCGCGCCGCGCGTCGTTCGGGGCAACGTAGGCAGTGCCGGCGTCGACGAACACGCCGTTGCCCTGATTGAACAGCAGCGTCGGCAACATGGCGTTCGGCGACTCGCGTCCGCCGAGCAGCACATCCAGGTCGCCGTCGCCGTCGACATCGCCGACATCGGCGCCGTCGAGCATCGGATCGCGGCGCGGCAGATCGGTCGCCGCCACATCGGCGAACGTCCAGGCGCCGCGGTTGTCCAGGAGCGCGATCCCGTTGCTGGCGAGCACCAGGATGTCGATGTCACCATCGCGATCCCGATCGAATGGGAGGATCGCCGTCGCGCCGAGGCCGAGCGGCAGCATCGCTCCCAGGGTCAGGTTGCCAAAGCCGTCGTTCACCGACGCGTGCAGATCGCTGGTGATGGCCGCGAGGACGTCGAGATCGCCGTCGCCGTCGAAGTCCGCGACCGCCCGCGCGCTCTGCGGGGTTGCCGACGGCAGCGAGCCGAACGGTGTCGACCGACCGGCCTCGGTGCGCGAGAACGGCAGCGCCGTGCTGATCAGGTCGGGGTCGCCATCGCCGTCGAGATCGGCAGGGAATGCCGCCGTGCCCCGGGCAGCCAATTCGAAGCGTTGTCCGAGCACGTTGGTGGCGAGGCCGCCGATCGAGAACAGGTCGCGGCGGCCGTCGCCGTGCACGTCGCAGCTCGCGATGATCGCCAGGGCCACGCTCTCCCGCCGGACGAACGCCGCGCCAGCGCGCCCGATCAACACCGTGCCGCCGAGTACCAGGTCGGTCACGCCGTCACCGTCGGCATCGACGGCGTGAGCGCCCAGCGCCACCGGAGTCGGTCCACTGGCCAGCAGCGACGAACTGTCGGTGAAGTTGCCGGTGCCGTCATTGCGCAGCAGCCAGTGGCCGGCGGTGCCCAGGCTGGTGCCGGCGATGTCGAGGTCGCCGTCCTGGTCGAGGTCGAAGAGCGTCAAGCCGCTGCGCATGGTGCCCAGGGGCAGGCGCGTGGCGCTCTCGTCGACGAAGGCGTTCCCGCGCCGCATCCACAGCACGGTCGCCGTCGGGCCAGCCATGGCGAGATCGTCGGCGCCATCGCCGTCGAAGTCGCCAAACGCCACGTCGAGCGGCGAGACGATCCGCAATGGTGTCGTCCATGATCCAGCGACGAACGCACCGGTGCCGTCGTTCCGCAGGAGGCTGATCGTGCCAGAAACCAGGACCGCCAGATCGGGAGCGCCGTCGCCATCGAGATCGCGCAAGCGCAGCAACGTGGGGCGTGTCGCCGCCAGCGCCGGGATCGCACCGGCCGGAGTGAGGCGGCCGGCCGTGTTGCGCAACACGATCGCGCCGGTAGGAGACAGCGTGGTGACCAGGTCGAGATCCCCGTCCCGGTCGACATCACTGACCGCGCCCGTCCCCAGGATCGGGCGAACGATGCCCGGTACGGCGACCGGCGTTGCACGTTCGAACGTACCGGTCCCATTGGCGAGCATCGGCGTGAGGATGCCTCGGCTCGGCGTGATCGCGGCCAGGTCATCGTCGCCATCGCCATCGAGGTCGATCGGCGCCAGCAGGGACTCGCCTGGTTCGAGCCGCAGGGCAGGGTGGCGCGCGAACTGCTGCGCCGACGCAGCGGTTGCGGGTATCGCCGCGAGGAACATCAGGATCGCCAACCGCTGCGTTCTCATGGGACGTCAGAATACAGTGGTCGAGAGGTGATTGAGTGGCGCGGCGCGCCCGTCGCTGCCGACAGCCACTCCCTGGATCTGCAGGACCAATCCTCGCAGACCAGGCTGTGCCGGAATCGGCAGCGAATCGTCGACTGGCTGCCCCGTGACCGCGACCAGCACCCGGCCTGGCACGATCGCTGCCGGATCCAGGAACAGCACGCCGCCGAACATCGCGATGCCGCCGGGTGCTCGGCCGAGGCTGAACAGCGGCAGCGCGACGGCGACACCGGTGCCGTAGCCTCGCTCGGCCACGAAGCGGAAGCCCAACGACCGTCCGAGACGCGCTGGCGCGGTCAGTTGCAGCTGCCGATGGCCGTTCAGCCACACCTGATTGCCGTCGAGCAGGTCGAGGTCGCCATCGCCATCGAAATCGACTGCGCCCAACGGGTTGGTCGGCCACGGGCCGCGTTGCACCGAGACTTCGTGGAACCGGCCGTTGCCGCCATTGCGCAGCGCCCGGCCGCCGGCCGCGACGAGGTCGGTCCGGCCGTCTTCGTCGAAGTCGATGACGACGACTCGTGTCGTCGGAATGCGCTCCTCGATCTGGGACAGGGTGACGTCCTGCCACGCGTCACCGACCCGATCAAGGATCGCCAGCGTCGGCAGACCGAACACGATCTCCAGTGCGGGATCGCCATCGAGCTGGGCGAACTGGCCGCGGTCGGCGTCGGCGGGGCCGTTCACGGCGCCGGCGTCGTCGGCGAAGGTGCCGTCACCGCGGTTGCGCAACACGAACGGCGCGGCGGCGAGGTTGACCAGCGATCGTCCGAACAGCAGGTCGGCGTCGCCGTCGGCGTCGAAGTCGCCGAGGTCGGCGAGCAGGATGCCCGGATCATGCCTGGCCAGCGCCGAAGCGACTTCGACGAACACCAGGTTGCCGCGGTTGTCGAACAGCGTGATGCCGACATCGGTCGTCGCCAGGATGTCCTGGTCGCCGTCGCCGTCGCGGTCGAAGGCGGTGACGAACCATGGCTGGGCGCACGGGACCTGCTGCGTGCTGAAACCGCCACGTCCATCGTTGATGCCGACTACGATGGCCCGGGAGCCGGCCGCGAGCAGATCGAGATCGCCATCACCGTCGACGTCGGCAGTGCGGCGTTCGCCCTGGAACAGGGTTGCCGGCAACGGTTCGTCGGGAACCAGCGTCGAGGCTTCGTTGCGGGCTCGCTCGCGGTCGCTGCCCAACAGGTCGGTGTCGCCGTCGCGATCGAGGTCGGCGGCGAACGTCGCCACCCGCGGGATCGGCGTGGCGAATCGGCGGCCGCCGATATTGGTCGTGAAGCCGTTGGTCCAGTGCAGGTCGGGGAAGCCATCACCGTTCCAATCGCAGATGCCCAGCAGCGTTTCGGCGAGCGTCTCGCGCCAGGTGAACGCGGCCGGACCGTTGCCGATCAACACCTGGCCGCCGAGCAGCAGGTCGATCTGGCCATCACCATCGAGGTCACCTGCGTGCGCCAGGCTTCGGGTCGACGACGAGTACGTCGGCAGGCTGCCGCTCGCGTCGCTGAATCGGCCGGTCCCGTCATTGCGGAAGAGCCAGGCCCTCGGGCCGGCCAGGTCGAGATCCCCATCGCGATCGAGGTCGAACGTCACGACGCCGTGTTGGCCACCGGCTGGTGGTTGGGGCGGCAACCGAGCGGCGCTCTCGTCGACGAAGGCATTGCCGCGGCGCATCCACAAGCGGGAAGGGTTGTCCACCGCCAGGAGGTCCTCGGCGCCATCGCGGTCGAAGTCCCCGAACGCGATCTGCCCCGCCGCGGGCCCGGTCGGGAGCGTCCATGGCCCCGGCCCGAACGTTCCGCCACCGTCGTTGCGGGCGGCGGTCCAAAAGCCGCCCACCGCGGCGAGCAGGTCGAGGTCGCCGTCGCGATCCAGATCGCGCAGCCAGACCAGGGTCGCCTGGGATCCGCCGGGCAACGGAATGGCGTTGCCGGCGACGAGCACGCTGCCGTCGTTGCGCAACACGATGGCGCCCCCGGCGGCCAACCCCCCGATCAGGTCGAGGTCGCCATCGCCATCGACATCCCCGACAGGCGCATGGCTCCAGGCCGGCCGGACCAGCCCCGGCACCGGCAGATCCGCGATGCGCTCGAACGTGCCCACACCGGTGCTGCGCAGGGTCAGGGCGCGCCCGCCCGCAGGACCCACCAACACCAGGTCGTCGTCGCCATCGCGATCCAGGTCGATCGGCGCCAGGATCGCCTCGCCAGCCAGCATCACCGGGGCCGGTTGCTGGGTGAACTGTTGGGCATCGACTCCGGTTGCAACGAGTGCGAACGCCAGGCAGCTGGCCAGGTGGACGTCTTTGGCGCGATGCACGCGAAGTTCCTCGGGAGAACGGCAGGGTGTGGGGTGGAGGACATAGTCCGGATCGCGGCGCCGGTGACGCGTTCGCCATGCAAACCAGCGCTGCCACCGATGCGTCGCCGGGCTGGTCATCGCCAGCCGGTCAGCGTTTCCCCGGCGTTGCTGACCGCGGCGCCGCCGGCAATGGTCGGATCCAGCACGACACCCTGCTGGCGGATGCGGACGCCGACGAGCGCCGGCGTCATGGGCACCAACAGGGACCACTCGGCGATTCCGCCGGTGATCGGCACGAACCGGAAGCTGTCCAGTGTGACCAGCGTGTCGCAGCCGGCGGGCAGGCCAAGCCAGCCCAGGCTCTGCGGGGCGGTGCGTTGCAGGCCGGTGACGAACACGGCACCGGCGGCGTTGGCGTGGAACACGCGCAGGTGCGTCGAGAACGTGTCGCCGAGCCACGGCAGGCTGAACGGCGCGTTCGTCAGTCGTGGCGCATTGGCGCCGTTGACGCAACCCTGGCCGTATTCGGTGAAGCTCGCTGGCAACGAAGTTGCGAAGCTCCAGGTGTCGTTCAGGTAGCCGGTTTGCGTGCGGCCGCCGTGCAGGACGACTTCGCGGCGGATCGGATCGTAGACCAGGTGGCTGTCGGCACGCGGCATCGGGCCGAGCACGCCGAGCGGTGTCCACGCCGTCCCGTCCCATTCCCAGGTCATCGCATCCACGAACAGGCCGCCAAACAGCACGACGCGCCGCCGGGCCGGGTCGGTCGCCATCGAATGCGCGGCCCGCGGCCACGGCGGCGTCGCCGGCAAGTGCCGTTGCCAGTTCGCGCCGTCGAGCGTCCAGGTGTCGTCGAATGTGGTCAACAGGTCGCCGCCGCCGAACAGCAGCAGTTGCTGCGTGCTCGGATCGAAGGTCATCGCCGCGTAGGCGCGCGCCGATGGTCCGGCGCCGGTCGGCACCTGCGTCCAGCGCGACGTCCATTCCCACGTGGTGTTCTGCAGGTTGCTGTTGCCGTCGTAGCCGCCGAACAGCACGACGCGGCGACCGATCGGATCGGTCGCGAGGGCGTAGCCGCTGCGTGCAGCCGGCGCGGTGCTGTGCGCCACCGAGGTCCATCGCCCCATCGCGTCGAGCAGCCAGGTCGTGAGGCGCGGCGCCGCACCGCCTTCGTAGAGCACGATCCGGTGCCCGAGCGGATCCCAGGCCATCTGCCGACCGATCAGACTGCCCGGGTTGAGGACGGCCGGCACCAGCGTCCAGTCACTGCCGTTCCACCGCCAGGTGTCGTTGCGCGGCTGTTGCCCGATCGGGTCGACTCCGCCGTAGAGGATGACATCGCCGGTGTCCTCGAACGTGGCCATCGCGGCATCGACGCGGAGGGGAGGTGCCGTCAGCGGATACTCGCGAGTCCAGCGTGCCTGGGCGCACAGCCAGCCAGGCACGCACAGCGCGGAGGCGACGAAAGCTGACAGAGGTGCCGGGTGCATGGGGGGCTGTCGACGATAGCGTCGTCCGGATACCTTGCGGCCTGATGTTCGCCGCCTCGGTCTGATCGCCGCGCCTCTTGGCGCGGCACTCCTGTCCGCGAACCGTCGATCACGGCGGTCCGTATTTCCCTGTACGAAGGAGTTTCAGGTTCCGAGGTTTCCCCATGGCAGGTTCGAGTGAAGAGGACCGGCGCAAGCAAGTCGCGCGGTTCAAGAAGCAGAGCAAGCACTGGTTGACGCGCGAGCAGGAACTGCAACAGCAGCAGCAGGCAAAGGCGCGCAAGGCCGGGCGGATCAAGCAGCGTCACGACGATTGGTCGGCAGACGACGACGATCCGGCGGTGTTCGAGAAGATCGCGCGGCCCGGGCGTGAACGGCCGCGGCCGGCACTGTCGCCGGCGGCGATCGAAGGGTTGCCGCGCGGCACCGTCACCGCGGTGCACGCCGGCCGTGTCGAGATCGACTTCGCGCCGGCCCGCCTGGCCTCGGCGATGGTCAATGATCCCGAGCAACGGCTCGCGGTCGGCGACGAGGTGGCGTTCGAGGTCACCGATGGGCCACCGCGCATCGTCGCGCGACTGCCCCGGCGCAGCGTGCTGGCGCGGCCCGATCCCGGCAATGAGCATCGCGAACTGGTGCTGGCGGCCAACGTCGATCTCGTCGTGATCGTCGTCGCCGCCGCCGACCCGCCGTTGCGGCCGGGGTTGATCGACCGCTTCCTGCTGGCGCTGCAGCGCGGCGGCGCGGCGCCGCTGTTGTGTGTCAACAAGGTCGATCTGCTCGACGATGCCGGGCGCGCGCGGCTGGCGCTGATGCTGCAGCCGTACGAGGAGTTGGCGGTGCCGGTGATCCGGTGTTCGGCCAGTGCCGGGCTTGGCATCGACGAACTGCAAGCGCGGCTGCGTGGTCGCACTTGTGTGTTCGCCGGCCATTCCGGCGTCGGCAAGTCGTCGCTGCTGAACGCGATCGATCCGGCCGGCGGTCGCGCGACCGGCGCAGTGCGCGATTTCGACGGCAAGGGCCGTCACACGACGACCGCGGCGATGATGCGGCAGCTGTCCGACGGTACCCGCGTGATCGACACGCCCGGGATCCGGGCGCTGGGCCTGCAGGAGTTGACACGCGACGAACTGCAGGCCGCCTTTGCCGATCTGCAGGCGTTCGCCGGCGGCTGCCGCTTCGCCGACTGTTCGCACGCGCATGAGCCCGACTGCGCGGTGCGCGCGGCCGTCGCCGCGGGGCGGCTGTCAGCGGCCAGGCATGGCTCCTGGTTGCGACTGCAGGCTGGCGATGACGGGTAGACGTCCCGTGTCACGCCGAGAGGCCGGCAGGAACGGCAATCGCCGGCCGGCACCGTTCACTGGCAGCGCTGCACGGTCAGCGTCGCGCAATCGACCGTCGTGTCGTCCTGGATCATCAGGTCCAGGGCGCCATTGGCTTCGATCGCTGCCAACAGGTCGATGGTGCCGCCACCCGCCAGCGGCAGGGCCGACAGGTCGAGGCACACGTCGAGCACCTGACCGTAACCCCAGGTGCCGCCGGCTCCCGGCAGATCCCGGATGTTGCGTCCCCACAGGAAGGACGTTCCGCCGATCACGAGAGACACCGAGTCGTTGCTCGACAGGCTGCTGTTGCTGCGCAGGTGCAGGTTGAGCGACATGCCCACGATCGTGGTGCCGGGCCCGGCCGGAATCGGCAGCGTGTCGAGGATGAACCGGTTGGGGCTCGGCTCGTCGTAGCTGCCGAGCACCGCCGCCGGCCAGTTGGTTGCCTGGAGTGCGAGCAACGCCGCGCCCGGCGTCGTCGGCTCGGTCGGCGACGCGAAGTCGTCGCATTGGCCGGCCGTGGTCGCGACGCGCGCCGCCGGATCGTAGTACCAGCACAACGCGAACGTCCCGCCGGCGAACGCCAACCCTCCGTTCACGGAGATCTGGATCGTCGTGGCATTCGGCGCGAACGCCTGCAGACCGTATTGCGCCAGCCGGAAGCTCAGCATGAACGCCAGGTAGTTGGCGCGCGCGGCGTCGTTCATGCCGCACGTCCAGACTTCCTCCACCTGGTACTCGATCCGGTGGTAGTTGCCCTGCTGGTCGTACCACCAGAACTCGCTGGCAATCACGCCAAAGCGGACGCCGTCGCACAGATCGGGCAGCGTCGCGGTGAACTGACCGTTCTGCTGGTCGAACCATGCATAGCCGTCGGCGCACGGCGCGCAGCCGCCCCCGGCGTTGAAGCGTTCGATCGGAGTGAACTGCTGCGACGACATGCCCATGTTGGCGGGCGTGACCGCCGCCTGGCCCCAGTTCCACGCGGGTCGCGTCGCCGTGGCGCCCGGGATGTTCGGCAGCGCCGCGGTCTGGCCAGCACCATTGATGAATCCGAGACGGCCAGCCACGGCGCCGGGACGCACCGCCTTGATCGTCGCGCGCATCTCGGTCGTCGACTTCGATGTCACTTTCAGGAATGCCTGGATGCGATCGCTCGCATCGGCAACCGCCATGCAGACGTTGGTCGGCGGCCCGGCGCCGAAGTTGGCGCCGCGCACGATGACTTCGTCGCCCGCCCCGCCGCTGAGCACGCTGAGGCTCGCGATCGTCGGGCCGGAACTCACCGGCATCGCCACGATGTCGAGCGCTTCGGTCGCGCCGTCCAGCAGGCCGGGGTTGCCGAACAGGATGAGCGCCTGTGCAAACAGGCGACCTCCGACCGGCAGCACCGGCGGGATCGACACGGTCGCGCGCCCTTGGGCGTCCAGCGGCAGGGACACGGTGAAGTCGGGCGACACGAACGCCTGGCAACCGGGGTTGCCGAACGGCGCGAACGAGAACGGCAGCGGAATGCCGTTCCAGGTCGTGTTGCTGAAGCCCAGGAACAGGTACGCGGTCTTGCCAGGGGGGCCGGTCACTTCGATGGTGAACGGCGAACCCGCGAACGGGGCTCCGAGCACTGCGATCTGTGGCGTCGTGGCATTGCCCGACGGGCAGGCGGCCCCGAAGGGCGTGACCTGGGCAGAAAGGAACTGGGTGAACAAGGCCGACATGGCCATTGCCGAAGACAGGGAACGGATCATCTGGACCTCTGGTTGGGCGGCGCGGGGGCGCCGCGGTTGCCAGCGAGATGACCCGGCCGCTACGCGGTCGGACCGGCGGGCGAAGAAACTGCTCGATCCGGTCCATTCCCCGCTGGTGGCAGGACGCTCGGATGCGGTGCCTGTGCGGCTTTCCCGAGCTCGGAAAGCTGGTGGCGTGGGTTGCCGACCGCAAACCCATCGGCGCGCGCCTCACACCTGAGGCGGCCGGCGGCCAACCCCCGGCGCGATATCGGGTGTGGCCGGGGGGGCCGGTCGGTTCCCGCGAGCGCGCTGGCTGAGCGGCGCTCGTCCCCCGTACGACCAGGCTCGTTGTTCTTCGCACTGCAGGACAGGTCACCGAACAGGCGCGCGCGGTCGTCGAGGGGCAGGCGCGGCAGGCGCGGCAGGCGCGTGGGCCGGTCGCGGGATGGTCTGAATCGTCGTAGCTTCGACCTTCCCGAACTCATGCATTCCGAGGAGCCCGGTTCCATGCGCGGTCGCAATCTCGTCGGCGTTCTCCCGGTCTTGGCGGTCGCGTCGGCAGCGATCGCCCAGACCTCGCAGCTGGTCACACCGCGGCCATCGACGGTGCGTCAGTGCGGCCCGATGGCTCTCGGGGACTTCGACTCGGATGGCCTGCCTGATCTGGTGATCGGCAACTACGAATACCTGCAGTCGTCCGCGATGATCGCCGTGCACCGGAACCTCAGCCGCCAGGTCCCAGGCCTGTTCGACGCGGGCCTGGCCCTGACGGCGGCCAACGGCGCGAATCTGGTCGAGCCGGCGGATCTGGACGGCGATGGGCGCCTGGATGTCATCTGTGCCTCGGGTCTGGAGGGTGCGTTCTGTCACGTGCCGCAGACCCTACAGGTGTTCCTGAACAACTCCCCGCAGGCATCCCTGCTGTCGTTCGCGGCCTCGCCGGCGCAGTCCCTGAACTACAAGGTGATGGCGATCGAATATGCGGACTTCCTGCCCGCTGCCGGGCGGGAAGTCGCCCTGCTGGATGGGTGTGGCAACGCGGTGCGCTTCTACGCTTTCGCTTCGTCGCCGGCACCCAGGTTCACCGAGATCGCCAACGTCGCCGTTGGCAGCTCACCGATCGTGATGGAGTCTGCCGACCTGGATTCGGACGGGGACATCGACCTCGTCACCGGCAACAGTCAATCCACGACGGTGCTGTACAATCTCGGCTCGGGGACGTTCTTCGCGCACCACATCAGCCTGCCGGCGTCCAACGGTGTCGCCGTCGCCGATGTCGACGGTGACGGCCGGCTCGATCTGGCGCTGGCGACGGACGGTAGTGACGTGCCGGTGAGGCTGTGTCGGCACGTCGCGGTCGGTTCGTTTCTGGTCTCCGACCTGGCGATGCAGGGGGGCTGCTGCGCCTATCCGGCGCGGGTCGCGTTCGGCGACATCGACGGCGATGTGTATCCGGACCTGATCTACTGCAGGAACGGCGTGGGTAGCGGCCTCGATGCGATGGTCCGCCTCGGCACCGGCAGCGCGCCATGGTTTGGCCCGGCGGCACAATTCGCGCAGCTCGCAAGTCACGGCGCGAATGCGTCACAACACCTGGCGGTCGCCGACCTCGACGGCGTGGGTGGCGATGACCTCGTGCGCACACTGCCGTTCTTCCCGTCGAGCCAGATCGAGGTCTGGCGGAACACCACGCCGCAGGTCGGCCGCCCCTTTCCGGGCAGCGGTCGCGATTTCGAGCTGACGACGGTCGTGGTGGGACTCCAGCGCAGCCTGCTGCTTGGCGGCCAACCGGTGAAGAACGTGGCGGTCGGTGACACCGTGACGGTCCACATCCGTTCGCCCCGGGGTACGTTCGTCGGTCAGACGGCGTTCCTCGGGGCTCAGGTCTTCCCGACGTCGACGCTGCCATCGCCGACCTTCCCGAGTCTCGGGCTGCATTTCGACATGGGTCGCCCGTTGTTCATGTTGTTCAACGGACTCGACCAGCCGTACCCACCGCCGCTCGGGCAGGGCGGACTGCCGGCGCCAGGGATCTACACCACCTTCGTGGTGCCGCCCGGAGTGCCAGCTGCTTTGAGCATCCTGTTGCAGGGCTTCGTGTTCGGAAGCCCGGGCTCGGCGGCCACGGATGGCCACGAATTGCGGACGTGAGCCTGACCGCCGACTTCGATGGTAGGCGGCCGGTCCGCGGCGCGGGGCACGGAGCTGAGTCGGCGGCAACCTTTCACCGGATCGCGACCGCGAACCAGGCGCTGACGTGCGCCGGCGCCTGATCGACGATGGCCTGGACATGCAGGGTCACGCCCGCCAGCAGCGGCGCGTTCGGGACGACGAACGGAAACCGTGCCGGAGTGCCGTTCGGCGCCACCAATCCGGGCGCCAGCAGCAGCGGACCGTTCGGGTCGAGCGCCACTTCGCCGAGGCCGGCGATCGCGACCGGCTGCGGCAACGCCGCCAGGGCGATGCCGAGCACGACCCCGTGCGAGAAGGTCGCGTAGCCAGGCTGGCTCCAGACTTCGGGTTGCCAGACCTGACCGAGCAGGGGTTGGTCCGGGCGCAGATCGCGGTGGCGATTGACCAGCAGCGTGGGCGACACGAACGGTTCGGTGGTGAGCACGTCCGGATCGCCATCGCGATCGAAGTCGGCCGCGAGCAGTCCCGTGGCCTGCGTCAACAGCGTCGGCAACCGGCCTGGCGTCACCATGAACCCGCCCTGACCGGTGCCCAGCGCCAGCGTGATGCCGTTGGCGGTCGTCCGCAGCAGATCGGCCACGCCGTCCTCGTCGACGTCGATCAGCAGCAGCTTGTTCGCGCCGTCCGCGACGGTCGGCAGCGCGGTCCCTGCCGTGAACGCATTGCCGGGCATGCAGCAGCACGTCGTCAGTGGGGGAACCGCTGCGGCTGACGACGACATCGGGGTCGCCGTCGCCATCCAGGTCGCCGACCGCGAGGTCGCGGATGGTGCCCGGCAGCAGCGCGCCGACCCAGGCTGCGGTCACGTCGGTGAACACCAGGTTGCCGTCGTTGCGCGCCACGACCACGCCGTTCACGCTGCCCAGCAGCAGATCCGGGTCGCCATCGCCCTCGAGATCGGCGGTCGCCAGCACAAAGGACGATGGCGTGGGCAGCACGTTCCGGCGCTGCAGCGTGCCGGCCTGATTGACCAGCACGGCGTTGCCACCCGTGAGGGTGTTGCCGCTGGCGGCGATGTCGACGTCGCCATCGCCATCGAGGTCGGTGGCGACGAGGCTGGTGTAACCGCTGGCGTCGGCGTAGCCGGTGTCGACGAACGTGCCGTTGCCGAGGTTGCGCCACAGCACGTTGGTGCCGAGCGACGAACCGAACAGGTCGAGGTCGCCGTCGTTGTCGAGGTCGAAGGCGAGGACCCTGCCGACGAAGAACAGCGATCCCTGGGCAGGCAACGCCGTCAGGCTGACGTCGGTGAACCGTTCGTTGCCGTCGTTGCGCAGCAGCCGTCGTCCCGGTGAGCCGGCCAGGTTCGCCGCCTGACCGAACAGGTCGAGATCGCCGTCGCCGTCGAAGTCGCCGGCGACCGCGTGCACCGGCTGGGCGGCCAGGAGCGCGGCCGGCGTGCGGAACTCGAACTGGGTTTGCGCCGACAGGCCAGCGGTCAGAAGGGCGAGGGGCGCGCGGCAGGCGATCACCCGCACAGCGTAGCGCCCAGGATTGGCGTGGGGTGGCGCCGGCCTCGCCTCACCGGCGCATGCCGCGGGTCAGCGCTTCGAATGCCCGCGGCTGGACGAGCTTCGACGGATCCAGCAGCGACTCGACCAGGCGCAACGCCGTGGCGCCGCGCCGTTCATCGGGCGCGACCAGGCCGATCGCGAACACGGCGTCGGCACGGACCTCGTCCGAGCCGTGTCGGGTCAACTGCAGGACGCGCGGCCAGGTGCTCTGCGCCGCGGCTCCGGCCCGGGCGACGGCCTGCAGCGCTGCGGTGAGCACGGCCGGCTCCGCATCCTCGAGGCAGCGACCGATCGCCGCGATCGCACGTTCGTCGGTCAGCCTGAGGTTGGCGGCGGCCGTGAGCGCGGCGATGCGCACGGCGCTGGCCCGGTCCCGCAGCGAGGCCAGCACGTCGACCGCGGCGGTGTCGCCGTGCTGCCGGCAGCGGCCGATGCCCTCGATGGCGTTGGCGCGGACCGTCGGCTCGGGATCCTGTACGACCGTCCGCAGGGCGGCGACGACCTCGGCTTCGTCGTGACCGATGCCGAGCGATCTGGCCGCCTGGGCCCGAACGGTCGGTTCCTGGTCCTTCAGGGCCGCGATCAGGGTGGCGCGGATTGCCTCGTTCCAATCGATCTGGTGCAGGTGCCGGACGAGCGCGAGGCGGACTTCGACGGCGGGGTCGTTCGCCAGCGTGAGCAGTCGCTCCTGGTGTCCGCGGGCCGCGGAACCGGCCTGGCAGATCTTCTGGATCGCCTTGGCGCGCTCGGCCGCGTCGGCGTGGTCGAGACCGGCGAGGTGGCGATCGACGTTCGGGCGCAGCATGCGGCCCCCGAGGCCGACCGCCGATTCCCAGGCGGTCTCGGTCTCGTCGGCGACGATGTCGCGCAGCAACTCGGCGGCGGGCGCGAGGTCTGGTCGGAGCGCGAGCAGCGCGGTCACCGCGGCGCCGCGGACGTCGCCCACCGGATCGCACAGCGCGGCCGCGACGGCTTCCTGCTCGGGCCTGCCCGCCTGGCCTTTGGCGAGTTCGGCGAGGGCTTCGATCCTCACCGTGGCCTGCTCCGACTTCAGACGTTCGAGAGGCGTCGATTCCTGGCCCGGCAGGATCGTCGAGCAGGCCAGCAGCAGGCCGACGCAGCGGAGGGATCGGGCCGTAGGATGCCGTCGCATGCCGACAGGATAGCCAGGGAACGTCAGATCGGGGCGGCGGTGCTGCAATCGCGGCTTCCAGGCGCGGAACGGGTGCCAACGCCCGCTACGCTGCGCGGCTCTTGCAACCCGTTCCGAGGACCCATCGATGCAGATGCCCAAGCCCACTTCGATCCACAAGAAACTGATCACCGCGCTCGTCGGCACCTGGACCGGCGACGAAACCATGCACCCGACGCCTTGGGACCAGAAGGGCGGCAAGGCCAAGGGTGTCTACAAGGTGCGCGCGGCGCTCGGCGGTTTCGGTGTCATCCAGGACTACGCGCAAAAGCGCGGTGGCAAGCCAAGCTACGAAGGTCACGGTGTGCTCGGCTACGACGCGCAGGCCAACTGCTACCTGTGGCATTGGAGCGACTCGATGGGCGGCGTGCCGGACCAGGTCACCAAGGGCACCTGGGAAGGCGACACGATGACGTTCCAGACGTCGTGCGACCACGGCCACTCGCGCTACACCTACAAGTTCGTCAAGAAGAACGTGCTCGACTTCGCGATCGAGATGTCGCAGGACGGGCAGCAGTGGGCGCCGTTCATGAACGGACGCTATCTGCGCAAGGTCGCCAAGAAGAAGTGATCGGCGAGACTGGCCGGCGCCGAAGGCGATGCGGCCGGGCTCCGGGGTCGGACGTGCGGCCCCGTACATGACGACGGGTGGCGTCCTGGCCACCCGTCACCCGAACCAACGGCCGGCCGACATCACTCGATGTTGATGTCGATCACGCGCGTGGCCGCACCTGTGGTGCCGAGCACGAGCCACTGGCCGTACACGTGCAGGCCCTGGAACATCGTGTTCAGCGGGATGCCGAGCGGCTGGCTCGCCGCGTTGCCCATCGTGACGTGGAAGTTGCTCCCGAACGGATCGACTTCCAGCTGGCAGCCGGCACCGAGCACAGCGCTCAGGTCAAAGGTGCCGAACGCCGACGGAGTCAGACCCAGCACCATGATCGCGCCACGCAGGTCTTCGGCGTTGCTGAGGTCGACCGCGAAGGTCAGGTTGCCCACCGCGGGAACGCCGTTACCGGCGATGACTGGTGTGCCACCGGGACCGGCGCACGACGACCCGAAGGTGCCGGCGGAAGCATGTTCGCCCAGCAGGTAGGTGGCGATGACCTCGCCGGCACTCAGCGGGCGGCTGTAGATCCGGAAATCGTCGAGGTCGTAGTAGCGGACGTAGCCGCTGGTCGTGGCAGTCTGCCAGCCGACGTGCAGTTCGGTCGTCGTGAAGCTGTGCAGGCCCGGCGTGAAGTTGGTGGTCGTGTTGAGCACGCCGTTGAAGTACCACTTGCCGGTGCCGGCGGTGTTGTCGACCACGAGGCAGACGTGCTCCCAGACACCGGGATTGGCCTGCACGTTGTAGGTCGCGTTGATGTCCGGTGCGCCGGAACTGCGGTACCACAAGCTGGTGCCGGCCACGCCACCGGTGAACCAGCGCACGCTCGAGCCCGTGCCGCCGAAGCCATAGCCGATGGTCGCGCCGGGAGCCGTGGCGCCCAGGCGCTGCCACCACGACATCGTCATGTCGCCGGACAGGGTCAAGCCACCCGTCGTGTTGACCGTGTTGACGCTCGGGACGTTGCCCGCGTTCGCCAGCATGCCGAAGCCAGCCTCATTGCCGTGGAACAGCGGCATCGTCTGGTTGCCGTGCCACCCGGTGTTGCTGACGGTGCCGTGCGAAGGCAGCACGTTGGTGGTCGCGGTGTTGGCGACCGAGGTGCCGCGGACTTCGTTGAACTGGTACTGCAAGATCTCGGGCGGCGCCGGAGGCGTACCCGCGGCGACGACCACGATCATGTTGGTCTTGGTCTCGGTGTCGCTGAAGCAGCCGTTGCTCACCGTCAAGGAGACGGAGTAGGTGCCGGGCGTGGCGTAGGCGAACACGGGGTTCTGCGCGTTGCTGTCGATGATCGTGTCACCGTCGAGGTCCCATGCCCAGGTCGTGACCGGGCCGGTGCTGGTGTCGGTGAAGGTGGTGAACAGCGGCGCGAAGCCGGCGACCGGCGCCGCGGTGAAGTCGGCGCTGATCGGATCGACGACGATGTAGCCGGTCTTGGTCTCGGTGTCGGCCGGGTTGCTGGCGTCGGTGACCGTCAGCGACACCGTGTAGATGCCGCAGGCGCCGTAGCTGTGGGTCGGGTTCTGGCTGGTGTAGTCGGTGACGTTGTCGCCATCGACGTCCCAGGCCCAGCTGGTGATGCCACCCGGATCCGAACTGAAGCTCTGGTCGGTGAACTGCACCGCCAGCGGCGAGTTGCCGGTGGTCACGTTGGCCGTGAACGCGGCGAACAGGCCGACCGCAGGCACGTAGTCCAGCGTCACGATGGTGCCGTGGTTGGCGGTGATGGTGCCCGCCGCCGCGTTCGTGCTGTTGAACACACGCGAGGCGTTGACGCCGGCCGTGGCGTGCACGTCGACGGCCTGGCCCGGCGTCGCCGCGATCGAGTTTGACGGGACCCAGCAGTCGATGATCAGGTCGCCCTGGGTTGGATCGTAGACGAACGGCGTGATCGCGAGGTCGACCACCGTGTTGCCCGGAATGCCGGTGCCGTTGCCGGCGCCCGCCAGGTACTGGACGTTGCCGGAGTAGACACGAACGAGGTTGGTGCCGTGGTTGGACGCCATCGTCGTGCTCGGAGCGGCGAAGTCGACCGCTGCCGTCGACATGTCGACCCAGCAACCGGAATGCGTGCCGCCCGCCCAGGTAGTCGTGGTCGCGACGGCGTTGGCCCGCCAGCGCAGGCGGTTGATGATGATCGGCGAGGTGATGCCCTGCGCCGTGAAGTGCGAGCTGTCGTAGATCATCTGCTGCTGCAGATTCGCCGTCGTGCTGAAACGGTTCCACGGGAACGCGTTGCTGGAACCGCCTTCGGCTGCGGCGTAGCCGTTCGGAATCGTGATCGTCTGCGCGGCGGCAGACACCACCAGCAACAGGCTGGCGGCAAGCGATGTGCGTGGGGACATGGGACTCCTGTCGAGCAAGGTCATGTAAAGAGACGGGTTACGGAAGACAAGGATCCACCAGGGGTTACCTGTGACAAGGGGGCTGGTCGATCGACACAAAGCCGGTACATCGAGTCGAGCGACCGACTTGCTGCCGTCGGACCCGGGCCGAAGTGCGTACCCCGCGCGGGACGGCCGCAAGCGGCGTGCGTCAGCGCGCCGGTCCGCGCTCGAGCAGATCGAGCAGCCGCATCGCCGCCGCCGGAATCACCGTTCCTGGCCCGAACACCTCGGCAACGCCCGCCGCCTGCAACGCTGGCCAGTCCTGTTCGGGAATCACGCCGCCAGCGACCACCAGCATGTCGCCGCGACCCTGCTGCCGCAGCAGCGCCACCAGTTCGGGCACCAGCGTCCGGTGCGCGCCGGCCAGCGTGCTGATGCCGCAGATGTGCACGTCATTCTCGATCGCCTGCCGTGCGACTTCCTGTGGCGTCTGGAACAGTGGCCCGATGTCGACATCGAAGCCGAGATCCGCGAAGGCGCTGGCGATCACGCGGGCGCCGCGGTCGTGGCCGTCCTGGCCCATCTTGGCGACCAGGATCCGAGGCCGCCGGCCGTGCCGTTCGAGGAACGCGCGAGTGCGCTGCTGGGCTTCGGCTACGGCGGGCATCGACTTCGCTTCGGCAGCATACACGCCGGCCACCGTGCGCAGCGTCGCCTGGTAGCGGCCGAACACGTCTTCCAGTGCCTGGCTCACTTCGCCGACGGTGGCGCCGAGTTGCACGGCGTCGACGGCCAGCGCCAGCAGGTTGGCCTGGCCACGCGCGCCGTCGCGCAAGGTCGTCAGCGAACGCGCAACCGCGGCGCCATCGCGCGTCTTCTTCAGTTCGGCCAGGCGGGCGCACTGCGCGTTCCGCACCGCGGTGTTGTCGATCGACAGGATGTCGAGCGGTTCCTGCTGCGCCGGCTTGTACTTGTTGACGCCGACGATCGTCTCGGTGCCGGCGTCGATGCGCGCCTGCCGCCGCGCCGCCGCTTCCTCGATGCGCAGTTTGGGCAGCCCCGCCTCGATGGCCTTGGTCATGCCGCCGAGCTGTTCGACTTCCTGGATCAGCGTCCACGCCTTCTGCGCCAGCTGGTCGGTCAGCCACTCGACGTAGTGCGAACCGGCGAGTGGATCGACGACGTGCGTGATCTGCGACTCTTCCTGCAGGATCAACTGGGTGTTGCGGGCGATGCGCGCCGAGAACTCGGTCGGCAGCGCGATCGCCTCGTCGAGCGCGTTGGTGTGCAGCGACTGCGTGCCGCCGAGCGCGGCGGCCAGTGCTTCCAGGCACGTGCGTACGACATTGTTGTACGGATCCTGCGCCGCCAGCGACCAACCCGAGGTCTGGCAGTGCGTGCGCACCGCCTTCGACTTCGGATCCTTGGCGCCGAACGCGTGCACGATCTTGCTCCACAACAATCGCGCCGCGCGCAGCTTGGCGATCTCGGTGAAGAAGTTCATGCCGATCGCGAAGAAGAACGACATCCGGCCGGCGAGCTTGTCGACGTCGAGGCCGGCCTGGATGCCCGTTCGCAGGTACTCTAGGCCGTCGGCGAGCGTGTAGGCGAGTTCCTGATCGGCGGTCGCGCCGGCTTCGTGCATGTGGTAGCCGGACACGCTGATCGAATTGAACTTCGGCATCTGCTCGCCGCAGTACGCGAAGATGTCGCGGACGATGCGCATGCTGGGCGCCGGCGGGTAGATGTAGGTGTTCCGGACCATGAACTCCTTCAGGATGTCGTTCTGGATGGTGCCGGAGAGTTTGTGTGCGGGAACGCCCTGTTCCTTGGCGGCGGCGATGTAGAGCGCCAGGATCGGCAGCACCGCGCCGTTCATCGTCATGGAGACGGAGACCTGGTCGAGCGGGATGCCGCCGAACAGGATGCGCATGTCGGCGATGGAGTCGATCGCGACGCCGGCCATGCCGACGTCGCCGCTGACGCGCGGGTGGTCGCTGTCGTAGCCGCGGTGGGTGGCGAGGTCGAAGGCGACGGAGAGGCCTTGTTGGCCGGCGGCGAGGGCTTTGCGGTAGAAGGCGTTGGTCTGCTCAGCGGTGGAGAAGCCGGCGTACTGGCGCAGGGTCCAGGGCTTCTGGGTGTACATCGAGGCGTACGGGCCACCGAGGAACGGCGGGATGCCGGCGAGGGAAGTGCGGTGCGGCAGTTCGTCGGTGTCGGCAGCGGTGACGAGGGGCGGGTGGGCAATGCCTTCCGGGGAGCGCCACGGGGCGGTGTCGCCGGCGAGTTTCTGCCAGGCGGTGCGGTCGGCGGGGGGGAACTCGGCGAAGCCGTAGGGGAGCTTGGTGAAGTCGGGGAGCACGGGGGCGGGCACTGTAGCGGGTGATGGTGGGGGAGCGGGAACGTTGCCCGGCGGCTGATCCCGTGGACGGTCTTGGCGCCACAGCTCATGCATGGGACCAGACCATGCGCTGCGCGAGCGGCACAGGCCCGAGGGGTCGGTGCTGTACGGAGTGGTTGCCGCCCGAACTGTCGAGTTTCCTGCATGGATTGGCGCGGCCGAACGTTCCTTGCCGGCGTTCGTCGAGCGCGAGCTGACCGCCTACCTCGAATGCGGAATCCTCGCGCATGGCTGCGCGCGTGTGCATTGCGATGCGTGCAAGCAGGACGAACTGGTGGCGTTCTCCTGCAAGCGACGCGGCTTCTGTCCGTCGTACCGCCGGCCGCTCCTGCTCGATCGACACGACTTGTCTTGGTTGAGATGCTGATCTTGGTGGCTGATCTCGGCCTGCGATCCTGGCTCGTTTTCGTCTACGCATCGGCCCTCGTGAGGCACTCCTGGGGGCGCACGATCCGCTCTGTCCAGAGCGATCCGGTAGCCACACTCCTGGTTGCTGGCAACTGGTCGCTGGTCGGCTTCTTGTTGGTGGTCTAGGCCACAAGGCAACGAAAGCCGAGCCGGCTGGTAACGGTAACTCAGGCCGCGGGGTAGCCCCCCCTTGACTGATGTAGTGTGCATCTGTATACTTCCGGCCATGGATCTGCCGTCCACGGTCGAGTTCCAGCTCCTCGCGCTCGTGGTGACCGAGCGAAGCGGCCGGGACGTTGCCCATGCGCTCAAGAACGAGACCGGGCGCACCATCAGCTATGGCACCCTCTACACCACCTTCCGCCGGCTCCGCGAATCGGGATGGGTCAGTGTGCGCGACGACGTGGATGAGGATGGGCGCGTCCGCTGGTTCCGCATCACCGCCGCCGGACTAAAGGCGATGGAGCGCGCGCGGGAGCAGTATCGAGGCTTGGCCGAGTTCGGACTCGGGGGGCAGCTGGCATGAAGTCCCAACGGAAGAAGAAGACGGGTCTGAGGATTGCCGGTAGCCGGTTGGTCGTATCAGACGGAGTCGGCTTCGTGCGGTATCTCATGGGCGAGATTCCCGATGATCGCAAGTCCGAGCTGCGCTTCCGGGGCGCCCTCGCCAGGATCGCGAGATTCGGACTCGGGTCACGCGAGCGCATTCTTAGCAAGCTGCCCGAGCATGTCCTTCGCCAGTGTGTCTCCACTGTGGCACCTTCTACGGTTCATGCGGGCGGTGCGCTGGGTTTCTTCGCCTGGTTCACTCGCGGTGAAATTCGTGAGGCAATCCGTGCATCGTCCGCCGACCTCCGCAAGGACGTGCGGGCCATGCGGAAGGAGAACTGCGGGCGTTGGCACATACTCGCCGTCCGGTTCTGGATCACAACGACGACCATCGTTCCAATCCTCTGGGACGGCTGCGTGAGAATCTCGAAGAAGCTTCCAATGCTGGGATCGGCGGTGCGGGCGGTCTCAGCGTTGCTGCGGAAGATCGACCCACCGCGCCTCGGCTAGACTAACGTCAAGATCTTCCAAGTCGCAAATGCTCACCATAGGCAGCAGTCTCGGAAACGGTTGGACTGTTACGAAACACCTTGAGAAGGAGCCTCACGCTACAGGCGGCAACTTCTCATTGAACTACTTCGTTTCTCGCGGATCTGAGCAGGCCTTCGTCAAGGTCTTCGATGTTATGCTGGCCGCCCGGGGCGGTCCCGATCCGATGCGACAAATCGAAGCGGCAACAAAAGCCTTCAACTTCGAGCGTGACATTCTGGCCAAGTGCAAGGTAAGCGTCCGACAGAACGCCCCACGCCTGCGTGACCCGATTGCGTGACGGGACGGCGGGCTACACGAGCGCCGACACGGCGCTGAACTTGACAGCCCAGTTCGCGGGCAGCAGATCGTCGATGTGGCTGGTCGGGTGCGTGGCGACGCGGACGAGCACGTCAGCGAAGTAGCTGACGATGTCGACGCCGGCCAGCTTGCAGGACTCGATGAGCGTGTAGATCACCGCGGCGGCGCGGCCGCCGCGCATGCTGCCGGCGAACAGCCAGTTGTTGCGACCGATGGCGACGGGGCGAATGGCGCGTTCACACGCGTTGTTGTCGATCGGCGCCAAGCCCTCGCGCAGGAATTGCCGCAGTTCCTTGCGGCTGTTGCGCACGTAGTCCATCGCCTTGGCCATCAGGCCCTTGTCACTGAACTGGCTCCGCAGCCGCCGTGTTCGCGAGAAGATGATCGAGAGGATCGGCCGCGACTTCTGCCTTCGCAGCGCCATGCGCGCTTCGCGATCGAGCTTCTGCTCGTCGGCTTCGCGCTCGACCTCGTAGAGCTTGGCGATCTCGTCACGGATGAGTTTGGCGGTGCCCGGCGCTTCCTTCTCGGCATCGCGAAACTTGCGGTTCACGTGCGCCCAGCAACCACCCATTGCGATGCCGTCCGCGATCTTGTCCGCCGCGGCGCGATTGCCGCTGTAGCCGTCGCCGACCAGCATGCCGCGGAAGCCGCGGATCTCGTCGGCGAGCAGTTGGCTCGCGCGACCGGCGGTGAAGCGATAGACGACGGCTTTGACCTGCGGATTCACGAACGTCCACAGGTACGCCTGGAAGTTGGGCTGGCCGCGGCCGGCCTGGCACATCACCGGCGTGTCGTCGAGCTGCATCACGACACCACTGCAGACGTAGTGCAGCAGGCGTTGGGCGATCGGTTTCAGCGCTTCGGCCGCGCCGAGCGCCCAGTCGCACAACGTCTGGCGTGAAATGCGGAGCCCGGCGCGCGCGAAGATCGCCTCCTGGCGGTAGAGCGGCAGGTGATCGGCGAACTTCTGCGCGAGGAGTTGGGCGAGCAGGTTGGCGCTCGCGGCGCAGTTCTCGAGCGGGCGCGGCGGCAGCTCGGCCATCACCGGTGCGACATCGCGCTGCTTCTTCTCCTCCGGCGGCAGCCCGTAGATCGGCTGGCGGTGCCGAATCACGACGAGCTTGGCGCGCCGGTAGTCGACTTCTTCGAACACCTTCTCGCCGGTTTGCACGAGCGGCTTGCCCGTCGTCGGATCGATGCGCTTGCACTCGGGCACGTCGTGCAGGCGGTCCTCGCGCGGCAGGCCGGTCGTGTCCATCACGCGCGGCTTGCGCGGCGTGCCCGCCTTCTTGTCCTTGGCGGCGCGCGTGACGTTGACCTCCTCGCCGGTGCCGTCATCTGCTTCGGTGGCGTCCGCCGCCGGAGCCTCCGGACTCGGCGTCTGCAGCACGGACTCTGGAAACAACACGCCCTGCCTTTCAGGGATGCCGCAGCCACCGCCTCGGCGAGCGAGCAGGTCCTTCACCGCTTGCTGCAGGACCGCGATGTCACCTGCGAGCTTCTTGATCTGCGTGTCGCGGTCGGCGATCGCGGCATCGCGTTCACCGATGAGTCGGTCGCGCGCGACTAGCTGCGCCTTCAGCGATTCGTTTTCGAGTTGCAGTGCGACCGGCGACACACACACATAACGGCAACAGCGCTCGCGAAATTCAGCTCGCTGTCAAAGATCTGCGGCGCCACTTTCGTGCACGCAGTTGCTCGGCGTCGAAGCCGTTGAGCAGCAGCGCGAGTTGCTCGGCGCGGTACTCGACGCGCGTGATTTCTGCGTCAACTGCGGGCCATGCGAACGTGCCCCGATCGAGGCGCTTGCTCAGCACCCACATGCCCGACTCGTCGGCGACGAGCACCTTCATACGGTTGCGGTCGCGGTTGCAGAAGAAGAACAGATGTCGCGACATCGGGTCCGCCTGCAAGCGCTCGCGCACGATCCCCGCCAGACCGTTGAACGACTTCCGCATGTCGGTGACGCCAGCGACGAGGAACAGGCGGCCGCCGCCGAAGGTCAGCACGACTCCAGCACCTCGACCAGGCGACGGAGATCGTTGGCGTCGAAGCCGCGCGGCACGACGACGCTGCGACCGCCATCGCCGATGCGCAGCAGCAGGCTCTCGTTGGCGGACGACGTGGGCCGCGCCGCCGTGACCTCGATCAGCTTCGCGGTACGTCCGTCGCTTCGCATCGGTCCGAGCCGTCGTCGCCACTGGTACAGGGTCGGAACCGACACGCCGATCTTCGCTGCGTACTGCGCAACGCTCAGGCCGCTGCTTGCCTGAGCCTCCAGAGCAGTCGAGTACCACGCCGCCAAACCAGCTCGGTCACATGGCCGAGCCCCAGGGTCGCCGTTTCGCATCTGCTCAACATCGCGATCTCACGCGCGGGTGCCAGGGCACGCGGTCGCCGCCGTCGGACGCTTACAGTGCAAGCAGAAGCGTCTAAGCCATGTCGTTGTGCCCATCGAAGATGGGATCATTGAAAGGCCCGGGTCCTTGCCGCTCCATTTCATCGTCTTCGAGGCCGCTGAAGGTGATGTGCGAAGGGTGCTTAGGGCAAAGGACAAGCTTGATGTTGCGTGGCTCCTCCGATGCCTACACGGGATATGCGTCGGCATCAGGCAGCTCCATTCCGTTGATATCGCCCATCAAGATCTGAAGCCATCAAATGTCTTGATTCGCGACGGCGATGCCAGGATAGCTGATTTGGGAAGGGCTTGCGATAAGAACGTGGCTGCGCCCCATGATGTGCTGGCGACGGCTGGCGACCCTCAGTATGCGCCGCCCGAGCTTCGCTATGGCTACGTGTCGAGCGACTGGCAAATCCGGCGAATTGCGTGCGACCTGTTCCACATTGGCAATATGATGACTTACATGATTAATGGAGCGAACATGACCCTTCTCATGTATGCCAACATAGCGCCCGCTCTGCGCCCTGGCCCACTATTCTGCGGCGCATACAAAGACGTTGCAGTTCATCTTCGCCATGCCTTGGAAGATAACTTGCGAATGCTCGCCACCTGGCTGCATGGTGAAGATGGACGGGAAATCGTCGGTATGATCAGAGAGTTCTGCGACCCCCTTCCGGAGACCAGGGTGTCTTTGGTGGCCGGCAATCGCTCCGGGCCATTACTTGAGTGGCATATTTCACGACTCGACCTGTTGTCCCGAAGGGCCGCCGCGGGCCTGCTTCGCCTTGCCCCCTAAGCTGATGCGCAACGAAGATCTGAGTCGCGTCGTTCTTCCTCGGTGGCGCAGTCTGTCGGCCTCATACGCCCGAGGCGAGCTTGGCAATTCCGCAATCGGTACAGAACCCCAGCTTGACGTTGTTGATCGCGCTGCCTCGCTCCGGGCGCAATTTGTCCGTGATAGGTCGCTGGAGTCTGCTGCAGACGTGGTCTCATTTGTTTCCGCTTGGGGCTTGGCCGCAGATTCCGTTTCGGTGAAGGCGGCGGAGGCGGTTGAGTTGAGTGCCCACCACAACTCTGCAGTGTATCAACTGGCTCTGCAGATCCTCAATAGAGGTGGATTCCTTGTGGGAGGGTTGGTGACGCCTCGGGACCGCATAGCAGGTCTCAAGGCCATCGTTCGATCGAACCCGCGCGATGCCATAAGTTGGATTGAGCTATCTCGCTTGTACTCAGCGCTTGGGCAGCCTGAGCGTGCGAAGACTGCCGCTGTCGCGCGCCGCGCAGGATGGACCAAGCGCGCCACGGTGATCGAGACGATCACGCCTCACGACTTCACCGGGCTCATCCGATCGAGGAGCGAAGCTCTCATGGGCTCAGGCTCACGCCGCACGGGCGGCGTGGCGTAGCATGCGGGCGACGATGAAGTGTGGAGAGGCGGTATGGAGCCGCCTCCCCACGGCATCGACATGGAGTGCATTCCGTGCCGATTACCTGCGACCAGTTCTACCGCGAGCGAGCGGCTGTTGATGCCGGGCAGTTGAAGCTTGGGCGCATCGGCTGTCCCCGACCCGGCGTGCCGGGCGGCCGGCGGGCTGATGAAGCTCACCGGATCGACGGTTTCGCGCGGCCTCGTCCTTCTCGAGCCGGACGAGAGCGACGAGCTGGTGATGGTCAAAGTGGCGGCAACGATCGCGCTGGCGCGATGCGAGCTGTGCGGAACACGCAGTCGCGTGCTGCCGTGCGACACGCTGCCGCGCAAGACGTACGGGGTCGCCGTCATCGAGCACGAGATCTCGTCCTACTGCCGGGGTGACCGCAGCCTGCGACAGGTTGCCTGGGGTCAATTCGGCGACCCGGCGCCGGCGCACACGACGCTGCACGGATGGACGGAGGGACTCGGCGCCCATGCACTCGGTCGGCCTGCAGGCGAGATCGGCGGCGCCCCGATGAGCCGGTTGGTCGCCGAATCCGCGCCTCGCGTGCGAGGGATCGCCGAGGCGATGCGCAGCGATCCGACGCCGGACGCAAGGCGCTATCGGTCAACGCCGCGTCGCGAGCGGCTGGCGGCGGTCATGCTGGCGATGACGCTGGTGGCGTTGATCGCCGGCTGCCCGCACCCGCAGGCGATGGCCGAGTGTCGTCGGGTCTCATTGGCGTGGTCGAACATGCCTGCACTCGAGTTCCCGAGCCGGATTCCGAGCACGGCGATCGAACACCGTGCTCGGTCACTGCCGGCACGATCCCGCGCCTCATCACCGAGGTGCCGAGATCGATGTCCAACCCGTACGAGATCGCCGCCCGACGCTTCGAACAGATCGCCTTCCTGATCGATCGGAGCCTCGACGCCGCGCAACGGCGCGTCGCGTTGAAGGAACGCACTGCCAGCACCGGTCGAGCCACGCTCTATCGCTGGCTCAAGGCCTACCGGGCCGGCGGCTATCTCACATTGTTGCCGAAGCCGCGCAGCGATCGTGGCCGCAGCCGCAAGGCGTCTGCGAGCGCGTGGGTCGGCTACGCGATCGGCCTGCTGTACGAACAGCCCGACCGATCGTTGACCCAACTCGAGGTCTACCTGCGCATCGAGTTCGCCGACTACTCCCTCGGCAAGACCACGTTGCGCCGCCGTCTGCGCGAGCACCCGGCGTACGCCGGAATCGCCCGGCTCAAGTCCGGCAAGAAGAGCAAGCTGCGCGACCTCTACGAAGCCACGCATCCGCACGAAGGCTGGCAACTCGACGGCAAGGGCGCCTTCGTGGTGCGTTTCGTCGACGGCACGAGGATCGAGGTCACGGTGCTCTCCGTCCTCGACGATCACAGCCGTGCGGTGCTCGCCGCAGTCGTCGCCGTGGCGGAGGACACCGAGGCCGCGGTCACTGTCACTTCGAAGGCGATCGCGAAGTGGGGCCTGGCCGAACGCTTCCAGTTCGACCGCGGCTCGGCCTTCGACAGCCACGCCTTCCGCAACGGCCTCGCCGCGCTCGGCGTGCATCGCAACTACATCAAGCCGCGCAGCCCCGAATGGGACGGCAAGATCGAAGCCTATCACCGCTGCCTCGACCGCTGGTTCGTCCGCGAACTCGCCTCCCAGCAGGTCGTCGACCTCGAGCACCTGCAGCAGCTGCTCGAGGCGATGCTGGCACTGGTCTACAACCGCCACCATCACCGCGAGATCGGCACCACGCCCGAACTGCGGCTCGCCGACCGGATCTCGGGCCGGCGCATCAGCCAGAGCGATCTCGAGCGCGCGTTCTTCGTCGACACGACCGCCAAGAGCGACAAGAAGACCGGCGAGGTCCGCTTGCCGACCGGCAGCTTCCGCGTGCCAAGCGCGGCGTACGCAGGACAACGCAGCCGGTTCCGCTACCACCCAACGCACGGCGGCCGGGCGGTCCTCGTGACGACGGACGGGCGCGAGATCGAGCTGCAACCATTCACGAGGAAGCCGCTGTCCGCAGTCAAGACGCGCGTCGACAAGCAGGGCACCGGCCAGCTGCAGAAGCTCGTCGACATCTGGCAGGGCAAGGGGCGGCCGAATGCGCAGCCGGGCTTTGGCGTGCCGGAGGTCTTCGCGGTGCTCGGTGAACTCCTCGGCCGTGCGGTGCCGAACTCCGAGCACGAAGCGCACGCCATCGTCGCCTTCTACCGCAAGCGCGGGCCGCTCCTGCGCGACGCCTTCACCGCCGCATGCGCGCGCAGCAAGGCAAGCCTCGGCTCCGGCCGCGCGCTCTCGACCTACCTCGCCGACCTCGAACGCCAGATCGGCGCCGATGGCGGCACCCCCGTGTCCGACTCGTCCGACGAAAAGCAGGAGCAACCATGAATCGATCCCCGTTTCCCTTCCGCGACTTCGTCCGCGCCAAGCAGAGCCTCGTCGAGGCGTTCGTCGATGGCGGCGAAACCTACGCGATGCTGACCGGCGAGACTGGCACCGGCAAGACCGCGCTGCTGCGCGAACTGCGCAGCCAGCTCGATCGCGGCCGGCACCGCGTGCTGTACTTCTCCGCCGCCAGGAAGCTCGGCGCCGCAGGCCTCATCAAGGTCGCTGGCGAAGCCCTGCGCGTGCGCACCAGCATGTGCCACTCGGTCAGCCTCGATCGGCTGCTGCGGGCACTGGTCGAGGAGTCGCACACGATCCTCCTGTGGCTCGACGAAGCGCAGGATCTGCCATCGGAAACGCTGGCCGAAGTCCGCGCCCTGGCCGAGAGCGATCTCGACGGCAGCCGCCGCATCCAGGTGTTGCTCGTCGGGCTGCCGAGGCTGCGCGTCGAGCTGCAGGCACAGCCGCACCTGTGGCGCCGCATCGTCGTGCGGGAGGAGATTTCCGGCCTCGCGATCGACGAACTGCAGGCTTTCCTCGATCACCACTTCGAGGCCGGACAGAACAAGCGTCTGTGCGAACGCGGGCTCACGGCGCTCTTCGAGCGTGCCGGCGGCGCGCCTGGTCGGCTGCTGCCGATGCCCGTGCCGTCCTGCGTCGCGCCGGCAGCGCCAAGGGCAAGATCGAACCCGAGCACGTCGAGGACGCACTCGAGCGCTGGGAACTCGCATGAGCGAGCCGCGCAGATCGGGCGACGTGGAGGTCCTGCGCGAGATCCTCCACCGCGCCCTCGTCCGCTATCTCACCGTCCGTCCCGGCGGCTTCGAGCCGCAACCCGGCGAGCGCCTTCGCCCTGTCGTCGAGGCCCGCATCCTCGGCCACGGCGGGGCGCGCACCTTCTACCAGGACAAGAAGCCGGTGTGTCGCTCCCCTGGATGGCCTCCGGCCTGTCACCGGCGACAAAGACCGCACGTGTGTCGAGTGCACCGCCCGCCAGCGATGCACTGCCCAGGTCCGCGTCGACCTCATCGTCGAGCGCTGGCCCTTCCGACTGCTGCTGGCCTACTCGTCCGCGCGCGCATTCCTGGGCTACGAGGCCGAACTCCGTCAGCGTCGCGTCGAGATCGAGCACGTGATCACCAAGATCACCGTCGTCGATCGCCGCACCTGGGGCGAACTGCGCTTCAGCTCGGTGCGCTGACGACGGTCGGGAAAACAGAGCGCTCCCGCGCCAGCGCGGCCGTCCCTACGACTGTCTTAGTGAGACTGGCGCACCAGGTCTCAAACAGCGTGACGCACGACACTGCCGCACACAACGCTGTGTCGCTTGTCGATAGTCATCGTTACATACTACGCTCTGCTGCTCGTTTAATGTGTCATGTTGACGAGCCAGACCGGGCGCAGTGGGTACTAGAGCGAGCGAGTCGCGTTAGGGTTGACCCATGGTTGCGGTCTGCATTGATTGCCGTGTGCGACCTTCAAGGCAAAGTGAGTCGATTCTCTGGCGAAGCCAAGGCGCTCATCGCCAAAGCCGACTCGATTGGATTCGATGAGTCTGAGTTGGCGGCGGCACTGGGGACCATCGAGCTGGAGCACGGCAACCCCAAGAGGGCGCGGCGGCTCTTGCGCGCTGCCCTGGTGTCGCCGGCCGAGAACGCAATTGCGCAAGTCTCATGGGCCAATCGCAGGCGCGGCGCGTCTATCGACCTCCCAAAGGAAGTGGCAATGCAGCATAGGTGTTTTGAGGCCTTGGCCTGGGACTCTGCTCATAATGGTAACGTCGAGGTCGCAATAGAGAATTGCCGCCTGTGGCTTTCTGAGGAACCTTTCAGTGTAAAGCCCGCGATCCTCGGCTCTTTTTTTGGTGTTGTAAGTGGTCTCTGTCTCGAATCGGCGGCAGATATAGCGGCCAATGGAGTTGCGGCAAATCCGAACCATGCTCTCATGGCTAACAATCTAGTCGTCGCTCTCTTGGAGGTGGGAAGGTTGCAGGAGGCAGAGGCTAAACTCTCTCGCATTAGGCGGCGCGGCTTGTCGCCGGAGATGTTGGTGACGCTTCAGGCCACCGAGGGACTTCTGGCATTTCGTGGGGGGCGTCCCGCGGAAGGCGATGCTCTCTATAGATCCGCAATCGATAGGGCTACTGCGCTTGGTGACGAGTACCTTCGGGACATGGCGGATGTGCACTTGCATATCGAAAAAGCGCGCCTTGGCGACGTGTCTGCAGGTGCCGCCGACCTCATGAAGAGGGCTAGCGTCGCGGGTGAGTTGGGGCTCAGGCTTGCGGCGGCCCGCCTGATGGCGCTAATGGAAGCGCCTAAGAAGAACGAGTCAGCCAGTGGTAGACAGATCGGAGGAGTAGAGGGCGTGCTGTGATTATTGTTCATGGAGCATTAGACATTGCGGTGCTGGTCGGCTGTGGCTTGTGCAACGTTCAGCCGGGTCAGGACGAGTACAAGGCCAAGTCGTGGGACAAGCCGAGGCGCGTCGTCGTGGTCGTCCAGGAGCGCAAAGACGATCTCCTCTTGCACCACTTCGTGCTCGTCACGAATGCGAGCAAGAGCGACTGGTCGGCCGAGCAGCTCGTCGCCGAACTACCGCCAGCGCGGCACCATGGAGGGGCGCATCGCCGAGTTGCAGTCCTGCTCATGCCGGCCCTCTCGTGCACGCAACGCGGCGACAATCGCGCAGATCGAGACCGCTGCGGTGGGGCGCAGCATCGTCGAACTGCCGGCGGCGAGGGACGGCTTCTCGCTGCATGCCGGCGCATGCGTGGCGGCGCTCGACCGCAGGCACCTCACTCCAGCAGAAGCGCCTTCGTGCTGTCCGCGAACGACTCAGCCGGCACCCCGAGCCGCTGCAGCATGGTCACGAACAGGTTCGCCAGCGGAACCTCGTCGTTGGCAAACTCGAGCTGCCAGGGCTCCGTGCCCCCGTCCCAACCACCCGCATAGGCACCGGCTCCGGCGAAGTTCAGATACCGGCCGTGCGCGAACCCCATGTTGCTGCCGCCCAGCAGGATCAGCGGGTAGTTGCGGGACAAGTGGAAGGCGCTCGACGCCGACCCGAACAGCACCAGCGTGTTGTCGAGCATGTTGCCCTCGCCCGAGGGCTCGGGAGTCGCCTTCAGCTTGCTCACGAAGCGCCCCAGCTCCTCGCTCAGGAACCGGCAGTAGGTGCCGAAGTTCTTCCAGCCGTCCGGCTTCTTCGTCTCGTGGGTGAGCTGGTGCGCCAGCGGGAACCCGACCGCGCGACTCAGGTGGTCGCTTTGACCGATGCCGTTCTCACGACCGATCTGATAGGTGGCGACCCGCGTCGAATCGGTCTGGAACGCCAGGTGCATGAGCCCGTACATCGCCTGCAGGTAGGCGCGCGGATCGTCGGGCGTGATCTCGAGGTCGAGGGGGCCGGCATCGACCTTGGGCAGCGGGATGTCGACCCAGCGCTTGGCCTTCTCGATCTTCTGTTCGGTCTCGCGCACCGAATCCAGGTATTCGTCGAGCGCTCGCTGGTCACCGGCCGACAGCTTCGAGCGCAGCGCCTTGGCGTCGGCGAGCAGATCGTCGAGCGCGCTCTGCTCGAGCGCGAGCCGGCGGGCGGCATCCGCATCACTCGTCACGAACAGGGCATCGAAGATCTTCTTCGGTCGATTCGCCGCCGGGATCGCGCGGCCGTTGCGATCGAACGACAGGGTCTGCGCCCCACGGGGCGTGCCGGTGCCACCGTCGGTCGACATGACCAGCGACGCGAAGCGGGTCTCGCTGCCGACGTGCGCCGCGAACTCCTGGTCGAGGGAGATCGAATTGTGGTAGTCGCCCCGCGGCCCGGTCGCAGCACCGGTGAGGAACTGATCGGCGTTCGAGTGGCCGTGGATGCCGCGCGCGGACGGATGCGACAGGCCGGAGAGGATCGTCAGGTCGCTGCGCAGCGGCTCGAGCGGTTCGAGGCACCTGGTGAACGTGAACTCCCTGCCGGCACCGTGCGGGAACCACGCCCAGTCCTGGTAGGCGGGATCGGCCGCGAGCGGCATCGGCACGCCATCGGGGAAGTAGATGCAGGCGAAGCGCGTTCGGCGCGCACCGCGCCCGGCGGGCCGCAGCGCGCCAGCGACCGACTCCAGCCAGGGAAGTGCGAGTGCGACCCCCGATCCCCGCAAGAACCGGCGTCGGTCGAGCGATCCGATGTCCATGTGCATGGGGACGGGCCTCATTTCGACCGGAACAAGGTGCTGGTCGCGATCGTGGTGACCATGGTAGCAAGGCCGTCGCCGCGCCGGCGAGCCTCGGTGGCGATCTCGTCGATCGCGGCCCGATCCGCGAACGCCAGCGGCCGCCCCAGCGCGAACGTCAGCAGCTTGCTGACCATCGCCCGCACCAACTGGTCCTGGCGGTTCTCGAGCAGGAAGCGCTTGAGCCCGTCCATGCCATCGAGCCGCTGGCCGTTGAACAGCACCCCGACGGCGTCGACCGGCTGGCCCTGCACTTTCGTTCGCCAGGAGCCCACGGCATCGTAGTTCTCGAGCGCGATGCCCCATGGATCGATCTTCACGTGGCACGACATGCAGGCCGCGGCATTGCGGTGGTTCTCGAGCTGCTGCTTGAGCGTCATCTTGGCGATCGCGGGGTCGGCGAGATCGATCTCGGGGACCGCGGCCGGCGGTGGCGGCGGCGGGTCGTCGAGCAGGCGCTGCAGCATCCAGACGCCGCGCTTGAGCGGGTGGGAGTCCTTGCCGTCCGAGTTCATCGCCAGCAGCCCGGCCTGGGTCAGCAACCCACCGCGGCGCTGCCCTGGCTGCAGCTCGATGCGACGGAAGCGGTTGCCGACCACGTCGCTCGACCCGTAGTGCTGCGCGAGTCGTTCGTTGGCCATCGTGAAGTCGGCATGGACGAACTCCAGCACGCTGTGGTCGCGGCGCAGGATCTCCTCGAAGAAGGCGATCGGCTCCTCGCGCATCGCCTCGCGCAGGGCGTCATCGAACCCGGGGTGGGCTTTGCCATCGACGTGCAGATGGTCCAGCGCGTGCGTCCCCAACCACTGCCGCACGAACTGCTCGCAGAACCGGCGCGACTTCGCGTCGGCCAGCATCCGCGCCACCTGGGCCGCCAGGGTCTCGGCCGCGCGCAGCTGCCCGGTCTTCGCCACCGCCAGCAGCGCCGGGTCGGGCACACTGCACCACAGGAACATCGACAGCCGCGTGGCCAGCTCGAGATCCGACAGCGCGGCCGCAGCGGCCGGTTCGCCCGCGTCGGCAGCCGGCCCGGCCTCGACGAGGTAGAGGAAGTTCGGCGACGTGAGCACGGTCACCAACACCTCCAGCACCGCTTCCTGCATGCTGCCGCACGCCGGTCGCAGCCGCTCGTACAGTCGCATCTTCTGCTCGATCTCGTCGGGGCTCGCCTCGCGCCGCCAGGCGCGCGTCATGAAGGCAGCGATCACCGCTGCGGCTCGCTCGCGCTCGTTCGCTGCCCCGGGCACGTCGAAGAAGATCCGCGTGTGCGACGCCGGTGGCCACTGGTCGTAAACGGGTGCGGTCACCTCGACCACTTCGACCTGGATGTCACCGCCCGACACCGACGCGTTCTCGAGTTTGATGTACTCGGAGGGGCTCGGCAGGTCGCCGAGCTTGTTGACCTTGCGCACCAGGTTGCGCGGGTAGACCTGGCTCAGCGGCACGTCCCATTGGTAGATGCGCGGCGAACCGGGCGCAGCATCGACGACCGCATCCTGGCCACGGATCGGCACCGAGGCCTGCGAGTCGTTGCTCGCCTGCCAGCCGAACACGAGCCGCATCGTGGGCGCATGGCCGTCGTCGACGGTCGCCAGTGACGCCCGCACGCGCACCCGCAACGTGCCGTCGTCGGGGAGCCGGTCGCCGAGCTCGACAATGAGCCCTCGCCCCCTGGGGATGACGGCGACGACATCGGCGCCATCTGGCAACTCGGCCAACTGCGATGCTGGCGGCCAGGCGAACTTCGCGTCGTTGTAGGCCCAGTTCTGCGCCGCCAGCCGCCCGGTGCGTCGATCGAGGTAGTGCACACCTCCCGGTCGCTGCTGGCTGCGCTTTCTGTGTCGCTGCAGCTCCGCCTGCAACTTCTCGGGCTCCGCCGCGTGCTGCTGCTCGAGCTTGGCGACCTCGGCATCCTGGCGCGCCCACTCGACCGCCGCGGCGACCGTCATCGAGATGTTCCAGAACAGCGGCGCCGGGCGCTCGCCTTCGACGGTCGCCAGCCGCAGCGCGCGCGTCGCCGCTTCCCGGTAGGCTCGGAACTGGATCCCGGTCAGATGCAGCACCTCGGAGCTGTTCTGGAAGCCGTCGGGCGAGGTCGGGTCCGGCGGCAGCGGGTCGGCGAAGTCGTACGGCAGTCCGAGCAGGTCCTGCAGCGCATACTCGTATTCGTAGCGCGCCATCCGGCGGAACGACGAATGCTCCTTGCCGGCCCGACGCGCAGCAGAGGCCGTATGGCTCTCGGCGGCCAGCCACTCGATCACCTTGCCGCGATCCGCGTCCGCCAGCCGTGTTTCCTTCTCGTCCGCGGGCGGCATCTCGCCATTGGTGAGCACGCTCAGCACGTCGAGCCATCGTTCGACGTCGTCGCCGTGGAACAGATCCGGGTCCAGCGTGTCGATGCGAACCTGGCCCTTCTGCTGCTCGGGCCCATGACAGCGAACGCATGCCGTCGCGAGGATCGGCGCGATGTCGCGCCGGAAGGTCTGCAGATCGGGCTCCGGCGCGGCCCCGCTGACCCGTCTGGCCTCCGGCCGGAGGAACAGCGAGCGCGCAGGCCCTGCCGCCTTGAGCTCTGCGAACGACGGGGCCGCGGCTGCGTCCGACTGAGCGAGGACGAGGCTACTCGTCACACACAGCATCACGGCCACGCGGCAGAGGATCCGGAGCGAGGCTTCTGGCATGGCCGCGGCCAAGTCTATTGCCGCACCGCGCTGCGGCCATGCCCGGTGCCGCGATCCTTGCCCTGCAGTGTCGCGCACCGGCGCCATCGAGGCGGCAGATGCCACGGCACCGCTCGGCGCCTGGGCGAACAGGGTCAGCGCTTTGCGGGCGACCGGGTGAGTGGGGGCATGGTCAGGGATCGGCCTTCAGAACGTGCCGAGCACCAGCGTCAACGCGTTCGAACTGCTGAGGCTCGAAGGCGCGGCCGGGTCGAACTGCGCCAGTTGCTGATGCAGCACCGCGCCCGTCCAGGAACTGCTGTTGGGGATCGTCTGGTTCCACTCCACGGCGCCACCGGCCATCGCCAGGAACTGCACGCTGTCGGGCGTGGCAAGCAGGTCGCAGCCGGACAGGGCCAACGGCGTGAACGCGGACAGCGGCGTTGCGGAGGGCTCGACGGCCGATTCCAAGGCCAGAACCAACCATGGGAACCCAGCCAAGTGCTCGCGTTCAGGCGATTCTCTTCCCCCGGATGATCCTCACCAGCACGACGACAACAGCGACGACAAGGAGCACGTGGATCAATCCCCCGATCGTGTTGCTGCTGACCATTCCGAGCACCCATAGAACCAGCAGAACGACGGCGACGGTTTCGAGCATCTGGTAACAGTATGGCCGATGGGCGCAAATGCCGGCCGCTGATCGCGGAATCCGCAAACGCCGGCATCGGTTCGCACCTGTCGCTCGATCCGACGCGCGCGCTGCCGAGCGGTCAGCGCATGTGGGCGTCGTTCCGCGTGATCGCCACCGACAGGCCCACGGGAAGCGAGATCGCGCGTGGCACGATCTCGCTCGAGTTCGCCGTCGGCATGCCCGCGCCGCAGGTCGTGCAGACCGGGTTGTTCGCCAACGCCTCGCTGCCGATCGTTCCGATGCCGGGCAGCAACGCCGTCGGCGTCGATCTGGGCGGGCTCTCGTTCACGTTGCCCCATGGTCCGGCCACGCTCGACCTCGAGTTCGGCGGCGAAGCGGTCGGCAGCGACGGCCCGGTGCAGCCGTTCGAAGAGTACGGCAGCGGTTGCGTGGGACCCTTCGGCGAGCCGTTGCTGAGCGGTTCCGGATCGCCTCTGCTGGGCAACACCTACCAGCTCGACCTGACCAACGCGCCGCCATTTACCGTCGCGATGCTGGCGGTCGGGTTCAACAACACGAGCTGGAGCGGGCTGCCGTTGCCCCTGGACATGGTGCTCTGGGGCGCACCCGGCTGCCTCATCCAGGCGAGCCCCGATCTCACGCAGCTGGTGTTCACGTCCGGCGGCGCGGCGTAAGTGCCGATCGCGGTCCCCAACGCGCCGATGTTCCTGGGCGTGGACCTGTATCACCAGTACCTGCTGCGGAGCGCGAACGCGAACGCGATGGGTGTGATCTCGACCAACGGGCTGCGGGCGCAGATCGGCGGGTAACCGCGCCGCGCAACGTTGCGGTAACACGCCGGCCGTGCCGCCAGGGTGCGAGCCGGCCGCTGCGATCCGCGGTTCGCCGAAGCGAGGCCATGCCCGAACCGAGTCGTCGCGAGTTCCTGCGCCAGTCCACGGTCGCGGGTATCGGATTGTTCAGCGTGCCGTCGTGGGCGCCGCTGCTGCGACCTTCGCTGCCGGCGCGCGCCGACGCGGTGATCCAGTTCCATCTATCCGGCCTTTGGCACCGTCGTCGCGCACGAACCGGGCGGCCGCAACGACCTGCTGCCGGGGTCGCCGAAGTCGGCTGGGTTCGGCCGGCGCGGTGCCCACGGCTAGGGCGAGGCGGCAGGACTTGCGGGCGTCGGCGAATCTGCGGCGGCGGTCTCGAGTCATGGCCAGATCTGCAGCCGGCGCCGTTGCGGGGTGGTGCCGCATTGCGCCCGATTGAACTTCCGCCTGCACGATCCTGCGCCTGCTCGACCGGCAGTTCCACGAACTCGCCAGCGCGTATCCCTGGGAAGGCGCATCGGCGATCGCCACATCGGCTACTCAGGCCACCCCGCGAGGTCGACCATCGGTGTGAGACGGGTGGTTGCTTCCCGGCCGGCCACCGACACACTGCCTGCTGGACCATGCAACTGCGCGGATTGCGATGGCGGATCGGCCTGCCGTTCGTCGGCCTCGGGCTGGCGGGCTCGGTGCTGCTGGCGGCCCTGCTGGCGGTCCGCAACCAACAGCACAGCCAGACCGCGTTCGTCCGCCTGGCGCTGACCAACGCCGACTTCGTCCGCGAAGCCGGGCTGATCAAGCCGTGGACGCGGCTGCGCGGCAACCCCGAGCCCGGCGACCAGACCTCGCTGGCCACGCAGCTGCGGCGCGTGCACGGCGTCGAGGTGTGGTTCCGCTACCGCCAGGTGCTGGAACCACCGACCGAGGCCGGCTGGCAGGCCCTGCTGGCCGCGGTGCCGGCCGATCGCGAGGTGCACGCCGTCGGCGCCGACGAGGTCGTCGCCGTGCCGTTGACCGGCACGCTGTTCGATCTGCTCTGCGCGCGACCGCGCACGACCTGGTGGCATGGCCTCTGGCGCGTCGACACCGTGGCGCTGCTGGCGGCATTCTGGCTGTCGTCGCTGCTGGTGGTGTGGTGGACCACGCGCGGCCTCGTGCGACCCCTGCGCCAGCTCGCCGCCCGCCTGCCGGAGATCGAAGGCCCGACGCCGCTCGACCTGCCCGCAGCCTCGCGGGCCGACGAGATCGGCGATCTGGCCCGGGCGTTCCTGCGCACGCGCGCGGCGCTGCAGCTGGCGCGCGAACAGGGCCAGCGGGCCGAGCAGCTGGCGTTGCTGGGCCGGATGACCGCCGCGCTGGCGCACGAGATCCAGAACCCGGTCGCCGCGATCAAGATGCACGCCCAGCTGTGGCAGGGCGCCGCCGACGACGACACCGCCGCGATCATCGAACACGAAGCCGCGCGTATCGAGGACCTGCTGAACCAGTGGCTGTACCTGTGCCGGCCGGAGCCTCCGGCCCTGCGCGAGCTGGCGGTGCACGAAATGCTGGTCCAGGTCATCGCCGCCCATCGCGCGCAGCTCGAGCATGCGCTGGTGCAAGTCGAACTCGACGCCGACCCGGGCCTGCAGGTGCAGGGCGACGGCAAGCGACTGATGCAGGTCTGCAGCAGCCTGCTGGTCAACGCCATCCAGGCGATGCCCGGCGGCGGCCGGCTGGCGATCGCCGCGCGGCGGCACGAGGATCGCTGCCGGCTGACGTTCGCCGATTCGGGCCGCGGCTTCTCGGCGACCGCCCTGGCGCGTCTGGGCGAGTTCTTCTTCAGCGAGAAGGAGGGCGGCATGGGCATCGGCCTCGGCGTCGCCCGCGGCATCGTGCAGGCACACGGCGGCACGCTGCAGGCGGCCAACCGGCCCGCCGGCGGGGCGATCGTCACGGTCGACCTGCCGTTGCGACCGGGTCCTGGGCAGGGTGTTGCCAGCGGCGGCGGCCCGCGTTGAACTGGCGGCTTCCGGCGCGCGTTCGGGCATGCCTTGGCAACGATCCTGATCATCGAAGACGAGGCCGCCCTGGCCTCGGCGCTGACGCGCCTGGTGCGCCGGCTCGAGTGCGTGCCGATCGCGGTCGCGTCGGCCGAACTCGGGCTGCGCCGGCTGCAGCAGGAACCGGTGGCGCTGGTGATCCTCGACATCGGCCTGCCGGATCGCAGCGGGCTCGACGCGCTGCTCGAGATCCGGGCCAGCCATCCCACCCTGCCGGTGCTGGTCATCACCGCGCACGGCAACCTGCAGAACGCGATCGAAGCCCGACTGCGCGGCGCCTCGGAGTATCTGGTCAAACCGCTCGACCTCGCCGGCCTGGCGAACACGCTGCGCGCGCTGCTGCAGGTGGCGGCGAACCCGGACGTGTCGCCGCCACCCGCCGCCGAGGGCGATGATGCCCGCGTGCTGGTCGGTGCCTCGGCCGCGATGCAGCCGGCCTTCGCCGCGATCGCCCATGCCGCCGCGTCCGACGTGCCGGTGCTGCTGACCGGGCCGACGGGCACCGGCAAGACCTTCGCCGCGCGCGCGATCCACCAGCACAGCCAGCGCCGCCAGCAGCCGTTCGTGACCCTGGCCTGCGGCAACCTGCCGGAGAACCTGCTGGAAGCCGAACTGTTCGGCCACGAGAAGGGCGCCTTCACCGGCGCCGCCACGACCCGGCCCGGGCACCTCGAACGCGCCGCCGGCGGCACGCTGCTGCTCGACGAGATCGGCGACGCGCCGCTGTCGGTGCAGCTCAAGCTGCTGCGCTTCCTCGACGATCGGTCGTTCACCCGCGTTGGCGGCCGCACCGACCTGCACGTCGATCTGCGGATCGTGGCGGCGACCAACCGCGACCTCGCGCGCGCGGCCGCCGACGGGCGGTTCCGCGAGGACCTGCTGTACCGGCTGCGCGTGCTCGAGGTCCGGATGCCGGCACTGCGCGAACGGCTCGGCGACCTGCCGGCGTTGTCCAGCCATCTGCTGCGGCGACTCGCTCCGAACCGGAGGCTGGCGTTGGCGAGCGAAACGATGACGGCGCTGCAGGCCCACGACTGGCCGGGCAACGTACGCGAGCTGCGCAATGCGCTCGAACATGCCGCCGCGGTCTGCGGCGCCAGCGTCGTCCTGCCCGCGCACCTGCCTGCCGAGCTGCGAGCGATGACGCCGAGCGCGTCGGCGCCGGAGACCCAGGCGACGCTGGTCGCTGCGCTGCAGCGGTTCGCCGACGAACAGCTGCGTCGTGGCGCCCGGTACGACGAACTGCACGACGCCCTCGAACAGCACCTGCTGGCCGTGCTGTTGCCCCGGTTCGAAGGCAAGCCGACGCTGCTGGCGCGGGCGCTCGACATGAATCGGGCCACGCTGCGCCGGAAGCTGCGCGGTACGGTCGAGCCGGAGCCTGACGACGACGGCGAGGTTCCGCCCGGACCTTCGGATCTGCCGGCGTCGTGATTGCAACATGTTATCCGTAAACATGTTGTGACACGAATCGGGCTCTAGGCCGGAGGGCTTCGTGCGCGTGCACGGCGATGCGTGCAACAAGGACGAACTGGTGGCGTTCGCCTGCAAGCGACGCGGCTTCTGTCCGTCGTGTGGCGGCCGGCGCATCTGGTGGACGCGGTGATCTGCGCGCGGCCCGCACGGCCGCGGTGCCACAACCGCAGATCGGCGCGGTGGCGTTCGTGCAACGCTTCGACTCGGGCCTGCGGCTGAAGCGGTCGCCTGGTGACCCCGTAACAGCGACCGCTGTGCCGTGGTCGAGAACCGACCACGGCGCGCGGCGCGGATGGACGGGTCCTGTCCATCCAGGCTACCGCCCGCTGCGCCTGCCGCCCGCGGCCGCCGGGAGTCGCGAATCGGCGAGCGCGGCACGGGCCGTGCTTGGATGCGGGCCATGCAACCAGGACCCGCATCCCTCCTCGTGGTCTGGGCGTTCGTCGGCGCCATCAGCGCGACCGCCCAGGCCCCGAGCAACTGGACGTCGACAGCACTTCCCGCCAACCAGACCAGCGCGCCGAACTCGATCGGCACGACGGTGAGCTTCCTGACCAGCAATTCGGTCTGGCTCTATTCCGGCATCACCAAGGCCTGGACCGTGCTGCCGGTCAGCAATCCGACACCGATCTTCCAGGCGAACGACTACTGCATCGTGCGCGACGGCACCCTGATCCACGCGTTTGCGTCGCACACCGGCCAGGTCGAGACGATCACGACCAGCGGCAGCGCCACCGTCGTCAGCGGCCCCGCGAGTTCCTCCTGGGTGACGCTCGTCGCCGACGGCAACCAGGCCTGGGGTTTCGGCGCGTTCCACGGCCACTGGGCCAGCCTGAGCTTGTCGCAGCCGAACCCGACCATGGTCTCCAACCGGCTGCTCGGCCTGCTGCTCGACGGCAGCACCGCCTACGCGCTGAGCACGCACCACGGCGGCTTCGTGCCGGTGGCCGCCGATCCCGCGGCGACGCTGACGGTGGTCGGCGAAGGCGAGGTGGCCACGGCGAACAGCCCCGGCGTGTTCCGCGCCTTCTCGGCCCAGCAGAACAACTGGAGCGTGCAGAACGTGCCGGTCGGCGCCAGCACGCTGCAACAGAACGAATATGCCCTGGTGTGGTCGGGCAACCAGATCTGGGGCTGTTCGGGACTGACCGGAACGGTCGCGACCTACGTGGCCAACCAGCCGATCGGCAGCGTGCTCGGCGCCGAGGGCGTGGCCGCGTTCATCGACGGCACCGACGTCGTCTGCTACGGCTCGGGACGCGGTCAGTTCGCCGTGCGGCCGGCGCCGGGAGCGACGCTGCACTTGGACTACCACTTCGCGCTGCTGATCGAGAACGGGCTGCTGACGCCGTTCTCGGCGATCACCGGCACGTTCGGCATCCCGCTGAGCGGCACGTTCTCGATCACCTCGAACGACGCGATCGCCTGGGCCGACGCCGGCGGCGGCACCGGCCACGCCTACAGCCCGGTGCTGAACACCTGGATCGCGGCGCCGCCGATCACGATCGCGTCGTTCAACACCGTGCGCGACGCGGTCGTGCTCGGTCACGCCGGCGGCTACACGGCATTGTCCGCCCGGCACGGCACCTGGGTGCCGAAGGCCACGACGCTCGTCGGCGCGTTCCAGGCGCCGATCAGCGGCTCGACGTTCCTCGCGCTCGACGGCTCCGGCGAGACCGCACACGTGTTCGACGCCCGCCTCAACCGCTGGGCCTCCGTTACCGGCCAGTCGGCGCTGACGGTTCGCATCTCGCGCCACACCGCGATGGTGCACGACAACCAGGTCGCCCATGGCTTCGGCCAGCCGTCGGGCGAGTGGTACGCGCAGCCGCTGCTCACCGCGCCGTCCCGCTTCGACACCGCCAGTTCGATCGGCGCCGTCGTGCACGGCAATGAGATCGCCGTCTACTCGGTCCAGGGGTCGTTCTCGTACACCGGCCGCTATCCTGAGTTCACCCAGGCGATCAACCTCGGCAACACCCTGCGGCTGCACCAGGTGGCGCCACCCGGCAGCGCGCTGTTCCGCCTCTACGGTCTGTTGCCAGCGTACATGGATCTCGGCCCGATATTTGGCCGCCTCTACATCGAACCGTCGACCGCGGTGTCGCAGTTCTGGCCGCAACTGGTCGGCGCGAGCGGCATCCTGGACATCGACCTGCCGGTGCCCAACCAGCCGGCGTTGGTCGGTCTGCAGCTGCACCTGCAGAACCTGGTCGTGCCGCCGGTGCCGGCACAGCCGTGGTTGTCATCGTCGGTCGCGCCCATCCTGTTCTGACCTCGACCCGCAGCCCGCGATGCCCCCTTCAGCCCTGATCCTGCTCACCCTGGCGTCCGCCGTGCCCCTGCTCGCCCAGGCAGCGGCGGCGCCCGCCCCCCCGACCACGGCGCCGGCCTCGACGCCGCGACCCGACCCGTCCCCCGTCGTCCTGGTCGGCTCCCGCATCGCCTGGAACATCCCGTACGTCGCCAACGCCGCGCCGGAACAGCGTCTGGACGTCTATGCCCCGGCCAAGGCCACCAAGGCGCCGGTCGTGCTGTTCGTGCACGGCGGCGAATGGGCCAAAGGCGACAAGTCCGAAGTCAGCTGGAAGCCAAAGTTCCTGGTCGAGAACGGCATCGTGCTGGTCTCGGTCAACTACCGGCTGAGCGGCACCGCGCCGCATCCGGCGCAGGTCGACGACGTCGCCGCCGCGGTGCGCTGGACCAAGGATCACATCGCCGAACACGGCGGCGACCCGCAACAGGTGTTCGTGCTCGGCCATTCGGCCGGTACGCACCTGGCGGCACTGCTCGGGCTCGATGCGCGACCACTCGGCAAGGTCGGCCTCGCGCCGACCGATCTGGCGGGCGTCCTGTGCTGGAGCGGCAGCGCCTACGACCTGATCGCCAAGCTCGCGGAAGGCGGCGACAACGCGCCGTACATCGTCAAAGCGTTCGGCGCAGCCGAGGTCGGCCTGCGCGACGCCTCGCCGCTGGCGCACGTCCGCGCCGGGCAGCCGGCGCCGCGGTTCCTGGTCGCTGTCGCCGGCCAGTCGACCCGTGGCAATGCCAAGGCGGCGGCCACTGGGCTGGTCGCGGCGATGCACGCCGCCGGTTTGCAGGCCAGCCTGGTCGAACTCGAGGGCAAGACGCACTACCTGGCCAACCACGAGCTGGGGATGCCCAACGGCGGCGAAGCGCTCGGCGCCGTCCTGCTCGGGTTCGTCCGCAGCGACGCGACCCCGCGGTAGCGGGCAGGCGCCGGACTATCCGAGCAGGCGCAGCGCGGCCTGCGGCTGGGCGTTGGTCCGCGCCAGGATCGCGCCCCGGAACGAACACACGGGCGGGGTTGTCCGTCACGGACGTAGAAGCTTAACTCTCCGTCTTCACCCCGTCCCGTCTGCGCACTACAGCCGAGAATTCGTGTCGGCCGCGAAAGCCCGGGGTCTCTTGGAAGACTCTCGGCAGTCGGCTGCTCGTGGCGAACCGGCCGTGCAAGTCTACGATGGGACAACGGTGGTCCAGGGGCGCAGGGTTTCGCCGTTCAGCAACCGCCGCCTCCGTCACGCCGACCACACATGTCCTCCAGGAGTCCGAAGATGAGCGACGACAAGAAACTCACCACGACCGGCGGTGCGCCGGTTGCCGACAACCAGAACGCCATGACGGCGGGTCCCCGCGGCCCGATGTTGCTCCAGGACGTCTGGTTCCTGGAGAAGCTCGCCCACTTCGATCGCGAAGTCATCCCCGAGCGCCGCATGCATGCGAAGGGATCGGGCGCCTACGGCACGTTCACGGTCACCCGCGACATCACCCGGTACACCAAGGCCAGGATCTTCGCGAAGGTCGGCAAGAAGACGGACCTCTTCGTTCGCTTCTCGACCGTCGCGGGCGAACGCGGTGCCGCCGACGCCGAGCGCGACATCCGCGGCTTCGCGATCAAGTTCTACACCGAGGAGGGCAACTGGGACCTCGTCGGCAACAACACGCCGGTGTTCTTCCTCCGCGATCCGCTGAAGTTCCCCGACCTCAACCACGCGGTGAAGCGCGATCCGCGCACGAATCTGCGCAGCGCCAAGAACAACTGGGACTTCTGGACCTCGCTCCCCGAGGCACTGCACCAGATCACGATCACGATGAGCGACCGTGGCATCCCGGCCAGCTACCGCCACATGCACGGCTTCGGCAGCCACACGTTCAGTTTCCTCAACGCCGCCAACGAGCGCTTCTGGGTCAAGTTCCACCTGCGCTGCCAGCAGGGCATCCAGAACCTGACCGACGCCGAGGCCGAGGCGGTCGTCGCCAAGGACCGCGAAAGCAACCAGCGCGACCTCTACGAGAGCATCGAGAAGCAGGACTTCCCTCGATGGACGCTGTTCGTCCAGGTGATGCCCGAGAAGGACGCCGCCAACTGTCCCTACAATCCGTTCGACCTGACCAAGGTGTGGTTCCACAAGGACTACCCACTGCTCGAAGTGGGCGTCATGGAGTTGAACAGAAACCCGGCCAACTACCACGCCGAGGTCGAGCAGTCGGCCTTCAACCCGGCGAACGTCGTGCCCGGGATCGGCTTCTCCCCCGACAAGATGCTGCAGGGCCGCCTGTTCTCCTACGGCGATGCCCAGCGTTACCGTCTCGGCGTGAACCATGCGCAGATCCCGGTGAACGCGCCGCGTTGTCCGGTGCACAGCTACCACCGCGACGGCGCGATGCGAGTCGACGGCAACCACGGCGGCACGCTCGGCTACGAACCCAACAGCAGCGGCGAGTGGCAGCAGCAGCCGCAGTTCGCCGAGCCGCCCCTGACGCTCGAAGGGGCAGCCGACCACTGGAACCACCGCGTCGACGACGACTACTTCTCGCAGCCCGGCAAGCTGTTCCGGATCATGACGGCCGCCCAGCAGCAGGTGTTGTTCGAGAACACCGCGCGGGCCATGGGCGACGCTCCCTTGGCAATCAAGCTCCGCCACATCGGCCACTGCATGAAGGCCGATCCGGCCTACGGTGCGGGCGTCGCGAAGGCTCTCGGCATCCCGCCGACCGACCTCACGAAGTGAACGAACCCATGGAGACCAAGATGAACATCGACATCGGCATCGACGGCAAGCAGCGCGAAGCGATCGCCAAGGGGCTTTCCCGCGTCCTTGCGGACACCTACACGCTGTATCTCAAGACCCACAACTTCCACTGGAACGTCACGGGGCCCATGTTCCAGGCGCTGCACCTCATGTTCGAGACGCAGTACAACGAACTCGCACTCGCCGTCGACCTCGTCGCCGAGCGCATCCGCGCGCTGGCGTACCCGGCCCCGGGCACCTACAAGCAGTTCGCCCAATTGGCCGCCATCAAGGAAGACGACGGGGTGCCCCCGGCCCAGGACATGATCCGAAAGCTGCTCGCAGGCCACGAGACCGTCGCGCGCACCGCCCGCGAGGTGTTCCTGGCGGCCGAGGAAGCCAACGACCAACCCACCTGCGATCTGCTCACGCAGCGCATGCAGGTGCATGAGAAGACCGCGTGGATGCTGCGCAGCCTGCTCGAGTAGGCAGCACAGGCACGACGCCGGAGCGGCCATTCCCCGGATCCAGGATGCCACTCGCGAGGTGATGCTATGCCGACTGTCGACGACGGCGAACGACGCGCGCTGCACGACGCGCTGCAGTTCCTCCGGTCCTGACTGCGATCACCCGATCGTGAGCACGCCGTGGTTGCCGAGGCGCCACGGTGCCGGACGCGGCCCCACCCGGGGGCGTCAAATTGGCCTGCTCCGTCACCCTGACCGAATGCCGCGCAAACGGGCGGTGCACCGCGGCATTCCGGCGACCAGGCGCGCTGGCGTCACGGCGACGGACCAGCCCGCTACGATCCGCCGTGCATGATGCCCTTCCTGTTCGCGTGCACCGCTGCGATCGCAGCCCTGCCTGCCCAAGCGGTGCTGCGCGTCGGCCCCGGCGGCTACGCGGACATCCCGAGCGCGATCGCCGCCGCCAGCGTGGGCGACACGATCGAGGTCGCGGCCGGCAACTACGGACCGTTCACGCTCGACAAGGCGCTGACGATCACGGCGGCGCCCGGCGCGCTCGTGAACATCGTGCCGAGTGCAGGCGGGACATCCTCCAACTTCTTGCGACCGCCGTCGGGCACCACCGCGCGTCTCGTCGGCCTGCAGTTCCGCAATCCCTGGATGTATTTCGCTGCCGAGACGCGGGTCGAGCGCGGGACGGTCTGGCTGCAGGACTGTGTGTGCGAGGGGCCCCAGTTCTCACCCTCTGCCGGCTTGTCGGTCACCAACGCCACGGCTGTGCTCGAGCGCTGCATCGTGGCCGGCTTCGGTCTCGCCACCGGTGGGGTGTCGGACTGTCACGGCCTGTCCGCCGATCACGCCACGGTCTTCGCGAGCGACTGTCGGTTCGGGGGCGCCACCACGGGTGTCTTCTACGGCATCGCTGGTGCCGGCATTGCCGCCAATGCGTCGACGCTGCACTGCGTGCGCTGCACGGTCGACGGTGGCAACGGCGATCCGCTCTGCTCGTTTCCCGCGGGGCAGGGCATCCTGTCCCAGGGCGGGTCGACGCTGTGGCTCGCCGATTGTGCAGTGCGCGGCGGCAGCAGTCCGTGCCGTCCAGGCGGCAACGGCCTCGAGCACAGCGGTCCGGTGCCGGCCCAGATCGCGCGCTGCACGTTCCTCGGCGGCGCTGGTACACCATCAGGCTTCGGCACAGTGGGACCGGTGACCGTGGCGCCGCTGCTGGGCCTCGGTGCCGCAACGATGCCGTTGCAGGTCGGGCAACCGTACCGCATCAGCTACCAGACGCCGGCGAACTGGCCCGTGGTCGTGCTCGCCGCGACCGACCTCTCGCCGCATCCCCAGCCGTTCCTGCTGCAGCCTGCGCTGTTGCCGATCGCGGCAGCGCGCACGTTTGCACTGCTGGTTGCCGATTCGAATGGAGCTGCGGTGCTGCAGACCACGGTGCCCGCGAACCCTGCCCTGCACCACGCGACCGTCTGGTTGCAGGCGGGCAGCGGGCTCGGCGTTCCGCTGCAGACAGCGCCCGCACTGGGCGGGGTCATCCGGTGAAGTAGCTGGCCGGAGGCGAAGGCCTTGCTGTTGCGCCGGCGATCCATGGCCAGCACCGTCTCGGCGAGCCGGGCCAGCACGGAGACCGTGGAGAGCCCAGGGATCGCGGTGAGGTCGGTGCCGAGGATCGCCGCGCCGCTGCGCGTTACCCTGTGGCAATGGCACCCCCAGGCGTCTACCCGCCGATCGAACCGTTCGCGCACGAGCGTCTCGCCGTCAGCGCGCTCCACACGCTCTACTACGAACAGTGCGGCAATCCGCAGGGCGTGCCGGTGCTGTTCGTGCACGGCGGTCCGGGCGCCGGCTGCTCGTCGACCGACCGGCGCTTCTTCGACCCGAAGGTCTTCCGGGTCGTGCTGGTCGATCAACGCGGCGCCGGCCGCAGCACGCCGCTCGGCGAACTCGCCGACAACGGCATCGACCTGCTCGTCGCCGACTTCGAGCGCATCCGCGAACGGCTGGGCATCGCGCGCTGGCACGTGTTCGGCGGCTCCTGGGGCAGCACGCTCGGGCTCTACTACGCCGAGCGTCATCCCGAACGCGTGCTGTCCTTGTGCCTGCGCGGCATCTGGCTGCTGCGCCAACTCGAGGTCGACTGGTGGTTCTACGGCCTGCGCAACCTCGCGCCCGAGCTGTGGCGGGCGTTCGCCGAGCATCTGCCGCCGGCGCAGCGCGGCGACCTGCTCGCGGGTTACTGGGAACGGCTCACCGGCACCGATGTGGTGCAGGCCCGCGCCGCGGCCAGAGCTTGGGCGATCTACGAGGGCTCGGCTTGCACGTTGCTGCCCAACGCCGAGTTCCTGGCGATGCTGACCAACGACACGACCAGTTGGGCCCTGGCCCGCCTCGAAGCGCACTACCTGCGCAATCAGCGGTTCCAACCCGACGACCGGCTGCTGCAGGACCTGCACCGCGTGCGGCATCTGCCCGCGTTCTTGGTGCATGGGCGCTATGACCTGGTCTGTCCGCTGGTCTCTGCCGATGACCTGCACCGCGCCTGGCCCGAGGCGAGCTACACGGTGGTCGACGACGCGGGCCACAGTTCGCACGAGCCCGGGATCGCCCGCCAGCTGGTGGCCGCGATGGACCGCGTCGCGCGCACCGGCAGCCCACGCTTTTGCGATTGAGCCGACCGCCGGCGGCGAACGGTGACGATGCCCGCGGTCAGTGCGCGCTGGCGCCGATCGGGACGTCGCAGAACGTCAGCGCGGCGATGCCGTTGGTGCCGCGCAGCACGCGGCCGGGCCGCCATCCGCGACTGGCCAGGTAGGTGATCGTGGCCGCGGTGGGGGCCCTGTCCAGCTGCAGCCGCAGCGTGTTGCCGGACACACTGCCCGCGATCACCTTCGCATCGGCGCCGACGTGGAACTGGTCGAGCAGCGGCTCGGCGAACGCGACCGGCTGATCGAACTCGAGGTCGACCACGTCGCGCGTCGCGGTAGCAAACCGCGCGTGCAGCAGGTCCGGCGCGGTGATCGACGTAGTCGGCTGCACGCCGTAGAGATCGCGTTCCACGAGTGGCCGCAGCAACGCCGCGAATTGCGCGTAGCCCGCCAGCGGATAGTGGCAGCCGCCCGGCGGTTCGATGCCCACGGTGGACATGACGGTCAGCCGTGCGAACGAGCGCGACAACCGGCGCTGCACCTCGCGCAGGCGGTCGTCGGAGCCGTCGTGGCCCATCGCGCATGCGTGCGGCCAGATCTGGAACACGTAGCGATGCTGCACATTGGGGTAGTCGCGCTGCCAGCCGCCGGCCATCGCGACGAAGTCATCGTGCCAGGTCTCGTGACCGAAGCGGCCCGAAGGTCCGGCGGCGCCCTGGTCGTTCTCGCCCTGATGCCACAGCACCGCGCGGATGCCATGCGTCAGGCGCGCCTGCCGTGCCCGCCACAATAGCCGGCCGTAGATGGTGTCCTGGTCCTCCGGATCGGCCTCGTTGCGCTGGTGCTGGTCGATGCGCGAGCCGCCGACGGCGCCGTTCAGGATGCAGATCGGGATCCCGTTGGCCTCGACGAGTTGTTGGCCGAGCAGCATTGCCCAGTAGCCGACCTGCAGCTGGCCCTCGCGCGCGCGGCAGACCGCCGGGCCCCAGACCTGGCGACGGGCCGGATCGCCACCACCCATGCACCCGAACGACCGCACCCATTCGCTGTGCAGCGGCGGATCGTCTTCGCCCACATCCGTCGCCTCGGCATTGGATTGACCGTCGATCAGGAACGCATCGCCGCAGACGAGATCGTCGGCTGCCAGCACGACGGTTTCGCGCCCAGCGGCCACGGTCACGATCTCGGCGCGGTAATGCACGAGACCGGGCCGCAGTTCGGCCTTCAGGTCGAAGCGGAGATCGGCACTGATCGGTGCAGCGGCTTCGGCGAACGGCTTGCCCTCGGCGAGCACGCGCAGCAGCACGCGGTCGGCCATGGCCGTCAACGTGCCACGCCACACCAGCGTGCCGACGCCGCGTTCATCGCGCGCAAAGAACTGGTGATCGACCGGGTGTTCGTCCAGAGCCCATGGTTGTGGCACCCACGGGTCCCTCGCCGGCTCGGTCAGCAGGATCGTGGCGTGCCGCGTCATCGCTTCGCCGCCATTGTCGACCGTCAGCGTGATGTGCAGCGGACCGTGGCCCATGCCGCGTTCGAGCCGGAGCCTGCCGGGCTCGAGGTGATGCACGGTCGCGGCGCCGGCGAGCTGCCAGCGGTAGCGCAGGTCGGCGGCGCCCGCGGCCTGCAACGCGGCGGCGTTGCGGATCGTCGGCGTCACCGACAACGGCGCGCGACCATCCCAGGTCGAAGGCACGGTCAGTTCGAGGTCCGGGTCGGGCACGCGTTCGAGGACCGTCACCGGGATGTCGATCGTGCGCGTCTGCGGCGGATAGACCCCGACCAGCTGCAGCGCCATCGCCTGATCGCCGGTCACGCGGCCAGCCGGCAGCGTGAACTCGAACCGGTCGACGCCGACGACCGTCGCCTGGCCCGCGCGCACGAGCCGCCAGTAGACCTTCTGCGCGCCAGCCGCCGTTGCCCGGACCGTCGCCGAGGTGCCTTCCTGCAGTTCGAGCATCGGCGCCGACGCGGCGAACGTGTCGCCCGTCGCCACGACCGGGCCCACGAGGGTCTGCAGCGGCTTCTGGTTCTCATGGCTGAGCCGGATCCAGGCCGGCGACCGCACCACGCTGCTGATCCGCACTTCGTCGAGTTCGCCGGTGAAGCCATGGCCATGCCAGCCGCCGAGGTCGAAGCGCACGACGCCCGGAATGTCGAGCAGTGGCGTCGCTGCGCCCTGCAGCACGCCGTTGACGTAGACGCGCGAGTCCTCGCGCTGGTAGGTGTGCACGACGTGGGTCCACTCGCCGAGCGCGAGCGGACTGCGGGCCTCGACGTCGGCGAAGTAGCATTGGATCGCCACGCGCGGCGGGCTCAGCAGGTTGAGCATCACCTTGCCGGGCCGCTGTTCCTTGCCCCACGCGAGTACGGTCGTGTTCGCGTGTTCGGCCCGGAACCATGCCTCCGTGCTGCTGGTGCCGGCCCCCTTGGGGAACGCCTCGATCTGCTCACCGCACTGGATGCCGCTGCTGCCATCGAAGTGGCGGGCCTGCCCGACCATGCCGTTCGTGGCCCTGGTGCCCGCATCCACGGCGTGCACCGTGCCGACGGCATCGCGCAACGACGGGTCCAGATGCAGCACGCTCACGAATCCATTGCTGGCGTCGAACACCTTGCTGCCGTCGGACGCGGCCTTCGCCGTGGGGTTGCCCCAGTGCAGCAGCAGGGGTTGCCGGGCATCGCCGCGGATCCTGGGCACGCGCACCCAGACACTCGCGGTGCCGGCCGTCGCATCCCAGTGCTCGATCTCGTGCGCCAGCGTCACTCCGGTGGCATCGCACACGCGCAGGTCCTCGCCGAGCGGCTGTGCCTGCGCGAAATCGAAGAACGCGCGGTGCAGCCGCAGCAGCACCGGGAACTGCTCGACGACGGCGTCGGCGGCCATTCCGGCGCCATCCTGATCCGTCAGCAGCCAGCATGTGCCATGGTGTCGCCACGCCTGGAAGTCGCCGATGGCCGTGGCGTGCACCGGTGCATCCGGCACGGGTTGTTGCGCGAGCAACGTGCTGCCAGCGGCGACCGGGGCGAAGAGGAGCGACAACAGGGCGGGGGACCGCCGGCGGAGTGGAGGCATGGGGGGGACCGACGTGCGGGACGCACGCGCAGCCCGGCGACGATACGCACCGGGCGGCGTTTGCGCGCGCGCGCCGTCGGGTGCCGTCGATCGGCCCGCATCACCAGCCGCCGCGGATCGACGGTCAGACCACCAGCCCGGCGCCCTGCAGTTCCTTGGTCAGGGTCATGCGCCACGCCCCGGCCGCGTCGACATCGAACGCCAGCAGACCGCTGTGGCCCGACGGCGCCCCGACGTCTTCGAGCAGCAGCGCGCAGACCCTCTTGGTCCCGAGCCTGCCGACCAGGAACCCCAGTGCGAAGACCGCATCCTGGCTGGCGCGAGGCAGCAGCTTGCTGCGCGCGGAGCCAGCCGCGCCGCCGATCTCGTCGGGCGCCAGGACCACCACCGCGTACGGCGCGGACCCGGCCGACGGTGCTGCGAGCACCTTGGCGCCGTGATCTTCGTGGCCATCGATGACGATCGCCTGCAGCCCGAGTGAACCGAGGAACTCCGCCACCTGCGGCGCCAGGGCATGCTGCCCCTGCAGCAGCAGCAACGGTCCCGGAACGGCGACCTTGGCCTCGCGTGCCCGCGGCGCGGGGGGTGCCTTGGCGCTGGTCGTCAGGGTCCGGAGCAGTGCGCGGAGCGTGCCGACGAACAGGCCGACCTTGCTCTTGAAGTTGCTGGGGTGCGACCAGACGGCGCTGTGTTCGAACCGCTTCAATTCGGGCGCGCCCTTGCCGAACGCCAGTTCGATGTGGTTGCTGGTCTCGACGACCCAGCGGTCGAAGGCCGGCGTCTCCTTGCCGCTGCAGTCGATCAGTTGTTGCTGCACTGCCGCGATCTGTCGCTCCAGCAGTTCGATGCCCTTCTCCGGCGGTACGCCCGGCCCTTGCGTCGCCGGGGTTCGAGTTGTCATTGCGGCCCACTATGCCCGAGCGCACTGGCACCGGCCAGCGCCACGTCGGACATTCGCGTGCAAGCGGCGCGATGCGCCGCGTCGGTCAGTTGTCGACGAGCAGTTCGAGCGCGTTGGTCAGTGACCACCCACCGCCGAGCGGACCGCCGCAGGCAACGGCGACCTGCGAGCACGCCCGGATTCCGCACAGAGCGTAATCCAGCGGGATCGGGATCGTGACGTCGGCGCGGGCGCTGCAGCCGGACCCGACCAATGGTTGCGCCCCGATCACCGTGAACTGGTTCGGATACAGCAGGCCGCACGAGAACGGTCGACCGGCGCCGCAACCGCCGAAGCCGATGGCGAAGAACGCGATGTCGCCCGCCGGACCATCTTCGCAGCTCAGGGTGAACGCCGGGTTGCCGACGACCGGATCGCCACTGGTGCCATGACGCAGGCCCGGGCAGTTGCGGCAGCCGAGACCGATGCAAGCGGTGCCCACCGGTCGGGGATGCGTTGGTTCGATGTCGAAGTCGAACCAGCGATCGGCGCCCGTCGACGTCGCCGGGCAGCAGGCGACCTCGCGGAAGTCGCACGGCGACGACGCGATCGAGGGTCGGCGCAGGAACGCGATGTGCCCGCCGTCGCTGACGATCAGTTCGGCGCGGCACGGGTCCCAGGTCATCGCCTGGAGCGGCCCCATGCGCACGCCGCCGCAGTCGGGCACCGGGAAGCGGCAGATCGGCGCGCATGGCTGCCCCAGGCGCATCACCAGCACCTCGTTGAGCGGTGCCAGGCCGCCGAACACCGACGTGGCCACGAACAGCAGGCCGTGAGCCTGGTCGATGGCGAGCGCGCCGGCCGAATGCCGCGCGGTCGGCAGCGCGAATGTGCAGGACGACACGACCTGCGGCGGGCAGCTGCGCAGGTGTCGATGCGAGATCGCGGCCATGCCGGTCGCGGTCTCGAGTTCGAGCAGGTCGTAGCTGGCCTCATGGATCGCCAGACCGCTGACCACCGACTGGGCCAACACGTGGGCCGGCACCGCGGTGCAGAGCAGCTGGCACGAAGAGAGATCCCGTTCCTCCATCCGCGAACCCTGGGTCACCCAGACCGAGCCGCGCAGGCCGTTGCACGCCAGCCCGCCGGCCGGTGCCGCCGGTCCCGGCAGGCCGGTGGGACAGGCAAGCGTCATCGGCCCGCATGGAACGACGCGGCGGATCGCCGGCCCGGATGCACCGTCGGTGAAGCCGATCAGGGTCGGGCGCACCGCGATCTGGGCGGTGGCGGCTGCGACCAGCACGAACTGGCAGAGAGCGACGCGGATGGGTTGCATGGGGACTCCGAGGCAGGGCCGGAGTGGTTGCCGAACGCACGGCAATCGTCGGCTCGATCTGCGTTCTCGCCGCCCTCCACACCGGCGGTGGTCAGCCGGGGCACGACTCTGGCGGCGTCCACGTTTCGGTCGCGTGTGGGCTTTGTCACGAGTGTGCCCGCGTCGGCGCGGGATGACACCCCGGCGTGTGTCCGGCTATGTTCGTCGGTCCTGCCCGCCTGCTCCGGTTCCTACCACCCATGTTCCAGAAGATCCTGATGTTGCCCTTGCTGGGCAGCGGGCTCGTCGCCACCGCCACGGCCCAGTTCGTTCCGATCACCAGTACCCAGCGTCCGCACCTCGATGCCGCCTTGTGCAGCGACGCGTCGCACATCGCCTTTCGCGCCGGCCCGCAGGGACTCGGCGCGGTACACCTGGCGGGCAACCAGGAGGTGATGCTGCACACCAGCTCGGGGGCGGCCCTGACTTCGTTCGTGTGGAGCAACAACAACGTCGATCTGTTCTTCGCCGACGGCAACACGCTGGCCCGCGTGGCCGTGACCGGCGGCGCCGCCGTGACGCTGGCCGCCAACGTCGCGGGCAGCGAACTGCGCGTCTGCTGCGTCGATCCCGGCGCGAGCGTCCTGTTCGGGACCCGGCGCGATCCGATCGCGAACACCACGGCGATCTGGCGCATGCCCCTGCCGATGGGAGGGCAGCCAGTGGATCTGGTCACCCGGCAAGGACGCATCGACGAAGTCGGCCTCGACGGCACCGGCAACTGGCTGCTGTTCCGCAGCTGGACCGGCGCACAGCCGATTCCGGCGACGTACGAACGTTACGACGTCGCGGGTGCGGCCGCGCAGGTGATGACGACGTTCACGGTGGCGGCGGCGAGTGCGCATTGGACGATCGCACCCAACGTGTTCGCCGTGTGCACGCTGGCGCCCGGCAACCCGCAGCCGCAGGTCGCACTCGTCGACATCAGCGGCCAGGTCGAGTTCCTGACCGATGATCCATGGCCACACACGCGTCTGTTCGCGATCGACGGCAGTCATGAACTGTTCCACGAGACGCAGAGCCCGACCGGCGGCGGCACGACGATCGCCTCGGTGCCCAACCATGGCGGCGGCGTCATGCTGTCGCACGCCGGCCAGCCACTGGTGCTGAACGGTGGTGCCAGCACCGGCGGCTTGACGTTCGATGCCGGTGAAACGCACATCGCGTTCTCGGCCGGCACGTCGACCGCGGATCCGTTCCCGCAGATCTACCTGCTGGACATGCACGAGGACCTGCACATCCACCCGCACCTGCACGTGGGCCAGACGTTCTCGATCGAACAGCACCTCGAACTCGGCCTCATCGGCGCTGTCGCCGTGGCCGACGGTCTGGCGGCGATGCCAGTGCAGGTGCCGCCGCTCGGCGAGGAGTTCTGGCTGACGACCGCGCCGGGCCGGATGACCGTGGTGTTGAGTGGCGTCGGCACCGGGACCGGACCCCTGGTCGGCGTTTGGCAGATTCCCAACCAGCCACAGCTGATGGGTGTGCGGCTGTTCGTGCAGGCCGTGCACTTCGACGCGGCCCTCATGGGCGAATTCAGCCGTTTGGGCTACTACCAGGTGTTCTGATCGGCGGGTCCCCGTGTTCGGTTTGGGGAAGGTCAGCCGACGGCGGAAACCGTCGAACCGCAGCGGCAGCGAGGCGCTACGGTGCGCGGTCGCCATGGTCCCAACCCGCTTCTCGCCGGCGCGCGCACTCGTCCTCCACGCCATCGCCGTGTTCGCCGGCTGCTCGTCTTCTCCGATCCATCGTCCCGCGCCGCGAGCCATCGGCCCTTACTCCGGGTCGGTGGCGACCCGCGGCCTCGTGTTCGTCGCCGGCCAGGTCGGGCAGGAGCGGAGTTCGTTCGCGGCCGAGGTGAACGCGGCCATCGACGGCGTCGCGGCGCGCCTGGCCGACGCCGGGCTGTCGCTGCGCGAGGTTGTCAGCACGACGGTCTACCTGACCGACATGGCGAGCTTCGCGGCAATGAACGACGTGTATGCCACCCGGTTCTCGGCACCGTATCCGGCGCGAACCACCGTCGGCGTTGCCGCGTTGCCAGGAGGCGCGAGCATCGAGATCGCGGCGATCGCGGCGCGACGCTGAGCATCCGCTCGGCGCCGCCCCCGTTGGCGCGGTGGGGCGAACGACATCGACGGGTGCGGTTGCATGGCGGGCGCCAGGTGACGTTCACCGACGGACCGGAATGCCGTCGATGCCGATCGGCTCGCGGCCCATCGGCGCGCTGCGGCCGCTCTGCTTCAGGTGCTCGAGCAGCCGCCGCATCTGCTCGCGCCGTTCCGGCTCGCGCGACCACAGGTTGTCGGTCTCGCCGGGGTCGGTCGCCAGATCGTAGAGCTGCCCCGGCGCGTCCGGGTCCTTCTCGGGCAGCGCGTAGCGCGCCATCTCGCCGCGGTCATAGGCGTTGCCACCGGAGCCCCGATGATCGAGCAGCTTCCAATTGCCCTGCCGCAGTTGGAACTCGCCGCCGAAGCTCTGGGTCAACAGGTGCGGTCGGATGCTTTTGCCCGCTTCCTGCGTGCCGATCATCGCCGGCAGCATGTCGAAGCTGTCGGTCGCCGCATCGTCCGGCAGCCGGTAGCCGACCGCCGACGCCAGCGTCGCGAGGATGTCGGTCGTGCCGATCAGCTGGTCCGACACCTGCCCCGCCGGGATGCGGCCTGGCCAGCGTGCCAGCAACGGCACGCGGTGGCCGCCTTCCCAACCGTCGCGCTTCATGCCGCGGAAGCCGCCGGCCGGGTCGTGGTCGTGATCGGCGCGCATCCACACCACGTGCATGGTCTCCGGGCCGTTGTCGGAGTGGAACAGCACCAGCGTGTCGTCGCCGATGCCGAGTTCGTCGAGCAGATCGAGCAGGCGCCCGACCAGCGTGTCCAGTTGGCGCACGAAGTCGCCGCGCGGCCCGGCCTTGGTCGTGCCGCCAAAGCCGTCGGCCGGCAGCACCGGCGCGTGGCAGATCTGCGTCGACAGCAGCATGAAGAACGGCCGGTCCTGGTGCCGCTCGCGGTGCCCGGTCATGAAGGCCTTGGCCTGGTCGTAGAACAGCAGGTCGGCGTCGACGAACCGGTAGCCCTCGGCCATGAAGCCCTCGTCATTGTCCCAGCGCCATTTGCCGCCGGGGTTCGGCAACGTCGCGCTCTTGTGCCGCCTGGTCGCCGGTACCGGCACCATGCCGTTCTCGATGTAGAGGTAGAGCGGATCGGTCGTCGGACAGTTCGGCGTCACGAACGATTCGTCGAAGCCGTGCGCGTTCGGCCCGTCGACCAATGGCGTGCTCTTCTGGTAATCGATCAGCAGCGAGTTGTCGAAGCCGCCGCCGAGCCGTTTGCCGTCTTTGTCGAGCCACGTGAGGCCCAGGTGCCATTTGCCGAACACACCGGTCCGGTAGCCCTTCTGCTGCAGCATGCCGCCGAGCGTCAGCGTGCCGGGCTTCAGGTAGCTCGGTCCGCCCGGCCCTTCGAACGCACCGCCGCCGCGACCGGTCGAACGGCAGATCTGCTGACCCGACAACAGCCCGTAGCGCGATGGCGAACAGATCGTCGACGGACTGTGCGCGTCGGTGAAGCGCACGCCTTCCGCAGCGAGGCGGTCGAGCCGCGGCGTCTGATAGGCGCAGCGCGGGTTGTAGCAGGACAGATCGCCGTAGCCGAGGTCGTCGGCGTAGACGATCACGATGTTCGGCAGCTTCTGCGCCGTGAGCGGCGCCGACCACAACGACAGGATCACACAGGCGGTGCGCATCACGGTGAGCCAGCAACGAACTGATCGCGTACGCGACTCAGCTCTGGGTCGGCGCCGGCAGCCGCTTGGTCCGGATCTCGTCCAGCAGCTTGCCGACGAACGCATCCACCGTCAGCGTACCGAGCTTCTCGCCAGCCTGGTTCTGCAGCGCGACCGCGTTCTCGTCGACTTCCTTCTGGCCGATCACGGCGAAGTAGTTGACGCGCGAAAGCCGCGCGTTGCGCACCTTGGCGCCGAGCGAATCGGCCTGTTCGTCGAGTGTGACCCGCACGCCGGCCTCGAACAGCCGATCCCTGACCTGGCGGGCGAACGGCAGCTGCGTCTCGCTGATCGGCAGCACGCGCACCTGCTCGGGCGCGAGCCACAGCGGGAACTTGCCCTCGAAGTGCTCGATCAGGATGCCGAGGAAGCGCTCGAGGCTGCCGAGCGTCGCGCGGTGCAGCATCACGCAGTTCTTGCGCGAACCGTCCTCGGCGACATAGGTGGCATCGAACCGGTCCTTGCCCGGCAGGTTGGGGTCGAGCTGGATCGTGCCGCACTGCCAGCCGCGGCCGATCGCGTCGACCAGCGTGAACTCGAGCTTCGGGCCGTAGAAGGCGCCGTCGCCGGGCGAGATCGTGTAGTCGAGGCCGGCGGCGCGCACGGCGTCGCCGAGCGCCTTCTCAGTGCGGTCCCAACTGGCATCGTCGCCGATGCGCTTCTCGGGGCGGGTCGCCAGCTTGATGGTGAACTTGTCCTTGCCGAAGCCGAAGTCGGCGTAGACCTCGGCGAGCATCTTGCAGAACGTCGCCACCTCGGCGCCGACCTGCTCGTCGGTGCACAGGATGTGGCCGTCGTCCTGCACGAAGCCGCGGACGCGCATGATGCCGTGCAGCGCGCCGCTCGCCTCGTTGCGGCAGCACGAGCCGAACTCGGCGATACGCAGCGGCAGGTCGCGGTAGCTCTTCAGGCCCTGCTTGAAGATCATCAGGTGCCCGGGGCAGTTCATCGGCTTGATCGCGAAGTCGCGTTTCTCCGACTCCGTGGTGAACATGTTCTCGCGGTACTTCTCCCAGTGGCCGCTGCGTTCCCACAAGGAGCGCGCCATCACGCTCGGGGTGTGCACCTCGACGTAGCCGTACCGGCGCTGCTTGTCGCGCATGTAGTCCATCAGGGTCACGTAGATGGACCAGCCGGCCGGATGCCAGAACACCTGGCCAGGGTTGTCCTCTTCGATGTGGAAGAGGTTCATCTCCTTGCCGAGCTTGCGGTGGTTTCGGCGCTTGGCCTCCTCGAGGCGGTTCAGGTGCGCCTTCAGCGTCTTCTCGTCGGCGAAGCAGGTGCCGTAGATGCGGGTCAGCTGGTCGCTGTTCTGGTCGCCATGCCAGTAGGCGCCCGCGACCGACATCACCTTGCTCGCCTTCAGCCAGCCGGTCGACGGCACGTGCGGGCCGGCGCACAGGTCTTCCCAGTCCCGGCCTGGCTGGCCGCTGACGTAGAACGACAGCGTGCTGTCGCCTTTCTGCAGCGCCCGTTCGGCGTTGTCGCGCTTGTACTTGTCGTTCGCGGTGCGGGCGAGGCCTTCGCTCGCCGGGTAATCGCAGCGGACGAACGGGCGGTTGGCGGCGACGATCTCCTGCATCTTCGCCTCGATCGCGGCGAAGTCGGCTTCGGTCACCGGCCGCGGCGTCTTCAGGTCGTAGAAGAAGCCGTCGTCGACCGGCGGGCCGTAGGCGAGCTGCGTGCCGGGGAACACCGCGCACACCGCCTCGGCCAGCACGTGGGCCGCCGAGTGGCGGAGCAGGAACAGCGCATCGGGATCGTCGTCCCTCGCCGTCACGATCTTGACCGCGCAATCGCGCTCGATCGGCCGCATCAGGTCGCGCAGGTCCTTGCCGTCGAGTTTGATGCCGATCGCCTTCTTGGCGAGGCCCGGTCCGATCGTCTCGGCGATCTGCCTGCCGGTGACCGCCTGGGCGAACTCGAGGACTTTGCCGTCGGGCAGGGTGATTCGTGGCATGGGCTGCGTTCCGTGGAAGGGCGAGCACAGTACCGGCGTCCGTGTGCGGTGCAACGCGGCAGGCGCCTAGGCGAGCGAAGGCATCGCTTGGCAGGTGTGCCAGCTCGACGTTCAGTTGCCGATCTCGAGGCGCAGACCTTCGGACACGGTCAAGGTACCCAGCGGACTGTTGTTCGCATCCAGCACGACCACCTGCGAAAGGACCGCAGCACCTGACAGTTGTGGCAGGTTGGGGATCGGGAGTCCGAACATCGCCTGGCCAACCGCATCGGTGAGTTGGACCTGCACCGCGGTTGGCACCGCCAGCCAGGCGATGCAGCCGCCACCGAGATGCTGGCCCTGCTGGGTGAATCCGACCACCAACGCCGACAGGGCGTTCGGCGCCAGGGTTGCGGCGGCGACGCCGAAACCGGCATTGCCGGGCACCGGCCGTCCTTCGGTCGCCAGGCCGGGGGCGCCGTGCAGGCCGCAACCGTAGCCGAGGCGATTGGCCGCCGAGGGCGTGTCGGTCATCAGTGCGTCGCCCACGGTGAGACACTCGCTGCAGTTGGCGTTGTGGGCGACACTGAACAGTCGATTGCGGCCGTAGTCGGCGACCATGGTCGGAGTCCTGGTGAAATAGGGCCTCGAGACGGTCCGAGTGATCCAGGCTGCTCCATCCCATTGGTGCCAGCCGTAGCCGGTCGTCTCGACGAACAACAGCCGTTGCGTGTACGGCTCCCAGGCCACCGTCAGCCAGGGCGACGAAGGGTGGAACCCGCGACGCGTCCAGATGGCGCCGTCCCATTCCCAGAGCTGGTAGTCGACCGCGGCGGCGACCACGTTGCGGCGCGGGTCGTAGCCGGCATTGACGAGGCCGTAGAAGCCGAGCGGGCCGCCATGGCCTGTGCCGATCACCCAGTCGGAACCGTTCCACACCCACTGGCTCGGGACGGTCGCATTCCAATCACGGAGCAGAGCCAGCACGCCACCCGACGGATCCGCCACCAGATGGACGTGAACCGATGGCGCGTTGGCAGGACTTCGCGGCAGCCAATCGGAACCGTTCCACAACCACGTGTCGACCATCACTCCGCCGTTGGGATCGATGCCGCCGAACAGCAGGAACCCCTGATCCACGGCCGACCAGGCCAGTCCAGCGCTCCGCCGCGGCGGCGGCGAGTGCGCCGGCGAGCGATGGACCCAGGAGCCGTTCCACGTCCACGTCTGGTCGGAGACTGGATCGTTGAGGATCGGGCCACCGCCGAACATGAGCACATCGGGCGACGCCGCGGATGAAGCCAGGGCGATGTGATCGCGGGCGCGCGGATGCTCGAACGGCAGCCGGCGCCAAACGGTGCCTTCGAGCCGCCACACGGTGTGCGATGGTCCCCATTGGGCCAGCCGCAGCATTCCGACACCGTCGAACTGGATGGCCGGGCCATCGTTCAAGGTCGACGGCGTTGCGATCGTGGACCAGCTGCCATTCGCGAACGCCCAGGTGCCGGGAACGATGCCGGTCGATTGCCGACCGTGCACCACCAACCTGGCGTTCACCGGGTCGAACACGATGCTGGTCAATCGCGCGACGGCGGCCGGACCGTTGCCGTGGAGCAAGGTCCAATCAGCGCCATCCCAGCTCCACAGCGTCAACGGATTGCCGCCGAGGGCCACACAAGTCTGTCGGATCGGGTCGTACACGACCGGGCCATCGGGCGAAGCGGTCGGCGGTCGGAGCACCTGCCACTGCATGCCGTCCCATTCGGCCACGTCCCGTGGCAACAACTGCACCAGGCGGTGTCGCCGGGCGTCGTAGGCGATCGGCCCCTGACCGGCCATCGTCATGGTCGACCAGTTCGCACCATCCCAGATCGCGCCGGTGCTGGCGACCATCCGGCGACGGTCCGGATCCCAGATGCCGCTGAAGCCGGCCTGGCCAGTCGCCAGCCGCAGGTGGAACCTGGCTCCGTCCCACTCCCACAACTGGCCGATCCGCTCCGCGATCGCCACCACATTGCGATTCGGAATCCACGTGAGGCCGCCTTGCAGGGGCATCTGGGGCTGCATGCTGAACGTCGGCGCCTGACCGGATGCGGCGAGAGCAAGCAGACAGGTTGCGAATGCCAGCGTGGAGTTCATGGCAGTTGCCGTCGGTTGCTACCAGTCGCCCAGGGTCACTTGCAGCCCGCGCGTCAACGTCACCGAACCGATCGGGCTCTCGGCCGGGTTCCACACCGCGCCCTGGGTGAAGAACTGCATCCCGCGCAGGGAGGGCGCAGCGGGCACCGGAATCGGGAATCGGGCGATGCCGGCGGTGTCGCCGAGCAGGGCGCTGGTCGCGACCGGCATCGCGACGACCGAACGGCAATTGGCGCCGATGGCGACGGACTGCGCGGCGAGTCCGACGGTCAGGAACGTCATTGCCGCCGGCTGGCGAGAACCGAGCTCGACGGCGAACGGCGAACCGGGCGTCGGCGCAGCGATTGCCGCAAGGCTTGGTGCCGACCCCAGCGCACAGTCGTTGCCGTAAGCGAGCATCCCGCTCGCGACCCCCAGCCGCCGCACGATCGGCGCATCGAACACACATGCCACACCACGTCGCCAATCGGTGGCCATGCGGGCGAAGCCGTCGAGACGATGCCCGAGTCCAGGCACCGGCAACCAATCGCTGCCGGTCCACTCGAAGGCCGCGTATTGGCCCGCAGCCAGGATCCGCCCCGTGTCGGGACGGAACGTCGCCGAAGTCGGGTCGGTTGGCTGCACGCTGGTGGTGGCTTGCGTCCAACTGGTGCCGTTCCACACCTGCGTCTCGCCGAGATGGATGGCGACATTCGAGTAGCCCCCGAGCATGACGACCTGGCGCCGAACGGGATCGTAGGCGGCGGCCGCATAGGCGCGCGCCGCCGGCAGGCCCGGCGGCGTGACCTGGGTCCAGCTGAGGCCATCCCAGTACCAGTGATCGCCGAAGTACCGCGGCCCGTCGGTGCCGCCAAATAGCAGAATGCCGCCGGCGGGATCCTCGGTCATGGCGCCGTCATACCGCGGCGACGGCGAAGCGGCGGCCTGGCGCAGTTGCCAGTCGGTCCCATCCCACGACCAGGTTTCCGCCAGCACCGTCGTCGCCAAACCGCCAAACAAGAGCACACGCTGGTCGATCTCCGACCACGCCAGCATCGCCAGACTCCGAGCGCTCGGACTGTTCGTCGGGTTCACGAAGCGCCACCGGCCATCGAACACCAGGGTGCGATCGGCTGCCGGCAGGTTCGATCCGCCAGAGCACGACACGAAGTAGCTGCGCGCGCGATCGTAGGCGAACCGGGTGTGGGGGCGCACCGTCGGCAGTTGCCACAGCTCGCCAGCCAGCTGCCAGGTGCCGCTGCGCAGTCGCCAGATGCGACCGCGGTCGGCGCCCTGCGTCGGCAGCAACAACAGGCCGACGTCGTCGGCGACGAAGAGCGCGTCGGCAACAGGTGGAGGCGGGTTGGTCGTCGGCAGCAGTGACCAGGACGATCCGTCCCATGACCAGGTGTCCGTGACCGTGCTGCCGCCGTGCAGCAGCAGTCGTCGTGTCGTCGGATCGAGACCAAGGCGGGCGCCAGCGCGCGGTCCGGGCGGTGCACTCGCATACAGTTGGCTCCAGGCAAAACCGTCCCAGGCCCACGTCTCGGCATGAGCCGTGCTGGCGCCGCCATGGCAGATGCAGCGACGCGAGACCGGGTCCCAGGCGAATGCGGCGCCTGCCTGCAGCGACGACGGGCCGTTGGTCCGGACTTGCCGCCAACTCCAGCCATCCCACTCGAAGACGCTGCCGCTGCCGGCGTGAACGACAAGTCGTCGTCGCGCCGGATCGTAGGTCATCGAGGTTGGCGGGTTGCTCCAGGTCGGCGTGCCACCAGTCTGCCACGTCCAACCCGAGCCGCTCCAGGTGCCAACTGCACCGGTCGCCGACAGTGCCCGCATGCGCGTCGGGTCATGGTCGACGAACAGGTGTTGCACCACCGGTTCTCCGGCCTGGCCCACGCGTTCCAGGACGCGTGCGCCATCCCACTCGTACAGGCGTTGGCGAGTGTCGGCTCCGATCAGCAGCAGGCGTTGCCGAGTGCCATCCCAGGCGGCCGTGGTCGTCGGTACGGCGTAATCGAGCGTCTGCCAGGACTGTCCAGCGGCCTGGACCGTGGCCAGTGCGACAAGAAACAGGGTGGTCGATGCGCCGGCGCGCGGCGGCCGGTTCATCGCGATCCCCGGGCGATGGGAAGCATGGGAACGAGTCTCAGGGGCTGCGAGGACCGGCAATGGCACCGCTGCCGATGGGCGTAACCCTGGCCCTGCGAGACCCGCGCCCCAGCGTTCCCAGATCGCGGGTCGTCGCGTAGTCTGCGGCGAAGCGCTGCATGCGCCAGAAGCCCGATCGTGATCTCTGCCGACACCAGGAAATTCCACGCCGCGCTCGCCGCCAGCGACCGGGCGATCTGCGCGCTGCTCGCCAAGGAGATCTCGCGTACGCTGCCCGAAGCGGAGAACAAGGTCTGGCACGCGCACCCGGTGTGGTTCCTCGACGGCAATCCGATCGTGGGCTACAGCAAGCTGAAGGACTGCGTGCGGCTCTTGTTCTGGAGCGGGCAGTCGTTCCGTAGCAAGGGACTGCAGAAGGAAGGCAGCTTCCGCGCCGCCGAGGCGCGGTATGCGAAGAAGGCCGAGGTGGACGTGACGCAGCTGGCCGCGTGGCTCCTGGAGTCGCGCGACGTGCAGTGGGATCACGCGAACATCGTCAAGCGCAAAGGCAAGCTCCTGCGGTTGAAATAGGGACCCGCCGCCGCACACAGGCCGGGCCCACGGTCGAAGTCGTGCCGGTGCTGGCGCAAGCTCCGGGGCGCGTTCACCGACCCGGCGATCACTGCTGTCCGTGGAACCATGATCCGCACGCCCACGTGCCGGTCCCACTGGCGCAGCCGATTGCCGGCCCTGAGCAGATTGTCGGAGAAACCCCCGACCACTTTCGGGTGGGTTCGTGTTCTGCCTTGCAGCCGGACTTCCGGCCACACGAACTCCCACCCTGGTCACGCCATGTCTACTGGTTCCCGCTTCCGAACACCTTTGACCGTTGCGGCGCTCGCCGCCCTTGCCGCCCTTGCCCCAGCCCAGAAGTCCGAAGCCAGGCCCGCCGCTGGCGAGCACGGCGCCGACGTCGCGACCACCGGTGTCGCACCGCAGGATCGTGTGGCCGCCTGGAACGACTTCCAGCAGCGCCATCCCGGCGACTGGGCCGCGCACTGGAACGCCGCGACCGGCACGCCGCAGGCGATCTTCGGTTCGGGTCTGCCGATCGCCGACTGGCGCGGCAGCTCGCTCGAGGAAGCGCGCCGCCACGCGATGGCCGTGCTGCACGACGAAGCGGCGCTGCTCGGACTCGGCACCTCGAGCTTTCGCGAACGCATCGGCAGCCGGATGGGCCGCACGTGGTCCTTCGTGTTCGAGCAGACCTTCCGCGAACTGCCGGTCATCGGTGGTCGCGCCGACGTGCGCGTCAGCATGAACGGTCGCATCGCGATGTTCGGCAGCGCGGCGTTCGCGGTGCCCGAGGACTTCGACATCACCCCGACGGTGAACTCGCAGACCGCGTCGATGATCGCGTTCTCGACCATGCCCGCCCGCCTCAGTGTCGCCCCGCAACCCGCACCGGTGCAGCCGCCGCGCCTCGTCCTCTGGGGCGATGTGCACGCGAGCGTCCGTTCGCCGATCCATCTCGCCTGGGAGGTCGCGGTCAGCAACGTCGATCGGGAAGGTCGTGGGACCATCGGCCGATACTACCTCGATGCGCGCACCGGAGCCGTGCTGCAGTTCGTCAATGACAAACACGAGTGCGGCCCGGATTGCACCCACGGGAAGGCGGGGTCTGGCGGTGAGGCGGTGGTCGCGACTGCCGCGCCCGCATCGCCGGCGTTGCCGGTGCCGACGACGGTGCAGGTCAGCGCCTATGCGCGCCTCGGCCTCGACGCCAACAGCCCGATCGGCCTCGTGCAGGTTCCGGGCCTGCAGGTGAACGTGCCGGGCGTCGGCACCATGGTCACCGACCAGAATGGCCGTTTCGTGATCGACATTGCGGCCCCGGTCGGGATCACCATCGGCGCACTCGATGGTCGGCATCACGCCCCGATCAGCGGTGCGGCATGGCCCGGCGGCACGTTCACCGTCAATCCCGGCGGCAACCACAGCCTGGTGCTGTTGTCCCCAACTGCGACGCCGGCCCAGCTCGCGCACACGAACACCACCTGGTGGGTCGACCGCGCCAATGAATGGGCGCGCCAGACCCTGGGCAACTCGCCGCAGATGGCGGCGGTCGATGGCATCACGCCGACCGTGAACCGGACCAGCGGCGCCTGCAACGCCTACTACGTCGCCAACACGATCAACTTCTACGCCGCCGGCAACGGCTGCCTGAACACGGCGTTTGCAACGGTGATCGCGCACGAATTGGGGCACGGGATCGATGACCAATACGGCGGCATGTCGCAAGTCGACGGGCTGAGCGAGGGCTGGGCCGACGTCGTCGCGATGTACCTGACCGACCAGCCCGACATCGGCGTCGGCATCCATGGCAACGGCGTCCCGCTCCGCACCGGCAACAACAACCGCCAGTACCCGTCGGGCGCGACGCCGCACGAGCAGGGCGAATCGTGGATGGGCTTTGCATGGCTGCTGCGCGATGACCTGGCACTCCGGCTCAACTCGCGCAGCCAGGCGGTCCAGCTCACCAACGACATCGTGTTCGGCACCATTGTCGCCAACGCCACCACGCAGCCGGCCGCGGTGCTCGAAGTGTTCTTGGCCGATGACAACGACGGCATGCTGAACAACGGCACGCCCAATGAGGATGCGCTGGTCCAGGCCTGCCGTCGGCACTCGTTGCCGACGCCGCTCCTGACCGGGCCGGCGAACGACTACTGCCCCGGCGCGATCACGGTCGTGCCCGGGATCAATGGGCCGTTCTCCAGCCACGGCGCCACCGCGACGCTGGCGAACTGGTTGTGCTCGGGCTCGGCAGCGAACAACGACGTCTGGTTCAAGTTCATCACCCAGTGGCCTGGTCAGCTGACGGTGAGCACCTGCGGCCAGACCGCGCTCGACACGCGGCTGCAGCTCAGTTCGGGTTCGTGTGGCGCCCTGACACGGCTTGCCTGCAACGACGATGCCTGCGGCACGCAGTCCAGCGTCTCGTACTATGTCGGGGCAGGCACCCACTACATCCAGGTCGGCGCCGCCACCAGCGGGCAGTTCAGCCTGGAAGTGGACTTCGTCGGCCCGATCCAGGCCGCGAGTGCCCCACACGGCGCCGGCTGCGGCACCGCGTCGAAGGCGTTCTACGAGTTGTTCCCCCCGGGCACCTTCGATCTGGCCGGCGGCAGCCTGCGGCTGGTCAACCGCGGCACGCACTATGTGGCCCAGCCGGGTGGGACCTTCCTGCCGCTGTCGAGCAACACGTTCAGGACCTCACATGGCGACGACAGCGTGCTGAACTTCGTGCTGAGCACACCACTGCCCTACCCGGGCGGCAGTTCGCAGACCCTCGAAGTCTGCTCCAATGGCTACGTGTCGGTTGGCGCCGGCAACCCGGTGCTCTTTCAGCCGACGGCCGCCGCGTGGCTTGGCAGCGCCCGGGCCCGCTGGGGTACCTGGCACGACTTCAACCCGACTGCGGCGGGCTCGGGTCGGATCCACTACGACATCGTCGGTCAGATCGCCTACGTGACCTGGAACGGGGTCTACACGTTCGGCACCACGACGCCCAACACCTGGCAGATCCAGTTCGATCAATCGAACGGTGACGTCACCATGGTGTGGCAAGCGATGCCGTTGCCCGGTCTGCCGACACTGGTTGGCTACGCGGCGCAAGGACCCAATCTCGACCTCGGCAACATGGATCTGTCGACGGCGCTGCCCGGAACGTTCATCACCGGGGCCTACAACGGCCAGGCGCTGACGTTGGCCGGCACGTTGCCGCAGCTCGGCAGCACGCTGGTGCTGACCACCACGAACTTCCCGGCGACGACGCTGTTCGGCATCCAGACGCTCGGCATCCAGGGCTACTTCAACGGCATCGACCTGAGGTCGATGGGCATGCCGGGTTGTCGGCAGTACTCGGAGGTGCTGTCGATCTCGAGCCTGGTGCCGGCAGGTGGCCAGGCCGTCTATTCGCTCGGTGTGCCGGCTTCGCTGAGCTTCACCGGCATGCAGCTGAAGGCGCAGAGCGCGGCGTTCGTGCCCGGGGCCAATCCGCTCGGTGCGATCGCATCGAACGGCGTCTGGATGACGGTCGGCATCTGATCGATGCCGCCGGATGCGGCGGCCCGTCTTGCCGCTCGCCTCGAGGCCCGCGAGGATGCAATCCGTCCATGTCCCCGACCCAGAGCATCTTCGAGGCCGCTCGCGAACTGACCGGCGAAACCCGGGAGCGGTTCCTGCGCCAACAGTGCGGTGACGACGCCGCACTGCGCGCCGAGATCGATGCGCTGCTCGCGTTCGACGACGACTCGCCGTTCCTCGCGGAGTCGGGCATCGATGCGCTGCGGGCCACGATCGCCGAGGACGACGACAACTGGCCCGAGCAGATCGGCCCTTTCTTGGTGCTCGGCGTGCTCGGCCGTGGCGGCATGGGTGTCGTCTACCGCGCCGAACAACAGCAGCCGCGGCGGGAAGTGGCGCTGAAGGTGCTGGCGCCGGGGCTCGGTGGCACTTCCGGCCGCCAGCGGTTCGCGCTCGAGGCCGAGGCGCTGGGTCGCCTGCAGCATCCGGGCATCGCGCAGATCTTCGCCGCCGGCACGTTCTTGTCGCCGGTTGGCGAACAGCCATATCTCGCGATGGAGCTGGTGCAAGGCGAGCCGCTGCACGTCTGGGCGCAGCAGCGCGAACGCAGCATCGCCGAACGCGTGCGGCTGCTGGCAGAGATCGCCGATGCGGTGCATCACGCGCACCAGCGGGGCCTGATCCATCGCGACCTGAAGCCCGGCAACGTGCTGATCGACGAGCACGGGCGCGCCAAGGTGCTCGATTTCGGCATCGCGCGTTTGCGTGACGGCAATCCCGAGCAGGCGCTGCAGACACAGCCCGGCCAGCTGCTCGGCACGCTGGCCTACATGAGTCCCGAGCAGGGCACCGGCGATCCGGCCCAGGTCGATGTGCGCGCCGATGTCTACAGCCTCGGCGTGATCGGCTACCAGCTGCTCGCCGGCGCGTTGCCGATCGACGTCACGACCGACTCGATCACTTCCGGCCTGCGGCGGCTGGCCGAAGAACAGCCGGTGCCGCTCGGTCAGCGCGACCGCCGGCTGCGCGGCGATCTGCAGACGATCCTCGATTGCGCGCTGCGCAAGGAACCCGAACGACGCTACGAGTCGATGGCGGCGTTTGCCGACGATCTGCGTCGTCACCTGGCCCGCGAACCGATCCGCGCGCGACCGGCGACCACGGCGTATCGGCTGACGCGTTTCGTGCAGCGGCACGGGCTCGCGCTGACCGCCATCGTCGCCGTGTTCACCGGTCTGGTGCTGGCGCTGGTCGCCAGCATGCAGGCGACTGCCAGGGTCGACCTGGCGCGCCAGCAGGAAGCGGACGCGCGCCGCGAGGCCGAACGCAAGGAAGTAGCGGCGCGACGCGCGGAACAACTGAAGGCCGATGTGCTGTCCGTGCTCGGCGAGGTGCTCGGCTCGTCGGACCCATCGCAGAACCCGCAGACGCGGCATCAGTCGCTGTCGGCGCGGCTGGCGACGGCGATCGCGCAATTGGAGTCGCGGTTCCGCGAGGCCCCGGAGACCGAACGGGCCGTTCGGCTGGCGCTGGGGCGTGCACTGCACGGCCGTGGCGAACACGCCGCAGCCGAAACCCAGCTCGAGCGGGTGCGCGAGTCCTGGCGGGCAGCGGGCGGCGACGAGTACTTCGAAGCGTCGCTGCTACTGGCGCAGACGCGCTGGAAACAGGGCGATGCGGCCGGCGCGAACGAGGTATTCGAGGAATGGGCTCCTCGTCGCGAGCAGCTGACCGCAGCGCAACGCGAGGACCTGGACATCCTGCGGGGGCAGGTGCTCGCCAGGACCGGTCGACAGGCCGAGGCGCTGTCCATCTGGCGCGACGCGCTGCGGACCAGCGATGAAGACCCGACGTTGGCTGCTGGCACCGGTGCCGCGCTGCTGCGCGTCAGCATTGCCGGCGAGCTGATCGCCATGCGGGACTTCGCCGAGGCGCAGCGGTTGGCGCAGCAGGCGGCGGAAGAGTTGGCCAGCCAGTACGGGCCGCAGGCGGAAGAGACGCTGACGGCGCTGAATACGCTGGCGGCGGTGTTGTTCGGCCAGGGCGAGTTCGCGCGCGCGGGAACGCTGATGGAGCAGGTGGTGCACGCCTGGATCCACGTGTTCGGCGAGGATCATCCGGAAGTGCCCGCTCTGCTGCAGAACCAGGCCAGCGTGCAACTCCGCCTCGGGCAGGTCGATCCCGCGGTGGTTGCGTTCGAACGCGCGATTGCGACCGGCGAACGCATCCACGGAGCCGATTCGCCGGAGATCGCGACGGCGATCGCCAATCTCGGCAAGGTCCGTTGGGAACAGCGCCAGCTCGACGAGGCGGCGCGACTCTACCAGCGCGCGATCGACATCCGGCTCGCGCGGCGGCCCGACGCCGACAAGACGCTGTCGGGGTTCTATTACGATCTGGCGCGCATCCGTCGCGACCAGGGTGACCGCGCGCAGCATCTGGAGCTGGCCCGGCGGTCGGTCGCGATCCGGATCGAGGCGCTGGGGCCGTTCCACGAACTCGTGCTGACGCGTCGCGTCGAACTTGCCGATCTGCTCGGCCAACACGGGCTCGGCCAGGAGGCCATCGCCGAACTGCGTGCGATCGATGACCGTTGCGTCGAGGTGCTGGGTCGCACGCATGCGGCGACCATCGCTGCCGCCAGGTTGCTGGCCGGTCTGCTGCTCGAGGACGGGCAGTTCGAGGCGGTGCCGGGTGCCATCGCCGCGATGCAGGAACGTGCCGCCGGCACGCCACAGGCCGACGCGATCAGGACCCTGGCGACGCAGCTGCAGGAACGGCTGCAGAAGGCGCCGCGCTGATCAGGGCTGCGCGGTCGACGACCTCTCGTGGTCGTTCGCGGTAGAATGCAGCGGTCTGGTCATGGATCCGCTCACAGCCCCGATCACGATGTTCCTGGCCCGCATGCAGCAAGGCGATGCGGCTGCCGCGAACGAACTGATGCCGCTGGTGTATGCCGAACTGCGCGGTATCGCGGGTCGCCTGCTGCGCGAAGGCACACCGGGCCACACGCTGCAGCCGACGGCGCTGGTGCACGAGGCCTGGCTGAAGATCGCGAACGCCGCTGAGGGTGGCGGCGGTTTCCACGACCGCATCCACTTCCTCGCGGTCGCGGCCCGGGCGATGCGGCAGGTGCTGATCAATCATGCGCGCGATCGCCGCGCACAAAAGCGCGGCGGTGACGCGAAAGCGTTGCCGCTCGATGCGTGCATCGCCCACATCGAGACGCAGACCGGCGACATCGTGACGCTGCACGACACGCTGGAACAGTTCGCGCTCGAGAACCCGCGGCCGGCGCGGGTCGTGGAGCTGCGGGTGTTCGGCGGCATGTCGATCGAGGAAGTGGGCATCGCGCTCGGCGTCGGACCGACCACGGTGAAGGCCGACTGGCGGTTTGCGCGTGCTTGGCTGCAGCGCCGGTTGCCGGGGCCGACCACCGGCTAGTCCGCAGGAGTCGGCCGCCGGATTTCCGCTTGGCGCCGGATACACGCGGTTTCGATGGATGTTTGATCGCCGACCGCGCGCGCACCATCGCCTCGACGACACCGGCCGTCGGCCGGCCGTCGATTCGCGCCGTCGGTGGGACCTGTCCCTTGGGGGTCGCGGAGGGTATGCAAGTTGCTTGCGAGCGAAATCCGTGTTCCGCCCCGAACCGAGCGGGTCGTCGTGCTGCGAATGACTTCTGGCGTGCGGATCGCAGTGAACATCCTGGCATTCCGGCGTCTACCATCCCGCCATGTTCGCTCCCCGCAAGACGGCGCCGTCGGTCCTCGTGTTCGCCCTCACAGTGGTCGTGTCGTGCCCGGCGCAGCAGGAACCAGCGGCCGACGGGCGTGCGCGCCAGGATCGCCTGCGTGGTTCGGTCAGCCAGGAGCGCGCCTGGTGGGACGTCCTGCACTACGACCTCGCGGTGCAGGTGTTTCCCGACCGCAAGCGGCTGCAAGGGACCAATCGGATCACCTTCAAGACGCTGCAGGCCGGCGACCGCATGCAGATCGACCTGCAACCGCCGCTCGCGATCACGGCGGCCACGCACAAGGGGATCGCGCTGAAGGTCGAGTCCGAAGGCAATGTCCACTGGCTGCAGTTCCCGAGCGCCTTCGTCGCCGGCGTCGAGGACCAGGTCGAGGTCGCCTACGAGGGTCGACCGCGCGAGAGCACGCGGCCGCCGTGGAGTGGGGGACTGTCGTGGAAGAAGGATGAGCAGGGCCGTCCGTTCATCGCGACGACGTGCCAGGGCATCGGCGCGAGCATCTGGTGGCCCAACAAGGATCACGGCTATGACGAGCCGGATCGCGGCATGGACCTGCGCTTCACCGTGCCGGAGGCGCTGACCGCGGTCGCGAACGGCCGGCTGATCGCGACGACCGCGGATGCCGAGAACAAGACCCGGACGTTCCACTGGCGCGTCACCAATCCGATCAACAATTACGGCGTCAACCTCAACATCGGTCATTACGTGGCGATCGACGGCACGTACGCTGGCGAGGGCGGCACGCTGGATCTGCAGTACTGGGTGCTCGACCACCAGCAGGAGCAGGCGAAGAAGCAGTTCCTGGAAGTGCCGCGAACGCTCGCCGCGTTCGAGCACTGGTTCGGCAAGTACCCGTTCTACGAGGACGGCTACAAGCTCGTCGTCGTGCCCTATCTCGGCATGGAGCATCAGAGTTCGGTGACCTACGGCAACGGCTTCCAGAACGGCTACCGCGGCACCGACCTCAGCAGGACCGGCGTCGGAATGAAGTTCGACTTCATCATCGTGCATGAGTCGGCGCACGAATGGTGGGGCAACAACATCTCGATGCAGGACGCCGCGGACATGTGGATCCACGAGAGTTTCGCCAATTACGCCGAGAACCTGTTCGTCGAGCACCACTTCACCAGAAAGGAGGCGGAGGACTACGTGATCGGCTGCCGCGCGCTGATCCAGAACGACTCGCCGATCATCGGCACCTATGGGGTCAACAAGACCGGGTCGGGCGACATGTACTACAAGGGTGGCAACCTGCTGCACACCATGCGGCATGTACTCGGCGACGATGAGAAATGGCGCAAGGTGCTGCGCGGGCTCAATCAGGAGTTCTGGCACAAGACCGTCCAGACCGGTGAGTTCGAGGCCTGGATGAGTCGCGAGTGCGGGTTCGATTTCGGGCCCATCTTCCAGCAGTACCTGCGGACGACGGACATCCCGGTGCTGGTGTACGCGGTGAAGGCCAAGGCTGTCGAGGTCTGGTGGGAGCAGGCCGTGCCGGGATTGCGCGTGCCGGTGGTGGTGCGGATCAACGGCAAGGAGCAGCGGATCACGGTTGCCAATGAGCCGGCTGCGATCGCGATCGACGGCGAACTGACGTCCTTCGAATTGGATCGCAACTTCTACATGACCGTGCGGCGGAACTGACGAGCCCGCGGTGTGGCGGTATCGTCTCGGCATTCGTTCCTCGCCATGTCGCGCGCGACCCGTTGCTGCACGTTGATTCTCGTCGCTGCCGCGACCGGCGCGTTGCCAGGCCAGCAACCCGCTGGCGAGGGCTGGTGGTCCTTGCAACCGCTCGCTCCGGCTGCGCTGCCCGCTGCACCGGCAGGGACGAACCCGATCGATGCCTTCCTGGACGCCCGACGTGCCGCCCGCGGCCTGCGCCGCTCGCCGCCCGCCGGTCGGCGGACGCTGGCCCGCCGCCTGTGGTTCGAGCTCACCGGGCTGCCGCCGGACTTCGAGGCCGTCGAGGCCTTTGCCAACGACCCGGATCCAGCCGCCTACGAACACCTCGTCGATCGCCTGCTGGCGTCGCCGCGCCATGCCGAACGCCAGGCGCGGCATTGGCTCGATGTCGTGCATTACGCCGACACCCATGGCTATGACAAGGACCAGCCGCGTCCGAACGCCTGGCCCTATCGCGACTGGGTGGTCGAGGCGTTGCATCAGGACATGCCGCATGCGCGATTCGTCACGGCGCAGATCGCGGGCGATGTGCTCGGCGAGAACGGCAGCGAGGTGCGCGCCCTCGGGTTCCTGGCCGCCGGCCCGTGGGACCTGATCGGTCACGCCGAGGTGCCGGAGTCGAAGATCGACGGCAAGATCGCCCGGCACCTCGATCGCGACGACATGGTCGCGACCACGATGACCGCGTTCTGCTCGCTGACGGTGCATTGCGCCCAGTGCCACGACCACAAGTTCGATCCGATCCCGCAGACCGATTACTACCGCCTGCAGGCGGTGTTCGCGGCCCTCGATCGCGCTGACCGCGCGTTCGACGCCGATGCGGCCGTGACCCGTCGCCGCCTCGAGCTGCAGGCGCGCCAGCGCGAACTGCACGGCGGACTCGCCGCCATCGAGCGACGGGTCGCGGCCGCCGCCGGACCGGAACTCGTCGATCTCGACCGCCGCATTGCCGATGGCGAACGCGCCGCCAAGGAGCGTCCCGAGTTCGGTTTCCACAGTGCGATTTCGCCGAGCGACGACGCGGCCAAGTGGGTGCAGGTCGACCTCGGTGCCGAGATCGCGATCCACACGATCGTCTTGGCGCCCTGCCACGACGACTTCGCCGGCATCGGCGCCGGTTTCGGCTTCCCGCCGGCCTTGCGCATCGACCTGCTCGCCGGCGACGCGTCGATCGTGCACACGATCACGCCACCTGGCGGCCCCGTGCAGAGCGTCGATCCGTTCACGTTCGCGGTACCCGGCATTCGCGCGCGTCAGGTGCGGGTCACCGCGACCCGCCTGGCACCGCGGCAGAACGACTACATGTTCGCGCTGGCCGAGCTTCTCGTGTTGGATGCCGCCGGTACCGACATCGCCCGCAACCGGCCGGTCGCAGCGCTCGATTCGATCGAAGCCCCGCCGCGTTGGCGCGCCGCCAACCTCGTCGATGGCGTGTTCTTGGCGATGGACAAGGACCTGCCGCAGTGGCGCACGCGCCGCCAAGAACTGCTGGCAGTCCACACGGATGCCGCGACGCAGGCAGAGCGCCAGGATCTCACCACGCGCCTGGCCGCGACCACGCAGGAACTGGCGACTTTGCCGGCACCGCGCCTGGTCCATGCCGGCACCGTGCACCACGGCAGCGGTGCCTTTGCCGGTACCGGCGCCAATGGCGGCCGGCCGCGACCGATCCACGTGCTGCTTCGCGGTGAGGTCACGCGCCCGGGCCCCGAGGTCGGTCCCGGCGCCTTGTCGGCACTGACGTTCGCGCCGAGCGTCTTCGACCTGCCGGTCGAAGCCCCCGAAAGCGAACGGCGGGCGGCGTTGGCGCGCTGGCTGTGCGAGCCGACGAACCCCTTGATCTGGCGCAGCATCGTCAATCGCATCTGGGCCTGGCACTTCGGCCGCGGTCTCGTCGACACCGCCAACGACTTCGGTCGCATGGGCCAGCCGCCCTCGCATCCGGAATTGCTCGAATGGCTCACACGGTGGTTCCGCGACCAGGGCGGCTCGTGGCGGCGGCTCCATCGGCTGATCGTCACCAGCGCCGCTTGGCGACAGTCCTCGGACCACGATGCGCACGCGGCGGCGATCGACGCCGACAACGTGTTGTTGTGGCGCATGCCCAGGAAGAAGCTCGAGGCGGAAGCCGTGCGCGACAGCCTGCTCGCGGCTGCCGGCCGACTGGATCTGCGCATGGGCGGCCCCGGCTTCCAGGACTTCGTGATCTCCCGACCCGAGCACTCGCCGCACTACGAGTACGACCGTGCCGATCCGGACGATCCGGCCACGCATCGCCGTTCGATCTGGCGCTTCGTCGTGCGGTCGCAGCAGCAGCCGTTCCTCGCGGCGCTCGATTGCGCCGACCCGTCATTGCTGGTCGACAAACGCAACCAATCGCAGACGCCGCTGCAGGCGCTGGCGCTGCGCAATGATGGTCTGGCGCTGACCATGAGCCGACATCTGGCCGCGCGCGTCGCCGCGGCCGGGGGCACCGTTCGCGAACAGGTGGCGTTGGCGGTCCGGTTCTCGCTGAGTCGTTCGGCCCGCGATACCGAACTGGACCTGCTGACCGCGTACGCGGCAAGCCACGGCCTGCCGTCCACCTGTCGCCTGCTGTTCAACCTGGCCGAGTTCAGCTTCGTCGATTGACCATGAACGCGACCCGACGCGAATGGTTGTGGCGCAGTGGCGGCGGCCTGGGCGGCGTCGCGCTGGCCGCGCTGCTGCAGCGCCAGGGCCTGCTGGCGCAGGATCCGGTGCAACCGCCGCGGACGCCGCGGGCACGCCGCGTCGTGCAGATGTTCATGGCCGGTGGCGCCAGCCATCTCGACCTGTTCGACTGCAAGCCCGAACTGATCGCCCGCGCCGGACAACCCGCCGACTTCGGTGAGCCGGTCGAGGCGTTCCAGGATGGGCTCGGACCGTGGCTGCCGCCGGTCTGGCCGTTCCGCCGCCATGGGCAGTGTGGCCGGCTGCTGGCCGACGTCGTCGCCGACCTCGCCGTGATGGTCGACGACATCGCGTTCGTGCACGACATGGTTGGCCGTTCCGGCGTGCACAGCCAGGCGACCCTGCTGCAGACCACGGGCTTCCTGCGTCCTGGGTTCCCGGGCATGGGGGCCTGGATCAGCTACGGACTCGGCAGCCTGGATGACGACCTGCCGACGTTCGTGGTGTTGCCCGACCATCGCGGGCTGCCGTCGAATGGCAGCAAGAACTGGGACAGCGCGTTCCTGTCGGCGCGACACCAGGGCACCGTGATCCGGCCCGGTGCCCGTGAGCCCATCGCGCATCTGCACGCGGGCAGGGCCGGCGACTTCCTGACGGCCAGCGGCGAGGCCGCCGGGGCAGAACTGCAGGCGCGGCTCGATCGCGAACATGCGGCCGCCCGGCACGGCGACGAACGTCTGCTCGCGCGCATCCGCAGCTACGAACTCGCCGCCCGCATGCAGGTGGTGGCACCCGACGTGCTGGATCTGGGCGACGAACCCGACCACGTGCTGGCGCACTACGGCATCGACCGGGTGCCGCCGCAATGGCCGGCGGAGATCTCCGCCGCGGAGGAGACCGATCATTTTGCCCGCCGCTGCCTGTTCGCGCGGCGTCTGCTGGAGCGCGATGTGCGGTTCGTGCAGATCTGGAGCGGCAACGACAATGGGTTTCCGCGCCGCAATTGGGATTCCCACGAAGACGTCGCGCGCGATCACGGACCGCTGGCCCGCGGGATGGCGCGCGGGGCGGCGGCGTTCCTGACCGATCTGAAACGGCGTGGTCTGCTCGACGACACCATCGTGCTGTGGACCACCGAGTTCGGCCGGCTGCCGAGTTCACAGGGCGGCAAGGGGCGCGATCACAATCCGTTCGTGTTCACCAATTGGCTGTGCGGCGGCGGCATCCGCGGTGGGATCGCCCACGGCAGCAGCGATGCGTTCGGCTACAAGCCGCTCGAGCGCGGGCGCTACACCACGGGGCATGATCTGCACGCGACGATCCTGCATCTGCTGGGCATCGACCACGAACGGTTGACGTTCCGACACGACGGCATCGACCGGCGGCTGACCGACGTGCATGGGCGGGTGATCCCGCAACTGCTGGCGTGAAGTGACCTCGGCAAGGCGCCGATGCGGTCATGCGGCCGAGCCGTCGTGGCTCACCTTGGTCGCTTGAACACGGCGATGACCATGCGCGTGGCGCCTTGGGCCTGGTTGGTGTCGAACACGTTGACGAGTTCCCAGCCGTCGCGGCCGAGCTCATTGAGCCTGGCATCGAAGTGCGAGGCGTCGAGCTTGCCGCCGAGCCAGCCGTGGGCCTCGATCTGGAGACTGGTGTACTCCCAGGTGGTTTTCACCGGCGCATCGTAGACGGTGCGGCACGGCGCTGTCCGCGCCAAACGGTCCGATGACCGCCGGCGACCGCGTGGATCGGGCATTCGCGGCCTTGCCGCCACAAGGAGTCCCATGCCCGATCCAGATGGCTGCCGCGCGCGCTGCGGGTGCCGGGCTGATCCGTGGCTCGTGTGGCGACTACGCACCGTCGCTGCTGGGCGTCGCCGACGCCGGGAACAGCGAGCCGAGCCAGGTCGACAGCTGCTGCCGGACGGCGGTGGCTCCCGACTCGGCCTTGCCGCCATACAGATACACCGACATCTGCACCATCGTGCCGCCGCACGCGTACGCGCCTGCGACCAGCGTGCCGGCGATCGGTTGCTCGAGCGCAACGTGCACATTGTGCCCGTGACCGAGGTCGTCGACATGCGCGACTGCGCCGGCCAGCGTGACGCCCGGAGCGATCGCGGCCGTCAGCCGCTGCCCTGGCGTCGGCGTGTCGCGGAACATCGCCTGCGTCAACACCGACCACGCGTTCGCGAACGGTGCCGTGGTCATCGCGGTGGCTTGCACCGTGGCACTCGGTTGACCGGCGAACTGCCGCAGGTAACGAGCCAGGACGCGGAAGAACGACGGCCAGCCCGACTCGGTACCGGTGAGCTGATCGTCCCAGTCATCGGTGCTGGCGAACAGGCTGTGCACCACCCGCACGACGCAGGTGCCGCCGCGTCGGGCCTCCACCGTCCACTCGGTTGCGATCGGCGGCATGCCGGGCCCCCAGCCGGGACTCTCCGCGGCGAAGCGGAACGGCGGCTCGAAGGCGGTGATCTTCGCCGTCGACACCATGCCGTTGCCGAAGTCGCAGACCATTTCGCCGCCCTGGTGCGCGTCGGCCGTCGTCGGCACGAACCACGCGGAGATGCCGGGGCCGGTGGCGATCGCCTGCCAGACCTGTTCGGGAGTGCCGGGGACTTCGACTTCGACACGGACGCTGCGGCGGCCGTCGGGATCGCGTTGGATGCTCATGGTTGGGTGGGGGGAACGGAGATTTCGCGGGTCTCGGCGATCGGGTGCGCCACGGCGACGAGTCGGTGCAGCCGGCCGCCGCGGGATGAGGGATCGTGGTAACGAGCCGCGAGGGCGGTGATGCCGGCGGCGAGTTCCTGACTGAAGGCTGCTCGCTCGGCGGCGCTGCGGAAGCGGATTTCGGTGTCGATCGACAGGGTCGCCAGGCGCTGCTGGCTGCCGGTGGCGCGGCGCAGCAGCTGGCCGACTTCGGCAACGGCGCGCGCGGCGAGCGCGATCAGGTAGCCGGCCGAAAGCCGATCGCGGGTGCGCCCCGGGTCCGCGGCGGCCGGACCGAGCGCGGTTGGCGAGACGAGGTACGAACCCGCGGTCGCCACCATCCGTCGTTCGGTGATGCCGCCCCATTTGCGCGTCTCCGCTTCACGGACGAGCCCGCAGCGCTCGAGTTCGCGCAGGTGGTAGTTGACCTTCTGGCGCGGGAGGCCGAGTCGTTCGGCCAGCGCGGCGGCGCTGGCGGGTGAACCGAGTTCGGCCAGCAGGCGGGCGCGCGCTGGATCGAGCGCGACCGACGCGGTGGTCGGGTCTTCGATGACTTCGACGTCGAGCACGGGCACATCGAACGCTTGACAACAACTTTTGTCAATAGGCGGAGCGGGTCCGGCCTGCCAGCTTGTCCAGAGGCGAAACCGTGTCGGGGCCCCGGGTGCCTGGCCAGGGTCGTCATCGCCGAGCCTCGTCCGCCGTCACGGCTTGCGATACCAGAGGATGACGTCCCACAGGCGCGCCGCCACTTCGGGCGTCAGTTCGAAGTGGAAGGTCGCGCTGTCCTTGCGGATCGGCGGTGATTCGAACGACTTGATGTCCTGGCCGGACTTGTCGAACAGCTTGACGCCAAGGACCACCTGGCCGAGCAGTGGGTGGGACGGCGCGATCTGACGAGCCGTCACGATCAGCCGTTTGCCGTCCTCCACCCGGCAGGTCCAGCCGTTGGCCATCGCGACCCCGCCTTCCTTGCCGGTGCCTCGCAGATGCACCTCGGTGGCCAGGTTGGCGGTCGGTCCGTAGGCCCAGGGGATCTCGCGATTGTGGGGGTCCGCGGCCGGCTGGCGCTCGCAAGCGACGAGGGCCATCAGCACAGCCGCCAGGCCGGCGCGGCGGCGGTGGCGAACATGGGACTGGCGATGCATGGCCCGCACGATCGTCAGCGGCACGAAGGAAGGCAAGGGCGGCGTGGAGCGAGGCTGCCGCCTTCAGCGGAAGGGCCGTCGTGCCACCGGGAACGAGCTCGACGGTGCGCATCCGGGACCGTTTCGACCGTGAGTCGAAGCGGCGCGCCCATCGCCCACGCGGCGCCGCCCCAGAGGTGAAGGGCGGCAGCGCCGCGCGACGACGCATCACCGGTGGGGCCGGCGGTTCTACCGGCTGCCCGAGGCGATGGCCGGGATCGCCGAACTGCAGGAGCCCGGCACGAAGTCGCTGAGTCCACGTCAGGTGTGGCGGTGTCTGCGGCTGCGGTCGTGGGCTCCGGAGCTGGGCTGCATGGTCCGCTGAGCGTCGGTCCGGTCGGTGCCCCGGGCACCAGGCGCGTCAGCGGTTGCGCCCGCGTTCGCCGCACAGTCGGACCGGGTCGAGCATGGTCTGCAACGTCGGCATGTCGATGCCGGCGATCTCGCGGGCCACTTCGGGCGTGCTGCGACCGGTGGCTGCCACCGCCGCCGCGATGGCCGCGGCGATGTCATAGCCGACCGCCGGAGTCAGAGCGGTGGCTAGGATCGGACTCCGCTCCAGCTGTCCAGTGGCGATGTCACCGACGGTCATCGCCAGCAGGCACTTGTCCCGCAACGCCGAACAGGCGCCGGCCAGCAGCAGCGCCGATTCGATGCCGTTGCGCGCCAGCAACGGAGTCATCGAGGCGAGCTCGAACTGTCCCTGGGTGTTGCCGAACGCCACGACGGTGTCGTTGCCGAGCACCTGGGCGCAGGCCATCAGCACGGCCTCGCAGATGACCGGGTTCACCTTGGTGGGCATGATCGAGCTGCCCGGCTGGATTGCGGGCAACCGCAGTTCGCCGAACGCAGAGCTCGCAAGCCAGCGGATGTCGTTGGTGACCTTGAACAGCGCCGTCGCCGCCGTGCGCATCGCGCCACTGACCTGGACGATGGCATCGAGCGACGACTGGGCCTGGAAGTGCATCGTCGTCTCGTGGACCGCCAGACCGGTGTGGCTGGTGAGCAGTTCGCAGACCGCGGCGCCGAAGCCGGGCGAGGCATTGACTCCGGTCCCGACCGCGGTGCCGCCGATCGGCAAGGCGCGGAGTCCATCGAGGGCCTGCGCAATGCGTTGGCCGCCGAGTTCGAGCTGCTGGGCCCAGCCGCGGAATTCCTGGCCCATCCGGATCGGCATCGCGTCCATCAGGTGCGTACGACCGGTCTTGATCACATCGAAGGTGCGGTCGGCAAGATCGTGCAGCGTCGTGGCCAGGGACTGCATCGCCGGCAGCAGCCGCCGGGTGCCGCAGTCGAGCAGGGCGAGATGCACGGCCGAGGGGAACACGTCGTTGCTCGATTGGCCGAGATTCACGTGGTCGTTCGGATGCACGGCGCGGCTGCCGGGTGCGCCACCAAGCAGCTGGATGGCACGGTTGGCGATCACCTCGTTCGCGTTCATGTTGGAACTGGTGCCGCTGCCGGTCTGGAACAGATCGATCGGGAACTGCTGGTCGTGCCGGCCATCGGCCACTTCTTGCGCTGCCGCGGCGATCGCCCGGGCCAGGGTCGGATCCAGCTGCGCTGCGCGTTCGTTGGCGATTGCCGCGGCCGCCTTGATGGCACCGAGCGCAGCAATCAGGCAGCCGGGCAGCGGGTTGCCGCTGATCTGGAAGTTGGCGATGGCGCGCGCGGTTTGTGCACCCCACAGCGCGGTTTCCGGCACCCGCATGGCGCCCATCGTGTCGACTTCGGTGCGCCAGCCGCCGCTCATGCGGACCCCGCTGCGCCCGGCGCCCAACCGTGTGGCGGAGGTTCCTCGAGTTCGCGGCACCGCCGCTCGGACCGGCATCGAAGTGCGGCGAGCGCCGCGACCGCGGTCATGGGATCGAGGCCGCGATCGGTGCCGTGGTGGGAGCCAGGTCGTCCGCAAAACGGTAGCCGCTGCCGATCACGGTCTCGATGTACGGCGCGCACGTGCCGTGGTCGATCTTGCGCCGCAGGGCCGACACGTAGACGTCGATGACGTTGCTGCCGGGTTCGTGGTTCATGTCCCAGACGCTCTCGCTGATCATCGTCCGGCTCAGCAGTCGCCGCGGGTGCCGCATCATGAACTCGAGCAGCGCAAACTCCTTGGCCGACAGCTTGATCGCCGCACCGTTCTGGGTGACCCGGCGCTGGTGCAGATCCATCACCAGGTCGCCGATGCGCAGTCTGGCGCCCTCGGTCGCCTGGGAACGGCGCAGCAGACTGCGCAACCGCGCCAGCAGTTCGTCGAGTTGGAACGGCTTGGTCAGGTAGTCGTCGGCGCCGGCGTCGAGTCCGCGGACCTTGTCCGCCGTCGTGGCCAGCGCGGTCAGGATCAGCAGCGGCGTGGTGACTTTCTGTCGACGCAGACTCTGGCACAGTTCGATGCCGTCATCCGGCAGCCCAAGGTCGAGGATGATCGCGTCGTGATGCTCCACGCAGGCGAGTTCGCCGCCGTCGTAGGCCGAGGTCGCCACGGCGACGCAATAGCCGTGCTGCTCCAGGCTGGCTCTTGCCGACGGAGCCAGTCCGGCACGGTCTTCGATGAGAAGGATGCGCATGCAGCGTCGCGGAGTCGTGGATCCTATCCGTCCGCGGGAGGACCGGTCCGGCGATTCACCGAATCGGACCGACGCTGCGCCGGACGTTGCGGATGAACGCGGCTTCATGTCGATTTCAACTCCCTGTCATACGGTCCGGGCACACTTGCGGGGCAGTGCACGCCGCCCCATGGCGGCAGGCAGTCCGGTCATGAATCACGATGCATCCGAAGTCACAGGTCGCGCGCTCGCTCCCAGGCAGCCCCGGAGAACCGACGCGCAACCGACGCCGCACCGCGAACGCAGCGCGGCGGAAACCCGAACGGGTGCCGGCGCCGCGGGTCGATCGCCACGTCGAGCGATGCCCTGGTTGCGGGCCGGCGGGGGCGCTGGCGGTGGGTGCGCTGCAGAGCGAGCGCCGACGGGACCGGGTCGTCGGCCGGCGGCTGGCGATGATGGCGTGACCGGTCGCGGTGACCATGAGTCGCGTTGCGATCACCGCGGTCGACGCCGGGACGCGTGGTTCGACCAGGATGTCCAGTACCCGATCATCGGGTCGAAGGAGGCCAACAGCGATGGCACGCAGTTCGTACGTGTTCCTGATCCTGGCGCTGCTCGCTGGTTGGGTTGGTTCTGGGGCTCTGGGCAGCTTGGCGGTAGCCGCCTGGCTGGTGATGGCCGCCTGCCTGCTGGCGATGCTGGTCGGCCTGCTGGCCGCCAGGGGTCGTCTGTCGCGGACCTGACGCCGGTCGCGGGGCTGCTCGCCGCGGTTCGTCAGGCATGATCTCGCCCAGGACGGCGACGAGTCCCGAACCTGTCGACGCGGGGCGCGAGGCGTTTTGGTTGCAGCGGTGGCGCGGCAGCATCGGCGCCTCTGGCTGTTCTGCATCGAGCACAGCCTGTTCGAAGAGGCGCTGAACTGCTGGTCGCAGGTTCAGGCGCAACTGCAGTGCGCGCGTCGGCCGCGGCGCGTTGCCCTGGGAATCGCCTGGCCCGCCGCGCCAACGACGTGGGGCTTCACCAGCGCGCGAGGGTGAGCCGCCGCGCGACGGGCACCACCAGCATCATGCCGGGAAACGACAACATCCGGCGCGGACCCGGCGGGCCGCCGAGTCCAAGGGCCAACCGCCACTCGTGACAGGCGGCGCGTAGCGCATCCAGCATCAGGATGCGCGCGTTCGCGGCCGCCTCTGGCTGGCGGAATTCACAATGGAACAGCCATAGGCCGCGGTAACGCCGCGCGTGCCGCTGGCATTGGAATGCCGCCCGCACATTGGCCATGCGAGTGGCAACGATGGTCGGGATTCCGATCGGCATGGGCTGGCTCCGTGATTGCTCTTTGCGTGCGCGAGGAACTGGTCGTCGTGCGGCAGCCTTGGTGTCGGACGAGGTGCGGTGCGGGGCTGCCGCGCGGGAACCAGACCGCATCATGACCGCCGCGTCTGAACCGCGACTGAAATGCGGCTGAACAACCGTTCATTCTGCCGGCAGCCGCTGCCGGCGGCGTCGGCTCAGGCCTTGGCGTTCTTCTTCGCCTTCTTCGCGGCGCGCTTCTCCATCAAGGACTTGGTGGGCTTGCGTTTGGGATCCTTCTTGGCGGTCTGACCTTTCGACATGTCGTGGCTCACAGGCAGAGGTTGAGCGCAGCGGGTGCGCCCGAATGGGCGGCGCGCGAAGTGTGCGCACCCGCGGCGATGGTACCGGCTGCCCGGGGTGCACGCCATGATCGGGTTGGTCGTTGGTTGTCCATCCACCTGGCGGATGCGCATGGCACTCACGAGCCGAATGCCGCGGCAATCGGCGTCGCGACGCCGGCGACGAACCACGGGTGGAACAGCAGCGGCAACGGCAACACGATGAGGGCCAGGGTGACGAGTCGGTGCTGCCGTTCTCGTTGCCAGAGCACGCCGAGACCTTGCACCAGGAAGTACAGCGTCGGCAGACCCCAGCCGGCGTACACCGGCCACGACAGCACCACTTCGTGCAACAAGCCGCTGACCAGGAACGACACCAGCAGCGCCCGATCGCGCCCGATCCTGCGTGCCAGGGGCCGTTGTACCGCCAGCGCCGTCATCTCGGTGAAGCCGTGGTTCCACCGCACGGACCAGAACTCCGCCGCGGTCTGCGCCCGCCACGGCGCGTCGAACAGCAGCGGCACCCGGAAGCCGACGGCGCGCATCGCGGCGGCCAGCAGCGTGAACACGCCGAAGTGCACGGCGAAACTGAGCGCCACCATCACGACGGCGCCGCCGGCGGCACCGGGCCGCAACCCCGCGATCGGCACCAGCGCGACGCCGAGCAGCAGGTAGCGAGTCCCCAGCAGCGCCCAGCGCCGTGCGCACGCGGAGTCCGGGGTCAGTCGGCGCGCGAACACACGCGGGTTCATGCCGAACCAGAGCAGGAAACACAGCTGGCGCCGCAGCGGCAACCGCGGCGCACCATCGGCCGCGGCGGCGACCAGTACGACGGCTTTCAGGCCGAACAGGGCTGTGCCGACGAGCGCGAACATGCGCACGATGGGAGTGGCGTCGGCGACCAGCCAGCCGGTTGCGGCGAACAGCACGAGCAACAGCGACCAGGCCGATGCCAGCAATGCGGTCACCAACGATCGAGAGCGAGGGCGCCGTAGACCATCGTGCAAGCGGCGAAGCCGATCGTGACGGCGCCGTCGGCGAGGGCGTAGCCGAGCCCCTTGGGCGCCGCCTTGCGGAACCAAACGAACTGCAGGATCAGCCGCACGCCCCAGTAGCCAGCGGCGTAGCCGGCAACCAGACGCGCGAGCGGAGTTCGCGTCAGCAACAGTTCGGGGGCTGCCACCGACAGGCTTCCGAGGCACAGGTTGGTCGCCAGGATGTAGCCGGCATAGACCCAGAAGATCCGGCGGGTCAGCGGTTCGAGCCGGCTGAGTTGCTGCGGCCACCGCAGCACGCGCGGCAACCACAGACTGCCGATCACCAGCACGATCTGGCCGGTGCCGACGAGGATCAGCAACGTGCGCATGGGTGGTGCCGACGGCTCGGGATTTCGCGATGGGCGGGATCCGCGGCGGGCCGTCGGTCGCAGGCGACCAGGGTCACGAGCAGGACTGCGGCGCCATGGTAGCCGCGTCGGGAGGGAGGCTGACGACGCACGGCACGCAGGATCGTCTGCGGCACGAAGGAAGGCAAGGGCGGCGTGGAACGTGGGGCCGAGGCGGCCCGGGGGTGTTCGTGACCAGCACGGCTGCGCTGCCGTGTGCGCGACCGTGCAGTTCGACGCCGCCGGTCGGCGAGTTCAGCCGGCTGGAGTAGAACAGGTGTTCTGAGCGGGGAGTCGCCCGCCTGCAAGGAGATCCAGGCGTCGCCGGGGTCCCCGGTCCGCGACCACATTGCCAGCCGGCCGGCGGTCGCCGAGACTGCCGCGATGCGTGCGGCACTCCCGTTCACCGTCCCGATCGTTGTTGCCTTCGCCGAGGACGCGTCGCGCGAGGTCGCCGGTGCCCGGCGATTCCCATTGGCCAACTGACGTCATGGTCTCGACCCCGAACGTCACCGCGCTGCTGCTGACCGCGGTCGCGACCGCCCAGCAGGCGCCCGACTTCCAGCAGCAGGTGCGTCCGATCCTGGCCAACCACTGCTACCCGTGCCACGGTCCCGACGACGCCATCCGCAAGGCAGGATTGCGGCTGGACCAGCGCGACACGGCGCTGCAGCCGGCGGAGTCCGGTCGTCCGGCGATCGTGCCCGGCGATCCCGAAGCGAGTGAGCTCGTCCGTCGCATCACGGCGCACGACGCCGACACGATGATGCCGCCACCCGGCGCCAACAAGCCGCTGCCCGAAGGCGCGCGCGAACTGCTGGTGCAGTGGATCCGCCATGGCGCCGAGTATCCGCCGCACTGGGCGTTCGTGAAGCCGGCGGAACCGCCGGTTCCCGTCGTGCGGGATGCGGCGTGGCCACGCAATCAGATCGATCGGTTCGTGCTCGCGCGGCTCGAGCAGCATGGCCTGCGGCCGCGTCCGGATGCCGATCGCTGGACGCTCGTGCGCCGGGCGTATCTCGACCTGATCGGGCTGCCGCCGACCCCGGCAGCGGCGCAGGCGTTCGTCGACGACGCCGCTCCCGACGCGTGGGAACGGCTGATCGACGGCTTGCTGGCGATGCCGCAGTACGGCGAGCACCAGGCCCGCCGGATCCTCGACCTCGCGCGCTACGCCGACAGCAACGGCTACGAGAAGGACCGCGAACGCTCGATCTGGCCCTGGCGCGATCAGGTGGTGCGCGCGCTGAATGCCGATCAGCCGTTCGACCAGTTCACCATCGAGCAACTCGCCGGTGACATGCTGCCCGACGCGACGCCCGAACAGATCGTGGCGACCGGGTTCCATCGCAACACCATGCTCAACGAGGAGGGCGGCATCGATCCGCTCGAGTTCCGCTTCCATGCGCTGACCGATCGCGTGGCGACGACCGGGACCACGTGGCTCGGGCTGTCGCTCGGCTGTGCGCAATGCCACACGCACAAGTTCGATCCGATCACGCAGCGCGAGTACTACGCGGTGATGGCGTGCATGGACAACGCCGACGACGTCGAGTTCGTGTTGCCGGATGCCGCCGCGGCGGCGGCGACGGCCAGGGCGCAAGAACGCGCGGCGCAACTGCTGGCGGCGCTGCCCGACCGCTATCCGTTGGCGCCGGCGGTCTGGGAGCCGGTGCGCTTGCCGCGGGCCACGGCGGCCAGTGGACCGGCGATCGTGCGCGGCGGCGGCGCGATCGCGTTCGCTGCGCCCACGGTCGACCGTGAGGCCTATGTCATCACCTTCGACAGCGACCTCGACGACATCGGTGCACTGCGTCTGGACGTGCTCACCGACGCGAGTCTGCCGCAGGGCGGGCCCGGTCACGCGCCGAACGGCAACTTCGTGCTGAGCCGGATCGGCATCGAAGCGGCGCCGCTCGCCGCGCCGGAGGCGATGGCGCCGGTGCCGATCGCCACCGGCCACGCCGATGTCGAGCAGCGCGGGTTCGGCATCGCCACCTGCCTCGACGATGACCCGGCGCACGGTTGGGCGGTCGACACCGGCGACGCCCGCTTCCACGCGCCGCACGTGGCCACGTTCCTGTTTGCGGCCCCGGTGAAGCATCCGGGCGGCACGCGCTTCCGCGTCAGCCTGCATCAGGACTTCGGCGGCAGGCATACGCTGGGCTGCGTCCGATTGTCGATCGGCGCGTTGGCGGCCGGCGCCTCGCCTCGGGCGGCCTGCGAACGCGCGTTCGCCAGTTGGCGCCGGCAGCAGGCCGCGACGGCCGCCGATTGGACCGCATGGCGACCGCAGACGGCCACTTCGAACCTGCCGCTGTTGACCGTGCAGACCGACGACTCGGTGTATGCGAGCGGCGACATCACCAAGACCGACACCTACGAACTGACGTTCGCGGCCCCGCCGCCGGGCACCACCGCAATCCGGCTCGAGGCGTTGCCCGACGAACGGCTGCCCGGTGGCGGGCCGGGGCTCGGTTATTACGAGGGCCCCAAGGGCGATTTCTTCCTCGGCGAGTTCGAGTTGTTTGCCGACGGCAGGAAAATCGGATTGGTGCGGGCCAGCCACAGTCACGCGGCCAATGCGTTCGGCAGTGCCGCCAGCGCCGCGCTGGCCATCGATGGCGATCCGCAGACCGGTTGGTCGACCGCGAACCGGCCTGGGCAACGCCACCAGGCGGTGTTCGTGTTGTCCGAGCCGCTCGGCGCCGTGCAGCAACTGCGCCTGCGCCTGTCGTTCGGTCGCCACTATGCCTGTTCGCTCGGACGTTTCCGGATCGCGACCACCACGCGGCCAGACGGTGCCGAGGCGAGCAGCCACCCGGACGAAGTGGAACAGGCGCTCCTTCGCATTCCGGCCGATGACGTGGCCCACGGCATCCTGTGGCAGCACTTCCTGCGCACTGCGCCGGAACTCGCCTCGGCCCGGACCGCGATGGCCGAGGCGACTGGGACGCAACGGCGCACGACCACGCTGGCGCTGCGTGAGCGCGAGGCGGCGAATCCGCGCGTCACCCATCGCCGTCACCGCGGCGAGTACCTGCAGACCAGGGAACGGGTCGAGCCCGGCGCCATTGCCGCCGTGGCGCCGTTCCCGCCGGAGCTGCCGCGCAACCGGCTGGGACTCGCCCGCTGGATCGCATCCGCCGACAACCCGCTGACGGCGCGCGTGGCGGTCAATCGCGCCTGGCACGCGTTCTTCGGCGAGGGCATCGTGCGCTCGCTCGGCGATTTCGGTCAGCAGGGTGAGCCGCCCACGCATCCGGAACTGCTCGACTGGCTGGCCGTGCAGTTCGTGCGCGATGGCTGGTCCCTCAAGCGGTTGCACCGCCGCCTCGTGCTGAGTGCCACCTACCGGCAGGATTCGACCGTCGACGCGGCGGCGCTCGCGCAGGATCCCGACAACCGCCTGCTGGCCCGCGGCCCGCGCTTCCGGGTCGACGCCGAAGTCGTGCGCGACAGCGTGCTGGCGGCCAGCGGCCTGCTGTCGCTGCGGATGGGTGGTCCCGGCGTCCATCCGCCGCAGCCCGCCGGTGTCACCGAGATCGGCTTCGGCAGTCCGCGCTGGCCAGAGAGCCAGGGCGAGGACCGCCATCGCCGCAGCCTGTACACGTACAGGAAGCGTACGACGCCGTTTGCCTTCCATCAGACGTTCGATGCGCCGAGCGGCGAGTCGTGCAGCGCGCGCCGCGATCGGTCGAACACGCCGTTCCAGGCGTTGGCGCTGCTCAACGACGTGATGATCGTCGAAGCGGCGCGGGCGTTCGGCGTCGTGCTGGCGGCCATGCCGGGCACCGATGCCGAACGCATCGACGCCGGCTTCCGCCGTTGCGTCGTGCGGCCGCCGGATCCCCGCGAACTCGCGACGCTGGTCGCGTTCGTCGTGGCCCAGCGCCAACGCTTGTCCGGCGGCGAACTCGATGCCGCGGTGATCGCCGGCACCGACCAAGGCGACGCCCGCGAACTCGCGGTCTGGACGTTGTTCGCGCGCGTGCTGTGCAATCTCGACGAACTGGTGACCAGGACGTGACCATGGACCCGATGCCCTCGACCCGGCTCGCGCGGCGCCAGTTCCTCTCCGGCTGCGGGCTCGGCCTGGGCAATCTCGCCTTGCACCGGCTGCTCGGCGATCCGTTGGCACCCAAGGCGCCGCACTTCCGACCGCGCGCGCGCCGCATCGTGCAGTTGTTCATGGGCGGGGCGCCGAGTCAATTCGAGCTGTTCGCCGACAAGCCGGCGTTGACGCGTCTGGAAGGCAAGCCGATCCCACCGTCGGTGATCGGCGGCCAGCGCTATGCGTTCATCCGCCCCGATGCGGCGGTGCTGGGGCCGCGCTTTGCGTTCGCGCGTCATGGCCGATCCGGCATCGCGGTGTCCGAGGCGCTGCCGCATCTGGCGAAGATCGTCGACCGGCTGTGCTTCGTGCATTCGCTGCACACCGACCAGTTCAACCATGGCCCGGCGCAGGTGTTGTTGCAGACCGGTTCGCCGCAACCGGGTCGCCCGGCGCTCGGCTCGTGGGCGCTGTATGGGCTCGGCACCGAGACGCGCGACCTGCCCGCGTTCGTGGTGATGAGCACCGGCTCGGGCCTCAGCGGCGGCTCGGCACTGTGGTCGAACGGGTTCCTGCCGGCGCAGTTCGCCGGTGTGCGGTTGCGCGATCAGGGGCCGCTGATCCTCGATCTCGAGCGGCCGCGCGGCATCGACGAACGGTTGCAGCGCGACAGCCTCGACACCATCGTGGCGCTCGATGCGTTGCGCGCCGGGCGCGACCACGATCCCGAATTGCAGGCGCGCATTGCCGCATACGAGATGGCGTTCCGGTTGCAGGTTTCGGCTCCCGAACTGACCGACCTGTCCCAGGAATCGCCAGCGACGCTGCAGCTCTATGGCTGCGAGCCGCAGCAACCGTCGTTCGCGCGCGCCTGCTTGCTGACGCGTCGGTTGCTCGAACGCGGTGTGCGCTGCGTGACGATCTTCCACGAAGGCTGGGATGCACACAGCGATGTCGCCGGCAACGTCCGGACGCAGGCGGCGATGACCGACCAGGCCAGCGCGGCGCTGGTGCTCGATCTGGAACGGCGGGGCCTGCTCGACGACACGTTGGTGGTCTGGGGCGGCGAGTTCGGGCGCACGCCGATGGTCGAGACCAACCCGGCCCTCGGCCGCAGCCTCGGCCGCGACCACCATCCGCAGGCGTTCTCGATGTGGCTTGCCGGCGGGGGCATCCGGGCGGGGCATCAGCATGGCGCCACCGACGACCTCGGGTTCCACGTGGTGCAGGATCCGGTGCATGTGCACGACCTGCAGGCGACGATCCTGCATTGCCTCGGCTTCGATCACGAACGGTTGACCTGGCGCCACGCCGGCCGCGACTACCGGCTCACCGACGTCCACGGCAAGGTCGTGCACGGGCTGCTGGCGTGACCGCCTGCCGGAACTTCGCGCCGTCGCGGTTCGAGCGCTGACGACCAGCGGCAGCGGCGGCGATTCAGCGGCGGAGCAGCTCGCGTGCCGGGCGGACACCGAGGCTGACGCTGTGTGACCCCGGGTGGAACCGGTTGCGCGTCGCCGAGCGCGCGTTCAGTGGGTTGATCAGCCAGCCGCCGCCGCGAATCACGAAATCGCGCGCCGCCGCGTGCTGGCGCAGGCCATCGCCCGGCCGCGCTGGCACGTCGTAGGGCCCGTAGGCATCCAGACACCATTCCCAGACATTGCCGTGCATGTCGTGCAGACCGAACCAGTTGGGCTGCAGTTGCCCGACGGGGGCGTGGTTGGCCCAGCCATCGTCCGCCCGGCTGTCCTCGTCCGCATGTTCGAGGTGTTCGTTGCGCTGCACGAAGGACCGGTCGCGCAGGTTGGCACAGCGATGCAGGTCGGCCGCCGCGCACGACCATGGCCCCGTCGTGCCGGCGCGACACGCGTACTCCCAACGGGCCTCCGTGGGCAGTACCAGGCCCAGCCGGTGCAGGACGCGCACACACTGTTCCCTGGTCACCTGCTCGACCGGATGGCTCAGCGTCGCCTGCAGACCACGGATCTGCGCCGTCGGGCTGAAGCTGGCCGGATTGCCGCCCGTGGCCCGCAACCACTGTCCCTGGGTCATCTCGTACTTGGCCAGCAAGAACGCGTCGAGCGCCACCGGTTGTGGCGGACCCTCGTCCGGTCGCGCGGCGGGGTCGAAGTTGCGGCCGGCCTGCTGCGCCGACTGCGCGCCAACGCAACTGGTCGCCGGCGGCAACAGCACGAACACCAGCGCGTACTCGTCGCCGGTCGGCAGTTCGCCGTCGGCCGCGCGATGCGGGATGTCACCGGTGCCCCAGAGGGCGAACTCCTCGAGGCCACTGTCGAGATCGCGCCCCAACGGGATCAACCCTGGTTGTGGCACCAGGGTCAGGCCGCCGAGATGCGCGTCGGTCGCCACCCGTTGGGCGACCACCTGCCACGCCGCCGCCAGGTCGACGATCGTCGCCTGGTGCGACGCGCGTGCCGCGGCCAGACGCTGTTCGAGCGCGGGAATGGTCGCGTCGCCGGGATCTGCCGGCGGTGCCACCAGCCGTTCCAGCATCACGACGAGATCGGCGAGCTTGTCGTGCTGCAGTTGCACTGCGGTGTCGTCGTACACGAACGCCGAGTCGGCACCCGAGCGTGCGCGCGAACGCATGGCGGCCAGGGCGGCGCGATGGTCGGCGAGCCGGGAACCCAGCTCCCGGGCGCGCTCCAGCCAGGCGACCATCCCCGGTGCCGTCGCCAGCCCGACCGGCCACAGTTCGGCATCGGCCTCGCGTACGAGGTCCTCGCAACGGCGCCCGTCGGCCAGACGTTCCCAGGCGCGCAGGTTGCCATCGGCGCGCGCGAGCAGCACCAGGGCGATCGCGGCGCCGCCGGCCAGCGCGCTGAACAGCAGCGCGATCAGCGTTGCCACCAGCGGATTGCGCCGGAGCCAACGGCCCAGCCGGCCGATCGGGCCGGGCGGGCGGGCCAGGATCGGTTCGCGCGCGCGCGTTCGCCGCAGGTCCTCGGCGAACGCCTCGGCCGTCTGGTAGCGGTGGCGCGGGTCCTTGGCCAGCGCGGTGACGACGATGGTCCTCAGGTCCTTCGACAGCGCACGCGTGCGCCGGTGCAGCGCGGCCGGCTCGGTCGTCAGGATCGCCTTGAACAATCCGGCCTGGGTCGGCGCCTCGAACGGCAACGCGCCGGTCAGGCATTCGTGCAGCACGACACCCAGGGCCCAGACATCCGTCCGCGCATCGATGGCGCCACGCGTGGGGTCGATCTGCTCCGGGGCCATGTAGGCCGGCGTGCCGACCAATTCGCCTGTCAGCGTGATGCCACGACCGTCTTCGGCGAGACTGCGCGCCAGCCCGAAGTCGAGCACGACGGGATCGCCGGCCGGCGTCACCATGATGTTGCCGGGCTTGACGTCGCGGTGGACGATGCCCGCGGCATGGGCGGCGTGCAGCGCCCGCGCCACGCGCTCGAGCAACGGCGGCCATGACGGCGCCGTTCCCGGCGTCCGCAAGTGGGTGGCCAGGGTTGCGCCCGGCACGTAACGCATCGCCAGGTAGAACCAGGGGGCATGCCGGCCGAACTCGTAGATCGTGCAGATGTCCGGATGCTCCAGTCGTGCCGCCACTTCGGCCTCGCGCTGGAAGCCGGCGAGTTCACGCGGCGTCTCGAGGCCGGCGCGCACCAGGATCTTCAGCGCCACCTGCCGCTGCAGGCGCTCGTCTTCGGCGAGATACACGAGTCCGAACGAACCGCGGCCGATCTGGCGCAGCAGCCGGTACGGTCCGATGTTGCTCTGGCTGCCGATGATGACCGGCGCCGTCGGCAGGTCGGCGTCGCCGGCGTTCGCAGGAGCTTGCCCGATCCGCTGCAGTTCTTCGTCGATCGCGTGGCCTAGCGTCGGGAACAGGGCCTGGTAGTACCGGGCCTCGTGGCGAACGCCCCGCTCGAGGTCGTCCAACAACCGGTGCAGGAAGGCTTGCAGGATCGCCGGATCGTCGGGCGCGGTCACGGGGGTCGATGGCGCGGTGCGGATGCACGCGCGCGACCAAGAACGTTCCACTGGCGACGTGACGGCGTCAACCCGTTCACGCTTCCGCCAGCAACTCGTCGATCACACCGTTCGGCAGGGCCTGCCGCAGCCGGGTCAGCGCCCGGTGCAGGCGCACGTGCACCGCATTGGCGGAGATGCCCAGCAGTTCACCGACGGCGGTCGCGTTCCGCTGTTCGACCAGACGCAGCACGATCACTTCGCGATCGCCGTCGTCGAGCTCCGCCAGGGTTCGCTGCACGATGCCTACCCGTTCACGGTGTATGAGTTGCGTCCAAGGGCCGCGTCCGGGCGCCAGCACGCCCTCCGGGTCCGCCGTCGCGGGTCGATCGCCGCCGCCTCGGCGCACCTGCTGGCGCAACAGCTCATTGATGCGCAGCAGGATCGTGGTCGACAGGAACTTGATCAGCACCGGCCCGTAGCGGCCGTCGCGTGCGTCCAGGTCCGGCAGCCGTGGCAGGGCCACCTGCCACGCATGCGCCACGAGGTCCTCCGGGTCGCAACAGCGCAGCAGGCGGGTGCGCATGCGGTACCGCGCCTGCACGAGCAGCATCGGCGTGAGTCGTTCGACGACCCACTCGAGATCACTGCGGTCGCCGCCGAGTGCGCCGCGGATCCGGAGCGAAGTGGCGGTTGGGTCCATCCGGCTGCCGGTGGCCAGCAGTCGCGGCCACCGTGACTGGTCGATGCTACCCGGGATCACGCCGTCGCGCTCGCGGCGCCGAACACTGCCAGCGTGGCCCGTCGGTCCCGCAAACGCACCCGATCGTTCGTCCTGGCGAGCTGGCGTCGGGCAATGCACCCCGATCGTCCGCCTCGTCCAGTCCGATGTCGAGAATGGCGGCGCGCCAACGTCCGGGACCTTCGCCATGATGAAAATCGTCTCGGTGTCGGGCCTCCTGCTCGCCGCGTGTGCCTCAGGCCCCGACCCGGCGCCAACCGAGGTGACGGCGGCGTCCGCCGCGCCGCCAGCCTGGTGGGGCGCGCACGTCGAGTTCATCACCCGTGACGGCGGCACCTGGGTATCACCGATTGCAGCCGCGACCGCCGATCCTGCCGGGCCAGATGCCTACGCGATGCGCTGGCAATCCGCGCACGGCGGCCACGTGCTGGTCGGGCGGCTCTACGGTTTGCGGGGCGGTCAGGAAGTCGCCGAGTACTGGACCTTCCGCGAGTTCTGGCACCCAGGCGAACGCCGCGCGATCGCGCTGCAGTGGGGCGGCGCCGGGATGCACGGCGCGGGCGAGTCGCGGTGGGAGAGCGGTGAGGTCGTGCTCGAGCAGACCTTCTGGTTGCCGGACGGCCGTTCCTGGCGTGAGGGCCACCGCAATCACGAAAGCGGAGACGAGTATGCGACGCAGACGTTCGACATCGATGCCCAGGGGCGATGGCTCCCGAAGCCGGTCCGTTCCTGGACGCGCGTGCGCAGGCCAGCCGAGGATCACCCCCGCTGACCTGCCGCCCGGCCCAGGTATGGGAACAAGCCACGGCGCGTAGCCGCGCCGCAAGCGGTGGCCGCGGGTAGCATGGCACCATGATGGCGCCCGTGCTTGCCCCGGCCCTGCTGGCGATGGTGACGGTGTCGCTGGTGGCGCAGCAGTCGCCGCCGCCGCCGGCAACCCAACCGTTGCTCGTCTGGAACGCGGAGGCGCGGCGCCACGTCGCCGCGGCGATCATCGCCCGCGGGGTGCTGCGCGTCGATCGCGATGCCGTCGCTGCCGCGGCCACCGGCGGCGACTACGTGTCGATCGACGTGGAAGTCCAGGAGATGGTGCATGGCGCCGAGGCCAGGACGGTCCGGTTCCGCCACTTCGTGCCGCCCAAGGCAGAACCGCGGCCCGAGCTCCGGCCGGACCCGGACGAGTTGCTGGCCCTGGATGGCACCGATCGCGTCGTCTTCCTGTCGCTCGCCGACAAAGACCTGTACCTGGTCGACAACCTCGGGACGGCCATCGCGCTGCCCGAACGCGAACTGCTCGCGCGACTCAAACAGCGGGAGGTGCTGCATCGCAAGCTGCAGCGGTTGCCGATCCCGATCGACGCCACGCGCCAGGCGCAGGTCGCCGGCGCGCTGGCGACGATCGTCGCGGACCGCGAGCAGCAACGGCAGTCCTTTGCCGCCATGGTGCAACTCGGTCGTGCGGCCCTGCCCGAGATCATCGCCGCGATGAACGACCGGCGCCTGCTGCCAGAACGCGAACTCACGTTGGCCAACGCCGGCGCGGGTGCGTTCGAAGGTCAGCGACACTATCGACCCAAACGGGTCGTCGACGGCGTCACCGCCGTGCTCAATGAACTGACCGGCGAGTCGTTTGGTTTCCTGGGCAACGGGGCGCGCGACGAGGAACGGGATGCCGCCGTCCAGGCCTGGACGATCTATGCCCACTATCAGCTTGGTACGGTGCCACCAGCAGACGGCGACGCGGCCAAGGCGCGCTGAGCGGCGGCCGCCGCGTTGTCCGGGTTGACCGGTGCGGTCTCATGCCCGACGCTGCGGGCATGCAACACGGACTGCTCGGGTGTCTGGTTCTTGCGGCGACGAACGTGGCGCAGGGCTGGACCCAACGCAACGTGCCGGGCCCGTCGCCGCGCGGGTTCATGTCGGCCGCGTACGACCTGGCCCGGGGCGTCACCGTCGTGTTCGGCGGATGGAACGGCACGGTCCTGGGGGATCTCTGGGAGTGGAACGGAACGGCCTGGACCCAACGTTCGTCGCCGGTCGCGCCGCCCGCGCGCTGCTGTCACGCACTTGCCTTCGATTTCGGCCGGGGGCGGCTGGTCGTGTTCGGCGGTGCGGGGCCCGGTCTCGTCGATCTCGACGACACCTGGGAGTGGGACGGGCAGGTCTGGTCGCAGGCGAGCCCGGCAGTCCGGCCGCTGCCGCGCCGGATGAGCGCTCTGGCCTTCGATCCGGCGACTGGTGCGATGCTGTTGTTCGGTGGTGGTGTGACCGGCAGTGGTACCACGATGTTCGGCGACACCTGGAGCTGGAACGGCACGCAGTGGACGCCGTTGGCGCCGCCGGTGGCGCCGCCGGCACGCTGGTCGCACGCCATGGCGTCCGACCTCGGGCGCCGGGAAATCGTCCTGTTCGGCGGCACGCGGCAGTTCTCGTGGCTTGGCGGCACCTGGGTGTGGAATGGCTCGACCTGGCGGCAGAACGGCGGGGTCCAGGCGGATCAGACCCAACGCGCGGCGATGGCCGCCGACCCCACCCGCGGACTGCTGCTGACCCACCTGCCTTCCGGCGGTACCTGGGTGCAGGACGGACAGAACTGGCATGCGCTCGGCGTCACCGGGCCATCGGGTCGCGAGAGCCAGGGGATGGCGTACGACCTGCAACGGGATCGCGTCGTGCTGTTCGGAGGGTGGGGCAACAACGCGCTCGGGGAGACCTGGGAGTTCGATTTCTCCGGGCTCGGCTGGTGGCGGGCCGACGGGGTCGGTTGTGCTGGCAACCTGGGTGTGTCGCAACTCGCGGCCACGTCACGTCCGTTGATCGGTCGATCGCTGGTGATGACGGCATCGGCCGCACCGACCTGGGTCGTGTTCGCGCTCGGCCAGACTGCCACGCAGTGGAACGGCAGCCCGTTGCCGCTGTCGCTGACGGGGTTTGGCATGCCCGGCTGTGACCTTGCGATGGCACCCGAACACCTGTCGTTCGCGACCGCGAGCGGCGGTGCGGCCAGCATCGCCTGGACTGTGCCGATGTCGCCCGCATTGGTCGGTGGCGTGTTGTTTGCCCAGGCACTGGTTTCGGCGCCGGGAACCAACGCCGCCGGTGCCGTCGTCAGCAATACCGGCCGCCTGGTCATCGGCTCGTTCTGAAGCATGCGCGCGGGTCACTGGACAGCGACGGGAGTGCTGGCATCGGCAGCCGCAGTGCTGCCGCGCCGCGAGCGTCGGCGAGGTGCTGCAACCGGGCGTCCCCAGCGTAGCGGTGCCTTCGCTTGTGGTCAGGGCGGAGGGGACAGGACGGACGCCGGCCTGGCCAGTAGCCTTCTCGCTCACTGGTCGTTCCTCGCACGCAGCATGCGCATCACCTCTTTGTTCACCGTCGCCGCGGTGGTGACGCCGTTGCTGCCGGCCCAGGTCGAGCCTGCCGAGCCGACGCCCGAGGAGACGGCGGTGCTTTGGCAGTTCAATCGCTTGCGCCGGGACCCGCAGGCCTTCGCCCGCCAGATCCTCGACGGCAGGCGCCCCGACAACGCCGGAGGCGTCGACTGGCAGCTGTTCGCCAAGGAGATGGCGCTGACGAAACCGGCACCGCCGCTGTTCTTCGACCAGCGACTCATCGCGGCTTCGCGCGCCCACGCCAGCTACATGGTCGAGGCACGCGAGTACGGTCATCACGAGACCCAGGGCCGTCCTGGGTTCACCGGCGAGTGGCCGCACGACCGTGCGCGTGCCGCCGGCTACACCGCGGGGGTCGCGGAATGCTCGATTGCCCGTGGCGCCGACGGTTTCGACACCATCGCCGGCTACGTCGTCGACGCCGCACCACCGGGTGAGGGCGACGGTGGCATGCAGCAAGGCCGCGGTCATCGCGTCTGCATGCTCGATCCGAAGTGGCACGAGGTCGGCGTCGGCATGGTCGCTTGGGGCCGAGGACACTGGTCGAACGTGATCCTGCACGGCGAGGGCGAACGCCGAGACTCCGGTCGCGTGCTCGGCGGCGTTGCGCTCGAGGATCACGATGGCGATGGTGACTACGACCTCGGCGAGGGGCTCGGGCAGGTGCACATCACCGTCGGGGGCGCCAGTACGGTGTCTTCGCCGAGCGGCGCGTGGCGCCTCGACCTGCCGCGTGGGGGCGAGGCGAAGCAGCTCGTCGCCCGGTTGGCGGCGTTGGAACTGGTGCGCGACATCCCGCCGGGGACGACCAACCTGCAGCTGGACCTGGCCTTCGCCGTGCGGAGTGCGATCGCCGATCTCGAAGGCAAGCTCGGGGGGCTTCCCGGCGAGGCCGAGGACCGTCGGCGGGCGCTGCGGCTGGCGTTGCTGGCGTTGCGCGCGCCGGTCGATGACGCCGAACGGCAGCTGGCTGCCGAAGTCGCCGAACTGGAGAACACCGTACTGGCACGGCTGGGCACCTGGTCGCGTGCCGACGCCGATCAGGTGCTGCAGGCCGCGAAGCGAGCGTTTGCGGGCACCGTCGTCGAGGGGTTCGTGCGTGCTGCGGGCAAGGCCGATCTGCTGGCACGTGCCGCAGCCGAGGCAAGGTCGGCCAGATCCGCGGGCGCGCGCGAACGGCTGGGCAAGGCGGCGGTGGCGGCGATCGAGCGGGAACTGCCTGCCGTCACCCATGCCGGGTTGTGGCGGGCGCTGGCGCGTCTGCGCGGCGAGTTGCTGCGCTGAGTCCATGCTGCCGGTGGCCCCGACTTCTCCGCGGGCCTGATGCCTGGGGCAGCCGTTGCCCTCGGCCCGCGACTTCATCTTGCCGTCGTCAGGTCGCGCAGCAAGCCGGAGTGCTGCAAGAACTCCCAGAGCCCTTCGGACTGCAGGCCGCACGACAATGCGGTCGGGTGCGGATCGTCGGGCGCCAGCGTCAATGCCGACGTCGTGTAGTCCTTCACTTCGACGCCGTTCTGTTTCATCCAGGCAAGCAGGTGAGACGTCGCACAGAACAGCGGCAGTCCGAGATCCGTGCAGCACTGCCGCACTTCCTTCGGCACCTCCCAGTGGGCCGTGACCAGGACCCGGAACCGGTGCTGGCGCGACAGGTCCGCCAGCCGTGCCATGGCCGCGCGCCAGCCCTGCCAGCCGACCATCCATGCATACTCCGGCGGCACCCGGTCCGGATCGTGCTCGAGGCGGCGCTGGTTGGCCGCCATCGGCGCATTGTCGAACTGGCCTTGCCGCCACGGGTCCTTGCGGCCCTGGCAGGCCAACTGCACGAAGTCGTAGAGGTAGCTCTTGCGGAGCGTCCAGTAGCTGCGCTTGCGCGGCAGCAGGTTGGGCAGATCGGTGTCGTTGCCGCAGTAATCGATGATCACCAGGTCCGGCGCGAAGCGCAGGCCCTTCTCGACCAGGACCTCGACTTCCATGGCGGTGTTGTAGCCCGGAACCGCAGTGTTGATCACATCGACCTGCCGGGTCGGGAACTCGGCACGCAGCCGCGTCTCCAGCCGCCGAAGCACGGTATCCGGCTCGGGCACACCCCAGCCGAACATCACCGAGTCGCCGATGCCGACGATGCGCAGGCCATTGGCCGGCTTCTCGACCGGCCGTTCCGGGCCGCGGAAACCATGCGAATCGGTGGTCACCGCGACGTTCTTGAACGTCACGCCGGTCAGGTTCGGCACCATCTCGAACAGGATGCGCGGGTTGCTGGACCGCCGCGCGAAGTGGGCCAGGTCGACTGCTCCGGTCCGTGGCAACCGCGGGCGGTCGAGGTTCTCGAACGCGACCCGCAGGTTCTCATCGCCGACCCAGGCGTGGATCCGGAAGCCGATCTCGACGACGGCCAGGGTGACTCCGAAGCTGACGCACAGCAACAGCCATCGGGCCAAGCGATGCGAGCGACGCCGGGGGGCAGGCATGCTGTCAGTATGCCGCCCGCGGCGGCACGATCGGCAACGACCCGCCGGCTTCTTCGCGGCGCCCGAATGCCGGACCGCCGTCCCGGGGTCGGCGCGGCCACGATCCCGGGAGCTGCCCCTTGTCTCAGGACGTTGGATGGCCGAGCTTGCGCCAGCATGGCGAGTTCCCTGATCGTTCCCGTGGCTGCGATCGACTCGATCGCGCCGCATCCGGGCGCCGACCGCCTGGAGGTCGCGCAGATCCTGGGCTGGCAGGTCGTCGTTCCGAAGGGCCGCTATCGCGCTGGTGACACCGTCGTCTATTTTCCGCCGGATGCGGTCGTGCCGTCCGAACACAGCGACCGCTTCGGCGTGACGCAGTACCTGCAGAAAGGCCGGGTGCGGTGCACGCGCTTGCGGGGTGAACCGTCGTATGGGTTCGTGGTCCTGCCCGAGCAGTCGTGGCCGCTCGGCACCAACGTCGCCGAGCACTATGGCGTCACCAAGTACATGCCGCCGCTGCGGCCCAGTGCCGGTGATGCGGCGCCCGAGCACCCGTGGTTTCTGCGCTACACCGACATCGAGAACCTGCGCAACTTCCCCGACATCCTGCAGCCCGGCGAGCCGGTCGCGGTCACCGAGAAACTGCACGGCACCAACTGCCGGGTCGGCATCATCGATGGCGAACGGATGGCCGGCTCGCACGGCGTGCGGCGCTTGCCGCCGCCAGCCGACGAACTGGCGCGCAACACCTACTGGCATCCGTTCACGCTGCCCGCGGTGGCGGCGCTGCTCGACGATCTCGGGCGGCAGCACCGGCAGGTGATCCTGTTCGGCGAGGTCTACGGCCAGGGCATCCAGTCGCTGCATTACGGTCGACGCGGCGAGTTCGGCTTTGCGGCGTTCGACCTGATGGTCGACCATCGCTATCTCGACTGGCAGCCTTTGCGCGCGCTGCTGGCGCAGGCGGGCGTGCCGATGGTGCCGGTCCTGCACGAGGGGCCGTTCGCGCGTGAGGTCGTGCGGCAGCATGCCGGCGGTCAGACGACGCTGGCGGACACGCACATCAAGGAAGGCATCGTCGTGCGGCCGTTCGTCGAACGTACGGATCCGCGCATCGGTCGCGTCGTGCTCAAGTACTTGTCGGACTCCTGGCTGCTCGACACCGAGCGTTCGGACTACACCGAACAATAGTCCGCGGGGTCACGCTTCGGCGCGATCCGGGTGTAGGCGCGCAGCCCACGAAGTTGCTGTTGCAGCAGGGTCGTGACCGCGGCACCATCGCCCAGAGACACGCGCGCGACGAGGTCCCGCGAGGCGTCTTCGGAAAACAGCCTGCCGTCGGTCGCCATGGCTGCGTCAGGCAGGGATCCCCGCGCGCGCTGCTGCTGAAGCTGCGTCCGGCGCTGGTGAATGGGTTGCCGTTGCATCGCGGTCGGCACCAAGGCATCCTGCGGATCTCGGTACCCGGCAACGGGGAGTCAACGCATGAACCGGTGGAACTCGTGGTGTGTCGCTCGCTGCTCCGGAATCCTGCTCGCGGTCGCGGTGCCGCTGCCGCTGCTGGCGCAGCAGTCCGACGCGACCAGGGTACAGCCGGGAAGCACGTTCCTGGATCGTGCGGCCCGCCGTGCGGCCTATCGTGATCCGGCCGCCAACAAGGCGATCGCCGCTGGCGTCGCGTGGTTGTGCGCGCATCAGGATGCCGACGGTCGTTGGGACTGCGACGGTTTCATGAAGCACGACCCCAAGCCGGCAACCACCGGCGGCGGGGCGCGAACGCACGACGTCGGCGTCACCGGTCTGGCGCTGCTGGTGCTGCTGGCGCAGGCCGATCCCGCGCATGACGAGCCGCGGGCCCGCGCGGCCGCGTGGCTGCGTTCGATGCAGGAAGCCAATGGGCTGATCGGCGGCACGATGACGCACGACTTCATCTACGACCATGTGATCGCCCTGCACGCCTTGATCGAGGATGAAGCGCTGCATCCGAGCGAAGCGGGTCGTCGGGCCGTCGTCGCCGGCCTCGATGCGCTGGACGCGCACCGCAATCCGTTTGCCGCCTGGCGGTATCAGCCGAAGGACAATGACAACGACACCTCGGTCACCGCGTGGTGTCTGGGTGCCTTTGCGTTGGCGCGGCAGGCCGGCATCCGGGTGTCGCTGGCATCGGTCACGTCCGGATTGGTCTGGCTCGACACCGTCGACGATCCGTCGACCGGTCGCGTCGGCTACAGCAAGATCGGGGAGCAGTCCGCGCGCCGAGCTGGCGATCACGCCAAGCGGTTCCCGACCGGACTCGGCGAGGCGATGACTGCGGCCGCCTGGCACGCGCGGGTCCTGCTGGGCTTCGACACCGCCTCACCCGCGGCGCAGATCGCCGGGCGGATGCTGTTGGCGCGTCCGCCGGCATCGGCGGACGGTGCGTTCGATCTCTACTATTGGTTCCACGGCAGCCAGACCGCCGCCCACTTCGGCGGCGCGGTGGCCAAGGAATGGCAGCAGGCGCTGCACAAGGCGCTGCTGCCGCGGCAGCGATGGGATGGACCAGACGCCGGTTCGTGGAACCCGACCGACGCCTGGGGCGAAGAGGGTGGTCGGGTCGCCTCCACCGCCCAGGCACTGCTGGCATTGCAGGCGCCGTACCGCCACGGCCGGCTCGATGTGCTCGGCCGCCTCACCGAGCCGGCGCTGTACCGCAAGTTGATCAAGGCCTGGCAGGAACGGCGCTTCGGCGACTTCACCAAGGCGCGCGCCGAACTGCTGGCGATGCCGACACTGACACCCGGACAGCATCTGACGCTCACGGATCTGCAGTGGGACCTGGAGTTTGCCGAAGCGGTCGCCGAACGACAGTTGGGCGACATCGATCGCATGCAGGAGCTCGATCACGCGGCGCACCACGAACGAGTCACGCGCGTTGCCGCCGAGTTCGCCGGCATGGGCCCTGGGCAGCGGGCGGCGGCGATCCTGCAGCGTTATCAGACCGAGGGAAAGCTGATCGACGAACTGGCGGCCAGCCGGCGCCTGCACGATGTCGTCCGTCGCCACGCCAAGAACGACAAAGCGCTGCGCGACCAGTTGGAGAAGCTGGTCAAGCAATGGCCAGCGACCGAAGCGGCGCGACGGGCGCGCATCAAACTGGGTGCGCGCTGACCGGAGTCGAGCGCGAACTCGGCGACCCGCGACGCGCGGAAGAGCTTCGCGACGGTGCGCAAGCACCCGTGCCGCGGAGCAGATCGCGGCGAACCGTGGACGACGATCGATCCGTGATTGCGGCGAGCCGGATTGCAGCGCGCGGGCAGCGGAAGCTGCGGAACCGGGGGACTGTCGCAGCCAATCACCCCGGTGCATGCTGCGCCGGAACACCCGCCGCAAACCACCATGCCCAGACTGCGCACCATCATTGCCGCGTTGTTTCCGCTGTCGCTTGCGCTCGCGCAAGCCGACTGGCGTCCGATGTACCCGACCAACCCGCCCTTGCCGTTCGGCCGCGATGGCGTCCGGATGGCCTTCGACGCCGCGCGCAGCCGCATCGTGCTGTTTGGCGGCACGCTGATTCCGGGCGGGCTGATGAACGACACCTGGACCTACGACGGCACGACCTGGACGCAGCAGAGCCCGATGGCGGCGCCGACGGCGCGTTCGCAGCATGCCATGTGCTACGACAGTGTCCGTCAGGTCGTGGTGTTGTTCGGCGGCCAGTCGGCCGGCATGCCGTTCGGCGACACGTGGGAATGGGACGGCAGCACCTGGACGCAGCGGCTGACACCGCGAACACCGAGTGCGCGTTTTCGCAGCGGGCTGGCGTTCGATGGCACGCGTTCGGTCCTGTTCGGCGGCCAATCCGGAACCGCGCTCGGCGATACCTGGGCGCTCGATGCGGCCGGCTGGACACCGCTGACCACGGCGGCAGCACCGTCGGCGCGCTCGGGCCATCAGTTGGCGAGCAATGGCGCTGGCGAAGTGCTGCTGTTTGGCGGCGGCGCGGCTCCCAACAACGAGACCTGGCTGTTCCATGGCACGACGTGGACGCAGCAGATTCCGACCACGCCGCCGCCGGTGCGCAGCCAGCCGTATCTGGTGCACGATCCGGTCGTCGGCCGCTATCTGCTGTTTGGCGGCACGAACTTCATCTTCCAGCCGCAGGAAGACACCTGGGCGTTCGCCGCCGGGCAGTGGACGCAGTTGCCGACGATGCGGGCGCCCTCGACGCGCGGCGGTGGCGCCGCGGTCTGGTATCCGCCGCAGCAACGGCTGGTGATCCAAGGCGGCGCGATGGCGATGCCCGGCGACCTGCGTTCGGGCATCCAGGGCTGGGAGTTCGGCAATGCGCTCGCCAGCTTCATGCCGTGGGGTGAACGGTTGTGTCCGGCGCTCGATCCGCCATTGCTCCGCGGTGCCGGACAGCCGACCGTCGGCGGCACGTTCCGCGCCGAGGTCGTGTCGTTCTCTGCCGTGGCCGCGTTCGTCATCATGGGGTTTTCGACGACATCATGGGCCGGCGGGGTGTTGCCGTACGACCTGGTGACCTATGGCACCTGGCCCAACTGCATGCTCCGGGTGCGGCCGGAAGCGACTGCCTACCTCGGCTTCGGCCAGACGACGACCTGGACGTTGGCGATTCCGCCGTCGGCGAGCTACCTCGGCGTGCAGTTCCATCTGCAGGGCTTCACGTTCGGCGCCGGCAGCTTCCCGACGAATCTGTCGACCGCCAACGCCGGCACCGCCATCGTCGATCTCAATTAGCGCAGCAGTGGCCACAGCGCGAACGGGTCGAGCCCTTCGCCGGTGACCTCGATCATGGTGCCGGCGGCATTCCTGGTTGCCCGCGGGTCCTGCAGGGCGGCGAGCCAGCTGCGCAGCGTCAATTCCGGCAGATGCGGCGCCGATGTGAGCGTCTTGGCGACGGTCGACAGCTCTCGGGCCAGGTGCTCGCAGCGAGTGCGTGCGGCTGCGGCGTCGCCGGCCGTCGCGACGCGGAGCGCGAACGGTGCGAGCGTGACCTGCGCGTTCTCCCCGCGCTCGAGCAGCAGCCACGGCAGGCTCTCGATCGGCGATTCGGCGGGCAGCGCCGCCGCGAATGCCGCGCCGTTCGCGATCGCGGCCGCGAGCACTTCCGGCATCGGGCCGACGGCCTGCTTCGCCAACGCGGTGGCCCGCACGACCACGCGATCGGCGGTGACGGTCACCTGCAACCCGTCCCACCAGGTGTCGCTCTGGACCGGGCCGGTGCCGCCGACATCGAGTCCACGCTCGGTCAGGTACGTTCGCAATGCCTCGACCTCGAACATGCCGGTTGCTTCGGCCCAGCCGAGATGCGTGCGGCCGTCGAGGACCGAAAGGCCAAGCAGGCAGCGGTCGATCCGGGCTCGGCCCCAGCACCGCGCCAGTTCGAACGGCGCTTCGCCGGGCCGGTCGACGATCATCTGGGCGCCGGCCAACGCGAGGTTGATGGGATCCGACCCGATCGCCAGCACCTGCTGCCAGAAGTCTTCGGCGGTCGAACGCCGTACTGCGGTGGCGATGTCGGGACGCGGCGCGAAGTGACGGAGGTCCAGCCAGAACCATGCATCGATGCCCGAGGTCGGCGGCGTCGCGGTCCACGGCGCTGGCGGAACGGCGGCTCTGGCACCCATGGCAGCGAGCGCGTCGTTGGCGGCGTGGACCAGGAACGGATCGGCTTCGCGGCGCAGCGCTTCGAATTCGCCGCGGGCCGCCAGGCAGTTCGTCTGTTGCAACAGCCTGGCGGCGACTTCGCGTTCGAGCAGGGCACGGCGTTGCAGCACGTCTGGCAGCCCGCGATCGATCGCTTCGGTCAGCAGCAGCAGCCGTACGTCGGTTGGTGCGGTCTGCAGGCCGAGCTGGGTGCGGTGACGTTCGGCATCGATGGCGCCGAGCAGACTGCCGGGTTGTCGCAGGTTCGCGGCCAGCCATGGCAGCGCGCTCTTCCAGGAGCGCAACCCTGCGCACAGCTCCTGTGGCAATGGGTCCGGCTGGCGGCCGGCGTGTGGCTGGCCGAGGAACGGCAGGCCGGCGTCGGTAGAGCCGCCGGCGGCAGGATTGGGGAACTGCACGACCGCGCCACTGGCATCGACGACCCATCGGGTGTCGTAGAGCGGCTTGCCGGCAGCATGCCTGGCCTCGACCGTCGCGCGCGGGACGTGCTCGATGCCCAGGTTGCGCGCTTGTTGCGCGGTCAGGGCTGCAGCAAGCAACAAGACCCCCGGGCAGAGCGCTCGTCCGTTCATTCGGGCATGGTATCGCGCTCCGGGTCTTGCCGGCTCGCTCCGGGGTGGAGTGGTGGACTCCTCGGCGAACACCGCGGGGGTCGGGGGCTTCGGGATCGCGGGCGGGGCCCGGACGCCATGGCCGTGCGCCGAGAAAAATGCATGCGCACGTCTGCCGTTGCTGGCGCGACGTCTTGGCAACAGCTCGTCGTCTGGCAACGGAGTCCCCCGTGAAATCCATGTGGTCGTGTCTGGTCCTCATCTTGGCTTGTTCTCCGGCCCAGGAGCCGCGGCGCGAGCCGTTCCTGCCGCCCACGCTGATGGATGCCGAGGAGAAGAAGTTCGACAAGGAGCGAGTCGACGCCCGGAATGCCGTGTTCGTCGCGCTGGATGCCGCCGCCAAGAACGCGGATCCGGCGGCCAGGCAACGGTGCGATGTCGATCGGAAGGCGTTCGCCGCTCGGGGCACCCTGCCGGCGTCGGTGCCCGACGCCGTGCGCATCTACGAGAACACCGTGATCGCGGCCGCCGGACGATTGCTCGACGCCTACGAGAAGAAGATCGAACGGTTGCGTCGACAGCTCCTCGACGACGAGGCGGATCGCCACGAACGCCAGTTGGAGCGGCGGCGTGGAGAACTCGAGCCGTTGTTCGAACGTGACCTGCGGACGCAGGTCGATCCGGTCAAGGCCGCCAGCAGCGGTGCCTGGTCCTGGCAAGGCACGACCCTGCAGAACGACGCCAAGGCAGCAAGCGTGCTGCGGCTGTTGCCGACGGGCGGCTTCCCGAACGAATACCAGCTGCGGCTGCGGATCGACCATCGCGGTGACGAGGAGGATTGCAACCTGGTGTTCCCGTACCTGTTCGCCGGTCGACGAGCCTTCGGCATGATCACGCTCGGCCGCGGCAGCCTCGAAGTGCATGCGTTGCACGCCGAGGGCACCGAACAGAGGAAGCTGGCACCGGTCGCGGGATCGGCCGTGACCATCGTGGTCCAGACCGGAGTCGTGCGTGTGCTGGTGGGTGACCGCGAGGTGGCGACCGCCGATCCCGGCGCGCTGACGCCGCTGCCCGAGGACCTGACGAAGTCGCTGGGTGAGGCGAACGTGCCGTACCTGGTCACCGGCGTCGGCACCGCCGTGACGGTGAGTCAGTTGCGCCTGCGTTCGAGGGATGCTCGCACCGAGGCCAAGGCAGTGGTCAGGCCGACCAGCGTGCTGGGGGCGGGTGCGTCCCTGGTCGGTCGGTGGGACAGCAGCGATGCGCAGGCCGGCAAGTGTCGGACCATCGAAGTGCGCGCGCGGAACGGCAACACCGCCGAGATCGAAGTCGCGACCAACGGTGGCGATGTGTTCCTGTTCACGGTCGAGATCACCGGCCAACACCTGGTGGTCAAGGACATGGTGCACACACGCCCGGCCGGCAGGCGCACGTTCGCGCTCAGCGAGGTCACCGGCCGCGGTTGGGTCGAGGGCGGGAAGTTCACGTTTCGATTCGAAGTGCGGCGTCGCTTGCCCAAGCGCTCCGACGAATGGACCGGGCGCATCCGGGCGGAACTACCGAAGCCCGCCAGGCCGCCGAAGTAGGGGACAGGGCTCGGTCGCGGATTCCTGGCAGGGCACGCGCAGTGCTGGCGCACACCGGTTGGCAGCGTCGCCTGTGCGGCCTGCCAACTCACGTCATGAACACCGCCACCCTCCTTGCCGCCGGCCTGTTGCTGGCCGTGACGCTGCCCGCGCAGCAGTTCTCCCCCGCCGCAATGCTCCCCGGTGACGACACCGTGGCGCCGTCCGCGGGCAACCAGAGTCGTCCGGCCATCGCTGCCGGTGGCGGCGGCCTGACGCTCGCGGTCTGGCAGGACGACCGTTCGAGCCTGGTCGACTCGGTGTTCGGCGAACAGTTGGCCGGTTCCTCCGTTCCCGGCAACGTCGACATCTTCGGCGTGCTGCTCGACGCCCAGGGGCAGCCGTTGACGTTCCCGATCGTGATCAACCGCGATGCCTACGACCAGCTCGACCCGAAGGTCGCCTGGAATGGCACCGAGTATCTGGTCGTGTTCTCCAGCAAGCGACCGACTGGCGTGTGGCATTCGCGCGGCATCTGGGCGACGCGGGTGACCGCTGCTGGCGTCGTGCGCGATCTGTCGCCGATCCAGATCGCCGACGATCCGGGGTTCGACGAACATTCACCGGCGATCACGAGCCTCGGTGGCAACTGGCTGGTGACCTGGACCGATCTCGGCAGCAGTGGCTACGAAGTGATCCGCGGCGCCCTCGTACAGAGCAATGGGGCCGTCGGAGCATCGCGTGTACTGATCACGACGCCCGCGGGACTGCCGCCATCCGACGTGCAATTGGCGGCGGCGGGCGGCCGCTATGCCGCGATCTGGGGTCTGGCCTGGACCGCGGGCGCCCAGGTCGCGTTGTTCGACGCCGCGCTGCAGCCGGTCGGGGCACCGCTGACGTTGACGTCGGCGTCGGCCAGTCAGCCGGCGATCGGCAGCGATGGCAGTGGCTTCTTCGTCAGCTGGTTCAGCGCTACTGCGTTCGCCCTGGTCGGCTCGCCGCTCAGCGCGACGGGCGTGCTGGCGAATCCTGGCGGCAGGCTGTTGGTGCCCGGACCGATGCTGAACCCGAAGTTCGGCATCGCCCATGACGGCAGCGAATGGCTGGTGGCGTTCAACGACGACCCGAGCGTCCGCGCGCAGCGCGTCAGCGCCAACGGCACGCCGATCGGCGGCGCCTTCGTGGTGTCGACGTCGTCGCGGCAGAGTGCCGATTGCGTCGCCGGCAACGGCAATGGCCGGGTGCTGCTCGCGTGGTCGGACTCGCGCACGACGCCGCCGCCCTACGGGCTCGACATTGCTGATGTGTTCGCCTGCACGATCGCGACCGGCGGCGTCGTCGCGCCGGCCGTCCCGATCACGGTGTCGGCGCCGGCGCAGATCGATGCCCGGCTGGCCGGCTCGCCCGCGCAGGGCTTCCTGTTGGTCTGGCAGAGCCTGATCGCCGGCGTCACCACGTTCCTGGGTCGTGCGCTGGATGCGACCGGCAACACGATCGGCGCGCCGTTCGTGCTGCATTCCGGCAACCGGGCGCTGGGCTTCCTCGACGTTGCCGCCAACGGCCAGGAGTTCGCGGTGGCCTGGAGCGAGCTGCAGGGTACCGACATTTCGTCGCCGCCGCCCAATGTCTACTGCCGACGTTGCCGGTTGGATGGCACGTTGTTGGAGCCGGCGCCGGTGCTGGTGATGGAGGGCTATCGCGCGCGACTCGACGCGGTCGGCAGTGAGTTCCTGATCACGAGCATCTATCACCACGTGCAACGCCAATCGACGCCGCTCCTGCGCTACCGCCGCCTCGACGGCGCGACCGGCGCGTTCGTCGATGCGACACCGCGGGTCCTGCAGACCGGTGCCAACGCGCCGTTCGACGTCGTCGGCATGCGCGATCGCTGGTTGATCGTGTGGGGCGCGATGACCGGCGCGTTCGTGCTCGCCGATGGCACGCCGATGACGCCGTTCTACGCCGCGGATTGCGCCTCCTCGACGACCCGGATGCAGCTGGCCGTCGACGAGTCGGGCGATGAGGCCGTGGTGGCGTATCAGTATCGCTCGTCGTCGCCATTCCGGACCGACATCAGTCTGCGCCGGTTCCGATCGGATGGCACGTCGCCAGACCCGGTGACCGGGCCGACGGTCTCGACCGCCAACCAGGCCCAGCTGCGCCCGACGATCGCCTCGCTCGACGGCGAGTATCTGGTCGCCTGGGCCGACCATCGGGCGCAACTCGACATCGAACCTGGCATCGGTGACGTGTTCGCGGCGCGGCTGTCGCCTGCCGGTGCATTGCTCGATCCGAACGGTATTGCGGTGCACGCTCGGCCGGGCGCCGAAGGCGCGCCGACGCTGATCCGCAGCGGTCTCGGTCGCGCGCTGCTGGTGGCGTCGGTGCTCGACGAAGTCGCGTTTGGCACGCACCGGCTGATGCTCCAGAGCTATGCGAACGGATCCGCGGCGCCGTGGTCGACGGTCGGGACCGGCATCGCCGGGATCCGCGGCATACCGTCGCTGACCGGGTACGGAGTGTTGCAGCCACAGACGTCGTTCGCACTGACGCTGGCCGACGCGCGGCCGGGGGCCCTGGCGCTGCTGGTGCTCGGTCTGACGCCGCAGAACACGCCGCTGCTCGGCGGCACGCTGATCCCGGCACCGGGAGCCACGGTGCTCGGTTCGGTCGGCAACGACGGTCGGTCGGTGTTCTCGACCCTTTGGCCCCAGGGATTCGCCGGGGTGTCGCTGTGGGCGCAGCAGTGGGTGCTCGATCCGGCGGCGGTGCAGGGTGCGGCAGCCACGGCGGGGGCGTTGGGCGTCGGCCAGTAGGGCGGCCGCGGTCCGCCGTCGCACGTTCTTGCTGCCCGAAGTGGTGACCGTGGGGTGGGCTGCAACTGGTCGGCCCACGACTGCTATCGTGCGGTCGTGTTCGCTCGCGCTGTCACCCTGCTCGGTGCCTGGTTGGCCGCCCTGTGCGGCGGTGCGGCGGTGCTGGCCCAACAAGAGGACGAGCCGCCGCCGCCACCACCACCACCACCACCGTGGCGGATCAAGATCGTCGGCGAACCGGACGGTCTGCCGCGGCCAGGGGTGCTGTTGCACCTAGCGACCGGACCGTCGACGCCGGCGACCGTCGACGCCGACGGGTTCCTGACCATGGAACCACCGCAGGTCCGCCGCCTGCGCTCGGCGACGACGTTCCGCTCGGGCCCGGATGGCGTGGTCGAACTGCCGGCCGGAACGGAGGCCGAGGTCTGGCGGGTGTTCGCGGGCGAGCCGTACTGGTTCACGCGTGCGCCAGAACGCGTGGGCGACGAGCAGGTCTGGGCGGTCGGCGAACGCGAACCGGTAGGCGTCCGCGTGCTCGACGCCGCGCGGCGACCGGTCGCTGGCCTCGGCGTGGCGTTGCAGTCGGGAGGCCGCGAGCTGTCGTGGGCCCAGACCGACGCGCAGGGTCGGGCGATGCTCGGCGTGCCGAAGGACCACACGGCACGGCTGCATCTGGCTCCGGCGGGTTGGATCGGCCCACTCGATGGCCTGCCGACCATCGCGGCGGCGCGGTCGGGACGGCGCGGCGGCGATCTGGTGCTGCCACCGTTCGGCGTGTTGCGGTTCCGGGCGATCCGCGGTGGCCAGCCGGCGCGCGTGCGGCTCGGCAGCTACGCGCTGCGCTTTCCCGACGAGCCGACCTGGCTGGCGATGGGGGCCGCGAATGCCGAGCCCGAGGGCTTCGGGTTGCTGTTCCCCTGTGTGGCGACGGGTGTCCGGCTGGTCGGGCACGTGGATCTCGGCAGTCACCTCGCGGTCGATTGCCATGGTCCAGAGGTGCCGGGCGGAGTGCGAACGGTCGATTGCGAAGTGCCGTGGCGCCCGGTGCTGCACGCGACCTCATCCGGGCCGGCGGTGCGGCACTCCGTTCCGCGCAGCGTGCAGGTGACGTTCGTCACCGATGCTGGCGTGCACGAATCCGTCGCCGGACTGCGCGCCGATGGCGTGGTCGACTTCGGCACCACGCCGCTGCGCGGTCGTCGGTTGCTCGCCGTGGCCATCGATGCACCAGCCGAATCGGCCGAGCGCCCCGAGGCCTGGTCGGTCTGGCGTGCCTGCGATCACGATCTGTCGCAGGCGGTGATCGAGATCGGCGCGCTGCCGATGGCGCGTATCGAGCAGTTGCGCGGCCGCGTGGTGGACAGTGCCGGCAAGCCGGTGGCGCACGCGATCGTCTGGGTCCAGCCGCAGCCAGATGGCGCGCAGTCGGCGCTGACGGCCGATACCGCAGGGCGGTTCGTCTGGCCCGGAGCCGTGCTGCGCGCTCGCGATGGTGCGCCGCTGGCGATCCGGGCGCAGGCCCGTCGTGACGGGCGGCGCAGCGAGGCTTCGGTGTTCGCCGGCGGCCACGCGCTGACCTTGACGCTCGTGGATCCCGTGGAGTCGGCGACGCGCCGGCCGGCACGCGTGGCGCGCGGAACGGTGACGCTGACCCTCGCCCCGAGCTCGCGCGCTGCCGAATTGGCCGCGAACATGGCGTTGGTGGCGACCACCGGCTTCGTGCGCTCGCGGCCAGAGGTCATCGTGCAGGACGACGGCGTGCGGCGCCTCACGTTCGATCGCCTCGAGGCCGGTCGCTACGCGTTGCGCGCGATGGACAACCAGGGCCAGGTGGTGTTCCTGATGCACCGGCTCGAGGTTCCCGCCGAAGGCGCGTGCGGCGACCCCAGGCTGCTGGGGTTCCGGTCGAACGACGCGCCGGTCGTCCGCCATGTGCAGGTCGTCGATGCCCAGCGCGTGCCGATCGCCGGTGCGCGTGTCAGTGGCGTCGGGTTCATGGTCGCGACCGATGGCAATGGCCGTGTGCAACTGTCGACCTACGATGCCGCGCCGTTGCCCGGACGTGTCGAAGTCCGGGGCCTGCGGCCGCTCGAGGTCGAAGACCTCGCCGACGGCCTGGCGGTGCAACCGCCACCGGCGAGCCAGGTCCGCGTCGTCATCGCCGGTCTGCCGGCCGGCGTCGCGTTGGACCGGATCGGGGTCTGGGTCCGCCACGAACAACGCGAACGTTTCGAGGGACCGCGGGCTGCGCTCGGCGCCGACGGCACGGTCGCGGTGGCCACTCCGGTCGCCGGCAACTACCTGCTGTCGCTGCTGATCGTGCCGCCGGGGCAGAAGGTCGACGATGCCAGCCGCTGGCGCGCCATCGGCATGCGCGCCGATCCGATCGCCATCGGCAACGACCCGCCGGCTGAGATCCGCTGGGAACTCGATGCAGCGACGATCGAGCAGGTGCTGCAGGCGCTGGCCGAGAAGTGATGCCACCAACGACAACGGGGGCACCCCGGAGTTCCGGAGCGCCCCCGCGGAGCAGGCCGTCGCGCGGTCGCGACGGCGGTCATTGGCCGATCAGCCGATGACGATCTGGTAGACGTCGCTGAGCGTCAGCGCCGGCGGCAGCACGCAGCCGCCCGCACCGAAGATCTCGACGCCCTGGGTGAAGACGTTGACGCCGATGTACGACGCGTCGCAGGGGATGTTCAGCGTGTTGCCGGTGCCGAAGTTCCAGCCGAACGCGCCGAGCAGCAGCGGGCAAGGCGAGCAGTTGCCGGGGGCGGTGTTCGGGGCGTTGACGTCCCAGGTGAAGAACGACACGCCGGTGATGCCGCCGAGCGCGGTGGTCACGGCGCCGCCGATGTTCGGGTTGCCGGTGACGCTGATGGTCAGGCCGCCCGCGCAGGTGCTGCTGTTCGCCAGGCCGATCGTGCCGGCGCCGGTGCCGACCGTGACGTTGAGGTCGAACGAGCCGTTGGCGCCGCCGAAGCCGCCGACGCGGATGAAGTAGGTGCTGCCCGCGGTCAGGGTCACCTGCAGCGTCGACTGCAGACCACAGAAGTCATCGTTGCAGCCGAGGCTGACCAGCGCCGCGCAGGTGCCGTCGAACACTTCCAGCGTGCTGTCGTAGGTCGTGTTCGTGCAGGTGTCGAACGTGTGCGGGCCCGAGCAGGTCGCCGCGTACGAGAACCAGACGTCTTCCGCGCCAGCGCCGCAGGGCCAGCCGGGCGCCGAGGTGGACGCGCCGACGTTGCTGAACGGGCCGTTCGGGCCGAGGTTGACCGGGATCGCCGTCGTGCATTCCTCGTTGGGCACACCGCCGCCGCCGCCCGAGCAGACGATGTTCAGGTCGAAGCTGCCGGTGGCGCTGCCGAAGCCGCCCACGCGGACGTAGTACGGGTTGCCGGCAGTCACGCCGATCGAGACCGTCGAACCGAGACCGCAGAAGTCGTCGTTGCAGATGCCGCCGGTCATGTTGCCGCACGGCTGCGCGACGCCGTCGAACACCTCGATCGTGGTGTCGTAGGTGCGCGTGGCGCTGCAGGTGTCGAGCGTCAGCGTGCCGGTGCAGGTCGCGACGTAGAGGAACCAGACGTCATTGCCGCCGGCGCCACATGGCCACGCCGGAGCCGACGTGGTCGAACCGGCATTGCTGAACGGGCCGTTCAGGCCGTCGATGACGACGAGCGGGTTGGTGCATTCGTCGCCCTGGGCGACCGCGGTGGTGAGGAACATGGAACCGGCGACGAGGCCGGCGAGAGACATCGGGATGCGCATGATGGAGTCAGAAGTGGGGAAAAGAATCCGGCAGCGGGGCTGACTGCCCCCGACAGAAGGGTGTCGAGGGGTAAACAGCATACGCGCGTCGGTGGGTTCGGGGAGGGGGGACTTCGCGGGTTGCGGCGAGACTGTCGGCCGCAAACACAACGGGGCGCCCCGGTAAACCGGAGCGCCCCGCCGAGTCCGCGATGCCGTCGCGCCTTCGCGACGGATGCGGTCAGGTCGATCAGCCGATGACGATCTGGTAGACGTCGCTGAGCGTCAGCGCCGGCGGCAGCACGCAGCCGCTTGCACCGAAGATCTCGACGCCCTGGGCGAAGACGTTGACGCCGATGTACGACGCGTCGCAGGGGATGTTCAGGGTGTTGCCGGTGCCGAAGTTCCAGCCGAACGAGCCGAGCAGCAGCGGGCACGGCGAGCAGTTGCCGGGGGCGGTGCCCGGGGCGAACAGGTCCCACGTGAAGAACGACACGCCGGTGATGCCGCCGAGCGTGGTGGTGACGGCGCCGCCGATGTTCGGGTTGCCCGTGACGCTGATCGTCAGGCCGCCCGCGCAGGTGCTGGCGTTGGTCAGTCCGATCGTGCCGGCGCCGGTGCCGACGACGATGTTGAGGTCGAACGAGCCGGTCTGGCCGCCGAAGCCGCCGACGCGCACGAAGTAGGTCTGGCCGGCGGTCAGGCTGACTTGCAGGGTCGATTGCAGACCACAGAAGTCATCGTTGCAGCCGAGGCTGACCGGGCACCCGCAGGGGCCGGAGAACACTTCCAGCGTGGTGTCGTAGGTGGTGTTCGGGCTGCAGGTCTCGAACGTGTGCGGACCGGTGCAGGTCGCCGTGAACGAGTACCAGACGTCGTTGGCGCCCGCGCCGCATGGCCAGGCCGGGTTCGACGTGCTCGCACCCACGTTGGTGCCGGCGTTGACGCCGAGGGTCGCCACGGTGGCGCCGGCGCACTCATCGTTGCCAGCGCCGCCGCCGCCGCCGCACGGACCAGCGGTGCAGTTGACGTTGAGATCGAAGTTGCCGGTGAGGCCGACGAAGCCGCCGACGCGGAGATAGAACAGCTGGCCGGTGGTGGCGCAGACGGTCACGCTGGACTGCAGGCCGCACGAGTCGTCATTGCAGGTGCCGATCGTGAACGTGCCGCAGCCGCCGCAGGTGGCGTCGTACACCTCGAGCGCCGTGTCGTAGGTGGTGTTCGGGCTGCAGGTGTCGAAGGTCAGCGTGCCGGTGCAGCTCGCGACGTAGAGAAACCACACGTCATTGCCGCCACCGGCGCAGGGCCACGGCGGCGTCGAGGTCGTGGAGCCGGCGTTCGTGAACGGGCCGTTCGGGCCGTCGACCAGCACGGTCGGGTTGGTGCATTCGTCGTTCTGCACGCCGCCGCCGCCGGTGCAGGTGATGTTGAGGTCGAAGTTGCCGGTGCCGGAGTTGAAACCGCCGACGCGGATGTAGTACGGGTTGCCGGTGGTGACGTTGATCGTCACCGACGACTGCAGGCCGCAGGTGTCGTCGTTGCAGACGCCGCCGGTCATGCTGCCGCACGGTTGCGCAACGCCATCGAACACTTCGAGCGTGGTGTCGAAGGTGCGGGTCGCGCTGCAGGTGTCGAACGTCGCCTGGCCGGTGCAGGTGGCGACGTAGAGGAACCAGACGTCGGAGCCGCCGCCGCCGCACGGCCATGCCGGGACCGAGGTGGTCGCGCCGACGTTGGTGAACGGGCCGTTGACGCCGTCGATGACGACGAGGGCGGCAGTGCATTCGTCGCCCTGGGCGACGGCGGTCGTGAGGAAAAGAGTGCTGGCGACGAGGCCAGCGAGAGGCATCGGGATGCGCATGGGTGTCCTGAGGGAGTCGGGGGGCGGGGGCAGCCGCGGTCGGCACGGGATGCCGACATCCTGCAACATATCCGCAACCGCGCTCGGGCGGCACGGAAACTCCGGTACGCACAGCCGAAAATCACCGGTTGCGGCGATCCATCGGTGCCATCGGGCGTTGGTCACCGGCCGCGCAGGAACTCCTCGAACCGCTGCCGCCGCGCCGGGTCCGCATTGTGATCGAAGTAGAACCGCTGGATCGCCGCGAAGTCGCGCCGCACTTCCGCCGGGTCCTTGCCCGGCAGTTCCTGCAGATAGCGGTCGAGCACCTGTTCGAAGTCGTGGAACAGCACGCCCGGGTCACGCCGTTTCCATTCCATCAGCAACGCCTTGTCCCAGCAGACCAGCCGCGCGGGCGTCGGCAACGGCGTGGTCGGGAACAGGATGTCCCGGAAGGTGTCGACGATCGGCTCGCCGGAGTTCCAGCTGGTTTCGAACATCACGTGCACGCCCCGGCGCTCGAGGTAGCCTGGGAACAAGGTGTAGTTCTTCTCGTGGGCGATGACCCCGCGGCCGGCCAGGGGCAGGTGCGCGATGTAGGCGTCGGTCAGACCCGTTGCGCACTCGATGGCGACCGGCACGCGCGAGCGCCAGGCCAGATTCGCGTGACTGCCGGCGATGCCGATGCGCACCGGCAGGCCGTCCCACAGGCGGCCGAAGTAGTGGCCGGCGGCGCGGAACGCCTCGGTCCACGGTACGCCGCTGTTCAGGGCCGGCGCCAGCGAGATGGCGCGATTGTCGGTGAAGCCGTGTTCGTTCGGGTGTCTGGCGATCCACGCCGGTTCGAGGCGCCAGAACGTCACGGCGCCTGCGACCACCGTCAGGGCGATGGCGGCCAGGCGCGGCAGTCGGGCCGCGAACTGATCGAGCGCCAGCAACAACAACGGCGTCACCGGCAAGGCAAAACGCGCGAACATGAAGTCGCCACCGACCCAGGCGACGTAGCCGAGGAATGGCAGCACGAACGAGGCCGTGATCGCCGCCAGCCGTGTGCCGTCGGGGTGCGGTGGCTCGGCGTCGCGGTATCGCCGAACCGGCAGGAACGGCACCAGGACCATCACCAGCAGCGCGACGAACAGCACCGGATAGCACTTGCCGTACTCGGCCATGTAGTGCAGTCCCTGCGTCGGATACGGATCGTGCGCCGATTTGGCGTAGAACACGTTCGGGAACAGGTAGCCGTAGTACGAGTAGCGCCAGGCGAAGAACGGCGCATACGGCAGCAGGAACCCCGCCGCGCAACCGATCGGGGGCCAGATCGAGCGCGAGCGCCAACCGGCGGCGAACGCCCACAGTCCGGTGGCCGCGCAGAACAACGCCGCGTCGATCCGCGTCATCGCCATCGCGGCGCCGAGCACGCCGATCGCCGCCCAATGCCAGGTCGTCCGCGCCATCGCCACCGCGATCGCCATCGCGGTGACCAGGCACGTGAACAAGGCGGTTTCGAGGCCAGCCGGCGCCAGCGACGCCGCATGGTGGAGCAGCGACCAGCAGACCGCCGCGGCCGGCAACCACGCAAAACGACCGATCCGCCAACCGGCGAGCGCCAACAACAGCGTCGTCACCGCGTGACTCCCGGTTCCCAGCGCGCTGGCCCACCCTTCGAGTGCATCGCCGGTGAAGCCCAGCTTGACGCCCAGGGCGAGCAGGCAGAGCCACAGCGTGTGCACGTAGCCCTCGACCGGCCGTTCGCCCGGATCGAGGTTGAACACCAGGCCGTGGCCGTTGGCGAGGTGGTTGGCGTAGCGGAAGCTGATGTAGGCGTCGTCGCAGGTCCAGCGCAGCGCCCACGCCTGGCCGCCCGCGAGCGCTGCGGCCAGGATCGCCACGACAAGGAACACCACCGGTCGCCGCATGCGGCGCAGAAGCTAGCCGCGGCAGTTGGCCCGGAGAACGGGCGGCGGCGGATTCCCGCGTCGGCGTCGCCGCGCGTTCACGGTCCGATGACCCGCCGCCGCCGCGCCGATCAGCGCAGCACCTTGGCGTACGCCGGGCCGACCAACATGTCCCGCACCAGCGCCTGATACTCGGTGCGGCTGGTGCCGCGATAGACGATCTGGCCCGCCGGGTCGAGCACGACGACCGTCGGGAACTCCCGCACGCCGGTCAGCGGATCGGCGACGTCGTAGCGGTAGGTTCCGGCCGGGAAGCCGAAGTCATGCAGCCTGGTCAAGGTCAGCGATGCCGCCGGATCGCTGCTGGCGCCGAGTGCCAGGTGCTGCACCGGCAGGTCGCGGCACTCGGCGGCAAACGCCGCCAGCAAGGCCGAATCGGCGGCCAGGGTGGGGGAATCGGGCAGATGGAACCACAGCACGGTGATCTGCCCACGCAGGTCGGCGAGCCGCCGCGCGACGTCGTCGACGAAGCGGACGCCGTTCAGGTCGTCCGGGAGACCGAGGACCGGCAGGGGTTTCTTCACCACGACGGCTCGCTCGCTACCGAGCCCGCCATCGCGGCGCAGCTGCAGTTCGGCGATCGCGGTCGACAACGGCACGCGCAGCCTGGCCGCCACCTGGCCGTTCAGGCTGGTCAGCAGCGGCTGCGCCCGTCCCGGCTCCAGACCGGCCAGTTCGCGCAGCATCCGTTCGGCGGCGTCGTCCTGGCCGAGCCTGCCGAACAGGACCGGAAACTCGCGGGGCTTGGCGTGGGCGAGCAGCGTCCGCACCTGCAGCCACGCGGTGGCGTCCTTGCGGAACTTCTTCAGCAGCGGCTCCAGGAGCGTCTGTTCGTGCCGGATCCGAGCGCTCGAGTCGCCTTTGGCCAGCACGGTCTCGGCCTTGCCGATCGCATCGGCGAGCGGACCGGGACGCAACGGCCCGGTGCCATGCCAGGCGATCCGCCCATCAGGGAACAGCAACAGTTGCTGCGAACCCACGACGGTCCCCTTACCGAACAGGTCGCGCGCGGCGAACCGATCGACATGGCGGTGTTCGGCGCAGGTCAGGCAATCGGTGTGCGGGCAGTAGCCGTCGGCGCCGTGGATCGTCGGCGAGGCGAACAGCGCGATGACGTCGGTGCAGGCCTCCCGCAGGCGGCGATGGCGGCTGGCGGCCGCGAGGTCGGCGACGCCGTCGTCGCGATCGAAGCAGATCAGCAGCAGCTTGCCGGTCCGCGCCGCATCCGCGCGGGCGAGGTGCCAGTTTCGTTGCCAGTGGATGCTGTCCTGCGCAACGAGGGTCGGCAGCAGGCACAACAGGGAAGCGATGGCTCTGAGGGACCGCATGTTTCTTGCTCCTGGTCGGGTTCTCCAGCAGCATGTGCGGAGCGCTGTCACCGTGACGCCCGACTTTCGTTGCCGATGGGACGGCGGGTCCGGGGACTTCTGCCGCGTTTCCGGCGGCGGACCGGATCGGCGACACACCGGCGCGGTTCTCCGGATCGGTCCTGCGTGCTGCTGAAGTTCCTGTTCTGGGGTGCCCTGGTCATCGACCTCGCGGTCCTGGGGTTGATGTTCGTCTTGGGCCTGGCAGCGGCCGGGCCGAGCAAGACCAACCCGCTGGCGGTGGTCTTCGCGATGCTGCTGGTGCCGGGGTTGATCCTCGCCGGCGCGGTGCTGCTGTTCACGAGAACACAGTCACCAGGGCTGCGCGTGCTCGCCACGCTGGTGGTGGCGGCGCCGCTGCTGTTCGTGATCGCTGGCCGGCTCTTCGGCGAGGCGTGGGTCCGCTTTGGGCCGCCTTCGCCGTGGGGCTCGACGCCATTGACGCGCGCGCTCGGCCAACTCGAACGCGATCCGGGGCAGTTGGCGACCATCCGGACGTTGTTGGCGGAACGGGCCGATCCGAATCAGATGGGCGAGGAACTGCCGCTGACGATGGCGATTCGGGCGGTACGCCACGTCGGCAATGCGCCCGTGGAGATGCTGCTCGACGCCGGCGCCGATCCGAACGCGCTCGATCAGTTCGGGCGGCCGGTGTGGTTCCATGCGCTGACGACGACGACCGATGGGGCGTTGTTGCGACTGCTGCTCGAACGGGGCGCGGACGCGCGAGCGACGACTCGCGATGGCCACTCCGCGGTCTGGGCCGCGGTGGCCGTGCAGCAGTGGCGGCTGGCGACGATGCTGGTGCAGCGCGGTGCGGGTCGTGGCGGGACTTCCCCGATGGGCTTGTCGCTGCTGGCGACGTTGGAGGAGTACGTGCGGGACAAGCCGAAGGATGACGCCCTCGCCGGACTCCTGGCGGCGGTGCGGGCGGTGCGCTGAAGGTCCGCCGATTGCGGCGATGCCCGGGCCCGCCTTGACAGCCCGCCCGAACCCGCCTGCAATCGGACCGAATGCCCGACGGTGCCGATCCGACCCTGCAGCTGCTGGACCGCTGGCACCGCGGCGATCCTTCGGCTCTGGCCGAACTGGTCGAACAGCACCTGCCGTGGCTGCGCGAACACGTGCAGCGCCGCCTCGGTCCGTTCTTGCGTCAGCAGGGCGACCCCGACGACTACCTGCAGGACGCGATGATCGACTTCCTGCGCTACGCGCCGCGTTTCCAGGTTCGCGACGCCGCGCAGTTCCGCGCCTTGCTCGGCCGCGTCGTCGAGAACACGTTGCGCGACCGCAACGACTGGTTCCGCAGCAAGCGCCGCGATCTCGGTCGCGCGACGCCGATGCCGACCGACAGCGTGCTGGCGCTCGATCCGGCGCTGCAGCGCAGCACCACGCCGAGCAAGGACGCGATGCGCACCGAGGTGCGCGACTGGGTGCGGCTGGGTCTCGAGCTGCTCGACGCCGACGATCGCAAGCTGATCCTGCTGCGCGAATACGAGAACCGGTCGTTCGTCGACATCGGCACCGAGTTCGGGCTCGATGCCAATGCGGTGCGGATGCGCTGGGTGCGCGCGGTGGCGCGGTTGGCCGAAGTCATGCGCGAACTGCGCGGTGGCCGGATGCCGTCGGAGCCCTCGGCGTGACTGCGGACGAACCGAGGCCGTCGTCGGCGCCAGGCGAACGGCTCGAACGGGCATTGGCGGCGTTCCTCGGCGACACGCCGGGCAGCACCGTCGATGCCGGTGAACTGCTGGCACAGCATGGTGAACTGCGCGATCTGCTGGAACCGATGCTCGGCGGCTCGGCGCGCGCGGTGGTCGACGATACCGACGAGCGGCTGCTCGGCGACTTCCGGTTGCAGAAGGAACTCGGCCGCGGCGGCATGGGCATCGTGTTCGAGGCCTGGCAACGGTCGCTCGATCGCAAGGTCGCGGTCAAGGTGCTGGCGCCCGCGCTGGTCGCGAGTCCGACCGCGGTGGCGCGGTTCCGGCGCGAGGCCGCGGCAGCCGGCAGGTTGCGCCATCCGCACATCGTCGAGGTGCATGGTTTCGGCAGCGACGGCGAACGTTCGTGGTTTGCGATGCAACTGGTCGAGGGCGAGCCGCTGCACCGCGTGGCGGCGCGGTTGGCGACGCCGGCGGCTGTCGTCGAGTTGTTGTTGCAGATCGGCAGTGCGCTCGAACATGCGCATGCGGCGGGTCTGGTGCATCGCGACGTCAAGCCGGCCAACGTGCTGGTGCGAGCCGACGGGCACGCGCTGCTGACCGACTTCGGCATCGCCAGTGACGAAGCGCTGCCGTCGCTGACGCTGGAAGGCGGGTTCCTCGGCACGCTCGACTATGCCTCGCCCGAACAGGTGCGCGGCGAACGGGTCGATGCGCGGACCGATCTGTGGGCGCTCGGCGTGCTGGCCTGCGAGCTGCTGGCCGGCAGCCATCCGTTCCGCGCGGCGACGCAGGCGGCGACGATGCAGGCAGTGTTGTCGGCGCCGACACCGGTGTTGGCGGGCGTGCGGGGTGTGTCGAGGGATCTGGCGGCGATCGTCGATCGGCTGCTCGAGAAGGACATGCGGCGACGCTACGCGTCGGCGACGGCGCTGCTCGCCGATCTGCGCGCGTGGCGCGACGGTCGACCGGTGTCGGTCCGGTTGCCGACGGCGGGCGAACGGGTGCTGCGCTGGGCGCGCCGCGAGCCGTGGCGGGCGGCGGCCTTGCTGGTGCTGAGTGCGGGTTTGTGCGCCAGTACCGTCGGTTTCTGGCTGGCGAACCAGCGTGCCGTCGAGAACGCCGATCTGGCGAGTCGCGAACGGCAGGCGGCGAGCGATCTGGCCACCAAGGTCCGTGAGTTCGACCTGCTCGCCGGCGTGACGCTGCGGCAGCGGGCGATCGAGCGGGCCGACCAATTGCATCCGGCGGTGCCGGCCAACGCGGCGGCGCTGCGGGCCTGGCTGCAGGACGAGGCGGCGATGCTGCTGGCGATGCGGCCGCGGTTGCAGGCAGCGATTGCGCAGTTGCAGACGCGTGCGACGGAGCCGGCGGCGCAGTTCCTGCGCCAGACGCTGCAGCAACTCGACGACGAGCTGGCAGGGCCGTTCGTGGCGCTGCGGGAAGCGGTGGCGCGGCGGCTGCGCTGGGCCGAGCGGATCGGCGAACTGACGGTGGCGCATCCCTTGGCGCGCGTGACCTGGGCGGCGGCGCGGGCGGCGATCGCGGCGGCGGATGATGTCGTCGCCAGTGCTTCCTATCGCGACGTCGCGCTGTCGCTGACGGATGCCGAGGTGATCGGACTCGTGCCGATCGGCATGAACCCGGTCACGAAGTTGTGGGAGTTCTACGATCTGCGCTCGGCCTGGGATGGCGAAGTGGATCCGGCGAGCTTGCCGATTCCGACGCACCAGCCGGATGGTTCGATCGCGATGGACCAGGACGTCGGCATCGTATTCGTGCTGCTGCCGGGCGGCGCGTGCTCGATCGGTGCGCAGGGCAGTGACCCGGCGGCGCCCAATCACGATCCGGAAGCCCTGGCGTTCATGGGACCGGTGCAGTCGGTGACGCTGTGGCCGTTCCTGATCGCACGCCACGAGATCACGCAGGCGCAATGGGCCCGGTTGTGCGAAGGCCACGACGGCGACCGGCATCCGAGCGGACATCCGGCGGGCAACAACGACTTCGCCGGCCATGTCGTGACCTGGTGGAATCCGGTCGAGAAGGTCAGTTGGAACGCGGCCGAGCGGGTGTTGCGCCAGCAAGGGCTGGAGCTGCCGACCGAGGCACAGTGGGAATACGCCTGTCGCGGCGGCACCTCGACGCCGTACTGGGCCGGCGCGACCAGCGAACACCTGGAAGGCTGCGCCAACGTGCACGATCTGTCGGGGGCGCGGTCGCAGCCCAATTGGGGGCCAGGCGAACCATTCGACGATGGCTATGTCGTGCACGCGCCGGTCGGGACGTTCGCGGCCAATCCCTTCGGTCTGTTCGACATGCATGGCAACGTCAGCGAGTGGTGTCGCGACCTGACCTGCACCAATCGCGGGGGGTTCCGCGACGGCGACGGCGCGCGTGCCAGCCACGACCGCGACGATCGCAGTCTGCGCGGCGGCAGCTACACGGTCGTCGGCCAACGCGGGCGCGCGGCGTTGTGGGGCTACGGTCCGCCGGATTACCGCGCGTTCGACACCGGCGTGCGCGCGGCGCGGCGACTTCGCCAGCCGTGACTCAGAGTCCTTCGGTGATGGCGTAGACGGCGAACTGCGGCACCCAGTGGTCGTAGTTGGCGAAGTTGCCGGTCAATTGCGGATGGCGCGCCATGCCGGTCTGCACGTGGTCGTACGCAGCCTGGGCAAAGCGGAGCCGATCCGAGCTGGACAGCGCCACCTGCGCCATGACCCGGAATGCCCAGGCGCGCGACCAGATCATCCCGTAGGCATGCACTCCGCTCGTGCCGCTGACCGCCAGGTGGGACTGCGGGATCGCCGGTTGCATCGCCAGGAACGACTGCACGGTGGCGGGCGGCTGCGTCTTGGCGATCACGTAGTACCAGTTGCCGACGACCGAGAAGAACTCGGCGACGTTGAGGTCCGAGAGCAGGGTCCGGTTGGTGATCGGACGCACGAACGCCGTCGCGATCGTCGCCTGGACCTGGGTTGCGAGTACGCTGTTGCCGGTGAACGTCGCGTAGGCGTGGAGTTGGTACAGGGCCCAAGCCGGGTTGTCGTACTCGACCGAATAGGGGTTGATCGGCCAGGTCGAGTAGTAGGTCTGCAGCCAGCCGGCCATCCGGTCGCCGACCGTGCGCAGCCGCAGACGATCGGGAGCGCCCGCCATCGTCGCCCACTGTTCGTAGTCGACCGCGAGGCGCAGGAACCACGCCGCGGCGTACGGGTACTGCATGTAGGCGACCTCGGTGTTCAGCTTGACCGGGTCCAGTGCGAGTTGCGACGTGAGCGCCAGTGCCGTGAAACCGGACGAGCTGCGGGCCAGGCGATAGGCGGCCCAATGCGCGTGGATCGACGAATGCGTGTCGTAGCAGCGGGTGAACACGCGCGGCGTCGTGGTCGGCTGCACGCACGGCGCGAGGATCGGCGCCATCGTCGTCAATACCCAGGGCAACTGCCCGCGGGTGCCGGTGATGCCGCCGATCGGGCGGTTCGCGGTGACCGGTGCTGCAGTGACCGAACCGATCTGGGCGTGGCCGAGTGTGGGCAGCAACCAGAACGGGCTGAAGCACAGGGAGCGAGCGCGGTGCATGTCCTCTGATTGTCCCGAACCGCGGCTCGGCAACATGGAAGTCCTCCCGATCCGGCGGAATTGCTAGGCTCGCCAGCCCTGATGCGCCGCTCCCGCCTGCGCCCGAGCTGTTGGACATGGCGATCGCGACCCGTGAGGTCGCCGCGCCCGTGGTGGACCGGCGGCGCCACCCTGGTCCTCGGTGGCGCCGCGGCAATGGGGCAGCAGCCGCTGGTCGTCGACGCCGACAGCTTTGGTCGCGACCTCCGCCCGCTGGTGGCCGAGCATTGCGGCGATTGCCACGATGGCGACCGGCGCAAGGGGGAACTCGACCTGCTGCGGTTCACCGAGCTGGCGGCGGTCGAGAACGAGCCGGCGGTGTGGCAACTGGTGCGCGAACGGCTGCAGCGCGGCGACATGCCGCCGGCCGATGCGCCGCAGCCGGATGCGGCGACGCGTTTGCGGCTGCAGCAGCAGGTCGCGGCGATGCTGGGCGCCATCGCCAGGAAACGCGAAGGTGATCCCGGACCGGTGGTGCTGCGGCGGCTGGACAACGCCAGCTACACGTTCGCGATCGCCGACCTGACTGGCGTGCCTGCGCTCGAGCCGGCGCGCGAGTTTCCGGCCGATGGTGCGGCCGGCGAAGGGTTCACCAACGTCGGCGATGCGTTGCCGATGTCGCCACTGCTGCTCGAGAAGTACCTGGCGGCTGGCAAGTCGATCGCGGCGCATGCGGTGCTGTTGCCTGATGGCATCCGGTTCTCGGCCGCGACCTCGCAGCGCGATCAAACCGAGGAGCTGCTCGCGGCCATCCGGGCGCTGTACGCAAGACACACCGCCGCCAGTGTCGGCGAGCGAGTGGACCTGCAGGGCATCGTTTTCGCCACCAACGGTGGCGGGCGGCTGCCGTTGGCCGGGTATCTGGCGGCGTTGGCGCCGGCGCGCACCGCGCCGATGACCGAAACGCAACTCGCGACCTTGGCCACCGAGCGATCGCTGAGCCGGAAATACCTGACGACACTGCACGCGGCGCTGATCGGCGACGACCGGTCGCTGCTGCTCGACCAGGTGCGCGAACGTTGGCGGCGCGGGGCATCTCCGGCCGAAGTCGCCGAGTTCGTCGGTGCCTGGCAGCAGCAACTGTTCGCGTTCCGCACCGTGGGGCACATCGGCAAGGTCGGCGGTCCGCAGCAGTGGCAGGAACCGATGACGCCGCTGCTCGCACAGCAGCAGTGGCGGCAAGCGTTGCCGGCGACGGGCGGGGATGTGGTGGTGCACCTGGTCGTCGATGCCGTCGGGGATCTTGGCGGCGAAGTGATCTGGCGGCAGCCACGGCTGCAGGCGGCGGGCCGGCCCGAGGTGTTGCTGCGCGAGGTCTCGGCGCTGACCGCGGCGTGGCACACGCGGCGCGCGCTGGTGACCGCGACGGTCGCGCCGACGCTCACGGCACTGACCGAGCTGGAACGGCGCGGCGACGGTGCGCTCGAGTCGTTGGCGGCGCAGCACGCTGTTCGTGCCGACATCCTGCGGGTGTGGGCGCGTGCGGTCGGGCTCGCGGGCCAGCCGACACCGTCGCCAGTGCTACTGCCCGACACGGTGCGCGGCGTGGCCGGACACGCGGTCGTGAACGGCTTTGCCGACGGTGAACTGCCGAGCGTCGTGGCCAACGCCGGCGATCAGGCGCTGCGCATTCCGGGCCCGCTGGCGCCGCACGCGGTGGTCGTGCATCCGACGCCGACGGTGCGTTCGCTGGTGGTCTGGCGCAGTCCGGTGGCGACGCGCGTCCGGATGGCGGCCAGGATCCAGCACACGCACACCGATTGCGGCAATGGGGTGGCATGGTCGCTGCAAGTGCGACGCGGCGATCTGCGGTTGGAGCTCGCATCGGGCATTGCCGTGACCGACGACGTGGTGACGGCGACACCACCGGACCCACTGGCCGTTGCGCCAGGTGATCAGGTCGTTCTCGTCGTTGCCGCGCGGGACGGTGACCATCGTTGCGACCTGACGCGTGTGGACTTGACGATCACCGCGCCCGAGCCCGCGACGACCGGATGGGATCTGGCGGCCGACGTCGCCGCCGATCTGGTTGCCGGCAACCCACATGCCGATCGGCATGGCAACGCCGGGATCTGGTGGTTTGGCAGCGAGCCTGACGTCGACGATGGCGTGGTGCCGGCAGGTTCGTTGCTGGCGCAATGGCTGCTGTCGGAACGAGCCGAGGAGCGGCAACGGCTGGCCGGCGCGCTGGCGGCGCTGCTGGGCGGTGACGCCGCTGGTGCTGCCGCCGCCGACGTGCGCTTGCGGTCGTGGTTGCTATCGATCGATGGACCGTTCGCCGTGGCCATGGGGGCTGCCGATCCCGACTCGGATCTGGTCATCACCGTGCCGGGCCGGCGCATGTTCGTGGTGCCCGCCGAGATCGCTGTCGGCCGCACGCTGGTCGCGACGGCCGAGATGCCGGTCGGCGCTGCGCAGGCGCGAATCGTCGTCGATGCCGAGCCAACGCCGGGTCCGGTGCCGGCGCCGATCCTGGTCGGCGAATCGGCGAACGCTCGACCACGCCTCGAACTGGCACTGGCGGCGTTCCGCGCGTTGTTTCCGGCAGCGCTCTGCTACGAGCAGATCGTTCCGGTCGACGAGGTCATCACGTTGACGCAGTTTCATCGTGAGGACGACCATCTGGTCCGACTGCTGCTCGACGATGGCGAAGCGGCGGACCTCGAACGGCGCTGGCAGGAACTGCACTTCGTCAGCCAGGACGCGCTGACCGCGGTCGACAGTTTCGCGCAGTTGTGGCAGTACGCGACGCAGGATGCCGACCCGAGTGCCTTCGAGCCGTTGCGCGCGCCGATTCGCCAGCGTGCCGCCGCATTCGCCGTCGCCCAGGTGGCCGCCGAACCACGTCACGTCGACGCAGTGCTCGAGTTCGCCGGCCGCGCGTTCCGTCGTCCATTGACCGATGGCGAACGCAAAGGCCTGCTTGCGCTGTACGCGGACCGGCGACACGAAGGGATCGATCACGACGCGGCGATCCGGCTGCTGCTGACCCGGATCCTGGTCAGCCCCGCATTCCTGTATCGCGCCGAGACGCCGGGCCCGGGCCGCGAGCCGACGCCACTGGCGCCGTACGAACTGGCGGCCCGGCTGTCGTTCTTCCTGTGGTCATCGATTCCCGACGGGCCGCTGCGGGCACTGGCGGCGAACGGCCGGCTTGCGGACCCGACCGTGTTGGCGCGCGAGGCGCGGCGGCTGCTGGCCGACCCGCGGGCCCGCCGGTTGGGCACCGAGTTCGCCTGCACCTGGCTGCAGATCCGCGACTTCGGTCGCACTGCCGACAAGAGTGAACGGCACTTCCCGGAGTTCGCCGCACTGCGCCCGGCGCTGCACGAAGAGGTCATCCGCTGGTTCCTGGACCTGCTGCAGCGCGATGGCTCGGTGCTCGAACTGCTCGATGGCGACGCGACGTTCGTCGATGGCGCGCTCGCCGCGCACTACGGGATCCCCGGCGTCACCGGCCCCGGCTGGCGTCGCGTCGACGGCGTGCGCGCGCACGGACGCGGCGGCATCCTGGGCTTCGGCGCCGTGCTGGCGGCCCAGGCCGGCGCGTCGCGGACCAGTCCGATCCTGCGCGGCAACTGGCTGCTCGAGGTCCTGCTCGGCGAACGGCTGCCGCGGCCGCCGGCCGATGTGCCGAAGCTGCCAGAGGAGGATGCCGACGCGACGGCGACGATGCGGCAGTTGATCGAACGGCATCGGCGCGATGCCCGCTGCGCGCATTGTCATGATCGCATCGATGCGTTCGGGTTCGCGCTGGAGGAGTTCGACGCAATCGGCCGGCGCCGGACGGTCGACGCCGCCGGCAGGCCACTCGAATTGCAGGTGACGACCCCGGACGGCGCGCAGTTCACCGGGGTCGACGGTCTGCGGCACTGGTTGCTGACCCAGCGTCGCGACGCGTTCCTGCGCCAGTTCGCCAGGAAGCTGCTCGGCTATGCGCTCGGTCGGGCGGTGCAGATCGGCGACGAACCGCTGCTCGACGAGGTGCTCGCGCAGTGGCCGGCGCACGGTCATCGCATCGGCTACCTGATCGAACGGATCGTGCAGAGCCGGCAGTTCCGTTGCATTCGCGGCCGGCAGGCTGGAGACACGAGATGAGCATTGGCCTTGGCAGTCGAAGACGGTTCTTGCGCGGACTCGGCGCCAGCATGGCGTTGCCGTGGCTGCCGTCGCTCTGGCGTGGTCCGGCGTGCGCCGAGCCGCCGCAGCGGCTGGTGATCCTGTTCTCGGGCAACGGTTTCCACGGCGGCGAATGGTGGGCCCGTGGCGCTGGTGACGCGATGGAACTGGGCCGCGTGCTGACGCCGCTGCACGACCTGCGCCGGCATCTGGTGCTGATCCGCGGCCTGTTCCACGCCGAGGCCAGGAAGGGCAACATCCACAGCTCGCAGACCGGCAACCTGCTGTCGGGGGCGCCGCTGGCGGCCGGCGGCGCGATCCGTTCGGGCACCAGCATCGATCAGGTGCTGGCGCAGCGGCTCGGTGGGGCGACGAAGCTGCCGAGCCTGGTGCTCGGTTGTGAGCCGGCGAATCCGTCGGTGCACAAGAACTACTCGATGCTGTACAGCTCGCACATCTCGTGGAGCTCGCCGACGACGCCGACGCCGCTCGAGGTCCACCCGGCGCTGGCGTTCGACCGGCTGTTCGGCGAAGCGAGTGGCCGCGGTGACCGCAGCGTGCTGGACGCGGTGCTGGCCGATGGCAAAGCGCTCCGTGGGCAGCTCGGCGCTGCCGATCAGGCGCGGTTCGACGAGTATCTGGAGGCCGTGCGCGAGGTCGAACTGCGACTGACCCGGGTCGGTCGACCGGCCGATGCCTGGCAGCCGACGCTGGCGACGCCGGATCGTCCGCGGCCACCGGATGGCGTGCCAGAACGGCTGGACGACTACATGCGCCTGATGTGCGACCTGGTGGTGCTGGCGCTGCAGACCGACACCACCCGCTTCGTCACGCTGAAGCTCAACAACGACCATTCGGCGCTCCGTTTTCCGCACCTCGGCGTCGATGCGATGATCCACCATCTGCTGTCGCACGCCGACACGCCGGACTGGCTGAAGGTCAACCGCTTCTTCGTCGAGCAGGTCGGCTATCTGGCGCGGCGGCTGCAGTCGATCCAGGAAGGGCCGCGGACGCTGCTCGACAATTCGCTGCTGGCGTACTGTTCGAGCATGATGACCGGCAACCACGACAACGACGAACTGCCGCTGTTGTTGCTCGGCGGCGCCGGCGGTCGTTTGCAGGGCGGTCGGGCGCTCGACTACCGGTCGCAGCCGGAACGGCAGCTGTGCCGGTTGTTCCTGTCGATGACGGCGATGTTCGGCTTGGACCTGCCGACCTTCGGCGATGCCACGATGCCGCTCGATGGACTCTGACACCCGCGGCATCCTGATGCGCTAGCATTCGCCGGATGCTCGAACCCGGCCCACGGTTGCGTTCCTGGTTGCCCGTGTGGTTGGCCTGCATGGCGGCGCTGCCGGCCCAGGCCGGCAAGGAGCGCCGGCTCGCCGAGTTCCAGAAGGACCGCGAACTGCACCACGTCGAGGCTGCCCAGGCCTATGTCGAGATCGGCTGGTGGGCCCGCAAGGTCGGATTGGCGACGCAGGCGACGACGATGTTCCTGCGCGCCAAGGAGGCAGGGCAGGGCCGGCACTTCATGGCCGACCAGCTGGTCGAGATGATGCGCAACTTCGGCGACGGGTTCTGGAAGCAGAAGCGCAAGCGTCCGCCGCGCCAACTGGTGCTCGAATGTGAACGGCGGATCCGGGCCGCCGACAAGAAGGTCAGGAAGAGCCATCTCGAGGTCGCCAAGGCCGCGGTCGCGGCCGACAAGGAGGCCGACGCGCGGGTCCATTGCAACGCGGCGTTGAAGCTCGGCGCCGAACTCGAGGTCGACAAGGCGGGCAAGTATCGGATCGACGGCCTGGCGATTCCGGATGCCCTGGCGAAGTGGTTGCAGGACCAGACGGTTGCCACCGCTGCGGGGCAACGCGTGTTCGAGTCCGGTGCGGCTGCCGGCGGGCCGCGGCTCGAGGGCTTGCACGAACACCGGGACGAACGGTTGATCGTTCGCACCGATGTCGGCGCCGAGCAGGCGAAGGCCTGGCACGCGCTCGGTTCGGCGTTGCTGCCGCATCTGCAGGAACGGCTCGACGGCGCGCCGTCGCGATCGCTGGTGCTGCTGGTGTTCGAGAAGCGCGCGACCTTCGATGACTACCTGCGCTCGCTGCGGATCGAGAGTCACGCCGCCGGCCTCGCCGAGTACGGCACGTTCCAGACGATCGTCTGCGCCGAAGGTCGCGACGAGGCCCAGGTGCAGGCCCTGGTGCTGCACGAACTCAGCCATCTGTACTTCTGGGGCACGGCGCCGGCGGCGATGCCCGACTGGTACGCCGAGGGCTTCGCCGAGTCGTTCGGCGGCCAGGGTACGTTCGCGTTCGACGGCAAGGCGTTGACGGTCGGCGCGCCGATGGCCGCGCACCGGCTCGCCGACCTGAAGCAGGCACCGATGACCGTTGCCGAACTGCTCACCGGCGACGCCGAGGATCTGTGGCGCGACGACCCGGCCAAGGCGCTGCGCTTCTATGCGGCGTCGTGGGCGCTGCAGCGCTTCTTCCTGGACCCGGCGTGCCGCTGGCACGAGGCGTTCGTCGATTGGGAAGACAAGTGCCGCGGCGCTGTGCTGGGTGCCGCCGATCCTCTGGTCGTCGATGCGGCGGCGGTGGCGCCGCCGCGCCGGCTCGGGGATCCGAAACCGGCGCGCGATCTGTTCCAGTCGATGTTCGGCAAGGACCTGCCGGCGATCGAGACGGCGTTCGCCGCGTTCGTGCAGGGGCTCTGAACGCGGCGACCGTCGATCACTGCACCGTCACGCGATCGACGTTGGAAGCGGCGATCGGTGCACCGGAACCGTCGAGCCACAGGGCTACCGCGTCGATCGTGTAGCCCTGCAGCACCTGCGCCAAGGGCGCCGGGAACGAGTGCGGCGCGTTTGGGAACGTGCCGGGCGCGGCGGTCGGCAGGAAGTGCAGTGCGTCGCCGACCATGGCGGGAGCGCTGAAGCTCAGCAGCGTGACGGCATCGGCCTCGACGCCGAGCCAGTTGCCCATCGCGCGCGGCCGCGTTGCGGTCAGCGAGTAGAACACGAAACCCTCGGCGTAGGTCGTCGGGGCACCGGTCAGCGACACCGACAGCGTGCCGGGCGTCGAGACCAGATCGAGCGTCGGGCCGGTGTTGTCACGGCCGGCACCGATGCCGCTGGCGACCAGCGCGAAGTCGGCGTCGACGGCGGGCGTTTCCAGGTGCTGATCCATGGCGACCAGCGGGGCGCTGACTTCAACCGTCCAGACCCCGACCAGCGGGTTCTGCACGAACACGTTTTCGACGGTGTCGAGGTTGTTCGGCGCGCCGCCGGGCGGCGTGAAACGGTTGATCGGGGTGGTCGCCATGCCGTTGTTGCCGTGGTAGACGACGCCAGTGGGCGACACGACCCGCAGGTTCAGGTTGTTGACGCGATGCGGCGAGGAGAACGGCGCCGCGGCGGCCAGATCGGCATAGACCATCGTCGCCCGGAACTGCGGCGTCGCCGGTTTGACGTAGACGTAGTAGGCCCGCGCCCCGCCCTGCTGCAGCACGTCGACTTCGTCGAGCGCCAGCATCTTGTTGCGCAGGTCGTACAGGTCCTGCAGCGACGGGAAGCCCCAGCCCTGACGGAAGCGGCTGGTGGCGCCGGCGCCGTTGATCGCCGGGTCGTACTGCCGCGCGGTGTTGATCATCAGCGCCTTGGCAGTCGAGAAGTGCGGCTTGTAGCCGAAACGGCTCTGCCAGTTGGGGGTCGCCGCCTGGCCGAACAGGCCGTCGGTGAACATCTCCAGCGTCAGGCCGAGGTGGCCGGCGACCATCGGCGTGGCGCCCGAAGTGCCGCCGAAGCTGGTCGTGTAGGTCGTCGCACCGTTGGTCGTGTGGATGGCGTCGTAATAAGCGCAGAGGTCCGGCTTGATGCGCAGGTCGCTGGCCGGGCCCATGCTGGTGCCGCTCTGCCCGTCGTCGTTCGGATTCGCCGTGCCGAGGTGGACGAGGGCGCCGACCGAGATGATGTTCTTGGCCCACGCCTGCGGTCGCGAGTTCTGGTTGCCGGTGTTGCTCTGGCTCTGGCAGATCGGGATGTCGAACTGGTGGATGATCCAATCCATCTCGGCCGCACGTGCTTCATAGGCGGTGCCTTGTGGGTAGCCCCACGACGCGGTCTGGAACATCACCTTCCATTGCTTGGTGGGGTCGGTGATCTCGGCGACGACCCCGTAGCGGCTGTTCTGCGCGGTGCTCATCGCCGCGGTGTTGAAGATGTAGTTGTAGTCGGTGAAGTACCCCTGACCGTCAGGGCACATACCGCGTGCCGCCGGCAGCGCGCCGCGCGAGAAGATCTCGCCGAACGTCGAGTTGCCGTGTGTCGTCGACACCCCGCTGAACACCTGCAGCGGCGCGGTCCGGTAGGCATTGGCCTGGAACTCCGGGTGCGACGGATAGATGCCTTCCATGATGTGGCCGCGCATGCCCTTGCCCGTGTATCCCGCCACGCCCTCGATGTAGTTGGCGCCGCCCTGGATGCGGGCGTTGTCCATGTCGACCTCGGGCGCGGTCGCGCGCTGGATCCACAGCACGGTGTTCTCGTGCGCGAGTTCGCCGAGCTGCGCACCGGTCAGATCGGCCTCGATCAGCAGGTTGCCGCCGGCGTATCGCCACATCGAACCGCCGCTGCGTTCGACCGCCGCGACCAGGGTCTTCTCGTCCTGCTTCGGGTCGATCATCACCAGGATGTAGCGATCCTTCGCCACCGCGCCGTTCAGCAACCGTGCCAGCAGTTCGGTGTCGAACTTGTAGGCGGGATGGAACGCGCCGATCCAGCGCACGTTCGGCAACCCGGCGATGCCTTCGCGGCGGTTGCCGTCGACACGAATGACATAGCCGTTGTGCGGGGCGTACCAGGTGACTTCGGCGGCCTGCGCGTGCAACGCGTCGCGGTCGGCCTGGGTCGGGATGCTGGCGTACTGCACGAGGAACAGCCGGTTGCCGGCGCCAGCGGCGAAGGCCGACGGCACATCGGGCTCCCCGAACGTGGGATCGAAGGCCCGGTAATGGAGCATCAGCCGGGATTCGTCATTGTCTTGCGCCAGCGCGGCGGCGCACAGGGTCGACAGCAGGACGAGGGACGTGACGGTTCTTTGCATGGTGGAACGATGGGGCACGGGGAAGGCCGGGGGAGCATAGCAGTCTCCCGTTGCATCGGGGTGAGCGACAGCTGTGACCTGCCAAGACTGAACGGCCGCCGGCCTGGTCCCAGTCTGGCCCTCTATTTCCCGTCCTGGGCGGCCTGCAGCTTCGGCAGCCAGCGCTGCAAGACCGCGGCATTGCGGCGATCCAGATCGGTGACGGTCGCGACGCTCGCGCCGAGTTCCTTCTGGGCATTGCGCAGCATTTCGATCTGCTCGCGCAGCAGCGTCTTCTCCTCGTCACTGGCGGTTGCCAGCTTCGCCTCGGCGTCGCGGATCTGGTTGCCGAAGTCGGCGTCGACCTTGGCCGCGGCATCGCCGACCTGGGCCCGGCCGGCTGACCCCATGCCCGAAGCGACGGCGGCCGACACCTGGACCCAGCGTTCCATGTTCCAGCCGTACTTGGTGAGGAACTTCATGCCGCCGGCGTCGGCCGCCGACTTCGCTTCCTTCAGGATCGCTAGGTACTGCTCCATCAGCTCGTCGGTCAGTTCGACCGGCTGCTCGGCAGCGGCCGCATCGTCGTTGCCGGACGCGGCGTCGGGTTGGTTCTCGCCGGTCGTGCCGGTGGAACGGTCGCCACCGCACGCGGCAGCCAGCATCAGGAGGGAACAGGACAGCCAGCAGGGAATGTGCATCAGGGGCCTCGACGGTGCATGGTAGATGAGGGACGTCGGCGCCGGGAGTGGCAGAAAGGCGGTGCCCGATCACTCGATGACATGGTGCTCACCGCGTCGAACCAGCGTTCGCCCGCTGGCGATCGCGACCGCGCGCAGCAGATCGTGCATGTCGGGCTGTGTGCGGTTCACGAACATCGACACCCGACCCGCGTCCGGCACCACCTGGCAGTGTTCCTTGGTCAGGCCGAGAATCTGCACGGCGTCGGTGACGGCAACGCCCTGACTGGCCAGCACGATGCGACTTGGCGCCGGCAGCTTGTGGCGAGGAATGATCCGCAGGATGCCGCGGTCGAGTTCCTCGACCTCCGCGTCGACCGCGGCGGTCAGTGCGGTTCGCAGGTCCGGTTCGACGATCTGCGTCGCGCGCACCGACACTTTGCCTTGCACCGCCGCATCGATGACGAAGTTCCGGCCCCTCAGCCTGGCCCAGGTGTCGAACACGTCGGCGATGGCGCGTTCGCGGAACTGGAGTGCCAGGCGCTGCGGCTTCTGGCCCGCACCCGCTCGCCGCAGCGCGAAGACCTGGCCGACCGGCACGACCTCGAGTCCGGCCTTGGCGGCGAGCACGTCGAGCAGCACCCGTGGCGACACGTCGCTGACGTCCATGGTCACGCGCACCGCGGTGGCGCCGTCGCAGCGACCCAGTTCGTCGGCCGCGAACACGACGCCGAGTCCGGACAACTTGCCCAGAGCCGCCAGCACCTCGTGCAGCGGCGCCTGATCGAACGTCAGGCGCGGCAGCATCGCCGGTTCCAGCGGTGGTCCGAGGCCGACGACCACGACTTCGCCGAACATGCCGACCCCGACTCCGGCTTCGGCGGCGATCCGTGCCACGGCCTGGCGCCAAGCGCAATCGGCGAGGCTGCACTTCGATTCGCCGGTGACGGCTTCGGTCGCCACCAAAGACACCTTGGCGCGACCGGCGATCGCGAGCAGCCGATCGAGGGCGGGACCGGGTGGCGGTTCGACGATCGGCTCATGAACCTCGCGCACCATCGCCGTGGTGATGGTGACTACGGTCGCCGCCGGTTGCGGATCCTGCGCGGCGCGACGGTCGCTGTCGTGATGCAGGAAGCCCGCGGCCACGACCACGGCGATGCCGATCGCCATCAACGCCGCTGCCGGCAGCCAATGTCGTCGCGGCGCCGGTCGATCGCGCAGGCGGCCGGCGATCTTGTCGGCGAGTGCCGCAGGGGCGCCGCCGCCGAGCGCTTCCTCGAGCATGGCGGTCAACCGCCGCGTGCGAACGTGGTCCATCGGGTTCATCGCGTTCTCCTGGTGATGCACCGTTGCAGCCAATGGCGCGTGCGTGCCAGCAGTGTCTTGACGCCATTCTCGGCCATGCCGAGTGCCCCCGCGATCTCGGTGCGGCTGGCACCATCGCGATAGGCGAGGCCGACCGCCAAACCCGCCCGACCCGTGAGTTCGCGAACGCACGCGCGTGTTGCCTGCAGCATCGCCTCGCCGTCGTCCGGCAGTTCGTGTTCCCACAGCTGCAGCGACAACTCGGCGATCGCCGCTTCTTCGCGCCGGGAACGTCGGCGGGTCCGCAACCACTGGAACCTGGCCGCTCGCCGCAGGAACGAGAGTCGCGCCGCCGGCGGCAGCGCGAGCTTGCCCTTGCGTGCGGCCGCCAGGAAGGCCTCCTGCGTCAGGTCTTCGGCTTCGGTCCGCGAGGCGCCAAGGCAGCGCAAGAACCGATGGATCTTGTCGACGAACGGCTGCAGCTCCGCGCCATCGCCGGCCTGCGGTGCTGGGCGATCAGGGGTCGCGAGTTCGGTTGGCTCGTCCAGGGCTGGCACGGACACCTACCTGCCGGGGCGGCGCTCGAGTATCCACCAATCTGGCCGGAATGGCCCATGGCAGGGAACTCAATACCGAGGCTACGACGCGCCGGGTCCATGGCTGCAGGTCGCGACGCCGTCGGCGAGGAGACCGATTGCGAACTGAACGGCGCCAACGACCGGCGTTGACGCCCGCCGGGGCGTTCAGCGGATCGTGAGGTCAGTCGCCGTCGCGACGATAGAACCAGACGGCGCTGGTGAGCTTGCCAGGTTCGCCCAGGCGCTTGCGGACGGCGTCAACTTCTTTGCTGATCCGCTCGTCGTGCTCGCCATCCATCATCGCCTTCTCGCGTCGATCGGCGGCGCGCAGTTCCTCCTGCTCGGCTTCGGTCAGGCCGGGGCGCGCGCGCACGACTTCGCTGTAGTCGCCGACCAGCAGGTCGAGCTTGCCGTCGAGGTCGAAGTCGACGACCTGGACCTGGGCGCGGACGGCCGGCTGCAGTTCGTCGCCGGGCAACAACACCTGGCGCAGGGACTTGCTCTTGGCCTTGGCCGGCACCAGCGGGACCGCTGCGGCCAGGCGGGGTTCGCCGGGTTTGCCGCCGTTGACGAACAACTGCACGCTGCCATCGCCGCAGCCGACGATCACGTCGAACAGGCCGTCGCCGTTCCAGTCGGCCACCGACGGCGCGGCGTGCATGTTGACCTTCAGCGGTTTGCCGTCGACCAGCACCTCGGGGCTCGCGGCCGAGTACTTCGGTGCGGTCCTGGTGCCGACGTTGGTGCGCAGATGCATGCCGCCGCGGAACGTGCCGATCAGCATGTCGAGATCGCCATCCGCATCCCAGTCGACCAGCGCCGGCCAGCTGCCGAACGACTTGACGCGCGCCTGGATGACGCCCTCGCCGTCCTCGCCCTTCTCCTTGCGCAGCGATTCGTAGCGCTGCAGTTCTTCCGGGTGGTGCACCAGCGGCACGCCGGCCTCGTCGACGAGCACCTTGCCCGCGGCATACGCGCCCTTGCCGAGGCCCTGGAACAGCCAGATGTCGCCGGGGTCGTACGAACCCGAGATCAGATCGAGGATGCCGTCACCATCGTGGTCCACCAACTGTGGACTCGACGCGATGCATCAATAGACGGGGGTCTTGGCGTCCTTGCCGCCGGCCTGCAGCTTGCCACGACCGGTGAACTCGGGCTTGCCGTCGGTGCCGATGTTGTCGAACCGCCAGAAGTAGCCGGGGAAGTCGCCGACCAGCAGATCGCGGTCGCCGTCGCCATCGAGATCGCCGAGGAACGGACCCGCGTGGGCGATGCTGGACAGCTTGCCGATGTCGATCGGCTTGCCGTCGGCCTGCAGTCGGATCGGCGGCGCCAGCACCGCGGTCGCTTGTTGGGCCGGCATCAGGGTGCCGAGTCCGCACACCATCCAGAGCACTCGTCGCATGTTGATGACCTCATGCCGGTGCCGCGTCGTGGGCGCCGGGTCGGGCATTGGAACCGCAGCAGACATACTCTGTCAGGGCCGCCCTTGGTTTTCCGTGACGGCGAACGTCGGCGGGTCGAGCAGCCAGCGCCATGCGGGCACCACGGACAACGCGGTGGCGGTGTCGGGGCTCACCGGTTCGTGCACGATCAGGTTGCCGCGAGCGCCAGGCATCGTCGTGCGGCCGAGAGCGACCGCCGCGGCTTCCCGAGCCAATGTCGCCGGCTCGTCGAGGCGCCAGCACGAGTTCAGGAACCAGCGTTCTTCGGGGTCGCAGAGATCGAGTTCGGCATCTTGGTCGCGCAGCCAGTGCCAGTCGCGCTGCCGGCGCCGGCATTCCAGGAACACCGCCGTCTCCAGTCGATGACCCAGATCACGATCTGCCCCGGGCAGAAACGCGGCGATCAGGCCGGTGTCGATGACGTGCAGCTTCTTCGGGTTGTTGGCCTGCTTGCGCAGCGACCGGGCGTGCGTCGGCAGCTGGAACACCAGACCGCTGGCCTCGAGCGTCTGCAGGTAGCGGAACAACGTGTTCTTGCCGAACGAGAGGCCGGTCGAACGGAGGTCGCGCAGCAGCTTGCTCGTGCTGAGCAGCGTCGCGGTATTGCGGTAGCAGTGGCGCAGCACGGCGCGCATCAACAGTTCGTTGCGCACGCCGCGTTGTTCGGCCAGGTCGCGATGCAGCATCACTGCCGCATACTCGTCGAGGATCATCGGCCGCATCGCCGGCTCGGCGAGCACGACTTCGGGGAAGCCGCCCCAGCGCAGGTACTCCACCAGCGCGTCGGCGAGCACTTGCTCCGCCGCTGGTGTCGTCGCGGTGGCCGGCAGGCCCCGGAACGACACGAACTCGGCGAACGACAGCGGGAACACCTCGAACGTGACGCTGCGCCCGCGCATCGCGGTGGACAAGTTGCGGGTCAGCAGCTTCGACGACGATCCGGTCACGAAGATCGAGATGTTCTCCGTGTCGTGCAGCCGCCGGACCCACCGTTCCCAACCGGGTGCGGCCTGGACTTCGTCGAGGAACAGGTACAGCCGTGAACGCGCGAAGTCGGGGAACACCTCGCGATGGCAGCGCACGATCAGGTCGAGCTGTCGCGGTTGCAGCGGCTGCAGGCGGTCGTCCTCGAAGTTCAGATGGATCATTTGCCGGCGGTCGACGCCGTGGTCGAGGAGTTGCCGCATCGTGTCGAACAGCAGGAACGTCTTGCCGGATCTGCGAACGCCGGCCAGCGCGATCACCTTGCCGGTGTCGGTTGGCAGACGCAGCTGTCGGCGGCGGCCGGTGGGCAACGGGTGGGACACGGCCTCGCCGTAGATCTGGCACAGGGTCGAGCGGTTCATTCGCGGTCGGGTCTACAAGTGAAGACGATATTCTAGAGCATCTTCTTTAGTAGAGACATTATTGGCATTTCCTTGGAGGTCGTAAAGAATTAAAATAAAGCATGTTGCATCATGCTGACCAACGATGTCGTCAGGCCATCTGCGAACGTGGACCAGTTTGCTGACGGGCATTCGGGGAATGGACCGGTGCAGCTCCGCCTCAGCGGACGCCGTTCCAGAAGCTCCGCAGTACCGCGATCGCCGCCGCGCGATCGGCTCCGTTCGGCTGGTAGCCGCTGCGCTCGAACTCGAAGCGACGGTACGGAAACAGGCCGCGCCACACCTGCTGCAGGCCCGACCACGCCGCGGTGCGGACCGGCAGTTCTGCCGCATCGAGTGCCGCGAGCAGCGTGTCGACGACTTCGCGAGAACGGAATCCGGCCAGCGCCTGCACGGCCGGCACCCGGTGCGTGCCCGACTTCTGCGCCAGCGCCAGCACGACCGGCAGCCCGGACGGATCGTCCATCCGCCGCAGCACCGTCGCCGCCGCCAGTTGCTGTTCGGGATCGTCGGCGCGCAGCATCGCCTGCAGGTCCTTCGCCTCGAGGCCGCCGGGCAGGCCCGCCAAGGCCTGCACTGCCGCGGCGCGCAACTGGGCGTTGGTGTGGGTCAGCAGCTGACGCAGCGTGGGCACGACGCGATCGGGTGCCTGGGCGCGAACGATCGGCAACAGCCGGTTGATGTCGTACGGCGAACGCGACGAGCCCAGTGCCTGCACGAACGCCTCGGTCAGTTCCTCCGGGTACTTGCGGCCGGGAGCGAGCAGGGTCTCGATCTGCCAGAACAGCGCCGGCCCGGCGGCGAGCGCGGTCGCCAGTTCCTTGGCGTGCACTTTGGCATCGGCGCCGTGCAGCAGCCACGTCAAGGCCGCGATCCTGCCCTTGCCGTCCGCGGCGAGCAGGGCGCGAACGGCGACTTCGGTCGCGGCCGAACGGCCCTTCTCGAGCTGCTGCAGGTGGTCGAGCGTCGACACCACCAGCGGCAGCGGCGCGTCGGCGACCAGATAGCCGCGCACCGCGTCGGCGACGGCGGTGTCTTCGATCGACCACAACGCGTTCAACACGTCCTGCCGATCCCCGATCGGAGCCGCCGCGATGGCCTTGGCGAGCACGCCCGAACGCACTCGTTCACCGGCGCGCAGCAACGCCGCCGCGGCCGCTGCGCGCAACCAGGCCCGTTCGGCGCCGAGCAGTTTCGTCCACACGGCGCGGGTGTCGTCGATCGGACGTCCCTGCAGGATCCACAACGCGAAGCGGAGGCCAGGGTCGGGCAGTTCGGCGATGCGTTTGCCGACCAGCGCGACCACTTCGGGATCGCGATCTGCCTGCAGCGCCGAATAGGCGCGCGAACGGATACCAGCATCGGTCGACGCCAGCTGCTCGACCAGGTCTTCGCGCTTTTGCGCCGTTGCGGTCACGGTCAACACGACCACGATCGCCAGCCGCACCGCGTTCATCGGCCACCTCCGGTCGTCGGTCCGCTGCTGCCGCCGGTGCTGGCGCCGCCTTCGCGCGGCGGGCGCTTTGGCGTCACCGGCCCTTGCGGGTCGCTGCCGCTCTTGGGTCGTTGCCGTGGCAACTTGCCAGCGACACCGGGGAACGTCGGCCAGAACTGCGCGATGCCGTTGCGTCGCAGCGCGTAGCCGAACTGGCTCTTGCCCCAGCGGATCATGAACGCGGCGTACTGCGCGTCGAGCAGTGCCAGTTCGGCCGGCAGCGTAGTCTTGCCGGGCAGCTCGACGGCGAAGTACGGCCGGACACCGTGGCACAGGCCGAGATTGGTGAACCCGACGCCGACTGGCCGTTGGCCGCCCCAGTCGGGTGACACTTCAGGCACCACCGGCACGACCGCGTCCTTGCCGAACAGCCCCGGCGCGACTTCGCGGCACCAGCCGGCGAACGTGATCAGATTGACGCGGGTCAGTTGCAGCAGCACACGCAGGTAGTGCGCCGACGCTTCGCAGCGTGGCAGGCCCTGCCCCTTGCCGATCCGATCGAGCTTCTCCTGCAGTTGCTGGCCGAGCTGGCTGGCCTTGGCGGCGGCTTCTTCGGCGCGTTTGGCGTGGCGGTCGAAGCTCGCGCTGTCGGTCAGATCGAGGTCGCGGCCGGGTCGGATCCGTTCGATCTCGGCGCCGGTCTGTGTCAGTCTGAGGCCGGGCGCACTGCTCACCAGGCCGGCCTCCGCGGCGGCGCGCCAGGTGTCGATCATGGCGCGGAAGTACGGATCGCCGCCGAGCGCCTTCAGTGTGTCATCGCGCGGCGCGGCCAGCGGGCCGAGCTGGTCGACCAGCGGGTCATACCAGACGTCGTCGGGTGGCAGATGATCGCCGCTGCAGAACAGGCAGGCGGCATGGGTCGAACACTGATGCCGGATCTGGGTCGTCGATGCGAACAAGAACACGCGGCCGCTGCTGCCGGCGGCGAGGCGCGACAGACCCCACATCGCAAAGCCCGCCGGCGTCGCTTCGTTGGCCGGCACGATCTGGAACAGGAAGCCCCACGGCACGTCGATCACGGCGTTGTCGGGACCGGTCAGCGTGGTGCCGCGCGGTTTCTCCTGCCACGATCGTGCGGCCCAGTAGCTGTCGGCCAGGGTCGCTTCGGAGGTGATCACTTCGCAGCGGACCTTGGCTTTGTGCAAGGCTGTCACTGTTTGTTCGACGTCGTCTTCGGCATCGCCGTTGTCGAGCGTTGCCAGCAGCAGGATCCGTTCGCCCGGCTGGCCGGCGAGCGCGGCGGCGGCGGTGCGGATGTCGGCATAGATGTTCAAGAACTCGCCGGCCGGCGTCGCGATCGCGCTGCGCAATGCGGTGACGACCTCGTCATGGGAGCCGGTCGGCGCGACGACGATCGGCTCCTTCCTGCCGATCACACCGAGTCCGAGCCTGGTCTTCTGCAGGTGGGCGCGGTTCTGGGCGACGGCGCCGGCGAACGCCTCGGCGAAGCCGGCGCCGGCGAGGGTGGCGGAGGCATCGAGCAGCACGAGGATCGTCCGTTCCTGGTCCTTGCTGCCGCCGCCGAGCACGACGTCGAGGGGGCGCGTCAGGGTGCGGCCGGGCTCGGTGACCGCGGCTGCGGTAGGCAGATCCTGGGCGAACGTTGCGGTCCCGAGGATGGCCAGGGTTGCGATCTGCTTCACTCCGGCAGGATAGCTCCGCCGGGGTCCGGCGACCGCATGTCGTCACCCTGGAGCACGCCGTTTGCGTAGCCCGTCACGTCATGAGCCACCTTGTGAACGCCGAACGGCGTCCTTCGCCGGGGCGACAAGTTCATGATGGTCCCGTGCCGAGACGACGCCATGACCGCGGCCCAGCTCGCAACCGGTCTCGTGGCGGGCTTTCGTCGACTAGCCGAATCGACGGTTCGATCCGAAGCCGGGGTCGGTACATGCCTCGGGGATCGGTATCGCGACGACACCGATCCCCGTACGTCGGGCCGGACCGCCGGCCGTTGCCGCGTGCGCCCGCTACTGCACCTGTGCGACACCCGCCACGTACAGCGGTGCCGCGTCGCTCAGATCGGGCTTGGCGCCGATACGCGGGTCCTCATAGAACTCGTTGGTCGGCTCGGAGATCGTCGTATCGAGATCGAAGCCCTGCGCCGCGATCACGGCGTTGGGATCGGCGACCGCGACCATGAGCTGCTCGCCCTCGAGCTGCTTGATCTTGTAGCTGTCCTCGCCGTCGACCGCGACCGTGCCGGTCGGGATGTTGATCAGCGGGTACCAGCGGTTGTCCTCCTGGCTCTCCTCGTGCGGAATGCCACCGAGGTGCTGGCCGTCCCATTGCAGCACGAACGAACGGCCGTCGAACGGCGAGCCGTCCTCGTCGTGCACGTAGGTGAAGTGCAGCGGCGGATCGAAGTTGATGATCTCGTTGTTCGCGTTCTTGACCGTGCGCAGCTGGTTCCAAGGGTTGGACCCGGTGCTCCACTCGTAGGTCACCGTGGCGTTCGGCATCTCGTTGAAGTCCGTCAGCGCAGTGGCGTAGAGCGGGCCACAGTTGAGCCCGAACATGCCCGGGCCGCCGGTGATCTCGACGCCGTCAGCGAGGCGAACCGGGTCGCCATCGAGCGTCAGCATCATCGTCTCGCGGTCGAACACGTAGGTCTTGTTGCCGGAGTTGACCGCCGTGGCGTCCGGGAAGTACGGCGATTCGCTGTTCTGGTAGTTGGCCTGGTTGCTGGTGATGTTGGCCCGCATCTGGTGGAAGTAGCCATGGAGCGTCAGGTCGCCATTGGCGAGCTCGGGCGAACTGGCGGTCATCGGCTCGTGTTGCCACGAGATGATCGCCTGCGACGTCGATGGCGTGGTGTCCCAGAACGTCTCCATCGAGCCGCGCTGGCCCCAGAGGTGCACCGGTGTGTTGTCGGTGAAGGCGCTGTTGGCATTGGCCGGGGTGACGCTGGTCCACTCGCCGTTGGTCCGCTCGGCGGTCTTCATCCAGTCGGTGCCGTCGAACTTGATCCGGATCTCGGTGCCGGCCGAGTGGCTGAACGTGTCGAACTCCTCGTCGAGCACGTCCTGCAGCGTCAACGACGTGCGCGTGCGTTTCTCGAGCCGACCCGGCACGATCACGGCGGTGTACTCGGTGGTCGTGGCGTTGGGGCCGTAGCCGCGGCGGTACAGCGTCTGGCCGTCCTCGATCTCGACGTTCCCGGGGAACCACAGGCCGTGGAAGCCCACCCAACCGTGGTGACCGTCGGCGTCCTCGACCGGAAAGCCGGACAGGCGGTCGACGCGCTCCTCGGTCTCGGCATCGTAGACGCCATAGCGGAACACGTGCGACTCGAAGTCGGCGCGGTCGAACACCTCGACCGTGTTGCCGCCCATGTCCTTGCGCGCCAGGTACTGGGCGTTGAATTGCATCGTGTACTCGCCCTGCTCGACCTGTTGACCGAAGCCGTGGTCCATGACCATCTTCCATTCGGAATAGGCGCGGCCGGTTTCGGCATCGGGATCGCCGATCACGTGCACGCGTTCGCGCATGGCGTAATCGCCGTTGCCGACCGTGCCGTCCGGGTCACCGTGGCCCATGTAGAACTCGACTTCGGACTGGCCGTCGTTGCGCGCGATCGAACGCATGTAGCCTTCGAACACCGTGTTGGTGGCGGAGTGCGCCGCAGCGGCTGGCAGGCTCTTGAACACCAGCGTGAACACGCCGAGCGGCACCGCGTCGCTCGGTTCCTGTTCCAGCGTCAGCTTGCCGTAGATCAGCGCCGGGCCACCGGCCATGCTGTCTTCGTTGTTGACCCAGAACTTGACGACCTGCGCCGCCGAGTTGTTGGCGCGCGTGCAGTCGACCGTCCATTCCTCGTACTCGGTGCCCTGGTCACCGCGGCTCTCGCCGCCGCCGGAGCCGCGTTCTTCGCACGCAACCAATGCCCGATACGGACCGGCGTTGACCTGGTCGTAGTAGTGGGTCTGGCCGAGGCTGCAGAGGATCATGTTGATCGTCTCCAGCGATTTCATCGACTCGTCATGGACCCAGAAGCGGGTCTGGTCGGTTTCGTAGTCGCTGCCGGCCACGCGGCGGGCGCCGCCCAACCGTTGGCTGCCGCTGCCGCTCGACTCGACGATGGTCACCTGTTCGGGCCCTTGCAGGCCGTTGACATCGCCCGTCGAACCGCCGCCGCCGCCGCAGGCGGTCAGCGTCGCGGCGTACGCGAGCACGAGATTGCGCTTCATGGTCATCTGCTGGTTCTCCTCCGAGAGCGCCTGCACCCCGCAGGCGGTCCGTGTCGGGACAGGATCGGCGGCGACGCCGGTGTGGGTTGAGCGGAGATGTCCAGCGGTACGGTGTCGAGGAAGACGACAACTCCCGGTTCGGGCCGTGGCAGCAGCAAGTGAGCAAGTGAGCCGAGGGGCATGCCCAGGCGAGGCATCGCGCGCTATCGTCTGGATCGCGTTCGCCCGACCCGCGACGCCCAGGTTCGATTTCCCATGCGCCATGCACTGCTCGCCGCGTTCGCCGTTGCCGTCACGTTGACCTTCCAGTTGCCCGGCCAGGGCGACTTCGACCTCGACAAGGGCAGTCCGGGAACGTTGGGCGACCCGCTGCAACTGCGGGTGCGCGCGGCACCAGCCAATCAGTTGCTGCTGGTGATGATGGGTTTCACCGCCGGTCCGACCGCGATCGCGCAGTTCGATCCGGCCGACACCCGATCGGTGGAGCTGGATCTGGGACTGGCTGGCAACTGGTATCTGCTGGTCACCGACGGCAGTGGCGCGGCGACGATCAGCACGGCGACGCCCGCCGATCCGACGTTGCATGGGGTGGTGCTGCATTGGCAGACGGCGACCCTTCCCGGCACCACGACGCTGGTCGGTGCCATCAGCAATCGCGTGCTGACGCAGGTCGGCACCCTGGCGACGGCGTCGGCATTGCCGGATCCACTGCTGTCGGCCCGCGCGGCCGCGACGCTGTGCTGGCAGCGCAATCGCAACGCCGGTCAGGGTGACTTCCTGCTGGTCAGCGGGGCCACGACCGAGACGTTCCAGTTCCGGACGCTGGCGTCGGCCCCGGGGCCGACGATGGCGACGCCGCGGGCCCTGCATGCCGCGGCGACGCTGAACGACGGTCGCGTGCTGTTCACCGGCGGCCTGATTGCCGGCGGTGCGGTCACCGCGACTTGTGAAGTGTGGGACCCGGCGACCAACACGTTCGCGCCGGTCGCGGACATGCTCGGCGTGCGCGCGGGCCATGCCGCGGCGACGCTGCCCGATGGCCGGGTCATGGTGGCCGGCGGTACGATCAACTTCACCGATCTGACCATCGCGGCGACCAATTCGCTGGCGACTACCGAGATCTGGAATCCGGCGACCAACACGTGGACCGCGGGGCCCAGCATCGGCGGCCGGCGGATCGTGCCGGCGCTGACCCGGCTGGCGAACGGCCGGATGCTGATCTGCGGCGGCATCGAGGTGACCGTGTTCTTCGGCATCCCGATCGCGGTCAGTTCGACGGTGCGGGCGCAGCTCTACGACCCAGCCACTAACGCTTGGACCGCGGCGGCCAGCATGCCGGCCGGTCGCGCCTACCACCACGACAACCAGATCACGCTGGCGAACGGCAAGGTGTTGATGTCCGGCGGTGTGCTGGTGCCCGACCTGCTGAATGCGGCCAATTCGGCGTCGATCGCCAACGCCGATGTCTACGACCCGGTGACCAACACCTGGGCGGCCAGTTCGATGGCTGCCCCGCGCACCGGGCACACGGCAACGCGCCTTCTCGACGGCCGCGTGGTCGTCACCGGCGGGACCAGCGGTCTGCTGTCGGCGCCGACGCCGCTCGCGGCGGTCGAGATCTTCGATCCGGTCGCGCTGACCTGGTCGGCGTCGTCGCCGTTGACGCAGACACGGGTCGGGCACACCGCGGCGCTGCTGCCGGACGGGATGCTGGTGATCCTCGGCGGCACGTCGGTGGAGGCGCTGCGCTTCTGAACCGCCGGCCTGCCTTCGGTCCGCCGCTGCGCCCCGCGGTCACGGCCCGATCACGCTGGCGAGCGCGTTGCTCAGGATGATGTTCGCCGGGTTGGCGCCGGCTTCGACCAGGGCCACCTGCTGGTAGAACGGCAGGCCGAGCAGCGCCGCATTGTTCGGGATCGGCATCGGCCAGGTCGCCGCCGTCGCCGACAGCACCGCCGGGAAGTTGCCATCGGCACTGACCAGCAACGAACAGCCGGTCAGGCCCAGCGCCGTCAGATCCAGCGGCAGCGGTCCCGCCGCGCTGTGATCCATCGAAAAGCCGAGCAATCCGACGCTGCTGCTGGCGCCGCCGATCGGCGTGACGCGCACCAGGTGGTTCTGGGCGAGGCGCGGTGGGCCACCGACGGAACTGATCGCCGGCACCCCGGCCGAGCCGGCGCAGCCGCTGCCGAAGCTGCCGCTGTAGGCTTCGCGCCGCAGGTTGGCCGCCGCGACGCGCAGCCGGATGTAGGCCCGTTCCGCCGTGGTGCTGAGGGCGCCGGCCAGCAGGTTCGTGGTCTCCAAGGGATCGAGTTGCAGGTCGTACAGTTCCTCGCTCACACTGGCGCCGCCGGTGAACCGGATCAGCTTGAAGCGAGCCTCCTGGATCGCGTGCCCATCGGCGGTCGCGCTGACACCATCCTGTTCGCTGTAGCCCCAACCCCGCACCGAGGTGGCGGTGTCCTGCAGCAGCGGCCGCAGATCATGGCCATCCAACGGCACGTTGGGCGGCACCACCAGGCCGACATCGACACCGCACATGGTGGCGATGGTCGGGAACAGGTCGACGGTGTCGACCAACGCCGCGCTGGTCCGCGGTGTGTTCGCCACGGCCGGGCCGGCGACGATCATCGGCACGTGCGTGCCGCCTTCGTACAGCGTGGCCTTGGCGTGCGCCGCAGTGAAAGGAGCCTCGACTACGTCGCGTTCGGTGCCGTTGTCACCGAGGAAGATCACGTTGGTGGCGGCCAGCGTGCGGGCACCGAGTCCGGTCAACAACCGGCCGATCTCGGTGTCCATCGCCTGCACCATCGCCTTGTGGAACAGGACCCGATCGACGGTCGGATCGAGGCCGTTCAGCGCGTAGCCGTGCAGCAGTGCCGGCGGATCCTGGCGCGGCGTGTGCGCGGAATGGAAGCAGACCATCGCCAGCCATGGTTGTTGGCGGGCGCCGATCCAGGCGAGTGCGCGATCGACGAGTGCGCTCGGTGAGTACTGGTTGACGTTCGCGGAGACGCCGTTGGTGATCAACGTGAAGTGGAAGTAGTCGGAGACACCGCCGTACATGGTGCCAGCGAAGTGTGGCCAGCCCTGATCGTTGGGCGTGGTGTTGCCGGTGGCATCCCCGAGGTGCCATTTGCCGAACAGCGCGCGCGGGCGCTGGGTGGCCGCCAGCACTTCCGGCAGTAGCACTTCACTGGCGGCAAGGCCGGTCTCGGGGTTGCCGAGTGGATGACCGACACCGGTCCGGAACGGATACCGACCGGTCTGGATGCTGGCGCGGGTGGGTGAGCAGGTCGGGCAACCGTGCGCGCGGGTGAAGCGGACGCCGCGGCCGGCGAGCGCGTCGATGTTCGGCGTCGGCGGCGGGCTGGCGCCGGCGCCATAGCAGCCGATGGCGTCGACACCGACATCGTCGGCGATGACGATCAGGACGTTCTGGGCGAAAGCGAGGTTGGCGAGGGCCGTCGTCAGCGCGAAGGCGCCCAGCCGAAAGAGCGCGGGCCCGACGGCGCTGGCCAGACGGCGCAAGAGGAAGGGGCGGACGGAAACCGGGCTTGCTGTCGACATCGTGGACTCCAGGTAGGGATGTCCTGACAGCAGGCGAGCCGTTCCGGCGTCACGCGGGATCGTGGGGTTCTCGAGGCCGTGCGATGCAGCGCGCCGGTTTCAGTGCAACAGTGCGGCGCCGGGGTCGGATACCAGCAGTGTGCCCGGCGCGGAACTCGGGTCAGCGTCGCGCTCTGGCCGGCGACGAGACCGGTGCCCGTGCCGGTGACGGTCGGGCGGCGCTCGAGTCGCAGGACTGCGCCATCACGCAGCGCTGTCACCTGTGGTGCCGATCGAGGCGGCGTGGCCGACGTGTGCAGCGACTTGGTGATCGGTGGGCCGCTCCAGATCTCCGATCCCGTCAGGTCGATGGTGTCGCCATCGTTCGCGGCGGTGACTGCACTATCCAGGCCGGATACTGCTGGGGTACTGCCAGACGCGACTGCGCGATCAGCGGGCCCAGGGACGCGAACACCAGGAGGACGCCGGCGCTTCTTGTCATGGCCGCCAGCATGCCGTTCCACCGTCAGCGTGGTCGTTCGGACAGCGTCACGGCCAGCGCGCGCGCTTCGCCCTCGGCGAACACCAGATCGTGGATCTTCGCGAGGTGGTCGGTTCCGGCGACGATCACCTGATGCCGGCCAGCCGTCACGCCGCGCAGTTCAAACGCACCGTCGGCGAAAGCACCGCCGAACACTTCGCCATCGACGATCAGCGTCGCCCGTTCGAGCGCTTGCCCGCGCGCGCCGACCAGCGTGAGCCGCAGCGACCCCGTCGGTCACACCACGTTCCACGGCGGTGGCCCCGGGGCCGGAAAGTGCATGGGCAGCGCATTCGGTTCGCCAGTCGAGATCGTGACCTGATCGCCGGTCGTCGCGGCTGAGAGCCCGCTGGCGAGTCCCTGTTCGTCGATTCGCGACCACAGGAACCCGTTCCTGCCGACCTGCGCCACTTGCACGGTTGCCGAATCGATGCCGGCCGGGAACTGGACCGTCAGATCGGGCGCGCGCGGCTTGGCGAAGGTCAACGCGCCGAGGTCGACTTCGCCGCCGCCGCCTTTCAACACGAGGTCGCCGTGCAGGGGCGCCAATGCGGCGTCTGCAGGCATCGCGATCCAGGTGACGGTTCCGGTCAGCAGCGTCGATGCGACCGCGCTGCTGAACGGTTCGTGCGGCGCCTCCCACCCGAGATCCTGCGGACCGAGTCGCCGCTGCACGACCAGCGTGCCGGCAATCGCGGCGCCATCGGGGTCGACGAAATGCGCCAGGACCCTGGTTTCCGGGAACCCTTCGAGCACCAGGGCGCTGCCGGGCGCGGGCACGGGAACGTGCCGGACCGGCAGTTCGCCGTCGGCTCGGGTCGAGATCCGGAATGTCGCCGGTTCTTGCGGCACCGGCACGTCCTTGCCGTCGACCGCGGCCGGATAGAGCTGCAAGAACGCATCGGCGGTGGTGATGCCGAGCGTCAAGTCCTGCACGCGCGAGGCGTCGACCCGAACGGTCGGATTGCGCGGCAGCGACAGTGACTGCGTCGGCACCGCACTGGCATCGACGTCGAGGGCGACTTCGGTGCGACCCCAGCGCCCGAGTTCGCCGTCCGCGAGCAACCGGTATGCGCCGGCCGGCGCGGCAAGTTCGACCATGCCGTCGTCGTCGGCGCGGGCAGTGACCACCAGGCCATCGCTCTTGCGGACCAGGGTCACGCGCACACCAGCGGCCGGCTCGTCGGCCGGGCCGTGCGCGTGCACGCGGACCTGCACGCTCGGTTCCTGTTGGCCGAGGACCAGCAGTCGCGGTTGTGCCGCCGGCGGGGCGACGAACTGGCCGCGCGGCAGCCCGGTCGGCTCCGGCGGTACGAACGCGATCGTCTGCCAGTGCGCGATTCCGGTCAGCGTGAACCTCCCGTCGCGGTCGGTGCGGGTCCATCTGGCCTGATTGCTCGCCCCAAGGCGCATGCCGGCAATCGGCCGGCCGTTCGTGTCGACCACGCGGCCGGACACGGAGGTGCCAGGAACGACGTCGATGACGACCGGTGGGTCGCCCGTTCGCCAGGTGCGGCGCAGCCGGTAGCCCCCGAGGATGCAGTCCTTCGCCGTGACGAAGAGGTCCTCGTGGCGCGAAGGTTGGATGGCGGGCAGTACTGCATGGCCATGCGCATCGGTGAACGCGGTGCGTTGACTCGGCACATGGCCGCAGCCGAGCACGAGTTCGACCCGCGCCGAGGGCACCGCGCGTCCCATGTAGTCGACGACCTGGACCGGCACATCGACGCCGCGCTGCAGGATGCAGACGCTGTCGCCAGGGGAGCAGTACTCATTGGCCGCGTAGCCAACGGCATCGGCGAACACGTAGTCGCGCCAACCCTGCACCGCAACCCACGGCAGCCGCACCCAGCCGTCGTCGTCGGCGCGGCCGGCGCACTGGAAGTGCGTTTCGGGCTCGGGAACGCCTTCTTCGCGGTGCCAGGGCACCTGCACCAGTGCGCCGGCGATCGGTCGACGGTCGATGGCGTCGACGATGCGCACGCACCACAGGGTCGGTTCGCCGGCGGCGTCGCGCGGTTCGGCTCCGGGAAATGCCGCGTCGGTCTCGCGCACGGACTCGTCGGCTCGCAGTTGGTCTTGGGCAACGGCTGGTTGGTAGGAGAGTGGGACGAGCAAAAGGAACGCACGGGCGCCGCGCATGGCGCGCGATGGTATCCCGGCGACGCGGCCGGAGTCCGGTCGCTATTCTCCTGGTGAACCCTCCCCGGTCCCAAGGAGTCTGCATGCGATCCAGTCCGCTTGGCTTGTTCCTGCGCTGTCTTGTCGCTGTCGTCGCGATCCTCGTCGGCACCCGCCTGGCGTTCGCCCAGGAAGCCAAGGTGCCCGAACGGCCGTTCTTCTGGCGCCTCGAGGCGCCGGGAGCCAAGCAGCCGTCGTGGCTGCTCGGCACGTTCCACGTCGGCGACCCGCGGATCACGACGATGCATCCGGTCACCGAACAGGCGCTCGAGCAGGCCGACGCGGTGTTCACCGAGTTGGCGATGGATGGATCGCTGATGGCCGGCGCGATGCGCGAGATGATGTTGCCGAAGGGGCAGACCCTGCGCGATGTGTTGCCCGAAGAGTTGCACGAGCGCGTTGGCAAGCACATGCAGAAACTCGGCGGGTCGATGACCGCATTCGAGCGGATGCAACCCTGGGCTGTCGCCAGCGCGATCCTGATCGGCGGGCGCACCGGGGAGGCGTTCGATGTGCAGATCTACAAGGACGCCAAGAGCGCCGGCAAGGAAGTCGGCGGGCTCGAGACGGTCGCCGAACAGATGAGCGTGTTCGCCGGACTCGGCGCCGACGGCAATGTGGCGTTCCTGCGGCAGACCCTGGACCTGCTCGATCGGTATCGCGCGGCCGGCAAGGACTACCTGGACGAGATGATCCAGGTGTACGCAGCGGGCGATGGTCCGGCGCTGCAGAAGTTCCTCGACGAGGCGATGCTCGAGGAACGCGAACTGTGGGGCAAGATGTACGCCGCGCTGCTGACCGAGCGCAATGTGCGGATGGCCGACCGGGCCGCGGCGAAGATGCGGGCGGCGCCGGAGCGGTCGTTCGTGTTCGCGGTCGGGGCCTTGCATTGCCTGGGCGACACCAACGTCGTCGACTTGCTGCGCGATCGCGGCTTCGTGGTCAGCCGCGTGCCGGCGTTTGCGGAGAGTGTCGACGAGGAGATCCGCGCGGCCGAACAGCGTCTGGAGGCACTGCGGCAGCAGCTCGATCGGCTGCGTGCCGAGCGCGGCAAGCTGAAGAAGGCCGGCTGAGCCAGGTACTGGCGCCGAACGCTCGACCAGCGCGACGCCTTGACAAAGTGGCTACCGGGAGCTACCTGGGCCTCCATGCGCGCTGTCGGCCTGAAGGTGCTGAAAAACAAGCTCAGCGAGTACGTCCGCCTCGCCGCTGGCGGCGAAGTCGTCCTGATCACCGACCGCGACCGCGTCGTCGCCGAGATCACGCCGCCGCAACTCGGTCGGAGTCCGACGAGCGGTGACGCCAGGTTGGCGGAGATGGTCCGCCAAGGCGTGATGACGCCGCCGACGATTCCGCCAAGCATGCCGTTGCCGCCGATGCGGCCGGTGATGCGGTTCGCGCAGCTGATGGCTGAACTCGATCGCGATCGCCAGGACCGATGATCTACCTTGACACCTCGGTCGTCCTGGCGACGTTGCTCGCCGAGGATCGTGTCGTGCCGGAAGCGTTGTGGCAGGACACCCTGGTCGCGAGTCGGCTGCTCGCGATCGAGGTCCGGGTGCGTCTGAGCGCCAAGGGACTCGGCTCCTCGCACTCCGAACTGGCTGGTGGCCTGTTGGGCCGGGTTGCATTCGTCGAGATGGACCGACCGGTCCTGGCGCGCGCCCACGATCCGTTTCCGGTAGCGGTTCGAACACTCGAGGCGATTCACCTCGCAACCGCCTGCTATCTGCGCGGCCAAGGTCAGCCGGTGCAGGTGGCGACTTTCGACGAACGTATGGGCGCCGCCGCCCGCGCCGTCGGTCTGGAACTGTGCGACCTCACCGCAAGGTGATGGGCGATGTGCTGCATCCTGGCAGCCCGTTGTGGGCTCAGGGCAGCAGCAGCCGCTGTGGGCTCGTCGTGCCGATGGTGATGACGCAGGGCTCGCCGACCACACCGTTCCGCACCGCCGCCAGTTCGACGACCGTGCCCGGAACGAACCACACGAGAACGCACGCCGCAAGGCTGCTCGGCCCGGGGTGGACGACAATCACCCCTGCTGCGCGGGCGCTTTAGTGCGACGGCCGCTACGCCGAGACCGCCACTTCCTCGTAGACCGTCGTCCGCTGCACCGGCTCGTAGCCTGCTTCGCGGATCAATTGCGCGATCTGCCCTTCGGTCAGCGCCTGCGGCTCGGTCGTGCCGGCGTCGTGCGTGATCTTCTCCTCGGTCACCGTGCCGTCGATGTCGTTGGCGCCGAAGCTCAGCGCCGTCTGCGCCGACTCCTGCGTCAGCATGATCCAGTAGGCCTTGATGTGCGGGAAGTTGTCGAGCATCAGCCGCCCGACCGCGATCGAACGCTGATCGAGCCAGCCGGTCGTCACGTGCCCGTAGTTGGCGAGGTCGGTGTGATACGGCCAGAACGCCAGCGGGATGTAGGCCATGAAGCCGCCGCATTCGTCCTGCAGTTCGCGCAGCTTCAGCAGATGCGTGACCCGTTCGTCGACGCGTTCGATGTGGCCGTACAACATCGTCGCGTTCATCTTGAAGCCGGCCCGTTGCACCTTGCGCGCGGTGTCGAGCCAGCCCTGCGGACCCTGCTTCTCGCGGAACACGGCCTTGTGCACGCGGTCGACCAGCACTTCGGCACCGCCGCCGGGGCAGCTGCCGAGTCCGGCCTCGCGCAGGTCGGCGAACACCGCGTCTTCGCTCTTGCCGGAGATCTTCAGCATGTGGTCGATCTCGACCATCGTGAACGCCTTGACGTGGATGTCCGGGCGCGCGCGCTTGGCGGCGCGGACGACATCGAGGTAGTACTCGTACGGCATCGTCGGGTGGATGCCGGCGACCATGTGCACCTCGGTGACCGGGCGGTGCAGCTGTTCTTTGACCTTCTGCTCGACGATCGCCGGCGTCATCAGGTAGGCCCGTTCTTCGCCTTCCTTGGCCGCGAACGCGCAGAACTTGCACGAGTACTGGCAGATGTTGGTGTAGTTGACGTGCTGGTTGACGTTGAAGAACGTCTTCTTGCCGTGGCGCTGCGTGCGGACGCGATGGGCCAGCAGGCCGACGGCGGCGAGGTGCGGGGTCTCGTAGAGCCGCACGCCGTCGGCGAAGGTCAACCGTTCGCCAGCGCGCACCTTGGCGTCGATGTCACCGAGGCCGGCCCGCGCAATCAGCCGGCTGGCGAGGGACTCGTCGAGATGGGCGTAGGCGTGGGCGGGCATGATGCGGGGGGAAGAAGTTAGGGCGCGACCGGGCCTGGGAGAAGGGGGCGGCGGCGGTTGGTGCCCACGCCCGGGGGCAACGAGGCTGGTTGTGGGGGCTGGGCAATGGCCAAGATGGCCGCGATGCCAGGTGCTGCTGGCGATCCACCAGTGGCCTCGGCCGGTGCCGCGGTGATCGCGGACGGCGAGCAGCCGACGCTGGGTTGCGCGTGGCGCAGGCCCCGGTGCGCGTTCGAACGATGAGGCTGCGACCGCGCCGCTGGCAGTTCCCGGGTGGCGTGGGCGACGCGGCGTGCCGCCGCTGGTCGATCCGGTCCGGTTGCGCGATGATGCGGTCATGGCAAGCTCGACGCGGTTGGCGGTGCTGATTCTCGCGATGGCTCCGGCGTTGGCCCAGGAAGAGGGCGGCGGCGTCGTGATCCTCGACAGCATTGTCGTCGAAGGCACGCCGGTGCGACTGGGGCAGCAGGCGGCGCCGCTGGAGGTCACGCGTTGGCTGGCGAACGCGCCGGCTGCCGATGCGCGACCGGCCTGGCGCCTCGTCGGCATCTACGGCGGCGCTGGCTATCGCGAGTTCCGCGACGATGCCGAGTACCTGGCGGATCTGCGGCAGAAGCATGCCGATGCTGGTCTGTCGATCCGGATCGTGCTGGGCGATGCGCCGCCCGAGGGCGCGCTGGCGAAATCACCGTTGGCGGTGGCCCTCGACGAGGAGGGCACGACGGTGGCGGCCTGGCGCGCCGACCCGGAACTGCCGCCGCTGTACCTGCTCGATGCCGGCGATCAGGTCGTCTGGGCCGGACGGGCCGCGCACGGACTGGTCGATGTGTTGCCGCTGGCCCTGGCCGGCAGACTCGGCGTGGCACACGAACAAGAGCTGCAGAATCTGCGCGCCGAGCTGGCGATGGACTTCGAGAATGCCGGCGATCGCAGCGACGAGCTGCAGAAGCACCTGCAGGAACGGCCGCACGACGGCGACTTGCACGGGCTGCTGTTCCTGACTCATCTGTGGCATCGCGCCGATCCGGCGGCGGCCGCCGCGATGGTCGAGCCGGCGCTGCAGGCGCTCGGCACCGAGGCGCTGCCGCTGGCGGCGTTCGTCGATCTGGTGCTGCGCGGCGATCGCTTCGAGACCGGTCTGGCCGGGCCGTTGGCGATGGCGATGACCCCAGCGGCGGCGGCGGCGCGCGACAGTGCGTTCGTGCAGCTTGCGTTCCTGCGGGCGACGCTGCGGGCGGGGCTCGACCGCCAGGCCGGCCGGATCGCGGCGGCATTGCCCAAGCTGCTGGCCGGCCGGCCGCGCGAACAGTTGATCTTCGCCGAGATCCTCGCCGAAGCGAAATCGGCGGCGCCGTTCCGCGACCTGTTCGATCAGGCCATCGGTGCGGTCGCCGAGCGGACGGAGCTGCAGCGCTTCTCGTTCGCGGCCCGCTACAAGATGGCGCTCGCGTGCGGTGACGCCAAGGCGGCGCAGAGGGTGATGGACGAGTATCGCACCGGCCGTGCCGAGTCGTTCGGCCTCAACAACGACGCCTGGTACATCGCCACGCAACTGGTGTCGCTCGGGCGCTTCGATGCCTTCGGGCTGGCGCAGGCGGAGGAGATGCGGCGGCAGGAAGGCGACAGTCTCGACTACAACTCCAAGGACACGCTGGCGCTGCTGCTGTTCTTGAACGGCAAGGTCGGCGAGGCGATCGAGTTGCAGGCCACGGCCGTCAAGCAGGGCGGGCCGCAGTTCCAGCAGCGGCTGCAGCGCTACGAACGGACGCAGGAACGGCTGCGTCAGGCGAGTGGCGGTCGGACCGATCGTTGAGCCATCAGAACAACGGTTGCGTCGCATCGCCGAACTCGGCGATCTCGGTGCCCATCTGCTGCGCCAGCCACAACCACAAACGGCACAGCGCGGTGTCGCGCGGTGAGGCGACCAGCTTGCCCGGGGTGAACCCGCCGCCAGCGCCGCCGGCCAGCAGCACCGGCAGATCGTGCGGATCGTGGGCATTGCCATCGGCCATCGCCGCGAGGAACACGATCCTGCAGCGATCGAGCAGCGTGCCGTCGCCAGCGGTGCGCGCCGCCAGCCGGGCCAGCAGACCGGCGTAGCGTTCGACGTACCAGCGGTTGATCCGCCGATAAGGCTCGGTCTTCTCCGGCTTGCCCTCATGGTGCGAGAATTCGTGGAAGCTGCCGGCGCAACCCTCGACGAAGGCGAAGTCGCGGCCCGACACTTCGTTGGCGAGCAGGAACGTCACCACCCGCGTCGCGTCCATCTCGAACGCGAGCGCGATCAGATCGAGCATCAGTTCGACGTGGCTGCCGTGATCGCCCGGTACGCCGGGCGGTGGTGCCTTGGCGGGATCGACGTCGGCGACACCATGGCGGGCGGCGGCATCGATCCGCAGTTCGAGCGCGCGCACGGCATCGAGGAACTCGGTCAACCGCTGCTGATCGCGGCGGCCCAGCCGCGTCGCCAGCCGTTCCGCATCCCGCTTGACGACGTCGAGCACCGACGGTCTGGCCGGGTCCGCGGCCAGCGCGTGCGAGCGGAACAACCGGTCGAACACCAGCCGCGGCACGATCTCCTTGGTCACCGGGCGGTCGGGGGCGCTCCAGGCGATCGTGCCGCCATAGACGCTGCTGTAGCCCATGTCCTCGACCGGGTAGATCGGATCGCAGCCGAGCTCAAGCGACGGCAGCAACGTGTTGGCGCCGACGTGCCGGGCGACGAGCTGATCGATCGACTCGCCGTTCCACAGATCACGGCCGCCGGTGCGGCGGATCTCGCGACCGGTCAGCAGGGGCGCGACCTTGGCGTAGTGGCCGTCGCCAGCGAAGCTCTGGCGGTTGGCGAGGCCTTGCAGCACGGCGACGTGTTGGCGCCATGGCGTCAACGGTGTCAGCGTGAACGACGGCTCGAAGCCACCATCGTCGGTCGATTTCGGCCGCCACGCGCTCGGCAACGCGCCGTTGGGCATCACCAGGATCGCCATCCGCTTCGGCTCGGCGCCGTAGGGCAGCCGCTCGGCGATGCCTTCGAGCCATGGCAGCGTCAACGCGGCACCGGTGCCGCGCAGGAACACACGGCGGCCGAACATGGGCAGCTTCATGGGCAGGTTTCTGGTCGACTGGCCGACACCGACGCGTCCGGCACGGTTTGCAGTCTAGCCGTTTTCGGCAGTTCGCGCGTGGGAGCGATTCGGGGTGCCGGATAGTCTGTGCCGCCCCCTTCTGGAGGCGCAATGCGGATGCCGATCGCGAACAGTGTCCGGTTCTGGCTGTGGTCGGTCGTCGGGTCGGCGGTGCTGGTGGCGCAGGAGGTGACCCCGCGCCCGGTCGATCTGCGCACGCTGTGGAAGTTCGCCGAGCCCGACGCCGCGATCGATCAGGTCGCGGCGCACGCCGGCGTCGTCTATGTCGCGTTCGGCGCCGGGCAGCTCGTCGCATTGCGCGCGAACGACGGCACTGAGATCTGGCGCCGCAAGCTGGGAACCGATCGCGTCGCCGCCATCGCCCGTGTCGGCGTCGAGAAGGTCGAAGCGATCGTCGTCACGTTCGGTGAGCAACTCGCGCTGCTGGATCGGTTGACCGGCGAGCCGAAGTGGAGCCGCAGACTGTCGACCGGACTCGCCGAACCGGTGGTCGTGGGCAACCACATCGTCGGTGGCGGTGGCGATGGGAAGTTGCACGCGTTCTCGCTCGGCAAGGGCGACCCGGTCTGGCAGACCGACTACCTCGCGGATGCGCCGCCGGATCCGCCGGGCTTCGTCGGCAAGGACGCTCGTATCGGCGACCAGAAGGCTCGACCGGGGCCGGCGGCCGCCGATGGCGATCTGGTGGTGGTGCCGGTGTTCGACCAATGCCGCGCGGTTGCGGTCGACGCGCGCACCGGCAAGCGCGGCGCGAACTTCCCGGCCCGCGGCTGGATGTTCATGCGGCCGACGTTCGCCGGTGGGTTCGTGCTGGTCGCCGGTCAGGATCAGTTCGTCCGCTGCTTCGACAAGGTCACCGGCACGGAGGTCTGGGCCTTCCAGACCAAGGGCCGGATCGAGTCGTCGTGCCTGGTCCGCGACGATCGCGTGTACCAGGGATCGTGCGATGGTCACATGTACTGCCTCGGGCTGCAGACCGGTGAGCTGATCTGGCAGCAACGGCTTGCCGAGGATCCCGCAGCCGGGGTACCGATCTATGAACCGCCGGCGATCTTCGGCGACATCCTGGTGCAGCCGGCGTTGTCCGGGGAGATCGTTGCGTTCGACCGCGCGACCGGCAAGGTGGTGGGCAGCCATCGCCCGGAGCCGGATTCGGAGATCGAAGGTTCGGCATGGGCCGGCGCGCTGTTGCTCGTGGAGACCCGCCGAACGTTCGTGGGCAAGGGCGAGGAGGCGGTCTTCGCCATCGGTCGCTGACCGCAACGGCAGGGTGACTCGGGCTCGCGTTGACCGGTTGCACGCTGCGAGCGATGATCCTGGCCACAGACCGTGGCATGAACAGTCGCCTGAGAACGCCGGTCGCCGCGGGCCGCTGGTTGACACTCCTGCTGTTGGCCGGGTTCGTCGGCGTGCTGCTGCGCACGGCCTGGATGCAGGACGACGCCTACATCACCATGCGCACGGTGCACAATCTGTGCGCCGGTGACGGTCTGACCTGGAACGTCGGCGAGCGCGTGCAGACCAACATGCATCCGGGCTGGGTGTTCGTGCTGGCGATTCCGTACGCGCTGATCGGCAACGCCTGGGTTGCGGCGCTGGTGACCGGTGGGGTGCTGGCGACGCTGGCGTTCGCCATGGCGATGGCCGCGGTGCCGGGCGCGGCGGCCAGGGTGTTCGCGGCGGTCGTGCTGGTGCTGTCGTGTGCGTTCGTCGACTACTCGACCAGTGGGCTCGAGAACCCGCTGACCTACGTGCTGCTGCTGCTGCTGGCCCGTGTCTACTTGCAAGCGCTGTCGCGAGCGCCCGGCGCCGGGTCGCAGTTGGCGATGGCGGCGTGTTCGGCGGCGCTGATGTTGGGTCGCTACGACACGCTGCTGTTGTGCGCGCTGCCGCTGGCGCACGTGGTGCTGCGCTGTGGCTGGCGGGCTCGGACGATCGCCGCCCTGGCGCTCGGGTTCTCGCCGCTGTTGGCCTGGTTGCTGTTCGCGACGTTCTACTACGGCACGCCGATCCCGACGCCGGCCGCGGCCAAGGTGCTGGGGCTGGATTTTCCCCGTGGTGAGTTGTTGCAGCGCGGCCTGGCCTACCTCGGCGATTCGTGGTCGCGCGATCCGATCACGCTGGCGGTCCTCGGTGTGGCGGTGTTCGTGGCGTTCGTGCGTCGGCGCGCCGGGGACCGGTGTCTGGTCGCCAGCGCCGCGATCTACGTGGCCTACACGGTCTGGGTCGGGGGCTGCTTCATGAGCGGGCGGTTCTTCGCTGCGCCACTGCTGCTTGCGGTGTTCGTGTTGACCCGTGAGGCGGTCGGCAGGTGGCCGTGGTGGCTGGCCACGACTGCAGCAATGGCGATGACCATCGCCGCGGGCGCGACGACGTTGACTGCCGGGCGCGAGTACCACACGACCGGGATCCCGGCGCACGGGGTGACCGATTGTCGCGCGTTCTACTTCCAGTTCACCGGCTGGTGGAGCAACCGCCGGCTATCGCCAGCGGATCTCGGCGAGCTCGAACCGGCCGAGCGGGCCCGGCCGCCACTGCTGGTCTGGTCGGCAGTCGGTTACGACGGCTTTCGGTCAGGTGCCCGTTGCCATGTGGTCGACAACCAGGCGTTGTGCGAACCGTTGCTCGCGCGACTCCCGGGCTGGGATCCGACGAACTGGCGCGTCGGTCATGTCGGTCGACACTGTCCGGATGGCTATCTGGCGACGCTGGCGACCGGCGAGCAACGGATCGTCGACCCGGCGGTTGCCGAGTACTGGCGCACGCTGCGCTTGATGACGCGGGCGCCGCTGTTCGATCCAGAACGGCTGGCGGCGCTGCTGCCGTTCGCGTTCGGGGCGCGTGAGCATCTGTTGCGCGACTACGTGCGCCGGCAGTATCGCAACGAGGCGCGGCCGGTCGTCGAGCTCGCCGCCCTTGCCGACAGCGCGCCGCCGGGGACCGTCTGGCACGATCCGCGGGTCCGCCAGTTCGACACGCCGCTGCGGGTCAGGATCGGTCGGCTCGTGCACGCGCCCCGCATCGAACTCGGCGTCGATGCGAACGATGCCTACGACGTGGTGTTGACCCGAGGCGGTGCCCCGGTGGTGCGGCTGACGATCGATCCCGACGCCGTTTCGTCCGAAGCCGGTATCGCCGCGCGCAGGTTGACGGTGCCGTCCGAAGTCGCGGCTGGCGGCTATGACGAGATGATCGTGGCCGGGCGTGGGGGCGATGGTCTGTGGGCCATGGCGCACGTCAGGCTCGGCGGCTGATGCCGCGGCTCAGCGCGGTGGCACGCGCCATAGGAACAGCGGCGAGGTGACCACGCCGTCCAGCAGCGCCGAGAACCGGTGATCGGCGGCGGCGACGCCGGTGGCGATGCGCAGGACCTCCGGTTCGTCGCCGGCAGTCAGCGGTCGACCGATCGCGAACACCAAGAGCTTGCGCGTCAGCGCGCGGACGAACAGCTCCTTCCGGGCCAGCAGTGCGTCCTTCAGCGCGATCGGACCATCCAGCCGCGTGCCATCCGGCAGTTCGCCGGCGGTGTCGAGCGGCTGGCCGTGCAGTTCGGTGCGCCAGACGCCGAGCACGTCGTAGTTCTCCAACGCGAAGCCGAGTGGGTCCATGCGGGCGTGACAGTTCGCGCAGGATGGGTCGCGCCGGTGGCGCTCGAGTCGGGCCCGCAGCGACAGGCCCTCGGTCGGTTGGTCGTCGGCGGGCAGCACGCCGGCATTGGCCGGCGGGGGTGGCGGCGGCTGATCCAGCAGCTGGTCGAGGATCCAGCGCCCGCGCAGCACCGGGCTCGTGCGCAGCGGGTACGAACTGACCATCAGCATCGCGCCCATGCCGAGGATGCCGCCGCGGCGACGATCGGGCACCGGGACGCGGACGAACGCGTGGCCCTGCACGTCGCCGAAGCCGTAGTGCTTGCTGAGCGTCGCGTCGAGCCAGGTGTGGTCGGCGTCGAGCAGCCAGGTCACCGGACCATCGTCGGCGACCATGCCGGCGAAGAATCGCACGGCCTCCTCGCGGAACGACGGCCGCAACCGGCCGTTCCAGATCTGCGGATAGCGCCGGAAGTCGGCATTGGCGGCGAGCACGTCGTCGAGTCGCAACCACTGCGCGGCGAAGCGTTCGGCCAGCGCGCGACCGCCGGTCTCGGCGCCCAGTCGGCGGGCCTGCGCCGAGACGACGTCGGGCCGCGTGAGTTCGCCGGCATCCGCGAGGCTGGTCAGCGCGGTATCCGGCAGCGTGCCGGTCAGCAGATAGGCGAGGCGGACGGCGACCTCGTGCGCCGTCAGGCGCCCGGGCGCGTCGGGCTGGCCGCGTTCGACGCGGAACAGGAACCATGGCGACGCGAAGATCGAGCGCAGCACCGCCGCGCGTGCGGTCGCGACCGGCTGACCGGCGGCGCGCAGGTCAGCGTGCAGATCCAGCCGTTCCTGCAGGTCGCCGGGCTCCAGCGGCCGGCGGAACGCCCGCGCCAGGAACGGTGCCAACGTCGTCGCCAACGGCTGGTCGTCGGCGAACGCGCGAGCGGTCAGCGTCGGATCGGCGAGCATCGCGGCGGCGATCGCCTGCGCGGCATCGGCGTACTTCTCGAACAGCAACGGCGACACCGTCATGGCATCGCCGGCGTTGTCGAAGCCATAGGTGCGTGGATCGTCCGGCAACACGTCGTTGGCCGCGATCGGCACGCCGGTCAGGTCGCGGACCGTGCGTTGGTACTCGGCGCGCGCCAGTCGCCGCATCGTCGGCACGCGGGCCTCCGGATCGGGCGGCAGCAGTCCGGTGAAGATCGCCAGCAGCGCCGCGCGCTCGGGCGCGGTCGGCGGATGGGCGTCGTCTGGCGGCATGGTCGCCGAGCGCAGCCGATCGAGGGCTTCGTCGATGGCGCGGCGGTGCGCGTCCGGCGCAGCGAACACGGCATTCAGGTCGAGCCCCTCCTCGGCTGCTGCGCCGAGGTGGCACGCAGCGCAGTGCCGTTCGACCAGTTCGGGCAGCGGGCCGTGCTGCGCCGGTGCCGTGCCGGCGGTCACCAGGAGCAGCGCGGTCGTCAGCAGTCGGGGCACGCCGCGATCGTAACAGGACCCCGCTGCGATGGCTGCCTGGACCCGGCGCGTCGACGTGAGGGTGCGTTCGCGGCGGCACCGGGCCACGCGGCGTCGCCACCCCATTCGGAAGCCGCAGCGCCTGTCGTATCTTGCGACACCGTCGCCACCCTTCGCATCCCGATGGTCCCGTTCGTCCGGCAGTGCCCGGCTGCCGATAGAGAACGCCACGAGCCGAACGGCTTCGCCGCACCTCATGGCAGACACGGACATCGCAGTCGTCGGCATGGCCTGCCGGCTACCGGGCGCTCGCGATCCCGCGGAGTTCTGGCAACTCCTGCGGGACGGCCGCGAGGCGCGTCAGGAGTTCACCGACGACCAGCTGCGTGCCGCCGGCGTGCCGGAAGCGGCGCTGCGCGACCCGCAGTACGTCAAGGCCGGCATGGTGCTGGCCGACATCGATCGCTTCGACGCACCGTTCTTCGGTTTCAGCCCGCGCGACGCCGCGATCATGGATCCGCAGCACCGGGTGTTCCTCGAGGTTGCGTGGGAAGCGTTCGAGAACGCCGGCCACGTGCCGGAGAGGTTCGCCGGCCGCGTCGGCGTGTTCGCCGGTTGCGGCATGAACACCTACCTGCTGCACAACATCCTGACCAATCGCGAACTGGTGCAGCAGATCGGCATGTTCCTGATCCGCCACACCGGCAACGACAAGGATTTCCTGGCGACACGTGTCAGTTATCAGTTCGACCTGCGCGGGCCGAGCGTCAACGTGCTGACCGCGTGTTCGACGTCGCTGGTGGCGATCCATCAGGCGGCGCAGAGCCTGCTGGCCGGTGAGTGTGATCTGGCGCTCGCCGGTGGCGTGACGATCCTGGTGCCGCAGGACCTCGGCTATCGCTACGAGGATGGCGAGATCCTGTCGCCGGACGGTCATTGCCGCGCGTTCGACGCCGACAGCAAAGGCACGATCTTCGGCAGTGGTGCCGGCGCGATCGTGTTGCGGCGGCTGCAGGATGCGATCGCCGATGGCGACCAGATCCTGGCGGTGCTGGCCGGTTCCGCAGTCAACAACGATGGCGCGCGCAAGGTCGGCTATCTGGCGCCGAGCGTCGATGGCTATGCCGAAGTGGTGGCCGAGGCATTGGCGCTGGCCAACATCCCCGCCGACCAGGTGCAGTACCTGGAAGCGCACGGCACCGGCACGCCGGTCGGCGATCCGATCGAGGTCGAGGCCTTGACGCAGGCATTCCGCGTGACCTCGCAGGCGCGCGGCACCTGCGGCATCGGTTCGGTCAAGACCAACATCGGGCACCTGGACACCGCGGCCGGCATCGCCGGTTTCCTGAAAGTCGTGCTCGCGATGCAGCACGGCCGCCTGCCCGCGAGCCTGAACTGGCGGACGCCGAATCCGCTGATCGACTTCGCCGCCAGCCCGTTCACCGTCGTGCGCGAGGCCCGGGACTGGCCGGCGCCGCCGCAGGGGCGGATCGCCGGTGTCAGTTCGCTCGGCGTCGGCGGCACCAATGCGCACGTGATCGTCCGGCAGGGTCCGGCACCGTCGCCAGCCGAGCCGTCGGTCCGGCGCGCGCACCTGCTGCCGCTGTCGGGCAAGAGTGTAGATGCGGTGCTGGCCGCCGCCGGCCGCATGGCGACGTTCCTCGACGATCAGGCCGACACCGTCTTGGCGGACGTCGGCTTCACCGCGCAGGCGGGGCGCAAGGCGTTTGCGCAGCGTGTCGCCGTCGCCGGCGCCACCGCATCGGAGTTGGCGGCGGCACTGCGCGCGCCGTCCTTGCGCAACCAGATCCGCAAGGCCAGCGAACGCGCGGTCCAGGTCGTGTTCCTGTTCCCGGGCGGTGGCGCCCAGTACCCGGGCATGGGCAAGGGCCTCTACGAGCATGAACCGGAGTTCCGGCGGGCGGCCGACGAGTGTCTGCAGGCCTTGCCCCCTGCTGCCGGCGCCGAGGTCCGCGAACTGTTGTTCGGCGACGCCGCCAGCGCGATGCACGGCGAACGGCTGGAGCGACCGAGCCTGGCGCTGCCGGCCCTGTTCGTGGTCGAGTATGCGACCGCGCGCACGTTGCTGTCGTTCGGCATCGAGTCCGCGGCGATGCTCGGGCACAGCATGGGCGAGTACGTCGCCGCCTGCCTGGCCGGCACGTTCACGGTCGCGCAGGGCATGCAGATCGTGCTGCTCCGCGGCCAACTGTTCGAACAGGTTTCACCCGGCGCGATGTTGACGGTGTCGCTGCCGGTCGATCAGGTCGCGGCCATGGCCGAGGAAGAACTGTCGCTGGCGGCGGCCAATGCGCCGACGCTCGCGGTGGTTGCCGGCACGGTGCCGGCGATCGATCGCTTGCAGCGGCGACTGGAAGAACGCGGCATCGACTGTCAGCGCCTGCGCATCGCCGTCGCCGCGCATTCGCATCTGCTCGATCCGATCCTCGAGCGATTCGCCGCCGGGCTGCGCACGATGCGCTTCCAACCGGCGCAGAAACCGTTCCTGTCCAACGTCACCGGCGACTGGATCGATCCGCAACGCGCGGCGTCGCCCGAGTACTGGGTCGAGCATCTGCGCCGCACGGTGCGCTTCCAGGATGCCGCCGCGCGGTTGCTCGAACGCAACGACTGCGTGTTCGTCGAAGTCGGTCCCGGCAAGGCGCTGACGTCCTTGATCCGGATGCACGAACGCGGCGGCCAGGCGCAGACCTGCACGTCGCTGCCGCATGCCAAGGACACCGTCGCGGCCGATGTCGTGCTGCTCGACTGCGTCGGCAGGCTCTGGCAGTTCGGGGTCGAAGTCGACTGGCGGCGGTTCCACGGCGACAAGCGGCGTCGGCGGGTGCCGTTGCCGACCTATCCGTTCCAGCGTCAACGCCATTGGCTCGAGCCGGGGGCCACGCCGTTGGCCGCCGAACCAGCGGTCGTGGCGCCACCGCCGCGGTTGCCGGTGTCGGCGTGGCTGCGGCAGCCGGTGTACGAACCGTGCGATCCCGGAACTGCGAGCGCGAACGGTGCCGCGCACTGGTTCCTGTTCGGCGATGGCGCCGGCGTCGCCGGTGCGTTCGCCTCGCACGTGCATGGCCTCGGCTGTACGGTGGCGATGGTTCGCGCCGATGGCGACCTCGAGTCCGCCCTGGCGGCGGTGCCCGTGACGACGCCGTTGCGGATCCTGTGGCTTGCTGGCCTCGACTCCCGGCGCGCGATTCCCGCCGTCCAGGAACTGACCCGCCTATGCCAGGCGCTCGGTCGACGCGATCGCGCGGCGACGACCAGGATCGTGGCCCTGACGCACGGTGCCGTGGCTGTCGGTGACGAAGCCATCGAATGGCCGGATGGCGCGGCGATCGGCGCATTCCTGCGCATTGCGGTCGCTGAATACTCCGGCCTGCAGGCGCGGGCCATCGACGTCGATGCCGCGGCGCTGGCGCAGCCGACAGCCCTGGTCAGTCGGATCGCGAGCGCGGTCGAGGCTGCGGCGGCGCCGGCGGTTACCGCGTTGCGGCAAGGACGGTGGTTGGCCCCGCAACTCGCGGCAGTGGCCGAATCGGGCGCGATCCTGACCCGGTCGCCATGGCGGCGCGAAGGCGTCTATCTGCTCAGCGGCGGCCTGACCGGTGTCGGCTTGTTGCTCGCCGAGCATCTGGCGACGCAGTTCCAGGCCCGCCTGGTCCTGATGGGGCGGCGCGGTCTGCCGCGGCGGGGAAGCCATGACGAATGGCTGCTGCTGCGCGGTGGGGATCGCGTGAGCGACACGATCCGTCGCCTCCGCGCGATGGCGGCCGCCGGAGCGCGCGTCGAGGTCATTGCCGGCGACGTGGCCGACCCGGCAGCCGTGCAGGCGGCGGTGGCGCGGGCGCAGGAACAGTTCGGGGCGTTGCACGGCGTCGTGCACTGCGCCGGTGTGCTCGACGATGGCCTGATCCAGGGCCGCACGCCGGCACAGATCGAGAACGTGATGGCGGCGAAGGTCCGCGGCGCCCAGGTGCTGGACCAGGCGACCGCGTCGGCGATGCCGGAGTTGTTCGTGTTGTTCGCGTCGGTGTCCGGCCTGTCGGCGATTCCAGGCCAGGGCGACTATGCGGCGGCGAATGCGTTCCTCGATGCGTTCGCGGCCTGGCGGCGGGCGCAGCGGCCGGGGCGGACCTTGGCGATCGACTGGGGCGTATGGGCGGGCACCGGCATGCTCGCCGAACGTCCCGCGGTGGCCGCGGTCCCGGCCGATTCGCCGTTGCTGGGCAAGGCGCAGCGACAGGATGGAGAACTGACGTTCACGACGACCGTGTCGCCGGTGACCCACTGGGAACTCGCCGAGCATCGGCTCGCCGACCAGCGCGCACTGCTGCCGGGCACCGCGTGGTTGCAACGGCTGGCGGCCGCGGGTCAGGCGGCGCTCGGCCAGGGCCAGGTCACGCTGCGACGGTTCGAGATCCGCGCGCCGCTGCTGGTCGGCGACACCGCGACGGCGACGCTGCGAGCGACGGCGCGGCCGGAAGGGCCGGGTCAGGTGCTGGCGATCGAGAGTCTCGGCGCCGATGGCAGGCGCACGGTCCACGCGACCGCGCTCGCCCTGCCCGGCGGCGGCGGCGACGTGCCGTTCCCCGATTGGTGGCGCGAGAGTCAGGCCCTGCCGCCGGGGCGTTCGCAGCAGGCCCGGCACGTGCGCTTCGGGCCGCGGTGGCAGAACGTCGTCCGCACCGCGGCGCGCGATGGGCTGGCGCTCGGCGAACTGCAACTGCCGGCGGCGTTCACTCAGGACCTGGCGACCCATCCGCTGCATCCGGCGCTGCTCGACATGGCGATCGGCATCGCGCTGCCGCTGCTCGATCGCGGCGAGGATCTGTTGTTCGTGCCGGTCGGTTGCGACGAGGTTCGCATCCACGGCTCCCTGCCGGCGCGAGTGGTGTTGCGCGTGCAGCAGCTGGCCTACGACGAACATGCGCGGCTCGGTTCGTTCGACATCGTCGTCGCCACGCCGAGCGGCATTCCGCTGCTCGAGCTGCGTTCGCTGCAGGTGTATGGCGTGGTCGGCGGGGCGCTGGCCGCGGCGTCGGCGGCGCCGCCGTCGCTCGCTCCAGCCACACGCGCCGCAGTTGCGTCGTCAGCGCCGGTCGGAGCGATTGCCGCGTTGGTCAGTCGTGGCATCACCGGGCCCGAGGGGTTCAACGCCCTCGCCGCCGCCTGGGCCTCGGGCCTGTCGCAGGTCATCGTGTCGCCGTTCGAGGTCGCCGACGCCGCGGCCTGGTTGCGGCGGCCGCCCGAACGGCCGCGCCCGGCGCCAAAGCCTGCTGCGGTCGCGACCGCGGCGCCGACGGCCACGACTGCACCGCGCGACGAGATCGAGAAGCGGCTCTGTGCGCTCTGGCAGGAACTGCTGGGCGTGCCCGAAGCCGACGTCGACGTCGATTTCTTCGAGGCCGGCGGCCACTCGCTGCTGGCGGTCCGGCTGTTTGCACGGCTGCACCGCGATCACGGCGTCGACCTCGAACTGGCGACGCTGCTGCAGGCGACGACGCCGCGCAAGCTCGCCACCGTCGTCCGGCAGCACCTGAATCTGCCCGAACCGGCCACCAACGCCACCGCGGCAGCCTTGCCAGCGCGCAAGTTCCAGTTCCTGGTGCAGATCCACGGCGACGGCGCGCGGCCACCGCTCTATCTGGTCCACGGCGCCGGCGGCAACGTGCTCGGCTTCCGCGATCTGGCGCACTATCTCGGCGCCGACCAGCCGGTGTTCGGGCTGCAGGCGCGCGGTGTCGACGGCCGCACGCCGCCGCACGAGTCGATCGAGGCGATGGCGCGCGATTACCTGGCGGAGATCCGGCAGGTGCAACCGACCGGGCCGTACTACCTCGGCGGCTACAGCGGCGGTGGCTGCGTGGCACTGGAGATGGCGCAACAACTGCTGGCGGCGGGCGAGGTCGTGCCGTTCGTCGGCATGATCGACACCTGGGCGCCGGATGCGCCCGAACGCGGCAAGCTGGCGCGGCTCGGCATCCACGTCGGTCGGTTGCTGCGGCGCGGGCCGGCGTATCCGTTCAGCATCCTGCGCCAGCGCCGGGCGGCGAAGCAGGCGGCGAAGGAACACCAACAGAAGGTCGCGGCTGGTGGTGGCGGTGCGATCGCGCCGGAGCTGCGCGGGCACGAGTTGCAGAACGCGTTCGAACGGGCGTTCTTCGGCTATCGGCCGCGGCCGTATGACGGGCCGGTCTGGTTGTTCTCGGCCGAGCGCGAGGATCACACCAAGTACGTGCACACGGCGGATCTGGGGTGGGGTCGTTACCTGCCGCAGATCGCGACGACGCAGTGTCCGGGGGATCACTTCTCGATGTGCACCGAGCCGAACGTGCAGTTGTTGTGTGCGCGGTACCGGTCGGCGATGGATCAGGCGATGCTGGCGGCGGCGAGTCGGCGCTGATCAGATACCGTTGGCGGTTGCATGCGACGGATTCTACCCACTGCGTGCACGATTGCCCTGATCGCTCTGGCAACGATCTCGCGGCTCGGATGGAGCGGCGTTGGCACCGGCGTGCAGAGAACATGGGGCGAGAGCCGATCGACTTCCGTGCCAATGCCCAGTTGCGGGTCAGCGAGGAGGCGGCCGTTTCGCGCGTGGCCTAAGTTGATGAGGCGGGTCGATAATTCCTGCAAGACAAGTCGAGCATGTACCCTCCACAGATTCGCGAAGTGAGCGAGTCCGTGGCCGAGAGCATGTTCATGCTCTTGGTCGCTTGGAGCCTGGAGGCTGTCGCGGCGCCGACGGCGGCCATGTCTGAATGCCCGCGCCTGATTCTCGTCCCGCGGGTTCAACGCGCATGCCGCAGCACGAACGCCACCAGCGCTTCGCTGGTGAAGAACGCCCGGTTCATGTCATGGCCGCGGCCCGGCAGCACGTGAAGTTCGACTTCGCCGCCGAGCGCGCGCATGCGCTCCGCCAGTGCGCCGGAGTTCTCCGCGAGCGGCACCGTGGCGTCGCGGTCGCCGTGCACCGCGAACATCGGCACGCGCTTCGCCGCGAGGCCGGCAAGGCGGTCGATCGGATTGTGCAGCGACAACGCCGCGGCGAGTCCTTCGGCAGTCGTGTCGAAAGCGCCGGCGGCCTTGGCCAGCCCAGGGTAGCTGCGCAGATCGCACACCGGATAGATGCCGGCCCAGGCCGCGACCCGGTCGGCGCGATCGACGGCCCAGGACAGTGTCATCAGGCCACCGCGACTGCGGGCGAGCAGGACCGGCCGCGGCGACAGGCCGCGAGTGCGGACGAGATGATCGTGCAGGACGTCGTAGAGCGCACAGCCCTCCGGATTGCCATATGACTCGCCGACGTCGATCCCGGCGATCGCGATCCCGGCGGCGAGGAACCGCTCGAACATCCATGTCTCCGCGGCACTCGGCAGTCCGCGCAGGGTCGGTGCGTAGAGCACCCATGGTGTCGGCTCCTCCGCGTTGCGCGCCTTGGGCAGGATCAGGAACGCCTCGTGGCTGCGCAGCAGGAACGCTTCACCCGCCACCGGTAGTGGCTTGTCACTTCTGGGCGGCGGTGGCTCCGGTCGTGCATTCGCGCACGCGGCAAGCCAGAGAACCGTGGACATCAGGCCGACACGAACCATGCGCACATCATCGCGGTTCCGTGAACTCGGCACCTGGCGCAGTCGAGAATTGCGGCTGAGCCACGTGGCGGGTCGGCTGCCACCACCCCTCCGGCGCCGACCGCGCTTGCCGTAATCGGTGCCGACGTGGACTACGATGCGTGGATTGCCCTCGAAGGTCTTCGCATCCCATGAACCGATCCGTTCTCGTGCTGGCCCTCGGTCTCGCCGGTTCGTGCTCGACGCCGCCAGCCGCGCCGGTTCCGCCCGCGGTCCCGACTCCTGAGGCGGCGCGGCTGTTGCCCGCCGATTATCAGGGTGAACTGTGGATCGACTGGGCCCGCATGCGCGACATCGAACTGCTGGACCGGTTGCTGCGGTTGCCGATGGCCGAAGCCACGCTCGAAGTGATTGCGGCCGACTACGGCGGCGACCTCGAATCGCTGAAGAGCGTGCGCACCGCGTTCGTCGATGCCAGGGACCGTGACGTGGTGGTCAGCATCGTGGAGTTCGCTGGTGAGACCGCGTCACCGAGCAAGCCGGAGATCTGGACCGCGGCACCGATCGGACCGCATGCCGGGTTCCGGCGTGGCCATGGAGCGAGCGAACGTGCGATCTACTGGACCCGGCCTGGTCAGGCGATGCACGGGCAGGTCGACGCGGTCACCGCGCTCGCAACGGGACATCGTGCTACCGGCGGTCCGCACCGGGAACTGGCGGCCATGCTGGCGGGCGAGGGGATCTTGCTGCAACTTGCCTACGGCCGGTTCGGCCACCCGTACGACGAAGTGTTGCGCACATTCGGTTCGTGGTTTGGCAATGCCGACGATCCGGTCGATTTCGTGCGTTTTCGGCTGCAGGAGGAACGCGATGGCCAACTCGTTGCGTCGGTCGCGCTGCGGTACCAGCATGGGACCACGGGCCTGCGCAGCACCGAACAAATGGTCCACGAGAAGGTCGACGCACAGCGTGCCGATCCGAGGTTCGTCGGGTTGAGGCCGTTCCTTGCCGACATCGTCATCACTCACGTGGGTCGCGATCTGATCGCGAGTCTGCGGCTCGGTCCGCCGCGGCAGGCGGTGACGACGGTCGAGCAGGTCATGCTCGCGATGACGGCGATGATGCAAGCGGAGAACGGCCGGTAGGGGCCGTTGCCGAACGTCTGGCCAAGCTGGTGTTGAGTCGCCGCGACAACCAGGCAAGAACCAGCCGAATGGCGGGCAGGACCCAACGGATGGCGGACAAGGAGGCGGCCGCTCCCTACGCTATGGCCCATGAACTGGTCGGCGCTGCCGTTGATCCTGTTCTCGGCAGTGTCGCTGACGGCGCAACGGCGGCAACGGGAATGGGAGTGTCCCTATGCGGACCCGAAGCTGACCGCGATGGAGGCCGAAGAAGTCGCGTGGGCAGCGTGCGAACTGCCGCTCGCCGCCGCTGACCGCAACGGCCAGATCGCGGACCTGCGTCGAGCCTTGCGGACCTGGCGACAGGACGATTCGCCGACCGGCAGGATCGCGCACGGGCACCTGCTCCGGGCACTGGCGCAGCGCGATGCGGTGCTGTCGCCCGAGGAACTGACCGTTCCGGATGACCCGGCGCTCCGCGCCGTCGCCACGATGCTGTTGCTCGAGCTCCCGGACGACGGGCCTCTGTTCTTCGCCTTCCGGCAGCGACAGGCCACCGAGGTGGAGTGGGAAGTGCTGGGCGGGGCGCTGGCGCTGCGTCGGCATGTACCGTTTGCGGCAGAGCTGTTCACGGCCTGGCAGCCGTGTCTGCGGCTCGAGGTGGTCAGGTCGTCGAACCAACGCTCGACCGAAGTCCGGAGCGTAGCCCTCCCCCGGCCCGAACCCGGTCGGATGCCGCCGCTGCGGGTGGGCTGGGCGCGCGACGACCGTGGCATCCTGGCGCCGGAGTTCGGCTGGCCGGGGAGCACGAGCGTGGCCTGCCTCACCGAGCGTGATTCCGGGCGAGCCCGATTGCGCTGGCTGGCCTACCTCGCCGGTGAGCCCGATCCGCGGACGTTCGTCGCCGGATTCGACACGATCCTGCTCGAACGCGACCAGGCGGACTACCGCGGCCGGTTGGCCAGGGCACGCGAACGCAGCGAGAAGTGCGTCGAACGGATCGCCATGGTCTTCCGCGAGCGCCACTGGATCCCGCCGACGCGCAAGGCGCCAGCACTGACCGTCGAGGTTCTGGACCTTCGATCGCCGGACGCGCGCAACGCTTCGCCGCTGCCGGCCATCGAGGGGATCACGGTGACGATGCCGCCGCCGGTCGCGTCCCCGACGAAGACAGAGCGCTGAACGGTCAGAGGCCGCCGTCGCGTCCCTGCTGCAGGCAGCGTGAGAATGTCTCCGGATCGACGTTGGCGCAGCAGACGATCAGTCCGATCCGCTTGCCGGGCAGTCGTTCGATCACCTGCGGCATCGCCGCCGTCGTCGCCGCGCCGGCGGGTTCGACGTGCCGTGGTGGCGGACACGAGACGGCGTTGAGGACCCGGCGGCGGCGTCGGCGGCCTCAGAAGTAGAAGTTGGCCCACGGATGATTGGCGCCGGCGACGCCGGCGAGGTCGTTGACCCCGACCGCATTGATGAACGGGCCGTAGGTGTTGCCTGGCGCCATGAAGACCGGGGCGTCCATCATCGTGTTCTTGACGATGATGTTGCGCGTGCCGTTCACCACTAGAGCGCGGTCCTCGAAGCTCCCCGTGTTGCCTTCGATGCGGTTGCCGTTGCCGGAAACCAGGATGCCCCCCTGACTGCCGGCGCCCGAACCGTTGCCGTTCGTGGTGTTGCGCAGCACCGAACTGGAGAACGACACCCGGATGCCGTCCAGCACGTTGTTGCGCACCGTGCAGTCGGCGATCAGGCAACCGTTGGCGGCAAAGACACCTTCCCGCGTGTTGTCGTTGAGCGCGCAGCGCAGGACCTGGCAGCCGTCGCCGGTCACGATCCCGACGCGGTTGCCGTCGCTCTGGCAGTCGAGCGCCTGGGAACGCGTGCCAACGTTGATGCCGGTGCCGGCGTTGGCGTGCGCGGCGCAGGACTGCACGAGCCCGCCGGTGTCGGTGGTGATGCCAGCGAGCGTGTTGCTGCTGGCCGTGCAGCCTTCGACGCGCGCGCCGCTACCGGCCAGCAGGCCGTACTGGCCGTTCGAATCCAGAACCAGATCCAGGAACTGCCCGGAAGTGACGTTGCTCGCCCAGATGCCGGAGTTGCCCATCCCGCGGATGGTGCCGTTCTTGACCACCAGCGCGCGGCGCGCCCCCGGTACCGCGATGCCGTCGGCGGAGCCAGTCAGGCCGGCAATCGAGTGGCCGGCGAGGTCGATGGTGACGCGATCGGCGGCGACGGTGATGCCGCTCTGGGCAGTTGGCACGTCGAGGTTGCCGGCGAGCGTCACCGTGCATGGCCAGGAGATCGTCTGCGGCAGTTCCACCAGCAGCAGGTTCAGCTGGTTGGTCGTGTTGCCGGCCGGAATGTCGTAGTTCTGCGGGGTCGTGTTGTTGTAGTGACTCGACACTGTGTTGCCCGCCAGAACGTTGCGGGCGACGTTGGCGGCGAAGCTGATGCCCCTGGCATTGAAGGTCGCGCCGGGACCGGAGCCTCTGACGTTGTTGTCGATGATGCGGTTGTTGGCGCCATCGACGCGGATGCCATAGTCGAGGCAGCCGACGAAGCGACAGCCCTCGACGAGGTTGGCATTGCCCAGCCGCGCGCCGGTGCTGCCCGAACCGCCACAATTCCGCAGCGTGCTGGCGTTCACGTCGTACACATCACCGAAGATGTTGTAGCCCTCACAGTCGGTGAAGGTGGTCGTCGTGTTCGCGTGGAACCCATGCGTGCACAGATGTGCGGTGCAGCCGGTCACCACGGCGCCGCCCTGGAAGGTCTGGCCCTGCTGCAGGCTGTCGACGAGGAGACCGGTGCCGCAACGGTCGAAGGTGCAATGCGTGATCGTGGCGCCGCCGCCAGTGTAGAGGCCGATCGAGTTGCGCGTGAAGCCGACGTTGCCGACGCGCAGCCCGTAACCGAGGCATTCGATGCCGCGTTCGAAGCCGGTGACCGTGCCGTTGTGGATGGCGATGGAGTTGCCTTCGCCGCCCGGGCTCCTGATGCCCTGGTTGCCGGCGGCCGGCGCCAGCGAACGGCGCAGTTCGAAGCCATTGAGGTCGATGCTGACGCGGTTGTCGCCGGACCCGGCGGTGTCGTTGATCGTGATCCCGGCGCCAGCCCCGTCCCAGGTCAGGTTGCCGGCCAGATAATAGGAGCCGGCGCGGTTGATCGTGAGCGGCAGCATGCCCTGGTTGATCGGCGTGCGTTTGTCGCCGGAGGCGACCGGCGCCTGCGGCGACGTCATGCCGGACAGCGGACCAGACATGAAGGTCAGGGTGACGAACAGACCGAGCAGAGTGATGCGTTGCATGGATGGACCTGCGGGGTTGATGCCAGTGTGTGTCCGACGCCGTGCCCCGGGAGGAGTCCCCGAACGGCGATGGCTGTGATCTGTGCGCTGCCAACGGTCTGGCGGGGCCAACCGAAATCGGAATTCCGGACTTCAACGCACCACGGCGGGCACCTGCCAGCGCAAGAACTGCCCGTTGTCCGGCAATGCGACCAGCGCCGTACCATCGCGCGCAACCGACATCCAGCCGACGGTCGAGTAGGTGGCTCGCAGGGTCAGCAGCGGCAACCACGGTCCGGTAGCCGCGACTCCGGTCGCGAAGATGCGCACACCGCCATCGGAGACACCCACCGCCACCCGGCCAGCTCCGGGGATGCGCAGCAGCGACATCGGCCCCTCCGGAATCGGCTGCCGCCGCAGCAGACGCCCCGTTGCCGCGTCCCAGAGGTGGAGATTGGCAGTACGGTGGTTCAGTGCAATCAGCCGCGAGCCATCGTCGGAGAACGTCGTGTAGATGGGTTGTAGCCGCCGCGTGTCGCACGTGCACAGCCTGGTGCCATCCCGCGAGGAGAACACGGCGAGCCCGTCCGGCGCCCAGGTGATCGCCACGCGGGTCCCATCCGGCGAGAAATCGATGCCGCCGACACCACCCGGCATCTGCCACTCGGAGCGGGGCTCCAGCATCGGCTGAAGAAGCGGACCCGGCCGGAGTTGCCGGCCAGCGCGCAGGAGGCGCCGTCCGGCGCCACGCGCAAGTAGTTGTCCTCGCCGTTGAAGCCGTCGAGCCGGGCCACCCGGCGCCCGGTGGCGATGTCGTAGACCTCCAGCGCGTGCTCGGGCATGCCGCTGAACAGCAGGTGGGAGTGCGTCGGCGTCACTGCGAACCGCCACGGGCGGCCCGGCAGATCACGGAGGGTCACGATCGCCGATCGGTCGCGGACATCGATCAGTTCGAACGTGCGGGTCGCGCCATCCCAGTTGCCGAGGTCGCAGAACGGTTCGTGGGTCCTGGGCTCCGCCAGCTCGATGCGCTGCGCATGCGTGATCGGATCGCCGTCGGCGCGCCTGACCGTCTTGGCCTCGGCCGCGCTCGCCGACCAGGCCGCGACGCATCGCCACTCGAAGCCACGCAGATCCGGGTCGATCGAGTCGAGGACCGCGCGACAGCCGGCTGGATCGTCAGCGAGGATGGCGGCCACCGCCTCAGAGAGCAGGCCGGCGTATTGTTCGAAGCGTCGCGCGTAGGTGGTGTCGGCCACTGCCTGCCGCGACTCCGATTCCGCATGCAGCGCCAGCCCGGCGATGACGGCCACCACGACCAGCAGCGAGGCCAACCCCACGGTCCGACGCCGCCGCAGCAGCCAACGCCACGCGCGGTAGCCGATCGTCGGCCGCCGCGCCATGACCGGCTGACCGGTGGCGAAACGGCGCAGGTCCTCGGCGAGTGCGGCGGCTCCCGGATAGCGCCGCGCCGGGTCGACTTCGAGAGCGTGGGCGACGATGGCCTCGAGGTCGCCCCGCAGCCCCGGCGCCACGGTTCGCAGCAGCGGCGCCTCCCGTTCGCTGGCGGTGCGAACGGCGCCGGCGAGGGTTGCGTTCGCGGCGAACGGTGGTTGCCCGGTCAGCAGTTCGAACAGCATGACGCCGAGCGCATAGACATCCGAACGCGGATCGCCGCCACTCCCGGCAAGCTGTTCGGGGCTCGCATATGCCGGCGTGCCCAGGACCTGGCCTGCCTCGGTGTGGGCCGTCACCGTCGATCCACCCGGCGCCGACAGGGTGGCGATGCCGAAGTCGAGGATCTTCGGCTCTGGCACGAGTCCGGAGCCGGCGTCGACGACGAGGATGTTGGCTGGCTTGAGGTCGCGATGCACGATGCCCTGGGTGTGGGCAAAATGCACCGCATCGGCGATGCGTGCGAACAGGGCGAGTCGTGCTGCCTGATCGAGGGGCGCCGCAGCGACATCGAGCGGCTTGCCCGCGACATACTCCATGGCGATGTAAGGCACCATGTTGGCACCGACCGGGGCCGCACCGGCGGCGTAGACGCGGCAGATCGCGGGATGTTCGAGGGCCGCGAGCACGTTGGCTTCGCGGCGGAACCGGCTCTGGGCCGCCGGGCCAGCCAGCGCCTGCGTCGCCAGCACCTTGATCGCGACGCGACGTTCCGGTGCCTGCTGTCGCGCTTCATAGACCCGTCCGGCGCCTCCGGACCCGATCAGGGCCAACAACGTGAACTCACCGAGCCTTCGTCCAAGCAGCGGATCGATCCACGGGTCGAACCCGACCGGCAGTTGGCCAGCCTCGGGCGGCGTCGCCAACGCGCCGGCGTGCCGTTCGTGCTGGGCGATCAGCCGCGCCACCAGCTCGATCCCGGGCTCGTTGCTGGCGCGCAGGGCGCGCAGACGTTCGGCTCGCCCGTCGGAGTCGAGGCCGATCAGTTCGTCCACCAGGCGTTCGAGGTGCTCCAGTTCGTAGTCGCGCATGCCCGTGTCAGGGTGGCGCCCGGTCGGCGCTGCCGTTCATGCGATCGAGGAGCCACAGGCGGGCCAAACTCCAGCGGCGTTTGACCGTCCGGGGCGAACTGTCGAGTGTCGCGGCGGCGTCGTCGACCGACAGGCCGGCGAAGTAGCGCAGCATCACCACCTTGTAGAGATCCGGACTCTCGGCCTCGAGGGCGCTCAGCGCGGTGTCCAGCGCCATCATGTCCACCGGATCCTCACCTGCCTTGCCGTCCACCAGGTCGGGAAAGTCCTCGCCGGCAGTCCCTTGCACCCGCTGCCACTGACCGCCGCGCCGCAGTTGCTGCCGCTGGCGGGCACGTTCCACCAGGATGCGCCGCATCGCCAACGCGGCGGCGCCGAAGAAGTGCGCGCGACTGCTCCAGGCCTGTTGCTCATGCGCGGTGTCGCCGATCAGACGCAGATAGGCCGCGTGCACGAGCGACGTCGGCTGCATCGGCTGGTGGGAACGCCCCTCGTTGGCCAGCCGGCCGGCCGCCAGTTGGCGCAGCTCGTCGTAGACGAGCGGCAGGAGCTGCGCCGACGACAGGCCGGCCAACGCTTGCGCTGGAGGGCAGTCGCCGGCATCCGGGTCGTTGGTCATGCGACGGCAGCAGCTTAACAACCGGCTCACCGAGCCGCCGGACCGCAGCCTGTCCTGGCCTCCGGGAAAGGGCGCGACGCCTGCTGTTGCGGCTGGCGGAGGAACGCGATGGCCAACTCGTTGCCTCGGTCGCGATCGCGATCTGATCGCGAGCCTGCGGTTTGACCCGCCGCGGCAGGCGGTGACGACGGTCGAGCGGTTCGTGCTCGCGCTGACGGCGTTGCTGCAGGCGGAGAACGCCCGGTAGGCCGGTCACAAGGCGTTGCGTTCGGCCAACTGCAATCGTCGGCCGCGGTGGCCGTCAGACGATGCCGTCGCGTCCCTGTTGCAGGCAGCGCGCGAACGTGTCCGGATCGACGTTGGCGCCGCAGACGATCAGCCCGATGCGCTTGCCGGGCAGCCGTTCGATGGTCTGCAGCATCGCCGCCGTCGTCGCCGCGCCGGCGGGTTCGACCGCCAGCTTCATGTCGGCAAACAACAGGACCATCGCCCGGCACAGTTCGAGATCGTCGACGGCCACCAGTTCGTCGATGAACCGCCGGCACAGCGCGTAAGAATAGGGCAGCGCATACGGCGCCCCGAGACTGTCGGCGATCGTCGCGACGCCCGGGATCTTCTGCGGCGAACCGGCGGCGAACGACCGGTGCATCGAGTCGGCGCCGCGCGGCTCGACGCCGTAGACGCGGCAGCGCGGTTGCAACTGCTTGACCGCGCACGCGACGCCGGCCGCGAGCCCACCGCCGCCGATCGGCACGAACAGTGCGTCGAGCTGCCCGGTCTGCCGCAAGAACTCGTAACCCAGCGTCGCGGTGCCGAGCGCCGTCAGCGGACCTTCGAACGGATGCACGAAGCTGCGGCCCTCGTCGCGCTGCAGCCGTTCGGCCTCGACGAAGGCCTGGGCGATGTCGGGCAGCAGCACGACTTCGGCGCCGAGGTCGCGGCAGGCCTGCACGCGCGCGGGATTGGCGGTGCCCGGCATCGCGACCTTGGCGTGGGTGCCGAGCGAACGCGCGGCGAAGGCGACCGCCATGGCGTGATTGCCGGCGCTGACCGCGGTGACGCCGCGGGCGAGCTGGTCTTGGGTCAGTGACCGCATCACCATCAGCGCGCCGCGCGGCTTGAACGAGCCGGTGTGCTGGAACAGTTCGAGTTTCAGGTGCACGGTCTTGTCGGCGGGCACGCGCGCGGCCAGGCGGTGCCCCTGCCATTGCCAGCTCGGCGTCTCGCGCACCAGCTGGCTGAGTTCGCGGTGGGCGGTCTGGATCGCGGCCACGGTCGGCCATTCGAGCGGCGGGGCGTCGGTCATCTGCTGCAATGGAACCACAGCGGCGGGCGGCCGGGAAGGCGCGCACGGCGCATGCTCAGATCGCAGTCGTCCAGGGCTCGAACACCGAACGCCACGCGGCGGGGAACCACGCGCGCGGGAATCGACCGCGTGCGTGACGTTCTCGCCAGCGTTGAAGGTCAGGAATGCCGCGTTGTCGGCACCGGGTGCCCCGAGCACTTGGTTTGAATTCCTCGCCGCGTCCCGGGCAGCCGAAGGGCGCCCTGGCGTGTCAACGCGCGGGTCGGGCGGCGACCTCGCCGCTCAGGCGTAGCCGCTCCGAACGTCGACAGAACGTCGAACCGGACGACGCGGCGGTGGCGTTCCTGTCGTATCACCAGGACATGACCGCGCCGCAGTTCGTCCCGTTCACCGACCGCTACCTGCCAACGCAGCCACCCGAAGCCGCCGCGCAGGCGTTCTGCCAAGTGATGCAGAAGCGCCGGTCGGTCCGGATGTTCGCGGACCGACCGGTGTCGCGGGCGACGATCGAGTGGCTCGTCCGCGCCGCGCACAGCGCGCCGAGCGGCGCCAACAAGCAACCGTGGCGCTTCGTCTGCGTGCAGGATCCGGCGATCAAGGCCAGGATCCGCGAAGGCGCCGAGGCCGAGGAGCGCGAGTTCTACACCCGCCGCGCGCCGGCCCAGTGGCTCGCCGACCTGGCGCCGCTCGGCACCGACGAGCACAAGGAGTTCCTGACGATCGCGCCGTGGCTGATCATCGTGTTCCAGATGGTGCACCTCGACGATGGCGGGCAGGTCTACTACCTGAAGGAGAGCGTCGGCATCGCCTGCGGCCTGCTGCTCGCGGCGGCGCATCACGCCGGGCTGGCGACCTTGACGCACACGCCGAGTCCGATGGGGTTCCTGAACGAGATCCTCGGGCGACCCAGACACGAACGGCCGTTCCTGCTGATTCCGGTCGGCCATCCGGCGGAACACTGCGAAGTGCCGGCGCTGGCGCTGCAGCGGCGCCCGCTGGACGACGTGATGAAGGTGCTCTGACCGTCGACCGGATTCTGCGGGCGAACGCCGGCGGGCACTCGCCGCCGGAACGTGCGATACTGGGGCGATGTACCAAACGCCGATCCTGCTGCTGGTAATGGCGTCCGCGGCCCTGGCGCAGACCGCGGTCGTCAATGCTCCGGTAGCGCCGGAAGCCATCTATGTAGGCAGCGCGCGCGGTGGGGTGTCGGTGATCGACAACAATGGCTTCGGCCAGGGCACCGGCGACATCAACGCGACGCGCTTTCCGTTGAACCCGAACATCGGTGTGCCCGGCGTGTTTCCGCCACTGGCGCCCGGATCCAGCAACCTGGACGCCGGCAGCGGTGGCGTGCTGACGCCTCGTTCGCGATACACAGTCGAACACCGACCTGCTGCCGGCCGTCGGCGCCGTCGCCGACATGGCGATCGGGATGCCGCTCGACATCGCGTTCAACAACCTGCGGATCAACGTCAGCGTGGGGTCGCCGAACCAGGTCAATCCGTTCACCGGTCTGCCGGCCGGCGTCGGCAACACGATCTCGGTGGCGCCGCATCCGAACCCGCCGCGCCTGCTGGTGCCGTCACCCAATCCCGGCGCCGGCATCGACGGCGAAGAGCCGACCACGACCTCGTCGGTCGGGCCGCCGATCGGCGTGCGCACCACCTCGCCGCCGTGCCTGGCGAGTCCCGTGAACCTGCTGGTGCCCGGCAATCCGTTCAGCAGCACACCCGGCATGCTGGGACTGTTCGGGGCCAACTTCCCCGGCTTGTTCAACGGCCCGCAGCCACCGCCGTTGGCGCCGCCACCGCCGCCGCCGTTCTGTCCGTACACCAGCCGGCAGCAGATCGGCCATCTGCTGTTCGTCGCCGAGCGCGCGCGCAATCGCGTCCTGGTCGTCAACAGCAACCGGTTCACGGTGCTGCTGACGATCGGTGTGCCCGATCCGACGAACTTCGCGATGCATCCGTCGCTGCGATTGCTGGCCGTCACCAGTCCGGCGAGCGGCCGCTTCTACGTCATCGACACCGACCTGCAGAGCGGCACGTTCGGCCGGGTGCTCGGCACCGCCCTGACCGGGCCGGGGGTCGCCGGCTGTGCCTGGCAACCGGAGGGCGAGGATCTGCTGCTGTGGTGCCGCGGCGACAACACGCTGCGCGTCGTGTCCGGGGTGACCTTCGCCGAACGCCAGCGCGTGCGGTGCCCGGTGCAGAAGGTCGTCGATGTCGCCGTCACCATGCGCCATGTGCGGACCGACTTCCAGACCGGCGGCTGGTTCGCGTTCGTGCTCGGCGATCAGGGCGAAGTCGCGGTGTTCGAGTCGGGTGCGCCGGGGCAGAACGGCGCGTTCGTCGGCAACTCGATCGGCAAGCTGCACGGCGCGCGCAAGCTGCTGATCGATCCGTCCAATCTGGCGACCGAATGCCTGGTGGCGCATCGCGACCGCCTCGGCATCGGCCAGATCAGCCGGATCCGGCTGACCACCGCGGCGCCGGGAAGCACCATTCGCGAATTCACGGTCGTGCAGCGGATCGGTGGCATCGATCCGCCGCCCACGACGCCGATCCGGGACCAGCTCAGCGGCGCCGATCTGGCCGATCTGGCCTTCGACGACATCCGCAACGTCGGGGCGCTGCCCGATGTCGCGGCGCCGATCGGCTGGATCCCGCCGGCGCCGCACAGCGGCAAGGGCCACGCCAAGGTGCTCGGCCCCAACCTGCTGCCGGCGCAATCGCCGATGCTGTTGTTCGTCGCGTGCCACGACACCGGGACCGTCGATGTGTTCGAGTTGGCGTCGGGTGCGCGGCTGGCCACGGTCGCGGTCGCTGGCGTCGCGTCGCTGTGCAGTTACTGGCGGCAGTGAATCCGTTGCCGGGTGGCAGACGCCCGTGAGAGCGGTCGCCCGGCGTGTTCGGCCGCGGCGAGAACGGCATCGTCGTGATGGATGCCAATGGCGCCAACCAGACGCCGATCACCTTCGTCGAGGGCGGGGACCCGAGCCGGGTGCTCACCGGGCGGCGCCCGCATCGCGTTCACCAGCGAACGCGAGTTCGGCGCCGCGCGCGGTGCCCGCTCCCGTTGCGCATTCTCCACATGTTCTCCAGCACGTGCTCCGACAGCAAACGTGCCGCGAAGGAACCCGCGAGTGAACCGCCAGCCGGTGTGGTGGGCGCCGCGACGTTCCGTAATGTGCGAACGAATGGTGTCCGTGCCCGCATCATCCTTGGCGCAACTCGTCGTCGTCGTCCGATCCGATCAACGCCATGCGGTTGCAGCGACGCGAGTCGCCACCGGCGACGTCATCGCGACGATCGGTGGTCGCCTCGTCGCGGCGGCGGATCGGCACACGCTGCAAGTGGCGGCGAACGAACATCTGGCGGCCGTCGCGGACGCTGCCGGAGTGCACCCGGCCTGGCGGTTCCTGAACCACGCCTGCGAGCCCAACGCCTGCCTCGACGGTCGTCGCCTGATCGCCCTCCGCGACATCGCGCCAGGCGATGAAGTGACGTTCGACTACGACACCACCGAGTGGGACATGGCCGCACCGTTCGCCTGTGCGTGCGGCGCGTCCGCGTGCCGGCGCACGATCCGCGGCTACCGTCACCTGTCGCCGGCCCAGCGCCAACGGTTGCGGCGGGTCGGGCCGCATCTGCTGCGGCTGGCCGCCGCTACACAGCCAGCCTGACGTCAGTTGCCGACGGTCAGTCGCATGCCGTTGGTGACGACGGCGCCCAGCGCGTTCGCCGCGGGCACCAGCACGGCGGCTTGTTGGAACAGCAGCAGTCCGTTCAACGCCGGGTTGTTCGGCACGGTCAGGGAGAACGTCGCACTGCCGGCGGCGCCGAGCGCGACCTGTGAGCTGTCGAGGCCGGTCAGCAGCCAGCAATGCGGGGCGCCGACTGCGGCCAGCGATCGCGGCAGCGCGCCGAGCGCCGACGCACTGTTCGAGAGTCCGGTGACCAGCACGGCGGCGCCCGGCACGGTCTGCACGGTGCTGACGAGCGATGTTCCCAGGCGCGGTACGCCCGTCGTCGCCAGCGCTGGCACGGTGGTGACTCCGGTGCCGAGGCAACCGGCGCCGAACGTCCGCACATCGGCAGCGGTGTTGGCGAACCGGATCACCTCCACCTCGGCGAACTCGAGCCGTGCGCCAGCCGCCGTCGCCAGCGAGGTGATCTTCACGGCATTGCCGGTCACACCTGGTTGCAGCACGGTCGCCGCCGTCCGCGGCAGCGAACTGCCGGCCGCAGTGAACAGGTCCTGGCCCCACACTTCGGTGGTGCCATCGAACACTGCGACGCGGAAGTTGCGACAGCCGGCCTGGCCGTAGGTCATCGGCCACAGGTTGATCTTGTCGATCCGGACGCGTTGGTGATCGACGCGCCACCACGCACCGGCTTCGGTGCCGGTGATGGCGACCGACCCGGCGCCACCCAAGCCGTTGGTGTCGCCGTCGATCGCGCGCGGCGCGGGCGCGGTCGCCGAGTTGCTCGACTGGCTCGCGGCGCCCTGCAGCGCGACGTTCACTTCGCGTTGCGGGCCATTGCGGATCGCTTCGACTTCGGCGAACTGCAGGTGGTTGGTGAACTCCGGCGTGGTGCCGAGATTGGTGATCCGGATCGTGTTGGCCGTCACGCCGGTGCCGGGCATCAGCACGCGCAGCAGCTTGCCGTTCGGCACATGCGAGCCAAAGGTGTGGAAGTCCTGGGCGAACACCACCGTCGCCCCGTTCTTGACCTCGACGCGGAAGTTCGCCAGCCGGTTGCCGCAGCAGTCGGCGCGGTTGACGATCCGCACTTCGTGCAGCGGACCTGGGTTCGGCCAGGCCACCTGCCACCAGGCGCCGAGCTGGTTGCCGGTACAGGTGGTCGAGCCGTTCCACCAATAGCCGTCACGATTGCCGTCGATGGCATAGCCCGGTTGTTCGCCGAAGCCGGCGAACGAGGACTGCGTCGCCGTTCCGGTCGGCGCGAGGTTGGTTTCCTGGGCAGAAAGGCAGGTGGCGTAGAGGGCGATGGCGGCGGCGTGGCGGATCATGACCATGGGACAGCGGACCGGTCCGCGATTCCGTTCGCGCGATCGGTCGACGGTTGGTCAGAATCCCGTCGTCGTCTGCGCGGCAAGCCCGATGACCGCTACGCAACTGTCCCTGATCCTGCTGTCGGCCTGCATCCACGTCGTCGCGCATGTGGCCTTGCGCCGCACCGCCGATCGGCTGGCGTTTGCGTGGTGGCTGCTGGTTCTGACCACGGTGGTGTTCCTGCCGATCGCCTGCTGGCGTGGGGTCGGGGAACGGGTGCCATGGCTCCTGCTGCTGGCGAGCGCCGCATGTGAGGCCGGCTACTTCGCTGCACTGGCGCGTGCCTACCGCGACGGCGAACTGTCGCTCGTCTATCCGCTGGCGCGTGGCACTGCGCCGGTGTTCCTGGTCGCGTGGTCGGCCGTTGGCGGCGAGCCGTTGCCAACGCTCGGTGGCCTGGGTGGCATCGCGGTGATCGTGCTCGGTCTCTGGATCATCAACCTGCCGTCGCTGCGCGAGTGGTCGGCGCCCTTGCGGGCCATCGCGCACGTGCCGGCGGCGCGATGGGCGGTCGCGGCCGGGTTGTGTACATCGGGCTACACGCTGCTCGATCGCCACGGTGTGCAGCAAGTCGATCCATGGACCTGGAACTGGTTGGTGCTGGCGGCGACCGCGGCATGGTTGACGCCGCAGGTCTGGTGGCGGTGCGGCCCGACGCGACTGCGGGCCGAATGGGTGGCGGCGCGCGGCTCGATCGCGCTCGCCGCGGGCACCGGCTTCCTCGCCTACGCGTTGGTGCTGATCGTGCTGCGCGATGGCGCCAGTGCGGCGATCGTCGGTGCCGCGCGCGAGGTGAGTGTCGTGTTCAGCGTCGTCGTCGGCATCACCGTCTTGCGCGAACGGGTGTCGTGGCTGCGCATCGTCGGCGCGCTGACCGTCGCGCTCGGCGTCGGTGTCTTGCGGTTCAGCGGGTGATGGTCGGTCGGGTGGGCGCCGGTAGCGATCGGAGCGATCGGGCGGGGGCGGGTCGTGATGTCGGGCAGTGTGCCCGGTGCTGCGTACCGCCGTGGTCACGATGATCGCCGGGCGTTGGCGCAAGTGCCCCGGATCGGGTTCGATGCACCTCCTGCCCCGGGCCCCATGCCCGGGCGAATCCGTCCCTTCTTCCGGAGAACCCATGCGAGCCTGTTCCTTCGTTCCCATGACCGTGGCCCTGTGCGCCGGGCTGTCGGCGCAGAACATCCAGGATTTCTATTTCAACTGCGCCACCGGCGCGACCACGCGCGGCGGTGTTGCCGGCGCCAGCCAGGTGCAGGTGGTGATGCGCTTCGACAGTGAAGACTACGTCGGCTGGGGCAACCCGGTGCTGGCGGGCGCGCCGCTGGCGGTGACCGGCTACGAGCTGATCGGCTGCCGTTACGTGATCCAGGATCAGAACGACGGCACGGTCGAGAACTACAACATGCACTTCTACGGGGAGGATCCGGCCAACCCGAGTTTCCCGAACTTCACGCCCGCTTCGGCGCCCGGCACCAACGCGATCGCGACGTTCGGTCCGTTCCCGAGCCCGACCACCGGCACCAGCACGATCTCGGCCTGGCAGGTCACGCTGAACTTCACCACGCCGCTAGTGCGGCCCGTCAATCAGGACTTCTTCGCCGCGCTCGAGTTCCCGGGCAACGCGGCGTGGACCGCGGACGGCCTGTCGCATCACATCAGCCTCGGTGTCAGCGCGAACTTTCCGCCGCCGACCGTCAACACCTATGACCTGAAGGGCCCGGCCCTGATCGCCGGTGGCGTGACCAACACCTACGGTCTGTCGCACGATGTCACCAACCAGGCGTTCGGCTCGGCCGGCCCGCGGCAATACAATTGGCAGTTCTTCGTCGCCAACGGCGTCGGCCGCGGCGTCGTCACGACCGAGACCAATCAGGGCACCTACGCGATCAGCAACGTGGCTCCGGGCACCGCGAGCTTCTTCTCGGGTCTGCATCCCGATGCGTCCAACTCACCGACCAATCCCGGTCGTGTTGACGACATCAACTTCGTCTACTGGGGCGCTGCCACCGGTGACTTGCTGGTCAGCCTGATCGCCTTCGGCTTCCAGACCGAGTTCCCGCTGGTGAACGTGCTGCCCGGCAGCACCGGCGTGCTGTGCCTGGACCTGTCGACGATGACGACCGCGGGGTTCGCAGTCGCCGGCGGCACGGGCACCGACACGTTCCGGATCGCCTTCAACCCCTCGCAGCGTGGTTTCCTGCTGGGGCTCAACCTGGCGCAGCAGGTGGTGGCCATCAGCGCGGCGCAGACCGGGACGGCCTCGCCCTGCGCCATGCAGCGCTTCTGAGCGACGCGGCGGGTCAACGCCCGAGGCCCGGACGTTCGGGCAGCGGGATGATCTTGCCGTCGATCTCGAGCGGCGCAACGTCCGTCGGGTTGCAGACCATCGTGACCGCATCCTTGCGACCGAGGTCCTTGCGCCAGACCTCCAACGTGGTCGTCAGCGAGCCATCGGCGTGCAGATACCAGTCGATGGTCGTGTGCGTGACCTTGACGATCGGGGAGTAGGGCCGGTCGCCCCACAGCACTTTGGGCGGGTTGGCCACGCCGTTCAGGGGCGCCACTTCGGTGCCATCGGGCAGCAGCAGTTGGCGGCTGTCGGCCGCCGGCGTCGTCGTCGGCGGCGCCCCCTGCTGCGGCGCCGGCGCCGGTTGGTTGGCTTTCGGATCCGCGCCAGGAGTGTTCCCGTCAGCGGGTTCGGTGTCGCTGCCGCGGGTCGCCCACAGCGTGATCGCCAAGGTCGCGCCAGCGGCCGCGACGAGGAGCAGGGTCATGCGCGCCATCGTTGCCGACAGTCTAGCCGAGGTCGGTCACGCCGGCGCGGCCAGCATGCGCGCGAGGCTCAGATCGGTGATCCCCCAGGCGGCCTGCAGTTCCCGCGCCTGCCGCAGCGCCTCGGGCCGCGCGGCGCCGCGGCGGATCGCCAGGATCATCTGGTTCTTGTGCGTGTGTTCGGTCGACACGAACTCGAACACCTGGGCGTCGTAGCCGTGCGCCTGCAGCAGCAGCGCGCGCAGGCTGTCGGTCAACAGTTCGGCCTGGCGGTCCTGGTGGATGCCGTGTTGCAGCAGCGGCGCGAACAGGGCAGGCGGCTGCAGTTGCGGGCGCACTTCCTTGTGGCAGCACGGCGCGGCGATCAGCACCGCGGCGCCGGCGCGCACGCCCAGGTGCAGCGCATGGTCGGTGGCGGTGTCGCAGGCGTGCAGCGCGATCAGCACCTGGGGTTTCACCGCCGGTGGCGCGTGCACGTCGCCGCGGCAGAAGGTCAGGCCCTGCAGGCCAAGCCGCGCCACGACGTCGTTGCCCGCCAGCACCAGTTCGTCGCGCAGTTCGACACCCGTGACGGTGCCACCGATGCCGCGCTGGCGCAGCCAGTCGTGCACCGCGAACGTCAGGTAGCCCTTGCCGGCACCGAAGTCGACGACGTCGATCGAGGTGGCATCGGCGAGCGGCGAGCGGCCGATCGCGCCGGCGAACACCTCGACGAACTTGTCGATCTGCTTCCACTTGCGCGCCATCGCCGGCACCACACGGTGGTCTGGGCCGGTGATGCCGAGTTCGTGCAGGAATGGCCGGGTCACGTCGACGTGGCGCGTCTTGGCCCGGTCGTGGTCGTCGGCTGGCGCGGCCGGCGCGGTCTCGCGGCGACTCGTCGTCAGGCTGTCACTGCGCTTGCCGATCCGGTACTGGATCTCCTGCTGGTGCGTGAACAGATGGGCGTTGGCGAACGGCCTGCCGAGCTGCGCGGCGAAGTGGCCGACGGCCGCCGGCAACGGCACATTGCGGGTGACGTCGCGGGTGGTGAACTGCTGCACGAACTGCAGGTGATCCTCGCCGCGCAGCAGGATGAGCCGCACTTCGACGCGTTGCAGTCCCGGTTCGCCGCCGCGAGGCTTCGCCAGCACCGCCTTGACGAAGGTGTGGTCGGCGAGGTGGTCCCGCAGCAGCGCCAGGAAGCGGGTGCGGTGGTCGGTGGTCGGCGCGGTCGGCATCAGTTCAAGCCGGCGTGCACGCACAATCCGTTGGACGCGATCAGGCCCGCCGGATTCAGGCCGGGGCTGATCGCCAGCACCTGGTACTTCAGTTCGACGCCATTGAACATCGGATTGAGCGGCAGCCCGAACGGCACGATCGCCGTCGCGCCGGGCACCAGGAAGAACACCGAGGCCACCGGCAGCGCGACGTACTGATTGCAGATGCTGGTCCCGATCGGCGGCAGGCCGAACGGCGCCAGACTGACGCCCGCGGGGATGCCCTGCGTGCCGACGGCCAGCAAGCCCGCATTGGCGCCGGCGCGGATCGAGTCGGCCTGCAGATCGAACGTGGTGCCGAGCACGGGGCGGTTGCGGCCGGTCAGGTGCAGCGGTCGCGCGCCGTCCGGCGACGAGAACGGCGCCACGGCGCCATTGACGATCAGATCGCGGCTGCCCGGATCGAGATCGCCGTTGCCGACCGTGAAACCGACCAGCGCCGGCGTGCGCGTCGCGTAGGTGTTGCCGTAGCGCAGTTCGACGCGGCCGGTGTTGAACAGCGCCATCTGGAAGTTCATCGGGATGCCGCCCGGCGTGCCGGTCCATTCCTGCACGTTCTGCCAGGTGATGGTGACGAACTGGTTGTTCGGGTCGACGTCCAGGTGCACCGCGCCGCTGCCGGTGGTCACGCTCGGATCGAGATTGGCCCAGAACGCTGCCAGCCGCGGCTGTGCGACCAGGTACGCCGGCACGTTGTTGCCGAACGCCTGGCCGCCGCCGTCGGTGCCCGACAGCCAGACGAAGCCGTTCGCCGCGACGATGATCTGCGAGGTGCCCGACGTGGCGCCGCCCTGGCCGGGGAACGGAAAGGTGAACGGCAGGTTCTGCGCCGCCGAGGTCTCGTTGAGGCCGAGCTGCGCGGTGCCGGCGGCATTGAGCAACGGGCCGCTGACGACCGGCGCCAACGTCGCCGCGGCTGGTCCGACCGCATAGTGCGTGGTGCCGACCGGTTGCAGCGCGATGCCGACGTTGCCGAAGTCGGAGCTGCCGCCGGCCGGCAGTTGTTCGTAGAAGGACTGTGGCAGGCGATAGCACCCGGTGCCGTACTCGGTCCAGTACGCGCTGTCCTGGATCGGATTGAAGTGGAAGCGCAGGTTGGTCGAACGGTTGATGCCACCCGACTGCCACGCGTAGCGCTGCACACCGAGGTTGCTGAGGTCGAGGAACTGATTGCGGACCGCCAGCGGCACGTTCTCGGTGCAGCCGACCGGATTGCCGGGGCTGATGCACGGGATCCGATACAGCGGATGCAGCGGCCCGGCGTTGGTCTGCGGCGCGGTCGGCGCCTGCACCAGGATGGCGACGCCCCACGCGCCCGGCGGCAACGAGAAGCCGGCGCCGAAGCCGATCGGCGAGTGGGTGCTGCTGGCGGCGACGGTCACCGTGCCGGCGGCGATCTGCGCCCAGACGGTCTGGTTCAGTTCGTTGCCGGTCCAGGTCGTCGGCGTGATCCAGATCTCGACGGCCGCGGTGTTGCCGATCTGCGTCGGGTTGACGGCGCCGTCGTCGTACAGGATGCAGTCGATCTGGGTGATCGTCACGCTGCCGTCGACGACGACGTCGAACAGGTGGCTGAAGCCGGGATACGGGTTCGGCGGCGTCGGCGTGCCCATGTAGTGCGAGAACACGAACGGCTCATTGGTCGCGAGCACGGTGGGCGGCGTGCATTGCGCGCTCACTGCGGCGGCGAACGCGGCGGCGGGCAGGCATTGGCGGATCGTCGGCATGGCTGGTTCTCCGGGACGGGATCCCGTGGGTCAAGGAACCAGGACAGCGTAAGCGGCGCCACCCTGGCCGACCATGCCCCCTGCGGCTGCCGATCGCGAACCGGCGCTGCGGCGCAGGTCGACGTTCAGTTGCGCCGGATCAGCACGCGGATCTGGTGCGCCGCCGAGTGACAGCGCAGCCCGTCGCGCCAGGCTTCGACGCGGAACAGATACTCACCGGTCGGCCAGGAGTCGCTCGGCAGTGCCACCGTGAACGACTCATCGCCGACCGCGATGTCGCTCAGCAGTTCCCCCGGATCGTCCGGGTAGACGTCGATTGGCGCCGATGCGCCGGTGGCGATCGAAGTCCAGGTCAGGCCCAGGTCACGCGAGACCATGGTCCGGTAACGCAGCACGCTTTCGTCTTCGGTGAACCCGGACGGATACTCGCCGGTGTACGGCTCGCCATCGAAGCGGGTCCATGCCGTACGCCAGCGCAGCGTCACGGTGGCCGGGTTGACCAGTTCGCCGCCGACCTCCGGTTCGACCAGCGTCAGCGCCGGCTGCTGCCAGACCCGGTTCGGCAGCGTCGGCACGCCGGCCTGGTGCACTGCCCGCGTCCCGTGCAGCAGCGCGACCACACAGGTGGTCAGCCGTTCGGCCGACGACGGCGTGCGCGCGGTCGGCACGACGAACATCGTCTGGTCCGTGCCGCGCGACAGTCGCAGCAGGTCGCCACCGTGCCGGCCTGCGGCCGCGCTGGTCCACAGCATCTCGATCTCGGTCAGCGTGCTGCGCGGGTAGGTGTCGGTCCGCGCGAGCGCCGACTCCGGGGCCACCGAGCCGTTCAGCGTGTACGGCTGCATGCCGGGCGAGGACCCCAGCCGGTTGGTGTTCATCGCGTCGACCATCGCCAGCACGCCCGCCGCCGGCGCGGTCAGCGCCGCCGCCAGTTCGTGGGCGATGGTGGCGTCGGCCGGGCCGTGGTTGAGGAACAGCGCGGCGCCGACGGTGCCAAGGCGGGCGCCGGTCGGCTCGAGCGCAGCGGTGCCGAACGTGGCCAGATCGACGGCGTCCAGGTTCTGCCAGCGGCATCCGGCGGGCGTCGTCCCGGCGGTCAGCCAGGCCTGGTAGCCGCTGTCGGGGACCAGTTCGCCAAGCCATGGGCGGGCGAACCAGCCGGTGCCTGGGTCGGTCAGCAGCGCGAAACCGCCGACGGCGCCGTCGGGCAACGCGATCTGGTCGACGGTGATGCTGCCGCCGCTGCCGAACCAGGTGCCGTCGATCGACACGCCGGCCGGGTTCAGGCCCAGGCTGCCGCCGGATTGCGTGATCTCGCCACCGAGCACCAGGTACTCGGCGATCGGGCCGGACGGCTGCACCCAGGTCGCGGTGGTGGCCTGCAGGCACGAACGCAACAAGGCCAGCAGGCGCGGCGCATCGGCCCGCGTGCGTTCGCCGCAGCCCGATTGCAACCGGGTTGGATCCAGGCACGGATAGTACGGACGGGCATCTTCGGCGCCCGCCACCAGATCGTCGAAGTTCCAGTTGTAGCCGTGCGGCGTCGTCGTGCCGTCGGCCATCAGGTCGGCGTAGGGGCACAGGCGCGGGTCGCCCAGGAACTGCGCGCGTTCGGTCGGCGGCACCGCGTCGGCTGCCTGGCTCCACCAGGCCCAGGTCTCCGACAGGTTGGCCGGCTGGTGCGGCGTCGGCCAACGGCGGCCAGTCGTCGTGTCGGCGCCGATCCGCGTGACGATGCGCAGCTGCTGATCGAGATTCGGCAACAGACCGTTCTGGAACACGCGCTTTGGCACGCGGATGCGCCAGCGCGCCGTGTTCCGCTGGCAGTGCGGGTCGCTCGAGTCGGTTGCCAGATCCACGGCGAAGGTGCCGCCGGTGCTGATCGGTGATGGATTGTACTCGAGTCCGTACAACCTGGCCGACGCGCTGAGGCCGCGGCTGTCGACCGTTGGCGCACACAGCGGCGTGTTGTAGAGCTTCAGCCACGTGTGGGCGCCGCCGTTGGTCGAGTAGCCGACCTCGTAGCGCATCGCGAACGGCAGGCCACCGGTCGTGTCCGGTACGCCGCCGCTGCTGTCGAACCCGTGATAGGCGATTGCCGGTGTCACCAGTGCGGTCGGTGTCGCGGCGACGCCCGTGTTCGGGTCGACGCCGCCGGGCAGACGGGCGATCGTCAGCGTCGAGGTCGCGCCGGTGTTGACCGCGCTGGTCAGGTCGACGCCGAAGATCTGCACCAGGATCGGTTCGGTCAGCACCGCCGCGCTGGCACCCGGCTCGCGGTAGGCATGAACGCGCAGTTCGACGTCCTGGGTGTCGCTGTGATCGCCATTGCCATCGGGGTCGCGGGCCGTGCGCAGCCGCGCCGGGTGGGTGACCACGCGGATCCCGGGCCGTCCGGCGGGATCCTTGGCGGCGTCGGCGTAATTGCGCAACGGCGGCATCGGCAGGGCGTTGCCGTGCAGATTGACGAAGATGGCGCCGCGGTAGCGTTCGGGTTCGGCGTGCATCCGGTCGAGCAGGATCTGCAGCGGCGGTGCATCCTCGTCCTCGAGCCCGGCGGCGAGTCGAGCGGTGAACAGCTCCTCCGCAGCCGGTGCACGCAGGCAGTGGACCTGGTGATCGGCGAGCGTGCAGGGCAGCGGATTGGCCGTCGAGGCGCCGCTCGTCAGGCCGCTCTCGGTGCGATGCACGCCACCGAGCAGTTCGCTCTGATACAACCAGGTCGGCTGGTCGCCGGTTTGCAGCAGCGATGGCAGCCAGTAGGCGTTGGGAACCGGCTGGGCGGCGGTCTTGGTCACGTTCACGAACGGCGCATGCGCGGTGTCGCGGCCATAGCCGAGCCGTTCGATGAAGTGGATGCGGAAGCGCGCCTGCGAGGTCTGCGCCAGTTGAGCCGTGGCATTCAGCAGGGCGGTCTTCTGTTCGACCAGGTTGCCGGCAAGGGCCGGCGCATTGGCGATCGCCAGTGCATAGACGTCGAACGTCTGCGTTGGCTCGTCGGCGCGGGCCTCCAGCGACAGCAGTTGGGTCTGATTGGCCTCGAACATCCAGCGCTGACCATCCCAACGCAGGATCGAGACCCTGACGTCGTACAGGCCGCTCTGTTCGCGCGCGGCGACCTCGACCCTCCGACTCCACAGCCAATGGCCCTGGCGCAGCGTGTTGCCCGACATCCGATGGTCGGGCGCGACGAGCAGCCCTTCGGCATCACGGCGCGTGGTCAGCACTGCGTTCTCGGTGACGTCGGCCAGGGCGACCAGGTCGTTGGCGTTGGCGATTTCGCCGGTGGCGACCGCATTCTGCAGCTCGTGCAGGATCGCCGAGGCGCGCTGGTAGGCGAACGCGCGTTGCTCGGCGGAACTGGTCTCGCGGAAACTGATCGAGACCTGTTGCACGACCACCATCAGGCCGACCGAGACGATCGCCAGCGCGATCATCAGTTCGATCGTGTTCCAGCCCTGCTGGCCGGTGGTTCTGGTGGGTGGTGCGCTCACGGCTGGATGGCGGCAGCGATCTTCACCACGACCTCGGTGACGGGGGCGACGACGGTCTCGATGGCCGCGGTGGTGGTGCTGGTCGTCGGCTCCGTGCCCGTGATCTTCGCGGCGGTCGACGACGTGTCTTCGGTGATCATCGCGGCCGCCATCATCGCCGCCGTGTCCGTCGCCGTGGTCGCCAGCCTGGTCGACGTCGCCGTCAGGTCCGTCACCGATGCCACTTCGGTGACGTCGGCGTCGTTGGTGCCGGTCCTCATCTTGTCGGCAAACTCGACCAGGCTGGTGAACGCTTCGCCGCCGGCGCCGCCGCGGGTCTCCTTGCTCTTGTGGTAGCGACCGAGCTGGTCCTGCACGCGGGTCAGCACCGCGGTGTCGTAGATGAGCTCCACCGGGCCCGACTCGGAGTGCAGTTCGAGGTGGCCGGAGACCACGAGCGACCCGCGGACGGAGAACGGGCCGTGCAGACTGGCATCGCCGTTGATGACGATCAGTCCCTCGAACTCGCTGTTGCTGCCGGGCGCCACCTTCATGCTGCCGTTGACGAACAGCACGCCGCTGCCCAGCAGCGGGGCCGTCTCGAGGACGACCATGGTCGACGAGGCGAACGCGAAGCGGTCGGCCAGCGGTCTGCGCACTGGCCATTCCTCGGACGTGACCGTGAGGTCGGCCAGCAGTTCGAGTTTCTCGGCGCGCATCGCGAACAATGACTCGGGGCCAACCTGCAGTCCGGGTAGCGGCAAGACGGCGGGCGAACCGGAGACGCTCGGCGGTGTTGCCAGCGGCGCCAAGGCCGAGTCGCAGGCGATGCCGGCCTGGCTGCCACCGGAGATCGTCACTCCGGTGCCGGTCATCGTCAGATTGCCCGGATCCGGGATCACCAGCGCGGTCGGCGCCGGCAGGTTGACGATCATCGTGCGCACCTCGGTACGCGTGGTCTGCACGGCGATGACGAAGTTCGGGTAGCGGTCGAACGCCTTGCCGGCGTCGAGTCGCTGGAACAGGATGCCGCGCGCGCCGACGTCCCACACCGTGCCGGCGGCAGCGCCGTAGTTGGCGGACACGTCGACGGTCTCGTCCTTGCGGATCTCGTAGCGGCCCCACAGGCTGCCGCGTACTTCGAATTCGCGCACCAGCCCGATCGTCGGCTCATCGGTCTCGTCGATCGGCGGCTCCGCGGTCGGTTCCCGGCGCGGTGCGAACACCGTCACCGGCTGCACCGTCTGTTTCTGGAACCACGACGCGGTCTCGACCAGCCCCGACTTCGCGAACGAGCGGGCGTGTTCGATCTGTCGGAATCGCACGTCCATCTGCTTGCGGTTGGCGCGCATCTCCCAGCTGTGCGACAGCATCAGGCCGGTGGTCACCGACACGAAGAACAGCGACCAGATCAGCGCCGAGCCGGCTTCGCGGCCGACCGAAGGCGAGCGCGGAATCGCGGCGGGTTCGAGGGTGCGCATGCCCTTCGGATCGGCGTCCACCGGCTGACGCTTGAGGCGCGGCCCGGCCTGGCGGCGGTACCGGCCATGGCATCGGATCGCCGGGGTCCCGTTCATGGACGGGATCAGCCGCCGGGTGGATGGTCGGCCCAGGTCGCCGTGCGGGCCGCCAGCAGGCGGCTCAGTGCGGCCAGGGACGCAGGGCTTCCGGGCGGCGCTTGAGTTCGCGCCAGCGCTGCGCCTGCGTGCGCTTGTCGATCTCGGCGCGTTGCAGGCCGGCGGCTGTGCAGATCTGCACGTGCGCCGCATGCGCACTGATCGCGGCGCGGCCTAGACCACGCGCGTGTGGCGCTGGCGTAGACGGTGGCGTGCGGGTCAGGGCCAGGAACGAGTACGGCAGCGAACGCGCATCGATGCCGATCGCGCGAGCGGTGCGGACCAGTTCACCGTCGGTGAACACCGCGGCCGGCGGGGTGGCGAAGAAGTGGCACCAGTCGGTGCCGCTGGCCAGCGTGGGACACGTGTGCCGGTGCGGACAGGGGGCCAGCACGTGCCAGGAGTCGAGCAGGCGGTCGCGCAGTGCCGCGAGACGGAGTGCGATCGCCCGGGTGCCGGGTTCGACGATCACCACGGTGTCGCTGCGCGCGATGAGGTCGGTCAGCGCGGTCAGGCCGCCAGGGTCGAGTTCGCCGAGCACATGGCTGACGAGCAGCACGTCGGGGCGGATGTCGCGCAGGTCCGGGGCGATCGCTGCCGCAACGGTCGGGTGTCGGTGGCGCAACGCAGCGAGCGAAAACGCCATGGCTGCCGGCGAACGGTCGTGCAGCAGTACCTGCCCGGCACCGCACCAGTGCGTGAAGCGAGTGGCGGCGATGCCCGAGCCACAACCGAAATCGACGACCAGCCGTTCGTCGGCGCGCGGCAATCCCCGCTCCTGGCACTCGGCGAGCGCCGCATCCCACTTCCAGCCGATCCTGGCGGCCAGGACCCGGTCGTAAGCCTGCAGATCGATCTGATCGCGCCAGTAGTCCGGCAACCGTCGCTCGCCGCGGCCCTCGTCCAGGAACAGCTCGCGCAGGCGCTCGATGCGGGCCAGTTCGTCGCGCGACAGGGACATCGGCGGTGGAGACTACCGCAGTGGCCAGCGGCGACGAATCGCGACCGGACGCAAACTCCAGGCGAAGTCGAACTGCTGCGTGCCGCGGCGATGCCGACGGCAGCAAGGCGCGAATGCACCAGGTTGCGGCGATGTTCCCGAGACGGTGACACCGACGCGTGGCGTCACCTGGGCCCGCGAGCCGCGCCCTGCCAATTGACGACTTGCCCGCCGCGGCGCATCGTCCCGAGGCCGCGAGCCGCGGCGAGATTGCATGGTCGCCGATCTGCCGTCCGAACTCCGCTCCGACGCCGCTGCGTGGGACACCGACGAGCCCCTGTTGCTCGATTTCCTCGCCTCGATCTACGAGGACGAACTCGCTGGTCGCACGTTTGTCGCCGAGGCACACCGTGCGCGCTACGGTGCCCACGCCGATCGGCTGCTGCGCTACTACAACGACCTTCGTCGCGCCCCGGCGGCGCCGCGTCGGCTGGGACCGTTCACGTTGGTCCGCGAGATCGCGCGCGGCGGGCAGGCCGTCGTCTGGGAGGCGGAAGATCCGCGGCTGGCGCGCAAGATCGCGCTGAAGGTCATGCGACCCGACGCGGCGCAATTGGCGGTCGCACTCGAGCGCTTCACCCGCGAAGCGGCGTTGGCGGCGCGCCTGTCCGATCCGGGGCTGTGTCCGATCCATGCCACCGGCGTCGATGACGGTTGCCTGTGGATCGCGATGCAGTTGCTGCCCGGTGGCACGTTGCGCGAACGGCTGGCCGCCGATCGCGTGGCGTCGCGGCCTGGCCGGCAGCGCACCCGCGATCAGGTCGCCGTCGCCATCGCGTTGCTCCGCACGCTGGCGCGCCTGCACGACGCCGGCATCGTGCATCGCGACCTGAAGCCTGGCAACATCGCGTTCGACGAGTGTGGTCGGGCCGTCGTGCTCGACCTGGGCCTGGCGGCAGCGCTCGGCGACGACACCGCGCGTACCGAAGTCGCCGCCGGCACGCCGCAGTACATGGCACCCGAACAGGTCCGCGGCACCGGCGTCGATGCGCGGACCGACGTGCACGCGGTGGGTGTGATCCTGTGGGAGGCGATCGCGCTGCAGCATCCGTTCGCCGGCGGCGCGATCACCCGCGAGCGCCTCGATCGCGCGATCCTCACCGACGATCCATCGCCACTGCGCCGCAGCTGTCCTGCGGCCGGCAGCGATCGCGATCTCGATGCGGTGCTGGCGACGGCGCTGGCGAAGGAGCCCGATCGCCGCCAGGCCAGCGCCGGTGCGTTTGCCGACGACCTCGAGCGATGGCTGCAGGGCAAGGCGGTGCTGGCGCGACCGATCGGAACGTTCGGCCGGCTGTGGCGACGCGCCCGCCGGCAGCCGTGGCTGGCCATCGCGACGACGATCGCGATCACCGCGCTGGTGGCTGGTTTCCTGGTCACGTCGCTGTTGTGGTGGCAGTTGCGCGCCGAACGCGATGGCACGCGGACGGCGCTGCTCGCCGCGCAGGGCGCCGGTTTGCGGGCCGAGGCCACGCGACTGCAGGCCACCGAACCGACTCTGGCACTGCGACTGGCGCTCACGGCGTTCGCGCGCGATCCGGGACCGGCATCGGCGTCGACGTTGTGGTCCACCTGGGCGTCGGCGCCGGTGGTGGACGAACTCCCGGCCGGCGAATCGCCGCTCGGTTGCCACGCCTTCGCCGCGGACCGTTCGGCGATGCTTCTCGGCGACCGTGCCGGTGGCGCCCGTGTCTGGTGGCCGGCAACCGGAGCGATCGACGAACTGCCGCGCGGCACTGGCCCGGTGACGGCGGTCGCCCTGTCGCCGGATGGCACCGGTGTCGGGATCGCCAACGGCACGGAACTGCGTGTTCGCCGCGCGGGCCACACGGTGCACCACGTGCTGCCGGCGGCGGTCAACGATCTGGCGTTCAGTGCCGACAGTTGCTTCGCCGGCCTCGCCGAAGGTCAGGTGTGTCGCGTTGGCGCCGATGGCGTGACGGTCCTCGGTCGCATCGATGCCGCGGTGCAACGCGTCGTGCCGTTGGCGAACGAAGTGTTGGCCGTGCTCGATGCCCGACAGCGCCTGGTCGTGTTCGATGCGAACTGGCGCCGGCTCACGGCCTGGCAGTTGCCGCCGCAGACCCCGCCGCTGTTGTCGGTGGTCGAGTGCGGCCGGTGGCTGTTCGCGTTGGCCGGGTTGTCGGATGGCGCGGCGGTCCGTGGCGTCGATGTGCTGACCGGCACCGAGCGTGTTCTCGCCAAAGCCCCGCGGCTCGAATGGTTCGATGTCGCCGAAGACGGCAGCGAACTGATCGTCGCGACCGGTCTTGGCCATGCCGTTCGCGTCGACGTCGTCACCGGGGTCAGGACCCCGATCGAAGGTGTCGGTCGGACCTGGCGAGTTGCGCGCGCGCCCGATGGCACCCTGGCCGGTGTTGGCCTGGATGGCTGCGCCTGGCTGCGTTTGCCGGATGGCCGGCGCCGGGTCCAGGTGCTCGGCAGCACGTGGCCGCGCTGGTTCGGACTCGACGCCGAGGGTCTGCCGCTGGCGGTGTTTGCCGACGGTTCGGCGCGGCGCTGGCGTCTGCACGGGGCGGCCGATGTCGTGTGTGGTCGACCCGGCACCAGTCATGGACGGTTGGCGATCGCCGCCGATGGTTCGTTCGTGGCGGCCCTGGATCAGTCGCTGGTCTGGCAACAGCCGGATGGACGGCAAGCACGGCTTCCTTGCGCGGATGCACTGCACCTGCTGGGCCTTCGCGTGGCTCCGGATGCCCGGCATGTGGCCGCCATCGGTCCCGATGGCAGTGTGCAGGTGTTCGCTCGCGACGGTTCCGTGCGGCAGCGCCTGGCGCGGACGACGATGCTGCCGCTGGCGGAGTTCCTGGGTGCCGAACGGCTTGCGGTGGCCGCCGAACGTACGCTCGAAGTAGTGAGCCTCGCCGGCCGATCGTGCGCGACCGTGCCCATGGCCGCAGCGGTGCAGTGGCTCGCGGTCGCCCGCGGCGGCGGGTTGTTCGGCATCGCCGATGCCAGCGGGGCAGTCCTGGTGGCGGATGCCGGCGGCAGGGTCTCGACCCGGATCGAACTCGTGCCACCGATCGGCGGCCTGGCCGTCGCTGCCGATGGTGTCGTGTTTGCCGTCGATGGCAGCGCAACGCTGCAGGTGATCGAGCCGGGTGGCCGCATTCGCGCGGCGTTGGCGGCGGGAGGCACCTGGTGCACGAGCCTCGAACTCGATGCGGCGGGCAACGAAGTGCTGATCGGCGGCAACGATGGTGTCGTGCGCCGCGTCGATCGCGATGGCGTCGTGCTGACGACGCTGCGTCCCGGTACCGGCCTGATCCGCACGGCCATGTGGGTGCCTGACCGCGAACTGATCGCGACGCTGACGGTGAACGGTCATCTGCACGTGCATGCCCTCGACGGCGCGCTGGTCTTCTCGATGCGGCCGACTGGACCGATGCCGGCGGCGTCACTCGTGGTGAGTCCAGACGGGCGCCACCTGTGGTTGGCACGCGCCGGCCACGCGTTCACCCGGGTCCCACGCGCGGCGGACGAACTGCTGGCGGCGGCCAGCGCTCGCGCCGGCGGTCCGTTGACCGCAACGGAGCGCGCGCGGTTTCCCGGACTGTTCGCGATGCAGGCAGCCGATGGCCGCTGAACCGACGACCGTCATGGTGCAGGCCGCACGCGGGGGCGAACGCGGCGCCGTGGCCCTGGTGATCGAACGGTTCACGCCATGGCTGCTGCTGCAGGCGCGCTATCGACTGCGCGGTCGGCTGGAAGCACTGGTTGCGCCCGAGGATCTGGTGCAGGAGACCTGGTTGATCGCGCTGCCTCGGCTGGCGGACCTCAGGCCGCGCGATGGCCGGTTGACTCCAGTGCTGGTCCGGTTCCTCGCGACGACCCTGCGGAACCGGTTGCGACAGCAACTCGAACGGCACCTGACCGGGCGACACGCGGCGACCGCATCTGTGGCCGAGGATCGGCTGTTGCTGGGCACCGTCGGCACCGCCTGCAGTCAGGCGATCGTGCGCGAGCGAGCCGAGCTGTTGTGGCGCGAACTTCGGCAGCTGTCCGAACGCGACCAGGCGGTCCTGGTGCTGCGTGGCCTCGAGGGGGCACCGTTTGCGGTGGTGGCGAGCGTCCTGCGGATCGACGAGGGCGCGGCGGCGGCGGCCTATCGGCGCGCCTGCGAGCGGCTACGCGAACGTTTGGATCCGCTGCTCCGCGACGATCTGGACGACTGATCGGGAGTTGTTCCGGCCCCGGTCGTGAACACCACACCGCGGGGATGGTGCGGACATGAACCGTGGTCCGATGTTCTTTGTCGTGGTCTCGATGGCGGCATCCGCCGCAGCGCAAACACAGTTGTCGTGGCGGCCACATCGGGGCGTGCAGGCCCAGTTCGTCCCCACTCTGGCGTGGGACGAGGTTCGCGACCGCGTAGTGATGCCCGGAATCACCGGCCGGGGCGGTGCGGCCTTCGAGTGGGACGGCACGACCTGGTTCGAACGGCAGGGGATCGGTCCTTCGTTCGAACCTCGGGGGCAGCCGGCGAGCTGCTACGACAGCCGTCGTCGCGCCACGTTCGTGTTCGGCGCCGGCATCGCCAACGACGAGAGCTGGGCCTGGGATGGCCTCGTCTGGCAGCGTCAACAGCTGGCGCAATCGCCGCCGGGACGGGTGATGCATCGACTCTGTTTCGATGCCGCGTTGGGGGAAGTCGTGCTGCTGGGTGGACTCTCGCTGATCGGGGCCGGCGCGATCCTGGACGATTGCTGGACCTGGAACGGCGTGCGCTGGCAGCCGGTCGCCGGCACTTTGCCGCCGCCGCGCCACGGCCACGCCATGGCCTTCGACCGGGCTCGCAGCGAGACCATCGTGTTCGGCGGCTACGGCGACACCACGCGGGGCCCGCTGTTCCTCGCCGACACCTGGGCGTTTGCCGGTGGCGTGTGGCGGCAGGTTGCGTCCACCGGACCGTCGGGTCGTTACGGTGCCGCGGCGGCGTTCGACCGCGGTACGGGCACGATTGCACTGTTCGGCGGTCAGAATGCGTTCACCCTTGCCGACACCTGGGAGTGGAACGGAACGAACTGGCGCCGGATCGCCACCACCTCGACGCCGGGGCCGCGACTCGACGCGGCGATGGTCGAGTCGCCGACCGGCCGCCCAATCATGTTCGGTGGCTCGGACCACGACTTTCCCCGTTCGGATCTGTGGCAACGCGACGGCACTGGCTGGACGCGGCTGCACGATGACCTGGCGCCGGCGCACCGCACCTACACGGCGATGGCCTACGACCTGGCGCGCAACTCGGCGGTGCTGTTCGGCGGTCGGCTGACCGACGTGCCGCTGGGGGATACCTGGTTGCGGTCGTCCGGTCGCTGGCAGAAGCAGGCACCGGCGAATTCGCCATCGCGCCGCGCGTTCCTGGCCATGGCCTACGACATCGGGCGCGCGCGCACGGTCCTGTTCGGTGGTCTGGGAGTCGGTCCGTTGGATGACACGTGGGAGTGGAACGGCGTCGACTGGCGCTCGATCGCCACGCCAGTGCGGCCGTCGGCGCGCGAACTGCACGCCATGTGCTGGGATCCGCTGACCGGCACCGTGCTGCTGTTCGGCGGTCAGTCACTTGGCGAGACCTTGCTGGGCGACACCTGGTTGTTTGACGGCAACACCTGGCGGGACGTGCCCGGTCCTGGACCGTCGCCGCGAGTCGGCGCCAGCCTGGCGACCGATCTGCCGAGGTTGCAACCGCTCATGTTCGGCGGCGCGACGGAGGTCAACGGTACCCGCGCCGTCGTCGACGACACCTGGCGTTGGACCGGCGCGGCGTGGGGTCTGGCCAGGCCGTTGGCGGCGCCGGCAGCGCGCGCGTTTGCTTCGCTTGCTTACGACTGGCGCAACGGCGAGCTGCTGCTTCACGGCGGCACAACGTTGGGGCGAAATGGCATGGGGTTCGCCGACAGTTGGACCTGGGATGGAGCCATCTGGTCGCCTGTGGTGCTGGCAGGGGCTCCCGCCATCGCCTTGCAACCGATGGTCTATCACGTTGCCGACCAGCAGTTCTTGACCGGATTCGGGATGAACGGCCAGTTGTTCCTGCCGGAACCGATGGTCGTCAGCACCGGGCCCGCAGCGGCGACCGCACGCTATGGCACCGCCTGCGGCTCGGCGCCGGAGCTGCTTGCCGATGACGCGGTGCCTGGCCGCCGGCTGGCGCTGGAAATGCGCGGCGCGCCCCCGGCGGCGCCGGCGTTGTTCCTGTGGTCGATCGCACGCGCGAACGTGCCCATTGGCGGTGGTTGCGCGCTGCAGGTCGCGTTGCCGGCGGTGTCGCAACTGGCGATCGCCAATGCCGGCGGTGTGGCGTTCGCGGCCACCGACCTGGCGGCGATCCCGGCCCTGCGCGGTGCCGTGCTGACGGCGCAGGCCGCGGTCATCGACGGCGGTAGCGGCCCGTTTGGCGTGGCGGTGAGCCGAGGCGTCGAATGCCGGATCGGCGATTGATTGCATCCCCGTGTTTGTCGGAGATCGAAAGTGAACAAGCATTTCGTGTGTGCGGCCGTTCTCTCTGTTCCGCTGGCGGCGCAGCAGACCTGGGTCCCGGTCGCGGAGGAGGGCCTTCCCGGAATCGGCATCACCGAGGCGCCATTGCGGCCCCGGCTGGTCAATGCCTCGGCGTTCGCCGCCGGCTATGGCATCGAGGCCACGGTGACGCAGTTCGATGGCGCGGCGTGGCGCTTGCGTCACGATCTGGCACCGCCCGTGGTCAATCTCGCATCCTCCATCGTCTGGGATCCGGTGGCGCGCCGGGCCGTGGCGCATTGTTCGCGGGTCACGCCGGCCGGAATCGGCGACGCCACGACGATCGCCACTTTCGACGGTGAGACCTGGTCGGTGCTGGCGACGACGAACCCACCAGCGCCGCGGTCGCTGCCGGCCTTCGGCCAGGATGGCATCGGCGGGCGCATGTTGCTGTTTGGCGGCGACGTGCTGCGCGATCGGCAGCGGCAGGTGTTCGACGAAACCTGGGCGCTCAGCGGTGGGGTCTGGACGCAATTGTCGCCGGTGCACGCGCCGACGCCACGAGCGGGCGCGACCATGGTCTTCGATCCGATCCGCGGCCGGCTCGTGCTGTTCGGTGGCCTCGGGCTCAGCGCCGAACTCGCGGACACCTGGGAATGGGACGGCAGCGACTGGCAACAGGTGGCTACGCCGGTCGCGCCGCCGGCGCGCACGCGCGCGGCGATGGGTTGGCATGCCGGCAGTCAGCGTGTCGTGTTGTTTGGCGGCACGGTGGGCACCGTTGCCGGCGAACGTCGCGACGCCTTTGCGTTCGATGGCAGTTCCTGGACGCCGTTGTCGGTCCCGCCGTCACTGCCGGTGCTCGAGATTCCGCAATTGTTGCGCGACGGCAATGACCTGCTGTTGACCGGACGACCCCGCGGCGGCGAAGCGGTGCAGACCTGGCGTTGGGACGGTAGCAGCTTCACGGCGGCGAGCCCAGGCAGCGGCCTCACGGCGCGGTTCCTTCCGGCAGTGGCATGGGACGACGCCCACGGCGAGCTGATCCGCTTCGGGGGCAAGGAGTTGAACGCCGGCGTCTGGCATCAGGACACCTGGCTGTGGTCGCCGACTTCGGGTTGGCGCCTGGCGCAACCCGCCACCGTACCGCCACCGCGCGACATGGCGGCGATGGTCCACGATCCGTTGCGCGGCGAGGTGTTGATGTTCGGAGGCCGCAACGGCTCAGGTGAGCTGGCCGACACCTGGATCTGGAACGGCGTCGATTGGCAGCAACGCGCGACCGCCGTCACGCCGGCGGCCCGCACCCGCCCCGGCATCGCGTTCCATCCGATGCGCGGCACGGTCCTGATGCATGGTGGTGACGCGGCGAACGACACCTGGAGCTGGGATGGCGCGAATTGGACGCCGCTGGCCACGGGCGGCAGCACCCTGACCGGGGCCGCATCGATGGCGTGGGATCCACGGCTGGCGATCATGCTGCTCCTCGTCGACCGCCTGCCGGTGTCGTCGGTGTTCCAGTTGACCGGCAACAGCTGGTCGGCGGCGCCGCCGGTGCCGGCCCGGCTGTTCGCGATCGCCTGGGATCCCGTGGCTTCGCGGATCGCCGGCTTCTGGTCACAGCGCTACGACTTCACCGGTTCGGCCTGGGTCGCGACCGGGGAGAACGGGCTCGGCAGCATCTACGTCACCGCACCTTCGCTGGGGCGGATGCTGGCGCCGTACGGTCTGTCGGCCGCCACTTCGGTGTTCGTGTCGACGCCGACGCCAGCGTCGCACTCGCACTACGGCAGTGCGTGCGCGACGACCGCATCACCGCGCCTCACGCTCGCTCGCCGGCCGCAGCTCGGTACCACCGCCGAGTTCGAACTCGACACCGGTGCGGCCGGCGCGCCGTGGTGGCTGGTGATGGGTCTGCAGGCCGTCGATCGACCGTTGGCTGGCACCTGTCGCGACCACGTCGGAACGGTCGTCGCGATCCTGAACGGAACGGCCGCCGGCGATGGCTACGCGACGACCACCGTCGCGGTCCCGCCGATTGCGGCCTTGGCTGGCGTGGCGGTGCAGCAACAACTGTGGACGTTGCAGCCGGTGGCCGGCGGTGGGTTCGGTTGGGCGCTGTCGCGCGGCCTGCAAGCACGGCTTGGCGACTGAGTCGTTGCCCACCTGCCGCCACGAATCGGCGTCGACGGTTCGTCGATCTCGGTCTGGGACCCAGGCGAACTGCGCGAGCACAGCGGATTCACCCTCGCCGAGTCGAGTTCCGGCACCCGTAGCGCCGCCGGTCACTGGATCATCGTGCGTTGCGTGGCGCTGACGTGGCCGACGCCGAGCGTCACCGGATCGATGGTCAGGAACGCCGTCAGGATCGGTGAGCCGACGAACATCGGATCATTCGGGATCACCAGGTGCGCCGTGCCCATGCCGTTGCCGTCCAGCAGACCGACGTAGCCGGCGGCGGCGGGGGCGCCGGCGTCGAGGAACGTGCCGTAGAACAGCGAGTCCATCCGCAGGCCGATGCCGCGGCCACCGGGCAGTGCGATGCCGCCGAGTTGCGTCGAGGATGCGGCCAGGTACATCGCGCCCGGCGCCATCGGCGCGTGCAGCAACGAGCGGAGCGTCGCGCCAGGGGTGGCGATAGGTGTCGAAACCGTCGGCGCCGGACCGGTGGCCGTCGCGTGCAGGATCACGCCGGCGGAGGTACAGGTCCACCAGACCGAAGTGCCATCGGCGCTGACCGTGATGTCGGTCGGCTCCGGTTCACCCATGCTGATCAGGGTCAGGTCGCGCCGCGCCGGCGCGTACTTCCAGACGCGGTTCTGGCCGCCGCGTGAGCCGGGAACACCCGGCGTCGGCACTTCGGTGAAGTACAGATTGCCGAGACCATCGGCCGCGATGCCGGTCGGCCGCGCCAGGCCGCGCAGAGCCGGCGCGACGACTCCGGTGGCGGCGGTGCGGCGCAGGATCACCCCGGCCGTCCGACAGGTCCACCACAGGTCGCCGTCCGGAGTCGCGGCGACGTCGACCGGTTCGGGTTCGCCCAAGTTCACCGTGGTGGTGGTCATGCCGGCCAGGCTGGCGACCGAATTGCGGCCGCCCATCGTTCCCGGCACGCCGGGAGTCGGCACCAGCGTGAACACCACGGTGCCGTCGGCCAACGCGGTGATGCCGGTGGGGCTCTCGAGCATCCGCACGAGTGGCGCCACGGTGCCACCGGAGCGGCGCAGGATCACGCCGGCCGAACGGCAGGTCCACAGCAGATCGCCGCCGGGCAGCATCGCCAGATTCAGCGGTTCGGGTTCGCCCATGTTGACGGTGGTGATGGCGCCGGTCATGGGATCGAGCGCCGCGATCCGATTGCGGCCACCCATCGTTCCGGGCACGCCGGGGGTCGGCACTTCGGAGAAGTAGACGAGGCCGCCCGGCGCCAGCAGGATGCCGGTCGGCCGTTCGAGGTTGGCGGCGGCGCGTTCGACGCGCCAGGTCTGGGCGACGGCGCTGGCCGTCAAGAAGCAGATCAGGGTGAGGTTTCGAGGCATCGGAGTTCCAGGCCGGGATGCGGCCAACAGGGCAGGTGGCGCTGCTACTCCTGGTGTTCCTGCAGTTCGTTGGAACTTTCGGAAGACGTCGTGCGAAAATCGGCAACGATATGGAACGTGTCGTCCGGTTGGATTCGTTCTGGAGCTGGTTGCCGGCCTTCCGGGTCGTCGCCGAAACCGCCCATCTGCCCACGGCCGCTCGCACGCTCGGCGTCGGTCCCTCGGCGCTGTCCCGCTCGGTCCGGCTGCTGGAGTCACGGCTGGGCAGCGCGCTGTTCGAACGGCGCAATCGAAGGCTGGTGTTGACGAGAGCGGGCGAACAGTTCCTGGTGGCCACCAGGGATGCGATGCGCCGCGTCGACGACGGTGTCGAGGCACTGCGCGATCCGGAGCCGCATGGACCGTTGCGCGTGGCCGCGGTCGCCGCCGCCGCCGCGCCGTTGGTGCTGCCGGCCGTCCAGGAGGTGGTGCGTCGATGGCCCGGGCTGGCCCCGGATCTGCTGGCGGTCGATGCGCGGGTGCAGCCGCGTCTGCTCACGGGCGACGTCGACCTCGCGATCGTCCATGCCGCGGATCCGGCTGCCGGCGTCGACGTCGTGCGCCTCGGCGAACTGGCGCGCAGCGTCTGGTGTGGGCGGCGACACCCGCTGGTCCGCCGCCGTCGGCTGCAGGCGGCGGATCTGGCGAAGAGTGCCTTCGTCGTGCCCACCGCCGGTGCCGGTGCCGCGGTCGCGGACGGTTGGCCGACGTCGTGGCCGCGCCATGTGGCGATGCGGGTCGAGCAGCTGCGGATCGGCGCCGAAGTGTGTGCCGCTGGCGAACTGCTGGCGGTGCTGCCGGATCACTTCGCCGAGCACGCGGCGCCGCGATTGCATCGCTTGCCGCTGTCCGGCCTGTCGCCGGTGCCGTTGCTCGCCGTGCGGCGCACGAAGCTCTCTGCCGGTGTCGATGCGGTGGCCGCCGTGATCGCCGCGGTCCGGCGTCGCCTCGTCCGCTGATGACCGGTTCAGGCCGGGTACGGCCGGACCGCCGGTGCGGCCAGCACGGCCAGCGGCACCAGACCGAGTTCGGCGACGGCGATGGCCTGAGCCAGGCCGAGCAGCGTGGCGGTCACCATCGGGCCCAGCCGGTCGGCGTGGTGCAGGTTGGCGCCGATGTGCGCGACGCTGGCGACCAGCAACAGGCCGGCGATCGCCCAGGTGTACCGCCACGCCCGCCAGCAGGCGGCATGCAGTTGCTGCGCGGCGCGTTCATCCACCGCACGACCGCGCCATCGGGCGAACGCCGCCTGCAGCAACGCGCCCGGCGTCGCGGTGACGAGGAAGCCGGCGAGGCCGAATGCGGCGATCAGCGCGAGCGTTTGCAGATGCAGCGGCGCGATCGCGCGCAGATGCCAACCGTCGGCCATGGCCGAGCCGGCGAACAGGACAAGGGCGGCGCCGACGATCCGGTGACCAAGTCGCATGCTGGTTGCCTCCGGCCGTTGCTATCGGCTGGAAGGCGTCCAGGACTGCAGGCGTTGGTCCGATTGGCCAGCGGGGCGCGACGTTCGTCAGGCCTCGTGCTGCGCGCCGAAGATGGTCAAGCGGACCGCCTGGCCGATGCGCCGCAGGACGGGCCGGCGTCCGCTCAAGCGTTCGCTGTCCCGCACCAGGTTGAGGAACCCTTCCCCGCGGGACTCCATGAAGCTCGTGCCGGTGATCGGGCTGACGTAGTCGCGCAGGAACCCGGCGAGCAGCTGGTTGCGCCGGATGGGCTGGCATCCGGCGTACAGGTTCTCTTCGGTCAAGGTGTTGTGCAATCCGCCCGGATTCTGGATTTCCACGCGGTCCGGAAACAGACGGACCAGGATCTGGGAACCGGTGATCTCGTAGTCGCGATGCACCACGGCGTTGACCACGGCTTCCTGCAGCGCCGTGTCGACATAAGCGGGCAGGTCGCGGCGGCCAAACGCCTCCTTGCGCGAGACGGTCGCGATCAACGGCGAACTCTTCAGGTAGCGCAACACCTGATCGAGTTGCTCGGGCAACGGGCCGACGACGCGTTTGCTGTCCGCAGTGTCGCCGTCGGCAACCGGGGTCCGGTAGGACGCGATGTCGATGAACGAACCCCCGAGCCACCGATCCGGTGCTTCGGCGAACAACAACACGCCGAGGTTGGTCGGTCGCGGTCCGTCGCCGACCCGGATGGCCAGCTTCAGGTTGAGCAGCCAACGTTCGCGGTCGGCGGGGTCGATGCGGCCCAGGTCGCCAAATCGTTGTCGCAAGTACCGATCGACGCGGACTTCGTCGATTGCCGTCATCGGCGTCCCCGGCGTCGGTCGTTCCTCGAATGGCAGCGTCAGTCCGCGCTCCGCGAGCAGGCGACCGAGCTGCTCGGCGGGTATGGGATGACGATGCGAACCAATGCGCTTCAAGAACCGCCCGTCGGTCGTCTGATGCACGTAGTAGCGCGCGGGCGACACCTCGACCACCAGGCATGACTTCGGCGAACCATCGGGTCCGGGGAGATGAACCCAATCCAGAGTCGGCTCGATTGCGGGTCGGGCGCCCTGCAACGCGGCGTTCACCACCAACTGCTCGAGCAGGTCGCGGCGGTCCGTGGCGACGCCCGAGGGCACGCCATCGCGAGTCACGCCCAGTACCACTTTGCCGCCCTGAGTGTTGGCCATGCTGACCAGCACTTCGGCGAGTTCCCGCGAGGCTTTGCCCGGGTCTGACCCGAGACGGACCTGATCGCCGTGGAAGAGGATCTCCTTGAATTCGATCCGAGTGTCTTCGCCTGCGGCGATCTCGGTCAGCAGGGTTGCGATGTCGAGTTCCATCTCGTGCCCTTGCAGGATATGACGATCGCGCGCAGCCGTCATCAACCGGACACGAATCGGCGAACCGGCGGAGCGCTTCACCGCGGCGGCAGCGCCGCCAGCTTGTCGTTTGCCGCCGCCAGCAGTTCGGGCCGGTTGGCCAGTTGCGCGAGATCGCGCTGGGCCTCCAGCGCGTGCCGCAGCCACCGCACCGGCGGGGCCGCGCCGCGCTCGAGGCCGGCAACGGCCAGGGTCGCGAGTTCGAGGGCCTCCTTGTGCTCGCCGCGGCGAGCCAACGGGATCCACACCATGCTGGCGTGCGCCCACGTCAGCCAGTGTTCGTCGCCGAGGTCACGACGGCGGATCGCCAGCAGTTCGCGGCCGACGGCTTCGCACTCGGCCCAGCGTTCGGCGTGCAGCAGCGTGGTGCCGAGTGCCTCCATCGCCCGCAGCCGCAGCGGATGCCCGGCGCCATGCACCGCGGTTCGCATCGCGAGTGCCTGTCCGGCGAACGCCACGGCCTCGCCGATCGGGTTCACGCCGATCGAGGCCAGCGCCAGGGCCTCGAGTGTCGCCGCGTGCGCCGCCGAGCCGTCCGGGTCGTGCTGCCGTCGGATCGCCAGAGCGCGCCGGAGCAGCGGCACCGCCTCGGCACTGCGGTCCAGCTGTTCGAGCGTGATGCCCCATTCGGTCAGGCAGACCGCGACATCGGGATGGTCTGCACCACAGTGGCCGACGAAGTGCCGTTCGGCTTCGGCAAAGCACGTCAGGGCTTCGGTCTGGCGACCGAGATAGCGCAGCAGCGAGCCCTCGACGTCGAGGCTGAAGCCGAGGTCCTTGTGCAGGCGTTCGCCGTGCACGCGGCGCTGGATCGCCAGCGCCTCGCGGCAGGTGGTCAGCGCCTGTTCCTGCCGGTCGGCGAGTTGTAGCGCGTGCGCCAGATTCTGCAGTGCCGTCGCCAGCGCCAGCGAATCCGGCTGCAACTGCGAACGCACCTCGACGACCTGTTCGTGCAGGTCGATCGCATCGTCGAGCTGGCCGCGGGCGCGGTGCACCAGGGCGAGCGCGTGCAGCGCGGCGGCGTAGCGCAGGCTGTTCTCGCCGTGCGCGGCCGCGATTGCGGCCAACCCCTCCTTGGCCAGCGCTTCTGCTTCTTGCGAGCGCGGTCGATCGCGTCGTCAGCACGTTGACCAGATCCTGGCCGGCGGTCAGGTGCTCGGTGGCCAGGTCGGGCGCGTCCTGGCAGTCGGCGCGCACGGCGCGCAGCATGCGTTCGGCGACCTCGTACAGGCCGGCGATGGCGCACGACCGCGCCTCGGCGATGGTCAGTTGCGCGCGATCGCGCAGCGTCGTCAACGGGCTGCTGGCAAACCCTCTGCTTGCGGCCTGCAGATGCTGGCGGGCCTCGTCGCCGCGGCCGGAGCGCTGCAGTGCACCGCCGACGAACAGATGCACGCGCGCCTGCACCCACGGTTCGTCGGTGGCCAGGCGTTCGACCGATTGCGCCAGGTCGTCGACCACCGCGGTGATCGATTCGGGCTCGCCACCGTGATGCTGCGGCGTCGCGCGATCGACCAGGCCGCCGAGGATCTCGCCGAGCCGCTGCGCCGCGTGCGCTCGCTGAGCCTCGCGGGTCGCGGCCTGGTTCGCGCGTTCGCCAGCGGCCACTGCCTCGGCGCGGGCGGTGTCCGTCTGCCACCATCCGAACGCGAGGGCCGCGAACGCGAACAGGATCGCGGCCGTGACGGCGCGATGGCGCAGGACCAGCTTGCGCAGCCGGTAGGTGCGGCTCGGTGGGTGCGCCAGCACCGGTTCGCCGGCGAGCAGGCGCCGCAGATCGGCGGCCAGTTCGGCTGCGCTCGGGTAGCGCCAGCTCGGATCCTTGGCCAACGCCTTGCCGATCACCAGTTCGACGTCGCCGCGGAGCGTACGCTTGACCTGGCCCAGGCGCGGCGGGGTGGCCTCGGTGATGGTGCGGGCGGCGGCCGCGAGCGGCAGGTTGGCGACGTCGATCGGCAGTCGGCCGGTCAGCAGGTGGAAGCCGATCACGCCGAGCGCCCAGACGTCGACGCGCACATCGATCGCGTCGTCGCCGCCGGTGAACGCTTCGGGCGCCATGTACGGCAGCGTGCCCAGCACCTGACCGGGTTGCGTCCGCAAGGTCAGCGAGTCGTCGGCCGCCGTGCGCTGCGCGAGTCTGGCGATGCCGAAATCGAGCACCTTGGCGCGGCCTTGCCTGTCGACCAGGATGTTGCCCGGCTTCAGGTCGCGGTGGATCACACCGCGGGCATGCGCATGCGCGACCGCTTCGGCGATGTCGGCGAGCAGGCGCAGACGCGCGGTGACGTCGAGCCGCTGTTGTTCGACATGGCGATCCAGCGGCAGGCCGTCGACGAATTCCAGCACCAGCCACGGCGCGCCGCCGAACGCCTGCGAGCGACCGCTGCCATACACCTGGGCGATGCCAGGGTGGAGCAAGCGGGCCAGCAGCCGGGCTTCCTGTTCGAGCCGACGTTCGTGTTGGGCATCGGCGAACTCCGGCGGCAGCGTCTTCAGCGCGACGCGCCGGCGCGGCTCCTGCTGTTCGGCCTCCCAGACCACGCCCATGCCGCCGCGGCCGATCATCCGGACGATCCGGAAGCCATCGACGAGCGTGCCGGCTGCCGGCTGGGCCACCGGCAGCGACAACGGTGGCACCGGTTCGCGGTCGCCGAGCGCGTCGTGAGCGGCGAGCAGGGCGGTGATCCGTTGCCGCAGCGTCGGCGACTCGATCGCAGCGACGAAGGCGGCGCGTTCGTGCGGCGGCCGGTCGGTGGCCGCAAGGAACAGGACCATCTCGTCGTCGGTGGTCACGGCGTCTGCGGCTGCAGTCGTTCGTGCAGGAACGCGCGAGCGTAGGTCCATTCGCGCTTCAGCGTGGCGGGGGATCGGCCGAGGACCTGCGCGGTCGCTTCGATCGACAGGCCGGCGAAGTAGCGCAGCTCGACCAGGCGGGCCAGCGCCGCGTTGCGCGACTCGAGGTAGTCGAGCGCTTCGTGCAGGGCGAGCACCGGCAGATCCGGATCGGTCGACGGCGCGGCGACGTCGCTGAGGGTCACTCGCACGGCGTCGCCGCCGCGGCGTTCGGCCTTGCGGCGTCGGGCGTGGTCGACCAGCAGGTTGCGCATCGCGCGCGCGGCGGCGCGGAAGAAGTGCGTCCGGTCGGCGAAGTCGGCATCGGCGCAGCCGGGGCCGAGCAGAGAGAGCCACGCATCGTGCACCAGCATCGTCGCCTGCACCGTGCAGGCCGCCGCTTCCCGACCGAGCAGATTGCCGGCGAGGCGATGCAACTGGGCATAGACCGCGGCGAGCAGCCGTTCCTCGGCAGCGGGTTCGTGGCGCTCGATGGCCTGCAGCAGTTCGGTGACTGGCGCCGGATCGGACATGGGCGCGCCGATGATACACTCCGTTCCAGCCCGCCCCCATTGCCAGCGAAGCATGAGGGACCGGGGTTGGCGACAGGTTGGCGACCCGGGACGACTGCGCGCTGGACCGAAGGCCACCGGCGAGATGCCCGCCGGCTGCGCGCGCGACGTTCCAAGATCGTGCGGCATCGTGACGGTCTGGTCGACCTCGTCTGGGAGGCGGGCGACCCGCGGGCCCGGCGCCACATTCCGCAGAAACCGCGCACGCCAGCGGCGCGCGAACCGCTGTCCCCTGATCGCACGTGCCATCCGCCCGTGCGCCGGTCCAGCCCCCTGTCGCCATGAAGCACACCGCACCCCGTCTCCTCGTCCTCGGCATCCTCGGCCTGGTCGGCCTGCAGCGACCGTTGGCAGCCCAGCGCCAGTTCGCCGAGTCGGTGAAGACCTACCTGCCACCCGTGCGCGACGCGAGCCGTTCGATCGTGGCCGCCGACCTGGACGGCGACGGCGACCGCGACCTGCTGGTCGGCAACAACGAGATCGTCGCCGGGGCACAGGACCGGCTGCTGCGCAACGACGGCCAGGGCACGTTCGCCGACGTCACCGCCGCCGCCCTGCCGCCTGGACTGTGGTTCACGAACGGCATGGATGTCGCCGATGTCGATGGCGACGGCGACCTCGACTTCGTGACCGGCGACGCCTGGCAGAACCGGCTGTTCCTGAACGACGGCAGCGCGCGTTTCACCGACGCCACGTTCGGCCGGATGCCCGGACAGGGCAGCGAGACCCGCCGCCTGCGACTGGTCGACGTCGACGGTGACGGTGATCGCGACCTGGTCGGCGCGAACTACCGCCAGGAGACGCTGAGCCTGAACGACGGGACCGGGCGCTTCATCGACGTCACCGTGACGCACATGCCGGTCGATGCCGAGAGCACCTGGGAGCTGGCGGTCACCGACATCGACGGCGATGGCGATCCCGACCTCGCGTTCGCCGGACAGGCGTCGACCCGGCTGTACCGGAACACCGGCGGCGGCCACTTCGTCGACGCGACCGCGACGCACCTGCCCGCCATGACGGCGGCCGCCGGCGCCAGCGTCACGTTCGTCGACCTCGACGGTGACGGCGACCGCGACCTGTTCGTGGGCCTGTGGGACGCGCAACCCATGGTGCTGTTGAATGACGGCAGCGGGCATTTCAGCGATGCGACCGCCGGGCGGGTGCCGACGACGACGGGCTACCACTGGCGCGAGGCCTTCGGCGACCTCGACGGCGACGGCGATCAGGACCTCGTCTACACCACCGTCCGCGAAGACCGCCTGTTCCTGAACGACGGCACCGGCTTCTTCGCCGACGTGAGTGCCACGCGTCTGCCACGCGTGCAGGGTTCGACGCTCGACGCGGGCCTGGCCGACCTGGATGGCGATCATGACCTGGACCTGTTCACCGCCGAGGTGGGCCAACGCAACCGGCTGCTGTTCAACGACGGTGCCGGCACGTTCGCCAACGCGACGCCCGAGCGCCTGGAGACGACCTGGGTGGCGGCGCCCGCGCTCGCCCTGGGCGACCTCGATGGCGACGGCGACCTCGACCTCGTGGCCGGGAGCGGCGACTACGGTGAGGCGATCGAGTACGACACCCTGCTGCTGAACGATGGCCGCGGCAACTTCCTGCCGGCTCCCGCCGGCAACCTGCCGCCGGCGCTCGACGACACGCGTGCCCTGGTCCTCGGCGACGTCAACGGCGACGGTCGCCCCGACATCGTGCTCGGCAACAAGAACGAGCAGAGCCGGTTGCTGCTCAACAACGGCGCCGCGGTGTTCGCCGACGTCACCGCGACGCACCTGCCGGCAGCGACCCATCCGACCACGGCGCTGGCCATGGGCGACGTCGATGGCGACGGCGACCGGGATCTGGTCCTCGGCAACCTGGGCGCGCCGTGCGGCCTCTACCGCAACGACGGCAACGGTCACTTCACCGACGTCACCCCGGGATCGATGCCCAACGTCGGGTTCGAGACGCGCGCCATCGCGCTCGGCGACCTCGACGGCGACGGCGACCTCGACCTGGTGCTGGGCAACGGCCTCGCCAACAACGAACAGGAGAGCGTCTACATCAACGACGGCAGCGGCACGTTCACCGATGAGACCGCGTCACGCGTCAACGAATGGTGGATCTTCCCGACCGCCAGCCTGCAACTCGGCGATCTCGATGGCGACGGCGACCTCGACGTCGTCGTCGGCAACGACAGCATCGGCCTCGGCCGCACCAACCGCGTGCTGCAGAACGATGGCACCGGCCACTTCATCGGTCGCGACCTCGTCTACGACTACCACCGGACCGCTGCGCTCGCGCTGGCCGACGTCGATCTCGACGGCGACCTGGATGCGTTCTGCGGCGATTACGATCACTACGACAAGCTCTACCTGAACGACGGTCAGGGGATCTTCGCGAACGCCACCTGGCCGCGCATGCCGGCGACGGCGGACCGCACGGCGTCGCTGGCGGTCGGTGACGTCGACGGCGACGGCGACATCGACCTGGTCCGCGGCAGCGACTGGAACATCGCGACGCTGCTGATCAACCATCATCGCCAGGTCTGGGCGCCCAGGCTGGCCAGGCTGGGCACGTCATGGACGATCGAGGTTTCGGCGAAGGCCGGCCATGCGCCCGCGGCGCAGTTCGCGTTGCCCTGCCTCGCGACCGCGCCAGCGGCAATCCCTTTGCCGCCGTACGGAACGCTCGGACTGGCGCCGGCGACGCTGGCTGTGTTGCCGCTCCTCGTGCTGCCGGCGCCGGCCGGCACCGCAGCGACCCAGGTGGCGATCCCCAACCTGCCGGCCCTGGTCGGGCAGGACATCTACTGCCAGGCCCTGGTGCTGCACACCGCCAACGTCGCCGACGCGCGCTTCACGAACGTGCTGTTCGAGCGCGTGGTCCGGTAGTCCGCGCGCGGCCACCGTTGCCGCGACGCCGCCTGCCATATCGATCCTGGCGCTCGCGTTCCTCGCACCGCAGGACCCTTCGCTGGCCGAGCGTATCGACCAGTGCGTGCGGCGGCGCATGCAGAAGGACCGTGCCCCGAGTTCGTCGACCACCGTGCCCTCGGGATCCGCGTCGGCGCGCGGAAACGGCTCCTGGAAACCCAGCACCAGCGACAGTAGCAGCATCGGCGTCACGATACCAACCGGGCGAAGGGCGTCGGCATTCGGCTCGGCGTGCGAGCGCACACCATCAAGCAACGGGCAAGCCCCGACCAGACTGTGCGGTGCGTCGACGATCGGCCGCGCCGACGCGTGGCCAACGTCAGCGCGGTTTGTGCAGTCCGCCGCGAGAAAGTCGAGAATCCTGTCCAGCATTGCATCTGCTGGTCACTTGGAAGGTGAGAGAACGACGCTTCGCCGTCCTCACACCACGAGGCTTTCAGATGATCCACCGACTCGAGCCGTTGCTTCTGCCTGGCATCCGGGCAATCCGCGCGGTCACTAGTCTTGCTACCGCGATCCTTGCCCTGGTTCCGTCGGCTGCACGCCGCAGGGCGCCCGTGGCGCAGATCGGTGCGAGTGGCAGCGGCCCGACGGCCCGCCCGGAACGGCAGATCACCGCCGCAGCGATGCTGATGCTTGGGGTGCCAGGCTTGGCGCAGGAGTGGCTCGGGTTCGATCGGTGTACTGCCCCGTGCTTTGTCGCCGAACTGAGCGGCTGGTCCCGCAACGGTCTGGGCGTAGGTGGCGGCGAAGTGATGACCCGGATCGATGGCGACGAGCACACTGGTTGGGGCAATTCGGGGCAGATTCCTCCGTTCGGGCCGCCCGCGACCCGACAAATCAGCGGGGTCAAGTTCATCATGTTCGACGCCGGCCTTTCGGTGGAGACATACGACATCAATTTCTATTCGGAGGGATTCCCCCCCAATAACCCTCTGGTCGGACTGTGCTCTGGCGCTCCTCCAGCGGTCCCATTCTGCATCGGCTGTCCTGGCACTGGTGCTGGGCTGTTCTGCGTGACAGTAACTGGCGGGTGCGTGGGCGTACCGGTGACCCCGGCGGCGCCCGACATCTTCCTGTCATTCACCTTGCCGGCCGCCCCCTGGCCTCTTGATGGCTTGGCGATAGGTGTCACGACGCCGAATCTGTTTCCCATGGAGTCCGGGGTGCCACTGACCTTCGACACGCCTGGGCCCCGCCTGATCGTGCCCTTCGGGCTACCATTTGACTACAGCTTGGTGCGCCTTGCTGGCTGTACACCCGCTCCGGTGTATGTGTCGAGCCGACAGCATTTGTTTGACATCCAGCACTGCGCGTTCGGCATTGGCGCGATTGGCACTACCTACCCATTCTATGCTGGCGCCGGTGGTGTGGGTCTCACCTGGAATACTCAGCCTGGTCCGGTTGGCAACGCGGCGTGGACCGGGGCCGTGCCTGGCACTGCGAATTTCTTTTCCGGGACCCACCCGAACGTCACCGGAATCTTTGGCCCTCCAGGCAATGGCGAGCCCCCTGGTCGCTGCGACATCGTCGGCATGGAGATGCACATGACGGTTCCGCCCCTCGGAGTGGGCCACTTGGTGTTCTTCTGTGCGACCATCGGTGGTATTGGATACCCCTTCGGCCCCGAGGTCACGATCCCGACTGCGTGGTTTCCCGGAGGGACAGGTGTAGTGTGCCTCGATATCAGCACCATGATTGTCGTGTCTTTGACCGTGCCGGCCGGCAACTGTGTAGAGACCAGGTTCTCCGTTCCTTGCAGTCCTACGCTGTTTGGACTCGATCTGCAGCAGCAGGCTTTTGCATTGGACACGTCCATCGATCTCTTTCTCCATGCCAGCCCCTGTGATCGTATGCGCCTATGACGCGCGACGTGCAAACCCGCAGCCAAACCTGATTACCAACTGGAGATGCCATGTCACGCCATGGAACGACCATCGCAGTCCTGGCTCTCGTAGCCATTGCGGTGCCTTTGACCAACAAGCTGCTGACGCGCGACGCCTCGCCCGTTGTCGAGCAGCTCGCCGGAGCGCCTGCCCGAGCGGAGCCGGGCGCTCTGCCGGCCGGTCGTGAGCCGGTGCGGGCCAGTCTGATGACCGCGTGGCCGCTGCCGCCGGTCAGCAAACAACCGGCGGACGGTTACATCGAGTATCCCGATGGATCGCTGCTGCCACCGCTCAACGGCGTGGCAGTCGCACCGCCGATGTCGTTCACGCCTTCTTCACCGTTCACTCCGGTGGTCGCCAGGGTGCGTGACGCGGCGGGTGTGGAGTGGTACCGGCACGAGAACGGCGCGCGCAGCACGACGTTCGTGGATGGCCGCGGCGTGTCCTTGGCGATGATCGTGATGCCGATCGAACTGCCGAAGGGTCGCAAGCCGTTCATCGATTGAGCACGTGCGGCGTGCTCGAGGGCGCCCTTGCAGTCGGGCGGGGCTCAGCGCCGCCCGGCGTGAATGCACGGGCCGTTCGAGGCAATCAGCCCAACGGGATCGAGCCCGGGGCTGAGCGCGATCGTCTGGTACTTGACCTCGACGCCGTTGAGGCCGTTCTGATTGGAAGCGCGAACGGCAGGGTCGCGATGGGCCCGCTGATCACGAAGAACGCGATCGCAGCGGCAGCGGCACATACTGATTGCACACGCTGATGCCGAGCGGCGGCATGCCGAAGGGCGGGCAGGTCCACGCGGCCATTGGCAAACAGCGCGAGGTGGAAGCTCATCGGCGGGCCGTGCGGCGTGCCCGTCCACTCCTGCACGCCCTGCCACGTGCCCGTCACGAACTGGCTACTTGCATCGACATCGAAGTGCACCGAGCCGCCACGGCACCCTGGACTGCGCCTGGTCCGTTGCCGTCTCGGCGGCAGGAGACCAGCGGACCGAAGGCGACGGCGCGTTCTGGCCGACGAGTGAAGACCCCAGCAGGAAGCGGAACGCAACACGGGCAGCTCGGGCAGGGGACATCGGCGCGCAGGATGCAGCCGGGCGACAGCCTGGTCGATCCGGCGAAGCTGGACCGGATAACGTTCCCGCCTCGGCGTCAGCGGTGCCACCATCGCGTCGCGCGCCGTTTCCACGACTCCGCTGCCCCCATTTCGGGCCCTGCGGCATCTACTGCTGCATGGCGATCGCCGCCGTGAACCACGTCGACGCAACCGGCCGCTCCGAACCACTCGCTGCGGCAACGCGCCGCGTGCGCCGATACCTGCGGTTCCTCGGCTGCGAGCGCTCGGCGGTCGACGACCTCGTGCAGGAGACCATGCTCGCCGCGGTCACGTCGTTCCCGGCTCGAGAACCACCGCTGCCGTGGTTGCTGACGACCGCCCGCAACAACCTGTTCCTGCATCTGCGCCGCGTGGGGCGTCGACGCGAGATCGTGGACCTCGATCGGCTGCACGAACGGTGGATCGAGCAGGCGCGCGACGACGGCGGTGATGCACAGCGCGAGGCGCTGGACCATTGCCTGCAGCTGCTGGGGGCCAAGGCGCGCCAGGTGATCGAATTGCGTTACCGCGACGGGCTCGCGCGCGACGTCGTCGCAACGCGTCTCGGCCTCGGCATCGAAGGCGTGAAGAGCCTGCTGGCGCGCACGCGCACAGCGCTCGGCGACTGCATCCGGAGGAGACTAGGCAATGGCTGACGTACTCGAGGACGACGACTTGCGTCTGATCGACGTGTTGCTCGAAGAGGCGCTCGCGCAGCCCGCCGCTGCGGCCATCGGCCACCGCCGCCGCTGGCTGGCGGCAGCTGTCGTGCTGTTCGGCGCGATGGTCGTCGCCGGCGTCGGTTGGTTCGCCCGCTCCCACGATCACGTGGCAACACCGCAGCCCCAGCCGGAGCAACCGGTCGACGTCGATCCAGCACCAGCACCACCGACACCAGCGATGAACGTGGTCAAGCTGCGCGTCCTGGACCGCAGTGGCGCTGCGGTGCGCACCTTCTCGCTCGGGCTGAGGCAGTGCATTGCCGGCCAACCGCTGCTGTTCGCCGCCGTGAAGGCGTTCCCCGACCGCACGATCACCGAGAAGGACTTCGACGGCGACCAGGCGGTGATCCGCGATCTGCCGGATGGCGAGTTCGTGCTGCAGATCACCGCCGATCGCGAAGCGCGGACACGATCGACGCCGTTCCGCACGGGCGGCGCGACGCCGTTCGAGGTCACGGTGCAGCTCACGGCGGGCGGCGAACTGCATGGCCAGGTGAACACCGTCGCAGGCACGCCGATCGCGGGCGCCACGGTGGCCACCGGACCCGACACCGACCTGGACTACCGCGGCGACGCGTTCGCCACGATGAGCGCGTTGCTGCCGGACGTCGTCACGGTCACGCAGGCGGTCACTGGTGCGGACGGACGCTACCGGTTGCCACGGCTCGCGACCGGCAAGTATCAGCTGCGCATCGAACATGCCGATCACTGCGGCCACGTCGTGCGCGCACTCGCAGTCACCGACGAACAGCCGATCGAAGTGCCGCCGGCCGTGCTCGAACGCGGCGCGCTCGTCGAGGGCTCGGTGACCGGGGCCGACGCGCAACCGGGAACGGCCAAGGTGACGATCACCAGGCTCGCGGCGGCTGGCGGTGCGGTGCCGATCGCCATCCCGTTCGCCATGACCGTGCCCACCGACGAACGCGGGCGCTTCCGCTTCCGCCATCGTCTCACCCCAGGCGACTACCGGATCGGTGCCTGGCGAGGCGTCGCCGACAATCCGCTGCAGCAGGCTGCCGCGATGCAGCGGGCAGCACGCCCGCTCCGCGTCGACGCTGGCCAGGAACGCATCGAACAAGACCTCGAGTTGCCCAGGTAGCCGACCGGGCCCAGCAACAGGAACGACCGATGACCCGAGTGCTCTGCTCAGTCCTCTCGCTGCTCGCTGCCGTCCCACAGGGACCGAGCAGCGATGCCCTGATCAAGCGTCTGCAGAGCCCGGACGGCCGCGTCCGTGTCGAAGCCTGCGCCGCAGTGGTGACGACGCCATCGTCCGATCCACGCGTGATCAAGGCCGTGCTCGCGGCCAAGGAGCACGAGCCGCCGGCCGTCGATGCGATGCAGACGGTCAACTACCAGGCGCTGCTTGCCCTCGAAGCCTGCGGCGCGGCGGCCGTGCCGATCCTGATCGCCGGACTCGACGACCGTCGACTGCTGCAGCGCGCGGCCGGCGCCCTCGGCAGCTTGCGACCGATCGACCCGCGCACGGTGCCAGCGCTGCGCAAGTGCCTTGCCGCCAACGCCGCCGACACAGCCAGCAATTGCTCGGTCGTGCTGGCGATCGGCGCACTCGGGGCTGACGCCAAGGATGCGGTGCCGGATCTGATCGGACTGGCGAAGTCCAGGTCACTGCTGGGTGGAACACTGAGTGGCAGTCCCGCGGGTCTCTTCTACGGCAACGTCATCACGGCGATGGGCATGATCGGCCCAGGGGCGGCAGCGGCGATCCCGACGCTGCTGACCCTGGCCGCAACCGAGAAGGGCCTGAACGCCCCGATGGTGCGCCGACAGTCGCTCGAGGCGTTGGGCGAGATCGGCTTCGGCGTTGCCACCGACGCCAAGACTGCCGCCCGGCAGACAGCCGCGATCTTCGCCGCACTGCGCAAGGGCCGAACGGACGTGGACGCCTCGGTCGTCACCAAGGCCGAGGCAGCTTCCGCGTTGCTCGATCCCGACTACGACGCCCCGGTGAAGGCGCGGGAGCTCGGCTTGCGGCATCGCGACGCTCGCATCCGGCTGCAGACCTGCAGGATCCTCGGAGCCATGGGCAATGGTGGTGCCGCGGCACGCCAGGCACTCGAGAACGCGGCGAACAAGGACACGGACGAAGCCGTGCGCAAGGCGGCGGCGGCAGCGCTGCTCGGCATCGGCGGCTGAAGTCGGCGAGCCAGCGGCCGGCCTCACTGCCGCCAGTAGTTGGCGAGCACGGCGACTCCTGGCACCGAGAGCGTCACCAAGCGCTGCCCCGTCGCGATCTCGAACACGTCGACGGTGCCCGTGTCGACGCAGGCGACGAACAACCGGGCAGGCTGATGCGCGGGGAACAGCATGCCGCCGAACGTCTTCGCCAGCCCTTGCCAATGTGCGTCGCTGGCGGGATCCACCCAGTCTGCTGCCGGCACGTCCGGCAGTGCCCCAGCGTTGACGATTTCGTCGAATGCCAGATCGCACCGCTGCGGGTACGGCAGCGGCCTGCTCGAGACGAGGTTCGTTGCCGGTGTGCGGGTCGGTTCCACCCACAACGGGCCGGCGACATCTGAAGCAGGCGAAAGTCCGCCGGAACTCCGGCCACCGTCGCGACGAGTCCGGCGACACTGCAACGTCCCAGGACGCCGGCGGGTCGTGACCGAGTGCACCTCCCGGGAACTCCGCCCCCGCCGAGCCGTCGACACTCTGTTCGCCGACCCCGACCAGTCAATGACGCACGACTCCACCGCGGCCGCCCTGGCCGCCCGCTCCCTGGCCTTCCTGTTCGCCGTTCCCCTCGCTGCCACCGGCGCCATGGCCCAGGCCGACGCCCAGAAGGCGTTCCAGGAGGCCCGGGTCCACTACGACAAGGGCGAGTTCGCTCCGGCCCGGGACCTGCTGATCCAGGCCGCGCTGACCGACTCGCGCAACCCGGAGGTGTTCCTCTGGCTCGGTCGGGCGCACTACCAGCTGGGTGATCTCGATGCCGCGTTGGCCGCGTGGACCACGACCCTGCGCCTGGCTCCCGACGAACCCTACGCCACCCGGATGATCGCAGCACTGCGCGGCGGATCGCAGGACGTCGGCGCCCGGACGCGGCTGGTCGAGGTCCTGGTGCAGGACGGCCTGCTGGTCGCCGCGGCGGACGAGTGTGGCAGGCTGCTGCGTGATCGCGCCCTGAGCACCGGTCAGCGTTCGCGCGTCCGGCAGCTGCAGGCCGAGATCGAGATCGAACGCGTCGAACCGGCTGCGGCCCTGGCGATCCTGCGCGAACTGCAGGCCGCCGATGCCGAGGCGTCCCGGGCCCCGGCGAGCCTGGTGCTGCTCGGACGCGCCGGCCTCCAGTCGCAGGACCCGGTGGCGGGGTTGCAGACCCTCCGCTCGGTGCTCGCCGACCACGCCGGTACAGCGGCGGCCGTGGATGCCGAACTGGCGATCCTGACCTGGCAACTCGGACAGACGCCGGGCGCCGAGGGCGCCATCGCGCTGGCGCGCTGGATCGACGCGCACGCCGGCCATCCTCGCCTGGGTCGGGCCAGGCAGTCGCTGGTCGAGGCATGGCTGGCCACCGTCGAACGCGGCGAGGCGCCCCGGGCCTCGACCGTCCTCGACGAAGCCGTGAAGTCGGCGTTCAGCGCGGCCCGATCGATCTTCGAGGTGGCGGGGCCCCGGGCCGGCCTGCAGTTGACCGAGCGGCTGTTGGAGTTCGTGCAGAGCCACTACGGCCACAACGGCGCCTTCCAGGCCGCCGTCGACGGTGTCGCCCTGTTGCTGCAGCAACCGTTGTCGCAATCCGGACGCCGCCTGGCCCTTGGCGCGATGGCGCAACACCAGGTGAACCTGGCGTTCGTGGACCTGACCAGGCGGGCGGAAGCCGGCGGATGGACCGGGGTCGAGGTTCCCGAACCGCTCGCGGCGGCGCTGCAGACGTTCGCCACGATCGTGCGCGAGTTCCCTTCGCAGCCCGCGTGGGAGGAGCAGGCAATGCTGGCCGAACGGGCGCAGGGGCTGGCTGCCGCGATCCCCTGGCCGGAGCCGGTGACGCAGCCGCGCGCACCATCGGCGTGGGCCGCCGACATCGCGCTGCCCATCGTCGCATCGGCGCAGGGCAAGCCGAGGGACCGCGCGGTCACGACGGTCCTGCAGATCGTGCGCGAGCTGCAACCCAAGTCGGCTGCAGCCGCGCTGACGGTCCTGGCCAGGCTGCTGGCGCTGCCCGAACTGCACGACCACTGGCAGGCGGCAACCCTGTTGCAGGTGGAGCTGCTGGCGGAACTGACGCAGGCGGAGTTCCTGCAGAACGTGCAACGGGGTGCCGACGCCGCCAACGCCGGGTTGGGTGACCGCCAGCGGCAACTGGTGGCGGCCTTGGGCCAGCGTGCCCAGCGTTCGACCGCGATGGCGACCTCGGCGCGGCAGTGGCTCGGCGCGCACTTGCAGCGCTGGATCGAACACGGCCACTTCGCGCTGGCCGAGCAGAGTTGGCGGCTGCTGCTGCCGTCGCTGCCGGCGACCGAGCAGCGGCGGGTCGAACTCGAGATCGCGCGGCTGTGGGGCACCGAGGTGCAGCGCGAACACCAGCGGCTGCAGGCCGTCGGTCTGGCCGTGCCGCGGCAGCTCGATCCGCGCCTGGCCAGGGCCCTGCAACAGCTCTACCTGCTGCAGGAAGGCACGGCCGAGTCCTTCGCCGCCGAAGTCCGCGGGACGTGGGACGGGATCGTCGACCACTACCGTGCCCTGCAGTACTTCGACATCGCCGAGCAGGCGTTGCAGGTGCGTGCCGACCGGGCGGTGGCCCCGGCCGACGAGTACGCGGAGCTGCAGCGGGCCCGACTGCAGACCGAGCTCGCCGTGCTCGAACTGTCCCGACGCCTCGCGCGCCACGATGGCCAGCGCCGGATCGAAGTCACCCCGGCGTTCCGGATCGGCCTGGATGGCTACCTCGGCTTCCTGAAGGCGCACCCGAGCAGCACCCTGGCCCCACACGCCGTCGACGGCATCCTGCAGATCGCCCGCACCTTCGAGCAGCATGGCGCCTTCCCGCCGGCCGCCCAGGTGCTCGGCGAGTTCGCGGCGGCCGCGCAACGCATCCCGCTCACCGCCCAGGCCGATCCCGGCGGCTCGAGCGCTGCCCAGCGCGCGAGTCTCGGCCGCGCCCGCGCGCTGGATGCCGAGGCGCGCAAGGCGCTGGCCGAGCAGTTGGTGCAGCAGGCCCCCGACGCGCCGCCACCGCCACGGCTCAGCGAGCAGTTCGCCGCCGCGGTGGCTGCGTACCGGGAGTTCCTGGTCGGCCACCCGGGCAGCGTCCTGGTCGGAGACGCTCTGGCCGGCATCATGGCGATCGGCCTGGAATATGCGCGGGTCGGCGCGTGGGAGGTCGCGGATTCGATCTACACCGACCTGCTGGCGGCGGGACTCGCGCTCGAGCACCCGGAACAACTGGCGTTCGCCAGTGGCCTCTGCAAGCTGGGGCCGAGCATGGCGGACCACGTTCGGGCAGTCCTGCAGGCGATGCTGCTGGGGGCCCGGCCGCCGCAATCCGAGCCGGCACCGGCGGACCCGGATGCCAAGAAGGCGGAAGTGACCGAGGCCTTCCGCAGCGTCCTGTTCCTGGGCGGCGCCACCAGGCCGGAGGGAACTCCTGCCGCAGCGCAGCCGAGGTTCGACGCCGGCGACGACGTGCTGCAGACGATCCGCCGCCAGGAAGCCAACCAGGCCGCGGCAGTCGCGATGCTGCGCGACCAGGTCCAGGCGCGGCTCGTGCCCGGGCAGCAGGACACGCAGCCGCCGGCCCTGACCGCAGCCGAACTGGCGCGCCTGCGGGCCTCCATCGACGCCGCCTATCAGGTGTTCCTCGGCATCCTGCGCAGCCACCCGGACAACGCGACCGCCACGCAGGCCCGATCCGAGATCCTGGTCATGGTGGACCACTGGCGCAGCCTCGCGCAGTGGCACGATGCGGCGCGCCTGGCCGAGCGCTTCCTGCAGGATCAGCCCGACGACCGGTCCCTGCCGCAGTTGCGCCTGGCGATCGCGCGCGACTGGCTGGCCCTGGCCGCCGCGCCGGTGGAACCCCGCAGCAGTGTGCAGGAGATGCTGGTCACGGTCGGCGAGCGCTTCGACGTCGCGCGCGCGGCTCTGGGCCGCATCGTCGACGAGTTCGCGCGCCAGCGGGAACTCGTGCATCAGGCCCAGTGGGACGTCGCCCGCAGCTGGTGGACCCAGGCCCAGGTGGTGGCGGCCTTCAGTCCGACCCTCGCGCGCGGCCAGTACGTGCGGGCCAGCCGCGAACTGCAGCGGGTGGCGGCCACCTGCCACGACCACCCCGACATCGGCCAGATCCCGGAGATGCTCTGGAATCTCACCGACGAACTGGTCGGTCGCGCGTTCCTCGACGAGGCGATCCAGGTGCTCGACGACCTGACGGTGCGCTACCCGACCCATCCGCGCGCGGATCCGGCGCAACTGCGCATCGCCCAGCTCTACCAGCAGCAGGCCCAGCCACTGCGCGCGGCCGAAGCCTACCAGGAGCTGAACTTCGCCCGCGGCGGCCAGGACCAGCAGCTGCAGGACGCGATCCTGCAGATCGGTCTGCAGCTCCAGGGGCAGCGCCGCTGGGTCGAGGCCCTGTTCGTGCTGGAGACGTTCGTCGACAGCTTCCCCACCCATGCCAATGCCGACCAGGCACTGACCCTGTTGGGCAACATCCACCAGACCAACGAGGCCTGGGAGGACGCGATCGCCGCCTATCGGCGGGTGCTGAGCGACCATCCGCGGTCCGAGCACGTGAAGGCGGCACGCTGGTCGATCGCCGAGTGCGTGATCAACCTGAGCCGCTGGAGCGAGGCGATCGATGCCTACCGCGACTTCATCCGGCTGTATCCGAAGGACGACCAGAGCGGCGAGGCGAACAACCGGATCGCGATCCTCAAGGACCTCGAGCGCTACCAGAAGGTCGTCGACGAGCAAGGCCAGCGCAAGGCGTTCGACGCCCAGTTCCAGATCGCGGCCATCGTGCGCGAGCGGCTCGCCAACCCGGTCAAGGCGATCATCGAGTTCGGCCGCGTGAAGGACCGCTGGCCCGACAGCCACCTGGCCGACGACGCGCTGTACGAGGTGGGCGCGACCCAGCTGTCGCTCGGCAACACCGAGCGTGCGCGCACGGCGTTGATGGCCCTGGCCAGCGACTACCCGGGCAGCCCGCTCGCCGACGACGCGCTGTACCTCGTGGGTCGCAGCTTCGAGGAGGAGGCCAGCGCACTGACGTCGGTCACCCGCGCGCAGAGCGTCGAGAAGGCCAAGGAGTCGGCGCAGAAGCGCGCCTTCTCGTTGGCCCAGGACGAACGCCGGCGGCAGAGCCTCGGCCGCGGCGGCCGCATCGCCGAGCTCAAGCAACAGGGCCAGGTCGCGGCTGCCGAACGGGAGGAGGCCTCGAACGCCGCCTACCAGGGGTTCTTCCTGAACGCCAACGTCGGCAACTTCGCGCAGTGGGCCGAACAGGAAGCCGCCACGTTGACCGCGACCGAGTTCGCCGACCGCCAGGACAAGGTCGACGCCGCGCTGCGTCGCGCCGTGCAGGCCTACGCCACCGCGTCGGGCAAGGCCGGCGGTGACAAGGCCGGCGACGCCTTGCTGGCGATGGCGAAGATCCAGCACGACCTGCTCAAGGACGTCGACGCGGCGCTGGCCACCTGGCTGGAGATCGTGCGGCAGTTCAGTGGCACGGCGGTGGCGGAGGACGCCAGCTGGCAGATCGCCCAGTACCACGAGCAGGCGCACAAGCACAAGGAGGCCGTCGAGGCCTACGAGGCGTTCCTGCGCAACTACCGGCGCAGCCCGAAGGCGGGCGACGCGCAGATCGCCATCGCCGAGAACCACGAGCAGCTCGGCAACTGGGTCAACGCCATGGACGCGTACACCAACTACATCAACAACTTCCCGAGCGGTCCGCGGATCGACAAGGCCCGCGAACAGATCCAGTGGATCAAGACCTACCGGCTGTGAGGACTGCCACCGTGACCAGACAACCCGACCCCGCCCGCACCGGCTGGCTCCGCGCCGCCTCGGCCATCGGCTGCGCCCTGTGGCTCGCGACCGCGGCTCCCGCGCAGGAACCCACCGGCGACGATCTGTTCCAGCAGGGTCGCGACGCCCTGTTCCTCGGCAACTACCCGAGCGCGATCGACCTGCTGCAAAAAGCCGTGCGCACCGACGCGGACGGCACCAAGACCGCGTGGCGCCTGTATCTGGCCAAGGCCTACCGCTACGCCGGGCAGGACACGGAGGCCGAACCGCTGCTGCGGCACATCCTCACCGTGTCACCCGACCACGTCGAGGCCGGTCAGGCGCTGGCCGAGATCTTCGCCGGTCGCAAGGAATGGCAGGCGATCCTGACGGTGCTCGAACCGCTGCTCAAGTACCGCCACGACTACCCGACCTACCACCTGCTGGCGGAGGCGGCCTACAACCTGGACAAGACACCGCAGGCCCGCCGCTACTACCAGCAGGCGGTCGCGCTCAACCCGAAGAGCCCGGTCGACCACTACCAGCTCGGGAACCTGTACCTGCAGGAGAACTCGTTCGCGCTGGCTGCGGACGCCTATGGCTCGGCCTTGGCGCTGGGTCTCGACAGCCCGGTGCTGCACTACAAGCTGGCCTCGGCGTACTTCAACCTGCGCAACTACTTCGGCCACATCGAGCAGACCGAAGTGAAGGCAGGCAAGGCGGGCACCATCCACCGCGACCGGTTCCTGATCGAGCCGGTGCCGGGCCGCGCCGACACGTTCCTGACCGCACCCGTGGCGTCGGCGATCTGGCAGGTGGCCAAGGCGATCGACGGCGGCCTCGACGACCGCCCCGACATCCACGTGCTGCGCGCCAACATCTACCTGAACGCACAGCGCTTCGACCAGGCCCACGCGCTGTTCGTCGCGATCGAGCCGAAGGTGCCCGAGGCGGATCAGGCGCTGTTCTACTTCTACTTCGCGCAGGCGGCGTTCGGGCTCGGCGCCTTCGACGACTACCTGCGGCTGCTCGGCGAGGCGATCCGGCGCGATCCGGCGGCGTACCGCGCCAGCCTGGTGGTGGCCTACCAGAAGGTGGCGGACCACTACAACCAGACCGGCAAGCTCGACGAGTACATCGACTACCTGGGCAGGGCGGTCGCGGAGAGTCCGCGCACGGCGGCGCTGCACCTGAAGCTGGGCAACGCGTTCCAGGAGGTGCGCAAGTACGCGCAGGCGGTGGTGCAGTGGCGCATGGTGCTGGACCTGGAGCCCGACCATCCCCAACGCACCGAGCTGCTCAACCTGATCGAACGGTGGTCGGGAGCCTGATCGTCGGCGGCGGCACGGCGCTGCGAGTGTTCGCTGCCGAACGAGTCGAGCTCCAACGGGATGACGTCGCGGGCGGGCGAGTTCGCGCGCTGACTCGCGCCTTGCGCATCGTCAGCGGATCACGCCACCCAGGGCCGGCTGCGTTCGCGCCGGCAGACTCGGGCCGCTGAACGCCTGCGCGAAGACGCGCTGGTGCTGCAGGACGGCCAGTGACGGCACGGCCACCTGGAGCTGCGCAGCGCCATTGCCATCGGCCACCAGCATCGCGAACAGCGTCGCACGGGGCAGCGGCAGCAACAGGTGTTCGGCGACCAACGGCGAGGTCTGCGCGAACACATCGTCCCCGAGCAGGATCGCGATCGGCCAGGAAGGCTCGGTGCGGTAGTTGACCGTCCACGGTTGGCCGCGGACGAGCCCGACGGTGCCCCCGGTGAGCCCGAGCAATGGCGCCGCCAGGGTCGGACCAGAACTCGAGGCCCCTGGCGGTGTGCCCGTGCCCGCCGTCAGCGTCGTGCGCGCGAGCTGCGACGGCACCGTGCCCAGGTTGCGCAGGGCATCGCCGCCGGCCCGGCAGGAGCCGTCGCCGCCGCGCACGGTGCAGTCCGCAAGCCACGCCGGACTGGTGCCCTGCAGCAGCACGCCGTGACCACCCTGCCAGTTGGAGATGCAGGCAATGCCGTTGCTGCTGCCGGCGATCACGTCCGTGCGCACCAGGTGCAGGCTCGAGTCCGTGACGTGGATGCCGTTGCCGCCATGGGACGATGCCTTGTGCGCAAGATCTCCGCCGCGCACGAAGCAATCGACGAGGAACAAGGCGCTGTTGTCGGCGTGGATCGTCGGTGGGGTTCCGGTCAGACTGCGTGGGCCCTGCACCAGGCAGTGACGCAGGTGCGCTTTTGCGTTCAGCACGCGCAGCCCTGGTTCCGGCGAATCGTGGGCGGCCTCCAGAGTGCACTCCTCGAAGCAGACGGTGCCGCGGGTGACCCGGACCGCGTGCTTCCAGTAGAACCAAGGATTGCGGAAGTGGATGTTGGTCACGAACGCGCGGGTTCCATCCGGCGGCCGCAGCTCGGTGACCGAGGTGGTCATCATCCCCGTGCCAAGGACCTGCACGATCTGGCCGGCCGGCGCGGGGAGCGCCGTGATGACCAGCGGCTTGTCGAGCACGAACGCCTGGTAGTTGCCGGGTGCGACTTCGACGATGTCGTTCGGGGCAGCGGCGGTGATCGCATCGCGAATTTCCGCGAACCCGCCCGCGCCGACGCGCAGGATGTTCTGCGCGCCGAGTGGCACGCCGAGCAGCATCATCAAGGCGAGGGGCTTCTGCATCGGCGGGATCATAGCGTTCTCGACTTGGCGGTCGGCTCGGCAGCGCTGCGGAAGAACCGGCCCGGGCTGATTCCGAAGACGGTCGCGAACGCGGCGATGAAGGCCGAAGCGCTATCGTAGCCCGTGGCCCTGGCGACGGCATCGATCGGCTGGCCTTCGGCGAGGCCGCGCAAGGCGAACTGCATGCGGGCGTGCCTTCGCCACGCCCCAAAGCTCATGCCGGTCTCGCCGCGGAACCGACGTTCGAGGGTCCGGCTGCTGATCCCGATGCCGCCTGCCATGACCTCGATGTCATCGGGTTTGCCCGGGTGGTCGAGGATTCGCGTCGGCCCTGGCTTCTACCTGATCCAGACCGGTCCGGATCAGAACCCCGGCGTCTTGGGGCTGATGCACGCCCGGCAGGCCCCGCGCACGGGCACCGGGTTGAACGGGCTCGAGCCGACGTTCGCGGTGCTCGACGTCGACGCGATCGCCAGGCTGGTCGCCAGGCACGGCGGCAAGGTGATCATGCCGAAGGCGGTGATCCCGACCGCGGGGGAGATGATCCGGTTCCTCGATACCGAGGGCAATGACATCGGGGCGATGCGCTACGAAACGCCACCGCGCGGGTAGGCGGCGGCGTTGCCGCGAGCCGGACCCGGCGTCGGTGGCGGCCCGATGAGGACACCTCGCTTCAGCCCGGTGCGGCCAACCAGTCCCGCCGCAACAGCGCCAGGTGATGGGCCAGGTGCCCCGGCAGGATCGTCAGCAGCGCAAGCACGGTGAACTCGACGTCACTGGCGATGCCGCGACGCGCCAGCGCTTCGGCCGGCAGACCGCGCGCCAGCGCAATCGTGGCCTGCCGGGCGATCGTCCATTCGGCGAGCAGGTCGGGCAGCGGTCGTTCGTGGAATCGTCCGAACGGGTTCCACTCCGCTTGCTCGAAGCCGGGCAGCGGGGCGCGATCGCCGCGGGCGAACGACAGGGCGCGGTAGGCGAGGATCCGTTCGACGTCGGCGAGGTGGCCGACCACTTCGCGGATCGACCAGCGATCGGGAGCTGGCGCGGATCGCGAACGCGCTTCGTCGATCGCCAGCAGCGTCTGCAGTTCGCCGATCTGGGTGTGCAGGATCGTCAGCAGGTCTCCTGGTGGCACCGGCGCGAGGTAGCGGCCGTAGTACGGCGCGTGGTCGGCGGCGGTCGGCCGGGCGAGGATCGGCGCGGGCATGGCTACTCGATCGTCGTGAAGGTGGCCGAATCGCCGCCGACGCACCAAGGCAGGATGAACAGGCAGGTGGCAAGGCGTTCGGCGGTTCTGAGCATGACACCCTGGGTTGGCTGCGCCCACAGCGTAACCGGCCCGACGACCCGGTGGGCACCTGGTCGGTCTCAGTACAGCAGCCGGGTCCGGACGGTGCCCGCGATGCCGTCCAGTTCGCGCTGCAGCGTCCGGGTGTCGCCGCGATCGGTCGGATCGACGTCGATGACGACGTAGCCGATCTCCGCGTCGGTCTGCAGATACTGCGCCGCGACGTTGACCCGATGCCGCGAGAACACGTCGTTGACCTGCGACAGCATGCCCGGCTGGTTCCGGTGGATGTGCAGCAGCCGATGTTTGCCGATGTGTTCGGGCAGCGACACTTCCGGGAAGTTGACGGCCGACAGCGTCGAGCCGTTGTTGCTGTAGCGCAGCATCTTCTCGGCGACTTCGCCGCCGATGTTCTGCTGGGCTTCCAGCGTGCTGCCGCCGACATGCGGGGTCAGGATCGCCTGGTCGAAGCGCAGCAGCGGTGACTCGAAGCGTTCGTCGTTGGACTGTGGTTCCTTCGGGAACACGTCGATCGCGACGCCGGCGAGGTGGCCGGAGTCGAGCGCCGCCGCGACCGCCTCGAGGTCGACGACCGTGCCGCGCGCGGCATTGATCAGCGCGGTGCCGGGTTTCATCTTCGCGATCTGGTCGCGACCGATCAGCCAGCGGGTCTGCGGTGTCTCCGGCACATGCAGCGTGACGATGTCGGCGACGTCGAGCAGCGCCTCGAGTGACCGTACGGCCGTCGCATTGCCGAGCGCCAGCTTGGTGACGATGTCGTAGAACACGACCTGCATGCCGAGTGCTTCGGCGAGCAGCCCGACCTGCGTACCGATGTGGCCGTAGCCGATGATGCCGAGGGTCTTGCCACGCGCTTCGCGTGCGCCGGTGGCCGATTTGATCCACTCGCCGCGGTGGGTGGCGGCGTTCTTGTGCGGAATGCCGCGCAACAGCAGGATGATCTCGGCCAGCACCAGTTCGGCGACGCTGCGGGTGTTGGAGAACGGCGCGTTGAACACCGGGATGCCGCGGCGGCGGGCCGCCGCCAGGTCGACCTGGTCGGTGCCGATGCAGAAGCAGCCGATCGCCATCAGCTTCGGCGCCGTCGTCAGGATCTGTTCGGTGATCTGCGTGCGCGAGCGGATGCCGAGAATGTGCACGCTGGCAAGGGCGTCGGTGAGCTGGTCCGGTGGCAGCGCCTTGGCGTGCCTCATGACCTGTGTGTAGCCGTCGGCGACGAACATCTCGGCGGCGCGATCGTGGACGCCCTCGAGCAGCAGCACGGAGATGTTGCCCTTGTCCAGCGACATTCGCGGGCCGGAATCGGATGCCATGGCCGCGACTATGCCGGCGGCGGCAGCGGGAACAACCGTCCGTCAGCGCTGGATGCGCAGCGGTGGCAGCGCCAGCGCCGGTTCGCCGCCGGGTGCCGGCAGCCAGTCGGTGGCGTCGCGGATGCGGAGGCGGAGTTCGTGGTTGCCGGTGGGTACCGCCGCAGGCAGATCGAAGACGAAGGTGTGGCACAGCAGTTCGCCCGGCAGCCAGGTGCCGGCGGCGACGGTGCCGAGCGCAACCCGGTCCTCCTGTTCGAGCCAGGGCCGGTCGTTCGCGGTGTCGCCGATCGCGAGCCGCAGCGACAGCGTGTGATTGCTCGCCGGGCTGGCGCCCGCGCGCAGGTAGATCCGGACCAGGCCCTTCTGTCCGGCAGTGGCGGGCACCGGTTCCGCGGCCACCACGGTCACGATGTCGCCGAATGGCTCGTGACGGCGCTGCAGGCGCGCGAGGCCGGCGGCATCCAGCGTCGCCGCCGCTTCGCGTTGCGGCGCCAGCACGTGCACGACCTGGGCATCCCATGCTTGCAGCATCGTCGCGACGATGCGTGCCTCGGGCGGGACCGGTTGGTTCGCCGGGCGGGTCTGCAGGTCACCCGTGACCAGCGCGCGCCAGCAGGCGGCACCCAGCGGGTGGGCGGGCGCGACCGGACCGACGTCGCTGCGCGCGAGCACCGCCGCAGCGCGCCCTGGCGCCGTCGGCCAGCACAGCAGCGGGCGCAGGCCGGCCGGCAGTGCGTTCGCGTCCAGTTGCAGCAGGTTGCGCCACACCATGGCCGGCATGTTGTCGACGATGTAGTGGATCTGTTCGTCGCGGCAGTAGTCGGCGATACGGCGCCGCATCAGATACTCGCGCGCAAAGCGGCCATCGTTGATCAGGCCGTCCAGGTTGATCACGGTGTGGCTGCTGGCTTCGAGTGCCACGTAGCCGGCGGCGAACGCACCAACGGTGCTGCCGGGCGGCAGCCAGTCCTGGATCCAGCGGCCGAGGTCGACGAACGGTTCGGTGACGCGCGTCACCGGGGCGTGGAACCAGCTCGGCATGCGCGCCATCAGCGTGCCACCCAGAACGGTCAGTAGCGGCACTGCGAGCAGCCATTGCCACCAGCGGCGCAGCGGCCCGACGATGCCGCCGAGGCAGAGGCACACCAGGGTCACTTCGCTGACGAAGTACCAGGTCGAATAGCTGGTCAGATCGGCGAGCACCAGCGACAGCAGCAGCAGATGGCACAGCACGAACACCGTCAGCGCCGCGTACGCCGGCGCCATCGGCGGCCAGGGACGACGCGGCGCCAGCAGCCGAGACACCAGCGGCGGCAGCGCCGGGAGCAGGCACAGCGCGACCAGCGTCGCCACTTCGCTGCGCTCCGGCAAGCGTTGGAGTCGCGGCAACACGTGTTCGCCGATGGCGACCGCGACACTGCCAAGCGCGATCCAGGCGACCTGCAGCAGGTGGTTGCCGAGTGCGGTTGGCAACGGCATCGCGCCGCTGTTCATCCAGGCCTTGACCGTGCCGGCGATCGGGACCCACTCGCCGGAGTAGAGGCGGACGAACGCCAACCAGCTGCAGCCGAGCACGACCAGCGGCAGCACGTACGGCCAGGTGTGCGGCAGTCCGCGGCGCCAGGTGGTGCCCCGGCGGGCGCGCGACCACACCCAGATCCCGAGCAGTGCTGCCAGCAGGGCGTTCTCGGTGCGACACAGCGCGTGCGCGGCGGCCGCACCGCCGAGCCAGCCGGTCCGCCGGCGCCATTCGGGCGCGGTCGGCTCGGTGGCGGCGAACTGCGCCGCGGCATGCAGCAGCAACACCGTCACCAGGCCGTGGGTGCCGTTGTCCATGCCCATCAGCGTCCAGCGCATCTCGAAGCCGGCCATCGTCCAGGCCAGGAACGCGACCAGGCCGGCCAGTGGATGCATCCGGCGCAGCAGCGAGAACAGCAGGCAGCCAGCGACGAGCCAGGCACCGCCGGACACGGCGATCATCGCCCGGATCGCGGCGACGGGATCCGGGAAACACCAGGCCAGACCGGTCACCATCATGGCCCAGAGCGGTTGCACGCCGTTGGTGATGTGGCGCCCATCCAGGGAGTAACCGGCGCCGGCCAGGAGGTTCCGCGCTGGCTGCAGGTAGTAGATCGCGTCGTCGATCACCAGGTGCTTCTTCAGGTGATCCGCGGGCAGGCCAGCGGTGTGCAGGATGGCGAGGCCAGCAATGGCGGCGACGATGAGTACGATCGCCAGGACGAACCGGGAGCCCATGTTTCGCAAGGTAGCCGGGACTTGATGTTCCTGCAGGGTCCATTTCACTAGCCAGCATGCGCACTCTCCCCGTCACCGTCGCCCTGGTCGCAGGGCTGCATGCCCAGGACATCAATCACGCCCTGACCGGCACGGCCAGTCAATCGACCACTGCGTTCGGTGGCCTGGCGCCGCGCGCGATCGATGGCAGCCGCAACAGCAACTGGGGAGGCGGTTCGATCTCGCACACTGCGAACGCCGGGGCCACCGAGTGGTGGGAGGTCGTGTTGCCGACCGTACAGGTCGCCGACGAAGTAGTGATCTTCGGCCGCAGCGACTGCTGTCGCGGCCGGCTGGCGAACTTCCGCGTCGAGGCCTTCCTGGCCGCACAGACCCTGTTCACGCAGGACTTCTTCACGCTGAGCGGCGAAGTGCCGTCCGGCGGCTTGCGCTTCCCGCTGGCGGGCGGCGGCATTCCGCTCGATCGCCTGCGGATCACGACGCTCGGCCCGGGCCGGACCGGCGAACAGGTGTTGTCGCTGGCGGAGGTGCAGATCCTGCAGTACGGCGCGCAGCCCGAGGTGAACCTGGCACCGTTCGGCATCGCGACCCAATCGAGCGACCACAGTCCGGCCGGCATCGCCGTGCGGGCGATCGATCGCAACACCGATGGCTTCTGGTCGCTGGGTTCGGTGTCGCACACGTTGCCGGGCCCGGGCGCCTGGTGGCGCGTCGACCTCGCGTGGCGCACGGACGTGAACGAGATCCGGCTGTGGAACCGGGTCGATTGCTGCAACAACCGGTTGTCCAACTTCCGGTTGTCGGTGTTCGATGGGCCGACCGAGGTGTTCGGGCAGGACTACTACACGACCGGCGGCGCCGTGGCGGTCGGCGTTCCCGAGGTCGTCGCGTTGCCAGCTGGCACGTCCGCCACCGCGGTGCAGGTGGCGTTGCTCGGGCCGGGCACATCGTTCGAGGAGGTGTTGTCGCTCGCCGAGGTCGAGGTGATCCGCTACGGCCTGACGCCGGCGTACACGCCGTACGGAACGGGTTGCGCCGGTTCGGCGGGCACGCCGACCCTGGCGGCCTTGGCGCCGTCACGACCGGCGATCGGCAGCGTGTTGACCGTGCGGGTCGGCAACGTGCCGTTGCCCGGCTTCGCGCTGTTGGCGTTTGGCCTCAGCGACCGCGTCTGGAACGGCACGCCGCTGCCGGCGGATCTGGCGCCGTTCGGTGCGCCGGGCTGTTTGGTGCATGCCAGCCCGGATGGCTCGCTGCTGCTGGCCGCACAGAACGGCAATGCCGACCTGCCGATCGCGATCCCGGGCGAGCGGCTGCTGCTTGGCACCCGGTTGTTCCAGCAGGCAATGGTGCTCGATCCGGCCGCCGGCAACGCGCTCGGGGCCACGGTCAGCAACGCGGCACTGCTGCGGGTCGGCATGTGAAGGGCGCGGACTGCCGCATGGCGCGGCAGAGGGCGGCTCAGACCCGTACCACATACGGAACGATCTGCGGCAGCACGGTGGCGCCGGGATGGTCCTTCGCCCAACGGTCGAGCAGCGCGGCGGCGCCGTCGGCGACCAGCCGATGGATCGCACGATCGTCGCGGACCATGTCCAGCAGCAGATAGACGAAGCCGTCGCGGCCGTCGATGGTCACGGCGAAGATCAGGTCGGCGAAGCCCTGCCGCTCGTCGGCAGCGGCGAGGAACGAGCCGTCCAGATGCCGCAGCGTCGGCCAGTCGATCCCGGCCGCGAGTTCTTCCGGCAACTGGCTCTGCAGCAGCGGGCCGGCCTGCGCCGGATCGCGGAACACGGTGCGGAACAGGGCGCCGTGCGGGTTGCGGGAAGAGTCGGGATGAGTGGTTGGTGGGTTGCCCATACCGAACCAGAGGGGGGACGGGGGCATGCCGCGGCCGCAATTCCGGGTGCGGCCCGGTCAGAGTTCCTGCGGCGCGGCGGCGACATGCCGACTACGCTCGTGTGGTGTCCTTGCCGCTCCGCATCGACGTCGTCCACGACCGCCGCCTGTGTCAGGCAATGCAACAGAACGCTCTGCCGTTCGTGCAGCTCATCGGCCTGACCAATACCGGCACCGCCGACCTGCGCGACCTGCGCTGCACGCTGACGGTCGAGCCCGGGCTCTGTGCCCCGTGGTCGGCGACTGTCGCCGCGATCCTGCCGGGCAGCACGTTCCATCTGACGCAGATCGATCCGGTCCTGCGCCCGGACGTGCTGGCCAATGCCACCGAACGGCAGGCCGGCCTGCTGCGGATCGTCGTCACCGCCGGTGGCCAGGAGATCGCGCGCTGCGAACGGGCGCTCGAGGTGCTGGCCTACAACGAATGGCCCGGTGCCGCGTCCCTGCCGGCGCTGCTGGCGGCGTTCGTGCTGCCCAACCACCCGGTGTTCGGGCCCCTGTTGCGCGAGGCGAGTGCCCGGCTCGAGCGGGCCACCGGCCGCGCCAGCCTCGAGGGCTACCAGGGGCGCGATCCAGGGCGCGTGCGGGCGATGGCGCAGGCGATCTTCGAAGCGGTGCAAACGCGCGGGCTGACCTACGTCAATCCGCCGGCCAGCTTCGAACAGCACGGCCAGAAGGTCCGCACGCCCGAACAGGTGTTCGCCGACGGCATGGGCACCTGCCTCGACCTCGCGCTGTTGCTGGCCGGCGCGCTCGAGCAGGCCGGATTGCATGCGCTGATCGTCGTTGCCGAGGGCCACGCGATCGCCGGGGTCTGGCCGCAGGAAGCGAGTGGCGGCGAGCCTACCGTCGAGGATCCGCTGCGGTTGCGCAAGCGGCTCGAGCTCGGCGAATTGCTGCTGTTCGAGTGCACCGGCGTCTGTCGGACGCAGCAGCAGACGTTCGAACAGGCGCTGGCGGCGGGCGCCCGGCAGGTCGCGGTCGGGGCGAAGTTCGTGTTCGCGCTCGATCTGGCGGCGGCGCGGCGCGCGCACCTGCGGCCGTTGCCACTGCGCACCGCGGCTTACGATGCCGCGGCGCCGATGCCGGTCGGCGTGGCGACGGCGGCGACGACATCGCCGGTGGTGCCGGTGCCCGCACCGCCGCCGTTGCCAGCCGCCGAGAAGGCGGCCGAGGACCGGTTGGCGCGCTGGCAGCGCCGCTTGCTGGATCTGACGCTGCGCAACCGCCTGCTCGCCGCGACCGCCAGCAAGAAGACGATTCCGCTGCTGGTGCCCGACGTGGTCGCCTGGGCCGAAGCGCTGCAGGAGGGCCAGTCGTTTGCCGTGCATGGTCGGCCGCCGGTGGCCGACGCCGACGATCCGCGCGACCGCGAGCGTTTGCAGCAGGTTGCCGGTGAGGATCCGCAGGCGGCGTTCCTGCGCGCGCAGTTGCAGAGGCGCGTGCTGCACGCCGATCTCGACGACGACGAAGTCGATGACCGGATGCTGGAGATCTTCCGGCACGCCCGTACCTCGACCGAAGAGAGTGGTGTCAGTCCGCTGTATCTGGCGGTCGGGTTCCTGCGCTGGTTCGAGGCGCCGACGGCGAAAGAGCCGCGGCGTGCGCCGTTGCTGTTGTTGCCGGTGCAGGTCGAACGGTTGTCGGTGGCCGAGGGCTTCCAGATCGCGCTGGCCGACGAAGAAGTGCGGCTGAACCAGACGCTGCTGCAGAAGCTGCAGGCGGATTTCACGCTGACGGTGCCCGGCGTCGACGAACTGCTGGCGGCCGAGGACGGCGTCGACGTCGCCGCAGTGCTCGACGCGTTCCGCCGCGCGGTGCTCGGCATCGACCGGTGGGAAGTGGAACCGGCGTGCAGCCTCGGCTTCTTCTCGTTCACCAAGCACCTGATGTGGCTGGACCTGCAGGAACGGCGGGCCGAACTGCTGCAGAACGCGTTCTTGCAGCACCTGGTGCTGACCCCGGGCGCGGCCTGGCCGCAGCAGGACGACTGGCCCGAGCCGTCACGGCTGGATGCGCTGGCCCCGGCCGCGCAGTTGTGCCCGAAGGACGCCGACAGCTCGCAACTGTGCGCGGTCGCAGCCGCAGCCGACGGCCGCAGCTTCGTGCTGGAGGGGCCGCCGGGCACCGGCAAGTCGCAGACGATCACCAATCTGATCGCGCAGTGCCTGGCCGCCGGTCAGCGGGTCCTGTTCGTCGCCGAGAAGCGCGCGGCGTTGGCCGTGGTGCAGAAGCGCCTGCAGGATGTCGGGCTGGCGCCGTTCTGCCTGGATCTGCATGGCAACAAGGGCGGCAAGAAGGATGTCGTCGAACATCTGGGGCGCACGATCGACCTGGCGCGTGAACGCGAGCCCGCGGCGTGGGCGCAACGGGCCGAAGAACTGCAACAAGCGCGCGCCGAACTGAATGCCCACGTGCACCGCCTGCACGCCGGGCGCGCCGCCGGACTGTCGTTGTTTGCGGCCACGGCCCGTCTGTGCGGCCTGCGCGAGGCACCGCGGCTGTCCGGGTTGCCGACCGATCTCGACGACGCCCGCGTGATGCGCTGCGAAGTCGCGGTCGATGCGCTGGCGGCGACCGCGGCGCCGCTGGGCGACATTCCTTGCCATCCGTGGCTTGGCGTCGGTCGCGCCGATTGGGCTCCGGCGCTGCCGCGCGAACTCGAGCCGCTGCTGCAGACGGCTACCGACCGGCTGGCGGCGGTGGTTGCCGCCTGGAACCCGGTCCGCACGCTGCTCGGCATGTCCGAGCTGCTGCCGACGCGCGCGATGCTGCCGACGATCGGCCAGGTGGCCGTGTTGCTGCAGCACGTGCCGCCGACCGCGGCGCTGACGCTCGGCGCCGGGTTCCCGGCCCGCCGCGATGCGGCGCTGGCGTTGATCGCGACCGGCCGCCGACGCGACGAGCTCTGGTCGCAGGTGTCGCCGCGCTGGCGCCGCGAGCTGCTGGCGCTGGACGTGCCGGCGTTGCTGGTGCCGGTGCGGCGCCATCATGCCGCGTTCCTGCCGATCCGCTGGTGGCGGCTGCGCGGCGTCAAGACCGAGCTGTTGCCGGTCACCGCCGAAGGCGAGTTCCCGCCATGGTCGCAGGTGTTTGCCGACCTGCAGATCGCCGTCGAGGCGCGCACGTTGCAGCAGCAGATCGATGCCGCCGATGCCGACGGTCGGCAGTGGTTCGGTGCGGCGTGGCAGGCGACGCCGGCGTGGCTGGTGTTGACGGCGCTGGTCGAACGCGCCGAGCAACTGCGCGCCGTTGCGGCGGCGCTCGCACCGGACCCGGTGACAGCGGCCGCGTGGCTCGAGCGTTGGCTGACGGTCGCCGACACCGCGACCAGCACCGGTCCGGTGCGCGAGCAGTTGCAGACCCTGACCAATGCGCTGCATGCCTGGAACGAGGCCCTCGCGGCCCTCGATGGCGTGCTGAAGCTGCAGCTGGACCTGTGTGTCGGGCCGCCGACCGCGCCCGACATCCTCGGGCGCTGGCAGGCCCGGCTGGCTGGCTGGCGCACGGCGCTGCCGCGATTGCGCGACTGGTGCGCGTTGCGCCGCGATGCCGACGCCGTGCAGGCCGCCGGTCTGCGCCCGGTGGTCGACGCGCTGTTCATGGGCACGGTGACGGCGGCGAACGTCCGGGCGGCGTTCGATCGGTCGTTCTGGGAGGTGTTCGTCGATCAGGTGTTCGCGCAGGAGCCCGAACTGGCGCGTTTCCGCGGCCTCGACCACGAGCGCAGGATCGCACGCTTCCGCAGTCTCGATCAGGAACTGATCGAACTCGCCGGCAAGGTCGTGCGCGCGCGGTTGTGCGCGCAGTTGCCGGCGCTGCAGGCGACCCAGGCGGCGAGCAGCGAGCTCGGGATCCTGCTGCGCGAACGCAAGAAGCAGCGCCGGCACCTGCCCGTCCGCCAGTTGTTCGGCCGCATCCCGAATCTGATCTCGCGGCTGGCGCCATGCCTGCTGATGAGTCCGTTGTCGGTCGCGCAGTATCTCGGCCAGCGCTTCCCGCCGTTCGACCTGGTGGTGTTCGACGAGGCCTCGCAGGTGCCGGTCTGGGATGCGGTCGGCGCGATCGGCCGCGCGCGCTCGCTGGTGGTGGTCGGCGATTCGAAGCAGTTGCCGCCGACGGCGTTCTTCCACCGCCAGGATGGTGACGAGGCGCTGCCCGCCGACGACGAGGTCGAGGAACTCGAGAGCGTGCTCGACGAGTGCACTGCCGCCGGCATGCACCGGATGTACCTGCGCTGGCACTACCGCAGCCGGCATGAGTCGCTGATCGCGTTCTCGAACCACCACTACTACGACAACCGGCTGCTGACCTTCCCGTCGCCGCAGCAGCAGGCGCCGGGGCTCGGCGTGCGGCTGCAACCGACTGGCGGCATCTACGACCGCGGTCGGTCGCAGCAGAACCGGATCGAAGCCGAGGCGCTGGTGGCCGACGTGGTCAGGCGTTTGCAGGATCCGGCGCACAGCCAGCACAGCCTCGGCATCGTGACGTTCTCGGCGGCGCAGCAGGTGCTGATCGAGGACCTGCTCGACCTGGCACGGCGGCAGCACGCCGGGATCGAACGCTTCTTCGGCAATGGCGTCGCCGAACCGGTGTTCGTCAAGAACCTCGAGAACGTGCAGGGTGACGAGCGCGATGTGATCCTGTTCTCGATCTGCTACGGGCCCGATCAGGCCGGCAAGGTCTGGATGCACTTCGGCCCGCTGAACCAGCAGGGCGGCGAACGGCGGCTCAACGTCGCCATCACGCGCGCGCGGCGCGAACTGGTCGTGTTCACGTCGCTGCGCGCCGAGCAGATCGAGCTGCAGCGGACGCAGGCGCTGGGGGCGCGGCATCTGCGGGCGTTCCTGGATTATGCCGAGCGCGGTGCCCGCGCGATCGCCGAGGCGGTCGCACTGGATCCGACCCGGGATGTCGAGTCGCCGTTCGAACGCGCGGTGGCGGCGGCGTTGCGGCAACTCGGCTTCGAGGTGCATCCGCAGGTCGGCTGTTCGGGCTATCGGATCGACCTGGCGATCGTCGATCCGCGGGCGCCCGGTCGCTACCTGCTCGGCGTCGAGTGCGATGGCGCCAGCTACCACGCCGCGGCGACGGCCCGCGATCGCGATCGGCTGCGCGCCGCGGTGCTGCAGAACCTTGGTTGGCGACTGCATCGGGTGTGGTCGACCGACTGGTGGCTCGATCAGCCGGCCGAGATCACGCGGCTGCAGGACGCGGTGCAGAGGGCGCTGCAGGATCTGCCAGTGCCGCCGCCGGCCCCGGCGCGGGCGCCCGCGGTCGCTGCGACCACCGTCGAAGCGGCGCCGCGGCCGTCGAAAGCGGCCGCACCCGCGGATGAGATGCCGCCCTATCGCTGTGCGCGTCTGGAAGCAGTGCGCAATCCGGCGGCGTTCGGCGAGCGTCGCGCCGACGATCGGTTGCGCGCGCAGGTGCAGGAAGTGATCACCGTCGAGGCGCCGGTCGCGTTCGGAGTTCTGTGCCGGCGCGTGGCCGATGCCTGGCAGATTCCACGGCTGACCGAAAAGGTGCGCGATCGGATCCGCACGTTCGTGCCGGCCGAGGTTCGCTGGCAGGGCGAGGTGTTGTGGCGGGCCGACCAGGACCCCGCGGGATGGCCAGGGTTCCGCGTGCCGAAGGCCGAGGATGCGCTGCGCGACGTCGACGACCTGCCGTTGGTCGAGGTCGGCAACGCGATGGCCTGGCTGCTGGCGCAGCACGGGTCGCTGTCAGCAGAGGATCTGGCGCGCGAGACCGCGAAGTTGTTCGGCATGACGCGGTTGTCGGCGAACACGCGAACGGCGCTCGAACGGGCGATCACCGCGCTGGTCGCGGACGGTCGGTTCGTGCAGGACGGTGAGTTGCTGCGCGGCGTCTGAGCGCGCTCGCGGCCTGGCGCCCGACTTCGCTCACCGTCACTTCGTGGCACCACCACCGTCGATCGTCGCCGCCTGCTGCCGCAGCCAGTCGCGCGCGCTCAGTTCCTTGCCGTCGGCGAGCCGCACGCGGTAGTCGTTGCCGGTGACGCTGGACTTGCTGGCCACCTCGTCGATGAACTGAGCCAGCGTCGGCGCCTGCTTCAGGGCCGCGAGCTTCTGCCGCAGGTGCGCCGCCGCTTCGTTGCCGGGGTATTCCTTGCCCTCGCGGATGAAGCGGATCGCCCCCTGTTCGATCCGTTCGAGCAGCCGCGCGATCGGATCCGGCGCCAGCGTCGCCACCGGCACCACTTCGAGGTCCGCGAAGTCCTCGCCGATCAGCAGGTTGTTCAACTTGGCGACGACGATCGCGTAGTCCGTCGTGCCGAGCCGGAACTCCAGCCGTTCGCCCTGCCGTCGCGACCGCGGGCCCGCCAGCACGCGACCGTTTCGCGCGATCACGCGCATTGCGGTTTGACCGCCGGTGATGTCGTCGATCTCGACGCGCACTCCGTCCCGCGACCCGGGAACCGGTTGCGCTTGCCGCTGCCGCACCGTGATCTGCGCCTTGCCGGCCGGCAGTTCGAGCCGATCGGGCACCGCGGCGAGCGTGAATGGCACGGTCACATCCTCGCCATCGCGCTGCTCGATCTCCAGCACCCCGGCCTGCTGCCACGCCGCCCGCCGCTCGGCATCGAGCGCCACGGTCCACTTCGCCCGCTCGCGATCGGCGACCAACGGCAACGACGTCGAACCGAGGTGCGCGACGAAGGCCAGCGCCGGCCGGGTCACGTCGGCGATCTCGATGCGATCGATGCGGTCGGGCTCGAGCCAGGTCGTGGTGCCACTCGCCGCGACCGCCGGTTCGACGACGTTGGTCAGCCGGATCAGGCAGCGGATCGGCGTGTCGGTGAAGAACGCCCGCGTCCATGCGACCGGTTCGCTGAGCAGCGGCTTGCCGCCGACGTCGGCGGCGACCTGGAACTGGCCGAAGCGGTCGCCGGTGCGCGTCACCATGGCGATGACTTCGGGATCGTTCAGGTTGATCTGGAACGTGCCGTCGCCGGTCGCCCGCAGGGCAGGTCCGCGCTGCGTCTGCCGTTCTCCGACCAGTCGAACGTCGGCGACCTTGCCTGGAATCGTCACCTCGAGCAGCAGGTTGGTGCCGTCGCGCGCGGGCAGCACCACTTCATCCGGAACCTTGTTCAACTTGATGCCGGCTTGCGCGCCGGCACCGGCAACCAGCGCGACGATCAGGGCCAGTCTCGCGGCGTCGAACATGGCGTCTCCGTGAACGGAGGCGCAATGGTATCGTCAGGGCAACCGGAATTGTTCGCCCAGCGCCGCGATGCTGGCGCGGAACCTTTCCGGGTCCTGTCCGCGCACCAATCCGGTGATCACATCCGCGATCACTTCCATCTCCGTGCGCCCCATGCCGCGCGTCGTGACCGCCGCCGTTCCCAGCCGCAACCCGGACGTGACCATCGGCGGCCGCGGATCACCGGGCACCGCGTTCTTGTTGACCGACAACCCGGCCGCCAACGCCCGTTCTTCCACCTGCTGGCCGGTGACCTCGGTTTTCTGCAGATCGACCAGCACGATGTGGTTGTCGGTGCCACCGCTGACGATGTCCAGGCCGCGCGCCAGCAGACACTGCGCCAGCCAGGCGGCGTTGTCCTTGACCTTCTGCTGATAGTCCCGGAACGGCGGGCGCAGTGCCTCGCCGAACGCGACGGCCTTGCCGGCGATCTGGTGCATCAACGGGCCGCCCTGGCCGCCGGGGAACACCGCCGAGTTGATCGCTTTGGCGAACGCCTTCTTCGCCAGGATCATGCCGCCACGCGGACCGCGCAGCGTCTTGTGCGTGGTCATCGTCACCACGTCGGCGATGCCGATCGGCGACGGCACGACGCCGGCCGCCATCAGGCCGGCCGGATGCGCGACGTCGGCCATCAGCACGGCGCCGACTTCGCGGGCGATCGCGGCGAACGCCGCATAGTCGAGGTTGCGCGAGTAGGACGAACCGCCGGCGATCAGCACCTTCGGCTGGTGTTCCTGGCAGACCTTCCGGACCTCGTCCAGGTCGACGCGGCCGTCTTCGGGACGCACGCCGTATTGCCGTGCAGCGAACACCTGGCCGGTGTGGCTCTTGTCGTGGCCGTGGCTCAGATGGCCGCCGGCCTTCAGCGCCATGCCGACGATGCGGCCGCCCGGGCCGGCCAGGGCCAGCAGCGCGGCGACGTTCGCGGTGGTGCCGGAGTGCGGTTGCACGTTGGCCTCCTCGGCGCCGGCGAACAGCTGCAGCGCGCGCTTCTGGGCCAGCACCTCGATCGCGTCGGCGATCTCGCAGCCGCCGTAGTAGCGCTTGCCGGGGTAGCCCTCGGCGTACTTGTCGGTGATGCGGCTCTGGCAAGCCTCACGGACGGCGGCCGAACAGTGGTTCTCGGACGCGATCAGGGTGAGCGTGGCGGCCTGACGGCGATCCTCGCGGAGCAACCAGTCGGCGACTTCGGGATCCTGCTGCGGCAGTGGACTACGCGAATCTAGGGTCACGCGCGCACCTTACGAGCGCGGCCGCGACTCGCAAGCCCTCGGCGGCGGTGTGGTCGACGTGTGCGGAAATCGCGACACCCACCTGCACAGAACGGCTGGCTTGGTGTTCAATCCGCGCCTCGTCGATGCCGCGCTGGCCGGTGCCCGCCGGGATCGTCGTCGTCCCGTTGCCATCAGGAGCACACCGAATTGAGCAGTCCGCAGAAGGAACTCCGCGCCTGGACCGTTCGCGACAGCGCCGAGCTGTACCAGTTGACCGCGTGGGGTGGTGACTCCTTCACGATCAGCGAACGCGGCGACCTCGTCGTCCAGCCGATGGGCAAGAGCGGGCCGAAGTTCTCGCTGCCCGATCTGGTCGACGACCTGCGCAACCGCGGCATCGAATTGCCGATGCTGCTGCGCGTCTCGAACATCCTGCAGCTGCGCGTCGCGGCGCTGGCGGGAGCGTTCAAGAAGTCGATCGAGGAGTGCGGTTACAAGGGGCGCTACCGGCCGGTGTTCCCGATCAAGGTCAACCAGCAGCGCGACGTCGTCGAGGAACTGGTCGAGTTCGGGCGCGAGCATTCGCTCGGCCTGGAGGCCGGGTCCAAGCCGGAGTTGCTGGTCGTGCTGGCACACATGACCAACGCCGATGGCCTGGTCATCTGCAACGGCTACAAGGACGCCAGCTTCATCGAGACGGCGATGCTGGCGCAGAAGATCGGCCTGCACTGCATCATCGTCATCGACCGCTACGAAGAGCTGGAGACCGTGCTGAAGGTCAGCCGGCGTTTCGACCTGCGGCCGCACATCGGCGTGCGCGCCAAGCTGGCCAGCCGCGGCGCCGGCAAGTGGCAGGAGTCGGGCGGCGAGAAGAGCAAGTTCGGCCTGACGGCGGCCGAGCTGGTGGCGGTGACCGAGCGGCTGAAGAGCCTGGGCATGCTCGATTGCCTCGAGCTGCTGCACTTCCACATCGGCAGCCAGATCACCGCCATCCGCGCGATCAAGGATGCGCTGAAGGAGGCGACGCGGGTCTACACCGAACTGCACGATCTCGGCGCCGGCCTGCGCTTCCTCGACGTCGGCGGTGGTCTCGCGGTCGACTACGACGGCTCGCAGACCAACTTCCACAGCTCGGCCAACTACTCGCTGCAAGAGTACGCCAACGACGTCGTGTTCGCCGTGCAGCAGGCGTGCGACGAGAAGGGCATCGCCCATCCGGACATCGTCAGCGAGTCCGGTCGCGCGCTGACCGCGCACCACGCGATCCTGGTGTTCGATGTGCTCGGGGTGACGCAGATGAGCGTCGACATGCCGCCCGGCGCCGACAGCCACGAGGACACCACCATCTCCAACATGGTGCAGATCCTGAAGGAAGTGTCGTTGAAGAACTTCCAGGAGAGCTACCACGACGCGCTGCAGCTGAAGGAGGAGGCGATCTCGCTGTTCAACCTCGGCTATCTGGACCTGAAGGGCCGGGCGATCGCCGAAGGGCTGTTCTGGGCGATCTGCGACAAGATCCGGTTGATCGCCAACACGCTCGACTACGTGCCCGACGAACTGCAGGGCCTCGAGCGCGCGCTGGCCGACACCTACTACTGCAACTTCTCGGTGTTCCAGAGCGCGCCCGACCACTGGGCGGTCAAGCAGCTGTTCCCGACCATGCCGATCCACCGGCTCGGCGAACGGCCGACGCGGCGCGCGATCCTGGCCGACCTGACCTGCGACAGCGACGGCAAGGTCGACAAGTTCATCGACCTGCGCGACGTCAAGAACGTGCTCGAGGTGCACCCGGCGGTGCCGGGCAAGCCGTACTACCTGGCGATGTTCCTCGTCGGTGCCTACCAGGAGATCCTCGGCGACCTGCACAATCTGTTCGGCGACACCAACGCGATCCACATCGCGATGGACGAGGAGCATGGCTACCGGATCGAGCGCGTCATCGAAGGCGATTCGGTGGCCGAGGTGCTGACCTATGTGCAGTACGAGAAGCAGGACTTGATCCGCCGGATGCGTTCGCGCATGGAGGCGGCGGTCCGGCAGGGCTCGATCAACCTGCGCGAGTCGGCACTGTTGATGAAGCGCTACGAGGAGGGTCTGTCGGGCTACACCTACCTGACCGACGACCTCGAAGAGGGGGCACTGGAACCGCCGGCGCTGCTGAACGGCAACCAGGCGGGCGCGCCGCCGACCCCGGTCGAGGCGCCGGTGCTGGTCGACCAGCCGCCGAAGTGAAGGCTGACGCCGGCCTTCCCGTTCTTTCGCAGATCATTCTTCGAACTTCCGAATTGTCGCCGCCGCCGGAACGGCCGGTTGCGGCGCCTTCCTCCACTTTGGGACCCAGGTCATGCAAGCTGCGGCGGTCTTCGTCGATTTCGAGAATCTGTTCTTTTCGTTGAAGAATCGCGAGGAGTTCGGTGGGCAGCGCACCCGCGATCTGTGCCTGGCGATCCTCGAACATCTCAAGGGCCGGCTGCAGGCCGAGAACTGCAGTCTGGTGCTGGGCCGCAGCTATGCGGCGTTCGACGCCTATCCAGGGATGGAGATGGCGCACGATCTGGCGCTGATGGGGCTCGATCCGCAATACGTGCTGGTCGGCCATCACGGCAAGAACGCTGCCGACGTGCAGTTGGCGGTCGATGTCTCCCGCGTGCTGTTCCGCCGCCCGGACATCCATGCGATCGTCATCGTCTCCGGCGACCGCGACTTCATTCCGATCGCGCGCCAGGTGCTCGAGGAGAACCGGGAGTTGCGCGTCGTCGCGATCCCGGACAGCACCAGCGGTGACCTGCGCATGCGGGTCGGCGCCGAGCGGTTCTGGAACGCGCTCGATCTGCTGCCGGCCGAACTGCGGGCGCCGCGGCCTGACCGGCGAGAGTCGACCGCGGCCGGACCAGAACCGGCGCCGCCGGTGCCCGAGGTCTCGCCGGTGCCCGAAGCCGCCAGCAACGGCGCCGCGGCCGGACCGACGCCGCCGCGGCCGGCGTTCGAGCCCCGTGCCGACGCGATGCGGCCGGTCGCCAGGCCGCGGGCGGCGATCGTCGGTCACATCCCGGTCACCTGGAAGACCGCCGAGGAAGGCGGCAACGACGATGCGGTCGAGCATCGGCTTGCCGAGGTGCTCGATCTGATCGTGAAGGCGCAGGCACGGCACGCCTCACGCGAGATCTGGCTGTCACCGTTCCTGAAGGGGCCGATGAGTCAGCATTTCTCCGGACTGGTCCATCCCGACCGCCGGGCGCTGATCAACGAGCTGCGCAATCGCGGCATCCTGCGCGTCGAGGAACGCGAGAACATGTTCGCCGACCATCCCTACTCGGTGATCGTGCTCGACGAGGCGCACCCGGCGGTGCAATCCGCGCACGAGCGCGGCAAGCGGTCCTGACCGTTCAGCGCCGGCTCGGGCCGTCGTCGTCGTCGCCGGTTCTCGGCAACGCCTTTTGCGGCGGCAGCGGTTTTGGCGCCGGTCGTGCGGTGGGCGCCGTTGCCGGTTTCGCGACCGGCGCCGGCTGATCCGCAGCGCGCCCGAAGTGGCGATAGAGCGCCAGCATCGTCTGGCTCTGCCACGTCGCGAAGGCCTGCAGTTCGGCGCCGAGCTTCTCCTTGGTCGCGGCCCGGACCCGCGGCGTACACGCCTTCTGCAGCGCGACGGTGACCTGGTCGTCGTTGCCGATCGTCAGTTCGTCGCCCGACTTGTCGTCGAGCAGCACGCGCGCGACGACCTTCAGGTCGTACTGGCCGTGCAGGTCGGGGTGGAACACGCCCGATTCCAGCAGCCGCAACAGGTCGATGTGCGGACGCGCCAGTGCCGCACGGATGCCCGCTTTGTGTTCGGGCACGTCCTCCAGCAGCATCCGCAGCATGTCGTGCGTCCGATGGCCCCAGACGACCAGCATGCCGCCGATGTCGAAGTGCTTGGCCAGCGACGTCACGAAGCCAGGCCGCGGATCTTCGCGATCGGCGAACACGAACGCACCCGGTTCGACGCGACCGTCCTGGTAGAGCGTCTGCACGGCCCAGCCGTACGGCAACTGCCGCCACGGTCGCTGGCCATCGAACTTCGGCAAGGCCTCGGTCACGCCGATCGTGGTCAGGAAATGCAGCGGGAACTCGACCGACCGCAGCTCTTCGCGGACGAACGGCTCGACCGCCAGCGCGTTCTGCACGACGCACTGCACGGTGCGCCGCTGGCGGAACGTCAGGCCGGAGCGACGCGGATCGAGCTTGCCGATTTCGTCGATCGCTTCCTCGTGCAACATCGACTCCTGCTGGCGGGTCAGGTCCGGCAGTTCGCGCAGAGGATGCGCCGGGCCCTCCTTGGTGCAGCGGGCCAGGTGCGGACACGGAAATGGCGTCGTGCACCAGGTGCCCATCGGCAGCTGCAGCGCGCCATCGTCGTCCATCTGGGCGCGGAACGCCCCCAGTTGCTCCTGCACGCGCGGCAGCATCTGCCGCACCTTGGCGGTCACGTCGGCGTTCTTGAACAGCTGCAGCGGCAGCAGTTCGGCGCCGGCCTTGTGCACGTACTTCGGATTCAGGTGCAGCAGGAACGCGGCGCGCACGGTGAACCCCGCCTGCTCGATGGTCTGCGTCTGCAGCGCCAGGTCGGCGATGTAGCGCGGCTTGACCTTGGTGCCGGACTTCACTTCGTAGACGTCGAGGCCGGCCTTCTGCACCAGCAGGATGTCACAGCGGACCTGCACATCGCCGGCGGCGAACGCGGCGCCGAACACGATGGGCGTCTGCGCCTCGATCGCGGCCTTGGTCTCGGCGACGGCCTTGCCATGATCCTGGGCCTTGATCGCGACGCCTTTGGGGAACGCGCCGCGCGCCAGTTCGATCAACTGCTGGCCGGCTTCGGCCAGGGCCTTGCGGACGTCGCTCAGTTCGATGTCGGTCGGCTCGTGGGCGTCCAGGTAGAGGCGCTTGAGGCACTGCTGGCCGGCTTCGAACAGCGGTTTGTCGAGCGGGCGGACGGAATCCTGCTTGGCGGTCTTCTTCAAAGCGATCGTCGTGGGAGTCAGCCGGTGGCGAGGCCGGTTCCTGGGCGCCGGAGTCTACTGCGGCGGGTCGGCGGCTCCAACAGAACGGCGATTCCAGCGGTACAGCACGACCAGCACCAGCCCGACCAGGCCACCGACCAGCAGCGGGGTCCACAGCCGATCCGACAACGTCTGTCCGCCCTTGGCCCGGCGCGCAAAGGTCAGTGTCGCCAGCATCTTGCGGAACTCCGGCAGGTCGCGTTCCCAGTTCGCCGCTGCGGTCGTGAAGGCCAGGGAGACCTGGCGGCCGCCGGTCGGGGCATGCACATCGAGGCTCTGCAGCGGCGGCAGGTCGTTCCCTGGCAGTGTCGTGCGGATCGCGGTGATCACCTCGTGGCCGCCAGCCAGCTTCTCCTTCTGGATGGCGGTGACGGTGTGGGTCGGGCCGCCGTCGCGATTGCGTTCGCGCCAACTGGCCGCGATCCTCTCGGCGAAGTCGGCGTCGGTGAACCATTCCTGATCCTGTTCGACGACGTACAGGAACGGCGGCGCGAACGGCCCGGCGAGCCACTGTTCCAGCGGGCCGACGACGTAGAACATGCCGGGTTCGGTGTGCGAGAACTCGGCGGGCAGCGGACGGTGGCGTTGTTGCAGGTCCTTCAGCGCGCCAGGGGCCAGTTGCCGCCAGCCGGCCGGCACGTCGAGGTGGAACGCGCGGGTCGCCGGGAAGAACCGTTCCATGCCAGGTGCCGGCGGCGGCGAGTCCTGTGCGGTCGCGGTCGTGGCGAGCGCGGCGCCGAGCAGCGCGATCAGGGCGCGGTTCATCGGCGGCAGCGTAGCCCGGATTGCGAACTTGGGAAGTTGCCGCCGTGACCCCGTCAGCGCAGTTCGAGGATTCCGCCGACCCGCAGCGACTGCCACTGTCCGTACAGCCGCTGCCAATGCGCCAGCACGGCGCGAACGAACGCCGCATCGACGAACGGCGGCAACACGTGCCCCTGCGACGGCAGATACTCCGCGGCGCGGTCGACGAACTGCTGCGGATCGACCTCGCGTCCGGCCACACCCTGCAACATGCCGACCAGCACTTCGGTGACCGCGTAGGCCTGGCTCGTCGTCGTCGGTGCGGCGCCCTGGCCGAGGAACGCATCGGTGATGCCGGCGCGGTTCTCGAAGCACCAGTGCATCAGGTCGTGCCGCACGAAGCTGCGCGAATCGAGTTCATCGCGGGTCGTGGTGCCGTCGTCGCGTTGCACCAGGAGCAGGTGGCGATGCGGCGTCAGCTTGTGCAGGCGGAACTGCATGCGGCGTCGATGCTACCACCGGCGCCGCGCGCCGCGGGTCTCACCAGCGCAGGATGCAGTCGAACGTGATCCGGGTGTCCATGATGTCATCGTCCGGATCGGTCAGCGCGAACTCGTAGACCAGACCGACCTCGACCTTCTGGATCGCTTCCATCCGCATGCCGACGCCGGCCCAGCAGACGAACTCGCCGCCGACGTTGGAGCCGAGATTGGCGTAATCCAGGCCGCCGATCGGCAATGCGCCGTAGGCGGAATTGGCATCGCCATCCGACAGATAGTGCACGCCATGCAGTTCGACCGTCGGCGCAAACACGCGGTCGGCGCCCTTGTTCAGGTCGTAGTCGAAGTGCAGGTCCCAGTGCAGCACGTTGTTGCCTTCGTCCTGGTCCGTCGGCACGCGCAGCGTGACATTGGCCAGCACGTGGGCTTCGTCATAGCCCTTGGCAAACGACACGAACGGGCTCAATTCGACCGTCGTGCCCTGCAGGATGCCGCGGTGGCCGTTCTCGGTCTCCAGGCGGATGCCGGGCGTGACCAGCATGTCCTTGCCCTTGTCCTCGAGCGCCACGTACTTGATGCCTGCCGCCAGGTCGTTCCAGCCTTCGTCCTCGCCGAGCAGACCCGTGTCCATCTCGGTGTAGCCGTCCTTGGTGGCGATGATGCCCAGCCGTTCGGTCACCGCGACGCGGGCCTGCAGCGCGTAGACGGTGACGTTGCCGCCCTGCAGCAGCGAGTTGTCGCTGAAGTTGTGGCGCAGGTAGAGCAACCGGATGCCGGTGTCGTTGGTCGGCGTTTCGAAGTAGAGCGGCTGACCGATCGGATCATGGAAGTGCTCGTAGCCCTTCAGTCCGGCGAGGAAGTCGGACTTGCCGGGTGCCGCGGCATCCTGCGCGACAAGGCCGGCACCGACCAGGGCGGTGGCCACGGTGGCGAGAAGACGAGACGAACGGGTTTCGCGGAGGGTCATGCACCAGCGCAAGCCGCGACGCTGGCAGGTTTTTCCGTTTCGGTCGGCGCTACGGACTGTTCGCCGGGCGATGGGGCAGTTCGGCGCTGCCGGCTACGTCGGTGTGCGGGGCACGCCGCTCAGCGGGCGAACACGTCGGCGATACGCAGGCGCAGGTCGGGCAGCAGATCGTCGGTGAAGAGATCGGCGATGCCCAGAACGCGTGGCGCATGGCCGCTGCGCCAGACCGTGAACGAAGCGTCGGCAGGATCCGCGATCACGACCGTGGCGCAGCCGGCCGCCAGCCACCGACGGGCCTTGGCGTCGAGTTCGGTCGACGTGTCGCCGGGCGAACGCACTTCGATCGCCAGGTCCGGCGCACCGGGGAAGAAACCGCGTTCCCACGCGCGCAGTCTGCCCGTGCGCACGAACGCGATGTCCGGGGCCAGCACGGTGTCCGGATCGCGAGCGATCAGGAATCCGGGATCGCCGGCCCAGACTTCACCTGCCGCGCGCGGGTCGACATGGTCCAACAACAGCTTGGCCAGGCGCGCGGTCACTCGGGCGTGCGGTGGGCCGACGGGACTCATGGTCCGCACCTCGCCGGCCACCAGTTCGCAGCGCTCGCCGCGCGTGTGCCACAATTGGTCGGCAGTGACCGGCTGCCGCGGATGGATGGACATTGCTGACATGGTAACACTCGTCTGCTCCTGCCGGTGCCACCATGGCCCGGCAGGTGTCTGTGCAGCGAAATCGCCGCCGGTTACCGGCAATCGCGAAAATCGCGCGTCGACGAGTGGGTCAACGGCCTACTGGATCGTGAACGCGACGCCGTCGCTGCCGGTGAAGCCGAGCGGCCCGCACTGCCCGTCGGCGAAGCCGAACTGGAACACGAAGCCGGTGCCGAGGTAGACCGGTGAGTTCGGGATCGGCAGCATGATCCGCTGCAGCCCGCGACCGGTCGTGCCGGGCACGAAGGCCGAGGTCGACAGCACCGAGGCAAGCGAGAAGGCCAGTTGCACGCCGGCGAACGGCGGTTGGCCGGTGGGGGCGGCCTGGCCGGCGGCGACGACGATGCCGAGCGCCGAACTGGCCGGCAGCGGACCCTTGGTGCACCAGACCGTGAACGACGAGTTGCCGACCGTCGGCGCGCCGCCGAGGGCGGTGTCGATCGTCCGTGCGCAGGTCGTCGTCGACGTGCCGAGGTTCAGCGCATTGGGCATCATCATGTTCAGGCCGGGAGCGCCGGCGGCGAAGCCGGTCGTGCCTACGGGCGTGCCGAGCAGACCGCGGCTGCTGTCGGCGTAGACGCCGTCGGCGTTGAAGGTGATCACCTTGCCGGGCATCGACATCAGCGTCTGGTTCATCGACTCGGTGATCTCGGCGGCGCTGCGCGGCATCGGCCAGATGCGCAGTTCGTCGATCAGGCCGTTCCAGGTCTCGACCCCCGGGAAGCTGGCGTCGCCATTGCCGATCCGCAGGATGCCGCCGTTGTTCGGGATGTCGCCACCCGTCGGCAGCGTGCGGGTCGCGATCTGCACGCCGTTCTTGTAGAGCGTCATCGTCTGGCCGTCGTAGGTCGCGGCGAGGTGGGTGAACTGCGCGAACTCCCCTGGCGCGAACAGGTAGTTCAGCACGTTCAGGCCGCCGGTCGGGCCGCGCATGATGAACTCGAGGCTGCGGTTGCCGGTGTTGGAGGCGCCGACGCGGAAGTTCCAGCTCTCGAGCTGCGGTTGGATGTTCTGCCGCGCGATCGTCGGCCAGTAGAACAGGCCGGTCGGGATCGTCGCGTCGTCGTAGGTGATCCAGGCTTCGATCGTGATGCCGGTCGGCGGCAGCATCGCCGGGTCGTATGGCACCTCGATGGCGCCGTCGATGCCGGTGGTGAACTGGAAGGCCTGGTTCTGGGCGGGGAGGAACGCGGCGACCGTGGTCGCCAGCAGCAGGTTCGTGGTGTTGCGCATTGGCGTCATATCGAGGTGCTCAGGATAGCGCGATCGGGCCGAGGCGCGGTTCCGGTTCGTCCGGAACTTGTCTAGACTCGACGGGCCCCTCGCAACGCTCCATGGCACGACACCTCGTTCCGGTGTTCTCGTGGCTGGCTGGCATCGCCGTCGCGCAGCAATCGCTGCCGGCGCCGGCTGCCGGTGCGGTCGACTATCCATCGCAGATCGCGCCGCTGTTGGCCGAGCACTGCGGACGTTGCCATGGAGCGGAACGGCAACGCAACGGCCTGCGCCTCGATCGGCGGGCCGCGATCCTGAAGGGTGGGCGGCAAGGCCCGGCAGCGGTCGTCGGCGACAGCACGCAGAGCCTGCTGGTGCGCAAGGTCGCTGGCATGGCCGACGGCAAGGTGATGCCGCCGGAGGGCGCTCTGATGACGGCGGCGCAGCTCGGTTTGCTGCGCGCGTGGATCGATCAGGGCATGGCGATGCCGGGTGCGGACGGACCGGACGATGGCACGCATTGGTCGTATCGGGCCGTTCGCCTGCCGGCGCTGCCTCCGGTCGACGATGCGGCGTGGTGCCAGCAGCCACTGGACCGGTTCGTTCTCCATCGACTGCAGCGCGAGGGTTTGCGCCCATCGCCGGCGGCGCCGCGCGCGACGTGGCTGCGGCGGGTGGCGTTGGATCTGTGTGGCCTCCCGCCGACGCCGGCGGAGGTCGCGGCGTTTCTGGCCGACACGGCGCCCGACGCGTACGAACGGCAGGTCGATCGGTTGCTGGCGTTGCCGAGCTACGGCGAGCAGCGCGCGTGGCGCTGGCTCGATCTGGCGCGCTATGCCGATTCGATGGGCTACGAGAAGGACGGTTTGCGTCGGACGATGTGGCGCTGGCGTGATCAGCTGATCGCGTCGTGGAACGAAGACGTGCCGTTCGATCGCTTCACCCAGGAGCAGCTCGCCGGCGACTTGTTGCGGGCCGCGACGCTCGAGCAGCAGGTCGCCACCGCGTTCCATCGCCAGACGATGAACAACACCGAAGGCGGCACCGACAACGAAGAGTTCCGCTGCGCCGCGGTGGTCGATCGCGTCAACACGACGATGTCGGTCTGGATGGGTTCGACGATGGCGTGCGCGCAATGCCACGACCACAAGTACGACCCGTTCACGCAGGTCGAGTACTACCGGCTGTTCGCATTCTTCGATCAGACCGAGGATGCCGATCGCGACGACGAGGCGCCGACGCTGCCGGCGCCGACCGCGGCGCAGCAGGCGCGGGCCATGGCGATTGCCGGCGAACGCGCCGCGGCAGTCGCGGAGTTGCGGGCCGACGATGCAGCGGTGCAGGCGTGGGCCGAAGCCCAGCGCCGGGTGCTGTCGGCGTTCGATGCAGCGGCGCCGGTGGCGAGCACCTGGCAGGTGCTCGGGCCATTGGCGGCGGCTGACTTCGATGCGGCCTACGCGACGGTATGGGCACCCGAACGGGGTGTCACCAACGACCGGCTGCAGGAAGGCTTGTCGTGGCGGCCGGCGCCGGAGTTCGTCGATGGCAGGGTGCACACCTGGCGCGGCGACAATTCGGCCTGGTACCTGTACCGGACCATCGCGTCCGGCGCGGCGGCGAGTGCGGTGCTGTCGCTCGGCAGCGATGACGCGATCAAGGTCTGGTGGAACGGCAAGGAAGTGCTGGCGAAGAAGGTCGGCCGCGCCGCCGGTGCCGATCAGGAACTGCTGCCCGTCGAACTCACGCCCGGAATCAACACGCTGCTGCTGAAGATCGTCAACGGTGGCGGTCCCGGCGGTTTCTACTTCGATCTGCGGCGGTCGACGATGCCGCCCGAACTGGTCGCGACGCTGATGCTGCCACCGGATGCCTGCGACGAGGCGCAGCGCCAGCAGGTGCGCGATGCGTTCCGCCAGACGGCACCGGATCTGGCGCCGGTGCGGGCGAAGATCGCGGCGCTCGATGCCGAACTCGCGGCGCTGGCCGGACCGGCCGTGCCGGTGATGCGCGAACTGCCGGCGGATCGGCGGCGGACCACGCGAGTCCACGTTCGCGGGTCGTTCCTGACCCAGGGTGAGGTGGTCACGCCCGATGTGCCGTCGTGCTGGCCGCCGCTCGGCGATCGACCGCGCAACCGGCTCGGCCTGGCGCAGTGGTTGTGTGCGCCGGAGAATCCGTTGACCGCGCGCGTGCAGGTCAATCGCGTCTGGGAAGAACTGTTCGGCCGCGGCCTGGTCGAGACCGTCGAAGACTTCGGTGCGCAGGGCGATCCGCCGATGCATCCCGAACTGCTGGACTGGCTGGCGGCCGGGTTCATGACCGACTGGTCGATGAAGCGATTGCTGCGGACGATCGTGCTGTCGGCGACCTATCGCCAGTCATCGGTGGTGTTGCCGGAACTGCTGGCACGCGATCCGTACAACCGGTTGCTGGCGCGCGCGCCGGCGCTGCGGCTGTCGGGCGAAGCACTGCGCGATCAGGCGCTGGCGGTGTCGGGGCTCCTGCGCGAACGGATCGGCGGTCCATCGGTGATGCCGCACCAGCCGGATGGCGTGTGGCTGCAGATGTACTCCGGCGATCGCTGGCAGACGAGTCCGGGCGACGATCGCTGGCGGCGGAGCATGTACACGTTCTGGCGGCGCACCAGTCCGCATCCGATGCTGATGGTGTTCGATGCGCCGAGTCGCGAGGTCTGCAAGACGCTGCGCGTGCGTACCAATACGCCGCTGCAGGCACTGGCGAGCTGGAACGATCCGCAGTTCGTCGAGGCGGCTGTGGCGCTGGCGGCACGGGCATTGCGCGAACCGGGCGATGACCTGCCGCGCCTCGAGGCCGCGTTCGTCCGGTGCCTGTTGCGCGCGCCGACCGAACGCGAACGCGACCGGCTGCTGCTGCTGGTGCGCGATGAGCGCCGGCACTTCGCGGCCAACCCAGCGGCGGCTACGGCGCTGGTCGGACCGTGGACCGAACTCGCGGGGCCGCCGCCGATCGAACTGGCGACGTTCACCGTGCTCGCCAACGTCTTGCTGTCGCTGGACGAGTTCGTCACCCGAGGCTGATCATGGATCCGATCCGCGAACGCATGCGTCAGCTGACCCGCCGCTGGTTCCTGCGCGATTCATCGTTGGCGTTGGGCGGCATGGCCCTGGCCGCCGATCTGCTGCCGACGGCGCGGCCGGCCGTCGGGCCCGGTCGCCATCACCACCCGCCGCGGGCCAGGAATGTCATCTGGCTGCACATGGAGGGCGCGCCGCCGACGCTCGACATGTTCGACCGCAAGCCGGTGCTCGATCGCTTCGACGGCAAGCCGTGCCCGGACGAGTTCCTGCAGAAGGAGCGGTTTGCGTTCATCAAGGGCCATCCGAAGCTGCTCGGCCACCGCTGGGGTTTCCAGCGGCGCAACCGGCTCGGCGTCGAAGTGATCGAACTGCTGCCGCACCTGGCGCAGGTGCTGGACGACTGCTGTCTGGTCAAGTCGATGTTCACCGACCAGTTCAACCATGCGCCGGCCGAATTGATGCTGCTGACCGGTGCGCCGCGACCGGGGCGACCGTCGACCGGTTCCTGGCTTTCGTACGGTCTTGGCAGCGAGAACCGGAACCTGCCGGCATTCGTCGTGCTGATGTCGGGCAACCTGCCGAGCGCCGGCAAGAGCCTGTGGAGTCCCGGCTTCCTGCCGTCGGTGCATCAGGGTGTCGAGTTCCGCACGCAGGGCGATCCGGTGCCGTATCTCGCCGATCCGGCGGGCATGGACCGCGCGCAGCGGCAGCGGTTGCTGGCGGCGATGTCTGACCTGAACCGGCAGCACGCGGCGACCGCCGGCAATCCGGAGACCGACACGCGGATCGCGCAGTACGAACTGGCGTTCGCGATGCAGATGTCGGTGCCGGAAGCGACCGATCTGGCCAGCGAGCCGGCGGCGATCCACGAACTGTACGGCACCACGCCCGGGCGCACGTCGCTGGCCAACAACTGTCTGTTGGCGCGGCGATTGATCGAGCGCGGCGTGCGTTTCGTGCACCTGTTCGACTCCGGCTGGGACATCCACGGCACCGGCCCGGGCGATGACCTGATGACGCAGTTCCCGAAGAAGTGCCGAGAACTCGATCGGCCGCTGGCGGCGCTGTTGCTGGATCTGCGGCGCCGCGGACTGCTCGACGACACGCTGGTGATCTGGGGCGGCGAGTTCGGCCGTACGCCGATGAACGAGGAACGCGATGGCAGCCGCTTCTTCGGCCGCGATCATCATCCGCATTGCCACGCGATGCTGCTGGCCGGCGGCGGCATCAAGGCCGGCGCGGTGATCGGCGCGACCGATGAGCTCGGCTACAAGATCGTCGAGTCGCCGATCCATGTGCACGACCTGCAGGCGACGGTGCTGCACTGTCTGGGGCTCGATCACGAGCGGCTGACGTTCCCGTTCCAGGGCCGCGATTTCCGGCTGACCGACGTGTTCGGCAGGGTCCGGCCCGAGTTGCTGGCGTGAAGCGGGCGCTGCTGCTCGGCAACAGCGACGGCATCGGGTTGGCGCTGACGCGGCGGTTGCTCGCCGCCGGTTGGCAGGTGGCGTCACTGTCGCGGCGACCCTGTCCGGTGTCCGGGTTGCTGGCGCACGTGCTTGCCGATGCGGGCAGTGCCGAGTTCGCCCTGCGGCTGCAGGAACTGGTGGCGGCGCACGGGCCGTTCGATGCCTGTGTGTTCCTGATCGGTCGCGGCAACGACTTCGACGTGACGACGTTCGCCGGTGAGGAAGACGTACTGCGCGTCAACCTGCTGGCGGCGATCACGACGATCCGGATCGTCGTTCCGGGCATGGTTCTGGCCGGCCGCGGTCACTTCGTCGGTGTCTCCAGTCTGGCCGACGAACTGCTGCTGCACGATTGTCCGGCGTACTCGGCCAGCAAGGCGGCGCTGTCGAGCTACCTGAACGCGATTGCGCGACCGCTGCGGCGGCGTGGAGTGGCGGTGACCAACATGCGGCTCGGTTTCGTCGACACCAAGATGGCGAGCGCGCGGGTCCGGCCGGCGATGGTGTCGCCTGAGCGGGCGGCGGCATGGGTGGAACGGTGCTTGATCACGCGGCCGGTGCAGGCGAGCCGGCCACGGCGGATGGGGGTCCTCGTCCGCCTGCTGCATTGGTTGCAGCGGCCTGGCGTCTGGCTGAGGCGTTGTCGATGAGGCGTCCCGCCGGCCGGGTGTGCGCTGGCACCACCCCTTGGCCGGGTGGCGCCAGCGATCCTGCCCTGCTCAGCCGATGACGATGCGGAAGGTGTCCGTCAGCCGCAGCTGCGGCGCCGGGCAACCACCGGGCGCCAACAGATCGGCGCCCTGCGCGCCGAACGTGGTGCCGATGAACAACGGATTGCACGGCCAGACGATCGTCTGGGTGGCGCCGAAGTTGGCGAACGCCCACTCGTGGCCGAACGTGCAGACGCCACAGAACGGCGTGTTGGCGACGGCGAAGCCCAACCCGATGAACGGCGCGCCGACGACGCCGCTGAGCGCGATGTTGATCACGCCGCCGATGCGGGGTTGACCGGTGACCGCGATCGTCGTCGACCCGCAACCCGGGCCGTTGCGCGTGATCGAGCCGGTGCCGGTGCCGGCCTCGATCGTCAGATCGAAGCTGCCGCGGGCGCCGCCAAAGCCGCCGACCCGGATCTGGTAGGTGGTGCCGCTCGTCAAGTTGACCACCAGACGCGAGCCCAGACCATCGCAGCCATCGTCATTGCAGCCGAGGCTGTTCAGTGCCGGGCAACCGCCGTCGAACACCTCGATCACGGTGTCGAAACTGCGCGTCGGCGTGCAGGTCGTGAACGTGTGCGGCGCCGTGCAGCTGGCCGTGTACGCGAACCAGCAGTCGTTGCCGCCGGCACCGCATGGCCATCCCGGTGCGGACGTCGTGGCGAACTGCGTGCTGAACGGGCCATTGACGCCGTCGACGACCGCCGCCGCGCGATCGCATTCGTCGGTCGGGTGGATGCAGTCGAGCACCAGTTCGCTGACGCCCTGGGCGGACCCGAAGCCACCCATGCGGATGAAGTAGGTCTGACCGACCTGCACGGGCACCCGCAGCGTCGACCCGAGACCGCAACCGCCGCCGGTGTCGTCGTTGCACCCCAGGCTGTTGAGGCCAGTGCACGAGCCATCGAAGATCTGCAGCGTCGTGTCGAACGTCCGTGCGGCGGTGCAGGTGGTGGCCACCAGCTCGCCCGTGCAGGTCGCGACGTAGGTGAACCAGACGTCGTTGCCACCCGCGCCGCAGGGCCATGGCGACGACGTCGTCGCGCCCAGGTTGCAGAAGGGCCCGTTGGTGCCGTTGTTGACGGTGATCGCGCTGCTGCACTCGTCGTCGGTGGGCACCGGCGTGACCGTCACGTTGAACGCGCCGCGCGCGCCGAAGAACCCGCCGACCCGGACGAACAGCGTGCCGACCGGTGGCGAGACGGTGACGCTCGACTGCCGGAACGTCGGACCGCAGGCGTCGTCGTTGCAGGCCAGCGAGGTGAGGTTGCCGCAGCTGCCCGAGAACACCTCGATCGTGGTGTCGTAGGTGGCCACGGTTTCGCAGGTCGCGAACGTGACGTTCAGGTTGCTGCACGGGACGACATAGCTGAACCAGCAGTCGTTGCCGCCGCCACCGCACGGCCAGGCGGGCAGCGAAGTGCTGGCGGTGTTGTTGTCGAACGGCCCGTTGACGCCGTTGGCGAGCGGCAGCGCGCCGGTGCAGTCATCGTTGCCGTGGCACGGCGAGCTGATGACCAGGTCGAAGTCGCCGGCCTGGCCGTTGTAGCCGCCGACGCGGATCAGATGCGTGCCGGCGGTCAGCGTGACCGTCAGCGACGAACCCAGGCTGCAGGCATCGTCGTTGCAGCCAACCGAAGTGAGCGCACCGCAGCTGCCGCTGAACACCTCGATGGCCGTGTCGAAATTGCGGGTGGTGGTACAGGTCGAGATCGTGTAGGTGCCCGCGCACGTGCTGAGTCGGAACCAGCAGTCGTTGCCGACATTGAACCCGCACGGGAATACCGGTGCCGAGAAGCTGGCGTTGCGGTTGTCGAACGGGCCGTTGGTGGTGGCCGTCACCGTGACCGCCCCGGCGCACTCGTCATTGGCATGACCACCGCCGGCACAAACCGCCGCGATCGCGGCCTGCAGTCCGGCGTGCGTGATCTGGGTGCCGTTGTTGCCCGTGCCAGGGGTGGCGTTGCAGCCAGCATGCGTGTGGATGCCGATGGCGAGGCCGGAGGCCGCGTCCTGGACCGGGCCGCCGGAGTTGCCGCCACAGGTGTCGAAGCCGTAATTGAGCGCCGTGCCGGTGGCCGAGTTCAACGGGCCGGTGTGCGACTGCTGGGTCTGGTTGCGCGTGCCGGTGCCGTTGCCCGGCGTGCAGAAGCAGTTGGGCGTGTTGCCGCCGCCGGCGCCAGTCACGTTGGTGCCGTCGAGCCCGTAGCCGAAGTTGCGCAGCAGCGTGGTCGCCGCCGGGATCACCGGCGACAGTTGCCACGCCGCGCCCTGTTCCTCGAAGGTGGTGCGCCCGGTGGTCGAGTTGGCAAAGCACCGGAACACCCAGTAGTCGTTGCCGACACCGCCGTTGACGAACTGCGAGGTCGCGGTGTTGATGGCGAACTGCTTGGCTGCTGGCGGGTGCGCGAGCGCGCAGTTGGCGCCCGATGCCGGCACCGCGAACTCGAGGACCTGACCGGTGGCACGGCAGTGACCTGCCGACAGGTGGCACTTGTCGAGGCCGCTGCCAGGCATGTCGATGATCCAGCCCGTGCAGCCGATCGGATCGATGCGGCCGGTGCGGGCATCGCTGGAGGGCGAGCGGTCGTCGGTCGTGCCGCAGATGGTCTCCGGGAGCGGTGTCACCGGGTTGATGTCACCGGCCATCACCTTGTCGATCTCGACGAAGTTCTTCTGCGTGTTCGGTCCGGCGACCAGTTCGATCATGACCGCGTTGCCGTTGAAGAAGCAGCTGCTGGAGTCCCACTGCGCGATGTGTTCCTGGCGCTGGGTCATGAAGTCGCCATCCAGCAGCGACACGATGCGGAGGTAGGACCCCTTGTCGAGGAAGACGTTGCTGTAGTAGAGCCGCAGCCAGGGCGTGCCGGCCGGCGTGGTGACGAGGTGCCGCCAGACGACGCCTTCGACCGGCGTGGGGTTCTGGTGCACCCCGCTGCGCACCTGCACGTGTTCCCAGTGGCTCGGCGGCGCCGACTGCTGGGCATCGAGCGGCGCGCTGGAGATGGTTGCCGCGATGACGGCGAGAAGAGAGAACGACAGACGTTCGTGTGAACCTGAAACGAGGGGCATGGCTACCTCACTTCGGGAGTGCCACCCACGTGACGGAGCCGTAGCGGCCCGTAGGATCACCTGGGCGAAGCAATGGGTACTGATACCCGTTCTCGCCAAGACTGTGGGGAGCCAACGACAAGCGATTGCCGGAGGCGTCAGGGTCCGGCGGCGTCGTATGCGCGATGTGGTGCTGGTGGGTCAGGAGCCAGGACTTCCTGTCATCGGATGGCACGGCACGGCAAGTTCGGCATGGTCCGACCTCGTGGCCGCGATCTCGGCGTCGCCGTCGTGCAGGGCGAACCGGGCCAGCAGCGTGTGCGCGTGACTGCATGCCTCGAGGTGCGTCTGCATGGCCTGTTGCACGAGCTCGGTGACCCGGGACGCGGTGTCACCGCCGGGCGGATCGTGGCGTTCCTCGGCCATTGGCTGCGTTTGGCTGATCGAACGCTGTCACACCGTGGATGGGATGCGTGCTTGGCCAGTGGTCGCCGATGCGCTGCGGCAACGACGACGCCCCGCCGGGAGGTGGCCGGCGGGGCGTCGCGGGGATCAGGTTCGGTCAGGTTCTGTCAGGAGTCGCGGCTGGAGCGGGGATCGGGAGCGAGGGGTGGGAGTCGAGGTCGGGTGGGGATCAGGCCGAGCAGTACTTCTTCCGTTGCACCGCGTCGGCGAACCGGACGCTCTCGACCGGCGAGAACAAGCGGACCTTGCCACCGCACTGGATGCAGTAGGAAGCGCTGACGCTGGCCAGGAAGCGCACCTGCGTCTGGCAGGCTTCGCACCACTTGGTCTCGCGGTCGAAGTCGCTGCCGGTCGGGGTCGGGAACTGCGTGGTGCGGGCGTCGGTCACGATGGTCATGAGCACCGCCGATGCCAGGTGCAGTAGCCAAGGGAACGGACGTTGCCGCCGGTGGTTCGGCGCGGAGGGCGGCGGCTTCGGGCAATGGCCTGGCGTCGCGTGCGTGCGACTTGCGCCGTGCCGGAGCGATGGCATCGAGGCCAGCGTGACGGCGTCGCCGACGCGCGACGGTCGCGGGTTTGCGACCCGGATTGCTGTCACATCCGGGGTGCGGCGGCGGCAATGCGTTGTCGTTGCCGCTGGGGCTCTGCCGGTAGGTCAGGTCCTCGCCGCGCCCGGCTCACAGCCCGACGGTGTTGCGATACGCATTGCTGGCCAGGAACGGCTGCGTGCCGAACGAATAGAGCTGCGTCAGATACCGCAACCCGAGCCAGACCGGGTCACTCGAGGTCTGCAGGCTGAACGCCGCCTGACCCGCCGCATTGGCGACCGCGACATGCGTGACCAGCACATCCTGGAACGCGCGGCATCCAGGGGCACTGCCCGCCGCTTCCAGTGCCGCCGGCAGCGGCACGCCGTTCCAGATCGCCGCCGAGAAGCCGATGCCCATCACCACCAGCGAGTTCGGCAGGGCCGAGTTCGCATTGTGGGTGACCGTGGTCCCCAGGCGCGGCAGGCCGGCGATCGTCTGCGTGAACGTCGGCGTCCCACAGCCGGTGCCGATCGAGTTGATACCGGCCAGACTCTGGTTCCACGACATCAACGCCGTGCGAATCGATGGCCGCAGCAGTTCCCGGACCGCCACCGTGACCGCCAGGCCGGAGGCAGCACTGTTGCTGCCGCCATTGATGAAGGCGCCGAACGAGTACTCGCGCGGCGTGATCACATCACTGGCGATGAACGGCAGCGAGATCCAGCCGAACTGCGCCCGGTGCTCCTGCGTGGTGCCGCTGACCAGCGTGTAGCTGCCGCCCTTGTAGGCCAATCGGGTGATCGAGCGGAACGAGGTCAGCGTCGCCGTCGACAGTCCGAGCGCGGCGCCTTCGGTGTTGATCACCGTGTCGAGCCCGAGCCCCGACAACGAGTTGGACATCAGCTCGTAGAACGGCTCGCGGTAGCCTCCGAGATAGCCGTTGACCACCTGTTCGTGCAGCCAATGCAGGTCGCGCAGCGTCGTCCGATTGGGATTGGCGAGCGCCTCGGCGCCGCAGCCCAGGCGGTGGTTCAGCGACGTGTTGGCCATGCTCAGCGCCGCCGCCGTGGCGTTGATCGCCGATTGGCTGGCCCAGGCGGTGACCGCCTGCGTGCGCGCATTGTCGGAGACCTCCATCATCGCGCGCAACACCGTCGCCAGTGGCTCGTAGACGGGATTGAGGTCGATCGGGCACGAACCCTGATAGAGCGTGAACACCTGCAGTGGCGTGTTCTGGGTCGCCGTGCCCTGGAAGATGCGCCGCATCGCATGCACGTGGTGCAGCGTCTTCATCGTGCTGGCCGGTTCGAACTCGCGCGTGCCATTGAGGTCGGCCAGGTTGGCGCCGTTGATCTCCTCGAGCCAGCAGCCCGGCGTGCCGCTGCTCGTGCTGCGCATCAGGTCACCGACCGTCGTGGTCAGGTGGTTGCTGTTGTTGATCGTCACCATCGACCAGCGCCTCGAGCTGCCGACCGGATAGCTCTCCAGATCGATCGCGCGCACCCCGTAGTCGTTGAGCAGCACGTTGATGTCGGCGCTGGTCAGGTCGAACCACCAGTACCAGTTCACCGCGGCGACCGGCCGGATCATCACGCAATCCCAGTTGCCGTTGCTGCGGCGTTCGAGATCGTACAGCCGGGCCTGGTTGGTGTTGAGGTAGCTGCTGATCTGCGTGTCGGTGACGTTCAGGTACCACCACCACGAACGCGAATCGGTGCCGGTGTTGCGGATCATCACGGCGGCGTAGTACGAACTGCTGCCCAGCGTGTACGAGTCGAGGTCCACGATCCGGGCGGTGTTCGCGGTCACCTGCGAACTCAAGTAGGTCGTGGTCGTGCCGTAGTACCACCACCAGGTCTTGGCGTTGGCGCCGGTGTTGTCGACCATGATGCAGGCAAAGCGCAGGTTGCCGGTCGAGTCCTGGTAGGGCTCGAGGTCGATCAAGCGCGCCTGGTTGGCGGTCAGGTTGGCGCTGACCTGGGCTGCCGTCAGGCCGTAATACCACCACCACGAAGTCGCGTACTGGCCGGTGTTCTGCACCAGCACGGCATCGAAGGTGGTCGTACCGAGCAGGTTGGGGCCGCGGTATTCGATGTCGACCAGCCGGTAGCCGCTGTTGACCGCATTGGTGATCGAGGTCGTGCTGACGCCCGTGTAGGTCAGGCGTGGCACCGGCGTCGACAACTCGCGCACGTCCTGCGCTGGCAGCAGCGTGGACAGGCAGAGCAGCAAGCCGAACCAGGAACGCAGGAGAGCCGCCAGGAACGTGGTGTTCATGACCAGGCGGTGTCCGAAGCTCGACGCCATCGACCGGATTCCTGCCAAGAAAAGCCGCTGCCCAGGCGCGGTGGCGGCGCCCGCCGCGGATTTCCGGATTGCCAGTCCACGCCAGCCCGTTGACGACACCGGAGGGACCCATGATCGCCGTTGCCGCGGTAGGCTGCCCGGAGTGAGCTCCGCCAACGACAGTCGCGCCTCCCCGGCGGCCGTCGCGTTCCTGCAGATGTTCCTGCAGGATCGCCAGCAGGGTCGCATCCGCGATCTGGCGGCGTACCAGGCCGCGTTTCCGGCGCACGCGCAGATCATCGCTCAGGAACATGCCGCGCTGCTGCAGGCCGTTCCCGGGCCTGGCGACGGCAGCCTCGCGATGGCCGCGGATGGGCAGCGCTATCGGGATCCGGTGCCGATCGGCAGCGGCGGCATGGGCACCGTGTATCGCGTGTTCGATCCGGCGCTCGAACGCACGGTGGCGATGAAGGTGTTCGGCGGCACCGATGGTGCGCTGCCCGAACCGCGATTGCTGGCCAGGTTCCTCGCCGAGGCGAAGGTCACCGGCCGGTTGCAGCACCCGGGCATCGTGTCGGTCTTCGAGATCGGCGTCGACGGCCGGCAACGGCCGTACTTCACGATGCCGTGGATCGCCGGCAAGGATCTGCACGCGATCCTGCAGGCGCGGCAGCGCGGCGATCCGGATTGGCCGCTGGTGCGCGTTCTCGACGTCCTGGTGCGCGTGTGCGAAGCCGTCGCCTATGCCCATGAACGTGGGGTGCTGCACCGCGATCTCAAACCGGCCAACGTGATGGTCGGCGCGTTTGGCGAGACCTATGTCGTCGATTGGGGGCTGGCGCATTGCGATCCGGTGGCCGCCGATGCCGCCGCCGAACCGGCATCGGCCGGGTCGCCGAATACCCAGGCTGGCGAGGTGCTCGGCACGCCTGCCTACATGGCACCCGAGCAGGCCAACGGCGAGGTGGTGGGACCCGGCGCCGATGTCTACGCGCTCGGCGCAATGCTGTATCACGTGTTGACCGGGCAGGTGCCGTACGCGACCGGCGGCGAGCCGATCTCCAGCGCGGTCACACTCGAGCGGTTGCGCAGCGGGCCGCCGCCTCCGGTCTCCCGACTGGCGGCAACGACGCCACCCGAATTGCTTGCCATCTGCGATCGCGCGATGGCGCGCGATCCGGGGCAGCGCTACCCGAGCGTCGCCGACCTGCGCGCCGATCTGCGCGCGTTCCTCGAGAACCGCGTCGTGGCGGCATTTGCCAGTGGCCCGTTCGCCGAACTGGGCAAGTGGATGCGACGCAACCGCGCGCTGGCGGTCGTCAGCGGCCTGGCGTTGGTGGCGCTGGTCCTCGGGCTGGTGGTGAGCCTCGAGCAGAGAGCGGCGGCCGACCGCCATGCCGGCATCGCCACGGAGAACTTCGAGCTGGCGTTCGCGGCGGCTGAGGACCTGCTCGGGCGGATCGGCTTTCACGACCTCGAACAGGAGCCGGGAGCCGACCCGCTGCGCCTCGACCTGAGCCGCAAGGCCCTCGCCTACTACCAGCGATTCCTGGAGTTGCGCGGCGACCAGCCGCGAATTGCCGAGCGTCTCGCCCTCGCGCACTGGCGGATCGGCATGCTGCATTCGCAACTCGGCCAGGCCGACGAGGCCGCGGCGGCCCTGGCGACGGCGGCGACCGCCTGGGAGCGGTTGCTGCCGCGGGCCAAGGATCCGGACGCGTGCCGTGAGAAGATCTGCTCGATCGCGCTGGAGCAGCAGGTGATCGGGCTGCAGCGTGGCCGTACCGCCGAAGCCGCCGTTGGCCTGGCGTCGGTGCTGGCCGACCTCGAGGGCCTGCTCGCGCGTCATCCCGACTCGACGTCGCTCGTGCGCACGGCCGGCAGCGCCGCGCACAATCTCGCCCTCGCGCTGCAGGCGGAAGGCGATCTGCCCAGGGCGCTGCAATGCGCGGAGCGGAAGCTGCATCTGTCGGAACGGCTGGTCGCGCTGGCGCCGGCGCAGCCGTTGGCACATGCCCAGCTCGGTTCGGCGCAGCAACTGCAGGCATCCGTGCTTTGGCGTCTGCAGCAGTTCGACGCCGCGGAGGATGCGTTCGTGGCCGGTGCCGAAGGGCTCGCGGCGGCGCTGGCGACCCACCCGGGCCACCGTGGGCTGCGCGCGCGCCTGGGCGAGCTCCTCAACCTGCATGCCGTGATGCTGCGCGAGCAGCAGCGGGTGGAGGCGGCGACCGAACTGTTCGAACGCGCGGTGGCATGGCAGCGCCAGCTCGTCGCCGAGTTCCCCGGCGTGCGCAACTACCACGGCAACCTCGGCGGCACGTTGTGCAACCTCGGGATCCTGGCGTCGCTGCGCGACGAGCATGACGCCGCGATTGCGTGTTTGACCGAGGCGGTGCCGGAGATCCGCCGCGCCCTGGCGATCGATCCCGACGCTGCCGATTATCGCAATTACCGGCGCATCGCCGGCAACGAACTGGCGATCGCGCTGTTGGGCGCCGGCCGCCATGCCGACGCCGCCGACGCCGTACGCCAGCTGATCGCCGACCTGCCGGACAGTTCGCGCTGGAACGCCGGCCGACTGTTCGCGGTCTGCGCCAAGGTCTGCCGGCGTGACCCGGCGCTGGCCGACGAGGCCCGGGCCGAGCTGGCGGAAGCCTATGCCAGCCAGGCCGTCGCCTGGTTGCGCGAGGCAGCGGTTGCCGGGGCCGGCAAGCCGGAGACACTGGCTGGCAGTGCCTTCGAGGCGCTGCGGGACCGCGCCGATTTCCAGGCGTTGATCGAGCTGTTGCGCCGATGACGACTTCGGTTCGCCATGTCTGACACCGCATCGCCATCGGGAGCTCCCGATCCTGGGCCGCTGACGACTCTGCACGTGCATCGCGCCGTGCGCGGCGACAGTCAGAGTCTGGCGTGGCTGGTGGAGCGACTCAGTCCGCTGCTGCTGGCCCAGGCGTCGTGGCGGCTGGGGTCGACACTGCGCGCGCACTGCGAACCGGCGGACCTGGTGCAGGAGGCCTGGTTGGTGCTGCTGCCGCGGCTGTCGGGCTTGGCGCCGCACGACGGTCGCATGACGCCGGTGCTGTTGTCGTTCTTGACGACCACGATCCTCAATCGGGTGCACAACCTGCTGCGACGGCACGCGCGGCGCCTGTTGCACACGCCGGCGAGTGACGAGGGAACCTCACCGAGCCAGGTGCAGGACCCGCGCAGCGGCGTGATCGCGGCCGCGACCCGTGCCGAGGTGGCGTGCCGCGTGCGGTCGGCGCTCGAACTGCTCGAACCGGCGGATCGGGAGATCATCCTGATGCGCGGTATCGAACAGCAGGCACCCGAGGAAGTGGCGGCGCAGCTGTCGTTGTCGCGTGGCACGCTGTCGAAGCGGTATCGGCGGGCGTTGGCGAAGTTGCGCGAGCGGCTGCCGGACTCGGTGTTCCACGAGTTGCTCGAGGAGTAGCGCGCCCGGAGAAGCTTCCCGCCGGTTCACGGGCCAGCGATGCCGACCGGGCCGAACGGTGCGGTGTCGATCGATCCGGGTGCGGTCGTCTTTGTCGCGATGACTCGGCGGCTGGCGCTGCGGTTGTGACGGTGCCTTGGTGGTTGGCAGGGCACGGGGTGGCCGGATCCGGTCAGCGGTAGCGACGGAATTCCTTCCCCGCCGACGATCTGCGGTCGCTCGGTGGGCATGTCCATGCACTCCCTGCTGGCCGTCTTCTCGCGTCCGTTCCAGTCCTTGCGTCGCCTCGCTGCGGCGACCGCGGCCACGCTGGTGGCATCGACGATCTGCACGCCGCTGGGAGCCCAGGCGTCCTGGGTGCAGTGGACCGCCGCCAACGGCGGCAACGACCACTGGTACCTCGCCGTGCGTGTTCCGGGCGGTATCGCCTGGTCGGGCGGGTTTGTCGGCCTCTGACGGTTCGAGGCCACGCGGCGCCGGAAGATGGGGACGATTGGATGGCGGACTTGACGCCAGCCACCACTTCTACAAGACCATAAACTATTGTGCAACAGATTCTTGCGATGTAACTTGAAAAACGACCTTTCAGAAGTTGTTCTTCATGTCATGTACCGGAACCGACACCTTGCCGACGCGATCGAGCGAGCCGCACGGACCTTCTCGGCCGTCGTCGTGACTGGACCGCGGCAGTGCGGCAAGACCACGTTGCTGCGCGAGCTGTTCGGCAAGACGCACCGCTACGTCACGTTCGACCACCCGGACGTACGTGCGCGCACGGCAGCGGATCCTCGCGGATTCCTATCCGACCATCCGGCGCCCGCCCTGTTCGACGAGATCCAACATGCGCCGCAACTGCTGCATCATCTGAAGACCGACATCGATGAGCATCGGACACCTGGACGTTGGGTGTTGACCGGATCGCAGGGTTTTCCGCTGATGGCGGGCGTGGCCGAGTCGCTGGCGGGCCGCGTGGCCGTGTTGCGGCTGGACCCGTTCAGTGTCGCCGAACTCGCGGCGGTTGCCGTGACGTCGATGGACGACCTGCTCGAACGGGTATTCGGCGCATCGCCGGCGAGCTGGGTGCGCCAGGATCTCGGTGCCTGGATCCTGCGCGGTGGCTATCCAGAACCCTGCCTGCGGCAGGACCTCGACGCGCGGCTCTGGTTCGCGAGCTATGTCGACACCTACCTCGCGCGCGATGTGCGCGATCTGCTCGAGATCGGCGATCTGGTGACGTTCCAGAACTTCCTGGGCATGTGCGCCGCCCGCTCGGGGCGATTGCTGAACATGGCCGACCTGGCGCGTGATGTGGGCATTGCACCGACGACGGCCCGGCGGTGGCTGTCGGTACTGCAGACCAGCCAGATCGTGCATCTGGTCCAGCCGTGGCACGAGAACTTCGGCAAGCGGATCACCAAGGCGCCGAAGCTGGTGTTCCTCGACGTCGGGCTGTGTGCTTGGTTGCTTGGTTTGCACACCCGCGACGCGATTCTGCACGGACCGTCGGCGGGCGCGCTGGCGGAGACGGCGGTGATTGCCGAGTGGATCAAGGCCTTCCGTTCTACCGGTACGGAGCCTCGCATCTGGCACTGGAGTGCGCATGGCGGCACCGAGGTCGATCTGGTGGTGGACTGGAACGGGCGCCGCTACGCGATCGAGGTCAAGGTCACGGCGACTCCGACACCGGGTCACGCGGAGTCCCTCAGGCGTTGGGCGTCGATCTCGGGCGTGCAGTCCGGCGTGGTGGCCTGCCAGGTGGATCAGCCTCACTCGCTGATTCCGGGGGTGCGCGCGGTCCCTTGGCACCTGGCCTGCTCCGCAGGCATCGCCGGGACCTCCTCTCCCGCCGCCGTTCGCGGGTGATCCAAGCGCGCCGGGGGGTGGATGGTCCGGCGGCAGGTGCGGTTTCGCTGCAACGAGTTGCGCACTCCGGCCAGCGCCGCGCCTCACCCTGGCGCCAGCACCACAGGCGAACGAACCGTAGGCTGCCCCGCCTTCGCCCTTCTGTCGCTCGCAGGACCATGCCGCAGCCAGACCCGAAGTGGGATCGTCTGAAAGACCTGTTCGCCGCTGCCTCGGCCGTGCCGCCCGAGGAGCGCGAGGCATTCCTCCGCGAACGCGGCGTCGGCGACGCCACGATGCGCGAGGTGCTCGACCTGCTCGGTGCCAGTTCGCCGCTCGAGGAGCAGGCCGGCGACCTGATCGGATCGTACAAGCTGCTCGAGTGCCTCGGGTCGAGTTGCCGCCGGTCAGGTGACCAGGCCACGATTCCTCTCGCCATTCCTGAAGCTCGGCTTGCGGCGAGGACCGGATCGGCGAAGTGGCCGCCTTGACGCCACCCGATGCGAAGGACCATGCTGGACCAATCGCGTTCCCCTCATCCGCTGCAATCATCCATGAGACGACTCTGTGCCGTGTCCGGGCTCGTATTGGTGACCGTTCTGACGCTGCAGCCAGGAGGCGAGCGGACCGCGGGATCTGCGAGTGTGCCTCCGACGGCGAACGGTCGGGTTGCCGCGGATGGTCTGTTCGTCGCCAACCGTGGCCAATGGGACGCACGTGTTTGCTTCAGCGCGCGATTCGGCGCCGAGACGGTGTTCTTGGAACAGACCGGCTGGACCTACGCGGTGTCACACGCGGCCTCGAAACGTGGGGCTGCTGTCAGTTTGCGGTTCGCCGGCTCCATGGCTGGCCGGCCAGAGGTGATTGGCGAGGATCGCGCGCCGGGTGTCCATCATTACCTGCTTGGCAACGACCGCACGCGCTGGGCTGCCGACGTCCCGCTCCATCGTTCCGTCCTGTACCGTGGCGTGCGCCCCGGAGTCGACGTTCGGGCGCGAAACGACGATGGTCGGTTCGAGTTCGATCTGATGGTCGAGCCGGGGGTCGATCTGGCGCCAGTCGAGTTCACCGTTGCGGGAGCAGAACGTCTGCGCCTTGACGACGCCGGGGATCTGCTGCTCGACACGCCGGTGGGGCCGGCACGGTTGCCGCGTCCGCGGACGTGGCAGGTGGGCTTGGATGGCAGCGAGCAGCCGGTCATCTGCGGTTACGAATTGCGCGCCATCGATCGGTTCGGTTTCCGGGTCGAGAGTCGGCGGGCCGACCTGCCGCTGGTGATCGATCCCGGTGTGATCTGGTCGACGTTCGTCGGCGGAGCCCAGTCGGACACGGTGTTCGCCATGGCCGTGGACGCTGTCGATCGGGTGATACTCACCGGACGCACCGAGTCCGTCGCGTACCCGACGACGGTAGGAGCCTTCGATCCGACCTACGCCAACAGCCTGGATGTGTTCGTCTCCCGGCTGTCGGCGAACGGTGCGGTGCTGCAGTACTCGACGTTCCTCGGGGGCGCCAGCATCGATGTTCCAGGCGCGCTCGCCCTGGACGCGCTCGGGCAGGTGACAATCGTGGGGAACACCTGGTCGGCAGACTTTCCGACGACGCCCGGAGCGTTCGATTCGACGCACGGCGGTTCCAGCGACGTGTTCGTGAGTCGACTGTCCGCGTCGGGGGCTGCGCTGTTCTACTCGACGTTGATTGGCGATACCAATAGCGAAGAAGCATTCGCGGTCGCGGTCGAGTCGTCGGGTACGACGGTTGTCGCCGGGCAGACCGCGTCGATCGCGTTCCCGACGACGCCGGGTGCCTTCGCCCGCACGCATGGCGGCGCTTTCGACGCCTTCGTCGCGCGTCTCGATGGCGCCGGTGCGAGTCTGCTCTACTCCACGTTTGTCGGCGGCACTCTCCATGAACAGGCAGAAGCCCTGATCGTCGATGCAAGTGGCGTGGCGACCGTCGCGGGTCGGACTCGCTCGCCCGACTTCCCGGTCACGCCGGGCTGTTTCGACGCGACGCACAACGGCAGCTACGACGCGTTCGTGGTCAAGCTGTCGGCGCTCGGCACGACGCTCGACTATGGCACGTACTTCGGTGGGGCCGGCCACGATGAGGCGTACGCGATTGCAGCGGATCCGTACGGGGCGTTCGTGCTGGCGGGCCAGGCCAATGTCGGGCTGCCAGTGACGCCGGGTGCATTCGACACCACGCACAACGGCGGGCCCGATGGTTTCGTCGCGCGCTTCGCCACGCCGTCGCTGCTGCAATACGCCACGTATCTGGGCGGCGGGTACACCGACTTCATCCGTTCGATCGCGGTCGATGGGCAGGGCAGCGTGTTCGCCACCGGTCGCGCCAGCGCAGGCTTCCCGACCACGTCCGGGGCGTACCGTCGGACGGATCCGCCCACCGGCAGTGCGTTCGTCAGCCGACTGGCGCCATCGGGTGCGCAGTTGGTCTATTCGAGCTTCCTGGCCGGCAGCACCCAGGATGAAGGCTACGCGGTGGCTCTGGTCGACGAAGCGGAGGCGGTCGTCGCCGGCGGGACTCATTCGATCGACTTCCCGGTCTCCGCCGGCGCCTTCGACCCAACCCACAACGGTGCCGAGGATGCCTTCGCCACGCGCATCGAACTGTTGCCGATCGGTGTATCGGGGTTCGGGGTCACCAGTCCCGGCTGCACCGGTGGGCTGCCGATCTGGCCGACTTCCCAGCCCAGAGTCGGCAATGCGGCGTTTGGCCTGGCCTGCAGCGGCGCTCCGCGCAACGCGCCTGGTGTCCTGGTCGTCGCCAGCCATCGTCTGGCCACGCCGGCACCAGTGGCCGGCGTCCTCCTCTGGCTGGATCCGGCGAGCCCACTGTTCCTCACTGTTTCCGTTTTCAGCGACGCTCGGGGCGGCGTCGAAGCCGCGATACCGATCCCGGCTGATCCGTCGTGGGCGCTGCAGCGCATCTTCGCCCAGTTCCTGTGGCTTGGCCCGAACAGTCCCCTGCCGTGTCCGGTGGGTGGAGTGTCGGCCACGCGAGCGCTGGAGATCGTGATCCAGCCGTGAGGCGCCGAATTGTTGCGAGTGCGTTTCGGAACCAGCTGTCGGCGCGATCGACTGCCCGTTGCGGCGGCAGAGATCGTCGAGCCACTCGTTACCAGGGCGCCAGGCCGCGCTGGGTGCGCGACAGCGGGGCATGGGTCGCGCCTCCTCTGATAACGCCCGGGCGCTGACGGTAACGATCGTCAAGCCTTCCGGATGACTCCGACATGCTCGCCAGGCTCGTTCCATTCGTCCTGTTCGCCGCGCCGTTCGCGGCATCCCTGACCGCTCAATCACTCGAACTCGCGACCCAGACCGCCGCTGCAGTCGCGACGATACCGGCCGGTCCGGTCACCGACACCGATGCGGACGGGCGCATCTGGGTCGCCGCCGACAGCTACAAGGCGTCGTTCGGCGTCGACGGCACGACCTTCGTGCCGTACCTCGGCGCCGCCGCACCGCGCAACTTCCCGACCCGGTTCGACCGCGCCAAGGTCACCGTCGGCGGCGTGGCGCTGACGACCCCGATCGTCACTCCGTCGCTGACCGACCGGATGGTGGCGTTCGTCGGCGATGGCTGCACAGAGCGCTACCGCCTCGACGCCACCGGCATCGAACAGCAGTTCGTGCTGAACTGGCTGCCCAACCGCGGCGCGGTAGAGGTCACCGTGCCGGTGAGCACTGATTTTGCGGTCGTCGCCAACGCCGCCGGCCATCGCTTCCAGCACGAACTCGGCAGCTTCGGCTACGGCCGCGCGGTCGCGATCGACGGGATCGGTCGGCGTCTCGACCTCGAGACGCGCGTTCACGGCCAGGCGATGGTGATCTCGGTGCCGCAGTACTTCGTCGCCGAGGCCGCGTTGCCGCTGCTGATCGATCCGTTGATCGGCAATGTCGCGATGACCGCGACGGAGGCGCGCGTGCTGACGCACACCGACACGGCGTGGGACGCTTCGCTCGGCGTGTTCGCGGTCATCTGGGAACGCGTCTGGTCGGCGACGGACAGCGACGTCTACCTGCGGTTGTTCGACGTCGGCATGGCGCCGGTCGGCAATCAGGTCACGATCGACAGCAGCACGACGTCGTGGCGCAAGCCGCAGGTGGCCGGCCTCGATGCCCACGACCGGTTCCTGGTCGTCGCCGAGGTGTCGACCGCCAATGCGTCGCCGTTCCGGATCGCCGGCCGGTTGGCGACCGGAGCGACGCTGACGCTGGGAGCGCAGACCAACCTGGCCGTGGCCAATGCCGACCTGATCAATCCAGACGTCGGTGGCGACCCGGCACCGACCAACGCGAACTTCTGCCTGATCTTCGAGCACGCATACAATGCGACCGATCATGACATCCGCGGCGGCCTGATCGCCGCGGATCTGACTTCGCTCCAGGCCTTCACGCTCGATTCAAGCCTCGTGCTCGACCTGCAGCCTTCGATCAGCAAGAGCTGCGGGGCGCCCGGAGGGGGCACCGAAGGCTGGGGCGTCGCGTTCCAGCGCGACCTCGGCGCCGGCCAGCGTGAGGGGAGGTTCGCGGTGGTCGCCAAGAGCGGGGTTCCGAACACCGCTCCGGTCGCGACGTTCGGCGTCTTCGCGTCGGCCAATGCGACCGTTGCGGTGAGCAGTCCGACCGACCACCAGGTGGGCCGTCGCTACCTGTTCGGGTACCACTGCACGAGTGGCGGCCTTGCCCAGCGTGGCTACCGCGTGCTGGACCGGCTGGGTGCCGGGATCGGGTTTTCCATCCGCGCTTCCGGCGCGGGCACGGCCGTCGATCGGCTCGACATCGATTGCGACGGCACGCGTTTTCTCGCCGCGCGCGCCGCGCGGGGTGCGGCCGATCCATTCGTCGTGGTCGACCTGCTGGCGATGGTGGGCCAGCAACTGACGACCCAGGAGATCATGTCGGTGAACACTGCGGCCTACCGCGCGCCGTCGATCGTCGCCCGGCACAGTGGTGGCTCGGCCGGCATCGCGCCGGAATACGCGCTGGCCTGGGTCGAGGACGTGAGTGCCACGACCGGTCGCGTGCTGGTCAGCCGGGTGGCCGGCATCCAGGACGGCAATCGCGTCGCGGTCCGCAACACGGGCTGCGGCAATCTGCCGTTCACCGCGGATGGCACGATGTGGCCGGGCGGCGCGGCGCAGTTCGACATGCCGGTGCTGAGTGGTCTGCAGGGCTTCCTGGCCGGTGTGCCGGTCACGCTGCCGATCGGACCGTGCCCTGGGTGTCAGCAGGGCGCGGATGGCAACACGGTGCTCGGCACGTCCGTGACGATCCCGATTCCTCGCGATCCGGCGCTGGTCGGCGCGACGCTGTCGCTGCAGCCGTTCCGGTTCCTCCCGAGCGGCGGGTCGGGGGCGTGCCTTGGGCAGATCGATATCGGCAATACGGCGGATTTCACCGTGCGGTGATGGTGCGTGACTGGCGGTGCTGGCGCGTAGGCCCTTGCGGGGTCCGAGTCCTGAGTCATCGCATCTTGGTCTGGTAGTCTGCCTTGGATGCCGTGGGGGCCTTGCTGGCCATCGTCACACCGGTTATCGTGCCGATTGTGGTGACGAAGTTTTTGGAACGACGCGGCTGCGCCTCCACATTCGGGCGGGCGGGTGCTCGTGTCCATGGATTGCGTCTTCTTGTCCCCTTGTCCGAGGGCACGCCGCAGCGTCCGTGGTCGACCAGAGGGCGACCGGGCTGGAATCCTGTCCTGTCCTGTCCTGTCCTGCTCCTCCTTCCTCGCAGCGCGCGACGCGCTGAGGTGCGCGTCGCGAGGCGACTCATGAGTAGTGGCGACTCAGATGCGAACCGGGAAGAGAGAACACTTCGGAGCGTCCGGGATCTGGTGATCCGGCGTCTGATCCAGAACGGTGTTTCCCGCGGGCAACTTGACGATGCGTGGCAGGAAGTCGCGCTGCGGTTTCTGTGGATTTTGAGGCGCGGACTGGTTCGCGACATCGAGGGTCTTGCAGTCGGGATCGCGCGACTCGTGGCGCTCGAGTTGCTGCGCCGGCGCAGCCTGACGCGAACCAGGCTTCAGGAGGGCGCCAGGCTGGAACAGGTTCCCGAAGGGGTCTCGGCAGCGGTTGGTCGCGAGTGGTTGCTGGCAAGAGAAGAGTTGGCGCGATGGCTGGCCTTGCACACCGCGTTGACGAGGCTTGCGATCGAGTTGGCATTGCTCATGCATGTGGAGGACATGACTCTTGCGGAAAGCGCCAAGTGTCTTGCGATAGAAGAGGGCGAGGCACGGCAGTTGCAAGAACAAGTGCGACGCGCCTTTGGTAGAATACGCGTGAATTCGAGGGTCAAGAAGTCACCTCTTCTGTGACAGCGTGTGTGCTGTCCTCAACTTGACCAGGAGATTGATCCATGAAACTGTTCGCTCAACTGCTCGGGCTCGTCGCCTCTGGTGCGTTAGCCGTAAGCGTGCTTGCATGGAGCGGACTGTCGACCGACTCCCTACAGCCTGCATCGTCGAGCTTCCTGGGTCGTATCGCTGGCACCGGGAACGGTCTCTGCTGCAACCCCACCGGCGGGGGTGCCTGCGTCGGCGGTCTGGGAGGGGCGGGTTGTGCTACCACTGACTACAGTCAATGCGACTGTTCCCTTCACGGAGGTGCCTGTTGGATGGTGGACGAACAGCCGCGCCTGCACGAGATCTGCACTACGCCAACCAATGACCCGGACGAGTCGAACTGTGAGTTGACCCAGACCTGGTGCTACACGATCCGGTGGGGCACTTGTCACGATGATGGCGGTGCATGGAGCTGGTGGTTCATGTGCACGACATGTGGATGCATCAACTTGGGGGTGCCAGTGCCGCAGGGTACCCGAAACGTCTGCACAGCCGGAAGCAGCGGCTGTTAGCGTAGGGCTGGCCCGGTTCTTGCCGAGCGTCTTGAGGGACCCAAGAGTGACACCGCACAACCTGGGCGCTGAGTCGCGTACACGCACGATGCTGAGCTGTTTCGGCGCCTTCGTTGGCATTGGACTCCTGGCCCTGTGGATGGGCCGTCTTGTCGGCGACGATGGCGCTCACATCTGTGACGAGAGTGTGACGCCCGGTGAAGAGCCCTCAGACCCTACTGCGAGCGGGTTGTCGACTGGTCATGTACGGGAGAGTCCCGAGGTCGCCGATTTGCCGAGAATGAGGATCAGTCAGGCAAGCGGTGAGCTGACGACTATTCGGGTAGTAGATCCTGCTGGGTGCCCTGTGGCCGACGCGAACGTTCACGTCGTCGATGATTCGCCTGAGCGCCGGGAGCGCATTCGGGCCGCCGAGAGAGCCGGCGGGTGCAACTCTCTATGCGACCGCATCGTTGCCAGTGGCCTGTCGTTACGAACAGGCGCGGATGGACGAGCATCGGTGCAAGTCGTGGGCGGCAGGTTTCAGGCATACGGTGAGCACGGAGCGCTGAGTGGGTCAGTGATTGTCAGCCGTGCGCGTACCGGGGAGGAATACCGGCTGGTCTTGCGGCCGGGCAACACACTCCAAGTCGTCCTCGGAGACGATGGCGACCGAGCAGTGTCTGGAGTGCCAATCGTTGCCTGGTGGGGACCCGATGCCGGCGCTGACATCGGGGTCCCACGTTTCGCGTTGCTTGGCCAAACAGACTCAAATGGGATGCTCGTCCATCGCGACTGGCAGCGCATGTGGCGGGGCCTGGAGGCAGCCATCCCACGAGCCACGTCCGGCCTTCGTGTGGGCCCTATGTTCGTCGGTTGCGGCATCGAACGATCGGTGCTGGTGTCGGCTGATGTCATGAACCGGCTGGCCTTGACCTGTCCGCGTCCCATTCGAGTCCACACCGAGCCGGTTGTCGAGGGCGTCCACGGTGTGCTCGACGGCGCCATTGTCACTTTGGGGGCGGGAGTCGACACGCGCGCCGTTGTCAAGTCAGGGCGCTGCTCATTCCTGGTGGCCGCTGGCCATGCCTGCGCCTGGCGTGTCGAAATTGGCTCGGTCCGTTGGGGAACCGGTTTCATCAACGTTGCTCGGGAGGATGAAGCCGTGGTGATGCTCGAGTGTCGGGAGACTGCTCGCATCACCGCGACTCTGAACGGAGTGCCTGCTGCTGCGTTGGTCCAAGTAGAGTTCTGTCCCAAAGGATGCCCTCCGCGGAAGATCGAGACGCGGTCGACCGAGCTGGGGACAGTGGCCTTCACGGTTGCCTGTGACGAAGTCGACGGACCCGTTCGGTTTCTGGTCCCCGGTCTGGTATGGCAGTCGACACTGCCGCCCCTGAGTGCTGGCGCGACCGTCGATCTCGGGGCCCTCGCGCCCGCGCTTCCGGCGTTTGCAACCCTGCACGTCGTCGATCGCGATGGCAAGGCGATCGACGCGATTGCTACGCTCGCGGAGCCATCCCAAGCGCCCTTGCCTCCTGCCCTGATCCTGCGCACCGGGTCAGGGGCCTTTGAAGTTCGGGCGTCGCCGCGCCAGTCAGTCTTGGTAACGATCGACGCGTCGGGCTTCGTGTCCGAGACCATTCGCGTGGATGCAGGGGAACGCCTTGTGACGCTAGCGGCACCTACGGAGTGCGCGATTCGTGTCCGGGTACCCTTGGACGTCGAGCCTTCGGCTCTCGAGCTCCGGATTCAAGCCCACTGGGACGAGACTTCGGGGCGGTGGGAGGAGGGCAGGTCTTGGCTGCCGCTTCGACCGGCGCGGGATGGCAGCAAGGCGCTGGAAGTCGATCGGCCGATGCTACGTTCCGGTCGATATCGGGTTGCCCTCGTAACTGACACCCCCCCGGCCGCGTTGTTGCAACAAGAAGTGGAAGTGCCCGAGACGGGTGTGCTGGATCTCGACGCCACACACTTGACCGTCACGCATGTGCGACTGGATCTGCCGCAGTCGGGAGGCATCGTCTGCTACATGGCGTCAGGAAGTGGTCTTGCCGGAGCTGAAGACATGGGGATGGGCAGTGTGGCGCTATTGACGCGGGTCACGAGTGGCTCTTTGATATGTGTGACTCGCGGCCCTGACAGATTGCTATTCTTTGGAGGCGGCCTGGTTCCCGCAGCAGTGATTGCATCCGGCAGAGTGGAGCGTGTGAGCCTAGCGCCATGGGACGGCCGGGAGCTGCCAGGGCATGCTGAATGGCGCGTCGTGGCCTTCCAGCCTCCGTTTGGCGAGAGGCGGGCGGCGCACTTGTACTCGCGAGCGGGTGGTCGTTTCGAACGAGCGGTAATGGCGGTCAACGATCTCGTTGGCGGGGATCGGATGTGCCTTCTGCCGGCCGCCTGCACCTACTGTCGGCGGCGGTGAGAACCCGCCGTAATCCGGCGCTGTTCAGCACCGGTGTCGAATCTCTTGTTCTCCTCTCGGCAGCGTAGCTGGTGCTTCTTGTTCTCCGGCGCTGGCGGTCGGCGACGCCGCAGTGTCGCCAGGCATCGGGGCGCAGTAGAAGGCCCGTGGTCCGCCAGAGAAAGGCGAGGTCCAGGGCCAAAGTTCTTGGCGGAACAACCCTGGACCTCCCCGCAGTTCGACATCGCGAGGATGTCGTCCCACGTGCAGCATGGCCGCTGCGGTGGTGCAGATCCAGTCCCTCTGGCGGCTGGAGTCCACGATCGCCGCGCGTCCGACCAGCAGCCGGCAGTTCCACTGCGGGCGATGCCGCCGCGTGGTCGAGATCTGCTCGCGTTGCGACTCAGGCCAAGGCTACTGCTCGCCCGGGTGCAGGACCGCGCAGCGCAAGGCGGACGTGCGAGCTGCCGGGGAACGGTACCGCAAGACGCCCAAGGGCCGTCGGAACGCCGCCGACCGGCAGCGCCGGTATCGCGATCGACAGCGGGCCAGGCAGCGGATTGCTGAGCCAGCTTCGGAGAACGTGACGCATCAGAGTTCCGCCGGGGCGCGCGGATGCGGAGTGTCCGCCGCGCATGAAAACGACACGACGACCCACCTTTTCCCTCGCGGCGAAGCCTCGTCGCGCGGCTGCGTGGCATGCGGATGCCGCGCCGACTTCCACCGCCACACCTTCTTGCGCCGCGCCGCGCGTCGAACGCGCCGCCGTGGGCCACCGGAGCCGAGGAGGACGACATGATCACGCCTGAACTCGAAGCGAAGATCCTGCGTCTGTTCGACGTCGAGAAATGGCGGGTTGGCACGATTGGCACGCAACTGGACGTCCATCGCACTGTGGTCCAGCGGGTGCTTGCCCAGGCTGGTCGCCCCAAGACTGCCATTGCCCACCAGTCGCGAATCGACCCCTTCCTGCCGGTGATCGAGAGCACCCTGCAGACCTACCCGACGCTGTCGGCGAGCCGTCTGTATCAGATGGTGCGCGAACGCGGCTACGACGGTGGTCCTGACCACTTCCGTCACTTCATCGCCATGCATCGGCCCAAGCGCCCTGCCGAGGCATTCGCCCGCCTCAGCACAGTGCCTGGCGAACAGGGCCAGGTCGACTGGGGGCACTTCGGCACCCTGCAGATCGGTCGCGCCATGCGACAGCTGCTCGCCTTCGTACTCGTCCTGTCCTGGTCGCGACGGATCTTCCTCCGCTTCTTCCTGGGCGGCGTCACAGCCAACTTCCTGCGCGGTCACGTCGCCGCGTTCGAGGCCTTCGGCGGAGTGCCGCGGCACATCATTTATGACAACCTGAAGAGCGCGGTGCTCGAACGCCGCGGCGACGCGGTCCGCTACAACCCGCAGCTGCTCGATTTCGCCAGGCACTACCAGTACGAGCTGCGTGCCGCCGCCGTTGCGCGCGGCAACGAGAAAGGTCGGGTCGAACGCGCCATCGGCTACATCCGGAAGTCCTTCTTCCTCGGGCGCACCTTCCGTGATCTCGACGACCTCAATGCGCAGGCTGAGACGTGGAGCACAACCGTCGCCATGGCGCGGCGCGCCCCGCAGGACGAGGCCATCACGGTCGCCGAGGCCTTCGCGCGCGAACAGCCCTATCTGTTGCCATTGCCCGGCGCGGCCTTCCCGGCCGAGGACCGGGTCGAGGTGTCCGTCGGCAAGACGCCCTACGCCCGCTTCGACTGCAACGACTACTCGGTGCCGCACGACCGTGTCCGTCGGGTCGTCGTGGTGCGAGCGACAACGATCGAAGTGCGGATCTTCGACGGCGACGACCTGATCGCCAGCCATCGGCGCAGCTACGACCGTCGCGTCCAGATCGAAGATCCGGCGCATGTCCTCGCGCTCAAGTTGGCCAAGCAGGCTGCCGGCGCCAGCCGTGGTGTCGACCGGCTCCGTCACGCGGTTCCTCAGAGTCAGGAGCTGCTTCGGCGATTGGCGGACCGCAATGCCAACATCGGCAGCGAGACAACTCAGCTCATGCGCCTGCTCGATGAGCATGGCGCCCAGCGTCTGGGCGCGGCGATCACCGAAGCCCTGCACCAGAACGTCGTCCACCATCACGGCGTCCGACACATCCTCGAACGCGACCGCATCCAGCGCGGCTCGCCGCCACCACTCCCGGTGCCCTTGCCCGACGACCCACGCGTGCGTGACGTCTCCGTACGCCCGCACGACCTCGGTCGCTACGACGAGATCGGCAAGATCGGCGAGGAGGCAGGGTCATGACCGCCATCTCTCCCGCCGTCCATCCCGCGGACAGCCTGCGGGATCGTGCCAGCAAGCTGGGGCTGAATGGCCTGCTCACGCGCTGGGACGAGTTCCGCGACGCGCCGTGGCTCAAGGCCCTGCTCGATCTCGAAGCCGAAGATCGGCAGCAGCGCAGCCTGCTGCGTCGCATCCACGCCGCCCGACTCGGGATCTTCAAGTCGATCAACGACTTCGATTGGACATGGCCGACCAAGATCGATCGCGACGGCATTGAAGACTTGCTGCGCCTTGGGTTTGTCGAAGAGGCCGCCAATATCGTCCTGATCGGTGGCAACGGCCTCGGCAAGACGACGATCGCCACCAACATCCTGTATCGCGCCCTGTTGGCTGGTCACACGGCGCTGCGGGTCACGGCCAGCGAGATGCTCAACGACCTGGCATCTCGCGACACCGCGCGCGAACTGGGCCAACGCTTGCGCCACTACTGCAGACCGACCGTCCTCATGCTCGACGAGGTCGGCTACCTCGCCTTCGGCAATCGGCATGGCGACCTCCTCTACGAAGTCGTCAGTCGGCGACACCACAAGAAGCCAATCGTGCTGACCACCAACCGGGTCTTCAAGGAATGGGGCGACGTGTTCCCCAACTCGAGCTGCGTCGCCGGCCTCGTCGACCGGCTCACCAACAGAGCCGAGATCATCAAGATCGAGGGCGACTCGTACCGCGAGAAGGAGGCCAAGGAGCGTGCCGCCAGGAAGGCCCAGGAACGAAAGGCGCGACAACGGGGCAAATCGTGACCAGCGGCCGCCCGCGGACCATTCCGCGGCCGCGACCTGGGCTCCTCAGGCGCCCGACCGCGGCGTTCGGCTGGCTCGATCAGGCTCTGCTTCACGAAGGCTGGCTGGCGCGGGCCGGGCCGCACGCCACTGCAGTCCTCGTCCTGCTGGCGCTCGCCGCTGATCGTCATGGCGCGTCGTTCTTCAGCCGACTACGGATGGCAACTGCGTTGGGCCTGCCGGTGCCCGACGTCGACCGCGCTCTCGCACGGCTACGCGATCTTCAGCTCGTCGACTTCGCGCCCTGGCGCCCCGGAGCCGCCGACGGTGTGTGGCAGATCCTGCCGATGGCGAAGACGCCGCAACTTCCTCGCTCGGGCAAGCTCCTCGGTGTTGCGGATATCCTGGCCTCGCTGGGCTTTCCGGGGCCCCGACACCATTCTTCGCCGCCACATGACAGCGCCGAATAGGTGCGGGTTTTCACCGCCGCCAACCTTAAGGACGGCGAGCTTGCCGCCTTCGAGTGGGACGGCTTCTCCTCCTGGTATTTGCGAAGGCGTTAGCGTCAGCAAAGTGGCAAGGAGCCAGTGGCAACACCAGAGCGCAACCCAGTGAACTCGTTGACACCGAAGAGAGGTCAGTGATGCAGCCGTGGCTGAGAGGAGTCGTGGGGTTTCTGGCGTCTGGCGCGGCACTGGTCGGGCAGGCCGGTCCGGCCGATGAGCTGGAGGTTGTTCGATCTGCAGTCCGACGTCAGGAGTCGGCCGTGGGGTTCTTGCGTGTCGAGTCGTGGTATGTATCCACGGAGGGGAGCGATGACGCGCCCCAACGCGTCGCGGAGATGCACGCTACAATTCTCCGAGAGCCTGATCCAACCGGCATGATCCGCGTTCAGTACCATCCGCTTGTGAGCCGTGGGGGAGACGGCAGGTTCTGGGTGATTGAGTACAGTCGAGGCTACAATGGGAGGGTTTCTTGGTTTGCCAACAAGTCTTCTCAGATCGAGGGTCAGGAAGTCGTGCCGCTTCGCGATGGTGATATTCAACCTGGTCGGCTTCCCGCTCTCGCGGAAGAAGGGCAGTTCGACAACTGGGCCATGACCTTGCCTGGGTTCTTTGAGCCCAGGGGGATCCTGTTCAGTCAGATCCTGGAGATCGGGGAAGCTCCGTTCGAAGTGAAGGATGGAGACCACGCCGATGTATGTATTCTCACTTGTGTATCGCGCAGCGGCAAGACCCGCGACGAGTGGGTGCTGAGGCGCGACCGAGCTTATTGCTGCGAGGCGTATCGACGGTATGAAGGCGCGACCGTCCGACGCCAGTTCACGGTGGAAGAGTCTCGAGAGGTCGTGCCTGGTTTCTGGTACCCGACAAAGGGCACTTGTCGGACGTATGATGAGCAGGGGCGACAGATCTTGAAGAATGCCGTGGAGGTGATGAGCGTCGAGGTTCTGACCGAGTCCGGCAGACTCTTCGAGCCAGAGTTCCGGCGGGGCATGGTTGTCGTGGACCGATTGACTGGCAAGGCCGTGACGATAGCCGGCGAGGACGGGGAGCTGGAGAGCTTGCTGGATGGGCAGGCGACCGCTCTCCGTGCGGCCGGAGGCAGTCGACGCGGTGGGCTGGGCTTGCCATGGTGGCTGATCGTCGTCGTGGTTGCCGGGTTGTTGGTCATCGCGGTTCCGGCGTCGAAGGCACTCGGGGCGCGACGCGTCCCGAGGGACAGAGTTCGGCGCCGAGCAGTGGCTGCCCCGCTTCTCCTTGCGACGCTGCTTGGTGCGGACCGACTCCATGCACAGGTTGCGGACGATACCTGGGTCATGCGGGAGATGGGTGGTGCCAGAGCCGACAACTGTGGATTGAATGCTGCGTATGTGGCTGCAAGGTACCACGGTATCGAAATGACGCTGGCCGAGCTCGCCGAGACGATCGGCATCGATCACGCGCGGCTCACGGCGATCGACCTCGAGCGGCTGCGCTCGACGTTCGGTAGTCTGGGACTCGAGTGTCAGGGGTACCGCTCGCCAACACTTGAGGGCGTCGCAATGGCGGTTCGTGCGCGCCAGGCAATTGGCCTCATTCATGTCGAGACTGGTGCGCCAACCGGGCACTACTACGTGATTGGGCCGGCTGGAGACCAGATAACAGTAGTCGACCCTGGACGCGGAGTGTGGGTCGTGGGCAGTTCCGACCGACTGTGGCAGCGCATCGCGCAGGCGTTCAGCGGGGCATGCCTCTTGATCACAAGAGCGCCCGACGAGGGAAAGTCCGCCTGGCGCCCTGCGTCGGAAGTAGCGCAACGATTGGACTGTGGTGTCGTGGCCGACAGTGCATCGGTCCGGCGGTTGCCGATTGTCAATGATGGTGCAGGGGCCTTGCGCCTGCTCTCGGCGAAGTCGGGTTGCGGGTGCTTCAAGGGCGCAGTCCTCGAACCCGCCAGCCTTGTCGGTGGGGCCACCGGGGAGCTGGTCGTCACCGTCGACGGAGCGCTGCTTCCGGCTGGTAAGTCGAAGCAGCGCGTCAGTCTGGTCTTCGAGAGTAGCGGCGTCGCAAAGACGAGCGTTCTCGAGTTGTCCGCCGAGACCCGGCGCCGAGACTCAGCGGCGCCCCGTGGAGTGATACCGACCGTGCTTCGTTCGGTTGGGGAGTCCGGTGGTCGATCCAGCTCGGAAGTGTCGGTCGTGCATCCGGCCGGCGGCCTGGTGGCCGACATCGCGGCCAGCCCGGGTGTCACCGTGTCGGAGTCAACAATAAGCGTTGTCGACAGTACGCCTGCGGCGATAGCGCGCCGCTATGTCGTCGAGTGGGACTACGGTCGGGCTGGTTGGGTGGATGTCACAATTCGCGACGCGATCGGGCAAGATGCCGTCGTGCGATGCCACGTGCGATAGTCTGAACGTAGCCCCACCCACGCGGGCGCGCCGCTATGCCGCAGAGGCTCGATTGGTGGCAGCCAGACGCCAACACCGCAGTTGCCGGCGGTGCTGGGTGGTGGGATCGAGGTCCGATCCAGACCGGGGCGCCGCAATCGGCCCGAGCTCGGTTGGTATCGGGGCACCAATCACTTCGCCGCCGACAAGTCCAGCAGCGTCGCGACATGCGTGTGCAGTTCCTTGCCCGCCGCATCGCGAAACCGCAGATGCAACCGCGGGCCATCGTCGGCGATCGCCGCCTCCGCCAACAGGAACGTCGCCGGCGCCGCGGCATCGAACAGCACGCCGTCGATCTTACCCGCATTCGCCGGAATCGGATCGTTCGCCAACGGCGACGTGACCACCTCCAGCACGTCATAGCCGCACAGTTCCTTCGTCGCGTGCCGGATCAGCCGCGTGACATGCAGATCTCCGCCGACCAGCACGATGCCGCCGATCCGATGTTCGCCACACCACCGGAGCAGGCCGTCGCGTTCGTGCGCCCAATTGGCCCAGCAATCGAGCTTGCCGGTCCGCACCGCGCCGTTCCACGCCATGCCGCACGCCAGCACCTTGAACGGCGCCGTCGAGGCGCGCAGACCCTGTTGCAACCATGCCAGCTGCCGCGTGCCGAGCAGCGACTTCTGCGTCGGCGCGAACGGGCACGGCTCCTGGTCGGCGAACCAGCGCGTGTCCAGCACGAAGACCTCCAGCGGCCCGCGCCGAAAGCGCGTGTAGATGCCCTGATCGTCGTGCCCGACCGGTCCCAGCGCATGGTGTTCGAGGAACGCGCGGCGCGAGTTCTCGCGATCGTCGAGGTCGCCGAAGCGATCATTGGTCGCGTAATCATGATCGTCCCACGTCGCGTAGGTCGACAGCACGCGCAGCGCCATGGCGACATCCGGATGCGCGAAGAACTCGGCACGGCGGCGGCGCTGCACGTCGAGCCGCGTGCTGTCGATGTAGGGCGTGTCGCCGAGCAGCACCAGCGCGTCGGGTTGCGCCGCGATGATCTGCCCCCAGACCGGCTGCGGGCCCTTGCGTTCTTCGGCACACGACCCGAACGCGACCACCGAGCGCTCGACCGCGTCGTCGATCGCTGGCGTCAGCACGCCGAAGTCGGCGCTGCCGATCGTCCGTTCGCCGCGGGTGATCCGATAGCCGAACGGCCCGCGGCGGCCGCGCAGGCCAGTCAGGTGCCATTGCAGGGTGAGTTCGTGATCGGGCGAGGCTTCGGCGGTGGCGCGCGGCAGGTCCTTGCCATCGGCGCTCCACAGCGCGAACGCATACCGGCCGGGCTGCGTGGCGCGCGCCCAGATCCAGATCGAATCGGCGTCGGCGGCTCCCAGGAACGGGCCCTGGACGATCGCGGGCACGGCGGCAGTCGGCACCGGTTCCTGGGGCGCGCACATGGACAAGACGGCAGCGAGGGCGATCGACATGCGGTCGTTGTCGCCGCCGCGGCCAGCGTCGGCAAGGCGGCGCCGGAGAACGGGAGCTGACCGACCGGAGGAGGAATCAGGGTTTTCGCATCACATCGGAACGGCTGCTCCGGCTGGCCATCTGGCATGCAACCGTCGCACTTCCTGTCCACCGTTCTCCTCGTGACCGCGCTGGGCCAACTCGCCTCCGCGCAGGTCGCCGCCTACCACGACCAGACCCTGGCGCAGCACCAGGCCCAGATCACCAGCCTGCGAACCCAGGGCTACCGGATGACGGCGGTGACCTCATACGGCACCGCCGCCACGCCGCTGTTCGGCGCCGTCTGGGTCCGCCGTTCGGGTACGTCGTGGGTGCCGTTCAGCAGTGTCGACGCCGCGACCTACCAGAGCCTGTTCAACACCTACTCCGGGGTCGGTTTCACGGTCCGGCTGCTGTCGGTGCACGGCTCTGGCAGCAGCACGCGCTTCACCGGCGTGTTCGAGGTCGACTCGACGCCGTACTGGGCTGCGCACGATTTGACCACGGCGCAGTTCGATCAGCAGTGTTCGCAGGCGCTCGACCAGGGCTACATCCCGACCGCCGTGGCCGTCTACGGCACCTCCACGACCCCGCTCTATGCCGGCGTGTGGACCCGCAACGACGATCATGTCGACTGGACCTGGACGCGCAGCACCACGCCGGGCGACTACCAACTGCACTTCAATGCCGCAACCGCCGGTTGGCTCAGGCCCGCGATCGCGACGCTGTCGAGTTTCGGGCAGTATCTGACGATCTGGCACGACAATCAGCTCACGGGCGGATGGTCGAGCAGCCATGACATGACTTCGGCGGGCTACCAGGCAGCGGTCAACGCGTTGCCTGCCGGCAGCTATCCGATCGACCTGCACGCCGCCGGATCGGGTGCGGGAGCGCGTTTCGCTGCGGTGTTTGCACCGAGCCAGAACACCGTCTCGAGGCAATGGACGTCAACCGGCACGGCGGTCCTTGGCCTGTCGGCGTTCGATACCTGGGTGCAGAACCTGATGCAGTCGACGAACGTCCGGGCGGCGTCGCTGTCGGTGGTCCGCAACGGTCGATTGATGCTGACGCGCGGCTACACCTGGGCCGAACCGGGCTATCCGGTGACGCAGCCAGGCAGCCTGTTCCGGATCGCCAGCATGGCCAAACCGCTGACCAGCATCGCGCTGCACAAGGCGATCGCGGCCAACCCCGTGGCGATCAACCCGAGCCGCACGGTGATGAGCTATCTGCCAGCGATCGTGCCGTTGGATGCGCGCATCAACAACGTGACGCTGCTGAACCTGCTGACGCACGCCGGCGGCTGGAACATCGACGCCCTGGGCTTCGATCCGATGTTCCGCGATCCGGAGGTTGCCGCCTACCACGGCAACACCGTGCCGGTCACCCGCGACGAGATCTGGCGCTACATGACGCTGACCCGGACGCTCAACTTCACCCCCGGGACGCAATCGCGCTACTCCAATTACGGCTACATGCAGCTGGGTCGTGTGCTGGAGGACATCAATCCCGGCATGACCTACACGCAGGTCGTGCAGCGCGATGTGTTCACGCCGCTCGGGGTGACGCGCGCCCGGCTGGGCGGCTCCTCGCTTGGCGCCGCCGCTCCCGGCGAAGTCCGCTATCACCCGAAGGTGCCCTACGTCGCCCAGAGCGTGGTCAGTTCGTTGCGCCCCTGGGTGCCCGGGCAATACGGCAGCTGGAACCAAGGCAACATGGATTCGCACGGCGGTTGGGTGATGGCGTCGCCGGACTTCGCCGCCGTGCTCGCGTCGTTCGACCTCGGCGATGACAGCCCGGTGATCGATTCGGCGACGACTGCCAACATGTGGTCGTCGACCGCCGGTATGCCGAGCAACGTGCTGCGCGGCTGGTACCGCACCAACGCGTCGCTGCTGCGCGTGCTGCGGCACCACAACGGCGGCTTGCCAGGAACGTCGACCTGCGGCGTGTTGCGCAGCGACGGCACCGGGTTCGTGCTGTTCCTCAATCGCGACAACGGCCTTGGCGACACCGAGTACCTGCAGCTCGACCAGATCGCCAACTCGATCGCGCAGTGGCCCGACCACGATCTGTTCCCCTCGGTCGGCATCCCTGGCCTGCGCAGTCACGTCACCGGCACGTTCACGGCCTACGGCAGCGGTTGCGCTGGCACCAGCGGTACACCCGGACACGCAGGCGTCGGGACACCGGAGACCGACGACACCATGACCCTGCGCACCACGAACGGGCCGGCCGGCGGCGTCGCGCTGATGCTGCTCGGCACGTCGCGGACCAGCTACAACGGCACGCCGCTGCCGTTCTCGCTCAGCAGCCTCGGCGCCCGTGGTTGTAGCGTGCTGGCGGCGCCAGCGGCCGTCCACACCCAGGTGCTCAGCTTCCTGGGTGTCGGCAACACCAGCATCGCGATCCCCGACGCGCCCGAACTGGTCGGTATCCACGTGTTCTCGCAGGCGGCGGTGCTCGATGCCGCGGCCAACACGCTCGGCCTCGTGGTCAGCAACGGCATCGACACCCGCGTCGGCGGTTGGCACTGACGCTCACGGGCCGCCGGTGCCGGGGGTGTCGAGCGCGAGCGCCAGACGCGCCATCGCGCGCGCCAGCAGCGCCCGCACCGCCTCCGGCGTCTTGCCCATCCGGGCCGCGATCTCCGCATGCGAACTGCCGATCAGCTTGTGCTGCACGACGACTTCGCGTTGTTCCTCGGTCAACCGGTCGAACGCCGCTTCGACGGTGGCGAGATTCTCGCGCGCGGATGCGTGCTGGCTCGGTGTCGCCATCACCGCCGCGTGCGTCTCGAGCACGTCTTCCAGCCCGACGCCACCTGGTGCCGACCGCTTCCTGGCCTGCCAATGCTCGACGCGATGCAGGATCTTGCGCCGCGCCGTCGTGTAGAGCCACTCGCGGAACCCCGCTTCGCCGCCGGTCCGGAACCGTTCCGCATGCTGCAGGACCTCCCGTGCCACCGACTGCGTGAGGTCGCAGCTCTCCTCGAGCGAACGCAGCGTCGGCCCCATGTGCAGGCGCACGAAGGCGCGCAGGCCCGGCAGATAGCGGGCAACCATCTCGTCGAGGTCGGCGGGACGTTCGGCGGGCACCGGCAACGAGGCTACCACACCCGGCGCGGACGAGGCCGCGACCAGCGGATACCCTTGTTGGCCGCCAGGCTGCCATGAACCCGCCCGACCCAGCGACTGCTGCCGCCGAGGACGCCTTCACGGCCTGGTTGGAACGGCTCGAGGCGGGCGAGGACGTGCCGTTCGAATCGATGTGTGCCAGCCATCCCGCGCTGGCGCCGACACTGCGCGCGGCGCATGCGCGCTGGCAGGCGATGACCCGGGCGTTCGCGGCGCTGAGCCAGGATGAGCGCTCGTCGTCGCTGACCGGCGACGAGGAACGGCAGGTTCGCGAGTGGAAGCAACGGCTCGCGGCGGCGCGCGACCCGGCGGTGCGCTATGCGCTCGGCGACGAGCTTGCGCGCGGTGCCATGGGCCGCATCGTGCGGGCGCACGACCACGAACTCGACCGCGTCGTGGCCCTGAAGATCTGCCGCGCCGAACCCGGCGATCTCCGGCAGGAACAGCGCTTCCTGGCCGAGGCCCGCATCGCCGGCAAGCTCGATCACCCGGGCATCGTGCCAATCCACGAACTCGGCATCGACGGCGCTGGCAGACCGTACTTCGCGATGCGGTTGGTGGACGGTCAGGACCTCGCGCGGATCTTTGCGCTCGCGCGGAATCAAGTCGACGGGTGGACCCGCACCCGCGCGTTGTCCGTGCTGCTGCGCGTCTGCGAGGCGATGGCGTTCGCGCACAGCAGGAGCGTCGTGCATCGCGACCTGAAGCCCGGCAACGTGATGGTCGGCCGTTTCGGTGAGACCTATGTGATGGACTGGGGGCTCGCGCGGCTGCTCGACGACGCGACGCCACCGACCGACACGACCGCTGGCGAGGTGGTCGGCACGCCGGCGTACATGGCGCCCGAACAGGCGCGCGGCGATGGCGCCGCGGTCGATCGCCGGGCCGACGTCTATGCCGTCGGCGCGATGCTGTACGAACTGCTGAGCGGCCGCATGCCGTACCTCGGGGAGAACGAAGCCCCGACGCCGGACCAGGTGCTTGCCCGCGTGATCGCGGGGCCCCCGGCGGCACTGCCGACCCGGCGTGACCTGGCCGACGAACTGATCGCGATCTGCGATTGCGCGATGGCGCGCGACCCCGGCGCCCGCTACCCCGACATGGCCGCCCTGGCCGAGGATCTGCGCGCGTTCCTGGAAGTGCGGGTCGTGCGCGCCCACGCCGGCGGACCGTGGGCCGAGTTGCGCAAGTGGGTGCAGCGCAACCGCGGGCTCGCGGCGTCGCTGGTCGCGGCGGTGGTGTTGTTGCTGATCGGGCTGTTCGCCAGCACGCACCTGTGGCGGGTGGCCGAACGCAATCGCGAACTCGCCAGCAGCACCGCCGTCGAGCTGCAGCAGGAACTCGAGCGCAGCGAGTTCGAACGCGCGCGCATGGCGTTGCGCAGTGACGACGCGCTCCACGCCGAGGGCCTGTTGTGGCGCCAGTTCGTGGCCGGCAGCCATCCGCGTGCCACGCACTGGGCCCTGCAGGAGCTCTATGCGCGCAATCCTTGCATTGCGGCGGAACCGGCGCGCGTCCGCAACGGGGAGGCCGTGGCGTTTGCGCGGCAGCATGGTGGCGTGCTGGTGGGCGGCCAGGATGGCCTGTTGCGGACCCTCGACGCACTCGATCTGCGGCCGCGCGCCGAACTGGCGCACGCTGGACCACCGGTCCTGGCGCTGACCGTGCAGGACGCGAGTGGCGTGGCGGCGGTCGCCACCGCCGACGGTGCCCTGACGTTCTGGGAGCTGTCGCCGCCGCGGATCCGCCACCGCGGCGCAGCGCCCACCGGTCCGGTGCACGCGCTCGACAGCGCCGCCGATGGGTTCCTCGGCGGCGGCGACGATGGCAGGGTGCACTGGTGGACCGCAGCGGAGTTGCCGCCGCGTCTGCTGCACCGCCACGAGCACGGCATCAAGTCGGTGCGTATCGATGCGGGCGGACGCTGGCTGGCAAGCGGCGATTCCGAAGGTGGCATCGCGTTGCACGATCGTCGCGATGGCACGGTGCGACGCCTCGTCGGTGCCCGCAACCAGGTGATGGGCCTGTCGTTCTCGCCGGATGGTCGCCAACTGTGGTCCGGCGGCGCCGATCATCGCCTGCGCGTGTGGGACACGGACACCGGGGCCGGCGTTGCCACGTTGCCGAGCCAGAACGCGACCTGCCGCGACCTGCTGCACCTCGACGCCAACACCGTGCTGAGCGGTGGCTGGTGGCGGATCGACGCCTGGCGCACCGACTCCCGCGAACGCCGCCCGCTGCTGTTCACCGGCGTCTGGACGATGGCCCACGACGCCGCCGCCGATCGCCTGGTCGCCGCAAACTCGTCCGGGCTGCGCCTGTTCGACCTGTCGCATCGCGATCGCATCGAAGTTCCCGGTACCGGAGCCGTGATTGCCCAGAGTGGTGACGGCAAGCGGGTCGCCGTCTTCGACGCCCAGCGCCGCCTTCGCGTCCGCAGCCTGCCCGACGGGGCGGTGCTGCGCGATTTCGGTACGCTGGCGCGCCACCCGCAGAGCCTCCGTCTCGATCACGATGGTCAGCGCCTGCTGCTCGCGCGCAGCGAGCCCGGCGACCGCATGCGGGTCTTCGATGTCGACCGAGGCGACGCCTTGCTGGTGACCGAGCCGGTGCCCGAACCGCCGTTCCGGGCCAGCTACGCCATCCGTCCCGATGGTCGCGAGGTCGCAGTCGTGCGCGCCGACAACACCGTGCAGCGACTCGACGTCGACTCCGGTCGCGTGATCGACGAGTGGCCGGTCGACACGCGCGAGATCCTGCGTCTGGTCTACAGCGGCGATGGCACCGTCCTGGCCACCTGCGGCCGGGCCATGGCAACCGTGATCCTGTGCGCGCTCGCCAGCGGCGAGCGGCGCACGCTGCCGCTGCCCGCCCGTCCGGCCAGCATCGCCCTTGCGCATGACGGCAGCCTGGTCGCCGCCGGCAGTTGGGACGGCGAGGTCACGGTGCTGGATGTCGAGACGGCGACGCCGCGAAACCGCGTTCAGGTCGGCAATGACACGGTGTGGAATCTGACGTTCTCGCCAAGAGATCGCGATCTGCTGATCGTCGCGGGTGGCGCCGGCTCGGTGACGTTCCTCGACCTCGAGTGCAACCGGCCCTGCTTGACGCTGGCTGCCGGCAACGCCGCGCCGGGCCTGACCCTTGGCCTCGGTGCCGACGGCGCCACGTTGACGATGAACGGCGAGCAGGGCGCCGTGCTGTTCGACCTGACCTACTTCGAACGGCATCTGGCGGGCAACCTCGAGCCTCAGCTCGCGCGGGTGGCGGCGCAACAACCCGTGCCGCCGCAGCGCCTTGCCGAACTGCGCCAGCAGGCGGCAGCCATCCTGGCGCGGCCGTGGCCGCGATTGGCGCGCTGGTAGCCGGCAGGCTCAGTCACTGCGAATTCCGACTTCGTCTGCAACCGCTACCACTGCGCGGTGCACAGAGTGGCATGCAGACCGATTCCGTGGTGATCGAGCGCGGGGGACAGCGCGGCCATCGCGCGCCTTGGTCTGGCCGGTTTCCTCGATCCGCGCCGGACGCTCGACTGGTCGGCGGCGCTGGGGCCGGTGCTGGCGATCACGCGGAAGCAAGCGCGGCCGACGTCGGCATCCTGGTCGGCGGCGGGCTTGGTCCGGCGCAGCGGCAGGCCCGGCTGCGCCGGGTCGCCGCGACCGGCGTGGTCTTCCAGCTGGTGGGATCGAGCACGGTCGAAGTCGGTCGGGCGCACCGCTGGGGCGAACGGCCAGGCGATTCGCGAGGATCTGCAACGGATGGGTCAGCCGCATCATTGGCTGTCCCACCGCGGCAAGCGGCCGGCGGATCAGCCAATGGCGAAGCGAAGCCTGCTCTCCCGCAGTTCCTCAATAGGCCTGTACCGTCACCGCCATCGGATTCGTCGCGCGAAAGCACGAGCCGTCATGCGTCAGGCCCTGGATGACGAAACCCGCGCCTGCCATCCAGGTCGGGATCGTGAAGGCGATGGTCCCCTCGGGGCCGTGGGCATCCGCGACCAGGGCGTTGAGGCCGTAGAAGTAGCTGGGTCCACAACCGAAATCGTGACTCATGGCGATGGTGGGAGCCGGGTGTGGATACACGATCATCCAGCCAAGCCCCATGGGGCTTCGGAAACCGAACCTGGTGACTTCGCCGGCAACTGCATGCTGCAGGCAACGAATCGGCCAGCCGCCGTTCGCTGCGCCCGGTCCCAACGTGTCGTTGATCGAGTTGTAGTACGACGTTTCGGTCAGATACCCGGATGGTCCCTCACCGCCCTGCAACACGAACCGCCTCAGATTGGGGGCATAGGTGAACCCGGCGCCTTCGCGCGCCACCGGAAAGTAGTTCGCGAAATCGCGGCTGGCCCAATCGTCCCCTTTGAACTCCCAGAGGTCATCCAGGTTTCCCGTGGTGCTCTGACCGCCACACATCACCACGACACCGCGAGCGGGGTCGTAGTCCATCATGGCGTTCACGCGCGGCGTCGGATTGTGCTGAACGATCCTCTGTGTCCACACGGCACCACCGGCGGACACCGACAGGTCCCACGTGTCGCCGAGCCGCTGACCGGTCGGCCCCGCACCACCGAACAGAACGACCTTCTGGCGCAATTGGTCATAGGCCATGCGATGGCTGTTGCGCGGCCCGGGCGACCCCGACGTCGCCAGTTGTGTCCATTGCCAGCCGGAGATGGTGAGGCCGGCCTCCCAGGTGTCGCTGAGGCTCGTTCCGTCGTACCCGCCATACATGACGAGCCTGGTCCGCGCACTGTCGAACACCATGTCGTGGCCGCGACGCGGAGACGGCAGTGGACCCACGGTCGAGGCGGCCGACCAGGTCGATCCGGTCCAGGCGAACATGTCGTTGTAGTAGGGACCAGAGAACTTCCCGCCGCCAAACAGGACCGTGCCGAGGATGCCGGTGGCACACAGCGCTGGCTGGATTCGGGTGGCGACTACGGCGCTGTTGCCGTGGTTGGTCCAAGAAAGCCCGTTGAACGACCAGGTGTCGTTCAGATGGTCCAAGCCGTTCCATCCGCCGAACAGGACACAGCTGGAAGTCGCATGGTGATACGCCATGTCGGTGTACTTGCGATCCGTTGGTGACGTCGCGACCGCATGGTGCCATTGGACGAAGTCCCAATTGGTTGCATTGGATGGCAGGTACCATGAGTAGAGTGCGTGGCCAACCAGGAAGCCCTGACCGCTGACTGCAACGATGCGTCGACGAGTCGGATCGTACGCAAGGCAGCAGTAGAGGGCGTGTGGCGTAGATCCGCCGAAGGTCACCGGCGCTGGCGCGCTGAACGTGAGCGGCGAAGACTGGACGTCGACTTCGATGCACTCAGCCTGTCTCGACGCAAATCTGCTTCTCACGGCAACCAATGTGTCGCGAACAGGGTCGTAGACGATGCTGCGAGCCCACGTCAGGTCCAGGCCACCATTCGACGGTGCCACTTGTGTCCACGCAACCCCATCCCATGCAATCGTGGACGCGGCGCTGAATGCGTACGTGAGACCCGTGGAGTTGGCATACACCAGGTCGTTGGATCGCAGTTGGTGCGCTGCGCCGAGGGTGTCCGTGGCCACGAGTGTCCAGGTGCCACCGAAACCGTCGTACCGCCATGTTTCGTGCGGCTGTCCGGAAGCAGTCTGTCGGCGAACAATCAGGCCTGGGTTTGTGCCGCCATGCCATCCAATCACTGCCGAGATATGCGGCGTTATTGGGAAGTTCCTGCTGTCCCAGGTCTCTCCATCCCATTCCCAGTACTGAGACACAAACGGGCTTGCACTGCACCCGCCGGCGTCGGTCAGCATGCACGTAACGCCACGAGTGGGATCGAACGCCATGGTTACGAACCGAGGGTCCGGTGGAGCAATCGACTTGCGAATCCAGGACACGCCGTCAAGCTCCCACGTCACTGGAGTGCCCTGCTGAGAGGAGGGCTCCACGCAATGAACCACAGCCCGCCCTCGGTGGCTATCAAAGACCATGTTGCGTGCGACCCGGTACGCGTCGTCGGCAGGCTGGTCGTTGACCATGGCCCAGGTCGGGCTTTGCGCCGTTGCCGAGGAGGCGAGGGTTGCCAGGAAGCATGCTAGGTCGAACGATCGTGTTCGCATGGGCTTGCCAGCGGAGCCAGGCCAGGAACAACACAGTTCGACGCCGGGTTTCCGAGTTCGGCAACCACCGGGCAGGGTCGCGCGGCGGACTTCGACCCTGCGAACGCGCGGCGCCGGGCGCGAGTTCAGTTGTTGGTTCGGTGATGCGTAAGACCCGGAGCCGAACGGCTGGCAAGGCGCTGCGTGGCCTGACGCGACCGGACCGTTTGCGCCCCCGCCGCCCCCGCGCGGGCGAATTGACAGTTCCCAGGACCCGATCGAGACTCGGTGCTCCATGCGCACGGCCTTGGTGTTTGCGGCATTCCTGGTCTCTGCGACTGCCCAGACGGTTCCCTTCGTCCAGTTCGCGCCGGCCGCGGCGGCGACGACCGAGGGCCCGACCAGCACCGCCTTGCCGTTCGGGTCGGCGCTCGCGCGGCGGGTGCTGTTTGCCTACGACGGCGGTGCGGTCGACTTCCAGCACGCGATGCGCATCACGGCGGTCGAACTGCGACCCGAAGGCGGGCCGTTGGGATCGGCGGTCAACGGCAGCTACAACTTCACGCTGACCTGTTCCACCGGCCGGAACGCCGCCGCCGCGCTCGATCCGGTGTTCGCCAACAACCACGGCGCCGACCGCACGACGGTGTTCAGCAGCGCATGGAACGTGCCAGCACCGGTCGTGGGCCAGTCGCCCAACCCGTTCGGCTTGCGCATCCCGTTCTCGCCGCCGTTCGAGTGGGACCCGCGCAGCGGTCCGTTGTTGCTCGACTTCGCCTGCCAGGCGTCGACGCCCGCGTTCGGCTCATGGGATGCGCTGAATACCGGGGTTGGCGGCATCTCGGCGCTGGGTGCGGCGGCGGCGAGTGCGACGGTGAGCAGCACGGTTGCACCGGTGCTGCGGGTGACGGCGCAGGCGCAGTGTGCTCCGGCGTCGCTGGCAACCGTCGAAGGCCCCTCGAGTGTCAACGGCGGCTACCTCTGGTGCTGCTCGTTGCTCTTGCGCCGGCAGGATCTCTACGAGCCGAGCGTCCTGGGATTCACGCAGCGCCAGATGATCACCGGGCTGGCGTGGCGCATGGACAACGGCGCCGCGTTCAGCGGCGGACGCCTCGACGCGAGGATCGTGCTGTCGACGTCGTCTCGTACCGCGGCGACGATGAGCAACTGGTTCGCCGACAACGAGGGCACGGATCACACCGTGGTGTTCGACGGCTGGATCGACCTGCCGCCGTCGCCGGCGAATCCGGACGTTGGCTCGTTCGACGTGTTCCTGCCCCTGCAACGCGCGTTCGACTACGACCCGGCCCGCGGGTCCTTGGTCGTGGACATCCGCAAGCGGGCGCAGCCACCATTCCCGTTGAGCACGGCCTATGATGGGATCGCGAGCATCCCGGGAGCGCGCACTCTCTTCGACGGCAGTTACAACGCGGTCAGCGGTTTCCCCGGGTTTCCCGTCGCGGTCCTGGCCCTGCGCACCGTGGCGATCCCGACCGCGCCGGCCGCGCTCGCCACCGCCGTGAACACGCTGCCCTCGGCCACCTCGCTGCCGCTGAACGTGACGCAGGGCCGCGCCCTGAACGTCATCAGCGCCGCCGAGGCCGGGATCCTGCAGCCGATCTTCATCCGGCACCTGCGCCTGCGACCCGAGCCCGGGACGACGTTCTTCGGGCCCGCCACCTGGACCTGCCGCATCGATCTGTCGCACGCGGCGACCACGCCCGCGACGCTGAGTGCGACGTTCGACCTGAACCATGGCAGCAACCGCACGCGGGTCTTCGACGGCCAGTTCTCGGTGCCGTTCACGACCCGCGCCACCACGGATCCGGAGTTCCCGATCGAGGTGAAGTTGCAGCGACCGTTCCGCTGGGATCCGGTGGCGTCGCCGTACCTGGCGATCGACTTCGCGACGACCGCGCTCCAGGGCAGCGGCGTCGCGGTGGCGACCACGGCCGGAATGACGATCGACGACGGGCGGGTGACGGCGAACACGGCGGCGGCGACGAGCGGGTTCGTCAGCAACATCGCGTTCGCGGTGCAGCTCGGCGGCACCGACCAGAACGGCATCGCCACCAACTACGGCAGCGGTTGCGCCGGCATCAACGGCTTCCCGCGGAGCACGCCGCTGGGGCTGCCGACGTTGCCCAACCGTGACCTGCGGATCGGCGTCCGCAATGCCGCCGGCAATGCGCCGACGTTGTTGACGTTCGGTTTCGCGGCGGCAGCGACGCCGATCGCCGGGGCGCCGGGTTGCGAGGTGCTGCATGGGCTCGAACTCGGCACGTACGGGTTCGTCGTCAGCGACGCGAGCGGCTCGGCGGCGCTGGCGCTGCCGTTGCCGGGCAGTCCGGCGCTGGATGGCGTGCAGCTCCGGAGCCAGTGGTTCGTGCTCGATGCGTCGGCGAATCCGCTGGGGATCTCCGTCAGCGACGGGACGATGCTGGTCGGCCGATTCTTCTGAGGGCGAACGGCCGGCGGCGTGCGCTGCGGCCTGCGGCGCGTTCGCGATTTCCGACTTCGTCTGCAACCGCTGCCACTGCGCGATGCACAGAGTGGCATGCAGACTCATGCCGTAGTGATCGACTGCCGACAGGGCCGGCTACGCGTGCGTGGCTGGCCGAACCGGTTGCGCCTGCCGCCCGGATTCCAGCCCGACGGCGCCGACGGCGAATGGGTCGGGTCGTGCAGCTTCCGCCGCGTCGTGCGCGAACGAATGCAACAAGCCGACGTCGCGTTCGCCGACCGCTGTGAACTGCCTGCGGTCGCCGTTCCCGCACCCCCGTGTGCCCCGTCGACGGTGGCGACGCGCACGGCGTGGTTGGCCGCGCGGCAGGCCGGTGTCGTCTGCGGCGTGCCGGCAAAGCAGGGCCACGAACTGGCGGCGGCGGCCGTGCACGCCGTCGCCCGTCCGGCGCTGATCGTCGTTCCCGATTCGGCCGCCGCGAGCTGCTGGGTGACGGCGCTGGCCGGCTTCGGCCTGCTTGCCCCGGTCGTGCGCGTGCTGCCGGCGGCGGTCGCGGCGGGCCAGATGCACTGGCTTTGCGACCAGCACGAACTGTTGATCGTCGATGCGCTCGACGTCGTGCCGTTGCCGCGCCTCTCGGCGCTCTGTCGGGACAGCGCGGCCATCGCGCGCCTTGGTCTCGCCGGCTTCGTCGATCCACGCCGGATGCTCGACTGGTCGGCGGCGCTGGGGCCGGTGCTGGCGATCACCCGGAGCGAAGGGCGGCAGACCATCGAACTGCGGGTGCCGCTGCCGCCGGCCGAACGCGAACCGTACGACGCCGCCTGGCACGAGTTCCTGTGTGCCTACGATGCCTGGGCGGTCGGCAATCCAGCCGCCGGGTTCGGTGCGTTCGTCGCCACGGCGCGCAGCGACGTCGCCATGCGGCCGGGTCTGCTGGCGTGGCATCGGGCGCTGCGGCTGGCGGCGTGGAATCCCGGCAAGGCGGCAGTGGTCGACGAGCTGTTGGCGCGGCATCGCGGGCAGCGGATCGTCGTGTTCACGCCGGATCGGGCGAGTGCCTATGCCCTGGCGCGCGCGCACCTGGTGCCCGCGATCACCGCCGAACTGCCGCGGCGCGAACGCGAGGCGATGGTGGGGGCATTCGTCGTCGGCGACTTGCGGGTCGTGGTCGGTCCGCGGTTGCTCGATCACGGTCTGCCGGAGGCGATCGCCGACGTCGGCATCCTGGTCGGCGGCGGGCTCGGCCCGGCCCAGCGCCAGGCGCGGCTGCGGCGGGTCGCAGCGACCGGCGTCGTCTACGAGCTGGTCGGACTGGGCACGATCGAGGTTGGCCGGGCGCGCCGCTGGGGCGATCGGCGGGGCGAGTGGTCGAGAATTGCAACGGCTGGTCCGGGTGCGTCGTTGGGTGTCTTGGAGCGACAACCAGATGGCACAGGCAGAGGAACAGATCGAACGTGATCCCGGCGACGACGTCCCGCTCGGGATCGATGCCGGCCGGCAGTTCGTGATGGCGACGTACTTCACACCGCTGGTCGACTGGACGGGTGCGTACCTCGGTCTCGAACGCGATGACGCGATCGAACTCGTGACCGGCTTCTTCGCCGATCGGCTGGACGACCCCGGGTACCTGGCCCGGTGGCGGTTGTCGCGGATCCCGCTGCGCTGGTGGCTGTGGAACGGGCTGCAGTTCTTCGCCAAGGAACAGCGGCGGTGGTGGCGACGGGGTGCCGGGGCGTGCGACGTGACGCTGGCGGAGCCTGGTGTCGAGGGCGGCGACGTTGTCCGGGAGATCGATCGGCAGTGCGCGATCGGCAGCGTGCGGGCCGCGCTGCGGCTCGCCGCAGCGGCGTGCAAGCGCGATGGTTTCCGGCAGCACTGGCTGGTGTTCCTGCTGTGCTTCCTGCGCGAGCACAAGCAGGTGCACGTCGCGAACCGGATGCGGATCTCGCCGGCGCGGGTGCGAGTGATGTTGCGGGCCGCGCGGTTGCGCTTCGTGGCGGCGTTGCGTGAAGTGCTGCGGCGGGAAGGGGTGCCGGCGTGGGATGTGCCGCGGCGGGTGCGGGCGCTGGTGGCGTGACTCACCCGCCGAGACAACCCGGGTGCCGTCTCGCGACGCTGCTGCACGGGAGTTCCCATGCGGCTGGCCGCGATTGGCGGACCGTGAGAATCAGGGGGCTGCAAAGGCCCCCGCGGACTATTGAGGTGCCATGAATCGACTTCTCCAGAGCCTTTTGACCTTCGGCGCCGTGCTGATTCGGCCGGGCATGACCCAGGATCCGGTCGCGACCTCGCCCCCGACCTCATCGACGACAGCGGCTCCGCCGCAGCCGCAGAACCAGGAGGCCGATCCGCTCTGGCGTTTCGAACGCGGGCGAGGTCTCCGCTTCGAGACCGACGACTTCAGCTTGCTGTGGAAGGCGCACATCCAGGCGCGCTGGGCGTTGACCGAGACCGGCGGCGAGGGCGGCATCGGCACGGCAACCGAAGCGAACGGACTCGATCTGATCCAGGCGCGAACCTCGTTCGCGGGGCACGCCTTCTCGCGCGACCTCCTCTATCGGCTCGAACTGGACGGCACCGACAGCGAGCCGGGCGAGAGCATTCTGAAGGACGCCTGGGGACAGTGGGGTGCATTGCGTGTCGGCCAGGGCAAGACGATGTTCGGGATCGAGGGAACCGGGGCTGATACCGGCCTGTTCTTCACCGACCGATCGATCGCAGGTCGTTCGTTCTCGACGGCGCGTTCCCGTGGGGCATGGTTGATCCATGGGGTCAAGGACAAGGCGTCGACCCTTGCGTTTGGCGTCATCAATGGCGACGTTGCCGGCGGCATCGGCGAGGGCTCCGCGTTGGTTCCAGGTTTCGACGGCCTCGGGGAGGAGTCCCGCAATTCGGACCGGGAGCCCGGCTACGTCGGCACGTTCGGGTTCTGCCTCGACCGTGATCTGCGCTGCGGTGCCGAGACCATCGAAGACTGGCAGCAGACGTTGGACCCCGCCGACGACCGTGAGGACGAGCCGCCGGTCTGGTTCGGAGTCAGTCTGGCCCGCTGCAACGGCACGCAAGCGGGCTCCCGGATCGCCGGTGTCGATCGCGACGGGCTCGACGTCGAAAGCACTTCGTTGAGCCTGCAATTCGTCGCCACCGGCGAGGTGTACTTCATGACCGAGTGGTTCTTTCGCACCGACGAACTGAATGGCGGCAACGGCGACGAGGAGAAGAGTCACGGGTTCACGGTTGCGTGCGGAATCCGGCCAGATGGCTACTACGTCCAGGACACCCACGGCTTCGGATTGAGGTTCAGCCGGGTGTTCACCGACGAAGGCATCGCGGGTACCGGCGTCAACTTCCTCAATGCCGTTCCTGGCCTCGGCGCGATCGACGGCGATGTGACCGAACTGACAGGAGTCCTGAACTTGTTCCACCACGGCCACACCTGGAAGACACAGTTCGAATACACGTGGCAGGACGTCGATCCGCAGGACGGGCCACATCAGCACAACCACATCGTGGCGATCCAGATGCAGATCGGGTTCTGACCCGCAGCCGGCGCCCTGCGAGGCGGACCGTCGGCGGCATCGCGATGGGCCCTGGCGCGGGCTATCTTCACCCACGTGTCCACCGTCGGCGTCGGCCCACTGCCAACCAACCTGCTGCAATGGACGTTCGCCGACGGCGAACTGGTCCCGGGCTGGCTCTCCGATCGCGATCGGCCGTGGTTGCGCGAACTGCTGGGCGAGGCCCGCGCCGCCGTCGGCACTTCGATCGGCGCGTTGCGGCAGCGCTGGCAGCGCAGTGCGCCCGATCCGCGCGCCGGGCGCGCTGCCGCGATCGCGCGCTACGTCGTGCTCGAGCTGCTGCGTGCCACGGCGACCGTGCCGCCGGTGTCGACTCGCCGGCAGCGGGTGTTCCTGGCGGTTGGCGCCGGCCAGCCGCGCGAACAGGCCGTCGCCGCCGTCGCCACCGAGGATGGCATCGCCGCCGACCGCCTCGTCGCCGAACTGTACGCCGATCTGCCGGACGAACGCCTGATCACCAGGACCGACCTCGATGCCAGCCGTGTGATCCTGACGGCCAATCTGGCGTTGGCGCAGGGCCTGGTGCGCCACGCGACCCGCGCCCGGCTGCGCTCGAGCGGCGGCTCGCGCGCCGTGCTGAAGACCGCATGGTTGCACGGCGCCGACCTGCGCGTCCGGCGCAGTCGCCGCGACGAACTCGACTGTGACTGGTCTGCCGGTGACCGCGGGCCCGCCGCCGCGCGGCGGTTGGCGGCGTTGCTGCCGTTGTTGCCGTGGACCCGCGAGTTCGAACTGCGCGCCGTCTGCACGCTTCCGGCCGGGCCCGGCGACCGGACCGGCGTACTCGTGCTGTCGACCGGTGACCCGCTGCTGCCGGGGCCCGAGCCGGTGCCCTTCGACAGCCGGCTCGAACGCGATTTCGCGGCCGCGTTCACCGCGATGGCGCCGGACTGGCAGGTCGTTCGCGAACCGTGGCCGCTGCAGGTGGGGGCAGGGCTCGCGTTCCCCGACTTCGAACTGTGCCACCCGGCGACCGGCCGTCGCGTGTTGCTGGAGATCGCCGGTCTGCGCGACAAGGCCGCGTTGCCGGCCAAGCTCGCACTGCTCGACCGTGCGCCGACACTGCTGCTCTGTCTGCCACGCTCCGCGATCACCACCGAACAGCTTGCCGATCCGCGCATCATGCCGTTCGGTCGCCGCGTCGACGCGGCCGCGGTGCTGGCCCGGATCGATGGCGTTGCCTACCGTGACAGCCGCTGATGCCCGCGCACGAAGAGCTTCCCCAGGCGCTGCCCGAGCCCGCGTTGCGCGAACTGGCGTTGCAGATCCGCAAGTGCAGATGGTTCACCACCAACAACCTCAATCGTGACTTCGTCGGCACCCGCGGCTTCTCGATCGCCTTCCACGCCACCGCGCAGGCCCGCGTGGTCGCCGAGTTCCCCTGGCTGTCGCCGTATCTCGAACTGGCGCTGCGACCCGATTGCAATGCGTTCTACCTGAACCCGCTGCAGCTCGAACTCGGCTCGCGCGTCGACCCGCACATCGATCGCAGCCTGCACGCCTACTGCCTCGACATCGATCCGCCGGTGCAGGTGTCGGTGCTCTACCTCGACGTTCCGGCCGGCATGATTGGCGGCGAACTCGAACTGCGCCGCGGCCGCAAGTTCCTGGCGCGCGTGCGGCCGCAGCCGGGACTGTTCGTCCGGTTCGACGGCGATCTGATGCATGGCGTCAACCGCGTCGACACCAAAGGGCTGCGGCTCAGCCTGGTGTGCGAGCAGTATGCGCTGGATGAACGGGAACTGGCGCAGGTGCCGGAGTATCGGATCGAGTCGCGATTGCAGCGCTATTAGGCCGGGTGACCGGGTGCGTCGATGTGCCGCGGGCCTGAACGGCCGGCTACTTCTTCGCGTCCTTCTGCAGGCTGGCCAGGAACGCCACCACATCGCGCAGCTGCCGCGGCGTCAGCGCCGCGTCCATCGCCGGCATCGCGCTCTCTTTCGACGTCGACCGCTTGCTGATCCGACTCGTCTCCACCTTCTTGACGTCGCCGTCGATGTTGGTCACCTCGACGATGCCGTCGATGTCGCGCGTGACGATGCCGGCGACGACATCGCCGTTGTGCAGATCGAGCACCGTCGTCGCGAAGCCCTCGGCGATCTTCGCCCCGGGCACCACCAGCGACTGCAGCAGGTAATCGCGCGTCTGTCGCTTGCCGATGCCATCCAGCACCGGCCCGGCCGAACCGCCCTGGCCGTCGGCGGTGTGGCAGCGCGTGCAGCGCGTCGCCTCGTTCTGGAAGAAGATCTCGCGGCCCTTGCGTACGTCGCCGCCCTCGCGGCAATGGCCGAGCGCCGCGACGCGATCGCCCTGCGGCAACGCCGCCGAACGCGCCGCCAGCGCCGCCGCCACCGCCGGGTCCTTGCTCTTCTGCGCCGCTTCGAGCAGTTCGAGCTGCAGCGCGCCGTCGACGTCGTTGCCGGCCAGCTTCTTCAGCCACTCGAGCAGCAACGCCGTCGCCGCGTCGTGCTGCAGGTCGCCGAGCGCTTCCAGCGCCGCCTGCCGTTCGCCCTGGTTGCCATTATGCAGCAGCGTCGAGAGCACCGGCACCGCACCGGCGGGATTGCGACGGGCGGCGATCTTGACCGCGGCCTGGCGCAGCGCGGCCGGCGCATCGGCGGCGAGCGCGGCGATCGCGCGATCGGTCTCGGCGGCGCCTAGGGCATCGAGCGCCTGCAATGCCGCGGTGCGGGTATCGGCCGAACGGCCGCCGGCGGCGACGACGTCGACGAGCGCGGCCGCACTCGCGGTCAGACGCAGCGCGGTGGCCGCTTCGCTGGCGGCGCGCGCGAGTTCGTCCTCGCCCGCGAGCAGCGCCGGCAGCGCCGTGCCGAACGCGCCGATCACCGCGTCGGCATCCGGGTGCTGCACCGGCCGCCAGTTGCCGAACACCCGGTCCTGTCCGTGCGGCGTCCGCCATTCGGCCAGGATCCGCACCGCTTCGACCCGCGCCGCCAGCGGGCGCTTGCCGTCCTGCGCGAATGCGACCAGCGCCCGGCCGCGTTCTGCCGTGCCGAGGATCCGGTTGGCGTTGACGACACGCCACACCAGCGCCGGCAGGTCAGGCAGTTCGCCGCCGAGCAGGTCCGCCAGCGCCGGCATCGCCGCGTCGATCGGTTCGCCGTAGATCGCGCGGGCAGCCTCGCTGCGCAATGCCGGCACGGGATCGGTCAGGAACGCGGCGATCGCCGCTTCCTGCAACCGCGCCATCGCCAGCAGCACGCCCAGGCGCACCGCGGCGCTCGCATCACCGGCGGCGCCGCGCAACGCCTCGCGATCGGCGGCGCCGACCAATCCCATCACCGCGGCATGCCGCACCAGATGATCGCGATCGTCGTTGTCGCGCAGCAACGCCAGCAGCGCCGGCACGGCCTTCGGCGCCGCTTCGCCGCCGATCCGGCCGAGCGCCAGCGCGGCCGCGGCGCGCACCCGGGCGTTCAGGTCCTTCAGGGCCTTGGCCAATGCGCCGCCCGCCTTGGCGATCCTGGCATCGCCGAGCACGCGACAGACGTGCGTGCGCACTTCGGCATCGCCGTCGTCGAGCAGCCCGATCACGTCGTCGAGAGCGGCGGCGTTCTTGCGTCCCAGCACACCGAGGCCCTGGATGGCGTGCACGCGCGCCAGCCGCTGGTCGCCGTTCTTCGCCGCCGTGAGCAGCACGTTGGTCGCGCCGAGATCGACCAGCGCGAACGTCGCCAGCTGGCGAACGCGGCGATCGGCGTGGCCGAGCAGCGGCAGCAACTGGGCGTCGTGCTTCTGCGCGAAATCGGAGGCGAGCAGGTTGGCGGAGTTGCGCAGCGCCAGGTCATTGGCCATCTGCGGCGTGCGGACGCGATAGATGCGGCCCTTGCCGGTCTTGTTCCAGCCGGTCACCCAGTCGGACACGTACATCGAACCGTCGGGGCCGAAATCGACGTCGGTGGCGAGGATGCTCCAGATCGGCTTGAACGTCCGCTGCAGTTCGAAGCCGGCGCCCTGGCGCTGCAATTGGATCGCGTGCACGCCGGAGTAGCTGGCGCCGCCGCGGAAATCGCACAGGAAAAAGCAGTCGCGGTAGCGTTCGGGCAGGCCGACTCCGGGGTCGTAGACCAGGCCGGACGGACCATCGGCGAAGTTGCAGATCGGTGGGAGGATCCACGCCGGTTGGCCGGGATGCCGCGGATGCCACATCTTCTCGCGGTTCCAGGCGCCGCGGTCGTCGAGCCACTGATAGCCGATGCGCCAGCCGCTGTCGGCGCCCGGCACGATCTGCACCAGCCGCGCGCGATCGCCGCCGTCGCTGTTGTTGTCGCCGGTGAACAGGTCGCCCCATTGGTCGAACGCCAGTTCTTGCGGATTGCGCAGGCCGCGGTGCACGACCTCGAGGTTGCTGCCGTCCAGTTCGCAGCGCAGCACGGCGCCCTCGTGCGGATAGGCGTGCGTCCTGCCCTCGTGTTCGACGTGGAAGCCGCGGTCGCCGATGGAGAAGTACAGCCGGCGGTCGGGACCGACGATCAGGCCATGCAGGTCGTGGCCGATCAGCGACGTGTGCACGCCGTAGCCGTCGTGGACCTTCTGGCGTTCGTCGGCCTTGCCGTCGCCATCGTTGTCGCGCAGGCGCCACAGGCCCGGGATGTTGGTGAACCAGACGTCCTTGCCCCACGGCAGCACGCCCGACGCGATGCCGTCGGCGAGGTCGGTGAACTGATCGGCGAAGACCGTGCTGCGGTCGACGACGCCGTCTTTGTTGTCATCGATCAGCAGGCGGACGCGTTCGGGGTAGCCCTGGTACTTCGGGATGTCCTTGGCGATGTGCTTGTGATACTTGGCGAGGCGGTCGGCGACGGTCAGGCAGGCGAGGTCGTCGTCCTTCCACTGCATGTAGTTGCGGGTGTCGAACACGCCGTCGTTGATGCGGAAGGTCTCGGCGACATAGAAGCGGCCCTGGTGGTCGATCGCGAACGCGACGACGTTGCACAGGTGCGGTTCGGCGGCGATCAGGTCGCAGGTCAGGCCGGGGGCGAGCTGGAAGGCCTTGATCTGCTCGCGCGCGTCGTTGCTGGCGGCCGCGACGAAGACGGGGTCCTGGGCGGACTTGCCGGTGTCGTGCTGGGCGAGGGTCGTGGTGGGCAGGATCGCGAGTGGGAGGAACGGGAGGCGGCGGCGCGGCAGCAGGGTCATGCGGTGCAGCATGGTAGGGAGGGCTCGCGGGGTCGCCATCGGCTGGCCACGAACAGTTGCTGGCGGCCGGTCATTGGGGCGAGGATCCAGCGCCGATGATTCACGGCGCGCCCGACGACCGGCCTTCGGCTGGCATTACCGCCCGATCAAGAGGCCGACCGCGTCCGTGGTGACCAGGCCTGCGGCGTTTGCCGCCGGGTCCAAGACCAGGCCCTGGGAAAGGAACCGCAGGTCCAAGAGGGATGGGGTGTTGGGGATCCCAAGGCTCCACGTAGCGGTGTTGGTGGGGGGGGCGCCGAGCAGGAATGTCGTGGCGTCGGGGCTGACTCGCAACTGGCAGCCGGTGGCGCCCACAAGACCGAGGTCCAGCGGCAGGGGACCAAACGGCGAGAACCGGTCGCTGAGCCCGATCACGTGCACCACCGCTCCGGGGGCCGGCAGGTTGTCGAATACGCCACTGGCCGCCTGGCCGAGTTGCGCCGGCGACACGATCTCCTGGCAAAACGGGGCGCCCCGCGAACCAGGGCAGCCAGCACCCGCGAAGGTCACGGCTGGCTCTGGGTCGAAGCTGGCCTTGGTGTAGTGCAGCGTCCCGTTCCAGATGCCGGCCTGTACGACGGCTTGGAACGGACCTCGCGCGGCGACGCCCGGCGCGACGGCCGGATTCGGCACCAGCACCAGGTCGGGATCCGCGTACGGCGGCAGTGGTCCACTGACGACGGGGAGCGGTGTGAACACCAGGCCGGTGCTGCCGGCAGGGTTGTTGACGAACACTGCGAGCCCGTGGCTGCCCGGCGACAGGGTGAATGGCGCAGACAGCTGACAGTCCACCATGGGCGCGGCGTTGGGGTTGCCGCCGGGCGTCGTGCCGGTGCCGGTCGCCACCAGCGTCCAGGCGTTCGGGTTGGTCTCACGACCGAGGTAGGACCCGGATGTCGTGTAGACCATGATCTGGAACGGACCGGTGAAACCATGGGGGCGCAGCGACAACGCGCAGACCTGCAGCGGCTCGGTGGCGAGCACGGCAACATCGAACAGGTGACCTGGCCAGGCCGGGCCGATCACGCTGCCGCTGCCCACCGCCGGGTGCGGACTGCGGATGCACGGTTTGCACTTGCCCTTGCAGTTGGCGGCAATGGCTGCGACCTCCGCGTCGGTGAGCACGCGCCGAAACAGCTCGATCTCGTCGGTGCAGCCGCTGAAGATGTCGTTGAACGAACCGCCGATCGGCGGGCCGCCGATATGGAAGTCATTGGCGTTGGCCAGCGAGCCGATCAGTGGCGCCGGGGTTGCGCCCGCCAGCAGGTCGCCGTTGAGGTAGAAGCGCACCCGTGGGGTGATGCTGGCGCGGTCGACAGTCACCGTCAGGTGACTCCATTCGTCCAGCGGCACCTGCACGGTGGTGTCTTTGTGGGTGGTGAACACGGATGCGCTGGCCAGCAGCAGCGTCGGGTTGCCGTTGTCGAGATAGAACCAGTAGCCGTCGCTGAAGCCGGTGGAGTTCCAGCACAGCTTGCTGACCAGCGGATCGAGTCGGCCGTTGCGCAACTTGGGCAGGGCCCAGAGATCGATCGAGAAGTCCTGGCTGGCGGCGAAGTCCAGGTCGGCGTGGTCGGGCACCCGGGCGTAGGTCGTGGTGTTGTGGACCAGGGCGGGGCCGATCTTCGTGCAGCGGCGCGAAGTCGCAATGCCGGCCTGGCTGCCGTCGTTGTAGGGTGGACCGGCGAGGTCGCGGAGGCCCATGTCGGACCACCAGCCGACCATGTCGGTGGGCGGTGCGGTGCAGTGTTCCCACTTCACGCAGTCGATCCAGGCCATGCCGCCGTGGCCACCCAAGCTGCAGTCCCAGACGGTGAGCCGGACGGTGATGACGTCGGACGTCTGCAGGTGGCGCAAGTCGATGCAGGGCTTGAAGCGCTTGTACCAGATCGGATCGTTGCCGCAGGAGCCAACCTGCTGCCAGCCTTGACTTGCCGCCTGCCTGGCGTTCACCTCGTGCCGTCCATAGAGCACGTTGTTGATGAAGACCTCGCCCAGCACCCCAGGGCTGTCCTCGGGTTCGTGGCCGAAGTCCACCAGCATGGCGGCCCATTGCCCGGTGAGTACACCGCTGCCCATGAGGTCGAAGGCGGTGGGGGAGAAGGACTGGGAGATGCGCGTGGCATGCTGACCCCCACCGAGATCGTTGAGCTGGGCCATGTACGCACCTTCGAACGGCGGCACCCGCACGAACTGGCAGGGAGCGAGCGGCGATGTGGCCGTGATGACCGTGGCGGGCGGCTGGCCGGGTTGGATCGTTCCCCAATCGGTGCTGCCGCTGTTGCGCGTGCCGTACTCGATGGTCCAGCCGGAGAGGTCCCCGGTTTCGAAGCAACCGTTGACCTGGGCGGCGGTGACGCCGCACAGGAACAGGGTGGCGCCGGCGGTGCCGAGGCCTTGCCTGAGTCGTGCGCTGAGGAAGTGGAGCAGGTCGATGGCCATTGGTGGACTCCGTGTGGGTCGCCGGGTGCGCTGGGCCCGGATACCGGGTTTGTCACCGACGGCGGGGGCCGTGGCAGCCCCGACCGAGAATGACCCGGGAAGCCGGCCGCCGGACATCGGCATCGACGGATTTCGGCGATCATCAGCATCTGCGCTGGTGCGTGCTCGTCTGGTCGTGCGTGGTGCCCGAGAACGTCCACTGGCTGGCGGTGGCGATCAGCATCGCCTTGGCGGTGGTTTCCTGCAGCGCCGAGGCGACCATCGCAGTCGACGTCGCGTTGCCGAACGCGCCCTGGTGCCAGAGCTGATGGCGCACGCCGGTCATGCCGGCGCAGATCGGCGTCGCGCCCGACGTGCGCCGAACGAACTGTGGTAGTTCGTCGTCGTGTAACCTGAGCTGCCGACCTGATCGGTGCCCGGCGTCGTGTCGTCGAACGAGGCCAGATCCGGCGTGATCCGCCGCGCTCGCAGGCGGCACGTCAGACGGAGGCTGCCGGGTCCGGACCCTTCGCGGTCACCTCGGCATCGATCATCGCGGCGATGCCCAGGCCTCCGATCCGCGTCGCGAACGCGCTGCGCAGCGGTCGGCCGACCCGCCTTGCCATGCGCACATCGTACGCCAGCATCGCCAGACGCCAGCCCGCGCCGAGTCCCTGCAGCCGATGGCCCAGCGACTGGTACAGCGAGGCCAGTTGTTCGCCGCCCGCGACGCGAACGCCGAATGGCGGGTTGGTCACCAGCGTGCCGTTCGGCGGCGCGGCGGCTGGCGTGGCCAGCCACGGTTGCGCCGACACCGCGCAACAACGGAACTCGATCGCGGCGGCGACGCCGGCCCGTTCGGCATTGCCGCGGGCGTCCTCGATCGCCCCGGCGTCGCGGTCGCTGGCGGCGAGGTGCGAGACGTCGATGGTTGGCTCCGGACGTGCGGCGGTCAGCACGTCCTGCCACAATCGCTCGTTCCACAGCCCCAGATGCCGGCACGGCGGCGGTCGCAGGCGGCCCGGCGCCAGATCGGCGGCGACGCAGGCGGCCTCGATCGCGATCGTGCCGGCGCCGCAGAACGGATCGAGCAGCGCCTGACCCGGCTGCCAGCCCGACGCCAGCAGCAGCGCATGCGCCAGGTCTTCGCGCAGCGGCGCCTTCGCGGTCGCCAGCCGCCAACCGCGGCGATGCAGCGGCGTCGTCGTCGCATCGAGCGAGATCGTCACGTGGTCGTCGACGATGCGGACGGCGATCACCGCCGCATCGGGATCCTCGGCTTCGGCACGGCGCGGGGCCCGACCGAGACCCTTGGCGATGGCGTTCTCGAGCCGTTCTTCGGCGGCGCCGCTGTGCCAGATCCGCGAACGCTTGCAGACGGCGCGCACGCGCGCCGGAACGTCGGCGCGCAGCAGGGACGACCATGGCAGCAGCGCCGCCTTGCGTTCGAGTTCGCCGAGTGCACGGCACGGGAAGCCGGCGACCCGGATCACCACGTGGCTGGCGGTGCCGAGTTGCAGGCAGGCGGTGAAGAGCAGTCGCAGATCGCCCTGGAACGTTGCGCCGCCGGCGACCGCGGTCGGGGCGGCACCGAGGTCCTTCAGTTCGTCGCACAGCAGCGGTTCGAGGCCCGGCAGGCAGGCGGCGAACAGCGCGAACGTTTCCGTCATGGCGGCGACGGTATCGGTGGTGCCGTCACGCCGCCAATGCGCCGTGTGCTTGCGTGACGTGGATCTGGTCCGGCCTGGTCACGAGCTTCGTCGCTGGCGGTGAGCAGCGGCGCCTGCATCCCTGCGCCGTTTGCTGTCGTGCCGCGGCTTCATGCATCGGGCAGCAGGTTGCCAGAACGGCGCAGCACCATGCGAAACGCCAGCCCGAACGCCAGCATCGCCAGACCTGCCACCACCACCATCCACGGATTCGTGCCGGTGCGCTCCGGGCCGGTGGACCCCGCGTTGCCTGGGGCCGCCGGCATCGCCGCTGCCGGCGTCGGTTCGCCGAACAACGCCAACCAGAGCGCGATGACGACGAAGGCACCGACGCCGAGCATCCAGAACCACCAGAAGATCATCCCGACGCGGAAGAACAGCCGGGGTGACACCGGAAACCGCACCACGGTCGCATCCTGCCGCATGGTCACGTGTCCTCGCGCTTGCCGAGATGCGGCAGCCTGATTCGCAGCCGATGCTCCTGTTGGCAAGCCGCGCACCGATAGTGCAGCGCCCCGTGCCAGAGGGCGGCGATCCAGTCAGCCCGGGCACGCGCCGGTGGGCAGCACGGCGAACGCACTCGACCAAGCAAGACGATCGCGAAACCGCCGGCGAGCAGCACGACCCCAGCGACCGGCCAAGCCGGATGCAGGAGCCAGCCCGGGAGCGCCCACCCGTAGCCTTTGCCAAGAAAAGCCAGGATGAGCCAACCCATGAGCAGCAAGCCGCCAACCCGGGTGCACGACACCGTGATTGCGGCGTGCGTGCGGATGGACAGGGCCGCCGGGGCGGTGGCCTCCCGTGCCGGTACGTTCGGCGAGGTCATGGTGTGATCACCTGCTGGTCCTGGAAGCCCTGGAGAGCGGACTGTACCCGCATCATCAGCAAGACGGCAGCGGCGCCTGGCGTACATCGCGGTTTCTTGAAGTTGCCGCTGGCGGTCGCCGCGGCCACCAGGCTCAAGGGATCAAGCATCGTGGGCAGCGCGGTGGGCCGGGCTGGCTGCGAACAGTGGCTGGCTGCGGTGAGGGTGGTGGGCTGGTGGGGCTGTCGGGGGTTGCGTGGTTTGCAGGGCTGCCTAATACTTGCGAATCGTCTGCAGTTCTTGAACCACGAAGGAGTGCTCATGCGTCTCTTCTCGCAGGTCGCAGGTCGCAGGTCGCAGGTCGCAGGTCGCAGGTCGCAGGTCGCAGGTCGCAGTCTTCTGCCTGTTGGTTGCCGTAGCAGCCGTTGGTGCTGAGGCCCAGTCGGCCAAGGACTCGCCGACGAAGCGGTGCCCTAACACGGTGCACGAAGACGGCAATGGCGAGTACTTCCACAACAGTTTCGAGGCCGACATGTCGCTGATCGGGTCGAACGAGAAGTGGGAGGCCTACACCGGCAACAACGCGCCGTATCCGCCGAATGGTTCATGGAGTTGGGGGTTTGGCAGCAACGGCATCGCCGGCGAACTATCGGACTACGGCCTGCTGAACGGCCCGGCGCCGGACGGCGATTTCGTGGCGTTCCTGGAGTCTGGTGTGGCGGGACCGCCGAGCTTCGAGTTCGCGGCGGCAGTGCCCGGCGCCGTTGGAGCTACCTGCCGGATTTCGTTCCACGCTGCGCAGGCAACGTACGGCTTCCCGCCGACCACCAGCCGACAGCGGGTCCGGGTCTCGGTGACTCCGGTCAACGGACTGACGGCACCCGTGGTGATCCTCGACGAGGAGATCCGTGATGGGGTCTATCGGCGATACGTGACGCGGCCGTTCGTGCCGGCCACGCCGGTGATCCAGGTGAAGTTCGAAGGGATCGGGGCCGCGGGGAACATGGCATTGCTCGATCTGGTCGAACTGCGCGAGGTGTTGCCCTGGTCGAGTGCGTCGACCTGGAACGGGAACGCGGTGCCGACGCATGGTTCGTCGGTCACGATTCCGCCGCTGGCGAGCGTCGGGGTGCAGAACGGGTTGGCGCTGGATGTCGATGTCCAGGGCGAGTTGTTCGTGCTGGAGCCGCCGACCAGTGGGCCACCACCGCAATACAACCTGCGGACGCGGAACGTGGTCGTTCACGGCGCCGGCGGCTATTTCCAGGTCGGGCTCGAGAATGTGCCGTACATGGGGAAGTTCGAACTGACGCTCGATGACGATCGTTGGAGCTACAGTCCGTCGCATCTTCCAGATCCAGCGGCCGTCAACGCACTGTTGGTGTACGACCGCGGCTGGGTCGAGTTGCACGGTGTGCCCAAGACGAGTTGGTTGCGGCTCGCGGAGTCGGCGCACTTGCTGGAACCGATCCTCGTCGAGTCGGTGCCGGTCAACTGGTCGCCCGGCGACAAGATCCTGATCACGTCGTCACTGCTGCTGCCCGACGCGTTCGACGAGTTGACGATCGACTACATCACACCGGAGCCCAACGGCAATTTGCCGCCGCGGGCGCGGATCTGGCCGGTGTCGGGCCAGTATCTGACGTTTCCGCATTGTGGACGGTTGATGCCGGTCGCGTCGCCGTCGCCGTTGCAGCCGAACATGCTGGATCTGCGGGCCGAGGTGGCGATGTTGACGCACAACATCAAGATCCAGGCGACGCCACGGACGTCGATTCCAGCGGGGTATGGCGGACACGTGATGGTCATGTCGGAGGAGACCAACAACGGCGCCGGGTTGGGCCCGCCGGGGTTCGGGCGGTTCTCTCAGGTGGAATTGCAGAACATGGGACGCGCCGGGCAACTGGGGCGCTACCCGATGCACTGGCACCTGCTGCTCGGCAATGGCCAGGGGCAATACATGAAGGGGTGCAGCATCGTGCGCTCCAACAGTCGCGTGGTGGCGGTGCATGCCACGGATTACGCGACGTTCGAGGACAACGTTGCGTTCGAGCACTTCGGCCACGCGGTGTTCATCGAGGATGGGAGCGAGGAGAACAACGTCTTCCGGCGCAACCTGATCGCGATGACGCGGGTGCCGACGGCGGCGAACGCGTTGTTGACCAGTGATATTCGACCACGGGTTGACGATCTGATCGACCCAGCGGTGTTTCAGAATCAGGCGCCGTCGTCGTTCTGGATCACGAACCCGCACAATGTGTTCGAGGACAACGTGGTTGCGGGGAGCATGGGAACTGGGTATTGGTTTGCCTTGCCGACGGCAAGGATGGGAAGGTCGGCCTCCGATGGCGGCAATCAGGCAGCAGCTGCGTACTTTGCCGGCCGACCGAACCCTGTAAACAGGGAACTCCTGGTTTTTGAGCGAAATCGCTGCCACAGCAGTTGGATCGGCATTGACATCAATGACTCCATTGGCACTTTCAGTGACCCATCGGCGATCCAGAAGAACACTACCTGGCAACTACCGCGGCTTTCGCCGAACTCACCCCGACCGATGCAGGTCCCCCTGCGTGACTTCCAGGTGTACGCTTGCAACGAAGCGATCTACACCGGCAACGGTGACAAGAACCTGATCTTCGATCGAGCCGTGATCTCCGACTGTGCCTGGTCCATCGTGATGGCGTCGCACGATATTTTGCGCAACTCATTGGTAGTCCGTGATTCGGGAAACTGCTTGATGCTGCAGTCGTCATTCCCGCCCGGACGCTTTGGGTTGGGCTTGTATGACGGCGCATTCGAAGTAGACAACGTGCACTGCGTCGGTTACGGCGACAATGTCGCGGATGTAAGTGTCATGCGCGCGATGGGAGCCTCCCGTCGTCGGACGGGATTTCCATTTCGGGCTCTGACACTGGCCAGTTCCTTGTCGGCGTTGCCAGGCCCCGGGTCTGCGATGCGGGCGTTGGTCCAGGATTTCTCCGTTCCCGTGCCCGCCAACCAGGACTTCACGCTGCTCGACGATCTCGATCCTCGCACCTGGTGCGTTTCCATCGATGTGCAAGATGGCTCGTTTGGGACTGTCCCGGCGACCCTCGTGCCCAACCACCCACTGATGGTGTTCTCGGGGTCACCGTCAGTCGGGTTGCCGGCGTCCAGACTGTTCGTCTCGCCCTTCAGGTTCTCCTACCTCCGTGTCGAGGCTCGGACCATGGTCCACCCGTATGCGAACCCAGTCGGCAATCCGTTCTCGTTGAGAATCGTGCGTGAGGGACCGGGCAACGAGGTCGTGACCTACGACAATCGGTGGCGCGTCGACCCGTTCAAGCAGGTCGCCGTGGCCGCTGAGCCGGCTGCCGGCGCGAACACAGTGCGCTACAGGCTCACATGGCTCGAGGGGCTTGGGCAGATCCCGCCTCCTACGACCGACTTGATTCTCTCGGAGATGAAGGAGGGTGAATCTATCCTCGTTGGCCTGGAAGGGTACGTCCCGGTCCTGCAGTCGAGCAACCCGGTCCAGCTTGCCAGGGAACTCCAACCCTATCCGGACGAGCGGCCTGGTACCGGGTCCAACGCACTGCGGAACGCAACGCCCGCGACGTCGTTGGCGGACATGACCACGAGCGCGAACCTGCAGCGGACGACGTATTTCGCGGACACGGTGTCCGGCACTCTGTGGATACGGATCGTGACTCCTGTACCCGTGCTGGCGCCGCCTGACGAGCCTGGCATCGAGATTCACGCCAACGGTCTTGGTCAGTACGTGAGGATCACCCTATGAGAGCTGCCCTGACGGCCGTCCTGGTCCGAATGGCGCGGCGGAGACGCTTGCTCAGCGTAGCCGCAGCGGCGGTGCTGTGCTCCGTCAGTGTGCCTGGCCAGACCAACTGGAACTGGACGTATGCCCCATTCCTCGTCACGATGTTCCACGGGTACGATGCGGGACGAGACCGTGTCTTGTTGTTGACGTTCAACGAGACCCTCGAGGGCTACGTCGTCGGGGGAGCCAGGAGCTTTGGGATTGCCTCGGCGTTCTCGCCGGTGCTAGGGTGGCGGACTCACTGTTTGGCGTACCACCGGAACCGGGCACGTATCCTGTGTCATGATTCATTGACGACCTGGGAGTGGGACGGCCATGCGTGGCTCGGTAGGCCATCGTTGCCAACACCGCTGGTCTTCTGGCATCTTGTCGGGCACGATCGGCGAGGTACAGTTCTCGGGTTCGGGGGTCCCTCTCCGGATGTGGCCAATGACCTGTATGAGTGGGACGGCACATCGTGGACGTTGCTGTCACAGGCCGTTCGCCCGCCACGGAGCCCCGATCCGAACTTCCGGGACATCTACATGACATCTGCCTACGATGCCAGGAGAGACAAGCTCGTGTTGTTTGGCAAGGCAAGAGAACTACTGGGAGGCGGCATCCCATTCGATCGGCAGCCCGTTGTGTGGGAGTGGGATGATGTGAATGGCTGGATGAATCCGACGGTAGCGTGGCCGTACCCAGACACGTCGACAGCGTTGTTCTTCGATTCGCAACGCGGCGTCCTGACGGCGGTTGGATCACGAACGACGACGATGTACCAGGCGGAATGGGACGGCGGCCCAGCGTGGCGGCCGATCACGCCGCTCTCGACGCCGCTGTCCACAGCCTACAGCCAGTCCGCGCACCACATGACCTACGACCCGGTGCTCGGCCGTGCTTACACCGGCCTGTACATTCCCACGATGTCCTTTGAAGAACAGTGGGAGTACGGCACCGTCAGCATCGCGCAGTTCCAGGCGACCGGTGCTGGCTGCGCCGGCACGCTCGGCGAGCCCGAATTGCGCCTGACGAAGAACTGGACGCGGGCATGGCTTGGCCAGTCGCTCAGTGTCGACGTGATCAACCTGCCGCAGTCGACCGGATTCCTCGCCCTTGGCTGGTCCGACACCCAGGCCGGGGCCATCGCGCTGCCACTGTCGCTGACCCCATTCGGCATGCCCGGCTGCGCCGCCCGCGTGTCGTTCGACGCCGTCTACGCGCTGACAGGCGGCGGCCAGACCGCCACGCAGCAGATTCCGGTGCCCAACCTCGCCGGCCTGCTCGGCGCCGTCATCCACCAGCAGGCCTTCGCCATCGACCCTACCGCCAACGCCGCCGGCCTGACCGCCAGCAACGCCGTCCGCCTGACCGTCGGCCGGCTGTGATCACGCCGAGCACTCGGTAGGCAGAACCGGAACCGCAGGACGCTCCCGTTGACGCGGGCGGTGATCCTGTCGCCTGCTCGCCATTGTGCTTGCACGACCGGCATCCGGCTCGACACTGACCGGCCATGCCCTCGCCCCGGTGTCGTTGGTTCTGGTTGCCGTTGTTGCTGTGGAGCTGTGGCGATGGCGGCGGCAGCAAGAAGGCGGTCGGCGGGTCACCACCGCCTCCCGCAGAGGTTCCGGCGGCGGTCAGTGCGGAACAACTCGCCGCCGAAGTCGCGATCGCGCAGGGCCGATGCCTGGCGTGCCATCCGGCGACCGGCGAGGTCGCGACGCGACTTTCGCCAGTGGCGCCGATCGCGCTGGAAGGGATCGCGGCGCGACGGGATCACGCGGCGCTTGCCGCCTGGATCGCGGCGCATCAACCGGCGCACGCGGCTGCCGCCGCCGACATCACCGCGTGGCTTGGTTCGCTGACGACCGGGGCCGGGCTGCAACCGGCCGCCATCGGCGTCGGCCAGATCGAGCGCGGCGAACAGGTGTGGCTCCGTTCGGGCTGCGTGGCCTGTCACGATCGCGACGGCATGGCGCCCCTCGCCGAACGGACGGACCACGCGAGCCTGCTCGCATTCCTGCGCGAACCGACCACCGTCCGGCCCGACCTCGTCGCCCACGACTTCCTGCTGCCGGCCGAGGCTCTCGCCGACGTTGCCGCCTGGTTGTTGCGTTCGCAGCTGCGCGACCCCGGCTCCGCGCCGCCCGTTCCGGGGCTCCACTACGAGTGCTACGAGTTCAAGGTGCAGGGCGCCGAGTTGCCGAAGTTCGAGGGCCGCACGCCATCGGCGGCGGGCACGACGACCGGGATCGATGTCGCCAGGCGGACACGCGACAACAACTTCGCGCTGCGGTTCGTCGGCGAAGTGCAGGCGGCGGTCGATGGCGACTACCGCTTCGTCGCCGGCGCCGACGATTGCGTCTGGTTGTGGCTCGACGGCAAGCTGGTGATCGAGAACGCGCAGGTCGCGCCGCATCGCCGCCGCGAGGTCACGCTGCCGCTGACCGCGGGCTGGCATGGCATCGAACTGGTCTACACCGAAGTGGCGGGTGGCGAGAGCCTCGAACTGTTGTGGCAACCGCCGGGCGGCGAGCTGGTGACGGTGCCGGCGACGGCGTTGGCGGCCCGCACGCAGGCGCTGGTGCCGGTGCGTAGTGAAGGGCAGGCCCCGGAGCCGGCGGTGGTCGCTCGTGGACGTGCCGCGTGGGGTGCGGCCCGGTGTGGTGCTTGTCATGGCTCGCTCGACGGGGTGCTGCCGCCGCCGCCCGCGCGGGCCTTCGAACAGCTTGGCAACGGGCCATGCGCCCAGGTCGGTCCATCGGCGGCCGAGTCGCTCCGCCTGGTTCGGCGGAGCTTGACGCGAGCCCGCAGCGCCGGCGACGAAGTGCGGTTCGCGATGTTGCGCGACGGGTGTACGAGCTGCCATGTGCGAGACGGCATCGGCGGCATGACGGCGGCGGCGCGTTCGCATCTGGTCGAGACCGAGGACTTGGGCGACGAGGGGCGCGTGCCGCCCGATCTGACGCGGCTCGGGCATCGCTTGCAGCCGGCGTGGGTCGAAGGCGTGCTGAACGGCAAGCATCGGGTGCGGCCCTACATGCAGGTGCGGATGCCGAAGATCAGTGCCGAACGCGCCGCCTGGTACGCGGCGGCGTTCGAACGCGCCGATGCAGTGGCCGGCGACACGGTCGCGCCGCCGTTCGCCGCCGATGCGGTGCTGCAAGGTCAGCAACTCGCCGGCAACGGCGGTCTGGCGTGCATCACCTGCCACACGTTCGGCGACAGCAAGTCGCTTGGCGTGCAAGGCATGGACCTGTCGATCCAGCACGAACGCGTGAAGCCGCAGTGGTTCCGCGAATGGCTCGAACAGCCGAACCAGCATCGGCCGGGCACGCGCATGCCGGCGTTCTGGCCGATGGCGGATGAACGGCGCAATCGCGAGATCGACGCGCTGTGGCAGTGGTCGTCGCTGGGCCGGGCAGCGCCGTTGCCGGCCGGTGCGCGACCGAAGGATGGATCGCTGATCCTGCAGACCGGCGATCGGCCGGTCCTGCACGGTGCGTTCCTGCAGGGACTGTCGGCGCGCTGCATCGCGGTGGCGACCCGCGAACGGACGCACTGGGCCTACGACCTCGCGCATGCGCGGCTGGCGTGGCTGTGGCGCGGCGCGTTCCTGGATGCCGGTGGCACCTGGAACGGGCGCGCGGGCGAGGTGCTGCAGCCGAAGGGCGAGGATCACGTCGTGTTGCCTGACGGGCCATCGTTCTCGACGTCGGATGGCCAGGCCGCGACGGTTGCGGGTTGGCGGCTCGACAAGGATGGGCATCCGATCTTCCAACTGCGGATCGGCGGCATCGCCATCGACGATGCGCCGCGACCGCGTTGGTCGGCGGGCGGCAGCGAACTGGTGCGCCGCGTGACCGTCCATGGTGGCAGCGTCGTGATGCGCACGCCGCCGCTCGATGGTCCGGTGAATGCGTTCGTCAACAACCAGCCCGTGATCGAAGTCCATATCGCCGATGGCGCGACTGCTGAGGTGACCTACCGATGGTGAGCATGTTGTTGCTGGCGTTGTTTCTGCCGCAGGAACCGGCGCCGGCGGCGGCGATCCTGGCCCAGGACGATCGCTTCGTGCAGATCGTCGACATGCCGTTGCCGAACGACCTCGTGCTCGAGGTCGGCGGCATCGTTGCGCGCGGCGACGAACTGATCGTCGCGACGCGGCGCGGCGAGGTCTGGCACTTCGCCGATGCCTACGGCCCGTCGCCGAAGCCGACCCTTTGGGCGCAGGGGCTGCAGGAACCGCTCGGGCTGCTCGAACGCGACGGCTGGCTGTACTGCGCGCAGCGCGGCGAACTGTCGCGGATGCGCGATGTCGACGGCGACCACCGGATGGACGAACTGCAGACCGTCAGCCAGGGCTGGCCGTTGTCGGGCAACTACCACGAGTACTGCTTCGGACCGACGATCGACGGCGATGGCAGGATGTGGTTGACGCTCAACAAGCCGTTCGGCGACGAGCCGTATGGCAAGGCCGACTGGCGCGGCTGGGCCGTGCGCATCGAGGCCGATGGCAGCTGGACGCCGGTCTGCGCCGGGCTGCGTTCGCCGGCGGGCGTGGCTGCGTCGCCGTGGGGCGAGGTCTTCTACAGCGACAATCAGGGCGAATGGTGCGCGACCAGCAAGTTCGCCGCGCTGCACGAAGGCGACTTCCACGGCCATCCGCACGGCATCGAGTCGTGCAAGCTGCCGGCCAGCAAGGTCGCGCATCCGGGGAAGGTGCCGAGCGGCCAGCGCATGGAAGTGACGGCGGCGGCGATCGCCAACTTCCGGCTGCCGGCGGTGTGGATTCCGTACGATCTGCTCGGCCGTTCACCCGGCGGTTTCGTCTGGGACACCGACGGGCGCTTCCCGCCGTATCGCGGGCAGGTGTTCTGCGGCGATCAGTACTCGTCGGAGGTGTTCCGGATCTCGCTCGACAAGGTCGATGGACGTTGGCAAGGCGCGTGCTATCCGTTCCGGCGCGGATTGAAGTGCGGCATGACGCGTGTTCAGTGGGGCACCGATGGGTCGCTCTGGTGTGGCATGACCAACCGCGGCTGGCCGTCGGTCGGGCCGGAGAAGTGGGGCCTGCAGCGGCTGGTGTGGCGCGGGGTCATGCCGTTCGATCTGGTCGAGGTGACGGCGACCCGAGGCGGCTTCGCGCTGAAGTTCTCGGCGCCGTTGGCTGCCGCGACGCTCGTGCCGGCGTCGTTCGCGGTGCAGAGTTGGACCTACGATCATCATTCCGATTACGGTTGTCCGGAGCGCGACCGACGCGAGCAAGTCGTGACGGCTGTTCGCCCGGGCGCGACTCCCGATGCCGTGGAACTGCAGGTTGCCGATCTGCATCCGGTGCGCGTGTACCAGATCCGATGCGATGGCGTTCGCGATGCCGGCGACCAGACGGTGTGGCATCCGGTGGCGTGGTACACACTGAACTCGTTGCGGTGAACGGCAGATTGCCGAGGCACAATCCCTGGCTGCCACGGTTTGGCCGGGGATGGCGTCTGCCCGGCCCCGTCCGTAGCTTCAGCGCCTCCCGTGGAACGTCGGGTCCGGCGTTCCTCTGTTTCCCTTCCCTGTCCAAGATCCATGCAAAGAACCTCCGTTTTCGCCGCGGTGGCGATGTTCGCCGCCGCTCTCTCCGCGCAAGAAGTCATCTGCCCGGATATCTACGCCAACGCCGCCGGCCCGGGCACTTCCGGACTCGTATGGCGCAACTCGGCGATCTTCTGTCAGATCTGCTACGACACCACGCACTTCACCGGTCGTGGGCTCGACTACCCGCTGACGATCAACCGGTTGCAATGGCGCAGCAACACCGTCGGCAATGCCGGGTCGTATGCGCAGGTCGACGTCTATCTGTCGTCGGCGGCCACCGACTACGCCGGCATGCAGACGACGTTCGCGCTCAACCAGGGCACGGATCGCACGCTGGTCTACAGCGGTCCGGTCAACTTCGTCCAGGGCAACGGTCAGAGCCCCGGCAACTACGTGGTCGACATCACGCTGACCACGCCGTTCACCTACGACCCGACCAGCGGCAATGACCTGCTGATCGAGACCATCTCGGCCGCAGCGCCGACGGCCGCGCCGCCGCAGATGGACTGCTCGACCGACTACCTGGTCGCGCGCGGCCGTCGCAACTCGGCGGCGACATCGACCGCGACGGTCGGCGGTCTGTCGGCGTTCGTGCCGGTGATCAAGATCGGCTACACCGACCCGCCAGGCCTGGCCCGCAACAGCAACTTCGGCCGCGGTTGCTACAACCGCGCCAGCTCGTTCTACGAACTGTTCCAACCGGGTACGTTCGACCTCGGCGGCACGACCACCACGGTCAACAGCATCCTGATGACGCCGATCGGCAATGGTGGCTACACCGTCAATCCCGGCTCGAACGGCTGGTTCACTCCGACCTCGCCGGACCTCGCGCTGGCGGATGACAGTGTGTCGCCGCCGCAAGCGCTGCCGTTCACGTTCCCGTATGCGCTGAACGGCTCGTCGAACGCGATCGAGATCGGCTCGAACGGCTCGGTCTGGATGCAGCCCGGCGGCACGACGGCGCCCGGCGCCAGCCCGCCGGCCCTGCTGGCCGAGGGTGCGCGCTTCGTCGGCTGCTGGAACGACCTCGATCCGAGCACCGCGACCGGCGCCGGCACCGTGCACTTCGATGTCGATCCCAACAACCAGGTCGTCTACGCGACGTGGCTGGACGTGCCGCTGTGGGAAGCCGCGCCGTCGCCGTGGACGCACCGCAACACCTTCCAGATCGCGCTGTACTCGACCGGCCAGGTCGAGTTCCGCTACCAGGCGATGGACCTGGCGCTCTACCAGGTGCTCGTCGGCTACACGCAGGGTGGCGGCGCCTGGGATCCGGAGAGCCGCGATCTGTCGGCCAGCATCCCGTTCATCACCGGCGACGATACGCGGCAGCTGGTGCTGAACTGCACGCAACGGCCGATCATCAACACCAACCCGGTGCTGGAGACGCTGCATGTGCCGGCGACGGCGGCGGTTGGCGGCATCCTGCTGAGTTTCAACGGCTTCCCGGCCGGCCAGCCGATCCCAGGCGCCGCCGGTTGCACGCAGTACGTCGGACTCGACGCGTCGTTCCTGCTGATCACCGGCGGGCAGTCGACGGTCAATTTCCCATTGCCCGTGCCGAACAACAACGCGCTGGTCGGCTCGCAGTTCTACTGCCAGTCGGCGATGCTGGTGCCTGGGGCCAACGTGCTGGGCGTGCTGTCGTCGAACGGCGTGTCGCTGCAGATCGGCAGCATCTGAGCTTCTGGCTCGCGCCGCGGGCTCTGGCCCGCGGCCGCTGCGGTCCGGAACCGCGCTGCTCGCGGTTGCACCGCGACCGGAATCCTGCAACCATGACGAGGGTTCCGTCGTTGCACCTCCATGCCCATCCGCTACCTGTCGTTGCTGTTCCTGATCACCCTCTTCGGCTGCAAGTCGGCGGAAGAACGGCAGGCCGCCCGTGAAGCGAAAGCGGCCGAGAAAGCCGCAGCCCGCGAGGAGAAGCGCCTTGCCAAAGAGGCCGAGCATGCACAGCGCATCGCCGAAGCCGACGCCAAATTGCAGGCGAGCCTGCCGCCGGAGTCGCCGTTCCGGCAGGTGCACGTCGGCATGTCCGAAGGTGAGGTCGAGGCGGCGCTCGGCGCCCCGACTTCGAAGGACAGCACGCTGACGGGCCGCGAGTTCGTGCCGTTCAACATCGGTGGTCGTGGCAGCGTGCAGACGATCTGGTTCTACAAGGGCAAGGGGCGAGTCGTGTTCCTGGGCGCCACCGGTGGCGTGCAGAACCGCGTGCTCGACGCTGCCGACGATCCGAGCGAGATCGGCTACAAGGTGACCCAGCGACCCGAGGCGAAGTGAACGGCAGCCCGGCGGCGAGCGCAGCATGAGTGCCGGCCGGGGTCGGCTCGCCGCGCATCTGCTGCTGGCGCTGCGCGTCTTCACTGCCGCGACCATCGTCGCGATCGGCTGGTTGTTCCTGGTGGTGCCGGCGGTCGGGTTCCTGCGCGGCAGCCGGCCGCGGCCGGAGTTGCCGGCAGAACCGCGCCAGGACCCGGAGAGCCGTCTCGAACGTCACGGCGACATCTGGCACTGCCATCTGGCCGGACTGGCCCGTGACCGCGGCTATGCCTGCGGCGTGCTGACCGCGCCGATGATGGCGCGGCATGAGGGCGAGCTGTTCGCGACGCTGCAGGACCTGGTGCCCTGGTTTCCGTTCCGGCACCTGTTGCTCGGTGTCGTCAACCTCGGCAACCGCGATCTCGAAACGCACCTGTGGCCGGACGAACTGCAGGCCATCGCCGGCATCGCGCGTGGCTACCAGGCGGCCGGCGATCCGAACGCCGCGGTCGGACCGGCGTTTGGCCGGATCCTCGGCTACCACGCGCTGCACGATGTCAGTCAGTATCTGGTCGACAACCCCCTGGTGGTGGCGCCGCAGGTCGGTTGTTCGGCGGTCGTCGTCGCCGGTCGGCGCACGGTCGATGGCCATGTACTGGTGGGCCGTCTGTTCGACTTCGAGGGCGGGCGCAGCTTCGATTTCGACAAGATCGTCTACACCGTCGCGCCGGCAGCCGAGGGCGAGCTGCCGCGTTTCTGCTACCTGCATGTCGCGTGGGGCGGCATCCATGGCGCGGTCACCGGTTGCAACGAGGCCGGGTTGTGGTTGTCGGTCAATGCGGCGGCCAGCGATCACATCGCGTTCCGCGGCCGGCCGCTGGTCGTCGCGGTGGCGCGGGCACTCGAGACCTGCCGGACGATCGACGAAGCGGTGGCGCAGTTGACTGCGGCCCCGGTGTTCGTCAGCGAGTCGATCGTCATCGCCACCGGGCGACCGGCGCCGGGTCAGCCGGCGGCGGTCTGCCTCGAGCTGGCGCCCGGCCACCATCACGTGCGCGATGCCCGCGACGATCTGCTGACCGTCACCAACCACTTCGCGCACGCCGACTGGCAGCAGGACCAGGCCAATCGGCTGCGGCAACAGGACGGCACCACGTGTGCGCGCCTCGCCAGGCTGCAGGAACTGGTCGAGCGGCCGGAGCCGCATTCGGTCGCGTCGCTGGCCGAGGTCCTGCGCGACCGCCGCGGCGTCGGCGGCGTCGACCTGGGCTTCGGGCACCGCAGCGCCATCAACGGCTGGATCGGCGCCCACCTGGTCGTTGCCGATGTGACCGCCGGCGTGCTGTGGGTGGCGGAACCCGAACACGGCCTCGGTCGGATGCTGGCCTTTGACGTGCACGGGCCGCGCCCCGATCTGGCGGCAGTACCGGCGGCGGCGGATGCGGCGCTGTTCGCCAGCACGGGCCGCACCTGGTCCGAACGGTTGTCGGCGGCGCGGCGGCTGGTCCAACGGCGCGCGCCCGAGGCAGCGATTCGCTGTCAGGAATTGATCGACTGCAATCCAGGCCACTACGAGCCGTACGCGCTGCTGGCGCTGGTGACGTCCGAGCGGGAACGGGCGATCGAACTGCTGCGCCGGGCGTTCGCGTGCCAGCCGGCGTACGGTGCGGAGCGGCGCGAGATCGAGGCGCGGTTGGCTGCCCTGATTGGTGGCCGCTGATGGCGTGGCATCTGCCGCTCGTGCTGCTGACGCCGACGCTGCTGTGTCTGCTGGCGGCGCTGGCGGCGGCTGCCTGGGCGCGCCGCGGGGTCCCCTGGTTCCTGCTGCTGCCGGCGTGGGCCCTGTCGGCGCTGAATCACGGCTTGTGGACCGCGCGGGCCGAGTTTGCCGGGCCGGTGCTGCAATGGTGTCGCGTCGATGACCCGGGTATCGCGTTGTCGATCGTCGTGCTGCCGCTGTCGGCGCTCGTGGTCTGGCGCTGGCGCGCCGATCCCGAGGTCGCCGCGCTGCGGGCCGTGCCGCGGCGGTTGCCGTTGCTGCAGGCAGCGCTCGCGGCAACGTGCTTCCTGCCGCTGCCGACGCTGTTGTGGCTCCTGACCGGTGCAGGACCATGGCGCTGGCGCATCGCCGGTGCGCGCTGGTGGTTCGCTGGCGGTTTCGTCGTCGCGACCCTGACCTGGCGATGGCCCGGTGCGGTCGATGCGGTCGGCGCCGTGGTGCTCGGCGCCGCCGTCCTTGCGGTCAGGCCGTTCTCGCGAACGCAGCGCTGCGTCCGTTGGCTGTTGGCGTTCGGCGCGGTGCTCGCGGCGTGGCGGGCTGTCGCGCCGTGGTGGTGATGGCGAACGTCAGATGGCGATGGCCTGCAGGTGGCGCGACGGGAACTGTTCTTCGTCGGCAACGACGGTGAAGCCGGCGGCGCGCAGTTCGGCGCCGGCATCGAGCGCGTGCCACGCCTGCACGAACGGTTCGTGCACGCGCCGCGCCAGCCAGCGGTAATACGGTCCCCGCCAGCCAAAGCGCCGCCACAGCCGCCAGGCAGAGACCCGAAGTTGCGTTGGGCTCGGTTCGCAGATGGCCAGCCGGCCGCCGGGTCGCAGAACGCGATGGAACTCGCGCAGCGCCTGCCGCGCGAACGTCGGCGGCAGTTCGTGCAGCAGGAAACAGGCAGCGACCGCGGCGAAACGCGCGTCCGGGAACGGCAGGCGTTCGGCGACGCCCTGCACGAAGCGCACGTCAGGGTGCTGGCGCGCTGCATGTTGCAGCAGATACGGCGATGGATCGAGGCCCCAGACCTCGCCGGCGCCGCGGCGCAGCAGATCGGCGGCGGTGCTGCCGCCAGCCGTGCCGACGTCGAGCACGCTGTCGGCCGGCAGCAGATGTGCGGCGATCCGCTGGCGCGCAGCGCGCATGTGGCCGAGCATCATCCGTTCGAAACCGTGCACGTAGCCCTTGGTGATGCTCCGCGACCAGTTGCCGTTTGGCAGGTTGTGGAACTCCTGCAGCAGGTACTTGGGCAACTGCTCGGCACCGGGAACGCCGGCCGGCAGTTCGACCGGGCGGCGGCGGCGTAGGAAGCTCCACACCAGGCGGGCCAGTTCCCACGGCAGCCATGGTCGCAGCCGGTCGGGCCAGGCCGTCGGCAACTCGGTCGTCGCCCAGCGCACCGCGGGAGGATCGGCGTTCGGGTTGTGCACTGCGGAGTCGATCACGCGGCGATCGTCGAAGGTCGCCTGGCGGCGGTCAAGCGGACCGGGTGCCGTCGAGCGGATCGAGCTCGTCGAGTCGGATGCTGCGCAGTCCGCGCGCGCTCATCGTCGTCAGCAGTTCGCGCAGCGCGGCGAGCGTCGGCGTGCGATCCGCGCTGCCGCCGAGCCCACGGCCGTCGTGCAGGGTCAGGATTGCGCCGGGTACCAAGTGTGGTCGCAGCCGTGCGACGATTGCCGCCGCCGGGCGACCGAGCGTGTCGAGGCCGCGGGCGGTCCACGACCAGCAACGCACCGGCTGCCGCAGGCGCGTCAACGCCTGGCGCAGGGTTGGCACCCGCAAACCGATCGGCGGCCGGAAGGCCGTGGGCCGCTCGCCGGTGATTGCGGCGATCGCGTCGATGCCCCGTTCGATCTCCGCCGCCATCGCTTTCGCTGGCAGGAAATGGAACGAATGCGCGTGCCGGTGCGAATGCGAGCCGATCTGGTGGCCGGCAGCGATGAGGCGGCGGACCAGATCGGGATACGCGCTGGCGCGGTTGCCGACCAGGAAGAACGTCGCCCTGGCGTCGTGTTCGCGCAGCAACTCCAGCGCCCGCGGCGTGATCTCCGGGTCGGGGCCGTCATCGAACGTCAGGGCCAGGCCTGGACTGCTCGGCGCGCCGCGCCATGACGTCGGCACGATCCATTGGCTCCTGGGGGAGACGATGTGGAACGTCAGCCAGCCGAATGCCAGCACCACGGTCGCGGCGGAGACCATGGGTGGCCACGGGGTCGGCAGCACGGTCCACGCCGCCAGGATGACACAGCCTGTCGCCAGGGCGATCTGGATCTGGGGCGGCACGGCAACAACGTTCGCGGGGAGTGGTCGCAGGGTCAAGGTCGGGTCCGGCAACCGGCCCGGGCGGCGTGGGTCGATTTCGTATGTTCGCGGTGACGTTGCGGTGGATTGTCGGTCGCGGCGCCGCGGCCTTGCGGTCGTCGACGATGGCCGTATGGTGCCGAGCCTCAGATGAGCCAAACCGACGCGACCCTCGAGGACCAGCTCAAACGCCTGATCGTGGATACCCTCGCTCTCGAGGATGTCGCCCCCGAGAGCATCGACACCAACGCGCCGCTGTTCGGCGAAGGTCTCGGCCTCGATTCGATCGACGCGCTGGAGATCGCGTTGGCGATCCACGCGCGGTTCGGCGTGCGCACCGTTGCCAACGACGAGAAGAACCGCGAGTACTACCACTCGATCAAATCGCTGGCGGACTTCGTGCGGGCGCGGCAAGGTGAGGCACAGGCGTCGGCAGCGCCGGCCTGAGCGAGGAACGGTGGCGAACGGTCCGGCGCGCGGCAAGGCGATCCCGATCGCGCTCGGCATCGCGCTGGCGATCTACCCGGTGGCCGTGTGGGCGGGGCTCGCGCATCACGATGTGCGCACGGTGGCGATCCTGCTGCTGCTGGTGCTGGGACCATTGTTGGTGTTGACCTGGCGGCGGGCAGGCGGCGCGGCGTTCGGCGCCCTGCTGGCGCCGCTGTTGACCGTCGTGGCGATCGCGGTGTCGGCGGTCGTCGATGATCCGGGCTGGTTGCTGCTCGAGCCCGTCGTGATCAGTGCGGCGCTGCTGCTGGCGTTCGGGGTCACGCTGCGCCACGGGGCGATGCCGATGGTCGAACGCTTTGCCCGGCTGCAGGACCCCCAGCTGTCGTTCGACAAGCAGCAATGGTGCCGGACCTGGACCTGGATCTGGTGCAGCTTCTTCGTCGTCAACGGTGTGACGTCGGGGACGCTCGCCGTGGCCGCACCGATGACGTGGTGGGTGGCCTACACGACGACGCTTGCGTACGTGCTGATGGGACTCCTGTTCGCGACCGAGTGGTTGCTGCGGCGGCGGCGCTTCTTCCGTGGCTGAGTCCTGCCGAGGTGCCGTCGTCGGGCGCAATGGCGTCTGCCGTGACGCGGGCAGCCTGATGAGTGCGGCGCACGACCTGGCGGCCGCGCTGCCGGCGGCGACCGCGGGGTCGCAGGTGGCGTTCGCGTTCGAGAGCGATCATGCGGCGTTCGTCGTGGCCCTGTGGGCCACCTGGGCGGGCCGGCACGCAGTGGCGCTGCCGTTCGATGCGCGACGAACGGCCGTGGCGTCGACCTTGCAATTGCCGGACGTGATGGCGTTCCTGCACGACACGGGCGCGGGGCGCGGCATCGACGTCGCGGTGCGCGCCTGGCCGGCTACCGCAGTGGCCGCCACGGGCGAACTGCCGATCGGGGCGTTGACTTCGTGCGTGCCGAACGCGGCGGGGGCCATCGACCGATGGTCCATCGCGGCAGCGACGCTGCAACAGCAGGTGGCCGCGTTCGTCGGCATCAGTTCGCTGCGGGCCTCGGATCGACTGGCGGTGACCTACGCGCCGGGCCATCTGCCGGCGCTGGTGCCAGGCGTGCTCGGTCCGCTGCAACTGGGGGCGACCGTCGTCGGTGCCGCATCCTTGCCGGTCGCGGACCTGGCCGCGCACCTGCGGCAGCACGCAGTGACGGCGTTGCTGTCGTCGCCGGACCGGTTGCGCGAACTGGCGCGGCAACCGGACGGTACGTGGGCAGCGTTGCGATGGGTCGGCACGCTTGGCGAGATCGATGACCGCACTGCCGCGAGGTGGCACCGACGGCATGGCGTCCTGGTGCAGGAGCTGTTGCCGCGGAACCGGCCGTCCGCGGAACGTTCGCTGGAGCAGGCGTTGCTCGCGGTTGCGACCGTTGACGATGCCGCGGTGTGCCAGGGATCCGATGGTCGATGGTTGGCGTGGGTTGCCGCCGATGCGCCGGCGCCGGATCTGTCCGCCGCGTTGGCATCGGCCGCCGCCGTCGCTCTGCCGGGAGTGCCGCCGCCGCTTCTTTCGGTGCACGACCGGCTGCCACGCGACGTCAACGGCAACCTGCCGGCGGGCGCCATCGCCGGTGCCGTCGGCCGGCGTCGCGATGGCCGACCGGTCGATCGCCAACTCATCCACGGGGCGGCCGAGCGAACGCCGGACGGCTGGTCGCTGCCGGTGACGATGCCGGTGGACTACCCCGGCTTCGACGGTCACTTCGACGGCTACCCGGTGCTGTCCGGCGTCGTGCAGGTGCACGACGTCGTGCTGCCGGCGTTGCGCCGTGTCGCCGCGGGCCAAGGCGCGGCCGTCGAGTTCGCCGACCTGAAGTTCCTGGCCCGGATCGCGCCCGGCGACCAGGTGGCGGTGCAGGTGCAGCTGTTGCCCGATGGCACCGGTGCCAGCTTTGCGCTGTTCCGTGGTGCCACGAAGTGCTCGACCGGCCGCGTGCGCTGGGAGCGCCGATGAACGCCGCGGTGCGGATCTGCGCGCTGGTGCCGACCTACGACAATCCGCGGACGGTGCGTGGCGTCGTCGAACGTCTGCGCGCGCACCTCGCCGATGTGCTGGTCGTCGACGACGGCAGCGGGCCGGACGGCCGCGCGGTCTGCGCGCAACTGGCGCGCGATGGGCTGGCGAGCGTGCACCACCAGGACCGCAACCGCGGCAAGGGCGCGGCGATGAAGCGGGGCTTTGTGTTGGCCCGGCAACGCGGCTTCACGCACGCGCTTCAGGTCGACGCCGATGGGCAGCACGATCTCGACTGCGTGCCGACGTTCGTGCGGGCCGCGAACGCCGAGCCGACGGCGCTGGTGCTCGCCTATCCGGTCTATGACCACACCGCGCCGGCGGTCCGGCTCGCGGCGCGCAAGTTCACCCGTTTCTGGGTCGACTTCGAGGTCGGTCGCAAAGGCCTGATCCGCGATGCGTTGATCGGTTTCCGGGTCTATCCGCTGGCGACGACGCTGCAGGTCGGCGCGCGCGGCAACCACATGGAATACGAAGTGGAGATCGCGGTGCGGATGGCGAGGGCCTCGGTGCCGATCGTCAACCTGCCGGTCGGCGTGCGTTATCTGCCGAAGTCCGAGGGCGGAGTGTCGCACTTCCGTCCGATCCTGGACAATCTGCGCTTGTCGTGGATGCACGCACGGATCTGCACGGCGATGTCGATGCGGGCGGTGTTCGGCCGGCTGCTGCCGGGACGCCGATGACCGCCAAGGCGACGGCTCCGACTCCCGCGCCTTCGCATCGCGGCGACGCCGAATGGCTGTCGATGCGCGAGCGCGGCACGGTGCTCGGCATCCGCGCCGCGTACTGGCTGGCGATCGCGGTCGGGCGTTCGGCGATGCGCCCGTTGGTGGCGCTGGTGGCGATGTGGTACGCGCTGTTCGATCGCAAGGTCGTACGGGCCTCGCGCGCCTGGCTGTTGCGCGTGCATGGCCGACCCGCCGGCTTCTGGCAGGTCTATCGCCATCTGCGGACGTTCGCCCAGGTGACGCTCGACAAGGTCTACCTGCTGACCGACCACACCCGGGCCTTGCGCTTCACGCGCACCGGCCACGAACTGCTGGCGGCGCAATTCGCCAGCGGCCAGGGTGCCATCCTGCTCGGGGCCCATCTGGGCAGCTACGAGGCCATGCGCGCCGGCGGCGAGACCACCGACCTGCCGATCGAGATCCTCGGTTACTTCGCCAATTCGCGGATGATCAACTCGCTGCTCGCCAGGCTGTCGCCGCGCGCGGCGGCCAAGGTGATCCACCTCGGCGACGATCCGATCGGGGTGATGACGCGGGTGCAGGACAGCCTCGCCGCCGGCCGCTTCATTGCGACGATGGGCGATCGCACGGGACTGACCGATCGCATCGTCCGGGCGCCGTTCTTCGGCCAGGAAGCGTCGTTCCCGGCCGGCCCGTTCCTGCTGGCGTCGGTGCTGCGCTGTCCGGTGTATCTGGTGTTGGGCCTGTATCGCGCGCCGGATTGCTACGACCTGCACTGCGAACGCTTTGCCGAGCGGATCGAATTGCCGCGGCAGGATCGCGCCGCGCGGCTACAGCAGTGGGTCAGGCGTTACGCCGAACGGGTCGAGCATCACGCTCGCAGTGCGCCGGACAACTGGTTCAACTTCTTCGATTTCTGGGCGGCGCCACCAGCGGCGCCGCCCTCGCCGCCACCGCCATGAGCCGTCTGAGCCGACCAGGCCACGCCGTCACCAGCGAGTTCCCGATCGGGCTGCATCACTGCGATCCGCTCGGCGTCGCCTGGCATGGGCGCTATTTCGAGTGGCTCGAACTGGCGCGCACGGCGCTGTTCAGGAGCCGCGACCTCGACGTCGACCAGATCCGCGCGCTCGGGCACCGGATGTACGTCGTCGATGCGCGCTGCCGCTACATGGCGCCGCTCGGCTATGGTGAGATCGCGCGCATCACCGCGTGGTTCGCCGCTGTGCAACCATTGATCCGCGTCGCCTACGACATCTACAATCCAGCCACCGGACGCTGGAGTGCGCGGGCGACCACGGTGCTCGCCACGACTGCCGCCGATGGCACCCTGCTAGAGGCCACCCCCGATGCGCTGCTCGCCCGCCTGCCTGTCCGCTAGTTTCGTGACCGTCGTCGGGTTGGCGGCGCAGACGCCGGCTGGATCGGCGCCGTCGCCGACCACGCCAGCGGTCACGGCGACCGCACCAGCAGCGCCGACGGCGCTGCGCGAGCGGCCGCGTCCCGCCGATGCCAAGGCGTTGCTCGGCGTGTTCGCGCGCATGCCCGGGTTGGAAGCGACCTGGGAGGAAGCGAAGCACATCGGGTTGCTGGCAGCGCCGTTGCGGAGTTCGGGCCGGTTGTTGTTCCTGCCGCCGGGCTATCTGTATCGCGCCGTCGAGAAGCCGGAGACCGGCTCGCTGCGGATCACGCCAGACGAACTGCAGGTCGAGGACAAAGCGCATCGCGAGACCATCGATCTGCAGCGCAGCGACACCGTCCGGACGTTCGTCACGGCCCTGGTGCAGGTGTTTGCCGGCAACGAGGCGACGCTGCAGAAGGCGTTCGCCGTGACCTATGCGCCCGCTGCGGCCGACGTGCGGGCGTGGACGCTGACCCTGAAACCCAAGGAAGAACGGCTCGGCAGGTTGATGCGCGAACTGGTGCTGCGCGGCGAAGGCGAGGCCGTGCTCGCCATCGAAGTCACCGATCCGAACGGCGATCGCACGACCACGCGCATCCTGACCGCCGACATCGCGCGGAAGTTCGACACCGCCGAGAAGCAGCGTTGGTTCGGGATCGCGCCGAAATGACCGGCCGCGAATGGCCGCGCCTGCTCGCGGGCGCGCTCGTGCTGGCCGTGCTGACGGCCTGGGTCGTCGCGCACTGGCGGGTCCGTGCCGACATCACGCACTTCCTGCCGGGTGGTGAACGCGATGATGCGGTGCTGCTGGCACGGCAGATCGCGCTCGGTGAACTGAGCCGGTCGATGGTGCTCGTCGTCGATGCCGGCGACGGCGAGGCGGCAGCGATCAGCCGCGAATTCGAAGCCGCGTTGCGGGCCGATCCGGTGGTCTCACCGCAGCTCGCGGCCCTGGATGGTGGGCCGTCGCCCGAGTTCGAGCCGGCGCTGTGGCAGCTCTACCAGCCGCGCCGGTTCGGGTTCGCCGCCGCGGATCCCGAAGCGGCCCGGGCGCGTGTCGACGACGCCGGGCTCGAACGCACGGTCGCCGATCTGAAGCGCCGGCTGGCGTCGCCGTTGGCGAGTCTGCTGAGCCGCGTGGCGCCGGAGGATCCGTTCCTGATCGTGCCGGACCTGTTCGATCGCGTCGGTGGCCGCGGCGATGGCGTCGGCATCGTCGCCGAGCGCTTCGTGACGACCGATGGCGGCGCCGCGGTGCTGTTCTTGACCACGCGCGCCAGTTCGTCGGACACGACCGTGCAGCGACCGTTGTTGACCGCGATCCGCACGACCTTCGCGGCCCTGAACGCACGGCACGGCGGCGGCCTGCAACTGCGGCTGACCGGCACCAACCGGCACGCCGTGGCCGCCGAGGACGCGATCGTCGCCGACATCGGGCGGGTGTCGATCGGGTCGACCCTCGGCCTGCTCGCCGTCTTCCTGCTGCTGTTCACTTCGCTGCGGCTGCCGTTGTCGTGGCTGCCGGTGCTGGCGTCCGGGTTCGTCGTCGGGGCGGCGAGCTGTCTGCTGGCGTTCGGTGAGATCCACGGCATGACGATCGCGTTCGGCGCGTCGTTGATCGGCGTCAGCATCGACTATGCCGTGCATTTCTATTGCCATCAGTCGCTGGCGCCGGCGCCGGGGCCGCCGCGCGCGACGCTGCGGCGCGTGTGGCCTGGACTGCTGCTCGGTTGCGCCACGACGGTCGTCGGCTTCATCGTGCTGTTGATCGCGACGTTCCCCGGGCTGCGCGAACTGGCGTTGTTCTCGGCCGCCGGTCTGTTCGCGTCGCTGCTGGCGGCATGGGCGTTCCTGCCAGGGCTCGTCGGGCCGATCGGCAGCACCAGAGTCACCATCGCCGTCGTGGGCTGGCTGGTCGCGGCGACCGCGGTGACCGGGCGTCGCCGGTTGTGGTGGTCGCTACCGTTGCTGCTGGCCGCGATCGTCAGCCTGCTCGGGTTCCCACGCGCCGTGTGGAACGACCGGATCGCCAACCTGAACCGGTCCGACCCGGCGATCGTCGCCGAGGACGCCGCGGTGATGCGGCGTGTGGTCCGTCATGAACAGCGGCGGTTGGTCGTCGTGGTGGCTGCCGACGCCGAACAGGCGTTGGCCGGCAACGAGCGGGTGGCGCGAGCGCTCGCGGCGGCGACCGCTTCCGGCGAACTGGCCGGCTACCGCAGCGTTGCGGCGGCGTTGCCGAGTGCGGCGTCGCAACAGCAGGTCGCGGCTGCGTTCACCGGGGACCAGACACTGTGGCAGCGCCTGCAGTCGCGCCTGACCGACGCCGGGTTCGTCGCCGAGCGCTTCGAGCCGTTCCGCGACGCGCTGCGCGCACCGGCGGCGGGGCCGATCACGCCCGACCTGTTGCTCGGCAGCGCCCTGGCCGGCGTCGTGCGGCCGTTCTTGTTGCCACTCGACGATGGCCGCTACGCGGTGCTGAGTTTCCTGAACGGCATCGGCGACCAGCCGGCGCTCGCGGCGCGACTGCAGGAGATCCCCGGCGCCCGCCTGCTCGACATCGAAGGCGCGTTGACCGGCGCGTTCGCGGCCTATCGCGAACGGATGGCGACGTTGCTGGCGGTCGGCATCCTGGCGGTCGTCGGCCTGGTGGTGCTGCGTTATCGGCGTCTGCACCTGGTGGTGCTCGCCGTGGTCCCGGCGCTGCTCGGCGCCGCCGCGACGATCGCGACGATGGGGCTGCTCGACATCGAGCTGACGATGTTGTCGCTGGTCGCGTTGCTGATGGTCGTCAGCATGGGCGTCGACTACGGCATCTTCCTGGCCGAGGACGAGAGTCATCCCGGCGCGCGTGGCGCGACGCTGCTCGGGGTCGTCGTCGACGGCGTCACCACGATCCTCGGGTTCGGCCTGCTGGCGATTTCTTCCCATCCGGCGTTGTTCGGCATCGGCGTCGCTGCTGGCATGGGGGTCACCTGGTGTCTCGTGCTGGCGCTGGCGTTCGGCGCGCTGGTCGCGGGGCGAAGGCAAACGCGATGAACTGCACGACCATCCGTCGGTTGGGGTCCTGGCTGCCGTGGCTGCTCGCTGCCTGTGCGGCGCCGCGCCGGCAACTCGTCGACGGCGACTACCCGGGCCGGTTGCAGCCGCCGGCCGCGCTGGGCGTCGACCTGGTCTGGCAACAACGCATCACCGCAACCTGGGGCGAAGGCGAACAGCGCGGCTTCGAAGCCGCGTTGCAGAAGCAGCGCGACGAGCTGACGGTCATCGGCATGTCGCCGCTCGGTCAGGTCGGGTTCGTGCTGATCCAGCGCCCGGCTGGCGTGACGTTCGAGAACCGCACCGACATGCAGTTGCCGTTCCCGCCGCGTTTCGTGCTGCTCGACGTGCAGCGGACGTTCTTTCCGTGGCTGCCGGCCGATCCGACGCTGCGCGACGGCGACCGGCAGGCCGTCGTCGACGACGAGCTCGTCACCGAGCGCTACCGCGACGGCCGGCTGCGCGAACGGACGTTCACGCGTTGCTCAGGCCAGCCGGCGGGCGTCATCCAGGTCACCTACGACTGGGACGCGGCACAACCGCAGCAGCGCGCGCCGCGGCAGGCCGTGCTGAACAACGGCTGGTTCAGGTATCGCTTGACCATCGACACGCATGCGGAGACGGTGTTGCCGCCGGCCGGCTCGTGAACACGATGCGGTGGGCGCCAGCGTTCGTCCTGGGCCAGGGTGCGGTCAGTCCGTTCGGGATCGGTGTCGACGCCCTGCTCGCCGGCATCTTCGGTGGGCAGACCGGCATTGCGGCCAGACGACGGACCGCGGCGTTCGAAGCGCCGACGGCGGTGGCTGCCGAACTGCCGGCGGCGACGCTCGCGACACTCGGCGGTGACGACGATCTCGCGTTCCGCGGGGCGATGGCTGCCGCCGGGCAGGCGCTGGCGGCGACGGCCATTCCGCGCCAACGGATCGGTCTGGTGCTGGCCTCGACCAAGGGCGACCTCGGCGGTGTGTTGCTCGACGACCCGGGCGATGGACTTGGCCTGCCGGGTCGGCTCGCCGGACGACTGCGGCGTGAACTCGGCCTGGGCATCGCGCTCGGTGCGATCTCCTGTGCCTGCGCCTCGGGTCTGGTGGCGGTGGCGCATGCGGCCCGGCATCTGCAGGCAGGAACCTGCGACCACGCGCTGGTGGTCGGTGTCGACGTGCATCACCCGTTCGTGATGGCCGGTTTCGGCAGTCTGCATGCCCTCGATCCAACGGCATGTCGGCCGTTCGATGTGGCGCGGCGTGGCGTGGTGCTCGGCGAAGCGGCCGCGGCGTTGCTGCTCGGGCGTTCGCCAATGGGGCCGAGTGCGCCGCGCCTGCTCGGTCACGGCGGCGCCAACGACGCCTGCCACATCACCGGTCCCGACCGGCAGGGCGCCGGTCTGGCGCTGGCGTCGCAGCGCGCGATCGCAACCGCCGGCCTGACGCCGCAGGACATCGACGTGATCCACCTGCACGGCACCGGCACGCTGGCCAACGATGCGACCGAGGCGATCGGTCTGGCCAACCTGTTCTCTGGGCGCACGCCGCCGGCGTTCGGCACCAAGGGTCAGACCGGCCACACACTCGGTGCGTCCGGCGTGCTGGAACTGCTGGTATCGATCGCGGCGCTGCAACGCGCCCTGGCACCGTCGAACGTCGGGCTCGAGCAGCCGGATGTCACCGCCGGACTCGATCTGGTGCGCTCGCCGCGACCCCTGCCGCGCGCCCGGCACGCGCTGAAGGTCGCCAGCGGTTTTGGCGGCGCGCAGGCAGCGACGGTGGTGGCGCCATGAGCGCTCCGGCGGTGGTCCTGGCGTGGGGTCGCGTCGATGCCGACGGCATCGTCGGTTCGGGCCGCCCGCAGGTTCGTTGGGCCGATCTCGGCGTGGCGGCGCCCGGCGACGGCCGTACGTTCCGCCGCGTGTTTGGCGAACGCGACGAGACGTTCCGCCGGCTCGATCGCATGTCGCGTGTGCTGGTGCTCGCCGGGGCCGCCGCCGGGATCGATCAGGTGCTCACGCCGGCACTCGCCGCCGGCGCGGCGATCGTGTTCGAGACCACGGTCGGTTCGCTCGACGCGGATCTGCGCTTTGCCGACAGCATGGCGGCCGGCCTGTGCGATGGCCCGGTGTTTGCCTACACCTTGCCGAGCTCGAGCCTCGGTGAACTGGCGCTGCGGCATGGTCTGCGCGGACCGACGGTCTGCATGTCGACCGTCGAGGCCCAGCCGGGGGTCGCGCTGCGCGAAGCCGGACTGATGCTGGCGGCGGGTGAAGTCGAGGTCGCGGTCGTCGGCCGGATCGATGTGCTGGTCGGCAGCCGACCGACGGTGACACCGATCTGTCGAGCGGTCGTCGCGGTGCTCGTGCGTGCGTCGCTTGGACTGCGCGGCGTCGCCGCGTGGCCGGATGCGGCTTCTGACCCTTGGCGCGACTGGCCGTCGATTCAGGGCACCAGCAGCGACAACCGTTCGGGCAGGATCGAGTAGGCGATCGACGACACCGGCGCCGGCAGCACTTCGCCATCGAGCGACGCGAGCACCGGCCGATCGGTGTCGATCTGCAACCGCGCCACGCGGTCGAAACGCACCCGCGGATCGTCGCGATGCCGGCCGCACGCCAACCTGGCGAACAACCACAGGATCGTCCGCCGGGGCACCGCCGCGAGTTCGACCGCGTCGAGCCTGCCGTCGTCGCAACGACCATCGGGAACCAGATGCAGGCCGCCGCCGACGAACTGGCCATTGCAGGTGCTCAGGAACGTCAGTTCGGCCGTTCGCGGCGCTTGCGCGTCGCAGCGGATCGTCGCGCGGAACGGCTGCAGGCGGCGCAGCACGCGCAGTGTGGCCAGGAAGTACAGCAGGCGCCCGCGGATCCGATGGGGCTTGGCGGCTTCGGCGGCCACTTCCGCATCCAACCCCAGTCCGGCGGCGTTGGCGAAGCGTCGTCGGTGCGGACCGTCCGGGCTGGAGAACGTTGCCTCGCCGATGTCGATTTCGCGGATGGTGCCACGCGCAATCGCCGCCGCCACCGCCACCGGGTCGCGGCCGAGCCGCAAGGACTTCGCCCAATCGTCGCCACTGCCGCAAGGGAGCACGGCCAGAGGCCCGAGTCTGCCGGCGCGAATCGGCAAGCCGTCGACGACTTCGTGGACCGTGCCATCGCCGCCGATCGCGACGACCGTGCTCCGCGCCGCCGCCGCCAGTTCACGGGCGTGTCCGCGATGCGTGGTCTCCTCGCGCACCAACGGGACGCCGCGGCTCCGCAGTGCCGCCACCAGCGCTTCGGCCGCGCGTCGCCCGCGGCCACCTCCCGCGATCGGGTTGGCGATCAACAGCACCGGTTCCGGACTCATCGCCAAACTGTGGAACTGCAGGTCATCGTCGCCGCCGATCGTCCTGCCGAGCATACTGCGCCGCCGTGACCGCCGCGCGTTCTCCTGTTCGCCCCGTCGCCGTCGTCAGCGGTGCCTCGAGCGGCATCGGCGCGGCGCTGGCGCGTTTGCTGGCGTCGCAGGGCTACGATGTGGCGTTGCTGGCCCGTCGGCGCAATGCCCTCGACCAGGTCGCGGCGACCGTGATCGCTGCCGGTGGCCAGGCGCATGTCGAGGTCGTCGACCTCACCGACGCTGCTGCCGTAGCCCAGGCCATCGCCAACGTCTGCGGGTGGCGACCGCAACTCGACGTCGTCGTCGCCAATGCCGGCGTCTACCAGCGCGGGCTGGCGACGATGATGCGCCGCGAACACCTCGAAACGGCCCTGCGCGACAACTTCTGGACCGCGTACCATCTGGTCGAAGCGATGCTGCCGGTGCTGCGCGCGCAACGCCGCGGGCAGTTGGTGTTCGTGAACAGCTTCGATGCCAAGAAGGGCATGCCGATGGACGCGGCCTATGCGACCGCCAAGGCGGCGTTGGCCAGCTACGCGGCATCCCTGCGGCAGGCGTTGCGGTCCGAAGGGGTTGGTGTGTGCTCGGTGTTTCCGGGGCGCGTCGACACGCCGATGGTCGATGGGGTCGAAGTGCCAGCCATCTCGGCGAAGATTCCGCCCGAACGTGTTGCTCGCGCGGTGCTGATGGCGTTGCGTCGCCGCCAGGCCGAGGTCATCGTGCCGTGGCACATCCGCCCGTTGTGGTGGCTCGAGGTCGTGTCGCCGCGGCTTGCCGATTGGTTGGTTCGCCGGCTGCGATTGGACGGGTGGTCGTCAGGCCCAGCGGCCGAACCTTGACCCTCGCTGGCATACCCCGCATCCTGCCTTGGTGTCCGCTGTCCAAGGTCTGCCACCGCCACATGCCTTCGTGCGCAGGGTCCATCTCGCCTGCGTCGGGGGGCCGTCGACGCCGTTCCTCGACCGTGTCGTCGAGGGTCTGCGGCAGGCCTTCACCGCGCTCGGCCACGACTGGGCCGCCGCTCCGGATGCGCGCACCGACTCGTTCCTGACGACCGCTCGCCTGCACGAACCGGTGTCGTGGCGGCACTCGCCGTTGTTCGTCGGCCGGAAGCAGTGGAACCTGACGCACAAGCCGGCGACCTACGCGCTGGTGCACGCCACGACCGCGCAGTTCCGCGATCTGGTGCAGCACTTCGAACGGGCGCTGGCGCGGCAACCGAACGATCCGGCGGACTTCGCGCTGCCGGGCCTGGCGCCGAAGGCGTGCGAGGTGCTGCGCGATCAGGGCATGCGCGGCGGCACGATGATGTGCGTCGCGCGGCTGTTGCAGTCGCAGGCCAAGAGCCTGCGCGTGCTGCTGGTCGTCGGTGACGACCATCCGGTCGAAGCGTTCCTGTTCGATCTCGCCGGCGCCTACCCGCGGATCGCCGGCGGTGACGACCGGCGGTTCTGCGCCGAGGCGGCGTTGCGGATCGCGACGCACCTGAGCACGCGCGAAGTGACGATGCATCGGGTGCAGGGCGCACCGATCGCGCGCGCGGACTGGCAGGCGGCGCCGGCGCCGGCGGCGATGTTGCAGGTGTCACGGCAGCTCGGCGAACGCGGGTTCTTCACCAAGATGGTCCGGGTGGCGGATCTCGTCGACGTGCCGGCACTGACCGATGTGCTGGCGCAGCAGTACAGCGAAGGCTGCTTCGCGACGTTCGATCCGCATCTGCGCGCGCAGGTGGTCACCGTGACCGGCAGTTCGCAGCCGGTGCAGAAGATGAGCATCGTCGAGGACGATCTGGCAGTGATCGGCGAAGTGCTCGCCGGCGGTCACGGCGTCGCCGTCCGCCAGGTCGAGGGCTTGCGCAATGATCCACCGTCCAGCGAGGCCGTCGAGTTCGAAGGCATCGACGCGGAGCTGCCGCGGCGCTTGCCGCCACCGGCCTTTGGCATCGGCGAGCCGTTGCCGGTCGTGCGCAGCAAGCTGCATGGGCATCGCGGCGTCGCCGGCTATGACCCGCGCACCGTGGAGTTCGTGCCGTTGTCGCCGCCGTACTACGACTATCTGGTGTCGTGCTCGACCGAGGCGCAGGCCGTCGGCATCGCCGAGGCGTATCGCCGGTCGCGCGCGCTGCGCGATCCGCACGACCCACGGACGATCGTGTTCACCGTGTTGCCAGGGCACGGCATGCTGATGGTCGAGAAATGGCTGCCGGGCCGTCAGCCGTTCGAGGAGCTGATCGCGGCGATGGACAGCGGCCGGATCGAGATCTGCTACGGCGTGCCGCAGGGTTGGATGCGTTACGAGCCGGTCGGAGCCGCGATGAAGTTGCGACTCGGCGCGGCGCCGGTGGATGCCCGCAGCGGCGAGACGCCGGCAGCGACCCAGGCGTTCTAGCGCGGCTGGTCGAGTTCGCGGCGCAGGGCCTGGGCGTCGGCGCGTTCACCCAGGCCGGAGAACGCCCGGTTGTCCAGCAGTCGCCGCGCCTCGTCCCGGTCCAGGATCAGGATCTGGCGCAACAAGGCGATGGCCAACTGGGCGCGAACCTCGACCACAGCGTCAGCTTCGGCGGTGCTCGGGCCGGTGGCGTTGGCCGCCAACGACATGGCGCGCACGGCGGCGCGCGCCGCGAGCCGGAGCGTGGTGACCTGGCCTGGCCCATGGCGCAGCGCCTCCGCCGCGGCTTCGGTGGCCGCCGCACCGTCGCCGGACGCTGCCCGGGCCCAGGCCAGATGGGCCTGGTGGGCGCCGAGCAGTGAGCGGACCCGCGCGTCGTTCGGCGTCACCGCCAGCACGGCGCGCTGCGCCGCGACCGCGAGTTCGGCATGATGGGCCGCGACCTGGTGGTCTTGGTGTTCGATCGCCAGACCGGCCAGCGTGTGGTGCACCAGACCGAGGTCGACCTGGAACTCGAGGTGTCCCGGCACTTCGTCGACCAGATCCTGCATCCGATCGCACGCGCGTCGCAGCAGATCGGACGCCTCGGCGTGATCGGCGCGATCGTCGCTCATCGTCAGACAGGTCGCCAACTGGCGGTCGAGGGCAGCCAGCGCCGCCTGTTCGTCGGGTTGCAGGGTCGCGGTCGCGGGCCGCGTCGCGTCGGCGGCGGCGGCCTGGCGCAGCACCGTCGTCGCCCCCTGGACGTCGCCGCTGACGAACAGGTGGTCGGCGAGAGCGGTGCGGGTCTGCAGCAGGGCGAGGTGCAGCGACGCCGAGGTCGGGAACAGCCGCAACTGCGCGGTGCTGTTGGCGATCGTGGCGCCCAGCAACTTCGCGGCCTCGTCGCCGCGGCCGAGCCGATGCAGTGCCGTGCCGATGCCGGCGTCGACCAAGGCGCGTTCGGCGCCGAGCGTCGGATCACCGGGCAGCGTGTCCATCACCGCGGCGACGGCGCGCAGTTGTGTCAGGGCGTCCTCCGTCCGGTGCGCTGCCAGCAGCAGGCCACCCAGGGCCGCGTCGCGCCGCGCCAGCAGTGTGCGGGTCCGCAAGTCGGTGCCGGCGACTTCGCTGCCGAGCACATCGGTGATCTGCGCGAGCAGCGGTTCGGCGTGGCGCCGACGGTCCGGTCGTTGCGCCAACGCGCGGGCGCGCAACAGCAGGGTCCTGGCGCAGGCATGCCGCAGCTCGACATCGTCGGCATTGGCGGCCAGGGCCTCGCGCCAGTGCGTCATCGCCATACGGAACTCGGCATCGCCGGTGCCGGGAGCCGCGAGTTGCCGGATCTGCAGTTCGCGCTCGAGGATCCTGCCGTACTGCAGCGTGGCCGACGTGGAGCCGGCCAGCAGCGCCTTGGCCCGGCCGCAGGCGGCCGCGGCAGCGTCGAACTGGCGCATCTGCGCCTGGATGCCTGCGATTTCGCCGAGCGCGGCGGCGACCCGAGTCTGTCGCCGCGGCTCGTCCTGGCGCATGGCGACGAAGCTGTCACACAAGGCGACCACCGCGTGCAGTCGCGCGATGTGGGTGGCCCCCGGCTCCGGTAGCAGATCGAGCTGTTCGCGCAGCAGCGTCAGCGTCTGTTCGATGCTCTGGAAGCCGAGGTCCTCGGCGCGATCGAGAACGGCGCGTTCGCGCAGGATGACGGTGCGGTTGTGATGCAGATGCCACGCGTACGCGATGGGCGCACCGACGATGGCCACCGCCGCGATCGCGCCCAGCGCAACGCCGAGCCGATGGCGCCGGACCCATTTGAGCGACCTGGTGACCGGTCCCGGCGGCACTGCCAGGATGGGTTCCAGGCGCAAGAACCGCCGCAGATCCGCCGCGAACGCACCGGCGCTCAGATAGCGGTCCTGCGGGCGCGGGCCCAGCGCCTTGTGGCAGATGGTCTGCAGATCGTGCGGCACTTCCGGCGCCACCTGCCGCAACGGTGGGAACGCGCCGACTTCGATGTTGCGCAGCACGATGCGCGCGGTTTCGCCGTCGAACGGGCGGCGGCGGGCCAGCAGTTCGTAGAGCACGATGCCGAGCGAGAACACATCCGACGACGGGCCGATGCGGGCAGCGCCGGTGACCTGTTCGGGGCTGCAGTATTGTGGTGTGCCGAGGAAGTCGACGGTGGCGGATCGGGTCGCCGAACCGAACTCCTTGGCCAGGCCGAAGTCCATCAGCCGGACGCTGCCGTCGGTGCCGATCATCACGTTGTGCGGTTTGACGTCGCGGTGCACCAGGCCGTGGTCGTGCGCGTGTTGCAGCGCGTCGCCGAGGCGGGCGACCAGTTCGGCGGCTTCGGCGGCGCGGCTGCAGTCGCGGCGCACTCCCAAGCGCTCCTGGTGCACCAGTTCGTGCAGCGGCCGGCCGTCGACGAACTCCATGCTGTAGAAGTGACAACCGTCGCTCTCGCCGACTTCGTGGATCGGCACGATCGCCGGATGCCGCAGGCGCGCGGCCGCGGCGGCTTCGCGACGGAAGCGCTCGATCGACTGCGGTGCCAGCGTCAGGTGGGCGGACAGGACCTTCAGGGCGACGCGGCGACGCAGCGAGCGCTGTTCGGCCTCGTAGACGACGCCCATGCCGCCGCGTCCAACTTCGCGATGCAACAGGTAGTCGCCGAGGACCTGGCCAGGGCCGAGAACCCGCGGCGTGGGCGCCGGTGGCACTTCGGTGCCATCGTGTTCTTGCAGCATCGGCTCGAGCACGTCGCGCAGGTGGTCGTGGCGGCGCAGGAACTGCTCGCGGTCACCGTCGCCGGCGGCGCAGAACTGCAACCATGCGTCCATGGCCTCGCCAAGGCGGGCAAGGCGGGTGGCCTGGTCGGGCACGGTCGAATCGTGGGACGGCGGCATCAGTATCGTGCAGCGACCGGAAGGCCGCCGGGCGGACACCGAACGCGATCGCCGCGGAAAATACCGCAGCGTCGGTCCGCCTGGGCGCATTCGCGACGCTGTTTCAGGCATGAACCCACTGCCGGCGCCGATGCCTGGCCGTTCCGTGCCACCGGATCGTCCTGTCGCGGGGACGATCGCCGACTCGATCACCTGCCAGCTCCGGCGGGTGCACGAAGGCGACGAAGCGGCGCTGCGCGCCGTGCTGACGGATCACTTGCCCTGGATCGAAGCGCAGGTGCGAAAGCGGTTGACCGGAATTGCGCGGTTGGATGGTGAGACGCAGGACTTCGTGCAGGACACATTGCTCGAGGTGCTGCGCGATGGACCGCGGTTCGTCATCGAGAGCACGGCGGGGTTCCGGGCGCTGTTGGCGCGGATCGTCGAGAACAACGTGCTCGACCGCGTGCGCTATCTGCAGCGGGCGCAACGCGATCGGCGGCGGCAGACGGCGTTGCCGAGTGATTCGGTGCTGGTGCTGGACGGTGCGGCGCGCTGTGTCACGGATCCCGGGGATCGCGCGGTCGCCGACGAACGGCGGGCGTGGATGGCGCTGGCGCTCGAACTGCTGGACCCCGACGACCGGGAGATCATCCGGCTGCGCGAGTGGGATGGCTTGACGTTCGTCGAAGCGGGCGAACGCCTGGGTCTTGGCGAAGAGGCGGCGCGCAAGCGGTATGCGCGGGCGTTGCCGCGCCTGGCGAAGAAGCTGGAACTGCTGCGGCGCGGGGATTGGCGGCAGTCGTTGGAGGCGGCGGCTGGCTGAGGCGACCGGGCTGCGGTCCGAACGCTGTTGCGCGAACGGTTGGCGCGGGGAGACTCACGCGCCGCATGCCGATCCTGGCCGCGCTGGCATCCGGTCTTCTGCTGTTCGTCTCCGATCACCCCTTGCGGTTGTGGTGGCTGCAGATGGTCGCGTTCCTGCCATTCTGGTGGGCGCTGGCGCTCCGCCGCGGCGCCGCCCGGTCGGTCTGGCCGCTCGGCCTGGTCCTCGGCCTCGGCAACGTCGGGCCGCTGTGCATCGTGGCCGGGGTCGACCCGCCGATCCTCGCCCTCGCCGCGGTCAATGTGGCGCAGTGGAGTTTCGCTGCCCCGTGGGCCGCTCGCCTGCTCGCCGCTGGTCCCGTGCGTGGCCCGCTTGCCGCGGCGGCCCTGTTGACGCTCGTCGAAGTCGCGGTCTGGCACCTCGTGCCGCTGTTCGGCACTGCTCAGTGCTTCGCCAGGCCGCTGTCCGCGGCCCCGGCGCTGTGTGCGTTCGTCGCGTTCACTGGCGTCGGCGGACTCGTGTTCGTGCTGCTGGCCACGCAGGCACTCGTGGTGCAGGCGAGGCAGCGGAGGATCGCGGCGCCGGCAGTGGCGACCGCGGCACTCGTCGCCGTCGCCGCCGCGCTGAGCTGGCACCGCTGGACGCGTCCCCTCGGTCCGGAACGGATCGTCGCGACGCTCGGCTGGGGCCACGACGCCGATCGGTTCCACACGGCCCCCGGTGAGCTCGTGGCCGAGGCGAAGGCGCGCGGGGCCACGCTGCTGGTCACGCCGGAGACCGGCGTGGCGAGCGGGCATGTCCCGCGCGAACGGACCCTCGGCTGGCTTGCCGGCCTCGCCAAGACCAACGCGCTGGCACTCGCGGTCGGGGTCTGGCACGGACCGACGAACGACAACCGGATCTGGTTCTTCGACGCCACCGGCGAGCTGCGTGGCGAGTACGCGAAGACGCACCTGATCCCCTGGCTCGAGGACTACGTCGCCGGTGACGGCACGCTGCACCACGGGGACCTCGCCGGCACGTCCCTGGGTGGGATGATCTGTCAAGACGACAACTTCACCGACCTCGCACGTGGTTACGGGCGCGCCGGCACGCGGCTCGTTGCGGTGCCGACCAACGATTGGGAGTCGATCCGCGGCTTCCACCTCGAGAACAGTGTCTATCGGGCGATCGAGAACGGCTACGCGGTGGCGCGGGCAGCTTCCGGTGGGATCTCTGCGCTGGTGTCGCCACGGGGTGAGATCGTGCAGCAGCTCGATCACTTCGCCTCCGGGGAGGGACTGCTGGTCGGCCCACTGGCAACTGGCGACGCCGAGCCGACGTTCTACGCCTGGTTCGGCGATCTGCCTCTGGCGCTGCTGTGTGCGCTGCTGGTCGGGGCCGGGCTGTTGCGGCGGGAACCGGGCGGGCTCGCCAACGCGTAGCTCACGCTTTCAGGGTGGGAGTCTGTTCGTGCGTCGCGGCGACCGGCGGCATGCCGGCGGCGACCCACGCCTGATAGCGTTCCTCGACGCGCCGCGCGAGCACCCGGCTGTCGTTCGCGAAGTCGTCGGGTCGGTCGATCGCGAGCCGCTCGACGAACACCCGCGGCAGGCGTGCCGGCGGCCGCAGCAACGGGGTCTCGCGCGACAGGTAACACGGTTCGCAGCGCAGCGCGAGCGACACGACCGGGACGTTGGCGCGGGCGGCGATCTCGAACGCAATGCGGCTGAAGTCGCGCAGCTGGCCCTGCGGCGAGCGTCGCGCTTCGGGGAACACGAACAGGTGGAAGCCCAGGCGCAGTCGTTCGACGGCATGGTCGACGACGTGCGCGACCGACATCGGATCGAGCGTCGGACCTTCGAAGTGCAGCGCACCGGCGAGCAGGTGACGGACCAGCAGCCGGTTGTAGACCGAGGGCTTGACGATGGTGCAGGCGTGCCCGAGCACCGCCATCAGCACGGTTGGATCGAGTTGCGTCGGGTGATTGGCGACGATCACACAGGGCTCTTGCGGCAGCTCGGTTCGGACGTGACGCCAGTCGAAGTGGATGATCCGGAACGTGCGCAACCACCAGTGCATGAAGCGCACTCCGGCGATGCTGGCGCGCTGCAGGATGCGGGCGCGCGCGATCGGATCGCCGCGGTGCAGCAGGCGGAACAGGACGTAGGGCAGGAAGCCCGACGGACTGACCAGCACGTAGAGCAGGATGGAGATGGCGGCGCGCAGCGCGCGCAGGATGCTCCACAGCGAGTCGAGCAGGTGGTGTTGGGAGCGGTCCGGCCGAGGCATCGAGGAGGTTCCGGATCGCCGTGGTTCCTGACCGGGGCCCGATCCGCCAGCGGCGCTGGAGTATGGCATCCTCGCGACGCGCCTTCAAACGTCTGCCACCAACGGCCCAACGGCCAACGACACCAACGGCAAGGGGCCGACCCGACGAATCGGCGCCCGCAGCAGCCGGACGCCGCAACCGGCTGCACGTTCCAGACTGCGCTACTGCAGCCCTGCCGTCACGCACAAGCCGTTCGATGCGATCAAGCCGATGGGATTGAGGCCGGGGCTCAGTACGAACGACTGGTATTCGAGCCGGACACCATTGAACGCCGGCACATTGGGGATCGGGAACATCACCGAGGCGCTCGGCCCCGTGATCAGGAAGAACGCGCTCTGCGCCGGCAGCGCCACGTGCTGCAGGCACTCACTGGCGCCGATCGGCGGCATGCCGAACGGCGCGAGGCTGACACCTGGGTACAGGCCCTGGGTGCCGAATGCCAGCACACCGGCGGTGGCGCCGGCCCGGATCGAGTCGGTGCGGATGTCGAACGTGCGGCCGATCACCGGCCGGTTGCCGCCCGCCAGATGCAATGGCATCGCGCCGTCCGGGGACGCGAACGGGGGCACCGCGCCGGCGACGACCAGGTCGCGGCTGCCCGGGTCGAGGTCGCCGCCGCCGGGCGTGAAACCGACCAGCGCCGAGGTGCGCGTGGTGTAGGTGTTGCCGTAGCGCAGTTCGACCAGACCGTTGGCGAACAGCGCCGCCTGGAAGGTCATCGGCGGGCCGCCGCGCGTTCCGGTCCATTCCTGCACGCCCTGCCAGGTCACGGTGACGAACTGGTTGGCCGGATCGACATCGTAGTGCACCGAGCCGCTGCCGGTCGCAACGCTCGGGTCGAGGCTGCCCCAGAACACGGCCAGGCGCGCCGGCGTCAGCAGGAACGACGGCACGTTGTTGTTGAAGGCGACGCCGCTGCCGCTGCCGCCGAGCCAGATGCCGCCGTTCGACGACACCACGATCTGCGACGTGCCGAGCGGACCCACCGTGCCGGCCGGGTAGTTGAAGGTGAACGGCAGGGTCAGTGGCGCGGAGCTCTCGTTGGCGCCGAGTTGCGCGGTGCCGAGCGCGTTCTGCAGCGGCGCACTGCTGACCGGCGCGATCGCGGCGCTGGCCGGCCCGACATTGTAGTGCGTCGGGGCGGGCGTCAGGGCGATGCCGACGCCGTTGAAATCCGACTGGCCACCGGGGATGCGCACCCACTCGTAGAACGACGACGACAAGCGATAACAGCCGGTGCCGTGTTCCTGGTAGTAGGCGGCGTTGGCGCCGGGCGCGTAGAAGATCCGCAGGTTGATTGCGAGGCTCGAGGCGCCGGAGACCCAGGCATAGCGCTGGATGCCGGCCGCGCTGATGTCTAGGAACTGATCGCGCACGGCGAGCGGTGGGTTCATCGTGCAGCCGGCCGGGTTGCCGGCGGAGATGCACGGGATCCGCACCAATGGATGCAGCGGGCCGAAGTTGGTCTGCGGTGCGGTCGTGCCCTGCACCAGGACCGACACGCCCCAGGTGCCGACCGGCAGCGTGAAGCCGGGAGTGAACACGATCGGCGACGGCGCCGAGCTGGCCGCCACCGTCAGTGTGCCGGTCGCGAGCTGGAACCAGGCCGCCTGGTTGAGCACGTTCGGCACATAGGAACCCGGAGTCAGCCAGATCTCGACCGTCGCGGTGTTGCCGATCTGGCTGGGATTGACGCCGTCGTCATAGAGCAGGCACTCCATGCGCGTGATGGTCACATCGGTGTCGACGACCACGTCGAATACGTGGGCGAAGCCGGGATAGGGGGAAGGTGGCGTCGGCGTGCCGAGGTAGTGGGTGGAGTTGAACGGCTCGGTGATCGAGATGACCGACGGTGGGGCGCACTGGGCCGAGAGCGCGGCGGTGCAGACCGCGAGGACCAACATACGGATGGGCAGCATGGGAACGACTCCGGGGAACTGGGACCGTGCGCAATCGTAGTCGATGGGCCGGGCGTTGCGCCCTGGAAGACCGCTGGTGGGGTCGGCCGGAATCGCCCCACCGTCTTCGAGCCTCGCTACGATCCGGCGAATGCGCCGGCACACGCTGACCCTGGCCTTGCCGTTGATGTCGTTCGCCCTCGCGCCTGGACAGATCGCCCCTGGCGCCAACCTCGGCACCGCCAATGTTCAACCGGCGGGCGACGTCGATGACGACGGCTTCGCCGATCTGGTGTTCGTCCTCTCCGGTTCCTGGGAGGTCCGATCGGGCCGTACGCGCCTGCCGCTCCCGGCATTGACCAGGCAACGCGTGAACATCCAGGACGTGTTCGGCGGTCTGGGCGCGGACTTGAATGCGGACGGGTGCGACGACCTCTTCCACACCGACCGTGGCGCCGGCCGGGCGGAGTTCGTCTCTGGCCGTGATGGCGCGCTGCTGTTCGCGTTCCAGAGTCCCTGGTTGCTCGGCGTGGTGGGAGCGGCCGACTTCGATGGCGATGGTGCCGACGATGTGATGGTGCGCTACGGCGATGCCCTGCCCGACATCGCCCATGTCGATCTGTTGTCGGGCCGCGGTGGCAGCCAGCTCCGCACGTTCCAACTCGGGAACCGTTCGTGTTGCCACAACCAGATGTTCTTCGTCGGCGATGTCGACGGCGACGGCTTCGTCGATGTGGCGACCACGACCTACAGTTTCGCGCAGACGTTCTACACGATACTCGCCGGGCCAGATCTGAGCCGGCAGATCCACGGCGGTTCGGGGCGGGCAGAACCGGGCTTCGACACCAATGGCGACGGCCGGGACGAACTGCTGACCGATGCCGGCTTTGTCGATCTGGTCACCAGCATCACGGTGTGGCCGGGCCTGTTCTGGCGCGCCTTGCCGGTGGATCTGGACGGGGATGGCGCGATGGACCTTTTCGACGCCGGCCGGGCGTGGTCGGGGCGGACGCAGTCGCCGTTTGGCGGCCCGACGCTCCCCGGCAGTCCATGGGGCATCGGCGACATCGATCGCGACGGTCGCGACGAGGCGGTGGAGAACGGCATCGTCTACGAACTGATCGGCGCGCCGCCAGCCTCGATCGTGCGGGATCGCGGGCAGAGCGGCAGCAGCGCGACGGGGTCCAGGCCACGCATCCGTTCGCGCCTACGGCCGCGGCCTGGTTCGGCGATGCCGGTCGACCTGCAAGGTGGCATTGGCGGGTCGCCGGCGTTCCTCGCCCTCGGCACCGCCACGGACCTCGACCTGACCCCGGTTGGCGCACCAGGCAATCGCGCTTACGTCGCGCCGATCGCCAGCCTCGGCCATGCGGTCGATGTTCGCGGCTTCACGCGCCAGGTCGTCGCCGTGCCGGCGAGCGCCGTTCTGCTCGGCGTGTCGGTTTCGCTCCAGTGGGCCGCGATCAGTCCGTCGGCCAATGCCCTCGGGGTCGTGACCTCGAATGCGCTCGACCTGACGATCGGCAGCTGACACCGGTCCGGCGCGACTCGGTGTTCGGTCCCGTTGTTCCCCTGTGGACTCCGCCCGCCGCCCCCGCGAAACTGCCACCGCTGCCATGAACGACCCCCAAGCCGCCGCACCGACCGTTCCCCTCGACGTCGTGATCTGCGGCGGCGGCCTCGCCGGCCTGCTGCTGGCCAGGCAACTGCGCCGCGAACTGCCGCAGGTCCCGGTCACGCTGATCGAAAAGACCACCCGCCCGCTCCCCGACGGTTGCCACAAGGTCGGTGAATCGACCGTCGAACTCGGTTCGCAGTACCTCGACCGCGTCGGCCTCTACGACTACATGCGGCAGCGGCAGCTGTTGAAGTGGGGCATCCGCTTCTACCCGGGCGGCGGCGACCTGCCGCTGCACGAACGCACCGAGCTCGGTCCGATCGCCGAGCCGCCGCTGAAGGGTTACCAGCTCGACCGCGGCCGTCTCGAGAGCGACCTGCGCGCGATGCTCGAGGATGACGGCGTCACGCTGATCGAAGGCGGCAAGGTCACCGACATCGAATTCGGCAAGGACTCGGCGCGGCACACCGTCCGCTACGAACGCGACGGCAAGACGCACGAACTGCATCCGCGCTGGGTCGTCGACGCCACCGGCCGCCAGGCCATCCTGCGCAAGCGGATGAAGCTGACGCGTGGCGCGCACCACGTCGCCAGTGCGGGCTGGTATCGGATCCGCGGCAAGTTCGACATCGCCACGATGGTCGACCAGAGCCATACCGAGTGGCACCGCCGGCCGTGCGCCGAGCAACGCTGGTTGTCGACCAATCACTTCATGGGCACGGGGTACTGGGTCTGGGTGATCCCGCTGGCGACCGGCATGACCAGCATCGGCCTGGTGATCCACGAGGACACCCACGATTGCCGCCACATCGCCGGCCTCGAGGCGACGCAGGCGTTCCTGCGCGAACACGAACCGCATCTGGCGAAGGCGCTGGAACCGTTCCCGGTCGAGGACTTCCTGTGCCTGCGCAACTACGCCTACACCAACGGCCGCGGCTGGTCGAGCGAGCGCTGGGCGATGGTCGGCGAGGCCAATGCGTTCACCGATCCGCTGTTCAGTCCGGGCACCGATCTGATCGCGTTGGCCAACTGCTTCACGATCGAGGCGCTGCGCACCGACCTCGCCGGCGGCGATGTCGCCGCGAAGGTGATGATGCTGAACGCGCAGTTCCGTTCGATGCTGAACGGCTCGCTGGCGATCTATCGCACCGGTTCGCTGATCTACGGCCATCCGTCGGCGATGACCTACAAGGTGTTCTGGAACAACTTCGCCTACTGGTCGTTCACCTGCCAGTACTGGAAGCAGGACCTGTGTCGCCTCGATGCCGCGGGCCAGGAGGCGGTCGCCAGGTTCGGCATGCGCTTCCTCGACCTGATGCGGCGCGTCGAGCACCTGCTGACCACATGGGCGAAGATGGCGCCCGAACGGCCGACGGCGGTGTTCCGCGGCGCGCCGGCGTTCCCGTCGGTCCTGATCGATGCGCATGTCGCGATCGGCAAGCAGATGACCTATGCCGAGACGCTGGACTATCTGGCGATGCGGCTGCCGCAGGGCCACGAGATCATCGCCGAGATGGTCATGCGGATCGTGCAGGAACTCGGCCCAGAGCGCGGCAAGCAGCTGCTCGATGAAGTCGAATGGCGCGACTGGGAAGTCCCCGTGTGTCCGGACCGGGTGGCGCTCGAGAGTTCGTCCGGCCTCGAGCGGCGGCATCGGCTGCCGGCGATCGCGCGCGATGTCGAACGCGGGCTCGGCCCGGTGCGCCGGCACCCACAGGCGGCGGCGGCGCTGGACCTGCTGCTGCAAGGCGTGGCCCGGTGAAGTTCGAACCGGCGACGCCGGCGGAGCACCTGCTCGACATTCTCGGCGGCAAGGCCAGGCTGCAGGCGGTGTCGACCGCGGCGGCACTCGGCGTGCCGGACCTGCTGCTGCTGGGGCCAAAGACCGTGGTCGAACTGGCGGCGATGCTCGACTGTCGCGAAGCGGTGCTGCTGCCGGTGCTGCGCCTGACCGCGGGGCTCGGCTTCTTCGACTGTCCGGAGCCCGGTCGCTACGCCCTGACCGATCGCGGTCGGGTGCTATGCCGTGATCGACTGGGGGCATTGGCGGCGTTCGCTGGCGCGCCTGAACAGTGGGATCCGTGGTCGCGGCTGCGCGTCGCGGCCCGCGGCGGCCAGGTGCCGTTCGTGCAGACGTTCGGCCGATCGCTCTATGAGTTCGTCGCCGGTGATGCGGCAGCCGGGGCCCGCTATGACGCGGCGATCGATGCCTACACCCGGCACGAGGCCGAGGCCCTGTGCGAGGTCGCCGATCTGACCGATGCCCACGCGGTGCTCGACGTCGGCGGTGGCCAGGGCACCCTGCTGCGCGCGGTGCTGCGCCGCTGGCCGGAGTTGCGCGGCGTGCTGTTCGACCTGCCGAGCGTGGTCGCTCGGGCGCTGCCGTCGCTGCGCGCGGAGTTCGGCGACCGGGTTCATGGCGAAGGCGGCGACTTCTTCGCCGCGTTGCCGCGGGGCGCCGACGTGCTGCTGTTGAAGCACGTGCTGCACAACTGGGACGACGAACGCGCCCTGGCGTTGCTGCGCTGTTGTGCCGCGGCACTGCCCACCGGCGGGCGCTTGCTCCTGATCGAGACGCTGCTCGCTCCCGACCAGCGGCCGGATGGCGCGGCGATGCTCGATCTCGAGATGGCGGTGCTGCTCGGTGGGCGCGAACGGCGCAAGCCGGAGCTGCGGCGATTGCTGGCCGAAGCGGGCTTCGAACTGGCGGCGACGAATGCGCTCGGTGGCGGAGCGTGGCTCCTGGTGGGTCGGGTTCGCGGCGCCGGCGGATGACCCGGGAGGCCGGGACTCATTCCGGCGGCCGTTCCGCGTGCACGATCGTCATCGTCGCCGATGCCGCCAGCGTGCCCGCGGCATCGCGCAGTTCGCCGTTCCAGGTGCTGACCTCGTCGTTGCCGCGCGTGCACAGAACGTGCACCGTGAACTGCTCGCCGACGAACAGTCGCGGCCGCAGCAACAGCAACCTGCGGACGGCGACGACCATGCCGACGCGAACGGCACCGCCGCCGCGGAACGCCGCGTAGCCCAGGCACGCCGCGGCGCCCTGGGCCAGCAGTTCGAGCGCGACCACGGCGTCGGCGCCATCGCCATCGACCAGCAGGCCGTGGGGGCGGATCCGCAAGTGCAGTGTCGCCTGTCCTGGCGACCAGGCGACCAGTTCTTCGAGCGCCAGTGTCGGGGGCGCGTGCGGCACCAGGTCGGCGACCGGCGGGAACGGCGTCATCGCGCGGTGTTGGACAGTTGCGCGACCCAGCCGCCGCCGGTGCCGCGGTCGAGTGCGATCACGCCGTCGTGCCTATGCAGAACGGCATCGACGAGCCAGCCGAGACCGATCTGCGGATTGGCGATCGCAAGCGGTGAGAAGCGGTCGGAGCGCACGGTCGGTGCGGGACCGCGGGTGACCCTCAGTTCGCCAAGTCGCGGCGACTGGTCGGCGGGGCCGAGCACGATGGCGGCGGCGAGCATCGACCACGGTGGCGCCTGGCCGGCGAGGTTCTCGGGTGCCGGTTCGTCACCGCACGCGATCAGCACCGGGCCGCCAGACACGGCGACCATGCCGATGCCCTCCAGCAGCGCCGCCGCCGGGGTGTTCTCGTCGGCGGCCAGCGACGTCGTCATGCCGCGGTTCTTGTTGGCGATCGAGATCAGGCCGGATGCGGCGTTGTGCACCGACACGGTGAAGTCGGCCGGCGACATCGGCTGCGGATTGCGCCACATCTGGTCGAGGAGCCCGATCATCGTGGTCGCTTCACCGATCGACGACCCGACGATCACCGGCACGGTTGCCGGATCGACGCCGGCCATCGCCATCGCTTCGGCGGCAGTGTCGGCCAGCGCGCGACCGAGCTGCCCGGCGCGGCGGCGGTTGACCCGGTCGAGAGCCTGGCCGACCGGTTTCTGTGCGTCCGGCACCGCGGTCTGCGTTCGCCATGAGCGCGTGTCCGGATACTGGGGCTGCCAGATGCCGACGCCGAGGATGCTGACGCGCGGACCGTTCATGGGGCCCCCAGCAGCACGCTGACGTTGTTGCCGCCGAAGGCGAACGAATTGCTCAGCACGCGGTCGAATCGGCCCGTGGTGCGCGTCGTCGGCACGTGCAACTTCACGTCGGGGTCGAGCGGATCGGCGCCGAGTGCGGGCGGGATCTGACCGGTTTCGATCGCCATCGCCGCGAACACCGCCTCGATCGCGCCGGCGGCGGCGAGCGTGTGACCGGTGTAGCACTTGGTCGACACGACGGGCAGTGGCTGTGAGAACACGCGGCCGATCGCCTTGGCTTCGGCGGTGTCGTTCAGTTTGGTGCCGGTGCCGTGCGCATTGATGTGGTCGATCTGGTCAGCGGTGCGGCCGGCGATCAGCAGCGCCTGGCGCATCGCCGCTTCGGCGCCGAGCCCCTCCGGATGCGGCGCGCTGATGTGGTAGGCGTCCGAGGTCTCGCCGACGCCCTCGAGGAACACGCGGCCGTCGCCGTCGCGTTCGACCAGCAACAGCGCGCCGCCTTCGCCGATGCTGATCCCCAACCGATCCTTGTGGAACGGCCGGCACGGGCCGCGTTCGAGCGCCTGCAGCGACTCGAAGCCGTGCAGCGTCATCGTGCACAGCGTGTCGACGCCGCCGACGATCGCCGCGTCGATCATGCCGGCGGCGATCAGGCGCATCGCCGAGGCCAGCGGCTTGGCGCCGGAGGTGCACGCCGTCGAGATCATCCACGCCGGGCCGCGCGCGCCGGTCAGCTCGGCGACGACGTGCAACGGCGCGCCGAATGTGTGCTGGCGCAGGAAGTCGTAGCCGTTCGGAAAACTGCCGACGCGGATGAACTCGCGGTAGGCGCGTTCGGTCGATTCGGCGCCGGCGGTGCTGGTGCCGAGCAGGACGCCGATCCGGTCGGGGCGCCAGCGCGCGCGGGCGGCGCGCAACGGGGCATCGAGTCCGGCGAGCAGGTGCAGGAGCATCCGCGACAGCCGCGTCGACCACGGCTGCAGCGCCGGCGGCAGTTCGGGCAGTTCGTCGCGCACGGCGCCGACCGCGGTGACGAACGGCAGTTCGAATGGCGCTGGGCCGAGCCCCGTGCGGCCGGTCGCGAGCGCGTCGAGGTGTTGTTGCCTGGTGCCGCCGAGCGCTGACAGGATCGAGTAGCCGGTGATCGGCAACCGCGGCAGGCGGGGGCGCAGCGCGTCAGCCATCGTTCTGGCTCGGCGTCGCCTTGGCGCCACGGCGATCCGGATCATGCCGGCGCGCGGCTAGCAGCATGTCCTGGAAGACGTTGCCCGACCGCCAGACGTCGCCGGCGAGCACGCTCATGATGCCGCGACGCAGTTGCGGGTCCTCGGCCGGTGGTCCGAGGAACATCGTCTCGGCGAATGGCGTGTTGTAGAAGCGGTCGATCAGGCCGGCGAACGTCCGATAGGCGCGATCCATGCCGACTTCGTGGGCTTGCAGCAAGGTCGGGTCGCCTTCGCGGCCTTGTTCGAGAGCCGGCCCGACGATGTCGGCGATCGCTTCGGCGCCGCGCAGCGCCAGCGTGACGCCGGACGAGAACACCGGATCGAGGAAGCACGCGGCATCGCCGATGCAGGCGAAGCGTGCACCCGAAGGAACGTGGTTGCGATAGCTGAAGTTGCCGATCACCCGTGTCTCCAGCCGTCGCGAGCCCTGCGTCAGCCGCGTCACCAACGGGCCACTCAGCAGGTATTGCTGCAGGTCGTCCTCGGTGATCTTGCCGCGCCCGACCAGGCCGATGCTGAGTCGGCGATCGGGCAACGGAATCACCCAGCCCCAGCCGCCGGGGCTCATGACGATCCGGATGTTCTTGCCGGGACCGAGTTCGTCCCACGCGGCGTCGCCGATGCCTTCGTAGTGCGTGAACACCGAACTGCGACCGAACGTCTCGTACGGTACCGCCGCGTCGGCGCGCCGCGCCAGAAGCCGGGATTGACCGGAGGCGTCGATCAAATAGCGGCCATGGAAGGTCGCCGTGCGGGTGCGGACGAACGCGCGTTCATGTTCGACACCGGCGTCGACCACCGTCTCGCCGTGCCGGATCTCGGCGCCGGCGCGAACGGCGGCATCGCGCAGGGCGCGATCGAAACGGGCGCGATCGACGTGCCAGGCATGCCGGCCGCAGCCGGGCAGCGTCTCGGTGAACACGAACTGGCGTTTGCGCCCCGAAGCCTCGCACACGAACTCGGCGCCCTGCTTGAAGACGAACACGTCGTCGGTGGCCGGCACACCCAGTCGCTCGAGCACTGGCAGGCACATCGGCAGCAGCGATTCGCCGATGTGGAAGCGCGGGAACTCGTCCTTCTCGAGCACCAGCACCCGCAGGCCGCGCTGCGCGAACAGTCCGGCGGCGGTCGCGCCGGCCGGGCCGGCGCCAACGACCAGCACGTCGTGCGCGGCTGCCGCCTCCTGGCGTTGCGGCATCAGCCGAAGCCTCCGTCGATGCCGATCAGCTGACCGGTGATGTAGGCGGCGTCCTCCGAGGCCAGGAACGCCACCAGTGCGGCGACTTCCTCGGGTTTGCCCACGCGCTGCATCGGGATCATCTCGCGAACGAATGCGGGCACGGTCGCGATCATCTCGGTGTCGATCAGACCGGGGGCGACAGCGTTGACGGTGATCTTGCGCTTGGCGAGTTCGTGCGCCAGCGTCTTGGTCGCGCCGACGATGCCGGCCTTGGCGGCGGCGTAGTTGGCCTGGCCGCGGGTGCCGCGGGTCGCCGAGATCGACGACAGGTTGATGATGCGTCCCCACTTCTGCTGCACCATCGGCATCACCAGCGGGTGGGTCACGTGGAAGAAGCCGTCCAGCGTCGTCCTGAGCACCGCGTTCCACTGGTCATAGGTCATCGCCGGGAACGCGTTGTCGGCGACCATGCCGGCGTTGTTGACCACGATGCCGATCGGGCGTGGATCCTCGAGCAAGCGGGCGATCGCGCTGGCGGTGGCGGCGCCGTCGGCGACGTCGAAGCCGGCCAGGGTCGCTTCGCCTCCGGCGGAACGGATGCTGTCGGCGACGGCGACGGCGGCGGCCTCGTTGCTCTTGTAGTTGAGGACGACCGGGTGCCCGGCGGCCGCGAGCCGGCGCGCGATCGCGGCGCCGATGCCGCGGCTGGCGCCGGTGACGAGGGCTCTCCGCACGGGGGCTTTGGTGCTTTCGCTTTGAGGAGTGGGCAAGGCAGGTTCGATCGCGATGCCGTGGGGAGTCCGGCGGCACAACAGCATGGCAACCGTCGGCGCCGGGACCCCGGGTCCGGGTTGCCGAGAAGACGCTAAGGGCCGGCGTCAGGGCTTGCAACGGCCGCAGGTGCGCGGATCGCTGCTCGGCGGGGACTACCGGCGAAGGCGCTGCTGCCAGCGCGCCACCTCGTCGTCCTGCTGCCATGCTTCGAACAGGTGCACGACCTCCTGGATCGCCTTCTGCGTCCGGGCATCGCCGTCGCCGACCGTTTGTTCCAGCATCGCCACCGCCGCCAGCAGTTCGACCTTGGCGTCATCGAAGCGGCCGAGTTCGCGCAGGCACGCACCCAGTTCCTTCCTGGTCACACCACGCAGCCAGTGCGGATCGGGCAACTCGCGGGTCGCGGCCGCGACCACCGCTTCGGCAAGTTGCACTGCCTCGGCCGTGCGGCCCTGCCGGCGCACGGCGACCGTCAGGTTCTGCCGCGTCACCAGATTGTCGTAGCCATCGACGATGCCGGCGGCCGCGCGGCCGGCGAGCACGCGGCGGAACGTTGCTTCGGCGGCCACCGGGTCGCCGCACTGCAGCTGGCCGGCGGCGAGGTTGTTCCAGGCGGCCCAGGTATCGGGATGGTTCTCGCCATGCAGCCGTTCGCGGGTGGCGGCCAGTTCCTCGCAGGCCGCCCGATACTCGGCGAAGCGACCACGGCGGTGCAGATGCACGGCGCGCGAGGTCGCGGCGGCCAGCGCTGCCGGATGATCCGCGGGCAGTGCCTGTGCGGTGTAGGCCAGCAGGTCGTCATAGGCGCGATCGGCGTCGTCGAGCCGACCCAGTTCGGCATTGGCGAACGCGATGGTCGTGCGCGCCGTCGCGATCTGCTCCGGAACGGACGGTGTCTGCCGCTCGAACGTTGCCATGGCCGTCGTTGCCAGATCCAGGGCCTCCGCGCACTGGGCGCGCTTCACGAGGAGGGCCGCGAGGTTCGATTGCGCGATGGCCGTGTCGGTGGCGATCGGGCCGTCGGCCGCCAGGTGGTCGGCCAGAGCCGCACGCGACTCCTGTTCGGCCCGATCCAATCGACCAGCCCGTTCGCACGCCACCGCGAGATTGTGCCGGATCGCGATGCCGACGCCGATGTCCCCGCCGCACCGGCTCAGCGCCAGGCGGGCATGCTCAAGGTGGCGGATGGCCTCGAGCGGTTGGCCGAGACCCAGCAGCGACACCGCCAGCGAATTGCGCGCGCCGGCTTCGACCAGCGGATCGGTGAACGAGCCGCGCTCGACGTCGGCCGCCGCGGCGGCGACGACGTCGGCCAGCTTGATGTCGCTGCCCCTGGTGGTGCCGTAGGCGCCGCGCAGGATCCGTTCCTGGAACGTCTGGATCTCGCGCAGGGTCCTGGCCTCGCGCGCCAGTTTCTGTTCGGCCTGGGCGACGCGATGCCAGCCGAACGCGGCGACGATGCCGCCGATCGTGATCGCGCCGACCGCGATGCCGGCGGCAGCCAAGGCGAATCGATGGCGGCGCGCGAACTTGCGCAGCCGGTAGCCTGCTCCGGGCGGGCCAGCCGCCACCGCCTCGTTGCGCAGGAAGCGCTCGAGATCGTCGGCGAGCGCCGCCACCGACGCATAACGGCGGTTCCGGTCGCGCGCCATCGCGCGCAGGGTGATCCAGTCGAGTTCGGGTGGCAGAGGTCTCGCGCCGGCGCGCGAAGGCGGCTTCGGATCGTGGTTGGCGACCCGATCGATCAGCGCGGCGGGGGTCACGCCTTCGTCTGCGAACGGCGGCCGGCCGGCCAGCAGTTCGTAGGCCAGCACGCCGAGGGCATAGACGTCGCCGGTGGTATCGGCATCGGCATCGTGGGCGAAGCGTTCGGGCGGCATGTAGGCCAGCGTGCCCATCCATTCGCCCGGTTGCGTGAGGCCTCGGGTGTTGCCGGCGGCACGCGCGATGCCGAAGTCGATCACTTTCGGCTGGCCGTGCCGATCGACCAGCACGTTCGCCGGCTTCAGGTCGCGGTGGATGATGCCGCGTTGGTGGGCGAACTGCACGGCGGCGCACACCTGCAGCAACAGCAGAACGATCGCGCGCGGTGACAGCTGTGCGGCGCGGGCGTACCGGTCGATCGGTTGCGGGTGGTCGACCAGTTCCATCGCGATCCACGGCAGCTCGAGTTCGCCATGCCGGCAGCTGCCGCTGGCCAGGACCTGGGCGATGCCGGGATGCTGCAGGCGGGCCAGGAACTCGGCTTCGTCGGTGAAGCGGCGGCGGGCGCGGTGGTCGAGGCTCTGGACGCTGAGCAACTTCAGCGCGACGCGGCGGCGTGGACGTTGCTGTTCGGCTTCGTAGACGGTGCCCATGCCACCGCGGCCGAGCAGACGTTCGATCCGGAAACCGTCGATGGTGACGCCGACCAGTTCGCCAAGGGCGAGTTGCCGGGCGTCGCTGGCCAGGCGTGCTTCGACCGCGGCGTCGGTGGCGAGCAATTGCTGCAGGTGCTGCCGCAGGTCGTCATCGGCGCCGCAGGCCGCCGCCAGCCACGCGTCGCGTTGTGCTGGTGCGACGTCGAGGACCTCGTCGAACAGGCGGCGGATCTGCGTCCAGCGCGCGGTCGTCAGCGCCGAGGCACCGTGGCGTTCATCCGCCATCGCGTCCGTCTCCAAGAGCTCGCGCCAGGAACGCGCGGGCCAGCCGCCAGCCGCGTTCTACGGTGCGCAGGGACGTGCCGAGCGTCGCCGCGATCTCGCCGTGGTCGAGGCCGCCGAACACGCGCAGTTCGACGATGCGGGCCAGTTCGGGATCGACCGCGGTCAACTGCGCGAGTGCGGCATCGATCGCGACGACGTCCTCCGGCGGTGTTCCGGCGGCCGCGAGGTCGGGCGAGATCGTCACGCGCAGCAGTTCGCCGCCGCGCTTGTCGCGCGCGCGGGCACGGCCATGATCGACCAGCACGCGGCGCATGGTGCCCGCTGCGGCGCGGACGAACGCCGTGCGATCCGCCCATGGCGTATGTCGCCCTGCCAACCGCAGCCAGGCCTCGTGCAGCAGGGCTGTCGGTTGCAGCGTGTGGTGACGGCGTTCGCCGACCATCAGGGCGGTGGCGATGGCATGCAGTTCGCGTTCGACCTCGGCGAACGGGAGTGCGGGCGGGTCGGTGTTGCCGCCAGCCTGGGTTGGCGGTTGCGGCTTCGGCATCTGGGCATGGTAGCACCCGCCGGTTCGTCGCGTTGCCGGCCGGGCGTTCTCCGGCCTCGGGTCGGCACAGTGGAATTGTGCGGCAGCAGGAAATCGCTGAAGTCGTTGTCGTCCGTGACGCCGTGGGTGACGCAAGGTGTGGGACAACGTCGCTGGTATCCCAGGCCGCCGGCCTTCATTGCACCACGAGCTCGACCCCGTTCGTCATCGTGGCACCACCCACGGCTGCGGCGTCCAGAAAGAACGCCTGCCAATCGGTGACCAGGCCGGTCATCACCGGGCTTGCCGGGATCGCGATCGCGATCTGCAGGTGACCGCCACCGGCCTCGGCCCAGACCGCGCCGGTCATCCCGCGCAGTTGCAATGTCAGCGTCGCGCTCGGGACCGTCCACAGGAAGCCGTTGCCGAACGGCACCTGCGCGCGGCCGAACCCGATCGCCAGCAGACCGAGCGCCTGCGACCGGCCATCGTGGATGTTGAACACCGCGACGCCACCCTGGGCTCGGCTGCCGCCGCCGGCGAGCCGGGGCGGATAGCCCCAGTACCCGGCGGTCGATGTGCCGTACGACGGCAACGTCGTGTCGGCGAACTGCACCAGGAACGCGTCGTTGCTGCCCGGCGACGGCAGCGCGTTTGGCGTGGTCGGGAACGCCTGTCCGGAGGTGCCGGCAATCACGATCTCGCGGGACGGCCCCATCGCCAGGTCGTGTACCAGGTCGTTGTTGCCGCCGCCGAACGTCGTGCTCCAGATCAGCGTGCGGCCATCGGGACTCAGGCGCGCCAGGTAGGCGTCCTGATTGACACCGGTGACCGGCGTGCGCAGTGCATCGCGCAGCGGCAGATCCAGCGACGTGGAGGAACCGCCGAACACCGTGCCGCCGCTGCTGTCGAGGGCGAGGCCGGCGACCGTCTCGACGAACGAACCGCCGAAGTAGGTCAGGAAGTCGAGGCCGCTCATGTTGCCGTTCAGGCGGGCGACGAAGGCCTCGGTGCTGCCGCGTCGCTGCGTCTGCACCGCGCCGGCCAACGGCAGGTCGTCGGAGTTGGTCTCGCCGGCGATCGTGCAGTGCACGGTGCCCGGTCCGGACACGGCACGGATCCGCCGCGGCACATCGTTGCTGCTGCCACCGAGGTAAGTGCAGAACACCAGCGAATTGGCGGTGCCGAAGAACACCAGCACGAAGCCGTCGAGCGAACCCGGCGGCGTGCGCTGGAACGACTGCGCGGTCGTCGGCAGGCCGACGCCCTGGGTCGAACCGGTGATGCAGATGTGGCCGTTGGCGGTCACGTCGATCGCGGTCGGCGTGCCGGAGAACCCGCACTGCGTCGACACCCACAGCACGTTGCCACCGAAGATGCCGGCGACGGCGATGTTGCCGGCCCCGGAGTAGGCGTTGGGCATCAACGGCGCCAGGCCGTTGCCGACACCGATGACACTGCCACGCAGCACGTCCAGGACATGCAGGGCTCGCATGGTGCCGCCGCCGGCGTAGTACGTGCACCACGACAACGTGCCCGACGGCTGCAGCGCGGCGAAGAACCACGCCGAACTGGCGCCAATCAGCGGCTGCACGACCCCCGGCGTGACCGGCAGGCTCGGACTGTTGGTGTTGCCGCCGAATACGACCAGACCCTGCGGATCGAAGCCGATGTCGACCGGGGTCGTGCTCGGCAACCCGGTGCCGCCAAACCACGTCGAGAACACCAGATTGCCCTGGCGATCGAACTTGCTGACGTACGTCTGCACGCCGGCGAGCGTGCCTGGCAGCGGATTGCGCAGCGGGAAGTCGGTCGACGTCGTCGCGCCGGTCACCGCCATGTTGCCCTGGTTGTCGACGGCGCAGGCGACGCCGGTCTCGTTGCCGCCGCCGCCGAGCAACGTCGAGAACGTGACGACCGGATCGATCACCAGATCCAGCGCGGGATCGCGTGCGCCGAACTCGAAGCGGATGTCGGCGCCGTCGAGGCGGTAGCGGGCCTGGACCGCTTCGCGGCGGCCGGCGCGTTCCTGGAAGACGAAGGGTGGCTGGAGTCGCAGTTCACCACCCGCCAACGGCAGCAAGACGGCGCCATCGGGCGACAGGCGCGGCAACTGGTCGGTGTGCTCGACGCGTAGCCGCAGCCGGTCGAGATCGGCGTCGGGTCGCGCGATCAGGTCGAACTCGAGTTCGCGGCCGTGACTGCGCCAGACGACGTCGACGCCGCGCCGGACGTTCCTGGCCAGCAGGCGGCCGAAGTGCGGCACGCCGGCGCGCCACAGCGCCGGCTCGCGGCCGAAGTAGTAGTTGCTGACGCTCGGCCGCGGTTCCTGCGGTTCGAGGGCAGCATCCGGGCGCGCGCCGACGATCGTCAGACGGATCTCTTGGCCATGGGCGCGAGCGATCATCCGGTCGCCGGTGATCTGGAACGTCAATCCGGCGGCGCCGCGGGCATGGAACTGCGGACCTTCCGGCATCGGCTCGAACCAGAGCGGCGTTGCGGTCGACGGGATCCGGTCGACGGTCTGCGCGGGGATGGCGGCGGCGATAGCCGCGAGCGCGAACACGGTGCACAGGATGCGGTGATGGCGTTGCATTCGTGCCGGCAGGCGTCGCCTGGTGCGCAACCCCGCCACGATTCCTGCAGGTTTGCCGAACTGGCACCAGGTGCAATTCGCCGAACGGCAACGCGCGCGTCGGATCGCGTCGGCCGTTCAGTTCCGCAGCACGACGCCGACGCCCTGGCTCGCTTCGAGCCCAGGACCCGGCGCCGGCGGCAGCGCGAACACCTGCAGGTAGATCGCCTGCCCGGCCATCTGCGGCGCCGCCGGCGGGTAGAGCGCGATCGCGAAGTCGATGCCGGCGACCGGCGGGTAGACCACGAACGCTTCCGGCGAGACCAGCAGTTGGCAGCCCTGGAACCCCAACGGATCGAGCGACCACGGCAGCGTGCCGCCGCTCCAGTTGGTGTTGCTGGTGCCGAGCGCCAGCCCGACCAGCGAGCCTGGCAACAACGCGGTGACCCCGAGCGTGAACGTTCCGCCGAGCCGCGGCGAGCCGGCGCTGACGTCGACCAGCGGCAACAGCGCGCGCTGCGAACAGCCGAAACCGAAGCGATCGGCGAACTCGATCCGCAGGTAGGGCGCCAGCGATGGCGTCGCGACTTCACGGCTGTGCGCGAACCCCGGTCGCGCCGCGCCGGCGGTCATCTCGCTCGGATCGCGGATCACGAAGCCGAAGTTCGGCGTGCCGCCAAGCCATGCCTGCACCAGGTCGGTGATGTCGGCTTCCTTCCAGCCGTTGGCGAAGCTGTCGCCAACGCAGGCGCGCGCGGCGGCCGTGGGATCGTGCGGCGGCTGGTTCTGCCAGGTGACGGTGGTCTCGCCGAACGGCTGCAGCAGCCGGTGGATGGTGACGTCGAGGCAACCGGCGGCGCTGGCGCGGTTCTGGAACCAATGGAATGTCGCGCGGGTCGGCCAGCGGCCGGTCTGTTGTGCTGGCGTCAGGTCGAAGTGGACGTGGGTGCGCAGGAACCAGGTCTGGAAGGACGGTGTGTAGGTGAAGTCCTTGCCGAAGCCGAGTTCGATCGCGGTTCCGGCGTTCAGCGTCGGCTGGGTCTGGTTGGTGGTGGCGTCGGCGGTGGGCGGCAGGATCAGCGTCTGGGCGCGGACTGCGGTCGCCATCGAGAACAGCGCGAGGATCAGGAGCGGGCGGCGGAGCATGGCGGCATCGTATCGCCAGGCGAGCGGCAGCGGGGCGCCAGGGGCGGCGTGACGATCAAGGCCCCTTCGGCTTGCCGGCGAGCAGCCGCGCCAGACGCTCCTCGGCGGCCCGCACCGTGCGCCGGTCGAAACCCCGTGAGGTTCGCGCCAGGGCCAGTCCACGCTCGAGGTGTCCGAGTGCGACTTCCCGTTGGCCGATCGGTTCGTAGATGGCCGCGAGCGCAAGACGCAACCGGCCTTCGGTCTCCGGCGCATCGGCGTAATCGCCCAGTCGATTGGCGATGGCCGCGAGCGTGACTTCGAGTTGGCCGGCGGGCGTGCGAGCGGCGATTTCCTCGAGCAGGGCCGCGACCTCGACCGCCTGCGCGTGCGCGCGCCAGCCGAGCGCAGCTTCCGCGGCCGCGCTCCGCCAGCCGAGCCACAGGCCGGTCGTTCCGAGCAGCACTCCGAGCAACAACGCCAAGGCACCCGCCGCCGCCAGTCGATTCCGCGCCACGAAGCACCGCGCACGATAGGCGAAGCTGTCGGCATGGGCATGCAGCGGCCACCCGTCGCGCGCGCGCAACGCGTCGTCGGCCAGCGCGGCGGCGGATGCGTACCGACGGCAAGGGTCGGCGTGGCTCGCCGTGGCCGCCACCAGGGCGAGGTCCGTCGCCAGACGCGTGCGGGCGGTGGTGTCGACCAGCCGAGCGAGCAACAGGCCGAGCGCGTGCACGTCACTGGCGGTGGTGGCCGGCTCGCCGCGCAGTTGTTCGGGGCTCGCCCAGGCCGGAGTGAACGGCGCGGCCGAGCCGTCGGTGTGTTCGTCGTCGGGGTCCGGCGTCAGCAGGCGGGCGATCCCGAAGTCCAGCAGCTTCGGGGTGCCCGGTCCGGTCACCAGGATGTTGGCGGGCTTCAGATCCCGGTGGACGACCAGGTGTCGATGCGCGTGGTGAACCGTGTGGCAGATGGCAACGAACAGCGCGATGCGGGGCGCGTCGGCGAGTCCGCGACGGTCGCACCAGCGATCGATTGGCTCGCCTTCCACCAGTTCCATCGCGAGCCACGGCCGCCCATCGGGCAACGCCCCGGCGTCGGTCAGTGCGACCACGTTCGGGTGGCGCAGGCGCGCCAGCGTGCGGCGCTCGCGACCGAAGCGCCGCAAGACGGCGGCGGTGTCGAGGCCGCGGCGCAGCACTTTGAGCGCGACCTTCAGTTCGAGATCGTCGATGCGACGGACAGCGCGATAGACGTCCGCCATACCGCCCGAACCCAGCAGGGCTTCAACCGTGTACGGACCGACCTGGGTGCCGACCAGCTCGGCCTCGCCTGCCTCCGGCTCGAGTTCGGCCCCGACCGCCGCCTCCTCGGCGAGCAGTTCGAGGACTTCTGCGGCCAGCGATGGGTCGCCAGCGGCGGCGTCCTCGAGGAACCTCGGGCGAACGTCTGGCGCGCGCAACGTCGCCTCGTGGAACAGCTGTTCGATTCGCCGAAGACGTTCGGGATCCGGCGCGATCACTGCAGTTGCCTCCGTAGTGCGCGCCCGAGCCACGCTCGCGCGAAGCGCCAACGCCGCTTCACCGTTCGCGGCGACAGGCCCAGCTGCTTGCCGATCGCGGCTACACCATGGCCGCCGATGCGCAATTCGACGAGCCGGGCAAGTTCCGGGTCGGCCGCGGCCAGGGTTTGCAGGGCCTCGTGCAGCATCGACTTGCCGCTCGTGCGCGGCCGGTCGACGACGATCGACTCGGGCAATGCGGCGCTGTCGCCGCCGCGCTTGGCGGCACGGTGGCGGCGAGCGCTGTCGAGCAGCACGCGGCGCATCGTGGTCATGGCCAGCGCCACGAACCGATTGCGTGGCAGCGCCGCGGCGTCGCGGCGGCACGCGATCTTCAACCACGCCTCGTGCACCAGGGCTGTCGGCTGCAGCGTGTGATCCCGCCGTTCGCGCTGCAGCAGGCGCCGGGCGGAAGTCCGCAGTTCGGCGTAGATCTGCGTCGACCACATGCGGTCGTTCACTTGGTTGGCCCCGTCGGCACTTGGACTGCGCCTTGGTTCATCGGACGGCGATCGTCGAGCCGGCCTGGACTGCCCGCAAGTCCCCGGAGCCGGGGCTCGAGCGGCTCCGGTCGCGCGCGCAGTCGGCCACGGACCAGACGCATGACCCAGAAAGACCCGATCGATTCGACTGGCGCGCTCGCGGGGCGCCGGGATTTCCTCCGTAGGACGACGGTGGCAGGCGCCGCACTGATCGCGCCGGTCTTGCCGCGAACGCCAACGGTCGGCGAAGCCCTGAGTTACGAGGAGTTCCTCGCGGAGGCGGTACCGCTGGCCAGGCGACTTGTGTCCCACACGGAGCGATTCGGTGAAGACGCCTATCTGTTCGCGCTGGCGGCCTTGGCCGTTCGTCTGCGCGGTGTCGACGAACCCGAGCTGCGGCGGGTCAACGCTGCCGGCCTGCCGGCGCATTGGATCGGCGCCAACGACACGCCGCCGGATTGCCCGTTCACGGTGCTGCACTGGAAGCTCGAACCGCACGGCGTCGTCCGGCCGCATCCGCACACCTATGGCAATGTCGTGACGCTCGGCCTCGAGGGCGAAGTTCGCATCTGCAATCACGAGACGGTGGCGCCGGCCGACTATGCGGCGACGACATCGTTCCTGTTGCGGCGGACCAACGATCAGATGCTGCGGCGGCACGACATCAATCTGGTGCCGTTGCACCATGGGTTCATCCACGGTTTCGTCGCCGGTGCTGAAGGTGCTCGTGGTCTGGACATCACGACGCGGGTGCGGCCCAAGCAGCCGAACTTCTCGGTGGCGATCGGCGCGGAACCGAGGGACCCGGCGCGCGCCTTGTTCGAGGGGAGTTGGGTCCGGGGTTCCTGAGTTCGAATCACGGTCGCTGTCGCCGCACCGATTGGTCCACGTCGCCGCGCACCGGGCGGATCATCAGGCGCCGCTCCGCGGAGTCGTGAGCTGGTGCCTGGACGGCCCGCGGATCCCAGCCGGCGCAGCCGGATCTGGATGCGCTGGACAGGAATCTGGTCGGCGCGGTTTGTTGTCACTCCCGCGAACAGGCGGACATGGGCTGTCTCTCCACCCGGCAACTCCTCGCAACGAACCCATGAGCCACCTCCCCCGCGCCCTGTTCACGCTCTTCGCCACCCTGCTGGCCGTCGCCCTCGTCGGTACCACCGCCAAGGGCCAGCTGCCGTTGTCGCGAAACTCGTCGACTGACCCGAACGCGCTCTCTCGCGACCTGACGCCAGCGGAGATCGCGCTCTACGCGCCGGTCGTCTACCTGCACCCGCTAGAGAACTGGTTCCCGATGGATCCCGCCGAGTTCATCCGGCGCGCGCGCTTCCGCCACCATCGCGGTTGGCAGTCGGATCAGGGATTCCACCGCATCACCCAGCAGTGGGTCACGACCAATAGCCACGCGGCGGAGTACTACGACATCCCGAACAACGTGCTCGCGGCCTACACGCTGCACGGCAACGGCGAGAACCGGCGCCCGCGCGATTCGAATTGCGGCGACAGCTACAACGTGTTCCTGGAGACCGACGCCAATCAGGCCGGCGTGGCCGACCCCAATCGCACGGTCCCGGTATTCTACACCTATCGCCGCGACGGCTCGTGGCACAAGATCCAGTACTGGTGGTTCTTCGGCTACAACCAGACGCCGGTGCCCGGGATTGCGCACCAGGGTGATTGGGAACATGTCACGGTGCACGTCTACAATGGCGCCGCGCGCAGCGTCTACTTCGCGGCGCACGAAGGCGGCACGACGCGGCAGGCTGGCGGGTTTGCGGTCGTCGGCCGTCGCCCGGTGGTGTATCTGGCCGCCGGCACGCATGCCGCCTACTGGACCTCGGGCCTGCAGTCGTACCCGATCGGGCTCGGCCTGAGCTTCGTCGACTTCACCGGGACCGGGCGGCGCTGGGAAACGGCGTTGAACCTGCGACCGCTGGCAACGCAGCCGTGGAAGGACTTCGCCGGCGCGTGGGGCGAGGTCGGCAATCTCGGCACGACGACCGGACCGCTCGGGCCGTGGTTCAAGCGCAACGGTCTGTGAGTGCGGGATCGGCGGCGGGTCGCCGCGGGTGACCCCGTAGAGTCCGGTCGCCGTGCCGATGCCCCGTCCCGTGCCGCGCCGGATCCTGCCGGCGATCGCGATCGCGCAGTTCTGCGGCACCTCGCCGTGGTTTGCGATCAACGCGGTGATCGGCGACCTGCAGCGTGCGAACGGCCTGCCCGACGCGGCGATCGGCTGGTTGACCGGCGCCGTGCAGATCGGGTTCATCGCCGGCACGTTCGCCTTTGCGCTGCTCGCGATCGCCGATCGCTTCTCGCCGCGTCGGGTGTTCCTGGTTGCCGCGTTGGTCGGCGCGGCGCTCGCGGTGCTCACCGCGTGGCTGCCGCCGCGGCTCGAGACGTTGCTGGTGCTGCGCTTCGCGACGGGTGTGGCGCTCGCGGGCATCTATCCGGTCGGCATGAAGATCGCGGCTGGCTGGTACGAGAAGGGTCTCGGCTTCGCTCTTGGCGTGCTGGTTGGCGCCCTGCTGCTGGGCACCGCCCTGCCGTTCGGTCTGCGCGCGCTCGGCGCGGAGGCGTCCTGGCAGTCGATGATGTTGCTGGTGGCCGCCGTGACCGCGGCTGGCGGCGTGACGATGGCGTTGGCGGTGCCTGATGGGCCACAGCTCTCGCCGGCCGCGCCGATTTCGCCACGTGCTCTCGCGGTGATCTGGACGGATCGGAACGTGCGGGCCTCGGCGTTCGGCTACTTCGGGCACATGTGGGAGCTGTACGCGCTGTTCGTGCTGTGTCCGGCGATCGTGGCGCTGCGCTTTGCCGGTGCCACGGCGTCGTGGTGGGTGTGCGCGACGATCGGTGGCGGTGCCGTCAGTTGCATGGTCGGTGGCTGGTTGGCGCGGCGCGTGGGTGGCGCGCGCGTGGCCGGGGTCCAACTCGCGTGCAGCGGCCTGTGCGCGGTGCTCTCGCCCTGGATGCTCGACGCGCCGCTGCCGCTTTGGGCCGTGTGGCTGCTGGTCTGGGGCGCGACGGCATCGGGGGATTCGCCGCAGTTCTCGGCCCTGACGGCGAACAATGCGCCCCGCGCCGCGATCGGCAGCGTGCTGACGTTCGTCAACGCCATCGGCTTCTCGATCTCGGTGGCGACGATCGTCGGCTTCTCGGCGGCGGCGGCGGCGTGGCCGCTGCACTGGGTGTTGCCCGGACTGGCATTGGGGCCGGCGGTCGGATCGTGGTTCCTCGCGCCGTTGTGGCGTCGCGGCCGCTGAGGCAGCCGAGGCGCGTGGTCAGGCCAGGATCGGGAACATCACGTGACCGGCGACATCGGTCAGCCGCTGCTCGCGACCCCCGGCGAGGAACGTCAGCCGTTCGTGATCGATCCCGAGCAGGTGCTGCACGGTTGCCCACAGATCGTAGATCGTCTGCGGTTGTTCGACCGCGCGATAACCGAGGTCGTCGGTCGCGCCCAGCACCGTGCCGCCGCGGATGCCGCCGCCAGCCAGCCAGATCGAGAACCCGAATGGATCGTGGTCCCGCCCGTTCTGGCCTTGCGTGAACGGCGTGCGGCCGAATTCGCCGGCGCAGACCACCAACGTCTGGTCGAGCAGCCCGCGGCGTTCGAGATCGAGCAGCAACGCGGCGATCGGTTGATCGACCTGGTGCGCCATCGCGCGGTGGCCGCGCTCGAGTTCGCCGTGCTGATCCCACGGATTGGCGCCGTTGCCGCCGCCGATGTCGTGCGACAGGCACGAGAGTTCGATGAACCGCACGCCGCGTTCGACCAGTCGGCGGGCCAGCAGGCACTGGCGGGCGTAGGCGGCTTTCTGCGGCACCGGGTCGTCGAGGCCATAGAGCGCGCGCACCGACGGCGGTTCGCCGGCGAGGTCGCACAGTTCAGGCACCGCCGTCTGCATGCGTGCCGCGGTCTCGAGGTTCCTGATCGCGGCTTCGATCGCCGGGTCGTGTCCGGTCGCCGCCGAGAACTCGGCGTCGGCCGCGGCGAGATAGGCAAGCCGTGCGCGTTGCGCCGCCGGCGATTCCCGCGGCTCCACGTGGTCGACCGCGGGTGTGCGATCGACGGTGAGGAACGAGGCCTGGTGCTGGGCCGGCAGGAAGCCATTGCCGAACAGACCGCGGCCGCCGTGCGGCGCGACCGCATTGCCGCTCTGCAGCACCACGAAGCCGGGCAGATCGCGATTGCGCGAACCGAGTCCGTAGTGGATCCAGGCGCCCGCGCTCGGATGCCCGGCGAACGGGAAACCGGTGTGGCAGAACCAGTTGCCCTGCGCATGCTCGCTGACGCTGCTGGTCATCGAGCGGACGACGGCCAGTCTGTCGGCGCAACGCGCGAGCTCGGGGAACAGCGAACTGATCGCAAGCCCGCTGTCGCCATGGCGCGTGAACGGGAACGGCGACGCCATCAGGTTGCCGTTGTCGTTGAACATCGTGCGTTCGACCTTGCCTGGCATCCTGGTGCCGTGCAGGCGGCGCAGCAGCGGCTTGTCGTCGAACGAGTCGATGTGCGACACGCCGCCGGACATGTACAGGAAGATCACCGACGTCGCGCGCGGCGGGAAGTGCGGTTGCGGCGCCGCGCGTTCGTCGTGGTGTCTCGGGCGCCGCGTGTTGCCCGGCAGCAACGCGGAGGCGGCGAGCAGGCCGAAGCCGGACGAAGTCAGGCGCAGCAGGTCGCGACGGGTGCATGGGTCGATCATGGCGAGATGCCGGCCCGCGTCAGCGGAGCCAGGCGAACTCCTTGTGGTTGCACAGTGCATGCGCGAGGCTCGCCCAGCCCGAACTGGCGCCTGCGGGCGCGACCTGCAGCCGCGCCCGCAGCTGTTGCTGTTCGGTGGCCGCTGCTGCCAGTCGTTGCGCGAGCGGTGCCGGGGCCTGCCGGCGAAGCGAATCGCTGACGACGCCGGCGTGCTCGAGCGCGTGCCGCGCGATCTGTTGGCTGTCGAGGGCGTGGTCGAACACCCAGGCGCCGAACAGCGTGCCGTGCAGCAGGCGATCGGCAGGGAAGGTGCGATCCGCGTCGCCGTGGCGGGCGCCGAGCAGCACGACCGCGGTGTCCTTGCCAAACCGCGGCGGGGCGCTGGTGCGGTATGGGCGACCATAGGGTTCGCCATCGCGGAAGCAGGCGACCATGCCTTCGGGGCTCCAGGTGATCGCCAGGTGCACGGGCCGGTGATGCGCATCGGTCTCGGCCGGGCCATCGAAGGACGCGGTGCGGGCGAAGCCGTTGCTGCCGGCCATCCAGCGCGCTGGTTGTTGTTCGCCGAAGACGATGGCGTCGAAGATCTCGCCGTCGCGGGTCTGCACCGACACGGCGCCGCCGCCGCGCTGTTGCAGGTCGTCGAGCTGGAGCAGCGCGATCAGGGTCTTGCCGTGCAGGTCGCGAGCCAACGGGTGCGTCGGGCGGCGCTCGCCGCGGTCGAGCTGCAATGGGCCCATCGTGGCGGCCGGCTCCAGCGGCGCGACCGGCGGCAGCACCTGCGTCAGTCCGGCGGCGGCGGTCGCGGTGGCGCGGCGACAGTCGTCGAGCGCGGCCTGTGTCTGCGCACGTGCCGCGGCAGCGGCGGCGATGGCAGCGTCGGCCTGGGCGACGAACGCGAGTGCGCGTTCGCTCTCGGTGCTGGTCGGCGATCGGCCGAAGGCCTCGCGGAACATCGCCGCGACGCGCGCAGGTCCCGCTGGCGCCGTCGGATCGGTGTCGAGACGCGCGGCCCAGCGCTCGGCGCAGTTCCAGACGAACGGATCGTTCAGCATCGTCAGTGCCTGCGACGGGACGTTCGTGGTGTTGCGCTGCGCCACGCAGGTGGCAGGCACCGGCGCATCGAACACCGCCAGGAACGGATCGGGCGCGTTGCGGACCTTCTGCACGAAGAGGCTGCGGCGCGGCTGCTGTCGTTCGACGCCGGGACCGCCCAGGGTCTGGTCGAGTGTGCCGGCGAGCGCCAGCAGCGTGTCGCGAACGGCTTCCGCCGGCAGGCGGCGCACCGTGGCGCCGGCGAACCAGGCATGTTCGGGCGCCAACGATCGGGCAACCGCCGCCGCCGGAACATCGCGCTGCCAGGTTGCCGAGGTGACGATCGTCCGGATCAGATGCCGCAGCGACCAGTCGTGCGCTGCGAAGTCGCACGCCAGCCAGTCGAGCAGGTCGGGGCAGCTCGGTTGCGCGCCGAGGCGGCCCAGATTGTCGGGGGTTGCGGTGAGGCCACGGCCGAAGAGGATCTGCCAGACGCGATTGACCGCGACCCGGGCCAGCAGCGGGTGACCGGTGCGGGTCCAAGTTCGGGCCAGGTCGAGGCGCCCGCTGCCGTGCTTGTCCACGCGCGTGCCGCCCGTCAGGGCCAGATCCGCGCGTTCGACGATCGCGCCGGGCTGGTGCGGATCGCCGCGCACCGACAGTGCCAGATCACGTGGTTCGAAATCGAGCACGCCAGGAACGCGCCGCGGCGGTGGCAGCTCGCGTTGGGCTTTGGCCAGTTCGTCGACGACCGCGGCGTCGATCCGATCCGGCAGCAGGCCCGCCGCGCGCGCCGCTTCCAGCAGTTCGGCGTCAGTGTCACCGAGGGTGGCGTTCGCCAACGCCTGCGCGGCGCCGCGCAACGCGGTGGCCAGCGCGTCCACGAGGGCCGCGGATTGGACGGGGTCCTGGTCGCCGAGCGCTGTCAGGATCGGTTTGGCAAAGCCGTTCGCGGTCGGTGGCGGCGCACCGTGCGGCAGCAGCAGCACTTCGCGGACCGCGAACCAGGACTCCACGGCGTCGGTGCGCGCGAGCACCGGTTGATCCGCGGCCGTCGTCAATTCGACGCGTAGAACATCACCGGTCCAATACGACAGGTCGAACTGGACCCAGCGCCAGTGGCCGCCGTCGAGTCTGGCGACCGGGAACACCGAACCGTCGCGTGGGTAGTCCTGGATCACGGGGCGCACCATGGCGCCGCCGTCGCCGGCGACGTGGACCCACAGCACGGACGTCTGCGTCAGGCTGATGCGCGGTGACAGCAGCACCGCCGGGTCGCGGGGTGAGATGGCCTGTGAACTCGTTGCGGCCGGCAGCAGCGCGCGCACGCGGGCGTCCGGCGTCGCCGTCATGGCGAAGTGACCCCCGCGCCGGGGTTGTTGGACGCCGGGTCCGGAACGGCGCCAACTGGCGAGATCGGTTGCCCGCGCCAGATGCCACGCAACCAGCGGCGGCGCGGCCGCAGGCGTGCCGCGGCGCCAGGCCGCGAGTCGCTGGCTGCGTTCACCGTCGGGTGTGTCGAACGGATACAGCAGGTCGGCGGGCGTCTTGGCCGCCGCGAGGGCGTCGCGCAGCGCGGCGTCCGGGGCCGCGAGGCGACGGGGCAGTTCGTCGGCGACGGCGTGCCACCGCCGGGCGATCGCGGCGCGCGCGTCTTGTTGCAGGCGACCGATTGCGCGTCGCTGATCCTGTTCGGCGGCGGTGATGACGTGCGCATCGACGATTGCCGGCACGCTGGCGAACAGCACGCCCTGCAGTGCCGTGTAGTCGCGTTGGGTGATCGGGTCGAACTTGTGATCGTGGCAGCGAGCGCACGAGATCGTCAGGCCGAGGAATGCCTTGCCGAGCACATCGATCTGGTCGTCGGTGAAGCGCACGCGTTCGGCCAGCGCGTCGGTCGGCGCGTAGCCGTGGAACACCATCCGCAGGTGCGCCGGTCCGATGGCCGATTCGTCGACTTCGCCGCGCGCATCGAGCCGCTTCTCCGGCAACAGGTCGCCGGCCAGCGCTTCGCGCACCAACTGGTCGTAGGGCACGTCCTGCTGCAGCGCCCGCACCACGTAGTCGCGATATTGCCACGCGTACGGGATCGTCGGATCGCCTTCGCTGCCGTGCGACTCGGCGTAGCGCAGCCAGTCGAGCCAATGCTGGGCCCAGGTCGTGGCGAACGCGGGGCTGGCGAGCCAGTCTTCCGCCAGGGCGGCGAACGCCGCTGCGCTCGGCGCGCGTTCGAATGCGGTGATCTCGGCGGGGGTCGGCGGCAGGCCGCGCAGCGCGAAACTGAGTCGCCGCAGCAGCGTGGTCGGTGCGGCCTTCGGTGCCGGCGGCAGCCCGAGTTCGGCGAGTTCACGCGCCGCGAAGCGATCGATCGGCGAGCTCGCGATGCCGTCGGGGACGGGTGGCTGGCGCAGCGGGCGGAAGCTCCACCAGTCCAGGCGCGCGGCGAGTTGCGGATCGGCGCGCAACTCGGCGGTGGGCTCGGGGCCGGTCTGCGCGCGGGCCGCGATGGCGCCGAGTGCGGCGGCAAGGACGAGCCGGTGTGGGCGGCGGGAACGCATGCGCGCGCCAAGACTAGCGTCCGACCGCTACTTCTGCGGCTCGAGCTGGAACTCGACGTCGTTGAGTCGCAGGCGCAGCCGACCGTCCTGCCGGTGCATCGCGATGGCGTGGGTGGCATCGAACAGCACCAGCGCGGTTGCTTCGTCGATCGGCACCAACGGCATCTCCGGCCAGCCTTCGATCGCGAGCGCCATCCGGTCCTTGGCCGCGGTGATGCGCATCGGCTTGCCGAAGTCCGGCGTCGTCTTCCACGCGCCGGCATGGGCGCGCCAGGGTGCCGCGGCGTTGGTCCGCTCCAGCAAGGTGGTCTTGCCGACGACGGTGCGGCGCAGGCGTTTCTGGCCGTCGAGTTCGATTCGTGAATCGCTGCCAGGGCCCGCAAACGCGGTGGCGCTGGTCGGCAGCATCACCACGCCGGTGGCGCGTTCGCCGCGGGCTTCGAGTTCGAACAGGAGCAGTTTGGTGCCGAGCCGATGCAGCACCAGATGCGAACCATCAGGCCCCGCGAACGCACCGGCGGCACGATCGAGCGCGGTGGCCGCGAGTGCCTGGGGCTTGCCGATCTTCTTGCCGAGCAGGATGCCGGCCAGATCTTCGCCAATGCTGACGACCGGCGCATACCACAGGTTGCCCAGCACGACCACGCACGCGTCCTGCGCCGGGAAGCGCAGGAAGTCGCCGGCGTAGCCGAAGTTGCTGGCGCCGTGCCGATGGCAGGTCTCGTCGTGCACCTTCATGTTCAGCCAACCGCAGGCGTAGGTTCCGAGTCGCGGTTCGAGCATGCGGGCGTAGGTGTCGGCGCTGATCAGGCGGTTGCCGGCGAGTGCGCGCGCGAATCTGTGGAGATCGCCGACGCTGCCCTGCAACCCCACGGAAGCCTGCAGCGCCGACAGGTCCATGTGGAACTCGGTCGGTTCGCCGTCGCGGCCGAGCGTGTAGCCGGTCGCCAGCGTGTCGGGGCGGCTGCCGTCGTCGAAGGCGGTGGCCGTGATACCAGCGGGTTCGAACACGGTGGTGCGCACCAGGTCGTGCAGGTTCTTGCCGGCGACGGCTTCGGCGACGATGCCGGCCAGTTCGACCGAGAAGTTGCAGTAGCGGCGTTCCTTGCCTGGCGTCGCCAGCAGGGGCTTGGCCTGGGCGAGAGGCGCGAACGCGGGCCAGGCCGCGAGTCCACGGGTCCTGGTCCGAGTCGCCAGTTCGGTCCATTCGACCTGGAGGTCGGGGATGCCGGAGGTGTGATCGAGCAGGTCGTGCAGGGTGACCGTGCTCCACGGCGCTGGCCAGTCGGGCAGGTGTTTGGCGATCGGGTCGGCGAGCGCCAGCTTGCCGTCCTGGACGAGGCGCAGGATGGCGACGGTGATGAGGGTCTTGCTGATGGAGATCAGCTTGAACTGGGTGGCCGGGGTGTTCGGGCGCTTGGCGGGCAGGTTCGCGAGGCCGTAGGACTTCTCGTGGAGGATCTGATCGCCGCGGGAGAGCAGGACGGAGCCTTGGAAGAGGCCTTGGGCGACGAGGGGTTGGAGGTAGTCGTCGACGCGCTTGCTCAGGGCCGCGGGGGTCTGGGCGACGAGCGCGGTGCAGAAGAGGAGCGCGGCGAGCGGACGCATGAGTGGGTCGTAGCACTCTCGCAGATGGCGGGGAATCCCCGTGGCCCTACGGCCGACGCCGCGCCGCGCGCTGCTGCGCCGCGAGCGCCCGCGCGTTCGCGTCCGCGAGCCGGTTGTCGGTCAGGCTGAACAGGAAGGCGACGAGCTGATCGACCTGCGCGTCGCTGAGCTGCAGCTTGCGGATCTGCGGGTCCTGCCAGGGGTTCGGCCGGCCCCCCTGGTTGTAGTGGTCGACGACCTGCCACAGCGTCGCCAGCGAGCCGTCGTGCATGTACGGCGCGGTCAGCGCGACGTTGCGCAGCGGCGCGGTGCGGAAGGAGCCGACCTGGTACTCGAGCTTCGACAGCAGCGCACGGCCGAGTTCACCGAACTCGCCGACGACGTCGCCTGGCACTTCGGCAGTCGATGGTCTGGCTTCGACCGGTTCGGTCTCGGGTGGTTCGGTTGCGGTCGGCGCGCGGTCGAGGCCGCGCAACCGGGAGAACGCCGCGTGCGCGAGGGCCCGGTGGTCGTTGTTGTCGAAGCCGATGCCGACATTGTGGAAGTTGCCGTCGCTGAGCAGCGGCGCGCGCAGGCTGATCGGGTGGCAGGACCGGCAGTGCTCGGCGAACAGTGCGAAACCGCGCCGCGCGTCCTCCGAGATCGCGTCCTGTTTGCCCGCACGGAACGCGTCGAACGGCGAGTCGACGAACACCAGGGTTCGCTGGAACGCGGCCAGCGCGCGGGCGATGTCGTCGAACTGCGGCGCCCGGCCGTAGGCGAGTTCGAACAGCGCGACGTATTCGGGCACCTCGGCGATCCGCGCGACGACGGTCGCGGGGCCAGGCATGCCCATCTCGGCTGGATTCAGGATCGGACCGGCGGCCTGTGCCTCGAGGGATGAGGCGCGGCCGTCCCAGAAGAAGTGCTTCTGCAACGCGACGTTGAGGAGCGTCGGCGCGTTGCGCGTGAGTTTCTGCCCGTCGATCCCGATCGACGTCGGGCGCGGCTCGGCGAAGGCGTGCCTGGGGTCGTGGCAACTGGCGCAGGACAGGGTGCGGTCGCGGGAGAGGCGCTGTTCGAAGAACAGCAGTCGTCCGAGTGCCACGCGGGTGTCGTCGAGTTCGTTGCCGGTGGGGTCGAGGGTGTATTCGCGGCGGTAGTAGGTCCAGAGTTCGTCGCTGAGGCCTGGGGGGGTGGTCAGCCAGCCGTTCGTGGGCGCGAGTGCGTCGAGGGTCGCGAGGGCGGCGGCGGTGGGCGTGGTGGCTGGTTGGGTCTGGGCGTGTGCCAGGGTTGGTGCCACGGTCGCCGACAGCAGCAGGCGGAGGAGCAGCGGGCGCATGGGGGGATGGTAGCAGTGATGGGGTGGCGGCTGGTTCAGTGAGGTGGTTCGGCGTCGGGTGCCCGTTCGTCGACGGCGGCGACCGCGATCCTCGAGCCGCCGCGTTCACTTGCCGAGCATCGTCGGCGCGTAGACGTCGCGCACCCAATCCGGAAACGCCATCACGCCGTGATGCGGTTCGTACTGCTCCAGCACCTCATCCATCGCCGCGGTGCCGAGCAAGCCGGTGTGACCGTTCGGGATCAGCGCCAGCTCACCGCGGGCGCGCTCGAGGTCACCGGTGTCGTGCAGCACACACAACGCACTCGCCAAGCCGGTCCGATCGACGCCGGCGCGGCAGTGGAACACCAACGGTCGCGACGCGTGCGCACAGACGTCCCACAACGACAGCAGCGTCTCCGGCGCCGGCAACCGCGTGGCCGACATCGGCACCTGCACGAACTCGATGTCGGCCGACAGTGCCGCTCGTTCGGTCACCTTGCTCTGGTCGCCGACGCCGCGCAGGCAGACGACGGTCCTGATGTCGTGGCGGTCGATCCAGCGCTGCAGCAGATCCTCGTCCGGCTGCGAACAGCGGTAGGCGCCGTTGGTGCCGACGTCGCGCAGGTTGGCACAGGCACCGGTCGCAGCCGCGACCGCCAGCAACAGCAGACGGCAGTTCATGCCATACTGATCGGCGGTTCGTGGTCGGATGTCGAGCCCCCCTTGCGAGTTTCCTCGACGCCGGCGATCGCAGCGAACGGTCGGTGCCGGTGCGGATGGCGGTGAAGCCGAGGGATCCCGCGAGTGACGGCGTCGTATTCCTTCGCCATGCCCACCGCGCGGCGCCGCCGTCGTCGTTCTGCCGCCACCCTGCCGGTCGAGTGGCTGGCCGCCGGACTGTTGCTGCTGCCGTTGCTGCACACGGCGTTGCGACCGCCAGAATCGTGAATCGCCGATGACCTGCGCGTGACGCAGGCCGAACGGCTCTGCCGCGAAGTCGCGTTGGCGCGCACGGACTTCCACGAACAACACGGACGCTGGCCGACCGCGGCCGAGGTCGCGGCGCCGCCGGCCGACCCCTGGGGCAAGCCGCTGGCGCTGCAGATCGACACCACGCACGTGAACGTCCGCTGCGATGGCCGCGATGGGCAACCCGGCACCGGCGACGACATCGTCGAGCGGCGATCGCCGAGGCGCCGGACTTCGTCGTGACCGCAATCGGCCGGCCGTGCCGCGCGGAATGCAGTCTGCGCGCCGGCAAGGACCCGGTGTCGCGTGTTGCTGATTCCTCGTCCGATTCGACGTGGACCAGGGCATGTCGGACTCGATGCGCCACTCCCGCCGACGTGCCGTTCCTGCCTGGCCTGTGCTCGTGCTCGCGGTCACGGTCGGGCCGCGTCGAATGGGCTGGCGCTGACGGTCGGGGTGTTCTGATCGTCGCTGCCGGCGTTGCCGAAGTCCGCACCTGGCTCACGGGCCATCGTCGACGATGGTGCACTTCGGCAGCCGTCGTCGGAGCGCCGCGATGTCGGCGACCTCGGCGTGGCCGGGTGGCTGGTGCCAGCCGATCATCCGGAGCCGCAACCCGGTCAACTGCTTCACGGTTGCCAACGCCGCCAGCTCGTCGGGACCGATCTGGCACCAGAACAGTTCCAGGCTGCGCAGGTGCGGGAACAACGGCAGGCGCGCCAGCGCCGCAGCATCGATCGCGGGTCCGCCGATCCGCAGGTGTTCGATCGGCGAGCGCAGCAGCAGGTCGACCAGTCCGTCGCGCCACATGTCGGTGCCCAGTTCGACGCGCCGCAACGCCGTCGCCGCGCCGAGCAGATCGGCGATCTCGGTTCCCTCGCCAACTGCCGGAATCGCCAGTGCCTCGAGTTGTTCGAAGCCGCCGAGCGTCGCCGCGCGGATCCCGGTGAGCGCACCGTCGAATTCCAGTTCGCGCAACCCGATCGGCTGCAGCGCCGCCAGCTGGGCGTCGCCCAGGCCGCGAGCGGGTACGTGCAACGCGCGCAGCGAACGGTTGGCGCCGAGAACGGGGGCCAGCCGGTCCCACGCCGCCTGATCGGTGGCGGGGTCGAACAGCCGCAGGCGTTCGAGCTTCGGCAGCCGGGTCAGGGCCGCCTCGAGCAATTCGGGATCGGGCGGCATCGACAACGTCGTCTGTCCGGCCGGCAACGCGTTCAGTGCGTTCGCCTCGAGTGCGATCCCGAGTTCGTGTCGCTGCTGCGCCAGTTGCCGCCTGGCCGCCTCGTCGCGCAGGTCGAGCAGCGCCTGCGGTGCGCGCAGGAACAGGTTCTTGTCGTCGCCGCGCACCACGAGCAGTGCGGCCGTGATCAGGCAGTCCAGCCGCCGGCCGTCCGGCAGCTCGATCACCACCGGATCACTCGCATCCGCGGCAGCGCCGCCGTCGGCGCAGCCGAGCAGCGCGTCGCGCCAGGCCGGTAGTTCGCTGGCGGGCACCACGAAGCGCGCCAGTACCGCCGTCGACGCCGGGTCCTGCAATGCACCCGCCGGCGTCGCGTTCTTGCGGAACAGGTTGCCGATCAGCGGCATGCCCGCCAGCACCGGCACGCCGCGCGGCGCTTCCCGCGGCGCCAGCGCGATCGACTGCACCGTCGCGACGGCGGCGCGGAACGCCCCGGCGTCGGCCGGCAGGAAGCGGGTCGGCGCGATCGGATCCTGCAGCAACCGGGGCGAGGTCGCCGGTGGCCGCAGGCAGGCCATGCCGACCACCACGCTGATGCCGAGCAGGGCCGCCGCCCACAGCCACGGCGAACGCCGCACCGGCGCCGCCGCGCGCGCGCCGCCGAGCTCCTCTTCGAGCAACACGTCCAGCAACCGCATGGTCGCATCCTGTCGGTCAGTCACCGTTCAGCCTCCGGGTGATGCACGCGGCCAGCAGTTGCCGCACGCGGGTCAGCAGACTCTTGATCCCTTCGGGCCGCAGCCCCAGTTCGCCCGCGATTTCCGCACGGCGGGTCTGGTCGCCATAGCGGAGTTCGAGTGCGCGTCGCGAACGTTCCGGCAGTTGCCGCAGGCACTGTTGCAGCGCCCGTCGGCGCGCCGCTGCGCCATCGTCGCCGGCCACCTCGAGCCACTGCGCGTGCAGCGTGTCGAGATCGTCGACCTCGCGCCGCCGGCCGCGCTGGCGCAGGTGCATGCGGTAGCCGTTGCGCGCTGTCGTCAGCAGCCACGGCAACGCCGCGTGGCCCGTTCGCAGGGCGGCCAGAGCCGCGTCCTGCGCCAGGTCCTCCGCCAGCGACCAGTCGCAGCCGAGGAAGCGCAGGTAGCGCCGGACGGCGCCCATGGCTTCCGGCCAGTCATGGGCTGGCGCGGCGGATGGCGACGGTTGATCGGCCAGATGGGGCACGACCAGAGGATGCCGGAGAACGGCTTCCGGGGGTGCCGCCGCGTGCAATTCACGTTGCCCTGCGCCGCATCGGCCTGCAAGGAATCCGTCAGGAGCTGTCCGTTCACGCGCCCCGAGGTTGCGGTGGGCGGCGCGTCGGCTGGAATGGCAGGCTCTTCCACCCACGGAGCATCCCGATGCGCTGCTTGTTGCCCCTGCTGCTGCTCGTGCCCGGCCTTGCCGGCCAGGCGACGATCTGTCACGCCCTGAACGACAACCTGAACTTCGACAACAACTCCAGCATGGGTGGGCCCAACCTGCTGCTGGCGATCCAGACGACGGCGCCGGTGGCGCTGACGGCGACGCGGATCGAGGTGTTCACCGGCGAACAGACGGGCAGCAACAGCATCGCGCTGTGGACCCACGACCCGGTCGGCAATCGGCCGCTGCTGTCGCTGGGGTCGGGGTCCTGGTCGATGTCGCGCATCAACGGCTGGCAGGGCGCGAATCTCGCCACGCCGATCAGCATCGCCGCCGGGCAGACGTTCTGGGTGGTGTGGAGTCCGATCAACGGCGCGCAGGCGAGCCATCAGGGTGGCACCGGCGGTCCGGTCTATCGCGGATCGTTCGACGGCGGCGCCAGCTGGAACGGCCCGTTCCAGAGCATCCAGTGGAAGTTCCGGATCTGGTGCGGCGGGCCGGTGGGCCACTACGAGACGTTCGGTGCGGGCTGCCGGTTGAGCACGCGGACGACGCCCGAACTCGGCTGGTTCGGCCTGCCGCGGACCGGGTCGTCGTTCCAGGTGCTGCTCGAGCGCGGACTGGCCAGCAGCTTTGCGCTGTTGACGATCGGCGATTCGGACACGACGTGGGCCGGCAATGCGCTGCCGTTCTCGCTGGCGTCGTTCGGGGCGGCGGGCTGCAATGTGCTGGCGTCGGTGGGCGAGTCGTTGTTCACGCCGACGGACGTGACCGGGCAGGCGGTGTTGACGCTGAACGTGCCGATGAGCGCAAGCCTGCTGGGGCTGCAGTTCTACGATCAGTGGTTCGTGCACGATCCGGCTGCCAATGCGCTGCAGTTCGCGGTCAGCAATGGCGGGCGTGGGCTGATCGGGAGCTGAACCGGAATCGGCGGCGACCTGCCGCGATACCGGTCGCCGCAACTGCTGGACGGCGCCGGCGTGCGCGGGGCGCAACCCGGTCGCGGCGCGTTCCGCAGCCACCTCGGCGCCTTTGCGGCACTTCGTCGCCAACACCGCGCGCGCCGAACGGACCCGATGAGGGGGTGTCGTTGCGGGTGGTGTCAGCGTGCGGGCGGCCGCGGGTAGCCCCCCAGGTAGAACCGGAAGGTCCGCCCCTCGGCTGCTCGTTCGTCGTGGTACTTGCGCACCAGCGCCGCCAGCGCATCGCCGAGCTCCTGCGCGAACGCCGACCTCGCTTTGGCATCGGCGAACCGCACGTCGACAGCCATCGTCAACGTCGGCAGCGCTTGCTGCGCCGCCGCCGCGCCGGCCCGCAGCGCCGCCAGATCGGCGATCGCCTCGCTTGCTACCGCGATCTGGTAGGCCGACGAGAAGCGATCGTGCACCGCATCGGGGCGACTGCCGAGTTCGCCCAGCGCCTCGATCGAGATCGCGAAGCGTTCGGCGGCGCGCAGGTAGACCCGTTCCTTGACGCTGCCGCGCTGCCGTTCGTGCTGCACGGTGACGAGGCCCTGCCGTTCGAGCTGCTGCAGGTGATAGTTGAGCCGCTGGCGCGGAATGCCGAGTTGCTCGGCCAGACTCGTCGCCGACGCCGGTGTCGTCAGCCGGGCGAGGATCTGCAGGCGCGTGCGGTCGAGCAGCGTCTGCGCGCGTTCGGGATCGTCGACGACCTGCACGGCATCGGTCATGCCGAGCGCTCCGCGCCGGCCGGGCTGGCGGCGAACAGGCGTTGCAGCAGCTGGTCGAAGCCGCGTTGGTAGAGGTCGACGCGCGCGCGCGTGCCGTCGTAGACCGCGAGCCACAGCCAGATCTGTGTCGCGCCGTGCCAGTGTTCGCAGTGCACCCGGAACCAGCCGTCGTCGAGGTTCCTGGCCAGACCGGAGAACTCGCGACGGCCCGGCGCGAACAGCGTGCTGCCTTGGATCGTGCCGACGCCCGGCACCTCGACCGAAAACGGCGCGTCCTCGCGCGATTCCATCAGGCCGGGTGCAGCGAGAGCGTCGCGGGCGGCCAGTCGTTGCCAGGTGGCATCCGGCGACAATGCGGTCGAACACGTGCTCCACGCCAGCATCCGGTCCCGGCCGCGATGGCGCTGCAGGTAGAGACGGAGGCTGCGCAGTTCGACCGGCCAGCCGCCGCTGATGCCGTGGTACTCGGCATCGAAGTCGCCTTCGGGTCCGAAGCCGGAGTGGACGAGGCGCAGTGTGGTCACGCCGCCGTGACCTTCGAGATGGAAGTCGACGAACAGCGGTTTCCTGCCGCCCTGGCCATCGTCGACGACCGAGTCGTAGCGGGTGCGCAGATGACGGCCGGGCTCGAACGCTTCGATGGTCTGGGTCCAGGTGTGGGCCTGGCCCCATTGCCAGACGAGCCGACCGCCGACGCGTGGCTCGGCGATCACGTCGGGCGCGAACCAGCGGGCGATCTCCCGGGCTTCGGTGATCGCTTGCCAGACGGTGTCGGGCGGGGACTGGATGTCGAGCTGCATCTCGAACTGACGGGCGGAACGGGTCATCGGGGTTCCTTGGGTTCTGGTTACCGACAAATACAGTTGTCGGTAGGCGCTGTCAACGACCGACAAAAGAAAATGTCGGACTAACCAAAGGCTGCACGAGGAGTTCTGGTAGTGTGTCGTTCGGCGCGCAGGGCGCCTCCCGTCCGCGGGCAGGACCGAGTCCACCTGAGTCGATGGTTGCGGTTGCCTACGTTCCTCCGTTCCCGCCCGACGCATGCGGACCCAGGGCATCGACTCCGGAGGTCCGTCGTGAGTAGCCGTCACCTTCCCGTTCGTCCCGATCACCAGCAGCTGAAGCATCAGGCGAAGGACCTGCTGCGCGGCATCCACGCGGGCGATGCCGCCGCGCTTGCCGAGTTGCAGACGCACCATCCGTCACCGCCGCCCGCGGCGACCTGCAAGCTGGCCGATGCGCAGTTCGCGTTGGCGCGCGCCTACGGTGTCGCGAGCTGGCCGCGATTGGTGCTGGCCTGCCGGCTGACCGCCGCGATCTGGCGCGACGATCTGGCCGCGGTCCGTGAACTGGTGCTGCGGCATCCCGAACTGCTGCACGAAGACGCGCGCGGCGTGAAGGGCAACTGGGGGCCGCCGATGTCGTACGCGGCCAATCTCGGCCGCGATCGCATCGTGGCGACGCTGCGCGGACTCGGGGCCGAGGATGTGCAGTTCGCGTTCGATCGCGCCGTGCTGCAGGGGCGGATCGCGACCGCGAAGCAGTTGTTCGGGATGGGTGCGCGCCCGGCGGCAGATTCGATGATGGGGCCGGCGGAGACGCAGAACGGCGCGGGCATGAAGATGCTGCTCGAACTCGGCGCGCCGATCGGCGATGCGGAAGGCAACCGACTGGCGCCGGTGGCGATGCTGCTGCAGACCTACTGCCGCAATCCGACTGGCAAGCACGAGTGTCTCGAACTGCTGGCGGCGCACGGCATCGCGCTGCCGGACTCACCGCCGATGGCCGTTCATCGCGGGCGGATCGACCTGCTGGCGGACTGGTTGCGTCGGGATCCGGGTCTGCTGGCCCGGACGTTCTCGCCCGACGAGATCTGGCCGCGCGCGCTCGGCTGTGCCGAGGACGAAACGCTGGCGCTGCACGGCGCGCCGCTGGCGGGCGGCACTTTGTTGCACCTGTGCGTCGATGGCGACGAACTGGATCTGGCGCACTGGCTGCTCGAGCACGGCGCCGATCCGAACGCGCGGGCGGCGGTCGATGCCGACGGCTTCGGCGGGCACACCGCGCTGTTTGGCTGCGTCGTCTCGCAGCCGTTCCGGGTCGGGCGCAGCAGCGCGGCGATGGCACAGCTGCTGCTGGCGCGAGGCGCCGATCGGCGGGCCAGGGCGTCGCTGCGCAAGCGGTTGCGGTTCGTCGAGGACGAGACGTGGCATGCGTATCGCGAAGTCTCGGTCCGCGAGTGGGGCGAACGCTTCCACGACCAGGCGTGGGTCGATCGGCAAGTGCTGGCGATGGTCAGCCAGTAGCCGCGCCGCCGCTGCCTACTTCGGTGCGTGCAGCTGGCAGGGCGCCGTCAGCGTGTGCTTGCCCCACGCGATCGTGAACGTGCCCTTGCCGGCGCCGTCCTTCTGGGCGTCGAACGTCATCGTCATCTTCGCGACGCTCTCCTTGGCGGCACCCTTGTTCAGCGTCAGCGGCGCGAGGATGTCGGGCTTGAAGTCGGCGCCCGGGAACACCTTCTCCTTCGCCGCCTTGGTGGAATCGAGCAGCGCCAGCCCGAACTTGCCGTCCTTGTCGCAGTGCAGCGCGACGATGTAGGAGCCGGGCGCAATCTTGGTGCCGCCGATCTCCAGCTCGCTGAACGTGAACAGCGTGGTGAGACCGTCCTTGCCCAGCCGGTTCACCCGGCCCTTGATGCGATCGAGCATGCCGTCGTAGCTGTCCTTCCACTCGGGCTGGCCGTAGGTCAGCGACGCCAACGAGAACGTCGAGAAGTCCTCGGTGGCCACCATGATCCGGGTTTCGCCGCGCGTGCTGGCGGCGCTCATGCCGTTCAGTTGTTGGGCGGCGACGGGCAGGGCGAGGCAGAGGGAAGCGAGGGCGGCGGTGACGGAACGGAGAAGCATGTGGGTTCCCATGGGGTTGACGGAGTCCTGGACGTGAATGGGTGAATCTAGCGCTGGGAGAGTGTGGATCGCCACTGTCGATGCGAGCGATCGCCGGAGTTGCGGCCGCGGCCGTCGGGCATCGTGCCCGACACCTCACCACTTGAGGCGCAGACTGTCGTGGAGCGACATCCGGAACATCCACAGCCCGCTGTCGACGTTCAGCGCCTTGAACACCAGGGCCGGCCGCGCATCGGACACCGTTCGCATCACCGGTCCGAACCAGCAGAGCACCCGGCCGTCGGCCATCGGCGTCAGGATGCGCAGGTTGGGCACGCCGGCGAGATCGAAGATCCACGTCTGCAGGTAGTGCTCGCCGTCCGGCGCTTGGGTCAGCTTGCGTCGGACCCGATAGATCGGTTTGTCGGGATTCAGGCGCTCGACGAATTCCACGGACGCTGCGGTCTCGCGCCACTTGTCCGGCCCGTCGGCGACCAGATGCGGCCACCTGCCGCGCAGCAGTTCCGGCTTGAAGCCCGGCCACGTCGCGGTCCAGGCGGCGACATCCGGGTTGGCTGCGAGTGTGTAGTCGACTTCGTCGATGGCGCGCTGGCCGCCGACCGTGTCGACGAGCAGCGCCGCCTTGTAGCGGCCTGGTTCGTCGGCCGACAACACCAGACGCAGACCCTGTTCGTAACGGATCGGGTCGCACTCGATCACCTGGCCCTTGCCATCTTCGCCGATCGCTTCCAGCAGGAACGTGAACTCGGAGTCGGCCGTCGGCACGACGGTGCGATCGGTCAGGCCGTCGGTCAGTGCTTCGGTCACGACGACGCGCTCGACGATCCACGACGCGCGGCCGAACAGCACCGCGACGTTCTTCGGCGCCTTCCAACCGGGGTGCCGCAGCCGGGCGCTGGCGGTGATCGGCGTCGTCGACGCATCGCCGGTCAGATCGATCGTCGCGCGGATCCGCGTGGTGCTGTTCTGGATCGACCAATCGAGTCCGAACAGTTCGCTGCGCAGTTCGTTGCGGCCATCGACGAACTGCGGCATCAGCAGGTCGATCTCGGCGTCGGTCGGCCGCTGCGCGCGCTGCGGCCAGGTCGGGTCGGCGACGAAGTTCTTGCGCAGCACGATCCAGGCCTTGGCGTCCGGGTCGTGCACCAGATCCCATTGCTGGGCCTGCACGATCGAATTGCCGGTAGCGACGAAGTGCACCGCAGCGCCATCGAGCGGCCGGACCTCGGTGGCGACCTCGCCACCGAACGTGCGGACCGACAGGTCGGCGACCGTCACCGGCGTCTTGTCGGCGGCGGCGCGGTCGAGGGCTGCAGTCAGCAGTTGCCACCACTGGTTGCCGGCGCCGAGCGGGGTGTTGGCGTAGATGGCGGGTGCCTGCGCCTTGACGCGCGGCATGAACGCGCTGAAGCCGCCGGCCAGCGCTCGCTGATCGCCTCGGCCTTGGGCGAACACGGCTTGCCTGACCGCCTTCTCGAGCAGCATCTGCGCCGCCTTGGCCGGAAAGTCCGGCCAGCCCGCCGCGACGCGCTTCACCACATCGACGACATCGAGCGCGCATGGTGCGACCTTCTCGGTTCGCTGCGTCCAGGTGTCGCCGCTTTCGCCGTAGTAGATCGAACGCAGCAGGCGCGGCCAGATCTTGTCGACGTGCGGCAGCAGGTGGCCGGCGACCTGATCGAGGTGGCGGGCGATGGCGGGCACGGCGTCGAGCCGGATCGCCGACAGCGTCGCGTTTGGATCAGGCTTCTGTTCGCGGTAGAATTGCTCGAACGCCGACACCATCGCCGTGGCGACGCTTTCGGCATTGCTGTCGGGAACCGCGAACGCACTCAGCGCCGGTCCGTAGGGCAGGCCGGTGCCGGCGACCTCGGTCTGCGACGCGACCAGGATCTGCGCGAGGCCCTGCAGCGACAGCGCGGAGTCGACCTGCGCCATCAGGCACGCATCGGCAACGACGAGATCCAGGCGCGTGCCGGTCGCCAGCGCGGCGGTGCGCAGCCCGTGGCGCAGCTGTGGCATCCGCATCGAACCGGTGCGGCCGCCCGGTGCGTCCTCGTCGGAGATCATGCCGAACCAGCCGCCGCCGTGATCCCACAGCACCACGGCGCGTTGCGGCGCCGGGAACTTGCGATACGCGCCGATCAGGAACCCGGCCAGCGTCGCCGGATCGTTGCTGGCGAGTTCGCCGGGCTGCTGCAACACGGTCGGCGGCTGACCCGGCCGCAGGTGCAGCACGCGGCAATCGGTCCAATCGTGTTCGGCGTCGGCTGGCGGGCCGTTCCAGCGGTCGATGAAGGCGATCACATCGACGCCGGGCAGGTCTCGCAGCGCGGCGATCTCCGCGAGGTCGGCGAGCGCGTTCTCCTCGAGGTCGTTGTCGGCGCCGAAGTAGATCGCGACGGTCCAGCGCCGTTTCGGGTCGACGATCGGGGCGCCGAGGTCGGTGAGGGCGGCGAGCGGCTCGACCGTGCGGCGGACGGCGAACTCGTCGCCGCCGACCCGGATGCGCAGATCTTCGCCATCGCGCGTGCACGCGAATGCCTGCACGACACCGAGGATGTTGGCGGTGCCGCGCAGGGCGCCATCGACGACGCGCGCGTCGATGGTGTGTTCGGCGCCGTGGATCAGAGTACCGACGAAGCGATCGCCCCGGTTCTGCAGGCGCAGCGTGTCGGGGACCGCGTTGGCGAAGATGCCGGCGAAGCCCTGGTCGGTCAGCAGGAAGCCGGGACGCGGCGGGTCCTGGGGCGGCAGGCCGAAGCCGGCAGCCGCGATGGCGGCGAGTAGCATCCGCGCATGGTACCCTGCACTGAGGCTCATGACGACGCCGGATGACCGTGCCTGGTACGAGCGGGTCCGCCCCGTGTTCGAAGCCGTTTGCGCGGTGCAACGGGACCAATGGGATCGCGTTCTGGCCGAGCAGGAACTGATCGACCCGGACGCCGCGGCCGAAGTGCGGCGGCTGCTTCACGGGAAGGAGCCGGCGACGCATGACCCCGAGCTCAGTCGCGCGTGGAGCGCGTTGCTCGGCCGGGTCGAGCAGACCGCGGCGCCCCGGTCACCGGATCGGATTGGACCGTACCGGATCCTCGGCCCGATCGATCGCGGCGGCATGGGGGAGGTGTTCCTCGCCCAGCAGGAGGATGGCGTCCAGCTCCGGGTCGCCCTGAAGGTCATGCAGGACTGGTTGCACGGCGATCGGGCGACCGCGCGATTCCGTCAGGAACAGGAGGCGCTGGCCCGGCTCAACCATCCGTACATCGCCAAGGTCCATTACGCGGACGTCACCGATGCCGAGCGACCGTACTTCGCGATGGAGCTGGTCGAAGGGGCGCTGCCGATCACCGCATTCGCGGATCGGGCGGCTATGGACCTGCGCGCCCGGCTGCTGCTGTTCCAGAAGGTCTGCGCCGGCGTCCACTACGCGCACCAGAAGGCGGTCGTGCACTGCGACCTGAAGCCAGGCAACATCCTCGTGACCGAGCAGTCCGGCGAGGCGGTACCCAAGATCATCGACTTCGGTCTCGCCCGCCTGCGCGACCCCGGCATGGTCGGTTCCACGACGATCGGCGGCACGCTCGAATACATGGCGCCCGAGCAGGCGCGTGGGGATCGGGATGCGATCGACGTGCGCAGCGATGTGCACGCACTCGGCGTGGTAGCGTACGAATTGGTGGTCGGGGTGTTGCCGATCACCTCGGCGGAGTTGCGAGCGGTCGACCTGATCACGGCCGTGCGAACCATCGAGCGCCGGGTCGCCGAGCTGCCCAGTCGACGCTTGGCGAGGGATCCGGAGCGGCGACGTCTGCTGGCCGGAGCCAGGCGCAGCAGTTCGGTGCGCCTGCTCGGGCGCATCGGCGGCGAACTCGACTGGATCATCATGAAGGCGCTGGCCAAGGAGCCCGACCGGCGCTACGCGTCGCCGCGGGATCTGGCCGACGACATCGAACGTTATCTGACGGCACAGCCGATCGAAGCGCGACCGCCGAGCCGGACCTACCACGTGCGGAAGTTCGTGCAGCGGCATGCGGCAGCGGTGGCGATGCTGACCGCCTTGTTCGTCGGTCTCGCCGGGGCGTTGGTCAGCGTCAACCTCGCCCGCGCGAGTGAACGCGAGGAGTCGGCTCGGAGCGCCATGCGCGAGGCGCGGCTGGCGATGCGCAACGCCGAGTGGCCGGCGGCGATGGCTGCCCTGGATCGGGCGATCGATCTCGGACACCCCGATCCGACCGATCTGATCCTGGACAAGATCGAATGTTTCGAAGCGATGCAGCAGCCCGTGGCGAGCCTGCGGTTGTTGCGAAGCGTGCCCGAAGGCGTCTCGCCGCCGGTCGAAGCGCGGCGCCTGATGCTGCTCGGCATGCTCGGCGCCGATCGCCTCGCCGACCCGGCGGCCGGATCCGTCGAGATGCGGCAGGCGTTGGCGATGCACGAGGCCGCGTTGGCCGCCGGCCAGGCCGGGCTGCTGTCGCCCGCCGCAGTCGAGTACCTCCACGGGATGCTGGCGGACGATTTCACCGTGCTGCTCGAACACATGCGGGAGGCGGTCCGGCTCGACCCCTTCCACCTGATGGCGAACTGCGAACTGGTCGGCGTCGAGATGTTGCGCGGGGACGCCACGCGAGCGGCCATGTTGTGTGCCGCGGCAAAGGGCCGGTGGCCCAGCTTCTCGTGGTTTGCGTTCTTCGAGCAACTGGCCGGGGTTGCTGCCGGAACGCCGGGTGGCTTGCCGCCCGAGCGGACGGATGCAGCCGAGGATCTGATCGTTGGCGTCGTTCATTTTTTCCGCGCGCTCGACGCATACTGCTCCGTGGTGCTGGAGAATTGGGTCCGGTTGCTGTTCAACGCCGAACCGACCGGCGATTGGGCACAAATGGCGTCGGTGGTGATGGGCGCGAAGGGTCTGGCCGACAGCGTCGGCAAGTTGACTCGGCAAGGGTCGATGGAGTCCTGGCACCTGACCAGGATGTCGGCACCGGTGCGGCGGGCCTTCGAACCGGCTCTGCGCCTCCGCCCGTTGCTGGGTTCCTTGTTGCTCCCGGCGCGACGGGCCGACGCCTGCAAGGACATTCTGCGGCAGCTGGAGGAGACTCCGGCATCGCAGCTGGATGGGATGGTGCTGCTGTTCCGGGTCGCCATGAGGAGTTCGATCGACCAGGCCACGCTGGCCTGGCACCAGCAGAACCTCGACGACCTCGAGCACGCGGATTCAGGCGTGTTGCGGTTGCTGCCGTCCATGCGGCGCATGGTCTGCTTCTTGCGGATGGCTTCCCTGCGGGCCCTGATGCATGCGACCAGGGAGGGCGATCCGGCAAGGGAATCGTTGCGTCGGCAGAGCCTGCAGGTCGCGGCTGCGCTCGCAGAACTGCCGCGCCTCAGTTCGCTCGAAGTGCAGCTGCATGCCAAGTTCCTCGCGGACGACTTCGGCGAGGTCGGCGCCGCCGAGCGCATCCTTCGGGTCGGCCACCGAAACGATCCGCACGCCATCCACATCCTTTCGAACCTTGCCATCGTCGTCGAACGGTCCGGCCGGCCGGCGGAGGCGCGGGCGTGGTGGCGTCGGTTCCTGGCGGAGGTGCCAGACGATCCGAGGGCATTGGAACAACTGCGACGGCTGGATCAGGGTTCGGAACCCTCGGGGACCGGCAAGTAGCAGTCAGCGAACGCGTAGCAACGACGTCACGCCTGCCTCGCCGCGCCATTGCAGTTCCCGCACGCCGCCATGCTCCTCCCGGGCCACGGCGACCGTCCCGTAGTCACGGAACGAGAAGAACTGATCCTTGCCGGTCGGCACCAGCACCACATCGCCGAGCCAGACCTGGCCGTCGATGACGCGCAGATCCAGCGCCTGGCCCTGGAAGTCCCAGGCGCCCGTCAGTTCGTCCGCCAGACCGGCCGGCATCGCCGTCGGCGTCACGTCCAAGCGCGCTGGCGCCGCGACCTCTTCGCCGCGCAGCAGCCGCAGCAACTCCACCCGCATCCGCTCGATCGCACCCGTCGCGATGTTGCCAGCCCAGATCACCGTGAAGCCGCTGTCCGGGTCGTGTTGGACGAAACAGCGATACCCACTCACCGCCCCGTTCCAGTCGATGCGACCGCGGCTCAACGCGTTCGCCCGGACACTGGGGCCGAGCTTGCCATCGACGACCGCCTGCACCAGCCGATGCAGATCGCGCGGCGTCGAGAACACCGACCCGGCGCCGACCAGGAAGGTCAGATCCTTCGGCGACACCAGCAACGGCCCCGCGGCCCCCATGGCGTACGAGGCGGCGCGCTGCGGGATCAGCGAACGGCTGGTCGCGTCGACGGTCTGCGTCATCCCCGCCGGATCGAACACGTGCTGCTGCAACAGTGCGGCGAACGGCTGCGCGCCGGCAAGCTCGGCGACCCGCGCCAGCACTGCATAGCCGGCGGAGGAGTAGACCGAACGTTCCCCCGGTACGCCGATCGACGGCCGCGCGGCCGCCAGCGCGGTCATCGACGCTGCGGACTGCGGCAGCACCTCGTCCAGTGTCGAAGTCACCCGGTGCGGAATCCCGGCACGGTGGTTCAACAGGTGGTCGACCGTGATGGTCGCCGCGTTCGGGAAGTCCGGCAACCACTTCGCGATCTTGTCGTCGACACCGAGCTTGCCGCCGAGCAGCAGCTGGATCACGACGAACTGCGTCATCGGCTTGGTCACCGAAGCGATGCCGAAGCGAGTGTCGGCGGTCACCGGCGCCTGCAGTTCGTGATTGGCGAACCCGAAGTAGCGTTCGACGACGATGTCGCTGCCGCGGGCGATCAGCAGCGCGCCGGACAACTGGCCATCGGCCACGTGCGGTTGCAACCAGGCATCGATGCGTGCGGACGGATCCTGCGCCTGGCCGGTCGGGCTCAGCAGCAGGGCGGTCAGGAGGAACGGTGCTCGCCGATTCATGTGGGCAAGCAGAGCAGCTCGTCGCGCCGTCGTCTTGTCCAGGAGTTGCGTGCTACCGCGTCGCGCGGCGGAAGGTCGCCGGCGTGCAGCCGGTCAAGCGACCGAACACGCGGGTGAAGTGGGCCTGGTCGGCGAAGCCTGCGCGTAGCGCGATGTCCGGCAGCGGCAGCTTGGTGCTGGCCAGCAGATCGGCGGCACGGGCGCTGCGCAGGCGCCGGAGTTCGTCGCCGATCGTTCGGTGGCGATGGCGCAAGAACGTCCGGGCCAGGTGGCTGCGGTGCACGCCGACGTGAGCCGCCAGTTCGGACAGCGTCGGTGTATCAAGAGGTGCGGCCTGCAGCCATTCGTCGATGGCAACAAGCCACTGCGGTTCGGGCTTCGCCGGTGGCGGCGCCGTGTGGGCGAAGGCGGCGATTGCGATCAGGTGTTCCTCGCGTGCGAGTTCGGCTTCCGGATCGGTGCACGCGAGTTCGCGTTGTAGCCGGCGGCAGATGCCGACGGCCAGCGTACCCGAGAGGTCCACCGCGGTCGGACGTGCCTCGCGGTCCAGACCGGCGATCTCGATCAGCAGGTGCCGGCCGGCCCCGAAGTGCCGTTCTTCGTGTTCGACGCCGGCTGGTTGGAAGGTCAGCGACATCGGCCGCCGCTCGAGGTCGTTCCGGCCGAGCGTCTCGTGATAGCCGCCGCCGAGGACGAAGCAGAAGTGTGCGCACGCGTGGCTGTGGCGCGGCAGGCGAGCACCGGGCGCATAGTCGGCCTCGGTGATCGTCGCGTTGCCGATCCGGACGCGGTGCGTCCGGCGACCGAGGAACTGGCCGGCGGGCAATTGGGGCACGGCGAGGCGACGAAGCGGGGGGTGCCGTGCTCCCGGACCGGGCAGATCGCGCTACTTGGCGACCGCGCAGGTCGCGTCGAGCTGCAGCTTCGCCTTGGTGGTGGAGGTCGACTCGACTTCCATTCCATCGCCGCCGTCGCGGCCAGGCATCGTCCGCTTGGTCTCCCGACCGATCACGATGTCGCCACCGACCGACACATCGCAGATCTGCTGCGCCGTCAGGTTGACGCGCACCGTACCCGTCAGATCGAACGTCGTGTCGATGTTGTCGACGCCATTGTCCGTGGCCGCCTGGCCGCCGCCTTCGCCGCCCTGGCCGCGCCGGCCGCCGGCGCCACCGCCGAACATGCCGCCGCCACGAACGCCCAGATCGGCAGCCTTGCCCTTGCCGGTCAGCTTGGCCGAGATCGCCAGCACCGCGATCTTCTGGCCGTCCTTCTCTTCGATCGCCGTCAGTTTGCCGGTGGCCTTGCCTTCGAGCTTGCCGCCGCTGAGCAGTTGCATCACGGTGCCGGACGCACCGCCGCCGCCCATGCGACCACCGGCGCGACCACCAGCCGCGCCGCCCTGACCGCCACCCTGACCGCGGCCGCGACCACCGCCTTCGCCCTGGCCGCCGCCTTCCTCGCCGCCCTGGCCGCCGCGACGCCCGCCACCCTGCCCGCCGCCTTCGCCGCCGCCCTGACCGCGACCGCCGCCTTGCGGCCGTTCCGCCGTCACCGGGTGCAGCAGGCTGCGCAGGGCCGGCGCGAACGCCGCGATCTCGAACTCTTGACCGACGGCCACGGCCTTCGACGGCAGCAGACCCGCGAGCGCGAGGCGGCCGGGTACGTTGGCGGCCAGCTGCGGCGACACGGTCGTCGCCTTGTCGCCCTCGCCTTCGGTCAGCGACAGGCCGGTGTCGGCCATCTTCAGCGCCAGCTTCTTGCCCTGCAGCGCGCCGGTGACCTCGGTGTCGCGCGGCGTGCCGTCCTGGCCCATCCGCGTGTCCTTGGCGATCAGCTTGGTGTACTCGCGCCAGTTGTCCTTCGCCGGACCTTGCTTGAAGGCGACGTCCTGCGTCGTGGTCGTTTCGCCGCCACCGGGGCCGCGCCCGCCGCCGCCGCCGCCGAACCCTCCTTCCTCGCCATTGATGAGGGTCTTGGTGGTCACGTTCGACGTCAGCGTGGACTTGATGGCGACGTCGAGCGTCTGGTCATCGCCGCCGGCCTTGATCTCGATGGCCTGGGCGAACAGTGGCGCGGTCAACGCCAACGGGAGGAACAGTGCGAATGGGCGCAGCATCTTGGAACTCGCGGTAGGGGGACAACCGGCCGGATGCCGGTCTGGAGCGATGGAAAGGCAGGGATAACGCGAGGATGCCGGCGCCGCCAATGGCGCGTTGCAGCGGTGACAAACCTACGACAGGTGCGGGACCTGCCCTGGACCTGTTCTCCGGGTCAGTGCAGCCCGACGCCGACCGTGATCGCACCGTCGACGTTCGCGGCGTACCTGTCCTGCATCCCTTCGCCCGCGCCTCGGGGTTCATCTGGCGAAGACCCAGGCCACCGGCAAGGGACGCCTGCCAGTCAATGGTAGGCCGCCGGCATGTGGATGACGTTGCCGCCATCCGTGTGTGCGCGGTCGTCGGGGATCGGTCGCGGTGACCGTTCGCGTGCCAGGTCGGGCGGTCGTCGCCTTCTCGTTCGCCAGCGGTGCGGCCGGCGTCGCCTCGGGTTGCGTTCCGCGCGGGTTGATGCCCGGCGGGTCTGCTGTGGCGCTCATGCCGTGCCGGCGGCGCGTCGGTCCTGCGGCTGCGTGATCGCGACGCCGTCGTTGGTTCGGGTCGGCGGCTCGCTGTCGACTGGGGCTTGGGAGCGGACGAACGCGTCGGATAAGGTCGACAGCGGTGGCACTCCGACAGGCAAGTGCGCGGACAACTCGTTGGCGTCAGCGGTTGCTGGCCATGGTCGTCGGCGTGGCCATCGCACTGGTGGCGGCCGAACTGGTCCTCCGCCTGACCTGGACGCCGGCCGCGCTGCGATCCACACCGGCGTTCGTCGAGCACCCGGTCTATGGGTTTGCGCCGGCTCCGAGCCGCCGCGGCCGCCATGTGACTCCCGAGTATGGCCATGCGTTCGCGCACAACGCGCAGGGCTGGCGGCGACGCGAATCGATCACCGCGGCCCTGCCGGCCGGCAAGCAGCATCGGGTGCTGTTGCTTGGCGACTCGTTCACCTATGGGCTCGGCGTCGACGACGATGCGACGTTCGCCGCGCGTCTGCAGGAGGCGCTGCCCACGGTCGACGTGATCAATGCCGGGTGCAACGGCATGGGCCAGCGTGAACAGCTCGCGGTGCTCGACCAGCTCGGTGCGGCGACGCGGCCGGATGTCGTCGTGGTCAACTTCTTCTGGAACGACCTGACCGACAACCTGCGGCGGCACGAGCCGGCCTTCGCGCTGCAGGATGGTCGGGTCGTACGCGTGCCGCCGGTCGATGCCGCGTTCGCGCCGTTGGCGTTGTTGTCGGAGCCGGAATGGCAACGGCCGTCGGCATGGACGACGAGCTACCTGCAACAATTCGTCAAGGAGGAACTGAAGGCCGCGCGGTATCGGTGGTTCGGCATCCGCGATCGTTTCGTGGCCAGCGCCGACGAGCGCGATGCGGCGTGGGCGGTCACCGGCGAACTGCTGGGACTGTTGCGGACGCGGGCTGCGGAGATCGGCGCCACGCTGCTGGTCACCTGCCTGCCCGACCACAATCAGGTCGATCCGACGGCGGTGATCGCCAACCTCGGCGAGGCGGAGTTCGGCGTCCAGGAACGGCTGCAGGCCGCCTGCTCCGGCATCGGCGTGATTTGCATCGACCTGTTACCGCCGATGCGCGACCGGTTCACGCGCATCGGACAACCGCTGTTCTGGTTCGCCGATCGCCACCTGAACGTTCTCGGTCACCAGGTGGTCGCCGAGGCTCTGCTGCCGGTGCTGCAAGCCGAAATCGGGTCGAAGTGACGACCCGGATCCGGGCGGTTTTTCGTAGTGTGATGTAGAGAACGCCGGCACCGGATCGTCTGCGTTACCAGACCCTTTCTTCCCGGAGCAAAGCACATGCACGCCAACCAGGGCCCGTGGCCCGGCCGTTTCGTCTGGCACGATCTGATGACCAAGAACGCCAAGGCCTCGCAGGATTTCTACTGCGCGATGTTCGACTGGCAGATCCAGGAGATCCCGATGGGGCCATGCACCTATCGGATGATCACCTGCGGACCGGGCCCGATCGGCGGCATCGTCGAGGAACAGAACATTCCCGCGCCGCACTGGATGCCGTACCTGGCCGTCGACGACGTCGACGCCAAGGCGAAGCTGGCGGGCACCATCGGCGGGACCTGCTGCGTGCCGCCGACCGACATTCCGCAGACTGGCAGGTTCGCGGTGCTCGGTGATCCGACCGGTGGCTACTTCTCGATCTACAAGGGTCTGCCCGAGTCGCAGGGTTTCGATCCCGATGTCCCCGTTCCCGGCCGCATCTGCTGGAACGAACTGTTGACGACCGATCCGGCGAAGGCCGTGGCGTTCTACCGCAAGCTGGTCGGCTGGAAGACCCAGGACAAGGACATGGGCCCGATGGGCACCTACCACCTGCAGCTGAACGGCGACAAGCAGGCCGGCGGCATCATGAAGTCGCCGCAGCCCGACATGTCGTCGGCGTGGCTGTGCTACTTCTTCACCACCGACCTCGAGGGCAGCCACGGCAAGGCGAAGAAGCTCGGCGCGACCGAACTCGTGCCACCGTCGCCGATCCCGGGCATCGGCCGGTTCTCGATGTTGCTCGATCCGACCGGGGCGGCGTTCGCTCTGTTCTCGATGTGATGCGGCGCGGCGGGGGGGTGCCGGTTCACATGTTGCGCCGGTACTGCCCGCCGACCTGGTAGAGCGCCGCCGACATCTGGCCAAGCGAACACACCTTGGCGGCGTCCATCAGCGCGGCAAACACGTTGCTGCCGGCCAGCGCGGTCTGCTGCAGCCGCTGCAGCGCCGCCGGCGCGCGATCGGCGTGAGCGTGCTGGAAAGCCTGTAGACCATCGATCTGCGCCTGCTTCTCGGCGTCGGTGCTGCGCATCACTTCGCGGACGACCTGGATCGGCGAGCCGTCTTTGCCGAGGAACGTGTTGACGCCGATGATCGGCAGTTCGCCGCTCGACTTCAGCGTCTCGTAGTGCAGCGACTCGTCCTGGATCTTGCCGCGCTGATACATCGTCTCCATCGCGCCGAGCACGCCGCCGCGCTCCGACAGGCGCGCGAATTCGGTCAGCACCGCTTCTTCGACCAGATCGGTCAGCTGTTCGATCACGAACGATCCCTGCAGCGGATTCTCGTTCTTCGCCAGACCGAGTTCCTTGTTGATGATCAGTTGGATCGCCATCGCCCGCCGCACCGACTCCTCGGTCGGCGTCGTGATCGCCTCGTCGTAGGCGTTGGTGTGCAGCGAATTGCAGTTGTCGTAGATCGCGTAGAGCGCCTGCAGCGTGGTCCGGATGTCGTTGAAGTCGATCTCCTGCGCGTGCAGCGACCGGCCCGACGTCTGGATGTGGTACTTCAGCATCTGGCTGCGCTCGTTGCCGCCGTAGCGGTGCTTGATCGCCTTGGCCCAGATGCGGCGCGCGACGCGGCCGATCACCGAGTATTCGGGATCGGTGCCGTTGCTGAAGAAGAACGAGAGGTTGGGCGCGAAGTCGTCGATCGCCAGGCCGCGGCTCAGGTAGTACTCGACGTAGGTGAAGCCGTTGGCGAGCGTGAACGCGAGCTGGGTGATCGGATTGGCGCCGGCTTCGGCGATGTGGTAACCGGAGATCGACACCGAATAGAAGTTGCGCACGCGCTGTTGCGTGAAGAACTCCTGCACGTCGCCCATCATCCGCAGGGCGAACTCGGTGCTGAAGATGCAGGTGTTCTGCGCCTGGTCTTCCTTCAGGATGTCGGCCTGCACGGTGCCGCGCACGGTCGACAAAGTCTGCGCGCGGATCTGCTCGTAGACCTCGGCGGGCACCACGCGATCGCCGCTGACGCCGAGCAGCAGCGTGCCGAGACCGTCGTGGCCAGCGGGCAGGTCGACCCGGTAGCGCGGCCGCTGCACGCCGCGGCCCAGGAAGAACGCGTCGATCGTGGCGTTGGCGTCGGCGAGCTTGCCGTTCTGTTGGAGCCAGCGTTCACACTGCTGGTCGATCGCGGCGTTCAGGAAGAACGCCAGCAGCATCGGCGCCGGGCCGTTGATCGTCATCGACACCGAGGTGATCGGGTCGCACAGATCGAAGCCCGAGTAGAGCCGCTTGGCATCGTCGAGCGAGCAGACCGACACACCGGCATTGCCGACCTTGCCCTGGATGTCGGGACGCGGCGCGGGATCCTCGCCGTACAGCGTCACCGAATCGAACGCCGTCGACAGCCGCTTGTACGGCTGGCCCGAGCTGAGATAGTGGAAGCGGCGATTGGTGCGTTCGGGGCCGCCCTCACCGGCGAACATCCGGGTCGGATCCTCGGCGGTGCGTTTGAACGGATAGACGCCAGCGGCGAACGGGAAGCGGCCCGGCACGTTGTCGCCGAGCAACCAGCGCAGGCGATCGCCGTGACTGCGGTAACGCGGCAGCGCGACCTTCGGCAGCCGCAGGCCCGACAGCGACGTCGTGTGGTTCTGCACCCGGACCTGGCGGTCGCGGACGGTGAACACGAACTCGTCGGCGGTGAAGTCGGTCACCAGCTGGTCCCAACCGGCGAGCAGCGTGCGGCACTCGGCGGCAAGCCGGCGTTCGACCTGGGCGATCTGGGTGTCGAGCGCGGCGCGGGCCACGCCGGCCTCGGCCGGTAGTGCAGCGCGCGCGCCTTGCAACTGGTACAGCGACTCGGCGACGTCGGCCTGTTCCTTGGCCCAGCGGTCGTAGCGGTGGTTGTTGTCGGCGATCTCGGCCAGGTAGCGGATGCGGTCGCCTGGAATCACGTGTGCGGTTGCCGGCTCACCGGGTCGTAGCGTGATCCTGCTGACGAAGCGGCCGGGTCGGCGCTGGTCGAGTGCTGCGGTCACCGCCAGGTAGAGGCGATCGGTGCCGGGGTCGGCAAACGTCGCCGCCATCGTGCCGAACACCGGCATCTCTTCGGGCGGCAGATGGAACGCCTTCTTGTTGCGCTGGTACTGCTTCTTGACGTCGCGCAGTGCGTCCCTGGCGCCGCGACGGTCGAACTTGTTGATCGCGACCAGGTCCGCGTAGTCCAGCATGTCGATCTTCTCGAGCTGGCTCGCCGCGCCGAACTCCGGCGTCATCACGTACAGCGACACGTCGGCGTGTTCGACGATCTCGGTGTCGCTCTGGCCGATGCCTGAGCTCTCCAGCACGATCAGGTCGAAGCCGGCCACCTGCACCACGCGCAGCGCGTCCTGCACCGATTCCGACAGCGCCATGTTGGCGCGGCGGGTCGCCATCGAGCGAAGGAATACGCGGTCGTTGACCGCGGCGTTCATCCGGATGCGATCGCCGAGCAGCGCACCGCCGGTGCGGCGGCGGGTCGGGTCGACGCACAGCACGGCGATGTGCTTGTCCGGGAAGTCGAGCAGGAACCGGCGCAGCAGTTCGTCGATCAGTGAGCTCTTGCCGGCGCCACCGGTGCCGGTGATGCCGAGCACGGGCGCGCGCTGCGGCAGGCGATGGACGGCCTGTTGCAGCGGTTCGCGCCACCGCTCGGGGAACGCTTCGACCAGCGAGATCGCGCGCGCCACGGTACCTGCATCGGCCTTGCTCGGCGTCGGCAGCGTCGCCTCCGCGGTCGCGACCGGCCGGTCGCAGCGCGTCAGCATGTCGTCGATCATCCCCTGCAGGCCGAGCCTGCGGCCGTCGTCGGGCGAGTAGATCCGTTCGATGCCGTAGTCGTGCAGCGCCGCGATCTCGTCGGGCAGGATCACGCCGCCGCCGCCGCCGAACACGCGGATGTGGCCGGCGCCGCGTTCTCGCAACATGTCGTGCATGTAGCGGAAGAACTCGTTGTGACCGCCCTGGTAGGACGTCACCGCGATGCCCTGTACGTCTTCCTCGATCGCCGCATCGACGATCTCGCGGACCGACCGGTTGTGGCCGAGGTGGATCACCTCGGCGCCGGTGGCCTGCGCGATCCGGCGGAAGATGTGGATGCTGGCGTCGTGGCCGTCGAACAGGCTCGTCGCGGTCACCAGCCGGATCTTGTGTGCCGGTACGAACGCAGTCGCCGGCGTGTTCACCGGTTCTGGCTCCGGTGTGGCCCCGCCGGTGGCGAGGCGTTCGGTGTCGAGGCGGATGGACATCGGGACGACGGCATTATGACCAAGGAGCCCCTGGTCCTCGCGTGCATTGCGGCCGCCCCGATCAGCTTTCGGCCGGCATCTGGCTGTAGTGCTGAGCGACGATCTTCCAATCGTCGCCCATGCGGCAGACGGAATACGTGGCGCGGCCGTTCTGCTCGACGCCGCGACCCTCGGGGTCGATCTGGGTCAGTTTCCACGCTGCCACGGCCGTCGCGAACTGGTCCTCGAACACCTGGATCTCGGTGTCCTTGATCTCCAGTTTGACCGACTCCATGTAGCGGAACTCCTGGTCCAGGACTTCCTCGAACTCGCCCCAACCATGGTCGCGGCGGCCGGACGCATCGAGATTCTGGAAGCGCTTGTCGGTCCAGAAGTGCGAACGGAAAGTCTTGAGGTCGCGACTGTTGAACGCCTGCCGCATGCTGCGGAAGAAGTCCTCCAGTTCCTTCAGGCTCTCTACGCTCATGAAACCGTGGTCCTGTTGCTGGGCCGCGGGTTGCTACGCGGTGGCCGCATTCGCGGCTGCACCGGCCCCGGGGGCGAGGCTGGGCGGCTGCTCAACGCTGGATGTGTCGATAGAACGGCTCTTTGTCTTTCTCGTAGACGACCTTGCCGTTGACCAGGGCCGTCTCGACGAACGTCCTATAGTGCAGCGGGTCACCGTCCAGAATCAAGATGTCGGCGTCCTTGCCTGGCTCGAGGGAGCCGAGCCGGCGGTCGATCCCGATCGCGCGAGCTGCATCCAGAGTGAGTGTTCGCAAAGCTTTGCGGTTGTCGAGCCCGCCGCGGACGGCGAACGCAGCATCGATGTGCGGCGTGTTCAGATCCTGGCCCAGGATGCCGCCGGTGCCGACGCCAGCGCCCCCGAACATCCCGCCGGGGCAGGTCACCGCGACGCCGACGCCGACTTCTGCCAAGATGGCAGATGAAGCGATGTTGCTGCCGGTCCGGTCCGGGTTGGTCGGGTCCGCCGGGGTCCGATCGCGCGGACTGAGGATCACCAACGACCCCGTGGCGGCGATTTCGTCGGGCACGAGCCAGGCACAGACCGGCTTGTTGAGCACGACACCGACCCCGAGCATCTGCGCCACTTCGAGAGCCTGGCGGATGCCGTCGACGTCGTTGCCCTGGCTGCGCCCGCCGCCGCGTCGGCCCATGCCGAACGGGTCGCCGCCGCCGCCGCCGATCTGGATCCACAGCCGCGACTCGCCGGCCAGGACCTTCAGGATCTTCTCGCTGCCCTGGGGCGCCTGCGGTGGTTTGGCGTTGGCGTCGTTGGCCTTGGTCCTGGTGAACTCATCGAGCGCAGCGCGGTGCTCTTTGGCTTTCTTGACCAGTTCGGCGAACTTCTCCTTGTCGGCCAAGGTCATCGGCACGGTCATGCCACAGACGGTGTTCTCGACCGCGACCATGCCCGCGACGTCACCCCACGCCAGCTTGATGACCGCGTTGTCACCCGACGGCGTGTTGCCGCTGCCGGCGTTGCCAGCGAGGAACGACGTGATGCCGGCCGCCAGGGCCTGCTTGACTTCAGGGTCGAACGGATTGACCGAGTCGACGAACGGCGAGTTGCGGCCAGCGCCCATGCCGCTGCCCATCACGCAGGTGAAGCCCGGGCTGACGACCTTGCCTTTGGCATCGATCACCTTGGTGCCTTCCGGCAGCGTCAGGTTGTGACCGACGCTGTCGACCTTGTCATCGGCGACCAGCACGGTGGCGCCGGTCAGCCGCTGGCCGGTCCCGAGATAGACGTCGCCGCCGACGATCGCCGTGTAGCTCTTCGGCTTCTTCGGGGCTTCGGCGTCCGGCTTCGGGGCCTCGGGCGTCGGTGCTTCTGGGCGCTGTTGGCCGCCGCGACGGAAGCGACCGCGCTCCTGCGCGGCGAGATCCTGGGTCGTGGCGCACAGCGTCGCGAACAGCAGGCAGGCGTGGGTCAGGTGGGCCATCGTCGTCGTCCTCTTCGCGCTCACGGGGTGTTCTTCGGAACCAGCCGGCCTTCCAGCCAGACGGATTGGATCTCGCTGACCGGATCGAGCGGGTCGCCGCTCAGCACCAGCAGGTTGGCCTTCTTGCCGACCTTCAGGGTGCCGACCTGGTCGTCGAGGCCGAGCATCTTCGCGGGTACCGCGGTGACGCCCTTCAGCGCGACGTCGGCGGGCAGGCCGTTGCGGACCAGTTCCATCAGCCGGAAGAACAGCTGGCGCACGGTCGCGGGATTCTCGCCGACCAGGAACCCGATCTCGATTCCGGCCGTGTGCAGCGTCAACGCCGGGTTGACCAGGAATCGCGATCGCGGCAGTGTCGTCAGTTCCGCCGGCAGCAGCAGCGCCGCCTTCAGCTTCTTGCACTGCTCGATGACCGTGTCGAACGTGCCGCTCTGCGGCTGGTGCGAACTGACGGCGATCGCGCGCGGGAACTCGAGGCTGTCGCCGGTGGCGTGGAACCAATGCAACAGGTCGGCAGCGGAGTCGATCTGCACGATCGCGCGTCGCTTGCCTTCCAGCAGATCGGCGAGCACCTCGAGGTTCGGATCCTTCGGCTGCTCAGGCGGCTTCTGCGCTGGCGCCTGGGCTGCCGGCTGGCCTTCTTTCTTCTCTTCGGGCTTTGGCGTCGGCGTCGGCTCGGGCTTGGGTTCCGGCTTGGGTTCCGGCTTCGGCGGTTCGTTGCCCTTGGGTGGCTCGGTCTTGGCGGGCTCGGCGGGCTTTGGGGCATCTGCCGGTTTGTCGGCCGGTGGCGCCGCGGGCGCTGGCTTGGGCTTCTTGCGCTCGTCGACGATCTTCTTGGCCTTGTCGAAGTTCTCCTTCAGCAGCTTCTTGACCTGGCTGTCGCGCGTCATGCCGACGAACACGAACGCATCGTCGTCGGCGGTCAGCTGCTCGAGCGTCTTGCCGTCCGGCCGCAGGATCGCGCCCTGGCCCGGGAACGCGCCGCCGTTGGGTGTCAGCGCCAGTGTCGTGATGCCGGCGCGCAGCAGTTCACCGAACACCTTCTGTTTGGCGTAGACCCGCTCGACGACCTTGGTCGCCGCCTGGTTCTGCGCGCCGCCGCGAGGGCCTGGGTTGGAGTCGGGGATCTGGCCACCGCGGCGTCGGCCGCCGCCCTGCGGTTGCTGGCGCGGCTCTTCCCGCGCTTCCAGGCCCGCGCGCGAGTGCGCCGACACCAGACCGGGCAGGATCGAACCGCCCTTGCAGTCGATGATCTGCGCACCGGCCGGTGGCGCGACGTCGGCACCGAGCGCCTGGATCTTGCCGTCGCGGATCACCAACGTGCCGTTCTGGATCGCGGCGCCCTCCATCGTCCACAACGTGGCGTTGGTGAACGCGACGGGCCGGGCGTCCTGCGCCCAGGCGGAGCCAACGGACGCGAGCGCGGTGACGAGCACCGCGGAAACCGGGGAACACCTCATCGCACGTCTCCTGACTGGTAGACCTTCTTGCCTTCGATCCAGACCTGTTCTGGCGGGTGACGCGGGTCGAGGGGATCGCCTCGCGTCACCAGCAAATCCGCGTCCTTGCCGACGGTCAGCGAACCGACCTTGTCGTGCAGTCCGATCTGACGGGCCGGCGCCAGCGTCACCGCCTGCAGCGCGGCGATGTAAGGCAGGCCGAGCCGATTGGCCATCGCCGCCTGCAGTGGCAGTTCTTCGGCGGCCACGACCGGCGCGTCGGTGTTGACCGACATGTCCTTGCAGCCGACATCCCAGTAGGCCTGGCACATGCCCTGGAACCGCGAGTAGCGATCGAACTCGTACATCCGCGGACCGAGGTTGACCGGTGTCTGGCGTTTGGCGAGCGCCGCCGCCGCCATCCAGCCGTCGAAGCAGCCGTGCGACAGCACCATCCGGACGTCGAACACGTCCTGGAACATCCGCGCGGTGGCAACGCAATCGCGAGCCCCGGCGGTGTGGATCAGGACCGGCACCTTGCGGTCGAACACCAGGCGGAGCTGTTCGAGTTCGGGCTCGAGTTTCGGCGCCGGGCCACGGCCGGCCTCGTGTTCGCGCCAGGCGCGGGCGTAGTCGCGACCCTGTTCGAGCAGGCGGGTCAGCATCTCGCTGGAGCCCATCCGGGTCAGGCCGAGATCACCGGATCGCCGTTCGGGATTGAAGCCCTGCGCGACCTTCATTGCGCCGAGGTCCTTGATGACCATCGCCTCGAGCTTGTCGCCGTGGCGCATCTTCAGCAGCACGCCGAAGCCGCTGATGTTGGTGCCCGAGCCCGGGATGAACAGCGTCGTGGTGACGCCGCCGCTCAGCGTGCGCAGGATCGCTTCTTCGTGCGGCCGCACGGTGTCCAGCGTCCGCAGCTCGGCATTCAGCGGTGCGACCATGTCGTTGATGTCGCCGCCGGGACCACTGCTGACGTGGTGATGCAGGTCGACGAAGCCGGGGCTGAGCCAGCGGTCGCCGACATCGATGATGGCGGCGCCGGCAGGCAGCGCGACCGTCGCGCGCGAACCGACGGCGAGGATCTTGCCGCCATGGGCGACCAGGGCGCCTTGATCGATGGGGTCGGTGTCGGCGGTCAGGATCCTGGCCGCGTAGAACACGGTCGGGGTCGCTTGCGCCGACGCCGTGGTCGCGACGGCAACGAGCGCCGCGGCCGCCAAACCGGTAACTTGCGGGCGTCCGCTCACCAGCCCGGCCTTCGCGCATTGCGCTGATAGCGGATCACGCCGTTGATGACGGTCCGTTCGACGTGCGAACGGGGGTCGAGCGGATCGCCGGTCCAGATGGCCAGGTCCGCGTCCTTGCCGACCGTCAGCGAGCCGACCCGGTGTTCGATGCCGGCGAACGTCGCGGCGTTGATCGTGATGCCGCGCAGGGCCCACTGATGCGGCAACCCCAGGCGGACGGCCATCGCAGCCTGCAGCGGCAGCTGCTCCTGCGCCACGACCGGCGAGTCGGTGTTGACGCCGATGCCGTGCATGCCGAGTCCTCGGACGGGCTCGCGCCAGCCATGCTTGCCACCGCGCGACCAGTTGCTGAGCAACCCCTCGAATTCGCCGGTGCGCGGGTTGAAGTAATACTGCCGCGGTCCGCCGGCCACTGGCAAGCCGGCATCGGCCATGTCCTCGCTGAGCCGATAGCCATCGAAGGTGCCATGGACGATGACCGTCCAGAGTCCGAGTTCGAGCCGCAGTTGTTGCAGCGTCTGCAGCACGACCTGGTAGATCTGCGTGTGCACCGACACGAAGTACTCGTGGCGGAACAGGCCGCGGATCAGTTCGAGCGTCGGATCGAACTTCGGCTCGGGCCCCTTGCCGGCTTCGAAGGCGAGGTGGGCTTCGTGATAGCGCTTGCCATCGAGCAGGGTCAGCCGGATGCCCTGTGACATCCCCATCATGTCGCGCCCGAGATCGCCGCTCTGCCGTTCGGGGTTGCCCGCCTGCGCGATCTTCAGGCTGCCGGGGAACCGGATCAGCGCTTCGTCAGGGCTGTTGCCGCCGGTCTTGGTCAGCGTGCCGAAGCCGCCCATGTTCGAGCCGGAACCGGGGATGTACAGCACCGACGTGATGCCGCCGGCGCGCGCGGTGTTGATCTGGTCGTGATCGAGGGTCACCAGATCGAGCGTGCGGAACTCGGGATTGGTCGGATGGACCGTGTCGTTCAGGTCGAACGACTCGCTGGCGACGTGGCAGTGCAGATCGATGAAGCCCGGGCAGATCCAGGCGTCGCCGCAGTCGATACGTTGGTAGTCGGCGGGGATCGGCGTGCTGGCCAGCGGGCCAACGGCCTCGATCAGCCCGTTGCGGGTGATCACGACGCCATCGGCGATCGGCTCGGCCGTGATCGGCAGGACCTTGGCAGCGACGAACGCATAGCCGGGACTCGGCAACCCGCGCGGACCCCACTTGGCGATTCGGTGTTCGGCCTCGGTCTTCGGGCGGTTCGGCCGCCAGACCTCGAACGGCTTTGGCGGCGCGGGTTCCTGCGCCGCGGCGATCGTGGCAATGATCGATGCCAGCGCGATGCGGAGGTGGGCGTTCACCGGCCGCCCTCCCGACGATCGACGACGACCTCGCCGTTGCAGACGACCAGCAGCACGCGGCTCTGCGCTTCGAATGGATCGCCCGAGAACACCACGAAGTCGGCGTCCTTGCCGCGCCGCAGCGAACCGATCTTGTCGTCCAGATGGAACGCGCGAGCGGTGTTGGCGGTAACCGCCAGCAACGCGTCGGCCGGGCTGAAGCCGTAGCGCACCGCGTAGGCGGCGTGCAGCGGCAGCCAGCGCGAACCGGCGCAGTCGCCGGTGCCGAGCAGCACCGGCAGGTCCAGGTCGGCGAACTTCGCCGCGGCGTTGGTCAGTTGGCCGTCGTTCTCGCTCACGACATCCGGATCGAGCAGCACCGGCGGCTTCTTGCCGGCGAGCACGGCCGCATCGTCGAGCGCCGAGTCGGCGCCGTGCAGGACGTAGGGGATCTGTTCCTTCTCGAGCAGCTCGACCAGGTCGGTGATCGCGGGGCCGCGGGTCGTCCGGATCACCAGCGCGGCGCGCTTCTCGATCGCAGCGCGGAATGGCTCCAGCGCTTCGTTGACGTCGGGTTTCTTCGGCTCGTCGGTTTTCGGCTCCTCGGTGCGCACCGTCGGTGCGGGCGCCGCCGCGCCGCCGGCCTTCTTGACCGTGCGCTTGGCGGTGAAGTCCTGTTCGCCCATGCGCCCGAACACCAGTTTGCCGGTCAGCGTGTCATTGGCGATCTTGCCTTCGAGCGTCGCGTCACCGCCCATGCCGCGGAAGGCCAGCTTCAACGTGCCGTTCTCGAAGCTGCCGGAGGTGATTTCCTGCGCCGGCATCTCGCGCGGGCCGAACGTGATCCGGACCTTGCCGGTGACGTTGGTGCCGGCGAGCTCGAGGTCGACCGCGACCTTCAACTGGATCTGGCCCTGGATGTCGATGTCTGCTTCCCACGTTCCCGACACCGGATCCTCGGCCGGCTTCTGGCCGTCGGTGGGCGGCGGCGGGGGCGGCGGTGCCGTGGGTTTCTTGCCGCTCTTCCACTCGGCCCAGGCCTTGTCGTAGTTGCGCCAGGTCTCGACGTACTTCTTGGCGCCTTCGATGGCGTCGCGCACCGGTTTGATCGCATCGGGGCCGATGCCGTCGTGCTGCAATCGCAGCCCGGCGATCGCCCGAACGGTCATCGCCTCCTGCGAACGGGCGCCGGTCTTGATCGCGGCAATGCGGCCGGCGACTGGACCGCCGTCCCGGCCGGCGACCAGCACCGTGGTCAGCCCCTCGGCCAGCGCGGGTGCGAACATCGGATCGTCGAACGCGATCGCGTCGTGCAGCAACTGGTTGGCGGCGCCTTGCGGCACGCCGGTACCGTCACCGGCGAGGCCGAGCAGGCTGTTGGCGTCGATCAGACCCGGCGTCATCACGCCATGCGGCAGATCGATGACCTGGGCGCCGTATGGGATCGCCAGGTCCTCGCCGACCGCCTTGATGCGGCCGTCCTGCACCAGGATCGTGCCGTTGCGGTAGGTGTGGCCCTCGGCGTCGAGGATGCGACCGCAGCGGACCGCCAGCGCGGCGCTCTGCTGCTTGCGTTCGAACACGCGTTGGCCATCGACCCACGTCGATTCGACCATCGTGCCGATGGCGAGCGGATCACCGGACAACACGACGAAGTCGGCGTCCTTGCCGACCTCCAGCGAACCGACACGGCCGTCGATGCCGAGGATCTTCGCTGCGTCGATGCCGATTGCGCGCAGTGCCGTGGTGGCCGGCAGGCCGTTGCGGACCGCGATCGCCACCGCCGTCAGGTAGTCGGCCATCGCGATGCCGGCACCGGGGCCGACGGCGATCGTCATGCCGGCCGCCGCCGCCTTGGCGGGGGCGTCGAGCCGCGGCTCGAGGCCTTTCTGCTGGCGGTCTTCGCCGCCAGGATTCTGCCGCCCGAGCAGGATCGGCATCCGGAACGTCGCGGCGGCCTTCTGGCTGGCGGCGGTTGCGGCCAGCGCGGCGATCTCCTGCGGGTTCTCCAGCACGAGGCGGATGCCGAGTTCCTTCTGCAGCATCAGTGCGCGGCGGACGTCGGCTGCCTTCCAGGCACCGGCACGAACCGGCAACTTGCCTTTGACCACGTCGGCGAGCGCGACTTCGGTGTACTGGTTCTCGGCGAGACCTTCGCCGGTCAGCCCTTGCTGTTCGTCGACTGCGGCAGCGAACAGGGCCCGCAGTTCGGTCAGCAGCGACAGCCGCGAGGTCGGCGTCTGGACCCGGGCCGGCAGCAACGGGTCGTCGGCGGTCGGATGCGGCGTCGGCTCGAACAGCCGCGGCGCGGCGACCGCACCGTCGCCGAAGTTCACGCGCAGGCAGATGGCATCGCCGAGCACGCGGGCGACCACGTCGCGGCCGGCGAGCTTGACGGCCGCCCCTTGGCCGGACACCAGCCGTTCGCGGCCAGGCGACAGGTAGGCGGTGGTGACCCCGCCGCGCAGCGCATCGCGCTGCGTCGCGTCGAAGTCGAAACCATCGACCGCGAGCGCATCGGGGGTGACGTTGTAGTCGTTCTCCTGGGCCCCGGAAAGGTCCGAGTCGGCGGCGACGATGCCGGGCATCACGACCTTGCCGCGGGCGTCGATCACCGGCAGGTCGGCCGGTGGCGCGTCGGTGCCGACGCTGCTGATCTTGCCGCCGCGAACGACGAGCCAGGCGTCGCGCAGTTCGGTGTTGCCATCGCCGCGAAGCAGTCGACCGCAGTGGATCGCGTAATCGGTCGCTGGCGGCGCCGACGGGCCTTGCGCGCGTGCCACGGCGAACGGGCCAGCCCAGACGGCCAGCGCCAGGGTGCAGATCCCGCGCATGATCACTTGCCCTCGCCCGGCGTTGCCGGGGCCGCAGCCTTGGCAGGTTCCTTGCTGAACAGGTACTGCAACCGCGGGTCCTTGCTGCGTTCGTAGACCACCTGGCCTTCGAGGATCACGCTGTCGACCCACGTCGTCGCGGCCAGCGGATCGCCGGTAAGGATCTGCAGGTTGCCGAGCTTGCCTTCGGTCAGCGAGCCGAAGTCCTTCTCGATGCCGAGGATCCGCGCCGGCACCAGCGTCAACGCCTCGATCGCGGCGCGCCGATCGATGCCGTTGCGTACGCAGGTCGCCATCTGCCACCACGGGTAGGCGCCGGGACCATTGGTGGCCAGGCTGAGCGCGAACGGCACGCCGGCATCGGCCAGCTGCTTCGCCGGGCAGATCTTGCGTTCCTGCTGGGTCTCGTCGTCGGTCTCGTAGAACTCGAGCGCGTCGTCGATGACGACGGCGGCCTTCAGCTTGGCGATCTCGGGGATCGCCTTGTGGATGCCGGGGCCGAACACCATCACCAGGTCGAACTGCTGCGACAGCCGCAACGCTTCGTCGACTTCGGCGGCGCCGGGCACGTACAGCCAACCGCGGGTCTTCTTCGCCAACAGGTCGATCACCGGCTTCTTCAGTCGATCGTGTTCCTCGGTCCACTCCTTGTCGGCCGGGATCGCGCCCGCCTTCTTCTCCTCCTCGAACGCCTTCTTGCGGCGATCGAAGTCGGCCAGGTACTCCTGCACGTCCTCGATCGCCTTGCGCAACCGGCGGATCTGCTGCAGCCGGCCGCCGCCTTGTGCCTGCAGCGACAGCTTGACGCCGGAACTGGTGACCACCGCCATGTCCTCGACGGTGCGGCCGTACGGGCGCAGGATCATGCCCGAGCCGCCGAGCAGTGTCTGGTTGCCCGGAATCGCGTGCACCGTGCCGACGCCGTTGCGCAAGCAGTCCTCGAACCACGTTGCCGCCGGATCGACCGCATCGGCGATCGAGACGTATGGCACGTTCTGCAGGTTCTCGTTGGCGCCGCGGATGCCGCCTTGCGTGTGCGCGAGCACCCACGTCGGCATCACGGTCTTGTCGCTGGCGTCGACCACCTTGGCGTCCCACGGGATCTCGACGTCAGCGGCCTTGGCGACCTTGGTGATCCGGCCGTTGTGCATCAGTACGACGCCGTTCTCGATGGTCGGACCCGAGACGGTCAGGATCTTGCCGGCCTTGACGGCGAGCACGTCCTGGGCAGCGGCGATGGTGCAGAGGGCGGCGCCGAAGGCGGCGGTGAGGATGGATCGGGCGTTCATCGGGATTCGCTCACGGTGAGGCCGTTGCACCAGACCTGGGCGGCGACGGCAGTCGGGTCGAAGGGGTCGGCAGTCCAGACGACGAAGTCGGCGTCCTTGCCGGCAGCGAGGCTGCCGATGCGGTCGCCGAGGCCGAGCAACTGCGCCGGCCGGACGGTGATCGAGTCGAGGGCGAGTTGGGGATCGATGCCGTTGCGTACCGCGAACATCGCTTCGCGGACCAGGTCGAGTGCCGCCTGGTTGGTGCCGGTGGTGATCACGAACGGCACGTTTGCTGCGGCCAGCTTGGTCAAGGTCGAGAAGCGCGGTTCGGCGCCATCGCCGCCGCCGCCGCCGGTCACGCGGTCGGCACTCGGCGCGCCGACCAGCACCCAGACCTTGGCGGCCGCCAGTTCGTCGATGACGTAGTGCGCTTCCTGCGCCTCGTCGATCACGGTCGTGTAGCCGAACTCGGCGGCCAGGCGCAGCGCGGTGCGGATGTCCTGTTCGGAACGGGCGGTCGTCACGACGGCGAGTTCCTTCTTCAGCACACGCATCAGCACCTGCAGGCCCGGGTCCTGCTGCTGCGGGTCGTTCAGCGTCTGGTTCATGGCCTCCTTGGCGTCGTAGAAGGCCTTGCGCACTTCCCAGACCACGCCCATGCGGGTGGTGGGGCGCCGGTAGTAGATCGACTCGACGCTGCCGCCGCGGATCGCGCGGTTGCCCATCGACGGTTCGCTGCCCATCGTCACGCGCAGCGAGGTCTCGCTGCCGAGGACCATCGCGTCGACGTCCTGGCCCGCGGTCTTCAGCACGGCGCCGAGCCCGCCGATGACGTTCTGGGTGCCGGCCATCACGTGGACGGTGGTGACGCCGGCGGCGCGCGTTCGCTCGAACTGGCGATCGGCCGGGTCGAGCGTATCGAGCACGCGCAGGTGCGGCGTGACTTCGTCACCCTGCTCGTTGCGATCGAGGCTGCCGGTGCCAAAGCGCCAGTTGGCGTCGATCAGGCCGGGTGTGATGGTCTTGCCGGTCACGTCGATGACGACGGTGCCTTCGGGAATCGGCGTCGAGGCGCCGCCGACGGCCTGGATCCGGCCCTGCGCGATCAGCAGCACGCCGTTGTCGATCGCCGGCGCGCCGCCGGGCAGGATCCTGGCGCCGCGCAACGCTGTGATCTTGTCTTGCGCGGTCGCCGTGGCGGCGCCGACCGCCAGCGCGAGGAGCGTGGCGACCCTGGTGAGTTGGACGTTCATGGCTTGCTGCTTGTCGTGGCCGTCGTGCCGAAGAGCCGCTGGCCGTCGACATACACGGCGCGCAGTGCGGCAGTGAGGTCGAGCGGATCGCCGCCGAACACCGCGAAGTCGGCATCGCAACCGGCGCGCAGCGAACCGACCCGATCGCCCTGATCGATCAACTGTGCCGGCGTTCGCGTCAGGGCCGCGAGTGCCGCCGGCCGGGACATGCCGTTGCGAACGGCGAGGGCGGCGGTCAGCCGCAGGGTCGCCGGGCGACTGCTGGCGAACGCCACCGGGATGCCGGCGCGCTCGAGTTCGCCGGGCAGTCGCAGTTGCTGCAGCCGGGCGTCGGGCGACAGCGTGCCGAGGATCACCTTGGCTTTCTGCGCTTGCAGGCGCGGCAGCAGGCGGCCGGCTTCGGCGGCGCCGACCAGCACCGGTTCGAACGCGAACTCGGTGGCCAGGTCCAGTGCGGCGTCGAGTTCAGCCCAGGTGTCGGCGTGGATCGCGCACCGGCGGCTGCCGGCCAGCACCTGGCGCAGGATCGTCAGTTCGCGACTGCTCTGCGCGGTGCCGCGCGCCAGGTTGAACTGCGAACGCAGCAGGTCGACGGCGCCCATCAGCGACGTCGGCGGCCGTTCTGGATCGCGCGACGGCGCGGCGAGCGAGAGCATCACATACAGCGAATCGGCGGCGAGACTGCCCTGCTCCTTTCCAGGCTTGACCAGCGCGGCGATGCCGCTGGCGACGTTGCGCGACGACGGCGCCAGGGCCGCCGCGGTCACCGCATGGGCCGGCAGCTTCAGCAGCTCTTCACCGAACGGGTCGAACGCCTCGGCCGTCTGCAGGTCCGGCGTGAACGGCGCGGCGCGTTCGACCAGATCAGCGTCCTGGCCGAGCCAGGTATGCGCCAACACGAAGCCGGGCACGATCGTGGCGCCGGGGAAGTCGACGACCTTGGCGCGCGATCGGGCATCGGCGGGAATCTCGTTGCCGACGAACGCGATCTTGCCGCCGCGGACCAGGAACTCGCCAGGCGAGAGCACGGTGTCGCGTGCGATCACGACGGTGGCGGCGGTCACCAGCAGGTCCTGGGCGCACAATGGCGTCAGCCAGGGCGCCAACGACAGCAGGGCGGCGGCTGCCGCGGGAATCATGGGTCGCATCACTTGGCCTCCCAGGTCGTCGCGCCGGCAGACAGTACGCGCAACACGCGGCTGTCGCTGGCGAACAGCGGCTTGTCGGTGACGATCAGATCGGCGAGCTTGCCGGCTTGCAGCGATCCGGTGTCCTTGGCGATGCCCAGCAGTTCGGCAGGGGTCAGCGTGACCGCGCGCAGCGCGGCTTCGGCGTCGAGGCCCTGGCCGATCGCGGCCGCCGCCATCAGCGGCAGCAGGCTGGCGCGGCGCGCACTGCCGGTCGCGATCGCGAACGGCACGCCGCGCGCATGCAGCTGTGCCGGCAGCTTCGTCGGATCCAGTTCATCGGCTTCCCGCGGCAAGCTCGCCGGCAGCAGTTCGGTCAGCACGCAACTGACGCCCGCAGTTGCCAGTTCGGCCGCCACCGTGGCAGCACCGTAGGCCTGCTCGAGGATCACCAGGGGGAGCTTCTTGGCCCGCGCCATCGCCAGCGCGGCGCGGATCTCATCCGCGCGGATCGCTTCGATGCGCAGTGCGAGCGAACCGTCGAGCACCCTGGTCAACGCGTCCTTGGCCGGGTCGCGCGGCGGTGCTTTCGGGAACTCGGGTTTGGCCGGCGGCTTGTCCTCGGACTTCGGCGCGTTGGCGGCGGGCGCAGGATCCTGCTTGCTCGCTTCCGTCTTGGGCGGCTCCGGCTTCGGGTCCTGCGCTCCCGTGGCCAGCACTTCGTCGCTTGGATCGGGGAACACTCCGCCGCCGTTGCCCTGGTTGCCGCGACCGCCGCCTTCGCCGCGGCGTCCGCGCGGTCGGTCGCCGCCAGCTGGCGGGTTGCCAGTCGGAGGCGCGGGAGGTGTGGCACCGGCAGGTGGTGCCGTCGCGCCGCCGGCCTTCTCGCCCTCCTTCTTTTTGCGGTAGAACGAAAGATAGGCCTCGTAGTCGGTCGTGTACTTCTCCAGCGCCTTCTTGTGGTCGTCGAACGCTTTCTTGTACGCGTCGAGGCCGTCGAACGCCTTCACCATGGCCTCGAGTGCCTGTTGACGCTGCAGCGCATGGCCACCGCCAAGACCTGCGGTCAGCCGCATCAAGACGGCGCCGGTTCCACGATCACGCCATACGTCCATACCACCTGTTTTCGGTCGAACGATCGCTCCCTGGCCGCGCCAGGCGGCAGCAGCGCGCGACCCGACAAAGGCCGTCGTGATCCCAGCCGCCAACAGTTCGTCATCGCGATCGCCCCGTAGCCCCAGACCCGCCGCCAGTTCGCTACCGGCATCGAGGCTGCCGTCATTGCGCACCGCGGCGTCGGTGTACGCGTCGGTCAGCGCATCGATCAACCCGGGGTACAGATGTCCCTGCGGATAGTCAAAACGCTGCGCGTCCGCCGGAACCGCCACGCCATCGCGCGGTCCGATCGCCGTGATCCGGTCCCCGGTCACCAGGACGATGCCATTCTCGATCGTGGGGCCGACGACCGGGTGGATCCAGCGCGCCGAGATCGCGAGAACGGGCGGTTTCGCCGCCGGCTCGGTCGGACTCGGAGCCGCTGCGGCCCGGTCGGCCGGTGCGACCGGCGGTTCCTGCGCAATCAGCGGTAGGGCCAGCAACCAGGGCAACACCACGCGGCGGGCAGACGACGATCCTGGCATGACGGTCCTGAAGGCGGGGTCGAGCGGGCGAAAGGGGCAGTCATACGGAGCGGTACCGCGCCCCCGCCAACCCTTTTTTGTCGCGATTCCGCCGCGGTGCCCGAACGGTCGACCGCAGGTTACCGCCGATGCTGTCGCGGCTAGCCACGGCACGTTCCGCCTGGCCGCGTTCTTCCTGCTACTCTCGTCTGCAGCTCCGCCGAAACCGATGCGTGCACGTTCCCTTGCGTTGCCGTTCCTCCTCGCCGGCCTGGTGGCCGCGCAAGGTTCCCTGACCGCGATCACCAATTCGCAGCGCGCGCACATCGATGCGAAGCTCAGCCCGTCCGGGACGCATGTGGCGTTCCGGGTCGGTCGCTCGGATCTGGGTGTCGTGACCTTCGCCGGCGCCGGCGAGACGCTGATCTTCACCAGCGCGACCGCGAACCTGGGCTCCTATGTCTGGGACGTCAACGGCAACTCGCTGTACGTCGCCGACGGCGGGACGCTGCGGTCGGTGCCGCGCGGCGGTGGCTCGACGATCGCGATCGGCACCGTGTCGGGCACCAACGTGATGCTCTGGGCCACCGACGGCACCTGGGTCTACGGCAGCCGGCAGAACGGCCAGCAGGCAGCGGCGTTTCGCCAGCGCGTCAACGGTCAGGGGATGCCGGCGGATCTGGTGACGGTGACCGGCACGATCGACGAGATCGCCTTGTCGCCCAATCGCGGCTACCTGCTGATCGCCAACGGCTCCGGCGTGCCGTTCACCGCGCCGACGATGGTGCGCTACCAGATCGCCAACCAGACGATCACGACGTTGGGCAACCCGGTCTTCCCGTTGACGTCGATTGCGTGGCTCGACGAGGGTGCCAACTTCGTCGCCGCATCGCGGACGGCCAACGTCGCCTCGACCCAGGTTGTGGCCTTCGATGCCGGCACCAACCCGACGCCGTTCACCGAGACGCCGCAGTTCCACCGCCGGACCGTCTACGCCGGTGGCAACTGGATCCTGTGCGAGACCGTCAGCCCGACCGGCAACGGCATCACCATCGCGCTGATGCCATTCTCTGGCGGCGGTGTCGTCCACGTCGACACCGGCCGGCCGCTGCTCGTCAACGGCGGCCAGCAGTACGGCGGCCTGAGCACCGATGCCGCGGGCACCAAGATCGCGGTGTGCGGCAGCACTGGCTCCGGCGATCCATTCCCGCAGATCTACGCGGCGACCATCGATCGCGACATCCAGGTGTCGCCGCGGTTGCAGACCGGGCAGGTGTTCACGATCGGCATGCCGTTGGCGGCGAGTGACGTCGGCGCCGTGGCGGTCGCCTTCGGGCTGACGCAGGGCACGCCGGTGCAGGTGCCGCCGCTGACCGGCGAGTTCAACCTCGACATCACGCCTGGCAGCATGACCACGGTCCTGTCCGGCCTTGCCACCGGCGGGCTGCTGCAGGGCGCCTGGACCATCCCGGCCAACCAGTCCCTGATCGGTTTGCAGTTGTGGTTCCAGGGTCTGCGCTTCAACGCCCAGTTCCAGGGCGCGTTCACGCGCTTTGGTCAGTACCAGGTGTTCTGAACGCGCAGCAGCCCATGGCGACGCCGACTGCGGCGCCTATGCTGTGGGCCTCGATGGATCTCGTCGAAGTGCGCTTCGCGCCGGCTGGCAAGGTGGTCTGGGTCCGCCCCGGCACGACCCTGTTGGCCGCCGGCCAGACGGCTGGCGTCGAGATCGTGACCGGTTGCACGCGGGGCATGTGCGGCACCGACGCGGTGCGCGTCGCCGCTGCCGCGGATGCGTTGCAACCGCCATCGGACCACGAACGGGGCACGCTGCTGCGCATGGGCCTGCCCGCTGACTTCCGGTTGTCCTGTTCCGCGACCGTGCAGCGGGGCATCGTGCAGGTGGAAGTCGGAGCGTTCTGAACCCAGCGCCGGGCCTGTCGTGACCAAGACCAAGACCAAGTCCAAGTCCAAGAGCGAGACCAAGACGCCGACGAAGAAGCGCGCGATCGCCGAGAGCATCGGCTTCCTCTCGGCGTTCCTGCGCAGTCCGGGTTCGGTTGGCGCGGTACTGCCGAGTTCGCGCTATCTGTCGCGCGCCCTGGTCGGCCGGCTCGACCTGCAGCCCGGCGAACTGATCGTCGAGTACGGACCCGGCACCGGCCCGGTGACCGCGGTCATCAAGCAACTGCTGCCGACCGGCGCGAAGTATCTCGGCATCGAACTCGAGCCGCGTTTCCACGATCTGCTGACGCGGCGCTATCCGGACCTGGACTTCGAGCTCGGCAGCGCCGCCGACGTGATCGCGGTGCTGCGGCAACGGCATCTGCCGCGGCCGACGCGGATCGTCTCCGGTCTGCCGTTCGCGAGTCTGCCGCCGAAGGTGCAGGACGCGGTGATCGATGGCATCGCCGACTGTCTGCGCGGCGGGCATGGGGATTTCCGGACGTTCCAGTACGTGCATGCCTACGGGCTGAAGGCGGCGCGGCGGTTCCGGGCGCTGATGGCGGAGCGGTTCGAGTCGTTCGAGCGGGTCGGACCGGTGATCCGGAACGTGCCGCCGGCGTTCGTGCTGCGCTACTGGGGCGTCAAGTAGGCGCGTGACACTCACACCGGCGGCAACGAGCGCCGGCGCCGCGTGTCGTCTTCGAGGGCATCGGCGCGCCGCTGCAGTCGATCCAGCCGTTCGTGCAGGACGGTGATCGCCTGGGCCAGCGTTCGCAGGCGATACGCCGCGAACAGCCCCACCCAGACCAGCCCCAGCGCGAACGTCACGATCGTGACCTTCGGTGCGTCCCAGACCGGCAGCACGCGCTTGACCTGTTCGTCGAGCACCAGCGAGCCCAGCACCAGGAACGCCATCACCGCATGGAACTGCTTCTCGTCGAGGCTGCGCATCGCGCGCGCAGTCTACGGAGCTTCTGCCGGCACGAACAACCGGGCGCCGGGCCGCAGGGTCAGTTCGTCGATGTGGCCGAGTTGTCGTGCGGCAAACGGACCGGTGACCAGCGCGTGCGCGTGGATGGCGGTGCCGTGATGGGTCAGTTCGCCTTCCCGGCCCGGCGCGAAGAACCCGACGATGGTGACCACCGAGGGGTTGGCGCCGGGCAGCTGCCGGTAGCGGAAGGGCTCGCGCTCCGGATCGACGGTGCCGTGTGGGCAGGCGCCGCGGACGACGTGCATCTCGAGCACGTCGCAGGCGCCGAGGATGCGGAAGGGCACCGGCTCTGGCGTGGAGCCCACGGCCGCGTCGATCGAGCGTTCGAGGGACGCGAGGTCGCCGCCATCCGGTAGTGGCATTTCGCGCCATGCGGAGACGCGGGCTGCGGTCAGCAGCGTCGCGTGGGCGTTGCTCGCGACCTCGGTGATCCGTTGCGCATCCTGTCGCGCGACCAGCACCCGGCCATCGTCGATCAGGATCTCGCCCTGCAGGCCCGCGAGCGCGCCGACGGCGTACCAGCCCGGCTGTTCGAAGCGCGCCAGGTCGACCCGCGGTCCGGTCTTGCCGTCGCGCATGACTTCACGCATGACGCCGAAGTGTTCGACCCGGTCCGGATGGTGGTTCGCGCACGCAGTCAGCAGGAGCAACAACGGCCAGCCGCGACTGCCGGAGCCCGAACGCCCGCGTTCCGTCGGTTGACGCCGACGCCTGGAATCGGCGCGTTGGCGCGGCGTCGGGTCGGCGATCGTGGCGCTTGTCGTCATGGCTCTTCGGTTCGTGGCAGTAATACATGACCAGCCCCGCGCGGTGAAACCCGCGGAAATCGCGGCCATCCGCCGACCGGATGTCGCATTCGCGATCGGACGTGGTCCTCAACCGCATGCACCAGCGATTCGCCGCACCGTTCCTGATCGTCGCCACCGGCTTGGCGCAGATCCCGGATTCTGCCCGACCCCTGCCTGGTCCCGAGCCGACGTTGGGCGTTCATGGCGGCGAACCGTGGGCGTTCGGCCGCGGCTGCAAGACCCGTTTCACCGCGACCGGCCCCGAGTTCCATGTCGCCGCGGGACCGGCAGCGGCCACCACGCCGACCGTTCGCCTGGCCTGGGCAGCAATCGGACGCGGCGACGATCTGCTACCGATCGGCAACGGCGATCGCCACGTCGAGAACGCGCGTGTCGAGTACCGGCGGCCAGGTGGCGTCGAGTGCTATGACGTCGTGCCGGGCGGAATCGAGCAGAGCTTCCGGCTGGACTCGTTGCCGCGCGGCAGCGGTGACCTGGTGGTCCGCCAGACGGTGACGACCGCCATGCAGGTCGAGCCGTTCGGCGATGGTCTGCGCTTCTCGACCCCCGGACTGGTGCACTGCACGCTCGGTGGCGTCACCGCGATCGATGCCGACGGCCGGCGGCAGGCAGGTGTGATCCGCCATCGCGACGGCGTCATCGACTACATCGTGCCGGCCGACTTCGTCGCCACGGCGCGCTTGCCGCTGCTGATCGATCCGCTGCTCGGCAGCGCGACCATCGTCGCCAACGCCAGCAATGCGGAACGCAAGGCCGACCTGGCGTTCGATGCGACCAGTGGTGCCTGGCTCATGGTGTATGAGTTCGTCTTCTCGGCGACCGACATCGACATCTACGGCCGGCGGCTCGATGGAGCGGGCGTGGCCATGGGATCGCCGTTGGTCCTGGAGGGCAGCGGCGCCAACGACATCGATCCGCAGGTCGCGAACGTGAATTCGCGCGACCGCTTCGTGGTGGTGTGGAACCGCCAGACCGCCAGCGACAGCGACGTGCAGGCGCGCAGCGTCGACGCGGCGACGGGCACCCAGGGCCCGGTGCTGATCGTCGCCACCGGCACCGACAGCCAGGGACGGGCCGACATCGGCGGCGAGGCGACGCTGGTCGACCAGGACGCCATCTGCGTCTGGGACAACCAGACCCAGGACACCATCGAGGCGGCGCAGCTGGTGGTCGAGGCGAATGGTGCGCTCGTCGTGCAAGACCTCACGACGATTGCTGCGGGCAGCGTCGGTTCGCCGCGCATCAGCAAGAGTGGCGGCACGACCGGGCGGTTCCTGATCAACTGGATGGTCGAGTTCAGTCTCGGTGACTACGACCCGTACGGGATGATCGTCGACCGCGAACTCAACCAGCTGACCGGCAATGTCGTCTTCGACGGCGCCGTCAACTTCACCGGCGAGGTGACCAACGACGGCGATGGCCAGAACTGGGCCGTGGCCTGGAAGGTCAAGGAGGCCGGCATCACCCACGACGTCGCCGCGCGCAGCATGCATCTCGGCGCCGGCGGACCGGTGCTGGGCAGCGGCATCGTCCCGATCGAGACGGCGGCGGGGGTCGACGAACGGCCGACCGGGGTCAGCTGGACCGGGGGCTCGGTCGTCGTGGCGAGTGAGTCCGTGTTCAACGGCGCCGGCAGCACGAACGTCCGTTCGATCGATCCGATCAGTTGCGGCGATTGCGAGGGCAGCCACCGCGTGCTGTTCCAATTGACCGATGACTTCCATCTCGCGGTCGCGTCCCGTCGAGCCGCTGGCGCCGACAGTGACGAAGCGTTGCTGGTCGCCGAGGGCCGCAACACCAGCACCAATCTGCGAGCGCGGCAGTGGCGGAGCGATGACGGCAGCACCCGGATCGAAGCGCCGGCGTGCGGCGCCCGCGGCGGCGTGATCTCGACGAACTGCGCACGTGCCGGCAATGCGGGCTTCGCCGTGCGCTGCCAGGCTGCCTCGGCGAACAGCGCTGCGATCCTGGTGATGTCGCGGCAGACGGCGCTGTTTGGCTGCGGAACGTGTCGTCTGGTGCCCGATCCGTACGCGGCGTTCCTGCACGTCACCACCACCGATGCGGCGGGTGACGCGGCGTTCGCGGTGGCGATCCCGCCGAACATCTCGACTTCCGGCATCGGCTTCTACCTGCAATGGGTCGTCGCGCAGCCCGTGACACCCGGCTGCTACGCGCTCGGCAGCGATCTCAGTGCCGCTCTGCGAACCATCATCCAGTGAGTCTTTGCATGTTCCGTTCCCTTGCGATCCTGCTCGGCGCTCTCGTTTCCGGGCTCTCTGTGGTGGCGCAGTCGCCGCCGGTGACCGCGGCGGGTCTGCGCTCCGCGACCGGCCTGGCCGCGGCCGGCGACCACCTGCAAGCGATCGGTCACGCCTATTCGGCGCGGATCGATCAGGATGGCCTGCGCTACGAGCCGGGCTTGGGTGCGGCAGCGCCGGCCGCGCAGCACCTGGCGTTGTCGCTGGTCGAGATCCGCCGCGGCGACCAGGTCGTCTGGCGCAAGGGCACGCCGTCGGCACCCGTGCAGACGGGCGCGCGCCGTGCCGAACTGCCGCACGGCATCTGCCGCGAACGGCACGACGTCACCCCGGAAGGCATCGAACTGAGCCTGGAGTTCCCGGCGCCGCTGCCCGGCCACGGTGACCTGGTCGCGTCCTTCCACTGCGCCACGTCGTTGCCGGTGGTCGAACGGCAGGGAGCCGGCGCGGTGTTCCTGCTGCCGGGTGTCGGCGGCGTGTCGATCGGCGGCGTCACCGGCATCGATGCGCACGGCACCAACACGGCCGGATCGCTGCAGGTGGTCGGCGATCGGCTCGAACTCCGGCTGCCGGGGGCGTTCGTCGAGCACGCGGCGTGGCCGCTGATCCTCGATCCGCTGGTCGGCACGCAGTTCCTGGCCAGCACGGCGGCGTCGGTCGATTCGCAGCCCGCAGTCGCCTACGAGGCCTCCAACGACGCCTACCTGGTCGCCTACCGCTACACCGGCGCCGCCGGTTCGATGCAGATCCGCGGCTGTTTCGTCACCGGCGCCGGCACGCCGCAAGGCAGCATGGTCGTGCTCGCCACCGCGCCGTGGCTCGATGCGCCGAAGGTCGCCAACATCGCGCCGCACGACACCTTCGTCGTGGCCTGGCTCGAAGCGGCGACACCGTTCGGTACCACGGACGTGCGCGTCCGCACGGTCCGCAGTCAGTTCGGGGCGCCGGGCTCGCTTGGCACGGCGACTACCGTCGCAGCCTTCACCAGCTGCTTCGATCTGGCCGCCGGCAGTACGACGAACAACCGCGCGCTGTTGTTGCTGGGCAATGCCACCGGCGGCGGGAATGCCGAGGTCCTGTTGATGCAGCTCTCGGTGGCCGGTCCGACGGCGACCCCGCTGATCGAGAGCAGCACGGTGGTTCAGGCTCTCGGCACCCCTGTGCCCCATGTCGCCATCAGCGCCAACGCCACACTAGGCCACCACATGCTGGCCTGGATCGCCAGCAACACGCTGTGGACCGGCACCTGTGGTCCGACCGGCGCGCTGCTTGCCGTGCCGTTCGGCGTGGACGGTGGGGGCAACGGCTACCTGCCCCGGGCCGTCGATGTCGACGGCGCCCCGGCGGGCAATGGTGAGGCCGCGTACCTGATCGCGTACGAGTACGACAACCAGACGACCCTGGATCGCGACGTCTGGCTGGCGCGCCAGTTCGTCTATGCCGACGGCAGCCAGGTGTTTCTCGGCTACGCCGAACTCGACGTCACGCCGGGCACCGTGCAGATGCAGCCGGCGATCGCCTGGTGCGGCTACAAGTTCGTCGCGCTGTGGGCGAGCCAGCTGCTGCAAGGCGGCGGGTTCGATGTTCGCGGCAGTGAATGGTGGTCGGACATGACGCGATGCGGCGTCACGTTCTCGCTGCTCGGCGTCAACCAGACGATCTCGCGCAGTCAGGAGATCCAGCCGGCCGTGGTCGGCAAGGCCGCCAGCGGTGGCGTCGGTGGCGACGGCCTGATCCTGTTCACCGAGGCCGACGACGGCCCGCCGTTCGCGACCGATCTGGTCGCTTCGCGCTACACCGCGCTCGGAACTGGCGGAGCCATCATCCGCCAGGGCAGCAACTGCGGCACGCCGGGGACGATCGGCACGAACGGTCCGGCGGCGCTCGGCAACACCGACTTCCGGATCACCCTGACCGGGGCGCCGCCCGGCGGCGTGCCGTTCCTGCTGTGGAGCCTGCCCGGCGGCGAGACCACCTGCGGCGCGTGTTCGCTGTCGAACACGTTGTCGGCGGAGTTCGTGGTGCCGATCGGTGGTGCGGCCAGCTCGCCGTTCCCGTTGCCTTGCAGTTTCACCGCGTATCTCGGAGTCACGCTGCAGACGCAGTGGGCCGTGCTCGCCAGCGGCCAGAGTCCGTGCGCCGGATTCCCGGGCCTCAACCTGTCCTTCACCCAACGCCAGCGCTTCACGCTCGGCAACTGATCTTCCCCATGCACCGTCTCGTCCTGGTTTCGTTCGTGATGCTGGCCGCCTGCCAGCAAGTGTCGGAGCCTCTGGTCACCACGCCGGCGGCACCCGGGTTCACCAATGCTCCGGGTCGTACCGAATGGTTGTTGCAGCGCTGGCGCGACGAGCACGGCCGCCTGCCGACCGCCGCCGATCTCGCTGCCGCACGCGCGCAGTTCCGCGCGGTCGATGCGAACGCCGACCTGCTCGAGGATCCGAACGTGCAGCGGACGTCGTGGGTGTCGCGTGGGGCCGACAACGTCGGTGGCCGCGCGCGTCCGATCGTCATCCATCCGACGAGGCCGTGGCGCATCTGGTGTGGAGCGGCCAGCGGCGGCGTCTGGCGTTCGGACACGTACGGCAGCAACTGGCAGCCGCTCGCCGATGCCATGGGCAATCTCGCGATCGCCAGCCTGGTGCTGAGCCCGGCGGATCCGAACGTGCTGTATGCCGGCACCGGCGAGATCTTCAGCGGCGATGCGGTCGCAGGCGCAGGCATCTGGAAGAGCCTCGATGGCGGTGACACCTGGTCGTTGCTGACCGCTACCGCCGCGTTTGGCAGCGTCACCCGGCTGGCGATCTCGCCGGCGAATGCCAGCATCGTGCTGGCGGCGACCACCACGGGCTTGCACCGTTCGACCAACGGTGGCACCACCTGGAGCACGGTGATCGCGAGCGTGAACGCCTGGCAGGTGCTGTTCAGTCCCAATCACGGCGATCGCTGCATCGCGGCGATGACGGACGGCACGGCGGCCTCCGTGCGTTACTCGTTCGACAGCGGCGCGACCTGGACCACCACGACCTACGCGCGCACCAACGGTCGGTGCGAACTCGCCTATGCCAAGGCGACCAGCAACCGGCTGTTCGCGGCCGCCCAAGAGGCCGGTGGCGAGCTGTGGCGCAGCAACGACGGTGGTCTCACCTGGACCCAGATGGCGGCGGCCGGGTTGACCGGAGCCGGCGAGCAGATCGACTACAACAACTGCATCTGGGTGGATCCCACCGACAGCAACAAGCTCGTCGTCGGCTGGGTCTCGATGTATCGCAGCACCGACGGTGGCGCGACGTTCTCGGTGATTGCGCCGGGCGGCGGCTACGTGATCGACGAGGACCCGCCGCACTCGGACTTCCATTCGATCGTGGCGGATCCGGGCTACAACGGCACCACCAACAAGCTCGTCTACGTCAGCAACGACGGCGGCATCTACCGGACCAGCGACATCCTCTCGGTGTCGTCGACGGCGGGCTGGTCGCGCCGGCGTGACACGCTGAGGACGACGCAGTTCTACGGCGTCGCCGGGCACGGCAACGGCAAGCTGGCGGGCGGCACGCAGGACAACGGTACGTTCGCGGTGACCAGGACCGATCCGCGTGCACGGCGTCTCACGGGTGGCGACGGCGGTCCGTGCGTGATCGACCCGGTCGAGCCGGACCGCGTGTGGACGCAGACGCAGTTCCGCAACGTCTGGCGGCACGATGGCGTCGTGGAGACGCACATCGGCAACGGGCTCGAACAGGCGGATGGCACCTGCACGAGCTTCATCGCGCCGCTGGAACTCGATCCCAACGACCGGCGGCGGCTCTACTCCGGCGGCTGCACGCTGTGGCGGACCGTCGATTCGACCGCGGCCAGCGTGACCTGGGTGGCCGTCAAGCCCTCGACCGGCGCCGCGATCTCGGCGATCGCCATCGCGCCGTCCAACTCCGACATCGTCTGGGTCGGCGACGGCAACGGCGCGGTCTATCGCACGGCGAACGCCACCGCGGCGACTCCGACGTGGGTGACGATCGACGATGGCGCCAACGTCGGAACGTTGCCGAACCGGTTCGTCAGCGACATTGCCATCCATCACACCAACCCGCAGCAGGTCTGGGTGGTGTTCGGCGGCTTCGCGGCCAACAACGTGCAGCGCACGACCGACAACGGCGCCAACTGGACTTCGCGCCAGGGCAGCGGCGCCACCGCCTTGCCGAATGCGCCGGTCCTGACCATCGCGCAGCACCCGCACCTCGCGGACACGTTCTACGTCGGCACCGAAGTCGGCGTGTTCGACACTCACGATGGCGGCGCCGCCTGGTCGACCACCAACGAGGGGCCGGCCGACGTCCGGTGCGCTGATCTGAAGTTCATTCCCGGGACGTCGACGCTGTTGCTCGGCAGCTACGGCCGTGGCCTGTGGACCGCCGACCTGACCGCGCCCGGGACCCGGGACATCGGCGCCGGCTGTGCCGGCAGCAACGGCACGCCGGTGCTCGCCGCGACCGCGCCGCGCCTTGGTCTGAACAGCACGCTGACCCTGACGGGTCGGGTGGCGAACCAGCCGGTGTGGCTGCTGCAGGGCTCGTCGCGGTTCACCTGGCTCGGCAACCTGTTGCCGTTCGAGATGACGCCGCTCGGCGCCGCCGGATGCCGTCTGCGCGTGGCGCCCGAACTGATCCGTGACTGGAGTGTCTCTGGCAGCGGCACGTTGCAGTTGTCGCTGCCGATCGGCAGCAGTCCGGCGCTGCTCGGCCAGCAGTTCTGGCTGCAGGCGGCGGTCGCCGATCCTGGGCGCAATGCGTTCGGCCACGTGTTCTCCAACGGCATCGAGATGACGATCGGGTCGTAGGCGCGGGACGGGTCGCTCCGGGGCTTGGTCAGTGCTTCCGGATCCAGCCTCGTCGTACCGTCGCCGATCGACCTATCACTGGATTGCAACTCGGCAAGATCTCGTCACTACGCCGAGGATCGCCATGCCGCTCCACAGGCCGTGCGTTCGTGGCCTGGGCTGGCGAGTGACTCAGGCACCTGGGGCTCTCGTGTGGCGCACGGACGCGCGCTCTCGCGGTGGGCGCGCTGCCGAGGTCGTCGTCGGCGGCGAGTCGAGCCGCTGCAGGCGCGCGGCAGTATGGGCGGTAGCGCTCGCCGCCCCGGCGTTGCCGCGGCATACTGCTTCGCCCCCGATCACGCCCATGGCCGAGAAGCAGACTTACGATCCCGCCACCATCGAACCGAAGTGGCAGCAGTTCTGGGCCGAACACAAGGTGTTCGCCGCGAAGAACCCCGGTGAGCCGGGGTTCGATGCCAGGAAGCCGAAGTTCTACGCGCTGGACATGTTCCCGTATCCGTCGGCGGCCGGCCTGCACGTCGGTCATCCGGAGGGCTACACGGCGACCGACATCGTGTCGCGCTTCAAGCGGGCCAAGGGCTTCAACGTGCTGCACCCGATGGGCTGGGATGCTTTCGGCCTGCCAGCCGAGCAGTACGCGATCCAGACCAACACCCATCCGGCGATCACCACCGAGCGCAACATCGGCACGTTCCGCCGCCAACTGCAGCGGCTCGGCTTCAGCTACGACTGGGATCGCGAGTTCGCGACCAGCGATCCGGCGTACTTCCGGTGGACGCAGTGGATCTTCAAGAAACTGCACGAACGCGGTCTCGCCTACGAGTCGAACGCGCCGGTCTGGTGGTGCGAGGAACTCGGCACCGTGCTGTCCAACGACGAGGTCGTCGGCGGTCGCAGCGAACGCGGCAACCATCCATGTGAACGGCGGCCGCTGCGGCAGTGGGTGCTGAAGATCACCGACTACGCCGAACGCTTGCTGACCGAACTCGATCCGCTCGACTGGAGCGAGTCGCTGAAGACGATGCAGCGCGAGTGGATCGGTCGCAGCGAAGGCGCCGAGATCGACTTCGACGTCGAAGGCCACGCTGGCACGAAGATCCGCGTGTTCACCACGCGGCCCGACACACTGTTTGGCGCGTCGTTCATGGTGCTGTCACCCGAGCATCCGCTGGTGGCGAAGATCACCACGCCGGCGTGCAGGGCTGCGATCGACGACTACGTCAGGATGGCGGCCGGCAAGAGCGAACTCGAACGCACCGAGCTGGCCAAGGACAAGACCGGCGTGTTCACCGGTGCCTACGCGTTGAATCCACTGTTTGGCGAGGGTGATCCTCGGCAGCGGATCCCGGTGTGGATCGCCGACTATGTGATCGTCAGCTACGGCACTGGCGCGATCATGGCGGTGCCGGCCGGCGATGAGCGCGACTTCGAGTTCGCGACCAGGTTCGGGCTGCCGGTGCCCGGCATCTTCGCGCCAGAAACCGGCGATGCCGAACACGATGCGGCGGTCGCGGCGGGCAGGAAGTGCGTCGCCGGCGAAGTGCCGTATGCCGCCCACTGCCGCACGGCGGATGGCCTGGCATTGGCCGGCAAGTCGAAGGTGGCGGCGGTCACGGCGGTGATCGACTGGTTGCGCGCGCGCGGTCGCGGCGAAGCCAAGACGACCTTCAAGATGCGCGACTGGTTGTTCTCGCGGCAGCGCTACTGGGGCGAGCCATTTCCGGTGCTGCACACCGAGGACGGGGTCGAACTGATGGCCGACGAGGCTTTGCCGGTGACCTTGCCGCAGATGGCGGACTTCAAGCCCGGTGGCCAGCCGGAGTCGCCGTTGATCCGCGCGCGCGAGTGGGTGGCCACCAAGGACAGCAAGGGGCGGCCAGCGCAACGCGAGATCAACACGATGCCGGGCGCTGCGGGCTCGAGCTGGTACTTCCTGCGCTTCTGCGATCCGAAGAACGAACGCGAGTTCTGCAGCAAGGCGGCGTCGGACTACTGGTTGCCGGTCGACTTGTACGTCGGTGGTACCGAGCACGCCGTCGGCCACCTGCTGTACTCGCGCTTTTGGACCAAGGTGCTGCACGACCTCGGGCTCGTGCGCGTCAACGAGCCGTTCTTCAAGCTCTACAATCAGGGCATGATCCAGTCGTTTGCCTGGCAGGACGGGCGCGGCGCGATCGTGATGCCGACGGACGTCCGCGAGGACGGCGATGCCGGGTTCCACAAGGACACTGGCGAGGCGCTGACGAAGATCATCACCAAGATGAGCAAGCGTTACGGCAACGTCGTCAACCCGGACGACGTCGTCGGTGAATACGGTGCCGACACGCTGCGGTTGTACGAGATGTACATGGGGCCGCTGGCCGACAGCAAACCGTGGAACCCCAAGGACGTGCCCGGTGTGCACCGTTTCCTCGGCCGGGTCTGGCGGCTGTGCGTGCCCGAGGATCCGGCGGCCGGCGCGCAGCACACCTGGTTGCGCCAGGACCGCGCTGGCGATCCGGCGCTCGAGAAGCTGCTGCAGAGGTGCATCCACAAGGTCGAAGGCGATGTCGAACGGCTGGCGTTCAACACCGCGATCGCCGCGATGATGATCTTCGTCAACGAGGCGACCGGGCGGATGGATGGGTTGTCGCGCGACCAGCTGCGGCGGTTCGTGCAGGTGCTGGCGCCGTTCGCGCCGCATCTGGCGGAAGAACTGTGGCAACGGCTCGGCGGTCAGGGCCTGCTGGCGTATGCGAACTGGCCGTTGGTCGATCCGCAGGCGCTGGTCGACGACGAAGTCGAGATCGCCGTGCAGGTGCTCGGCAAGGTCCGCGGTCGGGCGGTGGTGCCCACCGGCGCCGGCAACGACGTGCTGCTGGCAGCGGCGCGCGCGGCGGTGGCCGCGCAACTCGAGGGCAAGACGATCGTCAAGGAGATCGTGGTGCCCGGCAAGCTGGTCAACTTCGTGGTGAAGTGAACGGCATCGTCGCCGCTCACTCCGCCCGCGCGACCGCCAGCACATCCTCGAGCGTGACCAGCCCCTGCTGCGCCTTCAGCAGCCCATCCAGCAGCAAGCGCCGATAACCGGCCGCGACCGCCGCCGCCTCCAGTTCGTGCTCGGGCGCGTTGCGCGAGATCAGGTTGGCGACCTCGGTGTTCACGTACATCACCTCGTGGATCGCCACCCGGCCGCGCTTGCCGCGGTTGCGGCACGACTTGCAGCCGGTGCCCTTCATCAGGCCCTTGGGCGGCTGTTTGGCATCGAGGCCGAACGCCTCCATCATCTCCGGCGATGCCGTCGTCGGCTTGGCGCAGTCCGGACAGATCTTCGGCACCAGCCGCTGGCCGACGATCGCGCGCAGCGCCGGACCGAGCAGGTAGGGCGCCACGCTCATGTCGGTCAACCGGTGCACCGACGAGATCGCGTCGTTGGTGTGCAACGTGCTCAGCACCATGTGGCCGGTCAGCGCCGCCTGGATCGCGATCCCCGCGGTCTCGGCATCGCGGATCTCGCCGATCATCACCACGTCCGGGTCCTGACGCAGGATCGAACGCAGCGCCTTGGCGAACGTGCGGTCGGCCTTGACGTCGACCTGCACCTGCGTGGTGCCGGCCATCTCGTACTCGACCGGATCCTCGACGGTGACCAGGTTGCAATCCGGCGTGTTCAGCTCGGCCATCGCCGTGTACAGCGTCGTGGTCTTGCCGGACCCGGTCGGTCCGGTCAGCAGCACGATGCCGTTCGGCGCCGTGTAGCCCTTGCGGAACAGCGCCAGGTTGTGATCCGACATGCCGAGTTTGGCAGGATCGAGCGTGACGCCGCCGCGGTTCAGCACGCGGAGCACCGCCTTCTCGCCGAGGACGGAAGGCAGCACCGACACGCGCATCTCGACCCGTTCATTCACCGCGAAGCGACCGTCCTGCGGCTTGCGGCTCTCGCCGATGTCCATGCCGGAGATCACCTTGATGCGCGCGATCACGGCACGGTGCAGACCGGTCGGCAGCGTGTGGATCGTGTCGAGCGCGCCGTCGACGCGGATGCGAACGCGGAGTCCGTCGCGCTGCGGCTCGATGTGCAGGTCGCTGCAGCCGGCGCGCAGGCCTTCGTCGATCAGGTAGTCGACCAGCTGGATGACGGCGTCGTCACCGACGACTGTGCGCAGCTTCTCGGCGTCATTGACCGCAGTGAGGTCGATCTCGGACTTCTGCAGGCGCGCGATCAGGCCTTCGATGCCGGTGCGGCCCTTCTCCAGCCGTTCCAGCGCCTTCGCAATCGCTTCCGGCGCGGCCATCACGACCTGCACCGGCATGCCGGTGATCTCCTGGATCGCGTCGACCGCCATGATGTCGAACGGGTTCTTGAGCACCACGCTCAGGATCCCGTCGGCCTCCTCGACCGGCACCGCGGCATAGCGCCGGGCGACGTCGAGCGGCAGCTTGTGCATCACCCGCGGATCGAGGCTGCGTTCGTCGAGCGGATGGAACGGCAGGCCGAGCAACTGCGCCCAGACGCGGAAGCCGCCGTTCAGTGGCAGGATGCCGAGCTTGGCCAGCGTGGCCAGATTCTCGGCTTCGTTGCCCTGGACGTCGCGGAGGACTTCCTTCAGCAGGCGTGGATCCTGATCGGCTTCCTCGGCCAGGGCCTGCAGCAGCGACGGGTTCGCGATCACCACGAGACTGGATCGGCAGCCCCGGGGCGGTGACCTGAGGCGACCGCGGGGCGGGGCGTCGGGGAAACACCTAAAGTCCGGTACAAGACGCAAACGATAGGCTCGGCATGACGCTCCGAAGCAAGTCATGGGACGCCGCTGGTCAGCGCGGCTTCACGTTGGTCGAGGTCATCGTCGTGCTCGCGGTGGTGCTGCTGCTGACGGGTATCGCCGTGCCGATGATCAGCGGCTACATGGACGACGGTCGCCGCGCCAAGGCCGAGGCCGAGGTCAAGGTGCTGGCGAGCGCGATCACGTCGTTCTACAAGGACACCGGCGTCTGGCCGGCACGCCGTTCGACCGGGGTCAACAATGCGCTGTACGTGCAGTTCACCGGCAGCGCGGCGCCGACGACCAATCCGTTCGCGGCCGGCCACACCTGGATCACCTGGGGCATGAACGCCACCAACGGCGACGTGCTCGACAACCACCTGCTGAAGAACCAGCCGGGTGGCGTCACGGCCGCGGCGTATCCAACCACCGGCACCGCGCGCTGGCGCGGTCCGTATCTGGCCGGCACCTCGCCGATGGATCCGTGGGGCCGCCCCTACATGATCAACGTCATCTCGGGGTGGTACACGCACGCGACGCTCTACAAGCGGATGTACGTGCTGTCCGCCGGACCGAACGGCCGGTTCGACACGGCCTACACCGGTACCGCGACGACCGACATCACCGGCGACGACATCGGCATCATCTTGTCCGAGCAGCGCTGAGCTGACCGGGCTTCGGAACGCGCCAGCACCGGCAGGGTTGGCTGGCATGCAGTGAGAAGGGCGCGCCGCTCCGACCGGAACGGCGCTGGCGTTGGCAGCACCAGGATCGAAGTCAGATCGCTCTCCCCCGAGGGCGCCCCCCGTGAACTACCGTTCCACCTACCTCGAGGCTGATGGCAAGACCGCGACCGCCGTGGTCGAAGCGCCGGACGAACAGGCGCTGCACGAACTGTTGCACCGGCAGGGCCGCACCCTGTTGCGGGCGAAAGCGGTCGGCGCCGTGGCGGGTGCGATCGAGGCCGGCAATCCGCGGATCCCGCCGAAGAAACTGATCCTGTTCGTGCAGTCGCTGCAGGGGGCGCTCGATGCGGGCGTGCCGCTGCTGACGACGATCGCGGCGATCGCCGAACAGGAAGACGATCCGCAGCTCGAGGCGATGTTCCAGGACATCGCCGAACGGGTGTCGTCGGGCACGTCGTTGTCGGACGCGATGGCGCGCTATCCGCGTTCGTTCCCGGGCGTGTTCTGCGCGATGGTTCGCGCGGGTGAGCACTCGGGCAGCCTGCCGCAGGTGCTCGAGTCGATGGCCGGCTTCCTGGAGTGGCGCAAGGAGATCGGTGGCACCATCAAGCAGGCGATGATCTACCCGGCCGTCGTGCTGGCGGCGGGCTATGGCCTGGTGATGTTCCTGCTGAGCTTCGTGATCCCCAAGCTCGGTGACATCCTGTCGAAGATCGGCGGCGACCTGCCAGCGGCGAGCAGGATGCTGATCTCGTGCTCGGGTTTCGTCGCGGCCAACGTCGTCTGGATGCTGCTGGGCACCGTCGCGGTGCTCGTCAGCGTCGTGCTGGCTGCGCGCACCGACGCGGGGCGGTCGGCGTTCGCCACGCTGTTCTCGGTGATGCCGGTGGCATGCACGGTGGTGCGGACCCTCAACATCGCCCAGTTCTGCCGCAACATGGGCGTGCTGCTGAACGCCGGCCTGACCATGACGTCGTCGATGGAACTGGCGGCCGAGGCGATCGCGGCGAAGGGCACACGCGAGGCGATCCTCGGTTCGCGGGACGCGATCCTCGGCGGCGCCAAACTGACCGAGGCGCTGGACGACATCGACCTGCTGCCGCCGGTGGCGATGAGCATGGTCAGGGTCGGCGAAGAGGCCGGCAAGCTGCCAGGCACCTTCGAACGGCTCAGCAAGGTCTATGACCGCGAGGTCAAGGACGCGGTCAAGAAGGCGCTCGGGCTGCTGGAACCGATCGTCACCGTGATGCTCGGCCTGGTCGTCGGCGGCGTCGCGGTGCTGGTGATCAGCACGATCTACTCCGCGATGAAGGGGATCGGCAAGTGAACGAGCGCGGCTTCGCCCTGCTGTTCATGATGATCCTGATCGGCGCCGCCGGCGGGGTGTTCCTGCTCGCGGTCGAGTCGTTCGTGACCGTCGGTGCTGACCGCGCCGGGCGGGCGGCGGCGTCGCTGGCCGATCTGCGCCGGGCCGCCCACGACATCCATGTGCGTACCGGCACCGCGCCGACGTCCGCGGCGGCGACCGTGACAGCGGCAGGCCTGGCGGCCGATCGTCAGATCGACCCGTACGGGTGGAACGCCGACTTCGGCTGGACCAATTCGGCGAGCGCGATCACGATCCGGTCGCGAGGCGAGGACCGGGTGCTCGGCAATGCCGACGATCTGGTCGCGACCGTGCTGCTGCAGGAACCGGGGCGGGCGAGCACGCGCAATCGGCTGCGGCTGCTGCGCGCGCAGTTGCTGCGCAGTCCGTACCGGTTGGCGGCCGGCATGAGTGTCGCCGACGAGGCCAACCTGCGCACCTGGACGCGGGACTACGCGCAGGCCTGCCGCCGGTGGATCTACGAGCCGGCCAATCAAGCGGCGTTGGCGGCCACGATGGCGGCGCGGCAGACGCAGATCACCAACCTGTGCACTGCGGGCGGCTGCCCGCCGTTGCCGGCATCGGTGACCGGGGTCGGCGGGATCATGACCGGCATCGGCAATGTCGATGCCCGGGCGTTCGATGGTTTCCAGCGCGGGCTGGGTCGCGATGCGGCCGTCGGTCTGCGCAGTCTGGGTGCCGATGGGGCGACCGGGAGTCCTGGCGATGACATGTGATCGGCGGCAACGCGAATCGGGTTTCACGTTGATCGAGGTGATCGTCGTGCTGGCGATCCTCGGCATGCTGCTCGGCACGGCGATGCCGTTCGCCGGCGCGATGGTCAATGCCGACCGGCGACAGGAGGTCCGCAAGGAACTGGAGGGCATCGCCGCGGCGCTGGAGGCCTACTGGTTCGATCGCGGGACCTGGCCGACGAGCCTCGCCGACGCGACGTTCCGCAACGCCTACCTGCAGACCGGCATCGGCGGGGCCGCGACCATCGACGCCTGGGGCGGCGGTTCGTATCGCGAGCAGCGCACCGCGACCACCTACTCGGTGTGGAGCGTCGGCGAGAACGGTGTCGACAACGGCGTGCTGAACGAGGAGTTCGTCGTCACCGTGCAGTGCGGCCCACCCGGCTACCTGAAGACGCGGCAGCGGATGCGGGTGATCGTCGAGGCGATCGCCAACCGCATCGAGAACGGCGGCTCGGTGGCGCTGGCCTGGACCGGCGGCGCCGGCCTGCGCGTGACGCTCGGGCTCGGCGCCGAGTACGACAACGACGGCTTCGGCCGGCCGTTCGCGTGGAACGGCACGACGATGACCCTGACCAGTCACGGGCCCGATGGCGCCGCCGGCGGCGGTGACGATCTGACGACCTGAGAGGGAGACCGCATGAAGACCGCCATCATCGAACTCGAGGAAGGCTCGCTGACGCTGACGATCGCGCGTCTGCACAAGAAGACGCCGGTGATCCACACCTGCTTCCGGATGCCGCTGTCGGACATCCACGGCGTCGTGCTCGCCAACACGTTGAAGGCGCTGGTGGCCGAGATCCCCGAGGACTTCGGCACGGTGCACGTGCTGCTCGGCGAACGCCGGATGCACCACTTCGTCTCGCAGGTGCCGGTGATGCAGGTCGAGGACCTGCAGGCGTTCGTCACCCGCGAGGCCATGCGCGTCGCCGGTCTGCAGACCGGCACCGAACTGCTGGCCGTGGCGCGCTTCCGCAAGCGGTTGTCCGGCCGCCGCATGCTGGTCGCGACCACAGTATTGCCGAAGAACGTCTGGGAACCGTTGGCCAAGGCGTTCGCCGAGAGCGGCATCAAGGTGGCATCGCTGCACTCGATCGAGGACGGGCTGGCCGCGGCACTCGGTCGCGAGCACCCCGAACGCACGGCGGTGATGGAGCAGTCGGCCAACAAGGCGCGCTTCGTGCTGGTCGACAACGGCGGCGTCGCGCAGGTGCGACGCTTCATCGTGCCGGGCATGGACAGCAGCGACGGCGACACCTCGGTGCTGGCAGCGCAACTGGCGATGGAGGTGCCGCGGACGCTCGACTACCTGAAGGAGATCAACTGTCCGCCACCGACCGCGCTGGTCGTCAGCCATCGGGTCCGGGTCGAGCCCAGCGATCTCGAGATGTTCAAGGGCGAGGTCGCGGCGTGCAGCCAGTATGGGCATGGCTGCAAGCTGGAGGACGGGCAGGCGGTGCCCGGCATGGCGACCCTCGGGCTGCTGCGCCAGCTGTCGGCCGGCCGTATGCCGCCGTCGCTGACTGCCGGGATCTCGGTCGTGCTGCCGACCTCGCCGATGGCCTGGGTCGCCGCGGCTGCCGCTGTCGTCATCGGTTTCGCCTGCGGCGCATTGGCCACCGTCAAACAGGGCGAGGTCGGTGGCATGCAGGCGCAGTTGAACACGACCAGGCTCGAGACTGAACGGCTCGAACGCGAGATCCAGGCGCTGGCTTCCCCGTCGCCGGACGAGATCGCGGCCAGCCCGGAACAGATCCGGCTCGGTGGCATCCTCGCCGGCAGGCGCCCGTTCAGCCGGTTGTTGGCGACGATGTGCGCCACGGTGCCCAAGGGTGTGCTGCTCGAGGATGTGCAGTTCACCGCCGACGATCGCGTGCAGGTGACCGGTATCGTCGAGGGCGAGTCCCGTCTCGCGTCGCTGCTGGCGTTGAGCGCAATGGCCACGCAGATGCGGGCGATCGAGTTCCTGGCCGGCGACGGCAAGGAGGACGTCGCCGAAGTCGAGGGCGGGCAACACCGCATGCGCTTCAAGTTCACCATGAACTGGAGGCACTCGTGAATCGCCGCGCACTGCGTCGGTTGGGCAAGGTCGCCGTGGTGATGTTCTTCATCAGCCATCTGGCATGGGCGGGAATCACGCTGTGGTGGCATCACACCGTCGGCCAGGAGGTCGCGGCCGAAGAGCAGCGGCGACAGGAACGGCGCCAGCGCTTCGACGAAGCGGCCGCGGCGGCGGGGCATGGCGCCGAAGTCGTGCGGCGGACGCCGCAGTGGACGTTGCTGGCCGATGCCGACGTGACCGGCACGCTGCATGTGCTCGAGGTCGTCGGCGAGGCTGCCGGCATCGAGGTCGGCGCCGTCAAGCCGGTCAACACCAACACCACCGGCAAGCAGGGGTTCAAGGTCAGCGGCCATGGTACGCCGACGGCGATCTGCACGTTCCTCGCAGCGCTGGAGGGCCATCGGCGGTTGATGATCGTCGAGACCGGCAAGGTTTCGGCCGGCGACGAGACGACGTTGTCGTTCGAACTGGGCATCGCGACGTTCCATGCCACGGGGGCAGGACAATGAGTCGCAAGAAGGGCAAGAAGGGCATGAACCCGGTGGTCGCCGTGCTGCTGCTGGCGATGGGCGGCGGCGTTGCCGGCGTCAATCTGCTGGGCGGCGGCAAGGCCGCCGAGGCGCCGCTCGACCCATCGATCACCGGCGACGGCAGTCCTCCCGCGATGGACGATCAGGCCGGGGGCGGCGAGCTGCCGACCGCGGCCGGCGAGCCTCAGAAGGTCGATCTGCTGGCCAAGCTGGGTTCGTTCGGCAAGGACACGCAGGTGCCGCATGTGTTCATCAAGCCCGAACTGGTGTCGCCAGCCCCGGCGCCCGGGCAGGAAACGGCCCCGCAGGCTGTCGATGGCTGGATCGGCGTCGATCCGCCGCAGTTGACGCTCGCGGTGACGATGGTCAGCGGGCAGGCCTGTCGGGCGCTGCTGCAGGGCACGGTGGTCGGCATCGGCGACACCATTGCCGGTTGTGTCGTGACCGGGGTCACTCGGGACACGGTCGAGCTGTTGTCGGCCGATGACAAGACGCTGACCTACGATTTCGATCTCGACTGGCCGCGGGAGTTCCGCGCCACGCTGACCCGACGGGCCGCGCGGGAGAAGGAACGCGAGAAGCAACAGGCGAGCGAGGGTGACCAGCCGGAAGCGCAGGCACTGCAGGCGCCGACGGCTGAGCCGGCCGTAGCCACCACGAAGGAGCAAGCCAAATGAAGACCGTCCATCTGATGTTCGTGGTGGCCCTGCTCGGCGCCAGCAGCTGTGCCGGATTGCGTCGCGACGCGTCGCCGGCCCGACTCGATGCCGACGACGCGGTCGGCGCTCCCGTCTACCAGCCGATGCTCGTCGTGGCGATGCCGGCGTTGTCCGGTCCCGGTCAGGGCCGCAAGCCGATGGAGGCGTTGCAGGCCCGCAACACCCCGATCGGCGACGTGCTGCTGACGATGTTCCGCGACTCGGATGTCAACCTGCTGATCGATCAGGAAGTCCAGGCCGTGTCATGCACCTGCGACATCAAGAAATCGACCGTCGAGGAGACGTTCGAGGCGCTGCTGCGCAGCCTGGACCTGGGCTACGAGTGGGACGGCAGTTTCCTGCGGATCCGCAATCGCGTCCGGGCGACCATCTTCGTCGACATGCTCGCGGCCTCGGCCGGCGGTGGTGGCGGTGGTGGCAGCGACAGCGGCGGCGGTGGGGGTGGCAGCAGCGGCGGCACCGGTTTCTGGTCGGCGCTGGAGGAGACCCTGCCGCAGATCCTGGGCAGTACGGGCAATGCCGTGCTGAACCAGTCGGCGTCGGCGATCCACGTCGAGGGCTCGCCGTCGGGCGTCGCCCGGCTGCGCGACGTGATCGAGACGACCGTGCGTCGCGCCAACACGCAGGTGTCGATCGAAGCCCGCATCCTGGAAGTGCGGTTGACCGACGAACACAGTCTCGGGGTCAACTGGGGCCTGCTGCCCGGCCTGTTCAAGAGCAACAAGACCGGTCTGGCGCAGAACGGCAGTGTCATCAGCCAGACGGCGGCATCCGGCGGTACCGCGCTGAACTTCGGCATCCTCGACACCGGCGATTTCTCGGTGTTCGTCGATGCGCTCGAGACCCAGGGCCAGGTGCGCGTGCTCAGCAGTCCGCGCGTCTCGACGATGAACAACGTTGCCGCCAACATCGCGGTCACCGACCAGCTGCCGGTGATCAACCGGGAAGTGATCGACGACGAGGGTGTCGCCCGCACCGAGTACAGCGTCGAGTTCGTCGAGGCTGGAGTGACCGTGCAGGTCACGCCGCTGATCGGTGAAGATGGCCTGATCACCGTCGCCGTGGCGCCGACGATCACCGAACAGACCGGCACCGTGGTCACGCCCGACGGTCTGGTCGAGGAGCCGATCCTCAGCAACCGCAGCGCCGCCACGGTCGTCCGTGTCGCCGACGGCCAGGCGATCGTGCTCGGCGGTCTGCGCAGCACCAGGAAGGACGAGGCGCGCTCGGGCATCCCGTTCCTGATGGACATCCCGTGGCTCGGCCAGGTGTTCTCCAGCACCGTGCAGAATCGCGAGGAAGTTGAACTGATGATCCTGCTGGTGCCGCGCGTGCTCGACGCCAACTGGATCGACGAGGAAGTGCGGCGCGGGGCGCATCGGCTGGTGTCGCTGCGGCGGCCGTTCCAGTGGAGTTCGATCGGCCAGGAGGGCTTCCGTGGCGAGGACTGGTCCGGTGGCGCGCTGCAAGGACAGCCGATCGCGGCCAAGACGCCCGAGCTGCGGTTTCCGGCGCCCGTGCCGCCGGCGCTGCCGGTCGAACAGGGCCTGACGGTGACCCGCTCGGGTCTGGCCAGCAGGCTGATGGAACGCGCGCAGCAGGCGATCGACGAGAGTCAGTTCCGGTCGGCGATCCAGTTGCTCGAACAGGCACTCGATCTCGATCCACGTCGCATCGACGCCCTGGTCGTCTGCGGTGTCCTGTTGCAGCGCCAGTCCGATCTGGCGCGGGCCCGAACGCTGCTCGACCGCGCGCTCGATGTGGCGCCCGAGGATGTCGCGGCGCTGACGGCCCGCGGGTCACTCGAACTCGCCGATGGCTCGCCGCACGCGGCGCGGCGCTATCTGGAAGTCGCGCATCAGAAGGTCGGCACCTCGTGGACGGCGTGCAACCTGGCCGCCGCGATGCTGCTGACCGGCCAGGTCGAAGAGGCGCGCACGTTCCTGCGCAAGGTCGCCGATCCGAATTCGCCGGCAGAGCTGCACGCCAACCTGGCGTTCGCCGAGTTCGCCACCGGCAACGTCGACGCGGCGCGGCAGAGTCTCGACCGGGCGCTCACCGCCGGTGCGGATGCCCGCAATCCGCGGATCCACGCGTTGACGCGGATGGTGGCGACGGCACCGAAGGCGCCCTGAACGGAAACCGCCGTCGGCGGTCTGGCGGTCGCGCGGGGGCGAGGCTGGCGCGTTCGTTGGCGTCGCCTAGGATCTCCCGGTCGCCATGGCACACTCCCTCAGTCTGTTGGCGGCGGTCGGGTTGACCGTCGCGATCGCCGCGCAGGAGCCGACCGACTGGTGGGCGTGGCGGCCGTTGCAGCGCCCCGCGGTGCCCGCGGTTGCCGATGCCGGCTGGGCCGCCAACGACCTCGATCGCTTCGTGCTGGCCGGTCTGGAAGCTGCCGGCCTGCAGCCGTCGGCGTCGGCGGACAAGCGGACGCTGCTGCGGCGGGCCACGTTGGACCTGACCGGGCTGCTGCCGACCGGCGCCGAGACCGAGGCCTTCCTGGCCGACACCGCGCCCGACGCGTTCGACAAGGTGATCGAACGGTTGCTGGCGTCGCCGCAGTATGGCGTCAAGTGGGCGCGGCACTGGCTCGACGTCGTGCGCTTCGCCGAGACCGATGGCTACGAGCGCGACCGGCAGAAGCCGTTCATCTGGCGCTATCGCGATTGGGTCGTCGATGCCTTCAACGGCGACCTGCCGTGGGGGCGCTTCCTGCACGCGCAGCTGGCCGGTGACGAACTGCCGGCGCCGACCGTCGGTGACCTGGTGGCGACCGGCTACTACCGGCTCGGCATCTGGGACGATGAACCGACCGATCCAGAGCAGGCGCGCTACGACGATCTCGACGGCATCGCCGACACCACGGCGCGGGCGATGCTGGGCATCTCGATGGGTTGCGCGCGGTGCCACGACCACAAGCGCGATCCGATCCCGACGCGCGACTACTACTCGTTCCTGTCGTTCTTCGAGAACATCCGGCCGACGGATCATCAGGCGAAGGCGGTGCCGGCCGACGGCGCGGTCGAGCGGCACGCGAACGAGGTCAGTGCGTTCGCCACGGCGCGCCAGCAGATCGTCGCCCGGTTGCGCGGTGCGGCCGCGAACGCCTGGGGCCAGTTGTCGGCGGCGCGGCGCGTCAGCATCGGCGCGCAGGCCGATGCCGGTGTGGTCGCTCGCTACACCGCGGATCGCGACAACCCGAAGACCCTGCACGACACCATCGGCGAACGTCACGGCGCGGTCCATGGCCAGGTCGTCAGTGTCGCCGGCAAGTCCGGTCTGGCGATGCGGTTCGACGGTGACGACCGGGTCGAACTGCCGCGGCTGGTCGAGGGCAGCTTCACGGTGTCGTTCCAGGTGCGCAGTGACCACCGCGGTCGCGGTCACGCCGGTGACACCCGTTGGTTCTCCGGCGATGGACTGGTCGATGGCGAAGTGTCAGGCGCCGTCGCCGACTGGGGCGTTGCCTGGCATTCCGACGGCCGGGTCGTCGCCGGGACCGGCGATCCGGAGACGTTCCTGGCCTCGCCGCCGGGCTTCCACGACGGGCGGTGGCATCATGTCGCGTTCACGCGTGACCAGTCGACCGGCAGGATCGCGCTCTACGTCGATGGCGAGCCGATGGGCGAGGCCGAGGGTGGCAAGCAGCTCCTGTCGGCGCCGCCGAAACTCGTGCTCGGCGGCTTGCAGCCCGGCGGCCACGGGTTCCGCGGTGATCTCGACGAGGTCGCGTTCCACGATCGGGCCTTGTCGGCGGACGAGGTCGCCGCGCTGGCGCTCGAACTGCCCGGCGGCGTGCATGCGCCGGCGGTGCTGGGCGCGGCGCCGGCCGATGCCGATGGCCGCTCGGCGCTCTCGGCGTTCGGCGACCTGCGGGCGCTGAAGCGGCCGCGGCTCGACACCGTGCAGATTCTCGCCGTCGCCGAACAGGGCCGGGAAGCTCCGGACGGGTTCGTCCGCGTCCGCGGCAACGTGCACGCGAAAGGGCCGCAGGTAGCGCCTGGTTTTCCCGCGATCCTCCGTCCGCCTGCGCCGCAGATCGAGGCGGTCCGGCCCGGCCTGCAGTCCAGCGGTCGCCGCACCGCGCTGGCGAAGTGGATCACGGCGCCCGACAACCCGTTGACCTGGCGCGTGCTCGCCAATCGGCTCTGGCAACACCATTTCGGCCGCGGTCTGGTGCGGTCGAGCAACGACTTCGGCAAGCTCGGCGACCAGCCGACGCATCCCGAACTGCTCGACTGGCTCGCCGTCGAGTTGCTGCAGCGGGGCCAGAGCCTGAAGTCGATGCATCGCCTGATCCTGAGCTCCAAGGCCTGGCAGATGGCGTCGTCGCCCGTGCCGGCGGCGGCCGCGATCGATCCACGCAACGACCGGTTCTGGCGCTTCGATCGACGGCGAATGACCGCGGAGGAACTGCGCGACGCGATCCTGCAGGTCGACGGTTCGTTGAGCCTGCAACTCGGCGGCCCCAGCGTCTTCCCGCCGTTGCCCGCGGAGGTGCTGGCGACCTCGTCGCGCCCCGAGGATGCCTGGGGTCACTCGACTCCCGAACAGGCGGCGCGACGCAGTCTGTACGTGCACGTCAAGCGGTCGCTGCAGGAGCCCGTGCTGGCGGTGTTCGACCAGGCCGACACCGACAATTCGTGTCCGGTCCGGTTCGCGACCGTGCAGCCGACCCAGGCCCTGATCCTGATGAACGGCGACTTCGCGCAGGCCCGGGCCCGCGCGTTCGCCGAACGGCTGCTCCGCGAGGCGCCGGATCTGCCGGCCCGCATCCGCCTTGGCCTGCGCCTGTGCTGGCAGCGCGAAGCGACCGCCGAGGAGGTGGCCCGTTACGAAACGCTGGTCACCGGTCTGCGCGAGTTCGGCCGCGACGAGGCCGCGGCGTTGCAGCGCTGCTGCCTGATCTGGATCAACACCAACGAGTTCGCCTTCGTCGATTGAGCACGTCCATGGCCAAACCACGCAACACGTTCTGCGGGCGCACGCGCCGAGAGTTCCTGTGGCAGTCCGGAGCCTGCTTCCCGGCGCTCGGCATGCTCGACCTGCTGGGCCGCGATGGCCTGCTGCCAGCGGCCAGCGGCGAGCGCCCGATGGCGCCCAGGAAACCGCACCATGCACCGAAGGCGCGGGCGGTGATCTTCCTGTTCATGTATGGCGGCCCGAGCCATGTCGACACGTTCGACTACAAGCCGAAGCTCTACCCGCTCGACGGCAAGACGATCGACATCGACACCAAGGGGCGCGGCGGCACCAAGAAGCAGGGCCGCGTCGTCGGCCCCAAGTGGAACTTCCGCCAGCACGGCCAGTGCGGCAAGTGGGTCAGCGATCTGTTCCCCCATGTCGGGCGCTGCGTCGACGACCTCGCGTTCGTGCACAGCATGTATGCCGATTCGCCGCTGCACGGTTCGGCCATGCTGATGATGAACAGCGGCCGGATCCTGTCCGGCGCCCCGTGCCTGGGCTCGTGGGCGACCTACGCGCTCGGCAGCGAGAACGAGAACCTGCCCGGCTTCGTCGTGATGCTCGATCGTACCGGCGGACCGATCAGCGGTGCCAAGAACTGGAGCTCGGGCTTCATGCCGGCGCTGTACCAGGGCACGGTGCTGCGCTCGCAGGGTGAGCCGATCCTCGACCTGGCGCTGCCCGAGGGCATGACGCTGGCCGAGCAGCGGCGGCTGCTCGACGCCCTGCACGCGCAGAACGCCGCGCATCTGGCCGAACGTGCGGACGACACCGATCTGGCGGCGCGGATGGAGAGCTACGAACTGGCGGCGCGGATGCAGGTGCACGCGCCGGAAGCGATCGAACTGGCCAACGAATCGGCGGCGACGCGGGGGCTCTACGGTCTCGACGATCCGCGTACCGAGGACTTCGGTCGCAAATGCCTGTTGGCGCGCCGGCTGGTCGAACGCGGCGTCCGCTTCGTGCAGGTCTACTCCGGCGGCAACCACAACGATGCCAACTGGGACGCGCACGGCGATCTGGTGTTCAACCACGAGAAGCACGCGGGCGCGACCGACCGGCCGATCGCCGGTCTGCTGGCGGACCTGAAGCAGCGCGGCTTGCTCGAATCGACGATCGTCGTCTGGGGCGGCGAGTTCGGGCGGCAGCCGACGGCCGAGTACGCCGAAGGCACCGGCCGCGATCACAACTCGGCGGGCTTCACCATGTGGCTCGCGGGTGGCGGCATTCCGGGCGGTGTGTCAGTCGGCACGACCGATGAACTCGGCAACCGGGCCGTCGAACGACCGTTCCACGTCAAGAACCTGCACGCGACGATCCTGCACCAGCTTGGCATGGATCCGAACCGGCTGTCGTTCTTCTTCAACGGCTTGGATCAGAAGCTGGTCGGGCCCGAGGGCGCGCAGCCGATCCACGAACTGATCTGATCGCCGCTGGACCGGCCTCACGCCGGCAGCACTTCGGCCAGCAGCCGGCGCCACAGTTCGCGTTCGCGCGCCGGTGCGACCAGCGGTCGCAGCGCGAGCGTTCGTTGCTGCAGCTCCGCCAGGAACTGCGGCTGCTGGCGCGCGCGGCGCATCAGCCCGGCGAGCGCCGCGGTGTCGCCGACCGGAAACAGGCCCGGCCAGTCGGCGCCGAGCAGGCCGGTGTTGCCGGGGATCCGGCTCGCCAGCAGCGGCGTGCCGGCGGCGATCGCCTCGGAGACGACGTTGGCGCCGCCTTCGCCGAGCGACGGCACGACGCAAAGGTGCGCGGTGGCGAGCAACTGCATCGCCGCCGCGCGCGGCAGTTCGCCCGGCCACGAAAATCGCGGTTCGACGGCCGCCAGCCGTGCCGCGGCCGCCGCGAGTTCCGGTTCGAGTGCCTTGCCGACCAGCGTGACCCGCAGGTCGCGAAGTTCGGGGAGGAGGAGCAATGCCTCGGCAGCACGCAGCGGGTCCTTGATCGGCCGGAGGTGCGCCAGCGTGATGATTCCGAACGCCTCGTCCGGCCGGATCGCGGCGGCCACGACCGCGCTCTGTTCGATCGTCCGCACCCGATCGCGCAGTCCGGCCGGCACCACGGCGGCGGCTTCCGGCTGCAACGCGATCAACCGGGCCGCGGACTGCAGCGCCGCGAGCGTCGGCGGATCGGGCGTGAACGTCGGATAGATGTCCGTGCCCGCCAACAGCAGCAACACGGGTCGATCCGGATGGGCACCTCGGAATCGGGCCACTGCCGCGGCGCTGCGGCGCGCGTGCACGGCGATCAGTCCGTCGCAGGCACGACCCTGCCAGTCCTGGGCGATGAATACGCGATGCCCCAGTTCGCGCAGCCGGCGCGCCCAGCGCAGCGCGGTGACCCGATTGCCGGTCCGCGTTCGCCTGGCTGCCGGCGTCACGATCCCGAGCGTCGCCACCGGCGTCAGCCCGGCAACTGGCTCAGGATCTGCTGGTCCTCCGGGAACTCATCCCCGCGCTTCTTCTTGTCCCACAACAACTTGCCGTCGGCCTTGACGACGAAATCGCCGCGCCCGCCGGGCTGGATGGCGACCTTGGCCTTCGGGTGTTGCTTTCGGATCGCCGCGGCCAGACTGGCCGCACGGGGCTGGTAGTTTCAAACGACGCAGTAGTCGATCGTGACGTTCATGGGCGCAGCTTAGGCCGGCCAGCGCGGGCCGCAACCGTACAAGAGCGCGGCCCGCGTGCCTGCAGGACATCCTGCGAACGGCACGCGGGCCAGACGCCGCCGGTCATCACCCGTCCCGTCGCATGTGGGTGACTTTCCGGCTGGTTGACCCTTCTAACGTCGCCGGTGGGGCCGGCTTGCTGGGTGAGTGTGCGCAACGCGCAGGCGCCGAGAGCGCAGCTATGCAGTCGCCGAAGGCCGGGATGACGTGCGCGTCGGCCAGGCCAGCGCGCCCCAACCCAGAAGGAACGCGACTCCACCGAATGGGGTCACCGCCCCGAGCCAACGTTGGCCGGTGGCCACCAGCAAGTACAGAGAGCCGCTGAACAAGGCGATTCCGGTGAGGAACGACCAAGCGGCGAAGCGGATGTTGGCAACGGCGTGGCCGGCGTGGCCAAGTGCGCCACAGGCCAAGAGCCCCAGCGCGTGGTACATCTGGTAACGGGCCGCCTTCTCCCAGATGTCCAGGTCGGCTGCCGGCAGGTGCTTCATCGCGTGGGCGCCGAACGCTCCGGCGGCGACGGCAAGGCCGGCGAAGGCGGCGCCCAGGGCGATCATCCGGCGAGGCGTCATCGCCGCAGCGTAGCGGCGGTGGACCCGGCATGGCAGCGGCTGGTCAGCGGCAGATGCGGATCGGCCGGTGGTAATGGCCGCCGCCGCAATGGTCGTGGAAGTGGCAGGCGGCAAGGGTCGCCGCGGCCAGGGCCAGCAGCAGCAGACGACAGAACGAACGCAAGGAACGGTGCGGCATCGGTACGGTCTCCGGTGAGAAGCGCCACCAAGCGCCGAGTGCGATCCGGTGTTGTGCAAACCCACAGGCGCGGCTCGCCCCGCACCGTCCCCGCGGCCGATCACAGACCAAAGACATGTTCGAGGACGCCATGCGTGATCTGAGCCTGCTGTTCCTGGTCTCCGGTTGGTTCGTGGGTGCCGTTGCGCAGGAGCCGCAGGCATCGGTGGCCGAACCGCCGCGGCAGCGAGAACTCGCCGAGGCCACCGACCGGGTCGTTGCCGAGCTGAAGCTCGACGGTGCGGCACTTTCGGTGCTGGATGGCGGCAAGCTGGTGCACCGCGGCGTGCATGGGCAGATGACCAGCGAATTCGTGCTGCCGATCGCGTCGGCGAGCAAGTGGCTCGCGGTGGCGACCGTGTTGAGCCTGGTCGACGAGGGCAAACTCGACCTCGACCTGCCGGTGACCCGCTATCTGCCGGAATTCGACCACGGCGACCTTGCCGTGATCACGTTGCGGCAGTGTCTGGCATGCACCGCCGGTTTCGCCGCCGAACGAGGAATGCTGCTCTTGCCGCGGATCAAGACCATGACGGCGATGGCGGCGGAACTGGCCGAGCAATCGCTGCACGCGCGGCCGGGCGATGCGTTCCGCTACTCGGGCCTCGGCTTCCAGGTGGCTGCCTGCGCGGCCGAACGCGTCACCGGCCAGACCTGGCACGAACTGTTCGCGACGCGGATCGCCGCGCCACTCGGCATGACCGCGACGAAGTTCGGTCGGCTGTTGCCGATCGCCGGCGATGCCGGCACGACACCGGTGCCGTGGGTGGCTGGCGGCGCCGAATCGACGCTCTGCGACTACGAGCGGTTCGTCGCGATGCTGCTGCTTGGTGGCGAACTCGACGGCAAGCGCGTGCTGACAGCAGCCAGTGTTCGCGCGATGCTGCAGGTGCAGAGTGGCGACGCGGAAGTGCAGCTGCCCGGCGTGTTCGAGGGCAACGACATCCACTACGGGCTCGGCACCTGGATCACCAGCGAGGCCAATGGCGTGCAGCGCTGCTCCGACCCCGGTGCGTTCGGGTTCACTCCGTGGCTCGATCTAGACCTCGGCATCGGCGGCGTGTTCCTGGTGCGCGATCGGGTGGCGCGGGTGTTGCCGCGCGTTCGCCCGTTGCAGGACCTGGCGCGCAAGGTTGCCCGCAGCGAGGCGGTGGCCGGTCGCGTCGAGACCATCGAACTTTCGTTCGGCGGGCGGCAGCGGCGCTACCGTCTGCACGTGCCGGCCGTGCCGCAGGATGCGCGCGGGTTGCCCGTGGTGATGCTGCTGCACGGCGGCGGTGGCAACGGCGAACAGGTTGCCGAGGCGACCGGCATGGCGCAGCTGGCGGCGCGCGAGGGCTTCGTGCTGGTCTGTCCGGATGGCACCGGCGCGCTGCGCAACCGGCTGTTGACCTGGAACTCGGGTGGGATCGACGTGTATGCGGCGACCAGGCAGGTCGATGACGTCGGCTTCCTGCGCGCGGTGGTCGCCGATGTCGCGCGCCGCGTCGCGATCGATCCCGTGCGGATCCACGCGGTCGGGCACAGCAACGGCGCGATGATGTGTCATCGGTTGGCACGCGAGGCGGCGGACGTGTTCGCCTCGGTCGCCTGCGTCGCCGGTGCGATGAACAGCACGGACGTCGATCCGGGGTCGCCGATCCACGTGCTGATCGTGCACGGCACCGCCGACGAGCACGTGCTCTACGACGGCGGGCGGCCCAAGCAAGCGGTCGGTCGTGCCGGCAACCGGGTCGATGCCTCGGTGGCCGCGGCCGTGCAGTACTACCGGGCGCGCAACGGTCTGGCCGGCGAGCCGAAGGTCCAGGCCGACGGCAAGGTGCGCATCGAGTCGTGGGAACGCGCGGTTCCCGGCACCCAGGAGATCGTGCGCCTGCAGGTGGTCACGCTGCAGGGTGGCGGCCATTCCTGGCCCGGTGGCACGCGCCGCGCGCTGGCCGATGCGCCGTTCCCCTTCGCGGCATCGCGGGCGATCTGGGAGTTCTGCCAGCAGGCTCGGCGACTGCCGGTGCCGGCGGCGGCGCCGCGTTAGCTCGCGGTCACCACAGCAGCCGGAAGCGCCACGTCGTGCCGTCGTGGCCGGTCAGTGTGCGAACCCGATCGAGATGGTGTTCGCGCAGCGCCGCGGTGATCCGTGCCAGCTCCTCGTCATCGCGCAACTTGGACATCGCGTCGATCGGGAACGGCAGCATCTCCTCGGCCATGTCGCCGAACACCGACAGCATCTTCAGTGCCAACGGCACATCGGCGAGCGCGGCACCGTTGCCTCCGGCCGGCGCGTAGCGGGCCAGATCGGGCCACGGCAGGGTGGGAGCGCTCGCCGGGGCGCCTGCTTTCGCACCGGCGGCATCCAGCCGGGCGTGGATCGCCGCTTCGGCGCCGTCGCCGTGACCGCACAGCAACATGCCGTTGCCGACCGCGATCAGCAGATCACCGGTGAACATGCCGCCGTACCGCCAGATCTCGATGCCGGCATGCGTGGTCGTCGCCTCGCGTTGCAGGAACGGCTTCGACCTGTCCAGCAGCGTCGTGAAGCCGGTCCTGAACTTCGCGTCGTCGCGCAGCCGCATCGCGAACAGTAACGTCGGCCGCACCACCGTCCAGCAATCGGTCGAAGGCGCCGGTCAGCAGGTAGTCGGTCGCCGCGAACGCCAGGATGTCGTCGATCGGGTCGATGCCCAGTTCGTCGACCGACTTCTTGCGAACCGCCTCGGGGGGTTCGTCCGAGAACGCCGCGACCAGCTTCTCGCCGGCGAGCCACAGTGCGACGAGGTCGACGTGTCCGGCCTTCCACGACGCTTCGGTCGGCATCGGAATCAGGAACGTCGACGGTGCCTTGGCGGCCGGGAACAGCGCGCCGAGCAGGCCGCGATCGCCATCGCCGAACACGAGCCTCGGCTCCAGGACGATGTGTGGGCCGGCCGCGCCGCAGTGCAGTTCGATGGTGCGCAGCGCGTTGGCACCCAGGGCGGCGAGTTCTTTCGCGTTGTTGCCTGCGTTCGTCGCGGCGAGGATCGCCGGCATGTCGAAACGGAGCGACATCGCCAGCGCGTCCGGCCGCAGGGCCGATGGCGCCGGCATGGCCAGCACTTCGGCGCGCGCGGCGGCGAGGTCGGCTGCGGGTGTCATCGCCATCAGGATGCGGCCGTCGTGCAGCCACGGCGCCAGCAGGGTCTCCTGATCGCGAGTGATGCTCTGCACTTCGACGTCGCCGACCGTGATCGTCTGCCACGGTTGCTCCGCGAGTCCGGCCAGCAGCGAACGCAGATCCGCCGTCAGTGCGGCCATGTCGGTGCGGCCGTCGGGGCCGAACGCGATGGCAGCGGTCATCGGCTGGTGCCGTCGATCGCCGACGAGGCGCAGGGCAACGTGCACCGTGCCGCCGTAGTCGAGCAGCCGCTGTCGTGCGGCCGCGAAGGCCGCGCCCTCGACGCCCAGCAGGTGGCGCCAGATGCCCTCGAGCTGCTCGGCGCCGTCGCTCCACAAAGCGCGACCGGCAGCGGAGGCGAGCAGGCTGCCGAGATTGGTTGGACCCAGCCGCTGGCGCCAACCGGCGGGGCCGACGGTCGTGAGTTCGCAAGCTGGGGGACTGACGACGGCCGTCTGCGCCGCGATCGGCAGCGCGCAGCACAACCACGCGAGGGCGGTTCTGGTCATGGAGCCTCGTGGCCGGTCGTAGCGCCGGCACCGTTGGTGTTGTGCAGCGACCAGTCAGATCCGCTGTTCGTACGTCTGGCCGTTCGGGCAGGTGTACTGCTCGACGCGGACCCACCGGGCCACGCCGTTCTGCACCACGTACTCGTAGCGGACCGACGTCAGCGTGCAGCCCTCGAGCAGGCGTTCGTCATCCGTGCCACCGCCACCGCCACCGCCGGTTCCGATCGGCGGGATGCGACCGCCTGAGATCGGCGATGGTGCTGCCGCCATGCGGGCTGCCGGAGTCGAACTCGGGCGTTCACCGCAGCGCCGCAGCTCCTTGGTGATCCGGGCGAGCAGTTCCTCGATCATTGGCGGCGTCGGGCTGGCCGCCGCGAGGTTGCGCAGATCGATGCTGACCAGCGATTGGTGCAGCTGTGGGGCGGGCCGGGGGTTCGGCTTGCCGCCGCCCTTGTCGGGTTTGCCGTGTTTCTTCGAACGCGAGGATTCGGCTTCGGTCATGGCTTGCTCCGGAACAGGAGGGCGGCAGTATCGCTTCAGCGGCCACTACGGGCACACCGGAACCCGACATTCGAGGCAAAGGCCTCCGGGAAGTACGGATGTTCGACGAGGCAGGTGAAGTCGTCGATGCTGTCGCGGTGGCTGTTGCCGCGGACCACGCGTTCGCCGTGGGGCAATGGCTGGCCGGGCAGTGGCGTCCGGTTGCGGAGCGAGAACAGGTCGCTGGTCCACTCGCGGACATTGCCGGCCAGGTGCACGACCCCCTGCTCGGTCTCGTCGTCGCCGGCCTGGGCTGCCGATCGCTGTGGCACTTCGGCCTGATCGAGCCGCGCCGTCGTCCGCGGCGGTGCCAGCGCGGCATCGATGTCGGTCCGATCGCCGCCCCACGGGAACCGCTGACCACTGCTGCCGCGAACGGCGATCTCGTACTCGAGGCTGGTCGGCAGCCGCTTGCCCGCCCAGGCGGCATAGGCCGTTGCGTCGAACCAGCTGACGTGCGTGACCGGCACGTCGAGCAGGGCGGCGGGCGGCGTCGCGCCCTGCCAATGCGGCGGCGGCACGTGCGACGTCGCCGCGCAGAACCTCGCATACTCGCCGTTGGTGACCTCGTGCCGATCGAGCCAGAACGCGGGTGCCGTCAGCGTCTGCGCTGGCAATGACGGGAGGTTGGCGACCTCGCCTTGGCCGACCTGGGCCTGGTCGACCGGGATCTTCACCATGTCGGCCAGAGCCTCGAGATCCGCGACCAACTTCACGTCGACCACGACCGGGTCCTCGGCACCGAGGATCACGAACGGCTCGGCCAGACCGATCGGACCAGCATCGACGAACAGTCGATAGTCGCCGGGCGGCAAGTCGAACGTCGGGTCGGCGCTGCTGGCGACGAACTCGTGCAGTTGCTCCTCGGTCTCGCCTGGGCGCCCACCCATCCTGGTAGCCCGGATCCGCGTACCGGCCGGCACGCCGCGCAGTTGCACTTCCCGTTCGCCTTGCAGATGGCGGATGCGGCGCTCGATCCGCGGCTCGGGCCGCAGGCCGTTGGCAAACTCCAGGTTGCGGATCGCCAGGTTCTTCTGACCATTGGCTGCCGCTTCGTCGGCGGCGATCAACAGGCGCTCGCGCTCGCGTTCGCGTTCGGCAGCGGCGACCGTGAAGCCGGTCAGGGCCGTGATCGCGATGGCGCTGGCGACGACCAGCGACTTCCGGTGACGGACCAGCCAATGGCCGACGCGCTTCAGCGGTCCGGGCGTGCGGGCGTGCACGCGTTCGAAGCTCAAGAACCGACGCAGATCGGCGGCCATCTCGCCGGCGGTTGCATACCGTTGCTCGGGGCGCTTGCTCAGCGCCCGCAGCACGATGCCCTGCAGTTCCTCCGGGATGTCCGGATTGCGCCGCCGCGGCCACGGGGTCGGATCGCGTTCGATGCTGCGGATCACCGCTGGCGACGATGGCCCCGAGAACGGCAGGCTCAGGGTCAGCAGTTCGTACAGCGTCACGCCGAGCGAGTAGATGTCGGTGCGCCAGTCGACGCGCGTGGCGCCGGCCCGGACCATCTCCGGGCTCATGTAGTGCAGCGTGCCGATCTGGTCGCCGGACCGCGACAGCGATGGGTCCTGCTTGCCGACCGCCAGTCCGAAGTCGAGCAGCCGCGGCTGCAGATCGCCGTCGATCAGCACGTTCTGCGGCTTGACGTCGCGGTGGACGATGTCATGGTCGTGGGCGTGCTGCAGCGCTTCGGCCAGGCTGGCGCAGAGGCGGGCGATGGCGCCGTAGTAGCCCAGCCGGCCGAGCGGTTCGTGACTGCGTGGCGACGACGTGCCGTCGTCGGGGCGGTCGTCGAGCAGCCGGCGCACATGCGCGCTGAGATCGCAATCCTGCAGACTGCCGGGCGGCTCTTGGCGCAGATGGCTCAGCACCTGCCCGAGATCGACGCCGGCGACATAGTCCATGACCAGGCACGGCAGGCCGTTCCAGGAGCCGCGGGCGCGGACGGCGACGATTCCCGGATGCTGCAGCCGCCGACCCAGCAGCACTTCGCGCTCGAAGCGGGCCCGGCGCTCGGCATCGTGCGCGAACGGCGCGGTCAGCACCTTGATGGCGACCCGGGTCCGGGTCTCCGGATCGACCGCCAGGTGTACTTCGCCCATGCCGCCGCGGCCGAGCAGTCGCTCGACCTCGTACTCGATACCGTCGGCGATGACGGTCCGTTCGACCGGCGCCGCGCCGTGCAACGCGTCGAGATCGGCCATCGTCGACAGCGTCTCGAGCAACTCGCCTTCGATGTCGGGATGGCGAGCCGCGAACGCCGCCGGATCCGGCGCCTGGCCGCTGGCGCGCAGGTCGAGCCATTCGGCCAGCGCGTCGTCGAGCCGTTCGTCGCTCATGGCGTGACTCAGGCCGTTCCCGACTTGCCTTGCATCCCGTCGAGGATCTGCCGGCAGGCCTTGATGGCTCGTTCGAGTTCCTTGCGCACAGTGCTCGGCTTGCGCCCGGTGCGGACCGCGATGTCGGTCAGGCGCAGCCGTTCGAACTGCACCAACTGCAGGATCTCGCGGTGGTGCGGCTTCAATTGCGCGATCGCTCGATGCAATAGCGAGGCGTCCTCCTTGCGGCGGACGATCGACGACGGGCCGGGTTCGTCGTCCTTGACGCGATCGCGCAGCGACGTGGTGATGCCGCTCTGGCTGGTGGCGGTGTTGGCTTCCAGCGACACCGCGGTGCCGCGCTTCCGCGTGCCCAGATGCCGCCGACGCAGGTCGATCACGACATTGCGGACGATCGTCGTCAGCCAGCCGCGGAACGAACCCAGGGTGTCGAAGTCAGCATGCCCGATGCTGCGCACGACCCGCAGACGGGTCTCCTGCAGCACGTCCTCGGGTTCGAGCAGACTGCGCAGCGAGGAATCGAGCTGGCGTTGGACCTGGGCGGCCAGGAACTCCTGTTCGTGCAGCAACAGATGATCGAGCGCCGTGGCGTCGCCCTGGCGGGCTCTACGCAGCACGGGGTCGAGGTCTTGGGTCATGGCAGCAACGGGCATGCTAGGGAACAGAACGGGCGATTGCCGCCGCTGTGACCGCAGCGTGCCGTTGGTTGCTCCAGAATGCCACAAGTCATTTTATGGAGGTATCTTGTGTCTATCCAAGCCACGACCATCGATCTGGCGTGGTGCCGTCGAACAGGCCGAAGAACGCATGTTGGACCGCCTTCGTGACTGGCCCGGCCTTGCCATTGCCGACCTGGATCCGATCGACCGAGCGGACCGGCGTCACCTCGGCCGCGGTGCCGGTCAGGAACACCTCATCGGCGGCATACAGCATCTCGCGCGGCAGCCGTGCTTCCCGGACGTCGTAGCCGAGGTACCGCGCCAGCGCGATCACCGAGTCGCGAGTGATGCCGAGCAGGATCGAACTGCTGTGGTCGGGGGTGTAGATGACGCCGTGCTTGATCAGGAACACGTTCTCGCCGGACGCTTCGCTGATGGTGCCGTCGGCGCACAGCGCGAGGCCTTCGGCATAACCGTTCCGTTTGGCCTCGAGGCGGATCAACTGCGAACTGAGGTAGTTGCCGGCGGCCTTGGCCATCGCCGGCAGGGTGTTGGGCGCGACGCGTTGCCAGCTCGACACGCAGACGTCGATGCCTTCGTCCGCGGCTTTGCCGGCGGTCAGGTACTTGCCCCAATCCCACGTGGCGATGATGGTCTCGACCGGACAGTTGGTGGGATCGAGGCCCATGGTGCCGTAGCCGCGATAGGTCAGCGGGCGGACGTAGGCCTGGGTCATCGCGTTCTTGCTGACCAGTTCGCGGCAGGCCTGTTCGAGCTGGGTCTGGGTCCAGCGCATCGGCATGCAGTACGCGCGCGCCGATTCGAGCAGGCGCTGGATGTGGGCGTCGAGGCGGAAGAAGCGCAGGCCGTGTGGGGTGGCGTAGGCGCGGATGCCCTCGAACACGGCTGAGCCGTAGTGCAGCGCGTGCGACATCACGTGGGTGGTCGCCGAGGCCCAGGGCACGTACTCGCCGTCTCGCCAGATCCATTCGGTCGGTTGCATGGTTGTCGACAGCGTACGGCGCCGATCGGTGCCGGGCATCCGCCAAATGGCGTGTCGGTCGTGCCTGAAGTCGCGGCGCCGGGCTTGGGCAGCCCGCTGGTCGGTGCCGGCGACGGCGGCGCGGCCATCGTCTGCCACCTGCGAAGCCGGCTTCGGGTGGCCGTCGCTGCGCGCAGGAGCACTGTGTGTCGATCCTGGATCCCGAAGTCGGCCGGTGATCGTGCTGCGCCGGGAACCGCCCGCCTCGCCACACCCGCGTCACTGCTGCTGCAATTCGACCATCGCCTTGCCCATCGCTTCGCCGATGTTCATGTAGGTCTCGGCGTTGCCGCCGTAGTGGTCGTTCGAGGCGCCGCCCTTGGACAGCGGGTGGCTGTAGACCGTGGCGACGTTGCCGGCGAACCGAGGGTACTTCCCGGACTTCCCATCGACCGCGAGCATCGCCTCGAGGATCAGGCCATCGTTGCTCGCGGCACCTTTCGCCGTCTGGCCCAGCGTTGCCAGCACGAACTTCGCCTTCGGGGCGTCGAAGTCCTTGCGCAGTTGCTCGATCAGGCGGACGAGGTTCGCCTCGTACTTGTGGGCGTGCGCGTCCTGGTAGCGATCCTTGTCGCCCTGCCACCAGAAGAAGCCGGCGATCTCGTAGCGGTTCGCGCCGGGGTAGTACTCGCCGAGCTTCTCCAGCACCAGTTTGCAGCGGGCGATGTCGCCGTCGTACTGCATGCCGGCGTACCACTGGATCGGTTTGGGTTCGGTCCCCTTGTCCCAGCAGTCCGGCGAGTCCTTGTACCCCGCGTAGATCTTGCCGTCGTACTCATGGCGCTCGGAGCCCGGCGGCAGGAGGTCCCAGCCAAGCGAACGGTTGCCGATGCAGCTCTTCAGCAGCAGTACCGGCTTGTCGATGGCATGCCCCAGGCGGTGGCCGATGCCGACCTCGGGTCCGATCTTGCCATCGTTGACGGTGAGGAACTCGTTCTGGTGGACTTTCATCGGGCCCGTGCCGCTGCCCATGACGCGTACGTTGCGGACGTCCTGGCGTTCGGTCCACTTGCCATCGTCGTCGACGAGCCAGGGGTAGAGCCCCTTCGCCTTCACCGCGACCTCGAGCGAGCCCTGGCCGCCCTGGACCTTGCCGAAGCCCAGCATGTTGGACTGGCCCAGCAGGATGTAGACCTGCACCGGTTCGCTGAGGTTCGCGGGTTTGCCGTCGGGGTCGGGCAAGGAGTCCTGGGCGAAGGCTTGTGGCGCAGCCGAGGCCAACACGAGAGCAACCAGCAGGGGATGGCGCGCGGGGTTCGTGGATCTCATGGCGATGGCGTCTGGCCGCGCATGGCGGCATGGAACGACGATTGTGCCGAGCCCGCGGGTTCGAAGCACTCTCCGGAGGCGGACCGCGCGCCTGACGGCTGCCGGCTCGGAGTTCCGATGTCGGCCAGGCCGCGTCGGCGAGGTCAGATTGCTGCGGCGTGCAAAGCCCATGGAAGATTCCCGTCGGTTGGCCCGCTACGCTGCCGCCCTGGACGCCTTGTCGGGTCCGAGCTTCGGCCCGGGGTCGTCCGCATGTCTCCAACAACGGTCAGAGGAGCGATTTCCCAGTGGCACAGAACTCCAAGAAGGCGAACAAGTCCGATTCGGCGACGGCCGCCGGCAAGCCGATCAAGCAGGTGTTGAGCAAGTCGGCGCTGACGACGCACCTTGCCAGCGTGAGCGGCGTCGCCAAGAAGGACGTCAAGGCAGTCATGTCGGCGCTCGAAGGCGCGATCCACGCCTCGATCAACAAGAAGGGTGCTGGCAAGTTCGTGCTTCCCGGCGTGCTGAAGGTCATGGTCGTGAACGTGCCGGCCAAGCCCAAGCGCAAGGGCATCAACCCATTCACCGGGCTGGAGACGGTGTTCGCCGCCAAGCCTGCGACCGTGAAGGTCAAGGTGCGGCCGATGAAGAAGCTGAAGGACGCCGCGACCAGCTGACCGGAGCCCGCACGGGCGGCGCTGCACACCCGTCATCGCCGCCGCGTCGCTGCTGACCGCCGCCAGTTCTTGGGCGATCGCGACAAGATGCGTGCGCGCGCCGGCATGCCCGGCGTCCGTCGCGTCGCGAGCTTCCACGGCAACCTGACGACGCCGCTGCCCGCGAAGGCCGGCGAGGTGCGGGCGCGCGAGATGGTGTTCCACGGTGCCGAGGACCAGCGGGTTGGCAGCGTGCCCGACTTCCAGCAGGAGATGCGCACGGCCGGCGTCGACTGGCAGTTCGTGACGCACGGCGGCGCGGTGCCCAGCTTCACCGTGAAGGCGGCCGGGAACGACAAGAGCAGCGGCATGGGCTACGACGAGAAGGCGGGTCTGCGGTCCTGGGCGATGCTCGGGTCGTTCGCCGCGGCGTGTCTGGTGGACTGAGTCGGCGCCGGCTGCTGTCGACTGGGCCAGGCTCGGGATCGCCGTTGCGCATCCGGTCGTTCACGACCTGGCGGCGAGGTGCGCGAGATACCGCTCGACGCGCTGGCGGGTTTCCGGTGCCCGCCAGATCGCGCGCACCCGCTGGTCGTGGACAGCGCGGGCGGGATCGCGCAGGATCGGCTCGCGCAGCTGTTCGCGTTGCAGGGCGAACGCGGGGCCGCCGTTTCCGGCGAGACGGCGAGCCAGCGCGATTGCTTGCGGCAGCAGCTGGGCCGCCGGCACGAGGGCATGCACGAGGTTGCGGGCGTGAGCGGCGGCGGCGGGAAATGTCTCGCCGAGCGCGACGAGCTCGGCCAGCTGGTGCGCGGGGGTCGTGTGGCGCACGAGTTCGAGGGCCAGCCACGGGAAGGGCACGCCCGCGGCCAGTTCGGGTACGCCGACCTTGCCCTGGCCCTCGGCCATCACGCGTAGATCGCAGGCGCAGGCGAGCACATGGCCCCCGGCGAGCGCGTGGCCGTTCACCGCTGCGACCGTCGGCAGACGGCAGCGGAAGACCTGCACGAACATCACGTCGATTGCGGTGAGGAGCGCGTCGGCGTAATCGGCGCCTTCCCGCACATAGCGCACGAGATCGACGCCGGCCGAGAACGCGCGGCCCTGACCGGTGATCACGAGGGCATCGGCGGTGGTCGAGGACTCGGCCGCCGCGACCGCGGCCGTCAGCGCCGCGGCCAGTTCGACGTCGAGGGCGTTGACCTTGCCGTGCTGCAGCCGGACGACCGCGATGCGGTCGTGCTGTTCGACGGCGACGGGCGCGGTCGGGACCATGGCCAGATCTCAGGCGATGCCGCAGCGGAAAGCAATCGTGCGGGCACGCCGGCGCCGGCGATCGATGCCAGCGGCCGCAGCGCTCGCAAGCGGCCGCGTTCGCGAACGAACGCCGACATTTCGGCCACCACACGCGAGTTTGGCGGACACCAGCGGGCCGAATGGCAACCTCATCGACTCTGCTGCGCCTTGCGGCGCTGTCCCCGTTCCTGCTGCCGATCGCACATGCCCAGATCTGGGGCTCCACCCGCGTCGCGCTGTCGCTCGACGGCGCCAGCCGTTCGATCGACCAGCCCGGCTCGGCGCCATCGACGCTGCCGATCTCGTCTGGCGTGTTGCTGACGCCATACAATGCCAGCCTGCCGGCCAACTGGTTCGGTCAATGCCTCGTCGGCCGCAATCAGCTGCCGATCGTCAAGGGGCCGCTGCCCGGCGGTCCGCCCAACCTCAGTCAGCCGTCCTGGTCGCCGCGGGTCGAGCTGGATGACATGTCGTACATCGTCAAGGTCACGTGGGAACGGCAGCATCTGACCACGGGAGCGGCGACCTGGTGCTTCTCGGTGGACGCGGCGAGTCTGGGCGAGCCCATCGGGGCATTGCCGCGGGAGGCGCGGGCGGGCGAGGCTGCGGCGGACATCTTCATCACGCCGACGCTGTCCCTGCCACAGTTGCCGGGCGCGCCGGTGCTGGGCAATGCCCTCGATGTCGACGGCGACGGCAATGTCGGCGCGACGGCGTTTCCGGGCTTCGGACTGATCGAGCAGCGGCAACCGGGCGATGACCTCGATGGCATCGCGTTCCACCCGGCAAGTCCGAGTTCCCCGAACGTGCAAGCGCTGACGTTCTTCACGCTCGATCAGGCCAGTGCCGCCACCTATGGCTATGGTGGCGCGCACGTCTTCTGGCACCTGCCGACAGCGGCGAACAATGGCACCAATCCGCCGTTCCCGGCGGGAACGCGAGTCTACATGTTCCCGTGGCAGCTCGGTCTGAACGATGGCCGCGACGACGTCGACGCGCTGGTCGTGTTCGAGAACGTGGTGACCGGCTACCAGGCGGCGGCCGGCACGCTGCCGTGGCCATCGTACACCATTCCGTCGAACATCCCGACCGAGAACAACATCTTCGCGCTGCTGTGGCCGTTGTCCGGGCCCTATGCGTTCCCATATGCGATGGATCAGGTCTTCTTCTCGGTGACGCGCGACTCGCAGATCGTCGGCTCGCTCGATGCCCAGGGCATTCCGATCATGCCCGGCGACATCCTGATGCCGCCCACCAATCCATCGCCGACGACGACGGTGCCGCCGAGGATCGTCCTGGCCGCGGAGGTGCTGGGCCTGCGCACGGATCGCTCGTTCCCGTTCGATCTCGCCAAGATGGACGATCTGGACGCGCTCGAGATCTGGCAGTGAGCGGCCTGGCCGCCGCAGCGGGCGCGCGGCGGACGATCGTCGCATGGACTCGATCGAACTCGCCCAGATCGACGTCAACGCGAGGGCTGCGCCCGATCACCGACTGGTCATCGCGCTGGCAGTTGCGTCAGTTCGGGCGCCAGCGGTCCGGGTTCCGGCACGTGCTGCAGCGCGGCCGCGAGCAGCGCCGGAGCGGTGATCACGGCGGCCTGCGGCAGCAGTTCGAGCACTGCGGCACCCAGCTTGACGTGGTGGACGTCGGTCGCGGCGGCCGCGACGTGCGTGCGCAACTGCCTGGAGAACTCGACGCGTTGCGCGGCGGTCAAGGCGAACACCCGCACCGTCCGATCACGGGGTGAACCAGCCGTCGTGTCGAGGCATCGCTCGAGCCACGTCGCACCAGATGGCATGGCGATGTCGCCGACCGCGACGGTATCCAGCGGTGGCGGGTTGCCACGGCGGCGGAACAGCACCTGCCAGGCCGATGCCTGCACCAGCGGCAACGCCTGTTCGGCGGGCGTGCCGCCGCGCCGCGCAAGACGCAGCATCGCCTCGGCCGACGTCACCGCGTGCAGCGCCGCGTCGCCGCCGTCGTGCACGCTGGTTTCGGCAGCGGTCAGCAGCACGCAGTCCCACAGCGCCGCCGGGGTGATACCGCGCCGCCACGAGCGGGCCGCCTGGCGCATCGCGTTGGCGGGGTCGTTGCCGCGCAGCGCCGCCAGCATGTCGGCGCGCGCCGTGGCGTCGGCGATGGCCACGCCGCCGGCCGGCAGGTCGGCAACGGCCTCGCGCGCGGCCGCGAACGTCACTCCACGTTCGGAGCGCCCGTGGATCATGAAGCTGCGCACCAGCGAACGCAGCATCACCACCTGTTGCGCGGGCGGCAGCCGCGGCAGCAGTTCGGCGAGCAGGGCGGTGTAGATCGCCTTGTGCCCGAGGTTCTGGTGGCAGCGCAACCCGTACTCGCGCAGCACGTCGAAGCATGCCGCCGGTGTCGTCGCCGCGGCGAACGTGGCGACGGCCTGTTCGGCGGCATCGGTCTGCCAGTCATCGAGCGCGGCGCGCAACGCGGTCGCCGCCGCATTGGCGTTCGCCTGGCCGGGAGCCAGAGCAGGTTGTCGCCAGCCGCCGTCGCGATACAGCCGATCGACCAGCCACAGCACGCGGCGGTCCGCGACCGCCGGTTCGACGTCGGGCAGCAGCTGACGGACGGCGTGTGTCGCCAGGGCGATGTGGTTGAAGGCCGGAACGTCGCTGCGGATGCGCATCGCCGCGGCGACCGCGACCGCGTCGAGTGCGATGTCGTGACACGGCGCCGCGCGCAGCTCGATCGCGACGCGATGCAGCGCGGTGTCCCGATCACCTGCGGTCAGCACTTCGATCAGCTCGGTCAGCAGTTCGCGCGGCTGATCCGCACCGGCCGTGACGATGGGGCAGCACACCGTCCCGGCGGCGAGACGGGCGCAGTCGCCGAGGAACTGGCGTCGATCGAGTGGTTCTGGCGGGCGATTGCTCATGCTGTCCTCGTCGAGGATCCCGCGCCGGAGGCAGGGACGTGGACTGTCTGGATCGGCTGCATGACGGTGGCGATTACGTCGGCGTTCACGCTGCCGCTGGGGTAGTGACCGGAATTCCCGACACCGGAATCCGCAGCAGCCTCGGGCTGGTCATGGCGTCGTTCCCGACGACCCGGTTCCTTGCGGGCTTGCGGCCGCCCATGTTCGCCTCGACCCTCGCCCTGTTGGTGCTGCCGTCCGCCTGCCATTCGCCGCTCAGGGTTCCTGAATTTGCACCGTCACCATTCGGGCCCGAGTACCCCAGGCTCTACGGATGGACGACGGGCCGATGGTTGGAGTCCGACGGCTGCGATCAGGCGCTGCCATGGAAGTCGCCGACCGAAGAGCTGGTGTTCTCGGCATTCGCCGACCTGGCGTCGCGCGACCGGCGCCGCAATGAGCCTCGATGCGGCATCCTGAGCTTCGACCCCGGGCGTGGGGCCGCATCGCCTCGGCCCGGTGCCGTGGACCGGTGACGATGCTTCCCGACTCGGGAAGCCGGCCAAGCCCGCTGGCTCGGGATTGCCGGAGCCCTGCCAGCGCCATACAGTTCCGTCGCCGCCAGGCACTTCGATCTAGACGGCAGTTTCCGCCCTCGTCCAAGGCGTCGCCAGCGGGTTTCGACCGCGGATAGGGTCTTGTAACCCGTCCCAGGGGTGGGTCTGGTGTCAGCGGCCGTTCCCCAGATCCGAAGTCTGCGCAACGCATCGCCGTCCAGCGACGTTGCAACCCACATGAATCGCACGCATCCCGGGGTCATCGACCCGACCGACACCTTGCTGGTGAACCTCCCTCACCGTGGCAAGTTCGCGGCGCTGGGTGACGTGCTGTTGGTGGAGCCGATCGGCGTCGGGGGCATGGGGCGGGTCTACCTCGGCTTCGATCACCGCCTCGAGCGCTGGGTTGCCGTGAAACTCCGGCGCCCCGAAGACGAACGCGACGCCGAGCGGTTCCGCCAGGAAGGCGTCGCGCTGGCTGGGATCGCCTCCGAACACCTCGTCCAGGTCCATGCCCACGGCGAAGCCGGCGACGTGCATTACCTGGTGATGGAACTCGTCAACGGCGAGGATCTCACCCACCGCGTCGCGCGGCTCGGCGGCCGCCTCGATCTCGGTCAAGCCCTGGCCATTCTGCTCGCCGCCACCAGCGGCGTCGTGGAAGCGCACCGCAGCCACATCTGGCACCGCGACCTCAAGCCAGGCAACATCCTGATCGCGGCGTCGGGTGCCGTCAAGGTCGCCGACCTGGGCATCGCCAAGGTCACGCGCCCGGGCGCCATCGGCCTCACCCTCGAGGACACCGTGATGGGGACGGTCGGCTACATGGCGCCGGAGTTGTTCCGCGGTGCCCAACACGCCGGGCCGGCCTCGGATGTGTTCGCCCTCGGCGCCACGCTGGCCTACCTGTTGGTCGGCAGGAGCGTGATCGCGCCGGCGCAGCGTGGTGACGTTCGCGAGGCGATCGCGCGGGCGAACGCGTTCCCCGACCTCGCGGAGTTCGGCGTGCAACTGCCGCCTGCGATCGCCGCGACGCTCGCGAAGGCAACCGCCCCGGAGCCGGACGACCGCTTCGGCGATGCCGAGGAACTGCTCCTTCACCTGCGCGAGGCGACCGCGGGCATCACGTTGCGCACTCTGGCCGACGCCAACGCTGAACGGTACCGCCCGGCGCACTTCTCGATGCTGCGGATGCAGGTCGACGCCGGCCTCGAGCAGCCGGAGCGGCAGCCATCGGGGCTGATCGATCGCCGGACGTCGCCGACCGACGAAGTCCAGGACCGAGTCGTGCCGGCCCCGCCAGGCCCGAAGCATCTGGTGGCCAAGGCCGTTGCGGCAACCGTCGTGGTGGGGGCGGCGGCCGCCGTCCTGCTGCTGAACCGCGGCCCGACGACGGGCCGGATCACCCCGTCCAATCCTCCCGTCGAACCGCCGGTCGCCGCAGCGGGCGCCGCTGGATCAGGCCCCTCCGGGAGGTTGCCCGTCGCGGCGCCGGTCGATGCCGTCACCCCCCCGTCAGAAAAGCAGGATCCGGCACCTACGATCGATATCGGCGCCCCGAAGACCCTGCGCATCGACGCCGGAACCGGCCAGGAACTGAGCGTCGATGTGCTGCCGAGGACGGCGTCCGTGTTGGCGCAGGTGTCCGATGGCGAGCTTCACCTCCAAGTGCGCCAGGTCGCCGAAGTCTCGGCGCGCTACGAACTGGTCGCCAAGCCGAGCAAGAAGGACGTCACCGCGACGGTGGTCTGGACGGCCACGCTCGGCACTGCCAGATCCGAGTCGCGTACCGAAGTGCAGATCCGCGGCATCGACCATCCACCAACCGTCACGGCCCTGGCCGTCGTCTGCGGTGAGGTGCCGGCCGTCGAAGTTCGCGCCGGCAGCACCCTGCGCGCGCGGGCCCGCATTGCCGATCCGGACGACGCCCCGGAACTGGTCGTGTGCCGCTGCCTGCTCGACGGCGAGGTCGTGCAGGCCACGCCCGCTGCGTCGGACGGCTCGGTCGAGTTCGTCGTGCCATTGCCGACCTCCGGCGTCGGTGCCCGCACGGTCACCATCGCCGTCGGCGAGGGTCGCGCCGATCAACACGTCGAGAAGACCATCCGGGTGCTGCCTGCCGTCGCCCCGGACAGCATTGCGTTCGCGATCGACTCGACGCACCTCGAGGCCACCCAGCACCTGCCGGCGCTGCGCACGTTCTTCCTCCAGCACTTTCGCGCCCTCGGCCTGACGTTGGTCGACGATCCCGCGACCGCTGCCTACACGCTCGAACTGTTCGTCGGTCCTGCCCCGGCGCGCCCTGAGGTCGCCCACCCGTTCTTGCGGCTGCGCCGCAACGTGGACCAGGCCGAGATCGGGGTGCCCTACCAGGTGGGACTCACCGACGGCACCGAGGTCCCCGACCCTGCGGCTCGTCTGCGCGCCGCGTGGCAGAAACTGATCGAGCGCATCCGGCACGAGGACAAGCCAGGGCGAACCTGGTCCGAGCTGATCCCCGCGATCCGCGACAGCATCACCCGCGACATCGCCCGTTCCGGCACTCACTCCCGCTGACCCAACCAGATCCGAACAACATGCCCGCACTGCTTTCCAAGCTGTTTCTCTGCTGTCTCGTGCTGATGGTCGCTGCGCTGCAGTCGTGCGCCGCTGGCGCCGCCTCGGCACGGGCAACGGCAGGGATCTACTGTAACGACGAACCGGATTTCCTCGCCGCCATCAAGGCACAGCAAGACGAGGGCAAGAAGGTCCGCTGCATGTTGATCCCGGAAAACACCGCGCTGCGTGGTCGCGACAAGGAGATCCTCGACATCTTCGGTGCCAGCGGGATTGGCGTGATCAACGCGATGGACTCGATGGACGAGAAGACCCTGAGCAAGTACAAGCACGGCATCCAGTCGCAGGGCTTCAAGATCGAAGACGCCGACAAGGACAAGTTCGATGGCGTCCAATACGTCGTCATCTACAACCGCGACTGGAAGTGGCAGCCCGAGTTCCCGAACCTGCTGCACTTCAGCAGCCATATCGAACTGAAGTGTTGGTGGGTGCGCGGGGGCCGATTGCTGGCGACTGCCAGGTCGGACGGTGACTACAATTGGTACGGCGACTACAGCGGCCAGAGCGAGCGCCTGACCGAGGCGATCCGCCGGGAGAACCTGCCGGGCACCAGGCCGATCGAGGCGAGCAGTCCGCCGAAGGCCGATGCCGGAGCGGCTCCGGACGGCGAACCTGCCCCCGCATCGAAGTGACGTCGATCCGGTTGTCGGGGCCGCCGCTTCAGCGCTGCCGGTCGAGTACCAGGCGACGCAGAACTGCACGAATGTCGAACGCCTGCTGCGGGCTCGGCATCGCGTAGGGATGCGGCATGGCAGCCTTGGCGGCGAACGCGACGCTGACCGGCGACAGGTTCAGGTCATTGGTCTGGCTCGGGCCGCGGAACAACCGATCGGCGATGAACCGCTGCTGAGCCTAGGACCACGCGGGCACGGCGCAATCGCGACCAGGGCGTGAACTCGCGTTGGCGACGAGCTTTCATCGGTTCCTGCCGGTTCCTTCATCGCGCCGGCGGGCGCGGCTTTTCGCTCGGCGACTTTCGCGCTCGCTCGCTACGATGGGGTTGCGTGACCGGCCACAGCGGTCCGACCTCCGCTTCGCGCCCGCGGCCCGTCGGTAGCCGCTGACCCCGAGGACTCCTACCATGCTCGAGCATTCCCGAAGGTTGGCGAGGCCCGCATTGCTGGCCCTCACGGCGGCGCTGGCCTGCGGTGCTCCCGCGCGCACCCAGGTCGAACTCCTGCCCCCCACCATGCCTGGCTGCGAAATCGATCTCTCGAAGCCGGGGCAGATGCGGGACGTTCTGTCCAATGCACTGACGCTGGGGCTGGAGGTCGACGAGGCCGAGGTGCGGGAGTTCCTCGAGGCGGAGACCGGGCGCGCCGCGGATGGAAACGCGCTGCTGTTGGCCGCGGCGCGCCGGTTCGCCAAGGATCGAGCGATGCTGGTTGCCGCCGTCGCGCGTTATCGGCACTGCAACTGTGACCACGCGCCCCTGCCCGGGCAGGTCCCGCTGCCACAGAGTCCGCCGGACGAACGCGCGCCAGCGTCCGGGCCGGCAGACGTGCACCTGACGCCATTCGCGAACGACGTCCTGCTGCACGTGGTGCTGCACGAGCTCGGGCACGCGCTGGTGCGGGAATTCGATCTGCCGGTATTGGCGAACGAAGAGACGCTCGCCGACGCCTTCGCCACGCACTTCCTGGTGCACCACCTGCCGGCGCGTGCGGAGCCGGTGCTCCGTGCCCGCGTGGCCTCGCTGATGATCGAGGCCCGGCAGGTGGCCCGCGCCGATTGGCCGGTGAATGGCGAGCACGACAACGACGCGCGGCGCGCGTTCAGCATCGCGGCGCTGGCGGTGGCCGTGGATCCGGATCGCTACGCCCGTGTGGCCGAACTCGCAGGGCTGACCGCTGTCGACGTGCGCAAGGCGAGGGACTACGGTCCGGAAGTGCACCGGAGCTGGCGGCGCACGCTGCGGCCCCTGTGGATGCCGCCGAACGAGGCCTCGGACGAGGCGCGCCTGCGCATCCCGGACGGTGATGCGTTCCTGGGCCAGCTCGCGGCGAGCGGGCTCGCGAAGGAGATCGACGACGCCGTGCGCCGTTTCGATTGGCATTCCCAGGTGACGATCCTGTTCGAGCCGGGCGATGGCGCCGCAGCCTGGAATCGCTCCACGCGTACGATCACGATCAAGTCCGGGTACCTGCGGCGATTTGTCGAACAGGGCAAGGCCGCGGGCTTCTGACCGCCTCTGAACGTCCGCGCGGAGCCACTTCACCGGAGCCGCCAACCAGCGGCGTGCAGGCAGACAATGAGCGACATCCGTCCCTTCCACTACGCGTTCCCAGTCGACGACCTGCAGCGCGCGCGTGAGTTCTACGTCGGCGTTCTCGGGTGTGGCGAGGGGCGGTCCTCGGCGCAATGGATCGATTTCGAGCTGTTTGGCCACCAGGTCGTCGCCCACCTCGTGCCCCTCGCCGCGCTGCCCGCCCGCGACACCAGTGCTGTCGACGGCGATCACGTCCCCGTGCCGCACTTTGGAGTCGTGCTCGAGTGGACGCAGTGGCATGCCCTCGCCGAACGATTGCAGCGGCTTGGCGTACGATTCGTCATCGCTCCACGAGTGCGATTCCCTGGCCTGGTCGGCGAGCAGGCCACCATGTTCTTCCATGACCCTGCCGGCAATGCTCTGGAGTTCAAGGCGCTGCGGCGCCCGGAACAGCTGTTTGCCCGCCAGGAACCGACCACGGCGACGTTGCGCTGACGCGCCGGTCGCGGACCCAGGGGGGAGCGCGATCCCGGATTGCGGGCGCCGAGAAGTGGAAGCCGGCGCGGCGCCGATCGGGCGTGCCCCGGGTCGGTGCTGGCCGCCGTCACCCGAGCCGACGACGATGCCCCGATGGCCCGCCCCCGCGACGACGACCTGCGCCAGAAGCTGATCGACGCCGCCACCGCCGCGTTCGCCGAGAACGGCTACCACGGCAGCAACCTCGACGACATCGGCGCCCGCGCCGGCGTCACCAAGGGCGGCGTCTACTTCCATTTCGATGGCAAGGAAGAACTGTTCTTCGCGGTCCTCGATCACTGGCAGCAACGCCGGCGCCGCCAGTTGGCCGTTCCGGCGCGCGGCCCCACCGGCGCCGCGACCGCGCTGCAAGCGTTCCTCAGTGCCTACCTCGGCTTCCACTTCCGCGCCCCGCAGGCGACTCATCTGCTGCGCGTGCTCGCCACCGAACTGCGCGGCCGGTTCACCGCCCGCCTGCGCGAGGACGACCGCAACGAGCAGCGCTGGTTGCGCGCCACCGTGCGCGAACTGCTGACCCAGGGCCAGAGCGACGGCACGCTGTTCGTCGACGATCCGGCGCAGTCGGCGTTCCTGCTGGTGGCGGCGGTGACCGGCGTGCTCGAGCAATGGCACACCGGCGCCGGCGATGTCGCCGCGTTCTGTCACGAAGAAGCTCTGGCGCGCGCGCTGGTCGCCCGTTACGCCACCGGCCAGCGGCAGGCCCCGCCGACCGATGCCGAGTTCGACTTCCGTGAGCGCCCTTCCCCCTGAAACCGAGACCGCGCCGCGCACGCGTTGGCCGCTGGCCTGCACCGCGGTGGCGTTCGCGTGGCTGTTGTCGCGCTTGCCGTTCCTGCTGGCGGAGACCGCGCGGCGCCAACCGGATGCATGGCTCGAAGCGCGCGCTGCGATCGAACTGGCGCCCGACGTGCGGATCAGGATGGCGACCGGCCTGACGCCGGCCGCGGTGACGCTGCTGCGGGAGGCGGTGCCCGCCGACGGGCGCATCGTGCTGTTCTGTCCGTATCCCGGCCGCGAGATGGAGGGCTTCCTCCGCAATGCGTTCGAGAAGGTCAAGAACCTGCTGTACCCGAAGCCCAGGGCGGTCTATTTCGCCCAAGGCGCGCCCGCCCTCGGCGAACACATCCGCGGCGAACTCGTCGGCAAGGTCGTCATCCTCGATGGCACCCAGGAGAACGCCGAACTGCCGGCAATCGGTGAGTTCGCACTGCTCGGCGAAGTGCCGATCGGCGATCGACCCGCGGGACCGGGACCACGGCTGCGCATCTGGCGGCTGGTGAAGGTGCCGCAATGACGCTGCCACCGTTGCTGATCGCGTGGCTCTTGGCCGTGCCGTTCGTGCTCGGGGCGCTGTCGTTGCGCGCTGTCGGCCTGCGGTTTCGCGACGATCGGATCGGTTTCTGCGGCTGGGCCTGGGCGGCTGGTTGCCTGTTGCTCGGCGCGTTGCTGTTCGTCTGGCTGCATGCCGGTGTCGACCCGGCGCTTTGGTGGACGGCACCGGTGTTTGGCGCGCTGGCGGCGGGCCTGCTGGCCTGGCGGCATGACCAGCGGCATCCGCGCGCGCCGGCACCCGCGGTCCGCGGTGGGCGGGTGTTCGCGCTGCTGGCGATCGTGGTCGCGGCGGTGTGCCTGTTCTGGTCGCTCGGCGGCGCGGTGCGGCCGTGCATCGAGGCCGACGAGGGCAACATCTGGTCGCTGCGGGCGAAGTCGCTGCTGGTCGATCGCGGCCCGGGGTTTGCCGCCGCCCAGGTGTGGAACCTGCACGCCGACTATCCGCTGCTCGATCCACTGCTGCAGGCGTGGATCTATTCGCAGGTGGGGGCGATCGTCCACTTCGAGAACCGCTGGCTGGTGCAGCTGTGCGGCGCGGCGTTGTGGCTCTCGCTGGCGGCGGCGGTGCGCGCGCGGTTGCCGGGGCTGCTGGCGATGCCGGTCGCATTGGTGGTGGTGGCCGGGGCCGATTTCCAGGCGCAATGCCGGCTGGCGTATGCCGACGGCATGGTCGCGCTCGGCGTGCTGATGGCGATCGATGGCTGGTTGCGGTGGCGCAGCAGCGGGCAAGGTCGTTGGCGCGGACTCGCGGTGCTCGGGCTGACGTTCGCGCTGTGGTCGAAGAACGAGACGGTGCTGTACCTGGTGGCGTTCGGCGGCGCCGAGGCGTTGTCGCGGCTGTGGGTGCGGCCGTGGCCGGGTGGTCGGGGGTGGCGTTCGATCAGCGCGTGGTTGCTGCCGTTGTCGGTGCTGGGGGCGCAGGTCTGGTTCAATCGCCGGCATGGTTTCCGGAGCGATCTGTTCGGCGACAACCCGACCGGCAAGAACCTGTTCACGCTGGTCGCCGAGCAGTGGCGCGAACGGGTGCCGGCGCTGCTTTCGGAGGCGTGGCAGGTGATGTTCTCGGTGACGTCGGCGCATGGCGCGTTCGCGGTGCTGCTGGTGCTGCCGATCCTGCTGCCGAAGGTCGCGTTCGGCCGGCACCTGGCGGCAATCACGCTGCTGCTGTGGGCGTCGTTGTGCGGGCTGCACGTCGTCTGGGTCGGGTCGTTCCTGGATCTGCGGTTCCACCTCGACACGTCCTACCAGCGCGTGCTGTTCCAACTGCTGCCGGCGACAGTGCTGTGGTGCGCGGCGATGGCGCGCGTCGTGCTGGATGGTGAACCCGAACCGGCGGCTCCTGAACCCGTTCCGGAGAACCCGCCGAAGCTGATCGCGATGCCGGCCAACGCGATCTCGAAGCCGAGGTTCGAGGTGTCCTGATCGCCGTCGTTCGCCGAGCGCCGGCAGTCCGTACTACCCTGACCGCGCCCGGCACCGCAGGTAGAGCTGCTCGACCTTCGCGCGCGCCCACGGCACCTTGCGCAGGAACTTCAACGACGAGGACAGGCTCGGTTCGTTGGTGAAACAGCGGATCTCGACCGCGCGCGCCATCGCATCGAAGCCCATGTGCTCGATCAGGTACTCGAGCATCGCGGCGAGCGTGATGCCGTGCAGGGGGTTGCCGGGTTGATGGTCCACGAGGGCGGGCAGTGTCGCCGACATGCCAGAGGCGGTGAACAGGAATCGGTCGGGCCGGCCACGAGTCCGCCGCCGCTTCCTTGCCAGCAACCGGTGGACGCGCCACCTCGGAACGGCGAAGCTGCGCCCGCGTGACCCTGACCCCGCTGCCGCCCGACTTCCTGCTCTCGGTCGTGATGCCGGTCTACAACGAGCAGGCGACCCTGCACGAGATCGTCGCCGCGGTGCGCGCGGTGCCGATCCGCAAGGAACTGATCCTGGTCGACGACGGCAGCAAGGATCGCAGTCGCGAGATCCTCGACGAACTGGCGATGCTGCCGGACGTGCGCGTGTTCAAGCACGACAAGAACCGCGGCAAGGGCGCGGCGCTGAAGACCGGTTTCGAACAGGCACGCGGCGACGTCATCATCATCCAGGACGCCGATCTCGAGTACGACCCGAACGACTACCACACCGTGATCGAGCCGATCCGTGTCGGCGAGGCCGATGTCGTCTACGGCTCGCGGTTCCTGGTCGACGATCGCGATCCCGGGCGCGAACGCGATCTGTTCCATCACTATGTCGGCAACCGCGTGCTGACGTTCGTCAGCAACCTGTGCACCGGGCTCAACCTGACCGACATGGAGACCTGCTACAAGTGCTTCCGGCGCGAAGTGCTGGCCGACATCACGATCCAGAGCCGGCGGTTCACGGTGGAACCGGAACTGACCCAGAAGATCGCGCGCAAGCAGCTCCGCATCTTCGAAGTGCCGATCCGCTACCGCGGGCGCAGTTACGGTGAGGGCAAGAAGATCGGCTGGCGCGATGGCGTCGCGGCGATCTGGGCGATCGCGAAGTTCCGGTTCGTCGGCTGAACGGGCGCCGGCGTCACCGCGACGGCTCAGGCCGGAACATAGGCTCCGGCGATCGGCTGATGCGGCGCCATGGCGTTGCGCGAATCGACCACCAGCCGCGCATGCCGCGCGATCATCCGCCAGTCGACGGCGGCGTGGTTGGTCACGATCAGCACGCAATCGGCGGCCTGCACGTTGCCCTCGGTCAGCGGCGTCGAGTGCATCCGGTATTCCATGTACCTGCGCATGCCGGCGAACAGCGGCACGTGCGGATCGTGGTAGCTGACGTCGGCGCCATGCTCGAACAGCAACTTGATGATCTCGGCGGCCGGCGTCTCACGGACGTCGTCGACGTCGGGCTTGTAGGCCAGGCCGATCACTAGCACGCGCGCGCCGCGCAGCGGCTTGCCGAGTTCGTTGAGGCCGTCGATGGTGCGGTGGATCACGTAGTGCGGCATCGAGTTGTTGATCTCGCCCGCCAGCTCGATGAAGCGCGTGTGGTGGCCGAATTCGCGGGCCTTCCAGGTCAGGTAGAACGGATCGATCGGGATGCAGTGCCCGCCGAGTCCCGGCCCGGGATAGAACGCCTGGAAGCCGAACGGCTTGGTCTTCGCCGCGTCGATCACCTTCCAGATGTCGATGCCCATCGCCGCCAGCACCGGCTTCAGTTCGTTGACCAGCGCGATGTTGACGCAGCGGTAGATGTTCTCGAGCAGCTTGGCGGCCTCGGCGATCTCGGCGGTCTCCACCGGGATGACCTGGCGGATCGCCGCGGCATACAGCTGCGTCGCCAGCTTGCCGGAGACTTCGTCGGCGCCGCCGACCAGCTTGGGAATCGTCTGGGTGTCGTGGTCCTTGCGACCTGGATCCTCGCGTTCGGGGCTGAAGGCGAGGAAGAAGTCGCGGCCGGCGACGAGGCCCGAGCGTTCGAGGATCGGCTGGCAGTCGCCCCGGGTGGTGCCCGGATAGGTCGTCGACTCGAGCGAGATCAGTTGCCCTTTGCGCAGCACTGAGGCCACCATCTCGGTCGACTTGACGATGTAGCTCATGTCGGGCTCACCGTGCTTGCCGAGCGGCGTCGGCACGCACAGGATGATCGCATCGGCGCGCGCCAGTTCGTGCGCCTCGGCGGTGGCGGCGAACTTCGGCGACCGCGCCATCTCCTGGACGAAGTCCTCGCCGAGGTGCTTCAGGTACGAACTGCCCTGCCGCAGCAACGCGATCTTCTGCGGATCGATGTCGTAGCCGACGACCGGGAAGCCGGCCTGGAAGAACGCGCGCAGCAACGGCAGGCCGACGTAGCCGAGCCCGACGACGCCGATGACGGCGGTCCGGGTCTGGATCTTGTGCTGCAGTTCGGCCGCGGGGGAGGAGAGCTCTGGCATGGGCCGGGATGGATGTAGCGTTGGATCGGCATTCGGGCCAGTGCGGGTGGAACGAACGCGCGGCGGAACCAGCGTTTGCGGTCGTCACGCGACCGCGTCGCGGCTCATCAAGCGACGACCCAGCGGCGGCCTTCGCCATCGACCGTGTTGGCGGCGATCGTCGGCGTGCTGCAATCGTTGCGCATGCCGGTTCGGCCCGCCGTAGGCCCGTCCCCCGGGTGAGTCGGAGGCAGGCTCACGAAGATGTCGCCGCCGTGATTGATCAGGAACCACCGTTGACCGGTGGATCCAGGATGCTCGGGCCAGGCGTAGCAGAGCCAGTGGTTGGCCGCGGCGGCCGGATCGACGAGTTCGACGCCACTCTCGTCGCCGATCCAGGAGCCATCGCGTCCGGGCAGGAAGATCTGGAACACGTAGCCACTCGCGACGACGCGGCCCGCCTGGGGGTTGCGCATGCCGGCCAGGACCGGTGGCGACATTCGTTGGCCGGTGCCGCGCAAGGCGATCGTGCCTGACAGTTCACCGAAGAACGCGTATTCGCCGACGTTGTCTCGGTCGACATCGATGGCGCCACTGGCCTGGGCTTGGGATTGTGCGGAGCTGATGTTCTTCAGGATCGCCATGGCCCGGCTCTCGTTGGCCCGGATTCGCTGGCTGCGCCACTTCGGCACCATCACCGCACCACCGATGGCCAACGCGACGAGCACGCTCGCCGCCGCGACGGCATGGATCCGCCAGCGCCCACGGTCCGGCGGCAATTGGGTTGTCGCCGCTGCTTGCGGCTGTTGAACGGAAGGATCAGGACCAGGATCGGATCGGGTCATGTCGAAGGAATCGACACTCGGAGCGAAGGACGCTGGTCACGCGGTGATCATCGCGCGTTGCGAACGGGGCCAGAATCGTCACCGACGGCCTTCAGGAACTCCTCGACCGCGGTGACCTGCGTGTCGTCGAGGTCGCGCCCGAGCTCGTGCCGGGCCATCAGCCGAATGGCCTCTGGCAGCGAGTCGACGGAGCCATCGTGGAGCCATGGGCCTGTGCTGGCCACGCGGCGAAGCGTCGGCGCCAGGAACACCTGCCGATCGGTTTCCTTGCCGGTCACCTCGGCGAGGCCGGGGTCGCCATCGGGGTACGGACGTGCGAGGCCGAGCTTGTGCGTGGTGGCGCCACCGAGGTTGCGGCCGGCATGGCACGTCGCACAGCCGACGTCGAGGAACGTCTGCAGGCCTTGCCGTTCAGCCGCGGTCAGCGCCGTGTCGTCGCCGTCGAGATACCGATCCCAGCGGCCCTCGGTGCGCATGGTCTGCAGCCAGGCAGTCAGGGCCTGGGCCATGGTCTTGCGCGTCGGAGTCGCGTCACCGAACGCGGCGACATGGCGCGCGGCGAGCGCAGGGTCGGCGCCGATCTGCGCGGCGGCGACCACATCGTCGGCGACGCCGCCGTGAGCGCCGAGTTCGTGTTCGACCATGGCCGTCAGCGACCTCGTCGCGCCGGTCCAGCCGAACGCCACCGCCCGCGCCGCATCGAGAATGGTCTTGGTGTTGCGGCCATGCACCAGTCCGTCCTGTCCGGCTCGCGCCGGATCATGGCAATCGAGGCAGGCACGACCGGCCAACGGGCGGGTAGCCAGTGCGGCGCCGAACTGCACCAGAGCCGGTGCGGCGGCCGGGAGTGGTGGGCGGCGGGCGTCGAGCGAGAACAGGATGTCGGTGCCGGCACGCGCCGAGGCATCCGCGTCGCCACAACTCGACGCGGCAAGAAGACACGACACAACGAGTACGGAGCGCATGGCGCGGCTATCGACCCGCATACTGCCTCAGTGCGGGATTGCCGATTTCCCGGTCGCCGTGATCGCCGTCGCGTCGGCCGGATCGTTTGTCGTGCTCCCGCTGCCGGGGCCGGGCCGCTACGCTGTGCGGCTTCGGAGGGACGGATGTTCCGCACGATCCTGACGCTGCTCGCACTCCTGCCGTTCTGCGCCTGCCGCTCGACCTCGCACCCGCCACCGGGGCTCTCCCGGTGCATCTGGGTCGATCGCTGGGACTGGCGAACGGCCGCCGACATCGAACGCGTGCTCGACGACTGCAAGAACACCGGCTTCACCACCGTGATGTTCCAGGTGCGCGGCAACGGCACGGTGGCGTGGCCGAGCCAGCACGAAGTGTGGCTCGAGCAGTTCGGGTTCAAGGACCCGGGCTTCGATCCGCTGCGGGTGGCGGTGACCGGTGCGCATGCGCGCGGGCTTTCGCTGCATGCCTGGCTCAACCTGATGCCCGGTTGGAGCGGCGACAAGCCGCCGGCCGACACCCGGCAGTTGTTCAGGGCGCGACGGGAGTGGTTCCTGATGGATCGCGACGGTCGCTTCCAGTCCCAGAAGGCCGGCAAGTACCTGACGCTGAACCCGTGCCTGCCGGAGGTCCGCGAGTACCTGATCGGGTTATGCCGTGAAGTTGCCACCAACTACCCGGTCGATGGCATCCACCTCGACTACGTGCGCTTCCCCGACGCCCAGGGCGACAACCTCGACGAACTCGGCCTGGACCCGCTGACCTTGACCGTGTTCTCGACGTCGACCGGACGGACCAGCAAGGAGACGGCGGCGGCGCGGCAGTGGCAGGTCGATTGCGTGACGGCGACGGTGCGCGGCATCCGCGATGCGCTGGCCAAGGTGCCCGGGCAGCGGGTGTTGACCGCAGCGGTGATCGCCGATCGGGCGCGGGCGCTGCGCGATCTGCGGCAGGACTGGGGCAAGTGGTGCGAACAGGGACTCGTCGCCGCCGTCGTGCCGATGAACTACACGGCCGACGATTCCCTGTTCTCGGCCCGGGTCGCCGATGCGGTGACCGCCAGTCGGGGCCGCGTCGTGATGGGCGTGGGTTCGTACCAGCATCGATCGCCGGAACAGACCACGGCGCAGATGGACACGGCCTTGCGGGCCGGGGCCGGCGGCGTCGCGGTGTTCAACTACCGGACGTTGTTTGGCAAGCCGGAGAAGGACAGCAAGCTCGACCAGGCGGCGCTGCGGCGGCGGCTGCAGGAATGGCTGCGCCCGGGTTCGTGACCAGGAACGCCGGGTGCGGCGTGCCGCGGCTGCAACGCGGTGGGAACGTCGAACGTTGATCCGGCACGCGCCCAGGCGGGCGCTGGTTCCGTTCGCGCGGCTGACCAAGGCGGCGGCCGCGATGCAGCACGGCGCTGCTGGTCGCCGGCCGGCTTGCCGTGCTGGCAATCGAGAAGGCGTGGCGGCAGGCTGGTCTGCCCTGAGCCGCGGTCACAATCGGCGCGTCACACGGCGCGGCGGTGGCCGTTCTGCTACGTTGACGATGCCCATGCAACGCGACTACGCCGCCGAGATCGCCGCCGCGCGCCGCGGGGAACCCGCCGCCGTCGACAGTCTGTTCGCCCGCAACCTGTCGCCGCTGGTCGCGTTCATCCGCTCCCGGGTCGGCAAGGCCGTCGCCGCCCGTGAGTCGGCGGTGGACATCGCCCAGTCGGTGTTCCGCGAAGTGCTGCAGGATGCCGATCGGATCGAATTGCGCGGCGAGGATGCGTTCCGCAACTGGCTGTTCATGCAGGCCTCGCGGAAGGTGCTCGATCGCGCCAAGTTCCAACAGCGCGAACGCCGGGACGTGCGGCGCGAAGAGGCGATCCCGGAGGCGGGGCCCGAGGCGGATGCGTTGCTCGCCTGCTACGCCAACCTGTGCACGCCGAGCCAGCATGCGGCGGCGCGTGAGGAGATCGCCCGGATCGAGGTCGCCGTGCAGTCGTTGCCCGACAACCAGCGCGATGCGGTCACGATGTCGCGGTTGCTCGGTCTGTCGTATCCGCAGATCGCCGAACAGATGGGGATGACCGAGTCGGCGGTGCGTGGGCTGGTCGCGCGCGGGCTCGCGGCGCTGGCGACCGAGATCGACGACGACTGAACCTCAGCGCTGCAGCAGTTCGCGCGCGAACGCGCGGACCGTCTCGTCGCGATCGGTGGCGGCGGCGCGCTCGATGGTTGCCCGGTGGTCGCTGCCGGGCGTGGCCGCACGCGCCAGTTCGCGCAGGGCGGTGCGGCGGGTCGCCGGATCGGCATCGTCGGTCGCGGCCTGACGCAGGGCGGCGGCGGCCGCTGCTTCCTGGCGGTGACCGAGGGCGCGCACGGCTTCCTGACGGACGAACGGATCGGCGTCGGTCAGGCCGCGATCGACCAGCAAGGTGGCGGCGGCGGCCTCGGGCACGCGGCGCAGTGCGGTGAACGCGGCGCCCCGGACCGCCGCATCGGCGTGATCGAGGTAGCGGCTGGCGGGGCCCAGCACTTCCGCGCTGGCCATGTTGCCGACCGCCAGCAGCCAGGTCGGCAGGTCGTTGCGCTGTGCGGCCGCACGTTCCATCGCCAGCAGGGTCGTCGCGACCGAGCGGCCGTCGGCCAGCCGCGCGGCGCGTTCCGCCAGCGCCCCGAGCACCAGCATCGCGCCCTGCTGGCCGTCGAACTCGACGTCGGCATCGGCGGCGAGGCCGGCCATCAGCTTCGGCGCCGGCGCCGGCAGTTGCAGCAGCGACACGGTGGCAGTTTCACGCACGTCGAAGTCGAGCGTGCGGTCGGCGCGGACGGCGGCCAGTGTCTGTTGCGCCGCCTCGGTGCCGGCAGCGCCGAGCGCCGACAGCGCGGTCGCGGCGATCGCGCCGGTCAGTTGCCGCGTGCCGACCATCTGGCCGAGGGCCGTGGCGACCTGGTCGTCGAAGCGAACCAGCCACTGCATCTGCTGGAACGCGCCATCGAGGGCCTCGGCATCCAGCGGTTCGTGTCCCAGGATCTCGCGCAGCCGATCGAGCAGCGTTGCCAGCGTGACGCCCTGCAGGCGTTGCTGCCACAGGCTGCGTTCGGCGGCTTCGGCGTGGCCCCCGATCGATTCGCGGTCGCCGGCGACGTCGACCGTCGTGCCAGACCACAGTGCGGCGACGTCGTGGTCGATCCGGGTCATGTCGGTGCCGACGAGTTCGATCGTCGACCGGCGACGCGTGATCGCGCGCAGATCCAACACCGGCAGCGCGGTGGTCAGGTGTTCGTCGAGGGTCACGGTCGCGAGCCAGCCCAGCTCCAGCCGGAAGGTGCCGGTGGCCAGGCCGCGCAGCTCGTGCTGCGGAACCTGGTCGTGCGCGGCCATCCGCAGGTAGCGCAGTTTCTCGCGTTGCACGGCAACTTCGCCCGCGGCGGCCAAGAGCCGCGTGCAGCGGGCCGCAAACTCCCCGGTGGTGTCGGCGCCATGGCTTTCCCAACGCACGGCGTCGGTGGTCGGCGCCGGGAACGTGGCCAGCAGCAGCGTGCCGCGCAGGAAGTTGCGTTGGTCGCCGTCGAGGCCGTCGGCGAACTGCAGACCGAGGACCGTGCCATCGGTGCGCACGCGCAGGTGCACCGGCGTTGCTGCGGCGGCAGTGAAGCTGTGCGTCACCGCATCCGCCGGCACCTCGTTGCCGTCCGGTCCCAGGAAGCGCACGGCGGTGAGGTCCAGCCGGGCCAGCACTTCCTCGTCGCGACGCGCCAGCACGGTGGTCGTCAGTTCGGCCTGCGTGTGCATCGCGCCGTTCTGCGCGGCGCCGCCTTCCTGGCTGTGCAGTTGGAACTCGATGTGGTCGTCGAGCCGGTAGCGAAGCGTCGTACCGGCCGGAGCCGTGTAGCAGCCCTGGATGCTTGCCGATGCCACTTGCCGAGCGTTCTCGGTGGAGCGCTGCAGGACCGCATCGGCGCCAAGGACCGTGTGGGCTGCGGCAGTGGCGAGGTCGCCTGGTGTCTGTTCCTTGCCGTTGCCGGACAGCCACAGTGCCGTCGTCAGGGTCAGCGCGGTGCAGGTCAGGAGGAGAGCGCGGCGGGCCTGGTGCATGCTGGTCGAGCGACGTCGACCCGGCGGCTGTTCGCGGCGGGGCGCGAAAACGAGCGCGGCCGGCCGGCGCCTTGGGCGTCCGGTCGGCGTTGTGCAACATGCTGGCCTCGAACAAGTTACGACATGTTCAGATCAGCATGAGGCTGGTCACGGCCCGGCTGAAGTTCACCAGGTTGACCCGATACGCGAACAGCAACACCTGGAGGCTCAGGTCGACCCGCAGCGCGATGGCGCGCAGCAGATAGCTGGTCGAGCCCGAGAACCCGAGGTTGCTGACGCCGGACGAGGTCACCAGGGTCTGGTTGTAGATCGAACCGGTGGTCGCCACTCCGGCGGTCATCCCGGGCGCCGAGAACGACGTCGAGAAGCGCGGCGTCGCGACCATCGTCGCGTTGCCGTTCATCGTCACGGTGGCGCTGGCGACAGGGACGTTCACCGAGCCGCCGGTCGTCAGCGTGCAGTTGGCGTTGCCGCGCACGGTCATCGTCACCGGTCCGACCGCGATCGCGCGCGCCGGATCGGCGGCGAAGGCGGTGTAGGTCAACGTTCGCGTCGTCATCGCGACGCTGCCGGCCGCGGCCGCCGAGGCGACGACGGCACCGCGCATCTCGATGCGGAACAGGCCGCTGCGGGTCGACGGGAGGAAGTTGCTGACCATGCTGCTGCCGCGGAGCAGCACTTCGCCGGCTTCGGTCGTCGCGCCGAGGATGTTGACGTTGCCGCGCAGGTTCGCCTCCGCGGTGGCCAGCGTCCGCAGCACCGTGCTGTCGCGGCTGGTGGTGGCGTGGGCATGGACGGCGCCGCCGCAGTTGGCGTTGCCGAGGGTGGCGTTGAAGGCGTTGGTGCGGACCTGGGCGTTGGCGGCGGTCAGCAGCACGCTGGCGGAGAAGGCAGACAGGAACAGGTGGCGGAGGTTCATGGTGGGTCTCTTCGATTCTTGTGGGTGTGGATGGCGCGCGGTTTCGGCCGCGCAGTGCCGCGGGGCGGCGTTGCCGAGTGAGCGACTTCGCAGCCGGCGACGTTCGCACACTTGCAGAAACCGGCGCGCCACCCAGTCCAGCGAGGCGCGCCAAAAAGCACCGCGGGCCGGTCACCGCGGCGAGCGGTGCCGGCCCGAGTGGCGGTGCCAGGGAGGTCGATCAGATCGAGAACAGCGTGCGGACGATCCGACCGGCGCTCCAGGTGGTCAGCGTCGTCGTCCACGTCTGCCAGAACGCTTCGGCATAGGCGTAGAGCCGGAGTGTGATCGCTTCGAGCGTGTAGGTCGCCGAGCCGGACAGGCCGCTGCGCGCGTTCGCCGTCGCGCCGATCGCCAGCCGTTGGTTGGCGATCCGCCCTTCGATGCCGACGCCGACGCTGAAGCCCGGGATGCCGGCGCCGACCGAGGCGTTCGCGAACGCGTAGGCATTGGCGTCGCCGATGATGCTGACCGACGGCGTCGCGGCCGGCAGCAGCAGGTTGGCATACATGCCGGCACCGCAACCGGCGTTGCCGCGCACGGTGATGCTGATCGGGCCGACCGGCACCGACGCCGACGGCGCGCTGGCGAACAGATTGAACGTCCAGCTGCGGCGCGCGAACGTGCTGCTGCTCTGGAACGAACTGTTGACCACCGAGGCGCCGAGCACCTCGGCCCGGAAGTAGCCGCTGCGCGACTGCACGCCGTTGTTCAGCACGTTGGTGACGTTGGCGATCACCTCGAACACCTCGCGCGAAGCCCGCAGCAGGTTGCCGGTGCCGCGCAATTCGGCGCTGGCGTTGCCGAGTTCGTAGCCGCCGCTGCGCTGGGTGACCAGGCCGGCGTAGGCGTGGACGGCGCCGCCGAGCCAGGAGTTGCCGATCGTCCGGTCATACGACGCGAAGCGCGACGTGACCTGGGCGGTGGTGGTGGTGGCGAGGGTGGCGATGGTCAGGAGGGACGCGAGGAGCTTGTGGAAGGACATGGTTGGAATGCGTTCGGTGAGCCCCGCCGCGATGGTGCGGTCGGGCCGACGGCGGGCGTCGGTGCCGGTCGAGCGACACGCCGGGCCCGACAGTTCGCGTGGCGCCGGGTTTTCGCGTTCGCCGGGTTGTCGGGATTCCGCGAACAGGGGTACGGTGACGTCGCTTTTCCACGTTGGCCGGTACTCCCCGCCGATCCGCCATGCCCACCGACGATGTGCCCACGGTTCCCACCCCACCGCCAGCGGGCGACAAACAGGAAGTCCAGGCGCTGGTGGCGGCCTGCATCGAAGCGATGGAGGCAGGCGACGCCGATCCGGTGGCCAAGGTGTGTGTGGCGCGGCCCGATCTGGCGACCCGGGTGCAGAAGAAGCTCGCGCAGTTGACGCTGCGCGGCCTGCTGGCCACCGGTGCCCCGGCGCTGCCGAGCACGATCGGCGCGTTCAAGATCCTGCGCGAACTCGGCAGCGGCGGCATGGGCACCGTCTATCTGGCCGAACAGCAGCAGCCGGTGCGACGGCAGGTGGCGTTGAAGGTCATCAAGCTGGGCATGGACACGCGCGAAGTGGTGGCCCGGTTTGCCGCCGAGCGGCAGACGCTGGCGGCGATGAGCCATCCGCACATCGCGCAGGTCTACGAGGCGGGTGCCACCGACGACGGCCGGCCGTTCTTCGCGATGGAGTATGTCGGCGGTCGGCCGATCACGCAGTTTTGCGATGAACGTGGGCTGGACCTGCGGGAACGGATGCGCTTGCTGGCGACGGTGTGTCGGGCGGTGCAGCATGCCAACGATCGTGGGGTGATCCATCGCGACCTGAAGCCGACCAACATCCTGGTGTCCGAACACGACGGCCAGTTCGTGCCGAAGGTCATCGACTTCGGCATCGCCAAGGCGACCGGCGCCGTCGGTGCCGAGTACGGTCTGCACACCCGCGCCGATCAGGTGTTGGGCACGCCCGAGTACATGAGTCCGGAACATGCGGCGTCCGGCGGGCTCGATGTCGACGTGCGCAGCGACGTCTGGTCGCTCGGCGTCGTCGCCTACGAGCTGCTGTGCGGCGAACTGCCGTTTGCGTCGGGGCGGCTGCGGGCGGCATCGCGCCGCGAACTGGAGCGGATTCTCGCGGAGGAGACGGCGCTGTCGCCGGGGCCGCGGTTGCGGGCCGGATCCGGTGCGGTACTGGCTGCGCGTGGTCTTGCCGACAGCGATGGCCGGCAGTTCGGTCGCGAGCTGGATTGGATCACCGCCAAGGCGCTGGCGAAGGCCAAGGCCGAACGCTACGCGTCGCCGGCGGCATTTGCCGACGACATCGAACGCTGGCTGCGACACGAAGCGATCGTCGCCGCGCCGCCGCGCCTGGGCTACCGGCTACGCAAGTTCCTGCGCCGGCATCGGCTGCCGGTGGCGGCGATGCTGGCGGTGTTCCTGTCGCTGGTGGTCGGTCTGACCCTGGCGCTGCAGTCGGCGGCGGCGGCGCGCGCGGCGCAGCAGCAGGAAGCGGTGGCGCGAGCCGACATGCGCTCGTTCTATGAGCTGGGGCGCGACGCGATCGCCAAGATGGTCGACGTCGCCGATCGCGACCTCGACGACATTCCGCGCGCCGAGCCGGTGCGCCGGCAGATGCTCGAAGACGCCGTGGCGTTCTACTCCGCCATGCGGGAACTGCGCCCGACCGATCCGGCGCTGCGCGTCGACATCGTGCTGGCTCAGGAACGCGTCGGTGAACTGCAAGGCCGGCTCGGTCAGCGCGGCGCGGCGGTCGCGACGTTGCAGGGCTGCGTCGAATCGGTGGCGGCACTGCTGCGCGAGCATCCGGGCGATCCACGGTTGCTGCGGTTGCAGATCAGCGTGCACGGCCGACTGGGCCAGGCACTGTCCAGGCACGGGCAGGAGCGCGGCGCGATCGCCGCCTACGAAGCGGCCCTCGCGGCGCTGGCCTCGCTGCGCCAGCTCGCGGTCGACCCCGCCGCGCGACTCGAGCGGCACGAGGCGGGTTTGCGCGGCAACCTGGCGATCGAGTACGTCGATCGACCCGACCTGGCGCTGGCGAACATCGAACTCGCTGCCGCAGCGTGGCGGCGCGTGCAGGCCGCCGAACCGGCCGATGCGTCGGTGCCGACCGCGTTGGCGCGGCTGGCTGGCCTTCAGGCCAAGGCCTTGACGCGCCAGAATCGCCTCGAAGAGGCGGCGTCGGCGTTGCAGTCGGCGACCGAACAGGTGGCGGCGACCGCCGACACCGGGCGCAGTGTGCGCGAGTCGCTCGCCGATCTCGAGTCAGTTCGCGCCGATGTCCTGCGGCGTCTGCGACGTGATGCGGAGGCCCAGGTGGCGCAACAGCGGTCGGTGGATCTGCTGGCGGCGTTGGCGGCGGAGAATCCGGATGTGCCCGCGTTCGCGAGCGATCAGGCCGGCGGGATGGCGTTCCTGGCCGATCTGGCGCGCGACCGCGGCGATCGCGCCGAGGCGCATCGACTGCTGGCCGAGTCGGTGGCGATCCGTCGCCGGGTTGCCACGGCGTATCCGGACGCGCCGCGACTGGCCATGTTCTTCATCCGCTCGCTGCAGAACCAGGCGTCGCTGCTGCTCGAGGACTGGCAGCACCATGGCGCCGACAGCGCGCCGGCGCTGGCGGTCCTCGGTGAGGCGGTGACCGTGGCCGCTGCAACCTACGAGCGTCATCCCGACGTGCCCGACATCGCCATCGCGTTCGCGGTGGTGCAGGAGAGCCGAGGCGCGACGCTCGACGGGTTGCGCCAGCACGAAGACGCGTTGCGCGACCACCATGCCGCCCGCGAGGTGCTGCAGCGGCTGCTTGCCGCCAACCCCGGCAGCGCCGACATCCACCAGCACCTGGCCAGCGTCTGCAGCAACCTGGTCACCGCGCACTGGTACCGCCGGGATTACGCGACGGCGTCGGCGATCGGTCTGGAGGGGATTGCCCATGTCCGGGCCGGTCTGGCCATCGACGCCCGCGACGATGGGTTGTTGTCGACCGCCCCGACCGTTCTGGTCCGCACCGCCATCGCGCAGCAGGCCGGCGGCGACCTCGCGGCGGCGCTGGACACCTACGACTTGATGATGACCACGCCCGAGTTCGGCGAAGCGACGCGCGAACTCGGGGTGATGACCTTTGCCGAGACCGTGCGCAATGCCGAGGATCTGCCGGATCGCGAGGCCTTGCTGGAACGCGCTGCTGGTGAACTCCGGGCCTGCCTGCAGGCCCGGCGCGCGCGGCCGGCGGCGCCGACCGACGGCGAACGCGAGGGCAGTTCGCTGACCGGCACGCAGCAGCGCGACCTGGACATGAGGATCCTGCTGGTCGACGTGCTCGAAGAACTCGAGGACCATGAGGCCCTGCCGGCAGTGATCGACGACGTGCTGGCCTTGGTCCGCGCGATGCCGAAGTTGTCGGCGCCGCGGGTCCGCGCGGCCTACGCTCAGGCGACCGACTGCGCGCTGCGGGCCGAGGCCTGGCCCCGTGCCCGCGAGCTCGCCGAGGAACTGTTCGGCCGGATCGGGCCCGACGGCGGCGGCTGCCACCTGTGCGCCGAACTGCTGGCGCGTGCTGCGGCCAGGACGCCGGACGCGGCATTGGCCGAGGCTTGTGCCGTGCGCGCGGTCGAACTGCTCGGTCTCGCGCTGCAGCGCCAGGAAGTACCGCGCACCGCGCTCGAGCAGGCCCACTTCGCCGGCCTGAAGGGTCGACTCGACTTCCAGAAGCTGCACGACCTGTGACCGTCAGCGCGGTCCGGCCGCGACGCGCAAGCCGCCATCCGGGTCGGCGAGGCGCAGCATCACGCCGTAGCCGCCGTAGTCGTTCTTGATCTTCAGCAGCACGCGGTTCCAGCCGGCGCGCAGCGGCGCGTCGAACTGGTCTTCGTCGGCGGCAAGGTGCCGGTGGATCTCGCGGCTCCAGCGCAGTTCGCCGTTGACCCACACCCGCGCGCCATCGTCGGAGCCGAGCAGGCAGCGGACGGTGCGTTCGCTGCTCGCATGCACGTGCACCAGCAGATACGCGAACATCGGACTCTGCGACGACACCGCGTGGTTGAGGTCGACGCTGTCCCCGGGAGCCTCCAACAGCCGCCAGCCGGCGGCGACCGGATCGAAGTCGGCGGCGAGGCCCGCGGTCTCCGCGGGCACCGGGGTCGCGATGGTCCCACCCGCCGGGAAGGGGGCCGGTGGTGCGACCCACCACGTACGGACGAACGGGCTGGCCGACAGCACGCGCAGCGCATCGACGGCGATCGGCCCCGATGCGCCGGCAGGCACCGTGAACGTCAGCTCGTGGTCGCCTTCGGACAGCGCGCCCGCCGGCAGGTCGAACAGGCGCAGCGGCAGCGGATCGGTGTTGCCCTCACCGGGTTGCAGACCCTTGCCGTCGATGGCGATCGCGGGCACGACACCAGGGGCCAGCAGCCGCAGCTGCAGCCGCCAGCGATCGTTCCAGGGCACCGTGAACGTTGCGCGCCAGGTGCGCTCGGTGTCACCGGTGGCGAGCGCCGCCACGCGGGCGTCCACTGGCGCAGCGTCGTGTTCGACATGGCTTCGGGGGAAGGCCTGGAACAACGGCCTGGTCAGGCCGCGATGCGTGTCGGTCAGTTGTTCCCAGGTCCGCAGTTCGGGCAGCGGCTGCGCCCAGGTCAACTGCGATGCGCCGGTGAAGCCGTTCGGCAAGAACACCCACTGACGCGGCAACCGTTCCTCCGCCTCGGCGATCGCGCGCACCGCGGTCGGTCGGCCGTACCACAGCGCGACGCTGCTGTAGTAGCCATCGCGAACCTCGTTGCGCGAGCCATGCTCGATCTGCGCGCGGAATCCGGTCGTGAACGGCACCGCATCGGGCAGTTGCAGGCGCCACGGCGTCGTCCGGTTGGTGGTCCACTCGGCTTTCATGCCCAGGCCATGCAGCGGCAACGCGAACGTGCCGCGATCCCAGTACCAGCCGCCGTTGTAGTAGTCCTCGCTGCCGGTGCCGAGGATCGATGGCGTGGCCTCGCCGTCGACGAAGAACTCCTCGTTGCCTTCGAGGTACCACAGATCGCCGACGCCCTGCAGTGCCTGCAGCAGACCGAGGAACCTGCCCGGTCCGGCGATCTCGGCAATCGCGTAGCGCTCGTGGCCGACGCCGTCGACGGCGCGAAACTCGGCGTGCAGCGCGAGCGCATCGGCCGGCGGTGGCTGCGTTTGCCAGCGGATCGTCGTCTGCACCGTGATCGCCGCCGCGCTGCGATTGTGCAGGGCCAGCCTGGCGCTGTGCTGGAACGGCATCGGCAGGTGGCAGTAGCCCCCGCGGTCGGCATAGCCGAGCGCGAGACCGCGCCACGGCGTCACGCCGAAACCGCAGCCGAACAGATCGCCGATCGGTGCGCGCACCGATGGGCCGGCGCCGTCCCAGGCCGCGTGCAGTTGCAGACCTCGCAGCGCGGCCGGCGTCGCGGGGTCCGGGAGGACCTCGAGGCCGGTGATCGTGCCGGGACGATCGAGCGCCAGCAGTTCGGCGGTGCCGCCGGGCGGCAGCGTGGTCGTCGCCTGCTGCTGCCGATCGCCGACATTGCGCGGGTCGGGATTGGCACCGGGTTGCCGCCACGCGGCCAGCACGCGACCCAGGGCATCGCGTTCGGCCGGCGGCAGTTCGCCGGTGAACGTCCGCATCGGCGTCCCCGCCGGATACGTCAGATACTGCACGTGGTAGTACAGCGACTCCGGGTGTTCGAGTTCGTGCACTTCGACGCGACAATGACGCGCGTACGGAATCGGGAAGTAGCTGATGAAGCCACCGCTCGCCTGCACGGCGATCGGTTCGGCGAACGGCGGCAGTTTGCCGGTGAACAGATCCGCGAACGGGCCATCGATGCGCGGGGCCTCTTCGCCATCGCAGTACACCCGCAGCCGGCCCTGCGCGTTCGCCGACCACAGCCGGACGATCACGCCAGGGCCATCCATCTCGGCGAGCACGACGCGGTTGCCGTCGCGGCGCAGGAAGTGGCCATGGTCGTGGCCCTGGCCGGTGGGATCGGTCGACGCGAACTGGCGGTTGACGACACCTGGCGTCACCCGCGGCAGGCCGGCGAGGTCGATCAGCCGGGCGACGCTGTCGGGTGGGATGGGCTGTTGCGCGGCGAGGAGGGCGCACAGGGCCGATGGCAACAGCTCGACGGGACGCGGGCAACGCATCGGTACATGGTCCGGCCGGACCGAGTTCCCGGCCAGGGTGGAAACCGGCGAAGTTGGTCGTGGCGCCGGCTCGCCGGTCGCATCGGCGATTCGGCACGCCGTGCGGCGCCGTACGCAATCTGGCGCTTTGTCGACCGGTCGGCGTGGACTATCCTTCTCCACGTGGCCAGCGATTGCATGCATCGCTGGTCGTCTCTTGGTTCCTGCAACCGTGAGCGAATGAGGTGCGGATGGCAGAACTTCCACCGGACCGAAGTGAGCGGCGGCTGGCCTGAGCGGCCCTGCTCCGATCCACCCGGGCCCGCGCACGAGCGAACGAGGCCGTCGACCGTAGTTCAGCGTCCGTTGTGACGCGCGGTCGTGGCCGCTGCCGAAGGGCAGTTCTCGCCGGCGCGGGCTCGGCCCTTGTCTGCGTTCTGCCCGGATTGCAAGGAACGGTACGGCCGCAGCCACGCTGCCAGCCGGCGCGGCGCGGCCGCCAGACGCTCCTTTTCGCGCTTCTCCAGGCGCTTGAACGCCAGTTCGACGCGCAGCGCCATGCCCTGCGTCCCGATCCGCCGCGCGAACAGCAGCACCAGCGGTCCGCGGCCTCGCAGCGCCCGCGCCCCTTTGCCATCGCGATGCTGCTGCAGTCGCCGCGTCACCTCGACCGTGATGCCGGCGTAGATCGCGCCATCGGCGCGCCGGATCGCATACAGCCACCAGCGCCGCGGTCGCGTCGCCATCCGTTCACCCGGCGTCGCGCTGCAGTTGCTCCAGCTCCAATGACGCTGCCTCCCACGCCGCCGTCGCCTCCGCCAGCTGCGACTCGACGACCTCCAGATCGCGCGACAGTTCGCTGGCCTTGCTGCCGTCCTGCCAGCACGCCGGATCCTCGAGTTGCCGCGTCACCGCCGCCTTGCGTGTTTCCAGCGATTCGATCTGCGTCTCCAGCTTGCCGATCTTCTGCTGCAGCGAACGGGTCCGCGACTGCAGCGCCTTGCGCTGCTCCTGCGCCAGCTGCACCGTCGACTTGCCGGGTGCGGCCTTCGGCTTGCCCGCCACGGCGTCGCCGCCGGCCGTCACCGCCGCGCGCGCCGAGTCGGCCCGCGTCTTGTGCAGATACAGGCTCCAGTCGCCGTGGTAGTGCGTCAGCTTGCCGTTGGCGACGTGCAGCACGTGGTTGGCGATCGAACGGATGAAGTGCACGTCGTGGCTGATGAACACCGTCGTGCCGCCGAACTGCTCGAGCGCGCCCACCAACGCGTCGATGCTCGCCATGTCCAGGTGCGTCGTCGGTTCGTCCATCAGCAGCAGGTTGGGCGGATCGAGCAACAGCTTGACCAGCGCCAGGCGGCTCTTCTCGCCGCCGCTCAGCACTTCGATGCGTTTGAACACCGAATCGCCGGAGAACAGGAACGACCCCAGCACCGTGCGCACGAACGGCTCGGTGACCTTCGCCGGCGTGTCGAGCGCTTCCTCGAGCACCGTCCGGTGCATCTGCAGCGTGTCGACGCGGTACTGCGAGAAGAAGCCGGGGACCACGTTGTGGCCGAGTCCGCGTTCGCCGCGCTGTGGCTGCAACCGGCCGGCCAGCAGCTTCAGCAACGTCGACTTGCCGGCGCCGTTGGGGCCGACCAGCACGACGCGCTGGCCGCGCTCGATCTCGAGGTCGACGCCGCGGTAGACCGGAGTCTCGCCATACGCGAAGTGGACGTCCTGCAACCAGCAGACCCGCTGTCCCGACCGGATCGGCTGCGGGAACGCGAATGCGACGGTCTTGTCGCCGGCCTGCGGCGCCTCGACCTTCTCCATCCGTTCGATCTGCTTCAGCTTGCTCTGCGCCTGGGTGGCCTTGCTGGCCTTGGCGCGGAAGCGATCGACGAACGCCTGCAGGTGCGCGATCTCCTTCTGCTGGTTCTGGAAGGCCGCGAGCTGTTGCGCATCGGCGGCGTCGCGTTGTTCGACGTAGCGATCCCAGTTGCCGGTGAAGCGCACCAGCTTGCGGTGGCGGATCTCGACGATCGCGGTCACCAGCGCGTTGAGGAACTCGCGGTCGTGCGAGATGACCAGGATCGCGCCAGGGTAGCCGCGCAGGTAATCCTGCAACCACAGCAGCGCCTCGAGGTCGAGGTGGTTGGTCGGCTCGTCGAGCATCAGCAGGTCGGGTTCCTGCGTCAGCAGCCGCGCCAGGTGCGCGCGCATCACCCAGCCGCCGCTCAGTTCGCGCGCCGGGCGATCCATGTCGCGATCGCGGAAGCCCAGGCCGCCGAGCATGCGTCGCGCCTTGGCTTCGACCAGATGGCCGGCGAGTTCGCGCCAGCGTTCATGCAGTTCCGCGCGGCCGTCGTCGGTGTCGCCGGGGGCCTGTTCGAAGGTCTGTAGTTTGCGGCGCAGCGCGATGAAATCCGGTGTGATCGCGACCGCGATCTCGAACGCGCTCTCGTCACCGACCGGGGCGCTCTCCTGGGGCAACCAGCCGACCACCGAATCGCGTTCCTTGGCGATGCGGCCGTCGTCGGCGGCTTCGTCGCCGAGGATCAGCGAGAACAGGGTCGACTTGCCGGCGCCGTTGGGGCCGACGAGGCCGATGCGGTCGCCGCGCAGCACCTGCAGCGCGGCATCCGCGAACAGGATCCGTTCGCCGTACGATTTGGTGACTCCGGTCAGCGTCAGCATGTGGGGCGAACAGTATCGCCGCCGCGTCGGGTGCCGACACGTACGGGTTCGTGCACCCTACCCGCCTTTCTCGATGCCGTCGCTGATTGCCGGTGTGGAAACGGGCCCAGCGCCGCTGACCTCGGGGAACCCATTCCACGAGCCGTCATGCATCCACGCCAGATCCTCCCAACGCGTCCCGGAGCTGCCTCGTTCGCGGTCGCCGCCCTCTCGCTCGCATTCGCCCACGCGCAACAGCTGCCGCCAGCCGGAGCCAAGCTATCACCAAGTGCGGAAGCGCAGGATCCCGGCTCCAAGAGGCCTCCCCTGCCGCTGTCGCCCGGACCTTGCCCTCCGATCGCGACCCGGTGACGACGATGTCGACCGACATGTTCGACGACCCGAACGCGTTGTGGCTCGACGAACCGCAGCCCGGGGAACTGTGGGCGCGCGGCCGCAACTACAAGGCCAGCTTCGATCCGCGGGGCTGGCAGTTCATCCCGTTCCTCGGCAGCGACGCGCCGCGCAACTTCCCGCTGCACCTGAGCCTGGCCAGTGTCCGCATCGACGGGGACGAACTGCCGCTCGCCACCGGCAAGGTGTCGCGCCGCGACCGGTCGGTCGCGATCGACCGCGGCAGCGTCCGCGAACAGCTCGATCTGACCGGTGCCAGCGTCGAACAGACGTTCGTGTTCGACCGCCTGCCGCAGCGAGGGGCCCTGGCCGTGACCATCGACGTCACGACGGAACTCGTACCGACGACCGTCCGCGACGGGCTCTTGTTCTCACAACCGGGACTCGGCGGCGTCCGCTACGAACACGCCATCGTCAAGGACGCCGATGGCCGTTCGCTGTCGCTGCCGATCGTCTGGGCGCAGGGCGCGATCCGCCTCGACGTGCCGGCCGACTTCGTGGCGACGGCCCGCCTGCCGCTGCTGGTCGATCCGCTGCTGTCGACGATGCTGGTGCAGTCGCTGGTCGGCACCTACGTCGGCGACCCGGACACCTGCGCGATCTGGTACGGCTACCAGCGCACCATCAGCGGTGTGGTCTGGCAGCAGACGTTCAGCGGCAGCGACGTCGACGTCTGGGGTCGCTTCTATGACGATGCGACGCCGCGCGCGGGTGCGACGCTGTTTCCGCTCGACATCACGACGACTTCGTGGGCATTGCCACGCATTGCGATGAACTATGATGGCGCGTTCGGCCATCACTGCATGGTCAGTCAATGCAGCAACGGCGGGGTCCCGCCGTTCTGGATCGGCGGTCGCATCGTCAACGCCGGTCTCGGTGTGCTGCCGCAGTTCCGGATCTCGCCGGTGGGTCGGGATTGCACCAATCCCGACGTCGGTTGCGGTGACCGGGACACCGCGATGGACACGACCTTCACGGTCGTCTATGAATTCGCCTACAGCCAAAGCGACCATGACATCTACTGTCAGCAGGTCGACGTCGTCGGCAATGTGGCCGCCGGCATCCGCTTCGTGGACACCTCGACGGCGTTCGAGAGCCGGCCGCGCATCGCCAATCGGGCGTCCTGGAGCTCGTGGACCAAGTTCCCGGTGGTCTATGAACGCACGGTCGGCGGCGACGTCGACATCCGCGGCGGCTTCCTCGGCTGGGATGGACAGCCGACGCATCTGTTCGCGGTCAGCACCGGCGGCAACTACGACCACCGGCCCGTGGTTTCGTCGTTCACCGACACGCCGCTCGACTCGCATGCGCTGTTCGTGTGGGAACGGGTGGGTGGCGGCGACACCGAGATCTTCGGGGCGGTGTTCGACGACACCGGTGCCTGGCGCACGAGTGCCGACCTGAACCGGCTGGAGGACCCGTTCGGCAGTCGGCCGACCTGGGCCCAGTTCGGCCCGTCGGTCGATTGCGACGGCGCGCGCTTCGCGGTCACCTACACCGAGAATTTCGCGAACAACGTCAATGATCCGGATGCGGTGATCGCGACGTTCGGGTTCACGCCGTTCGCCAATCGGCTCGAAGTGATCGAGCCGCATCGCTACCTGGCCGCGACCGGGGCGCGTGAGTACGCGACGGCCGTCGCCGCGGCGAGGCCGCACTTCGTGCCCCACTACATGGCGCACACCTTCGTCGCGGCCTGCCAGCGGGACCAGCTCACGCCTGGTACGGCGTCGGTCGTGCAGGCGTTCCTGTTCGATGGCGCGCAGCCATTCACCGGCTACACGACGCGCGCCACGGCGTGCGGCAACGCGTTGCCGCTGACGCCACCGCCCAATCCGGCCTATCTGGGTGCGACGCTGCTGTTCTCGATGACGGCGCCGCCCGGGTTTGCCGGCCTGCTGTTCGGGTTCCCGGCCTCGCTGCCGATCGGACCGTGCCCGGGCTGCATGCTCGGAGTCGACGGCATCACCGCGCCGAACCCGTACGTCCATACGCTGACGATCTCGCCGGCGTTCGTCGGTGTCACGATGTCGGTGCAGGGCTTCTCGTTCGGTGGCGGTAGTTGCCTTGGTGCGATCTCGGTGTCGGACACGCTCGACTTCACGATCCGCTGACGGAGCGGCGCAGCAGGCCGGGTCGATTGGACCGCTCGGACGTCGCCAGCCGCGACGACGCGTTCGCCTCCGGAGCCACCGCCACCGCCAGCAGACAAGCAGCTGCCCGTTCCGGGCGAGGCGTTCCTGCTGCGCGACCGCGAGGCGTTCCTGATCATGCCCGGACAACGCGACACCGGGCAGCCGACGCCGTGGGTGCTCTACGCGCCAACGCTGCGCGGTCTGCCGAGCACCGCGGAGACGTGGATGTTCGGGCGGTTCCTCGCTGCCGGGATCGCGATCGCCGGGATCGACGTCGGCGAGTCCTGTGGCAATCCAGAGGGCTGCGCGCTCTACGACGCCCGGTACGAGCATCTCGTCCGCCGTCGCGGTCTGTCACCGCGGCCGGTGCTGCTCGCCCGCAGTCGCGGCGGCCTGATGACGCTGTCCTGGGCCGCCGATCGCGCCGACCACGTGGCGGCCTGGGCCGGCATCTATCCGGTGTGCGATCTGCGCAGTTACCCCGGACTGGCCATGGCTGCGGGCGCCTTCGCCCCGAACGCCGAGGGACTCGCCGCGGTGTTGCGACAGCACAATCCGATCGATCGGTTGGCTGGACTCGCGACTCGCCGCGTCCCGATGTTCGCGATCCAGGGTGATCGCGACCAGACGGTGCCACTTGCCGAGAACTCGGGCGCACTCGCCGAACGCATGCGTGCGCTCGGCGGCGAGGTCGAATTGCACGTGTTGCCCGGCCTGGGTCACTACCTGAACCGGGCTTTCTTCACCAGCGAGGCGCCGGTTGCGTTCGTGCTGCGGCATGCGCGTTGATTCCCGCAGACGAGGGCGAGAGGCCCGGAAGCAGGACGATCGCCTACACGGTTGCCGGCACGCTGCGCGGGCGCTGGCGCGGACCGGGTGCGACCCGTGCGGTTGCGCCGTAATGGGCTGCCCGCAATCCGGCGATTCGTGCGCGGGCGGTGCCGCGCTTGCGCTACACTCGGACCTGCTCGGCCTCCCGTTGAGCCGCGACGGTCGTCGTTTGATGGGATCGCAGGGTGTCGCCTGGCGACGCCTGCATTTCTCCCGTCCGCTTCCGCATGCGCGACTCCAAAGTCATCGTCCGCGCCAGCCTTGCCTACGCCCAGGAACAGCGGGCGCGCAGCTGGTGGCACCTGCTGTCCACCCTGGCCATCGTGGTTGCCCTTGCCGCCGCGATCGCGTTCGCGCCGCTTTGGCCGATCCGGCTGGCGGCCAGCGCGGTGCTCGGGCTGGTCCTGGTGCGGGTGTTCATCCTCTACCACGACTTCCAGCATGGCGCGATTCTGGCGGGATCGACGCTCGCCAGCGTGCTGATGCGCGGCTACGGCCTGCTGGTGCTGAATCCGCCGAGCATCTGGCGCCGCTCCCACGACCACCATCATCGCAACGTCGGTCGGGTCTTCGGCGCGAGCATCGGTTCGTATCCCGTGATGACCTGCGCCGCGTGGGCACGCGCCAATCGCTGGCAGCGCCTGCGCTACGTCGCGATGCGTCATCCGGTCACGATCGGCCTGGGTTACCTGACGATCTTCCTGTACGGGATGTGCCTCCGGTCCTTCCTGGTCGATCGTCGCCAGCACGGGGATGCCGGTCTCGCGCTCGTCCTGCATGCGGGCATCGTCGTCACGTTGGCGATCCTGGCACCGTCGCTGTTGCTGTTCCTGATCGTGGTGCCGATGACGATCGCCGGGGCGCTCGGCGCCTATCTGTTCTACGCCCAGCACAACTATCCTTCGGTCCGGATCCTGGATGGCAAGGAATGGACGTATCTGGGCGCCGCGCTGCAATCGTCCAGCCACATCCGGATGGGCCCGGTGATGCGCTGGTTCACCGGCAACATCGGCTTCCATCACGTGCATCACGTCAACGCGCGCATCCCGTTCTATCGGCTGCCGGAGGCGATGGCCGGGATCGCGGAACTGCAGAACCCAGGTACGACGTCGCTGAGTCCACGGCAGATCTGGCGGTGTCTGCGCCTGCGATTGTGGGATCCGCAGCGTGGTCGCATGGTCCGCTGACCCGGAATCCATCCGGTCGGTGCCCCGGGCATCGTCCGCGTCAGCGGTGGCGATCGCAGCGATTGCGCCAGACCCGGGCGGCGTTCGCGCTGCCGGCCGCCGCCGGACCCGTTCACTGTTCGATGTAGGTGAGCACGCTGTTGGTGAAACGCGCCGCGCCGCTCTGCGGGTCGTAGAGCAAAGCCTGCCAGTGCAGTTCGGCGCCCCGCAGCGCGATCAGGTTCGGCACCGCGAACGCATGCACGCCGGGACCGACGCCCGAAGTCGCCACCGTGGCGCTGACCGAATCCAGCAGCAGCGTGCCGAACGGCAGCACCTGATGGCCAGGCCCGAACGCCGCGATCAGGAACCGCACTTCGCTGGCAGCCGCACCATCGGTGTCGAGCAAGAACGTGCCGCCAAGTCCCGCTTCGTTCTGCAGCCGCAGCCCGCGATGGATGCCGAGCGCCGCAAACAGCTGCCGCAGGTCCGGCCGTTTGCCGATCTGGCCGCCGGGCACATCGGTGCCGTGCGCGCGCAACAGGGCCCGCAGTTCGGGAATCGTGATGACCCGACCAAGCTGCTGCTTGCTCGCGCTGATCGTTGCCGCGGCCGCGCTGGTGACGATCGGGGTGGCGCTCGAGGTCCCGCTGAACGTCGCGGTGTACGTCTGCCGGATGTCGCTGTTCGGAAAGAACAGATCGCCATAGCCGGTGGTGTAGACGCCACCGCCCCAGCCGTTGGCGTCGATGATCGAGCCGTAGTTGGAGAACGACGCCCGCGTCAGCGCAGCGTTCGGCGTCGCGCCGACGATGATCGATCCCGAATCGCGAACGTTCCGATTGAACGCATTGTTGAACGCCGGGTTGTCGAGGTTCTGGTTGCCGTTGCCGGCGGCGGCGATCACGTGCTTGCCGGCCATCGTCGCGTTGCGCACCGCGTCGAACACGTCCTGGCGGCTCTCCATCGGACAGACGCTGCTGCCGTTCGGACAGGTCAGTTGCACCTCGAGCACGATGATGTCGCCGGGTTGGCTGTTGGCGGCGGCGGTGTTGACCGAGCTGGCCCAGTTGGCGCTCTGGTGGCTGTGGAACTTGTAGCGCGCGCGATAGACGCCGCCGCTGACGCCGTAGCCGTTCTTGTCGGCGATCATCTCGCCGGCGACCGCGAGGCCGTGGTAGGTCGACATCGGGTTGGGTCCGATCACGTTGGCGGCGATCGCCAGCGGCACGTCTTCGTGATCGAGGCGCAGCGCCGTCTCGACGTCGCAGATCTGCAGTTGCTCGCCGCGGCCGCCCGGGATCACGCGCGACACGAACGTGTCGATGCCGTTCGGCGCCGCGGCCTGGTAGCCCTGCTGCGCCCACCAGTGCGGCGTGACCGGCGGAATGTCCTGCGGATCGGCCTGCCAACCGGGCGGCGTGTCGGGGAACGCGGTCTCGACGAGCGGCAACGCGACCAGCGCGCGCCACAGCGCGACGCCGGTGTCGGCATCGGCGGTGCGGATCCGATACCACAGGTTGAGGTCGGTCGGCGGGCCGAACTCGGCGATCCAGGCGGCGCCCACGCGTCGCTCGATCGCGGCGTGGTCCTGGTCGAGCTCGGCTTCGCTGCGTGCGAACAGCCGTTCGATGGCCGTGCTGCGCTCGCACAGCGTGTTGGCTGCGGTGACGTCGTGGCCCTGGGTGGCGACGAACTTGCCAGCGCGCAGTCGGACGGCCGAACCGTTGGCGAACTTGACGACCAGGTTCGTCGGGTCCTGCCAGGTGGCGTCGACCGCGAAGGATGTGGGTTTGTGGACGGCACCGCGGTGGCCCTGGGCGGGCAGCGCGGCGACGAGGAGGGTGACAGCGGCGCCGAGCGCCCGGGACGGGACGTGCATGTAGGTTCTCGAAAGGACGATCGGATCATCAGGGCGGCGGCGGGTGGCGGCAATCCGGGTGCGGACTTCTGCCTGCCTGGTCGAATCGGAGAGGCCGGGTGCCACAATCGGCGTTCGCGCCCGAGGTCACTCGCGCGAGGAGCCGAGACGGGCGCACGTCTGCGGTCTTGCCGTTCCGGAGGTCTGTCATGTTGGTCAAGGGCATCGTCTGTGCCGTGTTCGCCGTCTCCGCACCGTTCGCGATCGTCGCCACCCAGGATCCGAAGCCTGCCTTGCCGAAGCCGGCGGCTGCCGTTCGCGATCTGACCGAGGCCAACCGGCCGCAGGCAGCCGAGGCCGCCGCCGCCGCGCGCCAGAATGCCGAACTCGACGCCGCGCGCGCCGAACTGGCGGCGATGCGCCAGGATCTGCAGAAGCTGACTCGTCAGCTCGACGAAGCGCTCGATGCGCTCGAGCAGCAGTTCCAGCCGCAGCGCGAACGCAACTGTTCGCCGTCGCGGTCGCGCGCGCTGCTGTCGCACTACGAATGGTTGAAGACGCGCGGCCACGAACAGCGCGCGGTGGCGACGCGGGACAAGGTGCTGGATCAGTACGGCAACGACCTGAACCAGCTCAACTCGGCGGCATGGAACCTGATGACCGAGAAGAACAGTGCCGGCAAGTTCGATGAGGTGGCGCTGGCGGCGGTGCAGCGGATGACCAGGCACGAGGCCAACCTGAATCACCAGCAACTCGACACCGCGGCGCTGGCGCATTCGCTGGCCGGTCAGTTCGATCGCGCGGTGGCGTTGCAGCGGCTGGCGATCGAACGTGGCGGCGATCACGACGAGTACCGGCGGCGGTTGCGCACCTACGAGGCCGCGCAGACGCAGGTGGCCAAGGCCGGCGAGGCGGCGGCGCCGGCGAACGCGCTGCTGGCCGGCAAGGAGTAGCGGTCAGCGGCCGCGCCGCAGCCGCCATTCGACCTCAGTTTCCTTGCCTTCGACGACCTCGACGTTCTGCCGTGGCTCGTTGTAGCCATTGGCGGAACGAAGGTAGATCTCGTTGACGCCGGCCGGCGCCCGGATCCTGAACGTTCCGTCCGGCTGGACCGGTGTGCTCTCGCACGCGCCGCCGTCGGGGCGCGCCGGCCCATACATCGCGACGTCGGTGTGGGGGCCGGGGACGATCGGCTTGCCGGTTTCCGCATCGACGATCCTGCCGACGATGAAGCCGCCGTGCACGAGCTGCACGACCTGGTCGTCGATCTTCGTTCCGGCTTCGATCTCCAGCCCGCGGCAGGCAATCACCGTCAGATCCTGTACCTCAGCCCAGACCTTGTAGCGATCGGCGGCCAGATCGGTCAGTTCGAACGTGCCGTCGTCGGCGGTGGTGGTGCGGCCGTAGCCTATGCCGTTGCCATTGGCACAGACACGCGCGCGGACGGCGACCGAGCCGTCTGGCAGCAACACCTTGCCGCGAATGACGCCGCCGAGCGCCAGCGTGCCGGTGATCCGTGAAGCCGGATTCTCGACGGTGACCCAGGTGCGCGCATGACCGGCGCCCCCGGCCAGCAGTTTGAAGGATGGCATGGGTGGCAGTCCCGCCAACTGGAACTCGCCCTTCTCGTCGGTGCGCGTGTGCCACGGCAGCAGTGGCGCAGTGACCCAGGCCGTTGGTCGCCCTTCGGTGCGGTCGCCGAAGATCGTCGGCCACACCCAGGCCCCGGCGATCGGCTTGCCGCGCTCGTCCTGCAGAACGCCGCGCAGCGTGATGGCCTCGGCAAGCGCGATGTCCAGGTTGTCGGTGGCCGCGTCTTCGCCGCGAACCTCGAGCAGTCCGCATCGGGTCGCCGCACGGGCGACGATGACCACGGTGTTGAAGCCCCAGGCGTAGCGGTCGAACCAGGCGACGTTGTCGAAGGCAAACGTGCCGTCGGCGGCGGCAAACCCTTCGGCCAGCGGTTCGATGGTGCCGCGTCGCATCGCGTTGTGCCATACGGTGACCCGCACGCGTTCGCCGTCGGGCGTGCGCACGATGCCGCGGAGGTCGCGTTGGAGCTGCGCGGACGCCGTGATCACGAGTGAACCCAGCAGGACGACGCGGCTGACGGTCGAGATCGTCATTGGATTGCGGTGTTGTCGTACCGCCGTTCGGGGTTGCATCGCGGGTCGGAATCCTGAGGGCTACGCGTCCAGCAGGGGTCGCAGCGCGCCGATCACACACTGCGCCTGCCGATGCATGCCGAGATCGTTCGGATGCGAGCCATCGGTGGTGCCGTCGTCGTCTTCGCCGAGCAGTTCCTTGCCGCCGAGCAGATGCAGACCGGGAACGCCGTCCTTCTGCAACGCGGCGACCGCGTCCCGCAGCGCCTGGCGGCGTTGCTGGTGCAAGTCCTGCTGTTTCTGATGGAACCAGGCGTTGCCGAACGTGCGATCCTCGACCAGCAGGATCGGCGTCTGTGGACGCGTGGTGCGCAGTTGGCGGACGAGAGGCACCGTCCGCTCGGCAACCTGCTGCGGGGTCACGTTCGGCAGGCAATCGATCACGAACACTGCCGGGTCCAGTTCGGCGAGGAACAGGCCGACTTCCGGCTCGAGCCGGCCGTTGCCCGAGAACCCGAGATTGACGACCTCGCGATCGAGTTCGCGGCCGACGATGGCGCTCCACGCCATGCCGGGGCGCGACGCGCAGGCGCCGTGCAGGATGGACGTGCCATAGGCGACGATCGGCTTGCGTTCGGGTGGCCGCGGCGGCAGCGGGGCGACGTCGTGGCCGTCGGCGACGCCGAGTTCCAGCTGGCTGACCCCGTTGTAGAGCGGCAGATAGAGCAGGAACTGCCGGGCGGTGGTGGTGATGGCGCCGCGGAACAGTTCGGCGGTGACGTCCTGGGCGCTCGGCCGACTGACCTGCAGCCAGCGCCAGCATTTGCCGTCGTGGCCGTACAGGTCGACGCCGCTGACGCCGGTTGCCGGCATGTGCGGCATGGCGATGCGGTCGCTGGTCAGCCGATAGCGGACGTGCAGGCTCGGGCTGGTCGTCTGCAGCCGGAGCACCATGCCGGCGCTGTTTCTCGAGAGTTCCCACACTTCCTTGCGCACGGTGCCTTCGGCGCGCGCCGGCAGGCGGTCGTATGGCGCCTTCCGGTCGGCGAACGCGCGCCCGTCGATCGGCCAGTCCGCGACGTCGACCCAGGTCTGGCCACGCGGCGACGATCGCATCGGTGGTACGGCGACGGCAGCAGCGGCGGCCAGGAACGAGCGGCGGGTGAGCTGAGGCATCGCCGAATCCTAGCGGCTTGTCGCACCGCCTGTGCTGTGGACCGCAACAGAGCGCGCCAAACTTCGTAGTCCGATTCCGCGCGCGAATGGCCATGGCCTGCTGCCGGCAACCTTCCCGCGTGGACAAGATAGGATTGTCCCGTCCCACTTCGGGCGTTTCTGTCCTGCCGGTCCCTCTTCTTCGTTCGAGTCTCCCATGGCCCTGTCCAGACCGTCGTCGCTCGTTGCGCGGGCAGTCGTTGCCGCGCTGACGTTGGCGCTCCCTTCCCTTGCCCAGTCGATGATCGGCCGCGAAGTCTCGGTTCGCCGCCACCTGCAGGATGGCGATGAGTTCGCCATCCGCACTCGCGACCTGATCCGTCACGGCGAGGATCTGTTCGCCGCGATGTGGACCGCACAGGAGGGTGCCGGCCGGCCGCTGACCAAGGGCACTGGCGCACCCATCGCCGACCCGAGCAGCCCGCTGGTGTTCCCGCGCGCGTTCAATCGCATCTCGGCCAACGACGCCAACTCGTGTGCCGGTTGCCACAATGCTCCGTACGGCATCGCCGGCGGCGGCGGCGACTTCGTCACCGGCGTGTTCGTGCTCGGCCAGCGCTTCGACTTCGCGACCTTCGACCACACGGATCCGGTGCCGACGCGCGGCAGCGTGATGGAGAACGGCCAGCCGGCGACGATGCAGACGATCGCCAATTACCGCGCGACGCTCGGCATGGCCGGCAGCGGCTATGTCGAACTGCTGGCGCGCGAGATCACCGCTGACCTGCAGGCGATCCGCAACTCGGTGCAGCCTGGCGGGTCGGCGGCGCTGGTCAGCAAGGGCATCTCGTATGGCCGGATCGCGCGGTTCGCCAACGGCAACTGGGACGTTTCGGGCGTGGTCGGCTTGCCGGCGCCCAGCGTCGCGGTGACCGGCGGCAATGCGCCCAACCTGATCGTGCGGCCGTTCCATCAGGCCGGCGCGGTGATCTCGCTGCGGCAGTTCTCGAACAACGCGTTCAATCACCACCACGGCATCCAGACGACCGAACGCTTCGGCGCCGGCACCGACGTCGATGGTGACAGCTTCGCCAACGAGATGACGCGCGCCGACGTGACCGCGGTATCGGTGTTCCAGGCTACGATGGCGGTGCCGGGCCGGGTGATCCCGCGCGACCGGCAGGTCGAGGCCGCGGTCTCCCGCGGCGAACGGCTGTTCACGCAGATCGGTTGCGCCGATTGCCACATTCCGGCGCTGCCGCTGCGCAGCTCGCTGTTCACCGAGCCGAACCCCTACAACCCGGCCGGCAACCTGCAGCCCGGGCAGGCGCCGAACTACGTCGTCGACCTCAACAACGGCCGCGATCTGCCGTCGCCGCGGCTGGATGCGCGCCATGGCGTCACGATGGTGCCGGTGTTCACCGACTTCAAACTGCACAATATCTGCGCCGGCCCTGGCGATCCGAACGGCGAGTCGCTCGACATGCACGCGGCGCCGAGTTCGCCGGCGTTCTTCGCCGGCAACCAGTTGTTCCTGACCAAGAAGCTGTGGGGTGCGGCCAACGAGCCGCCGTACTTCCACCACGGTCAGTTCACGACGATGCGCGAAGCGGTGCTGGCGCACGATGGCGATGCCCGGCAGAGCAAGCTGGCGTTCGTCGGGCTGTCGGCCGGCGACAAGGACTGCGTGATCGAGATGCTGAAGACGTTGCAGGTGCTGCGGCCTGGCACGCGCGGCAACGTCGTCGACGAGCGCGGCAACCCGCGGCACTGGCAGTCGAACTTCTGAGGCGGACCCGTATCGGCGACCGCTACGCGCGCGGAATGCGCGCGAGGCAGCGCCGCAGGCTGTCGCTTCGTTCGGCTGCCACGTCGGCCGCCAGAGTCCGCCGCAGTACCCCATGATCTGGGCGGTGTAGCCGGGGCCGACTCGGGCGGTGACAGGATCTCGCGGCGGGAGGTCCATGCGGATCTCGCGGCGGCGGGAACGCCTCGCCAGTTCAGCAGGAGCTGCTTGGGGTCGTCGATCGACTCGGGATCAGTTGGAACGAGCCGCTCGGCGACACCCAGCCAGGTTGCAGCACGCGCTCGATCGGCGAGCAGCGAGGTGCAGCTTCAGGAAGCGCATGCCTGGCGCAGCGTATCCTGGCTGAGTGCCATCGCACGGGACCGTCGTTCCGGTCGTCACGCGCCGCGTCACCGGTGTTCGTGCGGCTGAGTGCGCGAGACCGCTGTCGGGGCCGCGCCGGAGAGGGTGCGCAGATCGACATCGACGAACACGCCGTGCGTGTAGTCCGGGTCGGCGTCGTTGGTGTGCTGGGCCAGCTCGAACCACAGCTCCCAGGCCGCCACCAGTTCGGCGTCGGACATGCCGCGCAGGGTCAGGTCGTCTTCGGAGAGCAGTTCCACGGCAGTCAGTCTAGCGTTTGCGGCAGCAGGCGGGTGGCCAACCGGACAGCCTGTTCATGGGCGTCTGGCAGCGGCACGTCGCCGATCCGCTGTTGCTGCCACTCGGCCAGAAACGGAGTGGCTGCCGCGCGGTAGCGATCGAGGCGTCGTCGATCGGCCTGTTGCAGCCGATCGTTTTCCTTGGCCAGTGCGACCACGATGTCGCTGCGCGGCGCGCCGGTCCGGGCCAAGCGCACGGCTTCGCGCACCGACTCGGCGCCGTGACCTGGCGCCAGATCGAGCACGCGGTCCGGGTCGGTCGTGGCCTCGATCTCCTGGGCAGGTGGCAGCAGACGCGCCAGCGCACCGATCACGGGATAGTCCTTGGCCCGTTGCGTGCGTTTGATCGCGATCAAGGCAGGCAGGCCGATGACCGGCAGATCGTGGCCAGGGTCGCGGGTGAACAGTGTCGCGAGCTCCGCTTCGGTCAGCCGCGGGGGGCGACTGACGAAGTCGCAGCGGATGCGATGCGAACGGGTGTCGGTGAACTCGAAGTGCGACGACCAACCGGCGCGCAGCCAGCGCGTATCGAGTGGTGCGCCCGGCCGGTAGCGGGCCCCATGGGCGGCCAGCACGGCGAGAACCTGCTGGCACGCCGAGTCCTCCTCTCGCAGGATCCAATCGCCGTCCTTGCTCATGATCGCCAGCCGGTACCACACCACGGCTTGACCAGAGCTCAGGACCGCGACCAGCCGGTTGCGGTTGAACTCCCTGGTCAGGTCGAAGTAGATGTTCGGCATCGCGAGCGTCAGTCGATCCGGCGGCGCGGCGTCACGGCAGGAACTTGTTCGCTTCCTTGAGCTTCTGCGGCAGGTATTCCTCGATCACGAAGTTGAGCCCGTGCTTGGCCAGCGCCTGCTGCTCGGCGCGCTGCCCCGACTTCAGCATCATCTCGATCGCCCGCTGCCACTCCTTGTGCGCCTGGAAGAACGGGTCGTTCTTCAGCATGTCCTGCGCCCGCTTGATGTCGACGTCCTTCAGCCCGTGCGTCGGCAGTTCGTAGTCGACGATGTCCTGCGGTGACACGCCGAGGAACCGTGCCTGCGGCACGCAGAAGAACTGGTTCAGGTGCACGGCGTTGCCGGAGCCGACCTTCAGTGTCCGGTAGATGTTGGAGAACGCGTACGGATCGCAGTCGTTGAACGCGTAGACCGGGAGCTTGTGCGCGTCGGCGAGCTTGCGGACGAACCGCCGCGTCGAGCGCGTCGGCACGCCGGCGGTGCCGATCAGGATGCAGCCGGCGGTCTTCCAGTAGTTGTGCTGGGACAGGCGTTCGAACATGCCGATGGTCTCGATGACCAGGATGAACTTCGCCTTGGTCTCGAAGCCGAGTTGTTCGACCGACGTCGGGATCGAGTACGAACCCGAACCGAAGCCGGTGCAATCGATGCGCAGCGTCCGACCGCTGTCGCGATCGCGGTCCAGCACGATCAGCTGGCCGGCGACCTTGCCGCCGTGCTCGTCGGCCTTGAAGCGCAGGTGTTCGCGCATCACGCCCTCGAGCGAGAACAGCGCCTCGATGTCGTCCATCGCCGCGTCGGACTCGGGCTGTTCGTCGAACTTGGCTTCCTCCCAGTTCTTGCTGACGTAGTACGCTTCTCGTTTGGTGGCGAAGTCGTCCTCGTCGATCAGCTGCTTGGACAGCGACATCATCTTCAGCGTCTGGGCGAACGACTTGACGGTGTTGACCGACAGCGTCCGTTCGACGCGGGAGCGGCCCATCACGAAGTAGCCGTCCTTCTTGTCGTAGCGGGCGTTCTTCAGCGAGCGGTCGGGGAACTTCAGCTCCGGCTTGTCCTCGGCCTCGATCTTGCCGTGCACGTGCACGGCGCAGTTGCGGATCTCGCGCAGCGTGACCTTGTCGAGGTCGGAGAGCGGGCCGCGGTCCTTCTTCTTCGGCTGTTCTTTCGGGGTGAACTTCTTGGCTGCCATGGGACGGTGGGGGGATGCGGTCAGATGCGGTCGGGGATGCGCTCGCGAAACGCGTTGCTCAGAGCTTGCGCGACTTCTCCAGCACGTTGGTCAACTTGCCCTGGGCCCGTTCGACCTGCTTGTCGTCGAGCTTCAGGATGTCCTTCAGCGCGACCACCAGATGCGGGATGTAGACCTCGATGTAGTTGCGCTTCTTGAACTCGTTGGCGAGCTTCTTGCCCTTGCGCACGTGCGAGCCGAGCTTGCGACCGGCGTCCATCAGGGCCAGGCGCAGCTCCTCCATGATCTCGTCGTACGACGCGATCGCCTCCTTCGCCTCGCTGGTGAACGGCACCCAGACCGACGCGAAGTGCACGAAGATCACCATCGGGCCGATCGGCAGGGCGCCGCGCGGCTGCTGCAGGCCGTAGTTCTTCCAGTTGGTGTCGATCACCGCCTTGCTGATCGCGCAGGCCGATTGCTGGAACACCAGCGGCACGCGGTTGGCGAACCGGATCAGGCGCACCGGCTCGTCGGCCGCGCCCATCAGCACCTCGGCGTTCTCGGGCTTCTTGGCCGCGACCTCGACGATCTTGCCCGAATCGGTCATCTGCAGCGTGTCGCCCGGCTTGCCGTAGGCGATGCCGACCTCGATGGCGAACGGGTGGCCGCGGTAGACGACCGGCTTGCGCGAGGTCGCCACGTAGAAGTCGGCTTCGACCTCCTTCTTCAGCCCGGTGATGATCACGTCCTCGCCGATCGGCGCGATGCACGACAGCGGCGGCGCCATGATCTTCGTCGCGTCGATCGCCGCCTTGATCTTGGCGACGTCGCTGGTCTCCAGGCGGCGCGGGTTGGCCTCCGGCTTGATGCCGGCCTTCGCGCAGATCTCCTTGGCGACGGTGGGGCCGACGCGCGAGAAGTCCTCCTGCAGGAACGCGCTGGTCGTCCGGTTCTCGCTCTCGTTGACCATCTTCAGCAGCACGCCGAGCTCGACGCCGTGCGGGTGCGGCTTGATCTCCTCGACCTCCTGCGGCAGCTCCTTGGTCGCGCGCTGGTACTCGGTGACGTTGCCGTCCGGGTCGGTGTAGTGCAGGTACACGTGCGGGTTGGCCACCGCCATCAGCTTCAAGAACTCCTCGACGCTCTTCTGGCCGCGCCGGTACTCGCCTTCCAGGTCGATCGACACCTCCGTGCCGTGGTCCTTCTCCCACTCGATCGACTTCTGCACCGCATCGGGACGGTTCTTCGCCGTGTCGATGGTGATCTCGAAGAACAGCGGCTGCGCGCGCTTGCCGGGCTTGGTGCGCACCCGCACCGGATTGCCGGTCGTCAGCAGGCCGTACATGCCGGCCGCGCTGATGCCGATGCCCTGCTGGCCGCGACTCTGGCGCAGCCGGTGGAACTTGCTGCCGTAGAGCAGGCGGCCGAACACGTTGCCGACCTGGTTGGCGACGATGCCCGGACCGTTGTCCTCGACCGTCATCGTGAACTGCTTGTCGCTCTGGCCGATGCGCGCGATCTTGACCTTGATCTCGGGCAGGATGCGCGCTTCCTCGCAGGCGTCGAGGCTGTTGTCGACGGCCTCCTTGACCGCCGTCAGCAACGCCTTGCGCGGGCTGTCGAAGCCGAGCAGGTGGCGGTTCTTGGTGAAGAACTCCGAGACCGAGATCTCGCGCTGCTTCTTCGCCATCTGCTCGGCGGCCGAGCCGCCACCGCCGCTCTTGTCCTTGCCGCCGCCATCCTTGGCTGCGGCCTTCTGGTCGGGAGCCGCCTTCTTGTCCGCTGGTGTCTTCTCGGGAGCCATCGTGTTCTGATCGTTGTCGAACAGGGTCTGCTGACCCGGACCTGAGTTCATCGGGAACCACCCTCCATCACGGTGCCGGCAAACGCGGGGTCGGCCGCGTCGGCCAGACCGGCGGCGCGCGCTTCCGCCCAGAAGCGCCGCAGACCGCCGAGATCGTCATCATCGAGTTCGTAGTGCACGGCGCCGGCGGTGCCGTCGACGGCGCCGCGCAGCTTGCCGCGGCCACGCGCGGCCCGCAGGCTCGGCATCACGGTCGCCGGATCGACTTCGGGTCGCAGCAGCCAGACCGCGAACACGAACGGCAGGCCGGTCCACTGCCGCCATTCCCACGCCAGATCCCAGACGTGCCGTTCGCCGGGGTCGGCCTGCAGGCCGGCATCGCCGATCAGCAGGACCAGATCCTGCGGCAACGCATCCGGGAAGCGCGTCGGGCCGATCGGTTCGAACGTCGGCCAGCGTGGCACCAGCGCGCGGTGCGGGTTGCGCAGCAGCAGCTGCAACAAGGCGACCGACGTCGCCGAACCTTCGTCGATGCCGACGCTGCGCACCAGGCTGTCCCGGCGCAGGAACGCGCGGACCGAACGGACCTGCTGCCGCGCGGCGATGCCGAGCCCGGCGACGACGCGGTAGCCCGGTTGCCGCACCGCCTCGATCGACGACACCAGCGCGACGTCGAGTTCGCCGGCGCGCAACTGCGCGATCAGGCGTGTCGGTGGCGCCTGCACCAGTTGCACGGACGGATCCTGGGCCAGCCCCGCCAACAGGGGGGCGCCCACTCCGTACGGAACTCCGCCGATGCGTATGCGCACGTCTGACCGACCTGACCGTCGCGGCGAACATACCGATCGCTGCCGACGTCGGAAGCACAAATCGACCGTGGCGCCGCGGTGAGTTCCGCAACCGGCGCGGTCCTGCCGGGATGACGCGTTGGCACCGCCATCGTGCGCGCGGCGCGGTCGCGGCCACGGTGCGCCGGCCGGCGGCGTCGCCGGTGGTAGACTTCGCCGCAGAGAAAATGCGTCGCCTTCGCGTCCTCCCCCGCCTGTCGGTGTTGTTGCTGGCGCTGTCGGCCTCCGGCTGCGGCGCCGGCCTGATCTCCGGCGTGATCGCCAGCGACGATGGTTCGCCGCGCCCCGCTCCCGAGATCAATCTGACGACCCGGATGCCGTTGGTGCCGGCGGCCGAGACCTCGCGCACGGTCGTGGTCGCCAACGCGCAGATCACCGATGCCAGGCAGGTGCGCGTGCTGTTGACGCTCGGTGAGCCGGACTCACCTGGCGCGGTGGTAGCCGAACAATCGGCCGTGGTCGTGACGCCCGGCGGGGCTTCGACGACGATCCGCTTCGCAGTCGAGACCGGGCCGATCCTCGCGCGGTTTCCCGATCCCACGGCGCAGGATGTGGCCGTCGGTCTGTCGGTGCTGGTCGGTGGGCGCCTGGCGGCGCCGGTGCTGCCGGTGACCCTGTTGCGGCAACCGGTGGCCACGCGGCGTCTCGAAGCCGGCGAGAGTGAGTTCTTGTCCGCCGCCGGCGGCAGCACCATCAAGTTCGCGGTGCGCGGCATGCTGGCGACGCGCGCCGCCGACGTGCAGGTGTTCGTGCGCACCGCCGATGGCAACGGTGTCGGCGACCTGGTGCGGCCGTGCACGGTCACCGGCCTGGCGCGGAACGATCTCGAGGCCGTCGTCGATGCGACGGTGCCCGGCAGCGTCGTGCCCGGCGCCGCGACGTTCTTCCTGGTCGATCCGGTCGCCGGTCGGTCGACCGACGTCGACAACATCTGGTACCAACCTGATCTGGCGCAATTGCTCCCCGGCCGTGGCGCAACCGCCGGCGGCACGATCGTCACGTTGACCGGCACGGCGCTGGTGCCGCCACTGCCCGGCCAGGGACAACCCGACTTCGATCGCGTCACGCTGCGCTTTCGCAAGGGTGACCGCGAGATCGTGTTGGCCGCGGACGATCTGCGTCGCGACGAGTCCGGCGTCGATCGGCTGGTGTTCCGGATGCCGGCGTCACCCGATGGCCGGCCCGGGCGTGTCACCCTGTCGCTGGCAGTCGATCTCGGGGTCATCCGCCTCGACGTCGCGCGCGAGAACGTGTTCCTGTTCGCCAACGCCGAGCCCGTGTTCGGCCCGCGCGGCGCGCTGCTCGATCGGGCGCCGATCGCGATTGCGCCGATCGCGCTGGAAGGCGCCCCCGGCATCGAGCAGGCGACCGATCTGGCGGTGTTGTACAGCGAAGGGGGTGTGTCGAGCCTGCAGCTGCTGTTGGCGCAGGAGAACGGCATGTTCATCCGGCTCGGTGCGCCGCGGCAGATCGGCGCCCCGTTGGTCCCGGGCGAACGCGAGCCGCGCGATCTGTGCGCGATCGACCGGGATTTCGACGGGGTGCCGGATCTGTTCGTGCTCAATCGTGGTGGCCGCCACCATGTAGTGCAAGGACAGGCAGCGCCGGCGTCGCCGCTGGGCGCGGTGGACTACGTGGCGGCTGGGCCCGGTTCGGCGCGCTGCGTCGCCATCGAACTCGACCCCATGTCCGGTGGCGGTGCCCAACGGGGCGTCATCCTGTTGCCGGGCGACGATGTGCCTTCGGCCCGGCCCGAACTGTGGATCGCGGCTGCCGGCCAGATCGGTCTGCGATCCGCCGGCGTGCTACCCGTGCGGGCGGGCCTGACCGATGCCGCAACCGTGGCGGATCTGGATGCCGACGGCAAGGCCGACTTCGCGGTCGCCGTCGGCGGCGCAGCGCCGAAGGTCGATGTCGCATTCGGCGATGGTCAGGGCGGTTTCCACGACGTGGCACAACTGGATTTCGCCGCGGGTTCGGTCTTCGGCTACACGCCCGAAGCCGATTCGCCCGTGGTGGGACTGCACGTCTGCGGCAGCCCCGCCGAGCCTTGGCTGGCAATGGTGTTTGCCGGCGGCGTGACCGGGACGGCGCCGCCGACCATCGCGGTGCTGCGGCGAAACGGGCGCACCTATGAACTGCCCACGACCGCGGAGTTCGTGAACGGTGCGCCGATCGGTCGCCTTGGCGTCAGCCTGGGCGCCAACCTCGATGGGATCGGGGCCGACGAACTCGTCGTCTCGTCCGGTGTCAACCCGACGCGGCTGATCGTCGCCAATTGGGATGCCGCGCAGACGCCGCCGCGTTTTTCGCCGCGGGTGTTCGCAGGCGAGGGTTTCACGGAACTGCGCTCGATCTCGGCGATGCGCTTTGGACTGGCGATCCCGCGCGACCGCAGCGGCAACTCGACGCGTGCGGTGTTCGTGCTGCACGATGCCGACGTCGACGGCCAGATCGAGCGCCGGGTGTCGACGCTGCTCGTCGGCGAGGGCACCGCGCTGAACGAGCCGGTGCTGGCCGGTGCGCCGAGCAGTTCGGTGCAAGCGGTGATCGGCGGCAGTTTCACTGCCCAGGCGGCGCAGAGCGGCGGGCGGCTCCAGGATCTGGCGGTCGCAACCGCGAGTTCACTGATGGCGTTGTCGAATGGCGGTGGCGGCGCGTTCTTCGGTCCGGCGGGCAACGAGGACGTCCCCGACCTGATCGGCGAGAGTCTGGCACGCGTGCGGATCACCGCGACCGGTCACGACGCGCTGGTCGTCGCGACGACGGCAGGTGAGATCTATTGCTGGGACCCGCAGGTCGACGGCCGCCCCGTGGGCAGCGGCGATCTGCGGCCCCTGAGTCCGCTACCGGCGTTGCACACGACGCCGCTGAGCACGGGGGCGGTGTCGCGGCTGCGCGGCGCCGACGTCGACGGCGACGGCATCATCGATCTGATCGCGTTGCTGCACTTCGCCACCACGGTGCGGCAGGATGGCGAATCGCTGCTGCTGCTGCTGCGCGGCAAGGCGACGGTGGCGCCCGGCGAGTTCCCGTTCCTCACTCCGGTGGGGGTCGGCACGACGCACGGTCAGGCCACCGACTTTGCCGTGGGTGACCTGGTCGGCGAGGCCACGCCGCCGCAGCGGCTCGAACTGGCGGTCGCCGTGCCGCGCGGCGCCACCGCGGGTTCGCTCGATGGCGATCACATCCGCTTCTACCGGCTGCTGCCCGGAACGACTGCCGCCGAAGATCGGTTCGTCCGCAGTTTCGACAACCCGCTGCAGCAGGTGCTGCTGGCAGGCACCGCTCCGACGCTGATGCGCGCGGCCGATTTCGACGGCAATGGCACGACGGATCTGGCGGTTGCCGCCGCCGGCGATCAGACGTTGCGCCTGTTCCTGAACGCCGGGCGGATCCCGGCCACGAGCGGCGAGGTGCGGATCGACTCGTTCCGCGAGATCGGGTCGCCACGGCAGCTCCTGACCGGGGAGCCGAAGTTCCTGCGCCTGGCCGACATCGACGGCGATGGCAACATCGATGTGTTCTCGGTGACCGAGGTCACTGTTGGCCCGTTGGCGACGCGAGCGGCGTTCTACATCAGCAGCGGCGATGGCCGGTTCGAAGCGCCGGTCGAGGTGTCGCGGACGCGCATCGGTTCCGGTCGGGCGCGGATCGCGGCCGATCTCGCCGACTTCAACGACGACGGCATGCCGGATCTGTTGCTCGGGCTCGATGGCGAGTCGGAGCGGTCGGTGCGCGTGCTGTTCGGCGGGTCGCGGTAGCCGCGACAGCAGCCTGGCCGACGTCACGAACGGCGCTTCCTCGCCCGCTTCAACGGCGCGTTCGACGAAGTCACCTGCTCACCGGCCGTGGCCATCGATGCCGACGGCGGGAGCATCGCGGTGCCGACCCGATGGGTCGATGGTGGGATCGAGATCACCGTGCCGGCCGCGTTCGTCGCCGAGGCGACGCTGGCGCTGGGTGTCGATCCGCTTCCGCGTGCCGTGATTCCGGCCGCGCCGGCTACGGCCGGCGGAACAGCACCAGCGACGAGTTGTTGGCCGCGATGTCGGGATCGTAGTGATCGTGGATCAGCTCGAATCCGAGCCGGGCGATCAGTGAGCGCATGTCCGCCGAGGTGTAGTCGGCGCGCCAGCCGCGCCGGTTGTTGCCCGCCGGCGCGCGGTCGATCGAGGCGTAGTGGATCATGCCGAGTCCGCCCGGCCGCAACACCCGCGCGAACTCGGCGAAGTACGCCTCGGTGTCCGGCTTGTCGATGTGCACGAAGACATCGAAGCTCCAGACCAGATCGACCTCGCCGGCGCGCAGGAACGGCAGCGACCGGCCGTCGTTGCAGTGGTACTCGATCCCGGTCCTGCCCGCGAAGCGCTGGCGACACAGCTCGAGGCACTTCTCGGCCAGATCGACCAGGACCAGCCGGCCGACGCCGCGGGCCAGGATCTCGACCGTCCAGCGACCGCCGCCGGGGCCGATCTCGACGACCGTCATGCCCGGCTTCACGAACGGATCGAGCGTCTGGTCGATGATCGCCCGCTTCCAGTGATCGCTCTGGGTCCAGACCTCGCCGAGGTCGGCCCAGTCGTGTTCGGTGTTCCAGTGGCGTTTGTTGTCTTCGCGAGACGGCATGTTGGTTGGCG
>JADJPQ010000002.1 GCA_016713175.1 Planctomycetota bacterium
GCCGCGTGCAGGGTGACGACGGCGCCGTGCGCCTCCAAGCCGCCGACCAGCACACCGCCGACCGCTGGGCACGACAACTCGAGTGCCTGCCGTTCGCCCGGGTCGGACGCGCACGGCGCCTGGCCAACAGCACGCTGGAACTGCTGGCGCGCCCGGGCATCGCCTTCGGCCGGCGGCGACTGCTGGCGCGGGCGCCGCATGCCGGCGAAGAGCGGGTGCAGGTCGCGTTGCCGCACCTGCCGTCGGAGTCGCCGCTGTCATGGTCGGGTCTGCTGGCCCGCGTCTGCCTGCGTGCGGCGGCCATGGCGCCCGCGCCCCTGCCGCTGCCCGGCCCGACCGCCGACACGCCGATCGCCGAGCCGATCGGTGCGCCCTTCACCAGGGACGCGGATGACGACTACAGTGGTCGTCGCCCACCGCGAACGTCGATACCCGAGCGCAGCAGCACGTCTTCCATGTAGTTGAGCACCGACCGCACGTAGTCGCGCTTGTGCGGATACGACCCCGGGAAGAACGCGCGCTTGAAGCCGTAGATCAGCACGTCCTTCAGCGCCCGCGGCTCCAGTCCGAACGTCGTCACCGCCTTCTCGACCTCGTCGGTCATCGTCGTGCGCGACACCAGCCGGTTGTCGGTGCACAGGGTCACGCTGCAGCGCGCTTCGCGCATCTTGCGGAACGGGTGGCGGCCGAGGTCGTCGCGCAGTTCCGGGATCGTCTGCTGGTTGGACGTCAGACACACTTCCAGCGTGATCCGGCGATCGGCGACGTAGCGGACCAGCTTGTCGATGTAGGCCTTCTTGTCGGTGATGCTGCGGTCGCGGATGTGCCGCGTCGAGAACAGCCAGGTGCCGTGACCGATCCGATCGGCGTGGCAATCGGTGATCGCCTGGAAGATCGACTCCGGCCCGTAGTCCTCGCCGGCGTGCACGGTCTTGCCGAGGAAGTGTTCGTGCGCCAGCTGGTAGGCGGCCTGATGGTCCTTGGCCGGGAATCCGCGTTCCTGCCCGGCCAGGTCGAACCCGACCACCGGCAGTCCGTCCTCCTCGGCTGCGCGCACGGCCGCGCGCGCCAGCTCCAGCGAAGCGAGCCCGTAGATCGACGTCGCCGGCGCACTCGGCATGGCGTCGAAGTAGGCCTTGTAGTAGTCGCCGAACACCGGCAGGAAGAACCGCAGCGCGCAGACGATCACGCCGCATTCGAAGCGCGGCACCAGCCCGTCCTTCACCGCCGGATCGGCGTTGATCTCCTTCTTCGCCCGCTCCAACCCGCGGCAGACCGCCTTCAACACCTCGCGCACCGAGAACGAACCGCGCACGTGCAACTGCGGCGCGAAGCGCACCTCGATGTAGAACACGTTCTCCTTGCGGCAATCCCACGCCAGCTCGTAGGCGACGCGTTCCAGCGACGCGGCATCCTGCAGGCAGGCGACGGTGAACTCGAAACCCTTCAGGTACTCGGGCAGGTTCTTGTAGGCGCGCTTGAACACCAGTTCGAGCAGGCCGTCGGGCGTGGCACTCGGCAGCGTGACCTTGCGCTCCTTGGCCAGTTCGATCAGCGTGTCGAGCCGCAGCGAACCGTCGAGGTGCAGGTGCAGGTCGGACTTCGGGAGCTGGGCGAGGATCTCGCGCGGCAGGGCTTGCCGCGGCGTGGACTTCGACATGGCGCGATCATCGAGCCGCGCCAGTGGTCGGACAAGTACACAGTGCGCGACTGCACCGGTGACGACTATCCTGCCGCCGGTGCCGACGACCTGGCAGTTGCTGGAAGCCGACGACGACGAACGCCGCCGTTTCGCCGATCTGGCCGCCGCCCTGCGCGTTCCCAACGAACCGGCGGCGCCGCCCAACCGCCTGCGGCGCGTGCTGCGGCTGGTGCAGGACGGCCGCACCTGGTTCCTGAAGATCTTCGAACACACACAGTTCAAGAACCGCCTCCACTTCGCGTTTTCCGCGCCAAGGGCCAGGGACGACGCGGCGCGCGAAGCCGCCGTGACGCAGGCCCTGCGCGCCGGCGGCATCGAGGCGCCGCGACCGGTCGCGATCGGCCGCGACGGGCCGCGTTCGTACTATCTGTGCGCGCCGTTGCCCGGCGCGCCGCTCGCCGAACTGCTGGCCCAGGGCCGGGTCGATGACCGGATTGCCCGCGCGGTCGCCGAATTCTGCGGCGATGTGCTGCGGCGCGGGTTCCTGCTGCCGGACCTGTCGGCCGATCACGTGTTCGTCCGCCGCGAACTGGCGTTCTTCCACCTCGGCGTGCTCGATCTGCACAATGGCACCGTCCAGGAACCCGGCGTGCCGCCGCTGGCGGTGGCGATCCGCCTGCTGCGACGGTTCCTGCGTTCGATCCGCGCCTTGCCGGTGCCGTACGATCGCGCGCTGCGCTTTGCGGTCCGCGTGCTGCGCACCGCCGGTCTCGGCGAGCAGACCCGCACCGCCATGCACCGGCTGCCGACGCTGTTCACCGCCACGCGCTATGACCGCGGTGGCAAGAGCGGTGAGTATGCCGAACGCAACAGCGCGCGCAGCGAACGCGAACTGGCGCTGCTGCGGAGCGTCTGGCCCGGGCGCGATGGCGAACTGGTGCTCGACTCGCCGTGCGGTGCCGGCCGGCTGCTGCCGATGCTGCAGGGACACGGGCATCGCGTGCTGCAGGCCGACGCCTCGTTCTCGATGCTGCAGGAGACGCGGCGGCACGGCGTCGCCGCGGCCCCGGCGCTGCTGGCCGATGCGTTGCGGCTGCCGTTCGCCGATCGCAGCGTCGCCGGCGTCGTGCTGTTCCGCTTCCTGCATCACCTGCCGGACGATCTCGCCGAAGAGGCGATCGCCGAGGCCTGCCGCATCGCCGATCGCTTCGTCGTGCTGTCGTTCTTCCATCCGTGTTCGACGCACCACTGGCAGCGGCGCCTGCGCGACCTGCTGGCCCGTCGCGCCAGCCGGCGCTTTGCGCTGACGCTGGGCACGGTGGCGGCCATCTGCCGCGCGCATGGCTTGGCGTTGCACGCGCACGCCGCCGAGTTCGCGTTCGTCAAGGACCTGTGGGTCGCCGCGTTCGTGCGCGGCTAACCGAACTGTCCGAGCAGCACCACCAGGATGCCGAGCACCACCAACGCGATCGCCGGCAACTGCGCGCGCAGTCCACGTTCGCCGATCACCCAACGACTCCACAGTGCCGCCGCGACGATCTCGATCTGCCCGAGCGCCTTGACGTAGGCGACCAGCGCCAGCGCGTAGGCCTGGAACCAGCACAGGCTGCAGACCGCCGCCGCCAACCCCAGCCGCAGCATGCCGCGCCAGTGCGATCGCACGAGGGCGAAGTCGGCGCGCCGCCAACGCCACAGCAAGAACGTCAGCACGACCGACTGCAGCCACGCCGCATGCACCAGCGCATGCACCGCCGCCAGGAACGTCCGATCCGGCAGCGCCGGGTTGTCCTGTTCGAACACCGCACAGCCCTGCTTCAGGAAGAAGCTGGCGAACACGACGCCGACCGCCGAGCCGAGTGCGCACAGCGAGCCGCGATCGAACCGCCAGAGGTCCCGCCAGCGCGCCTCCGGCCGGCCGGCAACGTTCAGCGCCATGGTGCCGAGCGCGCACAGCAGCACACCGAGCCAGCCGCAAAGCGTCGGCAGTTCGGCGAACAGGATCACGCCGACGAACGGCGCCAACGCCACTTCGGTCTTGTGCAGCACGACCGCGCGCGCGAACGGGATCGCGGCGAACGCGGCGACCAGGCACAGATTGGCGGCGCTCTGGCAGAACGCACAGGCAGCGGTCCAGGCCCAGAACGTCGGTGACAGGATCGGCCAGCCGTGCGTGCCGGTGACAACCAGCAGCAGCACCCCGGTGAACGGCAGGTTGAAGGTGAAGCGGGCCCAGGTGTTCAGCAGATGGGGCACGTCGCGGCCGAGCGCCCGCGAGGCGGCGTTGCGCGCGACCTGCAGCAGGCCGGCGAGCAGGGCGAGCGCGATCCACACGGCGGCGACGCTATCCGCGCGCACCGGTGGCGCCAAACAGGGCAGCGTGCGATCGTGCCAGGGCATGCGGCAGCATTCCCTGTTCCCCGACGACTACGAGGTCATCGAGCAGGCACTCGCGGCGCTGCGGCGCCTGGACGTCGACGAAGCGCTGACCAAGGTCCGCCTCGCGCGCGCGCGCGACACCCGCCTCGCCGACCTCGCGGCCCTGGAGGAAGCGCTGGTGTGGCTCGCGCGTCAGACGTTGCACGACCAGGCTGGCATCGCCCGCACGCTGCTCGCGGTCGGCGAAGCGTTCGCGGCCCGGGAACTCGGCGAAGTCGCCGCCGGCGTCGTCGATGACGCGATCGCGCACGTGTTTGCCGCGGATACCGGCGACTCGCCGTTCCTCGATCCGGCCAACCGCGTGCCACGCGCACTGCTGGATCTGCTCGGACGCCGGCACTCCAAGGCCCATGGTCGCCTGCGTGAGCTGGTGCTGGCCTGGCCCGATCGCGGCGATCTCTGGTGCTGGTACGGCAACGCCTGCCTGGGCGCAGAACGTCAGGCCGAGGCACGTGCGGCGTGGGTGCGCGCGCTGCTGTTGGCGCCCGACCGCTTCGATTGGTGGCGCATTGCCGATCGGCAGTTGCGGACCGTGCGCGACGACTGCCTGGCCGACGCGCCAGCTGGCGATGGCGGCCTGACGCTGGCGGTCGCCTGGCGCCGCGGCCTGCTGCCGATTCCGGCGCGCAACGACTGGTTGAGCCACGCGCAGATCGCGCGCCTGTCGACGACGACCGCGGTCGACGAACACGCGAGCGTCGCCGCCCGTCACCGTCGCTTCTGCCTGCTGCTGTACCTCGATCGCTCGCTCGGCGGCGCCACCGACGTCGATCGGCGGCTGGCGATGGCCGACCTGGCACCCGCCGAGTTCCAGCAGTTCATGGCGGCGTGCCGGCAGCGCGAACAGGGCCGCGGCGCCGGCGGTGGAGGCTGAAGTCCAGCCGATCGGCACAAGAAGCAGCACATCAAGGCAATGGCGCCAGATCGTCCTGCAGCCTGGCCACCGAGAGCGCGCGAAAACCCTCACCGAGGGAGAACGTCTCCGGCCCAGGGTAGACGACGTCGACGCGCTCCAAGCCAAGCGACTCCTTCGCCATGCGCATCGAGCGCGTGATCTCGGGCGCATCGGTGAGTTTGCACTCGAACCCCGCTCGCGACGCGCCGCGGACGACCAACAGGTCGAGTTCGGCGCCAGCGTGACTGGCCCAGAAGAAGCACTCTTCGGCCCGAGCCTGCAACCGACGGATCACCTGCTGGATGGCAAACCCCTCGAACGACGCCCCGACCTTCGGATGGCCGAGCAGGGTCGCGTGGTCGGGAAGGCCGAGCAGCGCATGCAGGAGCCCGCTGTCGGTCAGGTACACCTTCGGCGATTTGACCTGGCGCTTGGCGATGTTCTGGAACCACGGGTTCAGGCGGAACACCAGAAAGGTGCCGACCAGCACATCGAGGTAGTGTCGTACGGTCTTCTCGACGACGCCGAACGCGCGCGCCAGTTCGGCCGAGTTCCAGATCTGACCATGCCAGTGCGCGAGCATCATCCAGAACCGCTGCAACGCTGCCGGTGGAATACGGACGCCCAAGCCGGGGAGATCCCGCTGCAGCTGGGTGCGGATCAGATCCTGCCGCCAACCGAGGCTCAGGGGTTCGTTGCGCGCCAGATACGCCCGTGGGTAGCCGCCGCGCACCCAGAGTCGGCGCCAAGGAGCGTCGTCCAGTTCGCCCAGATCGAAGCCACCCAGTTCGTGGTACGCGATGCGCCCGGCCAGACTCTCGGCCGATTGCTGCAGCATCGAGGGTGTCGCACTGCCGAGAATCAGGAATCGCGCCGGCCGCCGCGGCCGGTCAGCAAGAACACGCAGTACCGAGAACAACTCAGGGCGGTGCTGGATCTCGTCGAGCACGATCAGCCCGCGACTGTCCTCGAGCGCCTCGAGCGGCGTCTGCAGCCTTCGCTGATCGCGCGGATGCTCGAGGTCGAACGACGACACCGGTCCCGGCGTCGACGCCGCCACCATCCTGGCCAGAGTCGATTTGCCAACCTGACGAGCACCGAGCAGCGCGACGCAGGGCGCATCCCGCAACAGGCGTTCGACCGTCTTCCGGTGCTGCAGGCGCGGTTGTTCGTCTCGATGCATCGCTTGAATATCGGGCTATGTGATCCTGGTTTTCAAGCATGACAATCCGGAAAGTCCGGCCAGGACGCCGGGTCGATCCACCGCGTTGCCTTCTGCCAGACCACCATCCGGCAACACGCCACTCCCCCTTGCAGCCGGAGCGGGCAACCGTTCTGATTCCTGCGCTTGAACGCCGGACCCTTCCGAAAGCACCGCGGCCGATGCCTGGCCCGGTGAGCCGCACGACCCGCCCGGCCGTGCGCCGTGGCTGTCTGACGCCGACCGCGATCGCGGCCGACATCGCCGGGGTCCGTCCCTCGCCCCCCACTGCGGCGAACCCCGAACTGCTGCGTCCGTATTCCCTGTTGCCAGGAGACCCATCCGATGATCCGTTCTCGTCGCACGTTCTTGTACTCCCTGCCCTGCGCCTTCGCGCTCGCCGCCTGCGGCGGCGGTGACAGCAAGGCCGCGGGCAATCCCGCCAACACGCCGGCCGCCGCGCCGACCGAGATCCGCATCTCGGCGATCCCGGACTTCAACAAAGGCAAGCTCGAGGAGACCGTCGGCACCGTCGTCGCGTTCCTCGCCAAGGCCACCGGTCTGAAGGTCGTCTACGAACCCTCCAGCGACTACTCGGCCGCGGTCAACGGCCTCGTCGCCAACAAGCTCGACCTCGTCTGGTACGGTGGCTTGACCACCGTCGACGCGCAGGATGCCGCGGGCAAGGATGCGGAACTGCTGGCGTGCCGCGACATCGACCTGAAGTTCAAGACCTACTTCATCGCCAACCAGAAGGCGATCGCCGACGGCAAGATCAAGCCGATCACTGACCTCGCCGACCTGAAGGCGATGGCCAAGACCCTGAAGTTCACGTTCGGCGACAAGAAGTCGACCTCCGGTCACCTCATGCCGCGGCACTTCCTGGTCGCAGCCGGGATCAACCCGGACCAGGACTTCGCCGGCGGCGCTGCCTATCGCGCTTCCGGTGGGCATGCCTCGACGATGCAAGCCGTCGCCAACGGCGAAGTCGACCTGGGCGCGCTGAACTTCAGCTACTACGACAAGGCCAAGCCCGAAGAGAAGGCCGCGGCGCCGATCGTGTTCACGACGCCGGAGTATGTCGACTACTGCTGGGTCGGTCACCAGCGGCTCGGTGCGGCGACACTCGGCAAGATCAAGGACGCGTTCCTGAAGCTCGATCCCGCCAACGCCGACGACAAGAAGGTGCTCGACGCGTGGGGCGCCGGCAAGTTCGTCGCCGCCGACCCGAAGGCCTGGGACAGCATCCGCCAGGTGAAGAACGCGCTGCCCAAGGGCTTCCTGGAGTAGCATCCCGCGCCGCTTGGCCGACGCCGCCGCCACCCCCGAGATCGAGTTCGCCCAGGTCACCAAGGTGATCGAGGGCAAGACGATCCTCGCCGACGTGTCGCTGCAGGTCGCGCGCGGTGAACGGGTGGCGCTGATCGGCCCGAGCGGCGCCGGCAAGACGACGCTGCTGCGGATGGTCGCCGGCGTGCTGTGGCCGAGCGTCGGCCGCGTGCGCGTGCTCGGGACCGAGACCGGCGCGGTGCACGGTCGATCGCTGTGCCAACTGCGCAAGCAGGTCGGATTCCTCTACCAGAGCGACAACCTGGTGCCCGGTCTGCGGGTCGCGCACAACGTGCTGATGGGGCGGCTCGGCAAGTGGTCTCTGTGGCGCGCGTTCTGGTCGCTGCTGTTCCCGCGCGAGGTCGAACGCGCGGCCGCGTCGCTGCAGCGGGTCGAACTGCAGGACCGGCTGTGGGCACTGCCGGGCGAACTGTCCGGCGGCGAACAGCAGCGCGTCGCGATCGCGCGCCTGCTGCTGCAGGAACCGAAAATCCTGCTCGCCGATGAGCCGGTCAGTTCGCTCGACATCCGGCTCGGTCGTGAAATCGTCCGCCTGCTGCTCGGGCTCGCCAAGGAACGGCAATCGACGCTGCTGGTCAGCCTGCACACGCTCGAACTGCTCGGCGAAGGTTTCGATCGCGTCGTCGCGTTGCAGCAGGGCCGCATCGTCTGGCAGGGACCACCGGCGGCGCTGACGCGCGATCTGCTGCAGCAGGTCTACGGCGCCGAATACCGGACGCTGCAACTCGACGCGCTGCCGTTGGCAGGCCGCACCGCGTGACCGGCCAGCCGCGGCAGGTCTGGTGGCTTGGCGGCGGCGTCATCGTCGCCGTGCTCCTGAGCCTGTGGCTCCTGCCGTGGAACCTGGAGACGTTCGCCTCCGCCGAGTCCCTCGGCGATGCGTTCGATCGCGTCGGCCGCTACCTCGGCCAGTTCCTGCACCCGGATCTGACGGCGCCCGCGGTCACCCGCGCGGCACGTCTGGCGGCCGACACGGTCGCCGTGGCGCTGCTCGGCGTCGCGCTCGGCCTGCTGCTCGCGTGGCCACTGGCGATCGGCAGCAGCAGGAACGTCGTGTTCGGCGACGAACCGCCGGATGCCCCCGGTCGCTTCGTGCGTTCCTTGCTGCTGCAGGGCTGCCGCCTGCTGCTCGACGTGCTGCGCGGCGTGCCGGACTTCGTCTGGGCGATCCTGATCGCCAACTTCACCGGCACCAATGCGGTCACCGGCATGCTGGCGATCGCACTGTCGGTCGCCGGCATCCTCGGCAAGGTGCTCGGCGAACAGTGGGACAACGTCGAACCACAGCGCTACGCGGCGCTGCGGTCGACCGGCGCCGGGCGTCTGGCGGTGTTCCTCTACGGCCAGCAGCCGCTGGCGGCGCGCGCGATGCTGTCGTTCGTGCTGATGCGCACCGAGTGCGCGGTGCGCAACGCGTCGGTGATCGGCGTGGTCGGCGGCGGTGGCCTCGGTGCCGGCCTGTGGGATGACTACACCGATGGCAACTGGTCGCGGGTGGCGACGATGCTGCTGGCGATGCTGTTGGTGACGGCCACGACCGACGTCGCCGCCAACCTGCTGCGCTACCAGCTCCGGATCGATCCCAACCATCCACAGAGCCGCGGCACGACCGATCGGCGCACCGGCACGCGACGGCGACTGGTCGGGGTCGGCGTGGTGCTGGCGCTGCTGTCGGCTTCGGTCTGGTGGCTGTGGGCGCCGATCGCGCGGGTCGGCAGCGAACTGCAGCGGCTGGAGTGGGGCTTCATCGGCCGCTACACCACCGGCCTGCTGCTGCCGGATCTCGCACCGGCGACACTGTGGAACGTCGCGCAGCAGGCGGTGATCCCGCTCGGGGTCGGCGTGCTGGCGACGGTGGCTGCGACCGCGCTGGCCGGCAGCGCGGCGTTCTTCGCGTCGATCGCGTTCCAGATCGAGCCCGATCGCTACACCGGCGAACGGCTGCCGCGGACGCGGCGCGCGCTGCGTTGGGTGCTGGTGGTCGGCACGCGCGGCCTCGGCCTGCTGCTGCGCGGCATCCCGGAAGTGGCGTGGGTGATCCTGCTGTCGGTGTTCTTCCGGATCGGGTTGACGCCGTGCGTGCTGGCGGTGCTGCTGCACAGCACCGGGGTGCTGCTGCGGGTGTTCGCCGAGACGCTGGACAACGTGCCGTATCGGCGGCTGGAGCAGATCGCCGGCGCGTGTCGGCCGCAGATCTTCCTGTATGGCGCGCTGCCGACGGCGTGGCCGGATTGGCGGACGTATGCGTTCTTCCAGTTCGAGGTGAACGTCCGGATCGGCGTCGTGCTCGGCACGGTCGGGGCCGGTGGGCTCGGGGACAAGTTCCAGAGCAATCTGCTGTTCCGCGAGTTCGCGCGGGCGTCGACGTATCTGTGGGCGATGGTGTTGTTGACGATCGCGATCGATCGGCTGTCGCGGCGGTTGTTGTTGCGGCGGTTGAAGTGTTGACCGACCGAACGCACCCCCTCACTTCGCCAGCACCCCCGTCGCCTTCAACACCCCGATCGCCACCCCCATCAGGCTCTCCCCCGCGATCAACCCCGACGCCACCGCCGTGGTGTAGCGCGCCGCGAACGCCGGCCGGAACCGCCGCAGCAACTCCGCGACTGCACCGCCGAGGAACATCGCGATGCCGTTGCTGCCAGGAATGACCATCGCCAGCCCCAGTCCGGCAGGCGACGGCACATAGGGCCTGGCGCGCTTGGGCGCGAACTTCTCGAGCAGCGCCAGCGCCACGCCGAGCACCAGGCCGACCAGGATCGCGTTCTGGGCACTCGGATGCAGCGCCGACAGACCATCGGCAAACGCCTTCGACACCCCGGCCCAGACCAGACACGACGGCGCCGGCCATTCGTCGGTACCGAGCACGGCCGGATCCGGGATCAGCAGATCGAACGCCGGCACGATCACCGCCGCGCCGACCACCACGCCGAACAACTGCGCCGCGAACTGCACCCGCGGACTGCCGCCGAGCAACCAGCCGGTCTTCAGCGTCGTCAACAGATCGGCGGCGTGCAGCCCGATGCCGCCGGTGACGTTCGCGCTCATGATGTTGCCCGACAGGTTGCCGGGCGCCATCACGCCATACAGCAGCTGCGTCACCGGCCCCAACGCCTTGGTCGGCGTCACGTCGGTCTCGCCGGTCACCCGCGCCGCCACGAACCCCATCACCACCGCCAAGGGCACGGCGATCAGCGCCGCCCACAGCGGGATCTGGAACATCGAACACATCAGCAGCACGACGAGCGGCGTCAGCACCACGAAGCCGGCCGGAAACCACCAGCCCGGACACTCGACCTCGTCGATCGGATCGACCGGTCCCTGGCGCCCGAAGATCCGCCCCATGCCGGAGAACGACCGCAGCACCGAGCGCCAGTCGAGCGCGAAGGACGTCAGCCCGGAGGCGACCAGGATCGCCGCCCCCGGCCAGACGGTCCAGCCGACGATGCCCTTCAAGCTGATCTCGGTGATCAGGCCATTCGACCACAACTGCGGCGCCAGCACGCCGTAGGTCAGGATGCTGCCGAGCAGCAGCGACCAGGTGGTCCGGAAACTCATCAGCGCGCCGGCGCCCACCAGCACGACCTCGGTCTTGATCGCCAGCGTCCACTTCGCCAGTTGTTCGCCGGCCAGTTGGAACGGCAGGCCGATCGACGACGGAATGCCGAAAGGGATCTTGGCATCCCGCACCCATGCCAGCACGCCGGCGGCCAGCCCGGCGATGCCGAGCGCACGGGCCTGCCGCGCGCCTTCACCGAGCGGTTGCCCCGCCGCCGCATCGGCCGCCACGACGGCGGCCGGCGCGGACTCGTCGCCATGCAGGGTCCGCAGCGTCGCCGCCGTTGCCGTTCCGGTCGGGAACACCAGCGCTTCCTGGTTGATCAGCTGCCGCTTGATCGGAATCGCGACGAACACGCCGAGCGCCGCAATGGCGGCGAACCACAGCACCATCGACCAGGTGTCCGGTCGCACGGTCGTCACCATCAGCAGCGCGCCGAACGCCGCCATGTTGCCGCCGCCGGTCATGTAGCCGGCCCCGGACGACACCGTGATCAGCGCGTTGTTCTCGAGCATCGACAGCGGCCGGCGGACCAGTTGCACGGCCCGCAGCATCGAGAACAGCGAGAACGCCAGGATCGCGGCGGTGATCGTGACCCCCATCGACCAGCCGGTCTTGAAGAACACGTACAGGTTCGACAAGCACATCACGACGCCCAGCAGCATCCCGAACGCGATGGCGCGCAGCGTCAACTGCGGCACGCCGGGGCGATACGTCGTCGCCAGCCATTCCTGTTCGGTCTGCGGAGCGTTCGTGTTCGGTTCGACGGGTTGCATGCAGTTCCTGTTCGTGGACTTCTTCACTTCGGCGCGAACACGCCATCCGGCACCACTTCGGTCGCCGCCGGCGGCGGTGAGATCGCGAGCAGCCGCGCGCCGATCGATGCGAACACTCCCGGCGACACCGGCGCCGCGAGGCTGACCCCTCGCGCCAGACCCGGTCCCAGCGCCAGCCCGACGACTTCGCGATCGTACGGATGCGGCGTGCCATGCGACGCCGGCGTGACGCCATCGAGCCAGTACGGCTTGATGACCAGCTGCACCTCGCCCGCACGCCCCGGATGGATCGCGTAGAACAGCGCCCGCCGCAGTGGCTCGGCCTGGTCCTTGCCATCGGCCAGGATGTCCGCCGTGGCCCACGCCGCGAGGATCCCCGGCGCCTTGACCGCCGCCGTCGCCGCCACCCGAGATGCCGCCACCGTCATCTCCGCCAGCGACCGTTCGCCGCGATGCGCCTCGAGCGCTGCCGGTTCCAGGAAGAACGAGAACTCGCTCGCCTGCTGGATGTACGGCTGGTCGCCCTTGCGATCGCCGAACGCCTGCACCAACGCCTGCTCCGCCGCGGCACGAGCTCGCGTCTGCAGCACGCCGCGACCGGCGTCGAGTCCCTGTTCCTTCGCGGCTTCGGGGGTCGGCCCGACGCCGTGGTCCGCCGACAGCAGGAACGCCCATTGGCCCGCGCCCACATGCTCATCGAGGAATGCGAGCAGGCGGCCGAGCTGGTCATCGAGCCGCAGCAGCGCGTCGCGCGACTCGACCGACTCCGGCCCGAAGCCATGGCCGATCACGTCGGTCGCCGAGAAGCTGACGCACAGCAGATCCGGCACGTCGTCGTGCCCGAGTTCATGGCCGGTGATCGCGGCCTGCGCCGCCAGCAGCACGACCTCGTTGCCGATCGGCGAATTGTAGACCTGCGCATAGAACGCGGTGTCGGGGTCCGGCTTGCCGCCGGTCAGCGGCTGGGGCAGCGTCTTCTGGTTGGAACCGTTCTGGTGCGGCACCTCGAACAGCCGGTCGTCGACCAATCCGGCGTACGCCGCCTCGGGCCCGAAGCGATCCCAGGTCCAACCGAAGAACTTGTCGACCGTGCCTTCCCGGTTGAACGCCGTGATCCACGGCGGCGTCGCCGTCACCCATGCGGTGTTGGTCACCAGCCTGCCGGTGGTGTTCTCGAGCCAGGCGCAGACATCGGCGGAACGACCGCCCATCAGGATCGCCGATCGATCCTTCCACGACACCGACACGACCTTGCTGCCGGGAACCTGCGCCTTCAGCGCGTCGCCGAGTGTCGGCACGCGCAGCAGTCCCGGCCCGCGGTTCTTGCCTTCCGGCAGATCGGGCAGCGCCGCCATTTCCTGTTCGACGCAGTAGATCTTCTTGCCGTTCTCCGGCACGAACCACTGGTTCTTGACGATGCCGTGCACGTTGGCCGGCGCGCCGGTGCCGAGCGTGGCGTGGCCCGGACCGGTCTCGGTGCAGGCGTGCAGATAGGCGCACTGCGGCAGATGCACGCCGTCGCGCAAGAGCCGCTGGAACCCGCCGGTCGCGCGGAAGAACGGCCGGCCGTTGTTCCAGACCCAGGTGGCGAGCTGATCGACGGAGCAGAGCACCAGCAGGCGCGGGCGCGCACTCGGATTGGCCGGCGCGGTCACGGTAGGCGCTTCCGGCGCCTGGGAACGGCTCTTCGAACAAGCCACGGGCACCATGGCGAGGACAGCCACCAGCGTCGGGATCTGGATGCCTGATCGTTGCACCAGGAAACTCGTAGCGCACTGCTGGCTCGCGCGCACCCACCAGGTCGTCGCGCCGGCCGGTTTCCTGCCGGGCAGCATGCCCGCTTTGGACGTTGGCAACGGCAGACGCTCGCGGCAGACCGGCGACGCTACCATGCCACGATGCTCGGTCGCCTTGGCCTGGTCGGCACTTTCCTCGCGCTGCTGGCCGGTCTGCTGTGGCTGTGGTTCCGCGCGGATGGCGCGCCGACTCTGCCGGACAGTTCGGCGCCCGAGCGACCGCCGGCGGCAGCAGCCGCGGCAGCAGGAGCGGACGAGGGCGATCAGACGCCAGCCGACGCCAGTCACCGCCGCGACACCGCTGCCGGCCGCGAGACCGCCGCCGCGCGCACCAGGGAGCAGCCTCTGCCCCGCCATCACCGCCGGGTGCGCGTGATCGACGACCGCACGCGCGAACCGGTGCCGTTCGCCGAGATCGCCGTCACGCCGAGCGAACGACTGACCGCCGCGTTGTCGGCCGCAGAATTGCGTCGACACCACCGGACCTTCGACCAGTTCGTCGCCGCCGAACGCTTTGGCTTGGGCTTTGTCGCCGACACCGACGGCATGGCCATCGTGCCGGTGTTCGACCGCTGGGCCATGGTCAATGCGCGCCACGACGGCCGCAGTGGGCGAACATGGGTCGACCCTGACCTGGCACCGGAGGAGCCGGTGGAAGTGCGTCTGCAAACGGACGAATCGTTCACGTTGACCGTCGTCGACGCGCTGCGGCGTCCGTTGCCCGGCGTGCCGATCGGCGTGTCGTGCGAACGGGTCCGCGACGGCGCTGACGTCGGCGACACCGACACCGAGGCCCTCGGCTACACCGATGAACGCGGTGTCCTGGTGGCGCGGGCCCTGCAGGTGCGGCGTCAGCACCAGAGCGAACTGCGGCGCTTCGAACTGTACGTGACCGCACCCGGACTCACGACCCATCGCGTCGACATCACCCGCGACCCCGCAGCCGCGACGTTGACGATCCCGGTGTTCGGCAGTGTCGCCGTGCAGGTGAAGGACCAGCATGGCGAGCCGGTCGCCGACCGGCCGGCGCTGTTGGTGCATCTGAGCACCGACACCCAGAAGAGTGATTCGTTCGCGTCGACTTCGATCTGGGACTTTGCGGTCGAAAGCAAGGTCGAGTTCCCGTACGTCGGCATCGGCACGCCTTTGGTCGTCTACGGCCAACGCGCGGGCGAAGACGCCGTCGTGCACAGCGCGGGCCCGGCCGCCCACGGCGCCCGTGTCGAGATCGGGCTGACGTTCCAGCGACTGGCCACCGGCGTGCGCGGCCGGTTGACGCGGGCCGATGGCCAGCCGATCCCATTCGCCCCGGTGGTCGTGGCGGCCGACGCCCCGGTGGCGTTCGCCGACTCCTGGTCGACGACGGCCGATGCGGAAGGCAGGTTCCTGCGCTGCATCGACCACGACGAACTCGGCCAGGTGACTGCCGTCCGCGTGCTTGCCTGGGAGAACGATCGCCCGCTCGGCGGCAGCACCCCGATCGAACTCCGCCGCGACGCGATCGTCGACGCCGGCGACTTGACGTTGACCTTCGGCGAACCGATCGCGAGCGGCGTCTTGACGACGACCGGCAACCGGTTGCCGGAGAGCCGCGCCTGGGTCGAACAACAGACTCCTGCTGGTCCGCAGCAGCATTGGCAACACACGTGGGCCTGCACGGTCGATATCGCCGACGATGGTCACTTCGCGATCTTCAAGCTCGGTGGCCATCTCGACCGTCCGATGCGAGTGCGATTCTCTGCCGATGGCTGCCGTGAGGTGCCACCGCTGCCGTTCCAGCCGGGCCAGCACGATCTGCGCGTCGAGTTGCGGATGGGCATGACACTGCGGGGGCGCATCCTGGTCGATCCGGAACTCGTCGCCATGACGGAGCGAGTGCAGGCGAAGGTGCTGCAGCAGGATGGATCGGTCGATTGCGGCGTGTTCTCACGGTCGGCCGAGTGGTCCCTGGTCGGCCACGGTCTGCAGCCCGGGCCCGGCACGCTGGTCGTCACTGCCGGCGGTCTCGAACTGGCACGCGAGGACAACCTCGTCTTCGCCGCTGGCGCCGTCGACCCGCGCCTGGATCCGCTCGACCTGCGCGGACGGCTGCAGGTGCTGCGGTTGCGGGCCGTCGACGCTGCCGGCAAGGTCGTCAACTGCCGCGCCGAAGTGGCGTTCCGCAACCTGCGCACGGCGGCCTGGTACGACGACCGCCCGACCCTCGACTACGGTGTGATGTCCTTGCCGGTGCCCGCCGGTCCACTCGAGCTGGCACTGTTCTCCGCCAGCCGGATGCCGATCCGCTACGAAGGGTTGCCCGGCGCAGTCGACCTGCCAGTCACCTCGATGCAGCCGGTCGAGATCACGATCGAGGGCCTGGTCGGGCTGCCGACGACCGGGCGACTGCTCGCCGAGGTCGAAGGGCCATCGACCTGGGCCACGCAACGCAATCTGCCGCCAACCCTCCAGCCGGTGTCGTCGCGCGGACTCGACCGCAAGACCGGCGTGCTGAGCCTGCGGGTGGCCGACGCCGTCGAGCTGACGGTGCGGCTGGTGTTCCGCCCGCGCGGCGCGCCGCGGTCGGTGCTGGCGACCCTGACGACCAAGGTCGCGCCGGATCGACCCAAGGTCACGGTGCCGCTGCCCGCAGCCGATCGCGCCCGGATCGCCGCCGCGCTGGCGAACGCGCGCTGACGGTCAGTCGCGCAACGCGCGCGCCACCCGTTCGATCGTCGGCCACGGCAACAGACCGAGATGGTAGATCGAGATCGCGTCGAGCCGGTGCTGCAGGCACAGTTCGCGCAACCGCCGCAGGTCATCGTCCGAACGGCACTGCGGCGCGCGCGGATGGCAGCACAGCCGCAACCGCGGTCCGTTGGGGCCGACTTGCCGTGCCGACACGAGGTGCGGCAGGGCTGCGGCGATGCCATCGATGTCTTCGCCGTAGCACGTCAGCGCCACTTCATCGACCAACCCGACAGCGGGCGGCAACGGCAATGCGGCACGACCGTGCAGTTTGTCGAAGTTGGTCTGCAGGCACAGCCGGACACCGGCGCGGCGGACGTCCTGCAGGTCGTGCAACCCCCGGATCGGCACACCCAGTCGATGCGTCGCCAGGACCGCGATCGCCGGCCCGAACTCCGCCACCAGCCGCAGCGACAGCGTCGCCGGATCGATCCGGGCCGGCGCCTGCATGCAGTCGCCGTCGGTGAAGTGCCGCCGCAACGCCGCGACGAAACCACGGCGCCAACCGGCAACGGTCTCGCCGCCGATCGTTCGCCCATCGAACACCTGCTGCGCCAAGGCGTCGGTGCAGGCGGCGCAAAAGCAGGTCGACAGCAGCAGGTCGGACCACGCGTCGGTCGCGAACGAGTTCTTGTCGTGATGGCTGTTGTGCCGGTGGCCGAGCCAGCCGAACGACTCCAGCTCGATGGTCTGCACGCCGGCGTGCATCGCCACGTCACGCACTGTCGTCGCCACGTGCTGGCGGACGGCCGCCTGCGCCGGACACAGGGCATAGGAATGCCGGTCGCCGAACGCATTCTCGACGCAAGCCGCCGGATGCCGTTCGCCTAGTCGCGTGTTGTGCGTGCCAATGGTCCACGCGCGCAGACGCAGGCCCGCGTTCGCGGCCTCGATTGCGGCCGTTTCCAGCGGCGACGGACCGCCCGCCGGCACTTCCGTCGAGGCCAGCGGTTGCAACAGGCCGTAGTCGCCGCGCGGCCGGTAGTGCGTCGTGCCATCCTCGAGGAACCGCACCAGACCGCGCGGATGCCACGGCGTCAGCCAGCGACCGGCGTGGTAATTGGCTGCCAGCGCGACCTCGTGGAAGCCCAGGTCGCGAAGCCGCGTCATCCCGCCGCACGACCGCAGCGCCTGCAGATCCCACGGATGGGCATAGATCGCGAGTTCCATCGCGGCAGGAGACTGGTCGTCACGGCCGCGCGCAAGCGCCGCTCGCGCCAAGCCACGCCGCACCGCGGACCCCGGACGAGTCGCCGTGCAGCGCCGGCAAGAGCCGGGTCCGCACCGGGTCCGTCGCCGAGGCCGCGAACACGTGGCGCGGCAGCAGCGCAGCAGCGCTCTCGTACAACGCCGCAATCTTCGAGACGCCGCCGCCGAGCACGATGACGTCCGGATCGAGCAGGTTGACGAGCTGCGCGCAGGCCCGGGCCAACCGATCGCAGTAGCGGTCCAGCGTCGCCAGCGCCGCAGGATCGCCGCCGGCCGCGGCTGCCGCAATCGCGGCGGCGTCACCAGCACCGTGGCACGAGTGGTCGCGAGCCAGGGACGGCCCCGACAACAGGGTCTCGAGGCACCCGCGCTGCCCGCAGTAGCACGGCCATTCGGGATCGGCGTCGGTCCGCCATGGCAATGGCACATGCCCCCACTCGCCGGCCAGTCCGTTCGGGCCGGTCAGCACCTGGCCCCGCACCGCAATGCCGCCGCCGACGCCCGTTCCGAGGATCGCGGCGAACACCACCTCGGCACCGGCCCCGGCCCCATCGGTCGCCTCCGACAAGGCGAGGCAGTTCGCATCGTTGGCGATCCGGATCGGCTGGCCGAGCACCCCCGCCAGGTCACGTGGCAGCGGCCGGCCATTGAGGCACGTCGAGTTGCAGTTCTTCATCGTACCGGCAGCCGTGACGCTGCCGGGAGTGCCACAACCGATCGTGCAGGTCGCGAACTGCAGCTCACTGCGGGCGGCCGCGACCAACCCCGCAATCGCGCGCACCGTGCCGTCGTAGTCGCCGGCGGGTGTCGGCACGCGTCGCCGCCACCGTTCGCGGCCGTCCGCGAGCACCAACGCTTCGAGCTTGGTGCCTCCGACATCGATGCCGATCGCCACGCCGTCGTTCATCGGCGTCCTCGCAGTCGCGGCTCCCCCGCCAGACTCATGGCAAAGGCCTCCGCCGGCGCCAGCCGCCGAGCCCGCCGCAGGAACCCGTCGACGCGCCGACGCACCGCATACGAAGGCGTCGCATCGACCGGCGACCGCAGCACCACGCCGACGGCGCCTGGGTACCCGCCGGCAGGATCGTCGGTTCGCCGCGAGGTCCGGTCATCGGTTCACCATGGTGGCGCCGCGTCGCCGCGTTCGCACGCAACCATTCGGGCGCGCAGCAAGGCCTTCTCGGGCTCGGAACCGGGCAGTTCGAGGGCCGCCGCAAAGCAGGTGGCGGCGGCCGCCAGTTCGCCGAGCTGCCAGCGCAGCATGCCTTCGGTCGCCGGCAACAGCGCATAGCCGCGCAATGCCGCATCGAGCCCGGCTTCGGGCAGCGCCGCCAGACCAGCACGCGCACCCTCGACCTTGGCGACCGCGACGGCACGGTTCAGTTCGACGATCGCCGACGGCGCGACCACGCGCAGACGATCGTAGTGGCGCAGGATCGCCGGCCAGTCGGTCGCCGGATAGTCGGATGCCACCGCGTGACAACTCGCGATCGCCGCTTCGAGGTGGTAGCGCGTCAGCTCGCTGCCGGCCATCGCGCGCGTCAGGCATTGCAGGCCTTCATGCACCCAGGCCGTGTCCCAGCGCGAACGATCCTGCTGCGCCAGCGTCAGCAGATCGCCGCTGGCATCGGCGCGGGCCGGCAGGCGAGCGCCTTGCAACAGCATCAATGCCAGCAGCGCGTGCACGCCCGGAACACCCAGCAACGGATCGTCCGCCAACAATCGCGCCAGCCGCACCGCCTCGTGCACGAGCTCGCGGCGCACGGCGTCGTCACCGGAACTGGCGGCGTAACCCTCGTTGAACAGCAGATACAGCACCGCCAGCACATCGTGCAGCCGCGCCGCCAGTTCGCGCGGCGGCGGCAACACGAAGTCGACCCGTTCCTGCCGCAACTGCTCCTTGGCGCGCACCAGCCGCTGCGCGATAGTCGCTTCCTTGGCGAGGAACGCGCGCGCGATCTCGGGCACGGCGAAGCCGCACAGCGTCTTCAGCGTCAGCGCCACCCGTGCCTCGAACGACAGGCTCGGATGACAGCAGACGAACATCATCCGCAACGTGTCGTCGGCGACTTCGTCGGGCGGCGGTTCCGTCGGCGTCGCGCGCCGGGCCCACGCCATCAGGTCCTGTTCCTTCTGCGCCACCATCCGCTGATGACGGACGCGATCGAGCGCCAGGTTCTTGGCGACCTGCAGCAGCCAGCCCTCGGGCTGGTCGGGCACGCCCTGGAACGGCCAGGTCTGCAGCGCCCGCAGCAGCGCTTCCTGCACGACGTCTTCGCAGGCCTGCAACTGCTCGGTGCCGAACACGCGAACCAGCGCCGCCACGATGCGGCCGAAGGCATGCCGGAACAGGTGTTCGACAAGCTTCGGAACTGGACGGATTGCGGTCACGCAGGGGCAGGCATCCTACCCGCCCGTCGCCGCGGCTCCCCGCGGTCATTTCGGCTTGGTACAGTGCGCCGGCCTGCCGCTCGCATCCTTGACACTGGTGCCGCCCATGCGATCCATCGTCGAGCCCATCGTACTGTTCGCCCTGTTCGCGCCGCTCGGCCATGCCGTCGGCCAGCAGCGAGGTTCCAGTACCTGTCCACACTGCGATTGCGTGCCCCCGCCGGAAACGCTGCGCATCCGCCAACGACTCGCCGCCTTCGCCGCGACGCTGCCGCCGCAGCCGGAGTCCGCGGATCCGGATCCGTATCCGTTCCCGCCCATCGCCGGCACACTCTGGGACGACCTGCACACGTACAACTTCGTCGACCTCGACCCGACCGCGGGTCTACGCGATTACCTGTGCACCGGCTGGACCTATGACACGCATCGCGGTCACGACCTCCACCTGCATTCGTTCGCCGAGATGGACCGCGGCGTGCCGGTGGTCGCGGCATTGCCCGGCATCGTCGCCGATCTGCACGATGGCGAGCCTGATCGCAACACCGTGCCGAGTTCGTTGCCCGCCAACTACGTGATCCTGTGGCACGGTGGCACCCACTACACCTGGTACCTGCACCTGCGCCGGAACAGCGTCGCGGTGGTGCTCGGCCAGCGCGTCGCCGGCGGTCAGCAACTGGGACTGGTCGGCAGCAGCGGCAACTCGGCATGGCCGCATTTGCATTTCGAGTCGTGGCACGACAACGCCCACTTCGAACCGAGCACCGGACCGTGCCAGACACGGGCATCGCGCTGGACCAATCAGATTGCGCGCCCGACCGCCACGTTCGTATCCGACTGCCACATCGGTCCGGGCGACTTCCACAATCAGGCGCCGCTGCCGAACGACTACCGCCGCCAGGGCATCTGGGGGACCGGCTGGCAGTACATCGGCCTCTGGTTCCAGTACCACGAACTGCCGGCGAACAGCACGGCGCAGGTCCGCTGGCTACGGCCGGACAACTCGGTCGCGATCGATTCCGGAACCGGACCCTTCGGTGCCGCCAACGGGACCCGCTTCGACTGGGTCTGGTTCCGGTGGTGGGTGCCGTGTGACCAGGTCGGCACCTGGCAGGTGGAACTGACGCTCAATGGCACGGTGCGCGCCGTCATGCCGTTCGACGTGGTCCTCGATCCGGGCACTGCCCCGAACCGGGCTCCGGAAGCGCTGGCGGCCGCGTCTCTCGAACCGGCCACACCGACCGCCGGCGACGTGCTGTGGTGCCGCGTGCAGCAAGGCTTGCTGCGCGATCGCGACTACGACGTGGTGGCGTATCGCTATGTCTGGCGCCGCAACGGCGTGGTGATCCGCGACGTCACCCATGCCGGCAAGGCCGACTGTCTGCGCGACGACCAGTTGCTGCCGGGCGCCGCCATGCAGTGCACCGTCACGCCGACCGACGGCGTGCGTTCGGGACCGCCGAGCGTCGCCGCGGCGAACGTCGGCAACGGCGACGGCCTCGCGTTGACGCTTCGCGGCGCCGGTCACGCCGACGGCAGCGGGCGCCCGTTGTTTCTGGGACCGGGCCCGCGGCAGGTTGCGTTCGCGCCCACGGCCGGTGCCGTGCCGGTGCTGGCGATCTCGTTGTCGCCCTGTGGCGGAGGCTCGCCGTGGCCACAGCCGCCCGGCTGCACACTGCCTGCCGGGGTATTGATGGCCGACCTGACGCGCGGCCCGCTGCTGACCGCGATCGCATCGACGTTGACGGTGCCGGCTGGCATGCCGTGGTGCTACTGCGTGCAGGGTGCGGAGATCACCAGCGCCGGCGGGGTCACCTGCCTGCCGTTCACGCACGGCTACCACCTGAACGCGGCCTGGTGAGGCCGACGACGGTCAACGCGCGGGTCGGGTCAGCAGCAGCACCGCAACGCCGCCGACCGCGAGCAAGGTGCCGACGCTGCCGATGATGCCGGCACGCGCGCCGTAGACGAAGCGCGTGATCGGCAGCAGGAACACCGGCGTCGTCGCCATCAACGTCGCGACCAGGCCGACCGGACCGATGCCGAGCGCGACCATCGACAACCAGACGCCCACCACCGGGCCAAACAGCATGCCGCCAGCGGCGGCGCCGAGGGCGCGGCGATCGGCGAGCACCGCGCGACTGGCCAGCAACTGGCCCTGGACACCGGTGACCACCAGGATGCCAGCGCTGGCGGCGACCATCCGCACCAGCGCGCACGACAGTCCGGGCAAGCCGTCGGGCAGATCCGGCGCCGGCCGGGCGACGACGGCGACCAGCACCGAACCGACCGCCTGCCCCAGCGCCCCGAGCAGCGCGCCGCCGATCGCAAGCCGCCAGCGCCACTTCGTCACCGGAACGTTCCAGGTCTTGCCGTCGTTGCGCGCCAGGACCAGCATCACGCCGGTCATCGTGATCGCGATGCCCAGCGCCATCGGCAACGACGGCGGGTCGCCATCCCACGCCCAGCTGATGCCGGTCGCCATCGCCGGCCAGGTCGCCATCAGCACCGCGGCGACGCGTGGCCCGATCGCGCCGAGCGCGAAGAACTAGCCGATGTCGCCGACGACGAGTCCCGCGAGCCCGGAAGCGCTCAGCAGCCACAGGCGATCGCCGGGCAGTTCGGGCCACACGCGACCGAGCAGCAGCACGTGCAGGCCGAGCAGGAACGGCACCGCCAGCAGCAGGCGGAACTGATTGACGGCGAGGCCGCCGACCCGCCGGGTCGCCAGCGCGAACAACAGGCTGCTGCCGCTCCAGCACAGGGCGGTGCACAGCGCGGCGAGTTCACCGGCCCAGGGCATGGGGCGGGGAGTGTGGCGGTCTGGACCGCGGGCGGCAAGCTCCGCCCCGAGCCAGCCGTGCGGTTCGTTCGCGCCCCAGGTTGACGGCGCCGCCTCGCGGCAGGATGAAGGACCCCGATGAGCGACGCGCCGATCGCCGGGTTCCTGCAGTACCTGGCACAGGAACGCAAGAAGAGCGCCGCGACGCTGCGCGCCTACGGCAGCGACCTGCGGGCGTTCCTCGGCTGGCTGCGCCGATCACCGGGTCGCGACCTGGCGGCCGTCGGCCGGTTCGAACTGCGGCGTTACCTGGTCGAGCTCGAACAGCAGGGCCTCGCCGCGACGTCGGTGCAGCGGAAGCTCGCCAGCCTGCGCCAGTTCTTCCGCTGGCTGCAGCAACGCGGCCAGCTCGAGAAGGACCCGGCCCGGCTGCTGAAGGGCCCACGCGCACCGAAGCGGGTGCCGCACTTCCTGACCACCGCCGAGGTCGACACCCTGCTCGGCCAGCCGTTTGGCGACGAACCGCAGGACCACCGCGATCGCGCGATCCTCGAACTGCTGTACTCGACCGGCTGCCGCGTGTCCGAATGCGCCGGCATCCGCTTGCGCGACCTCGATCTCGAACAGGGCATCGTCACCGTGCTCGGCAAGGGCCAGAAGGAACGGCTGGCGATGCTCGGCGGCCCGGCTCAGGCCGCGGTGCGGGCCTGGCTGCCGGCCCGGCGACAATTGGTCGTCGCCGCGAAACGGCCAGACCCCGGCACGCTGTTCGTCAACCGCCGCGGCACCGCGTTGTCGTCGCGGTGGGTGTTCGAGACGGTGGCGCAACGGGCCAGGACGGCGGGCATCGCCACGCCGCTGACGCCGCACGGCCTCCGGCACTCGTTCGCCACCCACCTGCTCGACCGCGGCGCCGATCTGCGCACCGTGCAGGAACTGCTCGGCCACGCCCGGCTCGTGACCACCGAGATCTACACGCACGTGTCGATCGGTCGCCTCCGCGACGTCTACGAACACGCGCACCCGCAGGGACAGGCGACGGCGACCGACGAGTGAACGTCAGACCTTCGCCGGCGTCCTGGCCGCGTGCTGAGCGTACCTGGCATCGATGCCGCGGATGTGCGCGCGCAGCCAGCAGACCAGGAAGTTGTTGAAGTCCTCGCTGACCGAGCCATCGCCCGCCGCGAACGCCTTGGCGTGCGCCTGGAACTTCGCCAGCAGATCCTGGTGGATCAGCTTGTGCATCGCCAGGTCCGGGAACGCGATCGACCCCATGTAGCGTTCCTCGTCCGCGAAGTGCTTGACGGTCAGCGCCCCGAGCCGCTCGATCGCCTTGCCGATCGTCGGCTTGTCGGCCTTCTTGGCGTTCAGCGTCTCGATCTCGGTCATCGCCGCCACCAGCCGTTCGTGATCGCGGTCCATCGCGGCCACGCCGATCTTCAACGACTGATCCCACTGCAACTGGATGCGCATCGTGTCCTCGCTCCCGGCGCCGGCAATTCGCCGGCGACTCCGTTCTCGGGCGAGGTTTCGGCCACCGCATGCGCCGGCTGCATACGCACCAGGACCCGTGCGGTTCGACCGAGCCGGTCAGCGCCCGTGCCGTCGCGCGATCCCGTCCACCGCCAGGAAGGCCAGGAAGTAGATCGCTGCAGCGATCAGCATGACCGCCGAGAAACCCCAGCGCATCGACACGATCACCGTCGCGATCGAACCGACCACCGTCGTCGAACCGTTCACCGCCCAGGCCCACGGCACGAAGCTCGGGTTGGTCTTCTCGACCAGCGCGATGCCGTGGGCGAACGGCATGCCGAGCAGCACCGCCAGCGGCGCGATCACCGCGATCGTCACCCCGGCCCGCACCCACAGCGGCTGCGCCAGGCAGGCCTGCACGATGCTCTCGCTGCCGAACACGACGACGCAGAGGAACAGCAGGATGCCGACGGGAATCCAGCGCGACCGCAGCACATTGCGCGCCAACACGTGGGCCGACAGCCACGAACCGACGCCGGTGAACACCAGGATGCCGAACAGCGTCACGACGATCGAATACAGCGGCTGCCCGAGCAGCAGCGTGAACTTCTGGATCAGCGCCACCTCGATGCCGATGAAGCCGACGCCGAGGCCGGCGAAGTACAGCAGGAACGGCACGGCGCCGGCGCGCGAGCCGCTCGATGAGCCGCGGCGGAACAACACCGGCAGCACGATCAGCAGCAGGGCCGCCAGCGCGCTGTAGAACAGCTGGTTCTGCAGGAACAGCGGGTTGCCCTGCACGACCCAGGTCGGCTTGTGCAGGTATTCGGCGGCCTTCTCCGGCTGGTCCCAACGGACGAACGAGAAGAAGTACGGCCAGTCGTCGGTGGTCGCCCGGATGTCGAACTCATGACTCGCCACGAACGCGGCGCGATCCTTGCTCTGCACGAACTCCTCGGGGTGACTGCCGCACGCGACCCCGGGAATGACCACCTTCTGCAGACCACAGTCGTCCGCGAAAGCCGTCAGTTTCGCGGTCTCCTCGGCCGACCAGCGACCCTTCTTCAGCATCACCGCGATCAACCCGTCCGGCGAGCCGAGCGCCGCGATCCGTTGCGCGAAGTCCGCCTGCGCCGCCGCCGGCAGCCCGGCGTACATGTTGTGCATCAGCCGCACGGTCTCAGCCGTCGCCGCCATCCGGGTGATCTGCAGGATGCCGCCGTCGGCCAGCCGTTCGTACATCGCCGCGCATGCCTGCTGCGTGTACAGGTAGTTCTCGGCCAGCACGTAGGCGCCTGAGTTCAGGGCCGTCCAGGTGTCGATCCCGGTGAGCTGCACGACGTCGTACGACGTCGTCTCGCGACCGAGCGCCGAACGCCCCTCGTCGCAGACCAGTTGCACGCGCGGATCGTCCAGCAACGGCTTCGAGAACGCCTGGCCGACGCCCTGGTGCACATCGAGGATCGACTGGTTCAGTTCGATGCCCTTGATCACGCTGGCATCGTGGATCTTCGCCGCCCACAGATCGGGCGCGCCGCCGACGCCGATGATGAACACCTTCGGCTGGCTGCCCTGCTTCAGGTGGAACGACGCCGAGTACATCGTGCTTCAGCACCTCGAGTTTGTCCGGCTCGGTGCCGAACGACGTCAGCATCGTGCCGGCGTCGCCGTCCTGCGCGATCCAGTACTGCAATGGCAACGGCATCGCCAACGCCTTGGTGCCCCGCGCCTGCAGGAAGCGCGGCATCGCCGGCGGCAACGGGATCACGTCGACCCGCGAGTTGGCCGACCACTGGGTGAACACCGGCCGGCCGATGTCGCGCAGCGTGTGTTCCTGGGTGACATCGAGATGCCGCTTGCCGGGGACCGGGAAGTCGCGATCGAGCCGCGGCAGGAAGAACCCGCAGACCACCGCGATCACCACGAGACACGCCCGCGTGGCCATGCCGACGCGTTCATGCGCCGCCGCCAGCGCCGCCAGGATGCCAAGCAGCATGGTCGCCAGGAAGCAGCCGCCGGCGCCGACGTGCCACAGCAGGATCGGACACAACAGACAGCCGAGCCCGGCGCCGATCAGGTCCGCGGCGTAGACCGTGTGCACGCGCGCGGCGTTGCTCGACAGGATCAGCCCGACCGCGGTGCCACCGAAGAAGAACGGCACGGCGCAAGCCAGGTTGAACAGCACGAACTGCAGGGTCTCGCGGGCATCGCCGAAGGTCAGCGTCTCCGGGATCTGCGCCGTCAGCAGGTAGTACCAGCACAGCGGCAGGCTCAGCAGGAACGCCACCGCGAAGCCCCAGATCCAGTCGCGCGGATCCTTGCGCCAGGCCTTGTCGACCAGCGCCAGCAGCGAGCCGCTGGCACCGATGCCGAGCAGGCTGTTGCTGATGATCAGGAAGCCGAAGTGGAAGTGCAGACGCAGCGCACAGACGCGCGTCAGCAGCACCTGGAACGCGAGCAGCGCCGCCGACAGCAGCGCGATCGTGAGCCAGGCGGAACGGGGCACGCGAGGAGACGAGACGTCCGTCATGCAGGGGCGAGGATGGTAGCGTTGCCCGCCCCCACCGCCGCTCGCGGCCGGGATTTCGGGGTCGACAAGGGTAGCACCCGTTCGCCGCCCGGTCCGGCGCTACAGCGCCGCACGCACTCGCAGGCCGTCGGTCCAGGTCATGCCGCCTGGTACCGGATCGAAGGCGGCGTGCTGGACGAAGAACTGGAAGAACCGAGCCGCCGCTGGCAACGGCAGCGTGACGTCGAGGGTGCCGGCTGGATCGGCGAACGCGAGCAGGCTGGCGTCGAGACTCACGTTGAGGCGACAGCCAACAGTGCCCAGCAGCGGATCGAGCAAGAACGGCAGCGGCTGGCCGCCGTGGCTGGTCTGACTGAAGCCCAGGACCATCGCACCGAATGCGCCAGCACCGTGCCGGGTGCTGCGGATGGTCAGCGGCTGCCCGACGCGGATTGCCGAGAGGGCGAACACGTTGGACTCCCCACCGATACCGCCGCAGTCGCTGCCGAATCGCTGCGTTCGTTCGGTGGTGAACACGGCGCCCCGCAGGTCGGGTGCGCCGGCGAAGTTGATCGGCAATCCCGCGACGCCGACGCTGATGGTCAACGGCCGCATCTGCGTGTTGCCGACGAACGTCGCGAACGTCACCGGGTTGGTGACGAGGAACTGCTGACCGGTCGGGCCGCCGACCGCCGGGAACGGATCGGTGGCGGCGCCGGTCGATCCGCTGATGTTGAGCAGGCCGGCGCCCAGGTCCCAGGCGCGGAGCCCGGAGCCGGTGACATCGAGAGCCTGGATCGACGAGAAGCCGGTGGCGCCGATCACGGTCAGCACGCCGGTCGCCAGATCGATGACGACCAGTTCATCGGGGCCGCCGGTGTCGCGCACCGCCAACACGACGTCCGGCGGCTGTCCGGGGGCCGCGGTCATGCCCCGCAGGTCGCCGAAATCGGCCTGACCGAACAGGATGGTCTCGGCGCCGGTGAACGGGTCGATCTCGATCAGGTGGTGGCGGAAGCCGGTGCCGAGACCGCCGGTGCGGATCGCACTGATCAACCGGTTGTTGCCGGTGCAGCACAGGCAGTTCTTCCCGGCGGCGCCGTTCGCCAGCACGGTCGTCGCGCCGGTGACCGAGTTCATCCGCAGCACCTGGCCGGCGAAGGTGACGCCGATCATGTCCTGCGCGGGAAGGAACGCCGCCAGCAGCGGCATCACGAACGCGGCTCGTCGCATGAACACGAAGAGCCCGGCCGGCCGCCGTTCTTACCTGGGGTCCCGAAAATGGCGCCGGCCCAGAACGGACCGCAGCGGCTCCGGCAGGTCGATCCAGGCCGCCGTGGCTCCGACCCGGCAACTCGACGGTCTTGTCGCATGCAGATCAGGTATGCATACTCATCTGCATGCGCACGACGCTGAACATCGACCCCGAGCTGCTGGCGGCGGCGCAGGCCGCGCTCGGAACCGACAACAAGACCCGCGCCATCGAACTCGCGCTGCAGGCCATCGTCGCCCAGGCCGCCCGCCGCCGTCTGGCGGCCCTGCGCGGCACCATGCCCTCCGCCCGGGCCCCGCGGCGTCGACGCCCGGCGCGTTCGGCGAGGTCCGTCTGATCCTCGTCGACACCTCGGTCTGGATCGACCACCTGCGCGGCCGGGCCAGGGCCGCCGAGATCGCGACGCTGCTGGACGACAACCTGGTCCTGCTCCACCCATGGGTGCTCGGCGAGTTGTTCCTCGGGGGCCTCGGTCGGCGCGCCGACGCCATCGTCGCGGATCTGCTCACGCTGCCTGCCGCGCCGCTGGTGCCGGATACGGAGGTTCTGCAGATGGTCGGACAGCACGCGATCGCAGGAAGCGGGGTCGGCTGGATCGATGCCCAGCTGTTGGCTTCGGCCCGGGTTGCAAGTGCGCACCTGTGGACGCATGACGGCCGCCTGGCGGCGATCTGGGCGAAGCTCGCGCCCGGAGCCTGAGTCGAGGGTCGGCGCCAGCGCAGTTACCTGCGTGCGGCGTCAGCCCCGCCCGCTGCCCACCGTCGACGCGGACGCTGCTCGCCCCTTGACCTGGCCTTCGGCCTGGCCCCGCTCGTCCCCTGCTCCTCTGCTTGCCTGGCCCCTCGGCCCGCCCGGCGCCGCTTTGGCCCCCTCGGCCCGTCGGTCCGCTTGACCGTGCTCCGCAGGGATTTCCAAGCCTGCCCTTGCATCCTTCGTCAACACCAACTCAAACAGTGCTCATTCAACGGTGACCGCCACCACCAGCCAACGGAACGAACGCCGCCGCCGCCAGCCCTCGGCGCCGCTGCTGCCGTTCCGGCCCCAGCACGGTGGGCGGCGCCCCGGCGCCGGCCGCAAGCCGAACGGCCTGGAAGCCGGCGTCGGCCACCGCACCCGCGCGGCGCTGGCGCCGCGGTTCCCGGTGCATGTCACGGTGAAGCTGCGCGCCGGACTGCCGCGGTTGCGCCGCCGCGACGAATACGCCGCGCTGCGCGCGGCGTTCGTCGCCGGCTGCCGCGGCACCGCCGCGGCAGCCGGCGCGTTCCGCCTCTGTCACTTCGCCGTCCTCAACGACCATCTCCACCTGATCGTGGAAGCTCAGGACCGCGTATCCCTGAGCCGCGGCATCCAAGGGCTACTGGTCCGGATCGCGCGCAAGCTCAACAAGCTATGGGCCCGCAAGGGCAAGGTATTTGCCGATCGGTATCACGACCACATCCTGAAGAGCCCCCGGGCGACCAGGAACGCGCTGCGCTATGTGCTGCAGAACTCGCGCCACGCGGCGCTCGCCAGAAGTGCGGCCAGAGGCCGCATGGTGGACGCGAGCCAACCGATCGACACGTTCACCTCCGCTCCCTGGTTCGACGGCTTCCGCCAGCCAATCCGCGTTCGCGGCCTCGAAGCCATCGTCCGCCCGATCACCGGCGCCAGGACCTGGCTGCTGGCAATCGGCTGGCGACGACACGGGCTGCTCGACCTGACTCCCGCGACGGGCTGACCGGCAAAGCCGCCCGACGCCGTCAGCGGAAACAGCCAACCGCCTGCTCGCACGCCACTGCCACCGCCGCCGCCATGGCGGCGGCGACATCCTCCGCCTGCCGGCTGTTCGCCGCCGCCGAACCGTTCGCGACGCGTTCCGGACTGCCCGACACCCGCAATTCGACGATCGCCGTCGGCGCCTTGGTCACATCCAGTTCGAACCGACTGACCCGGACCATGTGGCCAACCCCCGCCACCGCCGTGAACCGCCCGGTTCCGAACAACTGCTGCTCGAGGGCCACCGCCACCAGCCGGTCCGGCGTCTGCACCCACTGATGCAGTTCATCGAACACGAACTCGCGCTCGCCGACCCGGATCGCGAACGGCTGCAGAAGGTGCGGCGCGGCGACCACGATCGGCACCGCCAACTGCAACCCGGTCGGCGTGATCGCCGCCGCTCGCGGCGGCGTCGGGTCGAACCAGCGCGTCGGCGGCCCCGGCGGATTCGTGCCCAGACAACCCGCAAACAAGAACGTCAGCAGCAGCGCCACCCGCATGTCACTTCTCCTGGCCGCCGAGCGGCGACTTCGCCGGCGTCTTGCCGTGCAACAACGAGCCCGGATCGCGCTCCAGCAGCGCCGCCAGCCGTTCGATCGCGGCAAGCGCCGATCGCAGGTGCTGCAACTGCCCGCGCAAATCCGCCGACAACGCCGAGAACGTGTCCGCCGCGCCGCCCACCGACGCCGCCGCATCGCGCACGCCGGTCACCATCGCGCCGGCATCGACGTTGGCCAACGACTGCCGCAACTGCGCCGCCAATTGCGACAGGTCACCCAGCAACCGCTGCATCTGCCCGTCGGGCGCCCGGAAGTCGCGCACCAGCGTCTCGGCCTCGGTGAACACCGACGTCGCGCGCCGCAGCACCGCCAGTTCCTCGACCTTCTGCACGCGTTCTTCCGCGGTCGTCAACAACCGGCTCGCGCGTTCGGCCAGATCCGGCAGGTTGGCCGTCCGCAGATCCTGGTTCAGTTCCTGCAGCAGCGTCCGCGCCGACGCCGCCAGACCGGGCAGTTCGGCCAGCAGCGCGCGCGCGCCGTCGTCGAAGCTCTTCATCGTCGAGCGGACGGCCCGGATCGTGTTCGCGGGCGTCGGGAACGGCAAGCTCTGCGGCCCATCGACGTCGTCGGGGAAGAAGTCGACCTGCACGAACGACGTCTGCGTGACCCAGGCGGTGATCAGCTGGGCTCGCAGACCCGGCGGCAACGGACAGTCCGGCTCCAAGGTCGCCGGATCGAAGCCGAGCTCCACCAGCCGGTGATTGAGCAATGCCGCACGCACCGCGATGTGCTTGCGATCGGGCGCGACGCCGATGTCGTCGACGGTGCCGATCGACACGCCGCGGAACTTGACCGGCGAGCCCTCCTCGAGCCCGTTGACCGCCTCGTCGAAATAGACCCACGCGGTCCGGGTCGGCCGTTCCAGCGTGGTCACGCCAAGCCACGTCAGCCCGCCGATGCCGAGCATCGTCACGCCGACGACGAACAGGCCGAGCTTCCAACGATTGGCGGGTGCGCTCATCGGTCGTGTCGCTGGCTCTGCCGGTGGAAGAACGCGTGCACGCGCGGATCCGGCGAACGGTCGCGCAGATCGCGCGGATCGCCGCGCGCGATGATCCCCCGGGCGGCGCGGTCGAGCACGATGCACTGGTCGGCGACACGCAGGATGCTGGCCAGTTCGTGGGTCACGAGCACGATGGTTACACCGAGGTTGCGGCTCAGCGTCAAGATCAGGTCGTCGAGTTCGCTGGCGGTGATCGGATCCAGGCCCGCCGATGGCTCATCCAGGAACAGCAGCGACGAGTCGAGCGCCAGCGCGCGGGCGATGCCGGCGCGCTTCTTCATGCCGCCCGACACTTCGGCGGGCAGATGATGGGCGAACGGCAGGAGCCCGACCAGTTGCAGGCGCGCCAGCGCCACCACTTCGACCGCTTCGCGCGGCAGATCGGTCCACTTGCTCAGCGGCAGCGCGATGTTCTGCAGCAGCGTCATCGAGCCGAACAGCGCCGACGACTGGAACAGCACGCCGAACTGCGGCGGCTCGAGCGCCTGCTGTGGGCTGCCGAGTCCGTGCAGGTGCACCGAGCCCGCCATCGGCCGCGCCAGCCCGATCAGATGCCGCAGCAGCGTCGACTTGCCGCAGCCCGAGCCACCGAGGATCGCGAACACCTCGCCGCGTTCGACGTCGAAGGCGATCTCCTCGAGCAGCGGTTCGCCGCCCCAGCCGATCGTCAGGTCGCGCACGGTCAGGACCTTGGTCATCTACCACCCCAGCAGCGAGAAGACCCAGGTGAACAGCGTGTCGAGCCCGACCAGGCCGAACAGCACGATGACGACGGCGGACGTGGTCGAGGCCCCGACGCCGGCCGCGCCGCCGCGGGTCGACAGGCCGCGCTGGCAGGCGACCAGGCCGATCAGCACCGCGAACGCACTGCTCTTCAGCAGGCCGGTCAGCACGTCACCGGGCTGCACCGCACTCTGCAGGAACTGCAGGTAGGCGATGGCCGGTTGTTCGAGGTAGCTCATGCCGATGAACAGGCCGCCGAGGCAGCCGACGATGTCGGCGACCGCGGTCAGCAGCGGCACGACGAGCGCGAGCGCGAGCACGCGGGGGAACACCAGGAACCGCTGCGGGTCCTGGCCGAGGGTGCGCAGCGCGTCGACCTCTTCGTTCACCGTCATGGTGCCGAGTTCGGCGGCATAGGCGGCGCCGGTCCGGCCGGCGACCAGGATCGCGGTCATCAGCGGGCCGAGTTCGCGGACGACGGACAGGCCGACGAGGTTGGCGAGGAACGGATCGGCGCCGAAGCGATGGAGTTGGATGGCGCCCTGCAGGCCGAGGATGAGGCCGACCAGGAAGTTGATGACGGCGACGATCGGCAGGCCGTCGGCGCCGGCCTTCTCCATCAGCGCGGGCAGGTCGGCGAAGTGGATGGTGCGCGGGCGGCGGAACGCGCGGAGCAGGCCGGCGCAGACGTCGCCGACGAACGCGAAGATCGCCTTGCATTGTTGCCAGACGTCGTAGGCGGAGTCGCCGATGTCGGCGAGCGCGGTGGGTTCTTTCGGGGCTGGGCGTTCGCAGGTGACGCCGGGAGGGCAGGAGTAGAGGTCGAGCAGGCGCTGGACGTCGGGGGAGGCGCCGAGGATGTGGATGGTGTGGTTGCTTTGGCGGGCTTGTTGGAGGGTGGCGTTGAGCAGAGCGGCGGCGCCGCCGTCGAGGTGGGTGACGGTGGTCAGGTCGATGGTGGTGGTCTGGTCGGCGAGCGCGCGTTGGAGTTGGGCCCAGAGGGGGGCGCCTTCGGACAGGGTGAGGCGGCCGGTGAGCGCGAGGGTGCGCGCGGCGGTGGTCGGGGTGGCGGGCGGGGTGGCGGCGACTTCGGACAAGGCGGGGAATGTAGCTTGGTGCGGCGGGTTGGTGCGAGATGGATCGGAGGGTGGTGGGCGAGGGTGCTGGCTTCGATCGGGCTGCGGGGGGGGGGGGGGGGGGGGCCCGGGCGCCCCCCCCCCCCCCCCCGGCTGGGTTGTTGGCCCTGGGCCTGCCCCTCCCCCCCGCCGGGCGCCCCCGCGCCCCCCCCCGCCCGCCCCCCCCCCCCCGCCCCCGCCCGGGCGGCCGGGGGCCGGCCCCGCCCGCCCCGCGGCCGCGCCGGAGCGCGCGGAAAGCGAGCTGCCGGGCGACCAACGCTGCCGGAAAGCGGCCCGGGGCCCGGGCGGCGGGGGGGGGGGGTGCGAACACGCTTCAACGGGGCCGCGCGCCGGAGCGCGCGGAAAGCGCGTCAACCGTTCCTCCCGCGACCGGCGCGCAAACGATCGACCAACCGCACCGGCTTACAACCCGACTCCCGCGGCGCCGGAGCGCGCGGAAAAAACGGCGCCAGGGCGGGGGCCGGACCACGCGGGCGCCTTCACCACCGCCATCGCGCCGGATCGCGCGGAAAGCATCCCCGATCACCTGCAGTTCGTCGAGATAGCTAGGTGTACCAGCTTCTCACCGGCCGCGGCGCGGAGCGCGACCGGGTCCGGATAGAGCTTCGTCACGGCGCCACGGCCATGCGGAACGAGTCTGGCGGTTTCAGGCTGCGCGCCGCGAGCCTGTCCGCGGACAGGCTCGCACCGACTTCGGGAACCGCTTCCCGCATGCGCGCGCTTTGAACGGGCTGCCGCGCCGGAGCGCGCGGAAAGCGCATTGGCGGCCAAGGCCATCGATCGGTTCGGCGCGCCAGCAAGGTGCTGCCGATCGATCAGCCACCCATCGATGGCGGCGAAGTCCTGATCGTCGCCGGCAAGATCGCCGCCGTCGGCCGCAACCTGCCGGTGCCAGCCGACACCGAAGTCCGGACCTTCGCCGACGCCTGGATCGTCCCCGGCTTCGTCGAACTCCACTGCCACGTCGGCGGCCCACAAGGCGACATCAACGACCTCGTGCTGCCGCACAACATGGACCTGCGCACCCTCGACACCCTGCGCCAGGACCAGCCCGAATTGCTGCTCGCGGTCGCCGCCGGCGTCACCACCGCGCTGTGCATCCCGGGATCCGGCAGTTCGATCGGCGGACTCGGCACCATCGTCAAGACCTGGGGCCCCGACTTCGACACCCGGCTCGTGCGCTACCCCGGCGCCATGAAGATCGCGCTGCATGCCCGCGGCGGCAATCCGGCGCGGCGCAGCGGCGACCTCGGCAGTTCGCGCCTGGGATTGCATTGGATGCTGCGCCAGGTCATGCGCGAGGCCAAGGACTATCACGACGCCTGCACCCTGGCCGAACGCGGCATCGGCGAACGGCCGCGGTTCTCGCCGCGACTGGAACCACTCCGCGGACTATGGCGCGGCGAGTTCCCGTGCATCCTGCACGCCTATGGCGCCGACGACACCATGACCGCGGTCCGGATCCTGCATTGGGGATTGGGCATTCCGATCGTCATTTCGCACGGCGAGTATGAGTCGTTCGTCGTCGGCAAGGAACTCGCCGCCGTCGGCGTACCGTTGAACATCGGGCCGACGCTGTACGAGTTCTTCGAAGGCCGCTTCGTCGGCAATGCCAGTGAACTGTTCTTCGCCGGCGTCAAGACCTCGCTGTGCACCGACTCGCCGGTGATCCCGCAGGAGGCACTGCCGCTGCAGGGCGCCATGGCCTCGCGGTTGGGATTGCCGCGCGAGGACGCGATTGCCGCCATCACGCTGTTGCCGGCGCAAGCCATCGGCATCGCCCATCGCGTCGGCAGCCTGACGCCAGGCAAGGACGCCGACCTGGCGGTGTTTCCCGGCGACCCGCTCGATCCGCGCCATGCGCCGATGCTGGTGCTGATCGACGGCCGGGAGGCGCCGTTGAACCGCCGCTGACTCAGTTCTTCCGCATCAGCAGCAGATAGGCCGGCAGACCCAGCAGGCAGAGTCCGACGCCAACCGCAGACGGGATCGGCGATTGCACGATCGCGCCGCCAGTCACGACCAGCGACGCCAGCGCAAACAGGGCGCCGATGACGGCACCGCCGGGCACGCGGAAGAAGCTGCCGGGCACCGCGCGCCGGCGCAGCAACAGCACCGCCGCACCGCAGGCCGCGAAGAACACCCAGTCGACGAACACGACCGAATCGCAGACGAAACCAAGGGTGTCCACCGAAGCCTCGCCGCGACTGCGCGCAAACAGGTGGACCGACAGCAGCAGCACCACACCCCACAGCCCCTGGCCAAGCACGCCGAGAACCGGCGTATGCAAGGTCGGATGCAGCCGGCCAAAGGCGGCCGGAAACACGCCCTGCTGCGCCATCGCGTAGAGCACGTACGGCGGCGCCAGACAGATCGTGTTCATGATCCCGGCCGCCGAAATCACCACCATCCCCGCCAGCACCCGCCCGCCGACGTCGCCGAGGATCACCTTCGCCGCATCGGCCCCGATCGCCTGCGACGCACGCGCGCCGGCGAAACCGAGCGCATCGAGATACGCCAGATTGATCGTCAGATAGGTCACGACGACCACGGCGACGCCGCCGAGCAGCCCGAGCGGCACATCGTAGAGCCGCCGCGCGGCCCCGGCCAGGAACGAACCCTGCTGCCAGCCGCCGACCGCGAACAAGACCGGGAGGATCGCCGCCGCCAGCATCGCCGGCAGCGAACGGGACGAAGGCGCAACCGGCTCGACCGGCGCCGCTGCGGCCGTTCCCCACGAGAGCGCGACGAGCGTCGCGATCGCCAGCACCTTCAGCACCGTCAGCGTGTTCTGCACCCGCTTGCCGACTCGCAGGCCGACGACATTGGTGGCGGTGAACAGCAGCATCGTGATGACCGCCACCAGCACCTTGGCATCGCCCGACATCCGCTGTTCGCCGAACAGCACGACGTTCAGGTAATCGACCAGGATCAGCGCGATGACGCCGAGCGCCCCCGCCTGGATCACCAGCCAGTTGGCCCAGCCGTAGACGAACGCCGGCAGCCGCCCGAACGCCGTCTGGATGTAGCGGAACGTGCCGCCGTGGCCCGGCACCAACGTCGACAGTTCGGCGAACACCAGCCCGCCGAGCACGGCCAGCAGCCCGCCGAGCCCCCACGCCAGCATCACCTGCGAGGGCGTGTCGACCTCGCGCGCGACCCGCGCCGGCGTGAAGAAGATGCCGACGCCGATGATGCCGCCGACCACCACGCAGCCGATGTCGAAGGCGGTCAGCTCACGGCGTTCTTGGTTCATGGTCCTGCAGGTGTTCGCGCAGATCGACGATCACCGCATCGAAGCGCAGGTCTTGGTGGAATCGAACCACGCGTTCCCCGTCGTGGTCCAGCACATACGGCCGGCCCTGGTCGTCGATCGCCAACGCCAGTGGCGCCTCGGCGTGGGTCGGCAGGTCGCCGAGCTGCCGGCGACGCGGGCCATCGATGCCGAACACGTGCACACCGGGTCGGTCGCCGCGGTCGACCACCAGCACATCGCCATGCGGCAGCCGCGCGACGGCGATCGGTCGCGCCACGGCACCGTGGCCACCGCACGCGATGCTGGCGACGTAGGTGCCATCGGGCCGGAACCGCTGCACGAGGCCATGCAGCGTGTCGGCGACCAACACTTCGTCGCGGTCACCGAACAGACCGCGCGGCGCACCGAACGGTTCTTCCGGGTCGCCCTGCGATGCCAGCGGGCGCAGCGTCCGGCCATCGCGATGCAGCCGTTGCACCCCGCGGCGCAACGGCCGATCGCCGCACGCCACGTGCAGCACGTCGCCGACCAGCGCCACGGCATGGGGATGGTCCAGCACGCCGGTGCGATCGACCGTTCGCTGCGGCGTCGGCGACGAGTGCCCGAGGTCGCCCAGGTGCCGGCCGAACGCGGAGTAGTGCCGGACCAGGCCCGCGGCGGGGTCGGCGACGAACAAGTGGTAGTGATCATCGATTCCGACGCCACCCGCGTCCGAATATCCTGTCGGCGCGGCCGGCAGCCGCCAGTCCGACATCGGCTGCCGCGCCTGCAGATCGAACAAGAACACGTGCCCGCGGGCCGAGGACCAGGTGACACAAAGCAGGTTGCCACGCACACAGACGCCGCCGGTCATCGCCGGCATCCTAGCCGGCTGGCTCTGCTGGACCGCATGTTCGACCATGCCGCCCTCGTCGCCGCCGCCGTTCTGCGAGTGGGCTGGCACTGTCCTGCTGCCGGTCGCCGCCGATGGCTGGGTGTCGTTGCCGCAGTCGGGCGAGGACCTGACCATCCTGTCGCTGCAGGCCGAGCCGGCCTTCGTCGACGAACGGTTCGTCGCGGGGCGCCGGCAGATCCACGTTCCGCCCGGGTGCCAGGAACTGCGGCTGCACCTGCACTACCGCGCCTGGGCCAGCGATCCGGCGGCGCTGCCGACGCCGCAGCACGTGCTGCCCGAGGGTGTGCGATTCGAGGCGGCGCCGTAGCGGGCCCGACCTGACCGTGCCACCGCGCCGCGGGGCCGCTATTGTCGGGCGATGCGGTTCCCGTCGCGTTCGTTGGTCGCAGCCCTCGCGGTGGTCGCGGCCTGTTCGGCCGCGCCTGGCTCGCCCGATTCGCCAGTCGCGCCCGGTTCGGCGGCGACGCCGGCCGGGACCGGCGCGGCGGCCACGATCCACGAGCCCCCGGCCTCGTTGACGTGGAAGCAGGCGATGCACGAAGTCGGCGACCACTTCGAGTCGATCGACAAGGTCCTGCACGGCCAGCCGTCGGGCGATCTGGTCGCCGCCGCGCGACTGGCGACGCGGGCAGCCGAACTGCTGCGCACCGGCTACGGCCGCAACGAGCAGAAGGACATCCCGGGTTTCGCCGGGTTCGCCCGGCAGGCCGAGTCGTGGTTCCTGCAACTGGCGCTGGAGGCCGGCCAGCAACACCTCGACCTGGCGCGCGGATTGTGGGTCGGCGCCGAGGCCAGGCACTGCGGCCGCTGTCACGACGCGGCCGAACGGGTGCGTTCGTGAGCGACGGCGGCGCGCCAGGGCCCCGCACCGTGATCGAGCCGACCACCGGTCGCCCGATCCTGCTGGCGCCGTTGCGCCAGCAACGTCCGATCCACACCGGTCATGGCGCCGGCGGCCGGCCATGCCCGTTCTGCCCGGGTCAGGAAGCCGAGACGCCGCCGGAAGTCGACGCCGAACGCCTGGCCGGCACGGCGCCGGATGGCCCGGGGTGGACGGCGCGCGCGTTCGCCAACAAGTATCCCGCGTCGGAGCATCACGAAGTGATCGCCGAGGGTGCCGGGCACTGCGAACAGCCGGCCGGCCTGGACGTCGCCACGTGGCAACGGTGCCTCTGCCTGTGGCAGCGCCGGATCGCGGCGCTCGAACGGCTGCCGGGCGTCGGCTGCGCGTTCCTGTTCAAGAACGTCGGCGCGCTGGCCGGGGCGTCGATCGCGCACAACCACAGCCAGATCCTCGGCTTGCCAGAGCCACCGCCGCGGCTGCTGCTCGAACAGCGTTGCGCGGCAGCGCTACCGCACTGCCCTTGGTGCGCGACGATCGCGACTGCCGCCAGAGACCAGCGACTGATCGCCGCCACCCCAGACCATGTCGTGCTGACCCCCGACCCACCGCGCCTGCCGTGGGAGACCTGGCTGCTGCCGCGGCGCTGCGACGACGACTTCCTGACCACCGACACCGGTTCGCTGGCGGCGGCCATGCATGCATTGTTCGCCGCCATCGATCGGGGCCTCGGCGCCCCGGCGTTCAACCTGTGGTTGCATCGGCTCCCCGGCGCCCGCTTCCACTGGCACATCGAACTGCAGCCGCGCACCGGCCAACTGGCGGGACTCGAACTCGGCGGCGACATGTACATCAACTCGGTGCCTGCCAGAACCGCGGCGCTGCGCCTGCGACAAGCGCTCGGCTAGAGTGCCAGCATGGCCGCCCCCTATCCGCTGACCGATGACCAGATCGCTGCCTACGCGCGCGATGGCTGGGTGCACCTGCCCGGCTTCCTCGACGAAGCGACGATGCAACAGCTCGAGCAGAGCTACATGGCATTGCTGCGCCGTGAACTGCCGGTGCCGGGCCGCGACTACTGCGACATGACCGGCGGCTACGACCGGCCGATCGAGCAGTACTCGATCCTGAACGTGATGCTGCCGCGGCGCTACCACCCGCGGTTGTGCGGCGATGCCTATGAGACGCGCGCGCGCGGCGTCGCGGCGCGACTGCTCGGTGACGACATCGACGTCGACTACGACCAACTGGTCGCCAAACCGCCGGGCAAGGCCGATGCGGTGTTCCATTGGCATCAGGACCTCGGCTACTGGCCGATCACCGCGGACACGCGGACGGCGACGTTCTGGCTGGCGTTCGACGACACCGATCTCGACAACGGCTGCCTGAAGTTCGTCGATGGTTCGCATCGCGAGCCGGAGTTGCGACCACACCGGCCGCTGCTCGGCAGCCGCGACGAGAACCACACCTTGGTGGCGGTGGTCGACGAGCAACGGGATCCGATCCGCTGCGCCAGGCTGCGCCGCGGCGACGTCACCGTGCACCACGAACGCGCGCTGCACGGCTCGGGCGGCAACACCAGCTCACGCTGGCGGCGCGGCTGGGTGCTGGCGTTCCGCAGCCAGGCGACGATCGCGCAGGAACGCGCGCTCGGCTTCACCCACTCGCACAACGACGACGTGCAGGTGCTGACCTGGATCGGCGCGCAGACGCTGCGTGGCTGAGCGCGGCGCGCTCGCTCAGTTGCTGCCGAACCAGGTCGACGCGGCAGGCAGCGTGTCGAGCAGCGCCGCGAACGTGGTGCTGCGGCCCTGACCCAGCGCGGTCGTCCAGGTCGTCGAATCGCCGGGCCACCCGAGGAAACCGGTCGGCAGCGTGTAGGCGTTCTGCGTGCCGTTGGTGTGGGTCACCTCGCGGGTGCCATCCCAGGCCTCGTACAAGTCGACCGGAGCGGTCCCTTCCAGACAGAAGCCGGAGGTCGCATCGGCACCGCCGAGATCGACGAAGAACGGCCCGAACATCTCGGTCGTCGCCGCGCGCTGCAGCAGGACCGCGCCGGTCGCCGTGGCGCCTTCGATGATCCGGAGGTCGGCCACCAGCGGCTTGTCGGTCGGGCTCGCCCACTTGAACAGCCCGAGCAACGTCCGTTGCGTCGTGCTCGACAGGTCGGCGACGATGGTCAGCACTTCCGGCAGCTGGCTGCTCAGCAGCCCGCCGAACCCCACGCCTTCGGCGACGTTCTGCGGAAAGAACACGGCCGTGATCGCCCCGTCGTCGAGCAGCGCGAGGTTGTTGTCCGCCGGCTTCGGCAGGTGGTCGAAGTCGTCGGCGGCACTCAACGCCGCGGTCGGCAGACCCGGGATCAACACGAACGCGACATTGGCGGCAGTGATCGTGGTCGAGTCGGTGTCCTCGAAACGCCCGAAGATCACCGCCTTTGGGATCCGATCGGTCGGCTGCCACGGCGGCGTCAGCACCGCATTGGCGGCGGAGATGCCGACGACGTCCAGACGCAGCGTGAACGTCGACGTCGGCGCGGTACACGAGCCGCCGGAGCCGGCAATCGTGAACTGCCGCGTCATCGACACGCATGGGTAGGTCGCGTCGGTGACGGCTTCGTCGCTGATCGTGGCCGACGTGACCTGGATGGTGCCGCCATCGACACTGTTCTTGGCATGGCACCAACTGTCCTTGATGCCGTCGATCACGTCGAAGTAGTCGGTCAGCGTCGACCAGGCCTGCGACGGCACGACCTCGTCGAGCGCGCTGATGCCGGTGATCAATCGGGACGGCGACGGCAGGCGCGACGTCAGATCCTCCAGCGGTGACTCACCCTCGCTGGAAGTGCTGCTGCCGCAAGCCGCGAGCAACAGCAGGATCGGAACGAGAACAGGAGTGCATCGTTGCATCGGGGACCTCGACTCGGACATCACCGATGGCATCGGCACCACGCCGCCGCGAACTTGAACGGCACGCGGCGCCGGCCGTCACTTCGGCAGCTTGTCGGCATACGCCGCCGGATCGGCGACGAACTTGGCCAGACAATTGCCACAGCAGAACGCGATCCGCTTGCCGGCGTGTTCGACCGTGTGCGCCGGGTCCACCGGCTTGCCGCTGACCGGGCAGATCTCGTTGGCGGGCTTCTGCGCGGCGGCCGCCGCCGCCTTGATCTCGGCGACCTTGGCCGCATACGCCGCCGGGTCCTTCTGGAACGAAGCCAGACACTTGCCGCAGCAGAACCCGAGCCGGATGCCGTCGTGGTCGATCGCGTGCGCCGGGTCGACCGGCTTGTCGCTGACCGGACAGACGGTGTTGACCGGCTTGTTGCGGGCCTGACGATCGGCGATCTCCTGTTCGGCCGCCTGCAGCCGGGCGGTCACGTACTCGCCGCGATCGATCACCAGCGCCGCCAGCTTGCTGCCGAGCGCCTTGGCCCCGGCTTCGGTGACCGGCGTCTCCCAGACGTACAGCTTGCGCAGCGCCGACAGACCGCCGAGCGCCTCGAGGCCGGCGTCGCCGACCTTGCTGCCGTACAGATTCAGGTACTCGAGCTTGCCGAGACCCCGCAGATGGCGGACGCCGGCGTCGCCGATCGCGGTTCCCGCCAGATGCAGCCGGCGCAGTTCCGGCAGGCCGGTCAGCCGTTCGAGGCCGGCGTCGGTGACCGCGGTGCGGGACAGGTTCAACCAGACCAGCACCGGCGCCAGATCGGCCAGCAGCGCCAGATCCTGGTCACCGACCTGCTCGCGCAACAGCGAGAAGTTGACATCGACGGCATCGGTATCAGCCGCGACCCGCTGCGCGACCGCGCCGCGCGTCTTCAGCGCCGTCAAGGCCGCCTCGACCTTGGCCTTGGCCGCGTCGTCGAGCGCCGGCAGCTCGAACTTGATCCGGCTCTTTTCGATCGCCGCTTCGGCGGCGATGAACACCTGGTCGCCATCTGCCGGCCAATCGGCGCCCGCCGCGATCCACTGCCGCAGCAGATCGATCTGCTCCTTGCGCAGCGGTTCACCCTCGGCCGGCATCACGTCGTCATCGCTGGCCGGCAGCTGCACGCGGCGCAGGAACTCGCTGTCGTCGGGCTTGCCCGGCAGCACGACCCATTCGTCCTGCTTGCCGTCGACGAACACGAATTCGCGGCGGTCGAGCCGCAGTTCGCCTTCCTGTTCCTTGGCGCCATGGCACTCGACGCAATGCTGGATCAGGATCGGCGCGATCTGCTTGACGAAGTCGATCTTCGTCTCCTGGGCCAGCAGCATCGAGAACGAACCCGCGACGACGATCAGGCTGCGCATCCGGGCATCTTCGCGCGCTCAGCGGCTCTCCGCCACCCACTGCTGCCAGGAAGCGTCGATCGCGGCGGCATCGGCATGGCCCTGGCGCAGCAACACGCGGTATCGGAACCGCACGTGCTCGCCGGGGCGCAAGCGCAGGTCCCCGGTGCCGGCCGGTGCCCCGGTGAAATCGTGGAGGCCGAACGGATTGGCGGCGAACAGGCCGTAGTCGCGGGCGTGCCAGTGCGTCGGCGCCCCCGGATTGTCCGGGTGGTCGAAGATCGCCACCGCCAGGTCGCGGCCGTCCACCGGCGCCCGGTAGACGACCCAGCGCGCGCGCTTGCCCCAGGCGGCGCCATCGCGGTGCCCGGCGCTGGTCTCGATCGCGCCGGCCGCCCCGTCCCCCCGCAGACAGAACTCGCGCCGCAGCCGCAGCGCCAACGTGCCTTCCTTGGTGTCGCCCAGCCGGAGTCCGGCCGTACCGGCGATCAGCGTCAGGTCGAGGTCGATCGACCGCTGCTCCGGCGCCGCGGCGAACGTCCACCGCCGCTGGTCACGCGCGATCTCGCGACCGTCCGGACCAAGCCAACGACACTCGCCGGCGATCGTGCCGGTGCGCGCGTCCGCCACCGGCGCGACTGCGTGTTCGATGCGGCCCTTGCCGGCCCAGAAGTCGATGCCGTCGACATCGCCATGCGCGAACCACAGGCTCAGATGGTGCGGATGATCCTTCGCCTCGCCGGCGACGTCGGCCAACGGAAACGCGCGGGTGACCGGCACGCCGCCTTCTGCCAGCAGCGGCCAGATCGCCGGCAGCCGTTCGGACCACCGGTAGACGCAGAACGGCTCCTCGTCGACGGCCACGGCGATGTCGCGATCGCCGACGGCAAAACGAACGGGTGCCGGCGCCGCACACCCCACGAGGCCAAGCCCCGCGAAGAACAGAACGGTTCGCATCGACAGCATGCTGCAGGGCCAGCCGACGGTGCGCAACGGCAACCAGAACCGACTTCAGGGACTCGACCCGGCAGGCCGATGGCATCGTGGTCATGACTGCCCGCTGCCTCGTCTTCGCATTCTTGCTGCTGGCCCCGGCCGCCTGTCACAAGGCCCAGCCCGCCGACTCCCCCGCCGCCACCGTGGCGCGCTTCTTCACCGCCGTCGCCGCCGGCAACTACGACGAAGCCCGGTCGCTGCTGGCGAAGGGTGAAGACCAGCCGAGCCTGAACCTCGACCAGAGCGGGCTCGCCCAGGGCTACGAGATCGGCGAACAGCGGATCCGCGGCGACCGCGCCACCGTGCAGGTGACGATCACCGGCATCGACCGGCCGCTGCCGCAGGTGTGCCTGAAGCAGGACGGCGTCTGGCGGCTGTCGGTGCGCGAGACGATGAAGGAGAACACCGGCTTCGACCCCGATCAGCTGGCCAACCAGATGAAGCACGGGTTGATGAAGCTCGGCGCGAAGATGCAGGGCTCGGTGCAGGATTCGGCCAAGAACCTGCAGGCGGCGCCGCGCTGACGGTCAGCCCACGGCCCGCGCCAGATTCGCCCGCGCCGTCGCCTCCAGCCGCTGCCCCCACCCGGTCCAGAACAACCGCTCGCGCTGCAGCATCGCCGCGAAGAACCGCCGCCGGCCGGCGACGAAGTCGGCCTCGGGCACGTGCGCATACTCGAAGCGGATCCGCGCGGTGTTGGCGGTGAACTCCGCCCAAGGTGCCGCCAGCGACGCCAGGTCCAGGTCGAGCACCGGCGCCGCGGCCGGCGATGACGGCACGTGCCCCTTGGTGTCCCTGACGATCGCCGCCACCTTGGCGACCGCGTCCGGTTGCCAGCCGATCGCTGCCAACGACCGTTCGGCCAGGGCTGCCGAGTCCACTTCGTTGGTCGCCGACCGCGGATCGTAGATCGCATCGTGGAACCAGACCGCGGCGACCTGGACGGCGTCGAGCGCCAGTTCGCGACCGCGCACCAGCATGTCGGCGATGTGGCGCAGGTCGTGATAGTCGCGGTGCGGCTCGCAGTAGCGCCGCGTCAACTCGAACAGCAGGTCCTCTGGCATGGGGAGTTCGGCGCCAGTGTCGCAGATCGCGACCGGCGCTGCTGAAGTTCTCGACATCCCGCGCCGACAACGGTCGTGGCAAGGAGCACCCGGAAGTCCGGGCCGCCGCATGAAGCAGCGCATCGAGAAACCGCGTCACCGACCGTACGATCGCGTCGATCAGAAGCGCACCACCGCGCTGATGGTCCGCGACGACCTGACCCTGCCGGCCGCGCCGCCGCCCGGCAGCGCCGACCACGAAGGACTGGCGGGCGGCCTGTTCGCGGTCAGCGCCACCGAGTGGGCGCACTGGCAGCAGGCGCACCGCGGAGGCGAGGCGTGAGGTGGCACCCGACGGCGAGCGAACGACCGCCGCCCGGATCGCGGCGGCGGTCGTGACGGCAGTCGGCTATTGCCGCCAGTACGACGCCAACACGCTCACGCCGGGCACGTCCAGGGTCCGGATCCGCCGCCCGGTCGTCAGCTCGAGCACGTCGACTTTGCCGACGTCCGAGTAGGCGACGAACAGGAGCCGCGGCGCGATCGGCAGAGTCGTGCCTTTGCGTCCGTCCTTGCCGGAGTGACCGATCACCGAGGTCGCCAGCGTACCGTTGAATTGCGTGGCCTGGCCCGCCAGGCCACCGCTGTTGATCAGGTCGTCGACGGTCAGGTCGATCACCGAATTGCCCGACAGCAGCGGCCGGATCGAGGTGGTCGACGTCAGCCCGCCAAAACGCTGCAGGACCGTCCACTCCTTCTGCCGGAACGTCGGCGGCAGCAGGAAGCCACCGATGTTCGGATTCAGCGGCGTCACGCCGGGCGAACTGGTCATGTCGAGCAACGACACCTGCCCCAGGCCGTTGTCGTCGATGTGCCCGATCAGCAACGCGCCGTTCTGCGACGAGTAGTCGTAGCGCATCTTGCGCGCCCGGACGAACGTCGCGTTCGGGATCGTGCCGATCATGTCGTTGAAGCCGATGCCGTTGACGCCGTCCGGGCCGGATTCGTAGACCGCGATCGAGCCGTTGCCGTTCAGGACGTAGGCGAAGTAGAGCCCCTGGCCGAAGCCGGTGCCGACGAACCGCGGCGTGATGGCGATGTCGATCGGGTCGTTGAGGAAGCCCGAGGCCGAACGCCGGACCGTGAAGTCGCGGGCGGCGATCAGCGTGACGAAGTTGCTCGCCGCGCAGACCACGACCACGTCCTCGCCGTCCGGCTGCCAGGCCACCGACGACGGTCCGCGCTCGGTGCGAGTCACGGCGACCACCTCGTGGAACCGGCTCGACAGCGGGTTGATGTCGATGAAGCTGACCGACGAACTGGCGGCGTTGGCGACCGCCAGATAGCTGAGGTTGGGCGCCATCGCCATGTCGACCGGATCCGACATCGGGATCGTGTCCAGCACCGTCATCCGGTTGCTGTTGACGACGACGACCTGCCGGTTGTCGGCATCGAGCACGTACAGGAAATGGCCGACCTGCTGCCGGATCGCGAACGGCGTGTAGGCCGTCGGCGGCGGCGGCGACAGCGGTGGCGGCGCCGGACCGTTGAACACGCCGGTCTGGATCGTGCCGTAGATGCCGAGCTGCCCGAGTTCGGTGGCGAACGGATTGCCCTGCGTCAGCAGGTTGAGACCACCGGCCTGCGTCGGTTCCTCGCCGAAGATCAGCCGGTTGGGATTGGGTGGCGGGAACACCAGCCGCGGCGGATTCGGATGCGGGGCAACCGAGATGCAGTTGCCCGACATCGGGATGGCGGTCAGCGGGTTGGTCTGATTCGCGCGCGTGACGTTGACGTTGATGTTCTCGTTGTTGAACACCAGGTCCAGCGGGGCCCCGACGTGCATGTCGGTGACGCTGCCGATCACCGGATCGCGCAGCAGCCGCGTGTTGAGGCTGGTGTCCTTGGCCAACGTCAGCGCGCCGCCGCTGCCGGCATCCATGTTGGTCGTGCCGGGCGCCAGCGGTGGGAACAACCCCGGTTGGCCGATGTTGGGGTTGGCCGGGAAGCGCGTGTTGGTCAGATCGCCGGTGCCCTGGCCGAAGCCGTTCAGGTCGATGACCCCGACGCCGGGCGTCGCGCCACCGATGCCGACGTAGATCGCTTCCGGCGCCACCGGTGCATTGACGATGCCCGGACCCGCCGAGGTCCGGAACCGCGTCGACACCGCCGCGCCGATCAGCTGCGTGGTCAGGCTGTGGATCGTCGTGTCCTGCACGGTCACGACCACCTCGGCCTGGCCCGGCAGGTTGTAGGCCGGCGTGATCAGGTAGTTGCACAGATCGCTGTAGCTGAGCGGATCGGCGTGATAGAGGATGGCGAACGTCTGCGCCGCCGCGGTGACATTCAGCGTCACTCCACCCGACGGCGGCACGAACTGCTGCGGGTCGAAGAACGAACCGACCTCGCCGGGCTGCACCGGCTTGTTGAACCGGACCTGGATCGTCGTCTGCGGGTCGATGCCGGTCTGGCCGCGACCGGGTGTGATCTCGGGTGCCGACGTGGTGTAGCCCAGCACCTGCGGCGGACTCGGATCGTCACCGACCGTCGTCGCCGTGCAGAGTTCCTGGTCCAGGATGTCGTTCTCCGAGTCCTTGACCGCGTTGGTCACCACGATCCGCAGCAACCGGTCGGCGCGGAACGTCTCCGCCGTCGCCAGATCGCCGTCGGCATCGGCGACGAACACGAACGACTTGTTGTCGACCAGCGCCGCGGCGCCGGCGTACTGCGGGAAGCCATTGGCGCGCACGTCGAGGATCCGGACATTGTCGCCGGCGGCCTCGACCGCCTTGACCAGACGCAGCGTGCCACCCTCGTTGAAGTACGTGTAACCGTTGACGAAGCCGCGGCCGGGCGCGGTCCGGGTCGACTCGGTCGTCTGGTCGTACTCGAGCACGACCAGCGCACCGGTCATGCCGGAATTGGTCTGGTTGCCGAGATCGCCGCTGAGGATCGATTCGACGTCCAGCTTGTGGCTGAACTCGAAGTGCATGAAGTGATTGCCGGGCGCGCCATCCGGCAGCAGTGCCGCGGTATTGAACGTCGCGACCGGCAGCACGCCGTTGTTGCCGTTGACGTTCGCGCGCAGGATCGCGTCGCTTTCGATGTTCAGGACCGCGCTGGTCGGGTTGCCAAACGAATCGACGCGGCGGATCCGGTACGGGTAGATCGCACCGCTGCCGGTGCCGATGCTGACGACCTGGAAATCGCCGCGATTGTCAGGATCACCTTTCGAGCCGCCGGAACAGGCGGCGAACAGGAGGCCAGCCGTCGCGATGACGACAGACCGCCCCCCGGAAACGAGGGTCTCCCGCATTGGGGAGAGGGCAGGCGGGAGAGAGGGCAGACGAGCAACTACGGAAACCGGAGGCTAGCTAGCCTGGCAGCCGCCGACAAGCACGTGTTCGGGCAAGTTTGGAGCCATCGCCGTACGGACCGCCGATAGCATCGCGCCAATGCAGATCCGGGTCGTTTCCGCGGCGATCGCGACGGTCCCTTGCCGGACCCGGCTGCCGTTCCGGTTCGGCGCCACCACGGTCACCGCCGCCCCGCTGCTGCACGCCCGCGTCCACATCGAAGGCGTCGATGGCCAGGAGGCCTCCGGCATCGCTGCGGACCTGCTGGTGCCGCGGTGGTTCCGCAAGGACGTCGCGCGCACGCCGGCGGAAGATGCCGCGGCGCTGAACGCCGAGGTTGCCGCGGCGGCATGCGCTCTGCTCGAACACGGCCATGCCGACTGCTGGTCGCACTGGCAGCTCCTGCACCAACTGCGGGTGGAGTCGCTGCCGGCAGCCGACCCGCAACGGCTCGAACGCGGTTTCGGCACCGCGCTGCTCGAACGCGCACTGATCGACGCCACCTGCCGATTGGCCCGAAAGTCGTTCTGGTCCGCCCTGCATGCGGGCACGCTGGGCCAGCCGCCGGCTCCGCTCCCCGACGGCCCGACAGACCGCGTGCCGATCCGGCACACGGTCGGGATGCTCGACCCTCTCGGCCCGGACGAAATCGACCCCGCCGTGATCGACGACGATCAGCCCCGTTGCCTCGAAGACGTGTTGGCGGTGCACGGCGTCCGGTGGTTGAAGGTCAAGATCGGCGGCGGCTTCGAGCACGACCGCGTCCGCCTGCTGCGGCTCGCCGAGTTGCTGCGACCGCGCCTGCCTGGACTCGGCCTGACCGTGGACGGCAACGAACAGTTCCAGGACCTGGCTTCCCTGCGCGAACTGTGGGCTGCGGTGGCCGCCGAACCGATCGGCCGCGCGCTGCTCGACCGGGTGCACTGGGTCGAACAACCGTTGCCCCGCGGCCTGCCCGTGCCGCCAGGGCAGTGGCCGCATGGCCCGTTGGTGCTCGACGAAGGCGACTGCGGACGCGACGCCTTCGCCACTTCGGGCTACGACGGCGTGTCGGTCAAGAACTGCAAGGGCGTGTTCGTCGCGCTGCACAATCGCGCGTATTGCGCCGCGCACCCCGGCCGCTTCCAGACCGCCGAGGACCTGACCAACCTGCCGATCGCCGCGTTGCAGCAGGATCTGACGACGCTGACTTCACTGGCGCTGCCGCACGCCGAACGCAACGGCCATCACTACTTCCACGGCCTCGATCACCTGCCACCCGCAGTCGTCGCTGCGGCGCTGACGGCCCACGACGATCTGTACGAACCGACAGCGCGCGGCGCCCGGCTGCGGATCCGCGACGGCGCGATCAGCTGCCGGTCGTTGCTCGGACCCGGCTACGGCATCGACCAGACCGTCGTCGATGCCCTGTTCACCCATCTCGACTGGCAGCCGCTGTAGGCCGCGGCATCGCCCGCGTCAGTCGTTCGACTTGCTGCCCGCACCGGCATGCTCGCTGCAGGTGCCATCGCAGGCATGCGCGATCGGCTGATAGAACACCAGCCGGTAGCCATCGGGATCGGCGACCCGCAGTTCGCGGATGCCGTAGAACTGATCCTTCGGCGGCGTCAGCAACTTGACGCGTTTCTTCTTCAGCCGCCGGGCCAGTGCGTCGACGTCTGCGACCAACAGGTAGTACGCCGCGCCGACGCCGATCGCGCCGCGCGCGAACGCCCGTGCGTCCTGCTTGACCAGGTCGATCTCTTCGGCGCCCATGCCGAGTTGCCGGGCCTCGGCCAGCGACGGTAGTTCGCCGAGCATCAGCGACTGGCCGCCCAGCACCAGGTTGGCCCAGCACGGCCGCTTCTTGTCCGGGAAGCATTCGGCCAGCTTGAAGCCGAGCTTCTGCTTGTAGAATTCGATGCTGCGCGGAACGTTCGCGACGGTCAGGCTCAGGGCGTTGGGAAACAGGGAAGGCGCAGGTTCGGTCATGGCGGTGCGGGCGGGCGCACATTCAAGCGAATGGACGGGTTTGCCACCAGGGCATGGCATCAGGGCCGCGCGCGTCGATGATCGCCGCGCCATGCGCTTTCCTTCTCCCGGACATGCCAGGAACACCGCCGCGCTGCGCGCGCAACTCGAACAGCTCGGTGCCGGCTTCGACCTCGCCGACGATGTCCCCGCCGGTTCGGCGCTCGGCACGCCGCTCGCTGCGTTCGGTCGCACCCTGGGCAACCGCTTCTGCATCCATCCGATGGAAGGCTGGGACGGCACGCCGGAAGGCGCGCCGAGCGAACTGACGCTGCGGCGTTGGCGTCGCTTCGGCGGCAGCGGCGCGGCGTTGCTGTGGGGCGGCGAGGCCTTCGCGGTCACGCGGGACGGCCGCGCCAACCCGAACCAACTGTGCCTTGGCCAGGACAGCGAACGCCATCTCGTCGCCCTGCGCACCGAAGTGCAGGCCGGCGCGCGCGAGGCCGGCGTCGCCGATCCGGTGCTTGGCCTGCAGCTGACCCATTCGGGCCGCTTCTGCCGGCCGGATGGGCCGTTCGCGCCGCGGATCGCGCACCACCATCCCGCCCTCGCGGCGAAGTACCGGCTCGCGCCCGATCAGCCGCTGCTGAGCGACGGCGAACTCGAGGCGATCGGCGAGGCGATGCTCGCCAGCGCGAAGGTCGCGCATCGCGCCGGTTTCGCGTTCGTCGACGTCAAGTGCTGCCACGGCTACCTGCTGCACGAGCTGCTGGCCGCGCACACGCGTCCCGGCCCGTACGGCGGCAGTCTCGCCAACCGGATGCGGTTGTTCGAACGGATCGTCGCCGGCATCCGCCGCGATTGTCCGGGGCTGCAGATCGGCGTGCGGCTGTCGGCCGCCGACACCGCACCGTACGAACGCGACCCGGAGACCGGCGTCGGCCGCCTGATGGCCATGCCGCACGGTTGGCGGCAGTTCCATTTCGGCATCGCCGCCGACGATCCGACGCGCTTCGACCTCGCCGAGCCGCTGGCCTTCGTCCAGCGCGCGCAACAGCTCGGCATCGCCGCCATCAACGTCACCCTGGGCTCCCCGTACTGGAATCCGCACCTGCAACGCCCCGCCGCCTATCCGCCGAGCGATGGCTACCAGCCGCCGTTCGATCCGCTGTTGATGGTCGGCCAGCATCTCGCGGTCACGCGGGCGCTGAAGCAGGCCTGCCCCGCGCTCGCGTTCGTCGGCACCGGCTACACCTACCTGCAGGAGTGGCTGCCGCACGTGGCGCTGCGCCAGGTCGAACGCGGATTCGTCGATCTGATCGGGCTCGGCCGGATGGTGCTCGCCTATCCAGACCTGCCGCGCGACGTGCTCCAAGGCCACGGTCTGCAGCGCAAGCGGATCTGCCGGACGTTCTCGGACTGCACGACGGCGCCGCGCAACGGCATGGTGTCGGGCTGCTTCCCGCTCGATCCGTTCTACAAGGACCGGCCGGAAGCGGAACGGGTCAAGCAACTGACCAAGGACCTGCGCACGTGAACGACCGCAGCGACGAACTGGCCGAGGTCCGCGCCGGACTGCGGATGGCGAACCCGCCCGATCCGGCCGCGCTGCGGGCGCAAGCGGCCTGGCTCGAGCAGCTCGACCGCGGCCCGTTCTGGCGGCGTTGGCGCGGCTGGCTGTCGCTCTCGGGCCCGGGTTACCTGCAGAGTGCGTTGACGCTCGGCGCCGGCACGGCAACCAGTTCGCTGTTCGCCGGCGCGGTGTTCGGCTACGAGCTGTTGTGGGTCGCGCCGCTCGGGATGCTGCTCGGCGTGGTGATGTTCGCAGCGATCGCGCATCAGACGCTGTCGACGGGGGCGCGGCCGTTGCCGGCGATGGCCACGCACGCCGGCCGGCCGTTCGCGTTCGCCTGGGCGGTTGGCGCGGTGCTGGCGTCGATGGTGTGGCATCTGTCGCAGTACACGCTGGCGGCGAGTTCGCTGGTCGATCTCGCCGACGTCCTTGGCCTGCCGGGTGTGCCGCCGATGGTGGCCAGCACGCTGTTGCTGACCGCCGCGATCGCGATCTCGTGGTGCTATGGGCGAACGCCGCGGCTGATCCGGCTGTACGAGCGCGCGCTGAAGTACATGGTCTGGGCAATCGTGCTGTGCCTCTTGTGGGTCGTGCTGCACACCGACACCGATTGGGGCGCGGTGTGGCGCGGGTTGACGTCGTTCTCGGTGCCCGAACGGGTGCGCGACGTCGACGCCACGACGCTGATCGCCGCCGGCATCGCCGCGGCGGTCGGCATCAACATGGTGTTCCTGTATCCGTACTCGCTGCTGGCCCGCGGCTGGGGCCGCGCCCACCGCGGCCTCGCCCGCTGCGATCTGCTGTGTGGCATGCTGCTGCCGTACGCGTTGGCGACCGGCCTGATGGTGATCGCCGCGGCCAACACGCTGCACGCCGGCGGTGCGCAGGTCGGCAAGGGCGCGACGATCGCCGAGGTCGGCAAGGTGCTCGGGCAGGTGCTCGGGCCGGTCGCCGGCCGGGTGGTGTTCGATCTCGGCATGCTGGCGATGGCGTTCTCGACGATCTCGCTGCACATGGTGGTCTGCGGCTTCGTCGGCGCCGAGTGCTTTGGCCACGCGGTCGGCTCGCGCGCGCATCGGCTGTGGACGCTGCTGCCGGCGCCGGCGTTCGTCGCGCCGGCGTTCTTCGCCGGCACGCCGGCGTGGCTTGGCGTGCCGACCAGCATCGCGTGTGGCACGCTGCTGCCGGTGACCTACATCGGGTTCATCCTGCTGCAGCGCAGTCGCGGGTATCTCGGCAGCGATCGCCCGGCGGGTTGGCGTGGGGCGTTGTGGCTATCGGCAATGGTGGCGGCGACGGCGACGGTGGTGACGATGCTGGCGCGTTCGCTGCTGTAGCACGGAACGATTCCCGGCCACCACCCTGCCGGTGGATATTCCGAATCCGATTCGTATTCGTATCCGGATGCCGACCACCTGGCGCCACGCCCCCCGCCAATCCCGCAGCGCCGCCACCGAACGGCGGCTGGTCGTCGCCGCCACCCGCCTGCTCGCCCGCCGCGGCTACGAACGGCTCGCCATCAGCGAGGTCGCCCGCGCCGCCCGCACTTCGGTCGGCGGCCTCTACGCCCGCTTCGCCGACAAGCAGGCCCTGCTGCATGCGATCGACGAAGACCTGATCCAGCGGATGACCGCCCTCGTCGACCAGGCGATGGCCGAAGACGCCTTGCGCACTGCCGACGTCGCCCAGGTGATCGCCGCCTACGTGACGATGATGGTCAAGGCCTTCGCCCGCCATCGCCCGCTGCTGCGCGAGATCTCGCTGCGCGCCCGCCAGAGCGGCGACCCGGCGTTCGCCACGCGCGTCCGCAGCTTCAACGACCACGCCCACGGTCTGCTCACCGAGCGCCTGCTGCAGCGCCGCGCCGCCATCCGCCATCCGCGCCCGGAAGAAGCAATCGCGTTCGGCGTGCTGATGGTGTCGGCCGCCGCGCGCGAGGTCGTGCTGTTTGGCGATCCGCCGCTGAGCCCCGGCACGCTGCGCGGCCGCCGGCTGATGCACGAACTGACCACCGCCTACTGCGCCTATCTCGGCGCCACCCTGCCGAAGGAACCCAGCCGATGACGACCCGCCAGTTCACCGCTCTTGCCCTGCTGACCATGGCCGCGTTGCCGGCCCAGGACCACGCCGATGCGATCGACCGCGCCTGCCGCGCGATCGCCGACGAGCACGGCCATGGCCTCGCCGTCCTGGTCGCCCACGACGGCAAGGTGCTGCACCGCGCCGGCTACGGCCGCAGCGATCCCTCGAACGACAAACCGCTGCGCCCCGAGCAGCCGTTCTACGTCGCCTCGGTCGCCAAGGGCCTGACTGCGGCTTGCGTGCTGCATCTGGCCCAGGCCAAGAAGCTCGACCTCGACGCCGATGTCCGCACGTTGCTGTCGGAACTGCGCGCGCAGCCGGTCGCGTTCACGGCCCGCCAGATGCTGCAGCACCGCAGCGGGCTGCGCGACTTCTACGAACTGTTCTGGCTCGCCGGCAAGGACCTCGCCACCCTGACCAGCGACGACGTGCTGGCCATGCTGACGCGCCAACGCCAGCTCGACTTCGCGCCGGGCAGCGCGTTCGCCTACAGCAACTCCGGCTACCTGCTGCTCGGCGAACTGGTGGCCAGGAAGAGCGGCAGCTCGCTGCGAGCCTACGCGGACGAACACCTGTTCGCGCCGCTCGGGATGCGACACACGTCCTACCGCGATGCGAAGCACCCGGACATCGCCGAGCTGCCGCTCGCCGGCGACGACGGCAAGCCGACCCTGGCGCCACCGATGCTGTGCGGCGCCGGCGGCCTGTTCGCCACCGTCGATGACCTGCACCGTTGGCTCCTGGCGCTGCGGACCGGCACCTGGCAACCAGACCTCATCGCGGCGTTGACCACGCCATCGCCGCGGCAGCTCGACCAACGCCGATCGCCGACGCTCGAACCCTACGAGAACGGCATGCTGCTCGCCGACTTCGATGGCCACCCGGCGCGGCAGCTGCGCGGCGGCTTCGGCGGCTGGCAGGCGATCGCGCTGTCATTGCCGACGGCGAAACTCGAGGTGGTCGCGCTGTCCGCCGGCGACCACGACGTCCTGGGACTGGCGCGAACGATCGTTCGCACGCTCATCGGCGAACCGAAGGCGATCGTGTCGGCGCCGCTGCCGAAACCCGGGTTCACGATCTTCCGCAGTGACGACGGCGAACTGGCGTTCTTCGTGGTCCGCGGCAACGGCACGGCGGTGCTGACGACGCTCGGCTACAAGGTGCAGGTGGCGTCGCGGGACGACGCGTTGGTCGGCATCGACACCGGCGTGCCGGTGCTGGCGACCCGGGTCGACGACGACACGCTGCGGATCCGGATCGGCGACGCGCCGGAACGGACCTACCGGCGCGTGGCGATGGCGAAGGCGTCGGCCGACGCCGCGGACGAACTTGCCGGCAAATGGCACGCCGACGAGCTCGACGCCGACCTGACGTTCACCGCAGCGGCGGGACAGTTGCGTCTCGAGGAGGCGGCTCGCGTGATGCCGTTGGTGCCGTTCCGCGCGCTCGATCGCGACACCTGGGTCAGCGATACCGGCATGCAGATCGATGTGATCCGGCGCGGGGATGGTGCGATCGAACAGCTGCGGATCAGCACCGCGCGGGCCAGGAACATCCGGCTGACGCGCCGGTAGTCGTGGTCTGTGGACGCGCTCAGAGCCCGAGCACCAGCAGCAGTCCGTCGGAGAACGCGCCGCCACCCGTTGCTCCGGGGTCGACAACTGCCGTTTGCACGGCCAGACCGATGCCGCACAACAGCGAGTCATTGGGAATCGCGTAGGAGAGAGTAGTACCGCCGGCAGCCAACGGCATCACCGCGAGCACCGTCGGATTCCCCACGCACAGCCGGGCATTGAACGCCGGCAGTGGCGAGTTCGTGGCAGTGGCTCCCAGCAGCACCATCACCGATGTCGCCTGGCCGTAGCTGTTGCCGATGGCGACGTTGACGTTCTGGCCAAGGCGAGGCAGCGACGCAGCAAGTGTCGGGATGCCGTTGGTCCCAGCCGTCCCCGCGCAGTAACGCCCATAGCTGCTGGCGTGGGCGTTGCAGTCGCACGCTGCCCAAGGTCGTGAGTTGCAGTCCACCTTGACGCTGTACCAACCGGAGTCCTGGTAGTTGCGTGCACTGACGAGGACCGTGTAGAGCCCGGTGGCCGGGAAGGTGAACGGGGTAACGCCGTCGCCCAGGACCGCCGCGATTCGCTGCCCCGTGGCATCGAGCACCTCGGCGTAGTGCAGGAAATAGGTCGGGCAACACACCGACGCACCGGTGAACCGCAGCAGGCCGGCAGCTCCCGCCGAAGCGTGCAGCGTGAACACGTCGAAGTCGGCCCCCCCGCTCATGGATCCGGGGATGGTCCAGTCGAACGCGATCTGGCTGGCACCCACCGGATCATTGAGCCGATCGAACTTGAACGCATACCACCCGGTGTCCCGATTGTTGCGGGCATGGACATCGATACGGACCGGACCCGTGTTCGGCAACGCAACCGTGAGCACGCCGCACCCGACCACGCTGCCGATCATTCCGCCGGCGTCACGGACATCGAGCTGATGCAGGTAGTAGGTGGGGCAGCAAACGGACGCGCCGCAGAACCCCACCCTCAGGACGTCGCCTTGCACGCCGTTGAACAGGTAGCTGTCGGTCTGCAGCGCAGCGAGATCGTGTGGCCTTGCACATGATCGCCATACTGGACCGGCACGATCTGTCCGCGCACGGTGGCGACCAGCAGGACGAGGAGGGCAGTCACCAGGCCGAGCAAACGGCCGGCACGAGGGCGGGAATCGCAGGGGATGATCGCTTTCGACATGGCAACTCGGGGGTAGCGGTTCTCGATCCGGCGGCGCCGTCGTGTCCACTGCTCGCGCCGAGCACTGGCACCCGATCAGCCGCTCCGGTGCGCCACCACCAACGTCGAAGTCGACAGCCACCGAACGCCATTTCACGGAATCCTGCACCGACACGGAGCCATCGCTCGGTCCAGGTGCGCTGGCGACCTGCGATGCCCCAGGACAGGCCCGTCAGGAGCCCAACTCACGCAGCCGCCTACCGAGTTCCGCCAGGGCCCGTTGGCAGCGGTGCCGCGCGGCGTCCTCACTGAGTTCCACCTGGGTCTCGCGCATGAACTCCACGACGACGTCCGCGTAGGTCAGCCCGTGCCAGACGTGCAGTTCGACGAGCAGCTGGTCTTCCTCCGGAAGGCGCGCCAGTTCGGCCATCACGCGCTCGAGACGTTCGCGACGTTCCACCTGCGTGCGCGGCCCCGGCCCGTCGTCAGGCATCTGCGCCGCGGAATCCCCGTCGCCACCGGCTCCGGGAGGGAGTTCGGCTCGCCGCTCCCAGAAGCGCGCGCGATCGATCACGCGGTTGCGGACGGCGGTGTTCAACCACGCCGACAAGCTGCCAGCACCGCGATACGCGAACTTCGCGTCGGCAATGGCCTTCAGAGCGTTGATCAGCACATCGTTCACCATCTCTTCCGATTCCTGTTCGAGTCGATATCGCACTGCGGGACGCTGCTCGCGACGGACCCAGCGACGGATCGCTGCTGTGACCGCCGGCAAGTACAGTGCCGACAATTGGCTGCGCGCGTAATCGCTACCGGCCAGGATCGCTCCGACCAGGCTTGCCGTCTTGGTCCCGTCACCGGTCCCGGCAAGCGTCGAAATGGCGTCGAACGGAAGTTCCGACTGCGGGTCAGTGGCGGTCATGTTCGGGGTCTCGGCACGTGGACGCGCGCCAGACCGGCGCGTACGCTCGACGGTTCAACGTCCGCCACTGGACGAGCGAAGAAGAATCCCCGATTTTTCCACCCAGACCAATGACCGCCAGAGCCAACCCCGAGGGCGACGCCACACCCGACCCTTCGGACGTGGCCTTCGCGGTCGGCTTTCTGCTGCAGGCTGCTCAACTGGCCACGCCGCAGTTGACGACCGGGTCGCGCATCGGCCGCTATCAAGTCGTACGCAAGCTCGGTCAGGGCTCGCAGGGCCAGGTGTTCTTGGCCACGGACATCGAACTCGAGCGCCAGGTTGCCTTGAAGGTCCTGCCACCCTTGGCGGGGGCTGGTGAGCACCGCGAGAGCAAAGCGCTGGCACTCCTCCGGCATCCAGGCATCGTCATGCTGTACGATGTGCTGGCGCACGCCGGCACCGAGATCCTCGTCATGGAGTTCATCGACGGGCTGGGCACGCTGCGCGAGAACTCAGCCTGGCTGGCCACGCGCTCCACCCGTCAGGTCGCAGCGCTCGTCGGGGATGTGGCCGAGGCTCTGCAGGCCGCCCACTACGTCGGAATCAAGCACTGCGACATCAAGCCGGACAACGTCCTTCTGCGCCGCGACGGGACGCCAGTCCTGATCGACTTCGGGATTGCGAGACACAACACCACGCCAGTACGAGCCGGTATCGAGGGCACGCGCGGCTACATGGCGCCCGAACTCGGTCAAGTGGGGACCGGCTTGCCCGCTGCCGACGTATATGCCCTCGGCATCACCCTACGCGAGTGCCTGGTTGGACCAGCACCAGGGCGGAACGCGAGGCGGGTGCCCGGTGACCTGCTGGCGATCTGCTCACGTGCAACACAACCACGGCCGGAACTACGCCACAGCAGCCCCGGAGAACTGGCCAAGAGCCTGCGCCGATTCGAGCAAGGCCTGCCGGTGGAGGAACGACCGTTGTCGTGGCCAAGCCGGGCCGTGCGGACGATCGCGAGGAACCCTCTGGCCGGCGCGGTCGGAGCGGTAATCGTCATCCTGCTCGGTGCCTGGGCGTGGACCCACCTGCAGCAGGAACGACGCGCCGCCGCCCAGGCATGGACCGCTGCCCACGAGCTCGCCCGTCGAAGCGGCGAATGGCAGCAGGCCCACGTGGCAGCCGAAACCGCCTTGGCTCTTGGCGCCGCCGACCCGATGGCCCTGCGCATCGGGATCATCCGCTGCCACATGGGGCTGGGCGACGCGCCGAGCGCACTCGCGCAGCTCGTTGCACTCGAGTCCGAGCCGCCGGGTCCGCACGCGGCTACCCTACGCTTGATCCGCAGCACCGTCGGGATCCACCGGCTGCTCGATCTGGAGCGCGGGCGAAGGCTGGTCCAGGAGGCGGTCGCCCTGGGCGGACTCAGTCCCGCTCAGACATCCTACGCCCGCGGCTACCTCGCGGGCTCACTGCCGGAATCGATCGGGTGCTTCCGCGCCGCGATCGTCGCCGATCCGTTCATGCCGGAGGCACGCATGCACCTGACATGCTTGCTGCTGATCGCCGGCGAGATTGCCGAGGCCGGTCGCGAACTCGATCGCTACCGGGCGCTCTATCCGACCAGCCAGTTGGGCGACTGCCTCGAAGCGCTGTTCCGTATCGTCGGCGGGGACCCGGCAGGCGCCGAGGAATTGCTCGCGCCGCTGGAAGATTCCTCGGTCATCGGCCCGAGCAGCATTCGCCTGCTGGGCGCAATCGTCGACTTGCTTCGCCGGAGCAGTCGTGACCTGGAGGATGTGATCGCCGCAGCGCACCCGCCAATCGGTCTCCGTCCCCGCGAGCCCGGCGCACCACCGACCGGATCGCAGAGGCTTGGCGCAGCCTGGTCGGCAATCAGCGGCGCGGTACCCGTGGCCAGTGCACTGCTCGGCCGGTCACTTGTGCCCCGCGACACCAAGGGCATCCCGCAGTTCAGTCTGCCGCCGGCAGTGTTGGGGCTGGTGCGCGGGATGATCCGCGGCGCCATGCTCAGCGCCGGCGAGGTCACGCCGGATTCGATCGCGAACCTGAGCGCGTTCCTGGCGCGGATGGTCGAGGACTATCCGATCGGCTACCTGCACATGCTGCATGGCTGCCTGCTCGGCATGGCCGGGAACTACGCCGACGCCCACGCCGGGTTGTCTCGGGCACGGGCGACCCCGTCAGTGATTCCGGTGCGCCTGCTGCCGGAAATGTGGCGCCTGCACTTCCAGATCCGTCAACACGAAGCCGGGTGGCAAGATGCTGCGTCGGTGCCACCAGACGTATCGGCGGAGGCACGCAAGGCGCGTTCTGACTTGCTCGGCGCGCGCGGCCTGGAGGCGGCGCACTGGTCGTTGCTGCATGCCCACGCAACGCACTTTCACGACATCGGCGATGCCCGCCTGATAGCCGCGTCCTGGCGGCGGGCCCTGCCCGACGATCCGGTGGCGCTGAAGGTGGCGGCACTGTCCGCGATGACACCGGACATCACCGAAGCAGTCGATGCCCTGGTGCGTAAAGACCCCGAGAATGCGGGCGCGCGCGCCCTTCGCGAGGCCCTGCTCCAGAACACGCGGTCGAAGTAACCGCGGACCTCGGCCGGATCAGACCGGATCACGGCGCCCGAACCTCGGCCTGGCGCATGGGGGGCAGAAACCCGCGGGCTCACCGGCAGACGGGTCCGGCCAGAAAGCGCTCCAGCTCCTGCCAGAAGCCCGGGAACGACTTGCCGACGACGGCGGGATGTTGGATCCGGACGCCACCGATCCGCACCGCCGGCACCGCGAACGCCATCGCGACGCGGTGATCGCCGAACGCAAGAACGCGCCCCGGCCGCAGCGGTCCTGGTTCGATCACGAGTCGTTCGCCGGACACGAAGGCCCGGCCGCCGAGTGTTTCCGCGCCAGCGATCGCCGCCGCCACCCGATCGCTTTCTTTGTGGCGCAAGGTACCGATGCCGCCGATCGAGGTCCGACCAACCGCACACAGTGCCACGGCCGCCAGCGTCAGCACCTGATCGGGCATGCCGGCCATGTCGACGTCGATGCCGTTCAGGTCGGCACCCGCCAGCCGCAGCGACCGTTCGCCGGCTTCGAGCCGGCAACCCATCGCCGCCAACACGCGGGCAAAGCGCGCATCCGCCTGCTCCGAGTCCCGCCCGATGCCATCGACCACCACCGAAGTCCGGGTCACCGCCGCCAACCCCAGGAAGTAGGCCGCGCTGCTGGCGTCCGGTTCGATCGCGATGGTGTCGACCCGGGCCGGTCCCGGCGTCACGACGAACGTCGCCGGATCCAGCCGTTCGCAGCCGATCCCGCACTGGCGCAGCACCGCCACGGTCATCGCGACGTACGGCGCCGACGCCAGCGGTCCGGCCAGCGTCAGTTCGATCGGCGGCCCCGGGCACTGCGCCGCCAGCAGCAGCAACGCACTGGCGAACTGCGAACTGCTGCTCGCGTCGACCGACCAGCGCCGGCTGACGGGCTCACCACCGTGCACCCGCACCGGCAGGCAATCTTCGCGCTCGAGGCAGTCGCAACCGATGCCGAGCGAACGCAAGGTCGCCAGCAACCCTCCCATCGGCCGCTGCCGCAGCCGTTCATCGCCGGTGATCACCGTCGCGCCATCGGCCCGCACCGCAAACGCCAGCAGCAGCCGTGCCGGCGTGCCGCCGCCGCCGACGTCGATCGCACGTCCGGGCGCCACCAGGGGGCCGGCGCAGCGATCGACCACGAAGCCATCTGCAGTCGTGTCGACGCGCAGCCCGGCAAAGGCCGCCAACCCCGCCGCCAACCGCAACGTGTCGTCGGCATGCAGTGCCCCGAGCAGCCGCGTGGCACCTGGCCGCGCCGCCGCCAACATCAGCGCCCGACAGGTCTGCGACTTCGAACCCGGCAGGCGCGGCGCGAACGGCTGGTCGAGCCCACCGGACCAGCGCGGCACCACGAACTCGTCGTCCACGGCTTCACTGTAGCGTCGCCGCCCACGCGCTCCGGTCGAAAGTTCCACTGTCCAGTCGAAGCCGGGCCACCGACAATGCGGCCATGTCCGGTTCGATGTTCGCCGCCGCCGACCGTCAACGCCTCCTCGATCGCATCGCCGCGCTGCGCCCGGACAGTTCGCGCCAATGGGGCAAGATGACGATCGGCCAGATGCTGGCCCACTGCCAGCAGCCGCTGCGCGTCGCGCTCGGCGAACTGCAGCTGAAGCGCAGCCTGATCGGCTCCCTGTTCGGCAAGCTGGCCAAGAAGAAGTTGCTGGCCGCGGCGCCGTGGCAGCCCGGGATGCCCACCGCGCCGCAGTTCAGGATCACCGATGCCCGCGACTTCGCCCGCGAACGGGACCAGTTGGTCGCGCTGGTCCGGCGGCTCGGCGACGGCGGCCCGGCGGCGCTGACCAAGGCGCCACATCCGTTCTTCGGCCCCATGACCGTTGCCGAGTGGGACGCGCTGCAGTGGCGGCACCTGGACCACCACCTGCGGCAGTTCGGCGCCTGAAACGCGGCGCGGACCGCGGGTTGTCGCGAAGTTGTGCCGCCAGCCATCGGCGCTGAGCCGCCCATGCCAAGGCCGGTTGAGTGCGCTAGGGTCTCTTCGGGCGATGTCACGGCGACACCGCCTACGGTTCCCTTGCCACGGAGTTCAACCCGATGTCACGACACAGATGTCTGATCGCTCTGACCGCACTGACAACGCCCTTGCTGGCGCAGGAGACCTACTGGATCGCCAACCGCGCATCCATGGACCTGATGGAAGTGACCGCGTGGGGTTCGGTCGTGACCCGCGTGCCGATGGGCACGAGCCTGCGTTCGGCGCACCGCGCGCCCGACGGCAAGATCTGGGTCGTCCGCTTCATCCAGACGACCTTCGACATCTACGACCCGGTCGCCAACACGATCACCAACGTCAGCTCGACGCTCGGCAGCCCGTTCGACATCGCGTTCGACAACCAGGGCACCGCCTGGGTCAGCGGCGGCACCGGCGTACAGCAGTTCGCGCCGGACGGCACGTTCATCCAGTCGTTCCCGCTGGCCAACGCCGCGCCGCTCGGCATCACGATCGACACCAACGGCGCCAAGTGGATCGCGCACCGGACCAACCCCGGTTCGGTCACCAAGATCGACATGTCCGGCACCGTCACCAACTTCCCGATCGCCCCGGGGACCACGCAACCGGTGCGGCCCACGGCGGACTTCCGCGGTTTTGGCTTCCCCAGCCACATCTGGTTGACCGGCGATCCGCCCGCTGGCGGCGTCGGCGAACTGGTCGAACTCGACGATCAGGGCACCGTGCTGAACGTCTACCAGATGCCGAACTCCTCGCTCGGCGGCATCGGCCCGGTGTTCGATCGGAATGGCGACATCTGGGTCGGCAGCTTCGGCAACGGCTCCTTGTTCCAGGTCGATGAGACCAGCGGCACCGTGCTGAACACCTACCTGGTGCCACCCACCATCAATGGCCTGAACGTCGACCACTACGGCCGACTGTGGTGCTCGGCGCGCATCACGTTCTCGGGCGTTGGGCCGCCGTGTGAGGTGCGCCGCGTCGATCCGGCGACCGGCAACCTCGAAGTCCCCGCGATTCTCGATGTCGGCGGCGCCGCCGCGACCGGCACGCAGTCGGCGCTGGCGACGATGTGGCAATACTCGCTCGTGGTCGCCCCGTTCAGCGACATGGACGGTGACGGCGTGCAGAACGCGATCGAGATCCTGGGCGGCACCTCGCCCACGGACGCTTGTTCGGCCAACATCGTCGGCGTCAACACGACCGGCGTCACGCTGAACGGCAGCACCGCATCGATCGACGTGATCGCCAATCCGACGACGTTCTGGCTGCTCGCCTTCGCCGACGGCCGCGTGCCGGCCGGCTCCGGCATCACGATTCCGGGCTTTGCGTGCGAACTGCTGCTGAACCCGGCCACTTCGCTCGGTGCCACCGCGTCCGGCCTCGGCACCACCAGTCTGCCGTTGACGATCCCGACGCTGCCGATCTACATCGGCTACGAGTTCTTCATCCAGGGCTTCGCCAACGACTCGGTGAACACCACGTTCACCAACCTGACCGGCATCCGGATCTGGTGATCGAAGCGACCCGCGCCACCGCCGGCCCCGCCGTCGGCGTGCGTCAGGCGAAGAAGTCGTTGCCCTTGTCGTCGACGACCAGGAACGCCGGGAAGTCGCGCACTTCGATCTTCCAGACGGCTTCCATGCCGAGATCGGCATAGTCGAGCACCTCGACGCGCGTGATCGAGTCGCGCGCGAGGATTGCGGCCGGGCCGCCGATCGAACCCAGATAGAAGCCACCGTGCCTCTGGCACGCCTCGGTGACCGCCTTGCTGCGGTTGCCCTTGGCCAACATCACGAACGACCCGCCGGCGGCCATGAACTTGTCGACGTAGGCATCCATCCGGCCCGCGGTCGTCGGTCCGAACGAGCCCGACGCCATGCCGGCCGGCGTCTTCGCCGGCCCCGCGTAGTAGACGACGTGGTCCTGGAAGTAGCGCGGCAGGCCATGGCCCTGATCGAGCCGTTCCTGCAGCCGCGCGTGCGCGATGTCGCGCGCGACGATCATCGGCCCGGTCAGCGACAGCCGCGTCTTGATCGGATACCGGCGCAGGCTCGCGCGGATCTCGGCCATCGGCCGCGTCAGGTCCAGCGGCACCACTTCGCCCGCCAACTGCTGTTCGTCGACCTCGGGCAGGAAGCGCGCCGGATTGGTCTCCAACTGCTCCAGGAACACGCCGTCCTTGGTGATCTTCGCCTTCGCCTGCCGATCCGCCGAACACGACACGCCGATGCCGACCGGGCACGACGCGCCATGGCGCGGCAGCCGGATCACCCGGACATCGTGGCAGAAGTACTTGCCGCCGAACTGCGCGCCGATGCCGTTCTTGCGGGTGATCGCCAACACCTGCTGTTCGAGTTCGAGATCGCGGAACGCGCGACCACGCTCGTTGCCACTGGTCGGCAGGTGATCGAGGTAGCGCGCCGACGCCAGCTTGACGACCTTCATGGTGAACTCGGCCGACATGCCGCCGATGACGATCGCCAGGTGGTACGGCGGACATGCCGCGGTGCCGAGTTTCCGGGTTTCCTTGTCGATCCAGGCCAGCAGCGACTTCGGGTTCAGCAGCGCCTTGGTCTCCTGGTACAGGAAGCTCTTGTTGGCCGAACCGCCGCCCTTGGTCAGGAACAGGAACCGGTACTCATCGCCGGCGGTCGCATACAGTTCGATCTGCGCCGGCAGGTTGTCACCGGTGTTGACCTCGCGGTACATGTCCAACGCCGCCATCTGCGAATAGCGCAGGTTGGTCTCGGTGAACGTCCGGTACACGCCGCGCGAGAGCGCGGCCTCGTCGTCGCCCGGCGTCCAGACGTGCTGGCCCTTCTTGCCGATCACGATCGCGGTGCCGGTGTCCTGGCAGCTCGGCAGCACCATGCCGGCGCTGACGTTGGCGTTCTTCAGGAGCTGCAGCGCGACGAAGCGGTCGTTGGCGCTGGCTTCGGGATCCTCGAGGATCGCGCGCAGTTGCTGCAGGTGGCCGGGGCGGAACAGATGGCTGATGTCGCGCAGCGCCGCGAACGTCAGCAGCTCGAGCGCCTGGTCATCGACCTGCAGGATCGTGCGGCCGGCGGCACTGGTGGTGCGCACGTGGTCTTTGGTCAACAGGCGGTATGGGGTCTCGTCGTCGCCGAGTTCGAACAGGCTCTGGAACTGGAAGCCGGGCATCCCTGCTGCTTAGCGGCAACGGGACAGCGAGTCCAACACCGGCTGAGGTTGGCCGGCACCCGTGGGTTGATCCACTCAGTCGTCGGCACCGCACTGCGTGACCTGACCGCGCGTCGTCTCGACGACGAAGCGCTGTTCGCTCCTGGCGCCGGCGGCGTCGACGAAGTTCATCGGCAGGTGCACCTTCGCTCCGGCCGGACCGATCTCGATCGACAGACCACCGTCGCCGACCAACCGCAGATCGCGCTGCAGCGCATGGGCGTGCGCAACCATCCGCCCGAGGCCAACCGCCTGCCGCTGCGGGAACAGGCCGTGCTGCAGTTCCTCCGGTTCGTCGTCCGCGGCGAGCGCTTGCCAGTCCGCCAGCGCGGTCGGATCGCATGGCACCGCCTTCGCGCCCAGGACCCGATACCACCGCTTCCGATCGCCGTCCCGCAGCAACGCCAACCGGCTGCGCGTCGTCCACACCGCATCCTCATCCACCGGCATCGGCAGCCAGCGCGCCCGCCCGGCTTCGTCACCGACCGTCGCGGCCAGGATCTGCGCCAACGACGGCACCGGCGCCGCCGGCGTGAACACGACCAGCTCGCGCACCGTCGCCGGTGTCCGGCCGACGCTACAGCTCCGCCGCACCGGCCCGATGCCGCGCGCGAACCAGACATGCTCTTCGCGCCGGCCCTCCGCCAATTCGGCGACGGCACGGACATGCACGCAGGCGAACATTCCGGCCGGCACGATGACCTCTTCGGCGACACCGAGCAGTTCGAGTTCGACATCGACGAAGTCGGCGAGACCTGGACTGCGGCCACCGCCAACACCCCGCGGCAGCGGCCGCGGCGGCAGGAACCGGTGCCGCCAGCGGGTCTCGGCGCCAACCGGCGTGCGCAACCACAGCGCCGGTTCGCCGACGAATGCCGGCAGCGGATCCGCGAGCGTGTTCGACGTCGACAGTGCCATGAGCCCTTGGTCGGTCACCTGCCAGAACGAGAACTCCACAGCGTCGCGGCGCACGTCGCAGAGCTGCACGGTTTCGACGCCATCGATCGGCGCGGCGGCACGCGCCAGCACCTCGACTTCGGTCTCGCGTTGGCCGCGGGTCTCGCGGTACTGCCACCGATGACCGACCTGCAACGGCCACCAGGCCGCCGCCGCCTGGGCAGGGTCGCCGCGGCGCGGCGTCGGTTGCGGATCCTGCAGCGGTCGCGTGCTGTCGCGGCGATCGCTGAAGGCCACCGCGACGACGCTGGCGACGCCCAGCAGCAGCAGGGCCGCGGCGAGCAGGCGTGGCACCAGTCCCGTTGGTCCGGACGGCGTCGTGGTCTGCAGCACGCGCCGTCGCTCGACCGGCGCCAGGCCGACGGACGGGACCTCGCCGGACAGACGTTCCTCCAAGAGGGCGGCGACCAGCGACTCGTCGAGTGGTGACAGCGGTTTCATCGGTTCTCCTCCAGCCGGTGTTCGATGCAGCCGTGCAGGTGCGTGCGCGCCCGCGCCAGCAGGCTCTTCAGGCCCGCGAGCCGCAACCCGACGGCCGCGGCGACTTCGGCGAGCGGCGTGCGATGGCGGTACACCAGATCCAGGGCCGCGCGGGTCGTCGGCGCCAGTTGGTCCAGGCATTGCGACAATGCTGCGGCGCGGCGGTCACCGCCGTCCTGGCCGGCCCAGCGCTGCCACGCCACCAGCAACTCGGTCTCGTCGTCGAACGGCACACCCTCGCGCCGCCGGCCGCGCGAACGGGCGAACAGGCGCAGCGCGGTCGTCCGCAACCAGCCCGCCAGCACCGCCGGATCGCGTTCGCGCGGCGGCTGTCGCACCAGCCGCAACAGCGCGTCCTGCGTCAGGTCATCGGCGAGCGCCGCGTCGGCGCCCAGCCAGCGCAGGAACCGCCACAGGTCCGTTCGCAGCCGGGGCAGCTCGACGGCGGGCAGCGCCACCGGTTCTGGTCGGGTCATCGCGTGCACGACGACAGGACGCCCGCAACCAGGATGGCGAATGCAAGCCGGGAACAATGCCCCGGCAGCTGCGCCGTTCAGCGGCGCCAGTCGCGTGCACTGCACCGCAGCAGCCACACGGCCAACAGCAGTGGTGGCAACAGCAGGGCCCACCACGGCACACCGGTCAGCGCACCGAAGAACACGAACCAGAGGTGGCGGAAGCCGCGGTCTTCCCAATGCAGCGGCCCCTGCACCAGCAAGGGGTTGTCGGAGTCGACGCCGAACAGCGGCAACGTCGTGTACGCGGCGCCGTCGCGCCGGACGCCGTTCGTGTCCTCGAAACCGCCGGTGGCAGCGCGCCAGGCCCAGGTCCAGTTGGCGTGCAGCGGCGAGAACCGCGGCAGGAAGAAGAAGTGATCGGCCGGATCGACGCTGGCCCGCGCCGCCGCCGTGATCTCCCCGCGCGCCAGCTGCTGATCGTACATCGCCGTCACTGCCTGTCCGGCGAGCTGGTTGTGGCCACGCGTCGGGGCCAACAAGGACGTCGCGTTCAGCAGGATGCCGACGCCGAAGAGCACGGCGAACGTCCGCGGCCAGCGCGCCCACGGCCGCGCCTGCGGCAGCGCGATGGCCAGCAAGCCGACGATCCCGGGCGTCACGTAGCGGTTCCCCCAGCATTGGCCCGACTGCCAACCCGGGGTGCTGCCGAACATCAGCATCGGGATGGCGAACAACGACCAGCCGAGCCACCGCAACGCCGGCACATCCGCGCGACGCCACGACAGCGGCAGCGCCAGCCACAGCAACGGCGTGAACCACAGGATCCCTTTGCCGCCGGCGATCAACAGCTTCGCGACGCCGTACAGCAGCGGGTAGTTGAACCAGTCCGACACTTTCGGGTACCCGGTGTCGGTCACATCGCCGAAGCGCTGCCAGTTGGCCCACAGCAACAGCACCAGGAACGGCAGACCGCCCCCGGCAAACGCGGACAGCCACGACCAGCGACGGTGCTGGCGAGCCGCCGCAACCAGCGCCAGCCCCAGCGGCATCAGCAACGGGGCATGCGCCGAACGCAACAACACCATCGCCCCAGCCGCGATGCCTCCCAGCAGCGCCGTGCCGATCCCGGCCTGTCCGCGCCACAGCCGTACGACGCACGACAGCGCGGCCAGCAAGCCGGTCATGCCCGGGCCATCGCTGGTCGATTCTCGGGTCAGCGGAAAGAACTGCGTGGCGGCGACGATGGCGAAGGTCGCGATCGCGGCATCGCGGCGGGAGGCCCCGAGCGCCAGCCCGAGCAGCAGCAGCAGCACCACGCTGGTCGCACCGCACAGCGACGGCAGCAGCATCGCCACCGCGGCGTGCTCGGTGACGAACATGCCGTAGAAATAGCGATCGGCGGCACGTTCCTGGTATCGCGCCTCGATCGTGGCGCAACCCGGCGCCAGCGCCTGGCCCAGCGCGACGAACGGCACCATCGCAAAGACGTGACCGATCGGGAACCAGGCGTAGACCTGCACGCCATCCTTGCCGCGCCGGCCGTTGACGTGCTTGCCCTCGGCGGCAAGGCGCAGGATCTCGTCGGCGATCACCCGTTCGGCCAGCCACTCGGGATTGGCGGACGACGGCCGCAACCCGGGGTCGCCGCGCAACCACAGGGCGCGCGCCGAGTGCATCGTGATCGCCGCATCGACGGTCTCCAGGTTGCCGTGCGCGGTGCACAGGAACAACAACCACGACGAAAGCCACAGTCGCCACAACGCGCCGCGCGATGGCGCGATCGACGCCGGGTCGTTCACTTGCCACCCCCGGCCGGCAGCCAGGTCGGTGGCGCACCGGGCTGCACGCCGAGCAACGGCAGCGACCAGAACCACAGCACCGGCAACAGCAGCAGGGCGGCCAGCAGATCCAGCAGGAACCCGGCACGCGCCATCTGGCCGAAGGTCAGGCGCCGCGACGCGAACACGATCGTGTTCGGCGGTGTCGCGATCGGCAGCATGAACCCGCACGACGCCGCGATCGTCGCTGGCAGCATCAGCACCAGCGGATCGATCTTCGCCGCCAGCGCGCCATCCTTCAGGATCGGCAACAGCAGCGTCGCGATCGCGGTGTTGCTGGCCACCTCGCTGAGCATCGTGATCGCCATCACGATCACGAGCAGCAGCAGTACGGGGTGCAGCGCAACGATCGCCGGCTTCAGCAGTTCGCCGAAGGCATGCGACACGCGCGTCGGCTCGAACGCATCCGCCATCGCGATGCCGGCACCGAGCAGGAACAACAGGTCGAACGGCAACTTGCGCGCGCCCTCCCAGTCGATCAGCCGGGCGCCATCCCTGGTGCCCGCCGGGATCAGGAACGCCAGGACCGCAACCGCGATCGCCACGGAACCATCGGCGATGAAACTGTCGCGCTGCCCGGCGGGTATCAGCCAGTGCGCCCAGCCATGCAGCACGTCGCCGCCGCCCAGCACCACGTCACCACGCGTCATCCACAGCAGGACCGCGAGCAGGAACAGCCAGGCAGTGCGCTTCTCCGCCGGTGACCACGGCGGCAGCGCCATGGCTTCGGCGAGCAGCTGTTCGCCACCGCGCAAGCGGGCACCCGGGATCGGCAGCGCGACCCGGGTCATCAGCCACGCGCCCGCCACGGTCAGCAGCAACGCGAACGGCGCGAACGCCAGCGTCCAGCCAAAGAACGACACCGCCGGTGCCCCCTGCGCGACCAGCTTGTCCCAGGCACCGAAGAACAACGCGTTGGGAGCCGTGCCGATCGGCGTCCCGATGCCGCCGATCGACGCGCCGTAGGCGATCGCGCACATCACGCCGGCACCGAAGTTGCGCGCCGCCGCCGGCGACAGTTCGCCGAGTGCCAGCGTCCGCTCGACCAGCACCATGCCGATCGGCAACAGCAGCAGCGCGACCGACGTGTTGTTGATCCACAGCGAGATCAGCGTCGCCGCCAGGAAGAAGCCGAACACCAGCCGTCGCGGTGATGGTCCGACCGAGGCCAGGATCCGCAACGCCAGGCGCCGATGCAGCCCGCAACGCTCGACCGCCAGCGCCAGCACGAACCCGCCGCCGAACAACCACAGGATCGGATGGCCGTAGCCCTGGGTGGTCGCCGCCGTCGATTGCACGCCGAGCACCGGCAGCAGCACCAGCGGCAGCAACGACGCCGCTGCGATCGGCATCGCCGACGCCAGCCAGCAGGTCGTCGTCAGCACCGTGGTGAACAGCAGCGCGCGCGCCGGGCCGGGGTCCGTCCCCGCCGGGAAGGGCAACTGATCGCCAAACCACCAGGCCAGTGCCGCCAGCAGCACGGCGAACGCGATCCGGCCACCGTGCACCTCGCGTGCGACTGGCTCGGCGGACGTCACTTCAACTCCGTTCGGGTTGGACCGCCGCGATGGCCCACTGAAGGTATGCGGGCAGGCCATCGGCGACCTGCAGTTCGAGGAACTCCGGCACTTCGTACGGATGCAGTTGCTGCACGCGGGCTCGCAGCGCTGGCAGCCGTTCGGCGGTCGTCTTGATCAGCAGCAGCGCTTCCTCGACGCGATCGACCTTGCCCTGCCAGAAGAACCACGATGTGACCCCGGGCATCACGTTGACGCAGGCACACAGCCGTTCGTCGACCAGTCGCGCGGCCAGGTCCGCGGCGCCGAGCTTGTCGGCGACCGCAGTCGCCGGCGCCGTGCACAGCACGATCCGCAGCGTCGTCACTTGCCGCGCGCCAGCCGTTCGGCCAGCGCGGGGTGCAGACCGGCAGCGAGGATCTTGGCCTGCGTGCGACGGAAGTCGTAAGGCACGCGGTGGATCTCGACCTTGCCATCGGCGACGACCGCGAAGCTGGCGCGCGGATCGCCATCGCGCGGCTGTCCGACGCTGCCGACGTTGACGACGCAGGGGCCCTCGAGCACGAACGTGCGCTGCTCGTCGGTGGCCTGGGTGAAGCGGAAGTCGGCGCGGTGGATGCCGGGCCAGTGCGTGTGGCCGACGAACGCCGGTCGATCGATCAGCGCGAAGATCTGCGCCATCTTCTCGGGCTCCAGGAAGCCGTCGCTCTTCAGCACATACTCCATCACCGGCGACCGCGGCGACCCGTGGAAGAACAGGTAGCCGAAATCCTGCATCCGTTCGGGCAGTCGCTGCAGGAAGTTCCAGGCCGCGCGCCGCTGTGGCGAGAACAGGCCCGGCTTCAGCTTGCGCCGCGTGAACAACAGCGCCTCGCGCGCCAACGGATTGAACTCCTCGAGACTGTGGAACAGGCCCCAGTCGTGGTTGCCGAGCAGCGTCCACTTGCAGCGCTGCATCACCAGCCGGGTCGTCGGCGACGGATCGGCGCCATAGCCGATCACATCACCCAGACAGACCACTTCCCGAACGCCCAACGCGTCGATCCGCGCGAACACCGCCTCGACCGCTTCGAGGTTGGAGTGCAGGTCCGAGATGATCGCGAACGCCGTCACCCGGTCACTCCACCGGATGGAATCGCACTCGCGGCCCGCTGCGCCAGTGCCCGCTGCACCTGCGCCTCGACCCGCTGTGCCGCTTCCGCCAGCGGCACGTGCAGCGTTGCGCCGGCCGCCTTCTTGTGGCCGCCGCCGCCGAACGCCGCAGCGATCTGCTGCACATCGAGGTCCTTCCTGGCCCGCAGCGACAGCTTGACGGCGCCGTCGAAGCGTTCCTTGAGCAGCGCCACGACCTCGACGCCTTCGAGCGAGCGCAGCGGATCGAGCACCTGGTCGGTGTCGAAGTCGGCGCGGGCCGCGCGCTCCATCAACATCTTGTCGAGACAAGCCATCGCCAACGCGCCGTGCAGACGCAGTTCGTGCCGAGCCAGCGCGTCGGCGAGCACGCGCGCAGCCTCCGGCTGCTGGCGGCGATACAGCCGGTCGTAGAGCGCCGAGGCATCGACGCCGCTGGCGACCAGTTCCGCCGCCAACGACAGCACCTCGTGGTCGGTGTTGGAGAAGCGGAACCAACCGGTGTCGGACACCAACGACAAGAACACGCCTTCCGCCGCCGCCGGCGTCAGCGGCATCCCGAAGTCCCGATACAACCGCCGGATCAGTGCCCCGGTCGCCGGCGCCGTCGCATCGACGTAGCAGACCTGGCCATCGCCGTGCTCACTGCCGACATGGTGATCGATCACCGCCAGCGTCGCGCCGGTCTGACGCAGCCGGGGCGCGAGTGCGCCGGTACGCGACAACTGCGAACAGTCCAGCAGCACGACCACGTCGAGCGGCGGCAGCGGCTCATCGGCGCGAGCATGGCGGAACGGCGTGTGGCGGGTCAGGAAGTCATGGGTGCGCCCCAGCGGATCGGGATTGACGATCACGACTTCCTTGCCGAGCGCCTGCAGCAGATGGAACAGCGCCACCTCCGCCCCGAGGCAGTCGCCATCCGGGTTCTCATGACCGGTCAGCAGGAATCGGGACCGGGTACGGATCGTTTCGTGGATGGACGACAACGGAGGCCAGGGGTCTTGGATCGTCCCACTGTAGGGAAGCCGGGACAGCGGCTCAACGAGGCAGTGCGGTCGTCCGCCGACCTGCGGTCCAGGTCGCGACGGTCGCAGCGTGACCATGCACGACCGCGGCGAGGACTTGCGCCGGCGAGTCCGTGCCCGCCCCCACGGCAAAGCAGTCGGCACGGCCACCGTGGCGCAGCCGGCCCGCGGCCACCCCGAGGCCTCTGGCAGCGTGTGTCGTCGCCATCGCGAAGACCATCGCCGGTGGCAGTTCTGGCCAGGCGGCTGCCGCGGCGCTCAGTTCGGCCCGCATCGACAGACGCTCGTTGGACGCCACCGAATCGGTGCCGAGGCCGACCGGGATTCCCTGGCGCAGCCAGCTCGGAACCGGTGGTAGCGGTCGGCGGAACCAGGCGATGGTGCCAGGGCAGACGACCAGCGCTGCCCCCGAGTCCCGGATCGTCGCGCTGTCCCCGCGCTCGAGATGCTGCGCGTGGATCAGTTGGGTCGTCGGCCGCAGCACCCCCAGACGCGCCAGCAGCGTCACTGCGCCACAACGCGGTGGCCGGAAACCGGCCGGCAGCCGACCGAGTTCGCTCAGCAGATCGGCGAAGGGGCCACGACCCGTGTGCAGGAACTGTTGTTCTTCGGCCGTCTCGGCGCAGTGGATCGACAGGAACCGGCTTGCCCGCGCCGCCGCACGCAGCAACGCCGGCGAAGTCGTGTGCGGCGCATGCGGCGACAGACCTCGGGCCAGGGCTCCGCTCCGAACGGCATGGCGGGCACGCACGAGCGCGTTCGCGGCGCGCTCGTCCAGGTGGAAGCCGAACAGTTCCTGGTAGCACCGGCCAGCCAGCCCGCGCCGCGCGAGAACCGGGCCGCTGAGGCCGGTACCGTCGATCTCACCGACTGCCGTGGTACCGTCGGCCTGGAGTTCGGTGACCGCCGCCGCCGCCCGCGCGCGAAAAGACCGCGGCGTCTCGCCGACCCTGGCCGCAAGCACCGCCCGCACCCACGGCAGGAACGTCCGCGGCGCCGCGGCCAACGGCCCGAGCTGCAGATGGGCATGGCCGTTGACCAGGCCAGGCAGCACGGCGAGATCTCGGATCCTGGTGCCACGCCGGGCGCGGCGCAGCCCCACGATCCGCCCGTTCGCGTCCCACGCAATCTCGGCTGGAGCAAGCCAGTGGTCGGGTGCGCAACACAAGAGGCGCACCCGCAGCGAACCTTCGGCCATCGCTCGTTCGCAGACCTCCCGGTCTGGCAGCCTGATCTGGCGCCGGGCTCAGCCCTGCGCCAGCACGCGCAGGTTGGTGACCACGCAGTGCGGGAAGTCCTTGCGATTGAACGTCAGCATGAACCGGAAGCCGGTCGCATTGTCGGAGTTGATGCTGATGCCCGCGGTCTGGTTGGGGTTCAGATAGCTGCGCCAGCGGCCAACGGTGCCGGGCAACGGCAGGTTGGTCGTCGTGCTGACCTGGGCTCCCTGGAACTGGATGCGCACCGGCCCCAGTGGATCGATGGCCGGCCCCACCGAGCCTGGCACCGAAGGGTCATCCGAGTAGACGCGGATATCGGAGCCATCGCCGTGCACGTCGACGGTCAGCTCGTAGCGCATCCAGGTCGGCGGGAAGATGATCCCGGTGGCGCGCCACAGCGACGCACACCCGACCAGGTCATCGGCATCCGTCAACGTCGCAGCCATCCGCGGCGCATCGAACGCCGGCACGTGGCCGACCGAGTTGACCACCACGCCGGTCTGGGATTCGAGCCGGTAGAAGCCGGCCGAACCGAGGCCGCCGCGCGTCTCCGCGTTCATCGTCGCCGGTTGGATGTTCGCCGAACGCGATCCGCCACCGCCCGACGTGTCGATCAAGCCCGAAACCGTCAGCGCGCCGCCGGCCTGCAGCACATAGGAGCCGCCGGAGCCGCCGCCGCCGACCGCCGGAATGCCCTGGATCAGGCGATCGCTGAAGATCGCGCCTTCACCGCCGCGGGCCCGCAGGTTGGAGCCGGCCGCGACGTTCAGGTCAGCGCCGGCGCGCAACGCAATGGCGCCCCCGGACCCCGAGCCACCGGCGCCCGCGCGCCAGATGTCCGTGGTCGAACCCGTCGTCGACAGGAACGGGTGGCTGCCACCGCCGCCACCACCAGAGCCGCCGACCAGGAAGTGGTTCAGCGCCGTGTAGTTGGGCGGTGCAACCGCCGGCGGGTACGGGAACAGGTCGAAGCCTGCGCCAATCGAAGCCGCCGGACCCGGCAGGATCGTGATGCCTGCCGGTGCCGACGCCGCACCGATCGCGCCGGGAGTGTTGAAGCCACCGCCGTTGCCGCCGGGGGCGATCAGACCGCAGAACGCGAAGTTGATCGTGAAGCTGCCCGCCAGCGATGCATTGGTGCCAGCAGCGGGGTGCAAGCCAGAGCCGCGACCGCCGGTGTTGGCGGCGCGCGCCTGGTAGGCGTGCCCGTTCAGCAAGCGGACGTCCTGACCGGGCTGGCCGTTGTTGAGGAACACGCCACCCGAGGTCGTCGGGCCGTTGCCGGTGCAGCGATCACCGCCGGTACCGCCGCGGCCACCACCGGCGCCGGCCCGGCCACCCGGCTGCCCCGGAATCAGCACCGTCGGCGTGGTCGAACGACAGGTGAACGTCGCCATCGGATCGCCGTTGGCCTCCAACGTGCCGCCGACCTCGATCTTGCCGCGGACGAAGATCTGCGCCGGGTTGTTGCCGAAGAACCGCACCGTCGTGCCAGGCGGCAGCACGAAGTCGGTGAAGTAGAACTTGCCGTCGGTGACCGTTGCATCGACGTTGTCGAGGGTCTGCGACGCCGGGATCAACTGGCTGTCGGTGTTCCATTCGTAGACGTTGGGCCCGACCGCGTTGCCGTTGGCCGGATTGAACGAGCCATGGCGGCCGTCACCACCGATCTGGCCCGGGCGCGCGCCGCCATTCCAGGTACCCGACGAGATCAGGGTGTCCATCCGACCCGGGTTGGCGAACGGCTCGAGGAATTCGAACGGACCGCCGTCCCGCGGTCGCGTGAAGAACTGGTAGCTCGACGGCGTCGCCGGATTGCCGGCCAGGTCGCGAACATCGCTGGTGATGTGGACCTCGACGCACGCGAGCCCGGGCAGGTTGACGTTGGGCTTCAGCGACACCACCGTGACGCTCTTGTTGTTGACCTGCTCCACGGTCACCCGTGGCACGCCCTCCAGCAACACGGCCGCCGACGTCCGGTCGCACTCGCGCACGCCGCCGATCTCGCGCGAACGACGCAGCTGATACTGGATCGGCGTTCCGGCGTTGACGCCACCGACGAACGGCGAAGCGTCGATCAGTTCGCTGAACCGGACCACGATCGTCGCGTCGAGCGGCGCGGCCCCCAGATCGGTCGGCGCGACCAGTTCGCCCGACGGTTGACGCGCATCTTCATCGATGATGCCGCGCGACGCGACCACGGTGCAGCTGAACTCGCGGGCCAGGCGGTCGCCCGACCGCGATCGGATGCCCTGGCTCGCCGTGGTCCCCCCGGCCAGGGTCAGCACGTAGCTCTCGTTGCGCAGGAAGCCGAACGTGCTGATGCCGTTGGTCACCCGGATCCGTGGCACGAACGTCACGGTGTTGCCGGCGACCTGGTAGTCGCCATCCGGTGCCGACCCGGCCAGGGTGCGAATCGCAAATGCGCTCTGGTTGATCGACGTCGGGTCGATCACCTGGCTGAAGGTGAACCGCAGGCGCTGATTCTCGGCGATCTCGGTCACGGCGCACCCGGCCTGGGTGCAGCCCAGATCACACGAGATCAGACAGAAAGCGTCGCCATTGGCGCAGCGCACCTGGACTTGCCCCGCCGGGTCGTTGCCGCCACCGGAGCAACCGGAAAGCGCGAGCACGAACAGACCGGTCGGAACCGACAGGAGATACGGGAGGGTTCGCATGAGTTCGCGGAGGAGCTGGCTGACCTGGAATGCAGCGAAGGGCACGTGGATCTCAGATCCGGTAGACGATCTTGACGGACTCGATCTCGACTGTCTGGCCAAGCGAGCGGTCGAGCACGATCAGGAAGCGGAAGCCGTTCAGCGCGTCGTCGGCCAGCGAAGCCTCACCGCCGAAGGAGCCGACGTTCTGTCGCCACGGTCGCAGCGACTGCTGGTCGGCGACGCCGGTCGACAGGTCGACCGTGACCGCCTGGAAGAACGCGCGCAGCGCCTGCCCGGCGCGGGCCGGCGTGCCCCGGCTGGTGTCATCCGAGAACACGACGCGGCTGCCGTTGACCAGGGCGGTGATCTCGTAGCGACCGAACTCCGGACCGAACGCCTGCTGGGTCGAATAGAAGTTCGACCGGAACGACACCAGTTCGTCCTGTTCGGCCAGCACGCCGACGTTGTCGGCCGTGAGCGCCGGCAGCGCCTGGGGCGCGGACGCCGTCTGGCCGGCAGGAACCTCCAAGCGGATGAAGCCTGGCGAGCCATCCCCGCCGGTCACGTGGATCCGAGCGCCACCGTTGCCGATCACGCCCGCCTGGCGATCGAGAATGCCGCGATTGCCACCGCTGACATTCAGGATGCCGAGCACGTCGGCGGCTCGGCCGACTTGCAGGACGATCGAACCGCCGGCACCACCGCCGGCCGGCGCGGCGTTGACCGCGGTCGCCGGACCGGTCGCGCTCCAAGCGGAGCCGCCTTGCGCGAGAATCACCGCGGTGCTGGCGATTCGCAGCGTGTCACCAGCGCGGATGGCGATCGCGCCGCCGCCGCCACCGCCACCAGCGCCGTTGGCGTACTGACGGGTGATGCTGTTGGTGAAGGCCGGATGGCTGCCACCACCACCACCGCCGGCACCACCGACCAGGAAGTGCAGCGAGTTGCGCGCTCCACCCGGAATCGGGAACAGGTCGAACCGCGCGCCACCGGCGGTGGTCGGCGCGGTGATGCCCGGATTGGTGTTCGAGTTCACGACCAGCAGCCCTTGGCCGCCGGCGACCCGGTAGCCGCCACCACCGCCGCCAGTGGTCGTCATCGCGCAGTATTCGAACACGGTGAGCCCCGGGAACACCAACCCGGCACTGGTGCCAACGGTCGGCCACAGCGGCGACCCGGCGCCACCGGTTCCGACGATCGCCGGCGCATACGCATGCCCCGCAACCACCTGACCATCCAGCCCGTTGCGGCCATTGAAGTTCGGCGCATTGCCGGTGCCCAGGCACCGATCGCCGCCGGTGCCGCCGGCGCCGCCGAAGATGCCGGCACGCCCGCCGGGCTGTCCGGGTGCCGCACCCGAGGTCGGCACCACGAACGCAACCGTGTCTTCGCCGCGCAACTCGACGTGGCCGTTGATCTCGACGCGACCGGCAACGTGGAACTGCGGCGGGTTGCTGCCGACGAAGCGCAGGCGCACGTCGGACGGCACCAACATCGACGAAAAGTAGAACTTGCCGTCGGTGACGCGGATCTCGGTGCCAGAAGTGGTGTTGGCGGCCGGGATGATCGTGCTGTCGGTGTTGATCTCGTAGGTCTGCCGGCCGTTGACGAGGCCGAGGTTGTTGAACACGTTCACATCGAACGCGCCGTGCCGCGCGTCGCCACCGATCATGCCGAAGGTGGCCGTACCGTTGCCCCACGCGCCGGAGGACGCGGCACGATCGAGGTTGTCATCGGTCTCGAATTCCTCGGTCAGCGTCTCTTCGCGCGACCCGGTCGACACGGTGACGAACTGGAAGGTCTGCGGCTGCGCCGGGCGACCGGAGAGATCGCGGACGCGATCGGTCACCGTGATGTCCATGCAGACGTTGCCGGGCAACGCTTGCGGCGGCCGATAGGTCACCACCGAAATGCCGCGGACCGGATCGAGGTCGACACGCGGCGAACCACCCAGTGGCACCGGCGTCGAGTTCGGACTGCACTCACGGGCGCCGCTGCCATTGTCGCGCGTGCGCCGGACCGCGAACACGATCGGCCCGTTGCCCGCAGTGGCGCCCAGGAACGGCGTCACGTCGATGATCTCGTTGAACTCGAGCTGGACCGTCACGTCCTGCGCCACGTTGGTCGTCGTCGTCGGCAGCACCATCTCGGCCCGCGGCGCCACGTTGTTGAGGTCGACGATGCCGCGCGAGACGGTGAGTGAACAACTGATCGTCTCCTTCAGCGGATCCCCCGACGTCGACTTGACGGTGTTCGGGTCGTCCTTGCCGCCCGGCAGCGTCATGGTGTAGGTCTCGCCGGCGCGGAACCCGAAGAAGCTCTGGCCGCCGACCACCAGCACCTGCGGCACGAACTCGACGACATTGCGGTTGACGATGAACGTGCCGACCGGCGGCTCGCCCGCCGGCGTCCGGAACTGGATCGTGTTCTCGTTGACCGAGATCGGGTCGACCTCGGTGTTGAACACCAGCACGATGTTCTCGTTCTGCGCGATGTCGGTGATCTCGCACCGGGTGCCGCGACAACCGAGGCTGCAGCTCGACAGACACAAGGCGTTGATGCGCGCGCCGTCACAGGTCGGCAACGCAACCGCGGACGCTTCGGACCCACCCTGGCACCCTGTAAGGCCAGCCAAGGCAACGACTAGCGCCAGAGAAGTCGAGAATCGGACGTGCATGAAGACCTCAGAACAGGAGGTAGGCGTGAGCCGGAGCACCGCCCTGGGAGAGGGGAGAACCAGAACGGGCCGGGAATGCTAGCAGATGGGTTTCGGGGGGTCGCCATCAAACATACCAGCAAAACCGGCCCGGTGCCGCCACCAGGGGTGCCCCGAATCGGGAGTCGGGGGCTCCTGGTGCGAACAACTTCCATGCCCGGCGGCGCCCGGAGGGCACCATGGCGGCGCCGCCGGACCGGAAACCGCCGCCAGAGTCCGGAAATGAGGCACTTTCGGCTCCGCTCGCACCCAGGTGCGATCTCGCGAATCCCGCCGCCGACCGGCAACATCGAGCAGATCGCCACAGCGGACGTTCGCTTTCGAACAGCCGGTGACCGGGGCCCGGCCCACCGGCTAACCTGCGCCCGATGACCTGTGGCAAGCCCTTTGTCCTGCTCGGCCTCGCTGTCGCGGCCGCGGGTTTTGGTTCCCTTGGTTGGTTTGCCTGGCGACTCGATCAGCGCCTCGCCGAACTGACCACCGCCCAGACCGCCTGCAGCACGACGCTGGCCACGCTGGACCGCGAAGTGACCCGCATGCGGGTCGAACAGCGGGCCGAAGGCAAGGGGCCGCAGGCGCTGCTGGAGAAGCTGGCAACCTACGCGCCACTGCTGTCGTCGGCGCGCACGACCCAGCCCGACTACCAGGCGGCCAAGCTGGAGATGGACGCGATCAAGAAGGCGTTCGCGGCGCTGGGCAACGACGGCTGGACACCGTTGATGAAGGCCTGGCAGAAGCACGACGCCAACGACTTCGACCAGCTGAAGTGGCTGCTCGACTGCGCCATCGCGGTCGATCCGGCGGCTGGAAAAGAACTGTGCAAGCGGGCATTGCTCGGCCAGGAGAAGCCCAACCCGCGGCTGCGCTGGTGGGCCGCCGACCTGATGGTCCAGAACGACCGCCAGCTCGCGCAGCAACTGCTGCGGCAGATCCTGACCGTCGAGTCGTCGCGTGGCATCAACCCCGAACGCGCCGCGGCCTACAACGTGCCGATCCTCGACACCGCCGCGATCGCCGTGTCCGGCTACCACAACTTCATCGATCGCTACGTGCAGAGCGGTGACGACCAGATCGACCAGACGCTGTTGATGCTGCTCGGTCGGACCGAGCACGATCTGCCGACGATCCAGCATTGCGTCAAGCTGTTGGGCGAACGCAAGCATGCGCCCGCGGCCAAACGGATCGAGGAGCTGTACCGCAAGCCGCCCGGCATCCAGGACAACCCGATCTTCGTTCGCCACTGCCTGGATGCGCTGGCCAGCATCCGCGGCCCCGAGATCCGCCCATGGCTCGAGGCCGAGCTGAAGAACGCGACCAACGAACTGGTGGCCCGACACCTGCAGGTGCTGCTCGACGAACTCGACGGCAAGCCGCCGCAACCGTCACCGCCGATTCCCGCCGCCAACCAGGGCACGCCGGCAGGGCAAGGCAAGTAAGCTCGGCGCGGATGTCCGTCGCCGCGCCGCCGATCTTCGACTCGCACTGCCATCTGGGTCAGTTCCAGGACGGTGACCCCGTGGCCGAACATGCACGCGCCGCAGCAGCCGGTGTGGTCCGGCTGCTGGTCGTCGGCATCGATGCCAAGACCAGCGCCCAGGCCGAGTCGTTGGCGCCGCTGACCGGCGTCGGCTGGAGCGCCGGGCTGCATCCCAACGACGCGCTGCGGCTTGGCGATGAGTGGCCGGCGATCGAAGCACTGGCGCGCCGACCCGGCTGCCTGGCGATCGGCGAGACCGGGCTCGATACGTTCCGCGATCGCTGTCCGGTGCCGCAACAAGAACGGTCACTGCGCACGCATCTGGCGCTGGCCCGGGAACTCGATCTGCCGGTGATCCTGCATTGCCGCGACGCCTACGCGCCGCTGTACACCGTGCTGCGCGAACTGCCGCCGCACCGCGGCGTGATGCACTGCTTCTCCGGGACGCTCGACGACGCCCGGACGGCGCTCGATCTCGGCCTGCTGCTGTCGTTCGCCGGACCGTTGACCTATCCGAAGAACGACGCGCTGCGCCAGGTCGCCGCGTTCGCGCCGGCCGACCGGATCCTGGTCGAGACCGATGCGCCGTTCCTGCCGCCACAGGGCCACCGCGGCAAACGCAACGAACCGGCGCTGATCGTCGCCACCGTGCAGGCGCTGGCCCAGACCCGGCACATGCCATTCGCCGCCGCTGCTGAACTGACCTTCGCCAACGCCAGCCGGTTGTTCGATCGGGCCGGCCGTTGACGACTCAGCGCCCCGGCTCGACCTGGAACACGCGCAGGAACGCGTGCTGCACTGCCGCCTCGAACGGCGCCTGCTGCTGCGCCCGCAGTACATCGCGCTCGGCCTCGAGCCGGCGGCCGAGCCGTTCGTGCAATTCGACGCGTTCGAGCAGCACGGTCCAGTGGTCGAGCCCGCGCGCGACGCTGGTGTCGAGCAGCGCCAGTGCCCCATCGAGGTCGCCGGTCGCCTGCCGGGCCGCCGCCGCCGTGGTGTAGACCAGACCCTTGGGTGGCGCGATCTGCAGACACGACAGCGCCATCGTCTCCGCGCGTGCCAGCCAGTCGTGGCCGGGTTGCCGCTGCCCCGCCTGCGTCATCGCCCGCGCCGCCAGGATCCGGTGGAACGGCTCATTCGGCATCATCGCCAGCAGTTCTTCGGCCAGCACCACGGCGCGGAACGGCGCCTGCCGTTCAGGCCGCTGGTCGAGCCAGGCCTCCAATTCGCTGCGCCACAGCGCGGCGCTGCCCGGGTAGTTCTCGCGGGCCCGCCGCAGGTGCGGCAGTGCCGCCTCGAGATCACCGTGGCGAACCATCGCCAGACCGAGCCCCCAATGCGCGCGATACGAGTCCTTGGCCAGCCACAGCGCATGGCGCCACAACGCGCGTTCGTCCCCGTAGTGGGAGGAACGTTTCGCCGACAACCCGGCGAGCAGCACGGCCGCGGCCACCGGCAACGCCGCGCGACCCAGGAACGACCACGGTGGCACCGGCAGCGACCGCGCCGCCGGTTGCAGCAGCGTCGCCAGCACGACGGCCAGACCGACCAAGACCCCGTACAGGCGATGTTCGCTGAGCGGCACGTTGAGCGGAATCACCACCCACGGCAACGCCATCGCCCACGCCAACATGACGCCGGCGGCGCGCAGCGGCTGGTGCCGCAACCGGCGCAGTCCGAGCCCGGTGAACCACAGCACGCTGACCCAACCCACCAGCGCGCAGGGATGGAACAACGACCGGAGGAACACGACCGGCGGCTCGAGGCTGATGCCAACCGGCACCACGGCCTGCAACAGCACCCGCGGCAACAACGTGCCCATGGTCGCGATCTGCGTGACCAGGTCGCGACCGGCACCGCTCAACGGATCGTCACCCACGCGACCTGCCAGGCTGGCGGTCGCCATGCCGAGCAGGTGCCGGCGGACGATCAGGTAGCCGCACACCAGCCCGACGACGACCGCGATCCGCACCAGCACCCCGCCCCACCACCTCAGCGCCGCCAACCGTTCGCCGGCCTCCAGGCGCAGCAACGCGGCCTGGCCGAGCAGCAACACCGGCAGCAGCACACCGGTCTCCTTGCTGCCGCAGGCGACCAGCGTGGCCAGCACCAGCACGACCTGCCGCCACCAGACCATGCCGGTGTCGAGGCCGCCGCGATGGACCACCAGCGCCAGCAGCGTGCCGGCGACCAGCAGCAGTTCGCTGCGACCCGACACCAGATTGACGGCTTCGGAGCCCAGGGGATGCACCGCGAACAGCACCGCGGCAATGGTCGCCGCCCGCAACGGCACGTTCCAAGAGCGCAGCCACTGCCACAGGAGCCATGCCACCGCGGCGTGGATCGCCAGGTTGCCGGCCTTGAACCAGATCGGCGCACTGCCCAATTGGAAGTTGAGCGCGAAGCTCAGCACCAGCACCGGCCGGTACATCCGCATGCCGGTCGCCGAGAACGCTTCTGGCTGCCAGAAGAACCGCAGCGGGTTGCCGATCTCGCGGATGTGTGGATTGGCGGCGACCGAATGGAAGTCGTCGTAGACCCACACGCCGGCCAGCGCCAAGGCATACGCCAGCAGTGCCGCGAGCACGACGGTCGCGCCATGCCAGAGCACTCGCCTGCTGGTGTCGGTCATGACGACCTCGCACAGACGCCGGTCAGGACTTCGGCGAAACGCTGGCGGACGCAGTCGAGGGAGAAGTGGCGATCGTAGACGGCGCGCGCGTTGCCCGCCGCCTCCTGCAGGCGGGCGGGTTCGGCCGCGAGTTCGCGCAACCGTTGCGCCAGCTTCGTTGGTTCCGCCGCGGGCACGAAGAACGTCGCGGTGCCGGCCGGCTCGACGCGCCGTACCGCCGGCGTGTCCGCGGTGAGCACCGGCCGGCCGCTGGCCCAGCCGTGCACGACCTTGTACGGCACGACCCGTTGCGCCTTGCCGCCGCTGCCGAACACGCCGGCAACCAGTTGCGCCCGATCGAGCAGTTCCTGCAGGCGTTCGCGCGGCACGAACTCCGGCTGCAGATCGAGGCGATCGCCAAACCGAGACTGTGCGCGCGCGCGCTCCGCGGCGCTGCCGCCGACCAGCGTCAGGTGCACTTCCGGACAGGCGGCCACGGCGTCGAGCAACACCGGCAAACCATGCAGTGGCACGTCGGTGCCGAAGAACAGCAACCGCAACGGCCCCGGCCCGGCCGGCCATGGCGCGATCGTTCGCGGCGCCGCTGGATCGCCGATCGGCAGCCAGTCGAAGCGTTCCCGCGTCACGCCGGTCAGCGCCGCGACGTGATCGGCATGTTCGGGCGTGTCGAGCAGCACCAGATCGGCGGCCTGGCAGGCCTTGGTGTCGAGCCGGCGCAGCAGGCGCGCGATCACCGAGCCCTCGCGGTGCAGACCCCGGTCCAACACCGCCGTGTCGTAGGCGGACAGGAACAGGTCCAGGACGACCGGCACGCGCGCGAGTCGCTTGATCTCGCCCACCATCGTGTGTCCCGGATACGGCACGACGATCACGCGCGGCTTGGCGTGTTCGACGCACATCCGGAAGATCCGCCGCAGCCAGTGCCGACGCAGCCACTCGGACAGTGCCCACGCAGGCCATCGCCACGGCGCCCGCAGCAGGCCGCGCTTCCTGCTGCCGGGACCGGGCAATCGGCACAGTTCGACTTCCTCGTGCTGCGCGTGCAGGGCATGCCGCAGCATGGTGGCGCGTGGGTACCCGGGGCCTTCGTCCCAGGCGCCGCACAGCATCACGCCGCCGCTCACCGTTCGTCCCCGCGCCCCAGCCGCATGAACCGCAGCGACGCGATCTGCTCGGAGATCAAGCCGAGCGCGAACAGCAGGGTCGCCTGACCGAGCAGCAGCAGCGCCATGTTGGTGAAGCGGCCCTCGGTCAGCCACGTGTACAGGTACCAGCCGACACCGGCCGCGGCGACCGCCAGCGACACCGGCAAGAACACGCGCAGCGGCGCGAAGAACGTCGCGATCCGCAGGATGATCAGGAAGAACCGGCTGCCGTCGGCGACCAGCCGGATGTGGCTCTTGCCCCGGCGCTGCCGCACCTGGAACGGATGGAACGCGACGCCGAAGCCGGCGCGCAGCATCGCCATCGTCATCGTCGTCGGGTAGCTGAACGTGTTCGGCAGCAGACAGACGAGGTCCTTGGCGATGTCGGCGCGCAGCAGCCGGTAGCCGCTGGTCAGATCGGGAATCCTGCGGCCGCTGACGTAGCTGGCGAGCCGGTTGTAGACCTGGTTGGCGAAGTTGCGATGCAGCGAACCGCCGCGGCCGCCGCGCGAGGCGACGACCATGTCGAAGCGCTCGGCCAGCGCTGCCATCGCCGGCAGTTCGCCCGGAGGATGCTGGCCGTCGCCGTCGAGCAACAGGATCCAGTCATGGCGGGCCTCGCGCAGGCCGCGCTTGACGGCGGCGCCGTTGCCGAGGCTTTCGGCGTGCGTGACGACGCGGGCACCGTGCGTTCGGCCGATCTCCGGGGTGTCGTCGGTGGAGCCGTCGTCGATGACGAGCACTTCGCTCGCCTGCAACTGCGGCAGCTGCCGCAACGCGTCATCGACTTCGCGCAGCAACGCGGGCAGGTTCAGGCTCTCGTTCTTGGCCGGAATCACGACCGACAACGTGCGGATCCGCGTCGCCGGCTTGCCGTTGGCGCCCGGCGTCGGGGTCGGCACTTCGACCACCCGTTCGGGCAGGTCGCCCGCGGCCATCAGGCTGGCGAGGGAGCCAGTGGTTGCCGCCACCTCAGTCCGCAGCCGATCGTCCTGGGTCGCCGATGCCATCGCCGGGATATCGGCAACGGCCTCGCCCGGCCCGCAGTGAAAGCGCGTCTCAGCGACCGTCGTCGATCTGTTTCTGCAGCGCGGGCGTCAACTCGATCTTCACCGTGTCGCCGGTGGCGCCGACCTCGACCGTTCGACTCCACGACACCAGGTTGGTGTGCGTGCCGGTCCTGACGCCGAGATGCAGTTCGAACGAGCCGGCCTTCGGCAGCAGGACCCTGGCGCGCCCCTCGGCATCGAAGGCGACCCCTTCATGCCCCTCGCCGACCCGCAGCGTCAGCACGGCGCCGGCGGGCAGTGTCGGCACCTTCGACAGTTCGACCACCAGTTGCGGCCCGCCGCCGATCCGGACGGTGTGTTCGCCGGTGACCAGGCCGAGTTCGACGGTCGCATGCCCCTGCTCGTCAGGCTCGACCGAGATCCTGCCGCCGTCCTTGTCGACCAGGATGTGGATGCAGCCAGCCGTCGGCGGCGACCCCGAGCCGTAGTTGCGGTAGTGGTGCCAGACGGTGCAGTTGTCCTCCGGACGCCCATCCTTGTCCTCGACGCGGACCGTGACCAGCGCCGCGAACGCGCGCCAGTCGAAGTCCATGAACCGCGGATCGTGGGTCTCGACGCCGGCGTCGGCGCGCAAGTCCTCGAGCCGGTGCACTTCCTGATCGCCAAGCTTGACGACGAAGTGCCAGTGCCCGGCCGGCACGCGGAACTCGTCGCCGCTGAAGCCCCAGTTGACCCGGATCGGCGGACCACCTTCGACCGGGTGCACTTCGCAATCGAAGTCCGAACGGAGGCCGGCAGGCAGATCGCGCACACCGGCGCGCACCCGCGCCGCCGGTCGCACGACGATCCGGGCATCGCGGTTGTCCTTGGCGAACTCGAGGCTGGTCGTCGGATCCGCCAGGAACCAGGAATCGCTGTCGAGGTGCAGACCGATCAGGTCGGGCACCGGCCCGGGCAGGGTCAGGTCGAACACGCCATCGGACCCCGTGGTCACCGCATGCCACGATCTGGCCGAAGTGCTGAGCTGCACACCGGCCACCGGCTTGCCCGCAGTGTCGACGACGCTGCCGCGCAGGGCCTGTTCCGGAGCCAGCAGGCGAACCTGCCCGTGCACGGTGCGGGTGACGGCGATCTTGCCGATGTCGATCTCGGCCCAGCCCTTCAGCGCACCGTTCCATCGCCCGGATCTGACATCCACCAGCAGCTTGACGTCCGTGTCGACCCCGTCGGGAATCGCCAGTTCGAGGAAGCCCTCCGGATTGGTGTCGTCCCAGTCGCTGCTGCTTCCCGAGTCGTGCTGCCATTGCGCGCTGACCTGCATGTTGGCCGCCGGCGCACCATCCGGGCCCAGCAACTGCACCGCAAACGAACGGAGCGCCGGATCCCGCGGCACCTCCACTCCGGTCTGCTCCCCCGCCACGATCGGCGGCACGACCGCTTCGCCGAACGTCTGGCGACCGACGAGACACCGCAGCTTGCCACGGAAGCCGGCCTCCACCCACCCGAACGCGATGGCCCGATCGCCGGTGGCCGCCGCGACCTGGTTGCCAGCGTCATCCAGCAGCCGCCAATCGATCCGCGCGCCGGGGATCAGTTCGCCCGCGAAGGTCGCGAGCAGTTGGCCGCACGCAGGCAGGCGCAGCACCAGGCCCTCGGGTCCGGCATCGACGAGCTTGCCGGACGGCCGCGACGTCAGCGGCGCGACGCACTCGACGAACGCCGTCGCGGGCCGGGGCAACAACGTCAGCTCGATCGTCCCATCCGCGCCGGTGCAACCATCCGGGAACGGTTGCGCGGTCGGCTCGTCCAGCACCCGCAGCGGCATGTCCGCGGCTGGCTTGCCCTCGGCGGTCAGCACCGTCACGCGCGTCTTCGTCGGCGGCAACAAACGCAGTTCGACCCGCTTGCGGCGCGCTCCGTCCTTCGGTTGCGAACGTACGACCGAGGCGACGAGGCCATCGTGCACCGCGATCAGACGCCCGGTCATGTCGACCGGCACCCTGGTGACGCCCTGGTCGTCGAGGGCGTAGCGCGTGCCCCGCAACGCACGGGCGGCGAGGATTCGCGGCTCGTCGCCGGGGTAGTTCGTTTCGGCGGCTCGCCGGGTCTCGGTGTAGTCCGCGCTGCCGGAATCGATCCCAACGAGCAGCCCGGCGGGCAACGGCTTGCCGGCAGCATCGACCACCACGACTTCGAGACCATGCGCCACCGGCGGCGCCGCCGGCATCGCGGCGAGTTGCGCAAATGGATCGGCCGGCGGCGTCGACACGATGGGTGCTTGCGCCACCAGGCAGGCGGTCAGGCCGAACAGGAACGCGGGATGACGACACATCGGCCGTGGTTGTACGCGGGCGCGGCGGCGGAATCAGCGCCTCGCGAACAGCCGGCAGCATTTCCCCGCGACCTCCGACCTGGAAACACCATCGCCCCGCCTTGCCGGATGGCAGGGCGGGGCGATGGCGAGTTGAACGGGACTGTCGCTGCGAGCGATCAGTTCACCACGACCCAGCGCGTCGTGCTCAGGCCCACCGTGTTCGCGGCAACCGCGTTGTCCATGAACCCGGACGTCGAAGCGTTGAACGCGTCCGACGGGTCGACCGGGGCCGCCGCGCCGTTGTTGGTCGGGTCCTGCGTCGCCAGCACGTCACCACCCTGGTTGATGAAGAACGTGCGCTTGCCGCTGTTGCCCTGGGCCTGTGGCCAGGCGTAGCAGCACCACAACGTCTCGGCCTTGCCGGCGTCGACGGCGCTACCGGTGTAGCCACCCGTCGCATCCTCGGGCTCGGCCGAGCTGTCGGCCTGCGGCAGGAACATCTGGAAGATGTAGCCCGACCGGTTGACGACCGAACCGGCGACGTTGCCGAACGCGTTGCTGAGCACCGGCGGCGAAATCCGCGTGGTGCCGCCGCGGACGTTGACCGCGCCCGACAGCTCACCGAAGAAGCCGTATTCGCCGGCGCCGTTGGTGTTGGTGTCGATCACGCCGGACGCCTGGCATTGCGACTGCGCCGACGAGATGTTCTTCAACGTCGCGATCGCCGCCGATTCATTGGCATTGAGACGCGCGCTGAGGAGGTTCGGAATCGCGATGGACGCGATGATGGCGATGATCGCCACGACGATCATCAGCTCGATGAGCGTGAAGCCTTGTTCCCGCTTGGACATTGTTGTTTCTCCCTGACAGACCTGATTGAACGGAGGCCACACGACCTCCCACTCCCCTTCCGACAGAGCCCGCCTCAGCGCCCCGACGGGGTCGCCAGTGCGGGCGATGCGAGTTCCTGGAACCGGGCATCGCCGGCGAGCACCTGCCAGGCGTCGGCTTCCTCACGGAGCAGACGCCTCACCTCGGCTGGTGCCGCTGCGCACGCACGTGCCAGCAACTCGATGCTGTTTTCGACCTCGCCCGCGCGCAACTTGAGGCGGGCAAGGTGGTAGTCCGCGATCGGGACCTGCGCCTGCGCCTGCTGCAAGGCGCTGGCGGCAGCGACGACGTCGCCGAGCCGTTCGAACTCGAGGCCCGCTTGCAGCCATGCCATCGGCGCCGCCATGCGGTCGGCCATGGCCGTCTGCAGCCGGGCCACCGCCTCGTCGCGCCGTCCCAGTTCGCGCAACAGGGCCGCGCATTCGACTTCGCGAAATGCGCGCAGATCCGCGGCGACCTGGCCACCGTGCTGGTCCAGGACGGCGAGCGCCTCCGCGTGCCGACCGGCAGCCGCAAGCATCCGCGCTTCGTTGAACACCAACCCATCGCGCTGCTGTGGCTGCACGTCGGCGCAGGCGCGCGCCCGACGATAGCTCGCCGCCGCCGCCGTGTGCTCGCCGCGCAGGTGTTGGGCGAAACCGACGAACTCGGCGGTCACCGCCATCCCCGGCGCCTGCGCTTCGGCGCGCTGCAGGTTGGCCCAGGCCTGCGCGATCAGGTCGACGCGAACGTCGAGCGGCTGGCCGTTCTTGTCGGCGACCGGCAAGCCGTGCGCCATCCGCAACTGCATGTTGGCCGCCGACAGCAGCGTGCCGACGTCCGGTTCAGCCCGGTAGACGAAACCGCCATAGCAGAGTCCGGCGAGCAGCAGACCGGCCGGCGCGTACAGCGCACTCCGACGTTGCAGATCGTTCATCGTTCGTCCTCCCCGTCCGCTCAGCCGCCCGACAGCTTCTCCTGCAGCTTGAAGATCGGCAGGAACACCGCCAGCACGATGCCACCGACGACGATGCCCATGATCGCGATCATGATCGGCTCGATCATCGACGTCAGCCCCTTGACCTCGGCCTCGACCTGCTGGTCGTAGAACTCGGCGATCTTCTCCAGCAACGAGTCGAGCGCACCCGAACGCTCGCCGATCGCCATCATCTTGACGACCATCGGCGGGAACACCGTGCTGCGGGTGAACGGTTCCGACAAGCTGTCGCCGTTCTTGACGCTGTCGCGCGCGGTGTCGACGATCCGCGAGATCACCAGGTTGCCGGCGGTGTCGGAAACGATCTCCATCGCGCCGAGGATCGGCACGCCGCTCTTGACCAACGTGCTGAACGTTCGGGCGAAGCGCGACAACGCGACCTTCTTGAACAGGATGCCGAACACCGGCATGCGCAGGAACAGCGCGTCCTTGACGAACGCGCCGCGCGGCGTCGCGGTGAACAGCTTGATGCCGAAGAACGCGGCCGCCATGCCGCCGAACATCAGGTACCAGTAGTCGCGCATGAAGAAGGCGACGTCCATGATCGCCACCGTCAGCCCGGGCAGTTCGACCTCGAGCGAGTCGAACACCGGCTTGAACGACGGCACGATGCCGATCATCAGGAAGCTGGCGATGCCGATGACCAGGACCAGCGAGATCACCGGATAGGTCATCGCCGACTTGATCTCCTGCCGCAGGTGGGCGCTGGCTTCCAGGTACTCGGCCAGGCGCGACAGGATCGTGTCGATCTGACCGGAGACCTCGCCGGCACGGATCATCGACACGTAGATGTGCGAGAACACCCGCTTGTGCGGCTCCATCGACTTCGACAGGTCGGAACCGGACCGGATGTCGTCGACCACCTTGTTGAGGCAGAAGGCGAAGCCGGGCGACTCGGCCTGGTCGGCGAGGATCTCGAGCGCCTCCAGCATCGGGATGCCGGCGCCGAGCATCGTCGCCAGCTGCCGGGTGAACACCTCGAGTTCGCCCTTCTTGACCGACGACCGGGTCGCCAGCTTCTTGCCGCCTTTGCCGGTCGCGGCCTTGCCGCCGCCGCCGAACATCGCGCCGCCGCTGCGTTTGATCTCGACCGGCGTCAGGTTGCGTTTGCGCAGGTCGGCGACGACGTCGCTCTGCGACTCCGCCGACACCGTGCCCTTGACCAGCTTGCCGGACGCGTCCCGTGCCTCGTACTTGAACGTGGTGGCCATGTCTCTCCCCGATTCCCCGTTGACGGCCTAGTCGGCCATCGTGGTCGCTTCGACCTCTTGCAGACTCGTCTTGCCGCGGCCGGCGTTGAGCAGACCGCAGCGGCGCAGCGTCAACATCCCCTCGCTGAGCGCCTGCTTCTTGACCTCGGCGATGTGCGCCCGTTCGACGACCATCCGCTTGACGGTGTCGGTCATGCGCATCGTCTCCAGCAGCGCGAACCGGCCCTTGTAGCCGCCGTTGCAGCGCGGGCAGCCGACCGGCTCGTAGAACTCCTGCGGTTGTTGCAGATCGGCTTCGGTGAAGCCCAACCGCAGCAGCACATCCTTGCTGATCTCGACCCGCTTCTTGCAGTTCGGACACAGCTTGCGGCCCAGGCGCTGCGCCGCGATCAGCAGCGTCGCGCTGGCCACCATGAACGGGTCCATGCCCATGTCGATCATGCGGGTGATCGTGCTGGGCGCGTCGTTGGTGTGCAGCGTCGACAACACCTGGTGGCCGGTGAGTGCCGCCTTGATCGCGATCTCGAGCGTTTCCTGGTCGCGGATCTCACCGAGCAACACCACGTCCGGGTCCTGCCGCAGGATCGAACGCAGCGCGGCGCCGAACGTCAGCCCGGCCTTCGGGTTGACCGGCACCTGGTTGATGCCCTCGAGCTGGTATTCGACCGGATCCTCGACCGTGACCAGATTGATGTCCGGCGCGGCGATGTGCTTGACCGCGGAATACAACGTCGTCGACTTGCCCGAACCGGTCGGCCCGGTGACCAGGATCATGCCGTAGGGCTGCGCGCACGCCCACATGTAGTCCTCCATCGACTTCGACTCGAAGCCGAGCGACCTGATGTCCAGCGCCAGGTTGGAGGAGTCGAGGATGCGGAAGACGGTCTTCTCTCCCCATACGACCGGCAGGATCGACACGCGGAAGTCGATCGCCTTGTTGCCGATCTTCATCTGGAACTTGCCGTCCTGAGGCTTGCGCTTCTCGGCGATGTCCAGCTTGGACATGATCTTGATGCGCGAGGTGATGTTGTTCTGCATCCGCTTCGGCAGTTCCATCGCCTGGTACATCGCCCCGTCCTTGCGGTAGCGGACGATCACGCGCTTCTCGAACGGCTCGATGTGGATGTCGCTGGCGCCGACGTTGCAGGCGTCCAGGATCATCTTGTTGACCAGCTTGACGACGGGTGACTCCTCGTCGCTGATCGCCGCGAGGTCGGTGTTGTCCTCCTCGACCGTGCCGTCCTTCAGTTCGACGTCGCCGTCGTCGAACGACTGCAGCAGGTCGCCGACCGAGGTGTCGTCCTTCTGCAGCGCCTTGGCCAGGACCTTCTCGATCTCCTCGGCGGTCGACACCACCGGCCGCAACTGACAGCCGGTGATGATCCGGATGTCGTCGAGCTTCAGGATGTCGAACGGATTGGCGATCGCCACCGTGATCATCGAACCGATCTTGTCGACCGGAAAGATGCCGTAATCGCGGGCCACGTCGGCCGGCACCGCCTCCAGCACTTCCTTGTTGACCACGACCTTGCCGAGATCGATCGGCGGGATGTTGGCCGCCTTGGCGATCAGCACGATCAGTTCGTGTTCGCTGGCCACGCCCTTCTTGACCAGCACCTCGGTGAACGGCCGCTTCTCGGTGACCGACTGGGCGAGCAGGGTCTCGCCGGTGGCGGCATCGAGCTTGCCGGCCTTCTCGAGGATCCCGCGCAGTTTCTTGGCGAACTGGGTCATCGGCGGTGCCGCCAGGTGTCGGGTCAGCGGGTGGCCGGCCGTCGGGTCGCCCCGGCGCCGCTGGCACGTTCCATCAGCCGCTGGAAGTCGGCCTCATCGCCGCAGTGCTCGAGGGCGTCCTCGTAGCTGATGGTGCCGGCGCGGTACAGGTCGAACAGCGCCTGGTTCATCGTCTTCATGCCGGCGGCGCCGCCGGTCTGGATGATCGACATGATCTGGTGCGCCTTGTTGTCGCGGATCAACGCCCGGATCGCCGGATTGACGATCATGATCTCGGCGGCGAGCACGCGGCCCTTGCCCTGCGCGCGCGGCACCAGTTGCTGGCAGACCACCGCCTGCAGCGTGAACGACAGCATCGTCCGGATCTGCTGCTGCTGGTGCGCCGGGAACACGTCGACGATGCGGTTGACGGTCTGGGTGACGTCGGACGTGTGCAGCGTCGCGAACGTCAGGTGGCCGGTCTCGGCCAGCGTCAGCGCTGCCTCGATCGTCTCCAGATCGCGCATTTCGCCGACCAGCACCACGTCCGGATCCTGCCGCAACACCGACTTCAGCGCCTTCTCGAAGCCGTGGGTGTCGCCGCCGACCTCGCGCTGGTTGACCAGGCAGCTCTTGTTGCGGTGCAGGAACTCGATCGGGTCCTCGATCGTGATGATGTGGTTCTGCCGCGACTCGTTGATGTAGTTGACCATCGACGCCAGCGTCGTCGACTTGCCCGAACCGGTGGACCCGGTGCACAGCACCAGGCCTCTGGGCAGGTTGCAGATCGACTCGCAGACCTTGACCGGCAGGCCGATGCTCTGGAAGTCGAACACTTCGAACGGGATCACCCGCAGCACCGCCGCGACCGAACCGCGTTGCATGAACGCGTTGGTGCGGAAACGGCCGAGGTTGGAAACGCCGAACGAGAAGTCGATCTCGAAGTTCTTCTCGAACTTGGCGACCTGGTCCGGGCTCAGCACCGAGTAGACCAGCTTCTTGGCCACCTCGGGGTGCAGCGGCTCGAACTCGCTATCGATCAACTTGCCGTCGATCCGGATCCGCGGCGGCGATCCCACCGACAGATGCAGATCGGACCCACCGCGTTGCACCATCAGATTCAACAGCTCTTCCATCGAGACCATGCGTGTTCCTTCGGGACAGAACCCGGGCAGACCAACGCAGGCTCTATCGACCGCCGATGCGGGCGGCATTGAGGCGATCGCACGGTGCGGCACGGGCGCGCCGACGGGCGCGTGCGGCCGCGCCGGTGTCGGTTCTCGAGACACCGGCGGCGGGCAGCGGCTCCGGGCGCGGTCTACTTGTGGTGCTCGGCGTGGGCCTGCTCGAGCAGCGCCTTGCGCCTGGCGATGATCTCGGCCTGGATGTTCGGCGGCACGGTCTCGTAGTGCGCGAACTTCATCGTGAAGGTGCCTTCGCCGGCGGTGATCGACCGCAACTGCGTCGAGTAGTCGAGCATCGACGCCAGTGGCACCTGCGCCTTGATGTGCTGCACGCCGTCGGCGCTCTCCATGCCGGACATGCGGCCGCGCGAACCCGACAGGTTGCCGGCGACGTCGCCGGTGAAGCGGTCCGGCACATGGATCTCGACGTCCATGATCGGCTCCAGCAGTTGCGGCCGGGCCTTCAGGTAGCCATCGTGGAACGCCCGTTCGCCGGCGAGCTGGAAGCTCAGCTGATCGCTGTCGACATCGTGGTACTTGCCGTCGTAGACCTCGACCTGCACATCGACCACCGGGAATGCCGCCAGCGAGCCGCGCACCAGGAACTTGCGCGCGCCCTTCTCGACCTCCGGGATGAACTGCCGCGGGATCGACCCGCCGACCACCGAGTCGACGAACTCGAAGCCCTCGCCATGCGCCTTCGGCGCAACGCGCAGATAGACCTCGGCGAACTGGCCGCGGCCGCCGCTCTGCTTCTTGTGCCGGTGATGCCCGTCGGCCCTGCCGGTCACGGTCTCGCGGTACGGGATCGTCGGCAACGCATGGTCGACACCGACGCCGTAGCGCCGTTGCATCCGGTGGAACTGCACCTCGAGATGCAACGGACTCATGCCGCTGGCGATCAGTTCGGCGGTCTCCTTGTCGCGATGGGTGTGGAAGGTCGGATCCTCCGCGCACAGCTTCTCCAGCGCGGTGCCGATCTTCTGCTCGTCGCCGCGCGCCTTGGGCCAGATGTGCAAGGAGTAGGTCGGCAGCGGGTAGGCCACCGGCGGCAGCAGCAACGGCGTCGACTCGGCGGTCACCGTGTCGCCGAGCGACAGATCGTCGATCTTGGCCAAGGCGAACAGGTCGCCGGCGACGATCTTCTGGGTGTCCTTGGCATCCTTGCCCTGCACGTCCAGGATGTGCGCGACCTTGTGCACCTTGCCGGAACGGACGTTCAGCGCCGTCTGCTCGATCGCCAACGAACCGCGCAGGCAGCGCAGGTACGCGAGCCGACCGACATACGGATCGACGACGACCTTGTAGACGCGCGCGCACAACGGCCCGGCAGGATCCGGGGCGACCAGTTCGCCGTAGGTGTCGCTGCCCGGCCTGGCCGCGCCGCGCGGTCCGAACCGTCCCGGCGACGGGAAGTGCAGTTGCACGAACTCCAGCATCTGTTCGAGGCCGAGCCCGCGGCTGGGACAGACGGCGAACACCGGCACCAGCTTCTCGGCCGCGATCGCGCGCGCGAGGTTCTGCTCGAACTCGGTCTTGTCCAGGTGGCCTTGTTCGAGGTAGTGCTCCATCAGCGTGTCGTCGACCTCGGCTTCGTCCTCTTCGATCCAGTCGTGGTACTTGGCGGCCAGCGGCCCCTCGTCATGCGTGACCATGTGCACGCTCGAGAACGCGGCGCCGGTGGCGTTGGGGTAGGTCACCGGCGCCACCGAGTGCCCAAAGGCCTCGCGCAGTTCGTCGACCACCCTCTCGAAGTCGGTGTTCTCCTGGTCGAGGTGCGTGATCACGATCGCGCGGCCGACCCCGGCGTCACCGGCCCGCTTCCACAACTGGCGGGCGTGGAACGTCACATGGCTCGTCGCGCTGACGACCAGGCAGACCGTCTCGACCACCTGCATCGCGGTCAGCGCGTCGGCGACGAAGTCGGGGTGCCCCGGCGTGTCGATCAGGTTGAGCCGCACTTTGCCGAGCGGCAGGTGGAACAGGTGCGAAGCCAGCGTCTGCTTGCGGTCCTTCTCCTCCGGCTCGGTGTTGCTGAAGCTGGTGCCATCGGCGGCACTGCCGAGGCGATTGGTCAGCTTGGCGTAGTGCGCGAAGGCGTCGACGATGGCGGTCTTGCCAGCGTGGCCGTGGCCGACGAGCGCGACGTTGCGGAGATCGTCCGAAACGAGAGTCATGGATCACTCCGGTGCGGGTTGGCGGAACGCACCGCCGCAAGGGGCGACGGCGCGGCTGTTTGGCGACAGCCTGCGAGAGTCCGCGGAAGGGCAACGCTCGGCGTGGTCTTGCCGCGACGGCAGGCTGCGACGCCCTTATACCCTGGCCGGCGCGAGCGGGAAGCCTCCGCGCGCGACTACATGCCTTCGCCGACGCAGATCTCGACGCGGCGGTTCTTGGCCTTCGTTCCCCGGTCCTTCGGGTCGAACTGCCCGTAGCCGGCAACGACGATCGACCCCTCGGACACGCCGAGCCGGATCAACTCACGCGCGACGGCATCCGCGCGCTCGACCGACAGATGCCGGTTGGAGCGGAACTTGTCCTTCGTCTTCTCGATCGGATCGGTGTCGGTGTGGCCTTCGATGTAGATCCGTTTGCCGGTGTGGTCGCGCTTGAGCACGTTGGCAACCTGACCGAGTACGCCGCGCGCCGAATCGCGGATCACCGTGCTGCCGGAATCGAACGTGACCGAATCCGGAATGCCGATCGACAGCCGGCCGCGACTGTAGCCGATCGTCGCCTCGGGGATCTCGCTCTGCAGCCGGCTGGCCGCGCCCGCATCGGCGGGTGCTGCCGGGCCAGTGCCTTCGGTGCGCGACTTCTCGAGGTCGGCGCGCGCCTGCGCCTCGCGGCGCTGCAGTTCTTCGTTCTCGGAACGCAGGTTGGCGATGGTGCCGCTGAGTTCGCGGATCCGGCTGTCGCGGTCGTGCAACAGATCCTGGTAACGGGTGGTGCAGCTGCCGAGGGAAGCGGCGGCCGCGAGGAGCAACAGGGCCAAGGGCTTGGTGGACATCGGGGAGCCTCCGGAGTCGATCAGGGACGCAGAGAGAAGTTCGTCGTGGACATACAGGACACGGAAATCACTTGCGGCGCCGAACGCGCCTGACCAGCACGAGCAGCGCCAACAGCGAAAGGATTGCGGAGCCGAGCAGCAGCCACGGCGTGGCGGCGTGATCGCGCTGCCACTCGGGCCAGGTCTCGAACAGGAAGTGCAGGATCGGTCGCGCCGCGAACAGCGCGATCAGCGCGGCAAGCGCCAGGTAGGGACCGAACGGGATCTCGTGCGCGCCCGCAGACTCGTCAGCGGACCGGCGCCGCGCCATCTGCAGCAGCCCGCCGATCGAACCGAACACGCAGCCGAGGAACAACGTCAGCAGCACCGACTTCCAGCCCAGCACAGCGCCGACCATGCCCAGGAACTTGACGTCGCCGAGCCCCATCGCCTGTCGGCCGAACAAGGCGCTGGCGCCGCTGCGGATCGCCGCGGTGACGCCCATGCCGACGCCGAGCCCCAGGCCACTGGCCAGCAGGCTCTCGGCGGTCGGATTGAGGCTTGGCGCCTCGCCGACGCTGCCGGCCAAGCCGGGCACGAACAGGCTCGCCAACAAGAAGAACCACATGCCGCGGATCGTCATCGCGTCCGGCAGGATGCGGTGGTCGTAGTCGATGAACGAGCACGCGACGAGCACGCTGACGAAGGTCGCATGCAGCAGGAACGCCGCCAGCGCCATGCCATTCCAGATCGCCGTGCCGTCGGCTCCGGCGATCACCACCGGCCCGAACGGCGGCCAATGCGCCAGGACCGCAAACAACACCGCGGTGAGCGCTTCCACCATCGGGTAGCGCGCGGCGATCGGGCCGCCGCAGCAACGCGCACGTCCCCGCAACCACAACCAACCCAGCACCGGCACGTTGTCGTGCCAGGCGATCTGTTTGCCACACTGCGGACAGTGCGAACGCCCGCCGAGCGAGCGGCGGGCCGGATCTTCCTGAGGCAACCGGTAGATGACGACGTTCAGGAACGAGCCGACGCAGGCGCCCAGCAAGGCAGCACCGACCTCGAACACGACCTGCAGCATCGCGAACCGACCCTGCGCCGCGGCGAGCGACGCCCAGAAAGACAAGCACCGGCCAGACCAGGCCTGGAGCCTCCAGTACGCGGTCCCACGACCGCCCGCACCGCGTGCTGACCCACGCGTCGGAACGACCTTCGGCAGCGCGTCAGTCTACGGCGATGCCGGACGATGTCCAGCATCCCGACCACGACATGTGGTGGTTCGCAGCCTCGCGCGGGCGACCCATCGCGGTTTTCCACAGTGTGATGCAACCTGTGGAAAACTGGGAACCGCTCGCGAACGACACCACCGCCGGCCGGACCGATGGTCGTCAGCGCGCTCGAACTGCAATCGAGGCCAATCGCGGCGGCGAAGTCCCTGGTTGCACGCGCGTTCGAAGGCGGAAGCGCAAATGGTGGCCGGCCGGCACATCGATCGCGCCACCCGGCGCGACGTCGCGGATCTGCGTCAGTCGCTCGGGCCGGGTGTCGGCACGACCCGTACGCACCGGATCCGGCGGCGCGAGCTGCCAGCCGATCTCGAGCCGCGGATCGAGCTGATCGATGGCGACGATGCCGCTGGCCACGTCGCTCGGGAAGCGCAACCAGGCGCTGTGGGCGACGCACTCGATCTCGCAGTTCTCGGGCACGCCCGGCGTCAGCCGCGTCGTCATCGTCCGCTTGCGTTGGGCGGCGTGCCATTGCAGCGGCCGCTGCGCTTCGACCGCGACGATCGCGCCATCGGGCAACGGACCGGTGATCCGGGCGCCACCGGCACTGGCAACCGTCAGCACCGACTGACCTTCGCCGATCGCTCCGGCCGCTGTCACGGCACCGTTGACGATGACTTCGCCGCCGGCGACCAGGGCGACCGCGGCGCCGGTCAGCAACGCGGCAACCGGGACTTCGCGCAGCGCGTGTCCCCTCGCCACCAGCGGCGGCGTGTCGATCTGCAGTTCGCCATCGATCCGCACGCTGCCGCACGCCAACAGCGCGGCGCCATTCGGCGCCAACAGGCGCACGGTGATCCCAGCGGGAATGTCGATCGCCAGGAACGGGAACCGGTTGCCCTCGCTCTGCACCAACGTGCCATCACCGCGGTCGAACGGCTCACCCGGACGCAACACCAGATCGTGTCGCGGCCGCAGGATGCCGAGCATGCCGTTGCCCGCTTCGACGCGGGTGCGGGCGCGAACGCCGCCCTGCACGACCTCGAAACCCGGCAACAACGACTCGCTGTCCAAGGCGCGCTCGCCGAGGGCGCCCGGCCACTCGAGCACGGTCACGCTGGCGCCATCCACCACGGTCCACATGGTCGTGTCCGGTGGTTGCAGCACCATCTGGTTGCCGTAACCGAGCAAGGCGTCCCGGCCATGCACGAGTCCGACCTGCAGGAAGTCGCCAGCCTGCAGCACCTCGGTGTCCTCGCCATCGAGCACGGCCAACTCGCCACCGAGATCGAGTTCGACCGTGCATCCAGGGTACTCGTCACCCGGGCCGCGCACGGGAGTGACGCGCGCACCGCGCGGCCGCACCCCCCACCACCGCGAATCGCGCGACACCAGCACCTCGAACGCCGCCGGTCGCACCGTCGTGGGCAACACCGGCGCCGTGAAGTGCAGTTGCACGAAGGGTCGATCGACGGGCAACTGGCCATGGCGCGCGGTAACGAGCATGGTCGGCCGCCCCTGGATCGGCCGCAGAGGCGGCAGCGCGTCGTGCCCGGCAGTGCGAAAGACGCCGACGAACATCCGGTCCAGACGCTGGCCGGTGCGCGATCGGATCGCATCGGGCCGTGGGTAGCCGGCGGCCACCAGCCGATACTCACGTCCGGGCTGCAGCGAACCGTCGGTCAGTTCGGCGGTGATCGGAGGCTCGGGCACGAACGCGACGTACTGCGCATCGACCCGCAATTGGCCCTGGACCTGATGGCCTTCGGCGTCGAGCACCGTGAGCGTATCGCGAGTCACCGTCATCGGGTCGATCGGCGCGTTGAAGTACAACGTCAACCAGTCGTTCAACATGACCACCGGAACGGCGCCGCCGAACTCCGGCGTCGAGCGATGCACCGAAAACGGCGCCGACGGGTCGTTCGGCGGGCGCGAACACGCGATGGCCATGGTCGCACACGACCAAGTCAAACCTCGGGGCCAACTTTGCATGGCGCGGGCGACAGCGTATCGCCGACCGGCACCTGCGACAGCCGGTTGATCGGCCGAAAACGGACATGGGCGTGCGGGCGCCGCGGCCTGGCAGTGAGCGCGCCGGCCCAGGCTCCCCCGGCCCTGGAAACGCGGAAGGGCCGCCACGAGGGCGACCCTTGCGATCGAACTGCTGGCGAATGGCGGGCACCTGCGGGAAACTGCAGGCGCCCGAACCAGGATCGAGTCTACTGCGGCAGCCGCTCCATCCGGAAGATCAGGCTGAGGCTGCGCAGCGACGGCGAGATCGCCGGCGTGACGTCGACGTTGTTCGACATCCCGATGCGGACGTTCAGGAACCGCGGCAACAGGTTGTTGGCCGGATCGCGCAGATCGTTGAGACGATCCTCGGTCACATAGGCCGTCAAGCCGGTCGCCACGATGCGCGGCGTGTCGCCATTCTGCCCCGCGTTGCCGCGCGAGTACCGGTAGGCCTCGCACGCGTAGTTCGGGTTCAGCAGGTTGCCACGCGTGTCGAACGCATCGCTCGGCGTCGTCCCGGTCGCGAACGACGGATTGTAGAGCCGGTCCGAGTTGGTGAAGGCCTGCGCGGCGCGGAACTCGAGCACGACGGACGTGCCGGCCGGCTGCCGGCTGATCGGCGGGTCCATCTGCGACACGAGATCGCGGATCCGCAGATTGCCCAGCGGCGCGAAGTCCGGGATACCCTGGTCGAGCGTCACACCACCGGACAAGGCGACCTGCCGGAAGTTTGGCCGCACCGTGTCGATGAACCCGAAGGTCATCGTCGACACCTTGCGGACGAAGTCGGCCTGCGCCCAGTTCATCATGCCGTCGCCGGGCGGAGCCTGGAACAGACCCTGGATCGGATCACCCAGGCCGGCATCCTTGACGATGCCGCCGGTGGCGACCAGCGTGTTGGCCGGATCGACCAGGATCGTCTGTCCGGTGGTCGGATCCAAGCCACCGGTGCTGTGCACGCGGAGGAACGACCACGGTGCGCGCCCGGGGCAGCCGGCGCCAGTCACGTTGTAGTAGCCGCCGGGGATCGGCGGGAAGCCGCCGGAGGGCTGGCCGATCATCGCCATCTGGAAGGCGTTGGAACCGCGCGCCACACCGTTGTGCGCACTGTCCGGGAACACCTTGAAGTCGACGAGCAGCGGCAGCGCGATCGGGTCGTGGTCGCGTTGGTTGTTGCGGATGAAGTCCGCGGGATCCATCACCCAGGTCGGCCCGGTGAAGTTCGCGCCCGGGACGCTGGTGATCCACGGCGAATCGATGTTGGTCGTCCAGTCATCGTTCGGCTCGGGGGCCCGCGGATTGCGCGCTCCGCCCAGGCCGATCACCTGGCCGCTCGCGTCGACGGTCACCAGGCGCGAGTCGCGCCAGGTGTAGCTGCGGTCGAAGCGGGGGTACGGCACATACTTGACGTTGCTCGGCGAGCGGAACGCCTCGTTCGGATTGATCTGGTAGACCTTGTCCTCGAACACCGTCACCGCCTCGGAGCCCTGCAGGATGTTGTCGGCGAAGTTGGTCTCGAGGCCGCTGCTCATCGCGGCGCAGATGAACCGGCATCCCGGCGGAACCACCGGCGGGCCGGCGGCGCCAGGGATGAACAGGAACGTGATCTCCGGCCGCTTGTCGCTGTGCGCCAGCGACATGGTGTAGCGATCGAAGGTGTCGAACAGCACGTTCTCGTCGTTGAATGGCGACCAGTAGAGCTGCTCGACGTCGAGCGCGAAGTCGGCGGCACGCCGGTAGTCGAGGCTGAAGTCGTCCTCGATGTAACGCATCATCATCCGGCTGCCACGCGGCTGGTGCGGCTCGATCACGCGGCCGACGTTCTGCGGCGTGTTCGGCGGCAGGAAGACCGCCGGCACGTTCGGGGGGTTGATCACATCGAACATGCGCGGCTGCCAGTACAGCAGACCCGGGTGGCCAGGGGGCGCTTCGGTCGGCGCAATCGTCGAGGCCGAAGCCGGATCCCAGCACTCGCCGCGGTTGATGCGGCTGATGCCGCCGAGGTTCTGGTTGTCGGCGGTCCGGCTGAAGCGGACCGTTTCGGCCGCCAGCAGGCTGCCGTTCAACAGCCGGAACTGCCCGAAGATGTCGACTGAACCGGGCAGCGTGCCATCTTCGTCGACCGAAGCAAACCGGCGGACGATCCAGCCAGTCAGGTTCTCGGGCGCTGCCGAAGCCAGCGTGAAGTTGAACGACCAGTTCAGCGTCGGGTTGCGCGTGTCGTCGAAGACCGCGACCCGGTTGCCGGCAAAGTCGGTGATCGCGTCCGTGCCTGCCAGCAACGCGTGGAACCAGTAGCTCTCGGCGTTGTTGACCGCGTGGAACAGGCCAGCCGGCGGCGCCAGCTGCAACACCGTGCCATCGCCAGCCTGATCGGTCAGACGCGTCGGCACGATGCCGGCGGTCGCGACCTTGGCCTGGTTGGTGATCTGGTCGAAGAACTGCGCCCCGGACATCAGCTGGTTGCTGAGCACGAAGTTGGTCGTGTAGTCCAGCCGCTCGAAATCCATCGGCTTGGTGAACTCGAGCGAGAACGACGCATTCGGGTCGATGCCGAGCGACGGCGTCGCGACTGGCGGACGAGGATCGATGCGCAGATACTCGAACCGACGCAGTGCGTCGGAGACCGAGCCTGAGCCGTCGAGGAAACGAACGTCCTCGTAGTAGTAGGCCCGGACGGTGGCGTCGGTGCCGAGCGGCGAACCGTCACCCATGAAACTGACCGGACGACCGAGCGAGTCCCGGCCGCCGAACACCGAAGCGACCCGGAGTTCGACCTCGGGGATGTTCTCGCCCTGCGACCCGTCGGCAGCGCGGCCAGCCCCGGGGAACGCCGGGTCATTGCGGATCGTGCCAACTGCCAGGTTGTGCAGGATCTCGGCCTTGACCGTGACCGCCTCGATCTCACCGTTGGGCATCGTCACGTTGACGACCTGCGTCAGCATGTCGCCAGCACGCAGCGGACGGACCGTCGGCACCGCTGCCGGGCCCAGGGGCAGACCCGCCTCGGTCAACATGCCCTCCGCAAACGGGAACCGACCGCGGATCGGCACCTGGTGGAGCCGCTTGTTGACCACGATGCGGCCGCTCTCGGCGACCACCGAGCGGATGCCGACATCGACCGTGCCGACGATCATCGGCGCTTCGTTGTCCGGCAGCGTGCCCGCGACATCCGTCAGGTTGCCGGAACGGAAGTCCCGGATCACGGCCGTGCGGCCGAAGCTGTCGACGCCGTTGAGTTCCGTGACCACGTCTTCCCGGACGTAGAACAGCGACGACGCACCACCACGGCTGGGCAACGCCAGCCGGATGTTGGCCGTCACGCTGTCGACACTGCGCGGCAGTCCGCTGGATTGTTGACCAGCGGTTCCCTCCCCGCCGAGAATCGTCGGATCGACGACGATCTTGTCGCCCTGCGGGATCACGCGGAACGACACCGAGCGGAACGCATCGGCCGGCGACACGAGATCCGGGTCGCCCTTGAACTCGAGCAGTTGGATCGCCGACGGATTGACGCCGAAGAACGACGTGTCGACATTCAACCGGCTGCTGAACGACAACAGCAGCGCCGCATCGCGCGGCATCACCGGAATGGGTCGCGTCAGCGTGTTCTGGGACCGATAGGCAGGCGCGAGTTCCGGCAGGCCAGACGTGGCCAGTGCCAGCGCCGACTTGAAGTTCTGCGCTTCGGGACCATCGCGGTCGTCCCACAGGATCAACAGCTCCGGATGGCCGGTCGACTTGTCGAACGGCCGGAACTCGAAGTTCGCATCCGGGATCACCTCACCGGCGGCGTCGAACAGGTCCTGACTGGTCAATGACGGATGGATGACAACGTTCGCCGCCACCAGTTCGGGCTGGCGGGCGAAACGGTTGCGCCGATCACCGATCTGCGGATCGATGCGGCGGTAGGAATAGATGTCGACCAGCCGGCCGAACTCGATCTTGACGAGTTGCGGCTTGGCCTGGTTTGGATCGAGATCGCCCGTCTTGCCAGAACTGCCATCGCAGCCCGCGAACAGCACCAGGGCCACCGCGACCGAGGTGGTCGCGGCGAACCGGGTCGTCCTGGCGTTCATTGGATTGTGCTTCATTGTGGTTCCCGTCTGGGGTTCCTAGAGATGAAACGAGCCGAGTCGGAGAGAGCAGGTGCTGGAGATAGCTCCCAGGATCAGAAGCGGAACGGGATACGGAGGAAATGGAGTTCCGGCCGCGGCGACGACGGGCTCAGGGAAGGCGGCGCGTCGCCGGCAACGCTCTTGAAGGACGTGTCGAACAACACGTTCCATTGCACGAAGCTCATCCGCGCAGTCCGGATCTGCTCTTGCACCGCCGGATCCGACAGGTCGTAGACATACTGGTTGGGGTCGGTCGGGAACCGCGTGCCATTGCCGCCCGGCGTCGGGTTCGAGTGGAACGCGAATCCGATGCGGACGTTGGCCACCGGCACGACCATGCCCGAGGTGAAGCCGGCGTAGGTCGGGCCGAGGCCCTCGCTGCCGTTGACCTGGATCTTGAAGAACTTGGCGCGGACCTGCAGCTGTGCCACACCCTCCGGCAACGCGCCGTCTTCGGCCGCGACCGTCACCAGGCGATCACTGTGCGTCAGGATCCGATGGCTCGACAGCAACGTGCCGGATGCGTTGAGCAGTTCGGCCTCGTATTGCGAGTAGCGATCGACGACCGCGCCGAGAACCGGCGTGGCCAACTCGATCCGATGCGCCGCCTGGCCGAAGAACGACACCCCGGTCTCGGTGCGTTGCACCTGCGCCGGCGTCGCGAGCACGTTCGGGTAGTTGATCCGCACGACCTCGCCGCCGGTCTGCGCGTAGTCGACATAGCCGTGCGACAGCGTCCCGGCCTGATTGCGGATACCGGCAAACGAATACGTCGGCCCGGCCAGGAAGCCGTTGCCGGTGTCCTCGATGATGCCGCGAGGCTGGTTGTCCGACGACGTCAGCGCGCGGCGCTGCGACGCGCCCGTGTCGATCCACTTCGAACGCAGCCGCGTCTTCGACGAGAACGGCACCGGCAGCAGCACCGGCGCCGGCCGGATGTCGCCTTCGTTGGCGCCGATGTTGGTCGGCACGTTGTTGTCGTCGACCAGCACGCCCGCCGCATTCGGGAAGCCGCGCCAGGCCAGCAGACCTTGCTTGTCCGCACCACTGACCAACTGCCCGTTGCGGAAGAACACGACGTTGTCGTCGAGCACCGTGTTGGTGTTGTCGAGGTTGTGGTTGGTGCCGGCGGGATCCGGATCGCCAGGGGGCGCCATCAGTTGCACGATGCCAAGACCGCCGAACGCGCCGAGCGGAGCGCCGTCGTAGCTGGTGCCGTAGGTGGCGGCGATCGTCTGGCCGTCAGCCGGATATTTGCCGGCGATGACCGGCGAACCGAACGTGCCGGTGGTGGTGACACCGCCGTCGGCCGAGATCGCGAAGTTGTAGTTGTTGCCCGCGTAGGTGTAGCCGGCGTTGGTCACGCCGCTGCCGTGCGCGTGGATCTGGATCTGCCGACCGGCCATCAGGATGACCATGCCGCCAGCGCCGGCGCCACCGCCACCGCCTTCGTTGCATGAACCGGCCTGCTCACCACCGCCACCGAAGCCACCATCGGCAATGATCTTGCCCGTCGGTTCGATGACGATGTTGCCGAGCGCCTTGACGATCAGCGCGCCGCCGCCGCCACCGCCACCACCACCCTTGCTGTCGTTGACGAAGTTGGCACCCGGGTCAGGGTTGCAACCTGCCGAGTTCGACAGGTCGCCACCACCGCCACCGCCACCGCCACCGACCGGCCGAGCGATCTCACCGGTGATGCGGAGCTGACGGTTGATGTCCACCGCCGCACCCCAGTAGTTGTTGTCCGCGCGCGCGTCGGTGAACAGGATCGGACCGGATTCGCCACCCTGCAGGTTGCGCGAGGCAGCGCCGGCCGCACCGCTGCAGCCTTGACCGCCAGTGCCGCGCTGTTGCTGGAACGCCGTGCCAGCGCCGGCAAGCGCCTTGTAGAACGGATCGCCCTGGGTCGCCAGCGCACCGCCGCCACCACCGGAACCACGACCGCAGCCCGCCGCGCAACCGATGCGCCCGCCGCGGCCACCACCACCGGAACGCTGGCCGGGGCCGAAGCCCGTCGCACCGAGCATGTCGCGCGAAATGCCGCTCGGGCTGCCGGCGCCGCCGGCGCCACCACTGCACGAGCCGATGCCGCCGGCGGACGGGAAGTTCGCCGAGTTCAGCGTGTCGACTCGAGCGCCATCGCCGCCGCGGACCGTCAGGATGCCGCGAACGATGAAGTCGCCGCTGACCAGCCAGACCATCGGGTTGGTGCCTTGGCCGATGACGCGCACGCCGTCCGGAATCACCACGCGGCGGAAGTTGAACACGCCGCCGGAGACGTTGAAGGGCACGCCGTTGCGCGGCACGATCTGCGTGAAGTTCGTGTTCAGCACGACCTCGGTGACGTTCGGCTCGAATTCGAGCCCCGTCGGCGAACCCTCGAACTGGAAGCCGGCCTTCAGGAAACCGGCCTCGACCTCGGCTTGGGGCTCGACGAAGGGCGCGTCGAAGTCGACGGCCAACGCATCGCGGAAACTGTCGACGACCGCATCGAACTGCGGCTCGTAATTCGTGCGCGTCCGGAAGGTCGCGAACACGCGGCTATAAGCGGCGTTGGCGACGTTCGACTCACCCGAGATGTCCTCGAGCGTGTTCTCGACGATCACCCGCACTTCCGCGTTGTTCGGCAGCACGCCGGTGGGCCGCAGCAGCACGACCGACTCCTCGAGGTCGTTGACCTCGAGCTCGACGTCCGCAGGAATCCACGTGTTGCGACCCAGAGTCGGGTCGTCGTATTCGAGGAACACCCGCCCGCGATCGTTCTGCGAGCGCAGCACCGGGTTGGTCGACAATGCCACCGGCACGTTGGCCGAGTGCGGGTTCAGCGGCTGATCGAACGTCAGCCGGATCTCGACCGGCGGCGCTCCGAACTTGTTCAGCAGCACGCCCGGGGTCTCGGTCTCCGGGCTGACCGCGAAGCCGATGCGCCGCGGACCACCGGCAACGCGGTTGCGGAACAACTGTGCTGGTGTCGAGCCATCGGCAGTCGAGAACTCGAACGACACCGCCGCAAGCAGGCCCTTGCCGCCGCCGTCGCGGAGCACGGTGCCATTGACCCGGCTGCCACCCACCAGGCGGACCAGGTAGCTGCGACCCGGGCGGAAGCCGCCATCATCGTAGGTGTCCGCCGTCGGGAATCGCGGCACGAACAGCAACCGACGCCCTGCGTCGGTGTCGCCGGGACTGGTGTCCAGCAGGAACCGACCGGCGGGCTGCTCGGACAGAGCCACGCCGTTCTGGTCGAAGACCTGGAAGGCGACCGTGTTGAGGTCCGCCGAGGTCAGGTCGACGCGGTTGCTGAAGTCGATCCGGATGGGATCGTTCAGGAAGAGCCGGCCGCCGTTCAGCGGCTCGGTCTTCAGGACGACGAAGTCGCCACCGGTCTTGACGCCGGTCGCGTCGTCGCTGCCGCCACTCGAGCAGGCAGCGAAGGTTGCGGCCAGAGCGGCCAGGGACAGCAGCCTTGCGTTCATCGATCGGTTCATGGCTTTGATGCGGTCGCCACCGGCGGACGGGCACTGCCCGCCGGGGTCAGGGGGCTTGATCAGTCTACGATGACCAGAGGGGAGATGAGATGGGTTGGACCGGAACTAGCGGACGCGCTGGAACCGGTACGACAGGGCAAAGGTCTCGATGCTCGGTGCCACCGGCGGGTTGGCCTCGGTGTTGTTGGTCATCAAGAATCGCCAGTTGAGATAGCGCACATCGCGCGGCGTGAACGACTCGTTGGGCCCGACCGACCGCAGCGTGAACGCCGGGTCCATCAGGTTGTTGGGGTCCTCGGTGTAGCTGGTGACCGTCCGGTTGTAGAGGTAGGTCCACCAGTTGCGGTTGACGCCGCCGGTCGCCACCGGGCGATCGTCATACTTGCGGATGTGCGCGTCGCACGCCTTGTACGGATCCAACGGGAAGTTGGTCGCGTCAGGCCGCAGTTGCGGGTCGAAGCCGGCCGGGTAGAGGTTGCCCAGGTTGACCCACTCCTGCCAATACCACGGCGTGGTGTCGACCCGACCGGCGCCACGGAACTGCGGCACGATGCCGGTGCCGCCAGGCAACTGCGACAGCGGCGGATCGAACAGATAGGAGAATGCCGGCAGCACGTCCTGCGGCAGGTTCGGCGTTCCGTTGGCCAGGTAGAACGGTCCCAGGCGGGTGTCGGCGAAACCTTCTGGCACCCGGTGCGGGTTGAACAGGTCGACGAAGCCGGCAGTCGCCACGCTCTGCCGCTTCAGGAAGTCGATCATGATCCAGTAGAACGTGTTGTCGCCGCGGGCGGTCGCCGCCCCGGTCGGCGTGTAGCCACCGGTCGAGCTGTTCCACGCGGTGCTGCCGGCGCTGACGCAGATCGGCGGCGCGCCACTTGGCAACGCCGCGCGGCCAGCGGACAGCACGCGGAAGTTCGGCTGCGGGCCCGACTGCACCGTGATCGAGACCTGCCAGCCGTTGCTACCGAGGGCGACGTAGCCATTGCCGGTCGGCAGATCGGCCGAGTCGCAGTAGGTCCAGAAATCGCCGAGCAGCGGCAACGCGATGTTGCCGGTCAACCCCTGGGTGAAGCGGTCGGTCTGGGAACGGGCGTTCAGGAAGTAGTTGACGCAGTTGTTCCAGAACCCGTTGACGAACGTGATGGCCTGTCCCGCCTGCACGGCGCGCCGGCCGTTGCCGTTGCCCCACGGCGAGATGATCCACGGGTTGTAGGCCACGTTGGCGGCGATGTCAGAACCGACGTTCGACACGCAGCCCTGCTCGATCACCGTCTCGTCGCGATAGACGAAGTACGGCTGCCGGAACTCGGGCAGCGGCAGGAAGCGGTTGACGCGGTTGGGTTCGTAGACCGTCGACTGTGGGTCCACCGTCAGCGGCGCATCGACGTAGGCGGCGTGCGGGTTCGGCTGGCTGTCGCGCTCGCCGGTCGCACCGTTGGCGCGCAGGTTGTGCGCATAGTTGTCGTTGAAGACGGGGAGGAGGCCCGAATCCGGGAACGTCGCCAGCGCGCTGAAGTTGCCGACGCACGGCTCCGGTCGACGCTCGGAGTGCCCGAGGAACAACGTGATCCGGTCGAACTCATCGAACGTGATCGTGCCGCCGGCGAACGGCGCCCAGAACATCTGCTCGACGTCGAGGTTGAAGTCGAACGGATCGACGCGCGACAGGCTCAGATCGATTTCGCGCCAGACCGTCTGCAGGCGGCAACCGTACGGATTGAGCGGGTTCTGCAGCGGCTGACCGAACGGCGTGGTCGACGTATTGCTCGCGATCTGTTCTTCGCCACCCACGGTCTGGGCGCACCAGCGCAGGTTCGTCGCTTGCGAGGCGACCGGCGCCTGGTTGAGGTTGTCGGCGATCTGCCGGACACGGCTCGTCGGGCGTGCCAGCAGGCGACCATCGACCTGCACGGCCGCGCCGAACACGTCCTCGAGGCCGTAGGCCGTCGCGCGCGCGGTGCCGGTCCCTGGCTGGACCTCGTCGGGCATGTAGTACGACGGTTGCTCATCCTCGTCGCGGCCGGCGTAACGGCGAACGATCGACACCGCGAGGTTGTTCTCGAAGAACGGCCGCTGACCGTTGGTCCGCGTGTCGATCGAGAACGGAATGACCACGTTCTCGGCCCGGTCGACGACGTCGGCCTGCAGATCGACGGCGTTGCCCGACAGGTCGCGGATGCCACCGTTGCCCGCGATCATGTGCAGGTAATAGCGCATGTCGACGCCAGCCGGCGGATTGCGCATCGTGTCGTCCAGGTAGAACCCGGCGTTCGGTTGCAGCCGGAGAGCCGTCTGCGAACCGTCTTCGTCGAACACCGAGGCAGCGACCAGGTGCGGCGTCCGGAACTTGTCGGCATCGAAGGCCGAACGATCCATGCCGGGCGTCGCGGTACCGTTCGGCCGATTCAGCACGAACTCCTCGATCGCCGCCGCATCCAGCACGTTGCGGGTCGCGAAGAAGAAGCTGTCGGCCCACTTGACGGTCGTCATGTCGACCGGCTTCGTGAACCGGACCACGGCGCCGGCGAACGGCGAGACGTTCTCATTGGGCGCGCCCATCGAGCCATCGAGGTTCGGCAACGGTGTCGGCGAGAACGTGATGAAGTAGCGCGGGTCGTCGCCGATGACATTGCCGCTGACCGGGTCGGTACGGCCACCGGCGGCAAACTCGGCCACCAGCACGGCACGCGGCGCGTTGCGGACCAGCCACGGCTCGAGCTCACTCTGGATCGTCGGCGGGCCCAGGCGCTGCGGATCGATCTGATCGAGGCCCGGGATGAGCCGGATGCGCACGCGCACGTGCTGGGCGCCGGCATTGCCGCGATCGTCATCGGGATCGGACACCACTTCGGCGGCGCCGAAGGGCACACCCGAATTGTCGGCCACGAACCGCAGCACGTCGCCGCGATCGATCTCGTGGACGATGCCGTTCTTGTAGATGACGACCTCCTGCGTGAACTGATTGACCGGCGTCACGCGCTCGAGGAACATCACGATCTCGCCGACGACGCGCGCCGGCAGCGGGTCACGGACGAAGCCGCGCGAGAAGTCGGCCGACGTGTCCGCGGTCGCGCCGCTGCGGAAGTCGCGGATGATGGCGCGACGACCGGCGTTGTTCAGGCCGGTCAGCGCTTCGGCGGCATCGCCACGCAGCCCGGGAATGGCCAACGGCCCTTCCAGGGCGATTGCCACGCGGATGTTGGCGCCGACCTGGTCGGGGGCCTCGGGCAGACCAGAAGCGTTGTTGCGCGTCTGCAGCTGCAGGCCTTCCGTGCCCAGCAGAACCGGGTCGAGGATCACCGCCGTGTCGCGCACGACGACGCGCGCGGCCAGCGGCTCGAAGGCACCGGCCTGGGTCGGATCGCCGGCGATCTGCAGCAGTTGCACCGCCTCGCTGTTGCGCAGGCCGGTGATGTTGCCGCCGGTGCCGCGCGTGTAGAAGAAGCCGTCATCGATACCCAGTCGGGCCGAGAAGCGCAGCCGGATCGCGGCGTTGCGCGGCACGACCGAATACGGGCGTCCGGGGCCAGCCTGACCGAAGGCCATCGCCGTCACCGTGCGGAGCTCGTCATCGAGGGCATCGAACGCGTCCTGGAACTCGCGCGAACCGAAAGCCCGCGGAATGAACAACCGCGGCTGCAGCGAGTCCGGATCGGCACTCAGGAAGTCGTAGAGGATCTCGCTGTCGGCCTTGTTCTCACCGGTGTCGCGCTCGTCCTGGATGTCGGAGCCGATCATCACGTCGCGCTGAAACAGGTCGAACTGCAGGCCCTGGTCGGTCTGGCGCAGGCCGTACACATCGACCAGTCGACCGAACTCGACCGCCAGCAATTCGGGATGAGCGGTCGTGCCGACCGGGGTCGTGGTCGAGCCGCCACTGCCTCCGCATGCGGCCAGCAAGAGCGCGGCGCCAAGCACCGCGGCCCGCGCGCCCATACAACGACCGAGTTTGATGTCTGCCATGTTCCTCTGCGTGGTCAATCTTGGATCATCGTTGCCACGGACTGGACGCGACTGGCGCAGGACGCCAGGAGCGGGACAGCCCGGGGCACAGGAGCGACCTGGCCCGAAAACCCGGCTGCGGCTCGTCGCGCGGTCCGGCGTGCGGACCGCTTTGGGGAGAGACCAGCGGCAGCGAGGGAGAGGGACAGATCCAGGGGATGTTACAACACGGCGCCACCGCAAGCCGGTCGTTCCGGCCAGTTGCAACGCCATGTCGAAGCGCTTGCGTTCAACTATCATGCCGTCGGAGCGCTCGTTGACAAGAGTACACAACTCGTTTTCGGCACTATGGTTGTGTCGACAGAAGAAACTCGCCAGAGCGCCATGCCAAGCCGGATTGCGCGTCCCCGCAGTGCGGATCCGCTCAGACCGTGCCTGCGTTCTCAGGCCCGCGGCCGGCAACCTGGAACCCGGCGGCGAGCGCCTGGGCTTCCGACTCGAACCACACGCGTTCTTCCGTCCGCAGCCGCCGCGCTTCCGGCGCGTTGTAGCGGAAGACCTGCTGGCTGCCGGCGACGCCGACGAAACGAGCCTCGACTTCGCGTTCGCAGTAGGCGCACGCCAGGATCGGCGGCGACTCGCTGTCGCGAAGCCGGAAGTCCCGGGTCAGGTAGCGGACGCCTTCCCCATTGGTGATGCAGCGCTCGTTGCGGCAGCGCAACCCGGCACCCGCTTGGATCCCCAGCGTGGTCGACACCAGCGCCGGCGGCGACGACCGCAGCTGGATGCGCCCTAGCAGGAACGCCATCAGCGCCATCCGCATCGGCACGCCGAGCTCCGCCTGCCGGAAGTAGACCGACCGCGGATCGTCGTCGACGTCGTAGTCGATCTCGTCGACTCGCGGCAACGGATGCATGACCCGCGCGTCCTTGGCAGCCGCCGCCCGCAGCGTGTGACTCGACAGCCGAGGGTAGTTCTTGGTCTCCTCGCCGGAGTGGCGCTCGCGCTGCGCCCGCGTCATGTAGATCGCGTCGATCCGGTTGACCTCGTGGGCCGTCAGGTTGGTGAACAGCGCGAGCTGGTGCGGCTTGCTGGCGGTCAGGTAGGCCGCCGCGTTGTGGCTGCCGGCGATGCCCGGCAGATCGGCGACACTGGCCGCCGCGGCCTGCACGCCGAAATCGCGCCGCAGCCGATGCAGCACGTAGTCCGGCAGTTCGAAGCCCGGGTACGGCAGGGTGACGATGTTGGCGCCAAAGCGCGCCAGCGCGTAACAGAACGAGTGGATCGTCCGCGAGTAGCGCAGATCGCCGCACAACACGACCTCGAGACCTTCCAGCCGCCCCTTCTCCTTCCACAGCGTGTACAGATCGCACAGCGTCTGCGTCGGGTGTTCGTGGGCACCGTCGCCACCATTGATGACCGGCACGCGGGCGTAGCGGGCGGCAACGCGCGCGGCGCCGTCCTCGGGGTGGCGCAGCACCAGGATGTCGGCGTAACTGCCGCCGACGACCCGCACGGTGTCGGCCAGCGACTCGCCCTTGCTGCGGCTGGTGGTCTTCTCGTCGGCGGCGGTGATCACGCCGCCGCCCAGCCGCAGCATCGCCGACTCGAACGACAGCCGCGTGCGTGTGCTCGGCTCGAAGAACAGCGTGGCCATGATCGTGCCACCGCACAGTTGCGACCAGTTGCGCAGGTTGTCGCGGAACTCGTCGGCGTGATGGAACAGCTCGAGAATCTCGGCGGTGGCGAGGTCGTCGATGGAGACCAGATCGCGCTTTTGCAGGTTGGCCATCGAGGCGCACGATCATGCCGTGGCGACGGCGGGGCGACAACCGCACTCGGCCAGGATCGCCCGGATCGCCGGGTCCGGGGGCAGGCGGCCGCGTTCGGCGGCTGATCGGTCGGCGGCTGATCGGTCGGCGGCTGATCGGTCAGCGGCTGATCGAGAAGTAGAACTGCCGCCGATCGTCGGTCTCCTCGTACTGCCATGGCCAGGCGAGGTCGAGCGCGATCGGAATCTCGAAGTATGGCACCTCGATCCGGATGCCGAAGCCCGACGCGCCACGCAGTTCGCGGAAGGTCGGATCGGCCAGATCCAGACCCAGGAGGCCGACGTCGGTGAAAACGACGCCGCGCAGCAGTTCGCGATCGCGCAGCTCGTGCTCGAGACGGGTCGCCACCAGCGGAAATCCGTACTCGGCGGTGAACGTCAGGATCGCCTCGCCGCCATAGGGCCGGCCGAACTGGCTTGGGCCGGCGCCACGCAGGTTGAAGCCGCGCAGGTTGCTGCCGCCCATGTAGAATCGCTCGGTCAGGAACACATCGTCGCTGCCGCCGAACCCGGTGGCCACGCCGAAGAACGGCTCCAGCCGCAGCACGTGCCGGTGACCGGCGTCGTTCTCCCACAGCGGCACGTAGGCATTGCCGCTCAGCGTCGCCTTCCACAGGCTCTCCTCGCCGCCGAGGAAGCCGCCGACCAGTTCGGCCGTAGCCACGAACTCGGCGCCGGCGGTCGGCCGGCGCAGATCGTCGAGGTCGCGATAGCGCGCCGACAGCCGCAGACCGCGCAGTTCGGTCTGGCCAAGCGCATCCCAGGCCGTGCTCGGCGCGTCTGCCGACAAGCCATCGACCTCGATCGTGTTGTGCCGGAAGCCGATCCCCGCCGAGATCTCCTCGGTGAACCAGCGCGCCAGCCCGATGTCGGCGCCGAGCGTGTCGGTGGTGTAGCCGTCGCGGAACCGGCGGATCCGGCGCTGGCCGGAAACGCGCAGCTCGTGCGTGTCGAAGTGTTCGCCGAACACGTCGGGCTCGGTGAACGTCAGCTGGAACTGGCTGACCTCGGTGCCGGGCGCCAGCAGCATGTCGAGTTGCTGGCCGCCGCCGTGGAACGCCTTGTTGTCGATCACCTCGCCGAGCGCGGTGAACGGATTCGGCGAACTCGGCAGGTTGAACAAGTCGAAGTTGCGCTTGTTGAAGTTCAGCGACGCCTGGGCGCCGGCACCGGTGCTGATCCCGATTCCCCAGCGGAACTCGCCGGTCTCGCCTTCGGTGACATCGATCGCCAGGTCGACCTCGTCCTCGGACGCGCCGGCGGGCAGGATCTCGAAGCGCGGCCCCACCATCGTCACCGGATCCTGGAAGAAGCGGGTCTGGTTCAGGTAGCGGATCGAGCGATCGACCTTGCTCATGTCGATCCGTTCACCCGGCATCGCGTAGATCTTGCGGCGGATCACCTTGTCCCGCGTAAAGGTGTTGCCGCGGATCACCACGTCGCGCAGCGTCTTGGGCTGCCCCTCGAACACTTCGAAGGTCACGTCGACCTGCGCATCCTGAGTGTACGTCTCGCGCGGCGGCCACGACACCAGGCACGCGCCCGGCACCCGGTCCATGCCCGGGAACCGCCGCGACGGATGGCCGCGTTCGCCATACCAGTCCTGGATCGCGGTCTGGTCGCGGCGCAGGCGGGCGTGGTCGTAGAACTCACCGGGCCGCGACCGCAGCACCGCGGCGACCTCGTCGGCGCGATAGCGCGCCCGCCCCTCGGCCACCGGCTGATTGGACTCGTCGACGTGCACGACCTGGATCGACCGGATCCGGTAGCGCGGCCCCTCGACCACGAGGAACTCGAGGTCGACCTCGTCGTGACCCGGCGTGAACTCGACACCGACCAGATCGACGGTGGCGTCGAGGAAACCCCGGCTGCGGTAGAACAGGCGCAGCTTGTCGACGTCCTCGGCCAGCACTTCGCGCGAGTACGGCTCACCGCGGATCAGCCCCCATCGCGGATCACTGGCGATGTGCGACTCGCGCAGCAGGTAGTCGCCGGCACCGAAGATGCCGAGCGCCGGCCGCGACGGGAACGCACTGTTGCCGCGAAACCGGATCGTCCGCACGGCAACCTTCGGCCCCTCGTCGATCTTGAACGTCAGCACCTGGCGCGGCCGGTCGCCGACCGCGCCCAGGCCGATCTCGGGGTCGCGCACGCCCAGATCGACGCTGCAGAACGCGAACCCATCGCGGCGATAGCGGGCGGTCAGCACGTTGCGCATCGCCTCGGCTTCCTTGCTGGTCACCTGGCGGTCGGTGTAGAGGCCGAGCAGGTCGTCGATCTCGGTGCGGGTGAAGTGGTGCAGCCCGGCGAACTCGACGCGCTCGTAGACCTGCACCTCGCGGTCGATCACCAGCAGCAGCGTGACCTTGTCGCCGGTCGGCTGCGCCGCCACGGTGATCGCGAGCCGGCGCTCGTTCCAGGCTGCCTGGCAATCCGCGGTCACCTTGCGCAGCTCCAGCGGCTGACCGGTGCGCGTCGCCAGGCCCCGGAGCACGGCGGCGGCCACGTCCTCGGCCACCGGCACCAGCCGCCCGCGCGCATCGGCCTGCCGGATCAGGATCGCCGCCACCTCCCTGCCGGCCAGCGCCGCAACCGCCGGATCCCAGGAATCGTCGCGTTCCTGCGCCCGGGCTGCAGGCGGCGGCGCCGACACCTGGGCCGGCAGCAACAGCGCCGACAAGGCCGCCGCCAGCACGACCCGTGACCCCGCCGTGCCACCGCCGGCGGCGCTACTGCATCGGTTCTGCCCTGCGCGTGTAGTTCTCAAACCGCATGTACTCGCGGAAGAAGCGCAGCACGACCTCGCCGGTCGGGCCGTTGCGCTGTTTGGCGATGATGATCTGGGCGAGGCCCGCGTTCTGTTCGGTGGGTTTGTAGTAGTCGTCGCGATGCAGCAACACGATCACGTCGGCGTCCTGCTCGATCGCACCCGACTCGCGCAGGTCGCTCATGCGCGGCCGGTGATCATCGCGGTTCTCGACGTCGCGATTCAACTGCGACAGTGCGATCACCGGAATGGAAAGTTCCCGGGCTATGCCCTTCAAGCCGCGGGAGATCGTCGCGATCTCCTGCTGGCGGCTTTCGACCCGGCCGCCGGCGGTCATCAGCTGCAGGTAGTCGATAACGACCATCTTGATGTCGTGCTTGTCCTTCAACCGGCGGCACTTCGCGCGCAACTGGGTGATCGTCAGCCCCGGCATGTCGTCGACGAAGATCGGCGTCTCGTACAGCCGTTCGGCCTCCTCCTGCAGTCGGCGATACTGCTGGTCGGTGATGCGGCCCTTGCGCATCGCCTGACCGTCGAGCTGCGCGCGACAACAGAGCATGTTCTGGATGACCTGTTGCGCCGCCATTTCCAACGAGAAGAACGCGACGCCAGCCTTGTGCGAGGCGACGCGCTCGGTCAGGTTCAACGCGAAGCTGGTCTTGCCCATCGACGGCCGCGCCGCGATGATGATCAGTTCGCCGGGCTGCAGGCCGCCGGTCATGTCGTCGAGGTCGAAGTAGTCGGTGCCGAGTCCGGTCAACCGGCCCTCGCGCTCGCGCAGCTTGTCGATCCGCTCGAACGTGCTCTGCAGGATGTCGGAGATCGCCAGCGCCTCGCCCGACTTCTCCATCCGCGCGATTTCGAAGATCCGGCGTTCGGCCTCGTCGAGCAGTTCCTTGGCCTCGGTCTGGTTCTCGTAGGCCGTCCGCGCGATCTCGAGACAGGTCTCCAGCAGCCGGCGCGCCACCGACTTCTCGCGGACGATCTCGGCGTGGTAGGTCACGCCGGCGGCGGTGACCACGCTTTCGAGCAGATCGAGCAATTGCTCCTGCCCGCCGGCCTCCTGCAGCAGGCCCTGCTTCTGCAGTTCCTCGCCGACGACGATCGGGTCGGTCGCCGACCGGGCGTTGTACGACGCCAGGATCGACTGGTAGATGATCTGGTGCCTGGGGAGGTAGAAGTCCTCGGGCTTCAAGAACTGCACGTCCGCGACCGCATCGGAATGCAGCAGCAGCGCACCGAGCACGGATCGCTCCGCTTCGAGGTTCTGCGGCACGCCGCGACCATCGAACGACGTCTTGAAGTCGACCATTGGGACCTGACCGCCACCGCGGAGCAACCGCACACCGCTGCGCCGGCCGACCAGACCGGAGCCAACGTTGCACTGACCGGGCAGGCGCCTGACCTGCTGCCGACCGCGACGAGACGAGTCCCCTTATCCGGCTTCGACCACCCGACGCAAGCGTCGATGCGGTGGAGGACCTGTGGAAACGCGTGGACTGTCGGTGGGCAATCGTCCGCCCTACGAGCCTACGACCCGCCCCTGGGTCTCGCCGTCGCCGATCTCGATCACGCCGCGCCGACCGAGCACCGACAGCAATTCCATCGCCTGCTCGTAGTCGATCCGGAGCTTGCGCTGCAGGTGGGACGCCGAGGCCCGGCGCGTCTGCGTCACCAGGTCGATCGCGTCCCGGACCAGTTGATCATCGAATCCGGACACGAACAGCCGCTGCTGGCGGACCCCTTCGGGTGGGCGCGGAATCGCGACCACGGACTCGGCACCGGTCTCGGGTTCAGGCTCGGCTTCGGCTTCGGCTTCGGCTTCGGAATCGGCTTCGGCTTCGGCGTGGGCTGCGGCTTCGTCGATGACGTCGGGGGCGCCATCCGACGCAGCCAGCGGCGCGGCCATGGTGCCTTCGAACACTTCGCGCCCGTCGAGCTCCGCAGGGTCGGCGACCGCCGGGACTTCGCCATCTTTCCGAGCGTTCGGCGCGCTCCCGGCCCTCGTGACCGCGTCCGTCGGCGCTGGCATTGCCGTCGCTGGGTGCGGCAGGACGACCGGTTCGGCCGGAGCAGACGCGACGTCGTCGCCCGACTCTTCCGCCACCTCCCCGACCACCGGAGCGAGGTTGCCACGACGGGATCCCACGACCGGACCGTCGTCGATCGACGCATCCGGCACCGCAGCGATCCCGGATTCGCCGGCAGTCGCCGGCGACGCTTCGACGGAAGCGGCGGTATCGCTCGGCGACTCGGGCGGAACGTCGACCAGCAGCAGTTCCGCGGGCTCGACCGCAGGCGCCGCCGGCGCCGGGGGGTCGGACTCCAGGACCTCGTCGTGCCAACGCGATCGCCGACTGCTGCGCCGCGACGACGGCGCGAGTTCGACCGGATCCACATCGGCGTCAGGCGTTGACGAGTCTGCCGCCGGCAACGCCGCCGACACCTCGGCTTGCACCTCGGCGAAGGTGACCGGCGCCGCAGCCTCGGCGGCGAGCGACTTCAGGTGTTCGGTCGCTTCGGTCTCGACGCCGGCTTCCGGACGAGCGGACGACGAACGTTCGACAGCGGGATCGGGCCCAGCCTCATCGGGCCGCATCATCCCCTCGAAGTAGCGATAGAAGAACCCATCGGTCGCCAGGATCAGCGACGCCACGGCCAACGGCGCCATCAGGATCGTGCTGAGCGTCGGACCAAACAGCGAAGCCAGGCGATCGGCGATCCACCAGCCGAGCGCGCCGGTGTGCGGCTGCGCGGTGACTTCACGCAAGTTGATCAACACCGCCAACGCGATCGTGAACGCCAACAACCGGATGGCGCGCGCACCCACCCGTTCGACGCGGCTGGTGAACCACCAGACCGAACTCCACGACAGCAGCAGCACCAGCAACATGAACCCAGGCGCAAACCCGAGGAACGAGTAGACCCCGATCACCACGTGCTGCAGCGCACTCGGCGGCGTCGACACCGCATCCGGGTGGGTGTGGTAGTAGACCAGCGCCGACGCGCCGAACACGGCCAAGCCGGCCGGCAGCAGCGGCCACAGGTTCCTGGCGCCGGTCACCGGCGCGTACGCGCTGTCCAGACTGCTTGCCGTCATGGGCCCTCCCAGGCCAAACCAACGATCGAAACAACCAGGGAATCTACGGACCGGGCGCTGCCGCAACAAGCAGTTGGGGAGGCAAGCGCAACGTCACACCAGCCCGGACTCCCAGGTCGGCCGTGCAGAACCTGTGGAGAAGCGCGTCAGGAACTGGTTGCCGAATCGTCGTCACCCGCGGTGGGCCCGGACGCCTCGCCGGAGTCCGCCACCGCGCCGTCGCCAAGGTCCTCGCCGACGTCGCCGGCGTCCGTCGCCGCATCGCCTTCCTCCTCGACACGCGCCAGTTCGGCCGCGATCGCCTCCTCGCGGATCTTCCAGTCGTCGAGCGTCATCATCACCTCGCGCGACTTGGAACCGACGAACGGGCCGACCAGCCCGTCCTCTTCCATCATCTCGAGCAGCCTGGTCGCGCGCGTGTAGCCGACCGACAGCGCGCGCTGCAGCAGCGTCGCCGAGCCGCGCTGCTGACCGAGGATGATCTCGACCGCCTGCCGATACAACTCGTCGCGGTCGGCCATCGACTTCAGCGAACCGGATTGCGTCTGCACCAGATCGGGCAGGAAGTCGGGCTTCTGGCCGTGTTCCTCGAGGTAGCGCACGACCGCCTGCATCTCTTCGTCGCCGACAAAGGCGCCTTGCGCGCGCAGCATCGCGCCACCACCGGGCGGCACGTACAGCATGTCGCCGAAACCCAGCAGCTTCTCGGCGCCATTCGCGTCGAGGATCACGCGCGAGTCGATCTTGCGGTTGACCTTGAACGCGATCTGGCACGGCAGGTTGGCCTTGATGATGCCGGTGATCACCTCGGTGCTCGGCCGCTGCGTGGCGAGGATCACGTGCATGCCGACGGCCCGCGACTTCTGGGCCAGGCGCTGGATCGACTCCTCGACCTCGTTCTGCGCGACGTTCATCAGATCGGCGAACTCGTCGATCACGATCACGATGTAGGGCAGGTGCACGCGTTCGGGGTCGACCTCGCGCTGCATCCGCTTCTCGAGTTCCTGCTGGCCGAGCCGGTTGTAGTTGCGGATGTGGTTGACGCCGGCCGCCGACAGCATCGCGTAGCGGTTCTCCATCTCGTCGACCGCCCACTGCAGCACCGACGGCGCCTTCTTCATGTTGGTGACGACGTCACAACACAGATGCGGCACGTTCTTGTAGGCCTGCAGTTCGACCATCTTCGGGTCGACCAGGATCAACTTGACCTGCCGCGGCGTGCGGGTCATCAGCACCGACAACAGGATCGCGTTGATGCACACCGACTTGCCGGAGCCGGTGGTGCCGGCGATCAGCAGATGCGGCATCCGGGCCAGGTCCTCGACGATCGGGTTGCCGGCGACGTCCTTGCCCAGGAACAGCGGGATCGCCAGATCCTCCGCGCGCCCGAACTGGTCCAGCAGGTCGCGCATGAACACCTTCTGGCGCTCGGGGTTGGGCACCTCGATGCCGACGGTGTCCTTGCCTGGGATCGGCGCCACCACGCGGACCGCCTGGGCGCGCAACGCCGCGGCCAGGTCGGCCTCGAAACCGACCACCTTGCCGACGCGAATGCCGTCGGCCAGGCGCAGTTCGAACTGCGTGACCGCCGGCCCCACCGACGCGGCAACGATCTCGCAGGCGATGCCGAACGAACCGAGCTTCTGCGCGATCGCCTCGCCGCCCTTCTGCAGCTGATCGGCGGTCGCGCCGAGATCGGCATGCACCGCCTCGCGGAACAGCTCGACCGGCGGGAACGGATACTCGGCGTCGAACGGCAGATCGCTCTGCGCCGGCTTCTTCTTCGGTCTTGCCGCCGGCTTCGGGCGCGGTCTGGTGATCGGCACGACGATCTTCGGCTTCTCGACAACCGCCGGTTCGGGTGGTTTCTCGGCGGCAGGCGGCACTTTCTCCGGCGGCCTGTCGACGGCTTGCGCTGACGACGGAACTGCCGCGGCGGACGGCGCCTCGAGCCCTTCCGCATCCTCCGATCCACGCGCACCCGGTGCCGATCTGCCCCGAGTCACCGGCGCCGGACCATCGTCGTCGTCATCGTCGGCGTTCGTCCGCGCCCGCCCGCGCGCCTTGGGATTCCCGCGAGCCAACGGCTCGCCATCCTCGTCATCCTCGTCATCGCCAGCGGCCCCGTTCTCGCCGCCAGACGAACGACTGCGCTTGCCCGGCGATGCCTCCGGCGCCGACGGGGTCGTCGCCGGCCGCCGCGTGCGCTTGCTGCGCAGCTCGACCTCGTCCTCGGTCAACACGGACGCGGTACTGCCATCGGCGCCGGCCGTCACCGCTTCCGGAAGACGCCACAGCCGCCGCCACAACCGTTCGCACGTACGCGCGAACCGCTCGAGCATCGTCGAGAACAACCACTCGGTCGCCAGCAGGAACGACACCAACGCGCCGAACCCGACCAGCAACAGCCGGCCGGTGCCGCCGAACGCATCGAACAGCCGCGGTGACGCATGCGCACCGAACAGCCCGCCGTAGCCCCACGGCGTCATCGGTTCGAGCTGTCCGGCGGTTCCCTGCGGCCCCGCCAACAGCAACGCGATCATCGCCGTGAACATCAACGTGCCGATCGCCTTGACGACCAACCGTTCGCAGGTCTTGTTGCGAAACAGCGCCAGCGCGGCCCCGAGAACCACCAGGAACGGCACCCAGGAGGCGAGGCCGAACACCAGGCTGAAGCCGTGCGCCAGCAGGTAGCCGACCGTGCCGCCGAGGTTGTAGCCATTGCCGGGAATCACGCCGTCATGGGTCGCCAGATGGAACGTCACCAGGCTCAGCAATGCGAACAGGCAGACGCCGCAAAGCGCCAGCGCGATCAGTTCGCGGGCCCGTTCGGACAACTGTCCGGTCGGCGCATCCTCGATGGGAACGAAGTGCGTGCCTTTCTTCTTGCTCACCGATGCCTCCGCCTTGCCGGCCTCCACCTTGCCTGCCGCCTTGTTCACGATGCACTCCGCCGCTGTTGCCATTCGGTGACCGCCGCGCGCACGATCGTCGCCGCGGTGGCACGCTTGTCCTGGACCGGCAGGTCCTGCCGCCGGCCGTCGGTGAAACACAGCACGGTCTTGCTGTCGTCGCCGCCGATCGCGTCGGCGAGATTGACGACCACGAGGTCCAACTGCTTGCGGACCAGCTTGTCCCGGCCCCGGGCCACAGCGGCCTCGAGTCCAGCCGAAGTCGCGTCGAGCGCAAACCCGACGACCACCCGCCGCTCCTTGCGCGCCGCCAGCCCCGCAACGATGTCAGGATTCGGTACCAGCTCCAGCGTCCAGCGGTCCGCAGCCCGCGCCGGTTTGCCCGCTTGCCGGGCCGCCGGACGCCAGTCGGCGACCGCTGCCGCCGCGATCACGAGGTCGGCCGCGCCAAAGCACCGTTCGGCCGCGGCCTGCATCTCGAGCGCGGACACGACGCGATGCACGGCCACCTCCGGCGGCACCGGCACTTCGACCGGTCCCAGAACGAGATCGACGCGGTGGCCGTCCGCCCGGGCAGCCGCAGCCAGGGCGCACCCCATCCGGCCCGAACTGCCGTTCGAGAGAAAGCGCACGTCATCGATGTGCTCGCGGGTCGGACCCGCGGTGATCAGGATGGAGACCATGCCCCCCGGGATGACCAGGAAGAACCAGAACCGCCGCCAGGAGTCGTATCCTATTGGCAAGCCTTGCTTCGTGGAGAAAAAAGCGCTGGCGACCGCCGGCGATCGAATCGTAAATGCCTCGGATCGTGCCAGTTCCTCGTAGTCAGCCAATTCGGTCCCGACGGGCGTCCGTGCCGTTCCTTTGCCTGCTGGCGGCCGGTTGCTGGTCGGGCGATGCCAACCGCGAAGATGCCGATCGTCAGGTCTACGACATCCTCGAGCGCACTGCCGGCGAGGTCACCGGCACCAGGAAGACGTTTCCGCTCGAACGTCCGGTCGACACGCTGCGGACGCGGCTGCTGACCAGCAACGAGCCGGTCGCGCTGAGCCTGGTGCAGGCACTCGACGTCGCCGCCGAGAACAGCCGCGACTTCCAGCGCCAGAAGGAACAGCTCTACCTGGCGGCGCTGAGCCTGACCCGCAGCCAGCATGATTTCGCGCTGCGCTTCGACTTCGGCGGCTCGGGTGAAGTCTCGGGCGTCAGCGACACCGAGGTCGACGCTTCGCTGCGCGACAACCTGTCCGGGTCGGTCGCCGGCACGGCCGGCACCCGGATCGTCGCCAGCTTCGTCAACACGTTCCTGCGCTCGTTGATCCACGGCGGCAGCTTCGACGGCAGCTCGATCCTCAACCTGACGTTGACGCAACCGCTGCTCGCCGGCGCCGGCCGCCGGATCGTCCGCGAGCCGCTGACGCAGGCCGAACGCGAAGTCGTCTACCAGACCCGCGCATTCGAGCGCTTCCGCGCCGAGTTCGCCGTCCGCGTGGTCACCGACTACTACGCCATCGTGCAGCAGATGGAGGACCTGACCAACGTCGAGGCCAACCACAAGAGCCTGCAACTGTCGCGCGAACAGATCGATGCGCTCTACGAAGCCGGGCGCCGGACGATCACCGACCTCGGTCGCGCCAAGCAGAGCGAGTTCTCGGCCGACACCCAGCGCGTCTCGGCGGTCAACCGCCTGCAGACGTCGCTCGACCGGTTCAAGATCACGCTCGGCCTGCCGGTCACCGCGGCGATCGCCCTGGATCCACAGGAACTCCAACGGCTGCGCCAGGCCGGCGTGACCGAAGAGACGCTGACCGAGGGCGACGCGATCGCCCTGGCGTTGCAGCGGCGCTTCGATCACCGGACCACGGTCGACGAAGTCGAGGATGCCGGCCGCAGGGTCATGGTCTCCGAGGACGCACTCGGCATCGGCCTCGACTTCAGCGCCGCGCTGGCCGTGCCCGCCGAAACGGGCCCCGGCCTGAACCTCGATTGGTCGCGGATCAACTGGTCGGCGGGCTTCGACCTCGACCTGGCGCTCGACAAGCTCGCCGAACGCAACGCCTACCGTTCGTCGCTGATCTCGCTCGACCTGGCGATCCGCAGCCGCGAACAGAGCGAGGACCAGATCGCGGCCGACGTCCGCGCGGCGCTGCGCAACATCCAGAGCGCGCTGGACCGCTATCGGATCCAGCAGCAGGCGCTGAGCCTCGCCGAGCAACGCGTCGAGGCAACCACCGATCTCTACGCCGCCGGCCGCGTGCAGGCGCTCGAAAAGCTCGACGCCCAGGACTCGTTGCTGCAGGCGCAGCTCGATGTCACCGCCGCCATCGTCGATTACCAGGTCGCGCGACTCGAGCTGTTGCGCGACCTCGAAGGCATCGCTCTCGAACCCAAGGGACTGCGCTTCGACCCGGCCTTGCCGATTCCGCAGCTGCGTTCCACGGAAGACTGAACCATGAACCACGTCCGCTTCCCTCGCCCGATCGCCCGACCGGCCATCCTGTATGCCGCCGTGCTGGCTGCGCTCGCGGCCTGCGGCGACTCTTCGGGTCCGGCGCAGCCCGATCCCAACCTCTACCGGATCGTCAAGAAGGACCTGCAGATCACGGTCAAGGAGAACGCCGAGATGCAGGCGCAGCGCGAGACGATCGTGCGCTCCGAGGTCGAAGGCCAGTCGACGGTGATCTTCATCATCCCGGAAGGCAGCTACGTCCAGAAGGGCGACAAGCTGGTCGAACTCGACGTCAGCGAGTTGACCGAGAAGCGCGGCACACAGGGTATCTCGGTCGGCAAGGCCGAGGCCGCACTGGCGCAGGCGCGCAAGGAGAAGGAGATCCTGCAGAAGGAGCTGGTCGCCAAGGAGAACACCGCGCGATCGCAGCTCCGCATCGCCGAGATGGAACTCGACAAGCTGCTCGGCCGCCGTTCGGAAGCCACCGGCTCCGACGAGGGCAAGAACGCCGAGATGGTGAAGAAGCTCGGCGAACTGGTCAACACGGCGCCGGACAGCGGGCCAACGGCAGTGCCGGCGGATGCCAGCGCCAAGACCGGCGACACGCCGCCGCCCACGATGCTGGTCAAGCAGATCGATCCGCGCAACTACAAGCCGCTGGTCGACAAGTTGCATGAGCTGCTGGCCGTCGAAGGCGACGCCATCGGCGGGCTGCAGCGCGACATGGGCGACCTGGCCAACAAGGTGCTGCAGCAGGTCGACCAGATCCGTCTGGCGATGGCCGACCTGAAGGTCAAGGAAGACACCTTCGGCTACAGCGAGAAGCTCGCCAGCAAGTCGTTCATCACCCGCAACGAACTCGAGAAGGACCGGCTCGCCTGGCAGAGCCAATCGTCCAAGGTCACGCTGGCGTGGAATGACCTCGACCTGCTGATCAACTACGAACTCGCCAAGGAGCGCATCAAGCTCGAGGACGATCGCGCCAACGCGCGACTCGAACTCGAACGCGTGCTCGCGTCCAACGATGCAGCGGTCACCAAGGCCGACAGCGAACTGCAGAGCAAGGACCTGGAGTTCAAGCTGGCCAAGGAGCGGCTGGAGAACCTCGACCGGCAGATCAACAGCGCCATCATGTATGCGCCGACGCCGGGCCTGGTCGTCTACGCGCGCATCGATCGCGACCGCCGCGGGGGCGAAGCGGTGCGCGAGGGCGTCCAGGTGCGCGAACGCCAGGAGCTGATCGTGCTGCCGGACACGACCAAGATGCGCTGCGTGCTGAAGGTCCAGGAGGCGCAGGTGGCGATGGTCAAGATCGGTCAGCCGGCCTACATCCAGGTCGAAGCCCGGGTCGGCGAGACGTTCACCGGCCGCGTCACCAACGTCGCGCCGACCGCCGACTCCAACAGTGGCTGGATGAGCAGCGACCGCAAGGTCTACACCACGGTCGTCGAACTCGACAGCGACAACCCGGACGCGACGCTGCGTTCGCGCATGGCGGCGGCCGTGACGGTCGTCGTCGACACGATCAAGGACACCCTGGCGGTGCCGCTGCAGGCAGTCCGGCGCGATCGCTCGGTCAACTACGTCTGGACGAAAACGGCGACCGGGCCAAAGGCGGTCGAGGTCACCGTCGGCCACCACAATGCCGAACAAGTCGAGATCAAGAAGGGCATCGCCGAGGGCGACGTCGTCTACCTGACGCCACCGCCCGGGATCGACGAACCGAAGTTCGAGCAGCCGGCGCTGCCGACGCCAGCTCCGCTGGCAACCTCGTCGGGCAACCAGACCGCGCCTTCGCCCCAAGGCAATGGCCCCGCCGACGGCAACCGCGACGGCCAGGGCGGCACTGGCAACGGCCGGCAGCGCGGACCGGGCGGCATGGGGCCGACCAAGAAGTTCGCGGAGATGACCCCGGAAGAACTGACCAATTATCGCGAGCAGCGCCTCACGATGTGGCAGGGCATGATCGACCGGCTGCGCGACTCGGACCCGGAGCGCGCCCAGAGCATCGAGGACAACGTAAGTGCGCTGCGTGCTGCCCTCGAAGCCAACAAACTCGAGGAGGCGCAGGCACTCGCGGACAAGATGCGGACGCTGATGCCACGTCGCACCAACGGCGGTGGCAATGGCCCCGGCGGAGGCAATGGCCCCGGCGGTGGCAACGGCCAGGGCGGCGCCGGCAACGAGGAGCGCGGCGAACGCGGCGGCCGCGGCAACCGCGGCGGCAACTGAGTCGATCGCATGACCGACTCCCGCCCCGTCATCGCCGAGTTCGTCGACGTCCACCGTCACTACGTGATGGGCGACAACGTCGTCAAGGCGCTCGCCGGCGTGTCCGTCCAGGTCAAGAAAGGCGACTACCTGGCGATCATGGGCCGCTCGGGCTCGGGCAAGAGCACGATGCTGAACATCCTCGGCTGCCTCGACCGGCCCACGCAGGGCGCCTACCTGGTCGGCGGCCGCGACGTGTCGCGACTGTCCGACGACGCGCTGTCCGAGGTCCGTGGCCACGAGATCGGCTTCATCTTCCAGTCGTTCAACCTGATCCCGCAGCTGACGGTGCTCGAGAACCTCGAAGTGCCGCTGTTCTACCAGGGCCGGATCGGCCCCGAGTCACGGGCCAAGGCCGAACATCTGGCGACGCGCGTCGGCCTCGCCGGCCGGCTGGACCACAAGCCGATGGAACTGTCCGGCGGGCAGCAGCAACGCGTCGCGATCGCCCGCGCCCTGATGAACGACCCGTTGTTCCTGCTCGCCGACGAGGCGACCGGCAACCTCGACTCCAACACCGAACGCGAGATCCTCGACCTGCTCGACGAACTGCGGGCCGAAGGCGTCACCATCGTCATCGTCACCCACAACGCCAAGGTCGCCGAACGCGCCGACCGGACGCTGTGGCTGAAGGACGGCACGGTCGAGTGCTTCGTCGACAACCGCAAGACGCAGGCGGTGCCCTCGTGATCGGCGATCTCGGGCGGACGATCCGGCTCGGCCTGAAGAGCCTGCTGTTGCACAAGCTCCGCAGCTCGCTGACCACCGCCGGCATCCTGTTCGGCGTCGCGTCGGTGATCGCGATGCTCGCCGTCGGTGAAGGCGCCAGCCAGGACGCGTTGATGCGCTTCCGCGACATGGGCGTCACCAACGTACTGATCCGCAGCAAGAAGCCCGAGGAGACCCAGCAGAGCTCGAGCAGCTCGGGCATGAGCATCCTCGGCTACGGTCTGTTCTACAAGGAAGCCGACCGGATCGCGGACGCCCTGCCGTCCGCGACGGTGGTGCGCGTTCGCGAAGTCCAGCGCGGCTTGATGCGCAGCGAGAACTGGGTCAGCTCGATCGTGATCGGCACCGAACCCGCGTTCCTGCCGGTGACCAACATGCAGATCGCCGAGGGTCGCTGGCTGACCGACCTCGACCTGTCGCGCCAGGCGAACGTCTGCGTGCTCGGCGCCAGTCTGGCGCGCGCGCTGTTCCCGCTGGAGAACCCGATCGACCAGACGGTGCTGGCGGGCACCGAGGACCGCTTCCGCATCATCGGCGTGCTCGAGTACCAGGGTCGCGCGGCCGGGGCATCGGGCACCACCTACGACGAATGCGCGTTCGTGCCGATGACCAGTTCACGGCGGCGCTTTGGCGACACGGTGCGCAACCTGTCGACCAACCGTTTCGAGGCGGTCGAACTGCACGAGATCAAGGTCCGCCTGGAGACTTCGGAAGAGGTCGAGTCGGCGGCCGCGGTGCTGCGCGACATGCTGCTGCCGAAGTCCGATCCGGCGATCGGCGGCATGGCGCCGCACGTCAAGGCTGGCGACGTCGAGATCACCGTGCCGCTCGAACTGCTGAAGCAGGAAGAGGCCAGCAAGCGGATGTTCAACATCGTGCTCGCGGTGATCGCCAGCATCAGCCTGCTGGTCGGCGGCATCGGCATCATGAACGTGATGCTGGCGACGGTGACCGAACGGACGCGCGAGATCGGCATCCGGCGGGCGCTCGGCGCCAAGAAGAAGCACATCATCCAGCAGTTCCTGGTCGAGGCCGGCGTGCTCTCGGCCCTTGGTGGCCTGGTCGGTGTCGGCCTGGGCCTGCTGATCCCCGACCTGATCACGCGCTTCTTCGACCAGCGGACCGACGTGCTGCCGCAGCACGTGCTGCTGGCGTTCGGAATCTCGGCGGCCGTCGGCGTCGTGTTCGGGATCTACCCGGCGTGGCGCGCGGCGAACATGGATCCGGTCGAGGCGCTGCGGCACGAGTGACGCGCGACGAGCGCGACTACTTGCCCGCTTCCTTGCCGGTCGGCGCGTTCTTCGCTGCCTCCTTGGCCGCCGCCTCCGCCGTCGCGAACGACTTCTCCGACGCCTGGATCAACGCCGCGGCTTCGTCGCGCCCGCCGAAGCCCTTGCAGGTCAGCGCACCGGGCCCTTTGTAGCCCTCGAACCAGGTCTGCAGGATCGACGTGATGCCCGGGTACTTCTCGTCGAGTTCGCCGACCGAATCCGCATCCGCCAACGGCGAATCCGGCGTCACCGCGATCAGCTTGTCGTCCTTCTCGCCATTCTCGATCAGCCGGATCGTGCCGAGGACCTTGACGGCGATGACGGTGCCGCGCGGCAACGACGGGCCGAGCACCAGGATATCGAGCGGATCGCCGTCACCGCCCTGGTCGCGACCGAGCAGTGCCCGCGGCACGATGCCGTAGTTGGCCGGGTAGCCGAGGTATTGGACGAACCGCGGCTTGCCGTTCTTGATGTCCCAGCGCATCACGCCGTCGAGCTTGACCTCCCACTTCTCGGTGGCACCGGTCGGGATCTCGACGACGGCGGACACCAGCCCCTCGGCGGGCCGGATCGGCGGACCGCGCAGGAAGTCGATCGGCGAACGGATCGTCATCGAGTCCGCAAACGACAACCCCGGTGCCAACGGCACCGTGGAGACCGGCGCGGGATCCTGGGTCGGAGCGACTGCCTTGGCTTCCTGGGCGAGAGCCGGCAGCGCGAAGTAGAACAACGACAGCGTGCGTAGCCTCATGGCGGGGAGACTACGCACCGGCAGGGCGGCTGGCGAACACGGCAGCGTGAAGCTCGCGTGGGGGTCGACGCCGTCGAGGCGGCCCCGGTACAATAAAGAGGGCTCTCCACCTCGCCCCCGGAGTCGCGAACACCGTGTTCGCTTCTCCTCAGTGGAGAGCCTCGTTTGTGTCCGGCGGCAGGAGCACTCCGGCCGCCGGACGCCCTCAACTAGGAACGCCGACGTACGGGGTTTCACTCCGCACGAAAAAAACGGTCCGCCTGGTCATCGGCTCGGCGACCGGCGCGCGGCTTCAGATCCGGCTGCGCAGCCAGCCGCTCAGGCGCTCGACCGCGAACACCATCGCGAACACGTAGGCGATGATCATCGACGCGCGGTCGTACTGGAACATCTCCATGGCGGTCTTCAGCTCGACACCGATGCCGCCGGCACCGACGAGACCAAGGACCACCGACGCGCGCACGGCCTTCTCGACCGCGAACAATGCCGTATTCGTCATCGCCGGCAACGCCGCCGGCAACGTCGCACAGGCGAACACACTGACGTTGCGCGCGCCCATGGCCGTCAGTGCCTCCGGCGGCCCCTGGTCCGTCTCCTCGAAGGCGTCGGCGAAGAACCGCCCACAGAAGCCGATCGTCTCGACCACCAGCGTCAGCACACCCGCGAACGGTCCGAGCCCGACCCAGACGATGAACAAGAGCGCCCAGACCAGGTCCGGCACGGTTCGAACGAACGTCACCAGCCCACGCGTGAGCGCGTGCACGAAGCGGTTCGGGGCATGGTTCTTCGCCGCCAGGACGGCCACCGGTACCGACAACACGACGCCGATCGCGCACCCGACCAACGCCATCTGCAGGGTCTCCAGCATCCGCCAGGAGATCGGCACGAAGCGATCCCAGTTGGGTCGCATCTGACCGAGCACTTCGAGCATCGCCGGGAAGCCGTCCCACAGTTCCCCCGGCCGGATCTTCAGCATCGCCAACGACCAGGCCAGGAACGCCAGCAACGCGACGAACGTCAACAGGCTGCCGGGCCGCGGCCACGACCAGCGGGCCGGCAAGCGGCCATGGGACTCACTCATACAACCCCCGCAGTTCCTCGATTTGCACTCCGGTCGCCGGCACGTCGCGCTCGATGCGCCCGGCCCGCAGCGCGATCAGCCGGTCGGCGTAGCGCACCGCGTGCTCGAGGTTGTGCGACACGAATACCAGGGTCAGACCCTGCTGCCCGACCAGACGGCAGAACATCTCCATCACCTCGTCGGCGGCGACCGGGTCCAGGCTGGCCACCGGTTCGTCCGCGAGGATCGTCGTCGGCTGCTGCATCAGCGCCCTGGCGATCGCGACCCGCTGCGACTGCCCGCCGGACAGCTGGCCGGCCCGGCGGTCGGCCAGATGCGCGAGCCCGACCATGTCCAGACACGTCAGTGCCCGTTCGCGTTCGGCTGCCGGCGCCCACGATTGTCGCCAGACCCGGAACGACAGCCCGCGGGCCAACGCGCCGTGCAGCACGTTGGTCAGCACGGACAACCGCGGCACCAGGTTGTGCTTCTGGAACACCAGCCCGACGCGGGCGCGGACTCGACGCAACCCCCGGCCGCGCAGACCGGTGACCTGGACTCCGCCGATGTCGACGGTGCCGGCATCCGGTTCGATCAACCGGAGCATGCAGCGGAGCAGCGTGCTCTTGCCACAGCCATTGGCGCCGAGCAGCGCCACCCGCTCCCCGGATCGAATGCTGAGCGTGACATCCTGCAGTACCGGCACCCGCCCACCCTGGAACGACTTCCTGAGTCCGCGCACCGCCAGGGCGATGTCCGCGCCTACGGCGATGGCAGTCACTTCTCGAGGAACTCCGAGTACTCGGGATAACCCGCGGTCTTGTACATCGACCGGACGTAGTCGTAGTCCTGGTCGCGGACGGTCGGGATGAACTTCATGCCGCCGTAGCGCTTCTTGTTGTCGGCACCCTGCAGGATGCCCTGGATCAACGCGTCGGATTGCTCGACGAACGCCTTGCGAACCTTCGCCACGCAATCTTCGGCGACGTGCGCCCCGGCGAGCAGCACGTCGTGCGGCAGATCCCGCCCGCGCAGGATCACCCGGTAGTGTCCCGGTTGCGGCCCGCCCTTCTTCGCGTCTTCGTCGCGCAGCTTGGCGAACTTCTCGGCGCCGAGCCCCATCGCCGCGACATCCCCGCGCTTCAGCGCTTCGAACGCCACCGGCGTCAGCAGGTGCAGCGGCTCGTACTGCGCCGGGTCGACTCCGGCATCGGCGATCAGCTGCATCGGTCCGAGGTGACCCGACGTGGAACCGACCGTGGCGAACGCCACCTTCTTGCCCGCGAGATCCTTGGCGGTCTGGTACGGCGAATCGGCCAGCACGATCACGGCCGAGAAGTAGTCCGGTCGCGAGAAGCCCACCACCGGCCGCGCATCGGACCGCTTCTTCATCACCACGTATTCCGCCGGCCCGGTCAGCACGAAATCGACGCGCTTGAACTTCAGTCCCTCGGCGGCCGCGGCCCGGTTGGTGACCGGGTAGAACTCGATCTTCATGCCGCAGGCCTGTTCGATCGCCGCGGCAAACGCACCCCATTCGCTCTGCAGGTGCTCGAGACCGACGATCTCGGTGACGGCGAACCGGATCGTCTCGGGGAACGGCTCCGGGACGTGGCCGGCCGTCGGCGACGGCGGCTCGGGCGACAGGGCCAACAACAGGGCCAGGGCGAGGACACGCATGGGCGGAACTCCGGGGGTCACAACGGGGCGCCGCATTCTTGATCGTCTCCTCATCGGAGCTTCTTGGAACAAGCCGTGGCGTGCCCGACCAACAAGAGAATCACCCAACTCATGAAGACGACATGAAGGATCCATGAGGGTTGCGCGACGGTCGCCGGCGACATCGCGGCCGCCTCGACCTACCATCCCGGCATGCGTATCGTCTTCGGTCCCTTGCTGCTGGTCGCGATGGCAGCGCTGGTCCCGGCGCAGCAGGACCAGCCGACCCCCGAGTTCGACCTCGTCCTCGCCGGCGGCACCATCATCGACGGCTCCGGCGGCGACCCGGTCCGCGCCGACCTCGGCGTCCGCGGCGGCCGCATTGCCAGCATCGCCGTCCTCGCCGGTCGGACCGCGACGCAAACGATCGACGTGACCGGCCGCATGATCGCCCCGGGCTTCATCGACCTGCACACCCACGTCGACACCGACATCGTCCGGCTGCCGACCTGCGACAACTTCGTCCGGATGGGCGTCACGACGATCATCACCGGCAACTGCGGCAGTTCGGTGCCCGATCTCGCCGCGCACCTGCGCCGGCTCGAACAGGGCGGCATCGGCCTCAACTACGGCAGCCTCGTCGGCCACGGCACCATCCGTTCGCAGGTGTTCGGCTCCGAGAACCGCGCGCCGACGGCCGACGAACTGGCGGCCATGGGCCAGAAGGTCGATGCGGCGATGCGCGCCGGCGCCTTCGGCATGTCGACCGGCCTGATCTATGTGCCCGGCACGTACGCGACCACCGAGGAACTGATCGCGCTGGCCAAGGTCGTCGCCACGCACGGCGGCCGCTACGTCAGCCACATGCGCAACGAGAACGACCACATCGTCGACTCGATCGCCGAACTGCTGCGGATCGGGCGCGAAGCCGCGTTGCCCGTCCATGTGTCGCACATCAAGTGCACCGGCAAGCCCAACCACGGCCGCGCCGGGGAGGTTCTGGCCCTGCTGGTGCGGGCCCGCGCCGACGGTCAGACGGTCACCGCCGATCAGTACGCCTACGACGCCAGTTCCACCGGTCTCGACGTGCTGTTTCCGACCGACGCACTGGCGATCGGCCGCGAAGCGTTCGGCAAGCGGCTGCGCGAAGATGCCGCGTTCCGCGAACGGATGCGCGACGCCCTGTTCGCGACCATGGACCGCGTCGGCTTCGGCGACTTCCGCTACTGCCGGATCGCCAGCGCCGCCGGCCATCCCGAACTGTCCGGCCTCACCATCCCGGAAGCCGCCAGGCGCTTGCACGGCAGCGACGACCGCAACGCCCAGGCGCAGACTGCGATCGACCTGTTCGCGGCGGCGGTCCCCAAACGCGTGTCGATGGTCTACCACGCCATCGGCGAGGCCGACGTGGCGACGTTCCTGGCGGCCGATTGGATCGGCATCGCCTCCGACGCCGGCATCCGGATCGACGTCGGCGGCGACAAGCCGCACCCGCGCGGTGCCGGCAACAACCCGCGCGTGCTCGGTCGCTACGCTCGTGACCAGAAGATCCTGAGTCTCCCGCTCGCGGTCCGCAAGATGACAGCGATCCCGGCGGCCGCGTTCGACTTGCAGGATCGCGGCACGATCGCCGTCGGAGCCCATGCCGACCTCGTGGTGTTCGATCCAGCCACCGTGGCCGATCGCGCCACCTGGTCGGAACCGATGCTGTCGCCGGTGGGTATCGATCGCGTGCTGGTCGCCGGCGTGACGGTCGTCGAGAACGACACGGTCACCAAGGCGCGGCCGGGCCAGGTGCTGCGGCATCGCAGCCGGGCGGTCGCCTCGGAGGCCGGCAAGTGACGCGGCGTCGACCGTGGTGCCTTGGCATCGCGCTGGCACTCGGCGCCGGTGCGCTGGCGCAGAACGGCGACAGCGCGACACCGTCGCCAGCCAGCCGGTTGCAGGCCTACACGGCGCTGGCCCCGGAGCAGCGCACTGCGGTCGTGCGCGCGATCCTGCGGCGGATGCAGCGCGAGCCCCACGAAGCCGTGCAGCGCATCGTCGGCAGGGAACGCGGACTGGCCAGCTACGGCAAGCCGTCGGCGGCGACGTGGTTCGACCCCAAGGTGTTTGCGCCCGTGGCGCCCGCGCGCACGCTGGTCCGCCAAGGGGACGGCCGCCATCGGCAGGCCACCGCCGGCATGCAAGCGCCGCGTTTCCTGACCGACCTGCGGCGCACCGTCGACTTCGAATGGGCAACCGGCAAAGCCGTCCGGGTCGGCGCCGAACCCGATGACGACGCGATGTTCGCGAACCTGGCGCACGGCTACCTGCCGGCGACCGATCATGCAGTGGCGCAGATCCTGGAGACCCTCGACGACGAGCCGCGGCAACGACAACTGGCCCAGTGGTTCGAACATCTGTACGCCGATCGCAACGGCCTGGTGTTCGAAGGCGTCACGATGTTCGCAGCCTGGTCGTCGGGCAAGAAACTGGAGATGCCCGACGTCGATGTGATCGCGTTCGCGCGCACGATCCTGACGACCGAGTCGTTCGTCTCGCCGATCCCCGATGGCCGTCGCCGCGACCGCATCTACCGGCAGATCCAGGATGCGTTCGCCGAACACCGCGCGGCCCGGTCGCTGCGCCTGGCCCTGGCCGCCGCGTTCGTGCATGCCCAGCCGGACCTCGATCCGGCGTGGACGGCGCTGCTGCCGCGCTGCCAATATCTATGGGCCCGGCATGGCTTCGACGCCGTCGCCCTGCAGAAGGCCCTGGCCGGCAGTGATCGCAGCAAAGTGCTCGACGAGACCGACCGGGTGTTGCGCGACGATCCGACGGCGCGCGCGCTGCAGGAGCAGGCCCGCACGCAGTTGCACGACGTGCGCACCTGGATCGACGATCTGCTCGACACCGAGCTGGCGAAGGTCAGCGGCAGGTGAACGGCGGCGCCGTCACTTCCACTTCTTCATCGCATCGATCCAGGCGTTCTCCAGCGCCACCAGGTCCATGCCCTTGAACGTCGCCTCGAACGCGTCCTTCTGGATCTCGGTCTCCCAGAACGACAGCCACTTCTTGTCGTCCTCGCCGATCTTCAGCTCTTCGCGCTTCTTCTGGGTCGCGGCGCGCAGATTGGCCAGGTAGCGGTCGGGGATCTCGCCCCAGTCCTTGTTGCCCTTCGGGTCCTTGCGCTGCTGCTCGAGGAAGAAGCAGAACGCCCAACCGAACGCGTAGTTCTGCAGCGAGCTGGCGCCGTAGAACTCGTACTGGGCCATCTTCAGCAGCACCCGCAGGTCCGGCCACCTCTTGGCCGCCTGCTGCCGCTTGATCCAAGCCATCCGGAAGCGGTTGCGATCGATCTTGGCGATCGCGCCTTTGCTGCGGTCGGGCACCGCGCCGCCGAACACCTCACCGAAGCCCTCGTTGAACCACGACGCCGGCGCCAGCTGGCCGTTGGCGTAGTAGAAGTACTGGTGCATGGCCTCGTGGTAGAGCACGTCCAGCACCTGGATGTTCTCGAGGTTGGGGTTCGCCTTGATGATCTCCTTGCCGAGCGACATGACGTCGACCAGCACGAGTTCCTCGTCCATGTAGTTCCAGTAGCCGCCGGTGCCGGCCGGACCACCGTAGGCCTGGTAGTCCTTGTAGGTGGTGCAGAACCGCACCGCCGAGATCACCGAGTCCATGTCGACGCCGGGTGCGGGCGGGAAGCGCTCGAGATAGGCCGAACGCATCAGCTCGAGGTCGACCAGGATCTGGTCGATCAGCTTCTTGTTGGTCGAGTTGGTGACGAAGATGTAGTGCTCGGTGTCGTACGCCTGCCAGCCCTTCACCAGCTTCTTGCGCACCTGGTCGCGGAAGCCCTGATGCTCGAGGTCGGCGGAGCTCTCGCCGGCGGCGGTGTTGGTGCCGAGCGTGATCCGTTCCAGGCTCTTCGCCGCGTCGAGCACGATGTCCGCCCACTCCTTGTCCCAGCGGCCAAGCGCCACCAACCCGAAGAACTCGCCGGCATCCTCCAGCATGTAGCTGCGGATCAGCGATGGCACCGCGTTCTTGCCGGTTTCGTCGGACGGCAGGTGCTGGACGACGTAGTCGAGCTTCTGCTTGCTCTTGACGGCCTTCTCGCCGGTCACCGGCTTCAGCTCGTTCTTGTAGCTGCGTTTCTTCAGGAACTCCTCGACCGTCGTCGCCGAGTTCAACTGTTCGGTCGCCTCGTCGCGCAGCGACTTCTCCGGTTCGTCGGGCTTGTCCCCCTCCGGCTGATCGGGCCCGGTCGTCGGCCCCGTGGCCTTCTTGATCCGGACCAGCAGCAGCGTGTTCGGATTGCGGTCGAGCACGCCGGTCTTCTCGCCGAGCTCCTGCCACTTGGCGAGGATCTGCCGTTCGTTCGGCTCGGTCGGGATCGCCTTCAGCGACTTGTGCACCGAGATCCGGTAGCCGAGATCGGGGTTCTCGTACTTGACCGTCGCCTGGGCGGTCAGCGCGGTGGACAGGGCAGCGAGCAACAACAACGCAGCGCCGCAGCGCATCAGCGGTTCCTTCATGGCACGGTTCGACGTCGTTCCAGCACGATCGCCGACGGCAACGATACCGCGGCACGACGGTTCCTGCTGCGCGTCGAACGACCGATTTCGCCCGAAGCCTTCAGCCGCGGGCGGCGCCGCCGCGAACGACACCACCCTCGCGCGCCAGTTCGGCCAGCAGTTCCTGCTGCCGCGGCGTCAGCGTCTCCGGCAGGCCGTGGCGGACGACCAGCAGCAGATCGCCCCGCCCGCCGTCGTCCTTGACCAGGCCCTGACCGCGCAGCCGCAACCGGCTGCCGGCGCGTGCACCGGCCGGGATCCTGGCGGTGGCGACGCCGCCGGGAACCTGCACCTCGACCTTCGCCCCTGCCAGCGCTTCCCACGGCGCGATCACGACATCGGCCTCGACATCCTCGCCGCGGAGCCGGTAGACGTCGTCGGCGACCAGTTCGATCTGCAGCAGCAGGTCGCCGGCGCCGGCATCGCCGGGCTCGCCGAGGCCGCGCAACCGCAACACCTGGCCGTTGCGGACATCCTTGGGAATCGTCAGGTCGACGGTCTTGTCGCGCCGTTGTTGTCCCAGGCCACCGCACGCCGGGCACACATGCCGCTCGAGCCGGCCTTCGCCATCGCACTGTTCGCACGGCACGCTGGCCTGCAGCGCCAGCGACTTCTTGCCGCCGAGCAGCGCTTCGCCGACCGTCAGTTCGAGGCTCGCCTCGACATCCGCGCCGCGCTGGCCGGCGCGGCGACCGCCGCCCGGCGCGCCGCCGAACGCGAACGGACCGCCGCCGCCGCCCTGCCCCTGCTTCTGGAACAGGTCGCCGAACATCTGCGCGAAGAAGTCCGAGAACCCGCCGCCGGCGCCGCCGCCGCGCGCACCGCCGCCGGCGCCACCGAACATCCGCATGAACTCCTCGGGCGAGACGTTGCGGAATGGCCCGCTTTCTCCGGGCGGCGGCGCGAAGTCCTGGCCGTGGCGCCAGTGTTCGCCGAGCTGGTCGTAGCGCTTGCGCTTCTCGGGGTCGGACAGCACTTCCCAGGCTTCGGCGATCGCTTTGAAGCGTTCCTCGGCGGCCTTGCGTTTGGCGGGCGGATGGCGGTCGGGGTGCCATTCCTTGGCGAGGCGGCGGTAGCTGCGCTTGATCTCGTCGGCGGTCGCGGTGCGGCCGACTTCGAGGGTCTGGTAGTAGTCCTGGAACTTCATGTCCGGTTCGTCTCTGACTCGCAACCGTCACTGGCACGGTGCCGTGCGTCGTTGCCGCCGTCGAGCAACGGGCGTTTCGTCACCCGTTTCGCCACCCGATCGCGGGCTTGCGGACGGTTGGGCCAACGGGTGCCGGACCGCAACCGCGACATGGTGAAGATGACGCGGCGCTCGTGCAAGCGAAGAGGACCGGAGCGAGCTGGGAACGAGTGCGGGTGCCGATGCTGCCGCCGACTGTCAGCAGGCGCCAGGCAAGGCGCTGCCACCGTTCATCGGCAGGTGGGGATGCAGGCTCAGGGCCGCCGATAGTAGCCCAAGAGGTTGTGCTCCGGGTACGGCAGCCCGAACACGCGGCACAAGGCGCGCCCGCGCAGCTCGAGTTCGTTCGCCCACGGAAACCGCGAGAACGTCCGGCAATCGTCGAGCCGCAGGAACGCCGCCTCGGTCATGCCGACGCCGGCGAACAACCGCTGCAGCCGGCCGCGCGTGTTCATCCGGAAGCAGGTCGGGAACGTGTCCTTCGGTGACGTCCCCCACAGGAACGATTTGACCCGATGGCGAACCGGCATCGGACAGAACCGCGTCAGCAACGGCATCGGCGAGCCCGCAAACACCGTGTAGATCAGCGCCAAGCCGCCGGGCGCCAAGGCCCGCTGCACCGCCTGCACGCAACGCTCCGGATCGGCGATGTGTTCGGCGACCATCCGCAACGTCACCAGGTCGAACGCGTGCTGGCCATCGTAGTCGTCGATCGTGGCGGCGACCCGGTCGTGCACGTACGGGTTCTCCAGTAGCGTCGGATCGGGGTCGACACCGACCAGGCGCGAACATCGGCCGGCCAGGATCTTCGCGAGCGCTTGGTTGTTGGGCAGCAGTTCCCGTCCGCAACCGACATCGAGCCAGCGCAACCCCGGCACCACCAGCGCTGCGACCGCCGCTTCGTACCAATCATCCGGCGTGTGGTAGTCGTAGCGGCGCCGGAGCCGTGGCCCCTGGCCGAGGCGGTCCGGCGGGCCATACTTGAGCGTGAACACCTGCTGCAGCGTTCGCGTGTCGGGCAGATGCACCACGGGCCTCATCGGCGCCGAGTTGTAGCAATCGCGCCGCCATCCGGCCATGCGAACGGTGGTTTGGCGGCTCGCCCGGACCATGCTTGCCAGCGCCGCCGGGGCCCGGCCATGCTGCTGCGCCCTCCCGCGACCAGCCCGTGAACGACCGACCAAAGCGCATCGCCCTGATCTCGACCGGCGGCACGATCGAGAAGACCTACGACGAACTGAAGGGCGTGCTCGACAACCGCGCTTCGGTGCTGGACGTCATGCTCGCCGGCCTGCAGTTGCAGGGCGTCGAGATCGTCCGCATCCCGCTGATGAACAAGGACAGCCTGGACATGACGGCGCAGGATCATGACCTGATCGCGCGCACCGCCGGGTCGATGGCCGAAGCCCACGACGGCATCGTCATCGTGCACGGTACCGACCGCCTGGCCAACTCCGGGGAGCGGCTCGTCGAACTGCTCGGCACGCCGCGCGTGCCGATCGTGCTGACCGGCGCGATGCGCCCTTACGTGATGCGCAACACCGATTCGCTGCAGAACCTGACCGAAGCGATGCTGGCCGTGCAGCTGCTGCCGCCAGGGGTCTTCGTCGCCATGCACAACCGCGTGTTGCAGTTCCCCGGCGTCGTCAAGGACAAGGAACGCGGGACGTTCGTCCGCCGCGGCTGAGGCGAGCTCAGCCGATGCAGACCATGTACGCGTTCGACAGCGCGAACCCGAGCGGCTGCGCAAAGTCGATCATCACCGTCTGCATCGCGAACGTCCCGCCGAACAGCGCCGCTCCCGGCGGCACCTGGAACGCTTCGGCGTAGTCGCCGTGCTGGTCGAGAACCCGGAAGCCGAGCGACGGGAAGTTGCCCAGTCGCAGCCAGAACGTGCAACCGGGCGCCACATCGATCGGCGATGGCGAAATTCCTTCCGAGAGCAGCGGCGCGATCAGGCCGCCGGGAATGCCGCCATTCCAGATCATGGCTCCGATCTGCCCACGCACGACCTGGCCCTGGACCGTGTTGACGAACGGTGTGCCGGCGGAGGTCATGCACCCCAGACCGACCGACAGCGCGCTGCCAGGCGGCAGATAGGTGACCCGCAGCAGCGGCCGGTTCGCCACGGTACCGTTCTCGCGACTGTCGATCCGGCGTGCACTGTTGACCAGGTTCTCGTCCGACTTGATCAGCCAACCGAAGTTCAGGTTCGGGTGATCGCGCCACGACTGCACATCGCCGATCAGCGACGTGGTCGTCGCGAACACGACGTTCCCGGTCGTCGGCGCCGGGAAGCGGCCGCTGATCGGGCCGAAATCGCCGCCGGCGGTGTTCCATGGCGTGGCCGGAAAAGCCCGGTGCAGCCAGGTCGCATCGCCGTTCTGCGCCGGACCGCCCCCGCCTTCGCCGCCGCCGGCGACGGTCGCCCCTTCGCCCCAGTCGGCAAGGACCGGGTGGATGTCCAGGTCCATCGGCGCCGTCGCCGACGTGCGGGTGATCGCCATCGTCAGTTCCGCGAACACGATGCGCGCCTTGTCCGGCACGACGCTGGCGATGTCGAACGCCACCAACGTGCGCCGGCGCAGGCCGGCGCTGTTCTGGCCGACGAACACGTACTGGCCGCCACCGTTGGCGAGCGCGCCATTCGGATCTTCATAGAGCGTGGCATCGCGCGACGGCGTCAACGTCACGGTGACGGTCTGGGCGGACAGCGGCACGAGCAGGAAAGACACGAGCCACGTACGAAGGGATTGGATCATGCGTGCGGGACAGCTGGACGGGTGCAATGCGGGGGAGGTCAAGGATACCGCAAAGATCCCCGACCGGTCGGCTCGCCGAACTGCCGTTGCCATCGCTGCCGGCTTGCAACCTGCCGTCGCCCCGCGATGCTCCGGCGATGCGCGCGCTGCTGTTGCCGTTGGTCCTGCTCGGGTGTACCGCCAGTCCGGAGGCGGTCGATCGCGATGCCGTCCACACCGGCGAACGGCTCGCGGCCCGACTGGTCCGGGAGCCGCACGATCCGGCGCGCCACCTCGACACCTGCAAGGTGTTCCACCACGTGTTCGCGCCCGACGGCCGGTTGCTGACCAAGGGGATCGGCGGCGACTACGAACACCACCGCGGCCTGTTCCTCGGTTTCAACCAGGTCGCTTGCGGCGGCCGGCGGTGGGACTTCTGGCACTGCCGCCAGGGCGAGACCCAGCAGTGCGTCGACCTTGTCGACGGCGCCGACCTGCACCTCGAGGGCACGGGCTGGCAGGTTGCGGTGATCGCGTGGCGCGATGGCAACGGCCAGGCGATCGTCCGGGAACGCCGCGCGCTGCGAGCGCGGGCGCTCGCACCCGATGTCACCGTGCTCGATCTGGTCACCGAACTGGTCGCCACGACCTCGCTGGTCCGGCTGACCGGCGATCCGCAGCACTCGGGCCAGCAGTTCCGGGCCTTGCAGCAGTTCGCCGAAGCCGGCGCCGAACCGGTCCGCTACCTGCGGCCCGCGAACGCACAAGGCGGCGACGACGACATCTGGCGCGGCTGCGCCTGGATCGCCGCGGTGCTGCCCCTGCCTGCCGGCCCGGTCACGGTGATCCGCGCCGAAATGGCCGGCAACCCGCTGCCAGTGCTGTGGTCGACGCGGCCGTACGGTCGTTTCGGGGCGACGTTCACCCATGATCTGCAGCCGGGCACGCCGCTGCGGCTGCGCCATCGCTACGTGATCGCGCTGGGCGAACGGGACGCGGCCTGGTGCGACGCGGCGGTGCGCAGCCCGCAGCACTGAAGTCGCCGCCCCCGGACGTTATCCTGTCCGCCCCCGCATGCGCGCGCCTTGTCGTCAACGAACCGTTCCCGTCCGCGTCGGCACCGTCACCGTCGGCGGCGGCGCACCGGTCGTCGTGCAATCGATGACCAACACCGACACCGCCGATGCGGCTGCCACCGCCGCGCAGGTCGCCGAGCTGTTCCTCGCCGGCAGTGAACTGGTGCGGATCACCGTCAATTCGCAGGAAGCCGCCGCCGCGGTGCCGGAGATCCGGCGCCGCCTCGACGACCTGGGGTTGCGGGTGCCGCTGATCGGCGACTTCCACTACAACGGCCACGTCCTGCTGACGAAGCACCCGGACTGCGCGCGGACCCTCGACAAGTACCGGATCAACCCCGGCAACGTCGGCAAGGGCGCTGCCCACGACCGCAACTTCGCGACCATGGTGCAGGTCGCGATCGACCACGACAAACCGGTCCGCATCGGTGTCAATGCCGGTTCGCTCGACCAGGAACTGCTGAACTCGCTGATGGAGGCCAATGCGAAGCTGAACGAGCCGCAGGACGCCACCGGGGTGTTCCTCGAAGCGATGGTGCGCTCGGCGATCCAGTCGGCGCAGGCGGCGGAAGAACTCGGCCTGGCGCGCGACCACATCCTGCTCTCGGTCAAGATCTCGCGTGTGCAGGAACTGGCCCGGGTCTACCGCGAACTCGCCGCCCGCACCGACCACGCGCTGCACCTCGGCCTGACCGAAGCCGGCATGGGCATGAAGGGCATCGTCGCCTCGACCGCCGGCCTGGCGCTCTTGCTGCAGCAGGGCATCGGCGACACGATCCGGGTGTCGCTGACGCCGGAGCCGGGCAGCTCGAGGACCCAGGAAGTCCGCGTCGCGCAGCAGATCCTGCAGGCGATGGAGATCCGACCGTTCCTGCCGCAGGTCACCGCCTGTCCGGGATGCGGCCGCACGACCTCGACCTACTTCCAGGAACTGAGCCAGCAGGTCGAGAAGTTCCTGCACGAACGGATGCCGGTGTGGAAGCGCACCATACCGCAGGCGGCGACGCTGCAGGTCGCGGTGATGGGTTGCGTCGTCAATGGTCCGGGCGAGAGCAAGGCCGCGCACCTCGGCATCTCGTTGCCGGGGACCGGCGAGGAACCGCGCGCCCCGGTGTACGAGGACGGCGTGCAGGTCGCCACGCTGCATGGACCGACGCTGGCGCAGCAGTTCCTGGCCCGGATCGAAGCGTACGTCGAACGGATGGCGTAGCCGCGTCGAAGCCGGCGCGCCCTGTCGCAGCGCTCGGCTCGCTCGCATGATGCGGCCATGACCAGAGAACGAACGGCATGGCTGTGGGCGCTGCTGCCCGGCGTCCTCGTCGGCACACTTCCCGCCCAGGACTCGCCTTGGCACCTGCTCGAAGGCACACCACTGCGCTGCCAGGTCGATCCCACGCTGGTGCGCGGCAAGCCAGACCTCGCGTTCGCCAATGAGCCGTTGCGCTTCGAACTACCAGGCACGGCCGGGAAGGCAGTGCCGCCGGGAATCTGCTGGCAACAGCTGATGGCGTTCACAGAAGCAGAAGCCGGGGCCCGGCGAGCGGCGAGTCTCGTCGAGTATCTGACCGAGAAGGACCCGGGAATCAGCGACCGCACGTTCGTGGGCAAGGGCAGCCCGCAATCGGCGACTGCCGGCACGGTCGCCAGCAAGCTGTGGGAGTACGGGGACGGTGACGACCCCATCGTCTGGCATATCGCGTCGCAGATCGATCACGACGGCACGGAGTGGGCCCACGTCGTGACGGCGGTTCTGGGACCGGGACAACGGCAACCTGATGCCGACTTGCGGGCGCGGATGGTGGCACTCGCGACCTCGCTGCAGCCGATCGGCTTCGTTCCGCCTGCCGGCGCCTGGCCACGGGTCGAACCAGCCACGGTCGGCATGGACGCGGACCGACTCGCGGCCGCCATCGCGTTTGCGCAGCAGAAGCCGAGTCCCTGGCCCAAGGACTTCGCCACGCAGGAACAGATCTTCGGCCGGTTGCTCGGTCCGATGCCCAAGACCCGCGCCGACACCAACGGCGTGATCGTCCGGCGCGGCCAGCTGGTGGCGACGTTCGGCGATGTCACGGCGGTCGATCCGACCTACTCGGTGGCCAAGAGCCTGCTGGCCACGGTCACCGCGATCGCAGTGCGCGACGGTCGGATCGGCGATCTCGACGAGCCGGTGGCCGCGCGCGTGCACGACGGCGGCTACGAGGGCATCAACGCCAAGGTGACCTGGCGGCATCACCTGCAGCAGGAATCCGAGTGGCAAGGCGTCATGTTCGGCAAGGACCACGCGTTCCTGGACCCGGTCGAGTTCGGCGCCGGGGTCCGCAAGCCACGCGAACGCCAGGACCCGGGCACGTACTACGAATACAACGATGTCCGGATCAACCGCTTCGCGCTGTCGTTGCTGCGCGTCTTCGGCGAGCCGGTACCCGAAGTGTTCGCCGCCCAGGTGATGACGCCGATCGGTGCTTCCACGACGTGGCGCTGGATCCCCTATGAGAATGCGATCGTCGACATCGACGGCAAACCGATGCCATCGATCAGCGGCGGCACGCGTTGGGGCGGCGGCGTCCACATCAGCGCGCTCGACCTGGCGCGGCTTGGCCTGCTGTGGCAACGCGGTGGCGCCTGGGGCGAACGGCAACTGCTGCCGACGTCGTTCGTCCGCGCGGCGCTGACCCCGAGTGCACATGGCCCCGACTACGGCTTCCTGTTCTGGCTCAACACCCGGCAGCAGAACTGGCCGGGTCTGCCGAAGACCTGCTTTGGCGCCCGCGGCGCCGGCAACAACACGGTGTTCGTCTCCCCCGAACACGAACTGGTGATCGTCTGGCGCTGGCATGCGACGGAGGGCGGCGCCGACGCGACGTTCTTCCGGATGGTCGTCGAGGCGATCACCGGGTAGGAGCGCGCCGTCGCCCCGGGTCACCGCGCCTTCGCCGGCGCCGCCGCGGGTGCCCGGCACAACGCCGCCAGCACCGACGCGGGCGCCGCGTTCCAGGCGATCATCTGGGTGTCGACGAGGTCCGCTTCCTCGTCGTGCACGATCGTCGTGGTCGACTGCGCGATGCCGACGACGTTGCCGCACGAATCGACGATCGGGCCGCCGGAGCTGCCGCGCGCGAACGGGGTCGTCACCTGCAACCAGCGTGTGATCGGCCCAGCGGGCGGCCGGACGCCGTGCGCAGGTTCGCCCTCGTCGGACGTGCCGCCCGGCGCGCCGCGGAGCTGCTGCCAACGGGCAACCATGCCTTCGCTGAACCAGCCGAACTGATGGTCGGGATGACTCAGGCACCACACCCGTTCGCCGACCCGCGCGCCGGCCCGCAGCGGCAACGGCGTGAACTTCGCGGCGCACCGCAGCACACACAGATCCTGCGCGACATCTGCGGCAACCACGTCGGTCACCGGCCAGACCCGACCCTGCAGATCGGCGATCGCGACGAAGGCCGAGGGCTGCCCGGCTTCCTCGGCCAGCACATGCGCGCAGGTGGCCACCAGCCCATCGGCACCGATCGCGAAACCGGTCGAAGCGGTGACATGCCAGTTCGGGCAATCGGGGCAGCGATACCAGATCGCCACCAGCAGCGTGCTGGCCCGGACCCGGTCGTAGAGGTCTGGCGGCGACAATGGCGTCGTGCTCGCCGGCGCCGGTGCGAGTTCGACCGTCGTCGCCTGCACCAGCCGTTCGCGCAACGCGGCGTCGGAGCGGAGCGAACCCGCCGCGTGTAGTTCCGCGGCGGCAGCTTCGACCCTGGCCAGCAGCGCGTCGTCGTCGATCGGTTCGGGATCCTGCGCCGACAGCGGCCCGAGCAGGCAGAGCAACGGCAACGACAGGGTCGACGAGTTCATCCGTTGCACGATGTTACTCAGCGTTGCCGCCAGCGATCGAGGGCCACGGCCACGACGATGATCGCGCCGATCAGGATGTCCTGCACGTGATCGGGCACGCCGGTCAACGTGCAGCCGTTGCGCAACACCCCCATCAGGACCGCGCCGATCAGCGCGCCGACGAGGCTGCCTTCCCCGCCGGCCAGGCTGGCGCCGCCGATGACCACCGCGGCGACGACCTTCAGTTCGAGGCCGCTGCCGGCCGTCGGATCGCCGACGTTCATCGTGCCCCACAGCAACACGCCGATCAGGCCGGCCAGCAATCCGCACAACGCGTAGACGCCGAACTTGGTGCGCTCGACCGGCACGCCGCACAGTCGCGCGTTCGCCTCATTGGAGCCGACCGCGAACACGTGCAAACCGAACACCGTCCGCCGCAGCAGCACCGCCAGCAGCAGCGCGATCACCGCGGTCAACCAGACCGCGGCCCCGACGCCAAGCCACGCGGGCGACGGCACGTTGCGGACCCACCACTGCAGGAAGCCCGCATCGGCGTCGATCTTCTGGTTGCCGGCCAGCCACTTCGCCAGACCGCGTGCGACTCCCATCGTGCCGAGCGTGACGATGAACGGCACGACCCGCAGCCGGGTCACCAGCAGGCCGTTGCCGAGCCCGCACAGCCCGCCCAGCGCGATGCCGCACACCACCGCCAGGCCGATCGGCAGACCACCCTGCCCGCAGGCCGCCGCGGCGACCGCACACAGCGCCACGACGGCGCCGATCGACAGATCGATGCCGCCGGCGATGACGACGAAGGTCATGCCCAGTGCCCCGAGCGCGACCGGCACCGCCTGCATCAGCACGATCTGCAGGTTGTAGACCGAGAAGAACTGCGCCGGGCGCAACGAGCCGAACAGCAGGACCACCAGCAGCAGACCGAGGAACGGTCCGGCCTTGCCGAGCAACTGCCTCATGCCACCTCCTGCGCCAGCGCCGCCTGCAGCAGCGATTCCTGGGTCCACTGCGCCACCGGGCGCGCGGCGGAGAGCACGCCGCGACACAGCACCGCGATGCGATCGCACAGCCCGAGCAGTTCGGGCAGCTGCGAACTGACCAGCAGGATCGCGGCACCCTGTCGCGCCAGCCGGTCGAGCAACGCGTAGATCTCCTGCCGCGCGCCGACGTCGATGCCGCGCGTCGGTTCATCGAGCAACAGCACGTTGGCCTCGGCCGCCAGCAACCGCGCGAACGCGACCTTCTGCTGGTTGCCGCCCGACAGCGTACCGGCCCGCTGACCCGGCCCGCGCGCCTTGATGCGCAACTCGGAAAGCCACGCGCGGACGGTCCCGGCGACCCGCGCTGGTGGCAACCATGGTCCATCGCGGCCCGCCGATGGCAGCACGATGTTCTCGCCGATCGGCCGTTGCAGGCTGAGGCCGATGGTCTTGCGGTCCTCGGCGAGGAAGCCGATGCCGTGCCGCCACAGCGATGCCGGTCGCCGCGCCACTCCTGGAGCAACCGCGAACTCGATCCGGCCCGCCCGCGTCGGGCGCAGGCCGAAGATCGTCTCGAGCAGTTCGGTGCGACCCGCGCCGCACAGACCGCCGATGCCCAGGATCTCGCCGCGCCGCAACTCGAACGACGCGCGTACCGGCAATGGCACCCCGACCAGATCGGTGACCACCAGCGCCGATGCGCCGGGCGTTCGCCCACCCGCGGGATACAACTCCGAGATCGAACGGCCGGCCATGTGGGCCACCAGCGCCGCGTCGGTGGTGTCCGCCAGCCGGCCGCTGGCGACCGTGCAGCCATCGCGCAGCACGGTGAAGCGATCGGCGATGACCCGCACCTCCTCGAGGAAGTGGCTGATGTAGAGGATCGCCAGGCCCTGCGCCCGCAGCCGCGAGATCACCAGAAACAGCCGCTGCACGTCCTCGCGGCCGAGCGAACTGGTCGGCTCATCCATCACCAGCACCCGCGCCTGCCGGGCGACCGCGCGCGCGATCTCGACCATCTGCCGATCGGCCGGCGCCAAGGCCGAGACCCGGGTGTCCGGATCGAGATCCTGGCGCTGCACCGCCGCCAGCGCGGCGGCGGCGGCGGTGTGCAGATCCTGTCGCGGCAACGCCAAGGCCCGACCCGTGCGGCCCAGTGCCAGGTTCTCGGCAATCGTCAGGTGCGGCAGCAACGTCAGTTCCTGCCAGATCATCGCCACGCCGGCGGCCTGAGCGGCCATCGGCGTCGCCACCGCCAGCGGCCGACCATCGAGTTCGATCGTCCCCGCGTGCGGCATGACCGCGCCGGCCAGCACCTTCATCAGTGAACTCTTGCCGGCGCCGTTCTCGCCGAGCAGCGCATGCACCTCGCCGGCCGCGACCTGCAGCGACGCCTGGTGCAGCACCTGCGCCTCGCCATACGCGAGGTCGATTCCCTGCATCGACAGCCGCATGCGTCAGCGCGACAGGATCGACAGATCCGGCTTCAACAGGGCCTGCACCTTCGGTTCGGTGCGATTCTCCGGCGTCGCCAGCACCAGGTCGGTCGCGACGTCCTTCTGCACCGGCTGGCCGCGAAGATGCGCGACCATCAGTTCGACCGCCCGCTTGCCCATGCCGACCGGATCCTGCACGACGAGCCCGTGGACCTCGCCCTTCTCGAGCCCGGTCAACAGCGCCGAACTGGCATCGAAACCGACGAACTTGACCTTGCCGGCCTTGCTGGCGCGCTGCAGCGCGATCAGCATGCCATGCGCCGTCGACTCGTTGGGGCAGAACGCGCCATCGACGTCGGGGTGCGCGACCAGCAGTGACTCGGACGCCGCGACCGCCTTCTCGGTGTCACCGCCATACTGATCGGAACTGACCACCTGGATCTGCGGGAACCTGCCCTGCAGCGTGCTCAGGAAGCCCTCTTCCCGCGCCATCGTGCTGGCCGAACCCTGCTGGAAGCGCAGCATCACGACCCGCCCCTTGCCCTGCAACAAGCCGCCTAGCCGTTCGGCCGCCAGCACGCCGCCGGCGCGATTGTCGGTCGCGACGAACGCCACGTGCGCATCGCCGGCAAGGCCCGAGTCGAACACGACCGTCGGCACCTTCGCCGCCTTCGCTTCGGCCACTGCCGGCACCAGCGCCTGCTGGTCGACCGGTGCGAGCACGATGCCCTGCACACCGGCGCTGAGGAAGTTCTGCACGGTCTGGATCTGGGCCTGCCGATCGCCTTCGGGATCGGGGCCTTTCCATTCGATCGCGACGCCCAGTTCGACCGCCGCAGTCTTGGCGCCAGCGTGCACCGCCTTCCAGAACTCGTGCAGCGTGCCCTTGGGAATCACCGCCAGCCGCAACGGCTGGCCACTGCCGCCACCGCTGGCGGCGCTGCCGGAATCCCCGCAGCTGGAGCACACCAAAGCCAGGAACGACAAGGCCGACCACATGGCCCACGGACGACGGCACGACATGGGACACAGTCTGCCGGCCGTGGCCACCGACCGGAAGCCAGGATCCACCGTTCCCGACGGCCGACGTTCCGGCCGTCCGGTAGCAGCGGCGAATCGGCCACGGATGTTCAAGGAACCGGCAACCCCCGGTCGATAGGCCAGGAACAGGACGCCAACCGCAGGCAATCGGCGTCCGCAGGGCAACCCACGATGAGTTCTCCTCACGATCTGCTGATTCCACGGCCTGGGGAGAGGGCCGTGACAGCACCACCGCTGGTGTCGGTCGTCGATGACGAGCCGACGATCCAGCAGTTGTTCGTCCAGCTCGGCCGGCTCGAAGGGCTCGCCGTACGCACCTGGACCCGCGGCGCCGATTTCCTGGCCGCCTTCGACGAGTCGCAACCGGGCTGCCTGGTGCTCGACCTGAACCTGCCCGACATGTCGGGCCTGCAGGTGCTCGAACAACTCGGCCGACGCGGCAGCCACATCCCGGTCGTGTTCATGAGCGGCCTGGCGAAGGTCTCGCAGGCGGTCGCGGCGCTGAAGCTCGGCAGCCTGGACTTCGTCGAGAAGCCGTTCGCGATCGACGACATGATGGCGGCGATCCATCGCGCCATCGACTCCGATCGCGCGCGTCGCGCCACCGAACAGCAGCAGCACCACCTGCGCGAACGGTTCGCGGCGCTGACACCACGCGAGACCGAGGTGATGGATCTGGTCGTCCAGGGGCACGCCAACAAAGCCGTCGCGGCGACCCTCGGCGTCAGTCCGAAGACGGTCGAGGTGCATCGCGCCAACGTGATGCGCAAGACCGGCGCCAACTCGCTCGCCGAACTGGTCCGGCTGAAGATCGCGGTGCGCTGAACGGCGCCGTCAGTCGGCGCGGCGCCGCACCAAGGGCCCGCGCCGCCGCCGCTCGTCGCCGACCGGCATCGCCGCCGCCACCTGCGCGGCCGCCGCTGCCGCCGCCGCGGCAGTCCGGGCGTGCACGAAGGCCAGCGGCTGCCCGCTGGCGACCGCATCGCCGAGCGCCGTCGCCAGCACGATGCCGACCGCCGGGTCGACCGCATCGGTCGGTTGCCGCCGGCCGCCGCCCAGATCGACGACCACCTGACCCAGCGCCAACGGGTCGACGTCGTCGACGTAGCCCGCCCGCGCCGCCGGCACCGGCACGACGACCGGTGCGCGCGGCAACAGCCCGGCGTCGTCGCACAAGCGCGGATCGCCGCCCTGCAGTTCGAGGTTGTGGCGGAACACGTGCCTGACGACCCCGTCGGCGAGCAACCGTTCGAGCACCGCCTGACCGGCATCGACGCTGGCCGCCAGGCCGCCGAGCAGCAGCATCTCCGCACCCAGTCGCAGCGTCACTTCGAGCAGGTCCGCCGGGCCGCGCCCTTCGAGCGCGTCGAGCACCTCGCGCACTTCGACGGCATTGCCGAGTGCCTGCCCGAGCGGGTGATCCATGTCGGTCAACAACGCCGCCATCCTGATGCCGGCAGCGCGCCCCACCGCACAAAGACTCTCCATCAGCGTCGTGGCATCGTGCTCTTGCACCATGAATGCCGCCCGCCCGACCTTGACGTCCATCACCAGGCCGTCGATGCCCTCGGCGAGCTTCTTGGCCAGGATCGAGCTCGTGATCAGCGGGATGCTCTCGACGGTGCCGCTGATGTCGCGCGTCGCATACATCCGGCGATCCGCCGGCGCGATCTCGGCGCTCGGCGCCGCCATCGCATAGCCGCACTGGTCGAGGACTCTCTGGAACCGCTCGATCGACAGATCGGTCCGGTAGCCCGGGATCGCCGCCAGCTTGTCGATCGTGCCGCCGGTGTGCCCGAGGCCGCGACCGCTGATCATCGGCACCGCCAATCCCGCCGCTGCCACCATCGGCGCCAGCAGCAGACTGACCTTGTCGCCGACCCCGCCGGTGCTGTGCTTGTCGATCTTCGGCTTGTGCACGTGGTCGTGGCGCAGCACGCGACCCGAATCGCGCATCGCCAGCGTCAAGGCCGTGGTCTCGGCCGCGGTCATGCCGTTGCAGCACACCGCCATCAGCAACGCACCGAGCTGCGCGTCCCCGAGCGAACCATCGACGACGCCACCGATCAGATCGGCGATCTCGTCGCCCGACAGTTCGCCGGCATCCCGCTTCTTGGCAATCAACCGCGCCGGATGGTGCTTCACTGCGCGACCGGGTGCCAGAGGGTCTTGTGCTCGACGAACGGTTCGACCCACAGCAAGGAACGCAGCCGCTGCGGATCGCTCCAGTCTCGCGCCGGCAGGTCGCAGAAGCGCACGCGCTTGCAGTTGTCGGCCGCCGCCTGGGTCACCGCGGCCTCCGGCGCGCCGGCCACCAGCAGGCCATCGAGGTCGCGATGAGCCGCGAACTGCGGCAACAGTTCCGCGCGCAGACCGGCCAGCAGATTGGCCGCCCCGCCCGGGAAGTCGGACGTCGCGAACACCTCGCCGAGCGCCAGGCCGGCGAACGGCGCCGTCTCGCTGCACAGCGCGATCACCGTGTTGCCCGCGGCCAACGGCGGCAGGACCAGTGCCAGCAGTCCGAGCATCGCCGGTCGTGGCGGCGCGACCACGCCGATCACGCCGCACGGTTCGACCGTGGTGAACGCGAAGAACGGCCCCTGCACGGCATTCTGGGCGCCGAGCAGGCTCTGCAGCTTGTCGGGCAGACCGGCGTACCACGTCGTCAACGCGATCGCCGCGTCGACTTCCTTGCCCGCCGCCGCCGGCTTGCTGCCGCCCCGACGCAGTTCGTCGATCAGCGCCGCGCGGCGCGTCTGCAGCATCTCGGCCAGCCGATACAGGATCTGCCCGCGCAGATAGCCGCTGCTGCCACTCCAACCCGGAAAGGCCGCGCGCGCCGCGACCACCGCATCGCGCAGGTCCTTGCGGCTGCCGCGCGTGACGCTCACGTCGGGTGCGGTCACCGGCTGGAACGAACGCCCCGACTCGCTGCGCGGGAACTTGCCGCCGACGAACAGTTTGTAGGTCTTCCGGACCGGGGTGGTCATGGACCTACTTTGCCAGGAACGGCAGGGCGCCGCCATGGTCCTGGCGGTTCGCGACGCGGCGGCTTCACCAACCGCATACGAGAGTCGATCGGGCCGTGAGGCCCGATCGCGCTGCCGACTACCACCAGCCGTTGGCGTGGAACGGCACGTTGCGGATGTACTTCGGATAGGCCTTCACCAGGCTGAAGCTCGTGCTGTTGCTGCGCAGCAGCCCGAACCAGCTCGGATTGCGGATGAACAGGTCGACCGCGCCGACGCCGCCGTTGAAGTTGGCGGCCAGCAGCGAGTCCGCGGTGCCGAAGTTCCAGCCACCGATCTGGTTGGTCTGGTAGGTCGCCGACACCCCGGTGCCCGTCGAACGGAAGATGCCCAGGTACTTCGACGTGTAGTTCGTGGTGTTGAAGGCGACCAGGTCGTCGCGGCCATCGGCGTTGACATCGGCAACCGTGAACTTGTCGGCGGTCCCCATGTTCCAGCCCGGGACCGCGCCGTTGTAGACCGCGATCGTGCTGAAGCTGGTGCCGTTGCTGCGCATCATGCCGAGGTAGCGGATCGACCAGTTGGCGCCGTTGAACGTGTAGACGTCGTCGTCACCGTCGTTGTCGAAGTCGCCGACGAAGTGCTGGTCGTTGGCGCCCATGTTCCAGCCGGCGAACTGGGTGCTGTAGTTGATGGTGTGGGCGATGCCGGTGCCGGTGCTGCGGAACATGCCAAACCACTTCAAGGACCAGCTGGTGCCGTTGAACGCGCAGATCTCGTCGCGGCCGTCGCCGTTGAAGTCGCCGACGTGATACTTGTCGCCAGCGGCCATCTGCCAGCCGGGCATCGCGTTGTCGAAGCGGGCGTAGACCTGCAGGCCGGTGCCGGTGGAGCGGTAGAAGCCGATGTACGGCGTGCCCCACGTCGTGTGGTTCCACACCATCAGGTCGTCCTTGCCGTCGCCGTTCCAGTCGCCGACCAGGAAGCGGTCGCCGGCGCCCATCTGCCAGCTCGGCAGCGAACCGCCGTAGGTCACCAGCGTGGTGAACGACGTGCCATTGCTGCGCAGCATGCTGACGCGATTGCCCGGCAGGATCCGGTAGAGATCGTCCTTGCCGTCGCCGTTGAAGTCGCCGACATGCCAGACGATGCTGCTGTTCTGGCCCGAGCCGGTGTTGCCCCAGGTCGGCACCAGTTTGGCGCCATCCGACAGGAACAGCTGGAAGCTGTTGCTGTTGTGGATCACGCAGTCGTCCTTGGCGTCGCCGTTGAAGTCACCGACGTAGGTCCGCGCGAACGACTTGGCCTCGAAGCCATTCAGCGCATCGCGCCACGCCTCGTAGCACACCGGGCCGAACTCCGGCGAGTTCGACACCATGCGACCGTTCACCGTCGGCCGATACAGGCCGTAGCGCCACTTGCTCGTGCCGGTCGTCGCGCCCTCGAACAGGCCGACGTCGTTGACCGCGTCGGTCACCGCCGACGTCGCCGTCGGCACCGCGCGGCTGCTCGGGATGTACTTGTTCCACTTGATCAGCGAACGGCTGGTCTGCGTCGTCAGGTTCGGCCGTGTCGGCTCGGCGCCGGAGTAGGTCGAACTGCCGCCGGTGTACTCGTCACCGAGACCGCCGACCATGTGGCCCATCTCGTGCGCGCAGGTGCTCCACCCCGATGCGCGCGTCACCACCAGCCGCGAGCCGCCGGCGCAACCGCCGCCGCCGGTCTCGTTCAACACGATGAACACGTATTCGGCGCTCGGCACCGTCGCGTTCAGCACCGTCTGCACCAGCAGGTTGGTCGCCGGACCGGCCTCCATCCAGCAACGCGACCAGATGCCGCTGTAGCGGTAGCCGAGCGCGGTGTTGCGGGCCACCGTGACGTTGCCGTTGGCGTCGACCTGGGTGACCCCCGAGTCGGCCGAGTTGACGTTGACGCGCCAGACGTTGAAGCCGTTCATCGCATCGCGGAACACGTCACGGCTGAACATGCCGGCCATCACGGTGTCGTTGACCCAGGTGTTGTAGGTCGACTGATCGGCGGCGGTGAAGCCATCGCCGATGATGACGATGTCCTTCTTGGCGCCGGTGCTGCCGCTGTTCAGCAGCTGGGTGGTGGTGATCTGGGCGGAAAGGCCGGTGGCGCACAAGGCGGCACCAAGCCACGAGAACATGCTGCGGAAGTTCATGATCGGAATCTCTGGTTGGAATGCGTTCGGGTGTGGGGAGGAATCACTTGCGCTCGGGGCGCGGGAACACGAGGGTCTCGCCGGTCAGCGTGGCGAGCGGACGCGCCTTGCCGGCGAACGCGGCGAAGGTGTCGAGCGAGAACTCGGTCGGCAGACCGAGCCCGTCCTGCACGTGCAGCAACCGCAGCGTTGCCCGGCCGCGAACGGCCGGATCGAGCAGCTGCGCGTCGGCGGCCAGCACGATGCGGGCCTCGTTCAGGCTGGTGAGCACTGGCCGCCGCCGCGGATCGAGCGGCCGATCGGCGCAGATCGGCTGGATCGCCAGCGGGTCGCGCAGCGAGCCGACGGCCAGCACCTGGCCACCGACCTGCAGTTCCCAGATCCAGTCGCCGACGAGCGTCGGCGTCGACACGACCGGACCATCGGCGGCGAACGCGCGTTCGAACGCGACGGTGCCGTCCTTCTGGACCAGCAGCTGCAGGCACGCGTGCTCTTTGGCCTCGCCGTCCTGCTGCGGATCGAGCGCCGGGCCATCGCCTTCGATCGGATTGCCCGGGATCAGATGCCCCGCCGGCATCAGCGGACGCCCGCCCGGCGGCGGCACGGCAACCACCGCGGTCGCCTCCGGACGAACCGGCAGATCGGCGCGCACGCCGCTGCCCTGTTCCATCCGCGGCAACTGCGCGCTCTCCGGCTGCCGCGGCATCGGCTGCGTCGCCACCGGCGCCGGCAGTTCGATGTCGTGGCTGCCGAGATCGAGCTGGAACGGCTGGTCGTCGCCGAGCAACGCGGTCAGCGCCGGCACCAGCGGCTGGCCGGTGAACGCGATCGACAGCTTGCGGTCGCGCAGGCCGGGCACGGTCACGCGGACGCCGTGGTCTCGGTGCAACACGTCGAGCAGCTGCGACAGCGGCTGGCCTTGCGCCTGCACCGACAACGCGGCGGTCTTCTGGTCGAAACCGACGATCAAGGTGTCGGCCTTGCTGCGGTCCTGCCCATGGGCGAGGGCCGCGAGAATCGCCACGGACGTGGCAGAGACGAGGATACGGATGTTCATGATTGTCCTTCGTGAAGTGGATGCCGCCGGCTTCGCGCTGCGGGTCGCACCGGCCGGCCGAGGAACAGCGGACCGCGTCGCGCTCGCGTTCGCAGAAATCCTCGGACACAAACCGACGTCGGCACCCCACTTGGGCTCACGCAGGGCGCGCGACCGCGTGACCGCGATTTGCCGGTTTTCGCGAACGGCAGGCCGACGGCGCCGCTGTCCGACGGCAATCAGCGCGCCAATGCCGCGCGCGGCGGCTCTACATCTCGTTCGCCAATCGCGGCGGCAGCTCGGCATCGTCGGCGGCGAAGAACGGCGCTGCCTTGCACCCCATCAGCCGCGCCAGCAGCCCACCCGGCAGCTGCCCGAGCCGATCGTTCCACTCCCGGACGATGTCGTTGTAGAACGACCGCGTGTGCGCGAGTTTCTCCTCGCAGGCCCACAGCCGCTCGTGCAGATCGCGATACAACGCATCGGTCCGCAGTTCGGGATAGCGCTCGTGCAGCACCAGCACCTGCCGGCACACCGCCGCCGCTGCACCTTCCGCCGCCACCGTGGCACCGGGTTGTCGCCCGGACCGGATCGCGGTCAGATCGCGCAGCAGCGACTGCTCGTGCGCCGCGGCCGCCTGCACGACCGCGACCAGGTTGGGCACCAGCGCCGCGCGCACCGCCAGATCGACATCGACCTGCCGGAACGACGCCTGCACCTGCTGGCGCAGCCGGATCAGCCGGTTCCACGTTCCGACCGCCCAGAACGGCAGCGCCATCAGGACCGCCGCCAGCAGCGCCCAGCCGACGTCGGCGACCGCCAGGCGAACGGGTTGCCGGAACCACAGCGCCGCGCCGACGCCGCAGAGGGCCGGCAGCAGCCATGCGCACACGAACGCGATCTGCTCGCCGCGATGCGCCGAACGGACCCGTTCGTCCGGCGCCTTCCGCGTCAGCAGCAACGGCACCTCGCGCTGCGCCGCGAAGCTGCCATCGTCCTGTTTGACGCCGAGCACCGACACCGCCGCTCCCACTTCCAGCACGCTGGCGACATGCCGCAGATCGGAACGTTCGTAGACGGTCTGCAACCCCACCATCGCCTCGTTGGTGCAACCGTCGGTGCGGATCACGATCCTAGCACCGTCGTCGAGCACGAAGTCGATGGTCTCCGCTTCGTTCCGTTCGGTGCGCCAGCTCCGCGACGTGCGGGTCTTGCCGTCCTTGTCGCGCGTCACCGTCACGTGCTCCCGCTGCCGCTGGTAGGAGAACGCGACGCACGCGGTGTGAAACCAGGGGCACTGCAGCGGGACCCCGGCATCGACCCTGCCCGCGAGCCAGGCATCATCGCCCACCGCGAGCGCACGGATCGGCAGCCGCGGGGCACGCGCCTGCACCCAGGTGCGATGGTCCAGCACGCGTACCCGCCACAGCAGCAGCCAGCCCAGCAGGCCGCCTCCTGCGAGCAGCACCCACGGTCCCGGCTCCGACCACATTGCAGTGCCCATCGACGCCGCAGTCTACCGGCAACGGTGGTCCCGATTCAGTTCGTGCACGAACGGCACGAAGCGGACGGACAGCACCTCGCGCACCGACGGCCGGCGCCGTGCATCGAGCGTGATGTCGCACAGCTGCTGCGCGTCCGGTGGCCCGAGCGGCATCACCAGATGGCCGTGTGGCTGTAGCTGCGCCAGCAAGGCCGGCGGGATCGCTGCGGCACCACAGGTCACGACAATGCCATCGTACGGGGCATGCTCGGGCCAGCCCTGCCAGCCGTCGCCGAGCCGGACGAACACGTTGGCGCAACCCAGTTCGTGCGCCAGCGCGGCCGCGCGTTCGGCCAGTCGCGGCACGACTTCAACCGAACGCACCTCGGCCACCAGGCGGGCCAGCACCGCCGCCTGATAGCCGCTGCCGGTGCCGATCTCGAGGATCCGATGCCGCGGCGCCGGTTGCAGCAACGTCGTCATCAGCGCGACGACGAACGGCTGTGACAGCGTCTGGCCGTCGCCGATCGCGAGCGCGGTGTCGTCGTGTGCGCGTTCCTCCGACGCCCCGGCGGCGAACCGTTCGCGCGGCACGCGCAGCAGCGCGTCGGCGATCCGCGGTGGCAGTACCGCAATACCGGTCCGCCAGGACGTCGCCGTCAGGTGGCCGGCTATCGTGGCCAGCATCCGTTGGCGTATCGGCGGCACCGGCGGGGTTCGAGGCGCTGTCACCTCGGCAACATCGGCCCGGCGGTGGCCGGGCGCAACCTCGCCTTCGGACCCGGGTCGCGGCGTGGAGCGCCAACCGCGGCCGCGACGGCCCGCCTTGCCGGCCCCGGTTGCTACTTGCGCCGGACGTAGGTGACCGTCATCAGCTTGACTTCCTTGCCGTCGGCGCCGGTCTGGAACATCTCGAATACGTTCGTGTTCGCGTCCTTGTGCGTCGTCACATGCTTGACCTTGACCTTCTGCCCCATCTGGTCGTAGCCGTCGCCGGTCATCGTCAGCGTCTTCGTCTTCTCGTCGTAGCTGCCCTCGGTCACCGTCAGCCCCGACGACCAGCAGTCGACCCAGGTCGCCACATGCTTGCCCTTGATCGGATCGTAGCCGGTGGTCCCGCGACCCTCGAACGGCATGCCACCGATGTCGGCCACGAACTGATCGACCAGCCAGAACCCGCCGAGCGTCATCGTGATCGTCGACACGCCCTTGCTCGCCGGCATCCCGGCCATCTCCATCGTCGCGTCCCACGTGCCGACCATCGCCGCCAGCCGCTGGTGTTCTTTGCCCGGCTTGGGCATTTCACCCTGTTGCCCGGCAGGCGGTTCCTTGCCCTCCTGGGCGCTGACCACGGGGGCGAGAACGAACGACAATGCGGCTGCGAGCAACGGGAGCTTCATGGTGGGTTTCCTGAATGCGAGCCGGCGATCTGCCGGCTGCGGTAGGCAAGTAGACGAACGTGCGCGCACGGAATCGACAGCCATCCCGACCAGCCAGGCCGCCAGACCACCACGCCGCTAGAATCCCCCGGTCCCCGTCCTGGAGAACCCGATGCGCTTCCTACCGCTCGCCACGTCCCTGCTGCTGCTCGGCCCCGTTACCGCCCAGTTCTTCGGCCCGGGCCTGTCCTGGGCAGGCACGTCCGGCAACGGCACCCGTTCGTTCGTGCCGACCTGCCAGAACCTGCGCGTCACCGCGGTGCCCGGCGAGACCGTCACCCTGACGATCTGGGGCGACCCGCAGGCGCCGTTCGCGCTGTTCGCGGCCACCAGCGGCAGTCAATGCCTGGTGTTCCCCGGCATCAACAACGGCCTGGTGCTCGACTTCCCGGTCGAGACCGTGCTGTTCGGCGTGCTGACCCAGCAGTCGCCGTGCCTGGCCTGTCCGCCGGGCATGGAGCCGCTGCAGATCCCGATCCCGAACGGCCTGCCGCCCGGCACCGCGTTGTCGGTGCAGGCGGCGAGCATCGGCAATCGCGCGCTGGCCTTCACGACGGCGATCACGGCGACGATCTGAGATCGCCGCCGCGACCGCCCGACGCGACCTCAGACCATGAAGCCGAGGTTGCTGCTGGCGAACTGCGACAGCCGCGGGAACAGACCCGCCAGTTCGTTCGATGGCACGCCGAACCACGTCGCCAGCGTCGCCGCGTACTGTTCGACCGCGGTGGTCGGGATGATGCGTCCGAGCCCGCCGTCGGCCGGCCCGCCGAGCGCCAGATCCGGCATCGTGCCGAAGATCCGGCGGCCGCGCACCGCGCCGCCCATCACCAGCTGGTTGCCGCCCCAACCGTGGTCGGTGCCGCGCGCATTGCCGGTCAACGTGCGACCGAACTCCGAAAGTGTCGCCGTCGTCACCTGGCTGGCGACGCCTAGTTCGACCATCGCTGCCTGGAACGCCACCAGCGACTCGCTGAGCGCCGACAGCAGCCGCGGGTGCTGGGTCAACTGCTCGTCGTGCGTGTCCCAACCGCCTTCCCTGACGAAGTAGACCTGCCGCGCCGCGCCGAGTTGGGCGCGCACGCCGATCATCCGCGCCACCATCCGCAACTGCTGGCCGAGCGCGTGCCCGGGGAACGTCGTCGCCAGGGCCGGCGCCGCCTCCAGCGAACCGCGGATCAGCGTATCGAGTTCGATCGCCTGTTCTTGCAGGTCGGCGAACTGCCGAGCCATCGGATGGCCGTGTTCGGTCGCCAGGATCCGGCGCAGCGCCGCGACGCGCGCCGTGCCGTCGCCACCCCAGTTGCCGCGGATCGCCGTCGTGCCGAGCTGGTTCATCGTGAACGGCACGACCGTCTGACCGCGCAGCAGCCGCGACGTGCCAGCGACCGAGATCGCCGGCGACAGCGGCGCGCCGTTGTTCATCGACAGCATCAGATCAGCCATCCGACCGGCCCAGCCGTGCGCGACATCGTCGCGCGCCGACGGCAGTTGCCACAGAGTCGCCTGATCGCTGTGCGAGAACAGCTGCATCGGTTTCGGCACCGTACCGTTGATGTACTGGGCCTTGGTCATCGGTGCGAGCAACGTGCCGACGTTGCCGACCACCGACATCGTGCCAGCCTCGAACAAGGTTCGCAGACCGGGCGCCGCCGGGTGGAAGCCCCACTGCCGGGTATCGGCGCCGCTCTGCGGCGTGATCGCCAGCAGCGAATTGCGCGTCACGGCCATGCCGCCGCGCGAGACCTGGTAGATCGCGTGACCGGTGGCGTCGCGCGGCACGATCATGTTGAACGAGTCGTTGCCGCCCTCGAGGAACACCACGACCAGCGCCTTGTAGTCCGGATTCGGCTGCCCGGCGACCGCGGCGACCGCTGCCTCGGTCAGATGGTTGAGGCCGCGCAAGGTCGGCAGGCAGGCGCCGGCCAGCAACGCCTTGCTCGAGCCGGCCAGCAGATCACGACGTGAGATGCGATGCGACATGTGAGTGTTCCCCCTGTTCACTTCTGCACGAAGAAGTCCGGCGACGTCGCGACCAGGTAGATCGCATCCTGTGCCCGCGTGGTGTCGTCGTCGACCGACGCCAGATGGGTCAGCAGCGCCTCCCGCAGGGCCGCCGACATCGTTCCCGACAGCAGCCGCAGATCGACCAGCGCGACCAGATCCGCGACGCTGCCCGCCGCCGCCAGCGCCGGCGCCAGGTCGATCAGGATCTCGGTGGCCGGCGCGTTCTGCGCGCCGAGCACCCGTTCGAAGATCGACGAGTACAGCTGGTTGACGATCGTGATGCTGCTGGCATGGTCGAGAACCTGGAACTCCGGCGCCGACAGCCGCGCCGCCACCAGTTCGCCCTGCGGCGTGTAGTCCGGCCGGAAGAAGTTGAACACGGTGCGCGCGCGCATCGCGGCCTGGCCGAGCGAGAACTCGGGATGCGCGAAGTCATAGGTGCCGGCCGGGCTCGTCGCCGCGAACGCACGCCACAGTGCCGTCTGCATCAGCAGCGGTTCGCGGACCTTGCCGAACGCGGCATTGGTCTGGGTGCCCTTCTGCGCCTCGTCGTCGAGCAGGATCGCCGACACCACCGCCGCCAGGTTGCCGCGTTCGCCCTTGCCGTCGTCGGCCCACACCCGCGCGACCCGGGCCACGTAGGCCGGGCTCGGGTTGCTGGTGACCAGCCGTTGGATCAGCTGCCGGCCGAGGAACGGACCGACGTTGGCATGGTTGGCCAGCAGGTCGAGCGCCTGCTCGAGGTCCTGCCGCGCCGTCCGGCCCGCCGCGAACGTGGTGCCGAGCACCGCCTTCGGCTCCATGTCATGGAAGTCGTTCCAGGCTTCCATCGGCAGCCAGTTCGACGAGTAGTCGTACCAGCTGCGCGCGCCGGCGTAGTTCCAGCCGGTGAACACGTGCGCCAGGCCGATGATGTCGTCCTGATCGTAGGTCGGAATCGGATTGCCCGAGCTGTCGGTCTTGCGCGTGCCGTCGGCGTTCAGCTCGAACAGCCCGATGGTGAACAGCTGCATGATCTCGCGCGCGTAGTTCTCGTCCGGGCGCGTGTTGTTGATCGGATCGGGCTTGGCGTTGCGCCAATGGGACAGGTACTTGCCCATCTGCGGACTCAGCGTCACGTGTTCGAGCAGCTCGCGATAGTTGCCGAACGCGTTGCGGACCAGATGGTCGTAGAACTCGGCACAACCGAGCACGTCGGCCCCGATCGAGTCGTTCTGGTCGGAGATCACCAGGATCTCGCTGAGCGCGAACGCCACGCGTTGGCGCAACTGGTCTGGCGCCGTCAGCGCATGCTTCCACCAGGTCGCCTGGCGATGCTCGGGTTGCGGCGAACCGACGCCGGCGCGCGCGGCGATGGCCGGACGATGCAGCGACGGCGGCAGCGTCTGCTGCTCGAGGACCCACGCCGAGTAGCCGACCTCCTGCACGCGCGCGACGTCGGTCGTGGTCGGGCCGAACGTCGCCTGGGTCAGGAAGCGCGCCGCTTCTGCCGGCGTGCCGGGTTTGTCGTTGCCGCTGCCCGAGGACGCGTCACCACCACCACCACTGCCGCATGCTGCCAGCATGCAGCCCAACAGTACCGTTGTCCTGGCCAGGGACGAGCTTCGAGCCTTGGTGCCGTGGAACATCAAGAACCTCCCGCGTTGCTGAGGCCACGGATCGGCGCGTCAAGCCCCGTTGCTGGAACGCCAAAGCGCCCACCCCAAGCCCCCGATGGGACGCCGCGAGCAGTGGGCGTTGGCAGGGCGTCTTCGGATCGACGCCCGCGGTTTCAATCTGAGGCGACGGCGGGCAAGCCGCTTAGGATCGGCACCGATGCACCGCGCCGCCGCCGTTGTCTGCTCCCTCTTCCTGCTCGGTTGCCAGGCCCCGCAAGGCACTGCCGGTCCGGCATCCGCGGGCCCGTTGGCGATCGCCACCTGGCCTTTTGGTGCGATCGCGACCGACCTGGCCTGGCAGTCGCTGCAGCGCGGCGGCAGTCGCCTCGACGCCATCGAGACCGGCATCCGCGAAGTCGAACGGCAGAGCTGCGACGGTTCCGTAGGCCTTGGCGGTGGGCCGAATGCCGCGGGCTATCCACAGCTCGACTCCTGCATCCTCGATGGCCCGGGGCAGCGAGCGGGCAGTGTGGCCGGCCTCGAGGGGATCGTGCATCCGATCTCGGTCGCGCGGGCGGTCATGGAACACACGCGGCACGTGATGCTGGTCGGCGAAGGCGCGCGTTGGTTCGCGCTGCAGCGCGGCATCGACTCGGTGCCGATCGAGGAATTGGCGGCGAAGAAGCAGGAGTGGCAGCAACGGCCGGCGCCGGCGCCGCAGGGTCAAGGCCACGACACGATCACGCTGCTGCTGCGCGACAGCGATGGCCATCTGGCGGGCGGCTGCTCGACCAGCGGCGCGGGCGGCAAGCTGCCGGGGCGGGTCGGCGATTCGCCGATCCTGGGCAGCGGCCTCTACGTCGACGACGAAGTCGGCGCGGCCGGCGCCACCGGCGTCGGCGAGAACGTGATGCGCTATTGCGCGACCTTTGCGATCGTCGAACGGATGCGGCAGGGACTGCATCCGCAGCAGGCCTGCGAGGAGGTCGTGCACGACATCGCGCGGCGTGATCCGCGCCGGTATCGGCTCGACATCTGCTTCGTCGCCGTCGACAAGCAGGGCCGGTTTGGTGCGGCCGCTTCCAACCAGCGGTTTCCGTTCGCGGTGACGACCGCGGCTGGGACGCAGGTGTTGCATGTCGACGCCGTGAGCCCGCGGTGAATCATGGGCAAGGCCACCACTTCGTTGTCCGCCGAACAATCGGCCTGGATCGCCGCGCAGCACCTGTTCTTCGTCGCGTCGGCGCCATCTTCTGGCGGCCACGTCAATTGTTCGCCAAAGGGACTCGACTCGTTCCTGGTGCGCGATCCGCACACGGTCGCCTGGCTCGACTTCGTGGGCAGCGGCGCGGAGACGATCGCGCACCTGCGCGAGAACGGTCGGATCTGCGTGCTGTTCTGTGCGTTCGAAGGCCCGCCGAAGATCTTGCGCTTGCATGGCGAGGGCCGCGTCGTCGAACCGCAGGATCCCGAGTTCCTCGAGCTGCTGGCGCGGTTCCCCAAGCGGCCAGCGGCGGCGCTGCGGGCGCTGCTGGTGATCACCCTCGCGCGGGTCGCCGAGTCGTGCGGGTTCGGTGTGCCGGAGATGGAGTTCGTCGGCGAGCGGTCGCAGATGACGGCCTGGGCCGAACGGAAGGGCGAGCAGGGTGCGCGCGACTACCAGCGCGAGAAGAACGTCAGGAGCCTCGACGGCCTCCCGGCGCTGCGCTGGCCCGAGCAGGATTTCTGAACACCGTTCACCCGCGCCAACGTCGCAGCCCATCGGCATCGGTGACGACACCGGCGATCGGGTCGTCGAGATCCAGGAAGCGCAGCAGGTTCATCCCCCGTTCCTGCTGCCACGGCGCCGGCCAATCCGGAAACGGCCGTCGCGGCCGGCCACGTTCGTCGCGCATGTGCGAACGGTGGCTCGAGAACACCGCCAGGAACTCGTCGGCCGGCACGATCCGGAACCGCGGCTCGAACTGCGGCGCAACCGGCTCGGCGAACGCATGCCGCAACCAGTCCGCCGTCGGCCACGCGACCCGCACGCGGTCGTCGAGATCGACGATGAGTCCGTGGGCCGGCAACAACGCGACGACGTGGTAGTCCCAGACGATCGGGTCGACGGTCGCCGCACGCTGCCCCCACATCGCCACCGTGCGGTCCGCGTTGGTGATGAACACCGCCGCCGCCGGCCGCGGCAAAGCCTCGCCGCGCAGCAACTGCCAGACGTTCTCCTCGCAGAAGAACGGCTGATGCCGCTGGGACCGGCGCCAGGCAGGATCTTGCATCGCGGCGAGGTTCATGCCGGCATTCCGACTCGGCAGTCTAGCGGGCGGACACCCCCACGATCTCGGATACTCTTCCGCGATGCTCGGCAACTGCCACCCGACCGTCGCCCGTTGGTTTACCGAACGCCTCGGCGAACCGACCCCACCGCAGCGCGACGGCTGGCCGCGCATCGCCGCCGGCGAGCACGTGCTGATCGCCGCGCCGACCGGCTCCGGCAAGACCCTCGCGGCGTTCCTTCATGCCCTCGACGCACTGCTGCGCCAGGGCCCATCGCTGCCCGACGAACTGCAGGTCCTGTACGTCTCGCCGCTGAAGGCGCTGTCCAACGACGTGCAGAAGAACCTGCAGGCCCCGCTGCACGAACTGCAGGAACTCGATCCAACGCTGCCGCAGGTCCGCGTGCTCGTCCGGACCGGCGACACCCCCGCCGCCGAACGGCAGGCGATGACGCGCACGCCGCCGCACATCCTGGTCACCACACCGGAGTCCCTGTTCCTGCTGCTGACGACCCCGCGCGGCCAGCAGATGCTGCGCACGGTCCGGACGCTGATCGTCGACGAGATCCACGCGTTGGCCCGCGACAAGCGCGGCAGTCATCTGGCGCTGTCGGTCGAACGGCTCGATCACCTGGTGCGAACGCACGGCGGCCGGCTGCAGCGGATCGGCCTGTCGGCCACGCAGCGGCCGATCGCCGACACCGCGCGGCTGCTGACCGGACCGGATCGTCCCTGCGCCATCGTCGACGCCGGCCACCTGCGCCACCTCGACCTCGCGGTCGAACTGCCCGGCGCGCCGCTCGGCGTGCTGTGTCCGACCGAGACCTGGACCGAGATCTTCGCGCGGATGGTCGAGTTGATCGGCGCCCACCGCACCACGCTGGTGTTCTGCAACACCAGGAAGATGACCGAACGCGTCGCCGCGCGCCTCGGCGAAGCGCTCGGCAAGGACCAGGTCACCAGCCACCATGGCTCGTTGAGCAAGGAACGGCGACTCGATGCCGAACAGCGACTCAAGGGCGGTTCCCTGCGCGCCCTGGTCGCGACCGCCTCGCTCGAACTCGGCATCGATGTCGGCGACGTCGACCTGGTCATCCAGCTCGGCCCGACGCCGTCGATCGCGACGTTCCTGCAGCGCGTCGGCCGCGCCGGCCACGGGGTCGGCCGGCTGCCGAAGGGACGGCTGTTCCCGCTGACCCGCGACGAACTGGCGGCGACGGCGGCGCTGCTGCTGGCGATCCGCCGCGGCGATCTCGATCGCACCCGGCAACCGGTGGCCCCGCTCGACATCCTGGCGCAGCAGATCGTCGCCGCCTGTGCCGACACGACCTGGCAGGAAGACGAGCTGTTCGCCCTGTGCCGCGCTGCGGCGCCGTTCTCGACGCTGCTGCGCGAACGCTTCGACGCGGTGCTGGCGATGCACGCCGAGGGCCGCTACGCGCTGCTGCATCGCGATGCCGTGCACCAGACCGTCCGCGGCACCCGCCGCGCGCGCCTGACGGCGATCACGTCGGGCGGCGCCATCCCCGACAACGCCGACTGGCGCGTCGTGCAGGACCATGACGACACGCTGATCGGCACCGTGCACGAGGACTTCGCGATCGAGTCATCGGTCGGCGACGTGTTCCAGCTCGGCAACACCAGCTGGCAGGTCCGCCGGATCGGTTCGGGCACGCTGCGCGTCGCCGATGCCCAGGGCGTGCCGCCGAGCCTGCCGTTCTGGATCGCCGAAGGCCCGTCGCGCAGCGATGAGCTCGCCGCCGCGGTCGCCGCAGTGCGGATGCACGGCGAAGATCCGCAGTGGTTGCGCGAACAGTGTGGACTGCCCGACAGCGGCGCCGAACAGCTCGCCGAGTACCTGCGCAGTGGCCACGAAGCGCTGGCCGCGATGCCGACCCACGACTGCCTGGTGCTCGAACGGTTCTTCGACGAAACCGGCGGCCAGCAGCTCGTGCTGCACAGTGCCTTCGGCAGCCGGTTGAATCGGGCGTTCGGCCTGGCGCTGAGGAAGCGTTTCTGCGTCGGTTTCGGCTACGAACTGCAGGCCGCCGCCAACGACGAAGCGCTGGTGATCTCGCTCGGCCCGATGCACAGCTTCGCGCTCGCCGACGTCTGGACCTGGTTGCACCCCGACACCGTCACCGAGGTATTGACGCAGGCGCTGTTGCCGGCGCCGATGTTCGCGGCCCGCTGGCGATGGAACGTCACCCGTTCGCTGCTCGTCGAACGCTTCCAGAAGGGTCGCAAGGTGCCGGCGCCGCTGCTGCGCTTTCGCGCCGACGACGCGCTGGCCGCGGCGTTCCCGCAGGCGCAGGCCTGTCCGGAGACCTTGCCGCCGGGGCCGATCCCGGTGCCGCTGGACCATCCGATCGTCGGCCAGACGGTGCACGACTGTCTCCACGAAGCGATGGACCTCGACGGCTTCCTGCGGCTGCTGGCGCGCATTCGCGGCGGCCAGATCACGCTGCACATCGTGGATGCCAGCGCGCCGTCGCCGTTCGCCGAGGGCGTGCTGCATTCGATGCCGTACGGGTTCCTCGACGACGCGCCGCTCGAAGAGCGCCGCACCCAGGCCGTGGTGACGTCGCAGCGCGGCGCCCGCACGACCGGCGAAGGCAGTGCGCTGGATCCGGCGGCCGTCGAACAGGTCCGCAGCGAAGCGTGGCCCGATCCGCGTTCGGCCGCGGAACTGCACGAAGCGCTCGGCTGGATGGGCTGGCTCGACGATGCCGAGGTGCCGGACGCCTGGCGACCATGGCTTGCCGAACTCGCCGCCGACGGGCGTGCGGTGGCCGACGGCGGACGTTGGTTGCACGATCAGCAGGACCGCAGTCCGCTCGCACTGTGGCGCGGCCGGCTCGAGGCGGTGATCCCGATCGACGATGCGGCGCTCGATCACGATGGCCGCGTCGCGCTGCTGACGCTCGAAAGCGAAGGCGTGGCGATGCGGGGCGAACTGCAGGGCAAGACGATCTGGGCGCATCGCCGGCTGCTGGCGCGCGTGCGCCGCACCATGATCGAACGGCTGCGCGCGGCGATCCGGCCGGTCAGCCAGGCCGACTTCGAACGCTTCGTGCCACGTTGGCAACAGGCCGTGCCCGAACTGCGTCGCCATGGCCCCGCTGGACTGCGCGAGGTGCTCGCCCAGCTCGCGACCGCAGCGTACACCGCCGAGGAATGGGAACTCGAGGTGCTGCCGGCCCGGATCGACGGCTGGAATCGCGAACTGCTGGATCAACTGACCCTGAGCGGCGAGTTCGTCTGGCTGCGCCTGTGGGGCGCCTGGCGCGGACCGCTCAGCAAGGCGCGGCTATCGCTGGTGCCGCGCGCGGAACTGGCCACGTGGTTGACGCTGGCCGTGCCGCATCGTGGCGAGGTCGAAGTGACCGGCGCCGCCGCCCAGGTGCGTGACCTGCTGGCGCAACGCGGCGCGTTGTTCCCGACCGAACTGCAGAGCGGTTGCCGGTTGCTGCCGAGCCAGCTCGAAGACGCGCTCGGCGAACTGATCGGTCTCGGCCTGGTCAGCTGCGATTCGTTCGCCGCCGTCCGTCAGCTCGTCGTGCCGCCGAGTCGTCGCCGGTTCCCGGTCTACGCCGTCGGGCGCTGGAGCCTGTTGCCGTGGCCTGTCGCGGAGGCACGCGCCGACGATGCGGCGTGCGAACTGCTGGCCCGCGCGCTGCTGCAACGGACCGGCGTGCTCGGCCACCCACTGCTGCTGGCCGAGAAGTTCCCGGTGGCGTGGCGGTTGCTTGCGCGCGCGCTGCGGGCGCTGGAACTGCGCGGCGATGTCCGCGGCGGTCGCTTCGTCGCCGGCTGGGCCGGTGAGCAGTTCGCGTTGCCGAGCGCGGTGCCGATGTTGCGGGCAGTGGCCGCCACGACGAGACCGGTCACGACCTCGCTGCTCGCGACGACGTAGTGCGTTCGATGGCCGCCGCCAGCGCCTGGAGGTCCAACGGATCGCCACCCGCCCGATCGGCCTGAGCATGCACCACGCGCCCGGCGCCATCGAACAGCAAGACGCCGCCCTGCTGCCAGGGATCGCCCTCGACGCGGCGTTGCCGGAAGCCCAGGCGCAGCGCGCGCAGCAAGTTGAGCAGCAAGCGCGGGTGCACCGTCGCCCACAGCGATCGCCGCATTCCGACCGCCGCGAACACGCGCCGCGTCGGATCCGTCAGCACCGGAAAGCCGCCGGCATGGCGTTCGGCGAAACCCGCGGCCTGCGCCGGATTGCCATTGCCGACGAAGACCAGGCAAGCGGCGCCGGCCCGTAGTCTTGGCTCCAGGGCGCGCACCTGCGCGGCCCGTTCGTGGCAGAACAGTCAACCGAAATGGCGGACGAACACCACGACGGTCGCAACCGCGCCAAGGCACTCCCGCAGGCGCGTCGACGCGCCGTTCGCAGCGAACAGAGGCGCATCCAGCACCGGGTCCGGTTCGGCATCGACCATGCCCCCAGTCGTAGGACCGGCCCACATCCCGCGCAACGACGACCCCGTCAGTGTGCGGCCATCTGCTTCCAGAGCGGGTGGTCCGCGTCGCTCGGCTTGCGAAGGTAGCCGAGGCTCGCCGCGAACAGGCGCGGCGCCACGTCCGCGCCGGCAACGCCCATCTCCTCCAGCAGTGCCGCCGCGTACTTGAAGTCGTGGTGCTCGCGCGCCTTCCGCAAACAGGTGCTGCGCAGCACCGATTCCAGTTCGTCCGTGTGTTTGCGCCCCGCGGCAAGCGCCAGACTCGCCGCCGATCTCGCGTCGTCGGTCGCTGCCGCCAGCACCGCCGCTGCGCCGGGCTCGCCGTCGGCAGGTTCGATCCCGTCGATGCCCGGCGCCGAAGCGTCGTAGCCACCACGCGCCGCCAGGAACTCGCGGTAGGCCACGAGCCACGATGCCGCCTGCAACAGCGCCATCGACCGCGAGCGCATGTTCCGCGCATGCTCGAAGGTGTAGCGCAGTGCATTCCACGCCGTCAGAGCGTGCACGGCGAGCAGGCCGGGAGCCCGCCAGAGCTGCTCGACGGCAAACAGCCGAAGGCCATCGAACGCCGACTCCAACGCCAACCCGCCGCCAAGCAAGTCCGCCAGCATCGCGGCCGCGGCGTCGGCATCCACGCGTCGCATCTCCGCCAGCAGCTCGCCTCGTGCCTTGGCGGACGGCTTGCCTTCCGGTGGCAGACGCAGCGCCGCGCTTCGTTCTTGATTGCCAGTGAACGCGCTGTCCTCGGCGCCGGAACGACCGTCCAGCAGCCCGTGCACGAGCGAGCGCAACACGTCTTCGCCAAAGCGCCAGCCGATCTGCTGCAGCGTCCGATGCGCCTGGGCGACGAAGATCGGGTTGTGGCCGATGTTGGTGAAGTCGCGCATGCCAAACCACCACAGCGGCTCGAAGGCGTCGTCGAGCGAGCTGCAGCGCGCCAACGTCGTCGCGGCGAGGTCCGCCGCGTCACGGTCCCACGCCGCGAGCGCCTGCGTCAGCGCAGCCGTAGCCTTGCGCGCATCGAGGGCAGAGGCGACGCGGGCTGGCGGCAACGTCCAGTCGCCGTCGCGCGCGTCGATCTGCTGGCTCACTTTGTAGTCGTCGAGGTTGAACAGCGCGGCCGCGAGCCGGTCCGGCTCCGGGGAACCCTCCGCGAGCTGGAAGGCCGAGCTCGTGACCAGCACGCTGTGGAACTGGAATCCGACCGGGTGCGGCTCGATGTCCCGGATGCCGGCCAGGAATGCGGCACCGAGCAGATCACGCCAATGGGTGCCGCCGCGGTGCAGTTCGACGGCCTTCTTCAGCAAGGCCTCCCGCGGCGTGCGCTGGATCAGTTCTGCCAGCGAGTCGAGGTCGCCGGTGAGGCCGGCCGGAAACGGACGAACGGCTGACGTCGGGCCAACGAGTGCGCTGGCGCCGACGCAGCCGAGGAATACGCGACGGCTCGGGGGCGGCATGCGCTGGATACGAGCGTTCGGCCAGGTCCGCGAACGGCGTCCTTGCAAGGGCCTCACAACTCCCTGACCGGCTCTGGCACACTGCTCCGGTGCGCGGACTGCTGACCCCGACTGCCCTGCTGTGGACTTCGACGCTGCTGCCGGCGGCGATCCTCGCCTGGCTTGGCTGGCAGGCGTCGACGCCGCTGGTCGAAGAACTACAACGCAACGCCCGCGCGACCGCCGAACGGCACGCCGACGCCATCGCGCAATGGTTGACCAAGGAGGTCGACACGGCCGTCGCGGCGCACCGCCAGGACCTGCCGCGGGTGGCGACCACTCTTGCCGCACGCCTGCCGCTGGAACCATCAGGCCGCGTTCTCCGGGACCTCGAACAACAATCGGGCAGCGCTCTGATCCTGCTGCGCGCAGATGGCACCGCGCTGCTGCCGCGCGGCCCGGAGCAACCGGCCTGGCGACACCTCGCCGAAGCGCCGATGTTCGTGGCCTGGTTGAACCACAGTCCGCCGATCCCGCCACCCGATTTCACTACTCCACTGCTGGCCGTGTTGGCAGCGTGCGAACGCAACGATGCCGCCACCTTCACCACGGCTGCGGCCAACTGGTCCTGGCCGCTGCTCATCGCCGCCGCACCGCGTTCGCTCGAACTGCTGGCCCGCCATGCGCCACAACGCCTGCCGGCGGCGCTCGCCACCGGCTGCCTCTACGAGGCCGCCGCCACCGAGAACGGAAGATCGTGGTGGCTCCGCGCGGCCGGAGCCGACGCCGACGAACTCGCCCGCCAACAGCTGCGCGTCCGACGCGAACGCGGCGAGCCGGTGTTGACGCTGGCCGCGACGTTGCCCGGCAGCACCCGATTGCTCGCGCTGCTCGATGCCGCACCGCTGCTCCGCCGCCTGCCGCCGCCGCCAGACAAGAATGATCTCCAACTCGGGCTGGCCGCAACCGACATCCTGCCGTCTCGGCACTGGCACGACACGACGCTGACCACCGGCATAACGACCGCTGCCGGGACGTTCGCGTGTTCGATCGATCACCGCGGCCTCGCGATGCTGGCCGCCAACGCCACGCGGCAGCGCTGGCTGACCGGGCTCGGCATCGCGCTGCTGCTGGCCTCGATCCTGACCGGCACCACGCTGGTCCGCCGCGCGTTGCTGCGCGAACGCGCCGCCCGGCAGCTCCGCGACGACTTCATCGCCAACGTCTCGCACGAACTGAAGACGCCGCTGACCAGCGTCCGGATGTACACCTCGATGCTCGCCCGCGACGACCTCGCGGCCCAGGACCGCAACCGGTACGGCGCCATCGCCGAAGCCGAGGCGGCGCGCCTGGGAGCACTCGTCGACGAACTGCTCGACTTCGCGGCACTCGAACGCGGCCAGCGGCGGCTCGAACCCGAACCGGTGGATCTGGCGGCCGCGGCGCAGTCGATCGTGCAGGTCTGGCAGCCGCAGGCCCAGCGCGACGGCACCGCGTTGCACTGCGAAGTCGCGACGGCCGCCGAGGCCCTGGTGGATCCGACGGCATTGCTGCGCATCCTGACCAATCTGCTGCAGAACGCGCGGCGCCACGGCCGGCCGGCGCGCGATGGTGGCCCCAGCCGCGTGCGGCTGCTGGCCGGACCAGGGCCCCGCCTCGAAGTGCGCGACAATGGCCCCGGCGTGCCTGCCGCCGACCGCGAACGCGTGTTCTTGCGCTTCGAACGACTGGCGACGAACGGTCCCGGCCAGGGTCTGGGGCTGGCGCTGAGCCGCGAACTGGCGCGCGCGTGCGCCGGCGACCTGCAGGTCGACGACGATGGCAGGGAGACCATCTTCCGGCTGACGCTGCCGCGCGTGACGGAGGCCTCCGCATGACCCGTTCGCCGCGTCTGCTGCTGCTCGAAGACGAACTGCCGATCCGGCGCGGACTGCAGGAGCACCTGACCCGCGAGGGCTTCCGGCTCGACGCCGTCGACACGATCGCTGCGGCGATCGCGGCGCTGCAGCAGCCTGCCGACCTGTGCATCCTCGACCGCCGCGTGCCCGACGGCGATGGCCTGCAGGTGCTGACCTGGCTGCGGCAACGCGGCGACCGCACGCCGGTGATCGTGCTGACCGCGCGCAGCCAGATCGACGATCGCGTACACGGACTGCAAAGCGGCGCCGACGACTACGTCGTCAAACCGTTCGACCTGCGCGAACTGGTGGCGCGGATCCGCGCCGTGCTGGCGCGCGCCGCTACTGCCGAGCCATCGCCGCCGCCGCTGGTGGCGTTCGGCGACTGCGAACTCGATCTGCAGGCGCGCGCCTTGCGCCGTCGCGGTCGCCTCGTCGAGCTGCCGCGGATGGAGTTCGAACTCTTGCAGTATCTGGTGTTGCACCACGGCCGGACGATTTCGCGCCAGGAACTACTCGATCGGGTCTGGGGCTACGACCGCTTCCCGACGACGCGGACGATCGATTATCACGTGCTCGCGCTGCGCAAGAAGTGCGAACGCGATCCGGCGACGCCGCGCCATCTGCACACGGTGCACGGCGTCGGCTACCGCTTCGATCGGGGCATGGACTGACGAGGTCCCGCCGATCTCCTGACGAACCCCTCGCAACCAGGACGCCGAGAACCGCTCTGCTGCCCGAGTCTTCACCAAGGAGTCAATGCTGATGCGACTGCTCGTTGTTTCGTTGTGGCTCGGTACCGTGTTCGCGGCCGTTCCGGCGCAGGCCCAGAGTCCGTCGACGACGGCCAGCGCTGCCGAACAGGCGTTCCGTGATGGCTGGTGGGCCGAGAGCGGCCAGGGCGATCTGGCGGCGGCGCTGAACCGCTATCTGGCGGCCGCGACGGCCGATGGCCCGGTTGCGATCCGCGCCAAGGCCCTGCTGCATGCCGGCGCCGTGCAGCAGCGGCTCGGCAAGGCCGAATCGGCGATCGCGACGTTCCGGCAGTTGCTGAAGGACCATGCCGGCGAGGCCGATCTCGTCGAACAGGCGCGCGTGCACCTGCGCGAACTGACCGCCGTCGACCTGCGGCAGAACTACGACGAGTGGTATGAGCGGCGGTTGTTCTCCGAAGAGGTGCAGTCGCAGATCCTGGGCAAGCTGGAGCAACTGGCGGGCGAACTGGTGCCGCCGACCAGTCAAAGCGCCAAGGAGCAGGCCGAACGACAGAACCGCATCGTCCGCGTCCGGCAGGAAGTCCTGGCGTTCGGCAAGGGGGCAGTCCCGCCGCTGCGCAAGGCTGCGGTCGGCCGCGGCACGCGGCTCGCCGAAGACGCCGTCGAACTGCTGTTCGCGCTCGGCGAACTGCCGCCGACGGAAGCGCTGTGGCGGTGCAGCGACTGGACGTTGGAAGCCAGCTCGTGGCAGACCCTCTTGCGCCGCCGCAACGAGGCTGGCCCGCTGCCCGGCGAACCGATCGACCAGCGCACCAGGATGCTCGCGGCAGCCCTCGCCGGGCCGGCGGCACTGTTGCAGGCCCTGCTCGAGTATCGGCTGATCGACGACGAAGTCGACTTGACCGCGGTCGGCGCGGCCCTGCTTGCGGCGGATGCCGCGACCCGCAAGAGCGTGCTGCAGGTGTTGGCGACGCCGACCGCGCCGATCATGATCCGACGGTGCCTCGAGTCGGCGCTGATCGATGGCTCGCCCACCCTCACCGCCACCGAGTGGGCCACCGTGAGCCGCGATCCGCTGCGCTTCGAGCTGCGCACCGTCGGCCTTCGCCGCGTGATCCAGCGGATCGGCCTGCGCGACGGCGACCTGTTCGACGAGATGCTGGCGCGCGCCAGCACCGCGTCCGGCAATGGCAGGATGACCCTGGTGAACACCGCGATCGAAGCGCTGAGTCATTGCGGGGCCCAGGATCAGTTCCCCTGGACCCTCGGCCGGCTGCAGCAGTTCCTGCATCTGGCGGCCGACGCCGATGTCGAAAGCGCGCCGGTGTTTGCCGCGGTGCGGCTCCGGGAGGACCTGCGCCAACTGCTGGCCGAGGCGCTGTTCGACGATCCGCAGGCGACCGCGGCGAAGCTGGTACCGGCCGAAGGCGAAGGGCCCAGACAGTCGTTGTCGGCCATGCTGAGCCCGCACATCGAAGACGAGTACAGCACCGAGCTGCTCGCCAGGCGCTGGCACGCCAGCCTGCATCGGGTGCTCACCGGGCGCTGGGGCAATTACGACGAAGCGATGCGGATCGATGCCCTGCGCCTGCTCGGCCAGTCTCTGCACGGCGACTTCGGCGGCCTCGAGGCGCTGCGGGCGTTCTGCCAGGACATCCAGTCGAACCAATCGGAAGCGGTCAAGGTGGCGGCGCAGGCGGTGCTCGAAGCGATGCCCGGCAACTGAGCTGGCGACTCAGGCCAGTAGCATCGCCAGGTCTTCGCGCGTCAAGTCCTGCAGCAGCGACCGCTCGTTGCCGAGGATCGCCTCGCACAGGGCCTTCTTCTGCTGCTGCAGTTCGAGCACGCGCTCCTCGACGGTGTCCTTGCACACCAGCCGGTAGGCATGCACGACGCGCTTCTGGCCGATCCGATGCGCGCGATCGATCGCCTGCATCTCCGCCGCCGGATTCCACCACGGATCGAGCACGAACACGTAATCGGCCGCCGTCAGATTGAGCCCGAAGCCGCCGGCCTTCAGGCTGATCAGGAACACCTGCACCGCCGCGTCCTGCTGGAAGCGCTCGACGCGCGCCGCCCGATCGCGAGTGCTGCCATCCAGCCGTTCGAACCGGATGCCGGCGGCGCGCAATCGCGGTTCCACTAGATCCAGGAACGTCGTGAACTGCGAGAACACCAGGACCTTGTGCCCTTCGTCGGTCAACTCACTCAGCTGCGGCAACAACGCATCGAGCTTGGCGCTGGCGGCATCGTGCAACCGCGGGTCGAGCAGGCCTTCGTGACAGGCGGCCTGGCGCAGCCGCAGCAGTGCCTCGAGCGCGACGAAGCGCTGCTTGTGATCGAGTTGCGGTCCCTCGAGCAACAGCTTGCGGTAGTGCTCGCGCAGCCGGTCGTAGCGGCGGCGATTCGCCGGCTCCAATTCGCACCACAGCGTCTGTTCGACCTTTTCCGGCAGGTCGGTCAGCACCTGGGCCTTCGTTCGCCGTAGCAGCACCGGTCGCAGCGCGCGCTGCACCAGTTCGCGATTCTGGTTCAGTCCTTCGACCGCGACCTCGCTGCCAAAGAGCGCGCGGAACGCCGGCAGGCGGCCGAGCATGCCCGGATTGAGGAACTCGAACAGCGACCACAGTTCACCGAGGTGGTTCTCGACCGGCGTGCCGCTGAGTGCCAGCCGATGCGCCGCGCGCAGGAGCCGCGCGCCCTTGCTGGTCTGGGTGTCGGCATTCTTCGCCATCTGCGACTCGTCGAGGATCGCATACTCGAACGCGAGTTCGTGCTCGACAAAACGCGGCGCGTCCTGGCGCAGCAACGCATACGTGGTCAACACCAGATCGTGCGCGCCAATGGCCTCGACACCGAGGGCCTGCCAGCGATCCGGGCCGCTGAAGTCCAAGACGCGCAGTGACGGCGAGAATCGCGCCGCCTCGGCCAACCAGTTGCCGAGCACACTGCGCGGCGCGACCAGCAGACTCGGGCGCGCGTTCTTGCGGCGCACTCCACCATGCACTTCCTGCAGCAGCGCCAGCACCTGCACGGTCTTGCCGAGTCCCATGTCGTCGGCGAGGCAACCGCCGAGTGAGAACTCGCGCAGGAAGTGCAACCAGCCCAGGCCCTGACGCTGATACGGCCGCAGTTGCCCCTGGAAACCCGCCGGCTCCGGTCGCGGCTGCAACGAGGTGAACGACTGCCAGCGCGCGCGCAACGCGGCGAACTTGCGATCGACGGTGATGCTGTCATCGGTCGCCGAGAGCATCGCATCGAGCAACAGCCCCTGCGTCGATGGCAGGCGGATCGCGTTGCCCTCGACTTCGCCACCGAGCCCGCGCAGCCGGTCGATCCGTTCGGCCCAGGCCTCGGGCAACATGCCGATCGAGCCATCGCCGAGTTCAAACAGCCCGGCGCCGATCGCCTTGGCGCGCAGCAGTTCCGGCAACTCGAAGCTGCGGCCCTCGAACTGCAACTGCGCACGCACTTCGAACCAGTCGATACCGGTGTGGAGCGCACCAGTGGCGCCAGCGAACGGCCGCAGTGGTTTGCCCTCGGCGACGACCCGCACTGCGGCGGCGAGCAGCGTCGACACCACGGCCGAGAGCCGTTCGCGTTCGATCTGGAAGCTGCCGTCGGCGCCGGCGGTCATGCCGACACCGGTCACCTTCTCGACGATCGCCGCCTCGGCCGCAGCATCGCGCCGACACAGCGGGCTCGCCTCGACCACCGGCGCCTCGGCGTCGCGCGGCACGTGGATGCCGCCGTAGTCGAAGCCAAGGCTCGCCGGAATCACCGGGTTGGCCCCGCCGGGCACCCGCAACGTCAAGACGCCCGCCGGCACCCCGAGCGGCACTTCCGCGAGCAATGGGCCCAGGATCCGGTGGGCAGCCGGATGCGCGACCAGGGCGCCGATCAGTTCTTCGCGCTCGGCGGCATTCACCACCAGCGGCGCATGGCGCAGATCCCGCGCCAGCGATTCGGCGCCGCACCAGTCGACCCGGACGAACCGTGGCGCGGCGATCAGGAACTCATGACCAATCCACGCGCCCGGGACCTCGAGCCTCTCGTCGCCGCGCTGCAGTTCCAGCGCCAGCGCGATCTTCGGTCGCTGCCGACCCTTGGTGGCAGTCTCCTTCAGTTCGACCTGAACGGTGAACGGTTCCTGGTGATCGAACTGCAGTGGCGTCGCGGCCTGAGCTGAGTCCGGCACCGGGCCGACAAACACGCTGCCCGTCGCCGCGAGCAGCGGCAACAGCAGGCGCAGTTCGTCCTGTTCCAGCTGCAGCGGTGGACTCCACGAGGAGCCCCGGCGCACGCGCTCGACCTGCTGCGAGTAGTACCCGAGCAGCGTCCGGTGCGGCTCGGGCAATCGACGAAGCTGTTCTTGTCGGATGGCCGTGGTCTTGCGCGCGCCGGGCTGTCCATTGGCGCCTCGCGTGCGGGTCCGGACGCACAGCAGGAAGCCAGCAGCGTAGGCGCGATGCTCGAGGAAGTACTCGATGGCAGCCGGCAGTGGTGGCGGGGCCTTGCGGTAGGTGTCACTGGGCGGCGTCAGGCGATCGCGCCAGGGGCGCGCGTCGAACCAGCTCGGACCGTCTCCACCCACCAGGCGAAGGTGCTGCGAACGTCCGGTCGGCGACCACGGCTCGACATGGAGCGGCGCACTCGACGGGCGCGGGACTCGTTGCCAGGGCCCGGCATCGGCACCTTCCTCGTCGTCGTCCTCGTCGTCATCCTCGAAGTCGTCGTCGTCATCGGCGAAAGGATCGTCGTCGTCATCCTCGTCGTCGTCGAACGGATCCAAGTCGGTGTCCTGCAACCCAACCACCTGCTCGAGCGCGTGATCTGCCGGCGCCCCGGCACCGGCGGCTTCGAGCCCACCCAGCAAGTGCTCGAGCGACAGCAGCGTCGCCCAGATGTGCTTGCAGACGGAAGCGTCCTCGAAGTACGGACAGGTGCACGTCCACACCGCGGCAGCCGACTGGAAGTTCCGGATGGTGACCCGGTACGGCATGCTGCCGCTGACGGTCGCGGTCGCGAGGTCCTCGGTGACGTCCTTCAACTTCACCTTGCCCCAGCGATGGTAGTCGGCACCGCGGGAGCGGAGGACCGCCGGAATCCGCTTCGCATGCCGCGCGCTCAGGGACTTGTCCACACGCGAAAACTACCGGGCTGGCAGCGACGGCACCATCACTGCGGCGCGATGGCAAACGTGCCGGTGATCGTGCTCCAGCGCAGGCGACCACCGAACTGCCAGAACCACCGGCGCCCGTTCTCCGCACGGGTCTGCAATTCGGTCGCCGGGATGTCGAACGGCCGATCCCGGGTCATCGCATCCAGCAAAGGTCTGACGACCTCGACCATGGCACGGTTGCTCTCGAGCAGTTCGACCAGCGCGGCCACCCGGTCCGATCGGCGCCGCGGCACGAGAACGTCCGGCCTCATGCGCTCGATCCAGTCGTACTGAGCCGCAGCGATGGCCGCATCGATCTCGGCCAGCGCACTCGCATCGCCAGCGACGGCCAGTTCTTCGACCGCCCACCGCCGATACGGACCGCATTCGCGCCGTTGCCGCAGGATCTCGGTTGCCAGCGGCAGCCGCAGGCTGCCCACGCCCTCGAGGCCAACGGCCGGATCGTGGCGCAACCACGCAGTGACCGCTGCGTCCACGTCTCCGGCGAGCAGGTGACCGCGCAGGCGCGTCCACCAGGCCTGCTGTTCCGCTGGATCTTCCAGACCATCGAGATCCTCGGCCCATCGGTCACACCAGCGAGCGGGCAGGCCACGCGCAGAAGCGAGCGCCATCAGCGGGCCGAACCTCCTCGAGTCGTGACCTGCCGGCACCTGTTCGCCGACCCTGGCGGACAGTGCCGCCAGCAGCACCGGCGACGACTGCTGACCCCACCACTCCCATCCTGTCGCCTCCGCCGTGGCCAGTGCTTCCGGCATCGACACGCCGGACTCAGGATCACCGAGCTTCAACAGCGCCCAGGCTGCGAAATGGCGAACTCGCTCGTCATCGTTGCCAAGGAACCCCCGCAGACGGTCGCGCAGCGCCGTCGCGTCGAACAGTTCGAGCGCATCCAGTGCATCCGCCCGATCTCCGCCCAGGGTCGTCGCCGACAACGTCTCGAGGTGGCGCGCACACAGCTCCTTGCATCGGAGCGCGGGCAACTCATGCAGCGCGAACTCGACGGCGACCTCGTCCAGCTCCGCGGCGATCAACTCGGCGCGCAGCCGGGTCCACACGTCGCTGGCGATCTCCATCCCGTCCATGCGCCCGGCGGCGGCGGCTTCGGACAACACGGTCAGGGCATTCAGTTGCTGAGCCGGTTCCTCGCGGAACGTCGTTGCCCACGCCGCGATCGTGGCATCCGGCTCGCAGTGCAGCCGAACCAGCAGTTCGGGCCCTTCGCCGGCACGCAGCCCCCGTTCTCGCAGCCGCTCGGGCGCCACGTGGGCCAACAGACGCGCCGTCACCATGCCGTCGCGATGCCACTCGCGCCGCGCCAGCCGGGCGATCGCGATCTCCCGAAGCCGCGGCCGGTCCGCGGCAGGAAACCGCCGCACGTGCCTGGCGGCAATGGCCACCGCCACGTCGTCGTCGCGACCGAGGAGATCGCGCAACAGCGGCAGGTCCGCCTCGGCAGGTTCACTCGCCATGGCCCACCGCGCCGACCAGATCCGGTCCACTGCAGTCGTTCGTCGAGGCCCTCGCCGAACGCTTGGCGCAACACGGCCACCAGGAGCGGCGGGAAGCCCCCAGTCTGCGGCGGACGTTCGCGGGGGCGAATCGCCAGTGGTCGCCGTTCGTCCAGGGGCCCATCGCCGGCATCGTCGTGCCAGCCGAGCACTGCCGTCGCGATCTGTTCGCGATACTGATTGCTGTGCAGCGCCGCCGTCTCCAGGGTGGTCATGGCGGATCGCCGCAGCGCGACATCGTCCGACCAGATCATCTGCACGAGGTGCAGGACGTGCCGCGGCACCACGAGGGGGAGCCACCGCGCGGGCAGATCGTCGCGGTCACGCAGCTGCGCCGGTCGCTCCGCCAGCAGCCGGTCCAGCAACGGTGCATCCAACAGCGTGCGGAAGGCCAGCCAGAGCACCCGATCCTCCGATCCGAGCGCGCGCGGCATCAGCAGCGTCGCCGCCATGCGCCGTTCGTCGGGATGCAGGTTGAAGCCATTCGCCGCGGTCGCCGCGCCGAGCGCGACGGCGCCGCCGCGGCGCAGACCAGCCCGGATCAGCCAGGTGCGTTCCACGGCCCCGAGAGCCTCGAGCTTGTCGCGGGCCGGCCCGGCGACCTTCTTGTCGGTGGATGCGAAGTCATCCAACGCCCGGAACGGATCGCTGCCGAGCGCGGCGACCAATCGCCGTTCGACGTCGGCTGGAATCGCCACGGGCGGCAACTGGGCGCGGGGCAGGGCCAACGTCAGCAGCACACCGCAAATCGCTCGAAACACCCTCACGGTTGCCAACATACTCGACAACCACAACGGGTGGTCACCGACACCACGGGCACCGCGCACTGGAGTCAGCGCGTTCGATCCGGTAGACCCATCGCCAGTGCGCGTCGCCCTCTACGTCACCTGCCTCGTCGATCAATGCTGGCCCGAGGTCGGCCTCGCCGCCGCTGCCCTGCTGCGGCACACCGGCTGCGACGTCGTGTTCGACGATTCCCAGACCTGCTGCGGCCAGCCCGCCTGCAACACCGGCTACCAGGCGCAGGGCCGACCGCTCGCGCAGCGCGTGATCGAACTCGCCGAACGCACCCGCTGCGATGCCCTGGTCATGCCCTCGGGATCCTGCGCCGCGCAGGTCCACCACTATCCGGACCTGTTCTTGACCGACGACGCGTGGCGAAAACGCGCCGAGGCCGTCGCCGCGAAGACGTTCGAACTCGGCCAGTTCCTGAGCCAGAGGAACCTCACCACCGTCCCCGGCCGCTTCCAGGGAACGGTCACCTGGCACGACGCCTGCCACGGCCTGCGCGAACTCGGCATCCGCGACGAACCGCGCCGCCTGCTCGGCCTCGTCCCCGACCTGCGCTACGTCGAAATGGCACAAGCCGACGCCTGCTGCGGCTTCGGCGGCACGTTCGCCGTCAAGTTCCCGGAGATCTCGGTCGCGATCGCAGACCAGAAGGTCGACGCGATCCGTCGTTCCGGCGCCGACGCCGTCGTCGCCGCTGACGTCAGTTGCCTGATGCATCTACGCGGCCGGCTGCAGCGCCTGCAGGTGCCCGTCCGCACGCTGCATCTCGCCGAGGTCCTCGCCGCCGGAGCGTTCTGATGGCCCACCACCTGCCGATGGAACGGTTTGGCGACAACGCCCAGGCGGCGTTGCGCGACGAAGTCCAGCGCGAGGCGCTGCGCAAAGCCGCCGCGACATTCGGCGAACGGCGCCGCGGCGCGCTGCAGCAGGCCCCGGAGTTCGAGGTGTGGCGGACCGAGGCGCGCGCGGTCAAGGATCACGTGCTCGCCCACCTCGACCATTACCTCGGCCAGTTCGCCGACAACGCCGAACGCGCCGGCTGGCACGTGCACTGGGCCGCGGATGGGAACGAGGCCTGCAGGATCGTGGCCGGAATCGCCAGGAGCGCGAACACCCAGCTCGCCGTCAAGAGCAAGAGCATGACGACGGAGGAGATCCACCTGAACGACGCGTTGCAGGCGGCCGGCGTCGAAGCGGTGGAGACCGACCTCGGCGAGTGGATCATCCAGCTCGCCGACGAAGTGCCGTTCCACATCGTCGTGCCCGCCATCCACAAGACCCGCGGCCAGATCGCCGAACTGTTCGCCGACAAGGTCGGCACCGCGCGCGACGCCGATGCCGTGACGTTGACCGCTGCCGCTCGCGACGCGCTGCGCAGCAAGTTCGCGGCCGCCGGACTCGGCATCAGCGGCGCCAACTTCGCGATCGCCGAGACCGGTTCGATCCTGATCCTCGAGAACGAGGGCAACGCGCGGCTGACCACGACGCTGCCCGCCGTGCACGTCGCCGTCGTCGGCATCGAGAAGGTCATCCCGCGCGTCGCCGATCTGGATGTGTTCTTGAAGCTGCTGCCGCGCTCGGGCACCGGCCAGGCGTTGACGACCTACCAGTCCCTGCTGACCGGCCCGGCCAGGACGCCTGGCGCCGAAGGTCCGCGGGAACAGCACATCGTGCTGCTCGACAACGGCAGGTCGCGGATGCTGGAGGAACCGATCACCCGGCAGTCGCTGGCCTGCATCCGCTGCGGCGCGTGCCTGAACGCGTGCCCGGTCTACCAGCAGGTCGGCGGCCACGCGTATGGCTCGGTCTACCCGGGTCCGATCGGCGCGGTGATCACGCCGCAGTTGCTGCCGCTGGCCAAGGCCGCGCCGCTGCCGTTCGCCAGTTCGCTGTGCGGTGCCTGCCGCGATGTGTGCCCGGTCAAGATCGACATTCCGGCGCTGCTGCTGCACCTGCGCCAGCAGGTGGTCGAAGGGCGCCCGACGGCGCCGGCGGCCAGGCCGTCGCGGTTGCAGGCGTTGTCGTTCCGGATCTGGCGCTTCTCGATGGCGGGACGGCGGCGCTACGCGTTGGCGACCGGAGTGGCGCGGCTCGGCCAATGGCTGATGCCGCTGCTGCGGCACCTGCCGCCGCTGTCGCGCTGGCATCAGGGTCGCGAACTGCCGCGACTGGCGCCGCGCTCGTTCCGCGCGCTGTGGCGCGACCGGGGGGAACGATGAGCGTGCGGTCGCGGATGCTGGCGGACATCGCCGCGCGACTCGGCCGCAAGGTCTCTGCCTCCGCGCCGCCACCGCCACCGCTGCCGGCGATGCCGGGGATCGCCGGCAACATGCTGGCGACGACGTTCGAACAGAAGCTCGTGGCGATCGGCGGCCACGTCCACCACGCCACCGCGGCGACCGTCGGCGCGGTGGTCGCCGGCCTGCTGCAGCAGTTCGCAGCCGGGCGGATCTTCGCCAGCGATGCCGACAGCGTTCGCGCGCTGGCCGCAGCAACACCCGACCGGCATTGGCATGGTCCCGACGATCCCCGCACCGAGTTGCTGGCGACCGATGTCGGGGTGACGAGCGCTTGGCTTGGCATCGCCGAGACCGGCACGTTGGTGCTGCGCTCGGATCTCGAACGGTCCCGGCAGGCGTCGTTGGTGCCGCCGGTGCATGTCGCGTTGCTCGACAGTCGGCGGCTGGTCGGCACACTGGGTGCCGCGCTGCAGCAGTTGCCGCGACCGCTGCCGCCGGCCGTCACCTTCGTCACCGGTCCGTCGCGCACGGCCGACATCGAACTGCAGCTCGTCGTCGGCGTGCATGGCCCGAAGGCCCTGCACGTCGTGCTGCTCGACGGCTGACCGTCCGACGCCACCAGGAAAACCCGACCCGGCCGCGCCACCGACGCAGTCGCAGCCGATACTGGCTCCGCCGATGTCCGTTCCGTACTCCGTCTCGACCGTCGCACCAGAGTTCTGGGATGCGCTGCTGCTGCAGTTCCCGACCCGGCAGGTGTTCCATCGCCGCGCCTGGTTGCAGGTGCTCGTGCAGGTGCATGGCCTGAAGCTGACGCTGCTGCGGATCGACGCCGGTTCGCGGCTGGTCGGACTGTGGCCGGTGCTGAGCCTGCGCAAGGGACCGTTGACGATCACCGGTTCGCCGTTGCCGGGATGGTCCACCGCCTACCTGGGACCGATGTTGGTCGCCGACTGCGATGCCGATGCCGCGCTGGCGGAGGCACTGCAGCATCGGGCCCTGCGCTCGGCGTCGTACGTCGAGACCCGCGTCGTCCACGTCGGCCAGTCGCTGTCGTTGCTGCCGCACCGGTTCGAACGGCTGCTCGAGTTCGAGACCTACCTGCTCGATCTCGCGCGCCCGCAGGACACCGTGTGGCAGGGCCTCGAGTCGCGCTGCCGCAACACCGTCCGCAAGGCGCAGAAGAACGGCGTCACCGTCCGCACCGAGACCGACGCTTCGTTCCTCGACCAGTTCTGGGAGCAATCGCTGGCGGTGTTCGCCAATTCCGGACTGACCCCGGGGTTCTCGCGCGAGCTCCTGCAGGCGATGTGGCGCGAACTGGTGCCGGCCGGGTTGTTGACCGTGTTCTCCGCGTTCCACGACGGGCGGCGCGCCGCGTCGGTGATGATCCTGCACGACGACCAGACCGCGTACTACTGGGCTGGCGCCACCGACCAGGACCTGCTGCCCTTGTCGCCCAACAACCTGCTGCTGTGGGAAGCGATCGTCGCGATGCAGGCTCGCGGCATCCGGACGCTCGACATGGTCAGCAGCAGCGGCAACGCCGGCAAGTTCAAGCGCAGCTTCGGACCGGTGGCGGCGATCGCAGCGGTGCACTGGGGTAGAAGCCGCACGCGCTTCGAGGGCTGGCTGAAGCGGACCTACGAGAACTTCGTCCGTTGGCGACGCCGGGCGAAGAATCCGCCGGCGAAGCCCGAACCGCCGACCGAGGCCCAGCCGGCGACCGCGCCGACGACGACGGCATCACCGGCAGGCTCGCCGCCGATGCCACCGACTGCAGCGGCACCAGCGGCGCCGGCCACCGGTTCGTCGTCCTGAACGGCGCGGCGGTCGGCGACGAACACCGCAACCCACGGATTGTCCACAAGGGCGACCGCGACCGCCGTCGGCAGCCGTTCGTCGGCGCGCCACCGTCGCCGCCCCCGTATGCTGCCGGGATGAGCCCCAATCGCACCTCGGTACTGGCGGCGTTCGCGAAGGAACGATGCTCGGCGATTCTGCGGACCGACCGACGCGAGGCCGTGCGGCCGGCGCTCGAAGCGGTGATCGCCGGCGGGTTCAGGATCGTCGAGGTGACGCTGACCACGCCGGACGTGTATGAGCACATCTCGGCGCTCAGCGAACGGCTCGATCTGCTCGTCGGGGCCGGCACGGTGTTGTCGGTCGAGGATGCCAAGGAGGCGATGGCCGCCGGCGCGCGCTTTCTGGTGTCGCCGGTGACCGACCCGCAGGTGCTGGCGTTCTGCCGGCAGCACGACCTGCTGTCGGTGCCCGGCACCTACACGCCGACCGAGATGATGGCCGCGCACCGCGCTGGCGCCGATCTGGTGAAACTGTTCCCGGGGCCGGCGAATGGCCCCGACTACGTCAAGGCCTGCCTCGGGCCGATGCCGTTCCTGAAGATCTTCCCGACCAGCGGCGTGACCGAACAGAACGTCGACGCGTGGCTGCAGGCGGGCGCCTTCGGCGTCGGCTTCGTCGGCACGCTGTTCGATCCGGCCGACCTCGCCGCCGGGCGCTTTGACGCGATCCGCGAACGCGCAGCCCGGATGATCGCGCGCGTGCGCGCCTGCGGACCGACGAAGTAGGGGCAGAGCGCGCGGCGCGCCGGAACGCCCCCGATCAAACGACCCACGTGCCGATGTCTTCGCCGCGGACTGCCCGTTCCATGTTCCCCTCGCGGAACATGTCGAACACCATGATCGGCATGTCGTTCTCCATGCACAAGGTGAACGCGGTGCGGTCCATCACCCGCAGATCCTTGTCGAGCGCTTCCTGGAACGTCAGCTGCTGGAACTTGCGGGCGGTCTTGTCCTTGTTGGGATCGGCGGTGTAGACGCCATCGACCTTGGTCGCCTTGAAGATCGCATCGACGTGCAGTTCGGTCGCGCGCAGCGCCGCCGCGGTGTCGGTCGTGAAGTACGGGTTGCCGGTGCCGGCGGCCAGGATGACCACCCGCCCCTTCTCGAGGTGGCGGATCATCCGGCGGCGGATGTAGGGCTCCATCAGCGTCTTCATCTCGATCGCCGACGCGGCGCGGGTGCCGACGCCGATCCGTTCGAGCGCGTCCTGCAACGCCAACGTGTTGATCGCCGTCGCCAGCATGCCCATGTGGTCGGCGGTCGCGCGATTGGTGCCGAGCCGGGCGAACTCGGCGCCGCGCAGCAGATTGCCGCCGCCGACGACGACCGCGACTTCGACGCCCAGCCGTTGCACCCGGGCGATCTGGTCGGCGACCTTGGCGACGACGTTCGGATCGACGCCGGCGCCGTCCTTGCCGAGGCTCTCGCCGCTGATCTTCAGGAGGATGCGCTGGACTTTGGCTGGCTTGGGCACGAACGACCTCGCGACAGAACGCAGGACCTCGGGGCGGCGGGGCAAGCGCGGCTGCGCCGCTCGATCAGCCGCCGAGTTCGAACCGGACGAAGCGACGGATCTGGATGTTCTCGCCGATCTTGCCGACCAGCTCGGCGCGCGTCAGCTCGACCGTCTTGGCTTCGGCGCCACCAGCCGGATCGACGTAGAGCATCTCGTTGAGACACTTCTCGGCGAAGAACTTCTCCATCCGGCCGTCGATCGCCTTGTCGATCACTGTCTGCGGCTTGCCCGCCATCGCCTGCTTCGTCTGTTCGAGCACGATCTCGCGCTCCTTCTCGACGGCGGCAGCATCGACCTGATCGCGGCCGATGAACTTCGGATTGCTGGCGGCAACCGTGAAGCAGACGCCCTTGCCGAAGGCGTTGAAGGCTTCGTTGCGCGCGACGAAGTCGGTCTCACAGACGATCTCGACCAGCACCGCCAACTTGCCGTTGTGGTGCACGTAGGAGAACATCTTGCCTTCCTTGACTTCGCGGCCGGCCGCCTTGTCGGCGATCTGCTTGCCCTTCTTGCGCAGCCAGTCCTTCGACTTGTCGAAGTCGCCGCCGCACTCTTTCAGCGCCGCCTTGCAGTCCATCATCGGTGCGCCGGTCATCTCGCGCAGCTTCATCACCGTCTTGGCATCGATCTCGGTCATCGTCGGTTTCCGTTCTGTTGGAGTTTGTTCGCGTCGCGGGAGCACCCGCCCGCCGGCGTGGGGCGGGACTGGGCGCCGGGGCAGCCGGCGCCGGGCCAGCCCACGCGCCTGATTCCGGCTGTGGTGCGCACGGCGCACCAGACCGGCGCATCCCGTTCAGCTCTTTGGTTCGCCGCCAGGCGGCGCGCTCGCCGGGGCCGCGGCAGGGGCTTCCGCAGGCGCGTCCTTGCCGATCGAAATCGAATCGGCATGCGCCGTGCGATCGGGGAACCGACCGCCGCCGGGAGCACCACCACCACCGCCGCCGCCGCCACCACCACGGGGCCCGCCGCGGCCGCCACCACCGCCACCGCGCCGGCCGCCGCCACCACCACCACCACCACCACGACGACCGTCGCCGCGGCCGTCACCGCGACCTTCCGCCGCACGACGACCCTGCGCCTGCCGGTTGCGGACGTCCTCGGACGCGACCCGCTGCGCCTCGCGCAGCGTGCCTTCATCGCATTGCTGCCGGCCCTCGCAGATCGCATCGGCGAGTCGGCCGAGCACCAACTGCACGGAACTCATCGCGTCGTCGTTGGCCGGGATCACGATGTCGGCGTAGCCAGGGTCGCAATCCGTGTCGAGGACACAGACCACCGGCACGTTCATGCGTGCGGCTTCCTTGACGGCGTTCTCCTCGCGGCGCGGATCGATCACGATCAGCGCACCGGGCAGGCCGTGCAGTTCGCGCACACCCTCGAGGTTGCGGCGGATCTTGCGCATCTCGCGCCGCATCATCGACTGATCCTTCTTCTTGTACTTCTCGAGCGCACCGGTGGTCTCGAGCTGCTCCAGCTCGATCAGGCGCGCCAGCCGCTCGCGAACGGTCGCGAAGTTGGTCAGCGTGCCGCCGATCCATCGCTCGGTCACCGCTGGCATGTTCGCGCGCTTGGACTCGGTCTCGACCACCGCGCGGATCTGCTTCTTCGTGCCCAGGAACACGATCTGGGCGCCGGTAGCCGCAAGCTGCCGCAGGAAGTGTGTCGCCCTGTAGAGCCCCTTGATGGTCTCTTCCAGGTTGATGATGTGGATCTTGTGCCGCTTGCCGTGGATGTACGGCTTCATCTTCGGGTTCCACCGGCTGGCCTGATGGCCATAGTGGACACCTGCGTCGATCAACTCCTGGGCGGTTACGAGCGGCACGATCGGGAGTCTCCTGTGTTCGGGAGCGGCAAGTAGCGGACGGTCAAAGCGCGAACGACTCGCGGAAGGGAAATCGGGGGAAGGATTCTAGAAACACCGAGGGCAAGGTCAAGCTGAATGCCGCGCACTTTCCGCACCACGGGATCGGTGAACGGCCGGCGCAAGCCACCTGGGTTCGCTCGACGCCCATTGCACATCCGCCGCATTCCGGTAGACTGAAAGGACCTCGCTACCCCTCTGTCATTCCGGGAGGCTCGATTGAGAGTGCGGGCTCGCTCTCCCGGAATGGGCTCCTCCGCGTGACCGTAACGTGTCGTTCGAGACAACTTCGGAGCTGACCCCCAGGTTCCACGCTCCCCCCTATCCAAGCAGCCAGGGTGCGCCAGACAATGGCGCGATGCCCGGTGGCAAGCCCGAACCAGACCCCAGGTCGGTACCCAACCCGAGTCAGAACAACAGTTCTGTCCAGGTGTTGGTGCTGAACCACAACCGCGACAAGCTCGGCGAGCTGACCGCCGCGCTGGCGCGTTCGGGCTTCCAGGTCCGCGAAGCCGAGTCGCTGGCGCAGAGCTGTCGGTTGCTGAGTCAGATACGACCGGATGTCGTCGTACTGAATCCGCTGATCCTGTGCGCCGGCGGCGTCGAAGTCGAGCTGCTCGAGAGCCTGCAGCGCGACGACGATCCGATTCCGGTGATCCTGCTGGTCGACGAGCTGCAGTCGCTGCTCGACGCCCGGCTGCTGAAGCTGCCGTTCCGCGACTTCGTGTTGCGGCCGCACTCGCCTGCCGAGTGCGTCCACCGCGTCGAACTCGCGGTGCTCGCCCGGCGCAAGATCCGGTCGCTGCAGAGTCGCGCCCGCTACCTCGAGGGCCAGGTCAGTGTCGACTTCAAGACCGGCCTGATCTCCGAGCTCTACTTCAAGCGCATCCTGGCGCTGGAGTTCAAGCGCGCGCAGCGGCACCAGAACCCGCTGTCGCTGATGCTGGTCGACGTCGACGACTTCAAGGGCGTCAACGACACCACCGAGTACGCGTTCGGCGACGAGGTGCTCAAGCGCGTCGGCGAGACGTTGAAGGGCAACGTGCGCGAGACCGACTTCGCCGCGCGCTGCGGCGGCGACGAGTTCTGCGTGCTGCTGCCGCACACCAGCCCGGCCGAGGCGGTGCCGACCGCGCTGCGCATCCGCGCCCGCGTCGCGGCGATGCAGGTGCATGCCGGTGCCTACACGCGACAAGTGACCGTGTCGATCGGCATCGACAGCTTCGACGGCCGCAGCGCCAAGACGGTCGACGGGCTGCGGCGCCAGGCCAACAAGGCGCTGCAGGAAGCCAAGCGGCGCGGCAAGAACCAGGTGTGGCTGTGGTCGGGAGCCGAGGACAGCGCGGCTCCGGTCGACGACAGCAGCGCCAGCGGGACGAACTAGGCCTGGCGAGGATGGCGCCGGCGGACGGACGCCGGCCGACGAAACGCCGTTCAGTCGAGCGCGAAGTCGTCCGGCGACCACTCGCCTTCCCCGTCGACCTCGACATCGCCGAGCAGCACGCATTGGATCTCTGCCAGCATGTGGATCCGCAGCAGCGCTTCCCGCTGTTTTGGCGCGGCCTGGTCGAGACCCTCGCGATCCATCAGCTCCGGGGTCAGTTCCGCGAGTTCATACAGCGCCAGGCGGGCGGCGTTCAGGCTCGAAGTCCAGGCGTTGACGTGGGAGTCCGGAATCAGCAGCACCCAGACATCCACATCCTTCAACTGCCGCAACCCGGCCAGATCCCGCCGCACCAACTGCGCCCGCGACAAGAACAACCGTTCGAGTTCGGGCACCGCGTGTCGCCGCCACTGCGCTTCTTCTTCCGCGCCGTCGAACGTCTCCGGCAAGAGCCGCCGTCGCACCCGCGCATCGGCGCTCTCGATCAACATCGGCACGCCCTTCAGCGTTTCGACGGCGGTCTTGGTCAGCCCGCCGAACAGGTAACCAGCATCCGCGCGCGCAACCCACATGTCAGTTCGCCACCGGTTCGAGGCTGGTCAGCAGGTGATGCGCCTGCAGCTTCTGGGCGTAGACCTCGGCCTGTTCGCGAGCGCCGGTCCAGACGACCGAACGACCGCTGTGGTGCACCTCGAGCATCAGCCGGTGCGCCTTGTCCTGGGCGTAGCCGAACACCTGCATCAAGACCTTGGTGACGTAGTTCATCAGCGTCACCGGGTCGTCGTGCACGATCACGTTCCAGGTCGGCGCCAGCGACGTCTCGGGGCGCGTCTTGGTCTCGGTCTTCTGCCGGGTGGCGGCACGCGGAACGGACGACATCCACGGCAAGCTTACCGCAGATCGGGCATCACCGCATCGCTTTGCCCGTCGCCGGACCAGGGCCACCGCCAACGATCAGATCGGCAGCAACTGCAACTCACCCGCGTTGGCGAGCGGCAGCAACAGCAACCGGCGCCCGGCGTCGTAGCCCAGACCGCTCGGCGTCACCACGGTCCGCGGCAGCGTCTGCACGCCGCCGGTCGCATCGAACCGATACACGCACTGGCCGGCGTGGCTGCTCGCGAACCAGGCCGGCGCCAGCGGCCGGCCGTCGGCGGCGGTGCCGGCACCGCCGCGCGCCAGACCATCGAGTTGCGCCGCCGGTGCCCTGGCCAGATCGGTGCGGCGCCCGGCGTGATCGACATGGAAGAACGCGCCGTCGCGCCAACTGACGCAGTAGACCCCGGTCCCGGTCGCGACGATCCCGCGCGGCTGCCCCAGTTCCGTTCCACGGATCAATGCGGTCAACGAACCGTCGGTCGCGAGCCGCCAGATCGCATCGGTGCCGGTCGGCGCAGCCACGCCATCGCCACCGGCATCGGTGGCGAAGACGGTGCCGTCAGGCGCCACTGCGACGCCCCACAGAAAAGTCGCCCCGGGCACGGCCACCGCCGCCAATGCCTTGCCGGTCCGGCGTTCGAAACGACGCAGTCGATCCAGGTCGGCAACCCACAACACTTCGCCGGCCACCGCCAGACCTCGCGGCGCATGCAGGGTGACACCGTCCCGGCCACCGGCGAGCCAGCGCCGCTGCATGCTGCCGTCGGGTTCCACCCGCGTGATGTAGCCGTTGCCATCGGCCGCCATCGGTGCGCCGTGGACATTGCTGACCAGATAGACGTCGGCGACCGGATCGTGCAGCGCCGCCGCCGGCTGATCGAAGCCGGGTGGATCCGAGTCCCCGCCGCACGCAGCCAGGACGGCACCGCCGAGCAGCCAGAGCGCGCGCATCACCACGACTCCGTGCCGCCGCCGAGCTTCAGGATCCGCTGCCACTCGGCCGCGGCCACCGGCTGCACCGACAACCGGCTGCCGCGCTGCAGCAGCACCATGTCGGCCAACGCCGGCTCGGCCTTCAGCCGTTCGCGGGTCAACGGCTCGCGCAGCGGCGCCACGCATTCGATGTCGACCATGAACCAGGTCGGCGCTGCCGGGTCGCTGTCCGGATCGTGGTAGTCACTGTTGGCGTCGAACGCGGTGGAATCCGGGTAGCCGGCCTTGACCACCTTGGCGATGCCGACGATCGCCATCGGGTCGGCGTTGCTGTGGTAGAACAGCACCCCGTCGCCGACCGCGATCTCGTCGCGCAGCAGGTTGCGCGCCTGGTAGTTGCGCACACCGTTCCAGAACGTCTTGCGGTCCTTGGCGAACTGCGCGAAGCCGTAGGTCTCGGGCTCCGACTTGAACAACCAGTAGCGGCGCGCGGGCCTTGCCATGCACGCATTCTGGCGGCGTCGCGGGGTCGTTGCCACCGCAGGTTGCCGCGGCGCTGCGGCCGGCGCCGGCGGCGCGCCGATGAGCCGGGACGTGAAGGCTCGAACGCACCGCTGGTTGCTGCTGTGGCTTTGCGCCGCGGGCTGCGACCCGACGCCGGAGCCGGCGACGCCAGGCGGCGATGAGGCGGCGCCACCGCCGGCCGCGCCGGGCGGCGCCCGGGCGACCCGTGGCCGCGGGCACGACTCGGCGAGGCTACCGACCGGGCGACCGGCACCGGAACGGCCGGCCCGAACGGTCTGTTCCCCGGCGGAGCTGTCGGTGATCGCGCGGCTGCGGGCGCTGAGTGCCGCCCAGGCGATGCTGCAGCACAGTCGGCGGCTGGACACCGATGGCGACGGCATCGGCGAGTTCGGGCTGCTGACCGACCTGCTCAGCTGCGGCCCGGCCGACACCCGCGACGGCACGTTGACCGAGCCACTGCGCGCGCTGGTCACGCGCGAACTCGGACCGATTGCGCCCGACGGCTCGATCAGCGACGGCTACCGGCTGCAACTGTGGTTGCCCGCACCGGACCAGAAGGCGCACCGCGGGCCAGGCCACGGCGACACGTGCGGTCGCGACCATGATCGCGCCGAGACGGCCTGGTGCGCCTACGCGTGGCCAGCGGCGAACGGCGGCCCGCGGCTGACGTTCCACATCGATGCCTCGGGCGAAGTCTTCAGCACCGACGCCGGCGGCCGTTACGTCGGCAACGACGGACCTGCCGTCGCGGCCGCCCTGCCCCGCGGCAGCGGGCCGTTCGCGGCGCGACCGCAGCATGGCGAAGTCGCCGGCGATGGCCTGGTCTGGTTGCGCGAACCGTGACGCGAGTCAGTCGCGCGGCGCCAATTCGCGCAGCCGCGGCGACAACAGTTCGTCGAGTTCGAACACCAGATCGCGGTTGACCGCCGGGGCCTGCACCAGCAGCGGCGCCTCGTCGCCGCGATCCCAGATCCGCAGCACGCCGAGCACATCGCCCTCGGGGCGGCACAGTTCGAGCTGCCAGTGCGGCTCGCCGAAGTCGGTCGCGACGCGGACCGATGCCGCGCGCAGATCGCGCAGTTCGTCGACGACATCGCGCAGGCTGCGCACTACCGGGCCTTCGCCCCCTTCCTTCCAGCCGTCCTCCACGCGGACGAACACCCGTTGCCGATCGCCCCGGCTGGCCACCAGCCGGTCGGGCGGCACCGACGTGCGCAGCACCTCGCGCGCCGCATAGGTGGCCCAGGGGCGCGCGATTTCGCCGGCCGCGCCGGCCGGCACGCCGAGGATCTGGTCCTGTTCGTCGGACCGACCGGCATAGGTCAGGTCCTGGCCCGGGATCGGGGCCCCGAGCCGGATCCAGATCCATTCGCGATACGGTTCCTGGAACGCGCGCACGCCGATCTGCAGACCCCCGGGTCGCAGCCCGAACTGCGGGTCGGTCGCCGAACCGGCCACGAACACCTGCGCGCGCAGGTTGTTGATCGCCGTCAGCAGCTTGTTGACCTCGGTCGGGTCGGCGTTCCACTGGATCGGCTCGCGCAGCACGAACGGCAGCTCGGCGGTGTCGCGACCGAGGCGCAGGCGCTTGCCGCCGTCGCGGCTGCCCGGATCGACGACGACCTCGGCGATGTCCTGATAGAGGTTGGCGTACGGCACCAGGATCTGCGCCCGCAGCTGCTCGATCGGCGCCGCAAACACCCGTGCGTACTCGCGGTTGTTGCTGACGAACGCCAGGTTGCGACGGCGCGGCAGCTGGCCGAACACGTTCTGCTGGTCGTCCTGCCACAGCCGCACTTCCTCGTCACCGAGTCCGCCTTGCACCTTGACGACCCAGTCCGGGTCGCGCTGCGGCGGCCGGATCAGGCTGGCCGGGAACTGGTCGATCCGGAGCGTCAGCACCGCGCGGACGAACTGCTGCGCCGCGGTCAGGTCGGCGCGCGAACGGACCGGTTGCAGCAACAGCCACTGCATGCCCTCGCGCTGCAGCGCGATCGTCTCGCGTCCGCCGGTCGGCAGCAGTCGTTCGACGGTCAACGCCGTGGCCTGGCTGTCCTGGTGGACGAACACCTGCCGATCGCGCAGATCGTCGATGCCAAGCCGCAGCGACTCGAGCAGCGCTTCGTCGATCCGCCAGACCTTGCCGTCGGCGCGCGCGAAGCGGTCGCGACCGAGCGGGCCGAGGGCACCGATCTCGAGCTTCTTCTGCTGGCCGTCGAAGAACTCGACCTCGAACACCAGTTCGGGCTTGTCGAGCCCGGTCTGGGCGAACACGGCCGGATCCTCGGGCAGCGGCGCGGCGATCAGTTGGGCGCCATCGTAGGCGGCGGCGATCTGGCGCAGGAACGGCACCGAGGCCAGATCGTCGATCGGCTCGGTCAGCCGGAACGGCTGACCCTCGTCGCGGCGGATCTCGACCGTCGCGAAGCCGGCGAATGCCCAGCGGATCTTGCGCGCCTGGTCGAGGCTGTGACCGCCGAGCACCGGCGTGGTCACCAGTTCGTTCGCCTCCGGCTTCTCGCGCGTCAGCAGCAGCACGCCGCCGAGCGCCACCACCACGACCAGCAGCCCCAACGTCGTCCGCGCGCCCATCAGACCCGCCTCCGCAGCCAGACCACGGCGATGCCGCCGAGCAGGAACAGCGCGGGCACCGCGACGATCAGCAGCCACCAGATGTTGTTCAACTGACCCACCGAGAGCTTCAGTTGCCGCGCCACGTAGTTGCTGCCCTGGATGTCGAGCAGCACGCGCCGTTCCGCCATCCAGTTGGCGACGTTGAGTCCGAGATCGGCATTCAACTGCATGCCGAGGTTGTTGCAGAACAGACCGCTGATGACGATCACCTGGCCGGTCGCCGGTTGATCGTTCAGGTCCTTGCCGTCGACCTCGATCGCGTAGCCGACCGGGAAGCCCTGGAACCCGGCACGCGGCGCCTGATAGCTGACGCGGCCAGCCGCATCGATGCGACCAAGCCACGCCCACTGGCCGGTCTGCAGCAGGTCCTCGCGCCGGATGCCGCTCCCACCATCGATCGGTTGCAGCGCCCGCGCCGCCGCCAGCTGGATCGGCCGCCGCGCCGCGGCCAGCCGCCGCGTGACCGGATGGTTCGGGCTCAGCGCCACGTGCAACTTCTCGACCGAAGGGTCGCCGTCGATGCCCGGGGCGTTGGGGTTGTTGACGTTGGGCACCAGGTGGAACACCGGCGGTTTGCTGACTTCGAAACCGAGCTGTCTGCCGAACTCGCCACCGGTCGGATTCCAGTCGGGCTCGCCCGAGTACGAGTAGTTCAGGAACAGCCGGCCGCCGCGCTTGACGTACTCCAGCAACGCCCGCGTCTCGCGATCGGAGAACTCGCGCTTGGGCTCGATCACCGCCACCAACGAGGCATCCCGGGGCACCGCGACGTCGGTCGACAAACTGAACCCGCGGACGTCGAAGCCCAGGTCGCGCAACGCCTGGATGTAGGTGCTGTACGAGCCCCCGGTGGTGTTGTTGGGGTCGAGCGGATTGATGCCCTTGGCGACGCCGTCGAGCAGGTAGGCGACCGGGATGCCGGTCACCAGCAGGCTCTTGATCGCCGACGACAACGCTTCCTCGCCCTTGTAGTCCTTCAGCACCGGCACGCGCGCGCCAGGCATGTGCTGCGCGCCCTGGCGCATGCCGGGGGCATCGATCACGCCGAGGTCGCCGCCGAGCGACAGCGCGCGGTGACGGCGCTCACGGCCCGGCATCTGCACGGTCACGACGACGGTGTCGTCGGTGCCGGTGACCCCGAACTTCGGCGCCAGCTCGCGGATGCGATCCATGTCGCGGAAGAAATCGTGTTCGATGACCTTGACCGCTTCGCCGCCGAGCCACGCATAGCGGCGCAGCAGCACCGTGGTCAGATCGCGCAGCCGGTCGCCGATCGCCAGCGCTTGCTGCTGCGCTTCGTCCTGCGGCTGCCCCTGCACCGGCACCCAGAACGTGTGGAACTCGACCTGCACCTTCTGCTCGCGGATCTCGGCGAGCAGTTGCTCGGTCACCGGATCCACCGAGTTGGTCCGCTGCGGCGTCAGATCGATCAGCGTCTTGAACGCCGGCCGCGACGCCACCCACACCAACAGCAACCAGACCGCCAGCATCAGCACCGCCGTCAGCGCCAGGTTGCCGTAGCCGAACAGGCGCGACAGCTTCACGCGACCCTCCGCGCCTGCAGGCTGACGGTGGTCAGGAACAGGAAGAACAGCGTGCCGCCGACGTAGAACGCGATCTGGCTGGTGTCGATCAGACCGCGCGAGAACCAGTCGCGGAAGTTGGCCATCACGTCGAGCTTGCGGATCAGTTCGGCGACGTAGTAGTTCTCGGCGGCGGCGCCAAGCCACAGGTTCAGCAGGAACGGGCCGATCAGCAGCGCGGCGGAGAACAGCATGCTGAGGATCGCCGCCAGCAGCAGGTTGTCGGTCAGCGAGCTGGCGAAGCAGCCGAACGCCAGCAGCATCGCGGCCCACAGGCACAGGCCGAGGTAGGCGGCAAACACCGGCCCGAATGCCAGGCCGGCGCCGAGGAACACGTCGGCCTGCAGCACCAGCAGCAGCAACGCGGTCGGCAGCCACAGCAGCAGATAGAACGCGACCGCGGCCGCCCACTTGCCGAACACGATCGCCGCATCGCTGACCGGGGCGGTGACCAGCGTCTCCAACGAGCCGGTGCGCCGTTCTTCCGCGAACGCCCGCATCGTCAGGATGCCGGGCACCAGCACGACGATCAGATAGGTCGTCGTGAAGCCGTAGGTCGAGGTCGGATACAGGTCCTGGTCGAGCTGGTAGGCGGCGAACTCGACGCTCTTGGACATCAGTTCGAAGCCGCGGAAGAAGTAGAACAGCACCGCGATCAGCCAACTCGCGGGGCTGATGCAGTACGAGAACAGCTCCTTCTGGAACGTGACCCAGGCGCCGGTCATGCCGCGTCCTCCGCCGCCGGCGCGGCAGCTTCGCGATCCCGGCCCTCGGTGATCTGGTGGAAGTATTCCTCGAGCGAGGCCATCTGCAGCCGCAGTTCGCGAACCGGCAGGCCGGCGGCCAGCAGCCGTTCGCCGACCATGGCGGTCGGGTCGCTGCCGGCCGGCAGCACCACCTGCATCGCGACCGCGCCGCCGCCGGCATCCGTCGCCGGAATCCCGGCGCACCAGGGAACCTCCGCCAGGGCCTGTTGCAACTGCAGCGGTGTCCCCGCCACCGCGACATGCAGCACGCGGCCGGTGTTCTTCGCCACCAGCTCGGCCGGCGGGCCATCGGCGCGAATCGTCCCCCGATGGATCACGATGACCCGCGAACTGACGTCCTGCACCTCGCCGAGGATGTGGCTGCTGAACAGGATCGTGTGTTCCTGCGCCAGTTCGCGCACCAGCGCCTTGATCTTGCGCCGTTGGTTGGGATCGAGCCCCGACGTCGGTTCATCCAGGATCAGGATCGGCGGGTTGGCGACCAGCGCATCCGCCAGCCCGACGCGCTGCCGATAGCCGCGCGAAACGTGACCGCACAGCTTGCGCTGCACCTCGACGACGCCGGCCTTCGCCATCGCCCGCTCGACCGCGACCTTGCGCTGCCGCCACGGCACGCCCTTCAGCGCGGCGCGGTAACGCAAGTACTCGCAAACCCGCAGATCCGGGTAGATCGGCACGTTCTCGGGCAGATAGCCGAGCTGCTGGCGCACCTGCAGCGACTGCCGGGTCACGTCGAAACCGGCGACCGTGGCGGTGCCGGCCGAGGCCGGATGGAAGCAGGTCAACACGCGGATCGTCGTCGTCTTGCCGGCCCCGTTGGGACCGAGGAAGCCGACGACCTCACCGCGAGCGACCTCGAACGAGATGCCGGCGACGGCGGTGGAGACGCCGAAGCTCTTGTGCAGATCGCGAACCGAGATCATGGGGGCGCGTGCCTTAGCCACCGCGCACGGCACCAGTAACAGCAAGACCCACCGCCGCGGGACCGGTCGGGAAGATCCGGTCGATGACGGGGGAACGCAAGGGGATCGCGCGCGGAGTGCCGATCTTTTCGGCTGGATCGGCGGTGCGGCTGCAGGCTGGAACGACCGCGATTCTCCGGCGACTCACGATCGCGGCCGATCGCTACTTCACCTCGAAGTCGGCGTCCTTGATGTCCTCGTTGCCAGCCTTGCCGCCACCAGCGGCAGCCCCGGCGCCGGCCGCGGCCCCAGCACCAGGCGGCGGACCACCAGCGGCACCGCCATACATGCCTTCGCTGGCCTTGTGCATCGCCTGCTCGAACTCGGCGATCGCGCTCTTCAGGGCGTCGACATCCTCGCTCTCGGCGGCCTTCTTCAGGCCGGCGATCTTGCTCTCCAGCGCCGCCTTGGCGTCGGCAGCGATCTTGTCGCCGTTCTCCTTCAGCGTCTTCTCGGCCTGGTAGGCCATCGAATCGGCCTGGTTCTTCAGATCGACGACCTCACGGCGCTTCTTGTCCTCGGCCGCGTGCGCCTGCGCATCGCGCGCCATCCGTTCGACCTCGTCCTTGGACAGGCCCGAGCCGACCTCGATCTTGACCTTCTGCTCCTTGCCGGTGCCCTTGTCCTTGGCCTGCACCGACAGGATGCCGTTGGCGTCGATGTCGAACGTCACCTCGATCTGCGGCGTGCCGCGCGGCGCCGCCGGGATGCCGTCCAGCTTGAAGCGGCCGAGCATCCGGTTGTCCTTGGCGAACTCGCGTTCGCCCTGCAGCACGTGGATGTCGACGCCGGGCTGGTTGTCGGCCGCCGTCGAGAACACCTGCGAACGGCTGGTCGGGATCGTCGTGTTGCGCTCGATCAGCTTGGTCATCACGCCGCCCAGCGTCTCGATGCCGAGCGACAGCGGCGTCACGTCGAGCAGCAGCACGTCGGAGACCTCGCCACCGAGCACGCCGCCCTGGATCGCCGCGCCGAGGCTGACGACCTCGTCGGGATTGACCGAGCGGTTCGGCTCCTTGCCGAAGATCTCCTTGACCAGCGCCTGCACGCGCGGGATGCGCGTGCTGCCGCCGACGAGGATGCACTCGTCGATGTCCGCCGCCTTCATCTTCGAGTCGTCGAGGCAGCGCAACACCGGGCCACGGCAGCGGTCGAACAGATCCTCGCACATCTTCTCGAACTGCGCGCGGCTCAGGTTCTCCGACAGGTGCTTGGGCCCGGTCGCGTCCATCGTGATGAACGGCAGGTTGACCTGCGTCTGCGACGCCGAGCTCAGTTCGATCTTGGCCTTCTCGGCGGCTTCCTTGAGCCGCTGCAGCGCCATCTGATCCTTGCGCAGATCGATCGCCGTCTGTTTCTTGAACGACTCGCACAGCCAATCGATGATCCGCTGGTCGAAGTCGTCGCCGCCGAGGTGCGTGTCGCCGTTGGTCGCCTTGACCTCGAACACGCCTTCGCCGACGTCGAGGATCGAGATGTCGAAGGTGCCGCCGCCGAGATCGAACACGGCGATCTTCTGGTTCTTGCCCTTGGCCTTCTTGTCGAGACCGAACGCCAGCGCTGCCGCCGTCGGCTCGTTGATGATGCGCTCGACCTTCAGTCCGGCGATCTGGCCGGCGTCCTTGGTCGCCTGCCGCTGGCTGTCGTTGAAGTAGGCCGGCACGGTGATCACCGCGCGCTCGACCTTGGCGCCGAGGTAGGCCTCGGCCGCTTCCTTCAGCACCCGCAGGATCTCGGCCGAGATCTCGGGAGGCGTGAACTGCTTGCCGGAGATGTCGACCTTGACGAGTTCTTCGGCGCCGCCGGTGACCTTGTAGGGCACCATCTTCTCTTCGTCGCCGACCTCCTTGTGCCGCCGACCCATGAACCGCTTGATCGAGTAGATCGTGTTGGTGGGGTTGGTGACCGCCTGGCGTTTGGCCGGCGCCCCCACCAGACGCTCGCCGCCTGGCGTGAACGCGACGACCGACGGCGTGGTCCGGGCGCCTTCCATGTTGGCGATGACCTTGGGCTCGCCGCCCTCCATCACCGAGACGACTGAGTTGGTGGTTCCGAGGTCGATACCGACGATCTTCGACATGGCTGTTCGTTCCTCGCGCCCTCGTTCGGGTCGACCGACCAGACCGGTGCGCTGCGGCCAGATGTCAAACGGCATGCCCCCGGACTCATGTTCTGTAAGTCCAATATTTGCAAACGTTTACGAAGTCATTCCGGTCGGCAACGGTGCCAAGATGGCATGGAGACGAGATCGTCGAACTGCCACTGTGACAGAATGACACCCCTGCCGCGGGACTCAGTGCGGAGCCACCGGCCGGGTCCAGTTCGCGCGCAGCAAGAACGTCAGGTGGGCAGCGGCGAGCACCGCCGTGCCCAAGACCAACGCCCAGAACACCGGCAGCAACCCCTCCCCATTGTGCGAGGCGGTCAACAGCAAGACCCCGAGCACCGCGAAGCCGAGCAGGTCCACGGCCATCGGCGCCACCATCCGACCCGCGCCCTGCACGGCACCGATCGCGCCGAGCGCGAACGCACCGATCGGATGCGCCAGCGCGGCCACGCCGAGATACAGCGCCGCCGCCGCCACCACACCTGCTCCCGCTTGTGGCAGGAACAGCAGCACGACGTCTTCGCGACAACACCAGAACAACATGATCAGCACGCCGCCGAACAGGCAGGCCTGGATCCCCGCCCACAACCCGGCCGCGCGCGCGCGGACGCCGTTCCCTTGCATCACTGCGCGGCCGGCGATCGTCGTCGCCGCGCTGGCGAAGCCGATGGCGCCGAACAACACCATCGTGTCCAACCGCGTCGTGATGCCGATCGCCGCCAGCGCATCGGCGCCGCCGCGCTGCTGCACGGCGACGGTCAGCCCCCAGACCACCAGCCCGCGCAAGCCGATCTGCACGACCTGCGGCATGGCATCGGCGAGCAACGGTCGCGCGACCGGCATCGCGGTCGCGGTGGTGCCGCGCAGCGACAACGGGTGGCCTCGGCGCCGCAGCCACGCCACCGCGACGACCGCCGCGAGCACGCGCGCGATCACCGTCGCCCAGGCGGCGCCGACGACGCCGAGCGACGGGATGCCCAGCGCCGGCCAGCCGAACAACAGCACGAGATCGAGGCCGAGGTTCAGCGCGTTGGCCCCGAGCAGCAGGAACAACGGCATCGCGGTCTCGCCGACCGCGCGCATCGCCGTCGTCGTGCCCATCAGCACGAACATCGGCAGACACCCCAGATTGCAGACCACCAGGTACTCGATGGCCGCCGCCCGCACCGTTCCCTCGATGCCGGTCGTGTCGACGCAGAAGGCCGCCGGCAGCGCGGTGGCGACGCCGATGACGATGCCGAGCCAGAACAGGAACCACTCGCTGCGGCGATGGAACGTGCGGGCCCGATCGACGTCGCCGGCGCCGAGCTGGCGCGACAGCCGCGACAGCAGCGCGATCGACACGCATTGGCCGAGGATCATCGGCAGGAAGTTGATCGTCGTCGCCACATGCGCGGCGGCGACCGCATCGGCGCCGAGCCGGCCGATCAGCGCCAGGTCGACGACGTTGATCAACGCATGCGACGCCATCGCGATCGCCAAAGGCAGCCCCAGCACGAACACGGCCCGCGGCGGCGGCCACGACAACCATGGTTCCTGACCCGGCGTGGCCGTCACCGCACCTCGCTCCAGTCGATCGCACTGCGCGATGGCGACCCGTCGTGCCCGGGCAGAGTCTGCCAGAACCAGCGCACCACCAGCGTGCCAAGCAGGCCCTGCGCGAAGCCCAGTTGCGCCTTGGCCTCGTCGGTCCAGACGATCGGCTCGCCCGGCGCCACGTCGACGAACGCCGTCGACGTCGGCAGCAGCACATACAACCGCAACGGCACGGTCGCGTCCGGCCGCGGAATCGAGGCAGCCAGCTCGGCAAATGCACAGGGCGCCCCGGCGCGGGTCGTGGTCACCGCAAGGGCGCCAGGCCCCGGCCGTAACTCGACCGCGGTTGCCGTCGGCGCCGGCGCGCCGTCGATCGTCACGAGGAACACCGGTGGCGGCAGCCCGGCCTGGGCGCGCACCAGCAACGCGCCGCGGTGCGTCAGATCGAACACGACCTCGCCGCCGCCCGATGCGGTGCGCTGCAGTTCACCGAACGGACCGACTCCGGGCAGCGGCAGATCGCCCTCGAGGCGCAGGCGCACGACCTGTCCGGCGGCGGCGGTCACCGCCAGTGCGCCAAAGACCCGGCCCGACGCCGTCGTCACGACGCGCCCGGTGTCGCCGACGTCGACGCGAACCGGCCGTTCGAGCAGCGGTGGCAGGCTGTCGAACGCGCCGTCGGCAACCGACCAGTTGGCGACACTGCCGCCAGCGGCGAGCACCGCAAACAACGGCGCGCCGTCGCCGAGCAGTTGTGGCGCCGCGTTGTCGGCCTGCAGGAACCCGGGCATGCCGACCACGGCCAGATCGCGATCGTGGAACGGCCGCAGGCCGAGGAGGCCGAACAGCTTCGCCTGCAGCACCGGCACCGCCAGTTCGATCGGCATCGACGCGAGCGCCATCGGCGCGGTCACCGGGGAACGCGCCGTCACGCGGCCGAGTTCGGCCTGCATCGCCTGCACCGCCTGACCACCGCGCACGTAGGCGTGCAGCTGCGTCCGCCCGGCCCATGCCAGCCCGACGATCGCCAGGAACGGGGCACCGATCGACAACCACCGCCATCGGCCCGCGGACGGCACACCGACCGCGCGTGCCAGGATCAGCGCGACAACCGGTGCGGCCGAGCAGACGAGCCGGCCGGTCGACGCCGACGCCGAGGCCACGTGACTGGTCGGCAACAACATCGCCGCGACCCAGACGAGCAGCAGCAGCGGCAACCATCGACGTCGTCCGGAGAGGAGCGGCAGTGCGAGCGCGATCACGACGGCGACCGCCGTCAACGGCCAACCCACCGCTGGCCAGCCGACCAGGGCCGGCATCTGCTGCACGATCGAACCAGCGCGCGAGGCGAGACCATGATGGGTCTCGGCGGTCGTCCAGTAGCCGAGCAGCAGCTTGCGCCACAGCAGGTAGCCCAACACCAGCAGAGCAATCGGCAGGTGCGTGGCAACGCGCTGCCGCAAGGTCCGTTCGCAACCATGCAGCAGGTCGAGCGCCAGCAACGACGCCGGCAACATCACCGCTCCTTCCTTGCTCGCCAGCGCCGCGACGACCAGAAGCCAGCAACGCCATGGCCGTGCCTGACCGTCGAGATGCGCGACGAACGCCGCCCACGCCAGCAGCGCGAACATCACTTCCAGCGCGCTGGTGCGCGCGGCGATCCACGTGGCCGGCTCGACCATCGCGGGATGGGCGACCACGACGAGACCAGCGACCACGGCGGCCAGCCCCGGTCTTTGCGGCACCAGCCGACCAGCGGTCGCGGCGGCAGCTGCGGCGGCCACGGCGACGAACAGCACGTTGCCGACGTGCAGCGACACGGCGCCGAGCCCGGAAAGCGCGGCATTGACGCCGACACTGAGGCTGACCATGGGCCGGTACAGATCGCGCACGCCAAACCACGGCCGGACGAACTCTTCGAGCACGCGGCCCCACAGCACGCTGCCGTGTTCGCGGTCGACGTAGTAGACGAGCAGGAAGTCGTCGCTCAGGTAGCCGACGCGCAGCGCGGGCAGGAACCAGAAGAACGCGACGACGGCGGGGCACAGCCACGCGTAGCCGGCGGGGTTCTTCTTGGGCATGCGCCGTCTTTACTCGGCGGCTGGCCCCGGCGCGACGGCCGGATGCGTGCGGTCCGCCGATTCCGCGCACCGGAAGGTCAGCGGTCCTTCTTGCCCAGCATCTCACCGAGTGGCAGCGGCGACCCGGACGCCGCCAGCACCTTGCCATCGCCATCCAGCAGCAGACAGCACGGCAACTGTGGGGCCCCGAGCGGCAACTTGCCGCCGACCGGTTCGCCGGCCAGCGCGCAGGGCCAATCGGCGCCGGCCGCCGCGTGAGCCTTGGCAACCTCCTCGCCGCGCCGGTGAACGTTGCATCGAACTGAACACACTTGGACGTTCCCTCGCCACCTTCCTGGACGCCGACCTCACCGTAATCTGAACGATGAAGCGGCTTGCCGCCGATGGCCGTCGCCCATGCTGGCCTGTATCGGCCTGTGTCGGCCCATGACAACCTGCCGCGCAGGGCCTTGGGTCGCCCATCCTCGATCGCACTTCGTCGACAACGAATTCCCGTATCGTCGCTTGCCTTCCGTCGCTGCATCTCTTACACCAGTGCGCATTCAACATGAGTCCCGGCGCCAGCAACCCGAGAACCACCGGCCAGCGTCGCCACCAGCCCGCGGCCCAGCTGCTGCCGTTCCGGCCGCAGCACGGCGGTCGGCGCGCCGGTGCCGGACGCAAGCCGAACGGTCCCGAGGCCGGCGTCGACCACCGGACGCGCGCGGCGCTGGCGGCGCGGTTCCCGGTGCATGTGACGGTCAAGCTGCGTTCCGGACTGCCGCGGTTGCGCCGACGCGAGGAATACGCGGCCCTGCGGGCCGCGTTCGCCGCCGGCTGCCGCGGCGTCGGCGCCACCGGCGCGTTCCGCCTCTGCCACTACGCGGTGCTGAACGACCACCTGCACCTGATCGTCGAGGCGCACGAGCGCCTGGCCCTCAGCCGCGGCATCCAGGGCTTGTTGGTCCGGATCGCGAAGAAGCTGAACACGCTGTGGCAGCGCAAGGGCAAGGTGTTTGCCGATCGGTACCACGACCACATCCTGAAGAGCCCAAGGGAGACGCGGAACGCACTGCGCTACGTCCTGCAGAACGCTCGCCACCACGCGGCCAAGGGCCGCATGGTGGACGCGAGCGCGCCGATCGACCTGTTCACCTCCGCCCCATGGTTCGACGGCTTCCGCGAGCCGATCCGCGTTCGCGGTCTCGAGGCCATCGTACGCCCAATCACCGATTCGCGAACCTGGCTGCTGACCCTCGGCTGGCGGCGGCATGGACTGCTCGATCACGGTGCTGCTTCTGCCTGACCGGCGCAATCGGGAACCCGATGCCGCGTAAAGGCGGAGTCGGCCTGATTCGCGCACAATGGACCGCCATGGCCCACCCGACGTTCGTCCTCGCCGAAGCCACCACGCTGCTGGACCGTACACCGCCGCTGCTGGACGCGTGGCTGCGCCCCCTGCCATCGTGCTGGCTTGCTTGCGACGAAGGCCCGCAGACCTGGAACGCCACGGTCGTCGTCGGGCATCTGATCGAGGGCGAACTGACCGACTGGGTGCCGCGGACCCGCCACATCCTGGCGCACGGCGACGGCGTGCCGTTCTTGCCGTTCGATCGCTTCACCCAGCTGCGGCGCCCCGAACGGACGATCGACGAACTGCTCGACGAATTCGCGCGCCTGCGCCGGCAGAGCCTCGCCGACCTGCGGGCGCTGGACCTGCAGCCCGGCGACCTCGAACGCCGCGGCCGGCACCCGGAGTTCGGGCCGGTGACGCTTGGCCAGCATCTGGCGACGTGGGTGGCGCACGATCTGACGCACATCGCGCAGATCGCGCGGGTGCTGGCGCATCGCTATGCCGACGCGGTCGGGCCGTGGCGGCAGTACCTGCGGATCGTGCAGCCGCGCTGACCACCAGGCTCGACCGCACCGTCGACCGCGGTCCAGTTCCGCTGATGCGCAGCCGATGGCCGTCGCCCGTGTCGGCCAACCGGCAAGGCCCCGGTCGCATTCCAGGAAACGCCGATTCGCGGATCGTCGCTGGCATTCCGTCGCCGCGCCCAGCACACCAGTGCGCATTCAACATGAGCCGCAGCGCCAGCGAACCGAAGGTCAGGGGCCGCCGTCGCCGCCAACCCGCGGCCCAGTTGCTGCCATTCCGGCCGCAGCACGGCGGTCGGCGCGCGAGACCAGGAACGCGCGGCGCTACGTGCTGCAGAATGCGCGCCACCATGCGGCCAAGGGCCGCATGGTGGACGCGCGGGTGGCGGCGCCATGGGCTCTTGGATCACGATGCCGCGAGCGGCTGACTCCGGGCAGAGCCCGGAGTCAGTTCTCGCCCGCGATCGCCACCGCCACCGTCTCCGGCCGCAGATCCATCGCGTCGTACATCCGGACGAACCGTTCGCAGTCCTCGTGCTCGACCTTGCGCAGCGCATCGACCCAGCCCGGCGGCACCGACTGGTAGTGCAGCCGCGCCACCACTTGCAGCCGCCCGCGCGCATCGGCCGGCACCGGCACCGAGAACGCCACCGTGTCGCTGCCGCCGACGAAGTCCGCATCCCCCTCGACCCCCACCGGCGCCGTGTCCTCGACATGCGGCCCGTCGGCACGCCACCCGCGCGGCAACAGCCGGTTGTCCTTCACTCGCCTGCTCATGGCGGTCAGGAACGTCGTCGGCTTGCCGTCGCCATCGCCCGCCACCATCTCCCAGATCGCAACCTGGTCTCCTGCCGTGATCTCACGCCGATGCGGCTGGCCGAACTCATCGCCGATTCCGGTCAGCCGCCCCTGCTCGTCGAATGCGCCCGACTCGAACACCACGCGGCGACCGACCCGCACCTGCACATGCAGGAACGCCCGCCGCGCCGGATAGCCGGTCGGAAACTTGTGGCCGGTCAGGTTCTCGACCTTGACCGCGAAGTTCGCCGTACCGTCGCCGCGCGTGATCGCCGACACCGACAACCGCGCCGTCGCTTCGCCGAGCTGCCGCCGCGTCGCCGCCGCCATCCGCGCCAGTTGGTCGCGTTCGGCCGTGACGTTCAGTTCGTCGCGGTTGTCGCTCAGCAGATCGAGCATGAACGCGTTGCCGCCGACGAACGCATGCGCGGCGTAGCCATCGCGCGGCGGGATCAGGAAATCGAACCCCATCGGATTGCGCGCGATCTTCGTCGCACCGACGGCCGGCATGTGGCACTGCTGGCAGGTGCGCGTCTCGTCGCTGCTGCCGTTCTCGTCGTTGAAGTCGCTGTTGCGCCACTCGAGATACGGCGTCTGCTCGGGGAACGGCTTGCCCTGGTGTTCGGTGAACAGCGTGTGGCACGTGCCGCACAGCCCGGCCTGACGGACGTGCAGACCCTGGGTCGGCGTGTAGCGGACCATGTTCTGCATCGGCGCCGTGGCGACGTCGGCGAACGGCCCGAAGATCTTGCGCTCCTTGGTGAACGCCGGATGGCCGGAGAAGCTCGCCGGCTTGCCGAAGTTGCTGCCGTCCATCAGATGGCAGACGGTGCACGACACGCCGTCGGTCGCGTCGGGATCGCCGATCAGATCGTGCAGCCGCGGCGGCGGCTGGCCGGCGAGATCGCGCGCGTGCCACGCCATCGGCGCGTGGCAGCGCAGGCACAGTTCCTGCACCTGATCGCCGACCGCTAGGCTCTCCTTCTGCAACTGGGCGCGGAAGTACGGATCGCGGAACGCGTTCGCCATCATCGTCCCCTGCCACAGTCCGTACGGTGACACGTCGTCGCCGGTCGCCGAGCGCATCGCGTTGGCACCGGGCGCGATCGCGTGACAGACGCCGCACTGCGTCGAACTGGTGAACGGCTCGTCGCGATGGCCGTGGCCCGGCGACGGTGCCGGGAACAGGTTCGGGAACACCAGCACCGCCGCCAACACGATCGGGTACGTCCGCATGCGCCTCCGTGCCGGCCGGCCAACACGGCGCGCCAGCACGCGCGCACACTACGCCTGGACGCGCCGGGTCGCCATCGGCGGTCCGGCGAAGGCGCGGTGACGTCGGCAACTTCGCGTTGACGGTCCACCCGATGCTCCGCAAGCTTCCGCGCCGCCACTCCGTTCGCCGATACACCCGTACCGATGCGTGCTGCCCCGACCCCGCCACCGAAGCCTGCCGTTCCCGCGCGAGTACGGCGATGAGCTGCATCGTGCTCGTCGCCACCGCCGGCGGCCACCTCGGCGAACTGAACCGGCTGCGCCATCGCTTGCCCGACGCCGGACTGCCGACGGTGTGGATCAGCACCGATCATCCGCACTCGCGTTCGCTGCTGGCCAACGAGAAGGCGTACTTCATGCCGAAGACGGTGTCGCGCGACCTGGGCGCGGTACTGCGCAACGCCCGGTTGATGCGGCCGATCCTGAAGGAACACCGGCCCGTCCGCGTGGTCAGCAACGGCGCATCGCTGGCGCTGTCGGCGTTGATCCAGGCGGCGTGGATGGGCATCCGTGCCGACTACATCGAGAGCTCGGTGCGCGTGTTCGGCCCATCGATGAGCGGCAAGATCCTGTCGTTCACACCGCGCTTGCACACCCACACGCAGTATCAGAGCTGGTCGAGCCGCCGCTGGCCGTACGCGGGTTCGATCCTCGACAACTGGGACGCCGGGCCGCAGCGGGCAGCGCCGCTGCTGCGGCGCGTGGTGGTCACGGTCGGCACCGAATCGTGGCAGTTCCGCGCACTGTTCGAGAAGCTGGTCCGGTTGCTGCCGAAGGACGCCGAGGTGTTGTGGCAATCGGGCAGTACGCCGATCGATGGCCTCGGCATCCGCGGGCTGACCGCCGTGCCGCCGGCCGAACTGGGACAGGCGATGGCGGCGGCCGATCTGGTGATCGCGCACTCGGGCATCGGCTCGGCACTGACCGCGCTCGACCACGGCAAGGTGCCGCTGCTGATCCCGCGCCGCGCGGAGCGCAAGGAAGCCGTCGACAACCACCAGATCGAGATCGGCAACGAACTGCAGCGCCGCGGTCTGTGCACGTTCTGCGAACTCGACGACCTCGATGGCGCAGTGATCGGGCGCGCGTTGCAGAAGACGGCGCAGGTCCGCAAGGACGTGCCGAAGCTGGTGTTCTCGTAGACCGCCACCAGCGGCGTGGCGAACGGTCCGACCGATCGTGCGCGGCGCCGACACCGTGGCGCCTGTGGTCTGATCCCGGCGCAGGTACAGGCGGCCGACGAAGGATGAGTTGGCCCCACTGATCGGCGAATCGTCCCAACGGACGCCGATGCCGGCGACACTGTCGAACACGCGAACGGATGGGCCGGCCGTGGGAGCTGATCGGGCAGAAACAGCCAGTCCCGGCGGCACGACGCCGAGCACCGGATCGCGGTGGGTCGTCACCCAAGGGTTGGGCGCACTGTCGGCCAGCAGTGGTCACCGGCGATGTCAGCGAAGCCGCGGGTGGCGATGCCGCCGAGGCGCCGACGCGGCCGTGGGCTTGGCTTCGGGACGGTGCCGAGCTAAGGTGCGGCCCCCCACTGCGAGAGTGGCGGAACTGGCAGACGCACGGGTTTTAGGTGCCCGCGAGCGCAAGCTCTTCAGGGTTCAAGTCCCTGCTCTCGCACCACTCCATCGCCAGGCGGCGCGGCCGCAACGCTGCAAACGACCTCCCCCTCGCCGAAAAAGGTCCTTCCTTCCGCTCGCGCGATCGGCTCTCGGCCAGACGTGCAGTGTGCGAGTCAACAGGACCTCGCTACGTCGCACGATCGCGTCTTCGTCCCACACCGGCGTCACGGCCCTTGGTTTGTTGATCGGCAACAACGACGCGACCATCAATTGAGGGCTTTTCTGCTCCCAGGCGTCAATTGCCACGGACGCGATCCCGCCAGGTGCAACGCGGCAATGGTCGAACGTACGCGATGGCCTGGCCACCCCCAAACGCCGCTTGACGACCAACGCCACCCCACCTACCGTCCAACCCGGTGCCGAGGGGCGCCACCGCCCGAGAAAGACCCCGTTCACCCTCCACGTTCCGCCGGGTTCGCCATCACGAACTCCCTGGTCGCTGCCGTAGTCGGGCCTGCAGCCACTGCCATGGAGTCTGCATGCCACTGCCCGTCCGCCGCGATCCAGAGCCGCCACCCACCGTCGCCAGAAGCCGCCAACTCGCCGCCGCGACGCTGCGCGACCTGCACAGCGACCACGCCGACATCGCCCGCGCCGCCGCCGAGCGGTTCTGCCGGCTGCGGTCGTTCGCCGGATCCACGCCCGACCAGATCCTCGCCGAGCCAGCTCGCGTGCGCCGCAAACACGCCCTCGCGCTGATCGCGGAGGAACACGCCTTCGCCTCGTGGCTTTGCCTGAAGCAGACCGCCGACCTGCTGCAGGATGCGCCGCCGATGTACGCCCCGAGGCTGACCCTGTTCTTGAACCGCTGGTTCGCCGCGCACCGCGAGGCCCGGGAATCCCTGGCGCGCGACGGCGGCTGGCTGCTGCCGTTCCGGCGCCAGTTCTTCGTCGCCGAACGCGGCGCCATCGTCGAGCTCGGCCTCGATCCCGACGATCCCGATTGGCAACGGATCGGCCACGACTTCGCGCGGCCCGCCGATGCCGCGGCCTGGTCGCGACTCGCCGCGCGCCGGTGGCAGGCGATCGCGCTCGGCGCCGCGGCGGCGGGACGATGAACCTCGGCGCCGCCGATCTGGTGTTCCTCGCTGGTTTCGTCGTCTACACCGGCATCCGCCATCATTGGGAACGGCGGATCGGCAAGCCGCCGACGCAACAACGGCATGGCGATGGTCTCGAAATCGCGCTGTTGGCGTTGGTGTTCGTCGGCGCCTGTTGTTGCCGGGGAGAGACGGCTCGACCGCCGCCGGGCCTTGGCCGGCCTTCGTGTGGCGAGGGGTGTGAGCGCTGATGACCCTTGTGGTTGGGCGCAGCCGTGACCTCGACACCCACTGGTCGCCGACCTTGGCGCTGCGCCAGGACCACCGCCTCGTCACCGACGGCGTCTACCGCCACATCCGCCATCCGATGTACGCGGCGATCCTGCTGTTCTCGCTGGCGCAGGGGTTGCTGCTGGCCAACTGGCTGGCTGGCTGGTCGGCGTTGACGACCTTCGCGCTGTTGTGCGTGATCCGGGTGCCGCGGGAAGAACGCATGCTCGAACGCCGGTTCGGCGAGGCCTGGGTGGCGTATCGGGCCCGCACCGGCCGGCTGCTGCCGCGCTGGCGGCCCCGCACCCGGGTCTGACGCGGGCCTCGGTCCGCTACCGCACCCGAGCCGGGCCGCTTCGCGATTCCTGCCAGGAAACGCTACGGGTTTCACGTGGCCCCGGCGCGGTGCTGACGACCGGCGCATTTCGCGCCGCATCGAGGCAAACATGTACCCACGATCGTCTCCACTCCTCGGGCTCAGGCCCGTCATTCTCCGTTCCAGGGCCATGCAGTCGCTGGCGGCAACGGCGGCGGTGCTGACTGGCGCGCAGGTCGCGTCGGCGCAGAACCTGCTGACCAACGGTGGTTTCTCGACCGGCACGCTGACGCCCTGGTCGATGGTATCGGGCAGCGCCGCAGTGACCGCCTACGGCGCCAACGGCATGCCCGCCCCCGCGGTCGGCACCGTCATCGGCGGCGGCTTCCAGTTGCTCGGCGATGTCGGCAACGGCGCGATCGAACAGGTCGTGACGCCGACCGCCGTGCCAGCCAACGCCAGCCTCGTGATCGAAGGCTACCTGGGCGGCGGCGGTGACGACAACGCGCGGATGGTCGTGCGCTTCCTGACCGCGAATGGCACCCAGCTTGCATTCCTGGCCCAACCGTTCGTGACGCCCGTGGAACGCAATTTCGAGGCCGTGTTGCTGCACCGCCGCTACGTCTTGCCGTGGCCGCCCGCGGCGACCAGCGTCGCGGTTCGCATCGAGTTCCAGGCCATCGGTTGTTGCAATGGCAACTTCGGCGCCGCCGACGAGATCTCGGCCACGATCGTGACCGGCTCGACGGTTCCCGCACCGCTGCCCCTGAACACCGAACTGCTGACCAACCCGGGCTTCGAGGCCGGCTGGGACGGCCGTTCGCCGCTCAGCCTGACCATCGGCGGCTGGGAAGGTGCCGGTGGCTCGCAGAGCTACCTGCGCCCGTACTCCAACTCGGCGGCCCAGGTGCCCAACGGCATCGTGAGCTGCATCGTCGGCGGTGCCCGGCCAAACCCTTCCTGCGGTGCGGGTGCCGCCGGCAACCTGCTTGGCCATCTCGGCAGCACCGCGCTGCGCCAACGGCTGGACGTCCGCGGCAACACGCCACAGTTCGCCAGCGGCCAGGTGTCGCTCCGCGTGGCCGCCCTGCTCGGTGGCGATCTGAACGAAGGCGACACCGCCCAGGTCGACTTCGCCTGCTTCCGCGGGTCGACCCAACTGGCCAGCGACACCATCGGCCCGGTCTCTGCCGCCGACCGCAACTTCGAGACCGTCGTCGGACAACGCGAGCGTGAGATCGTGATCCCGGCCGGCACCGAGTACATCGACGTCAGGCTCGTGTTCGTCGACCTGAACTGCTGCAACGGCGCGCGCGCGCTGGCGGACAACCTCAGCGCCATGCTGGTGCCGACCACGCCGCCAACCCCGGTGCCGCTCGACGTCAATCTGGTGCGCAATGCGAGCTTCGAGACCGGGTCCCTGGCCGGTTCGCCGCTGGAACTGACCAACGCGCGCGGCTGGTCTGGACAAGGGCCGTCGCGTTGCTGGGCGGTGCCCTTTGGCAGCGCCCAGACCCCGCCGGCGACGTTCGCGGCGGCCCGGGGCCTCGGCGCCCAGGTCCTGCGTGATGGCGGCGCGGCAGTGCTGCGTCAGAGCGTCGATCTCAGCGGCAGCCGCACGCTGATCGACAACAATCGGATGGCCATGCAGGCTAGTGCGTGGCTTGGCGGGGACGGCGGCGAAGCCGACACCGCCCACGTGCTGATCTCGTTCCTGTCGCTGGCCAACACCGTCCTGTTCCAGACGATGCTGCCTCCGGTGACCGCCGCGCAACGGAACAACCAGACGACCATGTTGCTGCGCGAAAGCCCGGTCATCATGGTCCCGCCCACCACGGTCCGTGCCGTCGTCGAACTGGTGTTCACCGACTACAATTGCTGCAACGGTTCACGCGGCCTTGCCGACGATGTCCGCCTGGTCGCTTTCGACATCACCCAGCAGTCGGGGGCCTCGCCGTTCCCGGGAACCGGTGGCGACATCGTGCTGATGACTGGCATCGACGAGGCGCCGCGCACCGGCTTCGGCGAGTACATCAAGACCGCCGGGCCGGGCGACGTCCTGCGGACGGTGACGGGCAGCCCCAACGGCACGCTGAACGGCTCGCCGATGATCCTCGCGGTGCAGCTCTTCAGCAGCAATGGACCTGCGCCGGTGCCGCCGTTCCCGGGCCTCGCGTTGGACCCGTTCAGCTCGATCGGCATCTTCAACGGCCTCGGCGGCGGCCCGGCCGGCCCGCTGCTGATCCCGTTCTCGCAGGGGGGCAACGTGTGGAACCAGCTGATTCCGTCCGGTTTCCCCCGCACCAGCATGCGGATCCAGGCGCTGTGCCTGCCGACGTCGAGTTCGCCTTCTCCGTACGGCTTCTGGGGGAGCGAGGGTCACGAAATCCGTCTCTAGGCCCTGGCCAACCTGGCCGCGCTGCCTGAATCGCCAGCTTGCGACAGCCCGCGAGCGATGTTCACCGTAGATTCTGCGGCCCAGGAACGACGATGGCAGACACCAACTCCGGGCAACCCGGTCGCCAGCGCAAAGGCGACCGTGGCCAACCACCCGCCGACCAGAACCAGACCAATCCGACGCCGCGTGGGCCGACGCCGCCGGCGGCCGACCTCGACAAGACCGTCGCGGCGCCCGGCGACGCGACGTTGCGGGCGCACCCGACGAAGGGTGCACCTCCGCCCACGGCAGAAGCCACCGCCCATGCCGCGCCCGGCACACGGGCGGCGCCGCCGACCGCGGCCGATCCGATGATCGGCGTCGAGATCGGCGGCTGCCGGATCGAAGCTCTGCTCGGTCGCGGCGCCATGGGTGCGGTCTACAAGGCCCGGCAGCTGCGCCTGGATCGCGTCGTCGCCCTCAAGCTGATCCGCCCCGAACTGCTGACCGACCCGCGCACCCTGAAGCGCTTCGAGATCGAGGCCCGCACGATCGGCCGCTTCAACAGCCCGCACGTGGTGATGATCCACGACGTCGGCCACGACCGGGACGTGCATTACCTGGTGATGGAGTTCGTCGCCGGCAAGAACCTGCGCGAGCACACCAAGAACCTGCCGAACAGCCGGCTGCCGACCGCCGAGGCGATCGGCTATCTGCGCCAGGCGTGCGCCGGCCTCGAAGAGGCCCGCCGCCTGCAGGTGCTGCACCGCGACATCAAGCCGGACAACCTGATGCTCGGCGAACGCGGCACCCTGAAGATCGCCGACTTCGGGATCGCCAAGCCGTTCCACGACGACTTCAACATCACGATGACCGCGGAACTGATGGGCACGCCGCTCTACATGAGCCCCGAGCAGTGCCGCGCGGTTCCCGACCTCGACTTCCGCAGCGACATGTTCTCGCTCGGGGCGACGTTCTACTACCTGCTGACCGGTGAACCGCCGGCCAAGGCCAGTTCGATCTGGGAGCTGATCGAGACCAAGACCAAGCTGCAGTCGCTGAGCATCGCCAAGGCGATCCCGGAGATGGCGGCCGACCATCCGCTGTCGCGGGTCATCGAGAAGATGACGGCGCTCGATCGCGAGGATCGGTACGGCAGCTACGACGAAATCCTCGCCGATCTGGCGGATGTCGCCGAAGGCAAGCCGGCGCGGCCGGGCCGGCGGAGCACCGCCGAGGCGGCCGAGCCGGCGCCCGTCCGTTCGCGCGGCGCCCTGTGGGCGGTCGCCGGCACGCTGGTGCTTGCGGCCGGTGGCTATCTGGCCTGGCGCGGACTGCCTGGCAAGGGCTCACAAGGTGGCGGCGGCGAGGTTGCCCGCATCGACCGTGGCCCGTTCGAACGCGGCCTGGCGGCGCTGCGGACGCGATTCCGCGGTGGCGAGCCGGTGGCCGATCTGCAGACCGGACTGGCGGCGTTGCCGAAGCCCGATGCCGACGCCGTTGCCGAAATCGAACGGCTGCGCGAGGAGTTCGGCCGCGCCGCAGCCGCCGGGGGGACCCTCGCGGCGATTCCGCGACCGGTCGCCGCGTTACCGTTCACCGATGTGCAGCAGTTCTTCGCGGCGATCGAGACCGCGCTGACCGCCACCGACGACCCGAGCCCCGACCTGCTGGCCTGGTTGCAGCAGGCGCGCGTCCGCACCCGCAGCGAAGACTCGTTGAGGGAAACGGCGAAGAGCGCGCTGCTGGCCGCCTGGACGCAGTGGCAGCAGGATGCCGCCACGGCCAACCCGGCCGCGCGCAGCGAACTGACCGGTCGCCTGACGACAGTCCGCAACGCGCGCGCGACGCTGCTGCAGCTGTTCCCGGCCACGTTGGCCGACCTCGACCGGCAGCTCCCCGTCGCGGCGTTGGCCGCGGCGGAGCAGCAGATGAACAAGCCGATCGTCGATGCTGGACCCGAACTCGCCGCGGTGCGCGCAGCGTTCCGCACCGAGGGCCCGACGCCGGCGCTGCGTCTGCGACTCGACCGCCTGCGCGATCTGCCGTCGGAGCAACAGCAGCAGCACGAGACCCTGCTGAACGTGTTCGGCGCCGCCGAGCAGTTCGTCAACGCGCTGAACCCGTTGATCAACCTGAAGCCGATCGACCCGAAGCTGCCGTTCACCGACCTCGACGACTACTTCAGTCGCATCGACGACGCCCGCAAACAGGTGCCGCAGGGCGATGACGATCTGGTGGCGTTCGCCGCCGCTGCCTGCACGGCGGCGCGCGATGTCGACACGCTGGCGCAGCGGGCCATGGCGAACCTGACTGCGGAGTGGACGGCACTGACCGGGCAGGCCTCCAGCGCGAGCGCGACGCAGGTGCTCGAACTGCAGCCGCGCCTCACCGCGGTGCTCGCCGGCCAGAAGACCCTCGCGACGCTGTTCCCGCAGCTCACCGAGCCGATCGCCGCCCTGGTGCCCGCGGCGGCATCGACGGAGTTGCAGCAACGCCTGACCGCGGCCACCGCCGGGGTCGCCGCCAGCAGTGCGATCGACGCGACGGCCGCGGAAGTCCGTGGCATCACGACGCTCGCCGGCTGGCTCGCGGCGGCCAAGAAGGTCAGGCAGGACCTGCAGCGCCATCAGGCTGCGGCTTTGCCGGCGACCGCGAGCACCGCCCTGGCCGACCTGCAGTCCACCGCCGATCAATGGGACAGGGTCACGGCGGCGATCGACGAACTCGCCAAGGCGGTCGGCAGCGGCGATCTGGCTGTCGCCAGGACCAAGGCCGAGACACCGATCACACCCGGACCAGGCCAACGCGAACTCGAACTCGCCGCAACCGCGACGCGGGCCTGCCTCGCCGCGTTCGACGACCTGCGCACTTCGATCGACCTCGCTCATTGCCAGCGGGCCTTCGAGGATGCCAAGGTGAACTGGCGCACGCTGGGCGTCCCGGGCGCACCCGCGCTCGCTCGCATCGGCCAATGGCAGGAGTGCCTGCGGCAGCTGCAAGAACTCAGCGCCGGCATGGCACCGATCGACGCCGGCAAGACCCGCGACGGCGAGCCCGTCGCCGCGTTCTTCCTCGGCGCCACCGAGGTCAGCCGCCGCGAGTTCGGTGCGTTCCTCGCCAGGCTCGAAGGCGAGACCGCGAGCCTGGAGACCTGGGCGGCGCGCCTGACCGCGCTGAACCCGCGCCTGGGCAACGTGCTGCCCGACGCCGGCAAGCTGCAACGGCTGGTCGAGATGCGCTCACGGCTGACGGACACGCAGGAGCCGGTCGACAACCTGAGCTGGTTCGACGCCGCGGCGTTCGCGCATTCGCACGGCAAGACGCTGCCGACTGCGGCCGAATGGCAACTGGCGGCCTTCGGCCCGGGTGGCACCAATCGCTACCCGTGGGGCCAGGAGTGGAGCGACCAGGCGGATGCCCGCAACACCAGCAACCTGCGGCTGGTCGAGGTCGACCAGGGCGGTCTGTCCTGGCGCCGCGGTGCGGTGCAACTGCGTCATCTGGCCGGCAACGTCGCCGAATGGCTGGCCACCGATCCCGCGACCGGCAAGAGCAACCTCGCCGGCGGCCACTTCAAGGACAGTGACAGCGACGCGCGGCGGGCGGCGGAAGGCGCCTTGCGTCCGGCGCAGCTGGACCAGTTCCGGCCCGGCTTCGGCCTGCGCGTGGCGCTGCGGCCGGCGGCGGTATTCGGCTCGCTCTGGCCGAAGTGAGGTGCGGCACGGATTGCTGCGTGGCCGCAGCGCAGCGCCCTCGCCGACTCAGCGCCGCGGCAGGATGAAGAGCTGAACCTCGGGGTCGGTCAGGCGCAGCCGCCGCGGCTCGGCAACGAACTCGTTCGGCTCGCTGCGCGACTTCGGGATCCGCTCCGGCTTGCCGGTGTCGGGGTCAACGGGGACCGCAGCGACGGTGATCTCGATCTCGCCGCGATCGAACGCCAGGTCGAGCGCCAGCGTCGAATCGCTCTTGTCGAGGTTGACGAACTGCTGCCGTTCCGCAGCACCGATCCAGTCGTCGCCGATGACGATCATCGCCGGCAGCGGCTTCTCCTCGACGTCCATGGCGTCGAACTGGAACCGTCGCGTCGGCACTCCACCACAGGCGGTCAAGGCCGCGGCACTGAGGGACAAGAACACGAACCTGGTGTTCGGTGACATGGGGTTTCCTCGGGCTCAGCGGCGTTGCCGCAGGGTGATGGCCAGGTCCAGATCGTGTTGCTGCATGTCCTTGATCTGCGCGGCCGTGAACCACTCGAAGTGCGGCTCGTAGCCGGGCGCGGTCGCTTGCACGTAGACGCGCTGTTGCGGCCCGAAATCGAGCTCGTGTGGCCGCCTGCCACCCTGGCCCCGTCGCCCGCCATTGATGTAGACCGACGCCTCGGCCGGATTGACGCTGACCACCATGGTCTCGGTGCTGCTCGCACAGCCGGCGAGCAGGCAACTCAGCAGACAGACGACGGGAGACGATCGGGGCAAGGGTCGGCGCATGCGGGGGGGGGTCCTGGGTCGTTCGGGGCGCGGAAGGTTACGACGGCGACGCGAACAGGTCCACAGCCCGATGGCCGGCCTGGCCGGCGCGCTCAGTCGAAGGCGTAGGTGAACTCGCTGCCCTGCGCGTCAGCCCCAGATGCGCCAGCGATCGACGTTGGTCAGCGCGGCGCCGCCGGCGATGCCGAACGCCTGCACGGCGACATCGAGACCGAGGATGCCGGGGAAGCCCGGGATCGGATAGCTGATCGCGGTGCCGGTCGGCGCCGAGCCGATCGACGCGAACGTGTTGCCCAACATCACGCTGCCGTACGGCAACAGCCAGAACGGCGGGCCATCGAGCAGGCCGAGCCCGAAGAGCGCGAGTCCTGGCGGCCCCTGCACGGTCAGTTGCAACGGCGCGAATCCCGGGCGTGGCTCGCCGACCACGACGAGCGCGAACGCGGCGCGTTCGTGCGCGCCCATGTCGCCGCTGGTGGCTCCGGTCAGCGCCGGATCGAGCACGCGCGGAAACTCGTCGAAATCGCGACCCACGGCCAGCGCGGTGCCGAGGTCGGCGACACCGACGCAAGGCGAACCGGCCTGCAACCGCAGATCGCCCGCCGCCGCGTTCACGAACACCGGATCGACCGCGAGGTTGCCGTTGCTGCCGGCGAACCCGCCGTTGCTGAACGACACCTGCGCGGCGAGGAGGCCGAAATTGCCCGCGGCATTGCCGTGCGCGATGCAGTTGACCACCTGGCCGGTGAACTGCGCGCTGGGTCGGCGGATGCCGAAGCCCGCGTTGTTGGCCGCGGTGGCGTGGCGCAGCGCGAACGCGCCGCCAGTGCATTGGATGCCGTCGGCACCGTTGTTCCAGGCAACCAGATTGTCGGCGGTGCCGACGGCGGCGAGCGCGAACGCACTCTGCAGCGAGCGTTCGATGCGGACTCGCAGCAGGTGGCTGACCCCGGTGCCCGAGATCGCCAGCGTGGCGTTGCCGCCGCCGTAGCGCAGCAGCACGTTCTCGAAGCGCACGCGACCACCGTCGATCACGTTGAAGTTGCTCCAGTTGCCGGGCGCCGGGAGGGTCGCGCCACCATCGCGGTTGGTGTCGCCGCCGATGCTGTCGTCGCGGAACGAAGTGAACACCACGGGTCGGCGCGCCGTGCCCATGAGTCGCAGTTCGCCGCCGTTGCGCACCGTCATCGTGTTGGTGGTCAGCCGCTTGACGATGGTGCCAGCCGGCAGTTCGAGCACGCCGCCGGCATCGACCGCCAGCGACCCGAGGCTCTCCAGCACCGGATCGACGCCGAGGATGCAGTTCTTGTCGAGGATCGTCGGCTGCGTGATCGTCTCGCCGCCGACACTGACGTGGTTGCCGCCGGCGTTGTTGCTGCACTGGATCCGACTGCTCGCGGCGAGCGTCGACCATGGGATGTCGCGGATCCCCTGGCCGAGGCAGTCGAAGACCCAGGTGTCGCGCAGGCTCGCGCGCGGCGTGGCCGTGGCGCCGAAGCTGATGCCGACCGTGCTCGATCCGGACACGGCACAGACCTGCAGGACGGCGCTGCTGCCCTCGATGCGCAGCGCGCGGCCGTCGCCGCCGGCGAAGCGGATCGACGCCCAGTCGAAGCGCGACGTGTCGCCAGCGGCGAGCGTGATGCCGCCCCAGTCGCCGGGCGTTCCCTGGGTGGCGTTGCCGTCGCGGTTGGTGTCGCCGCCGAACACGTCGTCGCGGAACGAGGTGAATACGACGCCAAACGGCGGGACCGAGCCCTGCGCGAGGATGCGACCGTTGCAGCGCACGTTGCCGCGCACGAACTTGAGGGTCAGCCCGCCTTCGATCGACAAGGTGCGTCCCGCGGGGATCACCGGGGCTTGCACGTTGGGCACGTCGAGGACCAGCACGCCCATGCCGTTCAGGGCATTGCGCCGCAACAGCTGGACGTCGGCGCTGAACGGCAGGGTGTACTGGACGAGAAAATAGTCGGCGCCGCAGTTCACCGTCGTGTTGTCGAGGCACTGCGCCAGCGTCGCCAACGACATGCCCGTGACCGGGATGCCGACACAATCGTGGAACGCGCAGGTGTCGAAGATGCTGCCGCCGGCGTTGGCGACGGCGGTGTTGCCGAAGTCGAGGAACCGGCAGTTGCGGTAGGTCGCCGGTCTGCCCCGCTGGTTGATCGCGGCGTGGCTCGGGTTGCCGCCGAATCGGAACTGCGCGTGACTCCAGGCCGAGCCGTCGCCGAGGACGTCGACATTGTGCCAGTCGCCTGGACTCGGCACCGTCGCGGCGCCGTTCTGGTTGGTGTCGCCGCCAGCGCTGTCGTCGTGGATCGAGGTCACGATGATCGGGGCATTGGCGGTGCCCGGCGCCAGGACGCGCCCGCTGACGCCCCAGCAACCGCCGACCTTGACGATGGCGCCGGGTTGGATCGTCAGCGTCTGGCCGCCCGGCACGGTGATGCCACACGCCCCGCTGGAGCCGACGATGTGATAGACGTTGCCCCCGAGCAACGGACCGCCGGCGCCGTCGAAGACGTTGCCATTGAGCAGGATCGGAGTCTGGCCGAGGACGGCGGCCACGAGCGGGACGGGACCCAGGACGCGTAGGACGTTGTGCATAGGTCGGAGCGAACGCCAACGTAGCGACCTGCGGCCCGCCGTGGGTGCGGTCCAGCGCAACAAGGCGCCGACGCGACCGACCCGCGTCATGGCGCGGCAGTGAGCCGGGGAGCGCGGAACGGCTGGGTGCATGGCCCCGGCAAGAACGGGGCTGGCCCCGCAGCCCGATGAGCCCTGGTTGCCGGCAGCCGTCGCCGCCGGCCTCAGTCGAAGGCGTAGGTGAACTCGCCGCCCTGCACGTCGACGTGGACCTTGACGATCGGCCGTTCCTGCATCATCCGGGTCAGGAACTCGCGGCTCATCACCGGCAGCACCGTGTTGGTCAGGATCGCGTCGATCATGCGCCCGCCGCTCTCGACCTCCTTGCAGCGGCCGATGATCGTCTTCAGCACCGCGTCGGAATACGTGAACGGCACCCGGTAGCGCTCGCGCACCCGCTTCTCGATCCGCCGCAACTGCAGCCGCGAGATCTCGCCGATCATCGCCTCGCTGAGCGGGTAGTACGGAATCACCACCAGCCGCCCCAGCAGCGCCGCCGGGAACACCTTCAGCAGCGGTTCGCGCAGCGCCTTGGCGATGCCTTCCGGGTCCGGCAGCAGTTCCGGATCCTTGCACATGTTCATGATCAGGTCGCTGCCGACGTTGGAGGTCAGCAGGATGACCGTGTTCTTGAAGTTGATCAGGCGGCCTTCGCCGTCCTCCATGACCCCCTTGTCGAAGACCTGGAAGAAGATCTCGTGCACGTCCGGGTGCGCTTTCTCGACTTCGTCCAGCAGCACGACGCTGTACGGCTTGCGGCGGACGGCCTCGGTCAGGATGCCGCCCTCGCCGTAACCAACATAGCCCGGCGGTGAGCCCTTGAGCGTGGAGACGGTGTGCGCCTCCTGGAACTCGCTCATGTTGATGGTGATGACGTTCTGCTCGCCACCGTAGATCGCCTCGGCCAGCGTCAGCGCCGTCTCGGTCTTGCCGACACCCGACGGCCCGGCCAGCAGGAACACGCCGATCGGCTTGGTCGGGTTGTCGAGGCCCGCGCGCGAGGTCTGGATCCGCTTGGCGATCATCTGCATGGCGTGGTTCTGGCCGATCACCCGCTGCGCCAGCGTGTCGGCGATGCCGAGGATGCTCTGCAGTTCGTTGCGCACCATGCGGCCGACGGGGATGCCGGTCCAATCGGAGACGATGGTCGCGACCGCCTGGGCGTCGACGCTCGGCAGGATCAACGGCGATTCGCCCTGCAGCTGCTGCAGTTGCTGCTGCAGGCCGGCGAGTTCGTCCAGCAGCCGCATGCGCTCGGCGCCGTCGGGTTTGCCGGTGGTGGCCGGCGCGGCCTTCTGCTCGAGCGACGAGCCGGTGCCCTCGACCGGCGCGTTGTCGCCACGCAGCCGCGCGCGCAGGGCGAGGACCCGATCGACCAGCGCCTTCTCCTCCTGCCAGCGTTGCTCGAGCGTGCGGCAGCGATCCTGTTCGGCAGCGAGCTTGCCGGCCGCGTTCTCACGGCGATCGCCGATCGGCACACCGACGGCTTCTTCGCGGCCGATGATCTGCAGTTCGGTCTCCAGGGCCTGGATCCGCCGCCGCGAATCGTCGACTTCGGCCGGCACCGCGTGTTGCGAGATGGCGACCCGCGCACAGGCGGTGTCGAGCAGGCTGACCGACTTGTCAGGCAACTGCCGGGCCGGGATGTAGCGGTGCGACAGCTTGACCGCCGCCTCGATCGCCTCGTCGAGCACCTGCACGCGATGGTGCTGTTCCATCACGCCGGCGGAGCCGCGCATCATCAGGATCGCCTTCTCCTCGCTCGGCTCGTCGATCTGCACCACCTGGAACCGCCGCGTCAGCGCCGGGTCCTTCTCGATGTGCTTCTTGTACTCCGCCCACGTGGTCGCCGCGATCGTCCGCAGCGTGCCACGCGCCAGCGCCGGCTTCAGCAGATTGGCCGCATCGCCGGTGCCGGCCGCGCCCCCGGCGCCGACCAACGTATGGGCCTCGTCGATGAACAGGATGATCGGCTTGGCACTGCCCTGCACCTCCTCGATCACCTGCTTCAGCCGTTCCTCGAACTCGCCCTTCATGCTGGCGCCGGCCTGCAGCAGGCCGACGTCGAGCGAACGCAGACTGACGTCGCGCAGCGTTGGCGGCACGTCGCCGGCGATCAGCCGCAGCGCGAAGCCCTCGACCACCGCGGTCTTGCCGACGCCGGCCTCGCCGGTCAGGATCGGGTTGTTCTGCCGCCGCCGCATCAGGATGTCGACGACCTGCCGGATCTCGTCGTCGCGGCCGACGATCGGGTCGATCTTGCCGGCGCGCGCGCGTTCGGTCAGGTCGACGGTGAAGCGCTTCAGCGCCTCCTGCTTGCCCATCGCCGCCGGCGCCATCGCGCCCGACGCCTCGCCTGGTTCGGCCGAACCGGTGCCGTCGCTGCTGCGCATCGCCGCCTCGGGCGAGCCGGCGACGAACTCGTCGAACCGTTCAGCCAACTGATCGGGCTGGATCTTGCCGAACTCCTTGCTGATCGACAGCAGCGCGTTGCGCAGGTCACGCGTCTTCACCAGGCCGAGCACCAGGTGCCCGGTGCGGATCGACGTGCCGCCGAACATCAGCGAACCGTAGACCCAGCCGCGTTCGACCGCCTCTTCGACGTGCGCCGACAGATCGGTGATCGAGGTCGAGCCGCGCGGCAGTCGATCCAGTGCATCGGTCAGGTCCTTGGCCAGCCGCCCAGGGTCGATGTTGGCGTTCTTGACGATCCGGTGCAGGTCCGAGTCGGTCAGCTGCAGGATCTGGTGCAGCCAGTGCACGATCTCGACGTACGGATTGCCGCGCATCTTGCAGAACACCGTCGCGGCCTCGATGGCGCGATAGGCCGCGGGATTCAACTTGCCGAACAGGGCTGCACGACTGATGTCGCTCATGGATTTCAGGACGGCGTCAGATGGCGGAAGGGAAGATCGGGTCGGATGGTCAGTTCGGCGGCGCCGCGGCGGACGGGCGGATCGTGCAACCAGCTGGTCCAGCCGAGCCGGCGCTGGTCACCGAGGCCGCACGTGGGCACTTCGTCGGCCTGCAGCAGGAGCCGCACTTCGAACGCGAGTTCGGGCGCGAGGCATGAGCCCAGCAGGTCGAGCAGGCGTTGCCAGCTCGCGCCGCCCGGCAGCAGCCGTTCGTAATGCGCCAACGACAGCGGGCCGATGACGATCCGGACCGTCTGCGTGCAGTCCCAGAACTCGTCGCCGAGCATCGCGTCATCGCCGAGCCGATAGCCGTTCCAGCCGAAGTGCCTGGCGGCGGCGTCGGGAATCGGCAACCAGCGCCCGACGAACGGCTCGATCGCCACCGGAGCGCCGAAGAAGCTGCCGAGCAACGCCGCGAGACCTTCGGCATCGCCCGGCCCGCGCGCCAGATGCCCGGCCCAATGCCGCAACACCCGGCCAAGGCGCGGGTCGCGCGCGCCGCCACTGTCGACGCCGGCGCCGAACAGGCACGCGAGCCAGAACCCGAAGCGATCCTGCTGCGGTCGATCGAGGCTGACCGACGGCTGGGCATCGGCCCAGGCGCGCCAGAACAACGACAGCAGCCGATGGTGGAAGACGTCGAGGAACGCCGCCAGCGTGCTGTCGCCGGCGCGCATCCGGTCGAGCACGTACTCGGTCAGGTGCAGTGGCAGCGGCCCGTTCGGGCCGGTCAGCCCGAACAGGTGCACGCGCAGCAGTTCGACGCCGCTGCGGCCGGCGCGGCCGAAGCCGGCAACCGCTCCCGGAGGAAACGCCATGCCGGGCTGCTGGCCCAGGCGCACCGGGTCGTTGGCGGGTCGGACGGATCGGCCTAGCCGTTCGCGATCGCCGAACGCACACTCGAGCAACCGCATGGCCCGGTAGAAGTCGAAGGCGAACGGCTCGGTGCGCAGGGCGTCGAGAGCCGTCATGCCAGCGGCCTCGTGCCGGCGCGCGGCGGCCAGCTGGCGACGACCCCGCGTTCGGTCGTCTGCAGGATCATCCGGGTGAACGAGTTGATGGCCACGTGGCGCGCGAACAGCCGTTCGAGCACGGCGGCCAGCACGAACACGCCGCCACCTTCGAACTGGCTTTCGTCGCAGCCGACGGTGATCTCGAGACCGCGACCGAACGACAGCGGCCCCGGGCCCGGCAACCGATGCACGATCGGCCGGGCCGTGACCGACCGGACGCCGTCGATCTGCTTGTGCGCATGCCGTTCCCCGAGATCGGCGTACAGCGCCAACAGCGCCCGCAGCGGCGTCGCCCCGCCCGGTTCGGCCGGATCGATCAGGCTCCGGTAGTGCAGCGACAGGTGGTTGACCAGCCGCCACGCCGTGTCGCCATGCGCCAGCGATGGCTTGGGCCGCGTCGGTCCGGCGATGCAGCGGATGCTCGCGATCGGCACCGAGGCCTCGACGGTGAAGTCGGTCTTGCCGACACCCAACGGCTGCAGCAGCGGCAGATCGCGGTTGGTGCACAGCGCCTGGACGGCGAGCTGCCGCAGCGACTCGGCATGCGGCGCGGCATCGCCATCGACGATCTGCAGGAACAGTTCGCTGCCGATGTAGCTCGATCGCGACGGGCCGGCCGGCGCGCCCGGCAGCCGCCGCGGTCGCCGTTCCTGCGTGAAGCAGCGTCGGTCGGTGCCCGGCCGCGAGAAATCATCGGCGGCGTACAGCGGGCGGAACTGTTGCGGCGGCTCGTCCGGGTTGCCGTGGCCCTGCACGTCGAGGATCGTGTGCACCTCGAAGTCGAGCGGCCGCGCGCGATCGGGCAGCACGTGGAACTCGTTCTCGCTCGGCTGCAGCCGGATGCGGTCGCAGGTCTTCGGGAACAGGTTGACGACCGGCGTGCAGAACAGCGCGAACCGGCTGGCGTCGACGTTGTTCTCCAGCCGGCCATCGGCGCGGCCGAACAGCAGGAACACCTCGAGCGAGCGCGCGTGGCCGCAACGGCGCAACGCCGCCTGCAGGCCATCGAGCCGGAACGAGCGGAACCGTTCGGGGAACGCGAAGTACTCGCGCAGCAGCCGATGGCCAGCGAACACCCGCGGCTCGGCCGGCAGCAGCGACTCGCTGTCCTCGAAGCCGACGGCGCCGACGCGGTCGCCGAGCGGTTGCAGCCAGCCGGCGCCGGCCTCGACCGGCCGGGCGATCACCGCCACCGTGTGCGCCAGCAGCTGCTCGTAGAGCCGGAACGGCAGGTCCTCGGGCCCCTGCAGGAAGATCGGCAGCGAATCGAGCGGCAGTTGCGCCAGCGTCGCCGCGCCGAGCGTCGACAGCCGCAGCCGCAGTCCGGCGCGGACGTGGGCCGGTTCGCCGAGCGCGAACGCCGCCAGGTCGCGCTTGCTGCCGATGTACTGCGCAGCCTCGAGCTGCAGCGGCCACAGCGTCACCGGATGCGCGGTGCGATACTCGCACGCCGTCGCCTCGCCCTTGCCGGGCAACCCGCGCAGCGCCGTGCCGCGCGGGATCGACGCGCCTTCGGCCAGCGCCGGCTCGGCGACGTCGGGGTGGAACTGCACCATCGCCAGCGCCGGCATCGGCGCCAGCGCCGCCGGGAACACGCACTCGAGCAGATGCTGCGTCAGCTTGGGGAACTGCGACTCGAGCTGCAGTTGCACGCGCGCGGTCAGGAAGGCAAAGCCCTCGAGCAGCCGTTCGACGTACGGATCCGCCACCTCGATGCCATCGAGACCGAGTCGCCCGGCGATCTTCGGGTACTCCTTGGCGAACTCCCCGGCCATCTCCTGCACGAACTGCAGCTCGGCCTTGTAGTGGCGCAGCAGGCGGGGATCCATCACGCCTCCGCCGGCCGGCCGGGTTCGCGCATCTGCACGTGGCCCGACTCGAGGTCGATCTCGGTGCGCAGCAGCAGACTCAACGGCATCGGCTGGGCCCACAGCTTCGCCTGGATGTCGAACGCGAGCGTGGCGTGGCTCATCGCGTCGGTCGCCACGGCGCGGACCTTCACCGAATCGCGCAGCAGCCGCGGTTCGAACGCCCACAGCGCCTCGCGCAGCAGCCGTTCCATCCGCTGCAGGTTCAACGCCGAGGCCTCGACGCCGGCCAGCGGCGGGATGCCGTAGTTGAGCACCGACCGGGCCACCTCGGGCTGGCGTTCGGCCTGCTCGGGGTCGAGCATCGCGCCGGTGTTGAGCAACCACTCCAGGTCGCGCAGCACGCTCTGCCGCAGGCGCCGCAACGACATCACCCGCTCGTCGGCAGACTCGACCTGGCGGTCCGGCGCGTCGTCGGTCAGCCGATCGAGCAGGGCCGGCTGCAGTCGTTCCTTGGACGTGAGTTCGGCCATCGCGGCAATCAGGCGGTGACGGGCCGCAGGCGCACGGCGCGGACGTCCTGCAGGCCCCACTCGCCGTTGTCGGTCGCCAGCAGCTTCTGGCCAGAACCGGCGAACAGGTCGTGGCCGAGGTCCTGCCACTCGGTCGCGCGGCCGAGTTGCAAGGCCGCGGTCGCGCGTTCGCTGCCCGGATAGCGCGCCGGCAACAGCGCCACCGCTTCGCCGCCATTGGTCCACCGGCAGCTGGCCGGCATCCACACGAAGTCGCGCAGGTCGGTCGGCTTCTCCAAGCGCAGTTCGGCGATGGCTGTGAACGGCACCCAGTAGTACTTGCCGTTGACGACGGCCTCGAGCATCGGGCCAAGCCGGCTGTCGGCATCGGCGATCCACTCAAACGGCTGCGACTCGTCCTTGTGCGCACCGCCACCGTGCGCCTTGACCGACAGCGTCAGCGTGCCCGGCGTCGCCGGCGCCGCCTCGAGCGCGCGGGCCCGCAGCGCCTGTGACTCGGCGACCTTGCCCTCGGCGGCGAGCTTCAGCGCCGACACCAGTTCGGCCGCCCACTGCGCCGGCTCACCGAACAGCAGCGGCGTGCGCTTGCCGGCGAACACCTCGGCGCGCAGCACTTCGCAGCGCAGCACTTCGCGGTAGGTCTTGACCATCGGCACGGTCGCCGGGTCGAGATCGCGCAACACGTCGAGCTGCGTGCGGGCACGGTCCCACTGACCGAGCACCGACAGCAGCTGGAACAGGAACACGCGGTGGCGGGCCACCGCCGGTTCCTCCCGGATGCGCTGCTGCAGCTCCGACAAGGCCTTGGCGGGGTCGCCGGCGAGCAGGGTCTGTTCGGCGGTCATCGTGTTGCCTCGCCGCCCAGGATGCCGGCGCGGCCGGCATCCGGCGCGGCCGCTGCGGTCAGAACGGCACGTTCTCGGGGATGTTCCAACCGACCTCGAGCACGCCGCCTTCCTTGGCGCCGGTCGGGCCTTGCGGCTGGTACTGCACCTTCACCTTGGCGAAGTTCAGCGTGACGTTCTCGGTCAGGCGGTCCTCACCACCACTGCCGCCGGTGCTGACCGACGTGACGAGCACTTCCTCGATCGTGATGATCACGTATTCGAGCGGCGTGCCACCGGCCTTGCGGACCGTCAGCACCGCCTTGGCGAAGTGGGTGCCGTTGCAGCAGGCCTTCATCAGGTCGCACGAGGACTTGTCGATGTAGTGCGTGAACGAGATGTCCTGCACGTTCACCTTGCCGGCGCCGCCGCCGCTGCCCATGTGCGTGGTGCCGCTCTGGCTCATGCCCCACGACCAGGCGAGCACTTCGATCTCGTCGACGTGCGACTTGTCGCGGCTCTCGCCCTTGACCTTCTTGTTATCGATGTTCAGGAACATGTCGACAGCCATGGCAACTCCTCTCTCGGGTCAGTGTCGGGGATCGGGACCGCCCGGCTCGGCGCCGGGCGGGGCAAGGGCGAGCTCGTCGGAGCAGCCCTCGCGGGGAAGAACAACGGGGAAAACGTCGAAACCGCCGGTCGCGCGACCGGCGGGGATCACTTGGTCTTGGCGGACGGCAGCCGCGACACCAGTCGCAGCGACACCGACAGGCCTTCGAGCTGGTAGTGCGGACGCAGCCAGAACCGCGCCGAATAGTAGCCCGGATTGCCCTCGATCTCCTCGACCTTGACCTCGGCGGCGGCCAGCGGCAGCCGCGCCTTGGTCTCCTCGGTCGAGTTCGCCGGATTGCCATCGACGTACTGCAGGATCCAGTTCTGCAGCCACTTCTGCATGTCGTCGCGGGCTTTGAACGAGCCGACCTTGTCGCGCACGATGCACTTCAGGTAGTGCGCGAAGCGGCAGCACGAGAACAGGTACGGCAACCGCGCCGCCAGGTTGGCGTTGGCGGTGGCGTCCGGGTCCGAGTACTCCGCCGGCTTCTGCAGCGACTGCGCGCCGATGAACGCCGCCATGTCGGAGTTCTTGCGGTGCACCAGCGGCATCATGCCGTTCTTGGCCAGTTCGGCCTCGCGCCGGTCCGAGATCGCGATCTCGGTCGGGCACTTCATGTCGACGCCACCGTCATCGGTCGGGAACGTGTGGCACGGCAGGTTGGGCACCAGGCCGCCGGACTCGACGCCGCGGATCCGCGTGCACCAGCCGTACTCCTTGAACGCGCGGTTGACGTTGACCGCCATCGCGTAGCACGAGTTGGCCCAGGTGTACTTGCTGTGGTCGGCGCCCTTGGTGTCCTCCTCGAACGCGAACTCCTCGACCGGGCTGGTCTTGGCGCCGTACGGCAGCCGCGACAGGAACCGCGGCATGCACAGGCCCAGGTAGCGCGCATCTTCGGACTCGCGCAACGACCGCCAGGCCGCGTACTCCGGCGTCTGGAAGATCTTGGTCAGGTCGCGCGGGTTGGACAGTTCCTGCCAGCTGTCCATCTGCATCGACTGCGGCGCGGCCCCGGTCAGGAACGGCGCGTGGCAGGCCGACGCGATCTGCGCCATCTCGCCGAGCAGTTCGACGTCGGGCGGCGAATGGTCGAAGTGGTAGTCGCCGACGATGCAGCCGAACGGCTGGCCGCCGAGCTGGCCGTACTCGGCCTCGTAGAACTTCTTGAAGATCGGGCTCTGGTCCCAGTTGGTGCCCTTGAACTTCTTCAGCGTCTTGCCGAGATCCTTCTTCGAGACGTTCATCACCCGGATCTTCAGCATCTCGTCGGTCTCGGTGTTGTTGACGAGGTAGTTGAGGCCCCGCCAGGCACCTTCGAGCTGCTGGAAGTCGGCGTGATGCAGGATCTGGTTGACCTGCTCGGTCAGCTTCTGATCGATCGCGGCGATGATCGCGTCGATCGTCTTGACCGTGTCGCTCGACACGATGGTCGAATGCTGCAGCGCCTGCGCCGCCAGCGTGGTGACGGCGGCGCTGACGGCGTCTTCGGCCGCCTTGGTCTTGGGCTTGATCTCCTTCTTCAGCAGCGCGGCGAAGTCGCTGGCTTCCTTGGTCTGCGGGGCCGGGCTACCGCCGGCGGCGTTGAGGTCGGTCATCGGTTTACCTGGAGGTCAAGGGTTCAGCTGGGTTGGGCCGGTTTGGCATCCGGGTTCGGCGCCGACGCGAGCGCTTGCAGCAGCGCCGGATCCGACAGCGCCTTGCTGAGGATCGCCTCGGCCTTGTCCTTGCCGTCCAGATAGGTCTTCAGGTTGTCGAGCTGCTGCCGGGTCTCCAGCAGCTGCTGCAACGCCCCGACCTTCTTCGCGACCGCGGCGGGCGAGAAGTCGGCCATGCTCTCGAACGTGATGTCGACGTTCAGGTTGCCTTCGCCGGTCAACGTGTTGGGCACCGAGAACGCGACCCGCGGTTTCATCGCCTTCAGCCGTTCGTCGAAGTTGTCGACGTCGATCTCGAGCAGCTCGCGGTCGCCGACGCCGGGCAGCGCTTCCTTGGGATTGCCGGACAGATCGGCCATCACGCCCATCACGAACGGCAGCTGGATCTTCTTCTCGGCACCGTGCAGTTCGACGTCGTATTCGATCTGCACACGGGGCGCGCGATTGCGCGCGATGAACTTCTGGCTGCTGGGTTTGGCCATGGACCGACCTTCGCTGGGCTAGGGTTCTGAGACGGGGAATCGGAGAGCGATCACGAGGACTGCTCGCTGCGGACCTGGAACACCTGGACCTGCGCCAGAGCATCGGGCACGAGGTCCTTGATCAGATCGACAAAACTGCGGTTGATCAGGCTTCGGGCGCGTTCGAGCAGGATCGGCACCGGACTGCCGGGCTCGGTGCGAGCGTAGAACTCGCAGATCCGCGACAGCCACAGCGCGACGTCTTCGCGGGAACGGATGGTGGCGGGACCACCGTCGACCGCGGCGCCGGGCGTTCCGCCCCCACCACCGGAACCGGCGGCGGCGGCGATCGCATCGGCGGGTGCCGCGCCGCCGCCCCGCGCCGCATGCTGGGCTGCGACTTCGGTCGCGATCGCGGTCAGGATGGCCAGGAGCGGCGCCAGATTCGGGGCCCGCCCGCCGAGCCGGCCATCGAGCGTGGCGGCAAGCGCCTTGCCGGCGGCCGCGAGTTCCTGCGCCGCCGCGGCCAGCGTCTGGAGGTCCGGGAGGGGCTGCTCGGTGAACGCCGCGCGGATCAGTTCGGGGGTCGGCGGCTTCTGGTCGGCGGCGACGGTCGCCCGCCCGGCGGCGATCTCGACGTCGCGCAGGCTGAAGTTGCCGGCCGCCCGCGAGCGCACGATCGGGGTCTCGCGCAGGCTCTTCAGCATGCCAGCGGGATCGGCGAGGCCCAGCAACGTGTTGACCCGCATCGTCGGGTCGTTGTCATCGTCGGCGTCGAGCAGCGGATACAGGCCATCCCAGAACTGCGCCAGCAGCGCGTCGATGCCGCGCAACGCCGCCGCCAGCGCCGGGAAGCCGTCGGTGTGCAGCAGCGCTCGCGCCAGCGGCACCGCGACTCGCAGGTCCTTGGAGCGCGCGAGCAGTTGCAGGCCCAGCCGCTTGACCTCGCGCCAATCGGGATCCTCCGCCGGGATCACCTGGTCGCCCATCTGCCGTTCCGGCTTGCCGAGGCTGGCCTGGGCCAACGCCAGGTACTCGGCGTCGTACTCGAGGTTCTCGCCGCACGGTCGTTCGGGCGTGACCGGCAGCAACAGCTTGGCGAAGTCGGGGACGGGCATGGATTGCGCCACATCGGCCAGGGCCGCGTGGCCGGGTGAGTCTACTCGCCGCAACTGTCGACGCTACCGGGCTATGTCGATTGCGCGAAGAGGTCAACCCCGAGCCGCCGCCAGCACGACATCCTGCAACAACGTGGTACCAGCCGGCGCGGCGGGCCCCGATTCCGCCGGCAGCGGTCGACCTTCCACCCTGGCAAGATCGAAGCGGAACTCATGCTCGCGGTCGGGCCACAGCACCGCCGACAGATAGCGCGGCTGCAGTTCATCGAACAACAGCCGCAACGCGCCGCGGCCGGACACCGGCCAGGCCACCAGCACCGGGTTGAACACCGCCGTCTGCCACTGGCGCAACCAGGTCAGCCAGAACGCCGCGGTCAACGCGCCATCGCGCGCCGGCAGCGTCGCGACGAAGCGCGGCGGGAACGGTGGCTGCAACAGACTGTGCAGCTCATGCACCAGTCGCCGGCGGCGTTCGGCACCGGCCAGCGGCGCCACTTCCGCCAGCAGTTCGTCGAGCGCCGTGCCGAGCAGATAGCCGCGAAGCCGCTGCTCGGCGATCCCGTCGGCGAGCAGTTCCGGCAGGGCTGGCAAGGCCGCCAGGAAGCCGGGCAACGTCGTGCCGGCCTGGTGGCTCGCGACCAGCGCGACGGCGGCGGCGACGAATTCGAGCATCTGCACCGGCAACCGATCGAACGCCGGCCCGGCGGCCGGCGCCGGCAAGCTGCGGCCGAGCACCAGCGGCCAGACCCGGCCGACGCGATCCGCGCTGGCGGTCAACAGCCCGATCATCATCCGTGGTGAACGCGGCGGCTGCAGAACGAAGGCCAACGGCTCGATCGCCCGCAGCGCGGCCTCGACCCCACGGCCATGCACGCCATACAGACGCTCGACACCATCCGCCAACCACCGCTCGAACGCCGCGATCTCCGCCGACTGCGCCTGATTGTGGCGCACGAAATCGCCGTGGATCGGAATCTTGCCAAAGCAGGTCTGGATCGTCGTCACTGCGCCTTCTCGGCCGCGAACAGATGCGCCGGCGCGACGAGTTGGAAGAACCCGGGGTCGAACGGACTCTCGGCGGCGGTGCGGGCACCGTCGGCCGCCAGTTCGGCCGAACACTCGTAGGTGCGCGGCGCCGTTTCGCCCTTGCGCTTGTGCTCGATCGCCCAGGTGAACCGGAGCCGCTCGGTCTCGCGACCATTGTCCTGGACCCGTGCCGGCGGCTTCGCCAGCCGCAACAACCGCAGGAATCCCCATGGACTCTTGCCGATCGAGTCGGCGCCCGACGGCACGCGCAGCGTCACGTGCTGGTCGTCTTCCTTGAAGGTCATCACCGCCAGCAGCGCCGCCCCCGGCTCGAACTGCCACTTGCGCGGCGCGGTGCGCGCACTCGCCGACGTGCTGCTGACGATCTTCGTCGCGGTGCTTACCACCAGACTCAGTTCATCGACGTCGGCGGCGCGTTCGAGTTCGACGCACTTGAAGCCGATCACCGGCTCCGGACCATTGGCGAACAGCAGGCCGGCGATCGTACGCACGCGATTGCGCAGGGTCAGCAGCACGTCACCGGGCTCGAGCCGGCCGCCGAGCAGCGGGTACTTGGCCAAGTCGTCCATCGCCGAGAACGCGTCGGCCAGCAGCCCCTTGTCGCCGAACAACGCCTTGAGTTCGGCCAACGGCAGGTCGGCGGCGGCGGCGTTCGCGGCGAATGGGAACGCCGCCAGCGCCGTCGCCAGCCGGGTCCCGACGCGTTCCTGCCATTGCCGGGTGAACTCGTTGCGCAGCCAGGCGGCGACGCCGTCGAGCACGCCTTCGCGGATCCGGATCAGCGAGTGCATCGTCGGATCGATCGCGAAGGTCGTGACCTTGCGCATCTGCGCGTCGTTGCGATCGTGGATCTTGGCGACTTCGTCGTGCTTCTTGCGCAGTTCGTCGACCCGCGCCCGCCGCGCGGCCACCTGTTCGACCATCGTGGTGCCGGCGACCGGTTGGCGCAGTTCGGCCAGCACGTCGCGCAGGCTGGCGATCGCCCGCAACGTGTCGCGGTAGCCCTTCAACAGCGCATCCTCGTCGTCGGCGACGGCCGGGATGCGGCCGGCCTGACGGAGCCGTTCGAGCAACGCCCGGCAGCCGACCACCCGCGCCGAAGTGTCACTGTCGAGATCGGGCAACGCCGCCATCACCTGATCGAGGTCCTGGCTCGGGAACGGCAGCGCCGCCAGCCGTTCGAGTTCCATCTCGATCGCTTCGGCGGTGATCGCCTCCTCGGTGACTTGCGGCAGGTCCTTCTGCAGCTCTTCCTTGGCCGACCGCACGGCGCTCGGCAGGCTCGCTTCCGGCTTGCTGTCGTGCACCTCCGTCAGGATCTTGCGGATCGCCACCTTGCGGGTGTCGGCGCCCTGCAGGCGCTGCTCGGCGCGGGCCAGCAACTGCCGATTGGTCGGCACGCTCCAGGCCGCGGTGCGTTCGGCCGCAGTCCACGCGCGCAGATGCCGGCTGTCCGACGCGTTGGCGTCGACGTCGCCGGGCTTGCCGAGATCCTTCGGCGCCCACTTCCAGGCGTTCAGGTGTTCGATCGCGCGCTGCAGCTCCTCGGGTGCGACGAAGTCGCCATGCAGCGCCGCGTAGACCCGCGCCATGCTGCGCGGTCGCGCCAGATCCTCGTCGACCACCGCCGCGTCGACATACTGCTGCAGCTGCTGGTCCAGGAACGCCTTGGTCGGCAGCAGGAACGCCGCCCGCACGCCGGCGGCGTAGGCGGTCATCGCATGGTCGAGACCGGAACGGCTCGGGCCGAGCACGCTGGTCGCGCTGTAGGCATCGCGCAACGCCAGACAGGCGTCGCGCAGTTCATCCAGCGCCGCCATCGCCGTCGGTGGCGGTGCCTCGGTGCGTTCGGGCGCGATCGCCGCGGCCTTGGCGGCGAGGATCTTGTCGGCGGCGGTGCCGAGCAGCGAACGGGTGTTCACCCACGTCATCGTCGACATCACACCGGCGGCGACCAGCACCAGCGCGGAGCCGACGATCGCCGCCCGCCGCAGCAGGTCTTCGCGCCGCACGACCGCCGCCGAACTGCGCGCCAGTTCGCGGTCGGCGAACATCACCTTGGCGAACAGGTCGCGGATGAAGTAGCTCTTGGCCTCGACCGGGGAACGATCGGGCGCATCCGGCTGCGGCTGCAGGCCGTAGGCCTTGGACATGTTCTCCAGCACCCGATCGATCGGCGCGCCTTCCTGGGTGCCGCTGGTCAGGTAGAAGCCGCGCAGTTCGGAGGCCTCGCTGTACGGATTGGCCTGGGTCAACAGCCGGACGAACTCGCGCAGCTGGTGCCGGCACGCGCGCAGCTGCATCGGCAACGAGAACACCTTCCCCTGCTGCCGCAGCGGCCGATCGGCGACCAGCAGCCGGTTGCGTTCCTGCGCCAGTTGCGAGAGCAGCAGATCCAGCTCGACGGTGAAGCGATCGTGCATTGCCGCCGCCGCGCCAGCCGGAAACGTCGCGCCGAACACCTGGCCGCGCCCTTCCTTCGACATCGCGCCGAAGAACTCGGTGAAGCCATCCAGCAGATCGCACTTGGTGAACACCAGATAGACCGGGAACACCACTTCGAGCTGCTTGACCAGTTCGTCGATCCGCTGACGGATGGTCTCGGCGTGCTTCTCCAGTTCGGGCTCGGTCGCGGTCAGGATGTCGACGATCGAGATCGCGATCATCACGCCGTTGATCGGCTTGTGCTTGCGCGCCTTCTTGATCATCCCGAGGAACGACAGCCACTCGTCGCGGTCTTCGGCCTCGGTCGTGTAGCGCCCGGCCGTGTCGAGCAGGATCGCGGCATCGGTGAACCACCAGTCGCAGTTGCGGGTACCGCCGAGCCCCCGGACGCCGCGCTTGTGCTGCGCGCCCTTGAAGGTCGGGAAGTTGAGCCCCGACTCCGTGATCGCCGTGGTCTTGCCGCTGCCCGGCGGACCGATGATGACGTACCACGGCAGTGCGTAGAGCGCGCCCTTGCCGAGCTTGGACGAACGCAGCGCCGCCAGCGCCTCGTCGAACCGCTGCTGCAGTTCGGCGATGTCGCCTTGGCGATCGGGCCGCACGTCCTGCAGTTGCACCCTGGCCTGGGCCCGGATCTCGTTCTCGATCGCCGCCGACTGCCGACCGGCCTTCCAGGTCTTCAGCCAGACGCCGACACCGGCGCCGACCGCGATCAGCGCGCACAGCACCGAGGTCCACAGGGCGCTCGGCCAACCCCAGGCGTCGCGCATCAGGCCGCCGCCGAACCACACCGAGACGATCGCCACCAGCGTGCCGAGCACGAGCGGCACCGGCGGACGCGTCAACACCATCAGCAACTTGCGCAGCATCACCGGGCCTCCAGCAGCGCCGACTCGGCACCGGACAGGGTCAGGCGCAACACCAGCACGACCAGCAGCAGCACGCCGGCACAGACCGAGGCGATCAGCCAGGCGGGGATCCGCCGCGCGATCTGCGGCAGGTGTTCGTCGACCTGCCAATGCGGCGACAGCGGTTGCGCCACGGCATCCGGACCCGCGAGTTCGGCGTGCAGCCGCGCGCGCAGCCCTTTCAGTTCTTCGCTGCCGGCCATGCCGGCGTGCTTGCCGCGAAACCCGAGCCCAAGGCACAGCGCATAGACCTCGACCGCCTCCTGCCGCGCCGCATCGCGACTGCCGCGCAGGTTGTCGAGCTTGCGATAGAACTCCTCACCGGCGGTGAAGTCGTTGAAGTACTCCATCTGCAGCGGTCGGCTCGCCCACTCCTGCCGGATGCTCCAGTTGGACGTCAGCACCACTTCGTCGAGGAACGCCGCCAGCGCGTAGCGCGCGGCCGCGACCAACGTCGTGTCCTTGCCCGCGGCCTGGGCGCCCTGATCGATCGCGGTGAACAGCTTCTTGACGTCGGCGCGCAAGGCATCGACGCCGGGTTCGCGCGCGCGGCGCAGCTGCACCGCGAACGCCAACGCATCGGCACAGAGATCCGGCAGCCGGGTGTTGCGGTCGACTTCGGTCAGGTCCACGGGGTCACTCCTTGATGGCCATCAGTTCGAGCTGCAGACCGGTGAAGTCCGGCGGCACATGGAACGCAAACGTGTGCGAGCCGCGGATCGCCTCCCAATGCTCGCCGGTGCGATCGAGGCGGAAGTACTGGCAGCCCGGCTGCACCGGCACTTCCGGCGGCGGGCTCGGCACGTGGCGGAGCGGCAGTCCCGACACCGCCATCATCACCAGTTGCTGCACGCGATCGAGCGAACTGACCTTGGCCTTCAGCGGCAGTTCGCGGATCAGCTTGTCCTCGGGCACATCGGCGCGCACCGCGACGAAGAACTCGACGCGCTCGAACAGCGTGCCATCGGGCAGCCGCGCCTGGAACAGCGTCGGGCCGGTGCGCTCGAGCGGCACCGGGATGCAGCGGTGCGGGATCACCGTCTCGAGCAGCGCATCGAGCCGTTCGGCCAGCGCGCGGAACGTGCCGGTCAGGTCGGCGTGGTCGTATTGCGGCAGACTGCGCGGGTGCTGCTGGCTGGCGAACGTGCACAGCTGGCCGGCCAGCGTCGACAGGGCCAGGAACAGTTGCCGCGGATGCTGGCGCGGCTCGCGATGCAGATCGAGCAACGCGGGCAGATGCGTGTTGATCGTGTGCAGCAGCCACAGATTGGCGGCGCCGGCCATGCCGGTGGTCTGCCGCTGCCGGCCGCCGAGCTCTTCGCTGCGCGCCGACAGCAGTTCGACCACGCGGCGCAGCAGCGCACCGAGGTGCGGCGACGCAGCCAGATGCAGACACGTCGGCACGTGGTCGGTCGCCAGCGCGAAGGCGCCGGCCTCCGAGCGCACCACGGCGCCGAGCGTCAGCAGCACGTGGTCCTCGAGCGGCTCGCCATCGAACAACAACCGCAGGTTCGGCACCGCTACCGCCAGATCGCGCTCGGCACCGGGCCGCAGCGTGTCGGCGACGCGGATCTGGCGGCGCCGCAGCGGCGTCGGCTGGTTGCCGGCGACGCCGGTGTCACTGACCTCGAAGCCGCCCGAACACAACACCGGCATGGCCAGATGGACCAGCAACCGGTCCTGTTGCGGCTTGAACAGTTGCTTGAACGAACGCGGCGTCGGCAGCGGATCGCGGCCGGGAGCATCGAACACGGTGCCATCGGCCAGCAGGCCGGCGACCGCGGTCAGCGCGAACTCACCGCCGGCCAGTGCCTGCCGATCGACCTCCAGACTGGTCAGCCCGACCGCGTGCGGACCGAGCATCGCGGCCTTCCGGCGCAGCAGATCGTGCAGGTGGCGGTCCCACTGCTGGAAGTGCTGCGGCCCGAGCTGCATGCCCTCGTCCCAGACCACGCGTTCCGTGTTCACCACGGTCACGGCTCCTGCTTCGGCGCCGGATCAGCCGCGGGCGCGGCGTCCGGGTCGACCGCGGTGATCTTGAAACCGTCGAGCACGAACTCGACGGCCTCGACGCGGTCGGTCGGCAGCACCACGCGTTCTTCCCCGGCGTTGCCCTGATTGAACAGCGCCAGCACGGCGACGTGGGTCACCTCCGGCGGCATCTGCAGCAGTTGCACGATCTGGGACGAATCCGGCAGCAGCGACAGCGACATGCCCTTCTTGTCGTCGACCGCCTGTTTGGCGGCCTCCCACAACGCGTCGAACTGTTCGGTCTCGTGGCGCTTGGCCTCGTCGGCACCGCGCAGCGGCAGCACGCGGACCGGCACGCTGTTGGGTTCCTGCCGGCTGTTGGGATTCAGGGTCTTGCTGCCCCGGAAGCGCAGTTCGTAGTCGCTGGTCGAGGAACAGGCGCACAGCGAGAGCGCCAGGACGAGGACGAGGGGTTGCAGGTGCATCGGAGTTCGGGGGCGGAACGACTCGCGGTGAAGCGCGCCGGTCATGGCGAAGGCCGCGGTGCGTTGGATTCGTGGGATTGCAGATACCCCTGGCGGATCGCCGGGGCGATGACTTCGTGGAACAGCTTGCCTTTCTCTTCGACCAGGTCGCGGTAGACCTGCCGGTAGATCTCCCAGGCCCGCGTGCCCTTGGAGGTGAGCCACCCGGCATCCTTGCTGGCCAGTTCTTCGACCGCATCCGGCGCCAGCCGGGCGACCACCGCGGCGACCGCCTCCTTGACGCCGGCGAGCAAGCCGAGCTGGTGCTGCGTCAGGTCGGCGAACATGCCTTCGAGCTGTTTCTTGATCGCCGCGGCATCGCGATCGGCGGCCCAATCGAGCAGCGCCTTGCCGAGTTCTTGCGGCGCCACGCCCTTCAGCGGGTTGTTGCTGCGCTGGAACACCAGCGTGACTTCGGCGCCGAACTGGTCTTCGAACTCGGCCCGGCCCTGCCGGCATTGGCCGATCCAGCGCAGGCTCAGTTCGCAGAACGACAGCAGCAGCTCGGTGAACAGCACCGCGTCGGCGGCGGTGGCGAGCGACCGCTCGCCGACCAGCGCCGTCGCCAGCCGCCGCAACTGCACCAGGCCGGCCTGCAGCAGCGCTTCGTCGTCGGCCACCGCCGGCGCTGCCGCGGCGGGGGCAACCCCGGCGGTCCCGCCACCGGCGAGCGCCGCGACCGCGCGGAACACCGCCCGGGCCGTCGCCGGCGGCAGCTTGCCGGCGCGGGCGCGTAGATCCTCGGCCAGCCGCTGCTGGCGCTCCGTGGCCGGCAGCCGCCGATACTCGGCCCAACGCTCGGTCAGCAGGTCGAGGGTCATGCGGGCATGGTGATCGACATCGAACGACGCCATCGTGGCGTCGAACATCGGCACCTTGGTCGCCGCCGGTTCGGGCTGCCGGACCTTGACCACCAGTTCGTAGTCGCCGAGGCGGATCGTCGCGCCATCGCTGAGCAGCGCACCGTCGGCGTCGACACGCTGGCCGTCCAGCAGCGTGCCGTTGAGGCTGTTCTGGTCGACCACGAACAGATCGTTGCCGCGCAATTCGAGGCGACCATGGCGGCTGCTGACCATCTTCTTGTCGTCGGGCAAAGGCAGCTTGTTGTGTTCGTGGCGGCCGAACGTCAACGGCGCATCGGCGGTGACCGCAAACTCCTGTTCGCGCAGGACCCGGCGCTCGGGCACGGCGATCGCAACGGTGATCACGACCTTCACGCCGAACCTCCCGGCCCCACCATCGCCGCCGTGGCCGTGGCCGCCATCTGCAACGCGACGGTCGTCAGTTCCTTGGCCCGCACGTCCACCTCGCTGCGTTCGATCTGCAATCGCGCCAGCAAGTCCTCGGCGGTGGCCAGCACCGGCGCCAGCACGTCGCCGTCCGCATCGGGCGCCGTCGCGATCGGCGTGCCCGCCGTCAGCAGTCTGCCGATCAGCAGCATCAGTTCGCGCCAGATCGCCGTGGGCACCGGGTTCGGCACCGCCTCGCGCCACGCCGCGGGCCACAGCACCGATTCGCTGGCCAGCGCCTGCCGTTCCGATTCCAACAACCCGCGCAGGCTCGCGGCTCGCTTGCCTGGATCGGCCTGACGCGCCGCCGACGAGGCCAGTCGATCGAGGATGCCGTCCCACAATTCGCGCACGGCGAACAGGTCGCGGCGGTCATGGCCGAGCAACGCGCGCGCCAGCAACATGCCGAGCGCGAACCGATCGGCGCCGGCATCGAGCCGGCGATGGAACGTCGCGGTGGCCACGAACGGCGGCAGCGCCTGCGGCAGCGCCGCGCCCATCTCCGCCGGCAGTTGGAGTTCGGCGGTCACGACATCGCGCCCGACACTCGCCACCCTCGCGACCAGCGGCTGGTCGCCGAGCACCGGCAACCGGCCTTCGGGAACCAGCCGCACGAGGTCGCCAGCCTGCACGCCATCCGGACGTTCGCGCACCACCTTCAACTCGAGCAACAGCGTGCCGGCCCGCTCGGCGCCCGCGGCGCGGGCGTGGACGTGGAGCACCAGCTCGACGGTGTTGCGGGCCGCTTCCACCAGCGGGGAAACGAACGCTCGCGGCACGTCCGGCGCCGCTGTCGGCAATTGCGCGTTGGCGCCCAACAAGCCCACGCCCTGCGGCAGCGGTTGCCGCATCGTGCCGACGTCGACCAGCCAGGCTTCGAACGCGTGACGGACCGGCGCGGCGCTGCGGCCCTGACCAGCCAGCGTGAACATCACGTTGTCCGGCGACAGGCCGAGGTGCGGCCCACTCGCGCTGGCGTGGAACTCGGCCAGCAGGCGGCAGACCTGCACGAAACCGTGCAGCTTCAGCCAGGTGACTTCGAGCGCGAGCCGCTGCAATCGTTCAGGCGTGACCGCCCCTGGCTGACGGACCTCTGCCTCGGTGGCCCAGACGGTCGCGGCCCACTGCTCGGGCCCGGCCAGCACAGGATGCAGCCGCGGCGTCGTCACCGCGCGCGCACCAAGGCCCCCCGGCGTCGCCGCCAGCACTTCGTCGAAGGACGCGCCGCCCACCAGATCGCAGTTACTCGTCGAAGTGCAGATCCTGCAGTTCGGTGGCGAAGGCGTGCGCGTCGTAGAAGTTCAGCACGAAGACCCGCTGCGCCAGCGCTTCGAGGTCCGGCGCCTGCGGCCATGCCACCTCGAGATCGGCCAGCACCGCCGTCGCCGCCGGAAACCGTTCGGTGGCCGCGGCGCGCCGCTCGGGCGGCAACGACCGCCAGGCTTGCAGCAGGTCGGCGAACAGCTGGTGGCGGCGCACGATCCTGATGCCGGCGCGGGCCTGCGCGCCATCGGTCGGCGACCAGGTGTGGAACACCGTGTGATCGGGGTCCTTGGGGCACCACAGGTAGCGCGCGGCGCTCGACGACCACGGCTCGAGGCCCGCCGCCCGCAACCGTTCGTCATCGCGGCACAGGCGCAGGGGCAGGAACGACGGACTCGGCACTTCGAACAACCGGCCGGTGACACGGTCGAACGCCATCGGCGGCAGCAACTGGTCGTCGCCTGGCAGCGGCAGCCAACCGGGCGCGGCGCGGCGGGACAGGGCGCGCAGTTGTTCGCGTTCGCGGCGCCACATGGCGTCGATCGCGGCGTTCTCGAACAGTGCCTGGCCACCGCTGCCAGGGACGCGGACGACGTCGCGCTGGATCTTGACGGCGACGTGGCGGTCGAAGCCGCCGCCGGTGGCGAGCCGGCCGAGCAACACGCGGGCGAAGCGTCCGGTTTCGCAGATGCCGACGAACGGCTGCGCCGCGACAATCGGTCCGGCGTCGGCCACGGCGGCGAGTTCCAGCCGGAGCGCCGTGGGCTGCGCTGACGTGCCGGGCAAGCCACCGACCCAGACCGGTTGCGGCACCTGGCCTGCGATCGACATGGGCCGCACTAGATCGCTGGTGCGGGGGCAAGTCAACAAAGGTGGGTGGCGGCAACCGTCGATGGAAGCGGGTGTTGGCGCTTCCGAATGCAGGCATGCGGCGATGCCTGCCCGCGTTGCGTGCCGTCGCTCGGCGCCGCGTGCGGCAGTGCCGGATCTGCGCCCTGGTCCGTTGTTGCCGAGATCCGATGACCGTGGTCCCATGCTCTCCACGCCATGAACTTCCAGCCGGAAGCCATCTTGATCGCAGGCGCCAACGGTGCGGGCAAGACCACCTTCGCTCGGCAGTTCCTCAGAGTCCGGTATCCAGCCATGGCGTTCCTCAACGCCGACGAGATCCAGCGTGAAGGCGCCGGCTTTGCGCATCCCGTCGCAGCCGGTCGAGAACTACTGCGTCGCCTCGATGAGCTCGCGAACCTTGGCAGGACTTTCGCGGTCGAGACCACCCTATCGAGCCGTCGCTACGTCGTGCGCATTCGAAGCTGGGCGAGAATGGGCTACCGCACGTGCCTTCACTTCATTGAACTTCCCTCGGCGGATCACGCGTTGCGGCGGGTCGCAACCCGCGTCGCCGCAGGTGGGCACGCCGTCCCCGAAGCCGACGTGCGCCGGCGCTTCGTGCGGGGGCTCGTTCTGTTCTCCAGCGTCTACAAGCCCCTGGCGATCGGTGGTATCATTGGCTCAGCGACGATCAAGGAATTCGACTTGTCGACCAACAACACAACTAGGACGGACGATCCCGAACTCGCGATCCTGCTCGAAGCGGCTCGGCGGGCGAACTGGGATGCGCTCCATGGTCCGAGGCACTTGCGGTCGGGTCGCTACAATCCCTGCGCCGAAGACGATCGTGGCGCTGACGCAGCTGCGCGATCCGACGCTGAGAGTTCGCAACCCAGCCAGGCGCCGGACCAAGGCGCATCGGACTCGAGTCGCCGATCGTAGGGCGACGCGAGCGGTGCGTGGCGACGTGAAGGAGACACGTGGGGTAGAAGATCAATGCTGTGGTGCGCCAAGGTACTCGAGCCCGGCGCGCCAGCCTCAATGAGGCTCCGCAACCCCTTTGGCGACCCCGTGTCTCCAGCCCACGCTCCCCATCGATCCGCCAGCAGCGAAAACCCATACTCAATTCTGCACCTTCAAAACGCCAGCGCGAGCGAATGCTTCGTCCACCCTCCTCCGCACTTGCGCAGGGAGCGGCGGCAGACGCGCGTTGACTCTTTCCAGATCGGCCACGTGATATCCGGCAAGACAGTTGCTTAGGTATATCAGCAGCTCCGCAGTCTCGCGGGCGAACTGCTTGACCAGTTCGCTCTCACGCAGCTCGAAAAGGACGTGGCTGTGCTCGATTCGAATCGTAGGGAAGCGAACTGCCAAGGCCACCGCGTCCGGAAAGACGTCGCCAAGATGTGGCAGCCAATCCAGCATACTCCGAATTTCGGCCTCGTCCAAGGCAGCGAATACCCCCTGCAGCCGTTCCTGCCAATAGTGGCGTAGCCACCCGTTCCAAAGTTGCTGCTTCGCAGCCTGTTGCATTTGCCGAAGGCAGTATCCGAGGTACGACGCAAACGCCACTCGATCTTGCAACGAGCCGTACCGGAAAAGCACAGGTAGCAAGTGCTGCGTCGGATCCGATACATGGAATGCGGCAAGCGCAGTGTACAACTCGACGAATCGTCGGCGGCGGCCGTCCAGATCGGCAGTGAGCCTCGGCATCGCAGCGACGAAGGCCGGCAACAAGGCATCGACAAGCGCCGGATACAGACGCCCCCACGCGAGAAAGCCGTCCCAAGCCTGTGCAAACCTCTGCCGATCCGGATCGCTAAACAGCGGAATAACGTGCTGGCGCGTCCATTCTTCATCCAAGCCGAATAGAAACGCCGCTTGGCTGGCAAGCAGGCTGCGACCCGCTCCTCCCTTTGAGGTCGCGTCTTGCACCACCAGTGTGAACCAATAGCGGTAGTGCTCAGGCAGGAACCGCTCGGCTCCGGTCTTTCCGCGAACGCACAGTGCCAGTCCGTTAATCCAGAACTCGACTATGATGCCGGCCGGACAATTGATGGCGCCGGACAGCCAATCTTCCCTATTCTCGTCGTGAGTGTTGGCTTCCAGGGCTTGCCATAGGGGCCCCGCGATGGTGTTCGCTTGCTCCAGCAAGCCGATCGCAAATGGCTTGCCGCCGTCCCTCACCAGGGCGTAAAGCAGATTGGCAATCTCGTATGCATGCGCCGACTGCAGCGCCGTATTGGATACCAATGTCAGCACGTCAGGCCAGTCCTCTCCGGGCAGTTCTTCCTGCAATCCCCGGATCAACGCAGCCCATAGACCAGATGACCACGCTGTCCGTTCGGCAAGGGCCTGCCCCAGCGCAAATGCCCATCTTGCGTTCTGCTTGCAAGCCTCGCGAACATTGGCCAACAGTCCCTCGTGGTTTGGCCCATCGACGCGATTTCCCTTGAAACTCAGCAAGTCGTCGAGTTGTTCGCGAGGTTCCCGGGCGAGGAGCTGTTCGACGGACCAAGGACTCTCTGATTTCACCCAATCCGCTGACCCCATCCAGTGAGTCAGGTCTGGATGGTCCGACGGCCGCCAAGCCGGATACTGCGCCCTGATCGGTGCCAAGGCCCCATCCGCCAAAGGGCAATCGGGCCTTGCCTGGAGCAGCCAGGAAAGCCAGTCAAAATGAGAGCGTGCAGTTCGCATCTCGGCAGTCCAATCCCTGGAAGCAGGCAAAGCGTGGACCAAGATGCCGTCAACGACGGCCTTTCGCACTGAATCAGCCGCGTCTGAATAACTCAGCGCTACAAGGCGATGGACTTCGTGATGCTCGGAAAGCTGATGGAGGCCTACGCGATCCAACAACCACTTCAGGCGTTCTTCAGGCGACCGCTCGGGATGCACGACTATCGCGTGGACAGCCAAGCGGCGCAGTAGCGGAACATCCGAGGCTACCAGCCTTTCGATCCAGGCGCCGAGCAGCGCCGGCGAACTTCCTGCGAGCCACTCGAGCGTGTCGCGCGCGGCGTCAACCACAACGTCAACGGCCTCCGGATACTGGTCCTGCTCGTGCGGCTCGATGGCTGAACGCCCGTAGCTGACTGGATCCCATTCACGCGTTGCCTTGCCCCAGGCCGTCAGTTCGCCGTGGATTTCCTCTAGGCGCAGCGTGACGCTGGACAACAGCGGCTGCGCAACACGCGCCAGGTTGGGCCTCAGGTGCTTCGTCCAAACTTCGTTCAGCGACCAATGATCGGCTCGCAGAGGGCATTCGACGTCCAGCCGTCGGCAGCGTTCTTTGCCCTCGTCATCTGGCCATGCGAAGCCCGGCTTGACCCTGAGCCGGTACTCGCTCATCGCCAAGAACGCTCTTAGGGTCAGTTCGACACACCCCCCGCGCGAACAGCGTTCAGCCAACCACATCAACACGTGGTGATCCGCGTTGGGTGGTGCGTTCGCGAGCAGGATAGTGGCCCAGCGCTTGAGCGCTGACTCTTCCAGTGGCTTCTCCTTCATTACGCCGATCTCACGACCGATGGACCACCAGAGTGCCGGGTTCATCCGCAGTCCATGCGACGCCACAATCTCGAACACCTCATGCGAGTGCTCGATCGCGAAATGCTGTGCCAACCACGCCACAAATAGCATATCCCGCTCGCCGAGGTCGGGGGCGCCAAAGAGCGCATCCAGATGCTTGCGTCCGTTTAGCCACCGGAGCCATCCCGGATCACGCGCAACGTCTAGCAGAAACCGCGTCGTGTGCACATCGCGAAGTGCCTGCTCAACTTCGCCGATCGATTCTTCATCTATTGGCGGAGTCTTGCCGCCCACCTCAGAAAGGCGCAACTGCCAGTCCAGCGCTCCGCGCGTCGTGCGTTCGGCGAGTCGCCGAACGCCGTCATAGAGTTCCTTGAATGCATCCGCGCCGGCACCCTTCACGAAGCGGATAGGCTTGATGCCCAGCAAATCCCACCTTCCATCCTCTTCCGTCAAGGCGAACCGGCCCGCGAGGTTGCCGCCAGGCAGCGCGCGAGCCAGATAGTTCATTACGATGTCGTTGTGGCTGTAGCCAACGAACAGCACCGTGTATCGGCGGAACATATCCACTAGGAACCGCCGTGCCCAACCCTCCGTCAGGTAGGCCCGGCCGAAATCAGCGTCTGTTAGTACGAGATCCCGCGCCCTTGGCAGGGCGCCATGAACGTGAACGATGCCAGAAAAGTCGTAGCCGCGAGGCAGAGCGGGGGCGCGGTACACGTCGGGGACAGTGCCGAACAGGGCATTAGCGGCAGTCTCGAAGTGCATGTCGAAGTTGGTGGTTACCAGCCTGACCGAGTCCGCCTTCCGAAAAAGCCGCAACAGGTCGTGATGCAGTGCGTTCGGAGAACTTCCCGCCGGCGAAAGGAGCTGCGCGGCGCGCTCATGAACGGCGATCTTGCGGTGATGCAGCTGACCCAGAAACCGATCCAACGGCTCGCTGGGAGCCAGGCCGGTCCCTTGGGCGATGTCGCAGCTCAGCTTCCAGAAACTGGCCAGGCTCGAGGGCGGCCCCATTGAGACGCCGGCACCGGCGAAGACGATAAACCGGTCGTCGCGTATCGCGTCGAGCATGCGGCCGTCAAACTCAATGGCGCCGAGCTTCGTCATATGCGTGGGATTCTCAACGGCACAACGCAGCCGGCACCATAGGAGAAGCTGACGATCCAGCTGAGCTTAGCTTGTCCAATGTTAGACCGAATGTAGCGGTTCGCCGGGCCCAACGCCTTTGACCATGAGCCGCGAGCGCCGCCGCGGGGCGCTCGTCGGCTCCAAGGTCTTGTTGGGCGCTTCGAAGCTGACAACATGCGTCACTGCTAGTGCTGGAAGTATTCGAAGTGTCGATTGGTCAAGTCGAATACAATCTTCTCGAAATCGCGGGCATGTAGCTGTAGCTCTTCTGCGAAAGCTCCAGTCGGTCTCTTGTGTATTGCCGCAAACAGGTGCTGGAGGTGAAAGAGCGCAGCGCTCAATTGCTCCGCTTTGCTCTTCGCAAAGTCGCTAGGATCTCCCTTGTCCCCTTTGTCCCCCTTGGGCCCGGCGCCGCCATCCCGACCCCGAAACCTCTCATCATCGGCCAATGTCTGCATGAGGGTCTTACTAGCAGCCGGATCGTTGAGGAACGCAATGGCGACTCCAACACGATCTGTCGGCTCGATGCGCGGCGCAAACAGACTGGTGAACCGACCGACGATCCCGGTCAGCAAGAGCGTAAGCGAAGCAGTCCCTATGTGAGCAAGCCAGTTTTTCCTGATCATGCGAGGATTCTCTCATCTGCATCGGGTCTGGCTCTGTCCCTGAGCGGCAGTTGATTTTCATGCGGCCCTCGTTCGCACGGAAGTGCGCTGGGTAGCGAAGAGCTTCTCCATGGCGCCATCCCAACGATCGCCGAGCGCAAGAGCGCGCAGTTCCAGCACGTGATTCCCGGTAGGGACATGCCAGCGCGCGCCACACCGCTTCATGCGCAGCCCGATGAGCGTCTTGCAGGTCGCCTCGACTGTGCCGGTGCCGACCGGGAAGCCCCACCAGAGCGCGCCCGCGTAGTTCATGCGGTCGGCGTGGTTGGTCAGATAGGTGATGGCGTCGTGGACCGGCTGCTGGCCGTCGACGGTGACATCCTCACGGCCCGAGGCGTGAAGCTGGTCGCGAATGGTGGCCGCAGCATCGCGGCGGTGCCGCAACAGCTGTCGCCACTGTTCGAGCAGTTCCTCGGCTGCCGGCTTGCTCGCGGTCAGGAGTCTGGCAGCGGGGGCCAGCTTCTCGATCAGGTGCCAGAGGTCGATGAGCTGGGTCGCCTTGCCGAACACGCTGGTCGGGAAGTTGGCTTCGAGCAGGTTCCACAGTTCGGGGGCACCGTCAGCAAGCAGAATGAGGCGCAGCTTCTGCGGCGCTTCTCGAGCAAACGCAGCACATCGTTGGCGATCTGGTTGCAGAGGCTCTGGGGTCGAGTCCCGGCATCAGTCCTCGACGGAGTGTATGCATGGCCTTGCCGTCCTTGTCGTGGATGGTCACGGTGGCGCAATACGCCATCCGGAACACCCTGACCACGTTCCGCTTAGGCGCGTCCTTGCGCGGTCGGCCCCGCGGACGCTGCGCCGGTTCCTCCATCGGCACCGCCGCTCGATCCAACGACACGCTGATCGACGCCGCGCCTCTTGGGATCTTGAACTCCCCGATCAGCTCGTCCTCGATATCTGCATGCTCTTGCCGCCAGATCTCGCCCACTGCATGCGCGACGCGTTCAAAACTCGCACGCGAGTACGGCAGCCGAGCAAGCAGTTTGGTCGCCTCGACCGCCTCTCGCGACGTCCCTTGCTGGACGTAGTACGCCATGGCCTGCGCAGTCCGTGGCAACCAGCCGTCGCCGATTGCGCCGATGCGCAGGCCGACCACATCGATCGTTGGCCCGTTGCGCTCGCCGAGGAGTCCGATACAGCGGTCGCGGAAACTGCATGGTCCGGTCATCGACCGGTAGGTGCCGACGCCCTCGGCGACACGCGCGTCTCGTTGCGCTTGCACAACGACGCGGGGTGCGTCCATGACCGCAGCCTTCAGCGTGCACTCGTGAACTGCGGTTTCGACCTCAGCGACCAACTCGGCGATCTCGTCCTCGATCTTCCCGTAGTCGATCGTTCTGCCGTCGTGGCACGTCAGCAGCCACCTTGGCCGTTCGCTTCAGCAAGCGTCGCACCGATTCGAGCAGGGGCTTGAGGTTGGCGGGGCCGTTGACGACGATCTTGGCGGCCGCAACGCTGCGGCTTCGCCTCTCCGCGGATACGGTTTGCATCCTTCATCCGATAGGGAGAGGCGATTTCTTGTACAAGTACCATATTTACAACAGCTTGCGTGCGTCGACGGAGAACGGACCGGTTGCTCAGGGGCAGAGCCAGACCCTCTGCATCGCCTGAGGTCAACAATACGCCTTGGCAACCGAGTGATATTGCCCCAGAGAAGTGGACACCCAAGCAAGGAGCCGGCAGGCTCCAAGTAGGCAAAGAATGCCCATGAGTACGTCGGGAAGAAGGCCCCTACGCGAGTTCAAGCTGGAGGCGGTCCGCCAGGTCGTCGAGCAGGGCAAGCCTGTCGGCGACGTTTGCGGACGCGCTCGGCATCAACCGCAACATGTTGACGCGGTGGAAGAGCGAGATCGAAGACGATGTCGCGGAAGCGTTCCGCGGCGGCTTGTCAGACGCCTCGCGCATCATGCCGCGGCGAGAGGCACCAAGTCCTCCCGGGCGACCGGGCTCTGCCCCAGGTTGGAAAGCACCTGGTTCAGCTCGCCGAGGACCAGCCGGGATGGAGCCGTGATCTCGATTCCAATGGGACGTCCATCAGACGCGAAGTCGATGACCAGGCCGCCCGCGACCCGTTCCGTGCGCACACTACGGTCGCCGTCTCGACGAGGTAGGTAGAAATAGGCGGCCAGCGCGCGACCCTTGCGGAACGTGACCTCGAGGTAGCAGCGTCTCATGGTGTCTCTACTGGGAACGCGGTGATCACCACCACCACCAGCTTGTCGATGGTATCCGGTTCGACGATGACGTGCTCGGATGGGTTCCGAATCGGGGCGGATGAACTCTGAGCGGACACTTCGACGGCCGCGGGCGCCAGGCTGAGCGGTCGGCACCTCTCGGAACCCCGCTCCGCGCACTGACGCTCGCCGCGACCAACCGCCCGCGCACGGCCACCGTTCCCGATGACTTGCCGCCGGCCGGGTCGTACGCGCACAGCTTGCTTTTGCCGCAACCGCGAACGCGACGAGCGACACCTTGCCTCTGCGGGCGCTGCTCGCAAACCCAAGGAACCCGATGCTACGCAGTCTCTCCGTCCTGTTGTGCTTCCTCTTCTCGCTGTTCGTGAATCGGCAAGGCTATGCCCAGCGCATCCAGATCAGCCTCAGTGATGCTGCCGGCAACGCGGGCTCGATCACGATGAACTTCGGCACCAACCAGTTCACCGCCGACCTGCCCGGCGCCACCCAGGTCGCGGGTCGATTCACCCTCGACGGGGGATCCACCTGCCTGGATTACGAACGCGGCGGCCAGCAGTACCGCTACGGCTGTTTCGTCGTCGAAGGCGGCGAATGGGTGTTCCACCGGGAGTCCAATGGCGTCACCCATCGGATCACCGGGTATCGGATCCTCGAGTAGTGCCGCGAACCGGCTCGCGGACCCGAAGTCCGGATCCTGCTGACCATCGCGCTGCTCGCCGGCCCACACCCGCCCGTTGCTGCAGCACATCGCGGGCGTTGCCCGCAACGACCCGTGGGAGTGGAACGGCTCGACTGCGACGCCGCGCGATATCCGCGTTCGCTGCAACGTCCGCCAGCGCCCGCAGTCCAACAGGCGCACAACTCCCGATGAAAGCGGACGTTGCCGCTTGCCGACAACCCCGTCCCACGGTCCGATGACCCCCTCGTTGCCAGTGCGTGCTCGTCGCGCGGTGTTCGCCCCGGATCCACCGCGCCCCGACCACCCACCCACGGAAGTCGACGCATGCCCACCCAAACGCAGGCAAACCGTTCGATCGCCATCGCGACGCCGCTGGGCGACGACGTGCTGCTGCTGGTGCGCATGACCGCGCGCGAACAGTTCAACCAGCCCTTCTCGATCGACGCCGAACTGCTGACCGAAGACAGCAGCATCGTCCCCGCCGACCTCCTCCGCCAGAACGTCACTCTCCGCGTCAACCTGCGCGACGGCTCGACCCGCTGGTTCAACGGCCACGTCGCCGAGTTCCGCTGCCTGGGCACGCAGAAGGGCGGCCAGGGCGAACTGTTCTACCGGCACGCTGCGGTGATCCGCCCGTGGATCTGGCTGCTCGACCACGCCGCCGACTGCCGCATCCACCAGGACAAGACCGCCGTCGAGATCGTCAAGCAGGTGTTCACCGACCGCGGCTTCACCGACGTCGACGACCAGCTGACCGGCACCTACCGAAAGCGCGAAGTCTGCGTCCAGTACCGCGAATCCGACCTCGCGTTCGTCAGTCGCCTGCTCGAGGAAGAAGGCATCGCCTGGCACTTCTCGCACACCGATGGCAACCACAAGCTGGTGCTGACCGACTCGGCCACCGGCCGGATCGAGACGCCCGGCTACGAAGTCGTCGAGTTCCGCGCCGAGAGCGGCACCGCCGGGGAGGAACGCATCAGCTCGTGGCGCAGTGCCCACGCCGTCCAGCCCGGCAGCTACTCGACCTACGAGTACGACTTCGAGAAGCCCGAACTCGACCTGAACGTCAAGGCCGAAGCCAAGGCCGGCGACCCGCTGGCCTGGTTCGACCACGCCGGTGGCTACAAGACCGTCGCCGAGGGCAAGCACCTGGCGGCGCTGCGGCTGGCCGAACGAAAGTGGCAGCACGAAGTCTTCGAGGGCGCCGGCGACGCCCGCGGCCTGGGCGTGGGCGCCCGCTTCGAATTGCGCAAGGCCCCGGATGACCGCTTCGATCGCCAGTACCTGATCGTCGGCGCCACGCTGCAGGCGGTCGCCGAGGACTACGGCACTGGTCGGCAGACGGGCGCCGCTTCCGAATGCCAGATCACCGCCATCGACGCCGCCGCCGAGTTCCGGCCGGTGCGCAGGACCCCGCGCGGCCACGTCGCCGGACCGCAGACCGGCCTGGTGCTCGGCCCCGACGGCGAAGAGATCCACACCGACAAGTTCGGGCGCGTCAAGGTGCGCTTCTTCTGGGACCGCCACACCGGCACCGACGAGAGCAAGACCTGCTGGGTCCGGGTCGCGCAGATCTGGGCCGGCAACGCCTTCGGCGGCATGCACCTGCCGCGCGTCGGCAGCGAAGTCGTCGTGACGTTCCTCGAAGGTGACCCGGATCGACCGCTGGTGATCGGCCAGCTCTACAACGGCACCAATGCGACGCCCTACCCGCTGCCCGCCAACAAGACGCTGGCGCTGCTGAAGAGCAGTTCGAGCAAGGGTGGCTCGGGGTTCAACGAGATCCGGTTCGAGGACAAGGCCGGTTCCGAACAGCTGCTGGTGCACGCGCAGAAGGACCTGCATCTGCACGTGCTGCACGACCGGAACGAACAGGTCGGCAACGACCAGCACCTGATCGTCAAGCACGACCGCTTCGACAAGGTCACCGAGAATCACCACGACGACGTCGGCAAGGACCGCAAGATGGCGATTGGCGGCAAGCTCAGCGTCGCGGTGAAGGGCGATCGTGGCGAGACCGTCGAAGGCGACATGTCGACGGTCGTCACCAAGGACCTGTTCCTGAAGGGCCAGAACGTCGTGATCGAGGCCGGCACCAATCTGACGCTGAAGGTCGGCGGCTCCTCGATCGCGATCGAGGCCGGCGGCATCACGATCAAGACCTCGGGGCCGGTGGAGATCGAAGGCAGCACCGGCAAGGTCAAGTGCAGCGGCCCGCTGGATCTCCAGGGGGCGATGACCACGGTGCAAGCCAGTGGCATCACCGCGGTCAAGGGCGCCATGGTGCAGATCAACTGAACGACCCATGCCAAGTCCCAAGTCCGGCAAGCAGATCACGCCCGACGCCCCGACGGCCGCCACCGAACCGGCCGCCGTCGACCCGGGCAAACAGGCCAAGGCCACGGGCTCGACCAGCACGCTGGGCAAGGCGTCGGCCACGTCCACCAGGCTTGGCGCCGCCGCGCGTTCTGCGGCTGGTGCCGCCGCAGGTGGCGCCGGAGCCGCGGCGGCTGCCGCACAGGCTGCGAGCGAACAGGAACCGGAACCGGAGCAGACCTGGTTCGAGTTCCAGGTGCTCGGCGCCGACGACCAGCCGGTGGCCGACCAGGAACTGGAAGTGACGTTCAAGGACGGTCACAAGGAGAAGAAGAAGACCGACGGCGACGGCGTCGTGCGCATCGCCGACGTCAAGCCCGACGACGTGGTCGGCGCCGTGCCCATCGGGCTTGGCGCCGGCGAATGGTCGGAACTCGGCCCCGGCGAACGCCGCCAGAAGACCCAGAGCTGAGCGCCCCATGACCGACCTGTCCTCGATCCAGGGCGTTGCCAAGCAGACCGTCGCGATCCAGCTGCAGCCGGTCAGCTACCAGATCTCGCTGCACTACCTGGGGCACGACCGGGTCAAGCACGAGGCCTCGGTCTATCGCTGCAAGTTCGAGCTGCACAAGGAAGCGGTGGTGCCGACGCCGGCTGCCGGCAATGCGCGCACCGATCCGGCGTTGACCGCAGTGGCGGCGCCGACGGTGATCCCCAACGTGCTGCGCGAAGTCGCGGAGGCCGATGCCAAGGCCAAGCCGGCGCTGCCCGCGAGCAAAGGCGGCGACAGCAGCAACCCGGATCCCGACGAGATCTACCGGCTGGTGATCGTCGACAACCACGGCACCCGCGAGGCCGACAACCTGCCGTTGCTGCGCGGCGAGAAGACCAAGCAGAAGACCTACACCGACAACAAGTGGATGCCGGCGATCAAGCCGGCGGTGCCGTTCCGCGTGGTGATCAAGAAGTTCGTCGGCACCACGCCGGTCGCCATCGATGCCAATCTCGAGGTGATCGTCGAGATCAAGGACCCGACCGAGGAACTGGCGCAGAACGACGGCAACCGGCAGGCGTTCCTGAAGGGCTTCTTCACCAAGTACAACCGCACCGACAAGGATCCGGATCCCGGCGACGACAACGCGCTGAAGAAGTTCGCCGGCGTGCGCGAGTCGTCGGCCGGCTACCCGGGCGTCAAGGCCACCGAGGTGCTGAAGAAAGTGCCGTACGTGAAGTCGCCGGTCGTGGCCGAGGCGCCGGGCAAACCCGGCTCACTGGTGTTCGCCAACCTCGCCGCCCCCGCCGCACTCGGCACCAATCGCGCCCTGTTCCCGGTCACCGCCGCCGACAACAGCGCCGATCCGTCGGCCAAGCTCGGCGTCGCCGAGTTCGTGTTCACGCCCCCGCCGATCGGCGGCGACAACTATCGGTTCCTGATCACGCTGCGCGGCGCGGTCGAGAAGGGGCGGTCCGACAAGACCGATGTCCGCGAACAGAAGGTCAACGGCAGCAAGTGCAAGCTGCTCGACGACACCGGCAAGGAGATCGCCGGCGCGGTCGCCTACGCCACCGGCCGCTTCGTGATCTGGCGCCGGATCCAGTTCCGGATGCTGGTGACCGCCAACGGCCGGACCGCCGCCGGCATCGACTTCGCCGGCATGGCAACCACCTACCGCCGCTCGTTCATCATGCTGGACGCGCCGGTGCACACGTTCGACGTCGACTGGCGGGTCTGGCGCGACGCGCTGAAACGGTGTTATGGCGGCGATGCCGATCCATGGTTTGGCGACGCCAACGAAGCCAACCTGAAACTCGCGATGGCCGAAGGCCTGATCCCGGGCACCTGGGACGATGCCAATCAGGTCAACTTCAAGTTCAACCACGGCGGTGCGGTCAGCTACGCCTACTCGCGCGACCACATCACGACGATCACCAAGTACCTGATCGGCCGTTCCTGCACCGACCCGGCGACCAAGCTGACGTCGCCGGTGGGCCATGCCCAGGTCAGCTACGACAAACCCGATTCGGACGGGTTCTTCATCCTGTTCGCCAAACGCACGGCGATGACCGGCTCGCTGCTGGGCGCGTACTTCGGCGATCGGATGTTCTACATGTTCGAGACCACGCCGGACGACACCACCGACACCTGCGCCCACGAACTGGGGCACGCGCTCGGTCTCAGCCACTCGCTGACCAAGGCGGTGACGTTCGACTGGCAGAACCCGGGCGGCACGTCGATGTACGTGCTGGAGTCGTCGTTCAACTGCCGGATCCACGACCACGATCAGCACGACGCGGCGATGTGCCTGATGTCGTACATCAGCAGCAGCTACCTGCTGGCCTATCCGTATCACCCATGCGGCGCCTGCGCGCTGGCGCTGCGGTTCTACGACAAGTCGCAGTTCCAGCAGTCGAGCAACTACGGCAACGGCATCATGCAGGACCTGAAGAACGCCGAGGTGGTGTTCTTCGACTTCGGCAACCGCACGTTGAAGACCGCGATCCCGGATCTGAAGGTCAACACCGAAGCGCGACTGATCGTGGTCGGCAAGGAAGTCGATTGGCCGGCGAACGGCGGCACCACGGTCAAGGCCCGCGTCGGCATCACCTCGCTGGCGACCCTGACGATCACCGGCGTGGCGCCCAATTCAGGCAACGCCTCCGTGGTGGAGACCAAGGGCTTCGAAGGCGTGCAGTACTACAAGATCAGGGGCCTCGCCGTCGGCCGCGTCCGCGTCGCCTACGCGCACAACGGCGTGACGGCGAACGCCGAGTTCAATGTGGTGCCCTGACCGTGCGCTGTCGCCGACCGTCGCGATGCTGGCCATCGCGGCCTGTGCCGGCCCAGCCGACCGCAACCCCGTGCCCGCGCGAGAACCGACCATGAACGAGAAACTGGCCCTGGACCTTCATCTCGAGCGCGACCTCGTCGTGCGCGGCGAGTCGGTGCTGTTCGCCGTGGCCGTGCGCAACATCGGCAAGACGCCGGTGGCCGCGGCGTGGACGTTGCACAAGGACAACCACGCGCTCGAACTGCAGGCCCGCGGCCCGGCCGGAACGTTCCGCGCCCACCAGGGCAGCCGCGACGATCGCGAAGGGCTCTACGCCCACGAGCCGCCCGAACCCGCGACCACCGACCTCGCGCCGGGCGCGACGCTGACGTTGCGCGACGATCTATTGACCTGGCTCGGCGAACTGCCGCCTGGCAACTACGAGGTGACGGCGACGTATGTCGGCTCGGGCGAGCCCGCCGAATGCCGGCCGCAGGCGCTGACGATCCTGCCGTGCGATCCGCTCGCCCTCGACGCGCCGCGCCCAGGCGGCCGGCTGGCCGGTGCGCCGTTGACCGCCGCTGCCGTCGTGCAGTTCCCGCGCGAAGGTCCAGACGCCAACCGGATCGGCGTGTTCTGGCAGCAACAGAGCCAGGCGCATCCGCGAAGTCCGATCCACTCGATGCGCACGCTGGTGCTGAAGGAGCCGATCACGCCGTTGGCGGCGACCTGTGTCGCCGACACCGACGTCGGTCACCTGGTTTGGTCGGACAAGCGCTCGCTGCTGGTCGCCCAGGTCGATGCGAAGAAGCCGCAACCGGCGACGCCGAAGTCGGTGCCGATCCCGTATCGCGGTCAGCCGGAGGCCTCGCCGCTGACGACCCGACAGGGCGCGCTGCACATCCCGTTCCGCAGCGAGAACGGCGGCGAGGCGTGCGTGATCAGCATCGCCAAGGACGGGCTGGTGACCACGACACCATTGCCGCTGGGCTCGTTCGCGCCGATCGGACCGCATGCGTTCCTCTGGCACAATGACTGGCGCCTGCACGCCGCCTGGGCGAAGCCGCGGGGGCGCGAACTGGCGTTCAGCCGGCTGCAACTCGACGATCTGGCGGCCGGTTGGATCACGCCGGCGAGTGTCGCCGTGGACGGACCGATCGTCTGGCTCGAGGGCTACCTCGATGCCGACGCCCCACTCGAACGCCGCCTGCCCGATGCCGACACACCGCCGCCCGACGCGGTGGTCTGGGCGCTGCTCGAACAGCAGGACGCGTTCGACTGCGTGCGGATCAACCTGACGGTGCGGCAGCCGGAACGGAAGTGGAGTTTCCCGGCGCCGGGTGGCGGCATGCGGATGGTGTCGGCGGTGATCACCAAGACGCATGAGTTCGCGTTCCTGCTGCAGGATGGCGCCGGCGTGCTGCACTACGGCTCGACGTCGACGCAACAACTCCGGCCGCTGACGGCGGTCGCTGCGGTGCCGATCGACCTGCAGTGCTTCCCCGGGCTGTTCGCCGCCGGCGAGAGCGGCGTGGTGCCGTGGGTGTTCGTGCGCTACCTCGATCGCAAGAACCGCAAGGTGGCGTTCGCACGGCTCGAACCCGCCGACGAACACGACCCGATGGATGGCCCGCCGCCGCAGCCGCTCGATCGCGACGACGACGACGACGGCACGTCGGCCGGCGATCAAGCCAACTGAGCCGCGCTCACGGCACCATCGACTTGGTGGTGCCGGCGTTGACGATCGAGATCACGCCGCCCCAGTTGCACATGCACTTGCAGGTGTTGTTGAGCGCCGGCATGTTGGCGATCATCGCGGTCGGCGATCCCGGCACCCAGGGCGCTGTCGTCACGGGAATGCACGGCATCGGCGTCAACACACCGAGCGCCGCCGCGGTGGCGGACGCAACCGTGGGGTTCGCCAGCGACTGACACATGCCGAACGGCGCGATGTTCACCATCGGCTTGTGATCCATGATGTTCGCCGCCGGCATGCCTTCGCCCAGGGTCTTGTTCGTCGGCAGCACGGTCAGCACCGACGGCGCCAGGCCGAACGTGCATTGCAGCTGTGCCCCCATCCGGACCAGTTGCGCCATGGCTACATCACCTTGATGCCCGTCCTGACCCGTTCGTCAACGTTCCAACCGTTCACGGGTTGCCAGGGCATGCGGCGTTTGTACCACGTCGCCGGGTCAGGGTGAAGTGCCACGATCCAGGTGCTGCGATCAGGGATCCCGCGCCACGCGGAACCCGACCCGATCCCACGACCCCGCGGTGATCGCACCATCCTGCCGCACGTCGTCGACCCGCAGTTCGCGCGGCTCCGACAACCAGCAGCCGCCGCGCGCCACCACGCGGTCGCGTTCGGTCGTGCACCATTCGGCCGCATTGCCGAGCAGCCCGGCGAAACCCCAGGGATGGGCCCGTCCGGTCCGTGGGAACGCGTCGACTGGCGCCAACCCCGGGTGCCCGTCGCTGAACGTCTCGAACGCCAAGAGCCCCGGCGCCAGGTCCTTCAGCGATTGGTCCGCCAGATTGACCATGCCCTCGAGCCCGCCGGCCAGGTAGCCATAGCGCGCCCGACAACCCATGCGCGCCACGTGCGCCCACTCGGTCTCGTTCGGCAGCCGCAACTCGAACTCGCGGCAGAACGCCCGCGCTTCGTCCGGCGTCACCTGCGTCACCGGCCACCGTTCCCGCACCTCGGACGGCGCCGCGGCCAGCAGGCCCGGGTGCAGGGGCGTGCGCCAATCGGCACCCGCGGTCGGGGCCGAACGACCGGTCGTGGGATCGAACACGAACCGGTCGGTGCGAGTCGGCGGTTCGCCGCGACGCGCCACGAACTCGCCGTACTGGGCCACGGTGACTTCGGTCTCCGACAGATAGAACGGCCCGCGGCCCTGCAGCAGCGCCACGGCCTTGGCATCGCGCTGCGCCGGTGGCGGCAGTTCGTGTTCGCGCAGCGAACGGACGAGGCGCAGCACCATCGATTGCCGGCCGATCGGCACGACGACGCGCTCATGCAAGCGGGTGTCCGGATCCACGGCCGAACCGACTGCCGGCGTGCCCCAGGTCGGCCCCGCCGGTGTCGCGGGACCATCGGCGACCGGCGCGCGCGGCAGATGGAGCCGTCGCGTCGAAGTGTTGCCGAGCGCGTCCTGCGCGCGGATCTCGATCGCGGGCAAGTCGGCACGCACCGCGAACTCGACCCGACCCTGCGCGTTCGTGGTCCTGGTCTCATCGCCGACCGTGACCCGGCATGGCTGACTGCCGTCTTCGAGCAGCAGATTCCAGCTGCCGGATGCCCACCACGAACCGTCACCGGCGCCGGGCAGGATCGCCGGCCCCTTGCGATCGACCAGCACGGTCACCGGCTGCGGCGCACCCGCATTGCCGGCCAGATCGTACGCCAGCAGACGCAGCGGCACGGACTGTTCGATCGACCCGGGCGGCAGTTCGGCCACCACGGCGAACGTGCCATCGCCACTGGTGGCGACCGCGTCCAGATCGCCGACACGGACACTGCCCGCTTCGTCGAGGCGCCCCTGGATGGTCACCCGCGCACCGGCGACCGCACGTTCGCAGGCGATCGATCCGGCCACGAACGTCGGCGCGGTGTGATCGACGGCGATGGCCACCGGCTGCGGCTGGCCGGCGTTGCCGGCGAGATCCTGACCGACGAGTTCCACGACGAACGAGCCCTCCGCCGCCGGCAGCGGCACCGTGATCGTGAACTCGAGCTTGCCATCGGTGGTGACGAACTCGTCGGGCCGACCGACCAGATGCACGCGACCCGCCTCATCGGCTCGGCCGCGCAACAACAGCGCGGCGCCACCACCCCGCGGACTGTCCGCCGCGAACGTCAAGGTCGGCGGCTGCCGGTCGACCCGCACCTGCGCCTCGTTGCTGACCACGTCCTGGTCCTTGACCCGCGTTCGCAGTCGCACCATCCAGTCGCCATCGACACCCTCGGGGAACGTTGCGGTTGCCGTCACCGCGCCCGCCTGCGGCCCGAGTTCGTGCCGGGTCGGACGGCCATCGGGGGCGATCAGCTCGAGCACCAGATCGGTCGGGCCGTTCTGCACGTTGCCCCGCAGTTCCAGCGCACCGGCGCGCGTCCGTTCCGGCAGCGCCTCGAGCTGCAGCGTCACATCGGCGAGCTTCACCTGCACCGGTACCTGGACCACGTGGCGAACACCCGTGGCCTGATCCTCGAATACGAACGCCACCGTGTGCGCGCCGTCCTGCGACGGCACCCGCCACAGACCTCGCCGAGTTCCGGCCGAACCGCCGGTCAGCGCCACGCCGTCCACGGTCACGTTGACCTCGCGACCCTGGCCATCGAACCTGGCCAGCAGCGGCACGCGCGAACTGCCGATCGACGCATCCGGGGCCGGCTCGATCACCACGCTGCCGGCCGCGAGTTGCTGCCGCACCGCGTTCTCGACGCGTTGCCGCGCCTCGGCGACCTGGGCCACCGCGTCATCGCGGTCGCGCGGGATCAACAACTGCTGGCTCACGTCGGCGGCCGTGCGCAGCGCCGCCAGTGCCGCCGCCTGCTGCTGCTGACGATCGAGCCGGTTGGCCTCCTTGACCAACGCATCGACGCGCAGGCGTCGCGCCTGATCGGCGTGGGCCGGGAACTCGCACAGCCGCACCAGCAGCGCCGCCGCATCGGCGAAGCGTTCCTGATAGATCGCCGCCATCGCGTCGTTCTGCAGCGCCACCGGATCGACGCGCCGCAGCCAGATGACACCGCTCGACGCCAGCACAATGGCCGTCACGACGATCGCCGCTACGGCCGGCAGCGACCGGCGCCCGGCCTTCGGCGGCAATGCCACCGGCGTCGGCGTCCGCGGATCGACGTTGCCCGGCGCCAGCACCGTCAGATCGTCGACGGGCCGGCCGTGCCGGGCACCGCCGCGCCCGTCGTTGACCGCTGCCAGCTGCTGCTGGATGGCGGCAAGTTCGGCATCGTTCGGTTCCTCACCCGGCACCGCGGCGACCCCAGCCGGGTCGGCCAGCACGCCATCCTCGACGCCGGCGCTGGCGATGGCGGCCGCGAGTTCGCGGCCATCGGCGTAGCGATCGTCGGGATCGCGCGCCAGGCAACGCCTCAGGATCTGCCGCGTTGCGTCGCGGACCGGCGCCGGCAGCGCCGGCAACTCCGGGAACGGCCGATCGTGGATGAAGCCGCGGATCGCGCTCGGCGTCTGCACGTCCTCGGGCACGTGCGACCGGCCGGCCAGCAGATACCACAACGTCGCCCCCAGCGACCACACGTCCGCTTGCGGCCCGACCCTGGTGCTGTCCCACTGTTCGGGCGCCATGTAGCGCGGCGTACCGAGCATGCCCGCGGTCGCCGTCAGGTCGTGGCCGGTGCCGGTTGCGCGCGCCAGCCCCAGATCGATCACCTTGACCTCGCCGCGCACCGAGATCATCAGGTTCGCCGGCTTGACGTCGCGATGGACGATGCCACGACCATGGGCGTAGCCGAGCCCGGCGGCGGCACCGTGCACCAACGCCAAGGCCGCCGCTTCGTTCATGGCGCCGCCGCGCTGTATCCGTCGCTGCGCGTCTTCGCCCTCGATGTAGTCCATCACCAGGTAGTGCAGTTCGCCGATCCGATCGACGTGGGTCACGCGGACCAGGTTCTGGTGCGTCATCTCGGCGGCGATCCGCGCTTCCTGCTGGAAGCGTTCGACGAACCCGTCGTCGACGCCATGCCCGTGCCCGAGCTGCCACAGGAACTTGACGACCTGGCGTTGCCGCAGGGTCAGATGCTTGGCCAGGTAGACGGCGCCCATGCCACCCCGACCCAGGCGCGCGTAGAGCACGCAGGGATGCAGCACCGGTCGACCAAGAAACACCGGCAACATCGCCAGGATCGGATCGACCGGCATCGGCGCGAGACTCATGGATGCGGTCTCCGTTGCATCGGTCGTGAATCGACCGGCCAGCGCTGCATTCTTCTACAGAAGCGGACCGGCCGATGCCGACGACCCTTGGCATGAGGCCAACTCTCGCGCCCGCGCTGATGTTGTCGTGTCTGGCATGCTCGTCACTGACGCCGACTGAACACGCCGACCTGGTGCGAGCGTTGCCGGGCAAGAAGCCGCTGCGGGTCGGGGTCGTGATCTTGACCGATGACCAACGGGTGCGCGCGGCCGTGCCCGATCCGGCGGCGCCGGCAGTCGAGATGGCGCTGCCCGCTGGCGTCCGCTACTGCGACACCGCCGTATTGCCAGCGTCACTGCCCGAAGATCAGGTGGTGGCGACGATCGCCGAACTCGGAGCGTTCACCGACGTGCTGCAACTGCCGTTCGACGGCCGCGGCATCGCCTCGCGCGATGCGCTGCTGCAGCGCGTGCAGGATCGGTTGTGGCCGACGGCCGCGACCCAGGAACTGGACGCACTGCTGCTGATCGAAGGCGTGGCCGATCGCGGCCTGCGGTGGTCATCTGCCGATGAGAGCCTGGTGTCCCTGGACACCGTGTTGTGGTGGCTCACCTGGCCGTTCGGCGTGCTGATCCCGGATCGCACCTACGCCCCGGACGTTGCGCTGGTGGCGACGCTGTATTCACCGCACGACCAGCGCGCCACGCCCGAGCCGGTGGACGCCACCGCGGCGGCGCTGACCACCGAGCTGTCGCCGTGGCATCGCGCCACCACGCCGATCCTGGGCCTGGTGCTGCCGCCGGCGTTGCTCGCCGACGATCCGGATGCCGTCAGCCAGTCGGTCGGCAAACGGACCCGTGAACTGCTGCCGATCGAACTGGTGCGCCGGCTGAAGACCGCGCCATCCCCCGACGCCACCGACCTGCGGCTGGCGATCCGCCGCACCGGCGACCGCCTCGAACTGGAGCTGCAGAGCTCCCGGGAAGTGACCGAAGTCGCGCTGAGCGCTGCTGCCGCGCGGCGTACTCAGCGAACCCGCAGCCGCCGTTCCGGTGGCGCTGACCACCGAACTGGAACCGACCGCGGACGGCACCCGCTATCGCGCGCGCGGCGACGTCGCGCTCGCTGCTTTCGATCAGGCGGCGCGGCCCCTGCTGCGCGCCCGCGTGACCTTTGGCGGCGGCGAGTGCGTGTCGCGCACGTTCGCCTGGGCGGATCTGCGCTGATCGCTGGCGCCGTTCAGAACGAGCCGTTGCCGTAGCGCAGCGCAATGCGGTCTTCGCCGACCGCCACCAGGTCCGGCACGCCATCGGAGTCCAGATCGGAGGTGGTGATCGCCGTGGGCACCGACACCAGGGACACCGTCGTCGGCGACGCAAACGTCCCATCGCCCCGTCCCGAACTGCCGTTGCCCAGCAACACCTTGGCGTTGGCCGCAGCGGCGTTGGCCACCGCCAGATCGGGAATGTTGTCGCGGTTGAAGTCGGCGGTCGCGACACCGATCGCATTGCCGCCGATCGCGATCTCGGCGCCGGCAGTGAACGTACCGTCGCCGCGACCGCCACTGCCGTCGCCGGTGAACACGATCACGCCGCTGCCGCCGGTGGCGCCGGTGAGCCGGTAGATCGCGGCCGCCAGATCGAGGATGCCGTCGGCATTGAAGTCGCCGACCGCGAGACCGGTGATGCCATGCGTCAAGGCCATCGCGGCCCCGGCGGCGAAGGTGCCGTCGCCACGGCCGTTGCTGCCCTGACCGATCAGGATGGTCAGCGCCCCCGAACCGCTGCCGGAGTAGTTGCCGACCGCGAGGTCGAGAATCCCATCGGCGTCGAAGTCACCGGTCGCGATGGCGAACGGCCCGGTCCCGGCAGCCATCGGCGCCGCCGCACTGAACGTGCCGTCGCCACGCCCGCCGCTGCCCTGACCGATCAACACGGTGACCGTGTTGCTGCCCTGGTCGGCGACGGCGAGGTCCTGGATGCCGTTCTCGTCGAAGTCGCCCGCGACGATGCCCCGCGGCATCGTGCCGGTCGCCTCGTCCGTGCTGGAGCTGAAGCCACCGTTGCCGACACCGGCGCTGCCGTCGCCGATCAGCGCGTCGACGCGGTTGCCGCCACCGCGCGCCTCCAAGTCCGACGCCAGCACCGCCACGTCGGCGATGTGGTCGCGATTGAAGTCGCCGGTGGCGAACGCCGTGGGGCCAGCTCCGACTGCCGGATTGCCGTTGGCGCTGAGCACGCCGGTGCCGAGCCCCTGGGACTCCCCGCCCAGGAACAACCACACCAGATCATTGCCGCCTGCGTACGGGATCTGGAACGCCGCCACGATCAGGTCGGGCACCCGGTCGCTGTTGAAGTCGCTGGCGGTAACGCCGAACGCCGTGCCGATGGTCCACAGATCGTTGCCGCGATCGCGGAACGTGCCGTCGCCGATGCCCGCGTTGCCGCCGTTCTGCAGCACCAGCAGCGCGCCGCCCAGCGAACCGAGCACCAGATCGTCTGAACCGTTGCCGTCGACATCAGCGCCGACGCCGCGGAACAGCGAACTGCCGGTACCGCCGACGATCGCCGTCGTGAACGTGCCGTCGCCGCGCGCATGTTCGCCGCCGGACTCGATCAGCGTGGCGCCGGCACTCAGGTAGCTCAGCGACACGAAGTCGGGGATGCCGTCGCCGGTGAACTCACCAGTCACCAGACCCCAAGGCCGCGTACCGACCGGGACGACCTCATCCAGGTAGAACACGCCGTTGCCGCGACCACCCGAACCCGAGCCGGCCATGAAACAGACGATGTTGGCGAGCGTCAGCGTCGTGACCAGATCGTCGATGCCGTCGCTGTTCATGTCCGCCACCAGCACGTCGCCGGCGACGAAGCCGCCGGTCAACCAGGTCTGCTTGGCCGCGAACGAGCCGCTGCCGGCGCCGCTGGCGCCATTGCCCAGGTGCGTGACCAGCACTTCGGATCCGCTCTGGCAGGCCACCGCGACGTCGATGATGCCATCGGCGTTGAAGTCGCCGGCGGCGATGGCGCCGGGCGCCGAGCCGGTGCCAACCGTGGCCAGGAACGAAAACGTCCCATCGCCGCGACCGCCGGAACCGCCGCCGGCCATGGTCACCAGCGTGCTGTTGTCCCAGTTGCCGACCACGGCATCGAGGATGCCGTCGGCATTCACATCGCGCACCAGCAGGGCCTGCGGGTTCGCGAGGTTCGAGCTGGTCGACGACAGCGGCGTGAACGTGCCGTCGCCGACACCGTTGCTGCCGTCGCCGACATAGACCTTCAGTTGCGTCTCGTTGAGCAGCACGATGTCGTCGATCCGGTCGGCGGTGACATCCGCGACCACGATCGCCACCACCGTCGAACCGGTGTCGTGTGCCTCGCCGATCGCGAGCCCACCGTCACCGCGGCCGTCGTTGCCGGTGCCGAGCACGATGCGCACACTGTCGCCCTCGTCGACCGCGTAGTCCGGGATCCCATCGGTGTTGAAGTCGCCCTTGGCGACGACGGCGGTCGTCCCCACCGTCACCGACGTCGAGGTGAACGTGCCGTCGCCGCCGCAGGCGGCCCGACCGGACACTTCGGTCGTGGCGCTGCTCGGGTTGCCGGCGCGGTCCTCACAGCAGATCTGCAGATGATACACCTGACAGGCGGACAACCCGGTCAGCGTCGCCGACGTGGCCGGCGCGGTGATGGTCAGCCGTTCTGGAAACGGGCCGCCGGCGGTCGTGCCGTAGTCGATGTGGTAGGCGGCGAGTCCAACCCCGGCGTCGGCGCCGGCGGTCCACGAGATCGCCAGTGTTCCCGCTGCCGCGGTCGCGACCACGGGTCCGGTCGGCGGGTCGGGGTCGGTCGTGTCGACGGTGAACGCGATCGTCCGGGCGCTGGCGGCGGCGCCGACGACCCGCGCAGTCAGCGTGTGCGACCCCGCGGCCAGACCGGCGACCTGCCAGGTGCCGTCGACCCGCGCATAGGCCGCACCATCGAGCGAGGCTTCGATCGCCAGTCCGGCCGGCGTGGTCGTGGCGACGAACTCGGCAGTGCTGTCGCCGTGGTATTCCGCCGGCCCGGTCAGCAACAACGTCGGGTTGACCACCGTGGTATCGGTACTGCCGCCATCCTTGGCCATGAAGGCACCGGTGACACTCGGAGCACAAGCAGCGGCGAGCAACGATAGACCGAGAATCCAACGCAAACCCCGACGACGTCGATCCATGGCAAGGCTATCGGCCGCGACCGAGCCAGACCGTGAGTTGGCACCCCCACACCCCCGCGACCTGGCGCAACCGGCGACGACCGCCGATGCTGCCGGAAACGGCATCCGCCCCGGCGAGCCCTCCAACCCAGGAACCCGTCCATGACCAAGAAGAAGCCGCCCGCCAAGACCTCGGCCAAGACCACCGCCGCCCCCTCCGGCCCGGTGGTCACCAAGACCGTCGGCAGTGCGACCGTCCTGATCGACAGCCATCAAGGCAAGCATGTCGTCGGCGTGTGGCCAGGCTACACCGGCCAGAAGGGCGCTCAGTTCTCGACCGCTTACGTCAGCGGCGGCGATGCGTCGTTCCTGTGGGACATCTGGGACGCCGTCAAGGGCACGGCCGTCGGCGGAACGGCGACGCAGGGCGATATCCTGGTCGACTGCGGGAAGACCAAGATCGGCACCGGCGGCGAGACCATCGTCTGGGTGCAGTGGGGCAAGGACAGCAAGGGACAGTACTGCTTCCACGCCTACCCCGTGACGAACGGCGAGTTCGACACCAACAAGAAGAAGAAGCCCGTGGTCCAGATGACCGTAGGCGGCTGACGGCAACAGGGCGGCCACGCGCGAAAGCTTCCGTCGGACCGGGTCCTGTGCACGCTTGCCGACGCCGGCCTGAATCCCTAGAACCCTTCCCTCCACGTCGCCGGACCGGCGACCCACAAACCTCATGACGCACGTCATCGCCCAGCCCTGCATCAACGTCAAGGACAAGGCCTGCGTCGACGTCTGCCCCGTGGACTGCATCCACGGCGGTGACGCCGATCCGCAGCTGTACATCAACCCCAACGACTGCATCGACTGCACGCTGTGCGTCGACGCCTGTCCGGTCAGCGCGATCTTCGCCGAAGAGGATCTGCCGGCGGAGTGGAAGAACTTCACCCAGGTCAACCGCGACCACTACGCCAAGTAGGCGCCGCCGCGGGTGAACGGGCGCTACAGCCGGCAAGTCAGGGTCGCCGGAATCGGCGAAGCCGGCCAGGCAGCGCTCGGCAGTTCGCGCGTGCTGATCGTCGGCATCGGTGCGCTCGGCACCCACGCTGCGGACGCGCTGGCGCGTGCCGGAGTCGGTCGGCTGTGGCTGTGCGACCGCGACGTCGTCGACCGCAGCAACCTGCAGCGCCAGGTGCTGTTCACCGAAGCCGATGCCGATGCCGCGACGCCGAAGGCCGTGGCTGCGGCGCAGCGCCTCGCCGCGGTCAATCGCGAGATCGAGATCGTGCCGCACGTCGCCGACTGTTCGGCGGCGTTCCTCGACGCGTTGCCGGAACGGCCGCAGCTGGTGCTGGACGGCACCGACAACTTCGCCACCCGCTACCTGCTGAACGATTGGTGCGCTCGGGCCGGCATTCCATGGCTGTATGCCGGCGCCGTCGGTACCGAGGGCGCGGCGATGGTCGTGATGCCAGCGGGTCCGTGCCTGCGCTGCCTGTGGCCGGAGCCACCGCAGGCCGGTGACGTCGGCACCTGCGAGACGGCGGGCATCCTGGCCCCGGCGATCGCCGCGGTGACGGCGTTCCAGGTCGCCGAGAGCCTGAAGCTGCTGTGCGGTCGCGATGCCGAGGTGACGCGCGGGGTGTTCACCTGCGATGTCTGGCGCGGCAGCTATCAGGTGGTCGCCACCGCCAGTGCGCCCGCGCCGGAATGTCCGGTCTGCAACCGCACGGCCTTCCCGGCGCTCGTCGCCGGCGCGCCGTCGGCAGTGACGCTGTGCGGCCGCGATGCCGTGCAGGTCGACCCGCCGCGACGCACACCGATCGACCTCGACCGCCTGGCGGCGAGCCTGGCGCACGCGGTGCAGGATCTGGTCCGAACGCCGCATCTGCTGCGCTTTGCCGCCGACGGCGTGCGCTTCTCGGTGTTCCCCGGCGGTCGCGCGCTGCTGTTTGGCGTGCAGGACCCGCTGCGGGCTCGCGCGCTGTACGATCGCTGGATCGGCGCCTGCTGAAGCCGCGATGCTGTACCTGGACCACGCCGCCACCAGTTTTCCCAAGCCCGCAGCCGTGACCGCCGCGGTGCTGCGATGGTACCACGAACTCGGCGTCTCGCCTGGTCGCGGCGATTCGCAACGCACCACCGAAGTCACGCGGCTCGTCGAGCAGACGCGCCAAGGCCTCGGCCGCCGGCTCGGTCTGCCAGGAACGCGCGTCGCCTTCACGTCGGGCGCCACCGAGAGCCTGAACCTGTTCCTGCGCGGTTTCTTGCGGCCTGGCGATCGCGTGCTGACGACCGCCTTCGAGCACTCGTCGGTGGCAAGGCCGCTGCAGGCCTTGCAACGCGAACGGCAACTGGCGCTGCAGATCCTGCCATCGGGCACCGGCGGCAGTCTGCCGGTCGCCGCGGTGCAAGCGGCGCTGGCCACGTTCGCCCCGCGGCTGTTCGTGTTCACCCACGCCAGCAACGTCACCGGCGCGGTGTTCGACGCCGCGGCATTCTGCGCTGCGGCGCGCGCGGCTGGCACCACGACACTGCTCGACGTCAGCCAGACCGCGGGCTGGTTCGATCTGCAGGTCGGCGCCGATGCGTTCGCCGGGTCGGCGCACAAGGCCTTGCTCGGGCCACCGGGGCTCGGATTCCTGGCAGTCCGGGAAGGCGTGCCGGTCGTCGGTCAGAAGCAGGGTGGAACGGGCAGCAGCCGCGCCCTCGCCGAACATCCAGCAGCCTGGCCAACCGCGTTCGAGGCCGGAACCCCGAACACGCCGGCGATCCTCGGCCTGCACGCCGCCCTGCACGAACTCGACGACGCCGGCATGCCGACGCGGCGGGCCCGGGCCCAGGCGGCGATCGATGCCCTCGCGGCGGCCCTCGCGGCCGATCCGCGCGTTGTTCTGCTGCAGCCGCCGTCTGGCCCGCGCACCCCGGTGCTGAGCTTCGTCCGCCACGACCTCGATCCGGCCGAGATCGGCGCGATCCTCGACCAGGCCGACATCCATGTGCGCACCGGCCACCACTGCGCGCCATGGGTGCACGCCTGGCTCGGCACCGAAGCCGGCGGCACGGTCCGGATCAGCCCGGGCGCCGACGTCACTGCAGCCGACATTCTGGCGGTATCGGCGGCACTGGTTGACTGAGGAACTCGAACGCGCGCACCGCGACGCCGAACATCGGGCTCTCCGGCTTCAGGCCGCGCGGGCTGTAGACCGCATCGATGCTGGCGTGAACGCGCCACATGCCGCCGGCGACGCAACCGGTCAGCAACAGATCGCGAATCAGGGCCTGTTGTTCCTGCCACAGCGGCCAGCCCGGATGGCTCTGCCAGCGCCATAGCGCCTCCTCGAGCACCGTGCGCGCCACCGCGCGCGGCAATCGATCCTGCTCGGCCAGCGCGGCGAGCCGTTCGAGCATCGGATCGTCGATTGCGGCGTCGCGCTTGACCTTGGCGCCGCTCGCCCACCGGACGAAGAACCACTCCGGTACGCCAGGCATTTCGATCTCGATCGGCTGCGGCGCCGCTTCGCCACAGAGCCGGAACGCCAGCGCCGTGGCGACATGCCGGCGGATTCCTGGCGCCGCGCTCCACTGCGCCCGATCGTCGACCACGGTCTGCAGCGGGCGGCTCATCACGTACTCGACCGCCAACCGCTCCGGATGTTCGGCAAGCTGGGCCGGCACCGGCTGCAGCCACGCCTGCACGTTCCTCGCCCCGGCCGGCGTCGCCGCGTACCACGACACGACGTCCCAGCCCGGCGGCCGACTGTCCGCCCGGACCACACCAGCGCGGCCGAGGAGCAGCGCCGCCGCCGCCCGCGTGCGCGCCGCCGCTTCACCCGCGGCATCGAACAGCCGCTGCGCCCGTTCCAGCAGCGGCCGATCCTCCGCCAGCCGCGCCTGTGGCTCGCGCAGCCGACCGAGCAGCGCGCCGCGCCACAGCAGATCCGCGTATCGCGGTGGCGACCCCGACGCGCGCCAGTACGGCAGGACCGCGACCTCGGGCAACGGCAGCCCGGCGAACGCCATCGACGCGAGCACGCCGACATCCGGCTCGGCAACGGTCGGTGCGGTCCCCGGGTCGAGGAAACGGGTGGCGGCGAGATTGGCGGCAATCACCAGGATGTCGGCCGGTTCCTGCTTGTGCCGGCCGAGCAACTGCGTCCAGAAACCCGGCAGTCGACGACCGCGTGCCGGTCCCAGCGCCAACAGCAGACCGAGGATCACCCGTTCTTCGAGCTTCGGTTCGAGCGCCTCGAAGCCGGCCAGCAGCCGTTCCTCGTCACCCGGTGCACACGCGACGAACCAGGCCGCCAGCATCGTCACGCGTCGTTCGAGGCTCGGGCCCTGGTCGGAGTACATCTGCCGGAGCAGCGGCACCGCCGGCGAGCCGAGCTGCCGGCACAGCTGCCAGCCAGCACCTGGATCGGCGACGTTGTCGAGCAGCAGATCCTGCAGCCGGCCGCGCACCGCCGCGTCGCGGCCATCGAGGCTGCCGACGGCGACATCGGCTTGTCCGTTCGCCATTTGAGACGGAAGCACCACCAGGCCGATAACCGCGCAGAATCGAACCCACCAGCGCCGGGCACCCGCGCCCGGCACGGTGAGGTCGCCGCGAGTCTTTGCACGATCTGCCATGGGATCCGGAGAGCTGCTGAACACGGAAGAAGTCGACTTCCTGCTGGAAGCCGCGCCCGCCCAGTCTCCGACTCCCGACGGGGAAGCCGCAACCGGCGAACAGATCGTCACGATGCGCGGAGATCTCGACCAGATCAACCTGGCCGACATCTTCCAGACGCTGGCGATGACCAAGATGGAGGGAATGCTGCGGGTCAGCAACCCCATCGAGCACCGCTACGTCTGGTTCAAGGGCGGCTTCGTCCGGATCGTGGTGCCCAACCGGGTCACCACGCGGCGCCTCGGACAACGCCTGGTGCAGGCGGGGCTGTTGCAGACGGACCAGTTGCGGATGGCGCTGCTGGAACAGCGCAAGGACAACCGGCCGCTCGGGGCGATCCTGGCCGCGCAGGCCTGGGTCACGGTCGAACAGATCGAGGAGATCGTCGCCGTCCAGGTCACCGAAGAGCTGTTCTCGCTGTTCACCTGGCGGCATGGCACGTTCGAGTTCTACAAGGGCGAGGTGACCGACCCGAACCTGCAGCAGCAGCTGGAGCAGGTGCCGGAGTTCGAGGTCAACAGCCTGATGCTCGAGGTCGCCCGCCGCTCCGACGAATGGGAGGGCATCATCGCGGCGCTCGGCAGCCTGGACGAGATCCCGACGCGGGTCGCACAGCCGGCCGAAGCCGAGCAGCTCGGCGAAGTCCATCGGGCCATGCTGCTCGGTGCGGACGCGCGCCTGACCTACCGGCAGATCGCCGAACAGAGCCTGCATCCGCTGTTCGACGCCGCCCGCGCCGCCCGCGATCTGGTGCGCGACGGGCTGCTCGCCAACATCCCCGACGACGCCGTCGTCGAACTCGCCCGCACGTTCACCGAACAGGGCCACCAGAAGCAGGCGCTGATGGCCGCGCAGACCCTGCGCGACCGGCCCGGTGAACGCCCGATCCCGGTCATCGAAGCGCTGGCCGACGTGCTGCAGGCCTGCGGCGAACACCGGGTCGCGAGCCACTGGCTGATCGAGATCGCGCAACTGCAGACCGACGGCGAGGTCGCACTGCGACTGGCCCGCAAGGCGAGAGCGCTGTACGGCCGAGATCCCGGCACCCTCAGCTTCCTGCGCACGACGATGCTGGCGCACAGTTCGCCGACCTCCGAGGAACTGGAGGAACTGACCGTCCAGTTGCTCGACGCGCTGCTGGAGAAGAACGAGACCGAACGGGTGCTGGAGCTGACCGAGGACGCGCGCAAGACCGGTACGGCGACACCCACGGTACTGCTGCGACTGGCGCGCGCGCTGCAGAAGCGCCGTGAGACCCCGGCTGCGGTCACCGTGCTGCTGGAGATCGCCGCCCAGCACGAAGCCGCGGGTCGGCGCAAGCAGCTGATCGAGACCTACGAACAGGTCGTCAAGCTCGATCGTTCGCGCCGGGATCTGCTGAAGCAACTGCGCCAGCTGAAGAGCACCAAGGCGACGCGACTGATCCGGCTGGCCGCCGGGATCGTCAGCACGCTGTTGCTCGGCGCCATGGGTCTGGTCTGGTGGGACCAGGACCGTTACGAAGCCGATCTGGCCGCCGCCGGCAGCGAGATCAGCGGGCTGCTGCAGGCCGGCAACCGGCTCGCGGCCACCGAGGCACTCGACCGCTGGCGCGAACGCCTCGGTCCCATCGAGCCGCTCGAGGACCTGCACAGCCAGATCATGTTCGCCGACGCGGCCGAACATGCGCGGCTCCGGCGCGAAGAACGGAAACGCGCAGCCGATCGGCTCGGCAAGGCCGCACAGCTGCTGGAAGATGGCGACCTGTCGGGTGCACTGGCGGCCTACGCCGGGCTGCTGGAGCGTCAGGACCTGGCCGAAGAGGTCCGCGAGGTCGTCAGCACCCGCTTGTCGGCGCTGGCGGAAGACCTCGAGGTGGCCACCAAGCGGATCGCCGCCAACATCCCGGAGCCGCCGAGCCGCCGACTCGAGCGGCCGCAGATCGAGCAGGTCCTGACCGCGCTCGGCGGCCTCGCGCGTCCGGGCCTGACCCGCATGGTCGGAGCCGTCGACGAGAACGCCGGGCTGCCGAACTGGCTGCCCATCGAGGTTCGCAACCGGCTCACGCACGCGATCGCCGACGCCCGACCGGCTCTGACCAGGCTCGCGCAACGGACGCAACAGTACGAGGCCGCGGCGTTCCAGGCCGACAACGAACGCCGGCTCGACCCGTTGTTCAAGTCGGCGATGGACCTCGAACGCGCGCTCGACTTCCACGGTGCGCTGGCCGCCTACCGGCGGCTCGAATCCGAGCACACCGGCGAACCCGGCCTGAAGACGCACTTTCGCGACCAGGTCGAACGCTACGCGACGATCTGCCAGTTCCTCGACGCCATCGCCAAGGCCACTGCCGCCGCCGACTTCGCCACCGCGCAACAGCAATACCGCGCGCTGTGCATGGCCTTCCCGGCCCTGCCGTTCGATCGCATCGCGCGCCTGCCCATGACCATCACCACCGAACCGGCCGGCGCCACCGTGCTGTGGAACGGCATTGAAGCCGGCAAGACGCCGTGTGTGGTCGCCTTCGTGCCCGCGAACCGCAGCACCGTGCTGCTGCGGCTGGATGGGTTCCTCCCCGAACACGCAACCGTCAACGGCGACCACATCGGCGCGCTGCAGGCGCTGATGACCCGCAAGCCCGACTGGCGGATCGAGCTGCCCGGCGTGGTCGACCAACCGGTCGCGCACGACGAACGCGGTCGCCTGTTCGCGGTCGATCGTTCGGGCACGATCACGTGTCTGCACGGCGATTCTGGCAGAGTCGCCTGGCAACACCCGACCGGCGATCTCTCGGGACTGCTGACGACACCGCTGGTGATCGGCAACCTGGTCTGCGTCGGCTCGTACGACGGCACCCTGCGCGCATTCGATCGCGCTTCCGGCAAGCCCGCATGGAACAGCGAGCGACTGCCCACCGAGCTGCCGCTGCGCCGCCTCGACGATGCGTTCGTCCTCGCCACCCTGGACCAACGCCTGGTCCTGGTCGACCCGGCCACCGGCGAAGTGCGGGCGACCCGGACCCTGCCAGCCTTGGCGCGCGGCGACCTGTGGGTTCTCGGCAAGCACGCGCTCGTGGCCCTCGCCGGCGGCCACCTGGCCAGCATCGACTTCGACCCGCTGGGCAGCGGCTGGCAGAAGAGCTGGCCGGACGCCGGCGAGTTCCGCGTCGTGCTCGCCGACTCCATGCCGATCGTCGCCGGGGAAGACGGTTCGTTGCGCGGGCTCGACCCGACCACGGGCAACGTGACGTGGAACCGATCGCTCGGCGAATCGACCACTGCCATCGGCGCCCACGGCGCCACCGTCGCTGTTGCCCTGACCGATCGCGTGCTGATCGCCGATGGCCGGAACGGACAGGACCTCGGGCGCCACGGCGGCGGCGAGCCGATACCAGCGGGAGTTCCGGTCTTGACGCCTGGCCAGGTGCTTATTCCGCGCAAGAATGCGACCGTCGCGGTCGGCAGCAAGACCGCCGACCGACCCGCGTATCTGCTGCGCGGCGCCAAGCGGATCACGCAGATCACCCCGCTCGGCGTCGGCGCCATCGTCGCGTCGGCGGATCGGCGGTTGGCGATCTACCAGCGTTTGCCGTGATTCCGTCGCCGCATCGTCGTCGTTCCGCCACGGCCCGTCCGGTTTTCGCCACGACGGGATTCGCACCGGCATCGGCGCTCCGAACCGGCAGCAGCGATCCTTCCGCGCACCGTACGGATCTGGTAACCCGTCGCACGAATCCGACTAGGAGATCGCTGTTCTGGAGGACGCGATCTCGCTTGGCGATGGTCGTCGCGCTACCGCGTACGACTCCCGCTTCGGGACGTGACCGCAAAGTGTCCGACCGCGCGATGCCATCGCCGTTTGCACACGCCAACGTCACGCGCCAGGCCAAAGAGCGTTCCTGCAACTCGCAGCCGGCACGCAGGTTGCTCCCCGCAACTCCACGCGCCCACCGGAACGAACCCCAGAGAACCCGAGCCTGACACCCATGCGAACTGCCTTCCTCGTCACCACGCTGCTCTGCCTCGCGGCCTGCATGGACCATAGTGCCGGTCGTACAACGGGCAGCCGCAACCCGCCTTCGCCGATCGGCAACCCGGACAGCACGCTGGTCGACGGTGGTGCCGGCAACGCCAATACCGGCGGCGGCAATACCGGCGGTGGCAATACGGGCGGTGGCAACACGGGCGGTGGCAACACCGGCGGTGGCAACACGGGCGGTGGTAGCGGCGGCACGCCTCCGGGCGGCGGCGGCAACAACGGTGGTGGCGGCGACAACGGTAACGGCGGCGGCAACAACGGTGGCGGCGGCGGCGGTGGCGCACCGGTTCCCGAGCCTGGCACCATGCTGCTGGTCGGCACCGGTCTCGCGGGTGCCGCCCTGCTTCGGCGACGCCGCAAGCCGACGACCGCGAGCTCGAGCTGAGCCGCGCGCGATCCTGACGGATCCTCACACGAGGTCTTGCCTGCACCGGCAAGACCTCGTTGCAATTCCCGAGTGCCATCTGACGTTCCCATCGGTTCAGCTGACCTCGAGCTGACCTCGCGCGTGCCACCCTGGGGCGATGGCCAACCGCTGCTCGAGTACCTGTGCCGGCGCTTCCCTTACCTCGACCGCGACGGTTGGCTGCAAGCCATCGCCGAACGACGGCTGACGATCCGCGGTGCGATCGCGCATGCCGGGCAACCGCTGCGCCGCGGCGATCCGGTGACCTACCGGCGGGCGCACCGCGAACCACCGGTCGTTACCGAGGTCCCGATCCTGCATCAGGACGCTGACCTGGTCGTCGCCGCCAAGCCAGCGCACCTGCCGATGCATGCCGATGGTGCGTTCATCCGGAATACGTTGGTGCATCTGCTGCAGCAGCGGCTCGACCCGGCGCTGCGCCTCGTACACCGACTCGATCGCGAGACCAGCGGCGTGATCGTCGCCGCCCGCACCCGCACCGCCGCCGACCACTTGCTCGCCCAGTTCGCCGCCGGCACGGTCGGCAAGCAGTATCTGGCGGTCGTCCGCGGCGTCGTCGCCGACCCGGTGTTGACCGTCGACGGGCCGATCGGCAGAGCCTCCGGCAGCGCGATCTCGCTGCGCCGCGCCGTCGTCGCGGCAACCGCGGCGGACGCGACGCCGGCACGCACGACATTCGCGGTGCTGCACCGCGGCGAACACCACACCGTGCTGCGCTGCACACCGGCAACCGGTCGCACGCACCAGATCCGCGTCCATCTCGAGCATGTCGGGCATCCGCTGCTCGGCGATCTGCTGTATGGCCAACCGGACCACGCCTGGCTCGAGTTCGTGCATCGCGTGAAGGCCGGCGGCGATCCGCAGGCACCGAGACCGGATGGCACGACCCGACAGCTGCTGCATGCCTCGTCACTGACGTTCGTGCATCCCGGCGCCACGTCAGCGACGACGTGGCACTCGCGACCACCCGCCGACTGGCTGCAATGGTGGCCGGATGCGCAGAATGACGCCGCCGCGGTAGCATCGACACCGTGAACGCGTTCTCGCTGCGCGCCGCTGTCCTGGCGGTCTCGATGGGATGGACCGCCTGTGGCGCGCCGGCGCCGCCACCGACGCCCCTACCGGATCCCGCCATCTGCCGCGCGCTGGTGCATGCCGAGCCCAAGGCTTGGGCCGCAGCGTTGCCGCCGGTGCAGGGCCTCGGCGCCGGCGCCGCGCCGCTGCTGGTCGACGAACTGCGCGCGCAGCCGACGGCGCCCGGCGCGCAGGCCGCGGTCGCAGCCCTCGGCCGACTCGGCAACCCAGCCGCCGAACCGTTCCTGCTCGAACTGTTGCACGATCGCGGCGACCTTGCGCTGGAAGCCGCGCAGGCGCTGGGCACGCTGCCTGCTGCAGCGGCGACCAACGCCCTGCTCGACACGATGCGCGATCGGCTGGCGGATGCGACGCTGCGCACGGCATGCGCCGCATCGTTGCTGCGACTCGGCCAGACGGCGGCGGTCCGCGAGTTCATCGTCGCGGTCCTGCTGGCAGGCACTCCAGATGGCCAACAGGGCGCGCAGCGCTTCGGGCTGCCGAACAAGAGCCGCTGGGCCCACGAACGACACTTGTTGATCCGCGCGCTGCAGGCGGTCGCCGGTCAGGACTTCGGGCTCGACACCGATGCACCGTGGCCGGCGCTGTCCGCCGCGACGGCGCGGGTCGACGCGTGGCTGCGCGCGCGCTGAAGCGTCAAGGAAACATCGGCGCCGCGGTGTGCACGACGACGTCGCGCACACCATCGTTGCGCAGCAGCACGCGACCCTTGATCGGCATGTGCCGTCGTTCGGCCTCGAACACCACGTCGGCGTCGCCCTGGCCAAGCTGGCTCAGGTCGGTCAGCAGGTTGACATTGGCGTAGCCCAACTGCAGCAACCGGGTCTCGACGACGCCGCGCAACCGTTCGCTGCGCGACACTGCGGGCGCCGCCGCGGGCTCGCTGGTGCCGATCGGGCCGGTCAATTCGAGCCGCGACGGCGGCGGCGGGATGGCAATGACCGCCTCGCGCACGTTGGTCGTCGCTTCGCGCAGGTCCTCGAGGTCTTCGTGCAGGCGTTGCAACTGCGCTTCGATCCGCTGCAACGGCAGACGCTCGGGCGCGTCGGCCCGCGGTTCCAGTCGCGACAGGATCGCCTGCAGCCGGTCGTCGAGCGTGCGGATCCCGGCCAGGTGTCGCAGGTGCTCTTCGGCCCGGCTGAGGCGGACGTGCACCAGCACGTAGCCGATCAACAGGGCGACGAAGAACAGGCTGAACTGCCAGGTTGCCATTGCCACCGGACTCTAGCCCGCCGGCGGGCGGGCCTCCAGCCGGCTGTTGCGGCCCAGCACCCAGAACCCGTAGCACGGCAGGCCGGCGCCGATGATGCCAAGGCCGATCAGGGCGTTCTTGCGTTCGCCTTCGTCCCATAGCAGCGCGACCACGAACCCGACCGACACCAGGATGAACAGCGCCGGCGACCATGGATAGCCAAAGCACTTCGACGGCCGCTCGGCGTCCGGTCGCCGCCACCGCAGCCGGTACACCCCGGCAACGGTGATGGCATAGAACAGGAACCCGGCGAACACGACGAACGCGGTGACATCGTGGAAGCCGCGCAGACCCCAGGTCTTCGGCGTGAACCACGGCACCAGCACGATCGCCAGCGCCCAGATCGCCTGCGTCCAGATCGCCACCACCGGCGTGCCCCAGCGCGGACTCACCCACGTCAGAGCCCTGGGCAGCATGCCATCCTGCGCCATCGCGTAGAACGCCCGTGGCGACGACAGCAGGTTGGGGTTGGCCGAACCGGCGATCGAGATCGCGACGAACAACGTCAGGTAACCCGCCAGTTCCTTCGAGAACACGCGTTCGACCGTCAGCGCCGCGACGCGCTGATCGTTGCCCTCGGCGATCGAGCGCATTTCCTCGAACGGCACGACATGCAGATAGAGCGCGTTCACCGCGGTGTAGAGCGCGATCAGGACCAGCATGCCGACGATCAATCCGAGCGGCAGGTCGCGCTGCGGCTGCTTCAGTTCTGCGGCATTGAACGGCAGCTGGTACCAGCCCTCGTAGGCCCAGAAGATCGCCGTGAATGCCGTCACCATCGCGCCCAGCGTCAGCGAGGTCTGCACGCCCTCGGCCAGCGGTGGCGCCGCCGCTCCGGCCGGTTGCGTGCCGACCATCATGACGCCGCCGACGATCAACACCGAGAACGCGCCGACCTTGGCCAGCGTCGCGACGTTCTGCAGCAAGGCGCCGAGGAACACCCCGAAATGGTTGACGAGCGCCAGTCCCAGGATCAGTCCGCCGGCGACAACGATCTTCCACGCCGGACTGCCGGTTGCGGGGGACGCGTCGACCTCGAACAGCGGCAACAGGTAATCGGCGAACGCCAGGGCCAGGGCGGCGACGGTGCCGGTGTTGATGACCAGGAAGAACGTCCAGCCATAGAGGAACGCGACGCCGCGCCCCCAGCCTTCGCGCAGGAACGCATACTGCCCGCCGGCTTCGGGAAACATCGCCCCGAGTTCGGCATACGCGAACGCCCCGAACAGACAGATGATGCCGAGCCCGACCCAGAGCACGTAGACCCATGGCTCGCTCGGCACGCTGTGCGCGACCTGCAGCGGCTTCAGGAAGATGCCCGAACCGATGACGGCGCCGACCGTGATCGAGATCGCACTGAGCAGGCCGAGCCGACGACGCAGTCCGCCACCTGGGTTGCCATCCATGCGCGGCAGGCTATCGCCATGGCCACGCGAAATCGCGCGCGACGACGTGCGCGGTCGGCGCTACCGTCGCACGCATGTCCGGCAGATTGCGCTGGCTCGTCGCCGCCGCGTTCGTCCTGCTGTTCTTCCTGATCCCATCGCCATTGGCGCAGCGGAGCGGGCGGACCTGCATGACGGCGCTGCAGATCCGCGAATGGCTGCTCGGTGGCACCGACCCGGGCAGTTCGCCGCTGGCGACGTGGCGTCAAGGCGGAACCGCGCCACCCCTGCACGTCGATCTCCGCCGCAGCCCACCGATCACCGACGCCGCCGAACTGGCGCGATGGCAAGGCGACTACGCCCGACTGGCGATCGAATGGGCCGCCGCCGCGACCACCAACGGCCTGCCGACGCGGATCGACGGCGCGCGCGGCGCCTTGCCGCTGCTGATCCGGATCGGCGAACACGGCGCCCAGGCCGAACTGCCGAACCCCGATGGCAGCAAAGCGGTGCGCACCGTGCCGTTCTTCGGCCGCGAGAGCCTGCTGCCAGCGTTCGTCGCGATCGTGCTGGCGGTGCTGACGCAGCGCGTGCTGTTGGCGCTGGCAGCAGGTTGCCTCGCCGGTGGCATCGCCTGGGCGTTCACGCTGCATCCGCAGGCCGGCAGCCGGTCGACGCTGCAGAAGCTCGCCGACGGTGCCTTTCAGTTCGTCGGCGACGCGTTGTGGCGGCGGTCTCTGTGCGAGGACTTCTACGTCCGGATCACGCTGTTCGTCGTGTTCTTGTTCATGGCGATCGGGTTGATGACCAGGTGCGGCGGCATCCAGGGCCTGGTCGACAGGATCGCGCGCTTCGCCAGCGGTCCGGTCCGCAGCCAGCTGTGCGCATTCGCCACCGGCCTGTCGATGTTCTTCGACGACTACAGCTCGTGCATCGTCACCGGCACGACGATGCAACCGCTGACCGACCGCGCGGGGGTGTCGCGCGAGAAGCTGGCGTGGATCGTCGATTCGACCGCCGCGCCGATCGCCAGCCTGTCGGTGTTCTCGACCTGGATCGCCTACGAGATGTCGCAGTACCGCGTGCCCTTGACGCAGGTGACGCGACCCGATGGCCGGCCGTACGCGGCGACCGAGGCGTTTGCGGTGTTCCTGCAGACGATGCCGTACCGCTTCTACTGCGTATTCGCGCTGTTCATGGTGTTCTTGTGCATCGTGCTGCGCCGCGATTTCGGACCGATGCTCGCCGCCGAACGCCGCGCCCGCCATCTCGGCAAGCCGCTCGCCGACGATGCCAGACCGATGGCCGGCACCGGGCTCGGCGACGCGGCGCCGGCCGCCGGCACGCCGACACGGGCGCGGAACGCGCTGCTGCCGCTGCTGGTCCTGGTGCTGGGCACGATCGGCATCATGCTGTGGCAGGGCTCGCGCCAGTGGCAGGCAAGGACCGACGAGGACTCGGGCTTCGTCGGCGGGCTGCGGTTCCTGCTCGCCAACGCGCAGAGCGATTGGGCGCTGCTGCTCGCGTCGGTGTCGGCGTGGCTCTTGGTGATCGCGCTGATCGTGGGCCAGCGGCTGTTGCCCTCACGCGCAATCGTCGCGACCTCGCTGCGCGCAACCCGCGCCCTCGGACTCGCCTTCGGCATCCTGTTCTTGGCGTGGAGCCTCGGCCACCTGTGCCGCGACCTCGGCACCAGCATCTGGTTGACCGCCGCGTTCCGCGACTGGATGTCCGCGGCGGCGCTGCCGCTGGTGCTGTTCTTCTCGGCCTGCCTGATCGCGTTCGCGACCGGGACCAGCTATGGCACGATGGCGATCCTGCTGCCCAACGTCGTCGTGCTCGCGCATCAGATCGGCACCGAAGCGCAGTTCACCGGCAGTGCGGCCGCCGGCGGCCCGGCCTTGATGCTGCTGTCGATCGGGGCTGTGCTCGAAGGTGCGATCTTCGGCGATCATTGTTCGCCGATCTCCGACACCACGGTGCTGAGCTCGCTCGGTTCGCGCTGCGACCATCTGGCGCACGTGCAGACGCAGATGCCGTATGCGGTGCTGACGATGCTGGTGGCGGCGACCTGCGGCTACCTGCCGATGGTGCTGATCGGGCCGCAATGGTGGCCGCTGGCGTGGGCAGGCGGCGCCTTGGTGCTGGCCGGGTTCCTGCTCTGGCGCGGCCGCGATCCGGCGGCGCCGTTCAGACCCAGCGCGTGAGCCGCCGATCCTCGGCGTCGCGGAAACCGCCACACAGGATCACGATCCAGTCGATCAGCCACCAGATGCCGGAGATCAACAGGCCGATGCCGGTCAACGTCAACAGCAGCATCGCGACGCCCGAGCCGACCCTGCCGGTGTAGAAGCGATGAACGCCGAGCGGGCCGAGCAGGAACGCCAGCAGGAACGCCACCAGGATCAGCCGGTGCGAAGTCTGTTCGCCGGGCGCCAACGGGTAGCCGGCGGTCTCCGGGTGCACCGGCGCCGGCGTCGGTCGCGGCGGCGGCGGCAGGTTCGGCAGCGGCGGCACGCGCGGCGGTTCGATCACGATCCCGGGCACGGCGGCGAGCCGGACCCACGCCGGAGTGCCTTCGAGCCAGGCCAGGTCCTGACCCAGCAGGCGTCCTTCGCGCAGCAACAGGTTGGCCTGATCGACCGAGAACGGACCGAAGTTGTTGCCCTGGCGATGGACGAGGATGGTCATGGGTGGCACGACGATGACGAACGTCGGCAGGAGTACTCGAAGAACTACCGCAGCAGCATGCGCAGGGCCATCAGATCGGTCGCCGGCATCCGGCCCGCGCGCGCCAGACCACAGGCCACCCACAGCCGGACCAGGCGACCATCGCCGGCCGCCGCCGCCGCCCGCGCTTGCTGCAGCGCTTCGGCTGGTGTCACATCGACCGGTTCGACCGTCGTCACCGGCAGGGTCGGGAACGTCACACCACGGGCCTCGACGATCCGCAGCGTGGCCTCCGTGGCCAACGCCGAAACGACCCGACCGGTCCGTTCCTGGCCCTCGCGGAACACCCGGACCAGCCGATCCGCCGGCAGCGGCGACGCCGCCGGGACGGCCGGCGGCCCACCCGCCAACGACAACCGCGGCCACGCATGCAAACTCGCGGCGGCATCGAGGGCGTCGGCGATGGCCTGGTCGGGAACCGCCAGCAGGGCGTCGAGCCGGACCCGTGCCGCCAGCACCCGCCCATCGGCAAGGTCGCGACACAACGTTTCGATCGCCGTCGCCTGCAGCGTCGCGAGTTGTTCCCGCAACTGGATCACTTCCGGCGCAGCGTCACCGGCAGGCAACAACCGGGTCAGATCAGCCAGCGCCAGCCTCGCCCGACCGAAGTATCCGGCCTCGGCCTCTTCGATCGCGAGCGAACGGACCGCGGCGATGCGGTCGGCGTCGACGGGCTCGCGCGTTGGCGGAGCCGACGTGGTCCCGCCGGCGGCGGGTGGCGGACTCTGGGCAGCCGGCATCGCCGCGCCGTCTTGGGCGGCACCGACCGCGCCCGCTGATGTCGCCGGCGACCCGGTGGCGGATGCCTTCGACGACCCCGCTGGCGGCGACACCGGCGGCGGCGGCGACGGGCTGGCGCCGGAGTCCCCCGCGTTCCCTGGCTCGGTCCCGAACCACCCCGCCCCGCGACCGAGCACCAGACAGACGACGAGAATCGCCGTCAACCACCCACCGCGCAGGAGCCACCGCCGCCGTCGCATCGTCGCATCATCGCACAGCGTGGCCGAATGTGCAGCGGCGACCTTGGCTCCCGGCTCGGCGGCGGGTACCCCAACCGCCATGTGCACTTCGCGCAACGACCGATCGCCCGGCTGGCCGACGATGCTCCTGCTGCTGCTGACTCTTGCCGTCGCCATCGCGGCGCAGGATCCGCCAGCGACCACCGTCGCCGCACTCCGCCAGGGCAACGCCGTGTTCCTGCACTGGAACGACTTCCACGGTCAGTTCCGACCGCAGCTCGCGCTGTGGAAGGCGCGCGGCGGGGGCGATCGTCGTCCGATCCCGCATGTCGGCGGCGCCGCGGCGCTGGCCGGCCACGTGCGGCGCGTTCGCGCCGAGGCCGCAACGACCGGACAGCGCGTGATCGTCACCGATGCCGGGGACTGGTATCAGGGCACGATCGAAGGCAACGCCAGCAAGGGCCTGCTGGCCGTCCAGTTCTTGTCGCGGCTGCAGCCGGACGCGGTGGCGATCGGCAACCACGAGTACGACTTCGGCCCGGACAACGTCCGCGCGCTGGTCGCGGCCGCGAAGTTCCCGGTGCTGGGTGCCAACGTGCTGATCGAGAACAGCCAGCAACGACAGCTGTGTGACTACGTGCGGCCGTTCCACGTGGTCGCCGTGCACGGCGTCAAGATCGCGCTCATCGGCGTGGTCACCGCCGACACCAAGGCAGTGTCGACGGGTCCGTGGGGCGACGCGACGTTCGAGGACGAACTCGCCGCAGTGCGCGCCACGCTGCCGGCAGCGAAAGCCGCGGCCGATGTCGTCGTGCTGCTGACCCACTGCGGCCTGGAAACCGATCGCGAGCTGGCCAAGGCGTTCCCCGAGATCCCGCTGATCCTCGGTGGTCATTCGCACACCGGCTTGAAGCAGCCCTATGTCGAAGGCTCGACCTGGATCGTGCAGACCCACGGCAAGGCCAGCGAGATCTACCGCGTCGACGCGCACGTGCACGCCGACCAGAAGCGCCTCGAACTGCTGCGCGGCGACTTGATCGAACTCGATCCGAGGACGCATCCGGACGATCCGGACACCGCCGCCTGGATCGCCCAGCAGACCAGGGACCTGACGGCACGATGGGATCGCGTGATCGCGACGCTCGAGACCCCGCTCGACGACGACCGCTCGTCGCGCTCGACCGCCGCCGGCAACCTGGTCTGTGACGTCTTCGTGCAAGCCGCGAAGGCGCAGCTGGCGTTCTCCAACAAGGGTGGCATCCGGACGCGCCTGCAGCCCGGGCCGCTGACGCCGCGCATGCTCTACGAGCTGCTGCCGTTCGAGAACAACCTGGTGTCGATGGACCTGACCGGCGCGCAGATCCGCGCCGTGCTGCAGGCAGCGCTCGGCAAGGAACGACGACCGTTGGAGATCGGCGGCGGGCGCTACCACTACGAAGTCGTCGATGGCGAACGCAAGCTGACGGCGGTGTGGGTCGGCGATGTGCTGATTGCCGACGACAAGACCTATCGCGTGGCAACCAGTTCGTTCCTGGCCCGCGGCGGCGACGGCCTGTCGGCCTTTGCCGACGGCAAGAACGTCCAGGACCACGAGGTGTTGCTGCGCGACGTGCTGATCGGCAAGGCCGAGCGGGACGGCAAACTGGTCGCCGACGGCACCAACCGGATCATGTTCGACGACGCTGGCAAGTAGTCCCGGTCCGAAACTCGACGGGATCGGCTGCAGCCTGTTGCGCGACCCCTTGCCCCCCTTGCCCACGCCTGGGAGCGTGGGTAGCGTTTCGGGATCACTTGGTCGTCGTCGCGCCCGACGAAGTGCGCTGCGGCGATCCCATCTCGCTCTGGAGGCTTGCCGATGGCTGTGAACCCGAGCTTTCCCGGCGTCTACGTCCAGGAACTGCCCAGCAGCGTCCGTCCCATCGCCCAGGCCAGCACCTCGGTGTGCGCTTTCGTCGGCTACACCGCCCGCGGCCTCGACCATCGTCCCGCCCGGCTGTTCAGCTTCGCCGACTACGAGCGCAGCTTCGGCGGGCTCGCCGCCGACAGCGAAGTGGGCTACGCGGTGCAGCAGTTCTTCACGAACGGCGGCGGCGAGGCCTGGGTCGTGCGCGTGCCCAAGTCCGACGGTGTCGCTGCGGCGATCACCGCCCAGGACGGCATCGCCGCCGGCGCCAAGCAGGCCGTCAAGTTCACCGCCCTCTCCCGGGGCAGCTGGGCGAACCTCGTCCAAGTCGACGTGGACTACGACGACATCGCCGCCGCCGACACCAAGGCCTTCAACCTGACCATCACCGATCGGGGCAGCGGCGAAAGCGAGCGGTTCGCCGCCGTGACCATGGATGCCACCTCTGCCCGGTTCGTCACCACGGTGATCAACGACGAGGACTCCGGTTCCGCCATGGTCAAGGCCAGCGTTCCCGACCCCACCGCCGGCCGCCCGTTCGCGACCGGAACGGTCGGCGGCGACATCACGTTGGCCAGCCTGAAGAACGACAAGGACTACTCCCTCAAGGTCAGCGCCGACGTCCCCGCCGGCAAGATCGCCGACCTCAACGTCACCATCATCGCCACGGGCGAGGCGCTGCCCGCCTCCGTCGTCGGCCTCGCCCGCCTGGTGGAGCGCAAGCTCAGCGCTGCCATGGGCAAGCAGCTGACGGGCGCGGCGGTGCGCGTGGTCCCCTCCAGCACCGGCAAGGGCCTGCGCATCCTGCCCGCCTTCGACCCGGACCTGCTGGCGGGCAGCACCGACGCGTCACTCGCCTTCACCGCCGGCACTCCCAACGACGTCCGCGCCGACCTGAAGCTGGACGGCGCCACCCCCAACGTCGGCCACTACCTGCTGGGCAACGGCCGCGCCGCGCTGGGCCAGGTCGGCCCGGTCGTGGGCAGAGACGGCGTCACGCTTCCCGGCAGCAACGATCTGATCGGCAGTGCTGCCCAGTTCACCGGGCTGCAGGCCCTGGACAAGGTCGACCTGTTCAACATCCTGTGCATCCCCGACGCCACCCGGGCCAAGGCCTCCGATCCCGCCACGCTGGACACGGGTCTGGATCCCAACTCGATCTACGCGGCGGCGCTGGCGTTCTGTGAACGGAAGCGCGCGTTCCTGCTGGTGGATCCGCCGCCCTCGGTGCGCGATCTGGACTCGGCTACCGACTGGATCTCGAGCGGCCTGGCAGCGAAGGGCGCCAACGCCGCGGCATGGTTCCCCCGCATCCGCGTCGCCGATCCACTCAACGACTTCAAACTGCGCACCTTCGCCCCGTCGGGCGTGATCGCCGGCCTCCTGGCCCGCACCGACGCCAATCGCGGCGTCTGGAAGGCGCCGGCCGGTACCGAGGCCCAGCTGCGCTCGGTGCAGGGGCTGGTCTACGCGCTGACCGACGCCGAGAACGGCGTGCTCAACCCGATGGGCCTGAACTGCATCCGCACCAAGCCCATCTACGGCACGCTGTCCTGGGGCACCCGCACCTTGGACGGCGCCGACGCGATGGCCAGCCAGTGGAAGTACGTCCCGGTCCGGCGGCTGGCGCTGATGATCGAGGAGTCCATGTTCCGCGGCACCCAGTGGGTGGTGTTCGAGCCCAACGATGAGCCGCTGTGGGCCCAGATCCGGCTCAACATCACCAGTTTCATGCACGGCCTGTTCCGCCAAGGCGCCTTCCAGGGTTCGACCCCCAAGGACGCGTACCTGGTGAAGTGCGGCCCCGAGACCACCACCCAGGCCGACATCGACAAGGGCATCGTCAACATCCTGGTGGGCTTCGCGCCGCTGAAACCTGCCGAGTTCGTCATCATCCAGATCCAGCAACTCGCCGGCCAGGGCGCCGCGTGACGGGGACAGGAGACCTCGAGCCATGGCACAATTCACCGTCAACGCCTCCCGCTTCGATCCCTACAAGAACTTCAAGTTCCGCTTGAAGTGGGACGGCCGCTACGTCGCCGGCGTCAGCAAGGTCAGCGCACTCAAGCGCACCACCGAGGTGGTCAAGCACCGCGAGGGCGGCGACCCGAGTTCCTCACGCAAGTCCCCCGGCCGCTCCGAGTACGAGGCGATCACGCTGGAACGCGGCGTGACCCATGACAAAGAGTTCGAGCAGTGGGCCAACAAGGTGTGGAATTACGGTGCCGGACTCGGCAGCGAGACCTCGCTGAAGGACTTCCGCAAGGATGTCACGCTCGAGGTCTACAACGAGGCCGGCCAACTGGCGATCGCCTACCATCTGTTCCGCTGCTGGGTCTCCGAGTTCCAGGCCCTGCCCGACCTCGATGCCAACGCCAATGCCATCGCGATCCAGCACCTCAAGCTGGAGAACGAGGGCTGGGAGCGCGACGAGGCCGTGTTGGAGCCCGACGAACCCAGCTTCACCACACCGGCGTGATCTGGCATGGTCCTCGGCGACCGCGAGTTGCTGGCGGTGTGGGAGCACGCCGCCGGACACGAACCGGCCACGCGCGCGACGCTGCTGGCCGCGATTGCCAGCGGCCTGTCCGAGCCCGCGGCACGGATGCTGCCGCTGGGTCAGCGCGACCGCCATCTGCTCACGCTGCACCGTGACCTGTTCGGCGACCGGCTGGAGGGCGAGACGTCGTGTCGCGACTGCGGCGAGCGCATGGAGTTCGCCGCCGACGCGACTTCACTGCTGGCCCGGACCGGAAGTGAGGTCGGCGTGCCCGCGGATGGAGGGGATGGCGACGATGCCCGGTATCGCCTGCTGGTCGACGGTGTCGAGGTCCGTTTCCGGTTGCCCGACGGCGACGACCTCGCCGCCGCCGCCGCCGCCCCCGACGTCGCCGCGGCCCGGACCTGCCTGCTGCAGCGCCTGGTGCTGACGGCCACCCGCGGCGGCCTCCCGCTGGCTGCCCAAGCTCTGCCCGAGTCGGTGCAACGGCAGCTCGCCGAGCGCATCGAGGCGCTGGAGCCGCTGACGACCCTGGAACTGCAGGTCCGTTGCCCCTGCCATGCCGAACTGGACGCGCACCTCGACATCGCGGCCTTCCTGTGGGAAGCGCTGCAGCGGCGGGCCGCGCGCCTGCTGGACGAAGTGGACCTGCTGGCCCGGACCTACGGCTGGAGCGAAAGCGACATCCTGCAGATCGGCCCGCGCCGCCGTCGCGAGTACCTCGCCCGGATCGCCCCATGACCGACCTGTTCACCAGGCTTGCCCGTGCAGCCCAGGGCGCCGCGCCGCTCGTTCGACCGCGCGCACGTTCGCGCTTCGAGGACACGGACGACTGGCGCGGGGTGACGCGGTTGGAGTTGGAGCAACTCCCTGCCGCGGATGCGGGCGACGTCCCAAGGCCGCACCTGCCCCCAGCGGCAGGTGCCAACGAGCATGCCCCGCGCCGTGGCGTTGCGCCGCGAACTCCGGAACCGGCGTTGCCGCCCGCTCACGGCAGGGCAACTGCGCCTGCGCCGCGGGCGCCCGACCCAGCGCCGACGGCAGAGCCGCCAGTGCACGCGCCGCAGCCCGACCGTCGCGATGCCGTTCCTCCCGTCGCTACCGCGACGGGGGCGCAAGCGGCGCAACCTCCTCCGGACCGGAACGAGCCGGCGAGAGAACTGCACCACCATCATCAATACCACCACGGCGAAGTCTTGCGCGTCCAGAGCCGGCAGGCAACGCCGGTAGGGCCCATCGCGCCGGCACCCGCGAAGCCGATGCCGACGACGCCGGCAAGCACCGCATCGCCGGTCGAGCCGCGGCGGCAGCACGCCGCTTCCGCCCCGCGACCGCCCGCGCCGCAGAGCCTGTCGCGCATCCAGCCAACGCCAGCCGAGGTGCCGCCGCCAGTGATCATCACCATCGGCCGCATCGATGTGCGCGCCGTCCGCGAGTCACCGGTACCGCCGACGCCCGGGCCTGCACCTCTCCCCCGATCCGGGCCCGACCTCGAGCGCTACCTGTCGGGGCTCGAAGGAGACCACCGGTGAGCAGCGCCTACGCCATTGCCGCGGTCACCGCAACCCTGCGCCATCGCATCCAGTCGATGGTGGTGGCCGAGAACCTGTCGACCGCCGCCGGCTCGGTCTCGGTCAGCGCGCTGCCGCCCGATCGGATCCTGGTTCCCAACCAGCCCGAGCCGACCCAGATCAACCTGTTCCTGCATCAGGTCACGCCCAACCTGGGCTGGCGCAACGCCAACCTGCCGTCCCGCAATCCGGCTGGTGCGGTCACCGACTCGCCGCCGCTGGCCTTGGACCTGCACTACCTGGTCACCGCCTACGGCCAGCCCACCTTCATCGCCGAGATCCTGCTGGGCCACGCCATGCGCGTCCTGCACGAGGACGCCATCCTCACGCGCGAGCACGTGCGCCGAGCGCTGTCGCCGACACCGCCCGACCCGAGCCTGCCCGACGGCGTGCGCAACTCCCGCCTCGCCGACCAGGTGGAACTGATCAAGATCGTCCCCGAGGTGGTCAACACCGAGGAGATGAGCCGGCTGTGGTCGGCGCTGCAGGCGCACTACCGCCCGACCGCTGCCTACCAGGTCTCGGTGGTGCTGATCGACCCGACGCCGCGACCGCGTCCGGCGTTGCCGGTCCTGCGTCGGGCCATGTTCGCCGAGGAACTGCGGTTGCCGGTACTGGAACGCGTCGAGGTGGACGGTGGTCCCGGTGCCGCCATCACCGTGCGAAGCCGCCTGCGGCTGACCGGCCAGAGCCTGCGGGGCGCCACCACCACGGTCGCCATCGGCGAACTGGTGCACGCTCCCGCCGCCGCTGAACTGGGCGATACCGCCATCGTCATCGATCTAGCGGCGCTGCCCGTGAAACCCCGCGCTGGCATCCTCGCCGTCCAGGTCCGGCACCGCACGATGATGGGCGACCCGCCAGTTCTTCACGACGGCGCGGTATCCAACGCGGTGCCCATCGCGCTGCGGCCCCAGGTCGGCACCGCGGTCGCGGTGGACAGCACTCGCACCATCGAAGGGGTGCCGCACGCGACCGGCCGGGTGACGCTGACGCTGACGCCGCCGGTCACCCGGACCCAGCAGGTGCGGCTGTTGCTCAACGAGACCAACGTTCCGGCCGGCCGCGCCCCCAGGGCCTACACCATCCCGATGACGCCGGGCAACGGCGTCATCGCGCCGGCCACTGAGGCGACCGCGGTGGCGGTGCCCTTTCGCGACGTGGCTCGCGGCGACTATCTGGTGCGGGGCGAGGTCGACGGCGCCGCGAGCCAACTCGGCGTCGACGGCAACGGCAGCTTCGACTCGCCCATGGAGACCATCTGATGCCCCGGGCAAGCAGTTCCACCGCGCACGGGAGCGCCCCGACGGCCAATCAGGCATGGCTGGCGGCGCGCCTGGGCCGCCTGGCCGTCCGGCTGCAGAACCGCCTGCAGGCCGACGACGGCGCCGACTCCGGAGGCGCCGCCACTGCCGCCTGGCAGACCGCTGAAGCAGCCATGCTCGCGGCCCAACGTTCGCTCCAAGGCGAGCACGCGCTGGAACGGATCAGTCGCTGTTGCGCGCTGTCGCCCTTCGAGACCGAGGTGCTGCTGTGGACCGCCGGCGTCGAGATCAACAACGACATCGCCGACCTCACCGCCCGGTTGTCCGGCACTCGCGTGCGCCAGCCCACGCCAGCCCTGCTGCTGGCGGTGATCCCCGATTCCCACTGGACCGCGTTCGCCCCCGATGCGCCGCTGCGGCGCCTGGAGTTGGTGCAGCTCGAGCCGGGTCCGGGACTGCCCGCGCAACCGCTGCGCGTTGCCGAGCGCGTGCTGCACGCGCTGCTGGAGGTGGCCACCATCGACGAACGGCTGCTGCCCTTCGTCGCGCCGGTGCAGGCCGCCGACCGGCTGCCGCCGACGCTGTTGGCCGCCGCCGAGGTTCTGGCAGCGACGCTGCGCCACGGCGGCATCCGGGTCGCGCTGTCGGGGGCGGTGGGCAGCGACCGTCGCGGAGTGGCGGCGACCGCCGCCAGCCGCCTCGGCCGACCGCTGCATGCCATCGCCGCCGCCGACCTGCCCGTGCCAGCTGCCGAACGCGCGGCCCTGGTCCGCCTCTGGCAGCGGGAGGCCCTGTTGACCGGTGCCGTGCTGTTGCTGGAACTAGGCGACGACGACCCGCACGAGGCCCTGCGCGCCGGCCTGGCAGTCACCCGAGCCGTGGCCTGCCCGACGCTGCTGTCTGCCCGCGAACTGCTGCCCCCCGACGAGGGTCTGGTGCGCATGTCGGTGCCGCGCCCCACCCGCGCCGAGCAGACCGAGCTGTGGGCCGCGGCCCTGGGTCCCGCCGCCCGACGCCTGGACGGCGCGCTGACGCGGTTGACCGGAGTGTTCGACTTCGGCGCCAGCGAGATCGCCCGCGGTGCCGCCACCGTGCGCGGCATCGACGAGGGCCAACTCTGGCGCGCCGCCCGCGAGCTGGCTCGACCCCGCCTGGACGCGCTGGCCGAACGCATCGCGCCGAAGGCAGGGTGGGACGATCTGGTGCTGCCCGACCTGCAGCGCCAGGTCCTGCAGGGCATGGCGGCCCAGGTGCGCCAACGCGTGTTGGTGCACGACAGTTGGGGATTCGCCGAGCGCGGCAGCCGCGGGCTCGGCCTGTCGGCCCTGTTCGTCGGCCCCAGCGGCACTGGCAAGACCCTGGCAGCAGAGGTGATCGCCCGCGATCTGCAGCTCGATCTCTACCGGGTCGACCTGTCGGCGGTGGTCAGCAAGTACATCGGCGAAACCGAGAAGAACCTGCGGCGGGTGTTCGACGCCGCCGAGATGGGCGGCGTGGTGCTGCTGTTCGACGAGGCCGACGCGCTGTTCGGCAAGCGCAGCGAAGTGCGCGACGCCCACGACCGCCACGCCAACATCGAGGTCAGCTACCTGCTGCAGCGGCTGGAGACCTTCCGCGGCATCGCCATCCTGACCACCAACAAGCGGCAGGCCATCGACGAAGCCTTCGTGCGCCGCATCCGCTTCATCGTCGCCTTCCCGTATCCCGACCAACGCCTGCGGGCCGAGGTCTGGCGCCGGGCGTTCCCGGCCGCGGCGCGCACCGAAGGGCTCGACCCCGAACGACTGGCGCGGCTGGACGTGGCGCCGGGCAACATCCGGCAGATCGCGCTGAACGCCGCGTTCCTGGCTGCCGAGGCCGGCTCGCCCATCACCATGGCCTGCATCCTGCGGGCCGCCCAGGTCGAGTACGCCAAGCTGGAGAAGCCGCTCACCGACGCCGAGGCGGGGGGGCTCTTGTGAAGCCATCTTCCCGTCGACCGCCGTGCGCCCCGATCCGGCTGCACATCGAGGAACTCGGTCTTGCCGGCTTCGCCGCGAGCGAGCGCGACCGCATCGCCAGCAGTTTTGCCACCGCGCTGGAACGGCTGCTGCTGGAACAGGGCCTGCCGCCGCGGACAGCCGCAGGTTCGGCGCGACCGCCGTTGAGGCTGACTCTGCGGGCCCGCGAGGGTCCCGAGAGCATCGGTGCCCGGCTGGCGCAGCTGGTGCACCGGAGGCTCGTGCCGTGAAGTCGCCGTTGCACTTCCGGACCCGGGATCCGGGGCGCGCGCTGCAGCGTCCGCCGGCCCGCACGCCGTTGCCGGCGCTGCTGCCCACGCCGTTCCCGGTGTGGGACGACGACGTCCAGCGCGGCCGGCTCAGCGCCGGCCTCGCCGCGATGCTGGCGCCGCAACTCGGCCTGGACCTGCGGCGGCTGCGGCTGCACGTGGACGAGTCCGCGGCGCGCCGCACCGCGGCAGCCGCCGCCTGCGGCCTCGCCGAGGGCAACCGCGTGTTCTTGCACCCGCGGCGCTACGACCCGCGCACCGCGGGCGGTCGCTCGCTGCTGGCCCACGAACTGGTGCACGTGGCGCAGAGCGGGCGCGACGGCCCGGTGGCCGAGACCCCGGCAGCCGAAGCCGAGGCCGTGCGCATGGCGCGGGCCTTCGCCGAGGGGCGGGTTCTGGACCAACCCCGCGCCCGGCTGCGCCCGGACGTGGCGGCCGCCGACCGAGGCGAGGCCGAGCCCATGTCCGCAGCCGAGCTGATGGCCTGGGAGATGGCCACTGAGGAGGCCGACCTGCAGGCCGCTGCGGCCAGCAACCACGCCCGGATCCTGGCCGACATCGAGGACGCCACCGGCGGCGTGGTGGTGAGCGACGACGACGTGACCCGGGCACTGTCGGCGATGAGCGACCTGGAGCTACCCACCGCCCGGGCGCTGATCCGGGCCCTGGCTGCACCGCTTCGCGTGCGGCTGGCGGAGAACATCAACCCGGTCCACGGCGCGCGCTTCCGCCGCCAGATCGTCGCCGTGCTGTCAGCGCTGACGCCGACCGAGGTCCACGAGGTCGGCACCGACCCGTTGGAGGCGCTACCGCTCCAGGACCTGGCCGACGACGAACGGCCGTTCGTGCTGGCGACGCTGCGCCGGCTCCCGGCCGAGGCGATCGCCGACCTGCGGGACGGCGACCAATCGGCGGCGGTGCACGCGCTGATGACCACTCCGGCGCCGGGCCCGGGCAAACACTGGCCGCTGTTGTCGGCCGCGCTGGCGGAGGAACAGGCCAGCGCGGAGCGGCGGCTGACCATCGATCGGGACGCCGGCTTCCAGACGCTCCTCGCCGACCTGACCGAACTGCTGGCCGAGCCGGATGCCAAGGCAGCGGAGGCGGCGCTGTTGCGGATCGCGGTGTTCCAGCCCGGCCGCCCAGATGGTCGGAAGCCCGGCAGGCGCACCGCCGAGGAGCGGCCGGCGACGCCGACCTCCGACAGCGCCGCCGATACCGCGATCGCCGCGCCGCGGACCGCGCCGATCCGCGAGGAGTTCCTGGCCGAGCTGGTCGGACGGCTGGAACCCAGTGGCGCGATCGAGCGGCTGATCGACCAACTGCCGGTCGAAGTCCGCTGCGCCAAGGAGACGCGCTGGGCCTTCCTGGCAGTGATGCGCCAGCGCCGTCCCGACAAGTCGCTCGCCCAGGCCGTCGACCTGCTGAGCTACGGCCTGTTCGACTGGGCAGTTCGCGACCCCGAAGCGAAGCTCGCCTACGACCTGCTCACCGCCCTGCCGCCCGCCTGGCAGGACCGCTTCCGGCGCTTGGAGGACGGCCTCTATCTGCGCCGGCTGTACGACAACCTGCCCCGGGAGTTCGTGCTCAGCGAGTTCTTCGCGGGCATCGAGGCTGCCCGCGATGCCAAGGGCAACCTAGTGGACCGGGCCGGTGCCCTGGCCGGGATCCTGGCGGACCGTCGCCAGGCCTTCGACCGACTGCTGAAGCTCTTCGACCAGGGCGTCGACGGCGACAACGCACCCGGGCTGCTGGACAAGCTGTTGGCCATCGGCGAAGACGAGCGGGACCTGGCCCAACGCGCCGAAGTGCGCGCCGCGTTCGTGCGCCGGCTCGACATCCTGGGGCACATCGCGGCGCTGTTCGCCGAACTGCCCGAGCGCGTGCTCTACGACGAAGGCCGCTGGCAGGACTTGGCCACCGTGTTCCTGGCCCGCGACCCGCTGTTCGTCGCCCATCATGCGCGCGAACTGCTCAGGCGCGGCTTCACCGACTGGGTGATCACCTCCGAAGACGCGTTCCTCGCGTTCCAGCTCGTGCGCGCGCTGCCCGAAGACGAGCGCGCCCGGTTCGAACAGGCCGAGGGCGGGCGGTTCTGGAGCCGGATGTGGGACGAGATGACCCAGGCGATGCGCGCGTCCCCCAAGGTCAATCTCTACCTTGGCGACGAGCGGCGTTCGGGCCAGGATAAAGTCCGCAACCAGCTCGCCGATCCGGCGGCCTGGACCGCCGACAACGTCGACCGCCTCGGCGTGCTGATCCGCCTGGCCATCGCCATGGGCGATCACCGGTGGGTGTTCGCCCGCTCGCAAGCCGTCGCCGCGCACCGGGTCCCGAGGCTGCGCCCGCTGGTCGCACGCTTCCAGTTGTTCGATCCCGACGCCGGCCGCACGACCTTCCGCCAGGCCGAGGGCGCGCAGGAGTTCGAAGGAGCGAGCTGGTACCAGGACGGCTTCTTCCAGGGGCTAGGGGAGGTCGCCGGCCTGGCCGGGCTGGTGTTCGGCGGCGGCTGGGAACTGTTCCTCAGCCGCAAGCACATCGCGCTGGTCGCCGACCTGGAGGAGATCCAGGATCGACTGGGCGGCGAACTGGGCAAGGTGGCGCGGGTCGGCAAGACCCCTGGCGAACGCAAACCGCTGGAACTGGAGTCGCTGGACGCCCTGCGCAAGCGCCCGAACATGGTGTTCGCCTGGGCCGATGCCGACACCCGCACCATCACCGTGGAACTGTCGGAACTGTGCCTGCAACAGGTCTACTGGCTGTCCAGCGGGCTGCGGCTCGACACCGGCGCAGTGCGGCTCGCCGGGCTGCGCGCCGAAGTCGGCTTCACCGACGACACCTTCGAGCACCTGGACCATCTGCTCGTGCAGACCGGCGCGCTGGAGATCGCCGACCTGCTGATCACCACGTCGGGCCACGCCGTCGGTGCCGGGCGGCTGCAGCTGACGCCGGTACAGGCCGCAGCCGGCGCGCCACCCGAGGGCGGTCGCGCCGCCGACGCGCCGGACCTGGACACCTATGCACCGATCCCGGTGCTGTGGCCGTTGATCGGACTGGTGGTGAACCTGTTCCGCTACTGGGGACTGCTGACCCAGAAGGCCAAAGACCCGTTCTCCCACGGCGGCGGCCTGATGACCACCGAACTGCCGGCGCTGGCGGGACTGGAGGCGTCCTTCGGCGCGCTCACGGTGGACCAGGTGGTCAGCAGTGCCGGCGTCAACCTCGCCGGCATCGCCGTGGAGGACGTGCTGCTGACGTTCGGCGCCAACCGCGCTGCCGCCCTCCGGGGCCAGCTCCGCTCCATCGACCATCGCCTGGCCCGTTGGCGCCGCACCGGCGAAGCGGGCAAACGCGCCACCGAGATCGCCGAACTGGCGGCCCGCCGCACCGAGTTGCAGCAAGAACTGAAGGTGCTTCTGCCCAAGGAGCAGGACCTGGTCGCCCTGGTGCGGAAGTTCCACGCTGACCCGGACGCCTGGACGGCCGCCGACCAGCAGGCGCTCGATGCGCTGCAGGACGCGGTGGGTTTGGTGGGCGCCACCGGCGGTGCCACGCTGGACGTTGGCCGCATCCAGCTCACCGGCGCCGACGGCAAGGCGCGCTTCGACGATCTCACCGTGCGCAACCTGCACGGCGAAGGGGAGTCGGGCGCATTGGCGCTGAAGTTCGTCTCGGAGCCGGAACTGATCCGCCGCTTCCTGGACCAGGGACCGCCCGACCAGGACCTGTTGGCGCTGACCGCCGACGCCGGCGTGACCGTCACCGCCGACGACGTCGCGGTGACCAACCTCGTGTTGGCCGGCGAGATCCCCACGGTGGCGCAGCTCGAACAGGAGATCGCCGCCCTGCCCAGGGATGCGCGCTTTGACGCCCACCGCACCAAGCTGGAGGGGCTGGTGACCGACGTGGCGCGCTACGAGGAACTGCGCCGGCGGGCCCCCGACCCTGCCGACCGCGACCGGTGGGCCGACCCCGCGGCGTGGCGCAGTCCCGAGGATCAAGCCGAACTGAACCGGCTGGCGCGCGATCTGGCCAAGGCCTTCGGTCTCAGCGTCGGCTCGCTGACGGTCCAGCGCCCGGAGCTGGAACTGTCCGTCGGTGACAAGCGCCTGCGGGTGAAGACCGGCGAGATCACCGCGGTCGATCTGCGCGGCCGCGACTGGTCGGTGGACAAGCTCACGCTGCCGGGCCTCCAGGGCACACTGCGCCTCGACGACGATGGCGTGCACATCGACGGACTCGAGTTGGGCAGCCTCACGCTCGACGCCATCGACTACGCGTCGCCGACCCAGCGCATCCGCGCTCCCGGCACCACCACGCTCACCGGCATCCACGCCGACCTCACCCTGCCGTTCGAGGACGTCGGCGCCGCCCGCGAGATCACCTTCCGCACCTACCACGTGCGCAAGCTGATCGTCGACCGCATCGAGGCGCCGGGACTCGCCTACGCCGGCTTCGACGAGAAGGGTGGCTTCGCCTACAGCCTGGAGATCACCGCGGGCGCCATCGGCGACTTCTGGATGGAGGACTTCTGGCTGCGCCTGGCCGCCGACAAGGACCAGGCAACCACCTGGCACGGCGAACTGGGCATCGACGCGTTCGACAACCTGCAGGTGAAGGCAGCCTACGGCGAGATGCTGCAGGTCACCGGCACGCTGGATTCCACCGCCGTGCCCGACGGCGCGCCCTCGCCGGGCACCGGGGCCTTCGGCATCGGCTGGGCCGAAGACGGCACGCAGCGGATCCACCTGAATGCGCTGGGTCTGAAGGATGGCGTGGTGACCACGCCGTCGGGCAGCGTCCGCGTGGTGCGCACGTCGTTCTCGGGCGAGATCGTCAAGCACGGCGACCACACCAGCATCAACCAGCTCACCCTGCCCGAACTGGTGCTGGCCGACATCGACTGGCGCTTTGGCACCTCGGCCACCCTGAAGAGCAAGGGCCACACCGTGCTGCACGGTGTCGAGCTCAACGGCGAATACCAGGCCGGCGAAGAGGGCAAGGCCGTCGCCAGGGTCAAGAGCCTGCGCATCGCCGAAGTCACCGCCGACCAACTGATCTATGAAGACCACCCGTTGAAGGTGGAGCTCAAGCCGGTGGACGAACTCGAGCAGTCCGGCCTGCGACTGGTGGACATCCGCGTCGACGGCCTGGAGCTGCGCCAGGACCGGGGCTGGATGCCGACGGCTGGCACCGTGCGGATCCCCAACGCCGGGAACGGCGATCCCACGCAGCCAGCGCCGTCGCGGATCCGCGCCGACTTCCTGGTCACCTATGCCACCGACCTGAGCGTCACCGGCCGCTTGTGGGCCGACGACATCAGTGTCGGCTTCCAGCGCGATGGCACCATCGTCGCCCGTTCGACGCACCTCGACGTCAACGCCGATGTGGCCGCCGGGGGCGCCAGCGCCAACCTGCAGGTGACTGGCCTCGACACCGGCGAGATCCGCTATGGCAACGGCGTGCTGTCCATCGGCGCCGAGGGCCGCCCGGGCTTCCACATGGAGGAGATGCTGCTCACCCACGTGGACTTCGAGAGCCCCGACTTCTCGGTGAAGTCCACCGGCGGCCTGCCGGTGGCGCTCTACGACCTGAAGGCACGACTCGACGTGCACTTCCGCACGGACCAGGGCAAGGGCAAGGGTGGTGGCAAGGACGCCGGCGTTCCGATCGAGAAGATCGTGCTGAGGGAGTTCCACCTCGGCGACCTGGTGGCCAGCGGGCTGGTCATCGACCTGAACGTCAAGGGCTACCAGATCACGCTGACACTGCCCGACGGCCAGCAGGCCGGCTTGCACGACGTCGAGCTGAAGGGAGTGCAGGCCGACGAGTACTTCGAGATCCACGCGCCCTCGGGCGGCAAGGGCTGGCGCATGGTCGGGCTGGCCACCGCCGGCAGCGACCTGATCGGCGCGGCCGCGCTGCCCCAGCTCGGCATCAAGGTCGCCGAGCAGACGGCCACGGGCCTGCGCCAGCTCTTCGATGGCAGGGCCAGCGTCGCCGCCAAGGCGATCACCGCCGGCTTCCTGCGCACCGGCGACGTCACCGTCGACCTGCAGAACTGGAGCGTCACCGACATCGTCGGCAAGCTCACTCCCACTGGCGATCCGGCGTCCGCCATCGACCTGAAGATCTTCACCGGCACCGGCGGCACCAGGCACGCCGTCGACCACGCCGGGTTGTTCGGCAAGCGCCTGGGCTACGACAGCCGCACCGGCGAGCTGACCCTCGAAGAACTGGCCGCCAAGGGCATCCGCTTCCGCCTGCCGGACCTCGGCGTCGAACTGGACCTGAAGCAGATCTCGGTGCCCGGCACCATGGTCGCCAACATCGCCGAACTGATGGGCAGCGGTCAGGACCGCACGCTGGTGATCCCCGAACTGGTGATCGACGAGGCGTGGTTTGGCATCGACCACCTGGCGAAGCTGATCGACAAGCTGTCGGACAAGACCAGCGCGCCAAAGCCCTTCGACTACGAAGCGTTCCTGCAGAAGCTGTCGCCTTACCAGGCCGACATGAAGGCGCTGAACGGCAAGATCGTGCTGCAGGCAACGCTGCCCTACCTCGGCGACTTCGACGTCGACGTCCCGATCGTGAACGGCCAGGTGAACGTCGCCGACCTGCAGCACGCGATCCTGAAGTTCAGCGGCATCGTCCAGTTCGACGTCAACGAGCGCCTCCGCGCCCTCACGTTGGACGCCCTGCTCCCGTCGGGCAACATCAACGTCGACGAGCCACATCGCGTGCCCATCGTGATGTGGGACCTCACCGCGAACGAGGCGCACGTGGCGTCGACCACCAACCTGGTCAGCCTCTACCGGCTGCTGCACGTGGAGAGCCCGTACTTCCCCGACTACAAGCAGTGGGGCAAGCCTGCGCCCGGGGCAGAGAAGAAGGGCGCAGACGAAGAACAGGAGGAACCTGGCGCCTTCGAGAAAGAGACCGAGATCCACAAGCTCGAACTGCACCTCGACCTGTCCAACCGCGGCACCATCACGGTGCCGCTGGGGGCGGCTGGCAAGCTGGTCCTGGCCAGCAAGGCGCTGCAGGACCTGGTGATCAAGGGCAACCTGCAGCCCATCGACGACCTGGATTACAAGGGGCGACCCAACCGGACGCTGCACAGCGTGCGCAAGGAGGACACCGAACGGCCCGGCCAGATGTCGCTCTCGCTCGGCGGCCTCCACCTCGAGAGCCTCGACCTGACGCTGCCAGGCGATGCCGGCCGGCGCGGCATCGGTCTGCACACCGGCGCCCTCACGATCACCGGCGTGAAGGACACCACACTGGACTTTGCAGGCTGGACCCCGACGCGTTTGGAGGGCACGGTGACCAAGGCAACCGCCAAGGACATTCGGATCGTTCTGGACCCCAGCGGCAGTGCTACGCCCACCGGCAAGACCTCACCCGCGCCGGCACCCGGCGCCACCAAGACGCCCACGCCGATCGCGCAGCCCAAACCCCAGGGCATGGCGCCGCCACCCAACGCACCGGTACCCAAGGCTCCGCCGGGACCCAAGACACCGGGGATGGCGCCATGAACCGCGCTGGACCAAACCACGCCAGGATCCGGCGGCCCGACACGCCATCGCCGCACACCGCGCTCTCGGCGCGTCGGCCGCAGCGCGACCCGCACGCCGGCGCCGCGGCGCTGGAGGCGGCAGCCGATCGCAGCGCGCGCGCTGCCGGGTGCCAGTTCGCCGCCTGTTCCCGCGGTCACGCGGCCAACGACCAGGCCGGTCCAGCTCCCATCGGCACCGGCCAGCACCTGTCCGACCGGCTGCGCGCCGAACTGGAACGCCACTTCGGCCTCGACCTGTCGCGCTTGCGGGTGCACCGCGACGCCGACGCGCAGCAGGCCGCCGACGAAGCCGGCGCGCTGGCCTTCGCCCGCGGCACCGATCTGGTGTTCGGCGCCGGCGCCTGGTCCCCCGACACGCCCACTGGCAGGGCGCTGCTGCTGCACGAGGCGGCCCACGCCGCCCAGCACTTGGGAGGCCGCACCGGCGGGGCGATGCTGCGGGACGAACGCACCGAAGGCGGTCTTGGGCAGAACCCCCCGGCCGCGGCGTACACGGTCGGCACGGGCAGCGTTGCCGAGGAGGCCCACGTCCTGTTCGGCCGCAACGGTGCCGAGTTGGACCAGGCCGACCGCAAGGCCATCGCGGCGTTTGCCGACACCATCGCGAAGCCGGCGCTGGTGGAAGTCGGCGGCTACGCCAGCAGCGAGGGCGACGAGGAGTACAATCAGAACCTCTCGGCGCATCGCGCCGTCGTCGTCGCCGAGGCGCTGCGCCTGCTGCTGCCCAACGGCTCGGTGGTGCGCGCCGTGGCCTACGGCAGCACCTCGGCCTTCGGCGAGCAGCGCAAGACCAACCGCCGCGCCGGCATCCACCTGGTCGGCCCGGCGCCGGCGTCCCCCGACACCACGGCCGAGCCCGAACTGCCGCCCGCCGAGGTCCCGAGTCCCGACGCAAAGCCGCCGGACCTGGCCTACCAGGTGCCGCCCTACGACCCGACCCAGCTGCCGCCGTGGACGTTCCGGCCGATCCTTCACCTGTCGCCGGAGTCCCTCGACTACGGCCCGCTGGGCCGCTCCGCCGGCATGCACGGCCTGCCGCTCAGTGGCCGCTGGGGCGAGTCCGCCGAGGGCTTCTACTGGCAGAGCCGCGAAGGCATGGAGTCGCTGGGCCTGCCGCCAGGCTGGGCCCACACCTGGGCGCAGTGGAGCACCGAGAGCGCGCTGGACTATCGCCTCCAGTTCGAGCACCCGACCCAGTGGGACGAGTGGAAGAAGCAGGACCAGATCCATGGCACCGCGCCCAAGACCCTGTCCATCGATGTGCTGAAGCTGCCGGGTTACTGGCAGCAGCTGAAGAAGGCCTTCTGAAGTGAGCAACCGCCGATGAGTTCCGCCCCCAACCAACCGCGACTTGCCAAGGCCGGCCTGGTGCGCCTCGATCCCGACACCGGCGAGCCGGTGGCGATCCTGCAGCTCCAGTTCAATCCCGACACGCTGACCCGCAGCCTGAAGCCCAAGGGCAGCGCCGAGGAAGGGGGTGGTCGCGTCGAGGCGGTGCGGCTGACCGGCCCGGCGGTGGAGACCATCTCGCTGGAGGCGGAGCTGGACGTCACCGACGCCCTGGCGGCACCCGACGACCACACGGTGGAAGTGCAGACCGGATTGGGCGCGCGCCTCGCCGCACTGGAGGCGTTGGTGCATCCCACGGTCGAAGCGCTGAAGAGCGCCGACGAGATGGCCGCCCAGGGTTTCCTGGAACTGCTGCCCGCGCCCCAGCCCATCACGCTGTTCGTGTGGGGTCGGCAGCGCGTCGTGCCGGTGCGCATCACCGACTTCAGCATCACCGAGGAAGCCTTCGACATCGCCCTCAACCCGACCCGCGCCCGTGTCTCGCTGAGCCTGCGCGTGCTGTCCACCGACGACCTCGGCCACGCCGGGCGCGCCGGCAGCCTGTTCTTGTCCCACCTGGAAGCCAGTGAGGCCCGGGCGCGCCGCTTCGCCCAGGGTTCCCTGAACGACCTGGGCATCGGAGACGTGCTGTGACGGATCCCGATCTCCCGCCCACCAGCCGCTACGTCGGAGTACCCGTGCGCACCTACGTCACCGCCGATGGCCGAACGCTGGCCCACTTCGCACGCCGCCTGCTGCCCGACCCGGACACCCTGTCCACCATCGGCCAGGAGGTCGTCCGGGACGGTGACCGCGCCGACCTGATGGCCCACCGCACGCTAGGCGACCAGGAACAGTGGTGGCGAATCGCCGACGCCAATGCCGTGTTCTGGCCGGAAGACCTGTTCGCCGAGCCGGGGCGCCGGCTGCGCATCACCCTGCCCCGGGGACTGTGAGGCCATCATGCTGAAGGGCATCCACCTGCGCCTGTCCATGGGCCCGCTGACCTTCTCGCCGGTGCCGAAGGTGGTGGTCGAGTCGTTGACCGATCTGCAGGTCAGCCACCAGGCCAGCGGTCGCTCGGGCTTCCAGTTCTCCATGAAGGTGCCAAAGGGCGGCGCCATCGAACGCGAACTGCTGCCGTCCCGGTTCTTCGACCCGCCAACCCGCGTGGTGATGCAACTGCTGATCGGCGGCCAACCCACGGTGCTGATGGACGGCGTGATCACCCGCCACGACCTGAGCCAGTCCAACGAACCAGGCAAGGCGGCGCTGTCCATCACCGGCACCGACGTCAGTCAGATGATGGACCTGGTGGATTTCACCGGCCTGCCGATGCCGCCGATGCCGCCGGTGGCGCAGGTGGCGTTCCTGCTGGCGCGCTATGTGCCCTACGGCATCATCCCGACCCTGCTGCCAAGCCCGTTGGTGTGGGTGGACAACCCGCTGGTGCGGGTGCGCAAACAGAAGGGCACCGACTACGGCCACATCACCTGGCTGGCGCGCAAGGTGGGCTACGCGTTCTTCGTGCGCCCCGGTCCGGTGGCCGGCACCAACGTCGCGTATTGGGGGCCCGACGTGAAGCTGGGCGAGATCCAACCCGCGCTGACCGTCAACTTCGGCGGCGCCAGCAACGTCGAATCGCTGAGCTTCGGCTTCGACGGCATCGGCAAGACCCAGAACTTCCTCTGGTTCCGCGAAGCCAACTCGGGCGTCACCGTGCCGGTGCCGCTGCCGGGCGCGTTGCTGAATCCGCCGCTGGGCCCCGGCTTCGTCCCACCGCTGAAGCTGGCCCAGCTCAACGCCCGCCCGGACAAGGAGGACAAGGAGATGACCAAGCATCAGGTGGCCGAGGTGATCGCCAAGGGGCTTGCCGCCCAGGCCCAGGCCGAGGACGTCCTGACCGCGTCCGGCTCGCTGGACGTTGCCCGCTACGGCCGCCTGTTGGAGGCCCGGAAGCTGGTGGCTGTGCGCGGCGCCGGCCCGCACCACGACGGCCATTGGTACGTGAAGTCGGTGACCACTTCGATGCGCCGCGGCCAGTTGAAACAGAGCTTCGGCCTGGTGCGGAACGCCCACGGCTCCTTCACCGACAAGGTGGCGGTATGACCGAGCCCAAGCGCTTCTTCGGCAAGTACCGCGGCACGGTGATCAACAACATCGACCCGATGCTGCTGGGCCGATTGATGGTGCAGGTGCCCGACGTCGCCGGCCTAGTGCCCATCGCGTGGGCGATGCCGTGCTTCCCCGCCACCGGCAAGCAGGCAGGCATGTACATCCTGCCGCAGATCGGTGCCGGCGTGTGGGTGGAGTTCGAGCAGGGCGATCCCGACTACCCGATCTGGACCGGCTGCTGGTTCCAGAATCAGGGCGAGGTGCCCGCACTGGCGATCGCCGGACCGCCGGGCGTGCCCAGCGTCGTGATCCAGACCCAGGGGCAGACCACTTTGATGCTGTCGGACGTGCCGGGGCCAACTGGCGGCGTCCTGCTCAAGACCACCACCGGCGCGCTCATCTCGATGAACGACGTCGGCATCACCATCAGCAACGGCAAGGGCGCCAGCATCGTGCTGACCGGGCCGTCGGTGATGATCAACGGCACCGCCCTGGCGGTGACCTGAAGCAAGGAGGCGATCACCATGCCGGGACCCATCCTCCATGTCAGCGCCGTCGGCAGTTGCCCCCACGGCGGCCAGCTGAGCATCGCCGCGGGCGAGCCGCGGGTGCTGCTGAACGGCATGCCCGCGGCGACCATGGCCGACACTTACCTTGTGGCGGGCTGCCCGTTCCAGGTGCCGATCGGCACCGGCACCAAGCCGCAGCCCTGCGTGCGCGTGCAGTTCACCGCGCCGGCGACCCGGGTGCTGCTCAACGGCAAACCGGCCATGCTGTCCACCAGCCCAGGCCTGTGCCAGTCCGCCGAGCAGATCCCGCAGGGCGCGGCGATCCTCAGTTCGTTGCAAACCCGCGTGGTGGCGACATGAAGCACGTCTTTGCACCGCTGCGCATGGACGGCCGCGGCCGCACCGCGCTCACCGACCATGACCACCACGTGCGCGACCTGATCGAGCAGGTGCTGTTCACCTCGCCCGGCGAACGGGTCATGCGGGCCGACTTCGGCGCTGGCCTGGAACAGATGGTGTTCGCACCCAACTCCACGGCGCTGGCCGCCACTACCCAGGTGACCCTCGAAGCCCAGCTCAACGAGGCCCTGGGGCAACTGCTCGAGATCGCCGGCGTCGCGGTGGCGGCCGAAGACGCGGTGCTGCGGGTGGAGGTGCGCTACCGGATCCGTGTCACTGGCCAGGCCGGCGCCGCCAGCTTCACCAGGACCAGGCCATGAGCACCCCGCGGCAACCCTGGTACCGCTGCGGCCGGCAAGGCCGCAAGGACGCCGTGCGCGCCGCCGGCGGGCTCAACGGCATCGACTTCCTGGAGGTGGCGTCAGCCGACCAGCGCACGCTGGCGGTCACCTTCCTCGCGCCGTTGCCAGGCGAAGTCGGCGGCGTGCCGGCGGCACCGGCTCTGGGCCAGGAACAGATCGTGATCGAGGGCGGCCAACGCATCACCGGCATCCGCCTCACTGCACCACCGGTGGCCAGCGGCAACGTGCTGACGGTGACCGTGGACCGCGCCGGCGATTTCTCCAGCTACCGGCTGCGGCTGGTGGCGGGCGCAGGCAGCGCCGAACCGCCGGCGGGCTTCGATCCGCGTCTTGGCGCGGTGGAGTTCTCCTTCAAGGCCGCCTGCCCGTCGGAGCTGGACTGCCGGGTCGAGCCCGACTGTCCGCCACCCCACTTTCCCGACGTGGAGCAAGACCAGCTCGTCCGGGACTACCGCGGCTTCCGCCGCCTGATGCTGGAAAGGGTGGCCAGGACCGCCGACTGGCGCCCGTTGAGCCCGGCCGACCCGTTCCTGGCCGTGGTGGAAGCGCTGGCCTACGACGCCGACCAGCGCGCCTACCTGCAGGACGCGGTCCACACCGAGGGCTATCTCGCCACCGCCCGCAGCCGGATCAGCCTCCGGCGCCACGCGCGATTGGTGGACTACGCGGTCATGGACGGCTGCAACGCCCGCACCTTCGTGCACCTCGGCGTCGCCCAAGGCAGCGCCGCCGACGGCGCCGTCCTGCCGGCGGGCACCATGCTGTTCACCCAGCTGCCGGCGCGCACCACGATCGCCCCCGCCGACGCCGGCGATGCCCTGCAGCGACGGCCGACCGTGTTCGCGAGCCTGATGCCGATCACGCTGCACGCGGCCCACGGTGCGATCCCCATCCACACCTGGAGCGACGACCTGTGTTGCCTGCCCAGGGGCGCGACCAAAGCCACGCTGAAGGACGACCCGCGGCTGCACCTCGCGCCCGGTGACCTGCTGCTGCTGGAGGAGACCGCCGATCCGGCCACGGGCATCGCCGGCGATGCCGACCCCGAGCACCGCCATGTGGTGCGCCTGCTGAGCACGACCCGCGCCACCGACCCGGTGGACGGCACGCCGGTGCTGGAGGTGGCCTGGCACGCCGCCGATGCCCTGCCGTTCCCGCTCTGCATCTCGGCGCAGGTCGCCACCAGCAGCGGCGTGGCGGTGATCGCCACCGCGTTGGCGCGAGCCAATGTGGTACCCGCGGACCACGGCCACACCCAGACCGGACTGCGGCTGGAGCCAGCGCGCATCGACGGCAATCCGCCGCGACCGCGCCTGCCGCTGGCCGGAATCACCCACGCCGTGCCATTCGATCCGGCCGCCGCCGCCGCCGAACCGGCGACGCGGTTCTTGCGCGCCAACGCCCAAGACGCAGTGCCGGTGGTGGCGCTGCACGACGGCACCGACCGCTGGTCGCCGCGACCGGACCTGCTGCAGAGCGGCCGGTTCGAGCCCGACTTCGTGGTGGAGATCGACACCGACGGCAACGCGCAGCTGCGTTTTGGCGACGGCATCAACGGCAAACGGCCGGCCACCGGCACGCAGTTCGAGGTCTCGGTCCGCACCGGCAGCGGCCCCGAGGGCAACGTCGGCCGGGACTCTTTGGTGCACGTAGTGACCGCGCTGACTGGCATCGACACGGTGCGCAATCCGCTGCCCGCCACTGGCGGCACCGCACCCCAGTCCGCCGCGAGCATCCGCAGCGAGGCGCCCGAGGCATTCAAGCGCCAGGAGCGTGCGGTGACCGCGGACGACTGGGTCGCCATGGCCGAACGTCATCCCGAAGTGGCGCGGGCGGCGGCCCACCTGCGCTGGACCGGGAGCTGGCACACGGTCTACCTGAGCATCGATCGCATCGGCGGCGGCCCGGTGCTGGCCGACCCGGCCTTCGTTGCCGACCTGATGGCACACCTGGAGCGCTACCGCATGGCGGGCCAGGACCTTGCACTGCGCGACCCGGTGTTCGCGCCGCTGCGGCTGGAACTGCTGGTCTGCGTGCGGCCCGACCACTTCCGCGCCGAGGTGGCCCGAGCTCTCACCGTCGCGCTGGGCACCGGCATGAGCACCGCCGGCCGCGGGTTCTTCCATCCCGACGAGTTCACCTTCGGCCAGCCGGTCTATCCAAGCCGCATCCACCAGCGCGCCAGCTCCGTGCCCGGCGTGGCTTCGGTGGAGATCCGCGCGCTGGGCCGGCTGGGCGGCACGCCCACCAACGGCAACGACGGCGTGTTCCGCCCCGCCGCCCACGAGATCGTGCGACTCGACAACGACCCGAGCTTCCCCGAGCGGGGTTCCCTGTCCTTGGACCTGCGAGGTGGCCTGTGACCGATTCCCGTCTGGACCCCTGCGGCTGCTGTGAGGGCACCATCGACATCACGCCGCTGCCCGTGCAGAGGCCGCCCGACCTGCGCAGCCTGAGTCGGCGCACCGGCAACCACGGTGCCTTTCGCGCCGCCATGATCGCTGCCCTGGCGCGCACGCCCGGACTTTCGGGGCTGACCACTCGCGATCCGTCGGATCCGGCGATCGCGCTGCTGGACGCCTGGGCCGCCGTTCTCGACGTGCTGTCGTTCCACGGCGAACGCGCCGCCGACGAAGCCTACCTGGGCACCGCCACCGAACGTCTGTCGGTGCGGCAGCTCGCCCGCCTGATCGGTTACGAACTGGGCGCCGGCGTCTCGGCGTCGACCCACCTGGCGGTCACCACCGACGAGATGGCGGGAGCGCCCGCCGAAGTCACCCTGCCCGCCGGCACGCGCGTGCAGAGCATGCCGGTCGGCGACGCGTTCCCCCAGACCTTCGAGACCGCCGAGGAGTTGACTGCACGCCCGGAGTGGAACGCCCTCCGTGCTCGCACGACCACCACCTACCAGCCGGCTGCCGGTGACGCCGCGATCCATGTCGCCGGCACCGCCACCGCGCTGCGGGTCGGCGACGCCCTGCTGATCGTCGGCCCAGGGCGGCGCTCCGACCCGACCAGCGGACAGTGGGTGTTCCGCCGGGTCGGCGAGGTCCGCATCGTCGATGCCCAAGACGGCATCCCCGGCCACACCATCGTCACGCTGGACTCGCCGCTGCCCCAGAGCACGCCCGGCGCCGGTGCCGAGCTCTTCGCGCTGCGCCAACGGGCCAACCTGTTCGGCTACAACGCGGTGCCCTGGGAGGCGGTGCCAACGGCGCTGCGCCTCGGCGAAGTCGACCCGCAGGTGCTGCAGATCGCCCCCGAGTTCCTGCTGGCGCCGCGCTTGCTACTCCGGGCGGGCGCCGAAGCAGCGGTCGCCGGCAACGCCGAGATGGCCGGCAACCGAGCATTCGCGGAGGTCCAGAACAGGTTCTTGCCTGGCTTCTTCAAGGACCGCAGGAACGACTGGGCCGACGCGACCTTCCCTCAGGGCAGCAGCCAGATCGACCTCGACCAGGTACAGCCGGCGTTCGTCATCGGCGGCTGGCTGATGCTGCGCAACACCACCCATGAGGAGGTCTACCGGATCACCCTGGTGCAGGAGACCGCGCGCACCGATTTCATGCTGGCGGGTCAGGTCACGCGCCTCACCCTGGCGGGCAAGAACCTGCACCACTTCTCGCCCAAGGCCGGCGTGGTGTTCGGCGCCAGCGAGCGCTTGGAGTGGGGCGAACGCCCGATCACGGCGCCGGTCCAAGGCTTGGCAGTGACGGTAGCGGGCAGGGTGAAGGGCCTGACCAAGGGCCGCCTGTTGGCGATCACCGGCACCCGCGCCGACACCGGGGCGGCCCACGGCGCGGTCGTGGACTTGGAGCGGATCGAGGACCTGGGCAACCGCAGCCGTTTGCACCTGGGCGGCGAGATCGGGGCACCGCTGCTGCCCCTCAGCGTGCGGATCAGCGCCAACGTCGTGCCAGCCACGCACGGCGAGACGAAGACGGAGGTGCTCGGCTCGGGCGACGCCACCCTGCCGTTCCAGACCTTCAAGCTGGCCCATGTGCCGCTCACCTACATCAGTGCGCCCGTTCCGTCGGGCCGCCGCAGCACGCTGGCGATCCGGGTCAACGACGTGCTCTGGCACGAGGCCGCGTCCTTCCACGGCCAGCCGCCCGATGCCCGCATCTACGTGGTGCGTCATGAGGAGGACGGGAGCGTTCTGGTGCGCTGCGGCGACGGCGTGCACGGCGCGCGTCTGCCCACCGGCAAACTCAACGTAACCGCCAGCTACCGCAGCGGAACCGGCCTCGCGGGCAACGTCGCCGCCGGCACCATCACCCAGCCGTTGACCCGGCCGCTGGGGCTTTTCGGCGTCACCAACCCGGTGCCTGCTACCGGCGGCGAGGACGCCGAGACCATGGCCGTGGCGCGACGCAACGCGCCGCTGGCGGTGACCGCCATGGGCCGAATCGTGTCGCTGACCGACCACGAGGACTTCGCGCGGGCGTTCGCTGGCATCGGCAAGGCCCAGGCCCAACTGCTGTGGCTTGGCGAGCAGTCGCTGGTGCACCTGACGGTGGCCACAGCCGACGGCCGCACGCTGCTGCCGTCCGAGACCCTGTACCGGAGCCTGGTTCTGGGCATCGACGCGGTGCGTCACGCCGCCGGGCCGGTGCACCTGGCGGGCTTCGACCCGCTCACCTTCGACTTGCGGGCGCGTCTGGTGATCGAGCAAGACCACGACGCCGACGTGGCGCTGGCGGCGGCGCGCGCAGCGCTGGTGGCGGCGTTCGCCTTCGACGTCCGCGACTTCGCCCAGACGGTGAACGAGACTGAAGTGCACGCGGTGCTGCAGGCCGTGGCCGGGGTGACCGCGGTGATCCTCGAGACGCTCCATGTCACGGGTGCGCCAGCGGTGCGCAATCCCCGCCTGTTCGCGCTGCCGGCCCGGGTCGTCGCCGGCGAGATCCTGCCGGCGCAGCTGCTGACGGTGCGGACCTCTGGCATCACGCTGTTGGAGGATGCGTCATGAACGACGACTCCGTGTTCGACCTGCTGCCTGCCCACCTGCGCGGCATGGACGACGAATCGGGCGGCGTGCTGCGCGCCCTGCTGTCGGTGCTGGCGGGCGAGGCCCGTCATGTCCGCGACGACGCCTACGCCCTGCTGGACGACCTGTTCATCGAGACCTGCGACGAGTGGCTGGTACCTTACATCGGCCGGCTGCTGCGGGTGCGGGCCCAGCACACCCTGTCGCGGGACGGCGTGTTCTCGGCCCGGGCCCGGGTGGCCAACACCATCCGGCACCGGCGCCGCAAGGGCACCCTGGCCGTGCTGGAGACGCTGGCCCGCGACGCCACCGGCTGGCCGACCCGGGCAGTGGAGTTCTTCGCCACGCTGGGCTGGACCCAGCACCAGCAGCATGTGCGGCCTGCCGCCCACGGCAGCGCCGATCTGCGGCAAGGCGACCTCGTGGAACTGACCGGCGGGCCGTTCGACGCGCTGCCTTACACCGTCGACGTCCGCAGCCTGGCACGGGGCGGGCGCCACAACCTGCCCCACATCGGCCTGTTCGTGTGGCGGCTGGACAGCTACCACCTGGCGGCACGCACGGCGCGGCCGGCGGCCGATCCGCCGGACGGCCGTTACTTCGTCGATCCCCTGGGCCGCGACCGGCCGCTGTGCAACCGCCCGAGCACCGAGGACTCCCCCGAGGGCATCGCCCAGGAACAACACGTCGGAGGCCTGCTGCGCCGCCGCCCGCTGCACGCCGAACTGGAGCAGCGCCGCCGGGCGTTGGTGGACAACGTGGCGCCGCCGGTGCGCTTCTTCGACGCCACGCCGCCGTTCCAGGTCTGGGTGCAGGACATGGCGGGCGCGCCCTTCATCGAGGTGCCTGCCGAACAGATCCGCGTCTGCGATCTGACCGACCCATCGCCGGCGATCGCCGAGGGCTGGCATCGTCCGGCCGCCACCCGCACCTACGCGCCCACCGGCGGCGGCCCCGCCTCGGTGCTACCGATCCGCGTCGCGCTGGATCCGGTGCTGGGCCGCCTCGCGTTCCCGATCGGCGTCGTGCCCGCCGCAGTCCGGGTCAGCGCCGCGCATGCGTTCGCCGGCGACCTGGGTGGCGGGCCCTACGACCGCGGCAGCGACCTGGGCCAGCTGTCCCGGCGGCAGGTCGACTGGCAGATGGGTGTATCCAAGCGCTTTGCGCCGGTGCCGGGCGTGATCGTCGCCACCCTGGCCGAGGCACTGGCCGAGTGGAACGTACAGCCGCCGGGGCGGGTCGGCCTGATCAGCGTGATGGACAACGAGATCTACCAGGAGTCGCTTGTCAACGGCAGCCGGATCCAGGTCGGCGAGGGCAGCGAACTGCTCATCGTCGCAGCCGGCTGGCCCGAACTGCCGGTGGCCGGCGGCCCGCCGGGTCAGCTGGCGCGCCAGGTCGGCCGCATCGTGCGCACTGGCCTGCAGCCCGCTCTGCTCGGCGACGTCGCGGTGGCCGGCCTGGCACCCGGCAACAGCGACGCGCCCGGCACGCTGGTGCTGGACGGCCTGCTGATCGCCGGCCAGCTCACCGTGGTGGCCGACGGTCCCGCCAACCTCGGTCGTCTGCTGCTCAGCCATTGCAGCCTGGTGCCAGGCACGGGCGGCATCACCGTCGGCAGCGGCAACCAGGACCTCGCCGTGACGCTGGTGCGGTCCATCACCGGACCGATCGCCGCATCCAACACGGTGCCGGCGCTCACGGTCACCGACAGCATCGTCGATGGCGCCGGCAACCCGGCCATTGCCGCGCCCGGCGCCCACCTGGAGTGCAACGCCGCGACCGTCTTGGGCACGACGACCAGCAAGACCCTGGCGGCCACCGATACGCTTTTCACTGGCGTGATTGCCACCACCCGCACCCAAACCGGCTGCGTGCGGTTCAGCTTCGTGCCAAGGGGCTCGGTCACGCCGCGGCGCCACCGCTGTCAGCCCGACCTGCTGCTCGCCAACGCGCCGCCAGCCCAGCACCCCGCCATCGCGGCCCGCCTCGCGCCGGCCTTCGGTTCGACCGCCTTCGGCGATCCGGCCTACTGCCAGCTCGGTGAACTGGTGGCGGCGGAGATCGCCCAGGGCGCCGAGGACGGTGGCGAGATGGGCGCGTTCCACTTCCTCATGCAGCCGCAGCGGCTCGCGAACCTCCGCAACGGCATCGAGGAATACCTGCGTCTCGGCCTGTCGGCGGGACCGATCTTCGTCACCTGAAGCCCACCGGACCTCCCCATGAAAGGCGACTTCACGCGTATCACCTTCGATCCAGGCAAGCACTACGCCGCCGTGATGAAGCAGCAGGGCCGCGTCGACCTGGACGCCGACTGGAACGAGCAGGACGCGATCCAACGCCACCTGCACGAGGTCGCAGCCCGGGATATGATCGGCCCGTGCGGCGTGCCCGAACCGGGCGGCGGCTTCGCCGTGACGGCCAACGGCGGCGGTCTGCGCATCGCCGCCGGCCGCTTCTACGTCGACGGCATCCTATGCGAGAACGACGCCGACACGACCGTGGCCGACCAGCCCGAACTGCCGGCGGGGCTGCCGTTCGCGCGGCTTCCCGACGGCACCTGGACCGCCCAGCCACCCGCTGGCCGCTACCTGGCCTACCTCGACGTCTGGCACCGGCTGGTGACTGCACTCGAGGATCCGGGCATGCGCGAACTGGCCCTGGGTGGGCCCGACACGGCGGTGCGGCTGAAGACCAGTTGGCAGGTGCGCCTGCTTCGAACCGGTGACGTGGGCAGCGGATCGACCTGCCTGTCGCCAAGCCCGGCCTGGGAGGCGTTGGTGGCCGGGCCCGACGGCACGCTGGCGGCGCGCACCGCCAGTTCGCCCGACCCCGCCAACCCGTGCGTGGTGCCGGCGACCGCCGGGTACCGCCGCCTGGAGAACCACCTCTACCGCATCGAGATCCACGACGGCGGCCAGGCCGGCACCGCGACCTTCACCTGGTCGCGCAACAACGCCTTCTTCGCGACCACATGGCTGCAACGCAACGGCAACCTGCTGACGGTCGCCAGCCGTGGCCGTGACACGCTCACCGGCATCCGCAACCTCCAGTGGGTCGAGCTGACCGACGACCGGCACGTGCTGTCGGGCCGACCCGGCACGCTGGTGCGGGTGCTCGAGGTCAAGGGCAACACCCTGCTGGTGGACCCCGCCACCGCTACCGACACCCTCGACATGGCCGAGTTCCCGCTACGGCCACGAGTGCGACCCTGGGATGGCGATGGCCGCATCGCGGTCGCCGTGCCCACCACCAACGATGGCTTCGTCGCCATCGAGGACGGCATCGAGGTGCGCTTTTCGGCCGGCCAGAGCTACCGGACCGGCGATCACTGGTACATCCCGGCCCGCACCGCCGATGGCATCGAGTGGCCCCAAAGCGGCGGCGCACCCGCCGCGCGGCGGCCCCATGGCACCAAACACCACTTCTGCCGGCTGGCGGTGGTGGAGTTCGACGGGGCGACCTGGACCCTGGTCAGCGACTGCCGACCCGCGTTCCCGGCACTTACCAACCTGACCAGCCTGTTCTATGTCGGCGGCGACGGCCAGGAGGTGCCGCCCGATCCAACCAACCCGGCGACGTTGGTGCAGCTGCCGCGCCAGCTCCGGGTCGGCGTGGCCAGGGGCACCACGGCGGTGGCCGGCGCCCGCGTGCGCTTTGGCGTCACCGTGGGCAACGGCCGTCTGGACGGCAACGCCCAGACGAGCATCGTGCTCACCGACGCGGCGGGCATCGCCGCCACCGGTTGGTCGCTGGACTCGGGCAATGCGGCCCAGGAAGTGGTGGCCGAACTGGTGGACGTACTGGACCAGCCGCGACACCTGGCGGTCCGCTTCGGCGGCCGGCTCAGCACCGCCGCGCTCACGTCCTTCGATCCGGCGAACTGTCCGCCGCTGGCCGGGCAGGTCACGGTGCAGCGGGCCATCGAACAGCTGTGCCGCCTGGAGACCACCGGTTGCGCCACCTACGTGTTGGCCCCCGAGGGCGACTGGACCCGGGTACTGCGGGAGCTGCGGCCCGGAGAGCACGCGCACATCTGCTTCCAGCGCGGCGACTACCGCACCGAGGAGACGGTGCGCGTGCGCGGGGCCGGCAACCTGGTGTTCACCGGCGCTGGCGCGGGCACGCGCATCCTCGCCCGCGGCACTGCCACCGCGCTGCAGTTCGTCGATTGCGCCAGCGTGACGTTGCGCAACCTGGCAGTGGCGGCAAGCGACGAGGGTGTGCGGCCGCGCACGCCGATGGACGGTGCGGTGGCCGTGGACAACACACCGCTGACGGTGGCCGACGGCGTTGCCATCGCCTGCGGCAGCAACGCCGAGACCGAGCGCTCATGCCTGTCGGTCCGTTCGCGCGAACCGGGCACCGGCGGCGAGCGCGACAGCGCCGCCGCGGTCCGCGTGCGGAACTCGCGGCTGCTGGCCGGCGACCGGCAGGTGGGCCTGTACGTGGAGAACGTCGGCACGGTGGCGGTCGACGGCTGCGAACTGCGGCCGCCGCCCGGTGCCAGGGCGATGCGCTTCGAGACGCTGCTGGCGGAGCCCGCCTTCCGCACGCGGCTGGCCAACGTGCTGCTTGCCGACGCGATCACCTCCGACGCCGAGGCGACGCCGGGGCGCGTGACCCTCGAGGCCGGTCGCTTCAACCTGGTGTTCAACACGTCGGTCCCCACCGCCGAATGGCGGGCGCTGATGCGGGCCGAACCACCCGCCGCGGCCGAATTGGCGGACCCTGTCGCGGCCAAGGCCTACGGCGAGCGCCTGCTGCGCATCGCGGTGGACAACCCAGAGCGGCTGCGCACCTTCGACGAGCACCTCGGCCGCATCCGCCGTTCCGTCGGCGAGGCCGCTTTCGAGCGCCTCGACCCGCGCGTGCGAGCCAGCTTCCTCAACGCCGGCGAAGTCGAGGTGCAGACGCTGTCCGGCACCGAAGGTGCGGAACGAACCAACGTGCTGTCGCTGGGCGAAGCGAGGGTGCGCTTCGACTCGCCGGTGTCCGATGCCGACTGGCAGGCGCTGCTCCGGGCCGGCCCACCACCGCGGGTGCGCAACAGCGAGGAACTGCGGGCCCACCTGGGCCAGCTCGCCGAACTGGCCATCGCCGATGCGAACATCCGTGCCCGCGTACCGGGCGTGCGGGAGTGGTTCGAACGGCTGCGGCTCAGCGACGCCGCGATCCTGGAGGCCGCGATCTTGTGCCGCGGTGGCGGCTTGGCGGAACTGACGGTCCGCGACTGCATCGTCGTCGACGCCTTCACCGGCATCGATGTCGGCCGCGAGCTGCGCGATCCGCGCGGGACTGGCGAGCGCATCGCCAGCGCGCAAGTGGCGGACAACCGCATCGGCCTGCGGTTGCCCCGTGACCGCGCCCGCGGCGGTGCCGCCGTGACGGTGCTCAACCCCGAGCGCAGCCACGTGGAGAACAACGACCTGCAAGTCGCCGGCGACGTCTCGGCGCGCAACAACTGGCGCAGCGGCATCGTGCTCGCCGGCAGTCTCGGCGGTTTCGCGCTGGTGCGCGAGAACTCGATCCGCGGCTGCGCCACCGGCATCCGGATCCAGCCCGTCAACGACATCGGCAACCTGCGCGTACAGTGGCTGGTCGGCGACAACTGGCTGGTGGGCGCCGACCCCAGGGTGGACATCGTGGTGCCACCTCAGGCCCGGCTCCTGAGCAACGTGTCGACCCCGACGGCGCCGTGACCCCGTCGCGTGGCGCCGGTTGACCGTGGACGGTGAACGTTCAGCGCGGCGCTTCGTCGGCACCCCGTTCGAGTGCCGGGTCCGCAGGGACCGCGACCAGACGGGTCGGGGACGCAGGGTCCTGCCGCAGCCAGCGCCCGTCGCGCAACACCCAGCACGGGCTGCCATCGGTCAAGCGGATGACGCATTCGACCAGATCGTCCAGCGCGGCATCGGGGCAGCGCAGATCCGGCCGGGTCCGGAACGACGCGGGCACTGCGGTCACGGCCGGAGCAGCCATCGAGCCGAGGTCGACCAGGGGCTGATGCGCGGGAACGGTCACGGGCGGCGATGCCGCCGCACGCATCGGCACGGCAAGAAACGGGTTGCCGGTCGCAAGCGCGCCGAGCAACAGGCCGACAGCCAGCAGCAAACAAACCTTGGGGTTCATCCGTCGAGAGGGGCGGGAGACGTTACGCGACAACCCCGGGTCGCGGTCGTTCTTTCCGGGGTAGCTCGCACACCGTTCCTATCGGAACGTCAGCCGCACGGCAGTCGTACTGTCCACCGGAACCAAGGTCGTATCGACGATCAAAGCCTGGATCCACAGATCCAAACCCACCAGCCGTGGGTCGACAGGGAACGTCACCGGCGGCCCCGCCCAGACGCCATTCTGGTCTACCGAAAACCCAGCAGCCGAGCCAGCAACAAGCGTTTGCAGCAGCCCGAACTGACCCAGGTCGAGCCACAACGACAGCAGACCTGCCGCCGAGGGGTCGATCCGCACCACGGTCGAACCAATGGCCAACGACGTCGTCGGGCCAGCCAGGTTGACCGCCGTCACGAACGGCAGGGCCCGGTGCGTCGGCATCTGGCCGACCTGGAAGTGAGCCTGATCCTGCACGTAGAACCCAAGCCACCCGCCTCGACTGCCCAGGTCGGTCGCGTAGGCGCCGGGGCCCAGGTAGGTCTCGAAGTTCTGCGGGTCCGGCGTCAGCCCCCCGGCGCTCGAGCCGCGCAGTTGCAACACCGGATCCGCGAACCGCAGGCCGAGGGCCAGTTCCGCGGTCGCCGACGGCTGGCCGACCTCGCCGAAGTGCGCGACCGTGCCGGTGGCGCCGAACACGGTGCCCGAGTAACTCGGCTGCCCCGGCGCCAGATGCCGTTCCTGGAACGAGCCGGTGAGCATCATGCCGGCGGTGCTGGGCTGCGAGCGTTCCCCCACACGGGCGCGAACCAGCATCGCGATGCCCGTCCGGCGCCCGGCGACCTGCGATGGCATCACCAGCAGCTGCCGTTGGCTGAACGGCCCTTGCGTCGGATGGAACCGCACCTCGAACTCCCACGGACCGGAAGTCGCGACCTGCAGGAAGTACGGACCGTATTGCGGCCCGACCGGCTGCGTCAGATCGATGGACTCGAACTGCGCACCCGCCGGCCCGCGCAGCATCGTCCGGTAGAACTGCACGGCTTCGATGCGGACGAACGCACCAGCGGTGATCACGAACGCCGGGTCGACCTCGAAGGTGATCTTGAAGCCGCTGAGACGGTGATCGCCGACGCGTTCGAGCACCTCGGCGGGGAACACCTTGAACAGCGCGTCGCCGGTCTGGTTGCCGCCGGTGGACAGGAAGTTCGGGAACGCGATCGGGGTCGGCTGCAGCCACCAATTGCCGAACTCAAGCTTGTTCTGCGGGAACGGCTGCTGGGCAGCCAGAGCCGCACTGAAGGCGGCGGCGACGGTGAGGCGGAACGACATGCCGGCGACGGTGACCCCAGGCAGGCACCGTAGCCTATGCGGAAGTCGGCGGGCTGCGAAGGGGCGATGCCGCGATTGGGCCCGTGCCAGGCTCGCGCAACCCGCAACTACCTGCCGGTGAGCACCGGCTGCGTCGCCCGCTTCAGGAACAGCACGGCAAAACAGGTCGCGTCCACGGACTCGCCGTCCCTGTGATCGGCCGGGAACGACCCGTCCGCGCGTTGTCGCCCGAGCAGTTGCAGTGCTCCCTCGAAGTACCAGTCGCGTCCCTGGATACGAGCGATGCTGGCAAGTTCGCTGGCACGCTCGAGGCCGTAGAGGAAGTAGTACCAATGCTCGTCGGCGCGTCCCACGAAGCCAGAGTTGGAGCGAACTGTGAACTCGGCAGCCAGCCACGCGAATGCCTGCTCGATCGCTTCGTCGATCTTCGGCATCACATTGGCGCGCTCGAGGCCGCACTGGACCAGACCGGCGCGGGCGATCACCAGCCCGGTCACGCCGGCCGTGGTCATCGATCCATAAGCCGGCTTGTCGGGCATTTGATAGGCAAAGCCCCTGGCCTTGACGGGTACGCCGGGAGCGACCGTACCGGCGGTTGCCTCCGCGGCCGCCGCGCGCAGCGCGCGGTAGGTGGTCAACGACAACCGCAGGTCGCGTCCCTCGTCACTGCACTGCACGTCAAGCAGGTGCGCGGCAGCGGCGCGCCAGACCGTGGCCGGAACCTCGACCTTGCACAGCATCGCAGCGTGCAGGCCCAGCAGCGCATACTGGTTGACCGAATTGTCGAACCGGGCGCCGGGAACATAATTGAAGCGCAACCGATAGGCAGCATCCACGCGGCGGTCGATGTTGGTCCGCAGCCGCGCCGTCCAGGCGGCCGCCAGCGCGCGATCGGTATCGTCGAGCTCACGTGGCGCCGGCGCCGCCAGGACGCCGGACCTGAGCCGTTCGCGCTCGCCCGGCGGCGTATGGCGCTCCGCCAGAACCATGAGGGCCAGGCCGAGCGAGTAGCTGTCGATCAGTTCCCGCTTGCGCAGTTCGTCGAGCGAGGCGACCAACACCGCATCGTCGTGCGGCGTGCCGGCATGCAGCAGGGTCAGCAGGGCCAGTGCCAGGCGTCCGCTGCCGTAGCTGCGGTTCTCGCGGCTGTCGCGAAGATAGCGGCGACGGCCGTTCGCGAGTTCGCCGTGGATCCAACCAGCCCCACGTTCGATGGCCCGGGCCACGGCCACGCGGAACTCCGTGTCCTGGTTGTCGCGAACGGCGACCAACTGCCAGCGATCGGCAAGAACGAGCTTGCGGAACCGGTCGTCCTTCTCGGCAAACACCAGTTCGAGGCGAACGGTGAACTCGCGGACCAGGCCGTCCTGAGCCGACACGAGCCGCTCCACCTGCAGTTCCCCTGCAGCCTGCCACTTGCACAGTGGTCTGATGAACCGCTGCAAAGAGGCTTTGCTCTCCCCGGGCCGCACCTCGGGATCTTCGGTCGTTACCTTCAGCGTGAACCGTTGCACGCCGTCGGGGCCCGGCGCATCGACGCGACCACTCAGCACCAGATCGCCGAACGGAAGCAACCGGTAGTAACGGCGCTGGCCGCGCGACCGCAGGTCGAACGCAACGGCACGCATCAGGTCGGGCAGGCTGCGCGGTTCGTCTGCCACGGCCCGCCGATCGGCAGTCAGTTCGCCGTGACACAACCATGGCGCGGGCAGCAGGACCGGCAACAGTCCATCCGGCACCTTGCCCTTCACCGCCAGCCGCGATGCCTCGACCTGCGTCGGCGCGGTGCCGCTGGCGGCCGTGAACTCGCGTCGGTACTCGACCGCGCCGTGGGCGGGGACGGCCCAGGCGAGGTCCTGCGCCGCGATCACGTCGGTCAGCGCCAACGCAATTGCCAGCATGGACCCGAGCGTGCCTCGCTGAAGAGGAATCCGGCTGGTGAGCGGATGGCAGGAGTGTGGGTGCATGATCCGTTGCTCACGACGACCTGGATCGCCCACCAGGTGCCAACGCAGGTCCGCGCGAGGAAGCGCGACGGCTCCGGAACGCGCGGTTGCCGGGCGCCGGACGCCATCATCATAGCCGCATGCGACTGGGTTGAGGAGGGAGACCGTGCAATGTCAGCAACGCCCCATGGGCACTTGCCGACCAATGCCGGCCTGTTGAACCGCGGGCTCCCATCAGGCGCCCATTCGGAACTCAGCGGGCCGGGCAGGCTGAGGCGAAGCCACGCGAGCGACCGCGTGCAACAGCAGCACCGCGAACCAGCCGATGCCGAGCATCGCGTGCACGGGCCCTGACCACTCCCGAAGGCGCTCGGCGTCGATCACCTGCACCGCCGTGCCAGTGAGCACCAGCAGCATGGAAAGCGCCAGCAAGAGGACCCCCGAGCGACGCCCCGGCCGACTGCCGGCGCAGAGGCGAGGCCGCGCGTGGCTCGACCAGACGATGCCCAATACGAAGATCGCCAGTGGCCCGAGCGCCACGTGCAGCGAGTGGACCGACGGCTGCCAAGGGTGATTGACCAGAGCGAATTCGTCCGGTGGCAGACACCACCACCGCATCCAGCCGAGCGTTACGCCAGACACCGCGACGCCGAGGAACGACAGCCACAGCAACCGGACATCGTTCCGGGTCATGGTCGTCCGGCGGTAGCCGCAGACTTCACCGGCGGTGCGGGCGGCGGCGGCACGACGCCCAACCGGGCGGCGACCACACCGTGTACGGCGAGCACCCGACGACACGCCGCCTGCATCGCGGTCGCCGTCAACGTCGCGCCGGCGATCGGCGGCTGATCCGCCACCTTGCGCTCACCCTGCAGCGACCGGCCCTGCAGCTGTTCGCGCCACTTCGGCTTCGGGAGGTAGTCGCGCGGCTCGGCGAACGCGACCACTTCGACGCGCGCGATCGTCGCGTCCGGGGCGACGGCGATCATCACGGTCTCCTTCTTGGCGCGGATCACGTGCGTGTCGAACCACGCGACCCCGACCACCTTGCCGTCGACCCGCGCGACGTAGCCGAACACGGTCGCGCGTTCCTCGGTCGCGCCCGACACCTTGGCGACCGCCGCGCGGTCGTCATCCGACAGCGCGACGACGATCCGCTCGATGCTGGCCTTCGGGAACGCCAGCGCCAGCGCTTCCTCGCGCGTCGGCAGGTCCTGCGACACCGCCACCCCGGTCGCCACCAGCACCGCCAGCGCGATCCGCAGGCGCTCAGAACACATAGCCAAACCCCACGTTCAGGCGATCGGGATCGTGATCCCAGGACTCGTAGTCGACCTTGATGGCGATCTTGGGCATCGGCTGCCAGGACACCCCGAACGTCAGGATCTCGTCGCGCTGGCGGCGATCGCGCACCGCACCGCCGGGCAGTTGGGCCTGCGTGTCGATGTACTCGGCACGGACGAACGGCTGCAGCTTGCTCGCCGTGTCGCGACACAGCCACGGCGCGATGTCGTAGCCGAGCTCGACGTAGACGCCGCTGAGCTGGTCGCCGAGCGCCTTGCCGGTCGCCGCCGCGAACCTGCCGGCGTCGGGCACGAACGCATTGGCCCACAGCGCGCGCAGTTGCCAGCGTTCATGCCGCAGGTCGGCGTGCAGTTCGACGATCGTCGTCGCCAGATCCGGGATCCGGACCGAGCCGGCGCGATTGTCCTGCCCGGAACGGCCATGCCACACGGCACCGCCGACGAGACCGTGGTCATGCCGCCAGTCCAGGCGCGCGGCGAAGCCGAAGTCATCGGCGGCGTCGCGGTTGCCCTTCTGGCGCCCGCCGCGCAACCCGCTGGCATCGAAGTCCTCGCCGTCGAACCCCACCAGCGCCGCGGTCTGCCACTCGAACACGCCGAGTTCGCCACCGGCGGCGACGCCAGGTTCACGCCACGTCGTCGGGATGATCCGGGTCTCCGTCTGCGAACGGGCGACCGGCAGGAACGCGATCGGCTCGTGGTTCTCGTTGACCAGCCCGAGCGGCGCCAGTTGCACACCGGCGCGCAGCCACAGCGCCTCGCAGGCGCGGTATTCCAGCCAGGCGAACTCGACACCGACTTCGCCGGCCGAGGTCGACGTGCCGGAGTTGGCGGTCGTGCTGCCGTGCTCGACCTCGATCTCGGACTGGAATCGCCAGCGCTCGTCGAACCGGTAGCCGACATACAGCACCGTGCGCAGCGCATCGAACACGTCGGTCTGGCCGCTCCGCTGCGTGAACACGAACTCGCCATAGCCGCCGAGCGATGCGGCGCCGGTGGTGCCGCCGCCGGTCGCCGGCGATGGCTCGGTGCGCAGCCGTTCGAGATCCTCGCCGAGCCCGAGCACCTGCCGGCGCAGCTCGGCGTTCTGCTGCTCGAGTCGATCGAGTCGCTGTTGCACGGGATCCTGCCCGCGGGGGCAGGACGAGATCGCGACCAGGGCGGCCGCCAGCAAAGGATGGGAAGGGTACTTCATGGTCTCGAGTCCTTGGTCGGGCGCCGCCCGCAAGACAGCGGCACGAGTTCGGCGTCGCCGACGATGCGCAGGCGCGAGTGCAGTCGGGCGCTGGCGAACACCCGCAACGGGCCGCCGGCATCGCCCTTGCACAACAGCACGACGTCGAGGTCAGACTGGCTGGCGGCGAACGCAAGCGCACGTTCCGGGCCAGCGACGAACAGACCGGTCGACAGGCAATCGGCGGCCAGCGCGGTTGGCGCGATCACCGCGCACGAGCCGAAGTCGGCGGCGGGCGAACCGGCGCGCGGGTCCAGCAGGTGGCCCACGCGCTGGCCGTCGACGATCCGGGCCCGTTCGCTGTTGCTCGAGGTCGCGACCGAACCGGCGCTCAGCTCGAATTCGACGACGGCGCGATCGCGATGGCGCGGATGGGCGAGCCGCACGCGGTGCGTCGTTCCGGCCACGGCGACCTGCCCGCCGAGATCGACGACCACCGACCCACCGGAAGCCGGGCGCGCCGCGGCCAGGGCCTGATCGAGCGCCAGCCCCTTGGCGAACGCCCCCTCGTCGATCCGCGCGTCGGCATGCAACCGGGTCAGTGTCGTCGCTTCGAACCGAACCAGCGGCCAGCCAGTCGCAGCCATCGCCGCCGCGCGTTCGACCTCGGTGGGCAACCGTCCGATGCCGCGCAGGTCCCAGGCAGCCACCAGGGCACCACAGACGGGATCGAACGCTCCCGCCGTGGCGGCAACGAATGGCGCGACTTGTTCGAGTTCGCGCGCAAACGCCGGACTGACCGGGACAGCGACCCCCGCCGGCACCGCGTGCAGACGCCGAAGCTCCGAATCATGCCGCCACGTCGACCAGCGGGCCTCCACCTCGGCCACGGCCCGCACCGCCGCTTCGCTGGCCGCGAACGCCGCCGGACGCGAGTCGGCGGCGACCTGGATCGACAGCTCGGTGCCCATCGCCGCGACCCGGCGAACGACGGTCTGGGCTGGCGCCGCCAGAGCAGCCAGCGCGATCCAGCCGGAACGACGCAGACGGTGTCGCATGCACATCTCTTATCGCGACTGCGTCTCAATCGCAACAAAGAAGTCGGCGGCTCCCGGTAGCTAGGATCCTGTCGATGCCCGCTTCGCCATCCCGCTGGCTCTGCGTTCCCGCCCTCGGGACCCTGCTGGCGTGGACCGGGCTCCCGGTGCTGCTGGTGCTGACGCTGGCATTCCGTGAGCCGTATTCGGATCAGTGGCGACAGCAGTTCCCGCTGCTGAACGGGTCATTTCCCGGCAGCGTGCTGCAACTCGAAAGCGGTCACCGCCAGGTGCTGCCGAACCTCGTCCGTCTGGCCGACCTGCACTGGACCGGCGGCAGCGGCGAACTGCTGGCCTGGACCGGCGCCTCGCTGTTCGCGCTGACCTTGCTGCTGGCGTGGCGCCTGCTGCGACGAGCTCCCCGCCCCCCCGCCGCCAACCGTTGCCTGGCCCTGACGTTCCTGGGGCTTGGCGTCGGTTTCCTGGCCCAGGCTCGGATGCTGCTGCATCCGAACGAGTCGGTGCAACTCGGCGGCGTCTGGGCCTTGCTGTTGCTCGCCCTGCACCTGCTGCTCACGGCGGCGAGCTGGCGGAATCTCGCGCTGGCGCTGCTGTGCGCAACCGCAGCGACGTTCTGTTTCGGCACCGGCTTCGCGGTGCACGCCGCGATCCTCGCGCTGCTCGTCCTGCTGCGGCGGTCCATCTGGCAACTGCTGGTCGCAGGCCTGTCTGCGTTCGCGGTGCTGTACCTCTATCGCCACGTGCTGCCGGGCGAAGACGGCATCGCGGCGAACACGCCGTGGGCGCCCGCCGACCTTGCCGCCAACCTGCCGCGCTGGCTGGCGGCGCCGTTCGTGCAGGCGTTCTTCGGGCTCGCCGACCCGTCCTTTCAGGCCGGCATCGCCGACGCCGTGGCCGAGCGCGGCCCACACGGCGCACTGCTGGTGGGTGCCGCCCGGGTCGTCGCCGCACCGCTCGGGCCGGAGCGGACGATGCACGTCGCCGCCGCCGTCGCCGGCGTTGCCGGGCTGCTGCTGCTGCTGCGGGCCTGCTGGCGAACGTTCGTCCGGGCGCGAGGTCCCCTCGACGAACAGGAACCGATCCGCCGGTTCGGCCTCGGCCTCGCGCTGTTCGCGACCGCCGCCGGCGGTCTGGTCTGCGTCGCGCGCACGGAGTTCTTCGCCGCGACGCCAGGACAATTGTTCGCCGAACGCTACCTGGTCTGGTCTGGTCTGTTCTGGTCGGGCCTGGCGATCCACTCACTCGCGGGCGCCGAACGGCCGCGCACCGTCGCCTTGGGTACACTGGCCGCCGCGCTGATCGCGTTGACGTTGTGGCCCGTGCAGCGGAGCTGGATGTCCTGGGGCGTCGCGACCAAGAACCAGGTCGAACGGACCGCGCTGGCCCTGCGGCTTGGCATCGACGACAAGGCCACGGCGCCCATGGCCGCCGATCTCGGTGCACTGTCGTTCGCCCAGTGCGTTCACGCTGTCCGCGAACGCAGATTGCAGATGTTTGCCGAACCGGAACTGCCGGCGATCGGAACGACCCTCGCGACCGACCCGCCCGACGCCAGCCTGCCGGAACTGCCTGCCAGACTGCAACCCGTGACCGCCCAGCCCACCTTGCTGCACGCTGCCGTGGACTTGCCGGCGCCGCTCCTGACCGCGGCCGGCCAGGAGTGGCCCATCCTCGACGCCCGGGGCGCCGTCGTCGGCCGACTGCGCGCCGACGAGAGCAGCGCCCTGTGGCGCCGCCTGCCGCAGCCGCTGGTGTCGCGGCGCGGCAATCTGTATCTGCTCGCGACCGCCGCAACGGGCCCCTGTCACCTCGTGACCACCACCGCGCCGCATGTCCCGCTGGCGATCCTGCGATGAGGATCCCGCGTTCATGGCTGCCTGCAGCCGCTCTGCTGATCGCCGCGTGCGGCGGCCCGGCGTCGACGCCGACACCGGCCGCCGACACCGGGGACGCGGCCTACGATCGCTGCGCGGTTCTGGCACCGCTGCAAGAGCCGTTGCCCGCCGCCCGCCCCGGCGACTGGCTGGCGCAGCACGTGGAGCCCGGCCAGACCTATGCGGCGTATCGCGCCGAGGATCCGATCACACCCGACGAGCAGCGACGCACGCTGTACGTGTTGCCGATCGGCGAGTTCTCGCCGGCGCAGCAGCGCGTACTCGATGCAACCCTGGCCGTCCTGCCCTCGTGGTTCGGGCTGCCGGTCACGACCCTGCCCGCGTTGCCGCGAAGCGAAGTGCCCGCGGACGCACAGCGGCAGTCGCCACAGGGCGGCTGGCGGCAACTGCGCTCGACCTGGCTGCTGCACGAGGCGCTGCGACCGCGGCTGCCCGACGACGCCGCCTGCCTGATCGGTTTCTGTGCCGACGACCTGTGGCCCGGCCCGGGCTGGAACTTCGTGTTCGGCGAGGCCTCGCTGCGGCATCGCGTCGGCGTCTGGTCCTTGTATCGCAACGGTGATCCGAGTGCCGGCGACCGCGCGTTCACCCTGTGCCTGGAGCGGACGTTGAAGACCGCAACGCACGAGATCGGCCACATGTTCTCGCTGCGCCACTGCACGGCGTTCTTGTGCAACATGAACGGCGCCAATCATCAGGACGAGAGCGATCGGCAACCGTTGTGGCTGTGCCGCGAGTGCCTGCCGAAGCTGCTGTGGGCCTGCCGGCTCGACGGTGCGGCGCGAGCGCGGAAACTGGCGCAGTACTGCCGTGAACGCGGACTGGCCGCGGCCAGTCACTATCAGCGCGAGGCCGAACTGCTGCGCTGAGCGGCGGCGGGTCAGTCCAACTCGTTGCCGGTCCAGGTCGCATCCGACTCTTCGGGCGCCTCGGCCATCGGTGTCCGATAGCGATCGTGCAACCACAGATACTGTTCGGGCGCCATCCTGATGAACGCCTCGATCCGCTCGTTGATCTGCGTGACCGTCCGCACCAGATCAGCGCGCTTGTCGCCCGTCGACTCCGGCACGAACGGCGCCGCGCCGATCAGGCGGAACCGGAAGCCACGACCGACCCGCAGCGCCACCCCGACGACGATCGGATAGCGCTGCCGCAACGCCAGGCTCGCCGCCGCGCGTTCGCAACTCGCCATGCGGCCAAAGAACGGCGCCTGCACGCCACGCAACCGCTGATGCTGATCGACGACCTGCAGGCCCACGGCGCCATCGCGGACCGCCGCCGCCAGATCGCGCAGACCACCGCGCCGCGGATGGATGTGCAGACCACCGCGCTGCCGGTTGTCCAGGATCCATTGCTGCAGCAACGGGTTCCTCGCGACGCGCGCGATCCCGTGCGCCCGGCCAGCCAGATGCGCCATCGCCACCGCCGCCATCTCCCAGCTGCCCAGATGCGCCGTCAGCGCCAGATACGGCCCGCGCACGGGCAGGATCGATTGCGCCTGCGACGTGTCGACGACCGCGCGCAGATCGCCACCCCGCGCCAGCAGCCGCGTCAACCGCGCCATGTCGAGCGGCACCTTGAACACGTTGCCCGTCGCCGCCCTGGCCACCGCCAGCAGTTGGCGTTCGTCGTGCTGCGGGAACGCCGTGCGCAGGAACGCCAGCGCGCGCAGCCGCCGTTTGCCGTCCAGCCGGACATACAGCCGGCCCAGCAGCGCCGCCGCCCCATAGCCCAGTCCTTGCGGCACGCGCGCCGCGATACCGATCACGAGCCGCGCCAGCCAGTAGACCAGACGATCGACGACGCGGAACTTCATGCGAGGCCCACCTGCGCCGGCGTTGGCGCGTCGCCGAGGAACCGCAACCCGATCGCCAGCACGTGCCGGGGAATCGCGAAGCGGGCCAGTTTGACGTCGTCCTTCTCGGTGGTCAGCAGCACCGCAGAGGCCCGCTCGGCAGCAGCCAGTGCGGCCGCGACGTCGGCATCGGTGTAGACATGGTGATCGACAAAGCGCAGTTCCTGCACGACCTCGATGCCGAGTTCCTCGGCCGTCGCCCGCAGGCTCTGCGGCCTGGCGATCGCCGACAACAGCACCGCCCGCTGCCCGCGCAACGCGTCCGGCGGCAACGCCCCCCCGCCTGGCTCGCCGCGCAACGCGACCGGTTCGTGCGTGCACGCGAACACCGGCAGCGCCTCGTCGGCGGCGAGTTCGCGAATCCGATCGATGCGCGCGGCGATCGCGTGACCATCGAGGTGGCCGGCGCGGGTCAGCAGCACCAGCGAGGCGCGTTCGAGCCCCGAACGCCACTCGCGCAGATCGCCGGCGGGCAGACACTGACCGTTGCCGAACGGCGCCGTCGCGTCCAGGCACAGCAGATCGATGTCGCGGTGCAATCGCCGATGCTGGAACCCATCATCGAGGATCACGAAGTCCGCACCGGCGGCGAGCAGACGTCGACCGGCGGCGACGCGATCGGGATCCTGCTGCTGCAAGAGCCACGGCATCGCCTGCGCCAGCATCTGGCCTTCGTCGTTCAGTTCGGCCCCGGGCACCCGGCCATAGCCACGCGCCAGCACGCCCGGCCGCCGGCCATGCCGTCGCGCCAATGCCGAAAGCCACGCCACCGTCGGCGTCTTGCCGGTGCCGCCAACCGTCAGGTTGCCGACCGAGACCACCGGCGCCGCCAGCCGTTCGATCCGCTTCAGCCTGGCGTCGAACAGCCAGTTCCGGAAGCCGGCCACACAGCCATACAGCAGACCGAGCGGCCACAGCGCCTGCCGCAGCGGGTGCGGCCGGTCGTTCACTTGGCGACCAGCGCCGCGATCTCGTCGGCCGTCGTCGCCGCCACCGTCTCGACGCCGTCGATGCCCTTGGCCAGCGCGATCCGCTTGACCATGTTGACCAACGTGGCCTTCGGGCCGCACTCGACGAACTGCCGGACGCCGGCCGCGAACATCCCTTCGATCGTCTGCTGCCACAGCACCGAACCGGCGAACTGCCGCTGCAGCGCCGCGCGCGCCCCCGCTGCCGTGGTGTTCGGCTTGCCATCGACGTTGCACCAGACCGGGAACGCCGGGTCGCGCATCGGCGTGCCGTCCAGCACCTTGGCGAACTCCCGGCCGGCGGCAGCCAGCAGCGAGCAATGGAACGGCACGCTGACGTTCAGCTTCAGTGCCTTGCGCGGCGGCGCCAGCGTGACCAGCTGGTCCATGGCGGCGATCGCCCCGGACACGACGATCTGTTCGGGCTCGTTGACGTTGGCGATCTCGCAGAGACCGGCAGTCACCTTGGCCACCAGTTCCTGCACTTCGGGCAGCGTCATCTTGCGCAGCACCACCATGCCGCCCGTGCCCACCGGCACCGCGCTCTGCATCCGGCGCGCGCGTTCGCGGACCAACCGGACCGCATCGGCAAACGCGAACGTGCCGGCCGCCGTCAGCGCCGTGTATTCGCCGAGCGAATGGCCCGCCGCCAGATCCGGCTTGCCGCCGAGCGCGCGGAACGCGGCCAGCGCCACCGCCAGGGTCGCCGGCTGGGTATTCTCGGTCAGGCCGAGCTGGTCCTCGGGGCCTTCGAAACAGAGCTTGCTGATCGGCTGGCCAAGCGTCGCATCGGCCTCGGCGAAGGTCTCGCGGGCGATGGGGAACCGCTCGGCCAGGTCCTTGCCCATGCCGGCGAACTGCGAGCCTTGTCCGGTGAACAGGAATGCACGTGCCATGCCGGACAGCATTCCGCGTCCCGGTGGCAGAGATCAAGGCCGGGTTCGGGTTTGTGCGTTCGGGGCCGCACACTCCCTTCGTGCGGACCCGCTCGCCACCACCGTCGTCGGGCGGGAAACCCTGCCCCTGCGATGGATCGCACGCCGTTCGTGGTCGATCGCTCGTTTCGTGACGCGGTTTGGCGGCGCCGGCTAGCGATCGGCGTGATCGCCTCCCTGCCCGATTCCATCTGCGCCGGGTTCTTCCTGCAGCACCCGACCACCCGGACGATCCTGCCGCGGCAGGGACCGGCCGGCAACCTGTTGACCGAACTGCAGCGCCAGCGACGGTTCCTGCGGCCTGCGCTGTTCGCCGACCTCGACGCCGTCGTGCAATTCGGCCGGACGCTGCCGGAAGCGCCCGCCGTGTTCCACGCGCTGGCGTTGCCCGGCGAGGATGTCGATCGGCTGCTCGATGCCGAAGGCGACGATCGGCTGGATGGCACGCCGGCGATCGTCCGGTTGCTGCAACGACGGTTGCCGGCGACGCCGCTGGCCCCTGTTCGTGCGGGTTGGAACGTGCTCGGGTTGTTCGGCGAGCAGTGCCTGTCGTGGCATCAGGACAAGACGGCACGGCTGCTGGCGCCGCGGCTGGGCTTGAACCTGCAGGAGGAACTGATGGCCGATCGGGAGTCGGCGCTGCGGCTGGCCGAGGCGCTCAATGACGACGATCTCGGCGCCCCGGTGTTCTGGCAGACGTGGTGGCACACGCTGCTGGCGGCGCCGGCGTAGCCCATCGCGCCACGATCGTGACTTCCCGGTTTGACGGCCAGCAACCGCCAGGGGGGATTGCCCATTCCGGTCCCCACAACTACATGTCGTGAACTCGTTTCGTTTCCGTCCTTTCTTCACCTCAACCCGCAGGAAACCATGCGCCTGTCCTTGACGGTTTCGTTCCCACTTCTGTCCCTGGCACTGCTCGGCCAGGCACCGGCCGACGAACACGCTCCGGCGATGCCGCAACTGCCCAGCGGAGCACCCGAAGGTGCGATCGACTGCTCGGAGATCGCCAACCCGTTCGACGTAACCAACACCTGCGGCACCGGCGACGTCCGCATCCTTGGCGTCGCCAACGTCAACAGCAACCTGACCAACGTCCGCAAGTGGTTCTTCTCCGGTTCCAATGGTGGCACGACGCCACAGACGAACCAGCAGATCTACGTCTACGACGCCGACGCCGCCAACTACCCGGTTGCGGCATCGGTGCGCGGCGTTCTGCACCACCCGAGCATGGTCAGCCCCCTCTGGGGCCACCGCGACGGCGAGGGCTACACCTACGTCGACACGACCAACAGCCAGTTCAAGTCGATCGCGATGTTCGGTGACGAAGCCGACCAGATCATGTGGTTGGACGCCGCGTCCGAGACCTGGCTCGGCCAGACCACCCTGACCGGTTTCGCCGGCGCCGTCGTCCGGGCGCTCGCCATCCAGCCGACCAACCCGGCGATCAACACCGAAGTGGTCAAGGTCTACGTCAGCGACTTCTCGAGCGGCATCGCCGTCTGGGACGTCAATCTGGCGCTCAACACTGCGGCGCCCGACACGAGCAATCCGGCGCTGACCAGCCCGCCCGGCACCTACGGCGCCTCGTGCTTCCAGCACAACAACCTGTGGTACCTGGCCGTGCACCATCAGTCGGCCAACACCTGCGTCGGCACCGGCCTGGTCAAGGTTTCGGTGATCGACATCAACCCGGGTGCCAGCTACGGCTCGATCGTCTGGACGCGCACGCTCGACGACAGCGTTCCCGGCCCAGCGCCAAACATCAACGGCGGCATCGCCGGCGGCCTGCAACACTGCGTGGTGAACGGCCAGCCGTGCTTCGCCGGCTTGCAGCAGGCGACCGCGGACACCTGCGGCTTCGTGCCCTACACCATCGTCAGCGGTCGCCCCGGTCCCGCGGACTGCGGCGCCGAGCAACTGACCCTCAACACCGACGGCTCGAGCCTCGGCCTGCAGGTCAACGGCGCCGCGCCGGGCGGCCTGTACGTCGTGGCGTTGAACTTCCCGCCGGCCGCTGGCATACCGCTGCCGTTCAACCCGGCCTGCACGCTGGACACCGCGCTGCCGGTCCTGGCGACGTTCCTGCTGATCGGCACCAACCAGACGATACCTGCACCGGTCCCGCCTGGGTTCGTGCTCGATCTGGTCGCCGACGCCGGCCGGTTGGCCACGCCGATCACGTCGACGAATCGCGTCGACATCCAGATCTGTCCGGCGCCGTTCTGATCGGCGCCCCGGACGGCCGACGTCAGTCCTACTTGCGCTTGCTGCGCTTGCCGGTGTCTTCGACCGCCGGCTCCGGTTCCTTGGCCGGCTCGACGCCGAACAGTTCACAGGCCTGCTGCCACGACGCGAACTGATCGACGAACTTCTGCTCGGCTGCCGACGGCGTCGAGCCGACCACCGCCTTGCGCCTGGCGATCTCGTCGCGGCGCTTCTGGTCCCAGCCGGCCGCCGGCGGGAACTCCTGCAGCAGCGCGAACAACTTCTTCTGCGACTCGTCGAGACCGCCATTCGCCGCCCCCTTGGCGTCGCCCGCACCAGACGCCGGCGGCGTGCCCGGCGCATCGGTTGGCGCGACCCTGGCGGCGCCGCCGTCGGTCGGGACTTCGGCGGTCGCCCCGGGTGGCACCGCGGGCGGCGACGTCGAGCCATCCACCGGCGGCACCAAGGGCGTCGCGGCGGGATCGGTTGGCGTCGCCGCCGGCATCGCCGCCGCAGCAGCCGCGACGACCTTCGCCTCGATCTCCCTCAGCTGCACCGACGACAGCTTCTCCTGGACCTTGTAGTCCTGCAGATCGGCGAACGGCAGGAACACGTAGTTGTTGCGGCCATCGCTGTACCACAACCGGACGCCCGCGCCGTCGTCGTCGGCTTCGGCCTTGGCAAAGCGCACGCCGTCGATCCGCTCGACCAGCCGGATGTCCTTGACGACCCCCTGCATCCGGTTGCCGTTCTTCAGTCGCACCGTGACCCGCACGTGACTGCGGATCTCCTTGCCGTCGCGGATCTGTTCGCGCATCCGCTGCACTCGCGGATCGACCGCCTCGGTCGCCGCGGGCTTCGTCGTCGGCCTGGCCGCCGGCTTCGCCGCCGGCTGTTGCGCTGCCAGCGGCAACACCAGAAAGCATGGGAGCATGACGCTGCGGGTCCGACCGTTCATCGCGCAATTCCTCACCGGCCCTATCGGCAGTCCGGGGCGCCGGACTTGCCAGCGATCCCGTTCCTGGACAGCGGATCGAGGAACCGGCGCCTGCCGGCCGATAGGCCATCCGGAGGAGGCTCATCGAGGCCACGACCATGCACCATCCAGGACCTGTCACCGGTCAGCACCAAAGCCCCCGCGAACACGAACGCGGCGTTGCGCTGATCCTCGGCGTGCTGTTCACGATCATCGTGGTCGGCATCACCGTGGCCGGCTCGCTGATCCTGAAGGCGCATCAGACCAAGACCAAGACCAACTTCGTCAGCCACGGCCAGGCGGTGCAATTCGCCCGTTCGGGCATGATCGAAGCACTCGGCTGGCTGCGCAAACAGACGGCGCAACCGGTGATGGCGTTCGAGCCACAGCTGAACGCCAGCGCCGCGCCGCCGATCCTGGACACCATCGAACCGGAGATCGGCATCGTCCGGGAGTTCGAGATCAGCGAGACGATCTGGGGCCGCTACGAGGTCTGGAAGCGCTGGGACGCCGATCCGAACGCGACGCGGCTGGCCTGGCGGCAGAAGATGCAGTGCGAGGACATCAGCCACGAACGCGGCAACCTCAGCGCCGGCTCGGTGTGGCGGATCCGCAGCATCGGCTACGTGTTCCGTCGCAACGACGAGAACGCGGCCTTCAACGAACTGCCGAATCAGGTACTGGGCCAGGAAGTGCTCGAGGTCGAAACGCGGCGGCTGGCGCTGCAGCCACCCGGCCAGGCGGCGATCTGCATCGACAACGCGGCGAACTGCCTGGTGCGCACCAAGGGCAAGGTGGTCGGCGGCTCGCTGGCAGCCGGCATCAACTACGGCAGCGGCACGACGCCGTCGATCTCGGGCACCGGCGCGTCGGTCACCGGCATGCCCAACTACACGGTGATCTCGCCGTGGGACTCGTCGATGACCGCGGTATTCGGCGTCGCGCTCGACGAACTCGAGGCGATGGCCGACTACGTGGTGACCAATGCCAACGACTTCCCGAGCCCGATCCCGACCGACACGGTGTGCGTCGCCGAGACCAGCCTGACCTTCGACGGCAGCAAGCCGCTGCGCGGCACCGGCGTGGTGATCGTCGTCGGCGACGTGACGCTGTCGCCAGGCAGCTACTCGTCGTTCTCGGGGCTGCTGTACGTGCAGGGCAACCTGACGATCCGCGAGCCGACCGAAGTGCAGGGCGCCGTCGTCGTCACCGGCAGCGTGCTGCTGCAGGGCGCCAGCGACTCGGTCTTCGTCACCTACGACGACAACATCCTGAACCACCTGCGGCAGGAACTCGGCACCTACCGGCTGGCGAGCGCGGTGTCGCGGCCGATGGCCCAGGACCACTGATCAGGCGCGCTCGAGCCGCGGCCCCTGCGCGGTGTCGACGATCTTCCAACCGGCAGCCGCGATCTGGTCGCGCAGCCGATCGGCGGCCGCGAAGTCCTTGGCCTTCTTCGCCGCCTGCCGTTGGCTCAGCAGTTCTTGCAGGGCTGCCGGCACGTCGCCGGCGGCCTCGGCCTTGGGCTCGGCGCCAAAACAGCCGAGCACGTCCTCGAAGCGCGCGAACGACCGCAGCGCCGCCGAGGCGGCCGCCGCGGTCGGCTGCGCGCGATTGCTGTCGCCGACCAGCGCGAACACCGCCGCCAGCGCCTCGCTGACGTTCAGGTCCTCCTGCATCGCCGCCGTGAACGCCGCCTCGGCGCGCGCCGCCGCCGCCGCGAGGTCGTCGGCGCCGGCGGGCTCCTTGCCGGCGGCGATCCGCGCCAACCGGGCCCGGGCTCCCTGCACGCGCGCGATCGACGCTCGCGCTTCGCCGAGGCCATCCATCGTGAAGTTCAGGCTCTGGCGGTACTGCACCCGGATCAGCGCGTAGCGCAGTTCCAGGCCCGACCAGCCCAGATCGAGCACCTGCTGCACGGTGTAGAAGTTGCCGAGGCTCTTGCTCATCTTCGTGCCGTTGACGAGCAGGTGCCGCGCGTGCATCCAGATCTGCACGAACTGCTGGCCGGTGTGCGCCTCGGTCTGCGCGATCTCGCATTCGTGGTGCGGGAACATGTTGTCCTCGCCGCCGGTATGGATGTCGATCTGCCGGCCGAGGTAGTGCATCGACATCGCCGAGCATTCGATGTGCCAGCCGGGGAAACCGCGCGCGCCACCGCGGAACGGTGCGTCCCACTGCATCTGGTGCTTGTGGTCGACCTTCCACAGGGCGAAGTCGCGGGCATCGCGCTTCTCCTCGTTGACCGCCACGCGCGCGCCTTCCTCGAGTTCGTCGATGACCTTGCCGGACAGCTTGCCGTAGCCGGGGAACGCCGCGATCGCGAAGTAGACGTTGCCGTTGACCTGGTAGGCGATGCCCTTCTGCAACAGGTCGTCGATGATCGACCCCATCTGGGCGATGAAGTCGGTCGCCCGCGGCATGTGGTGCGGCATCCGGACCAGCAACTGGCGCTGGCAATTGTGGAACTCGTCCTCGAACTGGCGCGCGATCTCCCAGGCGGTCTTGCCGGTCTTCCTCGACGCCGCCTCCATCTTGTCCTCGCCGCCCTCGATGTCGTCGAGCGTCAGGTGGCCGACGTCGGTGACGTTCATCACCTGGGTGACGGCGAAGCCCTGGTCTTCGACGAAGCGCCGCAGCACGTCGGCGAACAGGAAGCTGCGGAAATTGCCGATGTGCGGCGAGCTGTAGACCGTCGGCCCGCAGTGGTACATCGTCACCTTGCCGGGGGTCAGCGGCCGCAGTTCGTCCAGTCGTCGGGTCAGCGAATTGTAGAGTCGGATCGCCATGGGAATGCCGCGCGGCGCCAGACCATCGCCGCGCTGGATCGGCGCGACCGCCCGGCTACAAGAGGCGCGTGGCCGAAGAGTCCAAGAACACCGCCGAACATGCAACAGGTCGGGTCGCCGGCAGCCTGCAGGTGGGCACCGGGGGCCGGTTCGACCTGCTTGGCGAACTGGGTTCGGGCTCGTCGGGCACCGTCTACCGGGCGCGGCTGCGCCAGCCGTACGCCGGCCTGCCGGCGGACACCGAGGTCGCGGTCAAGTTCCTGCGCCAGGACCTGCTCGCCGACGACCGGGCGCGCGCCCGGCTGCAGGCCGAAGGCGAACTCGGCCAGGCGCTGCGCCATCCGAACGTCGCCGCGATCTTCGGCGTCGAGTCGCTGGAGGTCCTCGGCGTCACCCTGACCTGGCTGGTGATGGAACTGGTCTCCGGCACGACGCTGCGCGCGTTCCTGCAGCATTCGGGCCCGCCGGTCGAGGACCTGACCCGCCGGATCGGCGCCGATGCCGCCGCGGGGCTGCACGCGCTGCACAAGCGCGGCATCGTGCACCGCGACGTCAAGCCGGAGAACCTGATCCTGACGCCGGCCGGCGAACTGAAGGTCGTCGACCTCGGCCTGGCCCGGCCATTCGGCGCGCGCGGCATGGGCAGCGCCTCGTCGTCGGGCGGCGGGCTCGCCGGCACCGTCGCCTATGCCGCGCCGGAAGCGCTGCGCGGCCAGCCAACCAGCGCGCGCAGCGATCTGTACGCCCTCGGCGTGGTGTTGTTCGAGGTCGCGACCGGCAAGCATCCGTTCGCGCAGGCCAGGACGCCGGACGAGATGATCCACGCGCAGATGTTCACGGCGCCGCCGCGGCCGTCGCATCTGCGCCCGCGGATGTCGCCGCTGCTCGACCAGATGATCCTCGAGCTGCTGCAGAAGGACCCCGATCGGCGACCGCGCGATGCCGCCGACGTCGCCCGCACGTTGCAGCACGGCGAACATTCCGAATGGTGGCGCAAGCACGTGCAGAACGCACCGGCACTGGCGTCCGGCCGCCGGTTGCAGCGGATGCGGCGGCCGGCGGAGACGCCGCTGTTCGGTCGCGATGCCGAACTGGCGGCGCTCGATCTGCTGCTGGCGAAGGCCCGAGCCGGATTCGGCCAGGTCGTCTGCGTGTCGGGACCGCAGGGCATCGGGCGCCGACGTCTGCTCGATGAAGCGATGGCGCGCTGGCTGCCGGGGAGCGCCGATCTGCTGTACCTCGGCGGCGAGGCCGACGCCGGACTCGGTCACGGTGAGCCGTTCGCCAGCACGCTGATCGACTGGCTGCTGCGCGGCGACGGTCGCGATTCGCCGAATGCAACCGCACGCGCCGAGGCGCGGGCCCGTTCGGACCTCGGCTTGTCGGAGGCCGATGCGCAGGCGTTGGCCACCGTCGCGATGGGTCACAGCAAGGAACCGCCGGAAGTGCGCGCCGATCGGCTGGCATCGGCGTTGTTGTTGCTGCCGCGCAAGGACCGCGTGCTGGTGCTGCGCGTCGACTCGGCGGACAAACTCGACACCAGTGGCCGGTTGGCGCTGCAGCGCCTGGTCGCGGCACTGTCGCGGCGCCATGTGCTGCTGCTGCTGACCGCCGGCCCCGACGGCTTGCAGCACGTCACCGCCGAACGGTTCGATCTCGCCGGTCTCGGCGAAGTGCCGTTCGGCAACTTCGGCCGCGCGCTGTTCCGCGACGATGCGGTCGGCAAGCCGTTCCTCGAGGCGGCATGGACGGTGCTGGCTGGCAATCCGGGCAACCTGATCGAGGCTCTCGAACACCTGACCCAGCAGGGCCAACTGCGCGGCCGACCGGGCGACTACCACGACCTCGCCGACGACGCCGAGGTGCGGCCGGCGCCGGGCCTGATCGGCCGCTTCGAAGCTCGCGTCGCGCGGATGAACGACGGTCAGCGCAAGATGCTGACCGCCGCCGCGGTGCTCGGCGAACGTTGCCAACTGGCCGACCTGGCGGCGCTGGTCAACGCACCCGAACTGCTGGTGCTGGAGACGCTGTCGCTGTTCCGCGGTCGCATCATCCGGGCGCAGGCCGGCGAGGTCGCGTTCCGCCATCGCGACTTCCGCCAGGCGTTGCTGCGGCTGCTGACCGACAGCGAACGGCGCGATCTGCACCAGCGCGCGGCCGAACAACTGGCCGCCCGTGGCGGCAGTCCGTTGGCGATCGGCCTGCACCGATCGCACGCGCTCGATCACGAGGGTTGCGTCGATCCGCTGCTGCAAGGCCTCGAGGAACTGGTCGCGTCCGGCTCGCGCCGCACCAGCCTGCGCATCGCCGCGCGCCTCCGGATCCACTTCGAAGAGCTGCCCGACGATCCGTCCCGACGACGCCAACGGCTGCGGTTCCTGCTGCTGTGGGCGCGGGCGCGGCAGGGCGCCGGCCAGGCCGACCTCGCCGCGACCACGTTCCAGCAGGCGCTGGAGCTGGCTGGCGAACACGCAACCGACGACCCGGTGGCCCGCGGGCAGGCCCGCACCGGCCTGGCTGGTCTGGCCCTCAACGACGGCAGGATGCCGGAGGCGCGCACACTGCTGGAGCAAGCGCATGGCGAACTCGACGGCGACGGCGACGACCGGACGGCGACGCTGGCCGCGCTGGCGCACGGCATGCATGCCCGGATCCTGCTCTACCTCGGCCGCGCCGAGGAAGGCCTGCGCCATCTGCAGACCGCGCTGCGGCAATTGCCGCGCCAGGAGAACGACCTGTGGTGCCACCTGCAGATCGACCTGGCGCGGATGGAAGCGCTCCGCCATCACTACCCGACCGCATTGAAGACGCTGCAGAAGGTCGAACAGCAGCCGGAAGCCCGGCACCTGCCACGCGTGCGGATGCGGTTGCATCTGTATCGCGGTCAGATCCGCGCCGCGCTCGGCGACGATGGCGCGGTCCAGGACCTGCAGATCGCGGCCGACGAAGCGGCGCGGCTGTCGCTCCTGGCCTACGGCGCCAGGGCGTGGTTGTTCCTCGCCGAACGGGCGTTCTGGCGGCAACGCGATGACGAAGCGCGCACGCTGCTGCGGCGCGCGTGGCAGCTCGCCGAGGACACCGGCGACCGTCTCGGCGCCACCTTGGCGCGGATCCACCTGCACCGGCTCGATGGCGATGACCCCGACGTCGCCACCGCGGTCGCTGCTCTCGATCTGCCATCGCTGAACGTCGCCTGGCAGGTGACCGCGGCCTGGCACGCCCGCCAGCTCGGCGACCACGAGGCCGCCGGCCTGCACACCGAGGCCGCGATCGCGCCATTGGCCGCCACCGATCTGCCGTTGTCGCTGCATCTGCGCGCATTGACCCTGGCGGATCGACTGGCCTCGGTCCGCAGTCTGGTCCGCAGTATCGCCGACCGGTTTCCGGACCGCCGTTCCCGGCGACGCTTCCTCGGCGAGTGGGAACGCGGCGCGCGCGTCTGATGCCGTTGCGATCGGCGGTTCCGGCGACCGGCACCTCCTCGGCAGCCGATCCGGATTCCTTGGCCGATACGGCCGACGGCGCGTAGGGGCGCCGTCCTTTGAAGCGTGTCCTCGCCTTCCTGTTCGTCGCCTTGACCGCGGCCAGCCTGTGGTTGTGCTTTGGCAATGACGCGGATGGGGCGCCGGTCACGATGCCGTTGGTACCGCTGAGTCCTGCCCAACCGATCACGCCGACTACGGTGACGGCGAATGGCACGACGGCGAACGGAACGGATCCCAGCGTTCGCGAGCCCGGGCTGCAGCAGCACACCGAAGGCCCCGGCGCCGCCGGCCCGACGCTGACCGAAGCCATCGGCGAAGTGCGGATTCGCGTGACGCGCAAGTCCGCTTCGACCGACCGACAACCTGCCGGCAAGGGGCTTGCTGTCGCGATCGAATCGGTCGACCAACTGGGGACCTGGTCCAGCCGTCGCGAACGGCGGACCGACGCCGACGGTGTGATCGTCCTGCAATTGCCCGCAGGCCAATGGCAGGCCTCGACCGGCGGCGGCAGCAGTGTGCAGTTCGCGGTCGAGGCCGGACGAACCCATCCGGTCGAACTGCTGCTGGTCGACGGCTATCGGCTCGAAGGCCTGGTCACCGATCCCGACGGCCGCCCGATCGCCGAGGCCGAAGTGGTGGGCGGCGATGCCGCCGAACGGCTGCTGACCCTCGGTCGCACCGGCAGCGACGGCCGCTTCGCGATCGAACCGCTGCGCGGTCATCGACTGATCGCGATCGCGCACCCGTTGTTCGCCGCCTCCACCACCAGGCCAGTGCACGGCAACCCCGGCGACACCGTTCCCCTGCGCTTCGTCCTGGTGCCGGCCGCTGGCCAGCTGCGGGCCACGGTGCTGGGCGACAACGGCGCTCCGGTCGCCGGCGCCTCGTGCGCGCTGACACCCACGGCTCGCGACGGCAACCCGGCCCGCACGTTCGTGCTCGCGACCGCCGAGGACGGCAGCCTGTTGTCCCCGCCGCTGGCCGCCGGCCCGGTGCAGCTGCAGGTGCGCGCCCGCGGTCACGGCGCCGCAGCCGGCAGCAGCCTGATCCAGGTCGGCACGACCGCGAACATGACGCTGCGCTTGCCGCGCCCCGCGGCCCTGGTCGGCACCGCCAGGAACACCGCTGGCGAACCGGTGCAGGCCAGGGTCTGGACCGGCGAGCTCCGTTCGTTCGGCAGCCAGGTCGCGATGACCGCCGCCGATGGCAGCTATCGCCTCGACGACCTCGGCGCGGGCGAGACCATCGTGCGCGCGCGTGCAGCCGGCCAACAGGACGTCGAGACCACGCACCTTCTGGCCCCGGGCGCCGAGACGCGCTGGGACATCGAGTTCGAGACCAGCGATCCCGAACGTTCGCTGGCGGGACGCGTGGTCGACCATCGCAGCGAACCGCTGGCCGGCTGGCGCGTGGTCGCGCAGGACCTCGGCCCTGGTGCCCGCGGGGTCGGCAAGCTGACGGCCGCGGACGGCACGTTCTCGCTGACCGGTCTGCCGCGTGGTGGCACGATGCGGGTGACGGTGCGGCCGGCGGGCACCGACCTGATGACCTTCGCGGCCGCGGTGCTCGACGACGTCCCCGTCGGCAGTCGCGATCTGGTGTTGCGCGTCGAAGACCCGCGCGTGGCGATGGGCAATGTCACGGGCACGATCACCGATGGCACCGGGCGCGGCGTCGCGGCCCGGATCGACATCTGGCACGACAGCCGTCGCAGTGCGACCTATCGCGCCAACGCCGCCGGCCGTTTCGAGCTGACCGGCATCCCGATCGGCGAGATCCACCTGCGCTGGTCGCACCCGGATCACCCGACGCGGTCGCTGCCGGGCGTGCAGGTGCAGCCGGGGGCCTGCCTCGATCTCGGCGATCTGCAGTTCGCGCCACCGGCGTTCGTCTTCGGCACGCTCGTTGGTCCGGACGGTCAGCCGCCGGCCGCCGCGACGGTCCGGCTGATCGACGGCAACGGGGAGGCGACCACCACCGAACTGCAGGGAACTGGCTGGCGGGCTCCGCCGGTCGCTCCGGGCAACTATCGGGTGCAGGTGCAGGCCGATGGTTTTGCGCCCGCCAGCACGCCGGTCACGGTCATTGCCGGCGAACGGAAGGAACTGCGGATCGAACTGCAGGTCGGTCTGCCGCGGCGGATCCGCGTGCGCGCGCCGGCCGATGCCGACTGCGGTGGCTGGGTGTCGTTGGCGATCGCGGAGGAACGTGGGGAGCGGCGGTGGGAAGCCGGGTTGCCGCTGCGCGATGGCGTGGCCGAGTTCCTGGTGTTCATGCCTGTTGGCAATCATCCCGTGACGGTGCGCGCGCGGCGTGGCTGGCAGGCGCAGGCGACCGTGCCGTTCGCTGCGGGCACCGGCACGCCGTTCGACCTGGAGTTGGCACGCGCGCGCTAGCCATTGCGCCGCCCCGCCACCGCGCTCGCTCTGGCGGCGAACGCGCGGACGCGCGACCGAGGTGATGGACAGCCATCCAAGTCGTCCGCATGATGACACTGTTCTGGCAAGGCCCCGCCAGGACGGCTCCCCATGCGCATCCGTCTTGCCTGCAGCGGTTTGTTGCTCCCCGTCCTCGCGACCCTGTTGGCGCCGCCGACCCCGGCGCCGAGCAGAGGCCTTCCCGACCCGGTTCGCTACGACCGCGATATCCGGCCGATCCTCGCCGATCGCTGCTTCAAGTGTCACGGCCCGGACCCGGCCACGCGCGAGGCAAAGCTGCGGCTGGACGTCCGCGATGATGCGCTCGCCGCGCGCGACGGCACCGCCGCGATCGTGCCCGGCGACCCGGACGCCAGCGAACTGATCCGCCGGGTCGAGCACGCCGATCCCGACGAGGTGATGCCGCCGAAGAAGAGCGACAAGCGACCGCTGACCGCCGATGACAAGGCGCTGCTGCGCCGCTGGATCCAAGAGGGTGCCCACTACGAAGCCCACTGGTCGTTCGTACCGCCGGTCCGCCCGACGCCGCCGGCCGCGCCCGCTGGTTACCCGGTGCACAACGAGGTCGACCGCTTCCTCGCCGCCAATCTCGCGCGCCACGGCGTGCCCACGTCGCCGCCCGCCGACCAGGCCACGCTGTGCCGCCGTGTGTTCCTGACGTTGACCGGCTTGCCGCCGACCCCGGAAGAGCTGCAAGCATTCACCAACGACTCACGACCCGATGCCTACGAACGGCTGGTCGACCGGCTGCTGAACGAAGAACCGTGGCGCTCGCGTTTCGCCGAACGCTTCGCCAGCCAGTGGCTCGACGCCGCCCGCTACGCCGACACCAGCGGCATCCACATGGACGCCGGCCGGCAGATCTGGCCGTGGCGTGACTGGGTGCTGCGCGCGTTGCGCGACGACCTGCCATTCGACCGCTTCGTGACCGAACAGATCGCTGGCGACCTGCTGCCGAACGCGACCCAGGACCAGATCATCGCCAGCGGCTTCCACCGCAACCACGTCACCACCGACGAGGGCGGCGCGATCGACGAAGAGTACCGCGTCGAGTACGCCGTCGACCGCACCGCGACGACCGGCTCGGTGCTGCTCGGCCTGACGCTCGGCTGCGCCCGCTGCCACGAACACAAGTACGACCCGATCACGCACGACGACTTCTACCGGGTCTACGCGTTCTTCAACACCAACGACGAGCCTGGCCTCTACTCGCAGATTCCCGACGCCAACCGCGCGTTGGAGCCGTTCCTCACCGTCGCGACCCCGGAACTGCAACAGCAGATCACCGGCGTGCAGCAGGAACTCGCGACCGCGCGCGAACAGTTGGCCGCGACCGACCCCGAGGAAACTGCGAAGATCCGGACGTTCCTGGACGGACTGGTCACGGAGTGCGGTCTGGCCTGGACGACGCCGCCGGTGACCCGCGCCACCAGCGACGGCGGCGCGACGCAACAGGTGCAGAGTGACGGTTCGGTCCTGGCGTCCGGCGCCAACCCGGCCCGCGATGTCGTGCGGTTGCGCTTGCGCACCGAGGCCACCGACCAGCGACTGTTGTGCCTCGAAGCCCTGACCGATGCGAGCCTGCCCGGCGGCAAGGTCGGGCGAGCGCCCAACGGCAATGCCGTGCTGCAATCGATCGAGGTGACCGCGGTATCGACCGTCGATCCCGAACAACGGCAGCCGGTCCGGCTGGCCTGGGCGTGGGCCGACATCGAGCAGGCCGACGGCGACTACAAGGTCGTCAACGCGCTGGCCAACGACGACAATCGCGGCTGGGCGGTTGCTGCCCATCAGCGGCCACCGGGTCCGCGCCGCGCGCTGTTCCTGGCCGAGCAGCCGTTCGGCTTCGCCGGCGGCACCGAACTCGAGGTCGCGTTGCACTACGACTCGGTCTACGCCGAACACGCGTTCGGTCGCGTCCGGGTGTCGATCAGCGGCCTGGCCGAGGCGGGGTTGGCGCGCTTGCCGGAAGCACTGTCGGGCTGGTATCTGGCGGCGCCGTTCCCCGGTCCGGATCCCTACGAGACCGCGCACGGCCCCGAACTGCCGGGCGTCGACCTGAAGCAGTCGTTCGGCAAGGTCAAGTGGCGCCATCAGGACCGCTTCGCCGAGGGCAAGGTCAACGGCGGGTTGCCGGAAGGCGCCGTCGTCAACTACGTCGCGACGCGCGTGTTCGCCCCGACGGCGCGGACCCGCAAGGCGAGCCTCGGCAGCGACGATGGCTTCCAGTTGTACGTGAATGGCCAGCGCGTCGCCGAGAACCGCGTCGATCGCGGGGTCGCCGCCGATCAGGATCGCGCCGACGTGCCACTGCCGGCCGGACACTCGCTGCTGGTCATGAAGGTGATCAACACCGGCGGCGCCGGTGGGTTCTATCTGCGCCGCGAACCGCGCGATGGCGAACTCAGCGGCGACCTGCCGCTGGCGCTGCTGCCCGGACCGGCGCAGGACGAAGCCACCACCGCCGCGCTGACGCTGGCGTGGCGACTCCGGTTCTCGCCGGACTACGCCAGGCGCAAGGAAGCGGTGACGGGACTCGAGCAACGGTTGCGCGACCTGGAGAACCAGCAGCCGAAGACGATGGTCATGAAGGAGGCGGCGACGCCACGGCAGACCTATGTGCTGCTGCGCGGCGAATACGACAAGCCCGACACGAACCGCCCGATGTCGCCGAGCTGCCGGCGGCGCTGGGCGCGCTGCCGGCCGGCGCACCGCCAACCGCCTCCGGCCTTGCGCACTGGCTCGACTCCGACCGGACAACCCGCTGCCGGCGCGGGTGCCGTGAACCGTCTCTGGGAGTTCGTCTTCGGTGTCGGAATCGTGCGCACGAGCGAGGACTTCGGCCTGCAGGGCGAGTGGCCGAGCCACCCGGAGCTCGTCGACTGGCTGGCGCTCGAACTGCGCGACCACGGGTCCTCAGCGTGCGCGCGATCCTGACGACTCCTGGTCACCAGCCACGCGCTTCCGGCAAGGAAGCCCTGCGCGGCCCCGGCGCGGCGGCTCGACCCGGACAACCGCTGTGCTCGGTTGGTTTCCGCGGCGCAGGCTGACCGCCGAGGCGATCCGCGACCAGGCGCTCTACGTCGCCGGGCTCCTCGTCGAGCGTCCCGGCGGCCCGTCGGTCAAACCCTACCAGCCCGAGGGTCTGTGGCAGGAGGTCGCGATGCTGCAGTCCAACACGCGCAGCTACCAGCGCGGCGCCGGCGACGATCTGTGGCGCCGCAGCATCTACACCTACTGGAAGCGCGCCTGCCCGCCGCCGGCGATGCTGACGTTCGATGCGCCGACGCGCGAGTTCTGCACGATCCGCCGGCCGTCGACCAACACGCCGCTGCAGGCGCTGGTGCTGTGGAACGACGAGCAGTTCGTCGAGGCCGCGCGCATGCTGGCGCAACGGACGCTGCAGGCGCCGGCCGACGACGACTGCCGGCTGACTTCCCTGTTCCGACGCGTTGCCGGGGATGCGTTGTCTGCCGCCCAGCGACAGCGGGCGCTCGCGGTCCTGGCCGTGAACCGCGAACGCTTCGCGGCGGCACCAGCCGACGCCACGGCGTTGCTGGCCATCGGCGAGGCGCCATTCGACCCGGCGCTGTCGGCAGCGGAACTCGCCGCGTGGACCATGCTCGCCAACGCCCTGCTGAGTCTCGACGCCACCATCTACCTGGACTGACCATGCACCCCCAGCCTTCCCCGGACCCGCGGTCGATCCCGCCGACGCGACGCCGGTTTCTTTCACGGCCGGCGGTGGCCTCTCCGGCATGCTCGGCGCCACCGTTCGCCGACACTCGCCGCGACCACCGGGCGTCCCCGTCCTGGAGGTGACGACCGGGCGCGCGGCCCGCACTTCGCCCCGAAGGCCAATCGGATCATCTACCTGCACATGGAGGGCGGACCGAGCCAGCTCGACCTGTTCGACCACAAGCCGCACCTGCATGCCTGGTACGACAAGGACCTGCCGGAGTCGGTGCGCAACGGCCAGCGCCTGACCGGCATGACCTCCGGCCAGCAGCGCTTCCCGATTGCGCCGTCGCGCTTCGCCTTCACCAGGCACGACAACGGCGGCGACGGTGTCTGGATCAGCGAACTGCTGCCACACCTCGGCAGCGTCGCCGACGAGCTGTGTGTGATCCGCTCGATGCACACGGATGCGATCAACCACGAGCCGGCGATCACGTTCGCGCAGACCGGCAACCAGCAACCGGGCAGACCCAGCTTCGGGGCATGGGCCAGCTACGGCCTTGGCAGCATGAACCGCAACCTGCCGACGTTCGTCGTGATGATCACGCAGGGCTTCGGCAACATGCAGGCGCTGGCCGCCCGCTTCTGGGGCAATGGCTTCCTGCCCGGCGCCCACCAGGGATGCAAGCTGCGCAGCAACGGCGATCCGGTGTTGTTCCTCGAGGACCCGGCCGGCGTGCAGCGCGCCGATCGCCGCGCGATGCTCGATCTGGTGGCCGCGTTCAACCGCAACGAGGCCGAACGCACGCTCGATCCCGAAGTCGAGGCGCGGATCGCGCAGCAGGAGATGGCGTTCCGGATGCAGATGTCGGTTCCCGAACTGACCGACATCCAGGGCGAGAGCGAGGCGACGCTGGCGCTGTATGGCGACCAGGTCAAGCAAGCCCGGCACGTTCGCCAGCAGCTGCCTGCTCGCGCGCCGGCTCGCCGAGCGCGACGTCCGCTTCATCCAGCTCTACATGCGTGGCTGGGACCAGCACGGCAATCTGCCGAACGAACTGCGACAGCAATGCCAGGCCGTCGATCAGCCGATCGCCGGCCTGATCCGCGATCTCGAACGGCGGGGACTGCTGGACGACACGCTGATCCTGTGGGCCGGCGAGTTCGGTCGCACGGTCTACAGCCAGGGCGGTCTGGCGCGCGACAACTACGGTCGCGACCACCACCCGCGCTGCTTCTCGGTGTGGCTGGCGGGCGGCGGCATCCGTCCCGGCATCACCTGGGGCCAGACCGACGACTTTGGCTACAACATCGTCGAGAACCCGGTCTCGGTGCACGATCTGCACGCGACGATGCTGCACCTGCTCGGCTTCGACCACACCCGCCTGACGTATCGCCATCAGGGCCGCGACTACCGGCTGACCGACGTCTACGGCAAGGTCATTCCCGACCTGCTGGCCTGATCGCGGTACCCGACGACGTGGGTCCCGGTGTGCCGAACGACCGCCGGCCGGCTGTGCTACGTTCTCGGCGCATGGCCCAACCCTGGCTCGAGTTCCTCGGTCGCCTCCACCCGCTGGCGCTGCACCTGCCGATCGGACTCTGGTGCGGCGTGTTCGCCCTCGAATTCGGCGCCGCATTGCTGCGCCGCCCGGCGCCGCGAGGTTCCGTGCTGACGCTGGCGTGGTTGGCCGCGATCACCGGCGGTCTGGCCGCGGCGACCGGCTGGCTGCTCGGCGACGAAGGTGAGTTCACCGCCGGTCGCCTCGACCCGCACCGCTGGGCCGGGGTCGCGATGGCGGGCGCGGGCCTGGCGACCGCGATCGCGGCGGGACTCACGAGCCGGGCGCCGTTCCGCTGGCTGCTGCTGACGACCATGGGCGCGATGGCGGTGGCCGGCCATCTCGGCGGCAACCTGACCCACGGCGAGAACTTCCTGTGGGAACCGCTGCAACAGCCAGCGAAACCGGAACCGACGCCGCAGCCCGGCCCCGCCGCGCCCGACTCGCCGCCGACGACGCCGCCATCGCCGCCCGCGGCCACGACAGGTCCGGCGATCTCCTGGTACCAGGCCAGCATTCGACCGATCCTCGAACGCACCTGCGTGCCCTGCCACGGCGAGGAGAAGCAGAAGGCCGAACTGCGCTTCGACAGTCCGGAAGCGATCACCGCGGGCGGCGAGAACGGCGCCGTGCTGGTCGCCGGCAAGCCCGACGACAGCTCGATGCTGACACGCCTCCTGTTGCCGCTCGATCACGACGACCACATGCCACCGCCGAAGAAGCCGCAGCCGACACCTGAGGAGATCGAGGCGCTGCGCGCGTGGATCGCCGCCGGCGCGCCGTTCACCGGGGAACGGCCGAGCGGCGGCTGACCCGATCGGTGACCTTGGTCTTGCGACAGCGTCAGCGAACGCCCGTCACGATCGACACCGACACGAGCAGCAGCGCCAGCAGCAACGCCGGCAGCGCCGCGCACCAGCGCAGCACACCGATCGGCCGCGGCAGCCGCAGAAGCCACCGCACGGTCCACACCGCCAGCAGCACCGCCGCGCCGACGCACCAGATCCCGCGGTCACCGCCGACCGGACCGCCGTCGGGTGTCCACATCAACGTCACGAACAACAGCGCCATCGCCAGCAGCGGTCCGAACACCGTGAACAGGGTTCCCGGCGGCAGCGTCGCCGGAGCGTTCATGGCTTTGGCGGTGCCTGGCGCCAGGCCAGCGCTCCGAGATGCGCCGCGAACTGCGTCTCCAGCACGCAATAGCCGAACGCGATCAACGCCGCGTGCACCGACAGACCGTGCGTCAATTGCAGGCCCAGCAGCGCCACATAGCCCAGCAACGCCACCAGCCCCGCCCGCCGCGCCGCACGGAATCGGGAACTCCCCCGCCAGAACCACGCGAACGCCGCCATGGTCAGGAACCCGAACAACAGCCGGATCGCCAACGCCAGGGCGACATGCCAGACGCCGAGTTCACCCGAATCGGTGCCCGCGGCGCCTTCGATCGAACGGAACGTCTCGACGAACTCGTCGACCGTCTCCTGCGGCAGCACCAGGTGCACGAACAGCGGCCCGGCGATCGCGTACACCAGCCCCGCCACCAGACTCGCCAGCAGATAGCTGCGCATCGCCTACCCCGGTTGCAGCGCGCCGTCGAAGCGCAGATAGGCCCGCAGACCCTGCCGGCCGCCCTCGCGTCCGAAGCCCGACTCCTTGTAGCCGCCGAACGGCGCCGCCGCGTCGAAGCGGTTGAAGGTGTTGTTCCAGACGACACCGGCCTTCATCCGTTCGGCCAGCCACAGGATCCGTGCCCCCTTGTCGGTCCAGATGCCGGCCGACAGGCCGTAACTGGTGTTGTTGGCCTTCTCGACCGCCTCCTCCGGCGTGCGGAACGTCTGCACGGCGAGCACCGGGCCGAACACTTCCTCGCGGGCGATGCGATGACTGCTGGCGACGCCGGTGAACACCGATGGCGGGAACCAGAACCCCTTGCCGGGCAGCGCGCACGTCGCCTGATGCAGGCAGGCGCCCTCGGCCTCGCCGGCGGCCACCAGTTCGCGGATCCGCTGCAACTGCGCCTTGCTGTGGATCGCGCCCATGTCGGTGTTCTTGTCCATCGGATCGCCGACGCGGATCCGCTGCATGCGCGCTTTCAGCTTGTCGACCAGCAGGTCGTGGATGCTCTCCTGGACCAGCAGCCTGGAGCCAGCGCAGCAGACATGGCCCTGGTTGAAGAAGATGCCGCGCACGACGCCTTCGACGGCCTGATCGATCGCCGCATCCTCGAACACCAGGTGCGCCGCCTTGCCGCCGAGCTCGAGCGTCAGTTCGACGCCACGGCCGGCGACCGCGCGCTGGATCTCCTTGCCGACTTCGGTGCTGCCGGTGAACGCGACCTTGGCGAGGTCCTGGTGGCGCACGAGCGCCTGCCCGGTGCGGCCATCGCCGGTGACGATGTTGACGACGCCCGGCGGCAGGCCGGCCTGCTGGCACACTTCCGCCAGCCGCAGCGCGGTCAGCGGCGACGTCTCCGCCGGCTTCAGCACGACGGTGTTGCCGCACGCCAGCGCCGGCGCGATCTTCCACGCTGCCATCAGCAGCGGGAAGTTCCACGGGATCACCTGGCCGACGACGCCGAGCGGTCGCGGGCGCGCGCCGGGGAACGCGAGATCGAGCTTGTCGGCCCAGCCGGCGTAGTAGAAGAAGTGCTGCGCGGCGAGCGGCACGTCGACGTCGCGGGTCTCGCGGATCGGCTTGCCGTTGTCGAGGGTCTCGAGGCAGGCGAACTCGCGGGCGCGTTCGAGCAGGATGCGGGCGATCCGGTAGAGATAGCGCGCGCGTTCGTCGCCGGGCAACTTGCTCCAGGCGGGGAACGCGGACCTGGCGGCACTGACGGCGGCAGCGACGTCGGCATCGCCGGCCTGCGCGATCTCGGCCAGCGGCTGTTCGGTGGCGGGATTGATCGTCGCGAAGTACTCGCCGCTCTTGGGCTTCTTGAACTCGCCGCCGACGAACAGGCCGTAGCGTTCGGCGATCGCGAAGTGATCGGTGCTCTCGGGCGCCGGGGCGTAGTTCCAGACCTTGCCGAACGTCAGTTCGCGGCGCTCGTCAGGCGGGGCTTCGGCGGGCTTGGTGTCGTGCTTGACCATGGCGGCAGGCGCCGGAAGGCGCCGCCGCCAACTTAGGCGAGCGGCGGTCGGCTTGCACGGTCGAGCCGGTGAACCGTGCCCCGCAGCGGACCTGGAGACCATGCCCCCGCGCTGCAACGCGCGGCTCCAGGCCCGCCAGGGCCGCGGGGACCGAGCCCGAGCCGACCATTCTGCTGACGTCAGCAAAATGGTCCCCGCCGACATGGCCGGTCACGACAACGCGGTCGCCCCGCACCCGTGACCACGGCAGCGTTCACGTGGACGGCCCGCTGCGACCTCGCCCCAAGAACACCACTCCGCCACCGCTTCGAGGCGCGACGTCGGCGCGGATTCCGCGGCCGGCATGCCCCGTTCCCCCTCTTGATGAGTGGAGAACGAACCATGGACACCGACAAGATCGCCAATCTGTTCGCACAATTCGAGGCCATCGTCCACACGCACGGTGAAGCGACGACCCGACTCGACCGTCCGCAGACTTCCCGCGAACCCGGCCGGGAAGCGCAAGCCTCGCTGACCTCAGTCCGCGCTGAAGTCCACCGGCCGCTGATAGCGCCCCGTCCGCTCTTTCTCGAGCTGCATCAGCACGTCGTTCAACAGCGAACTCGCGCCGAACCGGAACCACTGCGGCGACAGCCACCGATCCCCGCACGTCTCGTTGACCAGCACCAGGTACTTCAACGCATCCTTCGCCGTCCGGATGCCGCCGGCGGCCTTCACACCGACCATCGTGCCGGTTTCCAGATAGTGATCGCGCACCGCCTCCAGCATCAACAACACCACCGGCAACGTGCTCGCCGGCGTGACCTTCCCGGTACTGGTCTTGACGAAGTCGGCACCGCCGAGCAAAGCGATCCGGATCGCGCGCCGGATGTTGTCATAGGTCTTCAGTTCGCCGGTCTCGAGGATCACCTTCAGATGCGCTGTGCCGCACGCTTGCTTGACCGCGCAGATCTCGTCGAACACCTGCCCATAGCGACCGGCCAGGAACGCACCGCGATCGATCACCATGTCGATCTCGGTAGCGCCCGCCGCAACCGCCAGTTGCGTCTCGCGCAGTTTGGTCGCCCGGTCGGTCCTGCCCGACGGGAAGCCGGTCGCCACCGCCGCAACCTGCACCGTGCTGCCAGCCAACGCCAGGACCGCGATCGGCACCAGGTCCGGATAGACACACACCGCCGCACACGAAGGCACGTCGGCGCGCCCCGGCAGCGGCTGCCGCGCCTTCCTGCACAGCTGCTGCACCTTGCCCGGCGAGTCCATGCCCTCGAGCGTGGTCAGGTCCATCATCGCGATCGCGAGCTTCAGACCGGCGACCTTGGCGGCCTTCTTGATCGATCGCGTCGCCAGTTCGGCGGCGCGTGTCTCCAGAGCGACCGCATCGACCGGTGGCACGCGGAACTCGACAGGGAACGTGGCGGACATGCGGTCCGCCATGGTAGGCCCCCCCGGCGTCGCCGCCAGCGCGGAGCCCCGCGGTCGCCGGTCGGTCCAAGGCGAATTCTCCGCGATCGCCGTGAGTCCGCGGCCCGACTGACGCCCGGTAGGATGCGGGCACCTTGCCTGCCCGGCGCCGGGCCACTCGGCGGCGCGACGACCACGAGCAACCAATGAACCAAATTCTCACCCGTCTGTTCTGTTCGACCACGATGACCCTGTGCCTGCTCGGCGTCGCCAGCGCCCAGGACACCCGATTGCCGGCCGTCGGCACGCCAACCGGCACCGCGTTCGACGAGGTCGCGCCCGCCGGACAGCAGCTGGCGAACGTCGATTTCCGCCACGGCGGCTCCATCGATGCCGTGCGTCTGGGTTACCGGGATCGTTGGCACGCGCCGACCGGCGCCTCCGCGTGGCACGGCGGCCCCAGCGGCCTGCCCGGGAGCTTCGCGGTGGCCGCGCACGACGCCCTGGCGAGCGCCGAGATCTGGGTCAACAACGGCATCGTCGTGGGCGTGCGGCTGTCGAGCCACAACGGCCAGCAGCAGGCGTTCGGTCAGGCCGTGGGTTCGCTCGCGTCGTTCGCGGCCGCGCCCCAGGACGAGATCATCGGCCTGCACGGCACCCACAGCTCGGGCCTGGTGTTCTCCCTGGGCGTCACCACGCGGCCACGTCTGGCGACCGGCTCGGTCTTCGGCACGGCGTGTGGCCCCCACGCGACGCGTTTCCGGGCGGGTTCCGAGTTCCTCCGGCTCGGTGCCCGCGGCGTCGTCGAGGTCACCAACGTGCCGGCGGGCCAGTCGCTCGGGATCATCGTCGCCGGTTTCTCGACCACCACGGTCGCGGGCCTGCCGTTGCCGATGTCGCTGACGCCAATGGGGGCGACGGGATGCACGCTGTATGTCGCCACCGACTCGATCACGTTCGTCGCGGTCGAACCGGATCGGAGCGCGGGATTCTCGGTCACGGTGCCGAACACGCCGACCCTCGCCGGTCTGACCGTGTCGTTCCAGGGCTTCGTCATCGGGGTCAACAACCCGGCCAACTTGGCGGCAGCCAACGCCATGACCTGCACGGTCGGCGCGCTGTGAACGCAGCCCTGGCCGCCTGAGCCGGACGCGCAGGTCCGGCTCGGCTGCCGCTCAGCTCTCGCCGATCGCGGCGGCGACCAGGCAGCCCTTGGCGACCGCGGTCAACGCCTCTTCCGAACGGAAGATGCGGCCCACCGGCAGCGGGAAGTCGATCTTGGCGAACTCGTCGCGGAACACCTCGATGAAGCCGCCGATCAGCGACGTACCGCCGGCGCAGGCGACATCGATCGGCTTGTTGAACGACGGCATGTTCTGCCCCGACTCGAACCGCGTCTTGATGTTCTGCAGCACGTAGTTGATCAGCGAGCGGTAGTAGATCGCCACCGCCTCTTCCTCGCGACTCTTCGGATCGCGGATGTCGATGCCACGTTCCTTGATGTAGGTCGCCTTGCTGCGCGGCACGCCGAGCACGTTGGCGACGTTCTTGTCGATCCAGTCGCCGCCGCGCGCCACCGAGAACGACAGGCACGGGATCGACTTGTAGGTGATGCAGGCGTTCGCCATGCCACCGCCGAACGACAGGCCGATGCCGGTGAAGTCGTTCTCGGCGAGCTCCGCGAACACCACCGCGTGCGCCTCGTTGATCGCGTGGGCGTTGTAGCCCATCTTGTTGATCATCGATTCGAACAGGCCCTGGTGGTAGACGACGTTGTTGTCGACGTCGAGCGACGGCGCCGGCACGCAGAAGTAGCAGTTCTCGCCGGTCACCCGCGGTTCGCCCAGGATCTTGCTGATGATCATCTTCATCATCGGCAGGGCGTCCTGCTCGTTGGGGCTGACCAGGCCATCGCACATCGGCCGGCGCGTCTCGCGACCGAACACGTTGGCGAGTTCGAACGCGGCTTCACCGATCACGACCAGCTTGCCGTTGTGCACGACGTAAGGCACCTTGAGCTTCGTCAGCATGTTCTTGCTGTAGACGTCGCTCGGGATGTCCAGGAACGCGTTGCGTTCGACGGTGACCGTGATGCCGCCCTCGTCGTTCTGGACCGCCGCGGCAAGATTGGCAGTACCGACATCGAGGCCCTTGCCGAGGGCGACCGCGGTGTCGGCGCCTTGATCGCGGTTGTTCTGTGGTTGGTTCATGACTGGTTGCTTCTCTGTTCTTCCTGACACGACGATGGCCGGCCCGATCAGCCGCCACCCTTGAGTTTCTTCAGCCGCGCGAGATTGGCGGCGATGCCGCCGCCCGCCTTCTGCTTGACCTGGATGTTGTCCATGTTCGACTCCAGCTGTTTGCCGTCGTCCTTGAACATGCCGTCGAACTTGACGTCGCCGGCCTCGACCGCCCCGCTGACGCCCATCTTGCGACCCAGCTTCTCGAGCCGGTCGTTCAGCGAGCCGGTCAGCTTCTCGAGCGCGGCGGTGAAGTCGGGCGCCGGTGCCGGCGCCGCCGCTGCGGCCACCGGCTGCGGCGCCCCTTGGATCGCCAGCTGCGCCTTCAGGCCGGCCAGTTCATTGACCAGCGACATCAGCAAGTCGGGCGGAGCGCCGGTCGATGCCGACACGGCGGGCGCCGCCGGCGCCGCTGCCGTCTGTTCCTCGAGCTCGGCCAGCGTGCGCCGGTTCTGCTCGATCTCGGCCTGCGCGGCCGCGAAGTCCTGCTGCACCGCCGTCAACTGTTCACGCAGCTGCTCGAGCTCGCGCTCGCGATCCGCCAGCCGGTCCTCGACCTCCTGGGCCCGCTCGACCTCCGCCTGCCGTTCCTTCAGGATCTCGCGGAACTCGTTGCGGCTCTTGTCGATCAGCTGGTCGACTTCCTGCTGCGACAGCAGGCCCGAACTCTCGATCGCCGCGTGCACCGCTTCGGCGATCATCTGCGCGACGTGCTCGGCCTTGATCAGCCGGACCTTCTTGCGGCCCTCGGAACGGAGCTCGTCCAACGTCGCCGTGCGCGAACGGGCGGAGAGCGCTTCCTTGACCTGGTTGACGGATTCCATGCAGTCGCTGGCCGCCGGCGAGGCCGCAGCCGGGCAGACTTTCGGCGCTTTGCGCGCGCGACTTGAGGGCGAGCACTCAGGCCTGGCTGTGCAGGAACGCGACGATCCGGGCGCACAGTTCGGCGCGGGCATCGCGGACGAAGAAATGCCCGCCGGGCACGAACGACACCGTGCAACCGTTCGCCGCCACGGCACTCCAGGCCTGCAGGTCGGCCGGCGCGACCTGCGGGTCTTCGGTGCCGCCGAACACCGCGATCGGCACCGGCAACGCCGGCGAGACCGGCAACACCGAACGTTCGGCGACGCGCAGGTCGGCGCGCAGCATCGGCTCGAGCAGCGCCAGCAGTTCTGGTTCGGCGAGCACGCGCGGTGACGTGCCACCGAGACGGATCATCTCCTGCAACAGGGCGGGCAGTGGCAGGTCATGCAGGATGCGGCGCGGCGGGCAGTGCGGAGCACGGGCGCCGGTGGCGATCAATGCGGCGGGTGGCGCTCCCGCAACCACCAGTTCGCGGGTCAGCGCGAACGCCAGCAGGGCGCCGAAGCTGTGCCCGCAAAGGCCCAGCGGCGCGCCCGCTGGCAGCGCCGCGACGGCCTGCCGCAGACCGGCCAGCAGTGCGGTCAGGTCGTCGACCGGCAGCTCGTGGATCCGGTGTTCGCGCCCCGGCAGTTGCGCCGCCAGCACTTCGATGTCCGGCAACGCATCCTGCCATTCGCGATACGCCGACGCGCCGCCGCCGGCGAACGGCAGACACAGGAGCCGCCAGCGCGCGGCCGGCCGTGGCCGCCACAGGGGAAACCAGCGACGCAGCAGGTCGCTCACTGGACGCGCCGCTCCCGCCCTGCCCAGAACGGCTCGCGCAATTCCGCCTTCTTGATCTTGCCCGATGGCGTTCGCGGCAATGCAGTCGCGAAACTCACCGCGCGCGGCAGCTTGAAGTCCGCCAAACGCCCGCGCGCGAACTCCAGCAGTTCGGCCAGCGTCACCGACTGCCCGGGCCGCGGCACCACGACCGCGTGCACGATCTCGCCCCAGGTGTCGTCGGGCACGCCGATCACGCCGATTTCACCAATCGCCGGATGCCCGGCCAGCACGCTCTCGATCTCGGCCGGATACACGTTCTCGCCGGCGCTGCAGATCATGTCCTTCACCCGATCGCTGACGAACACATAGCCCTCGGCGTCGACGAACCCGGCATCGCCGGTGTGGATCCAGCCATCGCGCAGCGTTGCCGCGTTCGCGTCCGGCCTGCCGTGATAACCGAGCATGTTGGCCGGCGAATGCAGGCAGATCTCGCCGACCTGCCGCGGCCCCAGCTCGTTGCCGCCGCCATCGATCACCTTGACGCGAACGCCGGGATACGGCCGCCCCGCCGCCAGCAGCAATTCGGGCCGCAGGTGATCCGCCGGCCGCAAACAGACCGCGGTATTGCCGGTCTCGGTCAGCCCATAGATCTGCGCGAACTCACAACCGAACGCCGCCAATGCCCGTTCGAGGATCGGCTTGGGGATCGGCGAGCCGCCATAGACGATGCATTGCAGCGACGAAGTGTCGGTGTCGGCGAGTTCGGGCTCCGACAGACAGACGCCGATCATTGCCGGCACCAGACACAGCTTGGTCAACCGGTGGCGCTCGATCTTGCGCAGCACCTTCCAGCCGGCGAACGCATCCAAGAGACACAGGCAAGCGCCGGCGTTCAGCGTCTGCATCGTCCACCAGAAGCCGCCGATGTGGAACAACGGCATGCCACACAGCGTGACATCGTGCGCGTTCCAGCCGATCCACGGATCGCCGGCGTCGCGCAATGCCGCGACGATCGCGAAGAAACTGCGATGCGCCAGCATGACGCCTTTGGGGCGACCGGTGGTGCCGCTGGTGTACATCTGCACCGCCAGGTCCAAGCACCCGATCGACAGGGCCGGATCGGTGGCTGACGCGTCAGCCACGAACGTGGCCAGGTCCGGCCACGGGCCGCCGCCGCTGATCGCCACCACGCGCTGCAGCGCCGGCACCATCACGGTCAACGCCAACGCGAGTTCGCCAAACGCCGGACCGACGAACAGGCAGCGGACGCCTGCGTCCTCGAGCTGGAACTGCAACTCCGGCACCGTCAACCGCCAGTTCAAACCGAGCACCACGGCACCAGCGCGCGCGATGCCGAAGATCAGCGCGACACCGCTGTCGCGATCGTGGTCGAGCACCGCCACCCGTTCGCCGCGCTGCACGCCCTCCCGCAGCAAGGCCTGCGCGATGCTGGCGCTGCGTAGGTCGAGTTCGCGCCAGGTCGTCGTGCGATCGCCATCGCACAGCACAACCTTGTCAGGGGTCCTGTCCGCGTGCCAGCGGATCAGTTCGGGCAACGTGGTGACGGCGGCGGGAAACACGCTCATGGCGTGTCGGCAACATACCCGCCTCGCGGCGTAGCCGCCGCGGTTCGCAAAGACGAAACGCACGCCGGGCCTCGATCTCCGAGCCACGGGAAGCGACGAGTAGCACATCACCACGGCCCGCCCGTTCGTCTCCATCCAAGCGTCGGCCTCGGTCGACCGCGCGCGGGAGGGCGACTTCTCGCTATCGAGGGTTCCGCGCGCGATTCACTCGGCGCCCAGGAACCACGCCGCCGCGCCAGTCGCGCGAACACCGCTGCGGCACCTGCTCCGGCAGACTGTCGGTCGTCAGCGCGATGAGCCGCGCGGAGGCCACACCGGTCTCGGCCTTCGCCGCGAGCAACGCCCGGAACTCCCGTTCGGCCGTCGACTGCTCGCGAACATCGGCAGCGAATGGGATCAGCTCCGCCTTGCCGCCCGGAGTGCGGGCGAGGAAGTCGACTTCATGCCCGTCCGAACACCAACTCGCGAACGCGCTGTTGCAAGCCGATGTCGTTGGATTCCATTTGGCCTTCCTGCAGGGATGTTCATCGGAACTCTTGTCCTCCTCAGAAGGATGAAGTCCACCATGCGTCTGCCCGAGCACGGGTGCCGGCCGCATCCGGATCGGGCGCTCCGGGCCGGGCAGCCGCCAGCGGCGAAGCACCAGCCCTTCGCCAGGCTTCCGTCCGCCCGCTACACTCCCGCCGATGAGGGAACGGCGACCATCGCTCCTGGCCTTTGCCATCGCGGCGCTCGGCGCCTCACTGGCGGCCCAGGCACCGGCAGGCATCCACAGCAGCAAGCGCCTGCACCTGCACTTCCATTCGGGCGCCCTGCCACCGGCGCTGGCCGTCTCCCTCGGCAAGGCGGCGATGGCCGCCACCGAGAAGGCCTGGCCGCTGGTCGACCGCGCGCTCGGCACGTCGAAACTCCAGATCGCCAATCTGCACTGGTATGCCGATCGCGCCGAGTACGAACGGGTGATCAAGCCGCGCAGCAAGCGTTCATACATCCCTGACCACCTGACGGAGCAAGATGGCCGGACCGGCCATCTGTGGCTGCGGCCGGCGCTGGCGCCCGCCGACTTCGAACAGATCGGCCTGCCGGCCGTCGCGATCGACGACCTGGTCCGTGCGGTCGGTCGGCTGGCGGCGCAGATGCAGTTGGCGCCGCACGAGGACGAATGGACGGTCGAAGCGATCGGCATGCACGTCGGCGAACTGCTGCTGAACCCGACGCGGAAAGGCGGCCTGGTGCCGCTGTGGGATCACCGGCGCGTCAAGCTGCACGAGATCGTGGTCGAGGGCGGCGAGAACAGATGGGACCGGTTCGTGGGCTGGGTGCCAGTCTGCAAGAGTCGCGAAACCTGGGAATGGCAGCAGCGCTGGCTTGGTCCGATCACCGAGCAGATGACGCAGGTCGCCAGCGACTGGCCCAGGCGACTGATCGCGCGGATCACCGCCACCAGCAGTTCGGACACGCCCGCCGACAAGCGTTCGCAGTTCTGCATCGGATTGCTCGGCGAGGCTGCCAAGGCCGATGCGCGCTTTGCCAAACTGCTGCGCGGCTACGCGTTGACCCATCGCCACGACTCGCCGCTGTTCGAGTTTCGCGACGGTGCGCTGCTGATCACCGGCGCCGAGACCGACACGGCTTCGATGTGGTGCCGCACGCCGCCGCCGCGCGGCGACTACCGGATCGCGGCGCGCGCCACCCTGGGCAAGACCGACCAGGAGTTCCGCATCCAGCTCGACTGGAACGGCACCGACCTGATCGGTGTGCTGGTGTCGCGCCGCAAGCTGACGATCTCGCGCTGGGTGAACCAGAAGCAGGTCTGGGAGGACCTCGCGATGGCCGGGTGGCCGCCGCCCGGCCCGCCCGGCGACCAGCCGTTCGACCTGAGCATCGCGGTGACCAGGAAGACGCTGGCGGTCAGCATCGGTGGCACCGAACTGGTGACCTGGGACTGTGAGACGCGGCCGATGCATGGCGAATGGGGCATCGCCAGCAACGGCGTCGCGATGCTGGCGGATCTGCGCTGCGAACCGCTTGTCGGCAAGTGACGACTACCGCGCGAGGCCGGCCTCGGCGAGCAGGTCGACGGCGGACTTCTTCGGCACGCGGAAGTACCACCACTGGTCCTCCGCGGTGATGCCCAGCTGCGCCGCGGCCTTCGGTCCCCAAAGGCACTGCGCCAGTGGCCGAGTGCGCTTCTTGAACAGCGCGTCGGCGGCACGCAGCCGTTCGCCGACGGGGCCAGTCAGCGCACCCGACACCGCGGTCGCGATCTCACCGAGCAGACGCCGGCCATCGAGATCGTTCAACCAGTCCTCGAGACCGAACGGCCAGACGGTTGCCAGCGAGCCCACCAGCGCCTCCCAGTTGCCGAGCAGCCGTTCGATGCCGCCGTCGACGACGAACGCCGGGCAGCCGCGCGCGCGCAGGAACGTCGCCACCGGATCGGACTTCCGACTCATGGCCGATCCAACTGGCGTTTGAAGTAGGCCTCGCCGTCGTCGGGCCGGAAGAACGTCCGGATCGTCAAGTCGGCGTGGAAGGCGACAAACCCACCAGTCTTGCGGTGAAAGCGCGTGATGACGCCGTCCTGGCGTTTGCTTTCGAGCACATCGCGGGACAGCGGTGCGTCACGCAACGCCTTGGCGCGGGCAAGGTACTCGTCGGCGTCGATGTTGCCGAACTCGGCGCCGTGCTTGTCGAAGTGTTCTTGCCACGAGCGCTTGGACGTGAATCCGATCGGGTGGCTCGTCGCCGCTCGCGGCGCGGGCTCCGCCGGCGGCGGCGTCGTGGCAGGGTTGGCGGCCGTGGCGGCACCGCCCTCGGCCATCAGTTGCGGGTAGAAGATCGCGGCGAGGATCGCGAGAATCGCGCCGACGAAGGTCAGGCGGGCGGGCTTCTGCATCGAACGGAGGGGGACGCCGGCTGGGTGGCGCTACCGATGCTGCCACGTTTCCTTCACCGGGCAAGGGGGCGCCCCCACCCCGCCCACCCCGATCCGCCGCTCAGTACTGCTCGCGATACGGCGCCCGGCCAGGTGATCGGCCATGCGTGCGGCTGCTCGGCGCCGAGGTCGGGCTCGAACGATGCGCCTTTGGGTTTCAGCGCAGGCGATAGTCGTGGCCGGCGGCGAGGATCGAACCGTCGGCACCGGTGGCGAACATCTGTTCGGTCGGTTGCTGGAGGCCGGCAGCAGCGGGGCTTGCGGCGACGGGGCCTGGGCTGGCAGCGCCAGGGCGAAGGGGAGGATGGCGAACAGTCGGTTCATGGGTCGGTTCCTTGGTCTGCCCGCAGAACCGGCGCTCGCGGTGGTTGTGACCGGAAGATCGGAGAACGCGTTGGCACGCAACCAGCGTTGGTGGGCAACGTCAGCCCGGCACCCCGCTTGCAAACCACCACCCCATCCCGCCCGACCGCCCCGCGAATCCCCCCGCCCAGCCTTCCCTCCCACCCCGACACCGGCGAAGCTCCCCACTCCCCCCGCCGGTCCGCCGCCACCGTCGGCCAACCGTCGCCCGCCCTCGCCCATGAAGGTCACCCCACCCCCACCCGGTCGCATCGGCGCCCGCGTCGACGGCTTCGATCCCAAGACCTGCACTCGCGAACAAGCCACCGAACTCCGCCAGCTCGTCTACCGGCACAAACTGCTGATCTTCGGCAACATCGAGCTCGACGACCTCGCCTACCTCGCGATGGCGAAGAACTTCGGCAAGCCGCAGATCTACCACCAGGCCCACTACCACCACCCCAGGCACCCCGAGATCTTCGTCAGCTCCAACGTCCCGATGGACGGCAAGAAGGTCGGCGTCGCCAGCACCGGTCGCTTCTGGCACTCCGACTACCAGTTCTTCGACGAGCCGCTGTCGACCACGTTCGTGTTCCCGAAGATCATCCCCGAAGGCCGCCGCGTCACCCGCTACGTCGACATGGTCCAGGCGCTGCGCACACTGCCCGCCCATCTGCGCGACGCACTGACCAACGCGACCTGTTTCCACGAGGCGGTGATGTACTACAAGGTCCAGCCGTGGGACATCGATCGCGCCATCGCTGAACTGATGGCCGAGTTCAGAAAGCACAGCCCCGGCGCGCATCACCCGGCGATCATCACCCACCCCGTCACGGGCGAACAGGCGCTCTACATCAGCGAAGGCTTCACGATGAGCGTCGACGGCATGCCGCACGAACAGAGCCAGACGGTCCTGCGCGAAGTGTTCCTGCACCTGAACCGCAGCGACCTCGTCCAGGAACACGAGTGGGGCAAGGGCGACCTGATGTTCTGGGACAACCGCCAGCTCAATCACATGGCCGGCGGCGGCGCCCCCGGCCAGCCCAGCCGCAGCTATCGCATCGGCGTCTACGATGGCCTGCCGTTCTATGTCGGCTGCAAACTCGAGGACACCCGCCTGTGAAGACCGGAACGATGACCGTGCCGCTCGAAGCCGCCGTGCTCGAGCGGCTGCTGCAGCCCTATCGCGAGAACTGCCGGTACGTGTTCGAGGCATCGCTGACCCACGCCCGCGACAAGCGGGCGCCGCGACCCGACGATCCGGAGTCGTGGGTGACCCTGCACGGCCGCTGCGGCATCGGCGGTTCGTGCTACATCGACGACACCGGCCATTTCAACGCCGTCGAGTTCAACATCACCTACAATCAGCTGCTGTATGCCGGCCTGGCCGGCGCCGTCCAGCACGGCCTGCTGCCCGAGCTGCGCCATTGGGACCTCGACGAGTACTGGCGCCGCCAGCTGCCCGACGTGCTGATCGTCGACTACCACGTGCGCTTCCCCAAGCCGATGCTCGCCGACTCGTTCGTCGGCCGCTTCGAGATCCGCGAAGTCGTCCCAAAGCCTCACAAGCGCCTGCTGCTGCTGCGCACCGGCTGCCGGATGGATGGCGATCGCGGCGGCTACTCCGAAGCCGACGTGCTGATCGCGCTGGTCCGCATGTGAACGTCGCATGACGAGCGCCGCCCTGCGCGATCTGGTCCGGTCCGCCCCGCTGTCGGAGGCGCGCGGAGCGCTGCTGCGCGCGCTGCTCGCCGAGGTCGCCGCGTTCCTGCACCTGCCGCCCGATCGCGTGGCCCAGGACACCGGCTTCGTCGCACTTGGCTTCGATTCGTTGCGCGCGGTGGACTTCCGAACGCGCCTCGAACGGCTGCTCGGCGTCGAATTGCGCTCGACCCTGTTGTTCGACCAGCCGGACTGCGTGCGGCTGTGCGACTGGCTCCTCTCTGTGCTTCGGCCGGCCGCCGGAGTGCCGACGAAGGTGGCACCGACCGCGACGACGCACGACGGCGAACCGATCGCAATCGTCGGCATGGCGTGTCGGTTTCCCGGCGAGTGCTCGGATCTCGATGCCTTCTGGCGCCTGCTGGACGACGGCAGGGAGGCGATCGACGAACCACCGCCGGGCCGCTGGCCCATGGACGAATTGTTCGACCCGGATCCCGCGGCGCCCGGCCGGATCTACACGCGGCGCGGCGGCTTCCTGCCGGCGATCGGCGACTTCGATGCGGCGTTCTTCGGCATCTCCCCGGTCGAAGCGACGATGCTCGACCCGCAGCAGCGTTTGCTGCTCGAAGTGGCGTGGCACACGTTGGAAGACGCCGGCGTGACGCCAGCGCAACTGCACGGCGATGCACCCGGTGTGTTCGTCGGCATGCGCGCGTCGGAGTACTTCCAATCCCAGTGCGCGCGGCTGCCCGCCGATTCGGACGCCTGGTATGCGACCGGCAACGCGATCAGTACCGCCGCGGGCCGACTCAGCTACTTCCTCGGCTTCCGCGGGCCGTGCTTTGCGCTCGACACCGCCTGTTCGGGTTCGTTGGTCGCCGTCCATCAGGCCATCCGTTCGCTGCGCAGCGGCGAGTGCCGCGCGGCGCTGGCCGGCGGCGTCAACACGCTCATCGATCCGCTGTCGAGCGTCGGCTTGTGCCGCGCGCGGATGCTGGCGCCCGATGGTCGCTGCAAGACGTTCGATGCCGCGGCGGATGGCTATGTGCGCGCCGAAGGCTGCGGCCTGGTGCTGTTGATGCGCGAGGCGGATGCGCTGGCGCGCGGCCTGCGCGTGCATGCGCTGATCCGCGGCACCGCGATCAATCAGGATGGGAGAACGGGCGGACTCACGGTGCCGCATGGCCCGAGCCAGGAGGCGGTGATCCGTGCGGCGTTGGCGGATGCGAGATTGACGGCCGACGACATCGACTATGTCGAAGCCCACGGCACCGGAACGTCGCTCGGCGATCCGATCGAAGTGCAGGCGCTGGACGCGGTGTTTGCCGGCCGGCGCGCCGCCGGGCGACCGTTGCTGGTCGGTTCGGTCAAGACCAACATCGGCCATCTCGAAGCGGCGGCCGGCATCTCCGGCCTGCTGAAGGCGGTGCTCGCGCTGCAGAACGGGCGCCTGCCGGCGCATCGCAATCTGCAACGACCCAACCCGCACATCGACTGGACGCGCACCGAGATCGAAGTGGTGACCGAGGGGCGCGCCTGGCCGCAGCGGAACGGCGCACCGGCGCGGGCTGGTGTCAGTTCGTTCGGGTTCTCGGGCACGAACGCGCATGTGGTGCTCGAAGCGGCGGCGAGCGTGCCGAGGGCGCTGCCGACGGGCAGAACGCAGCTCCTGGCGGTGTCGGCGCCGAACGATGCGGCGTTGACGGCACAGATCACGCGCTGGGCCACGGCCCTGGAGACACGCCGGGATGACGAGCTCGCCGATCTGGCGTTCACCGCCGGAACCGGCCGCCAGCACTTCCCGCAGCGGGCCGTCGTCGTCGCCGATTCGGTCGCCGCGGCGCGGATGGCGTTTGCGGACGGCACCGGCCTGCTGCGCGGCCAGGCGGCGAGAACACCACCGCGGGTGCTGTTCCTGTGTTCGGGCCAGGGCGCGCAACGCGCCGGCGCCGGCCGCGAACTGCTGGCCGAACCGGCGTTCGCCGACGCGATCGATCGCTGCGCGAGGGTGTTCGACCGGCTGCGCGACGTGCCGCTGCGCGACGTGCTGTTCGGCGAACGGCAGGATCTGCTGACCCGGACCGACTACACGCAACCGGCGTTGTTCTCGCTGCAATGGGCGCTGGCGAGTCTGTGGCGCAGCGTCGGCGTCGTGCCAGCGGCCGTGATCGGCCACAGCGTCGGCGAATTCGCGGCGGCGGCGATCGCCGGCGCGCTCGAGGTCGAAGACGGTCTGCGCCTGTGTGCGACGCGCGGTGCGCTGATGGTGCAGCACTGTCTGCCGGGCGGGATGCTGGCGGTGTTCGCGACCGCGGAGCGCGCCGCCGCGGTGCTCGGTGAACTGCCGCCGGACTGCGCGTTCGCCGTGCACAACGGCCCAGCCGAGGTCGTGGTGGCGGGGCCGCAGCCGGCGCTGCGCACGCTCGCCGAACGGCTGGCGGCGGCCGGATTGCGCAGCCAGCCGCTGCAGGTGTCGCACGCGTTCCATTCGCCGATGCTGCGGCCGATGCTGGCGCCGTTCGAACGGGCGGCGCGGCGGATCTTGCCGCGGTCGCCGCAGGTGCCGTGGTTCAGCTGCAAGACCGCCGCGCGCGCGTCCGCGGTTGGAGTCGGGTCCGAGCACTGGGTCGGGCACATCACCGAACCGGTCCGGTTTGCGGACGCCGTGCAGGCCGCCGCCGCTGACGTCGATCTGCTGCTCGAGATCGGCGCGACGCCGACGTTGCTCGGCCTCGTCGCCCGGTTGCCTGGCGCACCAGCGGGTTTCCCGAGCCTGCGACCCGGCGTCGGCGACCGCCGCCGCTGGTTGACCACTGCGGCCGAACTGCACGTTCGCGGCGTTCCGGTCGATCTCGGCGCGTTGGCGGGCACCGCCACGCGGCGCGTCAAGGCGCCGGGCTACGCGTTCACACCACGTCGCTTCTGGCTGACGATGCGCGGCAGCGCCGGCCGCGAATTCGTGCATCCGCTGCTCGGCAACCGGTTGCCGGTGATGGCGCTGCGCGACGACCAGCAGTTGTTCGCGGCGACCGTGAGCGAACATGCACCGGCGTGGTGCAACGACCATCGCTTCGGCGACCGCGCGCTCTTGCCGGCGGCGGCGATCGTCGAGTTGGCGCTGGCGGCGGCGGCAACGCTGCCCGGCGATGGCCCGTGCACGGTGCGAGAACTCGCGATCGCGGCACCCCTGTGGCTGTCGGCAACGCCGGCGCGAGTGCAGGTGCTGCTCGACGGTTCGGCGAGCGTCGCGGTGCCGTTCCGACTGGCGCAGGTCGTCGACGACCGGAGCTTCGCGACGCAGGCGACGGCGGTGCTGTCGCGTTCGGCGGCGCCGCGCCCATTGGTCGCGGCAAACGCAGGCGGCGAGAACGTGGATGTGGCAACGATCTACGAGCGCTATGCGCAGATCGGCCTGCACTACGGCCCGGCCTTCCGCGGCATCCGCGCGCTGCAGCGCAGCGAGGGCGCCATCATCGCCGACGTCGCGCTGCCGGCAGAAGCCGGTGGCGACGCCGGTACGTTCGTGATCCACCCGGCACTGCTCGATGCGTGCTTCCAGGCGGCGGGGCTCGCGGCGGCGGCGTTTGGCGAGGCCTCGTGGTTGCCGATCGGCATCGAGCAGGTCCGGGTCTGGCAACGCGGCGTCACCGGCGTTCGCTGTCTCGCGCGGGCGCGACCGCAGTCCGACCAGCAACGCTCGCTGGTGCTCGATCTGAGTTGCCTGCTGGGCGATCAGGTGGCGTTTGCCGTCGATGGCTTGCAGCTGGTGCGCGCGACCGCGGCCCAAGGCGATGCCGCGCAGCGCTGGTGGCACGGCCGAACGTGGGAGCGGCAGGCGCGACCGACGACGACGACGGCCGGCACCTTCACGGTCGTGGCTCCGGACCCGGCGGCCACGCACGAGCTCGAGCAGGCGCTGGCAGCGAACGGTTGGCAAGCGGCCGGTGGCACGACGCCCGGGCCGACGTCGCTGATCCACGACGCGCGCGAGTTGCCGGGCGAAGATGCGGCCGCGATCGCCGAGGCCTTGACGGCGCTTGCCACGAGCGTACGCCGCGCCGCCACGACAGCGCCCCCGGCGCAACTGCTGCTGCTGACCAGGAACGCCCAGACCGCCGACGTCGTCGACCCGCCGCCGCATCTTGCCGGCGCCGCGCTGTGGGGCGCCTTGCGGACGATCGCGCAAGAGCATCCGGACCTGCGACCGCGGGCCGTCGACACCGATGACCGCACGAACCTCGCTGCCCTGGCTGCCGAACTGCAGGCGCCGACCCCCGAGGACCAGGTGGCGCTGCGCGGCGACCTGCGGTGGTGCGCCCGGCTGCACGCGGGCGCTGGCGCGCCGGACGAACTGACGCTGCCCGGTGGATCCTGGCGCTTGCGGTGCCACGAGTACGGCCGGCTCGACAGTCTGCGGGCCGAACCGGTGCCGCAGCCGACGCCGGGCCCCGGCCAGGTCGCGATCGCCGTCGCCGCCGCCGGACTCAATTTCAAGGACGTGCTGTATGCGCTCGGCATGCTGCGCGAGTTCAGCGAGGCGCAAGGCATCACGTCGGCGGCCGCCCAACCACTCGGCTTCGAGTGTTCGGGCACGATCACCGCGATCGGCGCCGGTGTGCAGGGTCTGCAGATCGGCGACGCGGTGGTCGCGTCGACCACCGATGCACTCGCCAGTCACGTCGTGGCACCCGCCGACCGGACGTTCGCGTTGCCGCCGAACGTCGATCTCGTCGCCGCCGCTGGCCTGCCGACGGTGTTCTGCACCGCACTGCTGGCGCTCGAAGAACTGGCCACCGTCGGGCCACAGGACACCGTGCTGATCCACGCCGTCGCCGGCGGGGTCGGCCTCGCTGCCCTGCAAGTATGTCGCCACCGCGGCGCGCGCGTGATCGGCACCTGCAGTGCCGGCAAGGCGGCGTTCGCCCGCCATCAAGGGGTCACCGCTTGGGCCGACAGCCGTGGCGACTTCACGACTGCGGTCCGTTCGGCCACCGGCGGTCACGGCGTCGATGTCGTGTTGAACTGCCTGACCGGCGAGGCGATTCCGCGCAGTCTCGACCTGTTGCGGACCGGTGGCCGCTTCGTCGAGATCGGCAAGCGCTCGGTCTGGACCACGGCGCAGGTGGCGGCACGGCGACCGGACGTTCGCTACCACCTGTTCGATCTGGCGGATCTCGTGCAGGCCGATCCGGCGCTGGTGCCGCGTTTGCTCGGCAAGCTGCGGCAAGGACTCGCCGCGAACCAGGTGCGGCCGGTGACCACGACCTGTGTGCCGATCGCGCGCGCGGCGGCGGGCTTTGCCGCCATGGCGCAGGCGCGCCACGTCGGCAAGATCGTGCTGACGCTGCCGGCACCGGTCGTCATCGCTGCCGACCGCACGTACGTACTGACCGGCGGCACCGGCGCGGTCGCGCAGGCGATCGCCCGCCAGCTCGTGGCCCGCGGCGCGCGTCATCTGGCGCTGATCGCGCGCAGCGCGACTGCCGCGGACGTGCCCGGGATCGACGGCGTGACGATCCGGACGTTCGCGGCCGATGTCGGCGACCGCGCACAGCTCGCGGCGGCGTTGGTCGCGATCCGCGCGGCGATGCCGAAAGTCGGCGGTGTCGTGCACGCTGCCGGGGTGCTGCGCGATGGCCTGTTGCAGGACCTCGAACGCGCCGCGGCGCTGGCGGTGCTGCGCCCGAAAGTCGATGGTCTGCGGCATCTGACCGAACTGCTGGCCGACGACCCGACGACCTTCGTGCTGGCGACGACGTCGATGGCGGGCTGGCTGGGCAACACCGGCCAGACCGCCTACGCCGCCGCGAACGCCGCAGTCGATGCCGCCTGCTCGGCGTTGACGAGACGCGGTCGGCGCGCCGTCGCGGTCGCCTACGGCCCGTGGGCCGAGGCCGGCATGGCCGCGCGGATGGCGGCGCCGGCCACCGAGGCACTGCGCGCGCGCGGGGTCGATGCCATCGCACCCGAAGCCGGTGCCGCGGCGACGCTGGCGGCGCTCGACCGCGGCGGCGCCGAGATCGCACTGCTGCCGATCCGGTGGGCGACGTTCCTGCGACAGGGCGGCGCGCAGGTACCGCCGTTCCTGCGGCGCCTCGCGGCCGCGCAACCGCCCACGACTGGCGCCGGCCCGGCGATTGGCACCCTGGCGGCCGAACTCGCAGCGCTGGCACCCGACGCGCGACTCGCGCACCTGCGCCAGCATCTGCGCGCGGCGTTCGCCCGACTGCTCGGGCACCCGGATCCGGCCCAACTCGACGCGACGCGGACGTTCGGCGAACTCGGCATCGACTCGCTGCTGGCCGTCGACATGCGCACGCAGTTGAGTCGAGGCCTCGATCTGCCGTTGCCCGCGACCCTGCTGTTCGACCATCCCGACCTCGAACGGCTCGCGGCGCATCTGCTGCGTCTGCTGCCAGCGGGTGCGCCGGCGACGCCGACGGCGACGACACCGGTGGCGCCAGCCGCCGTGCCGGAAGATGCCGAGGCGTTGGCAGCGCGACTCGCCGAACAGATCCGCGCGATGGAGCAGCGGCGATGACGCCGGACCATCGCGAACTGATGGCCAGGGCCCTGCATGAGCTGCAGCGCGCGCAGCAGCGCATCGACGAACTCGAGGCCAGAGATCACGCACCGTTGCCGATCGTGGGACTGGCATGCCGGCTGCCGCGAACCATCGACTCTGCCGCCGAGCTGTGGTCGTTCCTGAAGCGCGGCGGCCACGTCGCCGACGAGATCCCCGCCGATCGCTGGGACGTCGATCGGTTCCACGACCCCGAGCCAGGCAAGCCGGGCCGCATTGCCCCCCGCCGCGCCGCGCTGCTCGGCGACATCCGCGGTTTCGATGCCGCGTTCTTCGGGATCGCGCCGCGCGAAGCCGAACTGATGGACCCGCAGCAGCGGCTGCTGCTCGAGGTCGCCTGGCATGCGTTCGAGGATGCGGGGCTGCCGCCAGCGCGTGTCGCCGGCACGCCGATCGGCGTGTTCCTCGGCATCAGCACGGTCGATTACGGCTATCACCTGGTGCAGAACCTGCCGCCCGAGCACGTCACCGGCCATGCCGGCACCGGCACCAACCACGCCGTTGCCGCTGGTCGCATCGCCTATCTGCTCGACCTGCGCGGGCCCTGTGTGGCGCTCGACACCGCGTGTTCGTCGTCGTTGGTGGCGTTGCACCTGGCGGCGCAGAGTCTGCGGCGCGGTGAGTGCCAGGCGGCATTGGTGCTGGGCGTCAACGCGATCCTGTCGCCGTTGACCAGCGCATCGTTCTCGCATGCCCGGATGCTGGCCCCCGATGGCCGGTGCAAGACGTTCGATGCGAGTGCGGATGGGTATGGTCGCGGCGAAGGCGCGGTCGCGGTGCTGCTGACGACCCGGACGTTCGCCAGCCAGCGTGGCCTGCGGGCGCGCGCCGAACTGCTCGGCTCGGCGGTCAATCAGGACGGTCGCTCAGCCGGACTGACGGTGCCCAACGGTCCGGCCCAGGAGGCGGTGTTGCGGGCCGCGTTGGCCGCCGCCCGTTGTGCGCCGGGCGACATCGACTTCGTCGAAGCGCACGGCACCGGCACGGCACTCGGCGATCCGATCGAGATCGGCGCGCTCGCCGGCGTGTTTGCGGCGGCGCATGCCGAAAACCGTCCACTGTTCGTCAGTGCCAGCAAGACCAACCTCGGTCACACCGAAGCGGCGGCGGGCCTGCTCGGCGTCGCCAAGACCATGCTGCAGATCCAACACGGCGACCTGGTGCCGCATCTGCACCTGCAGCGGCCGAATCCGCATGTGCCCTGGGATCGGCTGCCGATCCGCATTCCGACGACACCGACGCCGTGGCCGCCGGGCGCGCGGCGCGCTGGCGTCAGTTCGTTCGGCTTCTCCGGCACCAACGCCCACGTGATCCTCGGCGCCGCGCCTGCCGGCGGCGAGCGGGTCCGCACGCGACCGGTCCTGGCGCTGCCGTTGTCGGCAGCATCGCCGAGCGCCCTCGGGACCCTGGCGCTTGCCTGGGAAGAACGGCTGCGCGGCGCCACCGACGACGAACTCGTCGACCTGGTGTGGACGGCGGCCGAAGGCCGCAGCCTGCTGCGCGTGCGTGCCGTTGCGCTGGGCAACACGGTCGCCGAACTCGGGGCGCATCTCGGGGCGATGGCCGCCGGGCAGGTGCTCGGCACCCACCACGATCCTGCCGTCGTCGCCGCCGCGCAGGCGTTCGTCCGCGGCGACGCCGCCGCGCTGCCCAGGCTGCTCGCGCCAGGGCGCATCGTCGACGCGCCGCTGTATCCGTTCGAACGGGTGCCCGCGTGGATCGGCCGCGCCACGCCAACCGCGGCTGTCGAACTGCTGCTCGAGGATCGATGCCAGGCCACCGCGGCCGCACCGACGACGGCCGAAGGGCTGCGCTGGCGGCTCACCGGTTCGGCCTTTCCCGAGGAATGGCGGTCCCGATTGGCCGTCGTGCCGGACGGAGCGCCGAGCTCGCATTGGTTGCACTTCGTCGCGACCACCAGCCCTCCGATCGACGCCAGCGTGACCCTGCTGAGCACCGCGCGCGCCGCGCTTGCCGCCGAGGTGCGGCAGTTGTGCGTGCTGGTCGCCAGTCCGCCGACCGAGTCACCGACCGTCATGGCGGTGCGTGCCGCGGTGCGCGCCATGGCGGTCGAGCAGCCGCAACTCGACCTGCGCCTGCTGGTGGCCCGATCGGCGGCGCTGCCGACGCTGCTTGCCGCGCTGCACGGCGAACCGGGCGAACGGATCATCGACGGCGAACGGCTGCTGCGGCCGCGATGGTGCCGCCTGCCCCTTGGCGGCGACGACGCGATGCCGATGGCAACCGAAGGCACGTTCCTGCTGGCCGGCGGCACCGGCGCCCTCGGCACCGCGTTGGCGGCGTGGTTGCTGCGTGCCGGTGTTCGTCATCTGGTATTGGCTTCGCGGAGCGCCACCGTGCCGGACGCCGAACTGCGGCAGCAGGCCGGCGCGCTCGGCGCCACCCTCACCGTGCGGACGCTCGACGTGACCGATGCAACTGCCGTGCACGAACTGGTCGCGACGCTGGCCGCGGCGACACCGCCGTTGCGAGCCGTGTTCCATCTCGCGGGCAGCCTGGACGATGCCCTGGTCCCCGCGCTGACCGCCGAACGCATCCGCGCCGCGATGGCGGCCAAGGTCCTCGGCGCGCAATGGCTGCACGAAGCGACCTCGCGGCTGCCACTGCACACCTTCGTCTGCGCCAGTTCGGCCGTGGCGTGGTTCGGCAACGTCGGCCAGTCCGCCTATGCCGCCGCCAACGGTGCGCTGATCGGTCTGTGCCACCAACGCCGCGCCGCCGGCCTGCCGGCGCTGGCGCTCGCGTTCGGGCCGATCGCCGAAGGTGGCATGGCCGCCGACCCGGCGTTGCGCCAGCGATGGCGGCAGGCCGGCATCACCCCGCTGCGCATCGAAGACATCGGCACGGCACTGCGACGCGCGCTGCGGCTGCCGATCGCCGACGCGGCGCTGGTGCACGTCGACTGGACCCGCTTTGCCCGCTGGCCCGCAGCGACCGTGCGGCAAGCGCTGCATGACCTCGCGCCGACGAGTGCCGCCGCCCCAAGCGACGACATCGCCCGCTGGCGAGCGTTGCCGCGGGACGAAGGCCAGGCCTGGCTCGCCACCGCGCTCGCCGCGGCGGTCACGGCGGTTCTCGGTCAGCCCGGCGGCGCCGTGCGCGCCGACACCCCGTTGGCCACGTTGGGCCTCGATTCGCTGCTGGCCACCGATCTGCGCCTGCGGATCCGCGCCGACCTCGGCCTCGAGGCGCCGTTCGCCTTGCTGCTTGCGGCGACCGATTGCCAGGCCCTCGCGCGCGAACTGCTGGCCAGCGCGTCGACGCCGCCAAGGGACGCCGACGACGCCACGCTGCAATGTTGGATCGCCGGCCTGACCGACGCCCAGGTCGCGGAGTGGCTCGCCCGGACCCCGCCGCCCGAACCGACATGACCACGCCGCCGCGCGACGACTCCGGCTCCGCGGCGCAGGCGCGCGCCGAACTATTGCGCCGGCTGCGCGCGCATCGACCAGCCGAGGCCGATGCCGACGACGGCCTGCCGACGTTCGCGCAGCAGAGATTCTGGTTCCTCGAACAACTCGAGCCCGGCAATCCGGCGCACCACGTCGCCGGCGTCATCGACCTGCATGGCCCCTTGGCACCGGACCGCCTGCGGGCGGCGGTGGCGATGTTGATCGCACGGCACACCGCGTTGCGCACGGTGTTGCCGGCGGCGGACGGCACCCCGCGTCCGGAGGTGCTGCCACCATTCTCTGCTGACCTGCCACTGCACGATCTGCGCCAACTGCCGGTCGACGAGCGGCAAGGACGCCAGCAGCGGCTGCTCGACGAACTGCTGCAGGCGCCCTTCGCGCTGGCTCGTGGGCCGTTGCTGCGCCAATGCCTGCTGCGCCTTGGTGACGAGCACTGGCAACACGCCTTCTGCATCCACCACGTCGCCGTCGATGGCCTGTCGATGCGCGTGCTGGCGCGCGAACTCGCCGCCGCCTACCGCGGTGAACGGCTGCCGCCGGCGCCAGACCCCGCCTGGCTCGGCAAAGCCCAGCGCTCTTGGCTGCAGAGCGCCGCCGGCCAGGCCCAGCTGCGCGCCGCCGAACAGGAACTCGCCAACCTGCCGGCGCTGGCCCTGCCGAACGAACAGCCACGGCGCGAGGGCCAACCGGCGCGCGGCGACCGCGTCGGACTGGCGCTGACTGCAGACGAACGGCAAACGCTCGCCACTGCCGCCCGGGACCTGCGCATCACGCCGTTCCAGCTGCATGCGGCCGCGCTGGCCGCGTTCGTGCACCGGCTGACCGGCGCCGACGACTTCGCACTCGGCGCCCTCGCCGCCAACCGTTCCGATCCCGGCCTGCACGATGCCGTCGGCTTCTTCGTCAACAGCCTGCCGCTGCGCATCCGCTGGACCGGCGCGATCACGTTCGCCCAACTCGCCGCCCGCACCAGGGACGCGACGCTGCGCGCCTACGACCGCCAGCAGGTGCCGTTCGAGAAGCTGGTCGAGGGGCTGGCGCCGGAGCGTCATCCGACCCGCCATCCGCTGTTCCAGATCGGCTGCAATCACGTCGATTTTGCCCCCGACGCACTGTCGTTCGGCGACGTCCAGCCGCACTACCGCGAACTGGTCGCCGGCACGCTGCTCGATCTGACGCTGTACGTGCGCGCCGAAGCGGCTGCGACGCGGCTCGAATTCGAGTTCGATGCGCGGCGATTCGAACCGGACGTCGTCGCCGAGTGGCTGCGGTCGGTCCGTTCGTTGTTGCTGTGCGGTGCGGCCGCACCCGATCTCCCGCTTGCCGATCTGGCGTTGCTCGACGAGGACCAGGGCGATCGGCTGCGCACCGGCGACGTCGGACCGCCCTTGCCGGCGACCGGCGTGGTCACCGTCGACGCCCTGTTGCAGCAGCGACTGCGCAACGCCGGCCAGCGCGTCGTGCTCGCCACCGACACCGCAACGCTGACCGCGACGGAACTGCTCACGCGCGCCACCACCTTCGCCGACCGCCTGCGTGCCGCCGGCCTGCGGCCGGACGATCGGGTCGCGGTGACGTTGTCGCGTTCGGTTGACCTGGTGCCCTGGTTGCTCGCGATCTGGCGCTGCCAGGCCGCCTGGGTGCCGATCGATGCCGCCTTGCCGCCAGGCCGCCAGCGCCGGCTTGCGGTGGCCGCGAACGCGCGACTTCATCTGGTCGACCCGGCGACCGCCGCGGCGTTGCCCGCCGACCTGCCAGTGACGCTGGTCGATGCCTTGCCAGCGGCGGCTGACGGCGGACAGCCCGAACTGCCGGCTGATGGCGAACGACCGGCCTACGTGCTGTTCACCTCGGGCTCGACTGGCGAACCGAAGGGCGTCGTGGTGCCGCATCGGGCGCTGCTCGCGTTCCTGCTCGCGATCGGCGACGTGCTGCAACTCGGCCCCGCCGACACGTGCCTGGCGATCACGACGCTCGGCTTCGACATCGCGCTGCTCGAATTGCTGGCCCCGCTCGTGCACGGCGGCGCGGTGCGACTGGCGGACAGTTCGGCCGTCGGCGATCCGATCCGGCTCGCCGCGCTGCTTGCCGAGCCGGCGGTGACGCTGGCGCAGGCGACACCGCCGACGTGGCAGCTGGTGCGAGCGCATGGCTTCCCGGGTCGCCGCGACCTGCGCGTGCTGACCGGCGGCCAGGCCCTGCCCGCCGATCTGGCCACCTTCCTGGCGATGACTTGCCGACAGGCATGGAACGTCTACGGCCCGACCGAGACGACCGTCTGGTCGTTGGCGTGGCGCATCGGCGCGGCGCCGCCGCGGATCGGCCGTCCGCTGCCGGGCACCTGGCTGCGCGTTCTCGATCGCGACGGTCACGCGCTGCCACCGGGCACCGAGGGCGAACTCGGCATCGGCGGCGCGGGCGTCGCGCTCGGCTACCTCGGCCAGCCGGCGGCGACCACGGCGCGCTTCGTCGACGATCCCCTCGGCAACGGCCGGCTCTACCGGACCGGCGATCGCGTGCGCCGCCTGCCCGACGGCGATTTCCTGTTCCTCGGTCGCGGCGACGCGCAACTGAAGATCGCTGGCCATCGCGTCGAACCCGAAGAGATCGAGGCGGCGTTGCGCCGCCATCCGACGGTCGCCGATGCGGCGGTCGACGTGCGCGGCACCGGTGACCCGCAACGCTTGTGTGCGTGGCTCGTGCCGAGGCACTCGACTCCGGACCTGGCCGCGCACACCGACGCGTGGACCGCGATCTGGGAGCAGACCTACCGCCAGCCGCAGGACGCCGCCGATCTGCGCGACGATCTGCGCGGCTGGATCGACTCGACGACCGGCCGCCCGCTGCCGCGCGCGCCGCTGCTCGCCTGGCGCGATTCGACCGTGGCAAAGCTGTTGGCCAGGCGGCCGCGTGAGGTCCTCGATCTCGGCTGCGGTTCGGGTCTGTTGCTGGAGCCACTGGTTGCGGCCGGGTGCTCGGTCACCGGCATCGACGCCAGTGCGGCCGTGCTCGAGCAGCTTCGGACGCGACTCGAGAACGCCGGCCGACACGCGACGTTGGTCCATGGCCCGTTGCACGAACTCGACCGCCAGTTGCCGGCCGACGCGCGGTACGACCTGGTGATCCTGAACTCGGTCGCGCAGTACTTCGCCGACTTCGAGGCGCTGCTGACGGTGCTCGACCGTGCCGCCGCGTTGCTGCAGCCGGGTGGCGTGTTGTTCGTCGGCGATGTCCGGCTGCTGCCGCTGCACCGCGCGTTCTGCGCCAGCGTCGAACTCGCGCGCGCCGAGCCGACGGTGACCAGCGCCGAGTTGTTGCGGCGCATCGACGATCGGTGCCGCCGCGATCCCGAACTGCTGCTCGCGCCGGCGGCGTTCGCCGCGTTGGCCGCGTGCCACCCGGTGCTGACCGACGCCAGGATCGAACTGCATGCCCGGGCCGACGACGACGAACTGACGCGTTTCCGCGCCGATGTCACCTTGCTGGCAGGGACGGTGCCAGCACCGCTCGCCGTGACCGCACTGATCGATGTCACGACAGCCGCTCTCGCGCACGCGATTGCCGCCGGCACACCGTTCACCGCAACCCTGATCGAACCGCGATCGCGCCCCTGGGTGGACCTGCTCGGCGCACTCGCGGACGAGCGCCTCGCCGGCGCCGATGCCACCGCCGCCCGTGCGTTCGTCCTCGGCAGGCAACGCGAACTGGCGAACGCGCCCACGGTCGCCGCGCTGCACGGCATGGCCGCGGCGGCCGGCGCTGGGTGGCTGCATTGTGCCCCGGCAGAACCGGGCATGATGATGATCGCATTCGCCGCACCGGCAACGACGCCCGCGGCCCATCGCGACCCGGACTGGGATGCCGCGGCGTTCGCCCGGGCCCATGCCCATCTGGCCTCGACACCATTCCGCGGCGCGATCACCCACGACTTCGTGCGGTCGCTGCAGGCGTCCCTGCGCGACGACCTGCCACCGGCGCTGATCCCAGGCACATTCGCGTTCGTCGCCGCGCTGCCACGCACACCGGGCGGCAAGCTGCTTCGCCGGCAGTTGCCCGATCCCGGAGTCGCGATCGGCGCGACCCACGTGGCGCCGGCCGCCGGCACCCAGACCGTCGTCGCCGCGATCTTCGAGGAACTGCTGGGCCGCACCGGCATCGGCGCTGCCGACGACTTCTTCGCGCTCGGTGGCCATTCGCTGCTCGCCGCCCGTCTGTGCGCCCGTCTGCACGAACGACTGCACATCGCGCTGCCGCTGCGCGCCGTGTTCGCCACCCCCACGGTCGCGGGCATCGCCGCGGCCTGCGCCACCGCGACCACGACCAGGGCGACCACGGTTGCACCGGTGCCGGCCGACGCCGCGCGCCTGCTGACCCTGGCGCAGGAACGACTGTGGTTCCTGCATCGCCTCGAGCCCGAGTCCCCGGCCTGGCACCTTGCCGGCCGCATCGAGTTCGCCACGGCGCTCCCGCCCGCACTGCTGCAGCGCGCGCTCGAACGACTCGTCGAGCGCCACGAACCGCTGCGTTGCAGCATCGATCCGACGACCGCGCCGCCGACGCTGCGCGACGCCGGGCCACCGCGCATCGAGATCGCCGCCGATACCGCGGCCCTGGCCGCGGCGCTGCCGGCGTTCGTCCGGAAGCCGTTCGACCTGGCACGGCAGACCCCGCTGCGGGCGCTGGCAGCGCACGCCGAGGACCACACCACGCTGCTGCTGGTGCTGCACCATCTGGCCGCCGACGGGCTGTCGCTGGCGGTGCTCGCGCGCGATCTGGCCGAACTGCTGACCGCGCTGGCCGAGGACCGCCCGCCGGAGATGCCCGAGTTGTCGTTCCCGCTGTCGGCGTGGGCAGCGCACGAACGCACCGCCGAGGTCACGGCCCGACGCCAGCGGCAACTGGAGTTCTGGCGCCCGCGCCTGCTGGCCGCACCGGTTGCGCTCGACCTGCCGGTCGATCACGCCGACCGCGCGCTGCCGGTCTGGGCCGGAGAACGCCTGGCCGAACCGCTGCCCGGCGACCTGTGGGCGCAGGCGCAGGCATTTGCCGCGACCCGGCACTGCACGCCGCTGCACGTGTTCGGGGCTGCCTTCGCCGTGTTGGCGCGACGCCTGCTCGGCGCGGACGACGTCGTGTTCGGCCTGGTCACCGCGGGGCGCACGCGGTCCGACCTGGAACACCTGGTCGGCTGCTTCGTCAACCTGCTGCCGGTCCATCTGCAGGTCCGCGCGCTGGCGACGTTCGCCGAGGTTGTCGACGACGTGAAGCGCCGGGCCGTCGAAGCGCTCGACCACGGCGAGGTGCCGTTCGCGACCCTGGTCGATCTGCGCGACCCACCACGAGATCTGCGCCGACCACCGCTGGTGCAGGTGTCGCTCGAATTCCTCGACCTGCCGGTGATGCCGGCCCGCGTTCTCGGCGCGCCGCTGTCGGTGGTCGAGGAGCCGACCGGGGCCAGCAAGTTCGAGTGGACGATCCGGATCGTCACGCGACCGACACCCCGGGTCGAACTCGAATGGCGCACGGGACGGTTGCAGCGCACCACGGTCACACGCTGGTGGCAGGCGTTGCTGGCCGCGCTGCGCGCCGGCCTGACCGAACCGCACCGCGACATCGCCGCGCTGACGCACGACCTGGTCACCGCCGCGGACCGCGACGCCCAGTTCCGCGCCGGCACCGGGCCTCGCACCAGGATTGCCGGACCGGCGCTGCACGAACGGATCCTGGCCGCCGCGGCCCGAACGCCCGACGCCATCGCCCTGACCACGGCCGACGCCACGCGTTCGTTTGCCTGGTTGCACGCACGCTCGCTCGCCTTTGCCGAGTTGCTGCGCGCGCACGGCCTCGGCCGCGGCGATGTCATCGCCATCGATCTGGGCCGCGGCTTCGACCTGCTGCCGGCGCTGCTGGGCACGATGGCCGCCGGCGCCGCCTGGTTGCCGCTCGAGGCCAACGATCCTCCGGCGCGCCACCGACAACTCGTCCGTATCGCGCGAACCCGGGCCTGGCTCGCGGAACGCCGGCCCGACGCGCTCCCCGACGGCACGACCTGGCTGGCACCTGCCGAGCTCCCGGCATCGATGACGCCGCAGCCACGGCCATCGACCGCGCTCGAGGCGCACGCCTACGTACTGTTCACGTCGGGCTCCACCGGGGAACCCAAGCCGGTGGCGATTCCGCATCGCGCGTTGCTGCATTACGTGACGACGGCGGTCGAACGGTACCTGCCGGCGACCGGCAACGGCGCGCCGCTGTTCTCCTCGGTGGCGTTCGATCTGACGATCACGTCGCTGTTCGCGCCCTTGCTGCGCGGTCAACCCGTGCACCTCGCACCGCCCGGGCAAGGCATCGAACCGCTGCTGGCGGTGCTGCCGCGCGGACCGTTCGCGCTGCTGAAACTGACGCCGGCGCATCTCCGGGCGCTGGCTGCCGCGGGCACGCCGGTGCCGCCCGCAACCACGCTGGTCGTCGGCGGCGAAGCTCTGCGCGCCGACGACGTCGACGCGGCGATCGCGGCCGGCGTCACCGTCGTCAACGAGTACGGTCCGACCGAAGCCACCGTCGGCTGCACGGCGCACACCGTTGCGCCGGCGGATCTCCGCAGCACGGCGCCCTCGCTGCCGATCGGCGTGCCGCTGCCGGGAACGCGGGTCCATGTGCTCGACGACGAGCAACGCCTGCTGCCCTGGGGCGCACCGGGTGAACTGTATGTTGCCGGCGACGGTGTTGCCGACGGCTACCTGCATCGCCCCGAAGCCACGGCGGCTCGCTTCGTCGCCGATCCGTTCGTCGCCGGCGCGACGATGTATCGGACCGGCGATCGCGTGCGTTGGCGACCCGATGGGGCGCTCGAGTTCCTCGGCCGTGGCGACGACCAGCTCAAGATCCAGGGCGTCCGGGTCGAACCCGGCGAAGTGACGGCGGCGTTGCGCGCGTTGCCGGAGGTCATCGATGCGATCGCGATACCGGTCCCGGCACCGGCTGGCGGTCGGCAACTCGCCGGCTTCGTCGTGCTCGCCGCCGCCGCGACCACGTCGGCCACCGCACTGCTCGAGCGACTGCGCACCGTCGTACCGGCGCCGCTGGTGCCCCGTTCGCTGCAGGTGCTGCCTGCCATGCCGTTGACCGCGAACGGCAAGATCGACGCCCGGGCCTTGCCCATCGACCTCCCGCCCACCACCGCAACCGACGGCGGCGAACTGCCGCGGCACACGACGGCGTTGCTGGCAGAACTGCGGCCATTGCTGCGCGCCCCGAAGGCCGGGCCGCACGACGACTTCTTCGCGTTGGGTGGCGACTCGATTCTCGCCCTGCAACTGGTGGCGGCGCTGGCTCGTCGGGGCTTGACGCTGCCGCTGCGCGCGGTGTTCGCGGCCCGGACTGCCGCCGGCATGGCCGGCGCGATCGCGAGCTCCGAGGCCGAGCCCGCGCCATCGTTCGATCCGCGCGCGCCGCTGCCGCTGCTGCCGGTCCAACGCGCCTGGGTCGCCGCCGCGCTGCCGGAACCCGGCCATGACGTGCAGGCCGTGGCCTGCGAACTGTCGCCTGCGGTGACCGTCGACCGCCTCGAGAGCGCGCTGGCGGCGCTGCTGACCGTGCACCCGTTGCTGCAGGCCACGCTGGCCGACGACTGTCTGCTGCCCGGCACGGGGCCGGTTCCGCACCTGGCGATCGTCGACGTCGCCGATCCGGCCGACCCCCGCTGGGCCGAGGCCGTGCGCACCGCCAATGCCGCCCATGACCCACGCCACGGCCGCATGTTCGCGGCGACGCTGCTGCGCGGGCCAACCGCCCGCTGGTTGCATCTGTCGATCCACCATATCGTCGTCGACGGCGTGTCGTGGCGGATCCTGCTCGCCGACCTCGATGCGGCACTCCGCGGTCTGCCAGTGCCGCCGCCGTTGCCGGCCCACGCGCTGGTGCAGGCGTTGCGCCATTGCCAGACCGGCGACCACGGCGCGTTCGCCGCGCGTTGGCACGACCACGCCTTCGCACCCGTCGCCGACTGGCCGCCTCCGCAACGAATCGACGCGAGGCCAGCCCATCACGCCATCCCCGCCGTCGACCTGCCGTTGGCAGCGCTGGCCCAGCGGCACCGCGCGTCGATCGAGGAACTGCTGCTCGCCGCCCTGACCCTGGCATGGCTGCGGCAACGGCATGGCCCGTTGCGCGTCGCCATCGAACGGCATGGTCGACCCATGCTGCCGCCCGAACTCGACGGCTCACGGACGATCGGCTGGTTCACCGCGATCTTCCCGCTGCGCCTTGCCAGCGACGCCGCCACACCCGCGGCCGTGCTGCGCCACGTCAAGGCCGAGCTGCGCCGACTGCCTGCCAACGGCGCCGAGTACGGCACGCACCAGTGGTTCGCCACCGATCCATTCGCGCAGTCGCTCGCAAACGCGCTGCAACCAGCGATCCTGTGCAACTACCTCGGCCGCTTCGACGAGCTCGGCGGCACCGCGCTCTGGGCGACGACGCTCGATCCTGGTCCCTTGCGGGCCGCCGCGAATCCGCCCCGACAGCCGTTCGAACTGGATCTGTGGCAAAGCGACGGTCGGCTGCACGGGCGTGCCCGCCGCGATCCTCGCCACGTCGACGCCGCCGCCGCCGACGCCCTGCTGCACGCGTTCGTCGCGACCTTGGGCGAACTGACGACGGCCACCGCCGCCGCGACGGCCCATGGCACCGACTTCCCGCACGCGGATCTCGATGACCGGCAACTGACGACGCTGCTGCAGGATCTCGCGACACCGCCGCACGACCTGTTCGTCGCCACCCCGACGCAACAAGGCATGTTGGTGCATGCCCTGCAGCAACCCACGTCCCCGGCGTACACCGAGCAGCTCGTCCACGAGATGGTCGGCGCCCTCGACGTCGACGCACTGCGCCGCGCGTTCTCGTTGCTGCAACAGCGCCATCCGCTGCTGCGCGCGCGCATGGCCTGGCAGGATCTGCGGCAACCGCATTGGCTGGTGGTCGACACGGAACTGCCGTTCACGTCGATGACGCAAAGCCCCGACGACCCGGAAGGCGCCGCGACGTGGCTTCACCGCTTCGCCGCGAACGACCGCCGGAGTGGCTTCGATCTCGACCTGCCGCCGCTGTGGCGCTGCACGCATGTGCCGCTGCCCGACGACCACCACGCCCTGGTGTTCACCTGGCATCACACGCTGCTCGATGGCTGGTCGATGCCGCTGCTGTTCGCCGAGCTCGCCGCCGCCTACGGCGCGTTCGCCGCGGGTACCGTGCCGCAACTGCCACTGGTGCCACCGCTGCACGAACACCTGACGTGGCTGCGCCGTCAAGACCACGCCGCGGCCGCACGCTTCTGGCGCCAGCAACTCGCCGGCTGCACCGGCCCGACCGTTCCTGGTCTCGAACGCCTCCGCGCCGAGCCGACGCGCCGCGATCGCCATGGCGAATGCGAACGGCAACTCGACGCGGCGATCGGTCAGCGGCTCCAGGCCACGGCGCGCCAGCTCGGCGTCACGCCGAGTTCGCTGCTGCAGGCGGCACTGGCGTTCTGGTTGCATCGCTGCGGCGGCACCGACGACGTCGTGTTCGGTCTGACGGTCTCCGGCCGCCCCGCCGAGCTGCCACAGGCCGATCGCCGCATCGGCCTGTTCATCAACACGATTCCGGTCCGCATCCGCATCGACCCGGATGCGCGCGTCGCCGACCTGGTCGACGCGGTCCAGCAGCAGGCCCTGGCGGCGCTGCCGTGGCACGCCACACCGTTGACCACGAGCCAGGCGCAAAGCGATGCGCCACCCGGTCGACCGCTGTTCGATGTGCTGCTGGTCTACGAGAACTACCCGCTCGACGACGCGGCGCGGCAAGCCCCGCCCGGACTGAGGACCGTGCGCACGTGGACCCACGAACGCACTTCCTATCCGTGGACGTTCGTCGTCATTCCCGGCGAACGGTGGCTGCTGCGCCTGCTGTGCGCGGAGGACCGGATCGATGCTCGTGGGGCGGCGGCGGCACTGGACCAGCTTGCCCACGTGCTGCAGACGTTCACCGCCGCACCCGAACGACCACTGCGCGACCTCGCGGTTGCGGTGGCGCCGCCGCCAGCGACTTCGCGGCACGTGCCGGCATCCGGCATCCTGGCGGCCATCGCTGCCGTCGTCGCGCGCGACCCCGCCCACGCGGCGCTGATCGATGCGAGCGGCGCCCTGAGCGGTCGCGATCTGCTCGCCCGGACCGCCGGCCTGGCCGGCGCACTGCGCGACCTGGGCATCGCGGCGGGCAACGTCGTGGCGCTGCGCAGCCGCCGGGAGTCATGGCAGACCGTCGCGCTGCTGGCCACCTGGCGGTGCCGCGCCGCGCTGCTGCCGATCGATGGCGCTTGGCCGCTCGCCTTCACCGACGACGTGCTGCACCGCGCCGGCTGCCGCCTGATCCTGACCGACGACGCCTTCACCGCGACCGCCGCCCCGAGTCTGCGGATCGATCGACCGTTCACCACCGCGGCGGCGGCGCCGAGCGACGAAGCGCTCGCCGACGATCTCGCGCTGGTGATGACGACGTCGGGAACGACCGGAACCCCGCGCCTGGTGGCGATCCCACACCGCGCGCTGGCCCACTACGTCGCCGCCGCGCGCACGCACTTCGAGCTGACGCCCCGCGACCGCGTGCTGCAGTTCGCCAATCTGGCGTTCGACACCGCGTTCGAGGAACTGTTGCCGGCGCTGACCGCCGGCGCCACCGTGGTCCTGCGCGGCGACTCGATCGACCCGCCCCGGATCATCGCGCATTGCGAACGGCACAGCGTCACCGTGCTCGATCTGCCGACCGCCTGGTTTCATGCCGCGATCACGGCGCTGCAGGCCACCAACCGACGGTTGCCCGCGTCGATCCGGCTGTGCATCCTCGGCGGTGAAGCGGTGCAGCATCGGCCGGCGGCATGGTTCACCGCCACGCACCCGCACGTGCGACTGTGCAACACGTATGGCCCGACCGAGACCACCATCGTCGCGACGTGGTGTGACCTGACGCCAGAACGGCTCGCCGACGGCGAGCCGCCGCCGATCGGCACCCCGGTCCCCGGCATGCAGGCCATGGTGCTGGATCCGGCCGGGCAACCGCTGCCGGCCGGCACGACCGGCATGCTGTGGCTGGCGGGCCCGCAACTCGCGAACGGCTATCTCGGCGACGACCTTGCGACCCGGACGGCGTTCGCCCGACTCCCGGCACTGGCTGGCGAACGGGCCTACCGGACCGGCGATCGCGCCCGTCGGCGCGACGATGGCCTGCTCGAGTTCGTCGGGCGCCAGGACCACCAGCACAAGCTGCGCGGCCAGCGCATCGAACTCGAAGCGATCGAGCGACGGTTGATGGAACATCCGGCGATTCGTCAGGCGGCGGCATTCGTGCACGGTGGCGCGACCGCGGCCCGCCTGGCGGCCGCCGTCGTGCCACAGGCGGAGCCGACTCCGGACGCGGCCACACTCCGCCGCTTCGTCGGCGAGACTTTGCCCGCCGTGCAGGTGCCGGCGGAGATCGCGCTGGTCACCGCGCTGCCGACGAACTCGCACGGCAAGATCGACCGCGAGGCGCTGGCGCGGCAACTCGCCACGACCGTGTCGACCACCACCGATGCCGTCACCGCCGATCCGTGGCTGGCCACGATCGCCCGCGCGTTCGGACAGGTGCTCGAACGCACGATCGGCATCGACGACGACTTCTTTGCGCACGGCGGCGACTCGCTCGCGGCGATCCGCCTGACGACCCTGTTGCACACCACGCTTCGGCGCGACGTGCCGCTGGCGACCGTGTTCGCCCATCCGACCCCGTTGGCACTGGCAACGGCCATCGGAGCCGACCCGGTCACCGCCACGGCACCGCCGACCAGGACCACCGCTTCCGGACTGCCTGCCGACCTGACGTTCCACGACCGATCGACACGCCCATGGCGACACGTGCTCATCACCGGCGCCAACGGTTTCTTCGGCCGCCAGGTCGTCGCCGCGCTGCGCCAACGCACGTCGGCCCGGATCACCGCGCTGGCCCGCCGCGACCTTCCCGCCGACGACGAACGCACCCGCTGGCTCGCGGCCGATCTGACCCAGCCGGACCTCGGCCTGACCCGCAGCGCGCACCAGAGCCTTGCCGGCGTCGACGCCGTGTTCCACGTCGCCGCCAACACCTCGGTCTGGCTGCCCTTCGAGGCCCTGCGCGACGCCAACGTCGGCGGCACCCTGGCGATGCTGCGGTTGTGTGCCGCGACCGGCGCCGAATTGCACCACGTGTCGACGCTCGGCATCTTCGCCGACGCCGAGCTGACCGCGACGACGACCGCCGACGAGACGTTCCCGCTCGACCGACTGCGCGCCGTGCAAGGTGGCTACCCGCAGAGCAAGCTCGCGGCCGAACGGCTGGTCCACGCGGCGATCGCCCGTGGACTGCGCGCCTCCATCCATCGGCCCGGCCGCCTGATCGCCGGTCGCGACGGCAGGCTGCCGCGCGCCGATTTCGGGTTGGGCCTGTTCGCACTCGCGATCGAACTCGGCCGCACGCCGCTTGCCGAGGGCGCGATCGCGCTGGCGCCCGCCGACTGGGCCGCGCACGCACTGGTGCACCTGGCGCAGCAAGAACCGCATGGCCGCACCTGGCACTTGCTGCCCGACACGACGCACGACCTGGAAGAACTGCGAACCTGGCTCCGCGCCGCCGGCCACGCGCTGCGCCGGGTGCCGTGGTCGATCTGGCGGCGGGTCGCCCTCGCCCACCTGCTGTTGCACCAAGGCCACCCGGCCACCGGCCTGCTGCCGCTGCTGCATGCCGAGCAGTTGCCCCACGAACCCGGCCCGACCGTGACTTCGACGCTGACCCGCCGGGCGCTGCACGGCGTCGATCTGCCACCCGCGGCCATGACCCGGGTGGCGATCACCGGCTGGCTGCGGACGTTCGCGAGCGAACACACTCCGGAAGCTCCCATGACGCGGAGCTGACCGTGGGCGCCCACGACGGCTTCCCGACGACCTGACGACCGGCCGTCGGCAACGGGCAGCCACCCGTGGTCAGCACCCAGGAGGACCCCGGCTTTTTTTCCCAGAACGGGTCGGCCGACCCTGTCCGCCCGTCAAAGAGCGTATCCTGGTGCGGATCTTGCTCGCCCGTCGCGCCGTCTCCCAAGTACCGTTCATCATGCGTCTGCCGCTGCTCGCCACCGTCTCCCTCGCCGCCACTCTGACCGCCCAGACGCCCTACCAGGGGAACGGCGTCGGCCAGGCCTACCTGCGCCATGACGTCGCCCGGATTGGCGGTTCGCTCGACCTGCATCTCGGCTCGGCGGCCGCACCCGGTGGCCTCGCGCTGCTGTGTCTGTCGGGTGGGCTCGGCCCATCGTTCCACCCGCTGGTCGGCCAGGTCGGCCTCGATTTGAGCGGCCTGGTCTACGCCGCATACGTGTTGGACGGCCAGGGCGACGCCCGACTGCTGGCCAACGTCCCGAACAACCCGTCGCTCGCCGCATTGCCGCCGCTGTTCGGTCTGTGTGCAGCCCTCGAAGGCAGCCAGGTCAGCACCAGCAAGACGACGCGCATCGCGTGGGAGAACCCGGATTCGTGGAGCCCTGGCGGCGCACTCGGCTTCGCCCGCGGCGCCCACACGGTGACCGCGATCGGCGGCGGCGGCAATGACCAGGAGACCCGCATTCTCGTGACCGGCGGCGGCGGCGGCACGCTGCTCGTTCCGCAGGCCAGCACGAACGTCGAGGTCTGGTCGGCGCTGACCCGTTCGTCGGTGGCCGGTTCGCCGATGGCCGTCGAGCGCGCGCTGCATCAGGCGATCCGCCTGCCAAACGGCCGCGTGCTGGTCTGCGGCGGCGCCAACACCGCCGGCAACGTGACAACCCACGCCGAGATCTGGGATCCGGCAACGAGCACCTGGTTGCCCGCCGCACCGATGCTGTCGCCGCGAGTCGGCCACGCGGCAACGTTGCTCGACAACGGCAAGGTGCTGGTGACCGGCGGCCTCGCCAACTACGTCAATCCGCTCGGCCAGTTGATCGCGGTATTGAACACGGCCCAGAACACCGGCGAACTGTACGACCCCGCCGCCAACACCTGGACGGCCGTCCCGGGCACGATGAACAGCCGCCGCTCGGGGCACGCGCAGACGCTGCTCGCCGATGGGCGCGTGCTGATCACCGCCGGCATCAGCGGCGGCGGCACCTCGATCTTCGGCACGCCGATCCCGGTCTACACCAACACCTGTTCGATCTACGATCCGGCGTCCAACGCGTTCTCGGCCACCGGCGCGCTGACCACCGCGCGCGCATTCCACGGCGCCAGCCGACTCGGCAACGGCCAGGTGCTGGTCACCGGCGGCAGCGTCGTGCTGCAGATCATCGGACTGATCACCGCCACTGACCGCTGCGAACTGTGGAACAACGGCGCGTTCGTCGGCGTCGCCGCCCTGCCGCTCGCGGTCACCAACCACGTGCAGATCACCGGCAGCGACGGCGCGGCGCGGCTGATCGGCGGCCTGTCCGGCTCGTTCCCGAACTTCAACGGCACCGCCAACGTCTGGCGCCACGACGGCACCGCCATCACCGCCCGCCGCCCGCTCGGCCAGAACCCCGCCTTCCCCGGCGCCCCCGCGGCCCCGCGTGGCGCCGCCGGCGCCGCGCTGCTGCACGACGGTTCGTTCGCGCTGCTCGGCGGCACCGACGGCCAGACGCCGCTGGCGAGCGGCTTCGTGTTCATCGACTGACCCCCGTTCACTGCCAGGACTCCGAGGAGATCGCATGCCCGCACCCGTCCGACTCAGTCTCACCCTTCTGGTCGCGTCCAGTGTCACCGTCGCGCAGAATCTCTGCGAAGGCAACGGTGGTTCGGCGTGGATCCGCAACTCGCCAGCCGTGATCGGCGCCACCAACACCGCCGAGTTCGGCTCGCCGAACGATCCGTTCGGCGCCTGCTTCGAGAGTTTCTCGACTGGTATCGGGCCGACCACCAGCCCGTTCCCGTTCGTCGGCACCGTGTGCTTCGACGTGTTCTCGCCAATCTACTCGGCCAGCTTCTTCCTGCTCGATGCGACCGGCAGGGCGTCGACCAGCTTCACGGTACCCAACGACCCGACGCAGATCGGCTATGCGCCGTTGTTCCTGAACGCGGCGGTGCTGCGGCCCGGCTTCCAGCTGGCGATCAGCAAGACCACACGCCTGCAGTGGGAACAGAGCGACCAGTACCGGATCATTCCGGCCCAGCAACCGGCGCAACCGCGGTCCGGTCACACGGCCACGCCGCTGTGGCAGAACCTGCGCGACAATCGCCAGGACGTCTTCATCGCCGGCGGCGCCACGGGTTCGGTGGTGACACCGGTCGCGACCGCAACCACGGCGATCTTCTCGCCGTTGACCCGCACGCTGCGGAGCGGGCCGTTCCTGAGCCTGCCGCGTGCGTTCCAGGCGTCGATCCTGCTGCCGAACGGCAAGGTGCTGATCACCGGCGGCTCGACGACGAATGCCGCCGGCACCGCGACGTGCGATCTGTACGACCCGGCCAACGACAGCATCGTGCCGGCCGCCTCGATGAGCGTCCCGCGCATCGGGCACCGCATCTCGTTGTTGCCCGACGGCCGCGTGTTCGTCACCGGCGGTTTCGCCGACTTCCAGAGCGCCGCGACCAACTGGGCCGCCCGGCTGGGCACCGCGCAGCAGACCACCGAGATCTACGACCCGGTCGCCGACACCTGGACGGCCGGGCCGAACATGGCTTCGCGCCGCGCCGGCCACGCCCAGGTCACGTTGTTGGATGGCCGCGTCATGCTGCTCGCCGGCGTCAATGGCGGCACGACCATCCTGGCTGGCGGCTGGCAGACAGTGCAGATCCCGACTTACACGCAGAGCTGCGAGACCTTCGACCCGGCGACCGGCACGTTCAGCGCGGCGCCGCCGATGCCATTGCCGTCGAGCGTCTTGCTTCCGAATCAGGGTCGCGCGTTCTTCGGCGCCAGTCTACTGCCGAACGGCGACGTGCTGGTGACGGGCGGCGCCGCCAACATCGGCTCGTTCGGCGTCTCGGCGAGCACGACCGACTGCGTGCGTTTCAACGGCACGGCGTGGGTCGCCGCTGGCGCGCTGTCGCTCGGCGTGTCGTTCCACACGCAGGTACAGGACCCCGACACCGGGGACGCCATCGTCATGGGCGGCCTGACTGCCGAGTTCGGCTTTTCGCCGGCGACCGCCAATGCCTGGCGGCACGACGGTACGACCGCCGTGGCGCTGAACACGATGGGATTGCACAGCGGGCTGGGGCAGGCACAACCTTCACCCCGAGCGTTGCAGACGTGCACATTGATGCAAGACGGTACCCTGTTCGTCTTCGGTGGCCAATCACCGGAAGCCCTGACCTCCAACGTGACCACGCACGCCGACGGCTTGCTCTACATCCGCTGACCTACCGCACCGCCTTTCCACCCGCCTCGCAGGAGATCACATGCATTCTTCACTGGTCCGCAGTCTCGTGCTGCTCGCCGCCTCGTCCGCCGCCGGCGCACAGAATCTGTGCGAGGGCAACGGCCTCGGCAGCGCCTACATCCGCAACACCCCGGCGATCCTCGGCGGGTCGGCCACGGTCGAACTCGGCTCGCCAGCCGACCCGTTCGGCGCCGCCTTCTTGAGCTTCTCGACCGGCATCGGGCCGACCACGAGCCCGATTCCGTTCGTCGGCACGCTCTGCTTCGATGTGTTCTCGCCGATCTACTCGGCGCATTTCCACTTGCTGGACGCCGCTGGTCGTGCGACGAGCAACTTCGCCATCCCGAACGATCCGACGCAACTCGGCTACGCGCCGTTGTTCCTCAACAACGCCGTATTGCGGGCCGGTCCGCAACTGAGCATCAGCAAGACGACGCGCTTGCAGTGGGAACAGGCCAACCAGCACCGGCTCCTGCCGCCGCAGCCCACGGTGGGGCCGCGGCACTCGCACACGGCGACGGCGCTGTGGCAGACGCCGCACGACAACCGCCAGGACGTGCTGATCGCCGGCGGCGCCACCGGTTCGATCGTCAGCCCGGCGGCGAATGCGACGACGGCGATCTTCTCGCCATTGACGCGGACGCTGCGGGCCGGACCGTTCCTGAGCCTGCCGCGCGCGTTCCACGCGTCGATCCTGCTGCCGAACGGCAAGGTGCTGATCAGCGGCGGCTCGACCACCAATGCCGCCGGCACCGCCACGTGTGACCTGTACGACCCGGCCAACGACTCGATCGTGCCGGTCGCGTCGATGAACTTCCCGCGCATGGGCCATCGGCTGTCGCTGCTGCCGAACGGCCGCGTGCTGGCGACCGGTGGTTTCGCCGACTTCCAGAACGCGGCGTCCAACTGGGCCGCGCGGCTGGGCACGGCGCAATCGACGACCGAGGTCTACGACCCGATCGCCGACGTCTGGACGGTGGGACCGAGCATGGCTTCGCGCCGCGCCGGTCACGCCCAGGTCACGCTGCTGGACGGCCGCATCCTGGTGATCGCCGGCGTCAGCGGCGGCACGACGATCAACGTCTCGGGCACGCTGGTGCAGATTCCGACCTACACACAGAGCTGCGAGTTCCTCGATCCGACGACGTTGACGTTCGCGCTGGGACCGGCGCTGCCACTGCCGTCGAACATCTTCGCGCCCAATCAGGGCCGTGGTTTCCACGGCGCCAGCGTACTGCCGAACGGCGACGTGCTGGTGACCGGCGGCGCCGCCAACATCGGCAGCAACGGCATCTCGGCCAGCACCGCCGACTGCGTGCGCTTCAACGGCACGGCCTGGGTCGCTGCCGGCGTCCTGCCGATCGGGGTGTCGTTCCACACCCAGGTGACCGATCCGGACACTGGCGATGCGATCGTGACGGGCGGGTTCACCGCCGAGTTCGGCTTCGCGCCGTCGGCGGCGAACGTCGCCCGCCACAACGGCACTACCGTCACGGCGCTGACGTCGATGGGCCTGCACTCGGGGCTCGGCCAATTGACGCCGTCGCTGCGCGCGCTGCACACCTGCACGGTGATGCAGGACGGCACACTGTTCGTGTTCGGCGGCCAGAACCCCGAGATCCTGCACGGCACGATCACCACGCACGCCGACGGCTTGCTCTACATCCGCTGAGCGGCGTTGGCCAGGGCTTACCACCAGCCGAGCAGGCTGTAGGTGATCAGGACGATCGCCAGCACCAAGGCCACGATCCGCCACCGCCACGGGTTCGCCCCGCCCGACGTCGGCGCCTCGTCGTCGGGTCCCCACCCGTCGGGAACGTCCACCGACTGGTAGTCGACCTCTTCACCGCTCTGCCACCCGGTGCGCGCATCGCTGCCGCATTCGCGGCACGCGGCCGAGCCGACCTTGACCGGTTCGCCGCAGTTCGGGCAGTCGAAGAACTCCGGCGGCTTTCGGCGTGCGGCCATGGGCACTCAGCATGGTAGTCGGAGGTTGCCGCCGCGCCCACGTCGCACCCCGGCCGGCGCGGCAACAGCACGTCGCGCCAGCTTCCCGAGTCCACGCACCAGCTGCGACAGCAGCGCGACAAACTCGCCCGCCGCCCCGGGAAAAGCCGACGTATCTTGCACCCCTGATCGCCACCCCGGCGATCCCCTCCAACGCCCTCGAGAAGCAACGATGCGCAGAAGCCGCGTGCTGCTGATCCTCCCGTTCGCCTGCACCTGGTTGCAGGCCCAGCAATCCGAATCCGAATCGGCGCCAGCCGCCGCCGCCGAGCAACCGCCACAGGAACGGCAACAGCGCGCACCGCGAGAGCCGCAGAGCGAAGCGCCGGAATCGGTGTTCGACAGCGACATGGTGCGCGCGCTGGCGTGGCGGAACCTCGGCCCGGACAACCCGATGGGCCGCGTCACCGACCTGGAGATCCCGCGCCAACGCCAGTCGACCTGGTTCGTCGGCACTGGCGGCGGCGGCGTCTGGCGGACCAAGAATGCCGGCACCACGTGGCAACCGCTGTTCGATCACGCCGGCACCGTGTCGATCGGCGACATCGCGGTCGCGCCCAACAACCCTGACATCGTCTGGGTCGGCACCGGCGAAGAGAACGCCCGCAACTCGGTGCAATGGGGCGACGGCATCTACAAGTCGACCGACGGCGGCGACACGTTCGTGCACATGGGGCTGCGCGAGACCTTCCAGATCGGCCACATCGCGATCCATCCGCAGAACCCGGACATCGTCTGGGTCGCGGCGCTCGGCCGGCTGTGGGGCGACAACGACGAACGCGGCGTCTTCAAGACCAAGGACGGCGGCCAGACCTGGGAGAAGGTGCTGTTCTTGAACGCCAGCACCGGCTGCATGGACGTGCGGCTCGACCCGCGCAATCCGGACACCGTGTATGCGGTGATGTACCACCGCCGCCGCCCGATCTTCGACGACAACGATCCGTCGGTCCGGCTGTCCGAACACTCGGGCCTGTGGAAGAGCACCGACGGCGGCGACAACTGGCAGGAACTGACGCAGGGTCTGCCGACCTGCAAGTGGGGTCGCGCCGGCATCGACATCTGGGAACAGAACCCTGACGTCCTGTTCGCGATCATCGAGACCGAACGTTCGGGCTGGGCCCGTGGCGATCGCAAGGACCGCGCGGCCGGTGACCCGCCGGACCCCGACGCGCAGGGGCGGCAGGGGCAGGGACAAGGACAGGGTCAGGGTCAGGGTCCGCGCGGCGCAACGCTCGGACTCGGCCGCGATGCCGAAGACGGCGGCGACAGCAACCCCGGCGTGATCGTCGTCTCGCTGCTGGAAGGCGGCCCGGCCGAGAAGGCCGGCATCAAAGCCGGCGATCGCATCACCAAGATCGACGACGAGGCGGTCAAGACCTTCATGGACCTGCGCGAGATCGAGGCCGACTCGGCGGTCGACAAGAAGAGCAAGTTGACGGTCGTTCGCGGCGCCGAGACGCTGGTCATCGACGTGACCTTCGGCCAGCGCCAGTTCGGCGGCGGCAACACGCTTGGCGGCGGCAACGGCCCGTTCGGTGGCCGGCTGTTCGGTCAGCAGCAGAACAAACAGAAGCTGCAGGGCGAACTCGGCTTCGAGACCGGCGGCGTGTTCCGCAGCGATGATCGCGGTGCCACCTGGACACGCGTCAATTCCCTGACCGAACGGCCGTTCTACTACTCGGTGATCCGCGTCGATCCGCGCAACGACAAGCACGTCTACTGCGTCGGCACGACGATGTGGGGCAGCTTCGACGGCGGCGAGAAGTTCGAAGCGATCAACCAGGGCATCCATGTCGACTTCCACGCCTTCTGGGTCGACCCCGACGACAGCAACCACCTGATCGCCGGCTGCGACGGCGGCGTCAACGAGACGTTCGACCGCGGCAAGAGCTGGCAGGTGCTGCACGGCTTCACCGCGGCGCAGTTCTATGACATCGCGGCGGACAACTCGGTCCCCTACAACGTGATCGGCGGCCTGCAGGACAACGGCACCTGGGTCGGACCGTCGCGCACGCGCGCCCGCGAAGGCATCGGCTGGTTCGACTGGCAGACGATCTGGGGCGGCGATGGTTTCGGCGCGCAGACGGACCCGGTCGAGCCGTGGATCGTCTATGCGACCAGCCAGAACGGCGCGATGGGCATCTACGACACCCGCACCGGCAATCAGGCCCGCATGCAGCGCGCGCGCCCGCCGAAGGGCACGGCGACGTTCAACTGGGACGCGCCGTTCATCCTGTCGCCGCACAACCGGCTGGTGATCTGGCACGCCGGCAACTTCGTGTTCCGCGGTGACCGGTATTCGCACCTCGACAATCGCGACAATCGCAGCGACCAAGGACCGGTCCGCAACGCCGACAGCGTCGCGATGGCCTGCGTGTCGCCGCAGCTCGGCCTGAGCGACCAGGGTACCGCCAGCGCGATCGCCGAGTCACCGCGCGCCCGCGGCCTGGTGTACGTCGGTACCGACGATGGCGCGCTCTGGCGCACCACCGACAACGCCGTCACCTGGGAGGCGATCCACGCCAGGCTGCCGTGCGCGCCGCGCTACGTCAGCGACATCGTGCCCTCGCACTTCAAGGACAGCCGCGTCTACCTGACGCTGGATGGCCATCGCTTCGACGACATGCGCACGTATGTGTTCGTCAGCGAGGACAAGGGCGAGACCTGGACGACGCTGGGCGACGATCTGCCGAGCTACGAGACCTGCTATGCGGTGATGGAGGATCCGCGCAACGAGAACCTGCTGTTCCTCGGCACCGAGTTCGGCTGCTGGGTGTCGCTCGATCGCGGCAAGAAGTGGCTGCCAATGGGCACTGGCCTGCCCACCGTCGCCGTCCGCGACCTGTTCGTGCAGGATCGCGACAGTGACCTGGTCATCGGCACGCACGGCCGCGGCGCCTGGGTCTGCGACATCGAACCGCTGCGGCAGTTGACCGCCAGCGTTGCCAAGAAGAACGCGCATCTGTTCACGCCGGAGACAGCGATCCTGTGGCGGATGACGGGCCGCGGCGGTCAGGGCCATCGCGACCACCATCACCCGAACCCGCCGTTCGGTGCGGCGATCTACCTGCTGCTGAAGACCGCGCAGGCCGAGGCGCCGTCGATCACGATCCACGACGTCACCGGCAGCGAAGTCGCCAAGGTGCAGGTCGGCAAGACCGCCGGTCTGCACGCCGCGACATGGGACGGCCGCATCGGCCAGAACCGGCTGGGCAAGCCGGGCACCTACTCGGCCCGCGTGCAGATCGGCGACGACAAGCTCGCCGTCGTGTTCACGCTGCGCGCCGACCCGATGTCCGCCGACACCACTGACCCCACCACCGCGACCCAGGACCGGGAGTGATCGCCATGAAGACCTCGCTGCAGTTGTCGTTCGTTCCCGCGGTGCTGACCCTGTCGGCATTGCTGCCGGCACAGACCGGCGAACAGGATCATGTCCGCACCAACGTGTTCGGGCAGATGAAGTGGAAGGAACTCGGCCCGGTGGTCTACGGCGGACGCATCGTCGACATCGCCGTGCACCCGACCAATCCGGCCGTGTTCTGGGCCGCCGCCGCCAGCGGCGGCATCTGGCACACCCAGAACGGCGGCATCTCGTTCACGCCGCAGTTCCAGGACGCCTATGCGATCTCGATCGGCGACCTCGCGGTCGCGCCGAGCAATGGCGATGTGCTCTACGTCGGCACCGGTGAAGCCAACAACCAGCGCTCCAGCTACTGGGGCAACGGCGTGCACAAGTCGACCGACGGCGGCAAGACCTGGACGCACGTCGGCCTGAACGGCACCGACCACATCGGTCGCGTCGTCGTGCATCCGCACAACCCGGACGTCGTCTGGGTCGCGGCGCTCGGCGCCCTGTATTCGGCCAACCCCGAACGCGGGCTCTACAAGACCGAGGACGGCGGCAAGACCTGGGAACACCAGAAGAACCTCGGCCCCGACGTCGGTTTCGTCGATGTCGCGGTCGATCCGCAGAGCCCGGACACGCTGTATGCCGCATCGTACGAGCGGCGCCGGCGGGCCTGGCATCTGACCGAGGGCGGCGAGGGCTCGCGGTTGTGGAAGTCGACCGACGGCGGCGACACGTGGGCCAAGCTGACCGGCGGGCTGCCGGGCGGCACGCTGGGTCGCATCGGCATCGATGTCTTCGCCGGCGACCCGCGGATCGTCTACGCCTCGATCGAGAACCTGAATCCGCGCGGCGAGTCGCCGAAGGAACCCGACGTCAAGACCGACAATGCGGAGCCGCGCGAACCGCGTGAGCCGGAAGGCGGCGGTGACGGCAAGGAGCCGGAGGCCGACGCCGAGACGCTGGCCGATCCGGTCGCGGCGCGGCAGTTCTTCCAGCAGCTCGAGGAAGCCCAGGATCCCGAACGGCGGCCGCGCAAGCCAGTCGTCGGCGGTGAGGTCTGGCGCAGCGACGATGCCGGCAACACCTGGAAGAAGACCAACGGCACCACGGCGGTCGGCGGCAACCCCGGCTACTACTACGGCCAGATCCGCGTCGATCCGATCGATGCCAACATCGTCTACGTGCTGTCAGTGCCGGTGTTCCGTTCGACCGACGGCGGCAAGACCTGGCAGAGCGGTGGTGGCGGCGGCGGCGGCCGACGTGGCAACCGCGGCGGCGATGGCGAGAACCGTTCGTTCGCGCCCGGCCTGCACGTCGATCATCACGCGCTGTGGATCGATCCGAAGGATGGCAACCACTGCATCCTCGGCAACGATGGCGGCCTGGCGATCACCTGGGACGGCGGCAAGGCCTGGGATCACATCAACCGGCTGCCGATCAGCCAGTACTACGCCATCGGCGTCGACTCGCGCGAGAACTATCGCGTCTACGGCGGCACCCAGGACAATGGCACCTGGGGCACGCCGATCCGCGGCGCGACGTCCTCGGGACTCGGCATCCTCGACACCTACCGGATCAACGGCGGCGACGGCTTCTACGTCTGCTGCGATCCCGACGATCCGGACGTCGTCTACTCCGAGTCGCAGTTCGGCGGCATGAGCCGGCAGAACCTGCGCACCGGCGACAACAAAGGCATCCAGCCCAAGGCCGAGAAGGGCGGGCAACCGCTGCGGTGGAACTGGTCGACGCCGATGCTGCTGTCGCCGCACAGCGCCCACACGCTGTATGTCGGCAGTCAGCACCTGCACCGTTCGCGCGACCGCGGCGATCATTGGACGACGATCAGCCCGGACCTGACGACCAACGATGCCGACAAGAAGAAGGGCAACGTGCCGCACTGCACGATCACGACGATCGCTGAATCGCCGCGCCAGGAGGGCTTCCTGTGGGTCGGCACCGACGATGGTCGGGTGTGGACCAGCAAGGATGGCGGCGGGCGCTGGACCGAGGTGACCGATCGGTTGCCGGCCGAAGTGCGCGGGCTGTGGGTGTCGCGCGTCGAAGCCTCGGCGCACGATCCGGAGACCGCCCTGGTGGCGTTCACCGGCTATCGTGAGGACATCCGCAAGCCGTTCGTGTTCCGCACCGACGACGGTGGCGAGACCTTCCGCAGCATCGCGAACGACCTGCCGCAGGAGCCGATCAACGTCATCCGGCAGCATCCGCGACGCGCCAACGTGCTGCTGGTCGGCACCGAGATGGGCGCGTATGTGTCGGTCGACGATGGCGCCAGCTGGCATCCGCTCGGCAGCAACCTGCCGCGCTGCGCGGTGCACGACCTGCTGGTGCATCCACGCGAAGCGCACGTGCTGGTCGGCACGCATGGCCGTGGTATCTGGGCGCTCGACGCCGCCGCGCTGGAACAGTGCGACACCGCGGTGCTGGGCAAGGCGTTCCACGCCTTCCCGCCGAGTGACGGCGTGCTGCTGCGGCGCGGCCAGGATCGCGGCAACTTCGGGGCCCGGCGCTGGTCCGCAGCGAATCCGTTCACGGCGCCGGCATTCCGCTTCTATCTGGCCGAAGACAGCGACACCAAGGTCAAGGTCGAAGTGCTCGATGCCAAGGGCGCGACGCTGTTCTCCGAGGAAGTGGAGGCCAAGGCTGGCTACCACGAACGCACGTGGGGTGGCGCCGGCGGTGGTCGCGGTGGTCGTGGCCAGGGTGGCGGCGGCTTCCCGGGCTTTGGCGGTCGCGGCGGCGCCGGGGGCATCCGCGCCGGGCAGTTCGCGGTCAAGATCAGCCATGGCGAGGTGTCGTCGGTGCAGCCGTTCACGGTGACCGATCGGCGTGGACCGCGGTCTTTGCTCGGCGGCACGCCTGGCATCGGCACCCTCGAGGGCGAAGCGTGGTTCGACGAGGAAGTCACCGGCGAAGCAACCGAAGCAGCGCTCGAACGCGGCGGCCGCTGATCGCGGCGCCGCGCGCCACTGCCGCGATGTTCCTCGCGGCGTAGCGCCCAACGGGCAGACGGCTACTGGCTGCATGCCGATCCGCCCGGTCCTCGTTCTGACTTGCCTCTTCGCCTCCGCCGCGGCCCAGGGCGTGACGCTGCCTGCGGCCGCAGCTTCCTGGCCGGGCCCGTGGTTGAACGAGACACTGTTCTATGCCCCGTTCGTCGGCCCCAACGAGGCGCGGATCCAGCTGCTGTACGACCTGGCGGAGATTGCGCCGACACTGTCGGTGATCCAGCAACTGTCCTTCCGCCAGGGCGGCGTCGGCATCGGCAACGTCGGCGGCGCGATCGCTCTCGAAGTCCGTCTCGCGACCTCCGCAACCGATCCGAACGCGCCGTCGACGACGTTCGCGCAGAACGCCGATCCGGCGGCTCCCATCGTGTTTGCCGGCACGGTGACGCTGCCGACCACGACGGGCGGTGGCTGGCCGCAACCCTGGCAGGTGCTGGTCCCACTGCAGACGCCCTTCGTTCTCGCGCCGGCACCAACGGATCGCGCCCTGGTGATCGATGTCCGCTGCCGCAACAACACCGCCGGGCAGTCCTGGTTCGTCGAAGTCAACGACATGGACGCCGGCAGCGGCGAGACCGTGCTGGCGCAGCCGAGTTGCCCGATGCCGAACGGCCAGGCCTCGGCACCGTGGGCCTGGCGCCCGGATCTGCTGATCCCCGGCCGCCGGCTGGCGCTGACGATCGGCAACTACCCGAACAACCAGCCCTCGGCGAGCAACAATGCGCTCGTGCTCGGCCTGCAGGGCCCCGGTGGCACGTTCGGCGGCCAGCTGCTGCCAGCGTCGCTCAGCGCGTTCGGCATTCCGTCGCCACTCGCCTGCCAGTGGACGGTCGACTGGATCGCCGCCGTGCCGATCACCTACACCGCGTACTCGTGGGGCGCCGAACTGACGACCGAACAGGCCGTGCGCATCCCTGCCAACCAGGCCCTCGCCGGCCTGCAGTTCTTCGTGCAGAACGCCGCGCTGATGCAGTATCCGAATGGCCTGCAGGTGTTCCCTTCCGTCGCGCTGCAGTTCACGATCGGCTCCGGCCGCCTGCCGAACGGCAGCACCGTGCAGGCAACGGGCAATCGCAACGCCACCACCGGCGGCATCGCGGCGCGGCAACCGATCAGCGTGCTGTTGCAGTAGCACTCGTGGGAGAGCGGGCCCCACCTCGCAGCAACGATCTCAGCTCGTCCGCTGCCTCGATCGGCGCGGAACAGACACCCTGGCTACACGCAAACGCGGTCGCCTGTTCTACCGATGGGAGGTGCACGTCGCCGCGCACGCCGGGTTCGCCCGGAGCAACCCACTCCAAACGCCGCCAGCAGCCGGATTCGCGCAGGGCGACCGCGAACAGTTCCGCAGCGGCCGGGTCGTCGCGCCGGCCGACGACAACGACGTGTTCTGGATCGGTCCGCGATTCGACATCGGCGAGCAGCACATCCGCCGGCAAGCCAGGCTGCCGCGCCACCGCCTCGGCGAACACCTGGGCCCGGCTGTGGTCGAGAATCCGCTGCGCCACGGCAGCACCGCTGACATGGTGCAAGCGCAGCGCGAACCGCAGCAGCGCGATGTTCTCGGTGCGATCCGCCACGGGCGCCAGCACACCGTCACCAACCGCAGTCTTGTAGCCATCGCCGCGACGCGTCGGTGAGAAATGGCGTTCGATCGCGTTCGCGACCTCGGTGGCGGCACGCAACCACCGCGGTTCCTGCGTGCACTCGAACAGCTGCAGCAGGGCCATCCCCATCGCCAGTTGGTCGGCCAGGAACGGACCGCCGACATCGCGGTCGCCGTGAGCAAAGCCCCCGTCCGGCAGTCGCCGCGTCGCCAGCATGCGTTCGCCGGCGGCAACCGCCAGCGCCAGCGGCTGCCGCTCGCCGCTGACCGCGTGCAGGGTGCACAGCCCCCCGATCGCCCAGCCGTTCTCACGCGCATAGACGCTGGTGTCGATCCGCGGCGCCGGCAGCCCGGCCCGCCCGGCAGCGTCGAGCGCGAACCAGTCGGCCGCATGCGTGCCGGCAACCCGATCGGCATCCTGGCTGGCCCAGAACGCGCCATCCGGCGCGAGCAGCACCGAACGCAGGTACCCGGCCACCCCACGCGCAGTCTGCAGATCGGCGTCGTCGCCGAACGCCGCGGCGGCCAGAGCGTAGCTGCGCAGATCGGCGACCTGGCGGCTCATGATCCGTTCGTAGTGCGGGTGCTCCCAGACGCCGCCGTGCGAGTACTGGTAGACACCGCCATCGACGGGATCGTGCAGCCGCCGTTCAAGCACGAGCCACTCGCGAAGCCGTTCGGCAGCGAGTCGGTCGCCGCGCCGGGCCGCACTCAGCAGCCATTCGGCGCCATCGGCATCCAGGTACTTGTGCACCCGCCCAAAGCCGCCGTGCTCCTCGTCGTGCAATGCCTCCAGCCGGTCGAGCAGTTCGGCCCGCGTCGCCTCGGTCAGCCCACGACCGCCAGCCTCGCTCGGCGCCGCCACCACTGCCGCCAACGGCGTCGGGTCCGCCGCCAGCCGCTGCAGCGTCTGCAGCATCGGCCCGGGTGCCAGATAGCCGCGCTGCTTCCACAGTTCGCGCCCGGCGGCATCGAACACGATCGTCGCCGGCCAGCCCCAGTCCTGGTAGCGCGTCGCCAGGTCGAGCCTGGCATCGGCGTCGACCTTGCTCACCACGAAGTGCCGCTCGATCTCGGCGCCCACCTCCGGGTCGGCCCAGGTCGTCTCCTCCATCACATGGCACCAGTGGCACCAGCCGGTCCCGACTTCCAGCAGCACCAGCCGCCGTTCGTCGGTCGCACGTGCGAACAACTCAGGCCCCCACGGCTGCCAGTGCGGCCCCGCCGGCGACGCCTGGCAGCCGGCAAGCCACAACGGCGACAGCATCAGCAACATCCGCATGGGCAACCGAAGGTAGCTCGGCCGGCCGACATGTCGGCGCCCGCTTGACGGGAACACCCCACCGCCGGGATCACGGTCGGATCGGCGCGGTGCCGTTCCAGAACGCCTGGTAGCGCGGCCACGACCACACGGCGATCTCGCGACCTACCCGCAGTCCGACATCGTTGTCGATCGGGATGTGGTAGCCCCCCATCGCCCGCGACTGCGCCGCCATCTCGGCGGTTGCCGAGAACGTCGGCAGCTCCAGGACCACTTCGGCACCGTGGTCCAGTTCGGTCAGCGTGCAGCAGCGGCGCACCTCGGTGGTGCCGTAGACGTCGCTGCCGGTGAACAGCTCGAGCATCTTGGCACAGGCGCCGCTGACCGTCGCGTGACCCGACGTGTAGCCCGGGAACGGCGGCGTCACGAACGAGTACGGTGAATACGGATACCACTCCTCGGCCGGCACTTCGGTGACGCCGCCCTGCGGGCCCGCCCAACCGCGCACGCGCTGACCGCGGTAGTAATGCCGGACCAGCGTCCAGGGCCGCGAACTGTCGTAGTGGCGCTTGGTCTCCCAGCACGACACGAACGCATCGAACGCGGTGTTGGCAATCACGAAGTACAGCTTGACGTCGGTGTCGAGGTCGTGCCGGTCGCGGCGCGACACGTCCTGCGCAAACCGCAGCCAGTGGCCGCTCTGCCCGGTCGAACGAGGTCCATCGCGCATGAACTCGACGATCGCCTTCTGCTCCGGCGTCAACGTCTGGTTGAACCGCAGCACTGCCTCGGTCTGCTGGCGCAGCAGCGCATCGTCGGTCGTCGTCTTCGGCGGCGGTTCGGGTCGGAACTGCGCGGCGTCGTCGAGCAGGAACGGCTTGACCCTGTACCAGTGCGGCGCCAGGAATCCGGGTGTCACCACGCGGCCATCGGGCATCCGGAACGGAATCGGCTGCCACCGGTCCGGATCGACGATCCGGTCCGGCGGGTTGACCGGCGCGTAGCCGGTGTAGTCCGCGTACGGCGTGCCGTCGCCACCGGGTACGTCGCCGGCTTGATTGGCGCCATCGTGACGCCGGTAGTCGATCACCGCGCTGGCGGCGACGTTGCCGATCCCGACCGGTGTGGTCACGTCGGTGCTGACGTCGTCGGGATCGAATCCCATGGCCACCATCTGCTCGCGGAGGAACGCGGCATGATCCGGCAACACGTAGAGCAGCGAACGGTAGCTCGCGTAGCTGATCGCAGTGGTCTTGTTGGCCAACGTGCGTTCGACAACAGGCCGGCGAAGCGTGCCACCAAGCCGCGTGCCGACCGCGCGTTCGTCATACGCGGCCCACGCGTCGAACACGGCGCTCGCCCAGATCGCCATCTGCCGCGACAGGATCGGCGGCCGCGCGCCGTAGCGGTCGACATCGCGGGCCGAAGCTTCCTGCATGATGTCGAGCCATCGCCACGCGGTGTTCTGCTGCGCCAGCGGCACTGGTTGCTGGTTGGTGCGGGCCAGTTCCGGCGCTGAGTGGCCTGGACCGGTGCACGCAGTGAGCCCGAACACGGTCACGAACGCCACGAATCGACACGATCGCATGGCCGGAAGTGTCTTACGTCTTCCGCCCGGCGCCAACGGTCTCTTTGCCCCGGCAGCGGGTTCTGCCCGTCCCTGCCGCCCGGGCCAAACGACCTCGTGCAGCCGGGTCACGCAGGACACAATGCGAACATGCAACGGCGTCGCCTGGTGAACCTCATGGGGCTCTTGCCACTGGTATCGATGGCGATGGCCCAACAGACGGTCCTCCGCGGTCGCGTGCTCGACGAACGCCAGCAGCCACTGGCGGCGGCAACGGTGGCGGAATCCATTCCGGGTGGCGCCACCACGGTCCTCGGCACGACCGACGCTGCGGGGTTCTTCGCAGTGACGATGCCACCGCTGCCGTTCGATCCGCCAAAGCTGCGAGAACTGTGGATCAGCGCCCCTGGTCGCGGCGGCGCCAGCTGGATTCCGGTCGCCGACGATCTGATCGAACTCGAACCATTGGTGCTGGAGAAAGGCGTCACGCTGATCGGCCGCACCCGCGCTCTGGACGGCAGGCCGATCGCAGGCGCCGACGTGCGCGCAGCCACCTGGATCGGCAGGGACCAAGGCCTCGCCTGGCGACTGAGTGCCCGCGCGACCAGCGATGCTGCCGGCATCTTCAAGCTCACCGGAGTGCCACCGACCAACCTGCGACTTTCGGTCCAAGCGGCCGGATACAAGATCCGCGATCTCGCACCGGTTGCGATCGGCACGCCGCTCGAACTGACGCTGCAGCCAGCCGAACCGATCCGTGGCCTGGTCGTCGACCAGGACGGTCGGCCGGCTGCGGCCACGCTGCAGGTCGAATGGGAGAACCACGAGACGCCGACGAGACTGGCGACGAACACCGACGGCACGTTCACCATCGACTGCCACCGTGACGCCGCCTGGCGGATCCGCGCCAGCACGGCGACGCCGAAGCCGCAGTTCGCACACAGCGAGGTCCGGAGCGGCGGCGCCACCGATCTGAGGCTGCAACTCATTCCCGTCGTCGAGTTGCCTGCGCTGCGGATCCGCGCCACCGGCGATGGCGGAGCGCCATTGCCAGCGTTCGTCGCCGTCGTGTGCTGGACTGGCGAGAAGACCCCGGACGAGTATCTGTGGCACTGCCTCTACACCAATGGAGTAGCGGCCACGGCCGGAGTCGCTTGCCTGCCGCCACCGACGGTGGGCCGTTCCGAGAGCCTCGGTTCGGTGCTGGTCATCGCCCCAGGACGCGCACTCGCGTTCGCCGACGTGCAATGGAACGAGGACCAACCTGGCCTCGATGTGACGGTGGCCACCGGCGCCGCAATCCCATGCCGGGGAACCGTCGTCGATGCCGCCGGCGAGCCGGTCGCCGGCGCCGCGGTCTGGGCCCGGCGAGACTTCGAGTCGAACTGGCACCTTGGCGCGTCGGCGGCTCGCGGCAGTGGCGTGGCAACCGCTGCCGACGGCACGTTCACGCTGTTGGACCTGACCGCTGGCGCCTGGCACGTACATGCGGCGCGAGCGACCGCCCCGCAACCGAAGTCCCGCCGGATCGAGTTTGCCGAAGCAGCCGCCGACGCCGGCAAGCCGCTGCGCTTCGTGCTGCCGGCCGTGGCCGATACGCGCGGTCGGGTGACGGCCGCACCAAGGGGCGCCCAGATCGCATTCGCGCCGCCCGGCGAACAGAACCAACCTTTTGCGCGCCGAAACCTGCCGTTCCGCGCCTGGTGCGACGAAGAGGGTCGGTTCGCGGTGAGCGAACTGCTCGTCGGCAACGTGGAGCCCACGCTGCTGATCGCGCGCCCGCCGCGGCTGGGCACCCTGCATCTGCGACTGCCAACCGCTCGGGTGCGCGGCGACGAGGAACTCGAGATCGATGGCGACCGCGCCGCACCGGCGACGATCCAGGGCCGTGTCGTGCCGGAGGGTTGCGCGGCGCCGATGGAACGCCTGCTCGTGCAGGTCCGCACCGACCCGCCAGAGGCCCTCGGCCAGTTTGCCTGGGACATCGAAGATGGCTGGGAACATGGTGTGACGCCGGGAGGCGACGGCACGTTCACGCTGACGGTCGCCGGTGGCAAACACCGCCTGCGCGTGCTCGACACCCTGACGGGCATCGTGCTGTGGCGCCAGGAAGAAGCCGTCGCGATCGAAGCCGGAGTCACGCATCCGTTCACGCTGACTCCGACCCTCGCCGCGATCGAACTGCAGCTGACGGCAACGGCGGCGGATTCCGGCGGCAGCGCCTACCACCTGCTCTGGCTGGCAGAGAGCGGCGAAGAGAGCGGCTGGGAGCCCGCCGGCGTCGATCTCCGCGTCGAACGGACCAGCAACGTGCTCTACGTGCCGCCTGGCAACGCTTCGCTGCGCGTCGTGACCGGTGCGCTCGGTGCGCCTACCGCTCCTGGCCGCGCTGGCCATGACGCCTGGGTGCTGTCCGATCGCGATGCCGTCAGCGTCGAGTTCACTGCCGAAGCCGGGCAGGTGACCCCCGTACGTGTCGAAGTGCCGCGGCGCCAATAGGCCCCGCGGCACTTCGTGCGCTGCGCTTGTGGCTGCAGCCGCGTTCAGCGGCGCAGGATCACGGGCGCTTCCGCCTCGATCACCTGGCAGCCAGCCGGCGAACCGAAGTGCTGCTGGATCTCCTTCAGCACATCGCGGCCCGGATCGGCCGTGACGATCGTCTCATCACCGGCGAACACCATGTCGCTCTCGAGCATCTTCTGCGCGACATCGAGGCGCTTCCTGACCATCTGCAGCACTTCCTTGGCCTGGCTCAACGCGCCGTCGTCCAGGTCGAAGCGCTTGCTGGCCGCAGCCATCGCCTCGATCTGCTGCTGCTGCACCTTCAGCGACCGGACCTGGTCCTCGAGGACCTCCTTTTCGCTGCGCACGGCGAGCAACCGCTGCTTGGCGACTTCGACGGCCTGCGACTGCCGTTCGATCAGCGCGCGCTTGGTCTTCAGGATCGCGGTGTTGTTGGTCCACGAATCCAGCGTGCGCTGCAGGTCGGCCTCGTGCCGGCGGCGCAGCGACGAGTTGCTGGCCAACTGGACGTTGGCGGTGCCGTCACCGGACAACAGCTTGGCTCCGGCCTGCAGCCGACGGGCCTCGCCGTCGACCACCTTCTCGAGGTGCAGCACCGAACCCTGCAGTTCTTCGAGATCGACCTCGGCGCGGGCGACGTCGCGCTTGCAGGTCTCGATCTGCGGCTCGATCTTGCCGATCAGGCCTTCGGCGCGCTTGATCTCGAGTTCGACCGGAATCTGGCCGACCACGCCCTCGCGGACCGAGGAAGCCATCGTGCTGACGTAGGAAGGGAACGCAGTGCCGAGGAACAGGAAGCCAGCCCCGCCGAGCACCGCACCGGTGAGGATCAGGTACTTGAACGCCTTGCAGATCATGTCGTCTCCGTTGTGGAATCAGGCGGATGCCGGAACCGGCTCCGATGACCCTGAGGACAACGAACGACGTCCTGGATATTCGGGAACTGGCCGCGCGGATCAGGCCCGTTTGCCGCGCAGCGCCGTCGCGGTCGAGCGCAGCAGCTTGTCGCGCAGGTCGGTCAACTGCGGCCGGCGGGCCTGGTCGTCCCGGGCCTTCAGGTCCTCCACCACCGAATTGCAGTACGGACACTGGCTCTCGCGCAGGTGGAACGCAATGAAATCGGCGGCGCCACCGTCGATTCCGCCCGCCAGGAAGCTCTGCAGCAGGTCCTGATGCGGGCAGGTGATGCGTTCTTCCCGCCAGACCGTCGCCACGGTGAATGCCAGCTTCGGATCGATGTCGTCGGGCGTGCTCATCGGGCCCCCGGAGCCCACAGGCCCAGGAACAGGGAGTGATTCGGATCGCTCTGCCGGGCCAGCCCGCGCAGTTTCTCCACCGCGCGGAACTTGATGCCGGCGACCGCCTTCTCGTCCTCGATGCCAAAACGGATCGCCGCATCCTTGTTGCGCCCGCCCAGCACGAACAGGTACTCGAGCACCATCAGCTTCTGGAACTCGCCGGCCCCCCACAGTTCGCCGACGAACTGTTTCAGGATGCGGCCCAACACCACCCGTTGGCGGTTGCCATCCTCGGATGAGACCGCCTTCTCCTTCGGCTGCGCCGTGCCCTCGTGCGGCATGTTCTCGAGCCACAACTGGCTCTTCTGCGCGTCCTCATCGCCCTTGGGCGCCACCAGCGCGATCTTGTGCTTGCGGTAGTGGTCGATGACCCGGTTCTTGGCGATCCCGAACAGGAACTGGTCGAGCGTGTAGGTGGCGTCGAAACCGCCGATACCACGCACGGCGCCCAGGAACACGTCCTGCGTCAGGTCCTCGGCGGTTTGATGGTCGCCGACGTAGCGCTTGACGTAGAAGAAGATCCGGCGGAAGTAATCGTCCTGCAGCCCGGCCCAGGCACCGTCGTCCATGGCCTGCAGCCGGGCGATGTCGTGTTCGCGAGCGTTCATCGGGTCACGAGGCCAGGAGCGGCCGGTTCAGCCCGCGACCAACGCCAGCGCTCCCATCACGACGAGCAACAACAGCGCGGCGACGACGACGTAACCGACCAACCGGGTGGCGGCTCCCAGCATACGGAACGGCAGCTTCAGCAGCCAGACGGCCCCGCGACCGGAGACCGCGCTGACGGCGCGGACGGGCAGCAGCACGACGAAGATCGCCAATTCGAGCACACGGAAGACCTGGCGCACGAGGAACGCCAGCACGCCGCGCGACGGTGGCGCCGCCTGCCAGGGCATGCCGTACGGGCTCGCCGTCGGGTCGCGCAGGCTCTGCGGGTCGGCATCGCCGAGCATCGGCGGCGTCGCACCGAGCGCTTCCGGCGGCAGCGGCGGCGGCACTGGCCGCGCCGCGGGAGCAGGCGCGGGCGCCGCTGCAGGGGGAGGCACCGAGGCGACTGGAGCCATCGGTGGCAACGGCCGCGGCGGCTCGCTGCGGAACACCAGGCTCTCGCCGAGCGCCACTGGCGCCTGCAACGCCCGCAACAGATCGGCCACGCTCGGGTAGCGCTGCATCGGGTCCTTCGCCAGACACCGCAGCAGGATCGCCCGATCCGCCGCCGACAGGTGGTCGGGGAACGACGGCATCTCGGTCTCGTGCTTGCGCAGCACCTCCCACTCGGAATCGCCCTTGAACGGCACGTCCCCGCACAGACACTCGTAGAGCAGCACGCCGAGACTGTAGAGATCCGAACGCGCGTCGCCGCGCCGCTGCAGCATCTCCGGCGCCATGTAGTACGGCGTGCCGCGGCCGAAGCTCAACGAGTTGCGCGACTCGGTGACCAGCTTGCTGAGCCCGTAGTCGCCGACGCGCGCAATGTCGCCCTTCAGGAAGATGTTGGCCGGCTTGAGATCGAAGTGCACCAACGAGTGCTCGTGCAGTGCCTGCACGCCGCGCGCGGCCTGTACGAAGATCTTCAGCGCGTCATCGCGGTTCATCCGGCCGCCTTCGAGCCGCTTGCGCAGCGTCTCCTGGCCGGCGTAGCTCATCACCAGATACGGGATGCCGTCGATCTCGCCCTTGTCCTCGATCGACACCAGGTTCGGATGATCGATCTGCGCGAAGAACCGCACCGTTTCGAGTTCGCGCGCCACCGCGTCGCGAACCGATTCATCGTCGATCTTCAGGAACTTGATCGCGTAGTCCTTGCCGATCGACTCCTTGCGGGCCTTGAACACCAGACCGAACGCCCCGCCGCCCAGCTTGTTGACGATCTCGAAACCCTGGATGTAGCCCGGCTTCTTGTAGTTGCGGTAGAACGACTCCCAGTCGATCCGCGGGGCTGGCTCTGGCGCCGGCAGGGGTTGTGGGCTTGCAGCGGCCATGGCGGGAATCTCGGGGATGGTAACGATCAGAGCAGGAACAACAGCGTCGGAACACCGGCCCCGAGCAGCAGCCCGAGCAGGCGCAACCGACCGGTCATGTAGCCGCGCGACAGGCGATCCAGCCAACCGATCGCGAAACCGAGCACGGCCCAGAACGCAATCGTGGCACCGGACTTCGCCAGGGTCTGCCTCTCACAGCGCCGCAGCTCTTGCCGCAGCTGCCGTTCGCCGACCTCGATGGCCCGGGCGTCCTCGACGACCCACAGCGTGGTCTGCCAGCTGGCGCCGAACTCGTGGTCGCGCCGCTTGTCTTCCCGGTCGACGATCCGCAGGGCGCGGTCGACTGGGAGGTTCGCCAACCACCGGTCGGTCGCCTGACGGGTGAATACTGCAGGCAACCAGAACGGCCGAACGCCATCGGCAAGTCGACGAGCCCGTTCCGTCCAGGCTTGCCGGAACAGTTCTTCGGCTTTGCGGCGCGCCGAAGTCAGTGCCGCCGCCGGGGTCAGTTCGGCATCCCCGCGGATCGCAACCGCATCGGCAGACGGATCGCCCGCCGGCATCGCCGCAGCGTTGCCTGCAAACGACGCCTGGACGAGCAAGCCAAGGGAAAGGATGGTCGCGAGCATTGGGCAGTGGCCTCCCGGAATGCTGCAGATGCGACCCCGCCGGCGACTATTCGGAAAACCGGCTGCCAGCGCTCACAACACGCGCTGCCACGGCAGCAGCACGAACCCGACCCCGCACGCGGCCACCACAGCGCCGGCACTGACCGGGTGTTCGTCGGCGAACGGCTTGCCGTCGATGGTGCCCTGGCCGGAGACGCGGACTCGGATCTGGCCATCCTTGGTGGCGAAGATCTCGATCTCGCCCTGGGCGCCGGGCACCCGGACGTGCGCGTCCTTGGCGGCCCCGATCAGGATGCGGCCATCGCGCCCGCGGTCCTTCAGCAGCAGCACCCGATCGGTACCCGCGACCTGGAAGCCTCCTTGCAGCACCAGGGTCGCCGTCAACGACCGGCTCGACGGCACCAGGTACTGCATCGCCAGGCTCGATCCGAGCTGGAACCGGTCCCCGGTGCGCAACGCATGCCGATCGATCTTGCGGCCGGAAACCAGCAGGTCGCCGCCCTCGGCGACCACGGTGTCCTGCATGCCGCCGTGGAACGACATCGAACGCTGGATCCGGGCGTGCCGCCCGGCGATCGCCGCCAGGATCGGCAGATCGGTCCGACCTTCGCGGACATTGCCGATCGTCACCGACTCGCCGCGCAACACCAGGTACTCGCCACCCTCGTCGACACGCAGCAGGAACGCCCCATCGAGGCCCTGCGCGCGCATCAGGTTCTGCTTCATGTCGAAGATCCGGGTCCGCAACAGCGCCGGAGTCGGCGGCAGGCTGCCGAGTTCCTGTTGGGCGGCGGCAAAATCGCGTTCGCTGGTGAAGGCTTCGACGCGGTCCAGGGCGGCCGCCTGACTGCGCAGCGCAGCGACCTCGTCGGCGAGCTTGCGCGCCGGGGGACAGTCGGTCCAGGACTGCCGTGCCTGCTCGAGCAGCCGTTCCGCCTCGGCCAGATCGCGCTCAGCCAACGCGGCCCTTGCGGCCGCGACCTTGGCTTCGGCCCCGGTCCGAACTGCCGCCGCCGCTTCGCGCAGCCGTTCGGCCCGCCGCTGCAGATCGGCGCCGGCGCAAGTCGCGGCAAGGAAGCCACTGACACAGACCTCCATCTCGTCGAGCCGTCCTGCGGCCAGCGATTCTTCAGCCGCCCGCGCGAGCCGATCGGCGATTGTCAACAGCCGGGCGTCGAGTCGATCCTCGGCCAGCAGACGTGGCCGGAGCGCGACGACCTCGGCAACCGCCGCACCGGCCGCGCGCCACGAACGCCGATCGAGATCCTGCTGGATCCGCTCACACCGCTCGAGACCGTCGATCTCCGCCGCCAGTGCGGTCGTCAGCACCAGAGTCTCCTCGTGGTCGACCTGCACCTTGGCGAGTTCGGCCAGACGCCGTTCACAGTGCCGGACGCCTTCGATCGTCGATGCCTGGCGACTGTGCAGCGCGACCCGTACCTGGTCGAGTCCGCGCTGGACCAGATCGATGCGCGCCCGCAGTTCCTTGACCAGCAGCCTGGCCTCTTCCCCGGACGGACCGGGGACGACGAGGGCCAACGCCTGGGCGCACGCCTCACGCAGCCGCCCATCGCGCGCGGCCGCCTTGGCCGCCTGCAGCCGACGGTCGCGGTCGATCGCGCCCTGATCGAGCATCGCCAGCTCGGCGCGGGCTTCGTCGTGCATCGGCCAGTCCTCGAGAATCGCCGTCAGTTCGGCCCGCGCACGACCGGGCTCGCCATCGGCGGCAAACTGCCTGGCTCCAGCCAGTCGTTCGGCGCAGGCCGCCGCCAGCTTCTCCAGACGATCGGCCTCCCGGCCCAGAGCGGGGCTCGGCAGGTGTTCGGCGGCTCGCCGCATCGCCGGGGCAAGTTCGGTCAGGCGGCCCTGCAATCGCAGTTCTTGCGCCTGCAGCCACGCCACCGCAGCCACGTGCAGGATCGCACCGCATCCGGGCAGCGGGTCCGGGAGAGCCGCCACGGCTCGCGCCAACGAACTGACGGCCGCGCCCGCTTCGGCATCGGCCTGCAACTGGCGCCGGATCGCAGCCGCCAGATCGGCAGCCGCAGCATGGACGCGGGTGTGCTCCAGGGCTGTCGGCACATCACCAGCCTGGGAGCGGAGGGCCGCGAGCGCTCCGTCGAGGTCCGATTGGGCGATCCGATCGGCCAGCTGATCGGCCAGCCGCTGTCCGGCGGCAGCGACGAGGGTCTGCTGCAGCGGCGGATCGATCGCATCGTCGGCCAGCGCGCTGGCCTGCTGCCAGCCCGCCAGCGCGATCTCGATGCGGCCGTCGCGCAACGCCTGCCGGCAACGGTCGGCGGCCTCGCGCGCCCGCTGCCGCCGCTCGGCGACGAAGGCGCGCAGCGCCCGTTCTTCCGCTGGCATCGGTGCGCGGGCCACCGCCGCTGCCAACTGCTCGGCGGCGGCGCCGAGCTGCCCCTGTTCGGCCAGCCGGCGGGCTTGCTCCAGCACCTGGCGAGCCGACGCCTCGTGCTCGCGCCGTTCTTTGCCATCGGAGTCGAGCCGGGACGCCAAGGCCGCCGCGTCGGCGTGCGGGCCGGCCGCCAGGATGCGCCGGACGTCGTGGCCGGCGCCGATCCGATCGCCAGCGGCGTGTCGCTGTTGCGCGCGCCGCCACAGCGAAGCAACCGCTTCGGTACGCACATCCTCGGCCCGGCGATCGCGCGCGATCCACGGGTCCTCGGTCAGCTGGATGGCGTCCTCGAACCGGCCTGCGGCCAGCGCCTTCTTTGCCTTCGCGAGCCTGATGAAGCGTTCGAACATGCCGTCGTCGGGCGTGCGGTCGCCCTGTGGTGCTGCCGAACTGCGCGTCGGCGCGGGGTTATTCGGAAGTCGTGACTATTCCAGGCTGCCGCACACACCGCCATCCCCGACGCCGCTGCGCGCTCGTTCCAGACATGCTTCGGCGCACAGCAAGAACGCCTTGCGATCGGTGATTCCGCTTTGCGGCGCCCAGGCCATCCCGGCGTGCGGCTGCAGCCGCACGCCCCCGGCGAACGTGCGTTCGCGCAAGCTCTGCAGCATCCGGCGCGCCAACACCAGCGCACCGTCCGGCCCTGTGCCCGGCAGCAGGAACAAGAACGTGGTGGCGGTGAAGCGGGCCAGCACGTCGATGTCGCGGCACTCGTTCAAGAACACGCCGGCGGCTTCCGCCAGCACCGCTCGATCGATGCGCGACGCACTACCCGGCGCGCCGATGTCCAGCAGCAGCAACGCCAACGGCTGGTGGAATCGCTGCGCCCGCTTGAACTCCTCTTCGAGCTTGATGCTGGCGTACGGGCCGTCGAACAGCCCGGTCTCCGGATCCTGCAAACGCTGCAACACCGAGTCCTCACGTTCGAACTGCAGCAGCTTGTGCAGCGCTCCCTGGGCCTTGGCTGGATCGGCAGCGCGCGCGGTCTCGTAGCGCTGCAGCAGCGTGTCGATCGTCTGGCGTTGCCGGTTGCCCGGCGACCGGTTCAACTCGTCGGCGACCAGTTGCGCCGTCTCGGGATTCCACAGCAAGACGGCGTCGGCGAGCGCGAACCGCGCCAGCTGCGCGCCGTAACGGTCGTCGGCGAGCACGACCAGATAGACGGTCGTCTGACGACGCTCCTTGATCGCCCGGCACGCCGACAGCGCGTTGCCGCCGGGCAGGTCCGACGCGGCCGCGAAGACCTCGATGACGGCCGTGTCACCGGACCGGACCGCGGCGAAGCCGCCGGCCGCCGGCGGACCGCCGAGCACCTCGGCCAGCCGTTCGGTCAGCCGCTGGTCGGCGCCAAGATGCAACCAACGACGCACCGTCACGACTGCGCCTCCAGCGCCGCGGCCACCGCGTCGGGGAAATCCTCGTTGCTGTGGACTGCCTGCACGTCGTCGTGGTCGTCGAGCGCATCCAGCAACTTGACGACGCGCTGGGCGACGGCGACATCGGCAACCGCCGTACGCTGGGTCGGCACCTGCACCAGCTCGGCCGTCCGCAACGGCACCTTGGCCTGCTCCAGCGTCGCCTTGACCGCCATGAACTCCGCCGCCTTGCAGTAGATCACGAAGATGTCGCCATCGCGGACCAGGTCGTCGGCGGAGGCCTCGAGCACGATGTCGGTCAAACGATCCTCACCGAGGCCGGCGGCAGGGTCCACCTGGAACATGCCGCGACGCTCGAACATCCAACCGACGGCGCCGGTGGCCGCCAGGTTGCCGCCGCAGTTCTCGAACACCTTGCGAATCTCGGGCGCGGTCCGGTTGCGGTTGTCGGTCAGGATCTCGAGCATCACGGCGACGCCGCCAGGCCCATAGCCCTCGTAGAGGATCTCTTCATACTGCTCGGTTTCGCCACCGCCGGCGCCCTTCTTGATCGCGCGCTCGATCGCGTCCTTGGACATGCTGACGACACGCGCCTTGTCGACCGCCAGCCGCAGTTTGGGGTTGCCGTCGAGGAACGCGCCGCCCTGCTTGACCGCGACGGTGATCATCCGCGACAGCTTGGCGAAGATCTTGGCGCGCTTGGCGTCGACGCGGTCCTTGCGGAACTTGATGTTCGACGAGTGGGAATGGCCTGCCATGCGGGTGTCCAGCAAGGAACTCTATCGCCAGCGCCTGGCGCACTGCAGATGCTTGCCGGCGGAAACGACGCGAGCGGCCGAGCGACCCACCGCGAGGTGGCGCCGCCGTCCGCTCGTGCGCACGAACCGGGACGCGCTCAGCGCTTGCTGAACTGCGTCGAACGACGCGCCTTGTGCCGACCGTACTTCTTGCGTTCGACCTCGCGGGCGTCGCGAGTCAACAGCCCCTTCTCGCGCAGCAACTTGTCGAAGTTGCCGTTCTCCTTCAGCAACGCGCGGGCGATGCCGAGGCTGACGGCGCCGGCCTGGCCGGTCGGACCACCGCCGGCGACGCTGGCGAACACGTCGTAGTTGTTGCGGGTCTCGGTGACCACCAACGGCTGCAACGCCGAGCGCTGCGTATCCGTCGTCGGAAAGTAGACCGCAAACTCCTTGTCGTTGATGACGATCTTGCCGGTGCCGGCCTTGATGCGAACGCGGGCCGTCGCCGTCTTGCGGCGGCCGGTACCCCAGACATACGGGTTGTTGACAGTCACGGATCAGACCTCGATTTCTTGAGCGTTCGGGTAAGCTGCGACACGAATCACGGGCTATCGGATCAGCGTGATCGGATCACCAGGATCGGATCACCAAGATCGGATCACAGCGAGACGGGCTTTTGGGCGACATGCGGGTGCGTCGCACCTTCGTAGACCTTCAAGCGACTCAGCATGCGGCGCGCCAGCCGGTTCTTCGGCAGCATGCGGCGCACCGCCAGGTGGATCAGCGTCTCCGGGGCTTCGGCCTGGTAGGTGCCCAGCTTGACGTGGCGCAGACCACCCGGATGACCCGTGTAGTAGGTGTACTCGCGGGTCTCGGCCTTGTTGCCGGTCACCCTGACCTTGCCGGCGTTGATCACGATGACGCCCTCGCCGACGAGGATGTGCGGCGTGTATGTCGGCAGGTGCTTGCCCATCAGGATCTCGGCGATCCGCGAGGCAAGGCGGCCCAGGACCTGGCCGGAAGCGTCGACCACACGCCAGGTGTTCATCGCCGCCTGGCGGTCCGCTTCGGTCGCAAGAGTAGTCTTCGTCATGGCAACTAACCGGAGATGGTCGTGGCGCGAAGCCAGGTCGACGCACTTGGAACTGCGTCAGGTGGGCCCGACTCGGTCACGGGAAAGAGGGGAAACATGCTAGCGCCGACAGGTCGGGTGTCAACCGCAACCCGGGGATCTGGGGATCTGGGGGCTCTGGGCCTCCGGGGTTCCGGGGCTCGTGGTGCGGCTGGGATCACAGCTCGCGGATGCTCATCGTATTGGTCAGGCCCGCTTGCCGGACCGTGCCGGCGATCTGCACGATCTTGTCGCCTGGACGCGCCAGGCCCAGTTGCCGCAGATGTTGGTCGCCGTCGATCGTCAGCTCGTGACTGGTCCGCCCGGGCGGGATCTTGCAGGCCGTGATGCCCCAGGTCAGGGCCAGCTTCTGCACCGTCCGCTGAGAAGGCGTGAACGCCAGGATGTGGGTCGGCGGGCGTTCGGCGGCCAGCGCTTGCGCGGTCGACCCGGTCTCGGTGTAGACGACCAACAGCTTGGCGCGCGCTTCGTAGGCCGCGTACGCCGCGGCGCGAACGGTGGCCTGCGCCACCGACAACTTGGCACCCCCGGACTTCCGCCGCCGTTCGACCAGTTCGGCGTAGACCTCCCGTTCGGCCGTCCGGATGATTGTCTCCATCGTGCGGACGACCTTGACCGGGTATTTGCCGGAGGCTGTTTCCGCCGACAGCATCACCGCCGACGTGCCATCGTAGATCGCGTTGGCCACATCCGAGGCTTCGGCGCGGGTGGGCCGCGGATTGGTCACCATCGACTCGAGCATCTGCGTGGCGGTGATGACCGGCTTCCGCGCCTGGTTGCACAGCGCGATGATCCGCTTCTGCACCGGTGGCACCGCGGCCGGCCCCATTTCGACGCCCATGTCGCCACGCGCCACCATCAGGCCATCGGCGACCGCCAGGATGTCGGCCAGGTGGCGGACGGCCTCGGGCCGTTCGATCTTGGCGATGATGTGGGTGTCGGCCTTGGCCCGTTGCACGTGCTTGCGCAGCGCCTCCACGTCACTCGCCTGGCGGACGAACGACAGGGCGACGAAATCGACGCCGTGTTCGAGCACGACGTCGAGGTCGGCCAGGTCCTTCGCCGACAGACACGACGCCGACACCGCACTGCCGGGCAGGTTGATGCCTTTGAACTGATGCAGCAGGCCGCCATGCACGACGCGAGCGTGGATCAACGTGCCGTCGACCCGCAGCGCCCGCAACTCCAGGTTGCCGTCATCGAGCAGGATCCGCTCGCCGATCCGGACGTCTTCCGCGAGGCCGCGGTAGATCGTGCCGAGACGCACCGCCCCATCGGCGGCAGCTTCGCCGACAACGCCTGCCGTGACGTCGATCACCAGGTCGGTGCCGCGTTTGAGCCAGATCGGTTCGGCGTTCTTCAACCGCCCGATCCGGATCTTCGGCCCCTGCAAGTCGGCGAGGATGCCGATCGCTCGCTGCGTGTTCTTGGCGACACGCCGGATGGTCGCGATCGTCCGCGTCAGCGTCGGATGATCCGAGTGCGCGCAATTGAGCCGGAACACGTCGACGCCAGCGCGGACCAGCTGGGTGATCATGGCCTCGCTGTTCGACGCCGGGCCCACGGTCGCGACGATCTTCGTACGGTTGTGCCAGACCATCCTGTCTTCGTTCCTCGCCGGCTGCCCCGCGGTGGTGGAGCAATGCCGAACCGCCCCTTTCTACCGTACCGAGCAGGGGTCTTTGAAGACCTTGGCTCGCATTGCTGGCACGACCGCGCCCAGATCAGCTCGGGGCGAACGTCGCGCGATTCTTGTCCCACCACTCCTGCCAGCGAGCCTGCGCCCGCTGGCGCACTTCCTTGCCCGCGGTAGCTTCGAACGGCAGCTTCTGACCGGTCAGGTCCTTCAGCGACCGCCACGCAGCATCGCGAACGATCTCCTCGGGGTCACTGAGCGCCGTCAACAGGACGTCGACCACGGTGGCCTGCTTGAAGTCGCGCAAGCCGTCGACCGTCAAGCGACGCACGAACGTGTCGCCGTCTTGCGCCATCGGCAACAATTGCGGCAACAGACTGACGTTCTTGGTCTGCAGCAGTTCGTAGACCGCCTCGAAGCGGGTGGCAGGATCCGGGTCCTGCAACCGCTTGACCTGGTGCGCCACCTCCGCCGGAACCCCGGGAACCGCGCCCTCGGCCGGCTTGGGTGCAGCGTCGGGCACCGACTCCACCGGCTGCAGCCGCGGCATCGCGCGCAGTTCGGCCAAGGCGACCGCCTGCTGCTGCAGTTGCTGGCTGATCTGTTCGAGCTTGGGCTGATGGTCGACGCGGCCGGCCCGCAGCTCCGTCACCGCCATCTGCAGGGCCGCGAGTGCCTTGCCGTGCTGATCCATCTGCGTGCGAACCAGTTCGCGGAGTTGTTGCTGCTCGCCGTCGGCCGCGACCTGGCGCTCGCCGACGCGATCGAGGTCGCCTTTGCGCGCCACGCCATCCAGGTCCCCGGTCAGTTTCTGCAGGGCTTCGTTCTGCAACTTGTCGTCATCCATCAGCCGTTCGAGCGCAACCCGGTTGGCGTCCTCGACGGCCCCAACGCGATGGTCGAGATACATCGTCGCGGCTGCAACCGCTGCCAACAGCGCAATGCCAACCGGCAGCAAGCGGCCATCGGCCCCATGGTCGGCCGCTCGGACCTGCCCGGAGCCGACGGCTGCTGGACCAGGGCTGCCGGCCGGAACCACCATTCCGGTGCCGCGCAACGTGCCGATGCAGCAGGCGCCAATCGTCTTGCCGTGGTGGCGCACGGCGGCTCCGCGCTCGAGATCGGCGAGAGGAACCGACGTGCTGCAGAGGTCGCAGAACAGGACTTCGAACGGATCTTGCGGCATCGACACGGAAACCTCCGGGGTTCGTCGACACAAGGCATAGTCGACGCGTCAGGGGTTGAAACCGCAATTCCCTGGCAACTGCTGCGCCAACGGATGGCGATTCCTGCCCGGGTTCGATGCCGTCCGGACCTGGGCGCGCGCGAACTCAGCGCGCTGCACGCGCCTTCAGCGCGTCGACCCGATTGGTCGCTTCCCACGAGAACGCCGCGCGGCCAAAGTGGCCGTAGGCCGCCGTCTGCTGGTAGATCGGCCGCTTCAGTTGCAAATGCGAGATGATCGCCGCCGGCCGCAGGTCGAACACGTCGCGGATCACGGCCGTCAACTGATCTTCGGCCAGCTTGCCGGTGCCGAAGGTGTCGCAACGGATGGACACGGGCTGGGCGACGCCGATCGCGTAGGCAACCTGGACTTCGCAGCGATCCGCCAGGCCGGCGGCGACCACGTTCTTGGCCACCCAGCGCGCCGCATAGGCCGCCGAACGGTCCACCTTGCTGGGGTCCTTGCCTGAGAACGCCCCACCGCCGTGGCGCCCCATGCCACCATAGGTGTCGACGATGATCTTGCGCCCGGTCAGGCCGGCATCCGCCTTCGGCCCACCCTCGACGAAACGGCCCGTCGGGTTCAGGAACCATCGGGTGGAGCCGTCGACCATGCCGGGCGGCAGGGTTTCCATGGCGACGCCGCGCAGCGCTGCATGCAGCTCGTCATTGCTGACGTCGGGCCGATGCTGGTGCGAAATGACGATCGTGTGGATCCGGCGCGGGTTGTTGCGCTCGTCGTATTCGACGGTCAGCTGGCTCTTGGCATCCGGACGCAAGAACTTGTAGCGGCCGGATTTGCGCGCTGCCGCGAGCGATTCGAGGATGCGGTGGCTGTAGTGGATCGGAAACGGCATCAGCGCATCGGTCTCCCGGCACGCGTACCCGAACATCATGCCCTGATCGCCCGCGCCCTGTTCTTTGCTGGCCGACGTGGTCGAGTCGACGCCGAGCGCGATGTCCACGGACTGCCTACCGACTGAAACGAAGACGGCGCACGAGTTATGGTCGAAGCCGACTTCCGGATCGCTGTAGCCGATTTCCTTGACGACGCCGCGGACGACATCCTGGAAGTCGATCTGGGCGCGGGTGGTGATCTCGCCGGTCACCACGACGAACCCACGGGACGCCATCGTCTCACAGGCGACCCGCGATTCGGGGTCCTGCGCCAGGATCGCATCCAGCACCGCATCGGAAACCTGGTCGCAGACCTTGTCCGGATGCCCTTCGCTGACGGACTCACTGGTGAAAAGGCGCAGTTCCTTGCTCATGACATTGTTTCGGTTTGCAGAAAAACACGCGGGCGGTTACGAAACGGGCGAACAGCTTATCGGCAGCGGAACCAAAAGCACCTGAAAATGGCTGCTGCCGTTGCCGCGGCCGTGCAACCGGAAGTTCACCACCACCGAAGAGTTTTTCGGCAACCAACAAAGCCCGTCGGACTACTAACCAGAGACACCGATTCACCACCGGTGTGCCCCTGCCAAACCCACCACCACCACGACCCATGCGAGTCGGCACCGCAACCCTGAACAGGACGTCGGTCGCGCTGACGATCGTAGCGCTCTGCATGCTGCTGGTCCTTGCGCTCCTGCGCGGCTGAATCAAGCAGGCCGAGCGTCGGACCCGAACCTGAATCGTTGCCCACCACGCGACGATGGATCTTCCCGGGCCATTCGGTTGGCCACGGGATGGGTTCTTGTTGCCTTGTCACCAGTTCGCGCCACCGGAATTCCCAGGCGGGCACGAATCGCCCCGTGGAAGCGACGCGCGTCCCGCATTCACGGCATCGCGAGCAGCGGTCGGATCAGTTCCAGCGTTCGTTCGGTGGCTCCCCGATTGTCGGCAATGACCCGCTTGGCCCGCTCGCCGAGTCGGTGTCGCCAGTCGGCCTCGCCGAACAGGCGGCGCAGCTCGGTGACCAGGCCGGCGGAATCCTGGACCTGGATCGCTGCGTGCTCCCGCAACAGCAGCTCGACATCGGTCCGGAAGTTGGCCGTGTGCGGGCCGAACACGACGGCCCGTCCCTGCGCCGCCGGCTCGAGCATGTTCTGACCGCCGTGCGGGACCAGGCTGCCGCCGACGAACGCCACGTCGCAGGCGGCATAGAACCGCTGCAGTTGCCCGATCGTGTCGACGACGACGACTGCACCGGCGTCGAGCGTCGAGGTCATCGCCGACGACTCGCTCCACCGGACCGGCATGCGCTGCGCGGCCCACACCACCTCGCAGACCGCTGCCGCCCGCTCGGGATGCCGGGGGACGAGGACCAGCCGGACCGCTTGGGATCCGGCAGCCACCCGCACCGCGTCGACCAGCATCGCCTCTTCATCGCCATGCGTGGAACCACAGACCACGACCAACTGGCCCGACGCCGCCAGCCAGGCGCGCAAGCCAGCGCCTTGGGCGGCATGCCCCCCCATCACGACGCTGTCGTACTTCATGTTGCCGGTCACATGCACCCGCGCCGCATCGACACCCAGGTCGAGCAGCCGTTGCCGGTAGATCCGGTCCTGCACGCAGTAGATGCTGATCAGGTCGAGTTGGGGCAGCAGGCCACGCGCCAGCCGATAGCCGCGGAACGTGCGTTCGGAGATGCGGCCGTTGATGACCGCCACCGGCACCCCGCGCCGCTGCGCCGCCTGCAGGAAGTTCGGCCAGATCTCCAGTTCCATCAGCAGCACACAGGCAGGCCGCAGCCGCGCCAGCGCCCGGGCCGGGAAGCGCGCGAAGTCCAGCGGATAGAACACCACCGGCAGATCAGGGTGCTCCTGACGCGCCACGTGATGGCCGTTGGGAGTCGTTGCCGACACGACCAGACGAAGGTCCGGTCGGTGCTGGCGCAGGCGGGCCAGGATGTTGCTCGCAGCCTTGACCTCACCGACCGACACGCCATGGATCCAGACGACGGGCTCCCGTCCGGGGATCCGGGGCACATAGCCCATCCGCTGGGTCAGCCCGGCGCGGTAGCGACGGTCGAACAACAGGCGCCACAGCAGCACCGGGCTGTAGACCAGGAACGCCAGCAGGAACAACGGCTGGTAGATCCCCATGGTCACCAGCCCGCGCGCTCGCGATCGCGGCCGCGGCAGGATCGAAGCCGGCGCGCTCACGGGAACACCGCCGGCCGGATCGGCCACGGGCAAGCCCCCTGTACCCGGAGCCTCGGGTGCGCTCGCAGGCTCAATCGAACGCCGGCGCGCAGCACTTCTTGTACTTGATGCCCGAGCCGCACGGGCACACGTCGTTGCGACCGGGCTTTGGCGCATTGGCCGGCCGAACCGGCTTCGGCGGCGGCGGTGGTGGTTGCGGCGGCCGCATCGCCATCCGCGGGTGTGGGGCCAGACGCGGCGGAGGTGGCGGCGGCGCCACCGGTTCGGCAGGCGCTTGCGGCGGTGCGGCACTGTCGGCGCCTGCAGTCGACGGCACGGCGGCCACCGAGGAGGCGGTGGCTGCGCCCGCACCCGCTGCTGGCGCGGCGGCGTTGGGCGCCGCCTGGGCATCCGGCGCCGGACCGGCGGCGCGCAACTCGAGCCCCTGCGGCGTGACCCGCAGCTGGAACCGTTCGCCCTTGGCCATCCGGTCGAGGATCTCCGGCGGAATCTGGCCGGCCGCGACCAACTGGTTGAACAGCGCCTGCAGTTCTTCCGGCGTCTGCGGCATCCGCATCTGTTGCCGCGGCGGTGGCGGCGGCTGCCGGAACTTGCCGGTGTTCATGTCGCGGATCGTGTCGGTGGCCTCCTGTTTGAACAGGAAGTCGGTGACGTGACCGGCGATCTCGGCCTTCAGCTGCTGGAACTTCTCGTAGCCTTCCTTCTTGTACTCGTTCTTCGGATCGATCTGGGCGTAGCTGCGCAGGTTGACGCCCTGGCGCAGCACCTCCATCGCGTAGAGGTGGTCCTTCCACTTGCTGTCGAAGGTCTCGAGCAGCAGGAACCGCACGACGCCGTCCCAGTCGGCGCCATAGTGCTGAGCGCGCGCGTCGTGCAACCGGTCGACGCGTTCCATGACCCAGTCGAAGATCTTCTCACGCTCGACCTGTTCCAGCCCCGCCAGGTCGATCTCGGCGCCGCACTTGTGGAGCAGCCACTTGCGGATGGCCTCATGGTCGACCGGCTGGTCCTTGTCGGCCGCATGCCGCTCGATCACCGGATCGAGCACCTCCTCGAACATGCCGAGCGCCTTGCCGCGCAGGCCCTTCGACTCGAGCGCGTCCTGGCGCTGGCCGTAGACGAACTTGCGCTGCTTGTCCATCACCTCGTCGTACTCGATCAGGTGCTTGCGCATGTCGAAGTTGCGGGCCTCGACCTTCTTCTGCGCCTTGCCGATGCCGCGCGACAGCATCGGGCTGTCGATCACTTCGCCGGGCTTCAACCCCATCCGCTCCATCATCGCGCGCACCCAATCGCGGGCGAAGATCCGCATCAGATCGTCGTCGAGGCTCAGGAAGAACTTGGTCTGCCCCGGATCGCCTTGCCGGCCGCAACGCCCGCGCAACTGGTTGTCGATGCGCCGCGCCTCATGGCGCTCGGTACCGACGACATACAGACCGCCCAGCTGCAGGATCTCCTGTCGCTCGGCGTCGCAGCGCTGCTTGATCTCGGCCAGCAGCGCGGTCGCTTCCGGGTGGTCTTCGGTCCAGCCGCGCCGTTGCAGTTCCGCGCGCCACAGCGGCTCGGGCTTGCCGCCGAGCACGATGTCGGTGCCGCGACCGGCCATGTTGGTCGCCACCGTCACCGTCCCCTTGCGGCCGGCCTGCATGATGATCTCGGCCTCGCGTTCGTGCTGTTTGGCGTTCAGCACGTTGTGCGGGATGCCGGCCTTCTGCAGCCGTTCGGCGATCATCTCCGACTTGGCGATCGACGTCGTGCCGAGCAGGATCGGCCGGCCGCGCGCATGCTCCTGCTGGATCTCCACCAGGATCGCGTCGAGCTTGCTGTTCTCGTCCAGGTAGACCTGGTCGTTGATGTCCTTGCGGGTCAGTGGCCGATTGCTCGGGATCGCGACGACGTCGAGCTCGTAGATGCGCGCGAACTCAGCGGCCTCGGTCATCGCCGTGCCGGTCATCCCGGCCAGCTTGCCGAACATCCGGAAGTAGTTCTGCAGCGTGATGGTCGCCAGCGTCCGGTTCTCCTCGCGCGGCGGCAGCCCTTCCTTGGCCTCGACCGCCTGGTGCAGACCGTCGCTCCAGCGCCGCCCCGGCATCAACCGGCCGGTGAACTCGTCGACGATGATGACCTCCGGCTCACTCTGCTTGCCGTCCTGGTCCTTCTTGGCGGCGACGACATAGTGCTTGTCCTTGTGGTAGACATGGTGCGCGCGCAGCGCCGTCTCCAGCAGGTGCGGCCACTCCATGTAGGCCGGGTTGGCATAGAAGCTGTCGACGCCGACCAGCTTCTCGGCCCGCTCGATGCCCGCCTCGTTGAGCAGACACTGGTGCTCCTTCAGTTTGATCTCGAAGTGCTCGGTCTCCTTCAGCTGCCGCGCGATCCGATCGGCGTGCAGGAACCGTTCGGTGGTGCCCTCGGTCTCGCCGCTGATGATCAGGGGCGTGCGCGCCTCGTCGATCAGGATCGAGTCGACCTCGTCGACGATCGCGAAGTTAAGGCTCTTCTGCACCTGCTCCTCGGCCCGCCACTTCATGTTGTCGCGCAGGTAGTCGAAGCCGAACTCGTTGTTGGTGCCGTAGGTGATGTCGCAGGCGTACTGCGGGTGCCGGGCCTGCGGCGGCATGCTCGACTGGATCGCGCCGACGGTGAGACCGAGGTACTCGTAGACCGGCGCCATCCAGTCGCGATCGCGCTTGGCCAGGTAGTCGTTGACGGTGACCACGTAGACACCCTTGCCGGCGATCGCGTTCAGCGCCGCCGGCAGCGTCGCCACCAGCGTCTTGCCTTCACCGGTCGCCATCTCGGCGATCTTGCCTTGATGCAACACGGCGCCGCCGATCAACTGCACGTCGAAATGGCGGATGCCGAGCGTGCGCGTCGCCGCCTCACGGGTCAGCGCGAACATCCGCGGCAGACAGTCGTCGAGCGAGGCCTGACCGGCTTGCACCTTCTGTTTGAGTTCGGCCACCGTGCTCTTGAACTGATCGGCGGACAGACCCTTGGCCCAATCGGCGAGGTCGTTGACCGCCTTGACCATCGGATCGAACGACGCGAGCGCCCGTTGATTGGCCGAACCGAACACCCGCTGCAGGGCCTTGCCCAGGCGCGCGGGAATGGAACCGAAATCGATCTTCATGACTGGAACTGGAATGCGAAAGCAAGGCGCGGACGAGCCGGTCCGCACGGGCGATGGCGACCCTGCCGGTGACCGCGGACATCGCTGCCGCGACCACGCTCCACGACGGCGCGCCGGATCGGCGCGATCAGGCGTCGGGAGCGCGTGGCGGTGGCAACCCGCGGGTCTGCACCAGCCTCTGGCGCTGCCAGCGCGGTGCCCGTTCGTGCGCCCGGTCGCCGGCGCCATCCTCGCGACAGCCGCCGCCGCCGAGCGCGGCCGTCTCGCCGGTCGCGACCGGCGGCAGCACCACACAAGCGGCAACCGTCGCCAGCCCGGGGGCCCAGGTCGTCAGTTCGCGCGCGCCGCCGCCCGCCAGCAGCAGGACCAGCAGCAACGCCCAGGCCGACGCGGTGCACGACGCGGCGCGGCGCGAGGGACGCGCGCACCATGCCAGCACCCGCAGCAGCACGAGGAACAACTTCATGGACGGACCTGCCGACCTTGCAGCAGACGGTCGATCATGTCGTACAACAGCCCTTCCTGGAACGGTTTCGCCAGGAACCCGTCCGCCTTGCGGATATCGGCCATCGACACCCTGCCGGCGGAGGCGAGCAACACGGGAATCGCCGCGGTCGCCGGGTCGGCTCGCAACTGCGCGATCACCTGGAGACCGTCGACCTCGGGCATCTCGTAGTCCAGAAGTACCAGATCCGGCAGGAGTTCGGTCACCGCCGGCACCGCCCGGGTCGGATCGAACAACTTGAACGTCACGAACCCGCGAGCCTTCAGCAGCAGGGCGACCGCCTCGGCGAGATCCTCCTCGTCGTCGATGATCAGGATCGTGCCGCGGCTGGGGCCGAGGTCGCCGCACGCCCGTTCGCTGACCAAACGCCGCAGACTGCTGGCGGTGTCGATGCCGGCGGTCGCGAAGCCGGTCTCGATGCTGCGCTTCAGTTCGCGGTTGAAGCGGCGGACCGCCATGAACGCGTCGAAGTCCGGTAGATCCGGGCGGATGTCCATCTGGTCGTGGGTGTCGACGGCGAAGTAGTACTCGCCGACCACCAGATGCTCCTGCAGCAACAACTTCATGTACGGGTAATTGCGGTTGCCCAAGCGCAACCAGTAGCGGACGCACGGATAGCCGGGAATCGGCTCGATCTGCTCCTTCTGGAACATCGCGAGCAGGTCTTCCAGAGACTTGTCGGCCGCTTCGACGCTCTTGCGCGGCTTGCCGGCGGCGCCGTAGGCGAGGTTCTGATAGATGGTGATCGCTCGCTGCAGAACCCCCGCCGTCAGCGCTGACAGCTTCATCCGCGCACCCGCTCGTGACCGGCACGCGCGCAGCCTTCGGCCGGGGCCGCAGCCGGTGCCGCATGCAGCGCGCCGCGCACGTCTGCCAGCGTCACGTTGGCGGCGGCCAGCAATGACGGTAGCTCGTCGACAATCCGGACCATCAGCGCCGGATCGGCAAACCCGGCCGTGCCGACCTGCACCGCCGTCGCGCCCGCGCACAGGAACTCGAGCACGTCCTCGGCCGATCGGATCCCGCCGACGCCGAGCACCGGGATCTTCACGACCCGCGCGATCTCCCAGACCATCCGCAAAGCCACCGGCTTGATCGCCGGCCCGGACAGACCGCCGATGCCGCGCCCAAGGACCGGCCGGCGTCGCCGCCAGTCGATCGCCATGCCGATCAACGTGTTGATCGCGGTGATGCCGTCGGCGCCGCCCTGTTCGGCAGCGCGCGCGATCGCGGTGATGTCGGTGACGTTGGGCGACAGCTTGGCGAACACCGGCACCGTGGCGACGCGCTTGACCGCGGCCACGGCCTGCTCGGTCAGCCGCGGTTCGGTCGAGAACAACAACCGGCCTTCCTGCACGTTCGGGCACGACAGGTTGACTTCGAGCGCGTCGACGCCGGCCCGACTGAACCGTTCGGCAAGCACGACGAACTCGTCGATCGCCTCACCGCCGATGTTGACGATCACCGTGGTGCCGAGCGACTTCATCTTCGGCAGCGTGTCGGCGAGGAACCAGTCGACGCCCTTGTTCTCCAGGCCGATCGAATTCAGCATCCCCGCCGGCGTCTCGAAGATCCGCGGCGGCGGGTTGCCGTGGCGCGGCCGCAACGTGACGGTCTTGCTGACCAGCGCACCGACGCGCGACAGATCGGCGAACGTGCGGCCTTCCCAGCCCGAGCCGAACGTCCCGGACGCCGACATCACGGGGTTGCGCAGGCGCAGGGATGCCAGCGAAGTCGTCAACAAGGGCCAGGTGCTCCCGGGGAATCTCGTAGCGGTCTCCGACCACCACGGGTCGGCACCACCAAGATACCCGCAACTAGCCGCGGCCGGAAGGTTCGGCAGCGCGGCCGCTGGCGCCACCCGCCGGCCCACGCGCGGGCTCGCGCATCAGCAGGAACAGCAGGCCGACGGCACCGACCGAGATGCACGAGTCGGCCACGTTGAACGCCGGAAACCCCCACTCCATCGGCCACGTGCCCGAGAAGCGCAGGAAGTCACGGACACCGCCGTTCTCGCACGTGAAGTTGTCGTACAGGTTGCCCAGCGCACCCGCGAAGATCAGCCCGAGCACGAACACCTGCAGTCGCTGTCTGGCCGGCGTCTGCCGCAGGTACCATAGCAGTGCCACCAGTGCGCAGCAGCGCAGCACGATCAAGATGACCGTGGCATTCTGGAACAGACCCCAGATCGTGCCGGTGTTCGACCAGGTCACCAGCCGGAACGCGATCGCGCCGTCGAACACGACGTGCGCGCGCCCATCGGGATGGATGGTCGGCTGTTGCTCTGCCAGCCAGGCGAACGCCCAGGCCTTGCTCCACAGGTCCATGGCCACCAACACCGGCCACATCACCCAGAACATCGCCTTGCCGGAGAACCACGTCGGCGCAGTCGCCGACGACGGCGCCATCGCCGTGACTCCCGGGGCTCCATTGGCTCCTGGGGCGCCACTGGTTCCCTGGGCTCCACTGCCAGTCACGACGTCACGCACTCTCGCGGTTGCGCTCTTCGTCTTCCTGGTGGCGGAGGCAGTAGCGCGCCCATGGCAGGTACTCGAGCCGCGCCTTCGGGATCCACGGGTCCAGCTTGGCCGCCGACCTGGCCTTCTTGGAGTCCTTGGGCGCCTTCTTGCCGTTCTCGATCTCCTCGGTGCACTGCGGGCACACCCCGAACTCCCAGTCGCCTTTGCCGGCCACCCGCTCCAGCGCCTCCTCGATGTGCTGGATCGTCTCCTCTTCGTTTTCGATCAGACCGAGCATGAAGCCCTGGTCGTAGTTGTCGGTGCCCTGATCGGCGAGATGGTCGACGGAAGCATCCTGGTCGGACGCGCGCAGCGCCTCGTCCCGCATCGAACCGACATCGCCGCGCAGATTCGCGAGTTGCGCGGTCAGGATCGCCTTGTACTTCGCCAGTTCGGCCTTCGTTGGCTTGCTCATGCAGCAGAAACCGCCATGGTGGTGTCCGGTCGGATGCCGCGGGGGCGACCTCCAAGCCCCGGCCACCGGCGCCGCGGGCTCCTCTGCGCGACCGGGTCGACAGAAGGGGCGAGGACCATACGGAGCCCCCACTGGGTGGTCAAGCAGCCACCGGCACGGTCGTTCGACCGCGGCTGCGAATCCGGCCGGAGCCTCCCGTTGCTCCGCGGCACCCCGTACGTTGCGCCGCCATGGCCGAGACCCCTGCAACCCGACTGGCGGACTTCCTGGTCTACCTGGGGGTCGAACTGCAGGTTGCCGGCAACACGGTCGCCGCCTATCGCCGCGATCTCGCGCGCCTGCTCGCCGGCCGGCCCGAACTTCCCGACCGGGCCGCGATCTCGACCCACCTCGCGGGCCTGCTGCGCTCGCATGCACCGGCCTCGGTGGCCCGCGCCGCCGCCGCCATCCGTGGGTTCTACCGCTTCCTGCATGCCGAAGGCGTGCTGCCCGAAGACGTGGCCGAAGGCCTGCTCGGCCCGAAGCAGGAACGCAAGCTGCCGAAGGCGTTGAGCCGCGCGACGACGCGGCGATTGCTCGACGCCATCGACACCGGCGAACCACTCGGGTTGCGCGATGCGGCGATGCTGCACGTGCTGTATGCCACCGGCTGCCGCGTCAGCGAACTGACCGGCCTGCGCGTGCAAAGCGTGATCGCCGACCACCGGCTGCTGCGCGCGTTCGGCAAGGGCAACAAGGAACGGCTGATCCCGATCTCGGCGCCCGCGCTCGAACTGGTGCAGCGCTACCTGGTGCAGGTGCGGCCGCAACTGCGCGCGCGCGCCAGCCGCGATCCCGGCGATGCGTTGTTCTTGTCGCGAACGGGCCGGCGGCTCGATCGCGAACGCATCTGGCAGATCGTCCGCGCCGCCTGTGCACAGGCCGGCCTGACGGTCGCGTGTTCGCCGCACGCACTGCGCCATTCGTTCGCCACCCATCTGGTTGCCGGCGGCGCGGATCTGCGTTCGATCCAGGAGATGCTCGGGCATGCGTCGCTGGCGACCACGCAGGTCTACACGCATGTCGATCACGAACGGCTGAAGAGCGTGCACGCGCAGTTCCATCCGCGCGGCCACTGATGGGTCGCCATGCACCGGCAACCCCAAGCCCCCCAAGCGGACTCAGTGGCGACCGGGTGCACCATCGACGGTGCGCCACAGCCCCCGCGGGTTGCCGTCCTGCAGTTCGGGCGGCAGCAGGGCGGCGGGCAGATCCTGGAAGCAGACCGGCCGCGTCCACCGCGCGATCGCCGTGGTGCCGACGGCCGAGAAGCGCGCATCGGTACTCGCCGGGTACGGCCCGCCATGCACCATCGACGGACAGACTTCGACGCCGGTCGGCACGCCGTTCCAGACGATGCGGCCGACCTTGTGCTGCAGGATCGCCACCAGCTGACGCGCCAACGGCAGATCGTCGGCCTCGGCATGGATCGTCGCCGTCAGATGGCCATCCAACGCGGTCGCGACCGCAAGGAGCTCGTCAGCGCTCGCGGCACCGGCGGTCAACAGCGCCGGCCCATAGATCTCCGTGCGCAGGCGAGGCGTCCCCAGCAGATCGGTGATGCTGGTCCCAAGCAACGTCGGGCACACCGATGGCGACGCCGCCGAGGCGGCGCGGGCGAGGACCTCGACCGGCTGCCGCTGCACATCGGCCAGTGCCGCCTCGAAGCCTTCGCGGATCCCCGGATGGACCAGCACCCCGGGTGCAGTGGCCGCGATCTTCTCGCGCAGCCGCTGCTGCAGCGCCGCGCAGCCGTCGCCATCGACCCACAGCAGCAGACCGGGACTGGTGCAGAACTGCCCCATCGCCAGCGTCGCCGAGGCCGCGATCTGTTCGGCGATCGCCGCGCCGCGCCGTGCCAGCGCCACCGGCAACACGAACACCGGGTTCATCGAACCCATTTCGGCGAACACCGGAATCGGCCGCGGCCGCGCTGCCGCCAGATCGAACAACGCCCGACCGCCGCGGTGCGAACCGGTGAAGCCGACTGCCGTGATCGCCGGATGGCGCACGAGCTGCGCGCCGACGTCGTGCGAACGACCGTGCAACAGTGCAAACACGCCCGGCGGCAGGCCGGTGGCCGCCACGGCGGCGCCGATGACGCGGCCAACCAGCTCGCTGGTGCCCGGATGGGCCGGATGACCCTTGACGACAACCGGGCAACCGGCTGCCAGTGCCGACGCGGTGTCACCACCGGCCACCGAGTACGCGAGCGGGAAGTTGCTGGCCCCGAAAACCGCCACCGGCCCGAGTGCCACCAGCATCCGGCGCAAATCCGGTTTCGGCTGCGGCTGCCGTTCGGGCCGGGCGCGATCGAGGTGTGCGGCCACCCACGAGCCATCGTCGAGCAGCGCCGCGAACTGCCGGAGCTGATCCTGCGTACGCCCGCGCTCGGCCAGCACGCGCGCCGGCGGCAAAGCGGTCTCCGCCTCGACCCGTTCGAGCAACTCGTCGCCAGCCGCGCCGAGACCATCGGCAAGCGCGCGCAACAGCGACGCGCGTACGGCCGCCGGGGTCGCCGCGAACTCGGCGGCCACGGCCGAAGCCGCCGTCGCCGCTGTATCCACCTGGGCCGCCGTCGCATCGCGATACGTCGGCGGCAAGGGTGCCTGCGTGCGTGCTTCGATCGCCATGAACGACTCGCCGCCGCTCGGATCGCCGCCGCCACGCAGCCAATGTTCGCCGCGCAACCCGCTCACGTCGCCACCTGCGACCGTGCCGCCAGGGCCGCGCGGATCACCGCCAGAGCCTGTTCGCGCATCGCCCCGGCCACCGGCAGGCGCGGCAAGCGCACCCGCTCGCTGCCATGGCCGACCTGCTGCTGCACCAACTTGATCAGCTGCACGAACTCCGGCACCGTGTCGAGGCGCAACAACGGCAGGAACCAGCGATACAGCGCCGCCGCCGCGTCGCGCCTTCCGGCCAGCGCGTGTTCGAGCAGCAGCACCGTCTCGCGCGGGAAGGCGTTGACCAGGCCGGCCACCCAACCGACGGCGCCGGCGGCCACGCCTTCGACGACCATGTCGTCCATCCCGACCATCAGGTCCAGCCGATCGCCGACCAGGGCCTTGATCGCGGTGATGCGCCGCGCATCACCACTCGACTCCTTGACCGCGACCAGGTTCGGCAGTTGCGCCGCCAGTTCGGCGATGAACGGCGGGGTGAAGTCGGTGCCGTAAGCCGGCGGATTGTTGTAGAGCATGCACGGCAGCGGCGTGGCCCGGATCACCGCTTCGACGTGCGCCCGTGCCTCGCGGAGTTCGCCTTTGTGCACGTAGGCTGGCAGCACCATCAGGCCGCGACAGCCGGCCTGTTCGGCGACTTTGGCCAGCGCCACCGCCTGCTGGGTGCTCAGCGCCGCGATGCCCGGTGCAACCGGTGCACTGCCGGCCGCAGCCACGACCGTGCGCAGGATCGCGACCTTCTCGTCGAAGTCGAGCGTCGCGCCCTCCCCCAGCGAGCCCAGCGGGATGATGCCTTTGCAGCCGGCGCCGAGCAGCCATTGCACATGCCGACCGACGAACTCGTGATCGACCCGGCCATCGACCAGGAACTCGGTGGTGATCGCCGGCAGCACGCCGGCAAAGCGCATCGTCGTCATCGCCGCAAGAGAACGGCCCGGGCTGGCGCCGCGCAAGGGAATGCTGCGCGAGCCGACTATTCGTAGCGGACCGACTCAGCCGGCTCGGCCCGCACGGCCTGCCGCGCCGGCACCAGCGCCGCCAGCACGCCGGTCAACAGGGCGATCGCGGGCACCGCCCACAACCACGATTCGGGCAGCGCCACCGGCGCCTGCAGCCGGGCAACCTTGTTGAGCCCGGTGATCAGGATCTGCGCCATCGGCCAGCACAGTCCGACCGACAGGCCTGCCGCCAGCAGGCCGACGACCGCGCCTTCGCACAGGAAGCCGATGCGCAGCGTCCCTCGGGCGACGCCGAGCGCGCGCAACACGCCGAGCTCACGGATGCGACCCATCGCGGCGATGGTCATGCCGTTCAGCAGGCCGACGCCGGCCAGCAGCAGCATCAACAGCAGCAGCACATCGAACAGCACGAAGTCCCGGTCGACGTCGCGCAGGTGGTAGTCGCGGAACCAGTAGCCTGGCCGCTTGCCGTGGATCATCGGCAACGCCGCCTGGCAGCGGTCCATCACCGCCGCTGCCGAGGCATCGTCCGCCAGGCGCAGCACGACGTGCTCGACGCAAGCTTCGCCGACACAGAAGTCGGTCCGCAACCAATGCGGCGCCGCCACCGCCCAGGCCCGTTCGCTCGGCACGTAGCCCGAACGATCGGAGATCGCCAGCACCTCGTACGCCACCGGCGTCCGGTTGCGGTCGCGCAACGCGACCACGGCCCCGCGCTTCCAGCCCATCTTGCTGGCCAGGCGCTGGCTGACGACCATGCCGCGCACCTGCGGATCGACGTAGCGCCGTTGCAATCCCGGATCGTCGGCGAGCGCGCCGCCGGCCGCGGCCAGCGCCGCGCCGGCAAGGCCGCGCAGCACGAACGCGTCGCTGACGGTGCCTTCGATGATCTCGACCGTGCGCACGCCCGGCACCGTCGCCAGCACGTTCGCCGCCGCCGGCGTGATCGCCGGCATCTGCACGAACGCGCGGGCCTCGAGCGCCTCGGCGGCGAAGGCGTGCACCTCGGCGCGCAACGACGCGGTCAGAGTCTTCAGGCCGAGCAACGCCAGCAACACCGCGGACAGTCCGCACACCGCCGCCGCGATGCGCCCCGGGTTGCGCGCGATCGTCTTGCGGCACAGCCACGTCGAGAGCGGCCAGATCCACCCGAACGGCCGCAGCAGCAGCCCGCCGAACCAGCCGACCAGCACCGGCGCCAGCAGCAACAGGCCGCCGAACAGCGCGACCACCGCGCCCATTTCGAGCAGCACTCCGAGCGTCTCGCGCCCCTCCTCGGACACCAGCGGCGTCATCGCCAGGTACGCGAGCGGCAACACCAGCACCAGCAGCACGAACAACCACAGATGCACGCCGCGCAGCAGATCGCTGCCGTCCTTGCCATCGCCGAGCCCGCGCGCCTGCAGGATCCGCAGCGCCGGCAACTGGCGCGCCCGCCACAGCGGAAACGCCGCACCCGCCAGCGTGAACACGACGCCGAGGCACCCGGTCCAGACCACGGGCAGGATCGGCACCTCGAACGTCGCCCATTCCTTGCCAAGACCGAGCGAACTGACCTGCCAATGCTTCAGCAGCAGCGCCAGCACCAGACCGCCGACGATGCCGATCAAGGACCCGAGCACCCCGAGCGCGAGCGCGTCGCACAGGAAGATCCGCACGACGGCCCCACGGCCGGCGCCCAGACACCGCAGCAGCCCAAGCGTTCGGACCCGCGCCAGCAGCGAATGCGACAGCGTCTGGAAGACGACGAACATGCCCAGCAGCAGCGCCAGGCAGCCGAGCACCTTCAGGCCGTTGCGGAACGCGCGTTCGTCGGCGCCTTCACCGAGCATCGCCGCTCGCAGATCGGCGACCGCGTACTGATCCGCCAACTCGGTGCGCAGGCGATCGAGATCGACGCCGTAGCCGCGCTGCACCTGGAAGCGGTCAGGTCCGCTGGCCGCCAGCCGCCGCGCCAGCGCATGCGGCACGACGGCCACCATGCCGAAGTTCCGGCGGCCGATCCGATCCTCGGTCAGCACACCACTGACGCGCACCGTCGTCGCGAACGGTTGTCGTCCGGCCGGCGCCGGCAGCACGATCAACTTGCCGTCCCGACACTCGACGCGTTGGCCGGCCGCGCGTTCGGCCAGCGCGATCGTGTCGCCGACCTTGGCCTGCAGCAACCGGGCAGCCTCGCCACCGAGCAGCACGACGCCTTCGCCATCGGCGATCGTCAGGTCCTGTCCTTGGGCCACCGCATAGTGCGTGAACCCGCCTCCCGGCAGCGGATCGAGGCCGTAGACCGCGAGGTCGAGCGTCTGCTTGCCGGCGGTCAGGGAAGCCGAGGTCTCGCGCCAGACCGCCACCGCGGTGACGCCGGCGCGTCCGAGCAGATCGGTCCGGACGGCATCCAGCGCCCGCTTGCCGTCGATCGGCGTGACCTCGAGATCGACCGGACCACGAAGCTGGTCCTGCCGCACCATCCGGCTCTGGATGGTGTTGTGATCCATCACGTAGATCGCGACGACGATGGCGATGCCGGCGGCGATGCCGAGCAGCGTCAGCAGCGTGCGCAGCCGGTTAGATGCCCAGTTCCTGGAGACGACGAACGACGTCAGCGACATCGAATGGCCCACCCTTCAGTTCGGCGTGTTCGCGGAGCGCACCATCGTGCAGGAACAGCACGCGATCGGCCGCCGCCGCATCGCGTGGGTTGTGGGTCACCAGCAGGATCGCGGTGCCGAGCCGGTCGCGGACCGACCGCAACAGCGCGATCACCTCTTCGCCGGCCTTGCTCGACAGATTGCCGGTCGGCTCATCGCACAGCAGCAGCGGCGGTTCGGTCGCCAGCGCGCGCGCGATCGACACCCGCTGCATCTCGCCGCCGGACAGCGCCATCGGCAGGCGGTCAGCCAGCGCCTGCACGCCGAGCAACGTCAACAGCGACTGGATGCGTTCGCGGTGCCGCTTCGGATTCTGGCCGGCGATCCGCAACGGCAAGGTGACGTTCTCCTCGACCGTCAGATCGGGCAGCAGATGGAAGAACTGGAAGATGAACCCGAGCCGGCGCCGCCGGACCGCCGCGCGCAGTTCTTCGTCGCCGAGATGGATCGCTTCGCCGCCGACCAGGATCTCCCCGGCCGACGGCCGATCGAGTCCGGCCAGCAGATGCAGCAGCGTCGACTTGCCGGAGCCCGAGGGCCCCATCACCGCAGCGAACTCGCGCGGCCGCAACGCCAGGCCGATGTCGCGAACGATCGGCACCTGCTGACCATGGACGGTCTGGAAGCGGAACACGCCGCGCGCAACCAGGACGTCGTCGGTCGCTGGCGGCGCGGTCGCCGGCGGATTGGCCGTGGCGGAGGGGTCGTTCATCGGCATCGGCATGATTGCAAAGCGTGCGCCGGAATGCGAACTTTGCTTTCCGGGACACGATACTTTGCGCTGCCAAGAGGAGTCCGCGGCGGCACGCGCGGCCCGGCGTATGCACGAGTGTCGGCGTCACGGCGGCGATCGTCGCTGGCCCGACGCCTCGGCGGCGCCGATCGCGCTCGATACGCTGTTCACCGATGCCTCTCGAACTGCTTGGCGCCACCTGGGCCGAGGTCGAACGCCACGCTGGCGCCGCGTTCGGCCGCGAGAAAGGCCGTGGCGCTGCGGCGCCGATCTATCGCGATGCGCTGCGCCAAGGCACGTTCATGCCCGAACGCCAGGGCCTTGGCGCCGCAGCCTGCATGCGGTGGCGCGAACAGTTCACCTGCACCTTGCCGGCGCTCCGCGCCCAGACGGGCGAACCGGCCGAGCACGGCACCGTCGTCAAGACGCTGCACGGACTCGCCGATGGCAACACGATCGAGAGCGTGTCGCTGCCGATGGGCCGCGGCCGCACCAGCCTGTGTCTGTCGACCCAGGTCGGGTGTGCCCGCGCCTGCACGTTCTGCGAAACCGGACGTCAGGGCCTGCAGCGCAACCTCACCGCCGCCGAGATCGTCGCGCAAGTGACTTCGCAGCATGCTCGCAGCCGCGCCGACACACTGGTGTTCATGGGCATGGGCGAACCGCTCGACAACTTCGAGGCGCTGGAGCAGGCACTCGCGGTGCTGACCGATCGCCATGGCCTCGGCTATGCCCACGATCGCCTGACGATCTGCACGCTCGGCCCGCCCGCGGGGCTGCGCCGTCTGCCGGCCCTCGGATACCGGCGCCTCAACGTCAACCTGAGCCTGCATGCCGCCGATCCGGCACTGCGCGCACGGCTCTTGCCTGGCACGGCGCGCCAGCCGTTGGCCGAGGTCCGCGACGCATTCGCGGCCTGTCGCCAGCGCGACAACCAGGAACTCGGCATCCACTGGTGTCTGTTGCCCGGCATCAACGACCGACCGGACGACGTCGCCGCACTCGCGACGTTCTGTCAGGGACTCGGCCGCGTGATGATCCACCTGATCCCGTTCAATCCCGGCTCCCTGCCGATCACGCGCGCACCCACCGAAGCGGAGATCGAACGCTTCGTCGGCTGGTTGCGCGCCGCCGGGCTGCCGGTCCGCCGCCGGATCACGAAAGGACGAACGGTGATGGCGGCATGCGGGCAACTGGCGAGCGCCGAGCCCGCCGCCCGTCCATCGCGCTGAGCGTTCAGTCGCCCAGCCACAGTCGTGTCACGCCGGAGAACGCGATGCCCGCCGCGGCCCCGGCCTCGAGCGCCGCACCCTGGAAGTCGAACGGCAGCCCGGCCAGCACCGCGAGCGGCGGCACCGGAACGGTCCGTTCGGCCATGCCGACAGCGTCGGTGACGAACAGATCCAGGACCACCGGGTCCAGGCGCAGGCCGCACGTCGGCAGCGCGGTGTCGAGCCGACCGATCGCCAACGCTGCCGGCGTCTGCGGCGACACCGAGTAGAGCCGCTGGAACGACGAACGCCCGATCGTCGCCTTGCCGATCATGATCGCCGGCCCATTCGGCCCCCATGGCCCCGGACCGCAGCCGCCGCCCAGGGCTTCGAAGTACGCGACATGCTGCGGCCGCAACCGCCAGGTATCCGCGAGTGCCTGCCCCTGCGCACCTCGTCCGCCAAACGCCATCGCCATTTCGCAGATCTCGGAACCCGCCGGAGTCGACAGGTGGTCGAGCCAGCGGATCGCCGCACCCGCACGCCGGGGCGGCATGTTGCCGCTGACGACCGGGTCGAGCCAGACGCCTTGGTGCGTGCGTTCGCGGACGGCCTGGATGCCAGCGGTGTCCTCGGCGAGCAGCAACAGATGGCCAAGGCGCTCGAACGACAGCGCGGCATCGACCGCGCCCGCGAGACCGGTCGGACTGTTGCCTGCCGGCGTCCAGGTGCCGTTGTGCAGCAGCCACTCATCGGTGAAGGCGACGCCGCCATCGTGACCGCCGAGCAGGCGCAACCCGTCGGCAGTGTCGAGCAGGCGTGCACCTACGCGCGGCGCCGGCCGTCGCGCTCCCGCGCCGACCACGACCCAGCGATCGCCGCGCAACGCAAACGAATCGGCGCTGGTGCCGCTCGCGGTCCGACCACCGAACACCACCGTCTCGACGTTGCCCGAAGAAACGTTCGCGGCATCGGCGAAGACCATCGCGTGGTCCACTCGCGGTGATGGCCCACCGCTTGCCGGCAACTGCCGCCAGCCGAGGACGCCACCGGATTCGGTCAGGACCCAGCTGTCCCCGAGCAGCGAACCGTTCGCCGCCGCGCCGCCGAACAGCACGGCCTCCGTGCGCCAGACGATCACATCGACCCGGATCACCATCGCATGGCCATGTCGGGCCGATGGTCCGTTGGCGACCGGACGCACCTGCCAGCCGTTGCGGCCGAAAGTCCACACATCGGCGAACGCCGCCGTCGCATCGCGCCCGCCGAACACCAGCGGATCCCCGGTGCCCGGGGCCGCGCACAGCGAATGCCCCCACCGCGCCGGCGGCGACACGGGCGAAAGCACCGGTTCCCAGACCATGTGGTTCTGGGCGAGCACCAGCGGGGAAAGACACCAGAGCGGCAGCAGCCGCAGCGGAACGGTCGGTCTCATGTTCGGAATGGCAAGCACGGCAGGGTCGACAACCGAGGTTGTCCGTGGCGGGCTGCACGGTTGCAGGATCGTGAACTCATCGCAACTGCACGCCAAGGTCCGCCGCATCGACGGTGGCAGACACGAGGATCGTGAACTCGGCACGTTCGCCGAAGCGATCGACGGCCACACCGTGCCAGGTGCCGGGCTCGAGCCAGGCGGCGAACCCGAAGGTCGTACCAGGGCGCAGATCGCGCCGCCAGGTTCGCTGCCACACCGATCGCTCGCCGCATTGCAGATGCCAGATCACATCGGCCTCGCAGCCCGCGCTCGCCAGTGATCCGCTCAACCGCACGAGCCGAGCCGCGGGATCGCGGCTGGCCAGGCGCAGCACGCCATCCGACGGCGGCAACTCGATCGGTTGACCAGGACACACGCCATGGCGGTCGCTCAGCACCGCGACGAATCGGCCCGGCATCGTCCACAGTTCGCCGCGACCGGCGGCGACGGCGCACAACGTGACCAACGGCGACGCGTGCTCCGCCAGCACATGGAGGTGGCCGGCAGCCGTTCTGCCATCACCGATGGTCACCGGGATCACCAGCGGGTCGGAACAGACGATCTCACCGACGTCGCGCGACTCGCCGGGCTCGAGTTGCAAGGCCATGCCACCGAGATGGAACGTGTCGGCCAACAGCAGATGCCATGAACCGGGCGGCAACGGCTCGAGCGCGAACGTGCCATCCGCGGCCACCGGGGCCCGGCAATCGCCGAGCGTCGCGTGCACGGCGACGACCATGGTCGGCAGACGCTTGCCGCTCGTGCGGCAACGCCCGGACACCCTGGCATCCGGCCGATGAGCGCCGGGCACGGCCAATCGCTGCACCCCACCCGGGTGCACTCGCGCCAACCGCGCAAACGCGAGCGATCCTTCTGCTTCCGGCACGGACAGCACGAGGTCGAACGGCCGTTCGCCGAGCCCGGCGAACACCGCCCGCCCATCGCTGCCAACCGGCACGCGATGCGTGTCGTACGGACTCGCGGCGACAACCTCGAGTGCACTGGACGAACCGGCATCGAGCCCTTCGATCTGCACCAGCAACGGCAGGCCGGGACCGAGCGCCGGCGACCACTGGGTGATCGTGCCTGCGAGGAGCTGCAGTTCGGTCTCGGCAAACTGAACGGGGGAAGCGGCGGCGCGCACCGCAACCGTGCCGGCAACGATGCCCTGCAACCGATACCCGCCGTCGGCGTCACAACGGCTACGCGGCTGCAGCCATGCCGGCGGCACGGTTCCCGCTGGCCCGGTCGCGCGCACGGGCAACACGACGACCTCGATCGGCGATGTCGCGCCACCGGTCACCACGCGGCCCTCGCAACCAGCCGACGCAGGCAACACGAGGGTCGTTTCCTTGTGCCGGGGATCGGCGGCGCTGACGACCGTCGCGGCGCCGGCCTGTTCGGCGCTACGGGCATACACGGACACGGTTCCGGTGGCTGGCGCACACGGACAGACAGTCGTCCCGGCAGCATCCGTCCACCCTTGCCAGGGCGGTCGCCACAGACACTCGCGTGGCCCTCGTTGGGTCAGCGTCGCCGGCTCGGCACCGACCTGCACCAGCGCACCCGCAACAGCCTGCCCACCGGCATCCACGACACTGGCGGTCCACGAGGTCCCGGGCGTGTCGAGCTTCAAGGTCAGCGGTTCGGCCAGGCCCGCGGCCACCGGCACCGCCCGTGACGGCAACCAGCCATCGGCGAACGCGGCTACGAACCGATCTGCGGGCACGTGCTCGATCTCGAACCGGCCGGCGTGATCCGCGGTGGTGACGACAGCCCCGTCGATCGGCGATTCCCCGCCCGACAACCAGATCCGCGCACCCGGGCAGGTCGCGCCATGCGCATCGACGACCGCACCGACGACCGTCGGTGCCGCGGCGAGTTCGATCTCGATCGTCTGGAGGCCCGCACGCACGGCGAGCGGCCGCGAAACCCCGCGGTCGACACCGAGCACGTGGGACGCCACCGGCACGCCGGTCAGATGCGCGACGCCTCGACCGTCGGCAACGACTTCGCGCCGTCGCAAACGCGGGTCCGAGGCATGCGCAGGTTCCAGCCGACACACCGCATGGGCCAGACCACGGCCCGCGACCGTCACGTGAATCCAGAGTTCGCCGAGTGCGGTCGACGCCATCGGCGACCGCTCGGAATCCGCCGGCCGCGGTGCCGACGGCGACTCGGCGAACATGTCGGGATGCTGGGTCGTCGGTTCGTCGTTCGGATCGGCGGCAGGAGTGCTGCCAACGGGTCCCCATGGCCACAACAACACTGCCACCAGGGGCAACGCCAGCACGCCGACCCACCAGGCGCCAGCGCTGCCCCACGCCGACGAGGCCGTACTCAGCTCGGGCAACGCGACCGGCACCAGCCTGCCACCGCCGGTCGCCGCCGTCGCCAGCACCGCGATCCGAACGGCCGCCAGCGCTTCACCGCGCGACCACGATACGACCAGCAGCGTCGCCAGACCGGCGGGCAGCCGGCCGCGCAGCTGCTCGAGTCCGCGATGCACCTGGCTCTTGACGGTTCCGACTGGTCGCCCGATCGCGTGCGCGATCTCGGTCGGCGTCATGCCATGCACCAGATGCAGTGTCAGCACTTCGCGCGCCGCCGCCGGCATCGCGCGCAGCGCGCCCCGGATCGCCACGGCCGACTCGCTGAGTTCCGCGCGTTCCTGCGGATCACGCCCACCTTCACCCGAAGCCGCCATCGACTCGTCGACAATCGAGGCTTCGGCGCGCCACTGGCGCTGCGCGCGGCGCTGCGCATTCCGCGCCAGATTGCCGAGGATGCCGACCAGCCACGGCTCGACCGGCCGGCGACTGTCCCAGGTCGCGGCCCGTGCGATGGCGGTGACGAACGTGTGCTGGACGAGATCCTCGGCCTCGACGCCGCGTCGGGCCAGGTGCGCCGCGACGAGCAGCAGTTCCTGTGCGGTCAGATCGAACACCTGCCCCAGCGCGGCCACATCACCGTGGTCGCGGTAGCGTCGGAAGGCATCGGTGGCGGCCGCTCGGATCCGCATGCGTTCTCCGACTGGTTGCCCGCAGGCCCTCGCCGGTTGCTCGAAACCGGAAAACTAGCCGTTTGCCGGGACCAGCGCGGCCTGCGCCTGCTGCTTGATCGCGCGCAGATCGAGCTTGCCGGTGCCGAGCATCGGCAGCGCCTCGACGGCAACGAACGCATCGGCCCGCGGCACGAACAGATTCGGCAGACCGCTCTGCGCCAGTTTGCCGAGCACCTCGGGAATCCGCGCCAGGGGCAAGGTGTGCAGCACCGCCAGCCGTTCGCCCTTGCGGTCATCGGGCACTGCGGTCACGGCGAACACCTGCGTCGACGCCCCGGCGGCTTCGTGCAACGCCTCTTCGACGCGCCCGTGCGGGACCATCTCGCCACCGATCTTCGAGAACCGCGACAGCCGATCGGTGATCTGCAGGAAACCGTCCTCGTCGAGTCGCGCGATGTCGCCGGTCACGTACCAGCCATCACTCAAGGCCTTGGCGGTCAGATCCGGGCGCCCGAGGTAGCCGCGCATCACGTTGGGTCCACGCACCAGCAGCATGCCAGGAGTGTCCGGCGGCAGTTCGGCACCGGTGTCCGGATCGACGACGCGCAGCGCGATGCCGGGCAACGGCTGGCCGACGTGGCCGCGTTTGCTGCCCGCCTGGAAGAAGCCCGGGGCGCGGAAGTCGAGCGTGCTGACCGCGATCACCGGGGCGCACTCGGTGGCACCGTAGCCTTCCAGCGGTCGGATGCCGAAGCGCTCGACGAACGCCGTCGCCAACCGTTCCGGTAGCTTCTCGGCGCCTGCCAGCACGATCCGCAGCGAGCCGAAGTCGGCGGGTTCGCAGCGCCGCAGATAGATCTGCAGGAACGTCGGTGTCGCCAGCAGCACGGTCACCTTGTGCTTGTGCACCAGTTCGCCGACGGCAACCGCGTCGAGCGGGTTGGGATGGAAGACGATGCCGAGTCCGTTCTGCAGCGCGACCCACAGCGACAGGTAACCGAACGAATGGAACAACGGCAGGATGCCGAGCAGCCGATCGCCCTGGCGCAGCGGGACGACCTGCGCCGTGCCCTCGGCGTTGCTGGTGATCTGCCAGTGGGTCAGTTCGACGCCCTTGGGTTCGCCGGTGCTGCCACTGCTGAAGATCACGGTGGCGACGTCGTCGATGGACAGGGTGCGCGGCGCACCGCAGGCGCGCGACAACCATCGGGCCGGGACGAACAGCGCCAACAACAGCGCGCGCAGCCGCGCACCGCGCGACAGCGCCGCCTTGATGTCCTCGAGGAACACCGGCTCGAGGTCAGGCGGCAGCTCGATGCGCGCTTTGTCGAGGAACGTCCGGCTGGTGACCACGCGCCGCAGCCCGGCCTGTCGCGCCGCCGAAGCCAGCCCGGCCGGTCCGGCGGTGTAGTTGAGGTGCACGATCGTCCGACCGGCCAGCGCCGCCGCCAGCGACACCAGCGCGCCACCGATGCTCGGCGGCAGCAGCGCCGCCCACCGTTCTTGCACCGCCAACGGCTCCCGCAGCGCCCGGGCGAAGGCGATCGCACCGACCAGTGCACGACCGCGGGTCACGGTCGTCCCGGACGCATCGGCGAACAGCCGCCGCCACGGCGCGCGGCGCGCCGCGCGGAGGAACGGCTGTTCCAGTCGTTCGGCATCGCCGCGGCGCTCGTCCCACGCCGTCGCCGCCAGCCCTTCGACGGCCCGCCGCACCTGTGCGACCGGCGTGGTCGCCGGCAACTGCGAACCGAACGCCAGCGTGACCGGATACGGCACGCGCCTGGGCAGCTTCCAGACGAACCGGCCATCGGCGCGCGAGAAGATGGACCCCCACAGGCGATCGAGCCAGACCGGCACGATCGGGCACGAGCGACCCCTGACGATCCGTTCGAGGCCGCGCCGGAACGGCAACAGCGCGCCGGTGCGCGAGATCTGGCCCTCGGCGAAGATGCAGACCAGTTCGCCGCGGTCCAACCACTCGCCAGCATCGCGCAACGCCCGCAGGATCACGCGTGGCCCGCCCTTGGCCGCGATCGGGATCGCCCCGAGCGCGCGCGCGAACGGTCTGACCAGCCGCTGGTCGTACCACTCCTGGTCGACGACGAAGCGGATCGGCCGATCGACCGCGGCGATCAGCAGCAGCCCGTCGACGAACGACACATGGTTGGGCACCAGCAGCGCGCCGCCGCTCGCCGGCACGTTGGCGCGTCCGACCACCCGCAACCGGTAGATGGTTCGCGTCAACACCATCAACGCCGCGCGCAAGGCGGCCGTCGGCAGGAGCCACAGGGCCCAGGCGGTGGCCAGCATGGTCAGCACCGCCGCGGCGACCAGTACGCCGGCGGTCGACAGCCAGCCGGACAGTTGCTGCGTGATCAGCGAACCGAGCAACGCGCCGGCGAAGCTGCCGACGTTGGCGATCGCGATCACCGCACCGCGCGCATGCACCGGCGCGCGCCATTGCAACACGGCATCGAGCGGCACCGCGACGAAGCCGCTGCCAATGCCGAGCAGCGCCATCAACGCCAGCGTGCCGTACAGCCCGGGAGCAAGCAGACCGAGCAGCAACGTGCCCGCCGACAGGGTCAAAGCACCCAGCGGCACCAGGCCGATCTCCACTTCGCCACGCGACAGCCGCCCGGCCAGCACGCTGCCCAGGCCCACACCGAGACCGAACGCCGCCATCGGCACCCCGGCCATCGTGTCGGACAACAGCAGGTCCGCCTTGGCATAGACCAGCATGTTCTGCCCGAGCAGGCTCGCCAGGCCCCAGAACACCGTCAGCCCCGCGACCGACAGCCACAGCACACGATCGCCGCGCACCGCCCGCCAGCCAGCGCGCACCGACGAGCCGACCGGACGAGTGACCACCGGCAACGCCGGAATCCGCAACGACGCGACGAAGCCGATCGCAGCAAGAACCGCCAGGATCGCAGCCATCACCCAGGGCGCCGGCGCGTTCTCCAGCAGCATGCCCCCGAGCGCGGTGCCGAACACGATCGCGACGAACGTCGCCGCCTCGAGTGCACCGTTGGCACGGCTCAGCGCCGCGTGCGGCACCAGGTCCGGCAGGATCCCGTACTTGGCCGGCCCGAACAGCGCACTCTGCAGCCCCATGCCGGCCAACAGCACCAGCACCCACGGCCCGCCGCCCGGCGTCAGCGCCAGCGCGGCGACGGCGCCGAGCATCAGCAGCAGTTCGAGCCCCTTCAGCGCGATCAGCACCCGCCGCCGATCGCAGCGATCCGCCAGCCAGCCGCCAGGCAACGAACACAGCACCAGCGGCAGCATGAACGCCACCATCGCCTGCGTCGCTGCGGCCTGCGCCTCCGGGCCGCCGGCGGGCAGGCCGGCCATCGCCAGCAGGGTCACGCACAGCTTCCAGGCGTTGTCGTTGAACGCACCCAGGAACTGCGCGACCAGCAGTCCGGACAGCGGCCGGCGCAAGGACGGTTCGGGGGACATCGAGTTCATTTCGACCAAAGGGTAGCCAGCGCCGCACCAGCCGGCCGTGGATTCATCGATCCGGAATCGATAAGCAGCGCTACATGATTTCCATCGCCCGCCTGGAGGGTTTCTACTGGGTCGCGACCACCGGCGGCTATGCCCGCGCCGCCCGTGCGTTTCCGTGGCCGATCACGCAGCCGGCCGTCCATCAGCAGGTCAAGAAGCTCGAACGCGACGTCGGCACGCCGTTGTTCCTGCGCGTCGGCAAGGACCGCGTGGTGCCCACCGCCGCCGGTCGCCATCTGTTCGCGCTGGTCGAACCCATGTTCGCCGGGCTGCCGGCGACGCTGACCCGGATCCGCCAGGGTTCGTTCGGCGGACCGCTCCGGTTGTGTGTCGACCCACTGGTGCTACGTCATCTGTTGCCACCGTGGCTGTCCCGGTTGCGCCAGGCGCACCCGGAGATCGCCCCCGAACTGAACGAACTCGAGGTCGCCAGCACGCGGCGTCTGCAGGACGGCGAGTTCGACGCGGTGCTCGGTTGGTTGCCCGAACCCGGCGCCGGTGTCGTCGCCGAGAAGATCGCCGAGGTGTTCCCTGTGGTCGTGCTGCCCACGGCTGCGGTCAAGGGTCGCCGCCGCCGGCTGCAAATCGCGCACCTGCGCGAACTGCCGTTTCTCGGCTATCCGGAGGAGGCCCCGGCCGGCCGCTTGCAGCGCCGGGCGTTGCAGGAACGAAGGCTCGACAGCAACCTCGGCATGGTGGCAGGCAGCGCCGAGACCATCCTGGCCCTGGTCGGCGAGGGCCTCGGCTGGTCGGTCATTCCGTGGCTGTCGGCGGCCGGACCGCGCCACCCGGGCGTGTTCGTCTGGCCGCTGCGGCGCGGCCGCGCGAGCTTCCCGATCAGCCTGGCCTGGCGGCAGCGCGACACCAGCCCGCTGCTGCTGGCCCTGCGGGCCCACGCGCCGGGCCGACCAGGCCGCGCTGCGGCGGCGACTACTTGACCTTGACCAGTTCGACCAGGAACACCAGCGTCGCGTTCGGCGGGATCGACGGCCGGCCGGCAGCGCCGTAGGCCAGCTCGCTCGGGATCGTGAACTGATAGATGCCGCCCTCCTTCATCAATTGCAGCCCTTCGGTCCAGCCCTTGATGACGCCGTTCAGCGGGAACTCGGAGGGCTCGCCGCGGCGGTGGGAACTGTCGAACACGGTGCCATCGGTCAGCCAGCCGGTGTAGTGCGCGAGCACGCGATCGGTCGCTTTCGGCGACTTGCCGGTGCCTTGCTTCCGCACTTCGTACTGCAAGCCGGACTGCGTCGTCACGACCTTCGCCGGATCGCTGGGCGTGAACTTCGGCACCGAATTGACGGCGAGCAATTCGATCTCCCAAACGCTGTCCGACTTCTCCGGCAGGTTCGCCAGCGCCTGGTCGTTGACCAGCTTGGCCGGGACCTCGCAACGGATCACGTCACCGACCTTCATCAGCGCCGCCAGTTCCTTCAGGAACGGGAACGGCAGAGCATTGCAGGCGCCGCCGATCTTCTCGCCGCGCTGTTCGCTGCAGACGCTCAGATCACCTGCCGTGCTGAACAAGGCGAACCGGAACGACACCGTGTCTTCGGGCCCGGCCATCGACCCATCGCCGTTCTTCAGGTACTCCCACTTCAGCCCCGACTCGTTGGTCTTCTGCTTCTCGGCATTGGCCGGCTTGAACTTCGGCATCGCCTCGACCTTCAGCAGCTCGACCTCGAACACCAGCGTGCTGTTCGGCGGGATCTCGCCCATGTCCTGGTCCTTGTAGCCCAGCGCCGGCGGGATGATGAACTTGAAGTGTGCGCCGGGCGTCATCAGCTGCACGCCCTCGGTCCACCCGGGGATCACGCCGTTCAACGGAAACTTGATCGGCTCACCGCGATCGCGCGAGCTGTCGAACTTCTTGCCGTTGGTCAGCCAGCCGGTGTAGTGCACCTCGACGACGTCGGCGGCGGTCGGCGCGCCGGTCGCGGCGCCCTTCTTCAGCACGCCATACTGCAGGCCGGAGGCGGTCGTCTTCATGTCCGCACACTCGGGAATGCCGGTCGGCTTGGGCGGATCCTGGGCCAACACGGCCGTTGCCAACGCGGCGACGACGCAGAGAACATGGGGAAGTCGGTTCATGAGCGGAAGCAGGAAACTAGGGGACGCGATCCGATCCGCCCATAGCGCGATCGGAAATGCCATGTGCCGGACCGGCACCGCCAGTCAACGGCGGACCGGCATCGGCAAGGGCAGGTTCGGCTGATAGACGGTGGCCCGGCAATGTGCCTGCGGCACCCATTCCGGCCCGAGGTCGACCAGGTTCTCCGTCGCGCCGACGAACAGCCAACCGTGCGGCAGCAGCGTCGAACGGACGCGCCGCATGATGTCGGCGCGCGCCGGCTTGTCGAAGTAGATCAGCACGTTGCGGATCCAGACGATGTCGAACGGGCCGAGCGTCGACATCGGGTCCATCAGGTTGAACTGCCGGAACTGGCACAGCCGGCGGACCTGGTCCTTGACGCGCCAGCCGCCAGCAGTCCTCTCCATGTACTTCTGGATCGACTGCGGTCGCGCCGTGCGCGCGACCTCGTGCTCGGCATAGACCGCCTTCTCGGCCGTCGCGATCGACGCCTTGCTGATGTCGGTGCCGAGGATCTGGATGTCCCAGCCGGCGATGTCCGGGATGATGTCACACAGCACCATGCCGATGCTGTACGACTCCTGGCCGGTGCTGGCCGCGGCCGACCAGATGCGCAGCTTCTTCGGCGTGCCGGCCCGCGCCCGCGCATCGAGGCTCTCGGGCCCGACCTTGAACTGCAACGCCTCGAACGGCGCGGCGTCGCGGAACCAGCTGGTCTCGTGCGTGGTGATCGCGTCGACGACCTCCTGCGTCAACTTGCTGTCGCCGCCGTAGCGCAGCTTGAAGTACAGCTCGTTGAAGTTGCCGCAACCAAAGCGCTCGGCCAGCGGTCCGAGCCGGTTCTCGATCAGGTAGCCCTTGCTGTCGTCGAGGGCCACTCCGCACAGCTGCTGCACTGCCTGCTGCAGGAGCGGCAATTCGCCGGGTCTCAGTTGCATCGCAGGCCTCCAGTGGCAGCCTCGCACAGGCGCGTGGCCAGGTCCGGCAACGGCGCCACCACATCGGCGATCCCGGATTCGACCGGGCCGCGCGGCATGCCGAACACGGTGCAGCTGGCTTCGTCCTGGGCGATGATCGTCGCGCCAGCCGCATGCAGCTGCTTGCAACCGGCGAACCCATCCTCGCCCATGCCGGTCATGATCATCGCGATCGTGTTGGCGCCGTAGACCTGACCAAGGGAACGGAACAGCACGTCGACCGCGGGTCGACACGAGTTCTCCGGCGCCTCATCGGTCAGGCGGATCACCACGCCTTCGTCGGCGCGCATGACCTTCATGTGGCGACCACCCGGCGCGATCAGCACCGTCCGCGGCACCACCAGTTCGCCGGCCCGCGCTTCGCGCACCGGCAATCTGCAGACCCGGCCAAGCGACTCGGCCAGCGACGCAGTGAAGTGCGCCGGCATGTGCTGCACGATCAGGATCGGCAACGGGAAATCGGCCGGCAGCATCGGCAGCAACACCGCCAACGCCTTCGGGCCGCCGGTGGAGATGCCGATGCCGACGACCTCGGCGCCGCGGCGCGGCCGTCGTGCCGCCACGGGTGCAGGCGTCGCGGGTGCGGGGATCGGCGGTCGCGCGGCTGACCGCGCCGGCTCGGCCGGCGGTCGCGCCGGCGGCGCGGCAACCACCGGCGGTGGTGCCGGCCGCGGCGTGGCCGCGGCCGGCGCTGCGGGTGCGGCGTCCCGTTCGGCCTTGCCCAGCACCAGCACCCGCGACGTCAGCTCCCGGGCCATCGCCGCCGCACTCTCAGGCGAACCGCCGGCGCAACCGCGTGCCAGTTGGTCCTTGAAGCCGAGTTCGCCGGCCCGCTGCAGGGCCTGCGGCAGCGTGCAGCCCTCACCCACCATCAACAAGACCACGCCGGGAACGGCGTGCTGCTTCATCTGCTCGAGCAGCTGCAGGCCATCGACCTCGGCGTTGACCATGTCGACGGTGATCACGTCCGGGCGATACGACTCGGCCTTGGGCAACGCGGTGCGGGCATTGATCGCCGTGGCCACGACCTCGATGCGCGCGTGTTCGGCCAACGCGCGGGCGAACGCCTGGCGGTAGACGGCATCACCGTCCACGACCATGACCCGCACCCGACGTCCGTCGCCGTTGGTCACCGTGCCTCGCTCCTGCCAGCTTGCGCCAGCCGCTCATCACCGACCGCCACGACGGTGTCGACATCGAGGATCAGCATCAGCTCGGTCTCGAGCTGGACCAGACCGCGGAACCAGCGACCGTGCTGACGCTCGACGTGCGCGGGCAATGGTTCGATGCGGCGATCGCGACAATCGACGACATCGCCGACGGCGCCGACGACCAGGCCGATGCGTTCCTCGCCGAAGTCGATGATGACATTGCGGGCGGCTTCGCCGCCGACCGTCTGGCCGCCATCGAGGATCCGCGCCAGGTCCAGCACCGTCACCAGCGAGCCCCGCAGGTTGATGACGCCGCGCACCTCCGGTGCCGCACGCGGCACGAACGTGGCGTCGACCAGCCGGTTGATCTCCTGCACCCGGTCGATCTCGATGCCGAGCAGCAGCTGCCCGACCCGGCAGGAGACGAACATGCCCTGTCCGCGACGCGTCATGCCTTGCCTCCGGTCAGTTCCCGTACCGCCGCAACCAGGGCGGCATCATCCAGCTTGATGCGGTAGTCGGTCACGCCCGCCGACTTGCCGTGGTCGATGTCCTCCTGGCTCGACAGCGACGTCAGCGCCAGCACCGGCAGGGCCTGCCAACGCTGATCCCGCCGCACGCGCCGAGTCAGCTCGAGGCCATCGCAGTTCGGCATCTGGATGTCGGTCACGACGATGTCGAACGCCGAGTCGGCCTTCTGCAGTTCCTGCCACGCCAGATCGCCATCCGCCGCCGCGATGACCGCGAATCCAGCAGCCTCGAGAATGCGTTGCACATGGCTGCGGAAGAAGTTGGAGTCCTCGGCGAACAGCACGCGTGCGGGCCCGCTCGGCGCCGCCTCGGCCGTTGCCGGGCCGACCGCAGCGGTCGCCACCGGCCGTTCCTGGACGAGGTGCGGCAGGGCGCGCCGCGCCAGCATGGCGATGTCGAGCAGGCGTACGGTCCGGCCCTGCAACTGGAAGCTGCCGAGGATGCCGGGCTCGGCCAGGGTGCGGTCGTCGACCGTCACCGTGAGACTGCGGATGTCCTCGATCTCCGGTGCGATGAGACCGAACTCGAGTCCGTCGACCCGCAGGATCACGACCGAGACGCGCTCGTCGAGCGCATCCGGCGCCAGCGCCGCCACGTGCTGCTCGAGCCGGACGAGCGGCATCGCCTTGTCGTCGCTGCCGAATACCAGGCCGTTGCCAATCGCGGTGATCTGGTTGCGCTCGAGCCGCTGGATCCGGTTGACCAGACCGAGCGGAATCGCGAACGACTCGTCCGGGTGGTTCTTGAACAGCACCAGGTCGGCCGAGTCCTCGGTCGCGATTGCCTTGGTCGAGGCGGGCACAAGTGCGCCGCCGTCGGCGCCTTCGCCCGCGGTCAGGCCCACCGCATCGGCCACGCCACCGACATCCAGGATCATCGCCACGCGACCATCCCCCAGGATCGTCGAACCGGCGTACTCCGGCCGACCTTTCAGGTGCCGCCCAAGCGACTTGACCACGATCTCCTCGGCGTCCGGTGGCGTGTCGACCACCAGCCCGTACTGCAGGTGGCCCGACTCGACCACCATGATGTTCTGCGCCCGGCGATGCATTTCGCCGGGCTGATCGCGCATGTCGAGGACGTCGCGCAGGTGCACGACGGGCAGCAGCTTGCCGCGCAGCCGGAACACGTCACGCCCCTTGACCTGCACGACCCGGCGTTCGCCGTCGCCGCGAATCCGCACCAGTTCGCTGATGTTGCTCTGCGGCAGCACGTAGCGCCGCTCGCCACACGACACCACCAGCGACGGCAGGATCGCGAGCGTCAGCGGGATCGTGATCGTGATCGTGCTGCCGCGACCGACCGCGCTCTGCACGTCGACGTTGCCGCCGAGCTTCTCGATGTTCGAACGCACGACGTCCATGCCGACGCCCCGGCCGCTGACATCGGTGACTTTCTCGGCGGTCGAGAAGCCCGGCGCGAAGATCAGGTGGATCGCCTCGCGATCACTCATCGTCCGGGCGACCTCCGGCGTGATGACACCCTTCTCGACGGCCTTCTTGCGAAGCCGGTCCGGGTCGATGCCGCCGCCATCGTCGGTGATCAGGATCTTGACGTTGCCACCCTGGTGGAACGCCTGCAGCTGCAACGTGCCCTCGGCGGGTTTGCCACGTTGCGCCCGCAATTCGGGCCGCTCGATGCCATGATCGACGGCATTGCGCACCAGGTGCGTCAACGGATCGGCGAGACCCTCGAGGATCGAACGGTCGAGATCGACGTCCTTGCCCTCGATCACCAGACGGCACTTCTTGCCCAGCTTGCCGGCGAGGTCGCGCACGACCCGCGGGAAACGCTGGAACACGTTGCCGATCGGCTGCATGCGAGTCTGCATGACGGCTTCCTGGACTTCGCTGACCACCGCGTTGAGGCGCGACGCGGTCAATTCGATCCCTTTGTCGTTGCGGGCGGTGACCGCCTGCAGCAATTGGTTGCGGCCCAGCACCAGTTCGCCGGACAGATTCATCAGGCGATCAAGCAGCTGCACGCTGACGCGCACCGACTCGACCGGAGCTTCGCCATGCGGCGTCGCCGTTGCCGTTGCGGGCATCGAAGCCGTAGCCGCCGGCGTCGCCGCGTCGCGCGCCGCGGCTGGCGGCGCGCTGGCCACGGGGGCCGGCAACGTCGCTGCTGGCTTGGCCGTCATGGCGGGCGGGGCCGCCCCGCCCGCGGTCACTGCGCTCTCGGGATGGACGTCCTCGATCATCGCGGCATCGATCTGCAAGTGCTGACGGATGGCCGCGTTGGCCTGGTCGGTGGCCATCAGCACGATCAACGGTTCGCGCGGTGGCGTGTCCTTGGCGCAGGTCTCGCACAACCGGGTGCCACCGCGCAGGATCTGCCCCAGGCGGCCGACAAGATCGGGAACTTCGACCATGGCCTTGTTGGTGGCCAGCATGATCTCGCCGAGATGCAGCTCCAGGCGCAGCACACGGCGCCCGGCGCGAACCTGGGCTTCGTACTCCGCCGCCGAAACCGTCAGACCCGTACCGTCGGCATCGCCACGCCCGACGAGGGCCGTCTGTGGACCGTCACCGACCGGTTGCTTCGCGGCAATCGGGGGCGCCTCCAGGAACCGCCGCAGCCGCTCGAGGCTGGCCCGGATGTCAGCGTTGTTGCTGTCGGTGGCGTTCTCGATCATCGCCCGCAGCTGGTCGATCGCTTCCAACAGCACGCCGACGAGATCGCGGCTCGGCTGCAGGCGATCCTTGCGCACCAGATCCAGCGTGCTCTCCAGCGTGTGCGCCAGTTCGTTGATCCGCTCGAAGCCCAGGAACCCGGCGACGCCCTTCACCGAGTGGACACAGCGGAACACCTTGTTGACGGTGTCCTGGTCGGCGCTGCCGCCCTGCTCCAGGCGCAGCAGATCCGCCTCGACGTTGGCGAGGTGCTCGCGCGATTCGGTCACGAAGTCCGCGACCAGATCCTGCATGTCGTCGCCGCCGTTCATCGTTCACCTCGCTCGTGCGCTGCCGCCCGTCCGCCGCTGCCGCGCCTCAGACCTTGAACCGACCGACCAGTTCGCTGAGTTCGCCTGCCAGCCCCGCCAGCCCCCGCCCGGAAGCCAGCGTCTGCTCGGCGCCCGCAGCCGTCGACCGCGCATGCGAGTCAACCTCGGCGATCGACTTGCTGATCTCCTGGCTGGCCGCCACGCTCTCGGCGACGTTGCGGTTGACGACCTCGACCGTGCGGGTGTTCTGCGCCAGGTTCTGCGAGATCTCCTGCGTTGCCGTACGCTGCTCGGCGACCGCCACCGCGATCGTCTGCGACACCGAACTGACCTGGGCGATGACCTTGTCGATCTCCCCGATCGCCGCGACCGACTCGCCGGTCGAGGCCTGGATGCGTTCGATCCGCTGCCGGATGTCCTGCGTCGCCTCGGCGGTCTGACGGGCCAGATCCTTGACCTCGTTGGCCACCACCGAGAAACCCTTGCCGGCCTCGCCGGCGCGCGCCGCTTCGATCGTCGCGTTCAGCGCCAGCAGGTTGGTCTGCTCGGCGATGTCCTGGATCGTCTCGATGACGCGGCCGATCTCGTTGGCCGCCGAGCCGAGCGCCGACACCTTCTCGTTGCTGGAACGGGTCAGTTGCGCGGCCTGACCGGCGACGCGCGCCGCGTTCTCGGCGTTCTTGGCCACCTCGCCGATGCTCGCGGTCATCTCCTCGACCGCGGCGGCAACGGCGCGGAACGTGCCGGCCATGCCCTCGCTGCTGGTGCTGACCGTGTTCATGTTGGCGCTCATCTGCTCGGCGGCGGCAGCGACCTGGGTCGACTGACTCTTCGTGCGCTCGGCGCCCAGCGTCAGCGAGGTCGCCGTGCCCTGCAGTTGCGTCGACGCGGCAGTGACCCCCTGGGCCTTGCCGGCGATCTGCTGCACGACGCCCTGGAGCTTGACCAGGAACTTGTTGAACCACCGCCCCAGTTCGCCGAGCTCGTCGGCGCGCTGTTCGTCGAGCCGGCGCGTCAGGTCGCCTTCACCCTCGGCGATGTCCTTCAACGCGACGATGGTGCCCTGGATCGGTTGCACCACCTGCCGCGACTGCCACCAGGCGATGCCGAACATCACCACCGCAGTGCCCAGGATCAGCCCGAGGCTCCAGGCCAGCATGGCGGCTTCGACTTCGGCCGCCTCGGCCTCCATCGCCCGCGCAACCGCGAAGATCTCCTGTTCCTCGATCTTGGCGAGCATGCACCAGCGGTTGCCCATGACCTGGACCGGCGTTGCGACTGCAACCTCCACGCCGCCATCCACATCCTCGATCACCGCTGCCACTGGCTTGTCCCCGGCAATGGCCGCCTTGATCAACGGCAGCTCGAGCCGCCCCTTCTGCGGGTCGCGGAACGATGCCACGACATTGTGGGTCTCGGGCAGGTGCCGCGAGTCGCTGCGCATCAGTCCATCGCTGCCGACCAGCACGATCTCGCCGGTCTCCCCGAGCCCATCCCTGGCGGTCATCACCGCATTGACCCGATCGATCGGCAGCTGGACCGCGACGTAGCCCAGACGCTTGCCGTCCAGGCTGATCGGCGCGCCCAGGAACGACGCCGGCGCATCGTACGACGCCGGACAGCGGGCGTAGTCGACCATCGCAACCTCGCCGTCACCGGCATTGCGCAGGCGCCGGTACAATTCCGCCAGATTGCTGTCGCGGAACGGACCGTCATTCAACGAGGTGCCGAAGTCGAGTTCCTTGAACACCGTGTAGACGACCCGGCCGGTGATGTGATCGATCAGGAACAGGTCATGGAGGCCGAAACGGCGCTGCAGTTCATGGATGGCCGGATGCACACTGGCGTGCAACTCCGTGTAGCGCGACTTGTCGCTGGCGCGGTCGAAGCCGTCCTTCTTGCCGAGCGGGTTCGGGTTGTCGATGACGTAGAGCTTCTGCGCCGCCACGGTCGCGGCGTCGATCCGACCGAACAACATGTCGCCAGGCGAAGAGTGCCCCGGATTCTGCCGCAGGTATTCGCTGCCGAACTCGCGCGTGTAGTAACTGCCGACGGCAGAGCGCCACGTTGCCTGCGCCCCGTCGTCGATCTGGTTGTCGGCCGCGATCGCCGGAAACGACTCGGCGAAGCCGGACAGAGCCTGCACGTACATCCCGTCGCGCGCCAGACTGCCAACCAGTTCGGCCGTTGAGCCGAAGTAGTGCAGAACATGGTTCGTGCGCGCCGCCATCAGCCCGCTGAGCTGTTCTTTCGCCCTGGCCTGGACCGCCTCGCTCGCATGGCGCACCAGCTCGCTGGTGCCATGGCGGCTCTGCACCGAACTCACCGTGACGGTCACCGTCATCGGCACCGCCGCGCAGAGCATCAACAACGCCGTCAGTCGCGTACGCAGATTCATCCGTTTCCCTCGCTCACTTGGCCTGGGCTCGCCTGGCCCACCTGGAATCGTTCGATGGATTGCCGCAATGCCTGCAGATTGCGCCGGCAGTCACTGGCGGCCGCGGCCAGCTCTTCCGAGCTGCTCGCATTGGTCTGGGTCACCTGGTCGAGGTTCTCGACCGCGCGCGCGACCACGCCGAGGCTCTCGGACTCGTTGGCGGTCGCCGTGTCGACCTTGCCGAGCAGGCCGGCGACCTGCTGCGTCGACTGTTGGATCTGATCGAACAGACGCATCACGTCCTCGGCGAGTCCCACGCCGGTTGCCGTGCGCTGACTCGACTGTTGCACCAGCGTGCCGACCTCGCGCGCGGCCGCGGCGCAACGCTGGGCCAGGTTGCGCACCTCTTCGGCCACGACGGCGAACCCCTTGCCCGACTCGCCGGCGCGCGCGGCCTCGACCGCCGCGTTCAACGCCAGCAGGTTGGTCTGGAACGCGATGTCATCGATCGTCTTCAGGATCCGCGCCACCGCGTCGCTGGCCTCGCGGATCTCCTGCATGGCCGTGGTCATCCGGGTCGTCGTGGCCTGGCCCTCGCTGACGACCTTCTCGGCGCTCGAGGCAAGATCGCGCGCTTCCCGCGCACTCCTGGCCGTGCCCTGGCTGAGCGCGGTGACCTCGCTCATCGAGCTGCGGATCTCCTGCAAGCTGGCGGCCTGGCCAGAAGCCGCGTTGGCCAGATGCGCACTCGCCTGTTCGACCTGGCCGGACGCTTCGGCCATGCTGCCGGCGCCCTGCCGCGATTCCCGCAGCGTGGCCTCCAGCGCCTGCAGGGCCTGGTTGAGCGCCTGCCCCATCGCACCGATCTCGTCGTTGGCGCCGCACGGCACCCGCGCCGTCAGATCGCCGTCGGCCAGACGCCTGGCAACCGCGATCACCGACCCGATGGGTCCGGTGATCGTTTGCGACATCGCATAGCCGATCCAGCAGGCGAACGCGCCCATGCCCACGACCCAGCCGAACGCAAGCCACAGGAACGCGGACTGCCTGGCGTTGGCCTCGTCGCGCAGCGAGTCGACTGCCGCCAGTGCTTCTTCGGCCTCGATCTCGACCGCCATGGCCCAGGCATTGCCGCCGTACGACACCGGACCGCAGACGGCGAGCACCGGCTTGTCGGCGTAGTTGCGTTGCAGGCCGGCGAACGGCCGGCCGGCGAGGGCGGCCAGCACCCCCTCGGTGGCGACCCTGCCCTGCTGCGGATCGCGCCACGACGCCAGCACCGATCGATGCTCGGCGTCGCGGAACGAGTCCGACCGCATCAACCGGTCGGCGCCGACCAGGTAGGCCTCGCCGGTCTGCCGCAGGCCCGCTCGCTGCGCCAACGCCTTGGTGATGCCATCGAGTGGCAGCTGGAACACCAACACACCGATCGTGTCGCCGTCCTGTTCGATCCGCGTACCGGCGAAGGCGGCGGGAGCACCATAGGAAGGCCGGTAGGCGGCGAAGTCGGACACGACGACCTTGCCGACCGGCGCGGCCAGCGCGCGGCGGTAGGTGTCGGCCAGGCCGGTCTTGGCCCATGGCCCGGTCGCCAACGAGGTCGCGAAGTCGAGTTCCTTGAAGACGGTATAGACGACGCGACCGTCGCGCGGATCGATCACGAAGATGTCGTACAGGCCGTGCCGTTGCAGCAGGTTGCAGAAGTACGGATGGAACCTGCGGTGCAGCCGGCCATGGTCGCCGTGCTCTCCGACCGGCTCGGCCATCTGGTCCTTGCTGCCCAGGGGATGCGGATTGGTCTGGATGTACGCGTGCTGCAAGGCCACCGTCACGTCGTCGAGCGCCGCCAGGACGGTCGCCACGCCGGGATCGGCGCCACCCGAGTCCTGCCGATAGCGGGCCGCGAACGGGCCGTGGTAGTACTCCGCCAGTTGCCGCCGGCGATCGGCAACCACGGCTGCGTCGAGACCGACCTGGCCCGAGTACGCGGTCACGGCGTCCCGGAAGTCACGCGCCGCCTGCCTGGTGCCGATGCCGCTCGCGCAGTCGAGCAGGACTCGGGACACATGGTCGGCCTGCGTCGCGATCGCGGTCGCCAGCGTCTGTTGCACCGCGCGCAAGTTGTCGGTGGCGGCATCCTGCAACGCCGCGGCGACCGCCTGTTCCTGGGCGTCTTGGTTGGCGCTGAACTCGCGCACGACGACGCCAGCAAAGACCGCCAGCGCGGCGGGGCCGCAAAGAGCAGTCAGCAGCAACAGTTTGGTGCGCAAGCGCAGCCGTCGGACGGCTTGCAACATGGTCAGGACCGGGGAAGTCGTTGTCCGCTCTATCGACCGCCCACCCGCTCGGACCGAAGGCCGCCTCGACGCTCTCGACGCTTGCGCACCATGGTTGTTTTGCCGTCCGGACCGGAGAATGTCCGCATGGGCACAGCGTCGACCGCAACCGACTCAGCCGCCCCGCTCCCGGACCGTTTCGATATCGTCCGCGCCTGGGTGGTGCCGCGTTTCCAGGTGGCCCTGGATGCCGTGCCGTGCGCGATGATCCTGACCGATGCCGACGGCACGATCGTGCTGGTCAATCGGGAGACCGAAACCGTGTTCGGACTGCGGGCCGAGGACCTGCTGCGGCAGAAAACGACACGGCTGGTGCCACCGCGACTGCGCCAACGGCACGCCGAGGTTCGTCATTCCATGCTCAGCGATCCGGACGACCAGCGCGAGTTCCGGGATCGGCCGACCTTCGCGCTGCGCGGCGATGGCAGCGAGTTCCCGGTCGTGATCGGGATGAACCCGATCCAGAGTCCGTTGGGCACGCTGTTGCTGACTTCGGTGCAGGATGCAACCGAACAGGTCCGCCAGCACGACCGCATCCGCGGCCTGCACGCCGAGATGCAGGAACGGGTCCGGATCCGAACCGCGCGCCTCAAACGCGCGAATGAACTGCTGCGCCGCGAAGTCGAACAACGGCAGGCAGTCGCCGAACAGTTGCGCGCTGCCCAAGGAACCCTCGAACGCGCCAACCGCGAGCTGCAGGCGCTGGCGATGGTCGATCCGCTGACCAACCTGAACAACCGGCGGCATTTCGATCAGTGTCTCGACCACGAATGGCGGCGCGCCCAGCGCAACCGGCGGCCGTTGTCGCTGGTGTTGTTCGACGTCGATCGGTTCAAGGCCTACAACGATGCAGCTGGCCACCCCGCTGGCGACGCCTGCCTGCAGGCCGTGGCGCAGTCCCTGCGTCAATCCGTGCGCCGACCGGCGGACGTCGTGGCGCGGTTTGGCGGTGAGGAGTTCGCGATGCTGCTGCCGGAAACGGGACGTGACGGCGCCCTGACCGTTGCCGAGACCGCACGGGCCCGGGTCGAGGCGTTGGCGCTCCGCACCCGGCCGGTGGCCTGGTTACGGTCAGTGCCGGCGTCTGCTGCCGCAGCCTGCGGTTTGTCGCCGATGTGGCCACGTTCCTGGAGTATTGCGACCGGGCCCTGTACCGGGCGAAAGCCTCGGGTCGCAACTGCGTGCGAGCGGCGCCAAAGTCGGCAGGACGGGGGGCTGGCATCGACCACGCACAAGACGAAGGCGACGCCAGCGAACGTCCGAGCGACGCGGCCGACGAGTGACGAGACGGGTCGCGATTCGCGATCGCGACGGCCTGCGGTCAGGACAGCGCCCCGGTGCCAGTGTTCTTGCGGGCCAGCATCTCGCGCATCAACGCCTTGCGCAGCGACGCCTCGGCCTTGATGTACTCTTCGCTGAGCCGGTCGAGGCCGACCATCTTCTCGCGCGCCTTCGCCTCGGCCGCTTTGACCCGCTCCATGTCGATCTCGTGCGCAAACTCGCCGGCTTCGCAGACCAGGGTCAGCACGTTGGCCTGCACCTGCGCGAAGCCATCGCTGGCGAACATGTCGACCTGCTTGCCGTCGAGTTCGGTGATCTTGACCGTGCCGGTCGAGCCGATCGCGGTCATCAGCGGCGCGTGGTGCGGCAGGATGCCGTAGCCACCGTCGACGCCCTGGAAGCTGACGGCAGCGACCTTGCGGTCGATGATCGTGCGGTCGGGGGTCACGACCCGGAGGTGGAGTTCGCTGGCCATCTGGCTCCTATTGGGAGACGGGGCTCCTGCTGATGCTACGGCGTGTGGACGCGACCTACTTCTTGGCGCCGCGCGCGACGGCTTCCTCGATCGAGCCAACCATGTAGAACGCCTGCTCCGGCAGTTCGTCGTGCTTGCCCTCGAGGATCTCCTTGAACGAACGGACGGTGTCTTCGCGCTTGACGAACTTGCCCGGCGTACCGGTGAACGCTTCGGCGACGAAGAACGGCTGCGACAGGAAGCGTTGGATGCGGCGCGCGCGCGCAACGACCAGCTTGTCCTCTTCCGACAGCTCTTCGATGCCGAGGATCGCGATGATGTCGCGCAGGTCCTGATAGCGCTGCAGCGTCCGCTGCACTTCGCGGGCGACCTTGTAGTGCTCCTCGCCGACGACCTGCGGGCTCAACATCTTCGACGTCGACTTCAGCGGGTCGACGGCCGGATAGATGCCGAGCTCGGCGATCTGCCGCTCGAGGATGATCGTGCTGTCCAGGTGCGCGAACGTCGCGACCGGCGCCGGGTCGGTGATGTCGTCGGCCGGCACGTAGACGGCCTGCATCGACGTGACCGAGCCCTTCTTGGTCGAGGTGATGCGCTCTTGCAGCGCCCCCATCTCGGACGCCATCGTCGGCTGGTAACCGACGGCCGACGGCAGACGGCCGAGCAGCGCCGACACCTCGGAACCGGCCTGCACGAACCGGAACACGTTGTCGACGAACAGCAGCACGTCCTTGCCTTCCTGATCGCGGAAGTACTCGGCCATCGTCAGGCCGGTCAGCGCCACGCGCAGTCGCGCTCCGGGCGGTTCGTTCATCTGGCCGAACACCAGCACGGCGTTGTCGAGCACCGACGCCTTGTTGCCCTGCGCGTCGGTGTATTCGGCCTCGGCCATCTCGAGCCACAGGTCGTTGCCTTCGCGCGTGCGTTCGCCGACGCCGCAGAACACCGAGAAGCCGCCCTTCTCGACGGCGGTGATCCGGATCAGCTCCTGGATCAACACCGTCTTGCCGACGCCGGCGCCGCCGAACAGGCCGATCTTGCCGCCCTTGGCGAACGGGCACAGCAGGTCGACGACCTTGATGCCGGTCTCGAACACCTCCGAGATGGACTGCTGCTCGTCGAACGTCGGCGCCGCGCGATGGATCGGCAGCGTGCGCTTGGCCGCCACCGGCGGCATCGGCTCACCGGTGCGGGGGTGCGCGACGTTGACCTCGAGCGCACGGCCGAGCACATCGAACAGCCGGCCACGGGTCTCGCCACCGACCGGCACCGAGATCGGCGCGCCGGTATCCGTGGCGGGCATGCCGCGGCTCATGCCGTCGGTCGTCGACATCGACACGCAACGCGCGGTCGAGTTGCCGAGCTGTTGCGCCACTTCGAGCACCAGGTCGATGCCTCGCTTCGGGTCGACGACGGTGATGGCGTTGTAGATCGTCGGCATGTGGCCTTCGGGGAACTGCACGTCCACCACGGGGCCGAATACCTGGAGGATCTTGCCTTGCACTGGGGTCGCGGTCGTCACGGCTGGTCCTTGGTCTTGCTCTGGATCAGTTCAGGAATGCGGAATTGGCGGTCTAGCGGGTCGATGCGGAGGAGCTACTGCACCGCCGAGGCGCCGCCGATGATGTCGAGCAGCTCCTTGGTGATGTTCTCCTGGCGGGCCCGGTTGTAGACCTTCTTCAGTTGCTTGTTCATCCGGACGGCGGCGTCCGTGGCGCCCTTCATCGCCATGCGGCGGCTGGCGTGTTCGCTGGCCAACGCCTGCAGCATCGCGTCGAAGATCACCGTCTCGAGGTAGCGCGGCATCAGCCGGTTGAACACCGTCGCCGCATCGGGCTCGAGCAGGAAGTCGAGTTCGTACTTCTGGGCATCTTCGCCGACCGCGATCGACGAGATCGGCAGGAACTGCAGTTTGCTCGGCACGAACCGGATCATCGACTGGAAGCGCGAGTACAGGATCACGACCTCGTCGACGGCACCCTGCTGCCAGGCATCGACCAGCGCCTGCCCGGTGACCTTGGCGGCGGCGAAATTGGCCTTGTCGAGCGGCGGCTCGACGAAGAAGCGCTCGACCTCGAAACCGCGCCGCACCAGCCACGCGTAGCCCTTGCGGCCGTAGCAGAAGAACTTGATCTTGCGGTCGGGATGCTCGGCCTTGATCGCGTCGATAGTGCGCCGCAGTTCGGCCAGCAGGTTGCTGTTGTAGGACCCGCACAAGCCCCGGTCCGACGTCAGCAGGAAGATGCCGGTGGTCCTGACTTCGCGCTGCTGGAACAGCGGCAGGTCGGTGTCGGAAACGTGTCCGGCGAGCCGCTCGATCATGTGGCGGATCTCGTCGGTGTACGGGTGGAACGACTGCGCCTTGCCCTGCACCTTGCGCAGCTTCATCGACGCGACCATCTCCATGGCGCGAGTGATCTGCGCGATGCTGGCGACCGACTTGATGCGGCCGCGGAGTTCCTTCAGGTTGGCCATGGGTGCAGTCGGTGTGGGCGGGTCAGGTGCGGGTGCAGTGGCTCACGGGATCGTCGTGCAGCGGTCTCGGCTCAGCCGAGGAACTCCTTCTTGAACGACTCGCAGATGGCGTCGAACTTCTTGGCGAGATCGTCCGACCACTTCTTGTCCTTGCGCAGCGACTCCATCAGATCGCCGTGGTTGGCGCGCAGGTGGGCGAGGTAGCGCTTCTCGAAGTCCTGCACCTTCGCCAGCGGCACGCTGTCCAGTGCACCGCTCGAGCCGGCATAGAGAATCGCCACCTGCTCTTCGACCGGCACCGGCCCATACTGCGCCTGCTTCAGCAATTCGGTCATGCGCTGACCGCGCGTGATCGCCTGCTGCGTCGCCTTGTCGAGGTCGCTGCCGAACTGCGCGAACGCCGCCAGCTCGCGGAACTGCGCCAGCTGGATGCGCAGACCACCGGCGATCTTCTTCATCGCCGGCGTCTGCGCGGAGCCGCCGACGCGCGACACCGAGATACCGGCGTTCACGGCCGGCCGCTGACCGGCGTTGAACAGCGACGACTCCAGGAAGATCTGGCCGTCGGTGATCGAGATCACGTTGGTCGGGATGTACGCCGACACGTCGCCTTCCTGCGTCTCGACGACCGGCAGTGCCGTCATCGAGCCGCCGCCCTTGGCCTTGCTGAGCTTGGCCGCGCGTTCGAGCAGCTTGCTGTGCAGGTTGAACACGTCGCCGGGGAACGCTTCGCGACCCGGCGGACGGCGCAACAACAACATCGTCTGGCGATACGCGAGCGCCTGCTTGTAGAGGTCGTCATAGGCGATGACGACGTGGCGACCTTCGTCGCGCAGCCGCTCACCCATGGCCGCACCGGCGTAGCAGCTCAAGAACTGCATGGCCGCGTCGGTCGATGCCGGCGCCGAAACGACGATGCAGTAGGGCATGGCGCCGCACTGCTCGAGCTTCTCGACCACCGCCTTGACCGTCGACTGCTTCTGGCCGACGGCGACGTAGATGCAGATGACCTGCTCCGGGTTGTTCGGATCGCCGCCACCGGTCGACTTCTGGTTGATGAAGGTGTCGAGGATCAGCGCGGTCTTGCCGGTCTGACGGTCGCCGATGATCAGTTCGCGCTGGCCGCGGCCGATCGGGATCATCGAGTCGATCGCCTTGATGCCGGTCTGCAGCGGCTGCTTGACCGGCTCGCGCTCAGGCACCGACGGCGACCGGCCTTCGATCGGCCGGTAGTCGGTGTCCTTGAACGCGATCGCGCCCTTGCCGTCGACCGGGCGACCAAGCGAGTCGACGACGCGACCGCAGATCTGCAACCCGGTGGGCACCGAGATGACGCGACCGGTCGTGCGGACGGTGCCGCCCTCCTTGACCTTGGTGTCGCTGCCGAGCAACACCGCGCCGACGTTGTCCTCTTCGAGGTTCAGCGCCAGGCCGAACACGCCGTTCCCGAAGTCGAGCAGTTCGCTCATCATGCAGTCGTCGAGACCATGCACGCGGGCGACGCCGTCACCGACCATCAGGACGGTGCCGACGCTGGACTTCTGCAGCTTGCCCTGGAAGCCTTCGATCTCTTCCTTCAGGACGGTTGCGACTTCGGATGGTTTGAGATCCATGATGAATGCGGAAGCGAGCGGTCTTGGATGGGCTTTCTGAACTTGTGCTGCGGCGGCCAGTGGCCACCGCGATCGGACTCACGAACTCACGCTGCGCGGCTCACACCGGCGCCTGCAGCATCTGCCGCTCGAGCTGGTCGAGCGCGGACCTCAACGAACCGTCCCACAGCACGTTGCCCAGCCGCAGCCGGATGCCGCCGAGCAGTTCGGGACGGACCTGCACGTCGAGGGCCACCCTCTGGCCGGACAGGCGCCTGGCCAATTCGGTGACCTGCTGCAGCGAAGGCGGATCGAGCGGGCGCGGCGTCTCGACGACGCCCTCCACCTCGCCGCGTTCGACCATCAGCAGCGAACGGTAGGCCGGATGCAGATCGAACAGCACCTCGAGACGATGCCGCCGGACCAGCAGGCCAAGCAGGTTTTGCACGAGCTTGTGCCGGCCGGCACCGAGCTTGTCGATCATCCTGGTTCGTTCGCCGGCCGACACGTCCGGGCTGCCGAGCAGCGCGCGCACGCGCTTGTCGAGCACCTGGCCGTGCAGCGCCTGCAGATCGGCGCCGATCGTGTCGACCGCACCGGCCGGGCGCGCCGCCATCAGCAGCGCCGTGGCATATCGCCTGGCCAGCAGGGTCATCGGGCGTCTCCGCGGCCGGCGCCGACGACGAAGCCTTCGACCAGCCGCCGGTGGGCGACATCATCGACGTCGCTCTGCAGCAGCTTGCCGGTGGCCTGGATCGTCAGCTCGACGACGTGGTTCTTGATCTCCTGCAGCGCGGCGCGCTTCTCCGCGGTGATCGCGTCGCGCGCCTTCTGCAGTTCGACCTTGGCGCGTTCGTCGGCTGCGCGCGCCGCCTCGGCGGCCTGGCGTTCGGCGCGGGACACCGCTTCCTCGACCATCCGCCTCGCCTCGGCCCGGGCCCGTTCGAGCTCGGCCTTGGCGGCGGCCATCTGCTCTTCAGCCTTCTTCTGCGCCACCGCGGCGGCGGAGATCGCGTCCTCGACCTTGCGGTCGCGCTCCTCCAGCGCCTTGGTGATCGGGCCGTAGACGAACTTCACCATCAGCGGCAGGCCGACGAAGAAGGCGATCAGGGTCCAGATCGTCGCGCCCGGAGAGAACTCCAGCAGCGCGCCGAGGCCCTTGCCACCTTCGGCGGCGGAACCGGCAAACGAGGTGATCGCGTTGGCGAGGTGCACGGGGTTCTCCCGTTACTTGCCCGACAGGATCAGGCCGATGACTGCGGCGAACAGCGCCACGCCTTCGACGAACGCGGCCAACAGCAGCGCGTTGCCCTTGATGGCGGCCGCGGCTTCCGGCTGCCGGGCGATGCCTTCGCCAGCCGAGCCGCCGATGCGACCGATGCCGAGGCCAGCGCCGATCGCGGCGAGGCCGGCGGCGAGACCGGCACCGATGCCCGGGCCGATGTTGTTGGCATAGGCGAGCGCCTTGGCAGCTTCTGCAGCCTTGTCGGGTTCCTGGAACAGAGCGAGCATTGGGTTCTCCGTGACTATCGTGGGAAAGGTTGGGTGGGAAGCTGTCTATTGCTGCGGCAACGGCTGCCGCGAGTCTTGGTTGGCGCGGTTCGTTGCGACGCGTTTGCGGTCAGTGGTCCTGGTGCATCGCCCCGTGCAGGAAGATGATGCTCAGGTAGGTGAAGATGTAGGCCTGCAGAAGCGTGACGAAGGCCTCGATGATGTAGATGAAGATCGCCATGCCCACGCTCGGGATCGCGGTCAGGTAGCTGGTGACCGCGCCACCCTGCATCTTGGCGAACAGGAACACCAGGCCGATCGCCGACGCGATGACCAGGTGACCCGCCAGCATGTTGGCGAACAGACGAATGGTCAACGCGAACGGCTTGACGACCAGACTGACCAGCTCGATGACCAGCATCATCGGCACCAGAACGACGGGCAAGCCGTGCGGGATCAGCCCCTTCCAGAAGCCGAACACGCCGTTCTTCTTCATGCCGAAGAACAGCATCATCGCCAGCGTCACGAGCGCGAAGCCGACGGTCACATAGGGAGTGCCCGTCGCGGTGTAGACGGCGAACACATGACCGACGCTCGGGATCAGGCCGACGACGTTCTGCGCCGCGATGAAGAAGAACACGAACAGGAAGAACGGCGTGAACTGCCGCCCCTCTTCCTTGCCCATCACTGCGTAGACCATCTCATCGCGGATCCACAGGCACCAGCCGCGCAGCACGCGGGTGAACCAACTGGACGAACCGCGGCGGAAGCTGCCGACGACCGGGAAGAACAACACCAGCAGGATCCCGAGGGCGATCCACTGCCACAGGTTGACGTTCCAGAACTTGACCCACTCGTTGACCGCCGGGTCGGCCGAGATCTTCGGCTCGGCGATCACGTACGGAATGCTGTGCTCGAACTGCTTGGCAAAGATCTCGCTCGCCGACATGTCGAGCGTCGACTTGTGCGGGTGCTGGGCGTGGTCGCCCGAAGGCACCGTCGCGGCGCCACCGGCCGGAGGATGAGCCTGGGCCACAAGCTGCCCGCCGGTGCCAAGGAAGGCGAGCAAGCAGAGCCAGGCAGTGAGCAGGATGCGCGTTCCGGACATCGGGTTTGGCTTCGTCGGTTCTGGCTGCGAGGCCGGTCAGGATTCGGGACGGCTGGATTCGGGAGGCCGCACGGGAGTGCGACTGCTGGAGGAACGACTGCTGAAGGAACGGCTGCTGAAGGAACGACTGAGGACCCGGCTGCCACCATCTGGCACACCAGGGCCGCCGCCGCGAACGCGACAGCAAAGACACCGATCGCGCTGAATTTCGCGCCGGCCAGCGCCAGTCCGCCGGCACCAAGGGCCAGCATGCCGAGCTTGGCCAACAGACTCATCGCCAACAGGCTCTGCACCTGGGTGGACAGCAGCTGCGGGTCGCGGAACTGCGATTCGGCGAACAGGCGGCGATGGAACAGCGTCGCCACGGCGACGGCGACGACGGCCGCCAGGGCCCCCGGCAGCACGTAGGTGTTGTCCTCGCCGCCTGCTCCGCATGCCGCCGCGACCCCGGCGCCGCCCAGAGCGGGCAGAGCGCCCATACCGACGGCCAGCAAGAAAGGGCTGGTTCCGGTGGCAGGGACGGGCATCGCGGTCATGGGGAAGACGGAGGGTCGATCTCGTCGTCGCGACTCTTCGGTTGGGCAACGCGCCGCTTCGAGAACGGCAACAGTTCCGGCGCCAGCACCCGGATCAGGTGCACGGTGCCGCCCAGGAAACCCCAGAACGCTCCGAGAACCGTGCACAGCGGCTTGGTGCCGAGCCGTTCGTCGAGCCACATGCCGCCGTAGGCGAACAGGGCAGTCGACACGGCGAGCGTCAGGCCGGCGCCCAACGCCTTGGTACCGTCTGTGGATTTCGGGGGCGGACTGGACATCCCCTGGCCAACAAAGAGCTGGTCGGACGAGGGGCGAGGATGATGCGCGCGAGTGCGACACGACGCAACAGAGCTTTCCCGGGTTTTTTGGTCGTTTTTGGCATTCTCGTTCCCCTAACGGTCGGAGCGCTGCGGAAGGGCCGCGGCGCCATCGCCAACGACGAAGGAGAAAGACCGATGGCAAACCATCACCGACCGTTCCTGATCCTCTGCGGTGCGCTGGGCCTCACCAGCGCCAACGCCCAGTCCGTGTCCCCGGCCGACCGGACCAACCTGGAAGGATCCAGCTTCACCCACTACCCGCTCGGCCGCGCCAGCACCCGCATGCAGACGCTGCACGACGATCTGCCGGCGGGCACCGTACTGCGCGGCCACGCCTACCGGCGCGATGCCGCGCAGCTCCGCGGCGTCGTCGATCCGTTCGCCTGCGACCTGCAGGTGACGGTGTCGATGGCACCCCACGGTGCAGCCGCCGCGGCGACGACGTTTGCCAACAACGTCGGCGCCAATCCGATCGTCGTGCTGCCGCGGACAACCGTGCCGTTCGCGGGCACCAACCGGCCGGCGCTCGATCCGGCGACCGTCTTCGAACTCGTGGTGCCATGGACCCAACCGTTCACGGTTCCCGCCGGCGGCGGCACGGTCTGCGTCGACATCGAAGTGTTCGGCAACAACTCGGCAGGCGGCAGCAACCGCAACCTGAGTCCGTACCTGGACGCGCACACGCAATACGGCAACGGCCGCAACGAACAGGAAGGCTATCGGACGGGGCTCGGCTGCGCGGCGCCGGGTTCGTCGACGCCGTCGTACGCGACGATGACGATGTGGCACCTCGGCTCGGCGATGCAACTCGACGTCGCGCTGCGCCAGGGCGTCGCCGACGACGGTTCCGGCGCCACGCGAATCTGGGTCGAACTCGGTCACTCGCGGCAAGCGTTCGCGTGGCCGGGTCGTCCGGACTGCACGATGGCTTCGTCGACCGAAGTCTGGTTCCAATTGCCCGGGACCACGACCAGCACCGGCAGTTTCGACGGCGGACTGACTGGCATGCCGGTGCTGCCACCCGGTTATCGCCTGTGGTGTCAGGCCGGCTCGATCCACACCGGGAACGGCGATCTCGCGTTCGGCGACGTCACGACCCTGGTGACGCCGCCGGCGGCACCGGGGTCGGTCACCGTCAGCCGCGTCGCGCACGCAACCGACCACGCATCCACCACCGGCACGGTGTCGCTGTCGGTGCCGGTCATGCAGTTCTTCTGACCGAAGCCGCCGCGCATGGCAGACTGTCGGCATGACCGACGTCGCCGTGCACGTTCACCGCCTGGGTCCCGGCGACGCCGAGGCCTGGGCCAGCCTGCGCTGCGAACTGTGGCCGGCACGACCGCGTGCCGACTTCCTGCACGAAGCGCGGGTGCTGGCAACCGCCGAAGGCCACGCCGGATTCGTCGCCACCCTTGCAGACCGTTCTGCGGTCGGCATCTGCGAGGTCGCGCTGCGCGCGCACGCCGAGGGCTGCACGACGAGTCCGGTCGCGTTCCTCGAGGGCTGGTTCGTCCGCGCCGACTGCCGCCGCCTCGGCGTGGGACGCGCGCTGCTGGCCGCCGCGATCACCTGGGCGCGAAGCCGCGGCTGCCGCGAATTCGCGTCCGACACGGCGCTCGGCGACGAGCCGGCGCTGCTGGCGCACCTGGCGCTCGGCTTCCAGGAAGTCGCGCGCGTCGTCTGTCTGCGACTGCCGATCTGAGGCGGCCGCCGCCGGCGCGCGAGGCCACCGCGATCAGAACACCACGGTCCCGCGACCGCCCTGGCTCAGCGCCAGGCCGAGCGAGTTGGCCGCCGGATCGACTTCGCCCCACTGGAAGAAGAAGTCCAGGCCATAGACGTCCGGCAGGCCAGGCGTCAGGAAGCCCCAGTTGGCGGTCGTGCCCGCGTGCGCGACGACGAACGTGTCTTCGACCGACACCAGCTGGAAGCAGCCCGGCATGCCGGCGACCACCAGATCGCGCGGCAACGGAATGCCGAACCAGTCGGTGTTGGACAGGCCGAGGAACATCAGGCCCAGGCCATTCGGCCGCAGGTTGCTGACGGTGACCTGGAACTGCGTGCACATCCGCGGCGAGTTGCCGGAGGTGATCGACGGCACGAAGCCGACCGCACCACAGCCGGTACCGAACGTGCCGAAAGTCGCCGGCCGCGCGACGTTGTCGACGCAGCCGATGATGCCTTCCTGGCCGCCCAGCGAGGACCGGCGGAACGCGCCCGGCGACGCCGGCGCCACCGTGCCGTCGGTGTAGCCGGCGACCGTGATGATGCCGCTGGTCTGCGAGCGGTGAACCGAGAACAACCGGTCGTCACCGGTGCCACAGGCATCGAAGTAGCTGCCGTAAAGCAACTGCGAAGCCCCGCTGAGCGTCGGGTCGAGCGCGGCGATGTAGCCGCTGCGCGACGCCGAGTACGGCGTCCGCTGGAACGCGGCCGCGGTGATCGGCGCGTTCGCCGACAGCGTGTGGCCACAGACCGAGATGATCGGGTTCGCGAGCAGCGGATCGCGCCAGAACGACTCGATCACGTCCTCGGCGTTGCCGCCGAGGTAGGTCAGCGCCATCAGCGCCGTGCCGCCGGTGACGCCCGGGTTGAACCGGCAGATCAGGCCGTCGCTGGCGCCGCCACCGTAGGTGCGCTGGTAGGCAGTCGTCGAGGTCGGCCAGGTCGTCGACGTCGTCGTCGCGGTGACGGTGAAGAACCCACCCATGTCCATCTCGACGTACATCCGATCGGTGACCCCGGAGGATTGGCCGAAGTACGACGAGTAGATCAGGCTCGCCTGACCCGAAGCGTTCGGCTGCAGGCAGAAGATGTGGCCCGCGACCTGGCCGCCGCTGCCCGGATGCGCGTTCTGGTAGTAGGTCGCCGTCGCCGGAATGCCCGTCGACGTCGTCGCCATGCCCATCGTCGCGATGTCGTTGGGCGCCGCGTGGATGCTGGTCAGCTGGGTCTCGTCGCCGGGGCCGCCGAAGTGCGAGCAGTACTGCAGCGTCGTGATGCTCGGGATCTGCCGGTTCAGCACCGCAAAGAACGCGTCGGACACGCCGTTCAGCTGCGGCTGGTAGGCACTGCCCGTCGTCGCCAACTGCCCGGTCGTGCGGCCGGCCAGGAAGATGTTGCCGTTGGGCTGGACCCAGATGCGGACCTGTTCCTGGTTGCCACCGGCGCCGAAGTAGCTGCCGTACGACAGCGCATTGCCGGTGTTGTTGATCACCGCGACGAAGCCATCGGTGCCGCCGCTGGCGAACCCCTGGTAGCGATCGCTGGTCACCGGGAAGTTCTGCGACTGCGTCGTGCCGGAGATCGCGAAGCGGTCGCTGCCGGCGCTGCTGTAGACGAACGCCGACTCGCAGGTCTCGGCCAGCGCGCCGCCGACGTAGGTGCAGAACACCAGGTTGTCCCCTGGTGCATTGAACAACGCGACGAACGCATCCGTACCCGAGCTGTTGACCGGCTTGTAGCTGCCCGGCGTGGTCGGGAAGTTGGACGACGCGGTCGTGCCGGCAACCGATACGCGGCCCTGGCTGTCGGGCAGCACCTTGACGACGCGGTCGTCGCCGCTGCCGCCGATCAGGCTGCCCCAGACCAGACCGGGGTCGATCGTCAGTTCGTCACTGCCGTCCCAGCCCGCAACGTCGAAGCCGAACGCGTCGTGACCGAGGATCACGAACCGGCTCGGCAGGCTCTGGCGCGAACCATCGGCCCGCGTGACCCACGTCGTCGGCGGCGTTTGCCGCAGTTCGCCGAGCGCGGTGTCCAGGATCAGCGCACCATCGGCTGCCAGCCGCATCCGATCGTGACCGGCCACCCGCACCAACACATCGCGAACCTTGGCGCCGCGTTCGAGCACGAGGTCGTATTCGACGTGGCCGTCCTGTTCGCGCAGCACCAGATCGGTGTGCGGATAGAGCCCGGCGTGACGGACGCGGCGGAACGCGGGAACATCGGTCACCCAGCGGCTGCTGTCGGCGCCGAGCAGCCAGTTGCGCCGGCTGCCGTCTCGCTGTTCGGCGGCCAGGCCGCCAGCGGCGCCTTCGAAGCGCAGCGAGATCGCGACCCCGAGCGGCGAGTCACCGGTCCGTTCGGCCTGCACCCACAGACCGCGGTCGACGACCCAGGTGCGGACCGGGCCTTGCGCCACGCAGTACTTGGCTGCGCCGGGCCACTGCCCCTGGTTGGGCACGAAGGCGAACGGCAACTGCAGCGATGGAGCGGCCTCGGCGGGCGACTCCGGAGATTGGGGCAGAACGGCGGCTACGGCCGCGAGCAGCACGGACAGGGTCATGATCACCTCGAGCGCGCGAGAAGGGCGAACAATGGAAGTAGTTGTCCCAACCCAACTCAGTCACGACATTTCTCGCCGAGCGCGGCGAGTTGTCCAGTCCCCCGCCCGTCCGGGCGATGGCAGGTCCCGAAAGAAGACCCGGCCACGCGCGGAAAATCACCGCGAGTGCTCCCGAGCGGCGGCGGTTGGCGAGGATCGAGGTGCGGGGCGAGGCCGCCGCCCGGGTCTGCCTCTACGCAACGCCGTTGGCAACGGGCCGGACAATCCGGCCGCGATTGCCGCGCTTCTGGCCGAGGACGCAGAAGACTCAGCCGCGCAGCTCGGCCCCGATCTCGCCCACCTGCTCGCGGACCTTGGCCAGGAACTTCGCCTCGTCGTCATCGGACAGCGTCCGGTCGTCGGCGCCGAGCGTGACCGTGAAGTTCAGGCTCTTCTTGCCGGCCGCAACGCGGTCGCCGCGGTAGACCTCGAACAGATCGACCGAACGGACCAGCTTGCGACCGACCCGGCGCAGGAATTCGGCGACCGTCGCGACTTGCGTCGCCGTGTCGACCAGCAACGCGACGTCGATGGGCAACACCGGGAACGTCGGCACGGGCACGTACTGCGGCACCTGCCGACCCGCAGCGAGCATGGCGCGCAGGTCCAGGCACCCGATCGCCGTGGTTGCCGGCACGCCCAGCGCGCGGGCGACGTTGGGATGCAGGTGCGCGACGTAGCCAACCGGCGAACCATCGCGATCGACCGCCACCGCGCGGGACGGATGCACCCACGGCTGGTCCTTGCCGTGCCAGGCGCGCAGCATCTGGCCTGGATAGCCAACGCGTTGCATCAGGGCCGCGACGCCTTCGCGCAGCGCCGCGTACGGGTGCTCGCCGTCGCGAACACTCCAGACGAACGCCACCTCGCGCACTTCGTGCGGCAGCTTGTGCTCGACCGGCATCTCCGGGTGGTAGCCCTTGCCGTGCTCGCAGAGCCGCACTTCGGCATGCTGGCGCAGGTTGTCACTTCGGACACCAGCGGCACTTCCGGGATGTTGTCGTAGCGGAACATCCGGCCGACCTCCTCGATCAGGTCGTCCTCGATGGCGATGTCCTTGGTGGCGCGGAAGCTCGGCACCGCGACCTGGAAGCCGTCGGCGATCGGCTCGACGAGGAACGCCAGCGACCGCAGGATCGACAGCGACCTTCTCGTCGTCGAGCAGGACGCCCAGCTTCAGGTGCGAGGCGCGCGCGGCGCAGCATGATGGCTTCGGCCGGGGAAGTGCCAGCCGGGGGTCGACGAGCGGGCCCGCCGCGACCGCCGTCGGGCAATGGCGCTGCAGCAGCCCCAGGAACCGGTGCACCGCGAGTCAGCGCGTTGGCCGGATCCTGCGCCTTCTCGAAGCGCGCGCTCGCGTCGGTGCGCAGGCCGAGCCGCATGCTGGTGCGGCGGATCGTCGCGGCATGGAACGCCGCCGACTCCAGGAACAGTCTCGTCGTCGAGTCCGCCACCATCGTGCCCTGGCCACCCATCACGCCAGCCAGAGCCACCGGCTCGTCGTCGGCACAGATCAGCAGATCCTGCCCCGTCAGCTTGCGCGGCTGGCCGTCGAGCGTCGTCAACGTCTCGCCGGGGCGCGCCATCCGGATCACGACACTGCGCGACCCGATCTGCGCCAGATCGAACGCGTGCATCGGCTGGCCGAGGTCGAGCATCACGAAGTTGGTGAGGTCGACCGGCAGATTGATCGCGCGCTGGCCGACCGCCGCGAGCAGGTAACGCAGTTCGGCCGGCGACTTGCCGGCGGTGACGCCATCGATCACGAGCCCGCAGTAGCGCGGGCAGGCGTGCTTGTCGTCGATCCGGATCGGCACCTGCAGCCCGGCGCTCGGGAAGGCCACCGGCACGCACGCCGGTTTCAGTTCGCGGCCGTAGATCGCCGCCAGTTCGCGGGCGAAGCCGTAGTGACCCCACAGATCGGGCCGATGGTTGACCGATTTGTTGTCGATCTCGAACACGTGATCCCGCACCGGCATCACGTCGACGAAACGGGCACCGACCGGCGCGTCGTCGGGCAGCACCAGGATGCCGTCGTGGTCGTCGGACAGGCCGAGTTCGGACTCGCTGCAGATCATGCCGTGCGACTCGACGCCGCGGATCTTGCCGACCTTGATCTTCAGCGCGCCCTTGCCGCCACTGGCGGGCAAGGTGTCCCCCGGCAGGATCACGACGACACGCTGCCCCGCCGCCACGTTGGGCGCGCCGCAGACGATCTGGCGGACGTCGCCCTTCTGGACCTCGACGCGGCACACCGACAGCTTGTCGGCGTCCGGGTGCTTCTCGCGGTGCAGCACGTGCCCGACGACCAGACCCTCGAGGCCGGCGCCGAACTGCTCGACGCGATCGACCTCGGCGGTGCTCATCGTCAGATCGGCCAGGATCTGCCTGGGCTCGATGCCCGTCAGATCGACGTGCCGCGACAACCAACGCAGCGACAACTTCATCGCGCGATCTCCGGGAACTGGCGCAGGAAGCGCAGGTCGCCCCCCATGAACGTCCGGATGTCGTCGATGCCGTAGCGCAGCATCACCACGCGCTGCAGGCCCATGCCGAACGCGAAGCCGGTGTATTCCTCGGGGTCGAGGCCACCCTGGCGCAGCACGTTCGGGTGGACCATGCCGCACGGCAGGATCTCGATCCAGCCGGACTGCTTGCAGACCGAACAGCCCTTGCCCTGGCAGAACGGACAATTGACGTCGAGTTCGAAGCCCGGCTCGACGAACGGGAAGAACCCGGGCCGCAACCGCACCTTGACCTCGCGCTGCAGGATCACCCGCAGGCAGGTCTTCATCGTGTGGATCAGGTTGGCGGTGCTGACGCCCTCGTCCACGACCAGACCTTCCATCTGGTAGAACGTGTGCTCGTGGGTCTTGTCGACGGTCTCGGCGCGAAAGCACCGGCCGGGCACGATGATCTTCAGCGGCGGCTGGAAGCCCTGCCTGGTGAAGCGCTGCATCGTCCGCACCTGCACCGGCGACGTGTGCGTGCGCAGCAGGTTGCGATCGTTGAGCCAGAAGGTGTCCTGGCTCTCGCGCGCCGGATGGTCACCCGGGATGTTCAGCGCATCGAAGTTGAAGTACTCGGACTCGACCTCGGGCCCGTCCTGCCAGCAGAAGCCCATCGACGTGAACAGATCGATCAGTTCGTTCTGCACGATCGTGATCGGGTGCAGGCTGCCGCGCCTTGGCCTGGGGCCGGGCTCGGTCGGATCGAACGACGGGTCGTGTAGTTCTTTCTGCAGCGCCTGCTGCTGCAACTCGTCCTTCTTCGCCGCCAGCGCCTGTTCGACTTCCTGCTTGCAAAGGTTGGCGGCCTTGCCAGCAGCCGGTCGCTCTTCCTTCGGCAAGGTGGCGACCGCACGTACGAGTTCGAGCACCTCCCCTTTCTTGCCGAACAGGCGGGACTCGACTTCGTGAAGGGACGCTTCGTCCGCAGCCGCGGCGATCGCGTCCAGCCATTGCCGGCGGCGATCGTTCATCGGCGACGAAGCTGGGGGTTCTGGTTGGCGGAAACTAGCCGGAACGGCTCAGGCCAGCGCGGCCTTGGCCTTGCCGCAGATCTGCTCGAACATCTTCGGGTCGTGGATCGCCAGCTCGCTCAGCTCCTTGCGGTTGAGCTTGATGCCGGCCTTCTGCACGCCGTGGATGAACGCCGAGTAGCGCATGCCGAGCGCCTGCACGGCGGCGGTGATGCGGGTGATCCACAGCGTCCGGAAGTGGCGCTTCTTCTGCTGCCGACCGATGAACGCGTAGACGTCGGCGCGGATCGTGGTCTCGCGCGCGTTGCGGAACAGGTTGCGGCGGCCTTGGCGGAAGCCCTTGGCGCGCTTCAGGACGCGATTGCGACGTTGCCTGGTGGCAGGACCGTTGGTGACGCGAACCATGGAATCTCAGCTCCCCCCGAGCAGCTTGCGCATGTTGACTTCGAACTTGCCGACGCAGTAGCCGTCCTTGCGGAGCTGGCGCTTCCGCTTGGTCGTGCGGCGCACGAGGATGTGCGACGTGAAGGCGTGGCTGCGTTTGACCTTACCGGTCTTCGTCAGCTTCATGCGCTTGACCACCGCCTTCTTGGTCTTCTGCTTCGTCATGGGGTGTGGATGGAGTAAGGGCGGAACACGGTAGCAACCACCCGGTGGCCCGGCAAGCACGGCGACGGGAAAACCCTGGCGCCCGGCAACCGATCCGACGAAAACCCGCCCCCTGGTCGCCGTTGGCGATCCTGCCACCCGCATGGAAACCGCCGTCGCGATCGTCCACATCGTCTGCTACATCGCTCTGGCCGCCGGGCTGATCGCGCCGCGGCTGGGCGGGTTGGCGACGGCAGTCCTGGCCGTCGGCGCCGTGCTGACCGCGGTCGGCGCCGCCATGTTGCCGGCCAATGCGACCCTGACGGTCACGCACACCTACCAGGGCTACGAAGGCCACAACCTCGAGGTGTCGCCCATCCATTTCCCGGTCGAAACGGTTACTGCGCCGGGCTGGCAATGGCCGCTGCCCTTCGCACTGTTCTGCGCCGTCTGGGCTGCGATCCTGCTGTGGCGCCGTTCGGCAACGACGACCGGGCCGTTCCTGCTGCCCCTGACGATGGCCTGGACCGCCGCCGCGACGTGGCTGTTGATGCAGAAGCTCGCCGCGCCGTCGGCGATCGTGCAGCCGGTCGGCATCGACCGGTTCCTGTTCCCCGCCGGCGTGGCGATGGCGGTGCTGATCGCCAGGTCGGCGGGCTCGCTGCGGCGGACCTTGCTGATGGTGTGCGTCGGCACGGTGGCGGCGCGCTTGCCGATCGCCATGTTCTCGAAGCTCGCCAGCGATCGGCGCTGGGGCACGGCGCTGGACATCCACTCGATCACCGACATCGTCAATCCGCTGAACCAGATGCAGTTCGATCCGCCGCTGGTGATCGACGATCCGCGCCAGCAGTTCTGGATGATCTGGGCGGAGCATGTGTTCGGCTTCCCGGCGTTCTACCTGATGAGCCTGTTCGGAATCGCATTCGGGGTGTGCATGGCGGCGAAGTCGGATCGGATGGCGGAGTAGCGGCCGCGCTTAGGCTCCGACCCGCGCGCACGCGGCCGGCGGCAGCGGCTCGCGTCCGGAGAACGGCATGGCGGCCGAAGGACGGCACGCGAACCAACGCGCTCGAGAGCTGCCCGGTCGCAAGGGCCGACTCGCCCCACCGGGCCTCGCTGTCGGCGATCCACGCCGATCCGCAACATCGGAACCGAACTCTGTCCGGTTCCGGCCGCCAGAGGTCATCTACGGATGCCCGAACGAGTTCGGGTCCCATCCGCGAAGCCAAAGCGAGAGCCACCACCATGACCACCCTTCCCGCCATTGCCGAGCGGCATCTGCCACTGGGCCTCCTGATCACGCTGCTGACCCACGCGATCGCTCCGGCGCAAGTCGCCCAGTTGACGTTGCCGACCAACGACCCACGCAGCGTCATCGTCACCGCCGGCAGCCACCTGATCATCAGCGATCAGGTCAACGGGCAGCAGCTGTTGTACGACATCGCCACGCCATCCAACCCGACGCTCACGGCGACGATCAACCCTCCCTTCGGCGATCAGTGGTTCGAAGCCGAGTACACCCCGGACTTCGGCGGTCGCCTGTTCACCGGCCACCGCTTCGGCGGCCTCAACATGCTGGACACCAGCAACCCCGCCGCGCCGACGGTGGCCGCGTCGGTGTCGACGATCTACCACTACCGCGGCCTGAAGTACCGGAACTTCGGCGGCCAGAGCTACCTGTACTACGCCGAGACCAACTGGGGCCTGTCGGTCTACTCGGTGGGCGCCAATTCGCTCTCGCCGCTGTGGAGCGACTTCAGCAACGCCAACAACGACGCGAACGGCATGGAAGTCGTCGGGCAGCACCTGTTCCTGTATGGCACACCCTACAACCGGCGCAGCACGCGCGAACTGAAGACCTACGACCTGGTCAACCCGGCGGCACCGCTCTTGATCAACACGCTGGTCCAGCAGCAGGGCGGCAGTGTGTCGGGTCACTGCCAGCTGCGGGTCGACGGCACCGGAACGGTGCTGCTGGCCTCGCGACAACTGGAAGGCCTCGACCTGATCGACATCGGCAATCCGGCCGCGCCGGTCGTCACCCAGGTGATCCCGGCGGATCCGAACGTGTCATGCTGGGGTGCGTTCGCGTTCCCGAACACGCCATTCGCGATCATCTACGGCTGGCTCGGCGTCGGCGCCGCAGCGACCGGCTGGGCCTACTTCGTCGTCGTCACGCCGTCGGCCATCGTGCCGATCGGCGGCGGCACGATCCCCTACATCATTCGCGACATCGCGCAGGATCCGGCGACTGGTCGGCTGTTCATCGCCGCCCGGACCAATCCGACTCCCACGGGGACCGGGGTGCTGTACGTCTACTAGGAGACGGGCCGGTGACCGGCCCGGGCCGCCACGGTAGGGAACGGACGCCGCGCAAGAAATCACGACTGAACCGTGATCCCGCCCATGCTCCTGGCGAATCATCGGTTGCCCGATGACGCCCGAGGCCTTCACCGAACTGCTGCGCCGCCACACCCCGCTGATCCGCCGGATCGCGTTCGCATGGTGCAAGGACCCGGGCGAACGCGAGGACGTCGCCCAGGAGATCGCCTGCCAACTGTGGCGCAGCAAGGACCGCCTCGATCCCGATCGCCGCGAGAGCACCTGGGTCTGGCGGGTGGCGCTGAACGTGGCGATCAGCAGCCACCGGCGCCAGGCGCGCCACGACCGCCGGCGCGACGACCGCGATCCGGCGCTGTTCGCGCTCGCCCCGGTCGATGGGCCGGACGAAGACAGCGAGCGGCTGCACGCTGCCATCGGCGAACTGCCGCCGCTGGACCGGGCGCTGGTGCTGTCCTGGCTCGAAGGCAATGACCACCGCACGACCGCCGAGGCTCTCGGCATCTCCGAGAGCAACGTGGGTACGCGCCTGCAACGCCTGAAGGCCCGCTTGCGAGCCCTGCTCCAACCCACACCGCATCCACCCGAACGAGGCTGACATGAACGACGACGCACCGACCGACGAACTGCGCCAACTGTGGGCATCCAGGATCGCCAGGCTCGACCGCATGGCTACCACTCACGAACTGCTGGTCGCCGATCTGCGGCGGCGCCGCGTCCGGTCGGCGCTGCTGCCGTCGCTGCCGTGGCGGTTGCTCGAGATCGCCGGACTGATTGCCCTGATCGTGATCCTCGCACCCATCGTTGCCGCTCACCCGGACGATGCGCGCTATCAGCTGCTCGGCCATGGAACGTTGCTGGCCATCGTCGTGCTGGCCATCGGGTCGGCGTTCTTGGCGCTTGCCATCGCGCGGCTGGATGTGGCCGGGCCAGTGACTTCCGTGCAGCGACGGTTCGAACATCTGCGCATCGCCGAAGTCCGAACGTTCCGCTGGGCATTGACCGGCGGCGCGCTGATCTGGCTGCCCCTGGCGGCGCTGGTGTTCGAAGCGTGCACCGGCACGGCCGCGTTGGCCGCGCTGCCGATGCCGTGGCTGCTGGCGAACCTCGCCTTCGGCGGGGCGCTGGTCCTGGGTGCGAGCGTCGCCTCGCGTGCCTTCGTCGAACGCCTCGATGCCGGACCGCGTGGCCGCCGGTGGCTCGAGGCTCTGTCCGGCAAGGGGCTGCGGCAGGCCGCCGCGAGATTGCGGGATCTCGAAGAGTTCGCGAGACCCGAAGGTCCGGCCGGCTGAATCGTCCGGTGGCTGGCGCCACCGCCGGCGAGGTGGCCCATTGGCGAGAACAGCGCCGCCGGCGACACTTCCTGGATGCGCCTCGTCCCGAAACTGCTGCTTCTTTGCGCCGTCGCCGCACACGCGACCTCCCAACAACTCGTCCAGGCCCAGAACGACAACCTGTCGTACGGCAACTACGCCGTCGGCTGGCCGAGTTCGGTGATCGCGTTCCGCTTCACCAACACCGCCGCTGCCACACTGGATGCCGCCCAGGTGTTCACCGGCAACCAGAGCGGCGCCAGCCACACGCTCGAGATCCGCACGCTGCATCCGACCACCGGCCTGCCCGACCTGCTCGTCGGCCAACCCGGCACCTTCAACGTCATCCACGCGCGCTGTTGGCAGGGCGCCCGCTTCGCGCAACCGGCGATGCTGGCCGCCGCCACCGACTACTTCCTCGTCTGGCGCGTCGCCGGCATGTTCCCGCAACACTCGGTCTGCGCCGACACGCTGTCGGGCGCGGTGCTCAGCGAAGTGCGCTACAGCGACGGCAGCAGCTGGCACGCGCAGAACACGACGTCGGCGAAGTTCCGGCTGTTTGCGCCGTACGCCGCCGGCAGCACCGCGACGTTCGGCAACGCCAAGCCCGGCATCTACGGCAACCCGACGATCGGGCTGTCCGGCTGGCCGGCGATCGGTTCGCCGATCGACGTCTGGCTCGACAACGCCGCGCGCGTCGCCAGTTCTGCCCCACCCAACGCCGCGCTGCTGATCGGCTGGCCGATTCCCGGCGGGCTGCCGTTCCCGTTTGCCAACGTGTTCGTCACCGGCGAAGTGCTGCTGTTGATGAACACGCGGCTCCACAGCAGTCCGACCGCGGGCGCCGTCAGCCACACGCTGCAGGTGCCGAACACGCCGCTGGCCATCGGCCTGCCGGTGTCGTTCCAGTGGTTCGTGCTCGATCCGGCGGCGGCGGATGGCATCGCGCACTCGGCGGCGGTGACGGCGAACCTGCAGTAGCCAGTCGCCGGGCGATATCCGCACAACGGCAGCGTGGCGCGCACGGCTCCACGCTACCGGCCGAAGCCCGCTGCGGTGGCTCAGCCGAAGCGATCGAGGATCTGCCGCCAGTTGGGTCGCGGCCGCAGCGCCAGCCGCAACAGCCGCCAGAACCGCCCGCGCCGCGCGTCCTGCGATGGCGAACCGCCGGTCGCGCGCAAGCGCTCGACCTCGCCGGGCCGGACGAACGCGCCGCGGCAGGTGGTGCACCGGTGACACTCGAGATCGCCGCACCGATACGCCTGCAGCGTCCAGCCGCGACACCGCGGGCAGCGCCGGTGATCCCTGGGCAACGGTTCGCAGACCCAACCATCGGCGTCACCGCACGCGACCCCGACCCGAGTCAACCAGGTCTCCAACTCGGTGCGGTCGAACCAGCGGCCGCCGCAACTGCCGCAGCGATCGACCAGCAGCCCCCGCTTCAACTGTTCGGACATGCCGATGCCGCAGAACGGGCAGTCGACTCCCGGCATTGCGGCCGACCGCGCGAGTGGATCGTGGGTCATGGCTCCCGGGGCTACCGACGGCCAGCCTCCGGATTCACGCCGATCACAGCGGCTTCCACGCCGGATCCAGCAGCTTCTGCAACGCCCGCCATTCGAACTCCCGGTGATGCGGCGACACCTCGCCGGCCAGTCCGTGGGTGCTGCGCGGATAGAACATCACCTCGAAGTTCTGTTTGCCGGCGGTCTGCAGTTCCCACAGCAGCTGCATCGCGTTCTGCATGTGCACGTTGTCGTCCATGGTGCCGTGCACGATCACCAGGTGGCCGTGCAGATTCTTGGCCGCCTTGATCACCGAGGTCGCGTCGTAGCCCTGCTTGTTCTCCTGCGGCGTGCGCATGAAGCGCTCGGTGTAGATCGTGTCGTAGAGCCGCCAGTCGTAGACGCCAGCACCGGCCAGCCCGAGCGCGAACTTCTTGCTGTGCGTCAGCGCGAACGCCGCCATGAAGCCGCCGTAGCTCCAGCCGGAGATGCAGACGCGCGCCGGGTCGCCACCGTGGTTCTGGCAGACGAAATCGACTGCATCCTCGAGGTCCTTCAGTTCCTGCACGCCCAGTTGCTGGTAGCACTTGCCGGTGTGCGCCTGGCCGCGACCGCTGGCCGAGCGGACGTTCACCTGCAGCACGACGAACCCCTGCTGGCCGAGAAACTGGTGCTGCGTCGACGGTGCCCACGAGTCGTTGACCGACGGCGCATCGGGACCGGAGTAGGTCGGCAGGAACACCGGATACTTCTGCCCGGCCTTCCAGGCGTGCGGCAACTGCAGCGACGCATCGAGTTCGTAGCCATCGCGGGCGCGGATCGTCAGCCGCCGCCGCGGCGCGAAGCCGTGCTTGTCGGCCGCCGGACCGAGCCCGGTCTGCCCGACCTCGCGCACGACCGCACCGGTCCTGCCATCGAGGACCTGCACCTTCGGCGGCTGGTTCATCGCCGACCAGCGATCGATCACGAACGAGCCGTCGTCGTTCAGTTCGAACGCATGCGTGCCGGCACCCGAAGTGATGCGCGTCAGCTCGCCGCTGTCGAGGCCTACGCGATACAGGTTGCGATCGATCGCGCCATCCTTGCTGCCTTCGAACCACAACGTGCCGGCAGCTTCGTCGAGCTTGACGATCCGCCGGACCTGCCACTCACCCTCGGTGATCGGCTTGACCTGGCCACCGCCGGCGGCGACGCGGTAGATGTGCTGATAGCCAGTCCGCTCCGACATCCACAGGAATGAACCATCGCGCAACCACCGCGGCGACTCGGGCCGGTTGACCCAGGTCGGCGATTCCTCGCGCAACCACTTCGTCAACGCGCCGGTGGCCGGGTCGACGGCGCACAGCTCGGCCCAGGTCTGGATCCGATCCTGCAGCGTCAGCAACAGCGTCTTGCCGTCCGGCGTCCATTCGACGCGGGCGACCAGCACGTCCTTCGGGAACGCCGCGAGATCGACGGCCACCACCTTGCGGCCGTCGCGGTGCGCCACCGACATGCGCGCGAACGGGTTCGGATCGCCGGCCTTCGGGTAGTTGCTGACATCGGCGACGACCGCGCGTTCTTCATCGAGGAAACCCTCGGGCACGTGGTCGACCAGCGTGAACTCCTTGACCGGCGACTCGTCGAGGGACAGGAACGCGATCATGTCGCCCTGCGGACTCCACCAGTGCCCCTGGAAGTCGCCACGACCGTAGATCTCCTCCTGATAGACCCAGTCGAGCATGCCATGGAACAACTCGGGGCCGCCGTCGGTCGTGATCTGCCACTCGTCGCGGGTCACCAGATCGATCACCGAGAGGTTGTTGGCCCGGACGAACGTCGCGGCGCTGCGCGCCGCATTCAGGTGGATCTCGCTCTTGCGACCAGCGGCGACGCCATCGCTGGTCAGGCGCACGGCCTGGTCGGAGGGCTTGACGCCGCCGCGACCACCCCGACCGCGACGCCGGCCCTCGCCACCGCCACTGGCTGGAGCGACCTCGTCGAGCCAAAGATCGCCCTCGTGCAGCAGCACGGTTGCAACCGGCGCCGCCGCCGCCGGCGCCGGACGTTCTCCGGCCGGCGCGACCTTGCCGGTCTTCGGATCAAACCACATCCGACGCTTGCCGTCGAACAACTCGACATGGACGCCATCGTGCGCCCAGATCGCGCTCGGGATCGTGCCGGTCCATTCCAGACGTTGCCGCGTGTCGGCGAACGTCAGCGGCGTCGGTTCCTGGGCCGGCAGCAGGGTGGGGAGCAGGGCGAGGACGGACACCCGGACGGACGGCGTGCGCATGGTGCCGTTCTACGGAGTCGGCGGACCTGGCGCGAGGCACTGGCGGAACCGCCGCCGCGGAATAGGATCTCCGGTGGCTGCCAGCGGGCAGCCGAAGAAGAACCATGAGCCACAACCCTTACGCATTTGCCGTCCCGGCGGCCCAGGCCGAACCCGATGTTCGCGCCGCGTTCCTGAAGAAGGTCTACTCGCTGGTGCTGGGCGGCGTGCTCGCGTTCGCGGCGACGCTGTGGGCGGCCGGCAACGTGCCTTCGGTCAGCAACCTGTGTGTCAGCCTCTGGCAGCTGACGCGCGGCAGCGCCCTGGGCATCCTGGTCTATTTCGCGATCACGATGGGCGGCTTCTGGGTGGTCCATTTGTTGGCCCGCACCAGCCCGCTGAACCTGATCGCCTACTTCACGTGGACGTTCGTGCTCGGCCTCCTGGTCGCACCGCCGGTGCTCGCGACCGCGGCCAACGCGCCGCAGACGCTGACGATGGCGGCGATGCTGACGGCGGTGACGTTCACCGGCATCACCGCCTACGTGATCACGACCAAGAAGGACTTCTCGTTCCTCGGCGGGATCCTGTCGATGGGCTTCTGGCTGTTGCTCGGCCTGGCGCTGTGCGGCTGGATCTTCGGCTTCCACGCGCCGCTGCTGTTCTCCGGCCTCGGCGTCGCGCTGTTCGCCGGCTACATCGTCTACGACACCAGCAATGTCGTCCGCAACTACCCGGCGGACATGGCGGTATCGGCGGCGGTCACGCTGTTCACCGACGTGGTCTATCTGTTCATGCACGTGCTCAGCCTGCTGAATCGTCTGCGGGAGGAGTGACCTGCCGGCGCCGACGCGCGCCGCAACGACGAACTCGGACCGGGGTCTGCCTGTCCCCCCCGGGCCACGCGCGAGCCGATGGCGAGCCCATCGGCTCGTGTTGTTTCCAGGGCGGCCGCGTCGCGCTCGATTCAAGGCTGCGCTGCCCCCGGCACCGGGCGCAGCTCGCGCAGCCGCACTGGTGATCAACGCGCCTCCGGTCACCGCATGCCGACCGTCGCCTGCCCACCGGCCGTGAACACCGCGCCGACCGCGTTCGCCCCGCCGGCCAGCAGCGCCGCGCCCTGGAAGTGGACCATGCCACCGATCAACACCGGATCCGTCGGCACGACCTGCGTCCAGACCGCGCGGTCCCCCGCCAGCACCAGCGCAACCGCGGCCTCGGCGGAGTTCTGTTGCGTGCAGCCGGGCAGTCCCGGAATCGGCAACGACCGCGCCGTGCACCCGAACACCAGGAACGGCAGGCTGCCCGCAGGCAGGTTGTCCATCGCCAACCCGAACGTGTCGCCAAGCCACGGCAACGACGCCGGCAACGGCGCGAGCACCGGCAGACCGACACTCCCGGGACATCCACCGCCGCTCGTGACGAAAGTCGCCGGATCCACCGAACTGCCCAACCAGGTGTCGGCCCGCGGTGCCGCGGCGCTCCCGCCGCCGAACATCACCAGCTGCTGCCGCGCCGCGTCCCAGACCATCGCGTGCCCGGATCGCGCCGTCGGGGCGACCGCAGTCCTCGGCTGCTCCCAGATCCCGCCGTTCCACTCCCAGGTCTCCTGCAACAGGAACGGCCCATGATTGCCACCAAACAACACCACGCGCTGGCGCGAGGTGTCGTAGGTCAAGGACACATCGATCGGTACGGGATCCGGTGAGTTGGTGGCGAGCACCTCCCGCCAATCGCCGTTCCAAGTCCAGGTATCCTGCGTCCCGCCACCGAACAGCACGACCTGCTGGCGTGCGGCGTCGTAGGCCATGCCGTGCTGCAGACGCGGCGACGGGCTCTGCGTCGGTAGCGCCCGCGTCCAGTTCGCGCCATCCCACGACCAGGTGTCGCCTGACAAGAAGACCGCATCGTAGCCGCCGAACAGCACGACCCGTGCACGTGCCGCGTCGTCGGCCATGCCATGCCAGCAGCGACCGCTCGGCGCAACCGCAGGTGACGCCGGCAACCAGTTCGCGCCGTTCCAGAGCCAGGTGTCGGCCAGCATCGCAATCTGGTTGTTGCCGCCGAACAGCACGACTTGCTGGCGTGCGGTATCGAAGGCCAGCGCATGCCCGAAGCGGGCGCCCCGACGGGCTCCGGCGGTGACCTCGGACCAGAGCGTTCCGTTCCACTGCCAGGTGTCGTCCAGCACCCCGTTCGCGCCAAGCCCTCCGAACAGTAGCACTCGCTGCCGTGCGGCGTCGCCGACCATCGCGTGCATCGTCCGCGCCGATGGTGCGCTGACCGGAGCCACGGGTTGCCACCGCACACCGCCCTGGGCGCGACCAGCGACGGACAACGGCCAGAACGACAGAAGAACCGCGAACGCAGTGTTCAGGGCACGATGAGCGATGGGCATCGATGAGGGCTCCACCTGGCTCTTACGCCCGGCGGAAGTCGATCCGCAGTAGCCGCAGTGCGTGGGTCCGGTGAGCGGTCAGTCCAGCCGCTGCAGCAGCAGCACCTTCAGATACTCCGACTCCGGCAATGACAACCAGAACGGATGATCCGGTCCGGCCCCCAGCCGCTGCCGCAGCGCGACCTTGAACGGCAACCCGGCGGCCGCCTGCCGCAACAGGTGCTCGAACTCAGGCAGCACGACGTGATGACTGCAGGTGCACGTCAACAACATGCCGTGCGGCGCCAACAGCCGCAGCGCCAGCCGGTTCAGGTCGCGATAGCCGCGCAGCGCGCCGGTCAGTTCGCGGCGCGACTTGGCGAACGCCGGCGGATCGAGCACGATCAGGTCGAACCGGTCCTGACCCTCGCGCAAGGACCGCAGGAAGTCGAAGACGTTGTCGGTCCGCGTCGCCAGGCCGCTCAGCACGTTGGCGGCGGCGCCGGCCTCGGCGGCGGCCAATGCCTCCGCCGATTGATCGACCGCGATTGCCGACGCGGCACCGCCGGCCAACGCTGCCAACGAAAAGCCACCTTGATACGCGAACAGATCCAGCACGCGCCGGCCCTTCGCCAGGTCGCGCACGAGTCCGCGCGCCGGCCGCTGATCGAGATAGAACCCGGTCTTGTGCCCGGTCCACGGTCGCACCGTGTGGCGGACGCCGTGCTCGACGATCGTGACGTTCTCGATCCGCCGGCCGTGGAGCAGCCGGATTTCCTGCGACAGCCCCTCGAGCTTGCGCGCGCCGACATCGTTGCGCGCCAGCACCGACTCGGCGGCGAGCTGCTCGGCCAGGAACGGCACGATCGCGTCGAGGCAGTTCTCGATCACCGGCGACGTCGCTTGCAGCACCAGCACCGGTCCGTAGCGATCGACGACCAGCCCTGGTAGTCCGTCGCTCTCGCCGTGAACGATGCGCGCGCCATCTTCCTTGCCGAGCATCCCGGCACGGCGTTCGATCGCGGCGCGCAGCCTGGCGTGGAAGAAGGTCTCGCGATCGGGCACATCGTGGCCGGGCCATGGCCCGCACGAGCGCAGCGCCAGCTTGCTGTGCGCCGAAGTGAACGCGAGGCCGAGGTCGCGACCTTCTGGATCGTGGACGCGGACGATCTGCCCACCGGGAACCGACGGTTCCTGCAGATCGTCGCGATAGAACCAGGGGTGGCCGCGCCGCGCCAGCGTGGCGGCCTTGGCAGTCAACCGGATCGGCGGCGCGACGACAGGTCCGTTCATCGCCCGATCCTATGCGGTGCCTGCCGGCGACTGAAGCTACTGCCGGACCGGCCGGTAGACGTCGGCGATGATCCGCAGGCTGCCGTCCTGCTGACGGCGCCAGGTCAGATCGAAGTCGACGATGAACGTGCCGCGCTTCAGCGCGAGCGTCGACCGACCGCGGGCGATCAACAGGTCGCCCGATGCCACAGCGGTGTCCAGATCGAGGATCCACGCGATCGGATCCGCCATCCGCGTCCAGTAGGTGTCGATCGCCTTGCGGCCGATCGTCTGGTCGCCCGGACCGAGGATCACCGCGTCGTCGGCGTAGCAGCGCGCAACGCCGGCCAGATCGCCGGCTTTGAACAACGCCTGCATGCGGTCCAGTTCCGCCCGCGCCGCGAGGTGCGCATCCCGAACCGCCACCGATCCATCCAGGTTCGGTCGATCGGCGATGAACCGCACCGCCCGGAGGTTGCACACGGCGGTCTTGCCGAGCCGCTTCGCAGTCACCTTCACATCGACGACCGAGGCGTCCGTGGTCTCCAGGGTGAGGTGCGCGCGCAGCCGCGCGTAGTCCTGCCAGCCCTTCGTCGGCCGGGCCAGCACGAACTCGAACTCCGGCGCGTCGAAGCCGACTTCCAGCTCCCCGCCTTGCTCGCCCGGCGCGAGGGCATACTCGATCTCGACCCGATAGCTCGTGGCGGCCTCGAGATGGACGCCGGGCCACCGGGCATGGTCCTTCGTGTTGCTCCAGAATCCGAGGTTGCCGGTCGGCTCGAGCCGCAGGGTCTCGCCGACGATCGTCGCCGCGCTCGCCGGCAGCGTGATGACGCCATCGCGATCGGCGACGAACCGCTGCTTCCGTTGCAACGGTCCCGCCAGTTGCAGCGCCACCACCGTCGCGTGTTCGTGCGGATGCCGGCCACGCAGGTCGACATGGCGAACGCCCCTCCCATCGCGCCACCATGACAACACGCCCGGCTCGCCGACGATCCGGGCGGTGCGCACATCGGTGTCGAGTGACCCTGCCCCGGTTCCGTGGACACGGGGTTTGGAGGCAGGGCTTCATAGCTGCGAAATCGGCGCTGGTCAACTGGCTGGAACACCGCTTCGATCCGCCCGCCCGGCGAAGCAGACGCAGGCTCTGCAGAGGTGCAACCTGCTGAAGATAGCCGGGCCGACGGTGAGCCAACGGCTGCATCGCGGCCCCTGCCGGAGTCGATCGGCGGGGCCGACTTCTTTACGATTCTCGGCGATGTGCCGGTTGGACACCGGAGTCATGCCTTGCAAACCTCGGGGTCCGGGGCAGAGCCCCGGCGAAGTTCGTCGGCCTGAGCTACCCGGTGTGCGCGATCTCGAACTGCTCCGGCGAGCGGTAGCCGATCGACGAGTGCATGCGCCTGCGGTTGTAGAAGCTCTCGATGTAATCGAACACACAGGCACGAGCCTCGTCGCGCGTTGCGTAGCCGTGCAGCAGAACGCACTCGGTCTTGACCGTGTGGTGCAGGCTCTCGGCAGCGGCGTTGTCGTAGCAGTTGCCGGATCGGCTCATGCTGGCAACGAGGCCAGGGACTGCGAGTGCGGCACGGAAGTCGGCAGATGCATACTGCGACCCGCGGTCGGAGTGGAAGATGCAACCGGGCGCAGGTCGGCGGCTCTCGACGGCCATGTTCAGGGCAGCCAAGACCAGCGACACATCCATGCCCGAGCTCATCGACCAACCGACGATCTTCCGGGAGAACAGGTCCATGACGACGGCCAGGTAGAGCCAGCCCTCGTCGGTGCCGATGTAGGTGATGTCGGAGACCCAGACCCGGTTCAGCGCCGACGCCGTGGTGCGCTTCAGAAGATCCGGTGCAATCGGGTGATCGTGCTTAGGTCGGTGGTCTTGACGCGATGCACGCCGCGTCGCCTTCGACCGCAGTTTCATGCTGCGCATGATCCTGGCGACCCGCTTGCGGCTACGGGTCTCGCCCGCCTTCTGCAGGACCTTGTGAACCCGCGGCGCTCGTAGACGAACCGGTTGTCGTCGTAGATGCCGCGGATCAAGGCCCCGAGCCGCGTGTCTTCTCGGTCGTGTGCGCTCCTCACGACCGAGCCATGCGTAAGAACCCGCTCCGCGAAACTGCCAGGGCCCGGCATCGACGACGACCCGGAACTCCGTGGCGTTCTCGCGCATGAAAGCGGGCTTCACTTCTTCGGTTTCGCCAAAGTAGCCCGGGCTTTTTAAAACACTGCACTCTTCCTCGGCGTTCGCCTGGCGGCGCCGTAGATCCGCAGCTCCTCATCCACGGCGGTCAGCTTCCCGTTGCCGCCGGAACGCCTCCGCGCCATCGCCTTCGATCTCGCTCTTCCACCGCGTCAGCATGTTGCGGTTGATGCCGAGCGCGTCCCGCAACGTCGCCGACCGGCTTGCCCTGCTCCACGACCCGGCGGACCGCCTCAGCGAACTCGCGCGTGTGCTTTCTTCTGGACATACTCCGGATTCTTTGCCTGCGCCAGAACCTGCCGGCTCCTTGGTTGGGTGTCCACTTTTCTGGGGCAAGATCACGAGTTCGGGCACGGCCAGGATGCCATCCCGCGGCCAGTCGTAGACCTGGAGGTAGACGGTGTCGCCCTTCTGCGTCGCGCGCCCCCACGGCGTCTGCAGGAACGGCGAACGGTCGCAGCCGGTGATCGCTTCGCCATGAACCTTCAACCAGTCGCCGATCGCCAGCAACCGGTCGACCATGATCAGCGGAATCGTGCCATCGCCATCGGGCCCGATGTCGAGCAGCAACTTGCCGCCGCGGCTGACCAGGTCGATCAGCGTGCGCACGCATTCGGTGCGCGACAGGTAGAGGTCGTAGCCCTCGGCGCGATTGAACGCGAACGAGTGGCCGATGCCGCGGCATTCCTCGAACGGCTTCTGGCCGAGATACGTCTTGCTGCCGCCGTAGCCGCCATACTCGGTCGTGTAGTAGTCACCGTGTTCGCCGCGACAGCCCTTGCCCCAGCGGTCGTTGACCACCAGTTCGCCCCTATTGGGCGCGTTCTCGCGCAGCCAATGCACCAGTTCGCGGCTGCGCCACAGCGTGTCCGGGTGTTCCCACTCGCCGTCCGGCCAGAATACCGATGGCTGATAGCGCGCAATCAGGTCTTTGACCTGCGGGAACACGACCTGGTCGACGTAGGCGGGCTTGTCCTTGTCGAACAGCGGGTTGTGCCATTCGAGGAACGAGTAGTAGAGGCCGAAGCGGATGCCCTCTTTGCGCACGGCGGCGGCGAGTTCGCCGAGCAGGTCGCGCTCAGGGCCGATGGCCTGCGCGTTCCACGGATAGCCGCGGACGGCGCTGCCGACCGCGTCGGGCCACAGCGCGTAGCCGTCGTGGTGTTTGCTGGTGATGACGATGTAGTCGGCGCCGGCGCGCTGGAAGATCTTCGCCCACTCGGCGGGGTCCCACAGTTCGGCGCGGAACTGCGGCGCGAAGTCGCGGTAGGTGAAGTCCTTGCCGTAGACGCGTTCGTGGAACTTGGTCACGAAGCCGTCGTGCGAATTGGTGTCGAGCCAGTGCTGATACCACTCAGAGTAGGTGCTGGTGTGGCAGTAGCTCGGCACCGAGTAGACGCCCCAGTGGATGAAGATCCCGAACTTGGCGTCCTGGAACCACGACGGGATCGGGCGGGCGTCGAGCTGGTCCCAGGTCGGCGGCTCCTGGGCCAGGGCGGCAGCTACGAACGGCAACACGGCGGCAAGTGCGCGCATCGGCGCGATTGGAGCAGGGGCCGGTGGCGGAGTCGAGGCAGCAACGTCTACCGGACGTCGATCCTCTGCAGTTGCTCGATCGCGACCCTCACCGCACTCCCGGGCCCCTGGATCAACAGCTGCGCAGCCTCGCCGACGCGATTCACGGAAACGCCCGCGGGCAGCGTCGGGCGGAGCCGGGCCTCCGCGTCCGCGGCAGAGATGTGCTGCAGAGGAACCGCGGTCAGGATCACGCCCGAATGGTCATGGCCATGGGTCAGGACCGCCGCATCCACGTATCGGGCGTCTGCGACACCAGCGTCTGCGGGCTTCTGAGGAAGCTGCTGGCAAGAACCAAAGACCGCCAGCCAGACCAACGCGGGGGCGCGCATGGGATGCGTCATGGTTGCCGAGACTGACCTGTTGCCGGTCCTATTCCAGGTGTTCTCCGGAAATCGGTGGGCAACGCTCGAGCGTCGGTGCCAGTCCTGGCGCCAGACGGCGGCTCGTCTTCATTGTTCGGCGCCGCCACAGGTCGGAGTTGCGCGAGCTTGCGCAGGAGTCCCGATCGCGTGTTGAGGGTGTGCACGTATGCGCCATCGGCACGTCGGTAGCACAGCAGCCCTGCGCCACCGGGAAGCTGCACCAGCTCGATGGGGTCTTTGCATGCCGCACTCGTCAAACGCAGGACCTGCGCGTCGTCACCTGCCAAGTCCCACGGGGACCTGTCTGGCATCGGCAAAGAGAGTCGGTAGCGACCTGGGCAACCGGGGATCTCCTCCCACGGGAAAGCGGCCTGGATCTCGTCAAAGGAGCGCATGTTGGTGTGGCAACAGCCGAACGTTCAACGGCGGCGGACACTCGGGCCCATTGGCGGTACCGGCGACCTGGTCTGGACCATTGCCGGCGGCAGCAACTTCGCCAAGCGCCAACCGAGAAGGCCGGTGAAGACGAGTCCCCCGCCAAGGAGCAGACTGCGCCACCACCCGATCCCGACCGGCGCCCAGCCGGATACCACAGGCGGCTGCCAGAACCACGAGTGGACGTGCAGGACCATGCCAGCGTCGTCGTTCGACCGCATCTCCCACTCCGGCGTCAGACCGTGTCGATAGACACCGAGGGCGAGAAACGTGATGCTCACGAGGCGGAACGTCCATTTCAGGGCCTGTGCGCGCTTCTGCAGCCTTTGGCTGCTGGACTGCGTGATCTGGTCAGCCTGCATCATGGACTTCATCCAGACGTCGGACACCGCAACTCCGCGCGCGTGGTTCTCGGACGCCGCAGGCACAGCCTATGCACCCGCGAAGCACGCCTCAACCCCTTCCGCGATCCAGTCGAGCACACCTGTCTCATGGTCCCAGATCGCCAGGCCGAAGTCGTCATCGGAAGCCGCGCGGCGCATCAGCACCAGACGGTCGCCGGCGCCGTTGCCGGCAATCGCGATCGCCGCAGCGGGGAATGCTGGCCAGACGAGGGCCAGCTCCGTCTGGCGCACGACATCGTCCCAACCGCGACCGAGGCGGCGCTCGTCCGAGTCGTCGCGAACCGGGTGCAGCCACCAGATCTCCTGGGCGATCTCGACCGCACCGCCGTTCGAACGCAACAGCCACGCCCGATAGGCCACGGGGAGGCGAACTCCGAGGCGCGACTCGGCCGCAGCCACGAAGAGTTCATCGACCGGAACGCCATCGCGGTCTTGCCCACATCCTCGACCTCGAGCCGCGAGCGGCGGCGTTCGCCCGCATCCATGACCCGTCGGGCCACCCTGGCAGTCAGTCACAATCACCGTTGAACCTCGCTCGCCGACATCGTCGGCATACAAACTTGTAGAATGCCGGGTTGCCGCCGGGACTGTATTCCGCGATGATATCGGGCAGGTCGTCCCATGGAAATCCGGAGTCCGCAGACAGTTGGGCGAGACCTGCTGCATCCAACGACGCGAGATCGGCTTGCGTGGCATCACCATGGAACTCGCAGGCGTCACCACAACAGGTCATCCAGGAATCCTGTTGCCAGCAGACATAGCCTGGTGTGCGCAGCGTCACCTCGGCGACGATGTCGGCGGCGATTCCGTCCCTGAGCAAGGGATGGTCATCAACCAGCTGTGCTCCGAAGTCAGCGGCGAGCTTGCCATCGGCAATGCACCAGGGGCAGGCAACGGCAACGTCACAGGCACCGGCGATGCTCGGCACATACGTGTAGCCGCGGGCCTCGCCACAGCATTCGCACACGGCGTCGGACCGGGCGATCGCGCCTGTTCTCAGTGGGTCAGGGTGATAACGGAACACAGGAAGGGGGTCCACGCGCCGCTGCTCCGTATCCTTGTTCGGCATCCTACTCGTAGAGCTTGCCCGCAAGGAGCACCTCGGCAAAGCCCCGCCACGACGGGGGCCCAGCAACAGGCCGATCCGCCGCCCACGCAGCACACGACGCCAGGTATGCCTCGATGCTCGTGTTCTCCCAACCACCGGCGTCGGGGCCTTGGGAAGAGCTGGGCCTGGTCCGTTCTCGGGCCGCCGCGATCTCCCGGTCCTTCGCGAGTTCGCGGAGGAACACAAGGAAGGTCTCGCGGTCGAAGACCGCGGCTGGATCCATCATCTGCTCTCCAGGGTTCGCCGGACTGCCCGATGTGCTCACATCGAGTCCATCGCGGTCGATCACGTCCCGAGCCCAGAAACTGATGGAGCCATGGGACGCCTCGAACTCCGTCACCCAGGCGCCGAGACCGTCGAGCTGCCGGGCCCGGACGTCGAGAATGAGCATGCCGTGTGTGGGCTTGGGAACCCATTCTCGATCGCGACCTGCTGCGGCGACCAGAACCGCAGGCGGCGCAGCCCGCCGTCTCGTTGCAGGTCAAGGTCGATGTAGGGCTCGCTTCCGTCCAGGCCGACGTGGTAGTGCATCGCCGCGACGGAGTACTGCCACGGTCGCTCGAGGATCGGGTGATGCGGGTCGCGTTCCATGGTCAAGTCGCGTCTCTGGTCCGGTATCTGGCAGCGCTCGTCGGCGCCAGGCCCACGTGGCCGACTGCCAGTCCTGCCGGTTGGTCTCTACCCTTCTTGGGCGAATCCGCAAAGTAGCCGTCGCCGGACATGACCGTTCTCGTAGCGAGCATCCGTCCTGAGCCACGAGCCGCGCTGCGGGGGTGTCGGCAGGGGAGCTGCCCCCGGTGGCCGGCTGCCCGAGGTCTTGTTGGGCAGCCTACTCGCAGAGCCATTCCAACGGGAGTAGCTCACTGCTCTTGAACGCCTCGAGGGCATCGCGAGGGAGGCAAACCACGATCGCCGTTTGGTCCATGCCCCAGCAGGCGAACTGGTGTGTCGATAGCAGCGTGTTGATAGACGCCAAGATGTCCAAATCCATCCAATCATCGGAATAGGCCGGATGAACGGCATGCCGAGCGCCCGCGAGAGTGAACGACACGTTGATCGGCCCCTCGTCGGAATCCCACACCTCAGCGATGCTCTGCGGATCAAAACTGCCGGTCGATATCGCTGCCAGTGCTCGCAGGAACTCGGCGTAGACCTGGTTCTCAGCGCACACGTCCGCCTCCGTGTCGTCCATCCACACGTGCCTTGCATCCATCGCCACCAACCAGGGGCGGTCGAACCGATTGCTGGGGTCGAAGGGACGTCGCCACTCCTGTTGGAACCTCTGCAGAAGGTCGTGAGGCTGCAGACCGGCGAGCAACCCGAACTGCCGGAACCGCTCTACCAGCTCATCTACGGCGTGGTAATACGCCGGACCCGAGAGTCGCGGGCCAAACAACCGTCCGAGCAGAGGTAGTCTTCTAAGCCAGGTCACTTGTGATTCGCAGGAAGGGCTGCCCGACGTCTTTGGTACTGAGCCGCAAGCCGCGTGCGAGGGCCTCAGCTCTCGCGGTTGCTTTGGTCGCGGCTCGTCGGCTCCTGCGTCGAGTCAGGCAGCATGCTAGCCCATACCTCCAACAGGGCGTAGGGCCCGGGCTCCACCCGCTCCCCTGTCGCGAACCGCTGCGCGGTGCGAAGGGCATCGTCGAAGGTGTCGATCAGGCACCATCGGTTGGCATGGCAGGCAGCGGCCATGGAGTTGCACGACAGCGGTGAGCACTCGAACGTCGTGCCCATCGTGCGTGAGCAGAGGTCGTAGCCCAGTCGCACGAAGCTCTCGGGGATAGCCTCGGGTGCGACGCCCGTCAGGTCGAGGGGCGACTCGCCATGCTCACCGAACACCACGGGCAGAGTACGTAGGCCGTACCGAAGGAACTCGCTCGTCTCCTCGAGAGGTACGATCTGGTCAACCAAGGCCAGAGTGTCGAAGAGCCATAGCCCGTTGTGCGCCCAGTGCCCGATCCAGTGGTCCGGCGATCGCGTCGCGCAGTCGCAGTCGCAAACGCTGCACACGAGATCAACTTGCGGGGCCTCAAGCCACGCGGGGCGAACGCCATGTCGCTTCGCGAACAACCAGCGGTCACAAGTTCTGCGGGTGACCAGGCCATGCTGCCCAAGGTCTTTGCCGTTGAGGCACGAGGCGCGCTGTCGGTTGCTCTGGAACCTCGGTTGGCTTCCGCGCGCCTCGTCGCTTGCTGCGGCGTGTTAGCTGGAGCCAACCAGGAACCGCGGACGTACGCAAGCGGCATCGAACTCAGAACGCGAATGAAACGGCCAAACGGCGAAGTCGCCGTGGTCCTGCCACTCCCGCAGACGATTCGCCTTGCGACGCTCCCAGCAGCCAAGCGTGAGGATGTTGAACAGCCAGTTGTAGATCGGGAAGTCGCCGCTCGGGTAGGGAGGCCAGAGGTACTCCGCGTCGCTCCGCAAGAAGAGGATCGAGCGAGCGATCTCGGGCCTCACGGCTCGCGCGACGGAACGCTCAACGGGTGAGTAGTCGCTGTAGCAAGCCCACGCTTGGGTCTTGATCGCGCGGATGCCGGGATCGGCGCTACCAAGCTGATCAACGGCGAACTCGAACTCCTCGCCCTCCATCTCGCCACGCATCAGCCGCCGCAACAGCTGCGCGCACGCGCGCCTTGAGTCGCGATCAACCATGATGCTTCCAGCTGACGTCTTTGGCCATCAGCCGCGAGCGCCGCTGCGGCGCTCGTCGGCCTGCATGGCCTTGTTGGGCGGCGACAGTATCATCCACCAGACTCAGCGGGCTCGTGCACCTCTTCCTGTGCGACGCGAGCCTGCTGACGTGCAACCTCCAAGGCTGCCGCACTGCAAACGCCGGCCACGAGCGCCGCAATCCGCCGCGCTTCAGGACCCGCCCACCAGAAGCAAGCGATCGCAGCTCCAGCGCAAACTCCAGAGACGATCGCCACGGTGATCAAGTGCTTCAACATGGTCATCCTCCTTTCCGAGGTTCAGAACTGAAACGATCAGGATCCTATCCGGAGGAAGTCGCGAGGATGGCTCCGCCACGGCGGCCGGCAACCCGCGACTTCTTCCGGATGGGATCATGTTGAACGAAGCCGCGGCGATGCGGCTATGGGCATTCAATCCAAGTCCTGCCCCGCGCGCAACCGGGTCGACTACCGCGAGACCGCCGACGACGGGGCCCGTTGACCACCCGACCGCCCGTTCAACGATCAGGATCCTATCCGGAGGAAGTCGCGAGGATGGCTCCGCCACGGCGGCCGGCAACCCGCGACTTCTTCCGGATGGGATCATGTTGAACGAAGCCGCGGCGATGCGGCTATGGGCATTCGATCCAAGTCCTGCCCCGCGCGCAACCGGGTCGACTACCGCGAGACCGCCGACGACGGGGCCCGTTGACCACCGACCGCCCGTCCGACAGCGCCAACGCGGCGAACTTCGGGTTGGCGCCGCCTGCGGCGGCAGCCGTCGTCGCCGCCGAAGGTCGACGCCAAGGCACCCAACGACGTGTGGTCGATGGACTACAAGGGCTGGTTCCGTGTCGGCGACGGCACACGGTGCGATCCGCTGACGGTCAACGACGTGCACAGCCGAGCCTCGCTGATCTGCCAGGCGATGGTGAGGCCGAAGTCTGCCGACGTCCGCCGTCCATCGTCGGGGAACCGCGCCGCGTCGAGCGCGCGCTGCACGTTGTCGATCGTGACCGTGGCGCCGCCCGCGGCGAAGTCGAGCAGGATCCGGCACTCGCGCACGTCGGCGAGCAACGCGCTCCAACTGCCGTTGAGCAGCCGCCACGATGCGGCCCGGATCGGCGCGCGGAAGCGCTTCCAGGTGCGCGCGCCCGCAGGCAGCTCCGCCGCCGGCACCTCGAACACGGCGGTCCCACCGGGCCCCGTCAGCCGCACCAAGGGCACGATCGGCGCCACGGCACCGGATACGGCGATCACGCGCAGATCCAGGCCGAGTCGACCCGCGCCGTCGAGCGGCCGCCAGTCGCCGAGGAACGACGCCGGCGCCAAGGCCGCCGTCGCCGAGCCCGCGGGCGCGACGACCCGCACACAGCCACCGCTGTTGCCTGCCGCCGCAACGAACGTAATCGACCCGCTCGCGGCGAACGACCAGTCCTAGCAGGGCATCACGGTCGACCAGAGCGGGTCGTCGTTCGTGCTCAGCAGCATCGCGCTCGAAGGGCAGGAGCTGGCGATTGGTTCGAATGTGAGCCTGGCCCCGTTCGCCAATGCCGGCCAAGTGGCCGCGTTCCGCCTCGGTTCGGGATCCATGCCCTTTGGCAGCGGCCTGCCGGGCAGCGGCAGCCTCGTGCCCGAGCTGTTCGGCACCGGTTGCCCGCGCGTCGGCCATCCGTACTCGGTCGATCTCGCGCGCGGTCTCGGCGGCGCCTTCTCGCTGCTGGCGATCGGATTCCAGCCGGGCCAGGTGCCGGTGTTCGGCAGCACGGTTTGGATCTCGGCGATCGGAGCATCGACGTCGATCTTCCTCGGCGGCGCGCCGAGCCAGGCCGGAGCCGGTGCGTTCCAGTACCCGTTCGCGGTGCCCTCGGCGGCCTTCGTCGGGCTGCGGTTCTACTTCCAGGCGGGCGTGCGCGATGCGGCGGCCGCGCAGGGTGTCGCCCTCAGCAACGCGCTCGAGGTCGTCACGGGTCTCTGACGCACCGGGAGCGTGCGGCTTCAGGGGACGCTGGCCACTCGCACTCGAGCCCACAGGTCGGTCCAGCGTTCGCGCTCGGGTGCGGGCAGCGCGGCGACGGCGGCTTCATCCCGCCACGGCGCGAACTCCGGGCACGCGAGCCAGTCGGCGAGTTCGACGCCGGCGAGCCAGCGCAGGTACGGTTGCGCGTTCTCTCGCCACGACACCCAGGCCGCGAACTCGGCCTCGAGCCAGCCGCGGGCTTCGGCGCACAGCGCACCCCGTTCGGCGTCGTCGGTCTCGGCCAGCGCGGCGACCGCAGCCGCCGCCATCGCCGCGCCGCGGTGCGGCCCGCGCAGGGGCACGTGCGCCTCGGGCAACGTCTCGCTCAGCGCCGCGCGAAACCAGCGCAGCGCCGTCTTCGGCCGCTGCCAGTGCAGCGCGAGGGCGCCGGCTTCGACCATCGCGGCGGCGGGCGCGGGGTTGCCGATGCGAGCGAGGAACGCCTCGGCTTCGCGCCGCTGGCGTTCGGCGAGCGGCCGCAGCTTGTCCAGGTGAGGACTTGCCTGGTTGCTGGCCGGCACCGCGCGGTCGGTCTGCAACTGCGCGGCGGTTGCGATCGCGGCCTCGGCCTCGACGAAGCGGCCCTGAGCACGCAGGCACAGGCCCAGGTGCAAGTGCGCCAGATCCGAAGCCGGGTCGAGTGCGATGCCGCGGCGCAGGCAGCGCTCGGCGGCGAGCTGGTCGTCGCCGTGCCGGCGCAAGGTCGCCCCGAGGTTGATGACCGGCGACGCGGACTCCGGGTCCAACGCGATCGCCACGCCAAAGGCGGCGAATGCCTCCTCGTGGCGGCCGAGGTAGGTCAAGCAGTTACCGATGTTGAAGCGGTCCAGCGCGTAGTGCGGCCGGCGGCGGGCGGCGCGCTCGAACATCGTCAGGGCGCCCGCGGGGTCGCCGCGGCGCACCAGCAGGAGGCCGTAGGTGCTGGCGGCGAACGCGTGGTCGGGATCGAGTTCGAGCGCGCGCCGCACCGCCGCGTCGGCCTCGGCCTCGGCGGTGGCGCCGATGCGCAGGCTCACCGCGGCGATGTGCGCGAGCCACTCCGCTCGCTGCGGCTGCACGCGCGCCAGCTCGCGGTAGTGCGTGCGGGCGATTCCGAGCTGCCCCGCCAGCGAGTTCGCGGCCGCGAGGCGGCGCCGGACCAGCGCGTTGTCGGCGCGCAACGCGAGCGCGCGGCCGAGGTCGGTCGCGGCTTCGACGTTGCGGCCCTCGGTCAGGTGGAACGCGCCGGACCAGTGCGCGAGCGCGAAGTCGTCGGGGAAGCGCGCGATCGCGGTCGCGTACACCGTCTGTGCCTCGCGGCCGGCGCCGGTGCTGGCGAGCCGCCGCGCCAACAGTTCCAACGATCGCGCCGGCAGCGCCGCGAGGTCGGCGGTCGCCAGCAGCGTCGAGACCCGCTGGCGGGCGGCGTCGCGATCGAGCAGGCGCACCGAATCGCGCAGCTGGTCGCGCCACGGCTCGGGGTCGAGGGCCTTGGCGGTGGCGAGGATCCACTCGAACGACGCCGCGTCGCGCGGTCGCTGGCGCCAGCGAACCATGGCCCAATGGTCGAGCGCCGACGCCAGTTCCGTCGGGCAGTCGAAGGCGCCGAGCCGCGCGGCGTTGTGTTCCGCCGGGTGGCCGGCGTCGACGCCGACGTCGCCGAACACGCGGGTGTAGGCGGCGTCCTGATGGGCGTCCTGACGCTGATTCCTGGCGCGTCGCCGGCGATCGCGTTCGGCCTTGGGGGCGCCAAACGCCTCCTCCTCGTGTTCCTCCCAGAGCCCGGCGATCTCGTCGAGGCGTTCGAGCATGGCCTGCCGTTCGCCGTGTCGTTGCGCGGCGGCGGCGGCCGCGCGGGCGGACGCGTCGATCGCCGCGGTCAATGCGCGGGCGCGATCCGTCAGATCGGCGTCGCCGGTGCGGTCGAGGAACGGCTCGGTGCGCGCCGCCGCGGCCACCGCCAGCTGCCACGCGACGGCGTCGTGCGGCGGTGCCTGCGCGGCTCTCGCCCGCTGACCCTCGGCGGCGGCCAACGCGTCGACGAGGCCGTTGCGCGCGAGCTGCTGTTCGCGCCGCTGCTCGTGGCCGTAGGCCACGTACGCGGTGACCCCGGTGGCGAGCGCCGCCACGACGAAGCCGGCCAGCGCCAACGTCAGGCGGTGGACGCGGCGCGCCGAGGTCGCGCGGCCACGTTCCTCGGCGGCCAGCAGTCGCTGTTGCTGGGCGCGGGCCTCGACGTCGTGCAGGTAGCCGGTGATGCGCTCGGCCACGACGCTGGCGCTGGCCGGACGCGTGTCGGCAACCGGAGCCAGGCACGCGGTGCAGAGGTCGACGAGCGCGGCGTCGGCGTCGCACGCGGCGAGCGCGGCCGCGGCGGCGGCGAGGTCGCCGTTCGCGGCGCGCTGCAGGGTCGCGACGGAGTCGCCGGCATACGGCGGCGCGCCGGTCAGGATCTCGCACAGGATCGCGCCGAGCGCGAACACGTCGGTCCGGCGGTCGATCGCGGTGACTTCGCCGCGCGCCTGCTCGGGCGCCATGTACGCCGGCGTGCCGAGGATGCTGCCGAACTGCGACGGCGACCGCTGCGATGCCGCCGCCGTCGATGGCGCGGCCGCGTCGGCGAGCCCTTGTTCGGCCGCGCCGACGCCGTCCGCGGCGAGCACCTTCGCCATGCCCCAGTCGATCACGTGCACTTCGCCGTGCGAACCGACCATGACGTTGGCGGGCTTCAGATCGCGGTGCACGACGCCGCAGGTGTGCGCGTAGGCGACCGTCTGACCGACTTTCTCGAACACGTGCAGCATCGCGATGCGCCCGGTGTGCGGATCGCTGCGCGCGGCGAGCAGGGCGGCGAGCGTCTGCCCGCGCACGACCTTCATCGCGAAGAACGGCCGGTCGTCGAGCAGGCCCAAGTCGTGCACCGGCACGATGCCGGGGTGTTCGAGCTGGCCGCCGATCCGCGCCTCGTCGAGGAAGCGATGCAGCGCGCCCGGGTCGTGCCGGTGACGCGCCTGCAGCACCTTGATCGCGACGTCGCGGCCGAGATCGGCGTCGCGCCCGTGCAGCACTTCGCCGACGCCGCCGGCGCCGATCGAGCCGAGGATCAGGTAACGCCCGGTGCGATGCGGCAGCTCGGGCGGCGCGGGCCCGCGGTGATCGAGCGTGACTCGGCTCGGTGGCGCCGAACCGCCGCTGGTCGGTGCGAACGCCGCCGCCAAGCCGAGGTCGAGCGCATCGTCGGGATCGTCGCGCGCAGAATCGTTCATCGCTGTCCTCCGCGACACCGGTCTCGTCGCGCCGGTCCGATCAGGGACCCGGCGCGAAGACCTGCAGTGTTTCGGCGGCCAACAGTACCCGAAACCGCTGGTAGGGCAGGTCGACGTAGTCGTTGGCGAGGAAGCCCGCGAGCTGGTCGACGTAGTGGCGGTCGCCGGGCACCCCGCTCGCACCGCCCGGCAAACTCCAGCGGACGCGGCTCCAGCGCGGCCCGACTTCGGCGACGACGCGACGCGCCGGGCAGGCGAACGCGCGGAAGCTCTCGCTGCCGTCGGCGCGCACCTGCTGGTTCAGGTTGTCGACCGCGGTGGCGTTGCCGTCGACCGGGATGCCTTCGAGGTCGGCGAGCGGCGACGGGAACCAGCCGAATGCCGGCGGCGCGTCGAACGGCCCGCCGAGCGGGTGCCGGAACGAGATCCGGCTCAGACGGCCCCAGCGGTAGTCGCTCTGATCGGTCGAACCGCCGAACGCCGCCGCGTAGGCGGGGCCGGCGAGCTGGTCGAGCGCTTCGGCGAGGCTGCGCAGCACGATGACGTCGCGCCGATCCTCGGGCACGCCGACGCCGGGCACCGCGAAGAAGTCGAGACCCGACTGGCCGACGCCGCGCCCGACGGCGAAGTCCGCGAGCAGGTGGCGCAGCCCGTTCAGCGTGTTGCCGTCGTCGGGCTTCGGCAGGCCCCACGCGTCGAACGGCACGTCCATCGTGTTGGCGACCAGCCGCGCGCGCCAGACCGCGTACAGCGTCGCCGCGGCGCTGCGGCGGACCTCGCTCGGCGATGGGTTGCGCGGCGAACACCACGCATGGCCCGGATCGAAGCCGGCGCGCAGGCCGGTCGGACTGGTGAAGTCCCACTGCAGCAGCCGACCGACGGCTTCGACGACGCGCGGGTCCTGCGCCGTCGTTCGCAGCGGCGCCGCTGCGCCGGGGCGACTGGCGCGGCGCCACGCCTCGGCCAGGACCGGCACGAAGAAGCGCGCGTCGGCGAACTCGTTGTCGCCTTGGATCGACTCCTGATCGGCGAGCGAAGTGAGCCGGCCGTGCGCGAGCTCGCGCTGCAGCCGCCGCGCGATCGTCGCTGCCCGGAAACTGGTGTAGCCCCACGTGAAGTAGAGGATGCCGCCGCCCGGCCGCAGCGTGTTCAGCGCGTCGTTGTCGAGAGTCAGACCGATCGGGTCGTTGTTCGCCGTGACGAGGTAGCCGCACGGCGGATCGATCGCGAACGGCATCTCGGCCTCGGGCAGGATCGCGAACGGCAGCGCGCGGTGCGGATCGGCGCCGGCCGGCGGCAGCCATTCGTTGCCGCCGGTGCCGTCGCGGACGAACCACGGCGGCGCGCCGTGGACCGTTCCGGCCTGCAGATCCTCGCGCAGCGGGACCTCGCCGCTGGCGAAGTAGCCGATGTGGCCGTCGACGTCGGCGTAGACCCAGTTCTGCGCGCCGACGTCGAAGTTGCGCAGGCCGGCGCGGAACTCGTTCAGGCCGCGCGCCGAGTGCCACTGCAGGAAGCAGTCGATCTCGCGCGTCGGTGCGGCCCCGGCCCACTGCACGCTGAGCGCGGTGCCGGCCTGCGGATCGAGGTCGATGATCGGGCCGTGGCGCGGCGCGATCAGGGTCACCGGCGGGATGCCGTTGCCCGGCGGCACCACGACGACGTCGTCGGGGACCTGGTTGCCGGGTTGGTTGGCGCGGTACTCCTCGGGGATCGGCACGATGTGCTCGGGCATCCCGAGGTAGAGCGTCGACAGGCCACTCGGCGACGTCGGGTCCGGCACGACCACCTCGCTGTACATGTCGGTCACGTCGGCGTAGTTGTTGGTCGGCGCCCAGGCCACGTCGCGGTTGTGGCCCATCAGCACGAGCGGCAGACCGGCGAACGCTTCGCCCATGACGTCGAGATCGGTCGCGCGGGCGACGACGTGGATCGGGTGCAGCATCGACGGCAGCTCGGCGCCGAGGTGCGGGTCGCTGGCGAGGAACGGCCGCCCGGTGTCGGTGCGGCTGCCGTGGACGACCCACGCGTTCGAGCCGGGTCGACGCGCCGGATCGAGCAGCCGCGCCAGCAACGGCGTGCGCGACGCCCGTTGGCGGCAGCGCTCCGCCATCGCCGCGGTGCTGCCCGCGCGCGCGCCGGCGCCGTGGCCGGCGGTCGCCGACGAGGTCGCGCCGAGCCAATCGGGCACCGTCGCGTACGGCGTGGCCGCGTCCGATCGGTACAGGTCCGAGTTGAGGCCGGTGCCGTCGAAGCCGAGCGCCTGGCCGGCGGCCTGGTACGTGAGCAGTTGCAGCGTCGCCTGGAAGTCGGCGACGAACGACAGGCCGAACGCCTGCAGCTTGGCGATCGCGACGCAATCGCCCGGCGTCCACGGTGCGAACTGCAAGAGCTCCAGCGCGCCGTACTCGGGCGGCAGCGCATGGCGAGCGACCCAGGCGTTGACGCCGGCCGCGTACGCCTGCAGCGCCGTCGCGGCGCGCGGCGACAGCGCGGCTTCGCTGGCGGCGGCGGCGCGTGCGATGCCGAGCGTGCGGAGCTGGACGTCGGACTCGAGGGCGGCGGCGCCGAACAGTTCGGCCAACGTCCCGCGCGCCTGGCGCCGCAAGAAGTCCATCTGGAACAGCCGGTCCTGGGCGTGCACGTAGCCGCACAAGAGGTAGGCGTCGCGTTCGTCGTCGGCGTACACGTGGGGGACGCCGTGCCGATCGCGGACGACGGTCGCGGGCGCGTGCAGTTCGGGGAGCTGGATGGGCGGGGACTGCGCGGCTGCGGTTGCAGCCAGCGCCAGGACGAAGAAGGGATGTGCTCGCATGGCGGTTCGGGCGGAGGACGTCTCCACCCGGGATCCCCGCGAGCCGCGGTTTTCGCGCGCCGGCCGAACGCCTTTTCTTGGCATCAGGCCAGGTACGTGTTCATGGCGCGGATGCGCCAACCTTTCCGCCAGAGGTCGTCGTACGTCGCCTGGAACTCGGGGTACATCAGGGCGAACCGGCGCGTCTCCGAGCCCGGCGTCGGCCGCCAGAGCCCGTCGTAGCGAAGTCCTCGAGACGTGACGACGGGGTTCAACATGATCAGCCGCCACTTTCGCTTGGCCTGTTCGGCGCATTGGGCGGCCAAGCCCTCGGGCTTCATGTCATGGATCAGCGTTTCGGCGGCGTCACCCGGGCTCCAGACGGAGTCGTAGCGGACCAGACCCTCGAACACGTACGCGTTCATCACGTACATGCGCCACTTGTCGGCGTGGAGCCGGTCGTACAAGGCTCTGAACTGACCGAGTGTCAGGCCATGGTGCTGCCGCACCTGGGTGTCGCCGGGTCGCCAGATCGCGTCGTACAGAACCCGGTTGCCGAGCACCGTCGTGTTGAGCAGGCGGAGGCGCCAGCCGCCCTTCGACAACTCTTGGTCCTTGGCTTGCAGTTCGTCACGAGACAGTCCGTAGTGCTGCATTTCGCCGACCTTTCCCGGCCGCCACACGGCGTCGTAGCGGATCTCGCCGCCGACCGTGTAGGTGTTGAGGAGATGCAGGCGCCAGTGCTTCGGCCAAACCTCGTCGTACTTGGCCCGGAGTTGCTGGAACGACATCGAGTAGTGCTGGATCTCGCCCGCCCTGCTCTTCATCCAGATGCCGTCGTAGAGCAACTGGGTCGGCGCACGCTGGATCGAGCCGTGGACGTGGTAGATCCCGTTGGCGGAGGCGGGATCGCCGAGGGTCAGGTCGAAGGTCTTGCCGACGTAGGTCGCATCGCGAATGGTCTTGTAGCTGAACACGCTGGTCCAGCCCGGGCCCACGAGGTCGTCGGGGTCGGCGATTCCGCCGATGTCGACGAGGCTGCCGATGGCGGTGAACGACAAGGCGCGAACCGTGGCGGAGCGCACTGCCTTCACCACCGCGTCCTTGGCCGCGGCTGTGATCTGTCGCGCGTCCGGCGGTACGGCGGCGTCGAGTGCCCGCTGCACCTCGGTGCGGAGCACTTCGACGAGCTTCTTGCGGCCCTTCTCGGCGACCGAGCCGCGGGTTGCGTCCTCTTCCAAGCCGATGACGACGACTGCGACGGCACTCAGGTCTTGGGCGACGCTGAGCGGGACTCCGGGGATCGGGTTCAGGTCCGTTGTCCAGCGGCCGAGCCGCTCGGGGATGGCGATGGTCTGGCCCAGGGTGGCGTCATCCGCCGCTGGCCCCAGGCCGCCGTGGCTGAACGGCGGTGAGTGGATCGTGAGGGTGCGGCCCTCGGCTTTCAGGAAGACGATCCAGAGGTACGGCTCATCGGGCGAAGACTCGTTCTTGCGCTCGACGCGGAGCAACTTACAGCGAACGTCGACGTACATTGGCAACCTGCTGACGGGGGGAAGGACGTCTCCACCCGGGATCCACGCGAACCCTGGTTTTCGCGCGCCGGTCGGCGGTTTTCTTCGCGTCAGCGCTCCGACCGCAGGTGCTCGAGCAGCCGGCGCACCTCGGCTTCGACGGCGGCCGGCGAGGCATCGCCGTCACCCTGGACGACCTCGGTCAGCGCCGCGCGAAACTCGCGGCGGGCGCGGGCGAAGTCGTGGTGCAGTTGCGCGGCGTCCACCTGCCAGCGCGCGGCGATCGCGCGGATCGGCAGGCCTTCCTCGAAGCGCAGCCGCAGCAGCTCGACGCGCCGTTCGGCGGCAGCGCCGGCCGAGCGCGCGCGATCGCGGAGGACCTGGGCCGCGGTGCGCATCCGGGCCACGGCCCAGGCGCGGTCGAACAGCCGCGAGGCGCTGGCCTCACGGGCGACCGGGTCGTCGGCCGGTTCGGCGCCGGCGTCGTCGCTCCGGACTCGCGCGCGCGCGCGCCGCGTCTCGAAGTGCAGCGCCGTGGTCCGCGCGATGCCGAAGAAGAACGTGCGAAAGCCGTTCGCGCGGGCGGGGGCGAAGCGCTGCAGAGCCTGGCGAAAGCAGTCCAAGAACACTTCCTGGACGGCGTCGTCGACGCTCTGCAGCAGCCCGGTGCCGCGCCAGCGTGCGGTCAGATAGGCGCGCGCCGCCGGCAGGTAATCGAGTGCGAAGCGCTGGCGCGCCGCCGCATCGCCTCGCGCGGCGTCGTCGATCAGTTGCCAGCAGGTCGACGGGGCGGTCACGGCTGCTCACTTCGTCGCGGCGCCGATCGCGGCGCGGATGCGGACCGCGCGCTGCAGGCAGTCGCGCGACTGCAGCAGCTTCTGCCGCACGTCGACACTCAGCTCGGCCGTCGCCAGGAACTCGTCGACCGTCGCCAGCGCCGCCGCCGAGCTGTGGGCATTGACGAACGCGTCGAGCCACGCCGGCATGAAGAAGATCCGGCGGTGCTCCTTGACCCAGTCGACGCGCTCGAGCGCGGGCCGCAGGAACGGCAGCATCAGTCCCTCCTGACCGGGCCAGGCTGCGCCGGTGGCGGACTTTGCTTCCCGCAGGCAACTGCCAGCGTGACGATGCCGAGGGCAACTGCACCGATGATCCAGTACGTCATGGGGACACGCTGACGGCCCAACCCGCGACTTCTTCCGGATAGGATGTGTTGAACGAAGCCGCGACCCGGGCCGCACAGACGGCACGAGGCTTGCTCTCCAAAGGGCATTCGATCGACTTGGGTGCCGCCGACGACAGACCTTCACCCTGTCGTCGGAAACGACGTCACAAACACCCGCATCGCTTCGGTGCGATGCGACTTGCGCAGAGTGTTCGGGCTCGTAGGAATGCCGCGACGAGGTGCGGGGCTTACAGGCCGACTGGGCCACGGCCCGCTCGGGGCGAACCGCAGTGCCATCGGACCAGAAGCATCCAAGCCTCGCCGCCACTGGCGGACGGCGGGACAGGAGAGCACGAACGCTCTCGCGATGCCAGTTCGTGGATTCGACACCGCAAGGTGCCACTTGGCAACGACGTCCGGGCAGAAAGCAGAAAGGAGATGACATCACGGTCGCGCGGACTGGGGCTACCGCGAAACGTTTCGTTCAACGTCTTTGCCGCTGAGCCGCGAGCCGCGCGAGGGCTTCAGCTCTCGCGGTTGCGTTGCGTTGATCGCGGCTCGTCGGCTCCTGCGGCTTGTTGGACCGCAGCTTACCAAATGCAGCGGTCGCCGATCATCCAGAGGGAGAACCCCGACATCAGCAGGATGCCTGCAGCGAGCACACGAATGGGTCGTGGCAGCCTGCGCCAGGACAGGGCCACCAGGGCGAACGAAGCAACCGCAAGACCTGCCGCCGTGGACAAGCCCCCCGGCTCAGCCTCTGGCACATACGTCGTCACACTGAGCAACGCCGACAGGGGAGACATGAGCAGTGCCGCGTTGAACGCGAGGATCACAAGCACCGGAGTCCGAGTCGGCTTTGATCTTGGCTGCATGCCCTGGCGGTCCAACGATCAGGATCCTATCCGGAGGAAGTCGCGAGGATGGCTCGCCACGGCGGCCGGCAACCCACGACTTCTTCCGGATGGGATCATGTTGAACGAAGCCGTGGCGATGCGGCTATGGGCATTCGATGCAAGTCCTGCCCCGCGCGCAACCGGGTCGACTACCTGTCAAGGGCCGGGCAAACGGGACCACTTCCGGTTCGGCCAAGCGGGACCGCTGAGTTCGGGCAAACGGGACCACCCCGGCTCGGGCAAGCAGGACCGCGCGAGGTCGGGCAAACGGGACCACGAGAGTCCGGGCAACCGGGACCACCGCCCAGGTGATGGGCGCCATCCTCCGTGGCATCAACGACCAACGGAGGACCTGTGACCGCCCGGAGTGTGGAGATGCACCGCCTGCAAGAGCTCGTTCGCCTGCACCGCCTGAAGACCAGCGCCCGCGAAGTCTGCCGACTACTCGGGATGGGGCGCACCAAGGAGTGGCACTACCGCCAGGCTCTGGAGAGGGCCGGGTTGTTGATCGGCGACCCGGGCGACCTGCCGGCCGTCGGATGATCAAGGCGGCGGCGAAGGCCACGGTGGCCAAGGCCACCGCCCAGCAAGAGATGTCCACGGTCGAGCCGTGGCGGGCACACATCGAGCCGATGGTGAAGCGCGGGGCGAAGCCCCGCGCATTCCGGGACTGCCCAGCAAGGCCGCAGGATTCGCCTTGTGGCCGGCGCCGGTCGTTGGCCGCCGGTCCCCCACACCCCCGCCGAACCCAACGCCCGATGAACCCGAAGGCCGCCACTCGTCCGAGTTCGGCGCGATCGACCGTGGACCGCGGTATTCTCTGGCGCCGCCCATCATGGACAAGACCCGCCAGTTCACCGCCGTGATCGAACGCGAGGACGATCTCTTCGTCTCGCTCTGCCTCGAGCTCGATGTCGCCAGCCAGGGTGCCACCGTGGAAGAGGCTCGCGACAACCTCGTCGAAGCGCTCGAGTTGCTCTTCGAGTGCGCCCCTTCCCGCAGCGAACGCCAAGCGCAGTCTTCGTGACGCGGGTCGACGTTCGAGTTGCGTAGAACCCGTAGGTTATCGCGACGGCGGTAAGCACCATCCCGCAGCGCCACGACCTCGTGACGGTTCACCCTGCTCGGCAGCCACACCGTGAGACAATCACGCGAGGGCCGGCGGGCCAGGTCCCACGAATGACCGCTCACCAGACACCCGCGTCGCGCCTCACTTCACATACGGAATCGCCGCCTGCACCGCTGCTTGATTGAACGCTGCCACCCCGGCCGCCCGCACATCGTCATAGACCTTCAACTGCGCTTCGATCGCCGCCACCAGTTCCTGCTTCACCGCCACCTGTCCGGCCGTCGGGCCGAACTCCGCGCCGTTGACCGCCCCCATGACCCCGATCAACTTGTCCGTCAACCGGATCGGGAAGTTCAACGGATCCTGACTGCTCTTGCTCTTGGTCTGGTACAGCGCCTCCTCGACGCCGGTCAGCGGCCCGTCGACGTCCTTTTTCTTCGCCTCCAGAGACGTCTTCGCCTCGCCCTCGGCACGCCCGATCACCGCATCCATCTGCGTCCGCAACGACCGGATCGTCTCGATCGCCGTGTGCGCGCGCGTGATCACATCGCGACACTCGACCACGAACCGCTGCTTGTGCTGCAGCTCGGCAACCGTCGCCGTCGTCCGCGGATCCGGCGCAAGCGCGAACTTCCGCCGCTGCTCCTGGTCGCCGATCTTGACCACCACTTCGTAATCACCGGGCGCCAGCCGCGGCGCGCCGCCGCCGCCCGACCAGAGGATCATCCCATCGATCTTCTTCGGAGCTTCGAACTCGAAGCTGCACAGCACCAGGTTCATGCCGCGCTGGACCGCCAGCTTCTTCTTGTCGTCAGTCGCCGTGGTCACCCGTTCGAGCAGCTGCTTGCCATCGAAATCGAGGATCGTGATGGCAACGGCCTCGGTCACCGGCGTACCGGATTCGCCGCCGATGTAGCAGCGCACCTGCACATCACGCTCTGGATTGCGGCCCTGCCCCGGCACCTCGTCATCACCGGCGCCATACAGCACGCTGGTCACCGGCGCGTACAGCTGCCACGCCGCTTCGCCCTGTTCGACATGCAGCTGCCGAAGGTGCTCGAGGTGATCGAACGACCAGAACGAACGACCCTGCGTCGCCGCCACCAGATCGTTCCCGGCGACCACCAGATCGGTGATCGGCACCCGCGGCAGATTGCGCTGCAGGCGCTGCCAGCGGCGACCGTCGTCGTAGGACAGCCAGACACCCCGTTCGGTGCCGCAATAGAGCATGCCGCGACGGGACGGATCGGCGCGCACACAGCGCGTGAACCAACGCGGATCGAGGCCAGCGGTGATCTCGCGCCAGGTCGCGCCCCAGTCCTCGGTGACGTACAGGTACGGCCGGAAGTCATCGAGCTTGTAGCGCGTCGCCGCGACATAGCAGCCGCCGTCGACGAACGGATGCGCGTCGATGCAGTTGATCTGCGCCCATTCCGGCAATGCCGGCGGCTTGACGTTGGTCCACGAACGGCCGCCATCGCGCGTCACGTGCACCAGGCCATCGTCGCTGCCGCACCAGATCGCGCCGCGCACCCGCGGCGACTCGGCGACCGCGAAGATCGTGCAGTAGTACTCGACGCCGGTGTTGTCCTTGGTGATCGGCCCGCCCGACGCCGCCTGCTTGGTCTTGTCGTTGCGCGTCAGATCGCCGCTGATCGGCGTCCACGTCTGCCCCTGATCGCCGCTGGCAAACAGGCATTCGCCGGCCGCATAGAGGAGGTTCGGGTCGTGCGGTGAGAACAGCAGCGGGAAGTTCCACTGGAAGCGATGCCGCAGCTCGCCCGCACCCCAGCCCAGCGGATTGTCCGGCCAGACCGTGACGTTGCGCGACAGACCGGTGCGATGGTCCTGCCGCTGCAGATAGCCGCCATAGCTGCCGCCGAACACGATCTCGGGATCATCGGGCTTGGGCGCCAGCCAGCCGCTCTCGCCGCCGGCCGTGGTCTCCCAGTCCGTGCGGGAGATGCCGGCGCCGCGGCCCTGCGACCGGATCCGGACCGTGCTGTTGTCCTGCTGCGCGCCATAGATCCGATACGGCGCGGCGGTGTCGACCGTCACCCGATAGAACTGCGCCGTCGGCTGATTGTCCTGCGGCGTCCAGCTCTTGCCGCCGTCGGTGCTGACGCAGGCGCCGCCGTCGTTGCCTTCGATCATCCGCGCCGGGTCGGTCGGATCGATCCACAGATCGTGATTGTCGCCGTGCGGCACGCTGATCGTCGAAAACGTCTTGCCGCCGTCGGTCGACTTGTGGAACTGCACGTTCAGCACGTAGACCGTGTCCGCATCCTTCGGATCCGCGAAGCAGCGCGTGTAGTACCAGGCCCGCTGCCGGAGATTGCGATCGTCATTGACCTTGGTCCAATTGGCACCGCCGTCGTCGCTGCGGAACAGACCGCCTTCCTCCGCTTCGATCTGCGCCCAGATCCGCTTCGGACTGGCCGGCGAGACGGTCATGCCGATGATGCCGCGCAAGCCCTTGGGCAGACCGGGCCGTTCGCTGACGTCCTGCCAGGTGCTGCCGCCGTCGGTCGATTGCCACAGGGAGGAGCCATCGCCGCCCGACTCGAGCGACCACGGCGTCCGGATCGCGCGCCAGGTCGACGCCCACAGCACGTTCGGGTCGTCCGGTTGCAGGCACAGATCGACCGCGCCGGCGTGCGCATTGGCGAACAGCACGCGCTCCCACGTCGCGCCGCCGTCCTTGCTGCGGAACACGCCGCGTTCTTCGCTTGGCCCGCTGACGTGCCCCATCACCGCCGCGTAGACCAGGTTCTTGTCCTGCGGGTGGATGCGGATCCGGCTGATATGCCGCGAGTCGGCCAGGCCGGAGAACGTCCAGGTCGCGCCGCCGTCGGTCGACTTCCAGAAGCCATCGCCGGAGCTGACGTTGCCGCGCCAGGTCTTCTCACCGCCGCCGACGTAGATCGTGTTCGGGTCGCTCGGCGCCACTGCCACCGCGCCGATCGAACCGCCGAACGCACCATCGCTCTTGTTCTGCCAGGTCTTGCCGCCGTCGGTCGTCTTCCAGACGCCGCCGCCGGTGCCGCCAAACCAGTAGGTGTCGCGCTGGCCGGTGACCCCGCAGACCGCCGCGACGCGCCCACCGCGGAACGGCCCGACCAGCCGCCAGTCGCAGGTGTCGAACAACGCCTCAGGAACGGGCCCTTGCAGCAGCGTCGGCGCCACCGGCCGTTCCGGTTCTTGCTGGGCGGGCAACGACAGGGAGAACGCGAACGCGACGGCGGCGACACGGAGGTGCATGGGTGGCCTCATGCTACGGCGCGATCGACCGGGCCGTGAGTTTCCGGATTCCCCGGGCACCGGGCCGCATCCCTCTTGACCCGCCCCCATCGCCGCCCGATAGCTCCGGCGGCATGCCGACGCCGACGATGCCGGAATCGCCACCGTTCCATCTGGAGCGCTATTTCGCGCGGTGGGAGAACACGGTCTCGCGACAGCTCTCGGCATCCGACTGCCGACCGCTGCGCGTGACCGACGTGCTGAACTGGAGCAAGACGCCGACGGACCAGCTGCTGCAACTCCGGCTCGGCTACACCCAGAGTGCGGGCGATCCCGAACTGCGCCGCGAGATCGCGACGTTCTACCCTGGCCGCAAGGACGACGACGTGCTGGTCGTCAACGCGCCGCAGGAAGCGCTGGCGCTGGCGCTGCGCGCGATGTTGCGGCCGGGCGATCGGGTCATCGTACAGACGCCGTGCTATCAGTCGCTGAAGCAGATCGCGCTGCAGATCGGCTGTCAGGTCGTCGACTGGCCCGTGCATGTCGACGACAACGGCTTCGCGATCGATTGGAATTCGCTGCACGACCTGCTGCACGAACCGGCGGCGGCGCTGATCACCAACTTCCCACACAACCCGACCGGCGTGCAGCCGACGCCGGACGAGTGGCAGCACCTGGTGGCGAAGGTCGAGCACCACGGCCTGCGCTGGTTCTCGGACGAGATCTATCGGGGTCTCGCACCGGACGACGTGTTCGAACTGGTGCCGGCGGCGTGCCTGACGACCCGCGCGGTCAGCCTTTGGGGCCTGTCGAAGAGCTTCGGGCTCGCCGGCCTGCGGCTGGGCTGGCTGGTCACCGGCGATCGCGAACTGCGGACCAGGATCGAGGAAGCCAAGGACTGGTCGTCCATCTGCAGCAACGCCGTCAGTGAGTTCCTCGGCCTGCAGGCGCTGCGCGCCGCCAAGCCGCTGCTCGCCGGCAATCGGCGGATCATCGCGCAGAACGGCCAGCGGATGGCCAGCTTCGCGCGCCGCAACCCGGGGCTGGTGGCGTTCTCGCCCCCGGCGGCCGGGCCGGTGACGATGGCCCGTGTGTTGTCGGGCAATGCCACCGACCTGGCGACGCGCGTGCGCGAGAAGGGCAGTGCGCTGCTGGTGCCGAGCTACCTGTTCGACATGCCCGATCGCTGGGTGCGGATCGGGCTCGGTCGTGCCGACTTCGACGACGCGCTGCGGCGTTGGGAGATGGCGATGCGGGCGTGAGGCCGCCGCGTCGCGTCAGTTCAGCACCAGGCGCAGACCAGCAGTCATCGCGGCAACACCGGACAGTGCCCCCGCCGGATCCAGCGTCACCGCCTGGCCGTGCAGGGACAGTCCATGGAGCGACGGAACGGCGGGGATCGGCAACGGCACGACCGCGCCACCGAGGGAATTGGCCACCGTCGTCACCAGCACCGGCGTCGCCACCAGCGCCTGGCAGCCGCCACCCAGCGGGATCGCGGCCGATTGCCAATCGAAGCCGACGAACGCGAAGGCGCCAGCGCGCGCCCGCGCCAGCCAGACCGCAAACTGCGAGTTGCCCGCTTGCGGCACGCCGACCGCGGTCAATTGCGGTGTTCCCGTCGCGCCCGGACAACCAGCCCCGTACGCCGACACCGCTGCCACCGAACCCACCAGGAACAAGTGGTCGGACGGCAAGGTCACGAAACCCGCCGGTGCCGAATAGAGCATCCCGGCCAGTTCTTCGTGCCGGACGCCGACACCATCAGGGGTGTAGACAGGCGACGAGCCGGTGACCGGCGTCCATTGCACGTCGTCCCAGACCCAGGTGTCGGCAACCGCGATGTTGGTGCCGAGGATGCTGTAGACAAAGCCCCCGGCCAGCACGGCACGGTTGTTTCGCCAGTCAAACACGAATCGCCCGTTGCCGCGCGGCGCCGGCCGCACGGCCACCACGCGCTGCGTCCAATTGACGCCGTCCCACTGCCAGAGATCGTCGCGGAATGGCACCGTCGGATTGCCACCGCCAAACATCAGCGTCCGGCCGCGCGTCTGGTCATACGTCATCGCCGGGTTCGGTCGCGGCGGCGGCGAATTCGCCGGCGTCGCCTGGATCCAGTTGGTGCCGTCCCATTCCCATGTGTCGCCATGCAGCGAGCCAACGGTGTCTTGTCCACCGAACAGCACGACGCGCGAACGCGCGAGATCGGTGGCCATCGCGTGTTGGCCGCGTGCCGGTGGGCTCGTCGCCGGCGCAAGCTGCGTCCAGGTGCTGCCGTTCCAGGACCACGTGTCGCCAAGCGCGGTAGGCGTCGCGCCACCCATCAGCAGCAGGTCGCCGGACACGGGGTCGAGCGCCAAAGCGGAATGCCCACGCGCCGCGGGCCGGGCCGACGGCGCCAGCACGCGCCAGCCACCGCGGCGATACGCCAGCGTTTCGTTCGTACCCGACCCGTAGCCCTGGGCACCGCCGAACGCGATCGCGGTGTTGCTGGCCGGATGCCAGCAGGCCGCGATGCCGGAAAGCGTCGGCAGCGCGCCGAACGGCGAGGCCCGCTCCCATTGCACCCCGGTCCACGCCCACGTCGCCAGGCCGTCGAAGCCGCCACCGGGAACCACGACCGCCTGACGCAGACGGTCATAGGCGCCACTGTTCGCCGACACGAGCGGCCCACCGCTCGGCTGGGCGTTGGTCCACGTCGCGCCATCCCACAGCCAGGTCGCGCTCGAGGTGGCACCGAGGCCGACGTTCCCGACCAGCACGGTGCGCGCCCGGGCCTCGTCGTAGACCATTGTCGGCAACGAGAGCGCCGGCGGGGCGACCGGTGTGGGCCGCCAGGTCACGCCATCGTAGAGCCAGCTCGCCGTCGGGTTCGCGCTGGAATAAGCGAGCGTCTCGGCACGGGCGACGTCGTACACCATGCGGTGCCCACGCATGGCCGGCGGCGCCCCCGAGGGCAACACCTGCTGCCAGTTGACGCCATCGAACTCCCAGGTGTCGGCAAGCGTGCTGGGGCCTGTCCACCCGCCAAACAACACCATTCGCGAGCGCGCGAGGTCGTACGACATGGCGGTGTTGGACCGCGGCGACGGCGCGTTCGCGGTCGGCAGGACTCGCCAGACCGTGCCATCCCATTCGCTCAGGGTGTTGCCGAAGAACAGCTGGCCGCCGAAGAACAGACACCGCCGCCGGGTCCAGTCGTAGGCAAACGCACCGCCCTGCCCACCCGTGTTCGGAAACGACGCGATGAACTGCCAGGCCGTGCCGTCGGATTCCCAGACATCGCTGCCGTTGACCTGCACGCAGCGGGAGCGCGCGGCATCGTAGGCCAGCATGCCGACCGTCCACCGCGGCGGCGCGGGGTCGCCGGGAATCAGCGACCACGCACCCTGTTGCGCCAAGAGCACTGCGGACAGGAGCGGGAGCACGAGCAACCGACAAGACACCATGGCCGCACCATAGCGTCTTCGCGCCAGGCCGTCGCCGGCAGCCGTGTCTGCTCACGAACCCTGGCCGGCTGCGTCAGCGACAGATCGGCGCCAACGCCGCCTGGATCCTGGCGAACTGCAGCGGCGTGATCATGCCCTGCAGCAGTTCGATGAAGCGGCCCTGCAGGCCTCGACCGCCCGCGCCCGCGGCGCTGGCAGCAGCCGCGCGTCCTGGCAGCAGCCGCGCGTCCTCGCGCTGAACACGTCCTTCCACAGCGGCGACAGCGCCGCATCGGGCGCAATCGACTCCCGGTAATGCGCGAGCACTCGGCAGCCAGGACCGCGATCCGGAGCATCCCAACTACGATCCGTATCGGCTGGTCTTCGAAGAGGATGTCCATGGCGCGGGCACTGCATCGCCCCTTGGACTGCCGCATCGCCGCCGTGGACGCTCCCTCCCGGATGCGCTAGCGTGACCCCGCCCAAGCGACCTCGTCGTCGCGCGCGGCAAGCTCCCATGCCCTCCATGCCGCGCCGCCTTGCGCTGTATGCCATGCTCGCCGCAGCCGCGGCTTGCGGCAAACCCGCGCCCTCCGCTCCCGCCAGGCCACCCAGCATCGCTGGCGCCGAACGCATCGGCCTGACCGGCGCCGCACTCGGCCGGGTGCTGCTCGAGGAACTCGGCTGCACGGCATGCCATGCCGGAGCCACACCGGAACGGGCCCGGCCGCCGCGCGGCCCCGACCTCACCCACATCGCCGCGCGCGTTCGCCCCGACTATCTGGTTGCCTTCCTGCGCGATCCACACGCCACCGAGCCCGGCACGCCGATGCCCGACCTGCCGGGACTGCGCGACGACGGCGAACGGCAGGCCACCGCGACCGCGATCGCCGCGTGGCTTGGCTCGCTCGGCGGCGAGGCCGCGGCAGAGCCGTTCGACGACGCCGCGGCGGCGCGCGGCAAGCAGCTCTACCACGCCATCGGCTGCGTCGCCTGCCATGCACCGCACGACGATGCGGGTCGCGAACAGCCGTCGCCACACACGACACCGATGGCACCGCTGGCCGCGAAGTACTCGCGCGTCGCGCTGCGCGAGTTCCTGCTGGCGCCGCACCGCGCGCGCCCGGCGGGCCGGATGCCGGACCTGCACCTGACGCCGGCCCAGGCGCGCGACCTGGCCCACTTCCTGGTGCGGCAGACCGGACCGCCGGCGGCGATACCCGCGTCGGCCGCACTCGTCGCGACCGGCCGCTCGCGCTTCGAACAGGCCAATTGTGCAGCATGTCATGCCCACCCCGACACGACCGCCGCGCCGAAGCGACCTGCACGCCCGCTCGCCGCACTCGACGGCAACGCCGGCTGTCTTTCCGGGGCGCGTGGCGCCTGGCCGTACTATCCATTGCACGACACCCAACGGTCCGCGCTGCGCGCCGCGCTGGCGGAACCGGCACCCAAGGACCAGGACGCGCGGGTGCGCGAACTGCTCGCCGCGCGCGACTGCCTCGCCTGCCACGAACGCGGCGAACGGACGATCGAGGACACCAGGTTCTTCGGCACCGACGATCCGGGCCTCGGCCCGGAAGCCAGGATGCCGCCGACGTTGACCGACGTCGGCGCCAAGCTGCAACCCGATTGGCTGCACGAAACCATCGCCCATGGCCAGCGCGAACGGCCCTACATGCACACCCGGATGCCCGGCTTTGGCAGCGACTTCGCCAAGGAACTCGCCGCGCTGCTGACCACCGTCGACACGCTGCCGCCGGTCGCGGTGCGGGCGCTGCCGGCAGACGACGACGGCGCGCGCAAGGAACGCGATCTCGGCCGCGAACTCGTCGGCGACAAGGGCATGAACTGCATCACCTGCCACCGTTTTGCCGGCGCGCAGGCCGGCAGCATGGGGGCGATCGACCTCGTCGAGTCGACCGGTCGCCGCCTGCGACCGGAGTGGTTTGCGCACTTCCTGCGCACGCCGTTCCGCTTCAAGCCGGCGACGCTGATGCCGCAGTTCTTCCCCGACGGCATCTCGACCCGACCCGAGCTCGGCGGCGGTGACACCGATCGCCAGATCGCCGCGATGTGGCACTATCTCGCGGAAGGCCGCAATGTGCAGTCGCCGAGCGGCATGCGCCGCCCGCCGATCGAACTGACGGTCGGCGACGAAGCCGTGATCCTCCGCCGCAGTCTGCAGGACACCGGCAAGCGTGCCATCGCGGTCGGGCTGCCGGGCGGCATCAACCTCGCGTTCGATGCCGAACGCCTCGCCATCCAGCAGATCTGGTGGGGTCGCTTCGTCGACGCCGCGCCGGTGTGGACGAGTCAAGGCAGCGGCCAGGCCCGCATCCTCGGCGACCGGCGGGTTCGCCTGCCTGATGGCCCGACGATCGTCCAATTGCCGGCGGCGACAGCGCCGTGGCCCACCGCAAGCCGCCGCGAACTGGGCCACCGATGGCTAGGCTACGATCTCGACGCGCAGCAACGGCCGACGTTCCGTTACGCGATCGGCGACTTCGAAATCACCGAAGCGGTGCGGGAAGGTGGGGACACATCACCGACCCTGCGGCGGAGCATACGGGTCCAAGGCAATCCGGATGCCGACCTGTGGCTGCTGGCGGCTCGCGATGCCCGGGTCGAGGCCGTCGGCGACGGCGCCTTCCGAGCCGGCGACCATCTGCGCCTGACGATCCGGGGCGCGACCGCCGACCTCGTCGACCGCGAGGGCATGCGCGAGCTGCGGATCCCGCTGGCCGTACGGCAAGGTGTCGCGACGGTCGAGATCGACTACGCCTGGCACGAGGAACGCAAATGAGCCGCGCCTTCTGGCCGCTGGTCATCGGCTTCGGCACCCCCGCCGCAGCGCAGGAACTGGGCGACGCCTGGGGCACGGCCGCCGCCGAGGCCGCGCACTACCGGATCGTCGAGCTGCCGCTGCCGCCCGAGCTGCAGCTCGAGGCCGGCAGCTTCTGCGCGCTGCCGGAAGGCCGTCTGGCGGCGGGGACGCGGCGGGGCGAGATCCTGCTGATCGACGGCGCGTTCGAGCCGATCCCGGCGCCGATCGTGCACCGGTTCGCCGCCGGGCTCGACGAAGTGCTCGGCCTCGGTTTCCGCGACGGCGCGTTCTACGCCACGCAGCAGACCGAAGTGACGCGCATCACCGACCGGAATGCCGACGGCCGTGCCGATCGCTTCGAGAATCTCAGCGATGTCTGGGGTTTTGGCCACTATCACGAGTTCGCCTGGGGCTCGCCGGTGCAACCGGACGGCAGCACCTACGTCGTGCTTGGCCTGTCGGATTCGTATCACTACAAAGCCGATTTCCGCGGCTTTGCGTTCCAGGTCACCGCCGACGGCCGCTCGATCCCGATCGCCAGCGGCATCCGCAGCGCCGGCGGCGTCGCCGCCAATGAGGCCGGCGAGATGTTCTACGTCGAGAGCCAGGGCCCGTGGAACGGCTCGTGCTCGCTGAAGCATCTGCGACCCGGCGGGTTCATGGGGCATCCGATCAGTTTCCCCGCCTATGACCTGCCGCTGGCCGCCGTCATGGGCGGCAAGCCGGCCGAGCCGGTCAGCCGTTCGCGACTGGCGATCGAGAGTGCGCGCATCCCGCAACTGGTGCCGTACGCCGTGGTGTTCCCGTACCGCAAGATGGGGCAATCGATCACGACGTTCCGGGTCGATCCCTCGGCCGGGCGCTTCGGGCCATTCGCGGGGCAGTTGTTCCTGGGCGACTACAGCCTCAGCTGCGTGATGCGGGCGACGACCGAACGGATCGACGGTGTCTGGCAGGGCGCGTGCTATCCGTTCCGCGAAGGGCTCGGCAACGGCATCCTAGCCTGCGAGTTCTCGCCGCGCGGCTATCTGATCACCGGCGGCACCAACCGCGGCTGGCCGGTGCGCGGCAACAAGAGTTTCGTGCTCGAACGACTCGAGTGGACCGGCGTGACGCCATTCGAGATCGAACGCATCGAAGCGCGGCCCGACGGGTTCCTGCTGACCTTCACCGAAGAACCCGATCCGGCGGCGGCGACCGCGCCGGGCACCTATGCGCTCAGCACGTTCACGCATTGGTATCAGGAACACTACGGCAGTCCGGAGATCGATCAGACGACGCCGCGAGTGACCGCGGTTGCCAACGATGGGCCGCGTCGGGTCCGGCTGGTGGTCGACGGGCTCGTCGCCGGGCACGTGCATGCTTTCCAGCTGACCGGTCTGCAGAGTCGCGCCGGCAAGCCGCTGGTGCACGACAAGGCCTTCTACACGTTGAACCGGATCCCGAAGCCCTGACGATGAAACGCCTCGTTGCCCTCTTCCTGCTCACTGCTTGCGCCACCCGACACCCGGTTCCCGAGGATCCGCGCTGGCTGACGTATGTCGGCGGTGACGGGCCCGGCGCCGGCCGGCACATCGTCTTGGTGGCAGCCGAACAGGAGTACCGCAGCGAAGAATCGTTGCCGATGCTGGCGAAGATCCTGGCGACGCGGCACGGGTTCCACTGCACCGTGCTGTTCGCGCTCGATCGCAACGGCATGGTCGATCCGACGGCCGAAGCGCCGCCAAAGGACCCGGCGAGTCACCACGACATCCCCGGACTGGAGCACCTCGCCCACGCCGACCTGCTGATCCTGTCGCACCGCTTCATGCGGCTGCCGCCTGACCAGCTCGCGCACTGCATCGCCTGGCTCGACTCCGGCAAGCCGCTGATCGGCATCCGCACCGCCAACCACGGGTTCGCCGGGCCGTTCCCCTACCAGGTCGGCGACCGATCCGTCCGCTTCGGCGACGACGTGCTCGGCGGCAGTTTCCGCGATCATCACGGCGGCTGGCACCGCGAGGCGACGCGCGGCATCGTCGTCACCGCCAACCAGGACCACGCGATCCTGCGCGGCGTCGCCGATGTGTTCGGACCGTCGGATGTCTATCGGACCTATCCGCAAGGCGCCGGACTGCCGGATGGTTGCACGCCGCTGCTGCTCGGCCAGCCACTGCAGGGACTGCGGCCCGACGATGCGCCCAACCAGGACAAGGAAGCGCTGCCGGTGGCCTGGGCGAAGACCTGGACCGGCGCGACCGGCAAGACCGCACGGGTGTTCCACACCACGATGGGCAGTGCGCGCGACTTTCAATGCGAGGACCTACGGCGAATGCTGGTCAACGCCGTCTACTGGGGCCTCGGCATCGAGAACCTGCTGCCGGCACGGGCCGACGTGACGACGGTCGGGCCGTACGCGCCGCGCGAATCGGGGTTCGACTACGAACGCCTGGACGTGCGGCCGCGGCCGCCAGCGGCATTCCGCTGAAGCTCGGCTCAGCCGAGCCCCCGCCGCACGAACGCCAACCCCTCGCGACCGACATCCTCCGGCGCCACGAAGTAGTCGCGCCAGACATGGATGCCGGCCGCGAACGCGGCGTCGCGGCGCGAGAACGCCTCGATCACGCACCAGCCATCGTAGCCGCTGCGACGCAGCCCCTCGAACGCCCGTTGCCAATGCACCTGGCCCCGGCCCGGCACGCCGCGATCGTTCTCGCTGAGGTGCACATGGCCCAGCACCGGCGCACAGTGATCGATTGCGCGCCCCTGATCGGCCTCCTCGATGTGCATGTGATGCGTGTCGTAGTGCGCCTTGACCAGCGGATGCGCCGCCAGTTCGCACAGTTCCCGCAACTGCGCCGCGGTGTTGACCAGGTAGCACTCGAAACGATTCAACGCCTCGGGCGCGATCAGCAGACCTGACGGCGTCGCCGCCTGCGCCGCGTTCCGCAGGGCCTCGGCACTCCATTGCACTTCGTCGCGATCGGGCCCCCGACCGACGAACACCTTGAACGCCGAGTGCAACGGCCCACACAGGGTCTCGGCGCCGAGCGCGGTCGCGCAGTCGACCCCCCAACGCAGCCGCGCCGCGGCGGCGCGCCGGACGGCCGGATCCCTGGCGATCGGATTGTGCTCGGGCGCAAGGCCCATCGAACAGGTCCGGCGCAGACCGATCCGGTCGAGCAGCAGCGCCAGGCGCGCGTAGTGATCGGGATCGCCTTCGAACAGCGGGACTTCCACGCCATCGAAGCCGCAGGCCTTGGCGAACACCAGTTCGCGTTCGTGGCCTTGGGTCACATGGGTGGTCCACAGCAGCAGGTTCAGTCCGAACTTCACGACCCGACGATACCCGACGGCGGCGGCGTCGCCGCCGATGGTCCGGGTTCGACATCTTCGAATACCGGCCGACCAGTGCCGCAGGGCGGCATCCGGCTCGGTTGCGCCCGCAATCCGGGCACCACCGCAATGACCACCCTGAACCCGCCACCCGTGCCCCAGGTGACCCACCCGGCCCCGCTGCCGGCGCCGGTCAAGCGCGACCCATCGGGCACGTTTGCCGGTATCGCCGCGCTGGGCGGCGCGTTCGCCGGCTTCGTCCACCACAGCTACGACCCGGATCTGCTGGCGACCGCGATCGCGGTCGGCATCACGTTCTTTGGCGCCTTCCTCGCCCTGCTCGTGCTGCACGCCATCTTCAAGATGACGCTGGCGGTCGGTCGGGTCGCGATGCCGATCGCGCTGGTGTTGCTGCTCGGTTGCCTGCTCGACTGGCGATGGGCCGAAGCCGCGGTGGACTGGTTGTGGACCGCCGGCAGCCACGGCCTCAGCGCGGCCGGACGGGCCTGGTCCGCGGCACAGGCCAGGTAGCGCGGCGCCGCGTTGCATTTGACCGGGGCCCATGGACCGGCGATCGTCGGGGTCTCTCCCCCCACGATCCCCGCCGCGCCATGAACCGAGCCTCGTTCCTCTCCGACAACTGCCCGCCGATGGGCATCTACGAGACGCTGTACGCGTTCCGCGACAGCTTCGGCCAGTTCATGGGCTCGCCCGGCACGCATCCGTGGTCGCAGGGCTTTCCGCTGACGTCGCGACTGGCCGGCGGGCCCGAACTGCCGGGCAGCATCGACGTGACCGACGACGACCGCCTCTATCCGAAGGCGTGGGGCCATCCGCTGCTGCGCACCGCGATCGCCGATCACTACAACAGCTTCTACGGCAGCAAGATCGCTCCCGAGAACGTGATGGTGTTCGCCGGCGGCCGGCCCGGCATCTACGCCGTGCTGGCCTTCCTGAAGAAGCACGTCGAAGTGCGGATCGGCAACGTCGAGTGGCCGGCCTACCTCGACATCCTGACGCAGACCGGGACCAATTGGCGCGTCGTGCCGTTCACCAAGGAGAACGGCTTCCATCCCGCCAACGCCGCGTACTTCGATCGCACGGGCCTCAACGACAAGACCCACCTGCTGCCGGTCATCTCGAATCCGGGCAACCCGACCGGGCACACGCGCAGCGGCGCCGAACTGGCCGAACTGATCGCGCTGGCCGAGCAGCCAAAGAACGGCATCCTGCTCGACGAAGCCTACGAGATGTTCCACGCGTCCAAGGGCGTCAGCGGCATCCGCTACGTCAAGGACCTCGACAACAGCAACGTGTTCCTGGCCGGCGCCTGCACCAAGGGTCTGCAGTGCCCGGGTATCCGCGTCGGTTGGATCATCGCGAGCCGGAAGAACATCGAGACGCTGGGCAACTTCTCGAGCTTCGGCATGGGCGGCATCAGCCATCCGTCACAGCTCTACGCGGTCAAGCTGCTCGAACCTCGTCGGGTCGCACAGGCGCGGGACGCCGTCGAACGGCACTACAGCCAGCAACGGCAGCGCTACGGCGAGGCGTTCGCGAGCCTGGGGCTTTGCGTCCACACCGGCGACGGCGGCTTCTACCACTGGCTCGAACTGCCGGATGGCCTCGATGCCGACGGGCTCAACCGCCGGCTGTTCAAGCACGGCGCGGCGATCCTGAAGGGCTTCGACTGCGACATGGCGCGGCCGCACGACAAGGATCCGGGTTATCGGTCGCCGTACGCGTCGTTCTTCCGGTTCTCGTTCGGCCCGCTGTTGCCGGAGTCGTTCGCGTCGGACATCGCGATCCTGCGGCGGGTGCTCGGGGAATACCGGGCGGCGGGCGACAAGAGCTGAGGCGGCAAGGCTTCAGCGGTCGCGGCCGTAACCCTTCGCCGGACTGTCTTCGCCAAGCCGCCCATCCGGTCGCAGCTTCGGATCGCGGCCATGGACGCCGGCCCTTTCCTGGACCGGCAATCGCGGTTCGCTGCGCTCTGGCCGATCGACGCACCACCACCAGTTGTTCGCGAACACGAACGTGGTCGGCGCCGTCGCGTCGCCGACGTTGACACCGCCGCTCGACCACGACGATCGGAACACCACGAGATTGCGCTCGAACACGCCGTTCCGGCACGGCAGGAATCCCACTTCGCGCGTCTCCTGCAGGATCCGGACGACCCACCGCCGCGGCTCGACGAAGGTGTTGTGCCGCACGACCGCGCCATCGATGCCGACGAAAGCAACTGCTGCGTCGCTGCCGACGAACCGGTTGTTCTCGACGACGAGGTCCTTCGCCTCGAAGCGGTCGCCCAGCCACGCTGCCAGCGGCGGCCGGAAAAAGGCCGTTCCGGTGCTGCCACCGAGGTTCAGCGCGCGGCTGCCGGCGTGTTCGAACTCACTGTCGCGGATCGCGATCGCGCTGCTGCCGCCCTTGGCCTGCACGCCGCTCGCACCGGTCGCACCGGCGTCCTCGGCGTGGCGGAACGTACAGCGCTCGATCACACCATCGTGGCACCGACCATGTCGATGCCGCTGCCGCCGCCGATGCCCCACCGTTCGATCGCGCAATCGGCGACCAGAAAGCCGGTCAGACCGGACAACTTGATGCCATCGCAGTTGCCGCGGGGGCCGACGTCGGCGACCTGGAGCCGGTGCAGCGCGAGCCCGCGTGGCGCAGGATCATGCACGCCGCCGTCGTCGACGTTGACGCCGTTGCCGGTGGCCTTCTCGAACCGCAGATCGCGCAGTTCGACGTGCCGTGGATCGACCAGATGCATGCCGCAGCCACCGCCGACGAAGCGCGGCGGTCTGGCCGGGTCGCTGCCGGCGATGACGATCGGTCGAGCAGGCGCGCCGTGCAGGCGTTCGAACGTGAGTCCGCCGGCATACTCACCGGACGCGATCTCGATCCGGTCGCCTGGCTTCGCTGCGGCAACCGCGACGACCAATTCGTCCCGCGTACGCACGACTTGCGGCGGCGACTGCGCGAACGCACCGACTCCGAGCAGCAGCAACGCGGCGAGAACGCGCATTCCGGCAAGGTAGTGCAACGACGCCTCGGCTGCGCGCCCCGAGTCGGGACTACGAACGCCCGCCGCGGCGCCGAGCGCGCGCGAGCGCGTCGAGGGTCGTCCCGGTGCCCGGCGCGGGCGGTGGCGGCGTGGCCACCGGTGCCGGCGGCGGCGGCACCACGGGGGCGGCAGGTGACGGCGGCGGCGAACCTGTCGGCGCCGGGAATCGCGGTGCCGGCAACGGCACGGCGACGTTCGCGGCGTCGGCCTGCGCTGCCGCAGCAGCGGCCGCGGCTCGCCGGCGCAACCACCACACCGGCACCCGCAGGCGCGGCAACACGACCTGCAGCCGCCGCACGGCGATCTCCGCCAGCAGCAACGCGATGCCCAGCAGCGCGCACAGCGTCGTCAGATCCTGCAAACCCGGCGCCCGGCGCGGTCCGGCGACGATCGCGTCTGCCGATGGCCCGACGGTGCCGCCAGTGATCGCCGCGATCCGCCGCAACAGCCGTTCACCCGCCCGTGGATCGGGCCGCGGCGCATACTCCGGCGAGTACGGCAGGCACAACGGCGCCACCCGCACCGCGACGTCCCCGACCTGCACGGCACCGCGGTAGACGCCATCGGTCAGCAGTGGCACCCGCGCCTCGAGCCGCGTCGGCGACAGCCGTTGCCAGACCATGTCGAGCGCGCGGCCATCCGGGGTCGCCACCACGCCACGCGCGCGATCGAGCAGCGGCGCCGCCGCTTCCTCGACTTCGAGCGCCAGAACACCCACGTCGCCGTCGCGGCGGAATTCGGCCCAGATGCCTTCGGCGGCCCCGCCGGCCAGCCAACGCGTCAACGTGCCGAAGAACTCGGCGTAGCCGTTCCAGCTCGCCAGTTCGCCGGACAGGTCGCCATCGGCCTCGCCGAGGAACGCCGCCGAACGACCGAGCCCGCATTGCCAGTAGGCCAGCATCGGGGCCTTCTGGTCATCGATCGTCTCGAGCGCCAGTTCGGCCCGTGGTCGCGGCCATGCCAGGGAGTAGCCACCGAGCGTCGGCATCGCGGCCGGCATGCCGCCCAACGAGGCCAGTGCCGGCAACACGCGACATTGGGTTGGCTGCTCGACCATCGCCGACTTGGCCACCTGGATCGTCTCCTGCGCGAACACCCGCGGCAGATCGGTCGCATCCTGGACGAACTGACAGCGCCCGTTGCCGAGCCTGGCGATCTCCTCGAGCAGCGCGGCATCCGGATCGGACGGCTGGCCGAGGCCGATCACCGACACGGTGACGCCGGTGGCAACCAGCTGCGGCACGAACGTCCTGTAATCGCCGGGTTCCTCGGCATCGGCGGCATCGGCGAACAGCACGATGTGGCGGTTCTGTTGCGTCGCCTTGCCGAGTTCAGTCGCCGCCGCCTCGAGCGCGGCGCCGACGTAGATGCCGCCGCCGCCGGACTCGATGCCGCGGACCTGGCTGCTGATGCCGGCCTTGTCCTGCACCGGGGTCATCGGCACGACGAGGTGTGGCGCCGAGTCGACGGCGATCACGGCCACCGCATCGATCGCCGACAGCAGTTCGACCGCCGTCGCGGTGCCGCGGTTGGCGAGGTCCATCTTGGTGCCATCGCCGGCGGCCGCCTGCATCGATCCCGAACGATCGAGCGCGATCGCCATCGCCAGCCCGAATCGGCGCTGCTCGTCGCGCATCTCCATCGTCACCGGCAGCACATCCTCGACGGCCGATCGGTGGTAGCCGCCGACGCCATACGCCGCCTTGCCGCCGGTCATCAGCAGACCGCCGCCGAGATGCCGCACCCACGTCTGCAGCGCCGGCAAGGCCGGGCTCGGCAGCTCGCCGGCCGCAACGTTCTCCAGGATCACGACGCGGAAGCCGTCGAGTTGATCGAGCTGCAACGGCGCCGCCGCCGCCGCGGCGGTGACGACGTCGAGACCGGCGGCGCGCAGCGAACGGCTCAGCCGGTCGTCGCGGCCACCGGGCGTCACGCACAAGACGCGCGCCGGCGCCACCGCGCGCACCGCGACCTGGCCGCGATCGTTGGCCGGCGACCGATCGCCGTCGACCTTGACCTCGACGGTGAACACGTGAACGCCTGGTTCCGGCAGCGCCTGGCGGAACTGCAGCAGGTTGCGCCCCGGCTGCAAATCGACGTCGCCCTCGGCCACCAGCGCGTCGCCGCGCAGCAACCGGTAGCGTCCCTTGCCGGCGGTGCTGGCCCAGGCGAACGCCGACAGCGCGAACGGCTCCTGCAATGCCGCCTCGCCCGGGGCCATCACATCTTCGATCGCCGCGCCTTCGGTCGCCGTGCCGGGCAGGTGCACCGCATCGATCCGCAGACCGGCCCGCAGTGCCGCGCGCGCCGCCGCTTCGACTTCGCCGCCAGTGTGTTCCCCGTCGGACATCAGCAACAGCGAACCGTGCCGGCCGGGTGGGATCGTCGCCAGGGCGGCGTCGACGGCCGCGGCGATGTCGCTGCCGTCGGGATCGAGCTGGCGCGTGGCCGGCAGTTGCTGCCACGGCGGGCCGGGCAATTGCTCGACCGCCGGTTTGCGGCCGAACGCGACATGGCCGATCCGATCGCCGGGCTCCAGCCGTGCGACCACCTGGTCGACCAGTTCTTGGGCGGCGGCGCCGGCATGACTCGGCATCGAGCGCGAGCGATCGAGCACCAGCACGACATCGCGACCATCGGCCTCGCCGGGCACGTACGGTCCCGCCAGCAACGCCACGATGGCGATCAGTGCGAGCACCCGCAGCGTGCCGACGAACGGTCGCGGCCACAGCCGCCAGCGGAGCAGCAGCACCGCGACCGGCAGCAACAGGAACGCCTCCGGCGACACGAAGCGGATCATGGCGACCTCCGGCCGAGCACCCACCAGTCGGCCAGCAGAGTCAGCAGCAGCAGCACCGCGAGCAGCCTGCGCTCGAACGACGTGTCGCGCAGCGGGCCCGCCGCTCCCTGCCGCGGTGTCGCCGCGCGCCGCAGCGTGGCCGCGCCCGCCAGGTCGGACTCGGCCGGATCGTGGAAGCGGATCGCGAACGCGCCCAGCTCCCGGCCCTGCGCATCGACGACGACATGGCGACCCGGCCGCTCACCGACCCAGCCGAGCGTGCGCAGACCGCGGCCGGGCTGCCGGCTGCCATCGGGCGCCACCAACGTCAGGTCGGCATCGGCGATGTCGGTGCGCATCGCGCGGCGCCAGCGCGCTTCATCACCGACCCGCAGGTTGGTCCGTTCGGGTCCGGGCACTTCGGGACGACACGAATCGAGCACGTTCGCCAGGAGCAGCGGCCAATCGGGCGCGCGGGGCACGTTGCCGAGCGACGGATCGAGATTGAGCCACAGGCGTCGACCGGAACCGGCATCGTCTTCGGCCAGCAGCGACTGGTTGCCGACGGCGACCAGCACGCGCCCGGGCAGCGCCCGGGTCCCGGCCTGCCAGATCACGCCCTGCAAACGCACGCCGAGCAACCACGGATGACTGCGGTCGATCGTGAACGGACCGCGCCAGGCCTGCCGTTCGCCGTCGCCGGGTGCCATCACCAGTTCGGTCTGGCCGGCGGTCAACGCCCCGGGACCCGTCGTGATCACCAGTTGGGCATGGAGCGGATTGGCCTCGCTGCGCCAGCCGGACAGTGCGGCCAGCGCCCGCGGCAGTTCCAGTGCCGTGCGTTGCTCCGGCGACAGCAGGTCGCAGATCGCGACCGTGTGCGGCGCTTCGGGCAGCAGCAACACTTCGTCATCGATCGGCAGCGCATCCGGCGACAGCCGCAGCGTCAACGCCTCGGTGGCCGTCGGCAGCGGCAACGCGAACGACGCCGGCCCGGCGCTGAGGTCGAACGACTGCGTCGCGATCGGCCGATCGCCGGCCAGCACCGTCAACTGCGTGACCACGGCACCCGCGAAGCCAGCGATCGTCGCGCGCAGTTCGTCGTGTTCCGCACCGGGGAACCGCTGCGCCGACAGGATCGCCGCATTGCCCGACGCGTGCCCGAACGCCACCACCTCGACATCGTCGTTGCCGGACAACGGCGCGCGGTCGGTGTAGAGCCACACCGCGCCATCGGCGCCGGCCAGTTCGCGCGCCTGGTCGAGGGCCGGTTGCAGATCGTGATGCGGTCGCGCCGGCCGCCAACGCGGCAGCGCCGACATCAGTTCGGCCGGCAAGGCGCGCGGCCCGAGCAGCAGGTCGGGCCGCACACCGGTGCGCAGCACGGTCAGCCGATCGCCGCTGGCCAGTTCGCCGCGCCGGGACTGCAGGTCGGCGATGGCCAGGTCGGCGAGCGAACGGCCGTCGACCAACGCTCCCATCGACGCCGAGTCGTCGAGCACGATCACGACGTGGCGCGCGGCGACGCCGCCGAACGACGGCCCGGCGAGCCACAGCGCCAGCAGCACCGCCGCCAGACATTCGAGCCACAACGACGGCGTGCGCAGCAGATTGGTCTTCTTGCGGCCGGCGTCGGCAACCAGCCGTTGGCCGGTGAACAGGAACAGTCCGGCGACGACCCGTTGCCGCAACTGGCGGCGAAACAGGTGCAGCGCGATCACTGCCGGCACGGCGCCAAGCGCCAGCAAGCCGAGTGGCATGCTCAGCGTCAACGCGATCATGCCGCAGGCTCCACGACGCCGGCCGGCAGCAGATGGCGACGGCACAGTTCCCCGGGCGACGCCGCGCTGGCAGCGACGAACAGGCCGCCGAGCGACAACACCGCGTGCTGCACACCTTCGCACAGGCGCTGCAGGCGGCCCTGGTAGGCGGTCAGCGTGCGGGCATCGAGTTGCACCTCGAGCCAGGCGTCCGACTCGCAGTCGCGCAGCGTCGTCGCGCCCAGTTCCTGCGGTTGGCGTTCCCACGGGTCGAGCAGGTGCACGACGACGAGACCAGCGGCGCCGGCCGCGATGCGGCGCAAGGCCGGGGCCGGATCGTCGGGCTGCAGGAAGTCGGACACGACGACCCGCAGACCGCGCTGGCGCAGCAGCAGGCCCGGCGCGGCGAACGGTGCACCACCAGCGAAGGCATGCCGCTCGGCATCGCCGAGATCGCCGCCACCGGCCTGCAGACAGCGCGCGCGGCTGCCCTCGCGGGCCGCCCAGGCGGCGAACAACTGCACCAGATCACGGGTCGCGCGTTCCTTCGCCGGCGTGGACGCCATCGATGCCGAACCATCGACGACGACATCGACATGCGGCGCGACCTCCTCCTGGAACAGCCGCACCTTCAACTGATCGGTGCGCGCGTAGCCGCGCCAATCGAGATGCCGCAGATCGTCACCCGGCGAGTAGTCGCGGAAGTCCAGGAACTCCTGCGAACTGCCGACGCCGAGCCCGCGGCGGTTGCCGCTGCGGCCGCGCCAGCGCGCTGGCCCCGTCGCGAGCCGAAAGGTCTTCGCCGCTTCGGCCAGGTCAGGCCGCACCGTCTTGCTCCGCCGGCCGCGCCGCTACCGCCGCCGCCGCCATGGCTGCCTGGCGCGCAACCGCGGCCTCGGCCAGACCGCGCAGCAGCGCGGGCAGCGACAACGCCACCAACACGCCGGCCAGGATCAACAGACCGACGATCACGTCCTCGCCGCGATCGCGCCAGGCGAACTTTTCGATCGTGAAGAACGGATCGAGCGCATGCCCGACATGCCAGCCACGGACGTGCCCCTGGACCAGCGCGTCGAACAGGAACGGCACGATCGTGAACACCATGACCAGCAGCGGGATCGCGATGCGCCCCAGGTTGCCACCCATCGGCGTCGCCGGCAGCAACGTCCGGACGAAGCGTCCCAGGCACAGGTAGATCAGCACGTAGGCAAGCGTGAAACCGTAGACCTCCCACATCCCGCGTGCAGACATCGTTCCCGACATCCCACCGGCTGCCACCCAAGACACCCCGACGACGCCGGCGACGAGCGCCTGGTACAGGATCATGAACAGCAGGCCGCGGTCGCGGCCCGGCAACAGCGCCGCGACCAGCACACTGAGCAGCCGCGACTTCGGCGCCAGCGCCCGCGCGCGCGGCGACAGGTGCTGCGGTTCGGTGACCATGAAGATGCCAAAGCCCGCGCCGAGCAGCGCCAGGAACGTCGCGATGCCCGGCAACACGTAGCGCATCGCCGTCGGCGGCGCGAACACCCAGACCCAGCCCACCGTCACCACGACCATGCCGATCAGGAACAACCGGAATGGCGTCGAGCGGTTCTCGAAGCCATGCGTCAACAGGCTGGCGGCGACCATCGCCGACAGCACGATGCCGCACAGCGTCCCGCCGACGATCGTCGTGACGATCAGGGCCCACTCCGCCGACCGGGTCCCCCAGCCGAGATCGCGCAGGTATTCGCCGTCGCCGACATAGACCATCATGCCGATGGTGCCCATGCCGAGCCCGAAGGCGATGCCGAGGTTGGCCAGCGGCTGCAGCCCGGGGATCACCCCCTGCGCCGCTGCCGACACCGCGCACGCCGTGGCGCCGAGGCAGAACACCAGCGAGAACATCAGGCTCCAACCGATCGACGGCAGATCGACGCCGCGCAGCAGGTAGGTCAAGGACAACACCGGCGCCAGCACCGACAGGAACAGGAAGTACTGCACCATCGCGGTGCCGAGCTTGCCGAGCACGATCCGCCACGGCCGCAGCTTCGACAACAGCAACTGCTCGACGATGCCGGCGCGCAGTTCCATCCGCATCGCCTGGTAGGCCTGCATCGGCACGATGAACAGCACCAGCGGCACCAGGCACGCGAGCCCGGCGTTGAACACGTCGCGGCCATCGTCGGCGGTGACGTTCAGATCGATGGCGACGACGATCGCGATGCCGATGCTGACCACCAGCGCCGCCAGCACGGCGAGGAAGAACATGCGGCCCTTGACCGCCTGTTGGACCTCGCGGACCAGGATCGGGTTCAACCGGTCGGACCAGCGCTCGAACCAGGACAGGGCCAACGGCTCGGCGGCGCTCACCGCGGCGGCCTCCGGCGGCATCGGGGCGGTGGCGCTCATTGCAGGTTCCCCTTCGTCGTGTGCAGGAAGATGTCTTCGAGGTTGGTCGCCGAGCGCGACAGTTCGACGACCGGCAGGCCGCCGGCCACCGCGCGCTGCAGCAGTGCCGCCAGTCCGGCGTCGTCACCGGCGAACTGGAAGCGCAGCAGCTCACCCTCGACCACGACCTGGTCGACCAGCGGCTGCGTCAGCAGGAACCGTTCGGCCTGATCGGCGCGTTCGAGCACGCGCATCGACACGGCCTGGTCCTTCTGCACGCTCCTGGCGATCTCGGCGATCGATCCGGCGATGATCCGCCTGCCCTTCTCGAGCACGATCACCGAGTCGCAGGTCTCGCCGAGTTCGGGCAGGATGTGGGAACTGATCAGGATGCCCTTGCCGGCGGCGGCGAGTTCTTTCAGCAGCGCGCGGAACTCGATGCGCGCGCGCGGATCGAGACCCGAGGCCGGCTCGTCGAGCACCAAGAGCAGCGGATCGTGCAGCAACGTCTTCGCCAAGTGCAGCCGCTGGCCCATGCCCTTGGACAAGCCGGTCGCCGGCCGATCGGCGAACTCGAGCAGCCCGCAGAACGCCGCCACCGAACGGATCGTGTGCAGCCGATTGCGCCCGCGCAGGCCATAGGCCCGCGCAAAGAAATCGAGGTACTGCAACACATCGAGATTCGGATACGGATGGAACTGATCGGACATGTAGCCGATCCGCATCCGCACTGCGCGCGGATCCACCAGCACCGACTTGCCGTCGACGAACACATCGCCGTCGTCGGGGATGTCGAGCGTCGCGATGATCCGCATCGTCGTGGTCTTGCCGGCGCCATTGGGACCGACGAAGCCGGTCACCTGGCCCTTGCCCATCTCGAACGACAGGTTGCCGACGGCCTTGACCTTGCCATAGCTGCGCGACAGATCGCGCACGTGCAGCAGCGTGCTCATCGGACGACATCCTCCTCGCCGAAGCGACCATGCACCCAGTGCTGCGTCAGGTGCCAGGTCGCGCGCAGGCCATGATCGGGCGCCCACGGCGCGGCGTCGGACAACAGCAGGTAGCTGCCAGGCTCCAGCATCCCCCCGAATTGCTGCTGCACATAGTTGGCGAAGCTCTTCTGCCGTTCCCCGGTCGTCGACCAGTTACTGGGTTCGAGATCCGGGTCGGTTTCCAGTTCGCCGAGCCGCTCGGCCAGGCGCTGCCACGCCGGGCGCACTTTGTTGCCCGCCAACCGCTGCAGCCTGCCGTCGGTGCCGTGGAACCACGTGCCATCCGGCAACCGGACGAACATCGGAGTGCCGGCGGCCGGTCGCAGTTCGGTATCGGTCAGCACCTCGAGCGTGTCGTCGGCAACCTGCCGGAACCGGAGCCGCTGGCGTGCGGTGCCCTGCCAGGCCGTCGTCAACACCGTTGGCGTCCGCGACGGCAGCGTGCCGCCGTCCATGTGCCCATCGTCGCCAAAGACGAGCCGCGGTGCCGACAGCACCGTGCCGGCGGGCAGGTCGAGACGATCCGGCGCCAGACCGGCAAACACCGTCCGCGCCGCGACGCTGGCGGCCTCGTGCGAGCGCTGGTCGAGCAAAGACAGCGATCGCTGCACGCCACGGATGCCAAAGCCGTCGTGGAAGAAGCCGTAGCCGAGGATCAACGCCGTGGTGCCCAAGCCGATGGCTGGCACGGTGACCAAAGCCAGCAGCGGCCGGCGCCGCTTGCGCAACCATCCCATGTTGACCGGCCCCATCAGGACCGCGAACGCGAGGATCACCAGCAGGAACACTTTCACCGGCGGCTTGCCGAGTCCTGGAATCGCCAGCGACGACCAGAATCCGGCGGGTGCCGGTCCGCTGGCCGCATCGAGTTTGCCCGCGAACATCGGTTGCACCTGATCGGCGAACTCGGCGGTCAACTGGCCGACGACGGCAAGCCGGCCAAGCCCGATCCGCCCGGGAACATCGAGTTGGGCGCAGGCGGTCGCCAGCGGTCCGGGTGGCAAGCGATCGGCGCGCCCGACGACCAGCCGACCACCGGCGAACGCGTAGCGGCGGAGAACCTCCATCGCCTCGGCGGACAACTTGCTGGCGCCATCGACCAGGATCAGGTCGAAGCCCGACAACAGCGCCCAGTCGTTCGGCAGTTCACCGGGCAACCTCGGCAAGATCGCCGGCGGGGAGCCGCCGCCTGCGATCTGCAACACCGCGGTTGCCAAGGCGCCCGACTCCGCGGTCCGGTCGGGGCGATCGGTCACGATCAGCGCCGCGGTGGTCTCGCCGCGATGAGTCGGCCATTCCGAGTTGCGGTCGTCGCCATCGATCACCACTTCGAGCCCCGGATCCATGCGGCCGCAGGGCAGCGGCAACACCGCGCGAGCCTGTTCGCCGGGACCGACCTCGAGCACGCGCGCCAGTTCGACGAACGGCTCGGCTCCCTGCGGCGTCCACAGGCGGAGCGACACCCGGTGCGCCTGGCCATCGTTGCTGACGGCATCGATCAGCACGTAGCCCTGGCCGCCCCGACGATTGGCTCCCGGGGTCTTCAGCGTCACGACGGTGCAGACCGGCTGGCCGTCGACCTGCCGGACGTGCTGCTTGCGATCCTGCGCCGGCAGGGCCGCCAGCACGACCACCAACAGCAACAACCGGAGGCTGGCAGTTCGAGCGCTCATCGCACCGCCTCCGGCAATGGCCGACCGACCACCGGCACCGCGGCGAGCAACGTGCGCACCAAGGCACTGGCGCTGGTACCCGCCAGCGTCGCGGTGTGCTGCAACACCAACCGGTGGGCCAACGCCGCCGGCGCCACGCGCTGCACATCGGCGAAATCGACATTCGGCCGGCCCGCCAGCAACGCCGCCGCCCGCGCCGCTTCCGCGATCGCGATCGCCGCGCGCGGCGACGCGCCGAAGCGGATGCCCTGCTGCAACTCCGGCGGACACTCCGTGCGCTGCGGATGCGTCGCCGCCACGAGTCGCGCGATGTAGTTGGCGACCGGTTGCGGCAAGAACACGCCATCGACCAGCGCGAACAGTTCGCCGAGTTCTGCCGCCGACAACGCCATCGCCAGCACCGGCGGTTCGCCGCGCCGCCGACCGGTCAGGATCGAAGTCATCACGTCGGCGTCGACGCCGGGCACCTCGACCTTGAACAGGAAGCGATCGAGCTGCGCTTCCGGCAGCGGGTAGGTGCCTTCGAGTTCGATCGGGTTCTGCGTCGCCAGTACGAAGAACGGTTGCGGCAGCGCGTGGGTCTCGCCGAGCACGGTGACCCGCCGTTCCTGCATCGCCTCGAGCAGCGCCGACTGGGTCTTCGGCGACGCCCGGTTGATCTCGTCGGCCAGCACGACGTTGGCGAACAGCGGCCCCGGCGAGAACACGAACTGCCGCTGGCCGTCCTTCTCCTGCAGGATCGGACCGCCGGTGATGTCGCCGGGCAGCAGATCGGGCGTGAACTGCACGCGCTTGAACTGCAGGCCGAGCAGCCGGCCGAGCGCCTTGACCAGTTCGGTCTTGCCGAGTCCCGGCAGGCCTTCGAGCAGCAGGTGCCCGCGCGCGCACAGCGCGATCAGACACAGATCGATCAGATCAGCCTGACCCAACAGCACCTGCTCGAGGCCGCTGCGGACCCGGCCGGACAGTTCACGGCCACGCGCCACCTGCGCGTCGCCGAGCATCGTCACGGTCATCGCTTTTCCTGGTTGCCGAAGAAACGCTGCAACACCTGGCGATGCCGCGGCGGCAGATGCAACTGCCACGTCGGACCACCTGTTCCCGTGTCGCCGGCGTTGCCGCCGGTCGTCGTGCGTTGCGGATCGACCTTCGGCTCGCTCGGCGAACTGCCGACCGGAACCCAGTCGCGACCGCCGCCGTGTCCCTTGGGCAACGGCAGGATCTTCCCGGCGCCGCCCTGCGAATCGTTGCTGAAGTCGAGCGCGACGTGGCCGGGGCCGCGATCGATGCCGCCGCGGCCACCGCCTGCGCGCTTGCCGAGCCCACCGGGCTCGGTGCCGGAACCGCTTCAAGTGCCGCCGGCGCATTCGGGGCCGTGCACGTGTTCTTGGCCCTGGCCGAGTCCGCGTTGCTGCAGCAGTTGCTGCAGGTCGGCGAGTTGCGCGGCATCCAGGCCGGCAGGACCGGCCTCGAGGTCGCCCGCGGCGGCCGCCAGTGCGTCGGCCAGCGCCTGCAGCGCGGCGGCATCCTGCGGCAGTTGCGCGGGGTCGAAGCCCGACTCGAGCGCGGCCTGTGCGAGTGCTTGCATCGCGGACGGCGGCAACTTGTCGAGCAAACCGGCGGCGGCCATGGCCTTGGCCAGCGCGGCGACCGCTTCCGCAGTTGCCGGGTTGGAACTGCCACTCTGCTGCATCGCCCGCGCCGCATCGGCAGCCGCGCGTTCCTGCGCCAGCTGCAGCAACTGTTCGCGCTCGAGCCGATCCTGCACCCGATCGAGCTCGGTCCACTCCGGAACGTCACCTGCATCGAGGCGGCGCGCGAACTCCTGCAGCTTCTGCTCGAGATCTTCGCGAGTGTCTTCGGGCAACGCCTGCTGCAGGTCGCGCAGCTTTTCGGCCAGCCGGTCGACCTGCATCTGCACCGCGGTGGGGACCGTCGTCGGCGCCAGCGGATCCGGCGGCGGCAGCATGGCCGCACCGGTCAGCAGCAGGCCGCCGAGCGCGGCTGGCGGCAACAACGGGCGCCAGGTGACGCGGGGAGCCACACCGCGGGCTCGCGGCAACGCCGCGAGCACGCGCGCCTGCCAGACCGGGACCGGCGGTTCGGACTCGAGGGTCGCCAGCAGCAGGCCGTCGAGGCCCAGGCGGCGATCGAGGTGGGCCGCCGCAGCCGGCCCGAGGGCCTGGCGCCGCGCGTGGAAGACCGCGAACGCGATGGCCGGCAGCGCCGCCAAAGCCCACCACGGCGACGGGGCGAGGTAGCCGCCAAAGGCACGCAGCAGCAGCAGCGCTGCTGCTGCTGCGGCGGTGACCACAGCCAGGCCGCGGAGCAGGCCAACGGCAAACGCGCACAGAGTGGTCTTGCGCGCGAACGCATCGACAGCAGTTTCGGTGGCGGATCTGGTCATGCGGGCGGCGCCAAGGACGGGAACCGCAACGTTTTATTGCGAAGTTGCGGGCGGCGCCACTCACGCCTGGCCGGACCCGCTGCGCGGGTCCGGCCAGCCGTGGCCTCGGCGGCGCGAAGGCCCTACCCGCTCACACCCGCCCAGACGTCCAGCAACCCATGCCGGCGCCACCCGACCCGGAGCAGCCAGGTCTCCGGATTGACGACCGGCCGCACGATCGCTTCCAGTCCACGAACGCGAATGGTCTGGCGAAATCCATCGAACCAGGGCGCCGAGGAGAAGCGGTCGATCGGCGCCGTCGCGTCCACCATGCGGCCTTTGGCCGCATGGTGACGCGCGTTCTGCAGGACGTGCTTCAGTGCGTTCCGCGTCTCGCGCGGGCTCTGCAGGATGTGGTCGTGGTAGCGGTCGGCGAACACCTTGCCGTGGCGCTGCCATAGGCGGTTCAGGGCCCGGGCGATCCGGACCAGCAGACCCTGGAGGCCACGACTGAGGGACTGGCGATTGCGAGCTTCCACCAGCAGGTGGATGTGGTCATTGAGGATGGCGAAGTGGCAGAGGCGGAAGACGGCCACGGTGCCTTTGGCGCCGTGGCCTTGCGCGCTGTGCGCGGCGACGAACGCCGCGCGCAGCGCGGCGTATTCGTCGCGGCGACGCAGACGGGGCAGGTGCGCCTGCAGCTTGATCGTGACGTGCACCGGGTGACGCGGCGCGAGCGGCGCTCGCGCCGCGTGCGAAACGCCGGCCTGGAGCCCCTTCGGCTTGCGCCCGGCTCCCTGGCGAGCGCCGCCGCGTCCGGGCCGGAACGGCAACAGCGGCGCCTTCGCCATTGCTGACGTTCGCGCCGTTCGCGCTGTTCGCCGAACTTGTTCGTCAGCACTCATGTCTGATTCGGCATTGTTCTACACGGCGACGCCGCGTTCGCGAGCCGATTTCCGGATCAACTCGATGGCGGCGGCCAAGAGCGCCAGCGGCCGGCACACTCCCCGAACCCTGCGAGAGCGCCCGCCGCGCGGCCGGTCGTCATCCCCGGCCGACCTCCTGCGCTTCCACCCCGCCGACACACCACTGCCGGAGCGGAACACGCCGTTCCGCGCGCTATTTCCCGGCCACCGCCGGCAACCCTTCCGGCAACATCAACGGCCCACCCGCCGGCGCCGGCACCGCCAGTTCGGGCAGATCCCCATCGACATTGCCGATGTAGACCCACCAGTTCGCGTAGCCATGCGCGGTGTAGCCGGGCCCCTTCGGCAGTCGCTCCAGGATCCACTTCTGGTAACCGAACTGCGTGCCGCCCCAATCCTCCTTCGACACCGGTCGCGGCGTCCCGCGCAGATCCGGATACCGCGCCCATTGATCGGCGAAACTCGGCACCGCGCGCGCGTTGCCATAGTCGTAGCCGGACTGGCCGTTCGGCGGCACGTGGCAGTTGCCGACCATCGAGGGAAACCCCGGGAAGTCCATCTCCAACAGCGTGAACGCGTTCCACGGGTCGCGCAGCGTCTTCGGATCCCAGATGCCGTCGCCGAACGCCAGCGCGCACTGCGATTCGACGCGGTGCGTGTAGCTGTGCACCATGTTGTCGGGGCCGACCTCGTAGTTGAACCCCATGATCCAGAACGTGCGTCCGAGCTCGTCGCCCGGAATGTCGTACGGCCGATACAGCCACTCGTTGTCGGTCGGTCCAAAGCGCTGGTAGCGGTCCTTGACGAACCCGGCGAACTCGTCGAAGTGGAAGCCCGGCGCGCCCCACAGCCACACCTCGGTGATGCCTTCCTTCTTGCTGCGCTCGATCAGGTCGTTCTCGGCCAGGATCGAACGGTAGCTCGACGGCGCCGGCTGCCAGTCGTTCTTGGCGCGGGCCGCGAGATAGGTGTCGTCGTCATAGCGGAAGCCGTCGATCTTCCGCGGGTAACCGTCGATGGTCAGCACATCGACGATTTCGTAGTCGAGATAGCCCCAGCTCGCCTGCCGGATCACGTCGACGAGGATCCGCGAGTAGTGCAGCGGGTCGGCGGCCTTGACGTGCTGCGTCAGCCGGACGCCGCCGTGCGCTTCCAGGATCGGATCGTAGATCACGACCACGACCTTCGCGTGCTTGCTGCCGGTGGCGACCTTGGCGTCGTAGGCGAACGCGGGTTTCTGCCACTGGGTCGGCTGGCCGCGGCCGATCACGAACGCGCCGGTGTGGGCCAGGCGGCCTTCGGCGCCGGGTGGGCGCGGCGGCGTTTCCTGGGCTGCCAGCAGAACACCAAACGCTGCGGGAACGATCCTGGAGACGTGCATCGCGACAGTGTCGCCAGCGCGGTTCGCGGAAGGAACCAGCTTCCTGTCGGGACCAGGCGCACTACGGTACCGGCATGGCGAGACATTCCGCGATCCTGTTGCTGCTAGCCATCCTCGCCCACGCAAGTGCGCAACTGCCCGGGCAGCGAGGCCTGATCGTCGGCTCGTTCGACGACATCGTGGCCCCGGACACGTCCCTGTGTGGCAATGGCATTCTGGTCGGGGAAGCCAGGGCGGCACTGCAATCGTCGTTCCCGTGTTCTGGGCTGCTGACCACCCAGACCCTGACCCCGGCATTCCTGGATCAGATCGACGTGCTCGTGCTCACGTCGTCCACGGGAGCATTCACTACGATCGCTCGCAGCCTGTCCACGGCCGAACAGGCGGCCCTGGCCGCGTTTGTCATCGGTGGCGGCGGCGTGTTGATGATGGTCGACAACGACACGTTCCATCCGAATGCGGCACTGGTCCACGCCAGCATGCTCAACCCGTTTGGCCTGTCGGTGACCGGCACGACGTTGCGCATCAACGCCCAGGTGCCCGCGCCCCAGACGCATCCGGTCACCGACGGCCCATTCGGCACACTGGCGGCGGCGCCGGGTCTTTCGTTCTTCCTGCTGGTACCTGGGCACTTCGCGCAGCTCGGCGCCGCCACCGCCCTGGCGCATCTTTCCGGGGATCCGACGCGGCCCTGCCTTGCCGTGCTGTCCCCCGGTGACACCATTCCTGCCGGCACGATCCAGGGGCGCGTCGTGCTGATCACCGACTCCGCGGTCCACTGGGATCGCGACCCACACTTCCCCTGGAACATCTTCCAGCAACCCGACAATCGGGCGCTGTTCCTGAACAGCATCGCCTGGCTGGCGTCGGCGCCATGCACCGGCAGTTCCAGCCGCACCGGCCCCGGGCTTGCCGGCTCGGGCGGCCTGGTGCCTGACCTCTGCCTCGCCGGCTGCCCAGCGCCGCAGGGTGCGATCGCCTACGTGATCCAGAACGGACGCCCCGGCGCCCTCGGGGTGCTGGCCGCGGGGCTCACGGGTGTGCAGATCCCACTCTTCGGCGGCACGCTCTACACGCTCCCGGACGTCTGGTCGCTGCATGTGCTGCCCGCCTCGGGTCGCACCACGCTGCCAGCCCCGATCCCGACGTCGCTCGGCAGCCTGCTGGTCCACTGCCAGGGCGCTTACCTGGATCCAGGAGCCGCCCAGGGCTTCTCGCTGACCAACGGCGTTGCGGTGTCTATCCGCTGACCGGCGTGCTGCGCCACTGCAGGTCCCATGCGTCGTCGCCGACCAGAGGGAACGGCTGCAGTCGGTCGCTCGCAATGAGCACCAGGTTGCCGCGTTCGCCGAGGGGTACACCGTCCGAAGGCCGGCCTTGCGTCAGCGCAGTCTGCACATCAGCAACCGTGGCGCCGGGGCGGGCGATCAACAGCCACTTGCCGAGGGCACGTTCCTTGGCGCTGGCCAACTGCCGATGCAACGCACCCGCGTCCGGCAACAGCAGTTCGCCAGCGCAGTGGCTCGGCAGGGCACGGTGCAGACGGCCACCGAGCGCGCCGGCGGCCTCGGGGTCTGCTTCCTGGACCACGACGAGGTCGATCCGTTCGCCGGCGTCTTGCCCCAGCAGTTCGCCGAACATCGCCGCAAACCCGCGGGCTCGCACCGACCACGACCACGCCAGCGCGGCGCGCCGCGCGCCGTTCGCGCACCTCTCGCGGAACATCGCATCGTCGCGAAACCGCGCCAAGGCCGCTGCCAGCGACCCATCGCCGCGCCGCACGAACAGCCCGTTCTCGCCGTCGCCGACGAACTCCGGCATGTTGCCGACCCGCGTCGTCACCAGCGGCACACCACACGCCGCCGCTTCGAGCGCCGGATTCGGCGTGCCTTCGCACCGACTCATGCAGACGTAGACATCGATGCCGTGGTAGTAGCCCGCCATCGCGCCAAAGGCGCGTTGGCCACGTTCCTTGATCGCCGGCACGAACTCCACGCCCGGCAATGCTGCGCAGGTCGCTTCGATCTCGTCGAAACCGCGCAGATCGCGGCCGAAGTTGCCGAGACTCCCGGCCCAACCGACCCGCAGCGGCCCAGGACGCCGTTGCCGCGCCGGTAGCGGCGCAAACGCTTCCGTGTCGACGCCGTTCGGCAGCACGAACAGCCGTTGCTCGGGCCGCAGCAGCGGCGCGACCTGCCGCCGCAACAGTTCGCTGTGCACGAACACCGCCTCGACCGCCCGCAGCTGCGCCAGCGCCTCGTCGCGCCGCGGCCCTTCGATCTCCGCATGCGAACAGACCCCGAGCACCAGCTTCTGCTGCTGTCCGGCCAGCGCGGCGCGCAACGGCCCACAACCAGCGAGCTGCAGCCAGTAGTACACGACGACCAGATCCGCCGCCGCGACCTCGGCCGCGGTGACCTCCTGCTGGTACCGCCGTTCGACGTCGAACTCGTCACCCAACTGGGCCCGCAACGCCTCGGTCTTGGCATCGTGCGCCCAGCCCGGTTCATCGACCACGAACAACAGTCGCGGCCGCGACGGCCGCTGCAGCACGTAGACCGCCTTCGGGATCGTCTGTTCGCGCCGGAACTCCGCCGCGATCGTCATTCCGGCGGTCGCCGCTGCCGCAGCGACGTCTTCGCGCGCATGCCGCCACCGGTATTCCGACGGCCGCCGTTCGGCCTCCGGCTGGTCCCAATCGCTCGTGCGCCACTGGTGCTTTGGGTGCTGCGCGAACGCGGTGTCGACGACATCGAGCACCAGATACCCGCCCGGCTGCAACCGCCCCACCTGCGCGGCCAGGAACGCCGCCAGATCGAACTCGGGCACCAGGTGCGTCCAGTTCAGCGCCGCGATCGCCGCGAACGCGATGGCCGGGATCGCCAACGGACGCAGACCATCGTCGACCCACAACCGCAGGCCCTGATGCTCACCGCCGAGTTCGCGTCCAGCAGCGATCGCCGTCGGATCGCGATCGCAGCCGTACAGCCGCGAGAAGCCCTGCTCGGCCAGCCAGACCAGATTGCTGCCGATGCCGCACCCGAGATCCAGGATCGCCGCGTCGACCGGCAGGCGATCCGCCAGCCACGAATACGGCTCCGTCAGGTCCCAGCGCTCGGCGCGCTGCCGGTGCGCGTACGCGTGCCATGTCTGCGTCTGCCGCCGCTGCACCACGTCGTCGACCCGGGCCGCCGGCAACCGCGTCGTGCGATCGCGTCGACTGCCGCTGTGCGTTCGCGGCACCGGTCCAGGCCTGGCGGCGAGCGCGCGCCGGCCGATGGCCCAGCGCTGCGCCTCGGCCATCGTCATCGGCAGGAATCCCCGTTCGTGCGCCCGCAGCAACGCTGCCTCCAGGTCGGCAAGGAAGCGCGCGACGTCGCTGTCGGTCTGCGGGTACGGCGAGCCGCCGGCCAGCAGCTCGACGTTGTGGAACATCATGCAGAGCGGCGCGTCCGGCTCGGCGGCGACTTCGTCGATCAACTGCAGCAGTTGCGCGCGCGACGAATACCACGGCCGGAACCAGCGTGGTCCCTGCGGCCCCGAACGGATCGTCACCGGCACTTCCAGCAGCGCCGAGCCGCCGGGCTGCCGCAAGTCGCCATGCGGCGCCACGAACCAGGCCGACGTGCCGACATGCCGGAAGTCCGGCACCGGTTGCCCATGGCGATCGGTCCAGCGGACGAACGGCGTCACCGAGCTGTCGCACAGATACCCGAGCTCGCGCAGATGGCGCCCGGTGTGCGGGCCGATGCCAAAGCGCCCGGCCCGGAACGAACGCGGCGCCCGGCCGAACTGCTGCACGAACAGTTCGGTCAGCGTCGCCAGCTTGTCGCGTTCCCGGTCGCTGCCGTAGTCGCGCTGCATGTCGTCGGTGCGGCGACTCGCGAAGTCCCAAGTCGGCACGCCCGGCGCGACGTACTCACCATGCAGGTGGGTGCCCAGTTCGCAACCGGGCAGACTGCGCAACAGCGCCACCGACGCCTGGTCGGTCAGCACTTCGGGGCTCAGCAGGTAGGTCGGTCGCACGCCCAGACGTTCGCACCGCGGGTGCAACCGTTCGCCGATGCCCGCCGCCACGCCGGCAAACCGCAACGGCGCCGCCGTCCGCCAGTCCGGCCCCTTGTCGCCTTCGACATCGATCGTCAGGAGCAGCGGCCGACCGGTCATCGCGCCACCACCGGTTCGGGGACCGCCGCGCTGGCGCCGAGTCCATGGGCCGCGAGCACCGACTCCAGCGCGCGCCGCAGCACCCGCCAACGCGCCACCAGGCGGGCAAAGCGCTGCTCGTCGGTCAATCCGCGCAGCAGGTCCGCGGTCGACCACGTCGCCGCCTCGCGCAGCGGGACGAACGGCAGGCCGGTCATCGCGCCGAAGCTCTGCGTCCGCGTGTCGGTGCCGAGCAGCACCGCCGGAATGCCATGCGCCAGACACGCCATGTTCCAATGCAGCCGCAGACCGATCGTCGCCCGCACCCGCGGCAGCGCGGCGATCAGTGCATCGGCCTGCCAATGCCGGTCGGCGATGATCTCGAGGCGGTGGCGGCGCGCCAACCGTTCGGCCAGCGGCAGGTCGTACGGGCTCTGCAGCACCAGCAGCGGCCGCGTCGCCGCGCACAGCCGATCGAACAGTTCTTCCGCCAGAACGCCCTGGTCGTCGGCCACGTGCAGCAGCCGCGCGCGCAACGACACCGCCAGCTCCCCTTCCCTGGCGATGAACTGCGGTGGCCCGCCGCCCGAGAACAGCACCGGACAGCCGGTCAGCTCGACATTGCGGATGCCGAGCCCGCGGACGAACTGCAGTGCCTGCGGGTCGCGCACGCTGCCGATCGCGCAGCGTTCGTGCAACGCGCGGACGATCGCCACGCCGGCCGCAGCCATCGCGATCGGTTCCCCCGGCGCCGAACTGCCGCCGATGCCGAGCGGCAGCAGCGGAATCCGCAGGCGTCGCAGTGTCGGCAGGTCCAGGCCGCTGGCGAAGTTCCGTTGATACAGATTGGTGCCGCACAGGATGCCCAGCCCGCAGCCGTTGGCCTGTTCGATCGCGGCGTCGTCGAGGCGCTGCACCAGCGGCAGCCGCACGAACGTCCGGCCAGGCAACAACCCGCGCACCGCGTGTTCGATCCAGGCGTCGCCGGAATTGTCGCCGGCGACCGCGGCGCTGAACAATGCGATCGGCGCCATCGCGCCCGGCGCCGGCGGCCTGCGACCAGCGGCCCGCGGCGTCGCGGGCAACACGATCGCCGGCGTGAACTCGACGACATACAACCGTTCGCGGTCGCCGATCTGCTGCAGCGTCGTGATGACGCCGCCGCGGCGGACCAGGTGTTGTTCCACCTGCTCCAGCGACCACGTCGCCTGCCAGTGCTGCTGCGCCCGCCGCATCGGATCGCTGCAATCATTGCAGGAGAACACCAGGCGCCGGCAGTTGTTCGCGATCCAGTCGAGCAGGCGTCCGGGGTCCGGCAGGTATTCGAGGACCCCGAGCCCCAGCGCCAGGTCGCCGCCATACGGCGGGTCGGCCGCCGCCAGATCGACGACGTGGGTGTCTTCGGTTCGCCGCAGCCGATCGAACGGCCGATAGTCGACATGGTCGGGCAGCAGCGCCCGCACCGTCTGCCGTCCGCAGCCGAGATCGAGCACCCGTGCCCCCGGCGGCAGTGACAACGCCGCCACCAGTTCGGCAGCTCGCCTGGCGCGTTCCGGCCACTGCCCCAGCGCCTGACCATTGTTGTACTGCGCCAGGTTGCCCGGATCGGCATCGGCGATGCCCAGCGCCGCCCGCCACGCCAGCGCCCACTGCGGCGCCACGGCGGACCATTGCCGCTCGCCGGCCATCCGTGCGCGATTGGCCTGACCTGCCGCCCGCACCCGCTCGGGGTTGCACACGGCCCACTGCATCGCCGCGCGGAAGGCCGCCGGCGTGCGCGCGACGACCCGGCCGTTGTCACCATGTCGGACCAGTTCGTCGACGATGCCGACGTCGGTTGCGATCGGGAAACAGCCGTGGGCCATCGCCTCGAGCAGCGTCAGCGGTTCGCCCTCGGCCGTGGACGCGATCAGCAGCGCATCGATCCGCGCGTAGAACGCCGCCATCCGTTCGGGCGCGACATCGCCGCCCGCCAGCAGCACCTGGAAGTCGCGGCCAGCTGCCGGCACCAGCACATCGCGCAGACCCTTGCAGGGATCGCCGGCATTGCCGGCCCAGCCGAACACCAGCGGACCCTGCCGCGGCGGCACGGCTGGTGGCACCTCGACGCCGTTCGGCGCCAGCCACACGGGTCGCTCGGGCGCGACGATCCGCTGCAGGCGGCGACTGGTCGCGGTCAGCGTCGCCGCGTCGAGCAGATGCCGTTCGACGAACTCCGCCGGCGTCAGGTTGCCGTGACTGGCTTCGTTCCAGCGGTGGCTGCTGATCTCCTTGACGACCCGTTCGCGCGGCAGTCCCCACTGCCGATGCCAGGTCTCGCCCCAGAAGAACACGTGCAGCAGGTCGCAGTCGGGGCGCGCCGGTCGTTCCGCCACGTAGTGGGTCGAGAACTCGAACACATCGGCCAGCGTGCTGGCCAACGCCTGCGCCGCGCGGTCGTACGCCCAACCGCGGCGATCGGCCAGCAACGCGATCCTGGGCTTCATGCTCGTTGCAGCTCCCGCGCATCCGTACGCGGCGACACGTCGGCCACGGCATCCAGGATCCGCTGCCACCACTTCGCTTCGGTGTAGTCGGTGCGCACCCGCTGACAGCCGCGCGCCGCGATCTTGCGGCGCTCGTCGTCGTGCACCAGGTAGTACCGCGTCGCCTCGATGCACTCGTCGATCGTGTCGAACCCGACGACCTCGTCGCCGAGCGCGAACACCTCGCCGAGATGGCTCTTGTTGTCGCAGATCTGCAGCACGCCGTAGGCCGGCAGCTGCGTCAGTCGGACGTTGCACGGCCCGAGCGAGTTGTGCAGGTTCCAGCCGATCTTGCCGCGCCGGAACAGGGCCTGCATCGTCGTGTCGTCGACGAACCCGCGCGGCCAGCCTCGGCCGGCGATGAACGCCGTCGGCACCGCCGCCACCAGCCGTTCGACCCGCTGCGCGCGATCGCTGAGGCCGAACACCCGTTCGCACAACATCACGGCGTCGAGGTCGCGCGGGCGTTCGAGCACCTCGGGAACTGGTCCGGCGGCGGCCAGATCGGCGGCCCGCAGCGGCGGGAACAGCCAATCGGCGCGGCGGCAGCCCCACCGCCGGTAGTCGGCGACGCAGGCCACGTTGGTCGTGAACGCGACATCGAAGTGCGGCGCCACCGGGCGCGACAGGCGATCGCTGTTCTCCGGGTCGTCGCCGCAGACCAGCACCGTGGCCGCCGACAACTGCTCCAGGAACCGCGGGTGCAGCATCGCGCCGCCGGAAGCCAGCACGATGTCGGCGCCGGCGAGTTCGTCACCGAGCTGGTCGAACGCCCGCAGCAGCCCGGCATCGCGTTGGCGCCAGGCGGCATCGAGTCGCGGGAAGTCCCACCAGCCATCCGGGCAGGTGACGCCGACGGCCTGGACATCGTCGCCCCGCAGCTGGGCCAGGCTCGCCGCGAACGCGGCTTCTTCGCGTACCCGGGCCGGTGAATGCGCCGGATAGACGATGCGACCGCGCACCATCAGCCACCTGCCTTGCCGACGAAGCCGATCCACGAGCCGCGCAGATGGTGCACGGGCCCCGGGTGGCCGACACGCTGCAGGAACGCCGCCACGCCGCGCATCACGCTGTCGATCCAGGCATGGCGATGACGCTGCGTCGGACAGAAGTCGTGCCAGACCAGGAACCCGCCGGGCCGCAGGCGTTCCCAGGCCAGCAGGGAGTCGCGCAACACGGCGTCGGCGTCGTGGCAGGCATCGACGAACGCCAGCGCGAGTCCGGTGATCGCCGCCGGCGGCGTCCACCGCCCGGTGTCGGCGTAGATCTGCACGACGTTGCGGAGACCGGCGGCACGGCAGTACGAACCGATCTGCTCGCGTGTCAGCACGTGGGTCAGGTGGACGCCAGCCGCCGCGGCGTGTTCGGGGAGCATGTTGACGGTCCACACCGGATGCTCGTCGGACAGGTTGGTGGCCAGCTTGAACGCGGAGCGCCCATGCGACGTGCCGAGATCGAGGCAGGGCCCCGGCCGGCTGCGCGCCAGGGTGGTCAACACCTCGGCGTCGCGGCGCTTGCGCGCGAACAGTTCGCAGTCGTTCTCCGGCACGTCGATGTCGTCCTCGAGGATCACGCCGGTGGCGTGCAGCTCGAGTTCGCACTGCATGGCGACCAGGTCGCGGTGCAACCGCACCGGCATGCCGGCCAGCCGTTCGACGGGCACCGCGAACGCATTGGCGCTGCGGTCGAAGTTGCCGCACTGCTGCAGGAACGCCGCGTCGCTGCCGTACGGATGGCCATCCTCCTGGCACAGTTCGTAGTCGAGCGCGTGCAACAACGCCGCCTGCTGCCGGACGTCGCTGCCGTCCTCGTGCAGGCAGTGCTGGGCGAACTCGAGCGACACCAACGGACGCCAACGCCCCAGGCTCTTGGCGGCGCCACGCAGGAAGCGCGGCTCGTGGCCATCCAGATCCAGCTTGACGACATCGATCCGATCGATGCCGAGCGACGGCGCGACGTCATCCAGCGCCCGCAACTCGACGTGTTCGATGGCGCGCGGCACCTCGCCACCGGCCCAATGCAGCGTCGCCGACGAATCGCCGACGACGATCGGGCATTCGGCGGCCTGGTCCGACAGGCCGTACGGCACGACGACCACGCGTTCGGCCAGGCCGTTGGCGATCAGGTGGCGCCGCAGTTCGCGCCGCCAGCGCGACACCGGTTCGAAGGCCCAGATGCGCCCGTGCGGCCCGACGCGCTGCGCCAGCAGCAGCGTGAACCAGCCGAAGTTGGCGCCGACGTCGAGCACCCGCATCCCGGGCTGCACCGCCGCCAACAGCGCGGCGGTGGTCGACGGCTCCCACCCGCCGTGCTGCAGCAGCGACTTGCCGATGCAGCTGTGCGGATCGACGGACCACCGCAGGCCCCGCCGGACGACCTCGATTGCCGCTGCCATGTGGCGTTCTTCGGCATCGGCGTCGCCGCCGCTTGACCGCGAGCTGGCGCGAACGCGCGCTGGCACTGCCGGTTCTGCTCCATCAAGACGCCGTTCCTGGTCGATGGCAGGCGCGGAGGATGGCGATGGATCCACTCTGCGACCGCGATGTTCCGATCCTGGTGACCGGTGCTGGTGGGTTCATCGGCGGCCACCTGGTCCGACGGCTGCGCCAGGACGGCCATCGGACGATCCGCGCGGTCGACTGCAAGCCGCTCGACGAGTGGTTCCAGCGCGACCTCGCCGCCGACAACCGGGTGCTCGACCTGCGCGATCCGACGGCGTGCAGAACGGCCTGCGACGGCATGCAGGTGGTGTTCCAGCTCGCCGCCGACATGGGCGGCATGGGCTTCATCGAGACCCACAAGGCCGCGTGCATGCTGTCGGTGCTGATCAACACGCACATGCTGCTGGCGGCGCGCGCGGCGTCGGTGCAGCGCTACTTCTACGCGTCGTCGGCGTGCGTCTACGCGGCCGACAAGCAGGATCGCGCGGCGGTGACGGCGCTGCGCGAGAGCGATGCGTATCCGGCGATGCCCGAGGATGGCTACGGCTGGGAGAAGTTGTTCTCCGAACGGATGTGCCGGCACTTCCGCGAGGACTTCGGGCTGGCGACGCGGATCGGGCGGTTCCACAACGTGTACGGGCCGCATGGGACCTGGCGCGGCGGGCGGGAGAAGGCGCCGGCCGGGCTGTGCCGCAAGGTGCTCGAGGCGGTGCACGATCGCACCGGCGAGATCGAGATCTGGGGCGATGGCGGCCAGACGCGGTCGTTCCTGTACATCGACGACTGCCTCGAGGGCATGCTGCGCCTGACCTGCTCGGATGTGGTCGAACCGTTGAACATCGGCTCCGACGAACTGGTGACGATCGACGGCCTGGGCGATGTCGTCGAAGCGATCGCCGGCACCAGGCTGCGGCGACGGTATCGGCTCGATGCGCCGCGCGGGGTCATGGGCCGCAATTCGGACAACACGCTGATCCGGCAACGGCTCGGTTGGTCGCCAGGGATTGCCTTGCGCACCGGCATGGAGCCGACCTTCCGCTGGATCGAACAGCAGTTCGTCGCGGCACGGCAGCGCACCGTGCTGCAGCCCGCCGTCACGGCCCGACCCAGACCGTCTTCGCCGGCAGCATCCCGAACACCTTGATCTCGCCATCCGGCGCCGCCGCCGTCGCCGAGCGCACCACCACCTGCATACCGGTCAGGAACGACAACGACCGATGCCCGGTGACCTGTTGGAACTCGTTCGCGACCCCGCGGTGCACGATCTTCGCCTCGCCGATCGCCTGACCATCGTCGAAGGTCCGCTGATACAGCGTCGCGAACTCCTCGGCGATCTTCGACCAGAACACGATGACCTGATTGCCGGGCCCGTGCGAAATCGTGAAGTGCGCGTAGTTGTAGTTGCCGCCCTGGATCGGCGGGTCGTCGCCGACTTCGAGATGCTGCCAGACCGTCGTCGCGCCGCGACGCGCGAACGCGATCATCAGCTTGCCCTGTCCCGGTCCATCCTGCCCGGTCGCGTACAGCACCCACACATTGCCGGTCCGATCGACGCACGTCAGGCTGCCGTTGCTGACCTGCTGCCCACCCGCCGGCGGCGCGGTGACCGGCACGTCGGTGTCCGTGGTGAAGCCGCCGGCGGCGAGGTCGAACGACCGGATCGCGATGATCGGATCCCAACCCTTGGTCCGATAGGTCACATGCGCCAGCGCACCGTCGACCTGCACTTCGCCCCAGATCCCGTACGAATCGACATTGACCTGTGCGATCGGTTCCCACGTCGTCGCGCCCGGCTTGCGCCAGATCAGCCCCGTCGACCAACCGCAGGTCCACGGCGCTTCGTTCTGCCGATGGTTGCCGATCGTCGCCACCAACGCGCCCGCGGCCGAACGGTCGAGGTCGTAGACGTTGTACTGCATCTCCTCGCCCTTGCCGGGCGCCAGCACCACCGGCGATCCGACGAACATTCCGGCCGTCGGATCGAATTCCTGGTAGCAGACGCCGGCCCAGGGCTGGTCGTCCGTGCCGGTCCAGCACAGGTGCAGGCGCTTGCCGCGATCGGCAGCAACCACGACGCCGTCTCCCCCGGCGCGTGCCGGCACCGTCGCTGCCTGCCGCCAGTTCAGGCAGCCGTCATCGGTCCGCCACAGCTCCAGCTTGCGCTCCGGCGCCTGCTTGCGTTCGGCATCCGGCCAGCGATTGCGCGCAATCAGCACGAACAGGCTGCCGTCGGGCCCGGCGGCGAAGGATCGCTGATACGGCGGCATGCAAACGACCGACTCGTTCGGTGAGGCCTTGGCGATCGTCGCCAAGCGACTGCTGCGGGCGGCGCGAACCGGCTCCTGGGCAACGGCGGCGGCGGCGAACGGCAAGGCGGCGAGCGACAGGATGCGCATGCGGGTTGGCGCGACAACGGGCCGGTCGGGGCGGAGTTCCATGCAGATGCGAAAGGCGCAACGTTCCGTCAAGTTCCTGGCGACAATCTGGGGGCGTCGGGCCGCACGGCATCGTCGATCGTCAACGGTTGCCGGCCGAGGAACGGCTGCGCCCGCACCGAGCAGACCTCGACGTCGCACCGTTCGCAGTAGGCGCGATGGCATGGGTCGGTGTGGAACGTGATCTCGCCTTCCAGCGCGACCTGCCGCAGCACGCGCGCCGCCAGGCCGTCGGCCAGATCGTGCGCCCGCTCGACGCTCCAGAACTCGGGCACGACCAGGTGCGCGCTGACGTGATGAAAACGCCCGGCGCGGATCGCGCGCAGATGATGCACCGAGATCACGCCGTTGCCGACCTGATTGCCCAGCATCTCGACGATCCGCCCGACGACCTCCGGATCCTCTTCGTCGAGCAGTCCGCCGGCCGCATGCCGGACGAGCCGCGCACCGGTGATCAGCAGCCAGACCGCCATCACCGCGGCCACGGCCGGATCGATCCACGGCAGCCCGGTCAGCTTGACCAGCAGCAACCCGATCAACACGCCAGCCGACGTCCACGAGTCGGCCAGCACGTGCCGGCCATCGGCGATCAGCGTCAGGCTGCGATAGCGGCGCCCGGCCCGCAGCAGGAACGTGCCGAGCGCCGCGTTGATCACGCCGGCCACGAACACGACCAGCAGGCCGAAATCCAGTTCGCGGACCGTGCTGCCCTGCACGAAACCCTGCAGCGACTCCCACAGGATCGCCAGCGCTGCGAACGCGATCAGCCCGCCCTCGAAAGCCGCGGCAAAGAATTCGATCTTGCCATGCCCGAACGGATGGTTGCGGTCGGCGGGCAGGCCGGCGAACACGATGCCGCCGATCGCGAACGCCGCCGCGACGACGTTGACGATCGACTCGAGCGCATCCGACAACACCGCCTTGGAGCCGGTGACCTCGAACGCCCAGAACTTGATCGCCAGCACCGCGGTGGCGACGACCAGGGACAGCAGCGCCGCGCGCCATCGCAGCCGCGCATCGGCGTCGTCGGGTGCGGGCGCCGTCAGCATCAGCGCCCCGCCGTCAGCAGCACCGCGTTCAGGAACAGCAGATTGAGGCCATCGGCGAAGCCGCGCACGTTGGGATCCTCGGCAAAGGCGACGACGTGGCCCTTGCCATGCGGCTGGTGCACCAGCCACGCCTTCTGCGCCAGCTGCTTCTTCGCCGCTTCCCAGGTGAATCCGGCGAGCACCAGCTTGTCGACGGTCTCGTAGACGCCGACGTTGCTGCCCTTGTCGAGCTTGATCGGCGTCCAGATGTCGCTCGATTCGCTGACGACGTTGGCGAAGCCGGCATAGCCGAACGCCAGCCAGTGCTCCGGATCCAGCCGCACGCGCAGGATCGCACCCGGCGTCCGCGGCGGCGGTTCCTTGTCCGGCAACACCGCCCGATCGTACTGGAACTCGTCTTCGTGGTCGTGATCGTGGGCCTCGGGTCTGGCCCGCGGCGCGGGGTCCTGCAGAGCACCGGGCGTCACCGCCAGCGGCTCACTGGCTGCGGCCTTGGCGTCGCCCGCACTCGCGTCCGGCTTCCTGGCGTCGGGATTGGTGGGCCGTTCGCCGCCTTCCGCGCCTTCGTCCTTGCCCTTCTTGTCCTTCGGCTTCTGCCGATCCTCCGCCTGCGTCGCCAGCAACCCGACGCCATCGTCGGTCAACCACCGCGTCGCGCCACCGAGCGTCACCAGCACACCACCGCGCTCGACCCATTGCTTGATCTTCGCCGCGCCGCTCTTGCCGATCACCGCGCCGAAGCCGCCGCCATCCGGCAACACCAGCACGGTGTAGCGATCGAGATCGACCTGGGCGAGCTGGTGCGTCCGCACCGGCGTCACCGGCACGCCGTAGCGCTGCTCGAGCAGGTAGCGCGCCCAACCGGTCGAATTGGCGCCGGCCGGCCGATCCCAGGCGATCGCCACCTCGGGTCGCCGCAGCATGTGCGTGTTGTTGCTGCCGAAGTGGATACCCTCGTCGACCCACGAACTGTCGGTTGGCAGCACCTCGACACCGTGCACCAGTGCGGCTCTGGCGATCGTGGCCGGCAGTTCCGCCGGATGGCCCGCCGCCTTGACGACGAACGAACCGGCCGGAAAGTCGCGACCACCGATCTTGAACGGCTTGTCCATGCAGCGCGCCTTGATGCCGGCGCCCAGCAGTTCGGCCAGCAGCGCCGCGGCGCCGTTCTTGCCCCAGGCCACGACCCAACCGACCTGCGGCGACTTCGGCTCGAGCGCGGCAACCGTCGGCGCGGCCTCGCCCGCGCGCAGCAGGCGCAACTCGCCGACCGACGGTGCCGGCGCGATCCAGGTCTCGACATCGAACAGCAGCGGCAGCGACCAGCCGGTCAGATCGTAGAACTCCAGATCCTGGCGCTTGTGTTCCTTCTTCTGTTGCTCGGCCAGGAACGCCGGGTCCATGTCGAAATGCCGATGCAGCAGCACCGTCGCCAGACGTTTCTGCGGCTGCGACAGCGCCACCACATAGGTGCCGGCCGGGAACGTCGGCGCCACGGCGTCACCGCCGAGGTACGGCCGGGCGGTGCCGTTCTGCAGCGCTCCCTGCGCGCGGTGCACTTCGATGCCCTGCGCCAACAGCAGGTTCATCAGCCGCGCCAGCCGCGTACGGTCACCGCGGTCGGGGAACACGTACTCGCGCACCGGACCGTTGCGACCCTCGTCGATCGCCGTTCGCCGATAGTCGAAGAACGCCTGCAGCGCTTCGCGGCGGCCCTTGCTGATGGTGTCGAGCGTGCCGAGCGACGCGACCAGGTGGTTGCGCACACACTCGTGGTAGCTCAACAGGCTGTCGTCGCGGCGCCGGTAGAGCAACCCGCGCGAACTGCCCTGTTCGAAGGTCATGCCGATGCAGCCCTGGAACGTCGGCCAGCCCTCGCCGTAACCGGGATAGAACGAGTCGAACTCCTCGCGGGTGAAGTAGTCGATGCCGAAGCGGTCGAACCACGCGGCGTTGTTGCGGCCATACAGCATCAGCCAGTCGCGCTGCGACTGGGTGATCTCGGGATTGAGCGGCTGCGCCGGCGGCGCGAAGTAGTAGGTCGAGTTGCCGCCCATCTCGTGCAGGTCGACGTAGCACAGCGGCCACCACTGCAGGAACGCGCGCACGCGCGCCTGCGTCTCCGGCTGACTCATCGCGAACCAGTCGCGGTTCATGTCGAACAGGTAGTGGTTCGGTCGGCCGCCGGGCCACGGCTGCGTGTGTTCGGCCGAGTCCGGATCCGGCATCGCCCAGCGCCCGCGGGCGGCCCGCGTGCCATGCGCGAACCGATCGCGCCCATCGGGGTTCTGCAGCGGATCGACGATCACCACGCACTGATCGAGCACGCGATCGACGGTGGCGTCACCGCGCGCGGCGACCAGATGGTGCAGCAGCGCCAGCGCCGCATCGCTGCCCGACGGCTCATCGCCGTGCACGCAGTAGGCCAGCCACGCGACCGCCGGCAGGTCGGCGATCAGCCGTTCGGCGTCGGCCGCGGCGAGCACGCGCGGATCGGCCAGCCGTGCCATGCCCTGCTGGATCGTTTCCAGGCGCGCCATGTTGGTGGCGTTGGCGACGACCGCGTACCACAACCGGCGCCCCTGCCACGACCGGCCGTACTCGAACAACCGGACCTTCGGCGAAGCCGCGGCCAGCGCGCGCAGGTAGCTCTCGACCTCCGCATGCAGCGAGATCTCGGCACCCGGCTCGTAGCCGAGCACCTGCGCCGGCGTCGGCACCGCAGCGTCATGGACGGCGCCGGGCAGCAGCGGCCCGGATGGAACGGTCGGCTGTTGCGCCGCCAGGGCGGCGCAGAGCAGCGTCAGCACGGGACAGGATCGCATGGCTCGCGGCGCACTCTAGCAGGGCGGCACGCCGCGAGCAGCGTCCGTCACTGACCGATCAGACCGGTGGCGGCATCCGACAGCACGCCGCCGAGCGCATTGGCCAGCACGTCCAACGCCAGCGCCTGGGTGTGGAACTGCACGCACAACAGACTCGGCGTGTTCGGAACGCCGAGACCGAACGTCGCGGTGTTGGCCGTACCGACCAGCAACGACGTCGCATCGGGGCTGACCCGACCGGCGCATCCGGGCGCGCCGAACACCGACAGATCGAGCGGCAACGGCCCGAACGCCGAGTTCGTGTTGCTGAAGCCGAGCAGGAAGAAGGCGACATCCTGCGGCAGGCGGTCGATCTGAACCGACATGGCCTGGCCGATCTTCGGCAGCGCCGAAGCGGTGTTGCGCGGGATGCCGAGCGCCCCGGCGCAGCCCGGTCCGAAGTAGCCGTAGCCGGCCTCCGGCACCAGGTTGCAGGTCGTGTACCACAGCGCGACGTTGGCGATGCGCGGCTGGAACAGCGTGCCGGTGCCGAGCACCGGTTCGGCCTGCGTGCCGCCGGCGGTCAGCGTCAGATCAGCGTTGCTGAACGTCTGGCTGCCGCCGACGTTGATGTAGTACGGCGACGCGCCGAGGTGTTCGACACAGATGCCGAACGTGCCGGTCGGCAGGAAGATCGGTGGGTTGAACGCCACGAATGTCCTCTGGCCGAGCGCCCGCGATGTCGTCGAGCCGCTGCCGGCCAGCCGCCAGACCGCCGCATTCGCGTGATTGCCGACCCAGGTGCCGGGCGTGGTGTGCACCCGCACGGTCAATGGACCACCGCTCGGCACGCTGCTGTGCACATGCATGCCGCAGATCGAAATCCCCGGCGTCGCGGTGACGCCGACATCGAACAGGTTGGCGCCGCCGGTGTTGCCGGCGACAGTGAACGTTGCGCCGTCGAAGCGCGTGGTCAGGCTCTGCGCCACCGCGATCCGCTGGTTCAGCGTGGCCGCTGGCTGGCACGCGCGATTGACCGTCAACGTCACCTGCACTTCGCCACAGCCGGCCGGATAGGTCCAGACCGGATTGGGCTGGGTCGAGTCGGTGTTGCCATCGCCGTCGAGGTCCCAGGCCCACGACGTCGGGGTCGGCGACGACGTGTCGGTGAACTGCAGCGTGTTGGCGGCCAGCAACGACGTCGTGAACGACGGCACGACGACGTCGGTCTGGATGAAGTTGTTCTTGGTGACGGTGATCGGACCGAGCTGATCGACCGCCGTCAGCGTGACGTTGTAGTTGCCGCAGGTCGTGTAGGTGAACGTGGGATTCTGCGCATTGCTGTCGGTGTTGCCATCGCCATCGAGATCCCACGCATACGCGACGATCGGGCCGTTGCCGGTGCCGACCCGCGGCGTGAACTGGACCACCAGCGGCGAGGCGCCTCGGGTCGGCGTCGCCGAGAAGTCGGCGAACGCGGCGCCGACCGTGTAGTGCATCGCGATGTTCGGATGCCGCGGCGTGTTGCCGGCGGCCGTGCCGCCGAACGGATCGGTGGTCAGTGACGTTCGCACGCGCGCCGTCGTCATGTCGAGCGTGACGTCGGCGTTGCCATAGGTCTGCGGCAACGGCGGCACCGGCGTGTTCGGATTGGTGTAGACCGGATTGAACGCCACGTGGTGCAGTGCCACGCCGTAGGTGCCCGGGGCCAGCCAGAACGGCGACGACAGCGGGACCGAACGCCGGCCGGCGAGGAAGGTCACGGCGTCGCTGCTGACCTGCGTCCACGCCGCCGCGTTCTGCTGGTTGTTGAAGTGCGTGCCGCCGACACCGGTGATCCACACCGAGAACGTGCCGCTGGTGCCGGCGGTGGTGTTGACGTTGACGTCGAACTGGGTGACGACCAGGCCGGCCGGATTGACGACGTTGACGTCGAAGTACTGGGTTGCTGCAGCCGGTCCCGGATTGGTGATCACGAGACCGCCGACGAACGTACTGGTGATGGGCGATTGCGCTGGCAGAGCCAGTGCGGTCGCGAACGTGGCGAAGAGGACGGTTGGCTTCATGGTGTGCGGAGTCGGCCCTTTGGCCGATGCCGCCAGCGTGCCCGCCGGGCTGCGATCACGCCAGCCGCCAGTCGACCCGGGTGGAAACGAGCGGTTGACCAGACGGCCGCAGCAGAACTACGGCACGACTTCCAACCGCAACACGTCGGACGTGACCACGCCGAGCGCGTTGTTGGCCGGATGGAGTTCCGCGCCCTGGTAGAACAGGTGCATGCCGACCAGGGCGCTCGCGTTCGGGACCACCAGGGTCCTGTTCGTCGCGGCGGCAAACAGCCCCTCGGTCACATCCCACGACGAGCGCACGAAGCAGCCGGGAGCGCCCAGTGGGCCGAGGTCGAAGGGCAACGCGCGGCCGCCCGCAACCTGATCGCTGAACCCGACGCCGAGCAGGAACGGCATGCCGCTGCCGGTCCGACAACCGATGCCGACCGTGGCTCCGAGTTGTGGGATCCCATCGCGCAGCATGCGCAGCGGCATCCCCAGGTGGTCGACGCAGCCCTGCCCGAGCGAGCGCCACGGATTGTGCAGTGGCATCGTGCTGTCGTCCGGCACGCCCGTGAACGACCCACCAGTCAGCTCGCACAACGCCCGGAAGAAGGCGTCGTTGCCGACCGTGAGGGCGAACATGCCGAAGTAATAGGCGTCGAGACCGACGTTGGCGGCGATCAGGTCGCAGACGGCGCGTTGCCAGGACAGCGGGTCGAACGGTCCGAGCGGCCCCTGGAACAACGCCTGGGCGCAACTGTCGCCACCCGACGACGACGGCCCGAACTGCCGACAGGTATGCGGCCCGAGCACGTGCGCCCCATCGTCGCTGTAGATCAGGAGCGTGCGGTCCGCGGGCACGGTACCAGGACTGAACGCCACCAGGTCGGTGACGGCCAGCGTGATCGCCTCGGCAAGCGGCTTGGCCCCACTCGGTGCCGGCAGCGCGAGGAGGGCCGCCTTGGCCGCCGCGGCAGCGGCGTAGGGCCCCCCCACTCGCGACACGACACCGTCATGGCACTCGTACAGCAACACCTGCATGCCGGGCGTGGCGAACAGGAAATCGAGATCGGCGTCGGCGAAGGCCGCGGCGTCGGCGGCGCGCGTGCTGCCGCCGCCGCCGCTGCGGACCGCCAGCATCGAACCCGAACGATCCAGCACCAGCGCCGCACAAGCGCCGGTTGCCGCGGCGGTGACGCGAATGTGCGCCACGCGCACGACGTGCTGGGACGGATTGAGCCCATCCCCGACCGTCAGCGACACCGTGTAGTCACCGTCCTGGAAGTAGACGAACGTCGGATGCTGCAGGGTCGAATCGACGATCGTGTCGCCATTGAAGTCCCAGGCCCACATCACGATGCCGTTGGGGCTCGTGCTGAGATCACAGAACTGGACGAGCAATGGCGCGACGCCGAGGGTCGCGGAGACCACGAAGTCGGCGACCGTGTTGGCCGCGCCAACCGGTCGGTCGTCGCCTAACGCGCAGAGTGTGGTCAGGGTGGCGGCGAGGAGGATCATGATTGCACCGGGTGCGGGTTGTTTGCGGTTGGACTCAATCGACCAACGGCCTGGGTTCACCGGGAAGATACGCAGCCGCGAACGGCAGTCCGCGCGCATCCAGGAAGCTCGTGCTGCGCGCGCCATTGTCGTGCACGTACCATTGCAGGCCGTGACGATCGCGTTCGACGCCGACGATCGGCGCGAACGGCACACAGACGGTGAACGAGGGCGCCAGGGTCGCGCCGACGCCATTCAACGCCGGCCGGACCGAACCATCGGGGTAACGCAGTTCGGCCGCTGCCGTCGCCGCCGGCGCGGCGACCGCGCCGACCGGCGGCTGGACGGTGGCCGGCACCGGCGCACCGGCCACGGCCGTGGTCACCCGGTCCGCCGGCGGAGCCGGCAACGCGTCGTGCGCAGCAAGAGCAACCCAGGCCAAGACCAGACTCGAGGCCGCGGTCAGCGCGACCAGGATCGGACGCAGCGAGAAGATCGTGTTCATGACTGTTCTCCTATCGAGTCGGGACGAGGTTCAGAATCGCAGCCAGTCGCATGGCGACGCATGGATCAGCCCGGTGGTGACATCGAAGGCAAACGCCTGCTGGACCACGGGGAGACCCGCAAGCCAGGCGCCGCCGTTGACCGGGTAGCGCACTTCGGCCGTGTCATTGCTGGCGCCGAAGGCGATCACGACGTGCAGCGGCGAATTGACGTTCAGACACAGTACGCCGGTCGACAACGGCGGGGCGTTGACCGGCGGCAACGTGATCGGGATCTCCGGCCCGAACCCGGCGGCCACCTGGGCGACGAACACCACGATCTGGCCCGACAATCCCGCCATCTGGATGCCCATGCCGATGTCGTCGCTCCGGGTCGCAGGGTTGCCATTGGCCAGCGACGGCCACGAGTTCGGCGAGGTGCCCGACAGGAAGTTCGAAGTGCCGGCGATCCCGGTCGGGTAGTTCACCTGGTTGTTCCAGACGATGCCGACGCCGCCGGCACCTTCATACGAGGTCGACGCGCCCCAGGGCTGGTGCCGCAGGTCGAACCAGTGTTGGCGGCTCAACCGGTAGCCGGCGCCGAGCAGCTTGCGAAGACCATAGGTGCCGGTCGGCAGCAGCGTCGGCGCCCCTGGGGTGGCGTTCGGCCCGGGCCGATCGAAGTTGGTCAACGGGGTGACGAAGTCATCAGGCAGCACGCCCGGATAGCCGGCGACGATGCCGATGCCGACGCCATCGGTCGGCCAGCCGGGAAACGGCGCGGCCGGCAGGCGGAACGACAAGAACACGTCGCCCGATCCGGCGATCGGCACCGATACCGGCGGGCCGACGATCGTCATGGCACAGACCGGCCCGGGCGGAATCGGCACGCCCAGTGCGAAGGTCACCGGGGCGGCAGCGGGGAGTTCCGTGCCGACGCCACTCTCCGGATAGAACAACAGGTCGATGGTCTGCGGCGTGACCCCGCTGGTTGACGCGAACGCCACGCCGCTGACGGTGCGAAAGCCAGCAATCGCCGTCCCCCACCCGGCGTGCTCACGGCTGTCGAGGCGGGTCAACGCCTCGCCTGCCAGGTTGCCGAGATCATTGCGGGAGAACGCACTGACTTCGTTGCACGACCGGGCAAAGCCCAACCAGGGCTGGGCCGGCAGTGCGGCGACCAGGGCGACCAGGAACAGGAACCGGAGGGCGCCGAGCACCAGCCGGCGCGGTCCGCCGGACCGTGGGGCACAGGAATGCAGAAGCATGTCGTAAGTCCTCGTTGAGGCACCGCCGATCGCGGTGCCGGGACCACGCCATGACCCGACAGCGGCAACTTCGGACCGAACCAGCGAAGGAATCCGCCGACGCCGAAGACGGCCACATTGCGATCAGCGCGGCAACGGCACGAACACGCGCTTCAGCCCCTTCAGCTTCGCCGCCTGTTCCTTGGTCAGCGACACCTGCTGCTGCAGCTCCCGCATCCACTGCAACTGTCGCTGCAACGCCGCCTTGCCGCGACCGGACTTCAGCATCCGCAGGTTCGACTCCGCCGGCGTGCCGCGGTCGCGCCACAGCTCACTCGCCGCCCCGGCATGCCGTTCGAGCAACGCCCGGACCTGCTCGGCCTGCGCCGGCTCGAGCCCGAGCTGCTGCTCGAGCTTCTGGCTGGTCGCCCGGGCGAATTCGGCGGGGTTGCTCGCGGGAATCGGGTCGTTGTGCAACTGGAACATCAACCCGGTGTCGAACAGGTTGCCGCCGTCATGCCGCAGCGACCCCGGCGGCGTCATCAGCGCGGCCTGCTCCGGCCCCAACAGTCCCTGGGTCTCGGCGAAGAACCGGTCCTTCATCGCGACATCGGCGGCGAGCCCTTCGAGTTCGAAGTCGTGGGACTGCCCCTGCAGCCCCTGGGCCTCGGCCGAGTAGATCCGAACCAGGCCGGCGAGCGCGTTGCGCTGCGCGTCGTTGAGCCCCTGCCCGGCGTGCGCCAGCATGCTGGCGAGCGAGTTCGAAGCGACCAGCGGATGCAGGTAGGTGCCGTTCGGGCCGAACCCGGGCAGGCCAGCCTTCAACAGCCCGGGCAACTGCTCGACCAGCTTCATGTTCAGCTTCTGCACCTCGACGACGAGTTCCATCGGCAACTCGGCGCCTTCGTGGTCCATCTTGGCGAGCAGCTCCGCCAGCATCGGGTTCATCTGCGCCGACACCGAACCGACGAGTTGCCAGTCGACTCCCGCCAGCGCGTCGCCGAACTGCGCGTCGCCGAAGGTGACCGTCGCCGGCACCGGCGCGGCCTCGGCCGGCGCCGGTGCCGCTTCGTCCGCCGATGCCGGCGGCTTCGCCGGCACCTCGGCTTGCTGGCGCGCGAGCTGTGTCGCCAGCGCCTCGGCGCGCTGCTGCGCGGCCGCGAGTTCGTCCTTCAACTTCTGGTTCTCGGTCACCAGCGCCGCGGCGGCGCTACCGCCATCGGCCTGCGCTTCCATCCGCAGCACCTGCCCGGCCTCGGCGGAGTCGACGCGCGACAGCGTGTGCCACGTCGCCACTCCGGCAACGACCGCCAGCGTCAACGAACCGGTCGCCAGGACCCCGTTCTTCACGGACATCTCCATCGCACGAACCTCCAATCGGGTGTGAGCTTCGGTGGTGACCACGCCGAACGGCCGCAGCAGCACGGCGGCGCCGCGGCCGTCGGTGCTGGCCAGCAGATCGCCGGGTCGAGCGGCCCAGGCCACGTCGGCGCCAGTGGTCAGCGTGAAGGCGCGGCCGGGCCGGTCGTCGGCCTCGACTTCGGTGACCGCGATGCCGCCTTCCAGAACGGCCAACTCGACGTGAGCAATCGCCGTCTGGCCGCGCGGCGGCGACGGCCACGCCAGCACCGCCAACGCGATCAGCAGGCCGGCGGCAACCGCGACGGCTGCCAAGAAGCGCCGGGCCGACGATCGGACCCGTGCCGGCAACGCGACGACCGCGGCCGGCGTCGCCGAGCCCGCATGCAGCGCGGCCAGCACCCGAACGGTCAGATCGGGCGGCGTCTCGCCGTGCAGTTCGTGCAGCGCGCGGTCGGCCAGTTGGTCCTGCCAATCGTCGGTGTTCATGCCGACAGCCTCCGTTCGACGCAGGCGCGCAGCACCGCGCGGACGCGGCGCAGCAGCGATTTGACGCCATCCTCGCCGATGCCGAGTTCCTTGCCGATCGCGCTGCGCGACTTCCGCTGTTCGTAATGCAGCGCAATCGCCTGGCGGGCCCTGCCGTCGAGTTCGAGCAGACAGGCGCGCAGGGCCGTCAACGACTCGGCGCCGCCGTCCTCGCGCGTAAAACCGGTCCAGATCGCATCGATCGTCTCGACGTCGGTCATCGGCAACGGCGGCTTGCGCACCGCCTTCAGGAACAGGTTGCGCGCGACGGTCCGCAGCCAGCCACTGCGGGCCTCTGGACCGCGGTCTTCGTACGGGGCCCGCAGCAGCGTCAGGAACGTCTCCTGCGTCAGATCGTCCGCCAGTTCGCCGCTGGCGCCGAGGTAGCGCAGGTAGCGCCAGACCTCGGCCTGGTGCGCCCGCACCAGCGCGGCGACATCGGGATCGGAACGTTGCTGCACGACCACCACGCGGGAGGAATCCATGGCCACCTCGGAAGGGTGCACGATTGCAGCCGGAAATGCGGGCGTCGGGAAGGACCGGTGGCAACGCCTGCTCTGCCGTTGGCGGTACGGGAATGAGACTGGCGGCTCCAGCAGGCTGGCGGACGCGCCGACACCGGCTTCGAAGGAGAATGCCATGAGCCTGAGCATCCAGGGCGGCAACCACGGTCCGCTGCACGCCATGCAGGACGCCGATCGGCGCCTGCAGTCCACATTCCGCCACCTGGCCACCGGCAAGCGGATCGCGAGCGCGGCCGACGACGCCGCGGGTCTGGCGATCGCCGCTCGCTTGCAGGCACAGCAGCGCGGGCTCGATCAAGGCGTGCAGAACCTGGCCGCGGGCCAGGATCTCGCCCGAACGGCCGAAGGCGCCTTGCAGGGCACCCAGGACGCGATCGGCCGGATGCGCGAACTGAGCGTGCAGGCGCAGAACGGCACGTTGTCGGCCGAGGACCGCGCGACGATCCAGCAGGAGTACGACCAGCTGGCCGCGCAGATCGACCAGACGGCGCAAGGCACGTCGTTCGGTGGCCAGAACCTGCTGGACGGCTCGGCCAGCGGCGGCCTCGAGATCGCCGATGGGCAGGGCAGCACCACCGAGGTCGCGATCGCCGATCAGTCCGCCGGCTCGCTGGGGGTTGCCGGCAAGCAGGTCGGCGACCCGAACACCATCGCCGCTCTCGATGCGGCGTCCGATCGCGTGTCGCAGACCCGGGCTCGGCTGGGCGCGATCGACAACCGGCTCGGCAGCCAGGCGCGCGCGCTGGGCAACACCAGTGAGGCCCTGACCGCGGCCCGGTCCCGGATCGAGGACGCCGATGTCGCGTTCGAACTGGCGGCCAAGGCCCAGGCCACGGTGCGCAAAGACCTCGCCAGTCTCACGTTGATCCACAGCCGCGCTTCGGCGCACCGGACACTGTCGGTGTTGGCATAGCCCCGCCATCATCGCGCGCTCGCCACCGACACGGCGGGCCGCAACAGCGCGAATGATGGGCAGCCAGCGCCAGAAAAAGTTCCATTGGGCAGGCCGTCCCCGTTTGGCGCCGTGGAACAAAGCACAATTCCGCGACCGTCTGACCGGTTGACGGCGGCTCCCCAAGCCCGATTCTGCTCGCCTGCCCCTCGGCCAGCAGTTGGCACGCACTCCGTTCCGTGCTGCTGGCCGCCACCCGCGCCACCCAAGGCGCAACTCCCAGTCCCTGGTACCTCATGCGTTCGTTCGCTCCTTCCCTCCTGAGCCTCGGGCTGTTGCCCGTGGCTTTCGCCCAGGAATTCCAATCGGCCGCCCAACCCGGCGTGATCCCTGGCCAGCAGCCGGCCGCCGAAGCCACGAGCCTGGCTTTGTCCCGAATGGTCGGCGGCACATGGGTCACCGAATGGAACGCGGCGACGCAGACGCCGCGTTCGATCATCGGCACCGGCATCGCGCTGGCCGATTGGCGTGAGAACACGCTCGAAGAAGCCCGCCGGCACGCGCTGGCGTCGCTGACCCGCTTCCATGACCTGCTCGGGCTCGGCACTTCCGAGTTCCGTGAGATCATCGGGTCGCGGATGGGGCGGTCGTGGACGTTCACGTTCGACCAGTTCTTCAACGGCCTGGAAGTGATCGGCGGCCGCGCCGACGTCCGCATCAACATGCGCGGCGTCATCGCGATGCTCGGCAGCTGCGCGTGGCAGATCCCCGTCGACTTCCGCACCGTGCCGCAGATCGGCGAAGAAGTCGCGGTCGCCAGCGCGTGGGCCGCGCTCGCCGAGACGCCAACCGGTGTCAAACAGCCCGGCATCCAGCGCAAGCCGCGCCTGGTCATCTGGGGCGACGAACACGCCACGGAAGCGACGCCGGTGTTCCTGGCCTGGGAAGTGCCGGTCAGCAACGTCAACGCCCAGGGCCTGGGCAAGATCGGCCGCTACTACATCGACGCGCTGACCGGGCGCGTGCTGACCTATGTCAGCGACAAGCACGAGTGCGGCCTGGTGCACTGCTCGTTGAGCGAGCCCACCACGGCGGCACCAGGTCAACCGGTGCTCGAGACCGTGGCGATGCCGCCGATCCCGACGACGGTGACCGTCATGGCGTGGACGCGGACCGGCAACGACGGCTTCGCGGCGCTGAGCAACGTACCGCTGGTGGGCCTCGTGCTGTCGGTGCCCGGCATCGGCAACGTCACCACCGACGCCAATGGCCAGTTCACCATCGACATCGCCGCGCCGGTCAACATCACGGTCGGCATGCTGGACGGCACGCACACGCTGCCCGTCCACGGCGCCAACCAGCCGGCCGGCGTGTTCGCGGTCAACCCCGGCGTCAACAGCACGATCCAGTTGCTGACCTCGGCTTCGACGTTCAACGAAGCCGCGCACACGACGGCGTTCTGGTGGGTGCAGCGGACCAACGACTGGTGCCGCAGCATCCTCGGCAACACCGCGCAGCTGAACACCGCCGACGGCATCGACACCGAGGTCAACATCGCCTCGACGTGCAACGCCTACTACACCGGCAACACGATCAACTTCTACGCCGCCGGCGGCGGCTGCAACAACACGGCGTTCTCCAGCGTCGTGTCGCACGAATGGGGCCACGGCCTCGACGATCGCTACGGCGGCATCACCAACGTGACCGGTGACGGCCTGTCGGAAGGCTGGGGCGACATCCTCGGCTGCTACCTGACCGACAGCCCGATCCTCGGCAGCGGCTTCCAGACCGCCGGCGTCGGCATCCGCAACGGCAACAACACGACGACCTATCCGTCGACCGGCGCCGCCGTGCACACGGCCGGCCAGGTGTGGATGGGCTTTGCGTGGCGCCTGCGCGAACGGCTGGCGACGTCGCTCGGCAATCGCAATCAGGCGATCGCGATCAGCGAAGACATCGTGATCAGCTCGATCGCGGCCGACGCCAGTGACCGGGTCGCTGCCGTGCGCGAAGTGTTCATCGCCGACGACGACGACGGCAACCTGCTGAACGGCGTGCCGCACTACAACGAACTGAGCGGCGCTGCCAACGACAAGCTGCTGCCGTTCCCGGTCCGCCAGGTCGGCACCATCGGGCACACCGCGCTGGCGAACACGACGCAGCAACTGACGCCGCGCCTCGTCACGGCGATGGTGACGCCGATCTCCGGTTCGTTCACCCAGGTCCGCCTGCACTACAACGACGGCGTCGCGCGCATCCGCAACATGCACGGCACCGGAGTCACCAACCAGTTCCAGGCGCTGCTGCCCGGCCGGCTGAACGGGACCACGACGACCTACCACATCGAAGCCGTGCACAGCAGCAGCGAAGTGGTCCGCCTGCCGGCGAGCGGCGAGTTCTCGTATGCCACCGGCAACACGCCTACGGTGTTCACCGACGGTTTCGAGACGGGTGGCCCCGGCTGGACCCACGGCATGGTCGCCACGCAGGACGACTGGCAGGTCGGCGATCCGTTCGGCCGCACCGGCACCGGCTGGGCCGACCCGACCACCGCGGCAACCGGCGTCAACTGCTACGGCAACGACATCGGCAACGTGATCGGCACGACGACCTGGAACGGCGCCTATCAGAACAACGTCAACAACTGGCTGCGCTCGCCGGTGATCAACTGCAGTGGTCGCACCGGTGTCCGCCTGCGCTTCAAGCGGTGGCTGACCGTGCAGGCCAGCACCGGCGACCAGGCTTCGGTCTGGGTCAACGGGGCGCAAGTCTGGGTCAACGGCGCCGTGGCCAACCTGATCGACACCTCGTGGCAACAGATGGACATCGCCATCCCGACGGCCGACAACAACCCGGCCGTCACCCTCGAATGGCGGCTGGTCACCAATGCCGCCACCGTGTTCGGCGGCTGGAACATCGACGACGTCGAAGTCGTCTACGCCGGCACGGCGTCGCCGCTCGACGCCCAGTTGACCATGCTGCCCGAACAGAGCGTTCAGGGCGGCGCGCTGACGCTGAACGTTGTCACGCAGGGCGGCCCGAAGCCGTTCCTGGTGGTGATCGGCGATGGCGCTGGCCCGACGTCGATCCCCGGTCTGCCGACGCTGTCGGTCGGCGGTGCGTATGTCACGCTGCCGGACTGGACGAATGCCGCCGGCAACTACTCGGTGGCGTTCAACGCACCGACGCCGGTCGCCGCGGTCGGGTTGTTCTGGTACAGCCAGGTGCTCACGCTCGACGCCGCCAACGCGGTGATCGTCGCCTCCAATCCGTTCGTGAACTTGTTCACGGCCACGCCGTGAAGTCCTGAACGGTCCGACCGGCGCTGCGCGCGCCGGCAATGACGGGCGCCCGGGCAAAGGCCCTGGCGCCCGTCGTCGTTTCCGCATTCCCCGTGGCCGTGGCGTTTTCGGCGATCCGAATCAACAAACGTACCGTTCGCAGGAAAAACGGAGCCACCGCCGGGCCTTGATGCGTAGCTGCGGCACCCCGTCGTCCGCGGTTCCCCCCACCCTGCTCCTGGAGCCTGGCACCTTGCGCATTCTCGGTCTCGCCCTTCTGGGCGGCTTCGTTTCTTTCCTGCCCGCTCAACTCCAGGTCGTGTCCTCGTGGCCGGCGAACAACGCGCTGACGGCGCGCGCCAGCACCACTTGGGAAATCACTTTCGATCGCGCGATCGATCCGGCCTCGTTGCCAGGCAACGTCGCGCTGTTCGGCCGGTGGAGCGGCGTGATGACCGGCACCACGACCGTCGACAGCGCCGGCCGCCGACTGGTGTTCCGGCCCTCGCGCCCGTTCTTCGTCGGCGAAACCGTTGCGGCGACGCTGTCGCGCAACGTGCGTGGCACGGACGGCAGCACGTTGACCAGCGGCTACGCCAGTTGGTTCTGGATCGCGCCGACCCGCGGCCCGAACGCGTTCACGCTGAACCGGACCGTGCAGGTCCACTCGGGCACCCCGACGATCACCTACGGCGTGCACGCCGGCGATCTCGATCGCGACGGCGCCCCGGACCTGATCACTTCAAATGAGGCGACGCACGACCTCCGCATCTTCAAGAACGACGGCTGCGGCACTCCGGGTCCGCGCCAGGTCGTCGCCGGCAACGGCTTCCCGAGCCCGAGCGAGGCCGCCGACTTCAACCACGACGGCTGGTTGGACATCTGCACCGCCAACCTCGCCGGCAACACGATCACGATCTTCCTGAACGACGGCACCGGCAACCTGCGGGCACCGACGGTGATCAACGTCGGCGGCAGAAGCCACGGCATCACCGTGATCGACTTCGACAGTGATGGCTGGACCGACATCGCGGCCAGCAACAGCAGCAACGTGCTGCTGTTCCGCAACCTGGCCAACGGCAACGGCACCTTCGCCGCGCCGACGACGATCAACGCCGGCAACGACGAAGATGCGCTGGCCGCCGCCGACGCCAATGGCGATGGCCTGGCCGACCTGTTCGTGGCCTGCGAGAACGGCAACTCGGTGGCGATCCTGCGCGGCAACGGCCAGGGCACGTTCGTGTTGCATGCCAGCCAGAACTGCGGCGGCGCACCGTTCCAGATCGCAGTCGGCGACATCGACGCCGACGGCGACTGCGATGTGCTGACCGCCAACCGCAACAACAACACCTGCGGCGTGCTGCGCAACGACGGCGGCGGCAATCTGCTGCCGGTGACGACGATGAGCACGCTGCTGTGGCCGGTGTCGGCCGATCTCGCCGACATCGACGGCGACGGCGACCTCGACCTCGGCATCGCCAGTTACGTCGGCGGCAAGCACAGCCTGCAGCTGAACCAAGGCACCGGCACCTTCAATGCACCGCAGCACTTCTCGACCGGGCTGAACGGCTCGTGCATCACGTTCGTCGACTTCGATCGCGACGGTCTGATGGACTTCATCGCCGCCGACGAAGGCACCGACGAACTCCGGATCTGGCTGCAGAACCGGCCGGCGATGCCAGGAACCCAGCCGCTGCATTGCAATGCCACCCTGCGCGTCGACAACATCGCCGTCGCCGGTTACGGCAACCGCCCGCTGCGGCCGGTGCGCACCGGCCACACGACGTTCTTCGGCGTCAATGCCGCCGCGTCGCAGCCGTTCGCGATCCTGCTGTCCACCAAGATCGAGCCAGGCGTTGCGATGCCGTTCGGCCTGGCCAACATCGACGGCAACACCGCGGGTGTCGCGGTGATGGGCTTCCTCGGCGGTCCGGGCCAGACCAACAGCAAGGGCGAGGCCATCATCCCGATCCAGGTGCCGCTCAGCGTGACCGGCAGTCTGTATGCGCAGACCGTGGCGCTCGATCCGCGGCCGACCAGCGCCGGACTCCTGTTCAGCAACCCGGTCGGCATGCAGTTCCTGCGCTGATTGCGCGGGGCGGCACGCGCGCGGCGACGTATCCTGCGCGCGATGCGGGTGCCCCTGCTGCTGTTCCTGTTCGGCCTGCTGCTGCGCCTGCTGTTCTGGCAGGCCACCACCGATCGCGACCACGTCTTCGCGACGGCTTTCGTCGGCGACGCCCCCATCTGGCAGGCGCAGGCAGCCGACCTGGCCCGCGCAGCGCAGGACGGGAAACCACCGAGCCTCGGTGAACTGCAGCTGCCGCTGCGACCACCCGGCATGACCTGGCTGGTCGCGTCGCTGTGGGATGGCGCCGCCGCAACCGCCTGGCGCCTCCGACTGTTGTTCGTCTTTCTCGGTGCCGCGATCGCACCATTGCTGTGGCTGCTGTTGAGCCGTTCGTTCGCGCGGCCGGTCGCCACGTTCGCCGCCACGATCTGCGCAGCCAGCACCAGCCTGATGCTGCTGGGCTCGGGACCCCACAATGAACTGCCGTACCTGCTGCTGTTCCTGGTCTCGATGTTCGACTACGAACGGCTGCGACGCGCGGCGGGCGCCTGGCCGCTGCTGCGGTGGAGCGTCCTGCAGGCGCTGCTCTGCCTGTTGCGCACCGAGCATCTGTTGACGTTCGTGGGCCTGTTGGCGCTGGCACTGCGGCGGCAACCGGCTCGGGTCAGGGCCGCAGCGATCGCGCTGGCAGCATTCGGCGCAACGCTGCTGCCATGGCAGGTCGCCGCCTGGCGCCAGATCGACCACTACAATCGGCACGTCGGCCAGCCGCTGCCGCCGCCGGGCACACCGCTGCCGGCGCGGTACCTGCAGTGGGACGACGCGGCGCTCGCGCGCGTCCGCGAACTGCCCGCCTGTCAGCAGACCGCGGTGTTCTGTTTCGTCGGTGACACGATCCGCACGCGCGGAGGCACCCGCGTCACCACCGACGATCTGCGCGTCGTCGAAGAAGCCTACGGCTGGTGGCCGCGACCGCTGCCGCGCGGCGGCCTGGCGCTGTACGGCCCGCTGAACTTCTTCCTCGGCAATGCCAAGGAGAGCGACTCCGGCTTCAGCACGACGCCGTTGCTGCGCCCACCGCAGTTGCTCGGCGGCCCCGAACGCTATCCGCCGGGCATGGTGCTGCCGCAGCAACTGGCCCTCAGCTATCCGCCGCATCTGCGCGCCGTCATCGACGGCTATGCGCTGGGACTCGCCGAACTGACCGCCGACGTGCCGGCGGCGCTGCTCCGGATCGGCAAGAAGCTGGTGCACGGCTGGCAGGGCGCGGCCACGGGCCTCGGCGGCTACAACCTGCCGAACGGACTCTCGGGCACCCGCCGACCCGTCGATTTCGTCGTGGCCGAACACCTGGGCGCTTCGCTCTGGCGCCTGCTGATCGGCGCGCTGACGCTGGCCGGCCTGCTGCTGCTGGCCCGCCATCCTGCCGGCGGACCGTGGCTGTGCTGGGCGATCACCAAGGTGATCCCGATCGCGGCGTTCTTCGGCTATGCGCGCCAGGGCGCACTGGTGGTGCCGGTGGTCGCGCTGGCCGCCGCATTGGCCTGGGACCGCTGGCTGCGGCCGCGATGCACCCCGCGCGCCTGGCAGCGCATCGGGCTGGCACTCGGCACCGGGCTGCTCCTGGTCGAAACGGTCCGGGTGTTCGCCACCGAGGGAATCACCATCGAGGAACGCCCGATCGCCGCAGCCACGGCCGAGCCACCTGCCACCCACCATGTCCGCTGCCGGATCGGGTACTGATCGCGCAATCTCCGGACCACGCCGCGTAGACGCCCGACCATGTCCAGCCGCCGCACATTCGTCATCTGGATCCTCGTCTGCATCCTCGGCCATGTGGCGCCGGGTCAGACCTGCCCGTGGGAGACCCTCCGCTTTGCCGAAGGCGGCCCGCAGACCAGGCACGGGGAACGGTGGCACACGATCCTCGAGGTCGACGGCATCCCGGTCGCCGACCTGATCGCAACCGCCAAGAAGCACTACGACCGGCAGTGGCAGAAACGGTTCGCCGAGGACCTGGTTTCGATGGTGATGGCCAGGCACGGCCACCGCCCCGGCGCGGTGGTCGACGTCAAACTGCAGGACCCCGACTCCGGCCAGCCGGTGCTGTTGACCAAGGTGCCGATGACGGCATCCGCGCGACGCCAGGTCTGGGAAACGTGGCAGGACGAGACCGCAAGACTCGCGCAGCAGGCTCTGCTGCTGGCGGCGGCGAGCGCGCGCACGCTGACCGCCACCGAGTGGCAGCAGGACCTGCAATCGCTGCGCACGTTGCTCGACGAACGGTTCGCCTATCGCCATCGCCACCCGATCGACATCGACGCGTTGTTTGCCAAGGCCCAGGCGACGTTGACCGCCGCCGGTCCGGCCGTGACCCCGGGAACGCTGACCGCGGCGATCCGTCCGCTGGTCGGTGCCTTCGGCGATGGCCATGCGCAGGTCGTGTCGCCGGCCGAGGATCGCGCCGTCGGCTGGTTGCCGTTCGTGCTCGACGAACTGCCGGATGGGTTGGTCGCGACCAGGTCGGACGCCGGTGGCCTGATCGACGAGCAGCACCCGTTCGTCGTCGCCATCGATGCCAGGCCGATCGCGGACTGGTTGACCGCAGCGCAGAAGCGCGGCAATGCCGGCAGCGCCGCGTTCGAGCGGCGGCAGGCCGTGCGCGCACTGCGCGACCTCGCCGAGCTGCGCACCGATCTCGACCTGCCCACGGCCACCACCGTGGCCATCACGTTCGCGGCGACCGATGGGCGGCACCACGTCACCACGATCGACGTGGCGACCCGACGTCCGCGCTATCCGCTGCGGCCTCCGGCAGGTCATCGCCGGCTCACCGGCGACATCGGCTATCTACGACTGCCGAGCATGGACGACGAACCGCGGTTCCTCGATGGCATCGACGAGGCGATGCGCGGGTTCGCCGACGCCAAGGGGCTGATCGTCGATGTTCGCGGCAACGGTGGCGGCAGTCGCCAGCCGTTGCGGCGGCTGATGCCATGGTTGCTCGCCGAGAACGCCCCGCCGCTGATCGCCAACGTCGCCGCCGCCAGATTGGCCGCCGGTGCCGCACCCAACGCACCCGCTGGCTACCTCGCGGACCGCTTCGCCTGGCCCGCCAACTGGCCCGGCTGGCAACAACCGGCGCGCGACGTCATTGCCGCTGCCGCCGCGGCGTTCGTTCCCGAGTGGTCACCGCCGGCCGGCGCGTTCTCGGACTGGCACTGGCTGGTGCTGGCGCGCACCGACAACCCGAACGCTGGCCACTTCGCCGGCCCGGTCGTGGTGCTGCAGGACACCGACTGCTTCTCGGCGACCGACATCTTCCTGGCGGCGCTGGATCTGCTGCCGGCGGTGACCCTGATCGGCACACCGAGCGGCGGCGGCAGCGGTCGCGCCGAAACGACGACGCTGCCGCACAGTCTGGTGCAGGTCCGGCTGGCGACGATGGTCAGCTATCGCCCGGACGGCCGGCTCTACGACGGCCGCGGCATCGCTCCGGACGTGCTCGCCATGCCGACGCTCGACGATCTGGCCGGCCGCACCGACTCGCTGCTCGAACGGGCATTGGCGCACCTGCGTGCCATGCGGCGCTGACCAGCCGCCGATCAGAACCGGGTGCCGAGTCCCAGGAACAACACGTGCATGCGTTCCTCGACCTTGCCGACCTCGCCGAGCAGCGCACTGTCCAGTTCGCCGAGATCGCGATAGCCGAAGCGATAGCCGAGTTCACCGGTCACGCGACCCAGTCGCAGGCGCAAGCCACCGCCGGCTTCGCCGCCCCACCGGGCCGTCAGTTCGCTGTCGTCGCTGTTGATGAAGTCATCGCGGAACCACGAGCCGCCGGCTTCGCCACCGACCAGGCCGACGAGGCTCAGCGTCAGGTCGCGATCGTGGACCAACCACCATTCCGGCTCGAACTGCAGCCGCGGGCCGAAGCCGAACCACGAACGCTCGACTTCGCCGGCCGTGTGATCGACCCGCTTCCAGTCGACGAACAGGCCGGCACGCAGTGGCGCGGCGAATGCCTCGCTGCGCCCGAGATCGGTCTGCCAATGGCTGAACACGTCGAAGCCGAAGGCCCGCGCCGCTGCGCGCACCGGTTCGGCGCCGTTGCTGATCACGGTGCCGGCGAACAGGTCATCGTCGGTGACGAAGCCGCCGAACGTCATGCCGGCGCCGCTGGGGGTCGGCGGCAGCAGGCGCACTTCGGCCGTGGCCACTTCCGTCCGATCGGACAAGCGGGTGCCTGGCAGCCGCAGATCCCAGGTGCCGCCACCGCCACGCAATTCGACGATCCTGGCACCGGACCCGCGCTCCGGCCCGAACGGCCGCAGCGGCGCCGGTTCCTGTGCCATCGGCCGCGACGCCATCGCGGTTCGGGCCGCTGGCAGGCGGATGGGATTCGTCGCGCCGGGCCTGGCGCCGGGCAGCAGCGTCGCCAACCGTTCGCGCTGAACAGCACGCCAACGCAGCCGTTCGGCCTCGCGCGCATCTTCCGGGGTGGCGCAAGCAACGAAGAACAACGGCAGCGACAGCAGGAACAGGCGGGAGGGTCGGGTCATGGAGCAGGCGGAGGATGCTCCTCCATCGCAGGGTAGCACCGCGACGCACCGGTTGACGGCGCACCGCACGGTCCAGGGCCACGCCCGATCGAACCACCGCTGCCACGGCCCGCTACGGCCATCCTGAAACGGGACGGCCTACCACATGACCTGGCCGCCGCAGTGGCTGATCGCCTGACCGGTCATGCCATTGGCGGCGGCCGAGCACAGCCAGACCACCAGTTCGCCGATCTCGTCGGGCTGCAGCATCCGGCCAAGCGGCACCGCCGCCAACGCCGTCGACCTGGCCTCCTCGAACGGCACTCCCATGCCATCCGCCATCATCTGCATGCCAGCGCGTGCCATCTCGGTGTCGGTCCAACCCGGGCAGATCGTGTTGACGGTGATCTGGCGCGGCGCCAGTTCGAGCGCCAGGGCCTTGCCGAGGCCGATGATGCCGTGCTTGCTGGCGCAGTACGCGGTGTACCCCGGCACGCCAAACCGCCCCAGCACCGAACTGATGTTGACGATGCGGCCGCCGTCGGGGATGTGGCGCAGGGCGGCTTCGATGGCGAAGAACGTGCCGTCCAGGTTGGTCCGGACGATCTCGTCCCAGCGGTCCGGGCCCGGCAACCCGAGGCCATTGCCACCGCCGGCGCCGGCGTTGTTGACCAGCACATCGAGTCCGCCGAGTGTCTTCTTGGTGCGATCGACGGCGCGGCGCAGCGCCTGACGGTCGGTGATGTCGGCGACGACGGCGATCGCCTCGCCGCCGTGAGCGCGCAGCGAGGCCACGGTCTGCTGCAGCGGCGCCCGCCGCCGACCGAGCACCGCCACCGCGGCGCCCGCAGCCAGGAGCCGCCGGGCTATGCCAGCGCCGATGCCGGTGCCACCACCCGTCACCAGACAGCGCCGCCCGACCAGCAGTTCGCTCACGATGAAGCTCCTTGCGCCTTCGCGCTGCCGCACATCGCGACCACGGCCTCGCAGGCGCGTTCGATGCCGAGCGCGATGTCCGCCAGCCTGGCGTCGAACATGTAGGCCGGCGTGCTGACGATCCGGTTCGTCGGGTCGACCACACAGCCGGTGACCGCACAGGTCTGGTGGCGTGCGCCCATCGCCAGCAGCGCCGCGGCCGTGCCAGGATCGTCGCCGATGGTCAGCAACGGATGCGTGGTCGGGCCGAGCACTGCGGCGACTACCGCCGGCGCGATGCAGATCGCGCCGATCGGCTTCCCCGCCTGATGCATCTCGCGCAGCAATCGCGCCACCTCCAGATGGACCGTCGCCCGGGCCGACACGAACGCGAAATCGCTGAGGTTCTTGGCCGCGCCGTAGCCGCCAGGCAGGATCAGTCCGTCCAGCACCGCGGCCGAGGCGACGGCCACGTCGCCGATCTCGCCGCGCGCGATCCGCGCCGACTCGGCCAGCATGTCGCGTGCGCCGCCGAGCACTTCCTTGCCGGTGCCATGATCGATCACCTGCCGCTGCAGCCCGGCTGGCGCCAGACAGACGGCCTCGGCGCCGAGGCGATCGAGGGCCAGCAGGGTCAGCACCGCTTCGCGGATCTCGGTGCCGTCGAGGAAACCGCAGCCGGACAACAACACGCCGATTCTCGGTGACATGGAACAGTGGCTCCGCAGCGACAGGACTCGCTAGGCTGCCATCATGCCGCGGCACGACGCGCCCCGCCAACCGAAGCCCCGTTCGCTGCTGCCGGCCGTGCTGACGGTGCTGGCCATGCTGCCGATCGGCAGCTGCGGCGAACTCGCGTGGTCGGGCGGACCGGCTGGCCCGGCGGACGATCTCGCGCGCTACCGGGCGACGTTCGCCGCTGCCGTCGGCACGAAGTGGACCGGTTCGATGTCCACCATCGAGCTGCACCGCCGCCTGCAGCAGGCACGCGTGCTGTGGCTTGGCGACGACCATCGCGACAGCGCGTTGCACGCTCGCCAACGGCGCTTGCTGCGCGAACTGCGCGCCGGCGACGTCCGGATGGTCCTCGGTCTGGAGGCGCTGGGCACCGACGACATGCCGTTCGTCGACGACTGGCTCGCGGGCCGCAGCAGCCTGCAGACGCTGCAGCGGCGGATGCGGCACCGTTGGCCGGCAAGCTGGCTCGAAGACGGCGATGTCGACGGGGAACACTTCCGCACGCTGCTGCTGGACAGCAAGAGTGCCGGCGAACCGGTGTTCGCCCTGGAACCGACGCCGCGTCTGCCGCTGGCGGCGCGCGACGCCGTGATCGCCAGAGCGGTGCAGCAGGCCAGCGCCAACCATCGCGATCGCCTGGTCGTGGTCGTCGTGGGCCAGACTCACCTGCTCGGTGACGGCAACCTGATCGGGCGAACGGAACTGCCCGGCATCGCCATCGGCGCGTTGCCGCCACCCGCGATCCTGGACCAGCCGCCGACCACGCGGCCCGGGCACCTGGTGCGCAGCGGTGGCGACCTGTGGTTCTTCGCCGATCTGTTGCCGCTACCGCGTTGACCGCGGCGGCAACGGCCATCACGCAGTCGGCGCCGTCGGGATGCCTTGCGGCACCGGCACATCGAGCGCGGCGACCCGGTACGCCTCGGCCAGCGTCGGGAAGTTGAAGATCTTCTCGATGAACGCCTCCGACGACGTCCCGGTCATCGCCGCCATCTGCGCCAGGTGGATCAGTTCGGTCGCACCTTCGCCAACGATCTGGCAGCCGATTACCGCGAGGGTCTGCGGGTGCACCACCAGCTTCAGCATGCCCTCGGTGCAACCGGCGATCTGGCCGCGCGCCAGTTCCTGGAACCGCGCCCGCCCGACCAGGCTGCCGCCGTACTTCTGGTTCGCCTCGGCCTCGCTGAGGCCGACGCTGGCCATCTCCGGAATCGTGTAGATGCCGGTCGGGATCAGATCGCTGCCCGAACCGAGCGGCAACCCGAGCGCGCGGCGGATCGCCCGCCGGCCCTGCTCCATCGACGCCGACGCCAGCGACGGCGGCCCGATGACGTCGCCGACGGCCAGGATGTGCGGCACTGCGGTCCGGCAATCGGCATCGACCGGGATGTTGCCGCGGTCGTTGGTGCTGAGGCCCGCCGCGCCGATGTCCAGGCCCTCGACATTGGCGACCCGACCGAGTGCGCACAGCAATTTCTCCGACTTCAGCTCCCAGCCGTTGTCGAGCTTCGTCACCACCGCATCGAGGCCGTTCCAGGCCACACTGACCGGCTTGCGATTGCCCAGGAACACGCACCCGGCATTGCATTCGAACGACTCGACGAAGCGATCGATGATCTCGCGATCGAGGAACGCCATCGGCCGGTCGGCCTTGTCGACGATCGTCACCTTGACGCCGAGCGCGGCGAAGATCGTCGCGTACTCACTGGCGATCACGCCGGCACCGAGCACCGTCAACGACTGCGGCAGGTACGCCATGCTCAGGATCGAGTCGCTGTCGAGGATGTGCTCGTGATCGATCGGGATCTCCTTCGGTGTGCGTGGCCGCGACCCGGTGGCGACGACGATCCACTCGCCGCGCAGGCGGCGCCGCTGGCCATAGACCGACTCGATCTCGACATGGTGCGCATCGACGAACCGCGCCCGACCGTGGATCTGCTCGATCTGGTTGCGCTGCAACTGGGCGTTCTGGTACTGCACGTGCGCGTCGATCACACGCTCCATGCGATCCATCAAGCTGGCGAGCTGCAGATCCGGTGGGATCTGGACCTTGAAGTGATGGCCGACGCGCAGCCGGAAGCCGGCCAGGTGCACCGCAGTCTCCCGCAAGGTCTTGCTCGGGATGGTGCCGCGATGCACACAGGCGCCGCCGACGCCGCGTTCGCGTTCGATCACGCAGACCCGCTTGCCGGCTTTGGCGGCCTGCACGGCCGCCTTCTGGCCGGCCGGGCCACTGCCGATCACGATGACATCGTAGGAATCCGCGCTCACGACATGCCCTCCGCGACCTGCTGGGCCTTCTCGCCCTTGTTGGCCAGTTCCTGCAATTGATCCGGGTAGATGTTCAGCGCCGCCAGCACCGGGTGCTGCGCGATCGCGTCGGCGGTCATCGGCGCTTCGTTCGGATCAGGCGACACCATGTGCGACAGCAGGTCCGCCAGACAGACCATCATCGCGGTGTCGGCGAACTTGGGCGCCTGGTCGAAGTCGTGGTGGTAGACCATCGCCTCGCCGATCTGCTCGGGCAGCTTCCACAGCGTCGCCAGCAGCGCGCCGGCGGCGGTGTGCTGTTCGTGCAGCGCCGCGGTCAGATCGTCCATCGGCAGTTCGACGGCGGTCTTGCCGATCGCGCGATCGACGTTGTTCAGCAGCACCGCCTTGCCGATGTCGTGCAACAGCCCGCACAGGAACGCGATCTCGACATTGCGCCGGCGCAGCCGCGCGATCTCCTTGGTGTAGAAGCCGGTGATCACCGAGTGCTTCCACAGCTGCTTCAGCAGGTCGGCGCAGGCGGCGTTGCCGAACACGCGACCGCGCACCGACACCGCCATCGCGATCTCGGCGATCAGTTGCAGACCCAGCCGGCTGACCGCTTGTTGCAGCGATGCGCATGGCATCTGGCCGACGTAGGCCGCCGAGTTGGCGACGCGCAGCACGTTGGACGCAATGGTCTGGTCGCGATGGATCACCCCCGACAACTTCTGCGCATCGGTGCTGTCCTGCTGGCAGAGCGACATCACCTCGGTGGCGACCGTCGGCAGGATCGGCAGTTCGATCTTCTTCTCCGTGATCTGGCGCGCGAACAGTCGGGACAGATCGGACGCGGGTGTCGTGGTCGTGGTCATCGGCTCGCGTCCTGGATCGACCCGGGACACCGCCGGTGATGAGGACGCCGGCAACCGCCGGTGCCATCGGCCCCGCGACCGCCGGTCAGTCGCCGGCGTCGCCCCCCTGGCGGCCGCGCTTGATGTCGCCGCGATGCCGCTTCTCACCGAGCCGCCGTTGCTTGCTGCCGAACGTCGGCCGGGTGGCGCGGCGCTTCTTGCGCCGGACCAACGCTGCCGTCAGCAGGTGGGCCATCCGTTCCATCGCGGCCTGCAGGTTCTGGAACTGACTGCGGTGTTCGCCGCACACGACCATCAGGCGACCGTCGGCATCCAGGCGTGCGGCGAGCACCTGCCGGATCTGCGCGACGTCGTCCGGACCGAGCACGGCAACCGCGCCATCGAGATCCAGCCGCAGATCGACCTTGGTCTCGGTCTTGTTGACGTGCTGGCCACCGGGGCCGCCGCCGCGCGAGAAGCTCAGATGGAACAGGTCCTTCGGCAGCATCCGGCCATCGCGCAGCCACAGATCAGATCGCGACATGGTCCACCCATTGGCACAGCGGTCGTTCGCGGCGATGCCAGGCCATCGCCAGCCGGGCGGCGCCCCGCGCCGCCGCCCGATCGTCGGCGAGTTGCGGCGACGCCGACGTGAACAGGCGCAGCTTGTCGACCACTGGTTCCCGCAGCGCAGCGTTGCCCACCAGCACACCGCCGCCGAGCGTGACCGGCAACGCGGGATCGCCGAGGCCGGCCTGGCGCACCGCCGCCAGCAGCAGCAGCACCAGGGCCTGCATGCCCTCCTCGAGCACCGCCTGCGCCACCGCATCGCCACGGGCCGCCACTTCGAGCACGACCCCCAGCCGCTGCGCCACTGCGCCGGTGTCGAGCCGCTGCAGCACCGCGCCCAGCCGGGCCACCGAAGGCGCCCCGAACGCGGCGACCAGCGCCTGCCCCAGTGCGGTTTCCGGGCCTAGACCATCGAGCGCGAGCAACGCCGCAGCCGCTGCCCGGCGCACCAGGTCGTAGCCGCTGCCCTGATCGCCGAGCAGGAAGCCACGGCCACCGACCCGGACCAGACGGCCATCAGCGCCGCGCGCCATCGCGAACGAGCCGGTGCCGGCCCACAACAACACACCGGGACCGTCGCCGAGCGCTCCGGCCGCGGCCGCCAGCACGTCGCCGACCACCGCCACCGGGAACGCGATGCCTGAAGCCTGCAGGCCGGCGGTCAACCGGTCCGCAGTCGCGCGTTCACCGACGCCGGCCAGCGCACAGACCGCAGCCTCGGGAGTGCGCTCGCGCGTCGCGCCCATCAGGCGCGCCGCCAGCGCCGCAATCGTCGCCTCGTCGCCAACCACGGCCGGCTGCACTCCGGCAGCATCCGCGGGCGGCGGAATCGCCGGCAGCCATTCGAAACGGCAGCGGCTGCCACCGACATCGAGCCCGAGGTAGCCCATCGGCCGCGATCATCGCGCCGGTTCGCCGGCGCGCAACCACGTCTGCACGGCATCCAGCACGGTCTGTGGTTCGATCCTGGCCTGACAGTGCGGCTTGACGTCGCAGATCGGCAGGTAGCAACCGAGACAATCGAGGTCCGGCGGCACGATCTTGGTGCCGCGGCCGTAGAGTTCGATCTCCGCCGCCGAGGTCGGGCCGAACAGCACGACCGCCGGCACCTTGCGCGCCGCCGCGACGTGCACGGCCAGCGAGTCGCTGGTCACGACGACCTGCGCGAGTTCGAGCAGAGCGGCGAACCGGCCGTAGGCATTCCGGTTGCCGGCATCGAACACCGGACGCCCGACGGCGTCGGCCAGCAGCACCCGGTGGCGTTCTTGCTCTTCCGGCCCGCCGAGCAGGAGCACGCCGCAGCCGGCATCGGTCAGCAGCCGCACGAACGTCTGCTGGTGCGCCAGCGTCCACTGTTTGTATGCCCAACGGCCGCCGGCGCCGGTGTTCAGCCCGATCAGCGGCCCTGGGAACGGCAGACCGGCGCGAAACCGACGCGCGAACGCGACATCGTCCGCCGACGGCTCCAGGATCGGCTCCCGGACCGCCGCCGGATCGAGTCCGAGCACTTCCGCCACCAGCGCCTGGTAGGTGCGGGTGTTGGCCTTCTTGCGGGCATCGGACAACCCCATCCACAGCCAATGCTCGGCGCCGGGCCCGAGCGGCACGACGCGCCCCTGGCCATCGCGGACGTAGCCGCGCCGTTCGAGCGACTGCGCCATCGCCGCCAGCGCTGCGGCATCGGGATCGGCATCGGGACACAGCACGACGTCCCAGGTCTCGGTCGCAAGCCGCGCCGCGGTCACCGCATCGTCGGTGGTGAGCACCTCGTCGACCAGCCTGTTGCCGGCGAACAACCCGGCGGCGGCGGGACGCGTCAGCCAGGTGACGCGCGCGCCGGGCCAGGTGACATGGATCGCCGGCAGGAACGCGGTGGTCCGCAGCACATCGCCCGTCGCCGCCAGCTTGACGATCAGCACCCGATGCCGGATCGGTTCATACTCGTCACACGAACCGCAGACCTTGCCTCGGCGCTTGTGCGGAGCGCACGGCCGATCCCAACGAACGTGCCGGCAGTCGCGATGGAGGTGGAAGTCGGTCACAACTCTGCTTGCGGGACGGCGACGCTAGTCCACGCTCTCGATCGGCGCCAGCGCCGCGCTCGCCGCCGGCGGCGGAATCACGACCAACCGTTCGTCGGCTGGCGGCAGCCCCTCACGCAGGTACTGCAAGACCCGGGCAATGCGATGGAAGTAGCGGTGGTGATCCATCACCAGCGCGTGTCCACCAGCCGCCACCCGCGCCCGATCGGCGTCGCGTTGCAGCCAGTCGCGGATCTGTTCGATCGCCTGCGCTTCGGTGTGGAACCACGCCAGGTGTTCGCCTTGGGCAAACACGTTCTCGAGCCGCGGCACGTAGTGCGTCAGGTGGAATCCGCCGCAGGCCAGCGTCAAGAACGTCCGGTTGCTGAAGTAGTAGGTATCGTCGTTGACCTCGTTGAGCCCCAGGACGATCTTCGAGGTCGCGCAGATCTGCGCGTAGCCCTTGTTGTCGACGGTCCCGCGCACGCGCAATTCGGGGTGCAGATGCGTCCACCGATCCCAGTGCAGGCCGAAGATCTCGGTCTTGAACTCGCGGCTGATTGCGGCCAGGAACTCGGCACGCTGCCCGCGCCGACCGGGGCCGCCGATGAACGCGACGTCGCGCCGCAGCCGCTGCCGAGGCGCTGGCCGATGGAAGCGGGGCGAGAACCCGCTCATCAGGAACACCATGTTGTCGAGCCCGCGCTCGCGCAACCAGCCAAAGCGCGCGGGGTTGCTCATGCACACCAGGTCCGCCTGCGCGAAGTAGTCGACGACCGAGCCATCGAGATCCTCGAGCGCTTCCTCGCACCACAGCACGACGCGCGCGTGCTTCCGGAACTCGGCCAGCAGCGCCGCCGGCAGGTCGCGGAAGAACACGAACACCACGTCGGGCTTGAAGCGCGCAAACTCGGCCCGCACCCAGCGGTTCGCCAGATCGCGCCCGAGCCAGCGCCGCAGCGTCGCCATGTTGCGCCAGCGGACCTCGAGTCCGTGTTCTTCCAGTGCATCCACCAGACCGCCGGTGCACCGGGTCCTGGACATGCTCTTGCCGAAGAACAAGACCCGCCGCACGTCAGTCGGGACCGCCGGGTCCTCCGGACGCGTGTTCGTCACGGTTTGCCGCATCAGGTACCGCCCATCGTCATTTCCGCCCCGCGGTCTGGAGCGGCAAGGTGCCGTGCCATCGCCGATCCAGCCACTGCCGGTGCCGTTCGAACCCCTCCGAGAGCACCTGCAGTTCGGCCTGGACAGGAACGCCGCGAAGCGAGTCCGGAACATACACGGCCGAGCGCGATGGAAGCCATGGCCATCCGCAGAAGATCGCCGGCAGCCGAGGGCTGCGTCCCTCGAGCACCTGCAGGGCCCGCTGGCCGAGCCAGGCGCGCCGCAAGAAAGCGCGAGGACCGCAGTGCCACTGCCCGGCCGGCAACGGCCCGCGCTGTCTGTGTTCGACACCGTTCCATCGGATCGCACGCGAATACTCCGTGCTCTGCTGCAGGCAACGGCGAATCCGGCCGCGCAACCAGAGGCGGTGGCGCAAAGCCGCCAATTCGAGGACCGCAGCGGCCTCGACGTCGCTGGTCAGCAACCCGACCGCGCGCAGCACCGGCACGCCGGCGGCGGCCGTCAGGTGGCCGGCGACCACATGTTCGCCGAGCAGCCGCGCGGCGATGTCCATCCGGGCGCGGCAGCCACCTCCGCCGCGCCGGGCAGACTGGAGATCGAGAACCGCGAGTTCGCCGCCGGGTAGAGTCACGAAGTTGCCGAGGTTCAGGTCGCCGTGCACGATGCCGGCAGCCAGCAACGCTACGCCTATCCGAGCCTCGGCGGCCAGTTGTTCGGTCCACGTTCGGGTCGTCGGCGCGACCGGCAGCGCCCGCAGCACCAGCATCGATCGATGCGGCAGCAGCCGTCGACGCAGGGTTTCGACCGCGACCACTCGAGGGCACGGAATGCCAGCGGCGGCCACCGCGGCGAGCATCGTGGCCTCGTGCGCTCCCGGCAACGCACGGAACAGGTAGCGCAGCCGATCCTTGGCGCGCGGGAACGCCATCACCTTGACGAACACCGGCCCGGACGGGAGCTCGGCGCGCCCGACCGCACGCACCAGGCGTTGCTGGACGACCGTCGCCGCCGCCGGCAACCCGCCGGTCGACACGTGTTCGCGCCACCACGAAGCCAGGACCGCGCCGTCGTCGCTCATGCCATCGGCTGCGGGCCTGCAGCCAGCAGCCGTTCATACAGCGCCAGGGTCTGGCGGGCAGCGCGCACCGGGTCCATGTCGAGCGCTGTCCGACGCAGCGCTGCGGCGCCACGGGCCGCGCGCACGTCGTCGTCCCGCAACATCGCCACCAGTTCGCGGCTCAACGCCAGCGGTTCCTCGTCGCAGACGACGCCGGGCACCTCACCGGGACGCCGCGCCGCCAACAGTTCGGGCAGGATCCCGCGCGCCGTCGCCACCACCGGCGCGCCGAACGCCATCGCCTCGCGGACGGCGCGGCAGGTGCCGTCGCTGCCGGGCACCAGGAACAGGAAGACATCGAGGCTGCGCAGCGCCGCCGAATAATCCGGTTCGCGCAGGTAGCCGGGCAACACGACGTGTTGTTGCAGCCCGAGCCGCGCGATCGGCTCGGTCACCAGCCCCTGGGTGTCCGCGTCATTGCCGCGGCCCAGCAGCACGAAGCGGGCGTCGGCCAGTTCGTTGACGACGTGGCGAGCCACGTCCCACAACAGCTCGAACCGGCGGTGCGGCTGGATCCGTGCGGTGATACCGACCAGGCGGTGCCTGGCCTCGAGCCCCCAGCGCGCGCGCAGGTCGTCGCCGGCCCGAGATCGCGGCTCGACGACCGGCTCGGAGTTCGAGCACGCATTCGGCCGGCATGCCAAAGCGCCGGCGCATTGCCTCGGCCGCCAGCCGCGTCGGCGCGATCACCGCCGCGGTGCGGGCGAACGCCAACCGCTCGCGCAGACCGCGCCGCGGCGCCTCCGGTTCGTACAGCGTGCGCACGATCGGCGGGCGCGGCGACAGCCGCCGGCAAGCGAGCGTCGCGATCAGGTGATCTGCGGGTTGATGGCAATGCAGCAGGTCGTAGCGATCGCGTTCGATCAGTCCACGCAGCGCCGCGACATCGCGCAGCAGCGACGGCAGATGGAAGTGCTTGCGCAGCTCCAGTCCGGACACGACCGGCAACCGCCAATGCCACAGTTCCTCGCTGATCCGGTGGTCGCCGCCGCGGTGCACGAACGAGCCTTGCGCGAACACGACATCGAGGCCGAGCTGCCGCAGGCGCGCCGCCGCCCGGATCGCCGGGTCGGCCGGGCCGGTCCATTTGTAGTTGGCGAACAAGTGCAGGATCCGCGGCTGGCTCATCGCCTGGTCTCCCGCGGCAGGCGCAGCAGCCGCCAGTACTTCAACCAATCGGTCCACGCCGCCATCGCCGCGATGACGACGCCGCGCCAGCCATCCAGGAATCCGCGCTTCAGCAGCAGGCTCTTGACGAACACCGCCGGCGGCCGCACCAGCAGATCGAACGGATTGGTGCGCCGGCCGTCGGCCGCCAGCGCCCGCGCCGCGATCGCCGTGAACGAATCGATCGTGCGCACATGGTGACGGAAATCGCGGTAGCTCAGATGTTCGATCGACTCCTCGAGCCGGGTCACCAGCGCGCCGGCCGGGACCTCGACGCGGTCATGCGGGTTGGTCCCGCCCCACCGCGCCGTCCGGCGATCGAACAGGCGGATCTTGCGATCGGGCCAGAACAGGCCGGCCCGGACGACCTTGCCGAGGTACCAGTTGCTCCGCGGCATCTCGTAACCGGCGCCAGCCAGGCCCGCCGCGGCCAGGTCCCGGACCCGTTGCTGCAGCGCCGGCGTCGCGCGTTCGTCGGCATCGAGACAGAACACCCAATCGTGCCGCGCCGCCTCGACCGCGAACTGCTTCTGCTGCCGGTGGCCCGGGAACGGCGTGTTGGTGACCACGCGCGCACCGAGCCCTCTGGCGAGCTGCACGGTGCCGTCGGTGCTGCCGCTGTCGACGACGACCACCTCGTCGCAGAACGACAGCGAACGGACGCAGTCGGCGATGCGGTCCTGCTCCTGGAAGCAGATCACGCAGCCGGAGATCGGCGTGGCCTCAGCCGTCATCGGCGGCCTCGCGACCGTCCTCGGGCAGGCCGTTGCGGCGCGACGTCGCCTCGCCACCCTGCATCCGCTCGTGCATCGCCCGCAGCGCCTGCTGGATGTCGAGCAACCGGCGCCCCCAGTCCTGCAGCCGGCCGTTCTGCTCGACCGCGGCCGCCGCCGCCCGCATCACGCGATTGCGCGTGTCCGGATCGACCTCGAGCCGTTCGTGCAGCAAGTACTGGTTGCTGTAGCCGAGGATCTGGTTCCAGCGCAGCGCTTCGAGCACTTCGCCCAGCAGCTCGCACAGATCCAGTTCGGCCTCGGTCAGGCCATGCGCCTGGGCACTGCGCTTGCGCTTTCGACGCGACGTCACGACGAACGCTCGGCCGGCGCCCGGCTCAGGCCTTGGCCAGGTTGGCGTTGGCGAAGTCCCAGTTCACCAGCTTGTCGAGGAACGTCTTGATGTAGTCGGGCCGGCGGTTCTGGAAGTCGAGGTAGTAGGCGTGCTCCCAGACGTCCATGGTCAACAGCGGCACGGCGCCGGTCGTCAACGGCGTCTCGGCGTTGGGGGTCTTGCCGATCTCGAGCTTGCCCGCCCGCAGCGACAACCAGGCCCAGCCGCTGCCGAACTGCGTCGCGCCGGCCTGGCTGAACAGTTCGACGAACTTCTCGTAGCTGCCGAAATCGGCGGCGATCTTGTCGGCGATCGCGCCGCCAGGCTTGCCGCCGCCGGCCGGTTTCATCGAGTGCCAGTAGAACGTGTGGTTCCAGACCTGCGCGGCGTTGTTGAAGATGCCGGCCTTGTCGGCCTTGCCGGCGGTCGCCTTGACGATGGCTTCGAGCGCCATGGTGGCGAACTCGGTGCCATCGATCAGTTTGTTGCCGTTGGTGACGTAGGCCTGATGGTGCTTGCCGTGGTGGATGGACAGCGTCTGCGCCGAGATGTGCGGCGCCAGCGCATCCAGGGCGTAGGGAAGCGACGGGAGTTCGATGGGCATCCCGCCAGATTAGGTGGCATCGCGCGCCGTGCCAAGGAATCCCGCGTTCGCGCGCGCCGCGCACGGGGTAGCCTCGCGGCATGAGCGCGGAACTGCCCAACCTGCGTCGGCTGCTGTCGGTGATCGCGAACCTGCGAGCGCCAGATGGCTGTCCGTGGGATCGCCAGCAGACCGAGGTCAGCATGGCGCCGTATCTGCTCGAGGAGGCGTACGAGGCCGTCGAGGCGCTGCAGCGCGGCGACGACTGCGGTGCCGCGGAAGAACTCGGCGACGTGCTGATGAACGTGCTGATGATCGCGCAGATCCGCAGCGAGCGCGGCGGCTATGACCTCGAAGCAGTTGCAGCCGGCATCGCCGACAAGCTGGTCCGGCGCCACCCGCACGTGTTCGGCGACCAACGCGTCGACTCCGCCGACGCCGTGCTGCGGAACTGGGAACAGCAGAAGCAGCAGGAACTTGCCGCGGCAGCCACGCCCCGCGGCGTCCTGGCCGGGGTGCCGGCGGCGCTGCCGGCGCTGTTGCGCGCGTTCCGGGTCGGCGACAAGGCGGCGCGCGTCGGCTTCGACTGGCCTGATCGGTCCGGGCCGCGAGCGAAGGTCGACGAGGAACTGCGCGAACTCGATGCGGCGGTGGCCCAGGGCAACGTCGACCACATCTCCGAGGAGCTCGGCGACGTGTTGTTCTCGCTGTGCAACCTGGCCCGGCATGTCGGCGCCAACCCGGAGATGGCGTTGCGGTCCACCGTCGCGAAGTTCCAGCGGCGGTTCGAGTTCGTGGAACGGGAACTGGGGCCGGACCTGAAGGGGCGACCCCTCGCCGAGCTGGACGCGGCATGGGAACGGGCCAAGGCCGCCGAACGGCCGACGGGGTAGCGACGACGCGCCGACGAAGCTCGTCGAAGAACCGTCGACCGGGGCGACCTGCGGGTCGCCGCAACGGCGGACCGGTTGCTCCAGTGCGACACAACATGTTGTCATAGAACAACTAACGACAATCGACGAAAAATCGGCAAGTCGGCGGGGCGGAGGCACGGTTCTCGCTTCCAGGCGGGCGGTGGAAAGAAACGCATTGGGCGTGTGCCCAGTGGCAGGGATTGGCTCCGGTGCGGAGTGGTGCCGCACCGGAGCCTGTTTTCTTTCTGGAAGAGGCGTCGCGACCCGCCCGCGTCGGCCCGCCGCGGCTACTGCCGACCGAGTTCGACGTCGGCGGCGATCACGCCAAACGCCGTCCACCCCGGCTGCGCCGCCAATTCCCGCAGGCCGGCCAGCGCCGCCTCCCGGTCGCCGGTCGCCAGCTGGTAGTGCCACAGCCCGAACGCCATCGCGGCGCCCGCGCTGCCTTCGACCGGCCGCAGGTCGGTGACCTGCAGTTCGCCGCGGTAGAGCCGACACAGCTGGTGGTAGGAACGGTTCTCGACGACATCCAGATCGGCGCGGATCGGTGCCACGACCGCAGCGGCGCCGGCGACGTTCCCCTGCCGCATCCGCGCGCACCACAACCAGTGCGTCACCGCGACCCTCGACTCGTCGTTGGCAACCACCGCCAGACAGTCGAGCCAGGCCCGCTCGGCGCCAGCGAAGTCCGACCGCAGGAACCGCGCGAGCCCGAGGTGGTAGTGCACGTTGTAGTGCAGCGTGCTGTGCGGCGGGCGGCCCGGAGTCGGCTGGCCATCGGGCTCGATCGCATCGGCGACCGAACGACACGCTTCTGCGGCAGCGGCCAGATCCTGTTCGGCGTGCACGAACTCGCGCACCGTCAGCCAGCGATGGCCGCGATGCCGCAGCAGTTCGGGATTGCCCGGATGCCGCTCGAGCCCGCGCGTGTAGGTCGCGATCGCTTCGCGGAACCGACCCAGGTAACCCAGCCGCCGCCCCACCCAGACGATGGCGGTGACATCCCGCGGATTGCCGGCAAGCACCTGCTGCGCCGCCTCGAGGTTGGCCTCGGCCAGCTGGCGTGCCGCGTCCGCCAGCGGCGGCGCCGACAACGGTCGTCCCTGCCGGTCATGGGCTTCCACACCCGGCGGCATCGACGGCGATGCGGCGCAGGCGGCGAACAACAACCACGGCACGACTCGCTGCATCGGTTTCTCCGCTATTCGGGCCAGCCGACGCGCGTCTGGCGCAACCGGCCATCCGGACCGTACGACAAGAACAGCAGGCCGATCGGCCCGGCGTCGGCAAACCGCTGGGCGACCAGCATCGCCCCGGGTTCGCCGATGACCATCAATGCGGTACCGAGCGCATCGGCCAGCGCTGCCGACCTGGTCAGCACCGACACGCTGACGACATCGTGTGTCGCGTTGACGCCGGTCCGCGGATCGAAGATGTGATGCAGGCGCTTGCCATCGATCTGCACGACATTGCGGTAGTCACCACTGGTGCACAGCGCCTGGTCGCGCACAGGAACCACGACCGCCGCGGCGCCGCCACCGGCCTCGTCGCTGTCCGGATCGACGACACCGATCCGCCACGGCTCGCCATCGGGTTTGTGGCCGCGACACAGCACTTCGCCGGTGATGTCGAGGAAGAACGCGGTGACGCCCGCCGCCGTCAGCCGTTCGGCAATGGCGTCGGCGACCACTCCGGCCACCAGACCATCGAGATCGAGTTCGATGTCGGGCTGCTCGCGCACGACGCCGACCCCGTCGAGCCGGACGCGTTGCCAACCGACGCGCGCCCTGGCCGCTGCGATCGCAGCCTGGGACGGCGCCTCGCCGGTGCGCTTGCTGTCGCGATACAGGTCCACCAGCGGCTTGACCGTCGGATCGAACGCGCCATCGGTCTGCTCCGCGATCCGCAGCGCCTCCGCGAGCACGGCGCGAAAACGCGGCGACACCGCGAACGACTTTCCCGATCGATCGGCGTTGCAACGGGCGATCTCGCTGTCTTGGCGCCAATGCGAGAACATCTGATCGGCGGCTGCCAGTTCGTCGGCGACGAGACCTTGCACGGTGTCCAGCGATGGGCTGGCGACGTACTTGACGGTGTAGCTCGAACCCATGGTCGGCCCACCGAACACGACGATTTCGGGACCGCTGCAAGCAACGAACAGACACGACCACCAGCAGACAGACTGGAACTTCACGGGTGCCCGGCATCGTAGCCGATGCTGACCCACGCTAGCCTGCGCCGATGCGGAACTGGTTGCTCGATCGCCGCGTGGTCGCGGCCTTGCCGTGGGCGTGCGGCCTGGTGGCCTTTGCCCTCGCCGCCAAGAACCTGATCGGCACCCATGCCGACCTCGGCATCTATCTCGATACCGCTCGCGAACTGCGCGAGGGCGGTGTCGATCTGTTCCGCGCCCGCCCGGACTCCGGCCCCTGGGCCTACCCGCCGGTCGCCGTACTGCCGTTCGCCGGGCTGCAGTTGCTGTGCAGCGACGCCGTGATCCGCTGGCTCTGGTGCATCGGCCTCGGCTTCGCCACGACGTTGCTGGTCCTCGACAGCCGGAAGATCGCCGAACGGATCGGCGGACTGCGCTGGTGGCAGTGGCTGTGCCTTGCCGTGCTATTCCAGCGCACGATCGCGCAGAACCTGACGCACGGACAGCTCAGTCTCTGGGTCGCGGTCGCGCTGCTGCGCGGTCTGCGCGCGCTGCTCGAACGGCGCGATGGCGCCGCCGGCACGTGGTTGGCGGTGGCCACCGCCCTGAAGCTCACGCCGGCGCTGTTTCTGTTCGCGCTGCCGCTGATGCGGCGAACGCGCGCCGCCACCGTGATGGCGCTGGTGCTCGCGTTCCTGGTGTTGCTGCTGCCATGGCCGTTCCTGGGCGCGGCAGAACACAGCCGGCACCTGACCGATTTCCACCGCGCGATCGTCGCGCCGATGCTCGGGTCGGGCGAACGTGTGGTCACCGAGTTCGCGGCCGGCTCCAGCATCAACGGCGCGCTCGATTACTTGCTGCGGGCGAGACCGACGAGTGCCCAGGGTCACACGGTGCATTGGGTGGATCTGGCTCCAGACACGGTCCGCACCGTCAAGCTCACGTGGTCGTTGCTACTCGGCGCCCTGCTGCTCGGGTGGGGACTGCGGGCCCGGCGGTTGCCCGACGCCGAACGTCTGACGCAGCAGTTTGGCGCGGTCGCGATGGCGATCGTGCTGTTCAGCCCGATCACGAGGCTCTACCACCTTGCCGGAGCCTGGGTCGCGTTCCTGCTGTTCTGCCGCGGACCGCGACCTCGGATCTGGCTCTGGGCGCCGATCGCACTCACGCTGCTGCTGGCGATGACACTGCGGCAACGCAAGCTGCTGGGCGAAGCGGCGTGGCGCGCGTTCGAGATCGGGCCACTACACCTGGCGCTGGTCGGCATGTCCCTCTGGGCATGCCTCGCCTGCCGCGCCATCGCGCCGCCAGACCCCGACGGCGAAGTCGCCGGGCGCCCGTGAGGCAAGCGCCAAAGGCAAACTGCCCCCGGCCAACAAACCCGCCACCTCCACGCCAAGGCGCGGCGCCTTCGGCGCCGCCCCCCGGCTGCGCGTTGCGGCCTGTTGCATCAATCGCCGTTTGGTGATGCCCGCAGCGCAGTCCGGAACAGGCTTTTCGGGGCTGAAAACGACCGCGGGCGCCTCCGACCATGCGCCCAAACGCCAAGGCGCGGCGCCTTCGGCGCCGCCCCCCGGCTGCGCGTTGCGGCCTGTTGCATCAATCGCCGTTTGGTGATGCCCGCAGCGCAGCCGGAAAAGGCATTTCGGGGGCTGAAAACGACCGCGGGCGCCTCCGACCATGCGCCCAAACGCCAAGGCGCGGCGCCTTCGGCGCCGCCCCCCGGCTGCGCGTTGCGGCCTGTTGCATCAATCGCCGTTTGGTGATGCCCGCAGCGCAGCCGGAAAAGGCATTTCGGGCGCTGAAAACGACCGCGGGCGCCTCCGACCATGCGCCCAAACGCCAAGGCGCGGCGCCTTCGGCGCCGCCCCCCGGCTGCGCGTTGCGGCCTGTTGCATCAATCGCCGTTTGGTGATGCCCGCAGCGCAGCCGGAAAAGGCATTTCGGGCGCTGAAAACGACCGCGGGCGCCTCCGACCATGCGCCCAAACGCCAAGGCGCGGCGCCTTCGGCGCCGCCCCCCGGCTGCGCGTTGCGGCCTGTTGCATCAATCGCCGTTTGGTGATGCCCGCAGCGCAGCCGGAAAAGGCATTTCGGGCGCTGAAAACGACCGCGGGCGCCTCCGGCGCCCGCGTCGTTTTCAGCCGCCGAAATCATCGAAGGCGATCATCTCCTTCTCGACTCCGAGGTCGCCGAGCATCTTCTGCACGGCGCTGTTCATCATCGGCGGTCCGCACAGGTAGAACTCGATCTCGTCGACGTTCTGGTGGTTCTTCAGGTAGTTGTCGTGGACGACCTGGTGGATGAAGCCCTTGAACCCGGTCCAGTTGTCCTCGGGTTGCGGCTCGGAGAGGGCGACGTGGTACTTGAAGTTGGGGAACTTCTGTTCGATCGCCTCGAACTCCTCCGTGTAGAACATCTCGCGCTTGCTGCGCGCGCCGTACCAGTAGCTGACCTTGCGCGTCGTCTTCTCGGTGTGGAACAGGTGGAAGATGTGGCTGCGCAACGGCGCCATGCCGGCACCACCGCCGATGTAGATCATCTCGCGGTTGGTCTTCTTGATGTGGAACTCGCCGTATGGGCCCGAGATCGTGATCTTGTCGCCCTTCTTCAGCGAGAACACGAAGCTCGAGCAGATGCCGGGATTCAGGTGCATCTGCTTCGGCGGCGGCGTGGCGATGCGGATGTTCAGCATCACCATGTTGCCCTCGGCCGGGTGGTTGGCCATCGAGTAGGCGCGGAAGATCGGCGTCGGGTTGTTGGCGACCAGATCCCACAGCTTGAACTTGTCCCAGTCACCGCGGAACTGCGGTTCGACGTCGAACGACGAGAACTTCAGCCCCTGGTAGGCCGGCACGTCGATCTGGATGTAGCCACCCGACTCGAAGTGGATCACCTCGCCCGGCGGCAGGTCGACCGCGAGTTCCTTGATGAACGTCGCGACGTTGCGGTTGCTGCGGACGGTGCACTCCCACTTGCGGATGCCGAACACTTCGTCCGGCACCTTGACCTTCATCGGGCCACGCACCTTGACCTGGCAGGCGAGCCGCCAGCCGGCCTTGGCCTCGGGGCGTTTGATGTGTGTCAGTTCGGACGGCAGGATGTCGCCGCCGCCCTCGAACACCTGGCACTTGCACATCGCGCAGGAGCCCTTGCCGCCGCAGGCCGACGGCAGGAAGACCTTCTGGTTGGACAGCGCCATCAGCAGGTTGCTGCCGACGTCGACTTCCGGCGACTTCGCCGGATCGTCGTTGATCAGCAGCTTGACCTTGCCCTTCTTGACGAGCTTCTTCTCGCAGAACATCAGCACCACCACCAGGAGCACGATGACTCCGGTGAGGGCGACGACGCCGGTCAGGACGGTGGTGAACATCGATTGGTCCCTGGTGTTCCGTTACATCCCGCCGAAGGTCATGAACGCCATCGCGACGAGACCCGTGGTGATGAACGTGATGCCGAGCCCGCGCAGCGGCGCGGGCACGTGCGCAGTCCGCATCTTCCAGCGGATCGTCGCCATGCTGACGATCGCCAGCGCCCAGCCGAGGCCCGAGCCGACGCCGTAGGTGACCGACTGCGTCAACGAGTAGTTGCGCTCGACCATGAACATCGAGCCGCCGAGGATCGCGCAGTTGACGGCGATCAACGGCAGGAAGATGCCCAGCGCGGCGTAGAGCTTCGGGCTGAACTTGTCGACCGCCATCTCGACGACCTGCACCACGGCGGCGATGCTGGCGATGAAGGTCAGGAACTGCAGGTAGCTGAGGTCGCTGTCGGGCATGCCGGCCCAGGCCAGTGCCCCTGGCTTCAGCAGGAATGTCCACACGGTCCAGTTCATCGGCACGGTGAGCGTCTGAACGAAGATCACGGCGATGCCGAGTCCGACCGCCGAGTCGACGCGCTTGCTGACCGCGAGGTAGCTGCACATCCCGAGGAAGAACGACAGCAGGATGTTCTCCACGAACACGGCCTTGAGCAGGATGCTCCAGAAGCCTTCCTGGTTGCCTTCGAAGAAGGCGAGCATTGCGGCGGTCATGATCACTTCTCCGAGTAGCCCGAGATCGAACGCTGCACCCAGACAATGATGCCGAGCAGCACGAACGCCCCTGGCGCCAGCACCATCAGCCCGTTGTTGACGTAGCCGGCGTCATACAACGCCTGCGGCACGACCTTGAAGCCGAGCAGCGAGCCCGAACCGAAGATCTCGCGGATCGCCCCGACGACCGCAAGGATCCACATGTAGCCGAGGCCGTTGCCGATGCCGTCGAGGAAGCTGCGCCACGGCGGGTTGCCCATCGCGTAGGCCTCGAGGCGGCCCATCACGATGCAGTTGGTGATGATCAGGCCGACGAAGACCGAGAGCTGCTTGCTCAGGTCATACATGTAGGCCTTCAGGATCTGGTCGAACACGATCACGACGCCGGACACGACGACCAGCTGGACGATGATCCGGATCTTGTTCGGGATGAAGTTCCGCAGGCAGCTGATCAGCACGTTGGCGATCGAGGTGACGAACGTCACACCGATGCCCATCACCAGCGCTTTGTCGAGCCGCGTGGTGACCGCGAGGGCGCTGCAGATCCCGAGGACCTGCAGGGCGATCGGGTTGTTGTCCCAGAGCGGGTCCTTGATGACCTTCAGTTCGTCAGGCCCGAACAGCGGACTCGTCTTCGCGACCGGCGGGGTGGTGGTTGCGGTCATGGGTGTGCTCGCTTCTCGTCGCTCACTTCTTGCGGATCGGACCCAGGAACGTGTCGAACGCCTTCAGGTCGGACTTGACGAACTTGTTGATGCCGTTGCAGGTGATCGTCGCACCCGACAGACCATCGACCATGTGCGCCTTCTCGAACGGCACCGCCGGATCGACGGTGCCCTTCTTGACGACGATGCCGACCAGCTTGTCGCCGTCGAGAATCGACTTGCCGACCCACTTGGCGGTCCACTCCGGGTTCTCGCACTCGCCGCCGAGGCCCGGCGTCTCGCCGTGCTTGTAGAACGTCAGCCCCTTGATCGTCGTCGCATCGGCGCCAAGCGCCAGGTAGCCGTAGAGCGTCGACCAAAGGCCCTTGCCCGAGATCGGCAGCACGTAGGCCTCCGGCTTGCCGTCGGCACCCTTCGCGATCGCCAGCATGCGGTAGCGCTTCTGGTCGGCTTCCGACATCTTGGCGCGATCCTCGACCTTCCGATCGGTGGCCTCCTTGCCGGTCTCGGTGTCGATCAGCACCTCGCGCACGTTGTCCTTGTACGCCTGCTCGAGTTCCTGCCGCGAACGAGTGTCGCCGGCCTGCAACTGTCCGGCCGCCATCATCACGTTCTTCTGCCGATCGAACTCGGCCGCGGCATCCTGCGTGTCCTTCAGCGCCGCCGAGGTCAGCGCCAGCGCCGCGGAGATGATCACGCAGACGCCGATCGCGAAGCCGAGCACGTAGCCATTGCTGCTGGTGTTCATGAGCGAGCGAGCCTCCGCTTGATGTTCGCGGCGACGACGAAGTGGTCGATGCCCGGGGCGAACGCGTTCAGCAGCAGGATCGCCAGCATCGTGCCTTCGGGGTACGCCGGGTTGATCGTGCGCACGAGGATCGTCACGAAGCCGATCAGCGCGCCGTAGATCCACTTGCCGATCGACGTCTCGGGGCTCGACACCGGATCGGTCGCCATGAAGACGATGCCGAACAGGAAGCCGCCGCACAGCAGGTGCTCATGCGGCGCCAGCGACAGGACGCCGACCGACGCACCGGACAGCGTCTTCATCAGGAACGCCGAGGCCAGCAGGCTCAGCACGCCGCCGACCATCACGCGCCAGCTGCCGACGCCGGTGAACACCAACCAGAACGCGCCGAGCAGCACGCACAGCTTGCTGACCTCGCCGGCGCTGCCCGGGATGTTGCCGAAGAACAGGTCGCTGTGGGTGTAGACCTTGGTCAGCGCGTCCGACGCCGCCACTGCCGGGTCGAGCCCGCCCGACGCCTTGGCGATCGCCAACGCCGTCGGCTGCGAATAGCCGTCGATCAGGTGGTTGCCGTTGTTGCCGGCGACCCAGACCATGTCACCCGACATCTGCCCGGCGAACGCGAAGAACAGGAACGCCCGGACCAGCATCGCCGGATTGAAGATGTTCATGCCGGTGCCGCCGAACACCTCCTTGCCGAGCACGACCGCGAACGCAACGCCGATCGCCAGTTGCCACAGCGGGATCGAGGCCGGCACGATCAGCGCGATCAGCATGCCGGACACCAGGTAGCCTTCGCTGACCTCTTCCTTGCGGATCACCGAGAACAGCATCTCGATGCCAAGGCCCACGCCGTAGCTGACGATCAGGATCGGCAGCATCCGCTGCAGCCCGAAGATCACGTAGTCGAAGCCGGTCGGCGCCGCGACGTTCGGCGCGAACATCGCCTGCAACCAGCCGACGATGTACTCCTTGCCAGCAGCGACCTTGGCCCAGGCGGCAAAGTGCTGCGCGCCGGTGTTCCAGATCGCCCACAAGAGGCAAGGCAGCATCGCGATGATCACGGTGTTCATCACGCGCTTCAGGTCGACATAGTCGCGGACGTGCACGCCCTGGCGACCGGCCCGATGCCCGGGTGCGAACAGGAAGGTCTCGAACGCATCGAACAGCGGCCAGACCTTGTGGAACTTCGAATCCGGCGAGTGGTACAGCTTGCGCTGCTTCTCGATCAGGTTGCGCAGGAACTGCACGGCTCAGCTCTCCTTCTCGTACAGGTCGAGACCCTGGCGGACGATCTTGCCGACGTCGATCTTGCAGGCATCGACGAACGTGCACAGCGCGACGTCCTCCTCGGTCACCTCCAGCAGGCCGAGCTTGACGGCCTCTTCGATGTCGTTGGCCTGGATCGCGCGCAGCAGATAGCTGGTGTGCACGTCGATCGCGGTGACGCTGTCCCAGCTGCCGATGTTGACGATCGGCCGATGGCCGCCGTTCAGGCGGGCGTCGACGACGTATTCCTTCTTCGGCATCAGCCAGGAGAACACGCTGCGCGACGCCGACAGCTTGCCGAACTGCGGCAGCGCCCAGCCGAACAGATCGCGCTGGTCGGTGCCTTCGGGGATCACGGTCAGGGTGCCCGCGCGGGTGCCGAGGCAATCGTCGGCGCTGATCGCCGAGCCGCCGAGCACGGTGCCGTCGATGATGCGCACGTCGCCAAGCGGGGCCTTGCCGAGCAGGGCGGCTGCCTGCGCGTGCCGCCGCGTCCGGAAATGCCCGCGGTGCGGCGCCGCGCTGCCGCCGACGGCGACCACCGTCTTGGCCGGATAGCGACCGGTCAGCGCCCACTCGCCGAGCAGGGCGACGTCCTGGGCGCGCAGCGACCAGCAGACTTCGCCAGCCTTCATCGGCTGGATGTTGCGGATGTGCGTGCCGACCAGACCGGACGGATGCGGGCCCGCGAACTCGTGGATCGCGCAGCCCTTCAGATCGCGCAGGTCGCTCTGGAAGTCACCACCGGCGCGCAGACACACGAACACATCGCCGTCGGTCAGTCGCCCCAGCAGATCGATGCCGGCCTGCAATTCGGCCTTCCTGCCCTGCGTCGCGAACGCCGGGTCGCACGCCAGCGGGGCGGTATCCATGCCGTTGACGAAGATCGCCGCCGGCGCCGCCGCGGAGCGCGGCATCTTGCCGAGCGGCCGCTGGACGAACAGCGGCCAGAGCCCCGCGTTCTTGATCGACTTGATCAGCGCCTCGCGGCTCTTGGTATCGGGCTTGCCGACCGGAGCGAACTCATCCTTGCCGCTGTTGGTGACCACCACCTTCAACAGGAACCGTCGCTCGCCAAACTCGAGCTTCTGCACGGTGCCGGTCGCCGGCGAACACCAGACGATGTCGCGATCGACTTTGTCCAGGAACAGCGGCTGGCCGGTCTTGACCTGGTCACCTTCCTTGACCAGCACCTTGGGCTTGATGCCGGGGAACTCGGCAGTGGCGAGCGCCACGACCGCCGGTTCCGGCGCGTCCACGAGCTTGCGCTCGGGCTTGCCGGCCAGGGGCAGGTCGAGGCCGTTCTTGATGGTATGGGTCGTCATCGGCAACTGGCAGTCGAGGGGGCTCAGGTCGCCGGCCAGGGCCGACGGCCCGCACGAGCGCTACGAACAGGGCCGCTTCTGCCCGGGCAACGACATCGCATCCGCCGCCTTGCCACACCGGTTGCAGCGCCCGTTGGGGTCCGTCCCGCCGCACGAGCCGGACAACTTGCGTCCGGACAGGGCGAGGAACACGACCGCCAACACGGGCACCGTGAACACCAGGATGGGCAGCAGCAGGTTGGACACTGTTCGCCTGAAGCAGTGCAGCCGCCTTCTGGCGAAGGCAGCCGCGAGAGGGGTCGAAAGAAGTTAGCGACGCGCGCGCCTGAATCGAGCGGAAACAGGGCGAACGTCAGCAACGCGCTGGCCGCGCGCGACTTTCGGTCAGAGCTTGCTGGCTACGAGCTCGGTCAGGCCGGCGAGGGTGTTGCAGTTGGCGAGGTTGATGTCGCCGTCCTGGATGCCGACGCGGAAGCGCTCTTCGATGAAGTCGACGACCTCGAAGATGCCGGCGGAGTCGACGATGCCGGACGTCACGAGCGGGGTGTCGGGGTCGAGGTCGTCGTCGTGACCCTCGCGGAACCAGCCGGCGATGAAGTTCTTCAGGTCGGCCAGGATCTCGTCCCGTCCTGGCTTGGTGTCCGCGTGCATGAGTTCTGGCATCATGCCGGTTGTGCGCCAGCGTCGGCAACTCTCCAACCTGGTTCTGGGGCTTTCGGTCGTGCCGGCGACGATGTTGGCGGTCGCCTGGCTGGCACCGTTCTTCTGGTGGGCCGATCTGGCGGCGGTGTTTGCGGTCCAGGTGGCGGCATGCCTGTTGGCGACGTGTGTGGTGTTGGCGTGGGCGCGGCGGTGGCGCTGGCTCGCCGCGGTCGGTGTTCTCGCGGCCGTCTCGTGTATCCGTCTGTCCCCCATGTGGTTCGGAACGCCCGGCGGCGCGACTTCCGGCGCGCCGTTGCGCCTCCTGGCGATCAATCTGCTGCGCGACAACGACGATGCGGCGGCGGTGCTGGCGGCGGTGGCGCAGTGGTCGCCCGATGTGATCGTGTGGTCGGAGGCGACGCCGGCGTGGGAACGCGCATTGACGCCGCTGCGCAAGGAGTATGCGTTCGGCGATGGGACGTGGGATCCCGGCTACTTCGGGATCGTGTTGTGGTCGCGGCTGCCGGTGCGGGATCTGCGGATCGTGCCGCTCGGCTTCGACTGGGCGCCGGCGGTGACGGCGATCGTCGCGACGCCGGCGGGCGAGGTCGGCGTCGTCGGGTTCCACCCACCCCGGCCAGGCGTCGGCCAACGCACGGCCGAACGGGACGCGGCGCTGGCGGCGTTGCCCGAACTGTTGACTTCGCTGCCGCCGCGACGGGTGGTGGCAGGCGATGGGAATGCGACGCGGTGGAACCCGACGTTCGCGCGAATGTTGGCGGCGACGGGGTTGCGGGATTCGAGTGACGGATTTGGCTGGCAGGCGACCTGGCCGGCGGCACTGCCGTGGTTTCTGCGGCTCCCGATCGATCAGGTGCTGGTCGGCGGCGGGATCGGGGTGCGGCGGCGGGAAGTCGGGCCGTTCGTCGGCTCGGATCACCTGCCGGTGTTCGCGGAGCTCTTGGTGCCGGAGGTAGCCTCGGGCTCGAGTCGCTAGGGTCAAAAAGCAACGTCTTTCGTTACTTTTCGCATGTCGCGACCTGCGACCTCCAAGCTCCGGAACCATCCAGCCGCAGCGCCGAGGCGACCTGCGTCGAGACCGGGCCAGACGTTCAGAACTCGGAATTTGCCGGCTGGTCAACCGACCATCGCTTCACGCCGTCGCGGTCACGCACCAGCACCTTGTAACGGTCCAGGTCTATCGATGACCGATGCTGAAGGAAGGTTCTCGGGTTCTCGACTGGCTCGATCGTTCCCTCGATGCGTCCGGATCCCGGCCGGACCGCGATCACTTTCACCGGGACACCGACCTCCAAAGCGAATCGGCCGATCAGGTGCTCAGACTTCGCCTCGGTATCGTTGGCCGTGACTTCCTTCCCGTCGATCGAGATCACGGTGTCACCCTCGAGCAGGCCGACCACCTTCGCCCCCTGCTCGAATACCGTGACCATGCCTTCCTTAGACAGCCTCCACGGGATCTTGGCAGCAGGGGCGCGGTACAGGAAAGCGGCAGTGCGCGTTGCATAGGTCGGCGTATACGTCGAGATCCCCCAGCCCCAATACTGCCCCACGGACCCAGTCTGGATGGAGTCGCCCACATGATATGAGACCGCGTCCGGCATCTCTGGCACCGCCAACCGCCAAAGAACCGGCGCCGCGTGGTTGAGCGCGTAGATGGCCGCGTACGGCACCAACTCGCCGGGCGGAACCTGCTCGCCTTCGGCAAACAGAACTGGCTTGCGCGGCGGCTCCGGGATCGCCTCGCGCATCGCCAAGGCGTAGGCGGGAAGGCGCGTGATTTCCGGACCGCTCTGGCACCCAGCAAGAACGAACGCAACAAGAACGACGAGGCGCATCAAACTCTCCATCGAACTGGCCCTTCCGGACCGCTGAGACGTTGACGGGATCGAATCTCCTGTGGCCGCCTGATCCACCTCGATTCTGACGTTGGGCACGACCTGCCACTTCGGGTGTGGCCGCGCCCGTCCCGGTCTTTGCTTGTTCGCAAGGAGCACTGGACGCACCCGCTCATCGCGCAGGCGAACCGCGAGCACATCGGCGAGGTCGTCCCGGCGGAAGCTCTCGAGCAGGAAGCCCAGACGCTGTACGTCGGGAACCGCCTGCACTCGGGCGCAGAGTCCGAGGGCTTCGGGTTGTATTCGTTCCGCCAGTTCGCCCAGCACGGTGGCCACATTGTTCCAGTAGCCTGCTGCGGCCGGATAGCGGACGAGATCGAACGCCGTCACCTCCGGCGCGGCGACGCGCATCACGCCGGTGTCGGTCGGCAGTTCGACAACGGGCATGCGGTCGACGATCCGACTCTTGTGGAACTCGATGCGCACCCGCCCCGCCGACGCGGTCCGCGTGACGCGGTCGGTCACCACCTGGAAAGTCATGGGCTGTTGGTGCGCAGCCCCATGCAACGCCGCCGAGCTCAAGATGCCGACGTAATAGCGCTGGTCGAGGAACCGCATCAGGTCCGCGATGAACCACGGCGCCGGCGGGCTTCCCGCGGAACGGTACTCGACGGCAACGATGACGAAGAAGCCGCGGCGAGGACACTGCAGGCGCCCACGTTGTTTGAGGCGGCGGAGGGCGGCGTCGATGGCAACGGCGCTGCGGTTGAAGATCTGGCGGACGTCCTTCTGGGTGAAGGTGTAGCGTCCCGCAGCCTGCAGCGAGTCGACCCAGGCGGCGACCGACATGTCGACTGGGGCAGTCTCGGGAGCCATTCTGGTTTCGAAAACTAACGCTTTCTGTTGGTTTTCGCTACCAGACTGGCTTTCCGAGCAGCGGTTCCGGAAGTCAGATTCGACTGCCGTTTGCAAGGCCAGCAAGGGCGCCGGCTGCAGGCCGGCGGCCGATGAGACGGCAAGGCCCCCTTTCCCCCACGGGGCTAGTCTGGTTGGCGGCGAGGCACGACAAGGGCGCGGGCTGCGGACGGCAGCGCCGGCCGGTCAGCTTGTGTCGTGCAGCCTGCGTCCGAGAGCGAGCCTCAGGATGACGACCAGGTCGGCCGCCGACCTCACCGGGTGGGTGCCGCGGTGCAGGTAACGGTTTCGGTAGAGCCGCTCGATCACGATGCCAAGCGCCATCAGCAGCCAGCCGACCACCACCGAGTTGGCGTCGTGGTGGCAGATGTGCTCCATCCCGTGCCTGGTCTTCGCTTCGTTGAACCCCTCGTTCTCGATCTCCCAGCGGCTCTTGGCCATCTTGAACAGCGCTTGGCTGCTCACTTCATCCATCGGGTAATCGGTCAGCCAGTAGGCCTCGATGGTTGTTTTCCCAGCGCGGTATTGGAGGTACCGGATGACCCGTACTTGACGCCAGTTGAGACCTTCCCAGGGTTGAAACCCACCCTCATCCCAGATCTCGACGCGCTCACCACGATGCTCGAAGGTCTGGTCCGGCGGGCGGGAGTTGAACCGCACCTGAGCACGGCCGAACAGGTCCGGCAGGTTCTTCTTCAGCCGCACGATGGCGTGCAGCCCGACCTCCTGCACGAGATTGAGGAACGGAGCGCAGGCGAACTTCGCGTCAGCCGCGACGTAGTCGGCGAAGCGCGCGCCCAACGAGGACACGCAACGACGCAGCAATCTCTGACCCGCCACGAGTTCGCTGTCACCGGGCCCATAGGGCTCGACATCGAGCGGCAGCGATACCCCGACACCGACCACGCTGATCGCGGCGACTTCATGGCGGTGCCCGATCACCACGTCCTTGTCGTCGCGTTGCGGGCGACAGAGATCGCAGACCGATGTCGAGCTGCCGGTATGCCCCGCGGAGGTGCCGTCCACGGCGAGCCCAATGCGCGAGCCGCCGGCAAAGACCTTGTTGCACTTGGCGAGCCGAGCGGTGGCCACCAGGGCGTCGCGAGTCACCTGCGGATCGAGCCGCTCGTTGAAGTAGGCCAGCGCGTCTTCGCTGAAGCTCCGGCTCAGCGCCAACCCCCGAACCGTGCCGCTTCGTACGAGTCGCTCGACGCCGTGAAAGGACGTGGTCTGCAGGATCTGGCCGGCGAGTTGCGCCCAGATCAGATCTTGCGCCGGAATCTGCGGGCGCTTGCGCCCGTCCCCAGGATGCGTGACGTAGTGCTCGAGACGAAGCGTCCTGCTGGCGTAGTCCCGCACCTTCCGGATGCTGGGACCGCTTCTCATTACATCGTCTGGCGACGCAGGAGCACGAGGAGCTGGGCGTTCGCATTGAACACCTCAGTGACTGCATCCCGGAACTGGCGGCCGGCATCGACCCTGCGCTGCACCTCCTCGACCCACTCGTCGGGGATCCGCTCGACGCGTTTCTTGCCATCGAGCATGTAGGTCAGCATCCAGATGGGATGCCCCTTCTCCTTCGCGCAGTGGCACGTCGGTCTGCCACAGCGACGATGGCAAAGGGCAAGCGAGCCCGGCAGTGCGTCCTCGGGCAGCTTGAGCACCCGCACGAGGGAGAACTTCTTCTGACGAAGGCGTGAGGCGTCCTCGCCTCTGGGCTCGGTCTTCATCTGCGTACTACATTACCTACAGTTTCGCCGTTTCGCAAGTCGAAAGCGCAAACGCGAAAATAGGCACGCTACGGAGCGCCCGCCACGCCCTGACCTTGCTCCTGCTGGACGGCGGCTCTCGGACGATCAGCCGTCACCTACTTCCGAAACTGCTGCTTTCCGAGTGGCTTCGCATCGGTCAGGGGGTGGGTTGGTGGATCGCCGGGCGGGCTGACATGCAGACGGGATCGGAGTCGACCGCCAGTCGCCTCGGCTTCGCCAGTTCCCGACTTGTAGCACCATATTCTGTCTAGCGCAAATGATTCGAGGACGCTGGGCTCGATGGTCGGCGGCCGCTCTGTCGCTCCACGTCACCACGACCCTCGCTGTTCGGCTTGGCGCAATCTGATACGGCCGTTGGCACGGCGCCCGCCGAACGGGGCCCCGAGGGGAAATGGCGGGAGTGCATGGGAATCGAACCCACCGAGAGCCGCTCTAGGCGACCCTCCACAGGTTTTGAAGACCAGGCAGAACACCAGCTCTGATGCACTCCCGAGCCGGACGCGGGGTGGGGAGCGTGCGCACCGAACGTGGGACGGTCAAGGACCTGGGAGCGATTCAGCGATTCGGGATCCCATACGGATCCCAGGCAACGTTGGTTCTCGTTCGCGGCACGCGCTCCGCGGTTGCCATCTGCCAATCTCGCTCAGCAGCTTCCTCGCGACGCAGTGCCCGTCGTCGCCGCTCGCCGTCGTCGAGGTCCCCGACGTCGTTGCGGGTCCATCAGATCGGCACCCATCCCGGGCGATCTCGTCGACGATGCGACGCTTCCGCTGTTGCAGTTCGTTCCAACGCGCCGTCGACACCCTCATCCCGCCGACGATCACCTCGTGCGCGGTCAGGATGTCACCGCCGTACTCCCACACCGCCGCTCTGCCGAGGTCAGGTCATCGATCACCACAAGCACATCGAGATCCGAGTCCTTGTGCCCCTGACCACGAGCCCGCGAACCGAACAGCGCAGATCGCGATTCCTGGCGCCGAAGCGCCCGCGCAACCAAGCCGCAAGGTCCGCGAGCGCAGCCTGTTCCGCGACGCGGAATCTGGGCGGCAGCGCATTCGGCGCCATCGGCGAACCGTACCGCGGTCGGCGGCCACCACACCGGCGCGACTACGGCCGCTCCGTCACCGCCCGATCAACCGCCGGCGGCAACGACCGGCGTGCACCGCCGCCACGTTCGCCGGCCAGCAGTTCGGCAATCGACGAATACGGATACACCACCGGCGGCTTGTCCTTCGCCAACCCACCGGTGTCCGCCGTCGGCCCGTACGTCGAATGCAGTTCCCGCCCCAGCATCCGCAACAACGCCGTCTGTTGCCCGCGGTGATGCGCAGTGTGCGCAATCCGCCGCACCATCACCCACGTTCGCGGCCGCCTGGTCTCGAAGAACGCCACCTCCGCCTCCCACCACGCCGCATCGCGCGCCGCCAGTTCCGCCAGCCGGAACTGCGCCGCCGCCGCGTAGTGCTCGAGGAACGCGAGTCTCGTCACCGCCGCCGGCAACGGTTCGCCCGGTGCCGTGATGCCGAGCATCGACGCAAACCAACCGTTCTCGCTGACGCACTGATGCACCATGTGCTCGCGCAGCGTGCGCCCCCGGCGGTCGCCGGCGCGCGGCCGGTGGTCGAGGTCGGCGTCGTCCACCATGGCCCAGACCGACAGGACCTTCAGGATCTCGGTGGCGTACGTGTCGACCAGGAACGTGTAGCGGCTCATCGCGGGCTGGCCACGCTACCCGGTTTCGGCGTCTCGCCAAACCGCGGAACCGCGGGCGCTCATGGGCAGACGATCACCTCGATCCCGTTGCTGGCGGCGAACGCGACACCGTCGAACACCGCCGCCTGCGCGAACGCCCGATGACCGGCCAGCGCGGGCAACGGCGGCACGGTGACCGCGACACCGGCCTGCCCCGAGCCATCGAGCACGATCGCTTGCGTCAGCGCCGCCGGATCGAGACCGACCAGTGCCGTGATCGTCGTCCCCGGCACGGCGAAGTGCGCCGCGCCAGGCGACAACACCAACAGACCGGGCAACGCGGGCTGCCCGCCGCCGACGTCGAGCAGGAACGTCGAGCCGACGGCTGGCGAGCCGGAGACCTGCAGGGTCAACGTGTGGCTGGCGAACGCCTGCGCGGAATACGCACGCACACCGCAGCCAGGCGGCGCGTTCAACGCCGCCGGCGTGGGATCTGGCAGCGTCACCCACGGCAAGCCACCATCGAACAACCGACCGGTCGCAAGGTCCGGCAACTGCGGTCCGAACGTGAATTCGTCCAGCAACGTCACGCCATCGGCGGCAAACAACGCAACCGACTCGCCGGCCGCCGACAACTTGAAGTTCGCGTGCAGCGGTCCCTGCAGGCCGTCTTCGTCGCACCAGATCAACAGCGTGCCATTGGCTTGAACCGTCGTGCCGGCCGGCAGCGTGAACTTCGTCGGATTCAGCAGATCGTCCGTCAGATGCATGCCACCGATCGCAATCGGCGCGGCGGTCGCATTGTGCAATTCGACATAGTCCTCCCACTCCCCGGCGGGATCCTGGATCACCGTGTTGTTGACCGCCAGGAACTCATTGATCCGGATCGGCCCGGTCCCCGGCGGATACGGCAACTGCACGGGCAACGGCGCCGATTCCGCGGCCCGCGGCGAGAACGTCAACGAACCAGCGGCGGTCGCCGACGCGGCGCCAACGTAGTACTCGACCCGCGAACCCGCCGGATACGCCGGCAGCGCCGCGCCGAACACGCCATCGCCGGCCGCGCCATCCTGGTGCATGCCATCGTCGAACATGGTCGTCGCGGCGAACGCGCCGACTGCCCGCGACCACAACGTCACCGCCCCGACCGGCGCCGACGGCCCGGCGACCCGTGCCGTCACGTGGACCGTCGCGCCGACCGGCGGGGGCGACGGGAGGTGCACGACCTGATCGACCACCGGCGCCGGCTGCGCCACTTCGGCATGGCCGAGCAGGTAGGTCCGCCGTTGCTCGATCAACGGCTGCAGGCCGGAGACCGACGACGAGCCGATCACGTAGCTGGCGGTCACGTTCGACGTGAACGCCGCGGTCGGGTACAGCTTCTTGGTGTCGGCCGCGACCTCGCTGGCGATCAGGTTCTGGTACGCCGCGATCCGCGGCTGCAGCAGCGGCCAAGAGAACACCTGGTCGAGCAGCGTCCGGACGTGCGCCAGATAGCGCTGCCGCAGCGCCGGCACCGCCCACAACCGGCTCAGCAACGGCCGCCCGGTGTTGGTGGCGTTGAAGAACAGGTTCCAGCTGGCGCGCGCCGCGGTGCTCGACCCGGCCAGGGTCGAGGATCCGAGCGGCAGGTTCATGCCCCAAGGGATCGTCTGCAGCCGATCGTGGAACACGTCGTGATAGACGTAGTAGTTGTGCCCGGTCAGCACATAGCTGTCCGGGTTCACGAACGCGATCTGCGCCGCCGCCATCCACAGCGCTGCGTCGACCGCCAGCCGCGGTTGCAACGTTGCCTCGAGCGTGCCGAGTGGCCCGTTGTTCAATGCCCCGCAGGCGGCAATCAGCGGCGCCCACGGATCGGTCAGTTCGGGCGTCTTCAGGTCGTAGTTGTTGTCGTAGTCGGTACCGGCACTGCCGAGCCACGTCAGCGACGAACCGTTCGGCAGCGCCCCCGGCAGCAGCGCATCGGCTTCCAGCCGGGCCCCGTCCTCGTCGACGAACCACTGGCGCATCATGTCCTTGTTGATCTGCTGGACGTTGACGTAGACCCCCCAGTTCTCGCCGTTGACGCGCAGCACGACGAAGTTGGCCTTGCCGGCCACCATGAACTGCCGGAACACCGAATAGCTGAGCACCTCGCGGACGAACGTCGGATCGCGATAGCCGTTGTTCAGGTTCAGCGACTTGTAGCCGAGCAGGCGTTGGCCGGGCACGAACGCATCCATCGAGATGCCGAACGGCTTCTTCTGCGACGTGCCGATGAACGCGTACGAGGACTGGCCGCGGAAGTGCACGCCGACGTTGCGGTAGACGACGCCGTCGACGGTCAGGTCGGCGGCCAGTTCGATGCCGGTGTTGTAGTTCTGCTGCAGCAGCGTGTACCAGTTGGCTGGCGCGAACGTCAGGTCCAGCGTTCGCAGGACGGTCTCGTCATACAGGTCCTGCGCGACCAGCGGATTGCTGATGGCGGCAGTCAGCAACGTAGCCAGCAGGCGGGGAGTGGTTCATCGGATCCTCGTTACGCCCGGGGCCAGGGCAGCCCTCACACCGTACCCTGGCGACCGGTCGATGCAGCCGGCGGCTGCAACATGTCTGCAAGGCGTCTCCGTTCCGCCCGCTCGCGCTACCGGCCGCCTCCGGGGCTCATCCGTCCGGCGAGCGCCAGCACCGTTGCCGCCTTGGCATCCGACTCGGCGATCGGCGACGCCGCCGCGTGGTCCCAGGCGTGCTTGCCCGACTCCTGCAGGAAGTACGGATCGCCCGCTTTCGCCGTGCTGAACGCGCCAGCGCCGGGCTGACCGCCCCGAGGATCGCGCCTGCCTGCACCGGCGAACCGACGATCTTCGACCGCGAGAACGGCGCCGGCCCGTGCGGCCCAAGGCGGCATTCGCTACGGTGCCCCGCGCCCGTCCCGATGACCGCCCCCTCCCACACCCGGCTGCGCCAACTGTTCGACCAGGCTTTCGAACTGCCGGCCGCCGCCCGCGACGCGTTCCTCAGCAGCGCCTGTGCCGGCGACGACAGCCTGCAACGGCGACTCGAAGCGATGCTGGCGGCAGCGGACGATCAACGCTTCCTCGCCGAACCGACCGCCGCCCCGGCCGCCAACCCCGGGCCGACCACCACGACCGACGACACCGGCACCCAGATCGGCCCCTACCGGCTCCTGCAGAAGCTCGGCGAAGGCGGCTTCGGCGCCGTGTTCCTCGCCGAACAGAACGAACCCGTCCACCGCCGCGTCGCGCTGAAGCTGATCAAGGTCGGCATGGACACGCGCCAGTTCGTCGCCCGTTTCGAACAGGAACGGCAGGCGCTGGCGATGATGGATCACCCCAACATCGCGCGCGTGCTCGACGCTGGCGCCACCGACACCGGCCGCCCGTTCTTCGTGATGGACCTGGTCAAGGGCCAGCCGATCGTCGACTACTGCGACCACAATCACCTGACGATCCCGGAGCGGCTCGCATTGTTCGAACAGGTCTGCGCCGCCGTCCAGCACGCGCACGGCAAGGGCATCATCCACCGCGACCTGAAGCCATCCAATGTCCTCGTCGGCACCCAGGACGGCGCCCCGGTCGCCAAGGTCATCGACTTCGGCATCGCCAAGGCCACGCAGCAGAAGCTGACCGACAAGACCCTGTTCACCGAACATCAGCAGGTCATCGGCACGCTGCAGTACATGAGCCCGGAACAGGCCGAGGGCTCGCCCGACATCGACACCCGGACCGACATCTGGTCGCTCGGCGTATTGCTGTATGAACTGCTGACCGGCAGCACGCCGTTCGATGGCAGCACGACCGATCGCGGCGTGCTCGGCGAACTGCACCGCGCGATCCGCGAAGTCGATCCGCCGCGGCCGTCGACGCGCCTGTCGGCGTCGCGCGAACGGCTGCCGACGCTGGCGGCGCAACGCCGGGTCGAGCCCCGACGGCTCGGCATGCTGCTGCGCGGCGAACTCGACTGGATCGTCATGAAGGCGCTCGAGAAGGACCGCGTGCGCCGTTACGAGACCGCCAACAGCATGGCCGCCGACATCCGGCGGTTCCTGACCGGCGAGGCGGTGCTCGCGGCGCCGCCGGGTGCCGGCTACCGGTTGCGCAAGTTCGTCCGGCGCAACCGGGCCCTGGTGCTGGCGACCGCGGCGACGGCTGCCGCGCTGCTCGCCGGCGTGATCGGCTTTGCCTGGCAGGCACACGTTGCCGCCGACGAGCGCGATCGAGCCGTGCTGGCACAGAGGGCCGAGGCCGAGCAGCGGAGCTTCGCCGAGGCCAGCGCCAGGGCCGAGAGCAAAGCCCGACGCCAGGCCGAGGCGGTCAAGGATTTCGTGACCCGCGCGCTGCAGGCCGCCGATCCGCACAAGGGCGGCACCGATGGCCTGACCGTGGCCGCGGCGATGCGCCAGGCGAAGACCCTGCTGACCGACAGTGCATTTGCGGAGCAGCCGGAGGTGGCCGCCGAATTGCTCGAGGTCATTGCCGAAATCCTGGCCAATCAGGGGCATCCCGACGAGGCCCTGCCGTTGGCCGAACGTTCGCTCGCCCTGATCCGGGGGATCCACGACGGCGACCACCCCGAGGTGGCGCGCAGTCTGCGGACGCTCGGCTTCCTGCAAGCCGAGTTGGGCCGGCACGAACCGGCCGAACAGACCCAGCGGCAGGCGCTGGCGATGCTGCAACGACTGCACCCCGGCGACCACGACGAGATCGTCACGGTGTGGTCGAACCTGGCAACGACATACCTGGCGCGGGATCGGGCGGCCGAAGCCGTTCCCCTGCTGCGTTCCGCGGTCGCGATGGCCCGGCGGCTGCACCCACAGGAGAACGCCGAACTCGCGGGCAACCTGACCAATCTGGCGACCGCGCTCGCCGCCACCGGCCAGATCGAGGAGGCCGAACGGCTGTTCCGCCAGGCGCTGGACTTGCTCGGTCGCACGCTGCCCGGCGATCACCCGCACCGGACCGCGCTGCTCAACAATCTCGGTCACATGCTGTGGGCCAATGGCCGGCCGGCCGACGCCGAACCGTTGTTCGAAGAGGCCTTGGCGTGCAATCGCCGCCTGTACGCCGGCGATCACCCGGAAACGGCGATCGCGATGGCCAATCTGGCGGCGGCGCTGGAAGCGCAGGACGATCCAGCTGCGGCCGAGCCATTTCGCGTCGAAGCGCTGCGGATGCTCGAGGCGGTGTACCCAAAGCCACATCCGACCAAGCTCAACGCGCTGATCTCGCTCGCGGAATTGCTGGAGACGCAGCGGCGATGGGCGGATGCCGTGGCGCCGCGCGAACAGGCGCTCGCGATCGCGCGCGGGCTGGGCGACCAGATGGAAGTCGCCTTGGCCCTGTTCCAGCTCGGTGATCTGCTCTGGAAGGTGGGCCGCTTCGCCGACGCCGAACCGCTGCTGGTGGAGGCCGTGACCGCGCGGCAGCGCATCGAGGGCGGCGACCACGGCGACATCGTGTCGGCGAACGTCATGCTGGGACGGACGCGGCTCGAACTCGGGCAGTTCGCCGGCGCCGAGGCCGCGTTCGGCGAGGCGCTGGCGATGCGGGCGCGTTTGCAGCCCGGCCCCTGTGCCCTGGTCGCCCGGATGCACTGGTTTCTCGGCACGGCGCAGTTGCGCGGCGGCAACGCGGAAAAGGCGCGGGCCGAACTGCAGGCGGCGGTCGACATGGGGACTGCGACGCTGCCCGCGGACAGTGCCCAGCTCGATGACTATCGCAGTTCGCTGGCGGAGTGCCTGCGGGCACTCGGTGGCTGACGCCGCGATTCCAGCCGCTGTATTGGCAAGAGGCGCCGCATGTACTGGGCTCGGACGGCACCTACCATCGTTCCCGTTCCCGCAGTCGAGTCACATGCGCCACGTGGTGAGCGCCGTGCCACGCATACATGCCCACCATCGCCGCCAACGTGTGCTTGCCGGACACGGGATGCACGTACTCGCGTTGGAAGTCCGCCTCGCTCGCCGCACGCAGGACCGCCACCCACCGTTCGTGCACGCACTCGAGCAGCGTCAACGTCGTCGCGATCGGCACCAGCTTCGTGTCCGCCAGCAACGCCCAGCCCTCCTCGTCGTACGGCTTGATCATCGGCACTGCCTCGGTGAGCGCCAGCTTGGTGCGTACGTAGGCGTTGATGTGGCTGTCCGGAACATGATGGGTCACCTGCCGCACCGTCCACCCGCCCGGGCGATACGGCGTATCGAGTTGGCGCTCGGTCAGGCCCTGCACCGCGCGCCGAAGTTCGCCCGGCGTCGCGGCGATCGTGTCGATCCACTGCGTGCGTTGCGCCGCCGAGCCGGTCGCCGGCATCGCGAACTTGCCGATGGGATAGCTGAGATCGGTCATCCGCGAACACTACGCCGCCTCGGGTTGCCCGCCGACACCCGTTCTTCCCGGCTCCGCGCGCGACCGCAGCAGGGCGATACGGCGACCACACATCCACAAACGGGCTCTCCGAGAGTCGGGATGGTCGCCGACGCCGAGACCGCGGCAGCGCGACACTGCCGGCGGAGAGCGACAGATTGCGACCGTCGCGATCCGCTGACCGGGTGCGTGCGGGCGCTGGGCGGTGACCTCCGGTGTCCGCCGCAGCGCGCCTCAGCGGTCGTAGAGCACGACTTTCATCGCCGCACATCCGTAAGAACGGGAAGGTCCGGGCGACCGAACGGAAAAAGCCACATGGGTCCGCCGCGCGATGGCCGGCTGAGCGCGCAGTGATCGGCGGCGAGTTGGCTCAGTGCCGCCGTGATTGCCATTGCTCGGCGCCACACCGTTGCGCGCGGAACAGCCCTCGCTGATACCCAGGTCATCGGGTGCGCAACCCCAGGTCCGCCAGAGCCCAAGATCGGCGGAGCCTCAGCCATACGACATCATCCTCGCGCGCGACTCATTCGGGCACCGCGGTAGCCTCAGCAACCCGGCAACGGCGTGCCGACGACCTGCACTGCGCTGCCGTCCGGCAACCGCAACACCGTTCCCGCTGCCTGGAAGTCCTTGGGCAGATAACCGAAGCCGAGCCGGAACCCGCGCTCCGCCAGCCGCACCGCCGCCATCACCCGCCCGACCGGAACATCGTCCTCCGGCTCGTGCAGCGGCGTCGGCGCCGTGATCGCCGGACCATCCGCCAGATGCAGCAGGCACAACCGCCGATTCACGTGCCCGTAGGTGTGGATCCGCGCGACGATCTCCTGCCCGGTGTAGCAGCCCTTGGTCGTCGAACAGTGATCGTCGAGATCGGCCTCGAGCGCCAAGGTCGTCGGTTCGGTGTCGACACCGACGCGGACGAAACCCGCCAGCATCCGCACCGCCTCCGCGAGTTCCCCGGTCGGTTCGGTGCCGCCAAACTCCGCCGGCAACTGCGGCGTCGCCGCATGCACGCGCAACCAGCGCACGCTGCGACGCGCGATGGCGAACCTCACGGTCTCGGCGCCGGCCAGCAGTTCGTTGTCGCTCACAGAGCCCGCCGGCCACGCGCCCCCGATCCAGTCGGCGCACGTCCACGCCTGCCGCACGAAGGTCAGCTTCTCGTTGAAGTGGTAGCGCTCCAACCACGCCAGCAGCCGCTCGACCTGTTCGCTCTGCACCTCGAGCCAGAACGCATCGACAGCTCGACCGACGTAGCAGGTCATCTGCACCTTGCCCTTGGCGTCCAGGAACGCCGCCGGCCGGCACTCGTGGACCGCCATCCCGACCACATCCTGTGAGCACAGCCGCTGCAGGAAGTCCGGCGCATCGGGACCAGCCAGCTTGACCAACGAGAACGGCGCCGCCGCTCGTCGCCATGGCCGAGCGGTCAGCAGTTCGTTGACCAGGGAGTCGTAAGTCACCATGCCATCATCGGTTGGAGTTCAGGAATCGCGACCGGGTCGCAAAAGGGCCTCAGGCCGGGGCTTTTTCTGGTCGATGCGCTTGAATGAGCCCCAATTCAGTCTACTTTTGCGCGACCCGGCTGCCAGAGGCAAGGCCGGCAACATCGACATGCTCCGGATCTCCAAGAAAGCCGACTACGCCGTCTTCCTGCTGGGCTGCATCGCCCGGCAGGGCGCGTTCCCCGGCGGCGCGGCGCCGGAAGCAGTCGTCAGCGCGCACGAGATCGCGCGGCAGGCCGGCCTCAACAAGTCGGTGGTCGCCAACCTGCTGAAGGAGTTCGCCAAGAGCGGCGTGCTCGAATCGGTCCGGGGTCTGAAGGGCGGCTACCGCCTCGCCCGCGCGCCCGGCGAAGTGACGCTCGGCGAGATCCTCGCCGTCGTCGAAGGACCGTTCACGTTGGTCGAGTGCATGCGCAGCCCCGACGAGGAGCCCGCCGACCACGCCTGCAGCCTGATTTCGTTCTGCCCCAGCAAGAACCCGATGCGGATCGTGCACGAACGCATCGCCCACCTGTTCCACCAGATCCGGCTCGACGAGCTGTGCGGCCTGCCCGCCGGCCTGATCGCGCCCGCCGGAGCCCCACGATGACCGAGCCTGTCCGCACGGAGCCCGCGATCCGGGAAACCGTCTACATGGACTACAGCGCCACCACGCCGTGCGATCCGCGCGTCGTGCAGCGCATGCTGCCGTACTTCACGCAGAATTTCGGCAACGCGGCCAGCCGCAGCCACCAGTTTGGCTGGACCGCGGAAGCTGCGGTCGACCAGGCCCGCCAGGAAGTGGCGGCGCTGCTGCACGCGCACGAGAAGGAGATCATCTGGACCAGCGGCTCGACCGAGGCCAACAACCTCGCGATCAAGGGCGTGGCGCAGATGTACCGGCAGAAGGGCAATCACATGATCACCGCCGTGACCGAGCACAAGGCGGTGCTCGACACGATGAAGCACCTCGAAGGCGAGGGGTTTCAGATCACCTGGTTGCCGGTCGATCGCAAGGGCCACGTCGACCTCGAGCAACTCGCCGCCGCGATCACCGACCAGACGATCCTGGTGTCGCTGATGGCCGCCAACAACGAGACCGGCACGATCCATCCGTTGGCGACGATCGGTGCCTTGTGCAAGCAGAAGGGCGTGCTGTTCCACACCGACGCGACGCAGGCCACCGGCAAGATGGAACTGAACGTCGACACCCAGCACCTGGATCTGGTGTCGCTGTCGGCGCACAAGATGTACGGCCCCAAGGGCGTCGGTTGCCTCTATGTGCGCCGCAAGAACCCGCGCGTGCGGCTGACGGCGCAGATGGACGGCGGCGGACACGAGCGCGGCATGCGTTCAGGCACGTTGAACGTCACCGGCATCATCGGCATGGGCGAGGCGGCGCGGATCTGCCGGACCGAGATGGCGACCGAGATCCCGCACCTGGCGGCGCTGCGCGACCGGCTGCAGCAACGGCTGCTGGCCGGCATCCCCGACGCAGTGGTCAACGGCGACGAGGCGGCGCGACTGCCGCATCTGACCAACATCTCGTTCCCGTACGTCGAGGGCGAGTCGCTGATCATGGGCATCAAGGAGATCGCCGTGTCGTCGGGCTCCGCCTGCACGTCGGCCAGTCTCGAGCCGAGCTACGTGCTGAAGAGTCTCGGACTCAACGACGAACTCGCGCACAGCTCGATCCGCTTCTCGCTGGGCCGCTTCACCACCACGGCCGAAGTCGACTTCGCCGCCGATCGCGTGATCGCCGAAGTCCTGCGGCTGCGCGCCATGTCCCCGTTGTGGGAGATGGTGCAGGACGGCATCGACCTGAGCCAGGTCAAGTGGACCGTGCACTGACCGGTCCGTTCCCAGAAACCAGCACACCAACCCACCCACCGTCATGACCTACAGCGACAAGGTTCTCGATCACTACCAGAACCCGCGCAACGTCGGCTCGCTCGACAAGAACGCCGCCGACGTCGGCACCGGGGTCGTCGGCGCCCCCGAGTGCGGCGACGTGATGAAGCTGCAGATCAAGGTCGGCGACGACGGCCGGATCGTCGACGCCAAGTTCAAGACCTACGGCTGCGGCTCGGCGATCGCCTCGTCGTCGCTGGCGACCGAGTGGTTGAAGGGCACGCACGTCGACCAGGCCGCGCAGATCAAGAACACCCAGATCGTCGAGGAGCTGTCGCTGCCGCCGGTCAAGATCCACTGCTCGGTACTGGCCGAGGACGCGATCAAGGCCGCGATCGAAGACTGGCGCAAGAAGCAGGCTGGCACACCGGCCGCAGGTTCGCAGGTGCACGCATGACCGACCCGGTGCAACCCGTTGCCGGCGCGACCCAGACCACGACGGTGCCGACCGACCTCGGCCCGCCGAAGGAAGGCCGCGGCGTGCACATCACCGAACGCGCCGCGACCGAGATCCGCCGCGTGATCGCTGAGCACGGCCTCGGCGCCGACGCCTGGGTCCGGGTCGGAGCCAAGGGCGGCGGCTGCTCGGGCTTCACCTACGTGCTCGACTTCGACCAGCAGGGTCCGACCGAGTTCGACCTCGGCTTCCTGCAGCACGGCATCCGCGTCGTCGTCGACAAGAAGAGCGAGTTCTTCATGGGCGGCACGATCCTCGACTTCAACGACGGTCTGCTCGACCGCGGCTTCGTGTTCAAGAACCCGAAGTCGACCGGCTCCTGCGGCTGCGGCACTTCGTTCTCGGCGTGACGATCGCGCCGCCGCCAGATCCGTTCGCGGTCTTCGGTGTCGAGCACACGCTCGACCTCGACGCCCGGACCCTGGAGCGGCGCTACCTCGAGTTGTCCCGCGGCTGCCATCCCGACCTGCACCGCGCCACCGACACCGACGATTGCCTCGCCGTGCTGCAGCGTTCGGCGGAGATCAACGATGCCTGGCGCGTGCTGCGCGATCCGTGGGAACGGGCGCGGGCACTGCTCGAACTGCGCTCGCCCGGCGTGCTCGACCGCGAGAAGAAGCTCGACCCGGCGTTCCTGGCCCAGGCGCTGGAACTGGCCGAGGAAGTCGCGTTCGTCGATGCCACACAGGCGCCCGCGCTGCGCGAGCGCCTCGAACACGAACTCGCCGCCGACCTCCTCGCCGTCCGCGACGCGCTCGGCGCCGCGGATGTCGGACTCGCCGCTCGCCGCTTCCACGCCGCGAAGTACCATCGCAAGGCCCTCCTCGACCTCGACAGCAAGACGTGACGTCCGGCCAACCTCCCGCGCAGAAGCGCCCGCTGGTCATCGGCATCGACCTCGGCACGACCAACAGCCTGGCTGCGATCCGCGCCGGCCGCGGCGCCCGGGTGCTGCGCGATCAGCACGCGCAGGCGCTGATCCCTTCCGTCTGCTGCTGGCTTCCGGACGGCAGCACGATCGTCGGCGCCGAGGCCAAGGCGCTGCGGCTGCAGCATCCGGACCGGACGGTGTTCTCGATCAAGCGCCTGATCGGTCGTTCGGGCCAGGAAGTGCAGGCCGAGGCGGCGCAGCTCCCCTACCGCGTCGAGATCGCCGACCGCGGTCTGCCGCGCGTGCGCATCGGCGACCGGACGTTCTCGCCCGAGGAGATCTCGGCGCTGATCCTACGGCAGGTCAAAGCAACCGCCGAACAGGCCCTGGGGCAGTCGGTTCAGCAAGCCGTGATCACGGTGCCCGCGTGGTTCGACGACGCGCAACGACACGCCACCAAGGACGCGGCGACTCTGGCCGGGCTGGACTGTCTGCGGATCGTCAACGAACCGACCGCGGCCGCATTGGCCTACGGCATCGACGGCAGCAAGGACGGCACGGCGCTGGTCTACGACCTCGGCGGCGGCACGTTCGATGTCTCGATCCTGCGGATCGAGGCCGGCGTGTTCCGCGTGCTCGCCACCGCCGGCGACACGCACCTCGGCGGCGACGACTTCGACCAATTGCTCGGCGAACGGATCCTGGCGGCATTGCGCGGCCGGACCGGCGCGGTCGATGCCAGCAACCCGTATGTGCTGCAGGCGATCCGCGGCGCCGCCGAAGGCCTGAAGATCCGGCTGTCCGAAGCCGACACCGCCAGCCTGCAACTCGACCTCGGCGAACACGGCCACGCCGACGTCACCGTCACCCGCGCCGAATTCGAGGCGGCGATCGCGCCGCTGGTCGAACGGACGATCGCCTGCGTGCAGCGCGCGGTCCGCGATGCCGGTCTGCAATTGACCGGCCTCGACGACATCGTGCTGGTCGGCGGCAGCACGCGCGTGCCGCTGGTCCGTCGCCGCCTGCACGAACTGACCGGCAAGGCGCCGCACACCGGTGTCGATCCGGACCTCGCCGTCGCGCTCGGCGCGGCGATCCAGGCCGACGTGCTGGCCGGCAACGACCGTTCGCTGCTGCTGCTCGACGTGATCCCGCTGTCGCTCGGCCTGCTGACGTTCGGCGGCGCGGTGCAGAAGCTGATCCTGCGCAACAGCACGATCCCGACTTCGGTGACCGAGGAGTTCTCGACCGCAGTCGACAACCAGACTGCCGTCGAGCTGACGGTCTATCAGGGCGAACGCGAACTGGCGCAGGACAACCGGCGGCTGGGCTCCTTCCACCTGCGCGGCATTCCACCGATGCCGGCCGGCCTGCCGCGGATCGCGGTGACGTTCCTGGTGGACGCCGACGGCGTGCTGCGGGTGACCGCGCGCGAGAAGCGGACCGGTGTCGAGGCGGCGATCGTGATCGTGCCGAGCTTCGGGCTGACGCGCGACGAGGTACGGCAGATGATGCTCGATTCGATCGAGCATGCGCAGGCGGACTACCTGGCGCGCGAGGCGATCGACCTGCGCAACAAGGCGACGGCGATGGTCACCGGCACCAGGAAGGCCATGGCGCTGGCCGAACTGCCCCCCGATCAGACCTATGCGGTGCACAAAGCGGTCAAGGCGCTCGACAAGCTGCTTGCTGCCAACGCCGACCCGGCGGCATTGAAGGCGGGCTGCGAGGAACTGACCCGGGTGACCGCGACGATCGCCGACGACGTGATCAGTTCGGCGGTCGCCAAGGCGCTGCGCACCGAGACCGGAGGACCAGCGACATGAACGTCCGATTGCGGGTGGCGGATGACGAACGGCCGTTCACGTTGGCAGTCGGCCAGACGATCCTCGAAGCGGCGATGGCGCAAGGACTCGCCCTCGACCATGCGTGCGGCGGCGTCTGTGCCTGTTCGACCTGCCATGTGAAGGTCACGGCCGGCGGCGACTGCTTGTCGGAGGCGAGCGACGACGAACTCGATCAGCTCGACGAGGCGCGCGATGTCGGCCTCGATTCGCGGCTGGGATGCCAGGCGCGGCTGTTGCGGGCACCGGCGGGCGGCGAAGTCGCGATCCGGATCCCGGAGTGGAACGTCAACGCCGTGCGCGAAGGGCACTGAGCCCCAACCCGGGCTTCGCCCGGAACCAACGTGGGCCTCCGGCGCCGAGAATCGTGAATCCCGTTCACGATTCCCGGCGCCAGAAGCTCAGCGCGCGCCGACGAACGCGATCGCGTCGACCTCGACCAGGAAGCCGTAGTGCAGCGGCCGCACCGGCACCACCGCGCGCGCCGGTCGATGTTCGCCGAACACTTCGATGTAGACCTGGTTGAACTCGGCCCAGTGATCCTCGGTGGTCAGGTACGCGGTGACCTTCACCACATCGGCCAGCTTCGCGCCCGCCGGCGCCAGTGCGCGTTCGACGTTGGCGAGCGCGATGCGGGTCTGTTCACCGACCGACAACGCGGCGTTCTTGCTGCCGTCGGGCGGAATCGGCAACTGCCCGGAGACGAACACGAACCCGCCGGCCGCGACCGCGTGGGAGTAGTGCCCACCCGGAGACACCCCGGCCGAATTGCTGCGGAAGAACCGGATGCTGTCGTTTGGCATGGCTTGGCATCGATGCTACGCCGCCTGACCGTGCGGCGATCGGCCCAGTCCACCGAAACCGGGCCACGCCGACTGGCTATGGACAGGACCATGCCGCAACGGCCAGCCGAACCGCCAGCGACGTTCGCCGAACAGCATCGGCATCTCGCCGATGACGTGTTGATCTGGGCCGAACTGCAACTGCGGCCGCTGCTGCGCCGCCGCCTCGACCCCGAAGACCTGGCCCAGGAAGTCTGGGGCCGCGCACTGCGCGCGTTCCCGACCTTCGACCCGGCGCGCGGCACGTTCCGCCAGTGGCTGTTCGGCATCGCGTGGCACACGCTGCGCCGGCAGCTCCGCGACTGGCATCGCCGTTATCGCCGGGAGGATCCGACCGCGGCGGGCTGGCACCTCGCCGCCGCCGCCACCGATGGCCGCACCAGCGTGCCGACCAAGGTCGCCCGCAGCGACCGCGCCCGGCAACTGCTGCTGGCACTCAGCGACCTCGCCGAAGACGAACGACAGCTCGTCCAATTCCGCGGCCTCGAGGGCCTGTCGCACGCGGAAGTCGCGCGCCGACTCGGCCTGACCGAGGTGAATGCCGAGTCCCGCTGGCGCCGCCTGCGTCAACGGCTCGCTGACCTGCTGCCGGAGTGACCGCGTCAACGATCGGCAACCGCCGCCCGTGCGGTCTCGACGGCGGCGCGCAGCTGTGGCAGTTCGGGGTGCTCCGGAAATCTCGTCGCCAGCTCGGCGATCGTCGTCGCCGCCGCCGCCAGATGGGCCGTGCCTTCGCCCGGCCGGATCGTCGCGATCTGCAGGCGGGCCCGACAGTCGACCAGCAGCACGCCGTCATGAACGACCGGGCGCTGGGCCATGCGCCCGCACAATGCCAACGCGGCGTGCAGGTCGGCCTCGCCATCCTCGCCCAGGACGGTGCCGCGTTCGTACAGAGCGGAGGCCAGCTGCACGCCCGCACGCGCGTCGTCGCGGCGGGCAGCAAACAGCCGCTCACGCTCCGCCACGACCCGGTCCAACAGCTCGTAACCTGCCGACTCGCCGCGCCACGCGAGCACCGTGCCGAGCATCAAGGCACACTGAGCCCACGACGGCGCCCAGGCGGCAGTTGCCGGCGCGTCGCCGCCAAGCCGTTGCAAGCCGTCGCGCATCTGCGCGATGCCTTCGCCGATCGCCCCCAGCCGCAGCTGCGAACGGCCGCTCGTCACCAGCAGCATCGCGTGCTGCCGCAGCAGTTCCTGGTCGTCGATCCCCTGGTCGACCAGGCGCGAGAGGCGCCGGACAGCCTGGTCGTGCCGCACCGCCGACGCTGTGATGTCCTCGCGCTGCGCCAGGGAATTGCCGGCGTGCAGATCGATCGTGGCCGCGATCTTGTTGAGCAACCGATCGTCCGGCCAGCGCCTGAGGAACGGCGCGATCCGCCGCTCGAGCTCCTCGTACGCACGCAGCCCCGCACCGAGATCGGTCGTCGCCAGACAATCCGCCCAATGCAGCAACGCGCCGGCCGGCGATGCCGCCGCGGCGGCCGTCGGCGGATCGTCGCTCCACACCTGCTCGGCCAGCGCGCGCGCCTGGGCAAAGCAGCGGGTCGCGCCCTCGCGATCGCCCAGATTGTCGATGCCGTCGTGTCCGAGCACATCGCCGAGGCGCACCAGCGCCGACAGCAGTTCGCGCTGCAGCGCCGGATCCCCCGGGGCCTCGCGCTGCAACCGCGAAAACAGTTCTTCGGCGCGCGCCAGCACCTGCTGCCGCAGCCGCGTCGTTCCGGGAATCTCGCGCAGCCCGTCCCAGACGTCATAGGCCAGCGTCCGCGCAATCCCGCGCACATCGGCAAACGCCTCGGCCAGCCGCTGCCGCAAGTCCGCTTCACGGCGCAGGTGCAGACTCGTCAGCGTCAACGCCGATGCCATCACGGCGATGACGATCCCGAGGCCTGCCGCCAGCAACGGCCGGCGCCGGCACCAATGCCAGGCCGTGACGAGGACACCGGGCGGGCGCGCCAGCACCGGCTCGCCGTGCCGCAGTCGCGCCAGATCCGCGGCCAGCGCCGCCGCACTCGCATAGCGCTGCGACCGATCCTTGCGCAATGCCGTCGCCAGCACGGCCCGCAGGTCGCGCGACCAGCCCGGCGGCGCCACCGGTTCAACGTTCAGGATCGCATGGCACAGACCATCGCGCGTCGGTGCCGAGAACGGCAGCGCGCCGGTCAAACACTCCCACAACACCACGCCGAGCGCCCAGACATCAGCACGACCGTCGAGATCGCCGGCGCCGGCAATCTGCTCGGGAGCCATGTAGGCCGGCGTGCCGCAGAACTCGCCGGGCACACTGACCGTGTCGAGATCACCGCGCGTGTCGTGCGCCAGGCCGAAGTCGAGCAGCACCGGACCTTCGGCTCCGAGCAGCACGTTGGACGGCTTGACGTCGCGATGCACCAGTCCGTGCGCGTGCGCGTTCGCCAGAGTCGACGCCAGATCGCCAACGATCGACAGGGCACTGCTCGCCGGCAGGCCGGCTGGCGCCGCCGCCAACGCCGACAACAGCGACGCCCCGGCGACGTGCCGCATCGCGACCCAGACGAAACCATCGTCCTCGCCGCTGCCGTAGACCGCGCAGATGCCGGGGTGATCGAGCCGCGCCGCCGCAAACGCTTCGCGCAGGAACCGCAGGCGCGCCAACGCCCCGTGCGCATGCAACACCTTCAGCGCCACCGGCCGCCGCAACCGGGTGTCGCGCGCCAGCCAGACCTCGCCCTGGGCGCCGCGGCCGAGTGGCCGCTCCAGCACGAACTCGCCGATCCGCGTACCCGGCCCGGGAGCCGGCCGTTCCCCGGTCGCCTCCGCATCCTGGGTCGCGACAAACTCCCGGGCGACGATCTCCTCGTGCCCGGGATAGCAGGCCAGATAGACCGCCAGTGGCTGCCGCCCCGCGCGTTCCTCATCGGTGCGCAAGCGCAGCAGGAACTCGGCGGCAATGCGATCGGTGTCGGTTGGTGAGCGGTGCATCGGCGGCGGGCCGGGTTACTGCGCAGCGAACTCGAGGCGCACGACCGGCGACTGGAAGGACGTAGCACGGCTGCGCGGCGAGGTGATGTCGAACTGGCCAACATCCTCGGTGCCCATGCCAATCAGTGTCTGGGACGGCGCCGCTGTCATGCGGCCAAGCGTCACGGTCTCGAGGTCGGAAGTCGACAGATCGGCGCGGTTCAGAGACCGCTGCCCACCGAGCACCACCGCCTGCGTGTGGTAGACACCGTGGGCAAAGCGCCCGTCCAACGGCAGGTTCCAGCGCACCCCGTCGCGCAACATCGGGAACCCGCACTGCGTGACATAGACGCCGGTCGACGCCGTCACGGTCTGCGGCGCAGCCAGCAGCCACTGACCCGGCGCGCCGATAGGCGCCAGCGAGAAAGGCAACGTCACGCCGCCGTGCTGCACCGCCGACAACCCGGTCAGCATCAGCACGAGCTGCCCCGGAATCGCATCGACATGGTGCGCCAGGGACAGCTGGCCGTTGCTCGGATCCAACGACACTTCGCTGCGGATGTCATTGGCCACCACGCCATTGCCCGGATACCAGCGATCCGACATCGGTCCGGATTCGGCCACCGCGGCCAACGGCTGTGGCAGCAGGGCCAGCGACCGGGCGAACCCCTGGGGCAGCGCCAGGTCGATCAGCAGGTTGCCCTGCGCCGGATCGAACACGAACGGCTGCGCCAGCGTGATCATCCCGAAGTCCGCCGCCGCGGGATTCGGCACGGTCAGGAACCCGGCCTGTGCGGCCCCGAGACCGCCGTTGCCATTGCGCGAGAACGACGGCGTCATCGTCGCCGGTGCGACGGGCGTGTGGCCAAGCCGCAGTTCGAAGGCGGTGTGGTTGAAGCCGCCCTGGACATTGGCGCCAAACAGCACGCCGATCTGCTGCAGCGGGCGCGGGCCGTGCGTGCCGATCGCCGGCGCATCGACGACGATCTGCAGGTGGGTGCCGTTGCAGGCAAACAGGTACTGGGTGTCGCCGGGCAGTTGGTTCGGCGCGATGGCGGGAACGGTGATGGCCTGGGCGAGCAGGCCAGCTCCGAGGATCGGCAGGATCAGGAACGCAGGAACGCTGGATGTCATGTCGGGTAGCTCCGGCAAGGACTCGGGGGATGCCATCAGGGTTGGATGCAGAACTGCACGGCGCCGGTCAGTTCGACGCACGGCGGGCCGATCAGGCCAAACAGCGCGACCTGGGCGCCCAGGCAGGTGCCGACCAGAGCAGGGTTGGCCGGGATCGTCACGGCCCACGACGGGCCGGCGACGACCGCGATCGCGTTGATGCCGATCAGGCAACCGCTCTGGCACGCAATGGCCGGCGGCAACGGCAACGGTACCGGCGCCACCGTGCCGACCGCCGAGAACGCCTGCGCTCGACCCGGGTCGTAATCCGTGCCGAACGTCTGCCCGATCCGCGGTTGACCGTTCGCCGTCGGATAGCCCTGGGTGAAGCAGCCGGTACCCGGCAGGTTGGTGACTTGGGCAGGCAGGAACGCGCCGCTCAGCAGGGCGGCGCACGACAAGCGGATCGATCTCACGGGGAACACTCGTTGGGTCGGGGCCCACTCCTTGCCCGCCCACCGCCGGATCCGGCACGACCGCCGTGAAAAACCGCAGCCTGTGAACACTTCTCAACGCCGCGCTACGCGTCCGCGATGCGGACCGCCGATGGCGTTACCGTGCCTTCCTCCCCAACGCTACGTTCCGCTCCCATGATGGTTGCCACTGACTCCTTGCAGCTCGTCGCCAACACGATCCGCGGCCTCGCGATGGACGGTGTCCAGAAGGCGGACTCGGGCCACCCGGGCATGCCGATGGGCATGGCGGACGTCGCCGCGTTGCTGTGGACCGAGTTCCTGCAGTGGAGCAACAAGGACGCCAACTGGCCGGGCCGCGATCGCTTCGTGCTGTCGGCCGGCCACGGTTCGATGCTGCTCTACTCGCTGCTGCACCTCGCGGGCTTTCAGGTGTCGATGGACGACTTGAAGCAGTTCCGCCAACTGCACAGCAAGACGCCCGGCCATCCCGAGTTCGGCGAAACCCACGGCGTCGAAACCACGACCGGACCGCTCGGCGCCGGCTTCAGCAATGGCGTCGGCATGGCGCTCGCCGCGCAGATGGAGGCCGCGCTGTTCGACAACCCACTGCTGTTGACGCGCGTGTTCGGCATCGTCAGCGACGGCGACCTGATGGAAGGCATCTCGGCGGAAGCCGCGTCGCTGGCCGGCCACCTGCAGCTCGGCAACCTGATCTACCTGTACGACGACAATGGCATCACCATCGAGGGCCACACCGATCTGGCGTTCTCCGAGAACGTGCCGCAGCGCTTTGCCGCGGTCGGCTGGCACGTGCAGACGGTCGACGGTCACGATTTCGATCAGATCCGCAAGGCCCTGCAGCAGGCGGTCCTGACCACCGACAAGCCGCACCTGATCTGCTGCAAGACGACCATCGGCAAGGGCTCGCCCAACAAGGCGAACACGCACGACTGCCATGGCTCGCCGCTCGGCGCCGAGGAGATCAAGCTCAGCAAACAGGCACTCGGGCTGCCGCAGGAAGCGTTCTTCGTCGACGGCAAGGTCCGCGACGTGTTCGCCGCGACGGCGCAGACCAACGAACGCAACCGGATGGCGTGGCAGGCGGCGATGCAGGGGTTCGAGGCGAAGTCGCCCGAGCAGGCCAAGGCCTGGAAGAACTTCCGCGCCCGCGCGGTGCCGGCCGACCTGTTCGAGCAGTTGTGCGCCGCCGCCGGCGCCGAGCCCGCGGCCACGCGCGCGCTGTCGGGCAACGTGATCCAGAAGGCGGCCGAACTGGTGCCCTCGTTGATCGGCGGCTCGGCCGACCTCGATCCATCGACGAAGACGCGGATCAAGAAGAGCGGCTCGTTCACCGCCAAGGAACGCAAGGCCCGCAACCTGCACTTCGGCATCCGCGAACACGCGATGGGCGGCATCCTGAACGGCATGGCGCTGCACGGCGGCTTCCTGCCGATGGGCAGCACGTTCCTGGTGTTCGCCGACTACATGCGGCCGCCGATCCGACTGGCGGCACTGATGAAGCTGCCGGTCACGTTCGTGTTCACGCACGACAGCCTGATGGTCGGCGAAGATGGTCCGACGCATCAGCCGGTCGAGCACGTGGCCGCGCTGCGGCTGATCCCGAACGTCCAGGTGTTCCGGCCGGCGGATGGCATGGAGACGGCAGCGGCGTGGACGCACGCGTTGTCGCGGCGCGACGGCCCGGTCGTGCTGTCGCTGACGCGGCAGAACCTGCCGAAGCTGCCGCACGCGGCGACCTTCGACAAGCGGCAGTCGCTGCGCGGCGGCTACGTGCTGCGCGAGGATCCGGCGGCGAAGGCGACGATCGTCGCGACCGGCGCCGAAGTCGGCCTGGCGGTCGACGCGGCCAATCTGCTGGCGCAGAAGGGCGTGCCGGTGCGCGTGGTGTCGATGCCGTGCTTCGAGTTGTTCCTGGCGCAGGATCCAGGCTACCGGCAGTCGGTGCTTGGACAGGCGCCGGTGTTCGCGCTCGAGATGGGACGACCGGAATGGTGGTGCCAGATCACCGGCCGGCTCGATCGCTGCATCGGGCAGACGACGTTTGGCGCCTCGGCGCCCGCCAAGGCCGTCGCCGAGCACTTCGGTTTCTCGGCGGCGAAGGTCGCGGAGCGGGTGCTGCGGGCGCTGTAGAGCAGTCTCCCGGCAGCCGCCGGGTGCCAGACGCTCCGGCCGCCGACCGTTGATCACCGCCGCGCCGACCTGGATCACCACCGCATCAGCCGGCGGTGAAGCGTTCGAGCACCGCCGTGACCGGGGCCATCCACGTCGCCTCGGCCACGTCCCGCGGAGCCAGGCCGCCAGGTGTCGGCGCGCCGCCCACTGACGACGTGTACCGCGGTCGCCGGCGCGGACGCCAATGCGGTCAGCAGGGTCAGCACTTCGGCAGTCGGCGTCGCCGGGTCCGGCGTCGGCATCAGTTCCGCAGCGTGCCATCGTAGTCGAGGAACACCACGCGGCTGCTGGCGGCGCGGCAGCGGTCGCGGACTCCGGCGACAATCGCCGGTACAGGATCGTTGCCTGACGTCATCGGTTGTTCCACACTGCGATCACGATGGTCGCCGCCACTGGCTTGATCGGCAACTGCTCCTACAACGCCCTGATCGAAAGCGGTCGCGTGGTCTGGCTGTGCTGGCCGCGCCCGGACAGCAGCTTCGCGTTCGGCGAACTCCTGGATCGCACGCAGGGCGGCACTTTCGCCATCGAGCCCGCCGGCGCGGCAACACCCGAAGTGGAGTATGTCGAGAACACCAACATCCTGCGCACCGTGTTCCGGAGCGGCACCGATGCCTTCGAGATCCTCGACTTTGCCCCGCGCTTCCAGCGGTTCAACCGTTGGTATCGGCCGACGATGCTGTGCCGGATCGTCCGACCGCTCAGTGGCGAGCCCAGGATCCGCGTCCGTTGCGAGCCGGTCTACGACTACGGCCGTACCCGGCCCCCGGGCTGGATCGCCAGCAACCACCTGCAGTTCGGCGGCTTGCCCGCGCCGTTGCGCCTGACCACCAATGCCCCCCTGACCTGGGTCCACGACGGCGCGCCGTTCCTGTTGACCCGGGACCTGCACTTCGTGCTCACCTGGGGCGAACCGCTGGAGGCGCCGTTGGAGGAGACGACCGAGGCGTTCCTCGTGCAGACCCGCGACGCGTGGCGCCAGTGGGTCAAGAGCGGCCGTATCCCGCGCGAATGGCAACCGGAAGTGATCCGTTCGGCACTGGTGCTGAAATTGCACCAGTTCGACGACACCGGCGCGCTGCTCGCCGCCACGACGACCAGCATCCCCGAAGCGCCGGGATCCGGCCGCACATGGGACTACCGCTACTGCTGGCTGCGCGACGCCTACTTCACGGTGGCGGCGTTCGAGCGCATGGGCTTCGTCGAGGAGATGGAGCGCTTCCTGATCTACTTGCGCAACCTGTGCGGCGATGGCACGGCGACGCTGCAGCCGGTCTACGGCATCGGCGGCGAGCCCGCGCTGACCGAGCAGATCCTGTCGCACCTCAGCGGCCATGGTGGCGACGGCCCGGTGCGCATCGGCAACCAGGCCTACGCGCAGCGGCAGAACGATGTCTACGGCGAACTGATCCTGGCCATCAGCCGCCTGCTGCTCGACGTTCGCTTCCGGCGCGGCGAAGGCGTGCAGGGCGCCCGCGATCTGGTCGCCGGCTTGCTGGCGCAAATCGAGCGCCGACTCGAAGAGCCCGATGCCGGACTCTGGGAACTGCGCGGCCGCCAGGCGGTGCACACATTCACGCTGCTGGCCCACTGGGCCGGGGCACGGCGGGCCTTCGACATCGCCACCGCCCTGGGCCTGCCGTCCCTGCGCGAGGCTGCGACGCGCGTGGCCGACCGCGCCGCCTCGGTGCTGTGGACCCGCTGTTGGAACGAGGATCTCGGCGTGTTCAGCCAGGCCGCCGGGACCTCCGACGTGGATGCCTCCAGCCTGCTGGCCCTGCACTTTGGTTTCCTGGCCGGTGACGACCCACGCGCGCGCCGCATGGTCGAGGCGATCCGCGCGCGTCTGCTGCTGCCCAACGGCCTGCTGCGCCGCTACGACGCCGCCGACGACTTCGGCGTGCCCGAGGCGGCATTCACCGTCTGTACTTTCTGGCTGGCCGAGGCCCTGGCGATGGTCGGTCGCCACGACGACGCGCGCGCCGTGTTCGAGTCGGTGCTGGCGATGCACAATGGTCTCGGGCTGTTCAGCGAAGACCTGTTGGTCGCGGGCAACACGCAGGCAGGCAACTTCCCGCAGACCTACTCGCATGTCGGATTGATCAACGCGGCGTTCCGTTTGTCACGACCATGGACGTGAAGCGGACCTGAGAAACAACCGAGAAGCGCCCTTGGCAGCAACCGATCCGCGACGATGATCACAGGATGCGGCGCGCCATCAAGTTCCTGCTGCTGCTCCTGACTGGCCTGGCGGCCCTGGCGTTTGCCGGGCACCAGGTGCTGGAACAGACGACCAACGGCTGGTTCGATCGCGACCTGCAGCTGCGCTCGCAGCTGGCGGTCTCAGCCGCAAGCCGCAGCCTGGTGCGCAACTGGCAGGAGTCAGCGCGCCTGACCGCCGTGCTCGAGGACCTCACTAGCGATGAACGGATCCTCGGTGCTGCCGCGTGCAACCTCGAAGGCGAGGTGCAAGCCGCGACCGCGGCCTATCCCCGCGAACTCGGCATCCGCGACTTGATCCAGGCCAACGGCGGACCGCTCAGTGGGCCCGAGCCGGCGAAGGCGACCTGGTCGACGACGACCGCGCTGGGCTCGGGTCGGGTGCACATCAGCGGCAGCACGATCGACGGCGAGGCCGGCCCACTCGGCTTCGTCGTGCTGGTGCATGACTTGACCTTCGTTGCCCGCCGCGAAGCCACGACGCGCTCGCTGATGTTGTGGGGGTTCTTCGTGCTCGCGATCGGCGCCTCGGTGGTCACCCTGGCGGCCGCCCGCATCGCCTGGCGTGGTTGGGTGCGCGAGCTACGCAAGGCGCTGACCGACGACGCTACCACCGCCGATACCTCTACCGGTGACTTCCAACCACTCGTACGCGACGTCCGATCGCTGGCCGAACGGCTGGCTCGCGAACGCCACGATGACGCCGGTACCGGCCCTTGGAGCGCCAATCGGCTGCGCAAGACCCTGTTGCAGCACTTGCAGGGCGAGCGGGTCGTCATCCTGGCCAACCGCGAACCCTACATCCACGAACGCACGGACCAGGGCATCCGGGTGCTGCACCCGGCCAGCGGCCTGGTCACCGCGCTGGAGCCGGTCATGAAGGCCTGTTCAGGAACCTGGGTGGCACATGGCGCCGGCAGCGCCGATCGCGAAACGGTCGACGCCCATGACCGCCTGCGGGTGCCGCCGGGCGAAGAGTCCTACCTGGTGCGCCGGGTCTGGCTCACAGAGGCTGAGGAGGCCGGCTACTACTACGGTTTCGCAAACGAAGGACTGTGGCCGCTGTGCCACCTCGCGCACCAGCGACCGAGCTTCCGGGCCGAGGACTGGCAGCAGTACGTGCGGGTCAACCAACGCTTTGCCGACGCGGTCTGCGAGGAGGTCGATTCCGACGATCCGATCATCCTGGTGCAGGACTATCACTTCGCGCTGGCACCGCGGATGATCCGGGCGCGCCTGCCGCGGGCCACGATCCTCACGTTCTGGCACATCCCCTGGCCCAGCGCCGAACGCCTCGGCATCTGCCCGTGGCGCGAAGAGATCATCGCCGGTCTGCTGGGCTCGAGCATCCTCGGCTTCCACACGCGGCAGCACTGCAACCACTTCATCGATTCGGTCGACGCCTACGTCGAGAGTCGCATCGATCGCGAGCAGCAAGCCGTGGTCCAGGGTGCCCACCGGACCCTGATCCGACCCTACCCGATCTCGATCGAGTGGCCGGTGCACTGGCTCGCGCGCGTGCCCCCGGTCGCCGAATGTCGGGCCGCCATCCGCCGGCAATTGGGGCTGGCACCGGACGCGCTGCTCGGCGTCGGCATCGACCGACTCGACTACACCAAGGGCATCGAAGAGCGACTGGCCGCCGTCGACCGCTTGTTGGCCGATCGCCCGGAGTTCCGCGGTCGCTTCACCTTCGTCCAACTCGCCGCCCCGAGCCGGACCAAGATCCCGCGCTATCGCGAACTCAACGAGCAAGTCGAGGCGCAGGCCGTCGCCATCAACCAACGCTGGGGCACCGAGTCGTGGCGGCCGATTGCACTGCTGCGCTCACACCACGAGCCACTGTCGGTGTTCGCGCACTACCGGGCCGCCGACCTGTGCTACGTGAGCAGCCTGCACGACGGCATGAACCTGGTGGCCAAGGAGTTCGTCGCCGCCCGCGACGACGAGCAGGGCGTCCTGGTGCTGAGTCAGTTCACCGGCGCGGCCCGCGACCTGACCGAGGCGCTGATCGTCAATCCGTACGACTTGCAGCAGGCAAGCGCGGCTCTGGCAGCCGCACTGCGCATGCCGGTCGACGAACAGAAGGAACGCATGCGGTCGATGCGCCGGATCGTCGCCGAGTTCAACGTCTATCGCTGGGCCGGGCGGATGTTGATCGACGCCACGGACCTGCGCCGCCGGGAACGGATGCATGGCCGGCTGTCGGGCCCGGTGCTCGGCGAGACGGCGTGAGCGACGATCCCGCGCCGAGAGTCCCTGCCGCTCCAGACGGACCACCCGCGCCGTCAGAACATCCCGATCACATTTCCGTCGGCATCGATGTCCATCCGCGCGCCGCCCGGCACCTTGCCGAGCCCCGGCATCGTCATGATCTCGCCCGCCAGCGGATACACGAACCCGGCCCCCACCGACACCCGCGCGTCGCGGACCCGGAAGCGGTAACCGCCCGGCCGGCCCTTCAGCGCCGGATCGTGACTCAGCGAGTACTGCGTCTTCGCCATGCAGATCGGGAAGCGCCCGTAGCCGCGTTCCTCGAACATCGCCAACTGCTGCTCGGCCAGCGGCTCGAAATCGACGCCGTCGGCGCCATACACCTTGGTCGCCAGCGTCTCGATCTTCGCCTTCAGCGACGCCTCGGCCGGATACAGGAACCGGAACGAACTCGGCTCCTCGCACGCCTTGACCAGCGCGTGCGCCAGGGCCTCGCCGCCCTTGCCGCCATCGGCGAACAGCGTCGACACGTGCGCGTCCGACGCGCCCGCCGCCAACGCCGCATTGCGGACGAACTCGATCTCGGCGTCGGTGTCGGTCGGGAACTTGTTGATCGCCACCACCACCGGGATGCCGTGCAGCCGCACGTTCTCGATCTGCTTCTCGAGGTTGCCGATGCCGGCCTGCAGCGCGTCGAGATCCTCCTTCTGCAAGCCCTCGGGCAACGGCTTGCCGGCGACGATCGCGAAGCGGCCGCTGTGCATCTTCAGCGCGCGGACGGTCGCGACCAGCAGCGCCGCGTCGGGCCGCAGCCCGGACACCCGGCATTTGATGTTGAAGAACTTCTCGGCGCCCATGTCGGCGCCGAAACCGGCTTCGGTCACCACGAAGTCCAGGCAGCGCAGCGCCACGTAGTCGGCGACGATCGAACTGTTGCCGTGCGCGATGTTCGCGAATGGTCCCGTGTGCACGATCGCCGGCGTGCCTTCCAGCGTCTGCATCAAGGTCGGCTTCAGCGCGTCCTTCAGGATCGCGGTCATCGCGCCCGCCACCTTCAGATCCTCGGCGGTCACCGCCTTGCCGTCCTGGTTGTAGCCGACGACGATCGCGCCCAAACGCTGGCGCAGGTCGTGGATGTCCTTGGCGAGGCCGAGGATCGCCATGATCTCGAGGCCGACGTGATGTCGAAGCCGGTCGGGCGCGGCGTCCCGTTCTTGGTGCCGCCGTGCGCCACCTCGATCTCGCGCAGCGCCCGATCGTTCATGTCGAGCACGCGCCGCCAGGTGATGCTCGAAAGCTCGAGCCTCAGTTCGTTGCCATGGAACAGATGCGCGTCGAGGAACGCCGCGCACAGGTTGTGCGCCGCGGTGACCGCGTGGAAGTCGCCGGTCAGGTGCAGATTGAGTTCCTCGGGCGGCACGACCTGCGAGTAGCCACCGCCGGCGGCGCCACCCTTGATGCCGAACACCGGTCCCATCGACGGTTGCCGGATCACGCAACAGGCGCGCTTGCCGATCCGGTTCAGCGCCTGCGAGATGCCGACCGTGTGGACCGTCTTGCCTTCGCCCAGCGGCGTGGGCGTGATCGCGGTGACGACCACATACTTGCCCGGTTTTCTGACCGGCGGCTGCTTCAGCAGGTCGAGCTTGATCTTGGCCTTGGCGGCGCCGTAGGGCTCCAACTCGTCGTTGCCGAGGCCCATGACGCGGGCGACTTCGGACAGGGGCCTGAGCGGGATGGAACGCGCGATTTCGAGATCGTTGAGGGACATCGGCTCGGAAGAGGGGCGAGCACGATACCGCTGGCGCCCGGAGGTGCTACGACGGGCCGCCAGTTCGTCAGGCGGCATGAGGCAGGCTCGGTCTGGACTCCGGCGGCTCCGCGGCCGATCCTGGGTTGTCGCACAACCGGCACGCGCACAGATGTTTCGGCCAACGGCCGGGAAGGAACCCCCGGCCCGAGACGTCCGAGCGACAAATCCGTCCGGTCCCCGGTCTCTCCCCCCGAATGAAACCCGCCCTCCTGCTGCTGGTGTTGCTGGCAACCGCGGCCGTGGCATGGGCACTGCTGGCCGGCAACCCGGGGGCGTCGCCGAGCCAAGGGATCGCGGGGGGTGGGCCAACGACAACTCCATCGCCCGCAGTCGCAGCCGTTCCTTTGGAATCGGCGCCCGCCGGCTCAGGAACGGTCGAGCGCATTGCCGTCGACCCCGCCGCACCGATCCAGGAGTTCGGCCAGGGTGTTCGTGGCGTCGTCGTCGACGACCGCGGCCAACCGGTTGCCGGCGTGCAGACTTTCCTGCTCGAGAGTCTGCGGCACGACCTCGAACGCATGTTGGCGCTGCGGGATGTCCCGTTCCCACCGTTGGCCCAGGTGACGACCGCGTCGGACGGCACGTTCACCCTGGGTCTGCGGCAACTTGGCGAGGGCGCTTTCGAATTGCGGTTGCTGGCGACCGGTTTTGCCGATCAGCGGATCCGCGGCATCCACGTCGCCGCGGGGCAATGGAACGATCTCGGCACGGTGACGCTGCAGCGCGGCACCGTGTTGCGCGGTCGCGTGACCATGGAGGGCACGGATCTGCCCGTGCCGGGCGCCGAAGTCAGCATCGACAGCGGTTTCGCGTTCGACGACCTGATGCACCGGACGCTGCCCGGCCGCGAGAAGGGTCTGTGGACGACCGTCGATGCCGCCGGCAATTACCGGATCGACAACGCTCCGGCCCAGGGTCTGATCGTCGTCTCGGCCGTCGCCGCCGGTTTCGCCCGGGTGACCCGACCGCAGATCGAGATGCGCGCCGGCCAGCCACTCGAGATCGACTTCCAGTTGCCGCGCGGCAGCAGCATCCAGGGCCGGGTCCTGGGTCGCGATGGCCGCGGGGTCGAAGATGCCCGCATCGAAGCGTGGCCGCTGGTCGGCGATGGCTCGCCTCTGCACACCACGACCGGCGTCGACGGCGCGTTCGAAGTGATGGGCTTGCGCGCGGTCGACCACCGATTGCGCGTGCTGCCGCGCGAACACCAACCGGCCGAGCTCGTCGCCGTTGCCGCCGGCACCCGCGGCGTCGAGATCACGGTCGAGCGCCGTGCCAGCGCCGCGGTGCTGGTGCGTACGCCCGATGGCAGCATCCTGCGCCAATACACGCTCGGGGTACGCCACTGGTTTGCCGAGAACGGCGGCCAGATCGGCACCGTCGTCGACATCCCCGATCTGTCGGTGCGGCTCCGCGCCGACGAGGAACGCGCCGTCATCGCCAACCTCGACCGCGGCGATTACGTCGTGCAGGTGATGGCCGATGGCTTCGCCAAGACGCTGTCCGGCAACTTCTCGATCGGCGAGGACGCGCGCGACGTCGTGGTCGAGGTGACGATGTCCATGGGCACGCTGCTGCGCGCCGTCGTCGTCGACGAACAGGGCAAACCCGTCGCCGGCGCCACGGTGACGACGCAGGTCGACGGCGCCGACGAGGACAACCCGGTCTGGCGGATGATCGCCAGCATGACTCCGGACAAGTTCACCCGCACCTCCGCGCGCACCGATGTCCATGGCGTGTTCGCCTTGCCGCAACTTGCGATCGCCGACTATCAACTGCAGATCGAGCACCCGCAGTTCTGCCGTGGCTTCCACAAAGGCGTCCGGATCAGCGCTCCGGGCGAACAGACGCTGCCGCCGATCGTGTTGCACCGCGGGGCGCTGGTGCGCGGCCACACCTGGGTCGATGGCAAGACGCAGGGTCACGTCCGCGTCGCCATCACGACCGCGGCGGCGCCCGGTGCGATCGCCCAGGATCTGGTGCGGACCGAGGCGACCTCCGACAATGATGGGCTATTCGTGACCGCACGGCGCCTGCCGCCCGGAACCTACGAACTGCGGGCGTCGACGATCGACGCCAGCCCGAACGCCGACATCTTCCGCCAGCTCCGGCAACAACAGCTGTCCGCGGTGCTCGTCACCGTGGCCGCCGGCCAGGAGCAGGTGGAACAGGACATCCGAATCACTACGGACCACTAGCCGAGGAAGCCGTGAACGCTGCGAAGATCCTGTTGCCCGTGTTGCTGCTCGCCGGTGCGGGCGGTGCCTACTGGTTCCTGACCCGTGAGGAACCGCTGCCCCCGCCGGTCACCGAGCCGACGACCCCGCCGCCGCTGGTCGATCCGAAGACCGAACCGCCGACCCAACCGGCCGCGGCCACCGCCGAGACACCGCCGCCGCCCACCGAGAACGTCCGGACCGTCGTCGCCGGCGCCGACAACGCCGCCGCTGACGCCGAGCAGGGCGTTCGCGGCCGGGTGCTGCTGCCAGGCGGCGCCCCTGGCGGCAACATCGCCGTGTTCTTGATGGAGAGCACGATGAACGACCCGCTCGGCACCTACCTGAAGGCCAAGACGGGCGTCCGCACGCCCCCGGTCGCCCAGAGCATCACCGCAGCCGACGGCACGTTCGCGCTCGGTGTCCGCAAGGCCGGGCAGACCGTCGACCTGAGGATCATCAGCGACACCCACCCCGAGTTGCACCACAAGGGCGTCAAGATCCGGACCGAAGACTGGTACGACGCCGGCAACCTGCAGCTCGAGCAGGGCCTGGTCGTCGTCGGCCGCGTGGTGCTCGAAGGCAGCGATCAGCCGATCGCCAACGCCCAGGTGTTCCTGACCGAGGCCAACGCAACGCATCAGATGCTGCCGACGCCGGGCCGCGAACAGGGCATCACCGTGTTGACCAACGCCGCCGGCGCGTTCCGCTTCGAGAACGCACCGCGCCTGGGCCTGATCAGCCTCGCCGCCACGGCGCCGGGCCACGCCCGCGCCGAGAAGCCCAACCTGCAGATCACGGCCGAGTCGACCAACGAGTTCAAGCTCGAACTGGCGGTCGGTCTGCCGATCGCCGGCGTCGTCACCGATCCCAAGGGCAAGCCGATCAGCGGTTGCACGATCCAGGCGTCCGCGCTGTCGGCGAAGGCGCCGCAGAACGGCACCGCGACAACCGGCACCGACGGTCGCTTCCGCTTCGAGGGCATGCGCGAAGGTGAGTTCCAGTTGTCGTTCGTGGCCGCGGGCTACGAGGAGCACCAGGAGAAGCCGGTGCCGGCCGGCAAGCTCGACGTCAGTGTGCCGCTGGAGCCGCGCGCGTTCGCCAAGCTGAGGGTCCTCGCCGCGAATGGCGCGCCGATCAAGGCCTACAAGGTGTCGTTGAAGCGGTTCTTCCCGAACAACCCGCTGGGCATCGGCAACGTGCCGGAGTTCCGCGACGCGCGCATCACCCCGGGCGACTACCCGCCGGAGTTCGGCGGCGATTGGGCGGTGATCCGCGGCGTGCCGAACGGCGAGTTCGTCTTCCAGGTCGAGGACAACGGCCAGCACGCCAAGAGCCTCAGCGAGCCGTTCAAGGTCGAGGCCAACGGCGCCTCGCCCGAGGTGCTGTGCCGGCTGACGCTGGGCGGGGTCATCGAAGGCCACGTCGTCGACGACGCCGGGCGACCGGTGGCCGGGGCGACGGTCACCACCGACATGAACGGCGCGTTCATGGCCGAAGACGGCGGCTTCTTCGCGATGTTCCGGCAGTTCATGCCGGAGAAGCACAGCAAGTCGCAGACGAAGACCGACGGCGGTGGCCGCTTCCGGCTGACGAAGCTGGCGTTCGCCGACTACATGATCCGCGTCCAGCACCAGGACTTCTGCGAAGGCACCAGCGTCGACATCAAGCTCGAGAGCGAAGGCCAGCGGCTCGATATCGGCACGATCCAGCTGATGCGCGGCGCGCTGGTCGAAGGCGTCACCACCGTCGGCGGTCAGCCGATGGGCCAGGTGAAGGTCACGATCGGCCCGCCCGATGCCGAACAACCCGCCGGTGTGCCCGCCGTGCAACCCAACGCCCAGGCGCAGACGCCCAAGCAGATGTTCGTCGTCAACGCCACCAGCGATGGCAACGGCGCGTTCCGCTTCCTGAAGCGCGTGCCGCCGGGCACCTACAAGATCCACGCAGTCCGCGAAGCCGGCAGCGACAATCCGTTCGCCAAGCTGTTGCAGATGAAGCAGTCGCAACGGCCGCTGCTGGTTGCGCCCGGCCAGGACAAGATCATCCAGAACTTCGACCTGCCGGCGCAGTAGTTGGCCCTGCGGAGCAGGGCCAACTACTGGCCATGCTTCTGGCGCCGCAGCGGACGTAGATGCGAAGGGGAATGCAACTGCTTCCGCGGCGCCGAGAGGGGTGCCAGGAACGCTGCCGAGAAGTTGCGGGCAACTTGCCTCCGAGCCCAGTTGGCCCTGCGGAGCAGGGCCAACTACTGGCCATGCTTCTGGCGCCGCAGCGGACGTAGATGCGAAGGGGAATGCAACTGCTTCCGCGGCGCCGAGAGGGGTGCCAGGAACGCAGCCGAGAAGTTGCGGGCAACTTGCCTCCGAGCCCAGTTGGCCCTGCGGAGCAGGGCCAACTACTGGCCATGCTTCTGGCGCCGCAGCGGACGTAGATGCGAAGGGGAATGCAACTGCTTCCGCGGCGCCGAGAGGGGTGCCAGGAACGCAGCCGAGAAGTTGCGGGCAACTTGCCTCCGAGCCCAGTTGGCCCTGCGGAGCAGGGCCAACTACTGGCCATGCTTCTGGCGCCGCAGCGGACGTAGATGCGAAGGGGAATGCAACTGCTTCCGCGGCGCCGAGAGGGGTGCCAGGAACGCAGCCGAAGAGTTGCGGGCAACTTGCCTCCGAGCCCCTCGGAGCCCCCTGGAGCGGGCTCGTCGGGTCGGCTCTCGGCAGGTCTCTGCTGTCTCTGCTCTGCTGTCTCCGCTCTGTTCCGGTTCCCTATGCTTCTCTCCCGTTCTGCATGGTGCCCACCTTGGCCCCGGCACAAGATCGTAGAGCGATGGTGCGGGGGGCCGGTAAGGTGCGGTGATGGCGTCGCCTACTTCGTACTGGGACTACATCCGTGTCGAGGAACTGCTCGCGCTGCAGAACGGCGTGGCGGCGAGCGAGCAGGACATCGGTGATGACGAGGTGCGGTTCATCGTCATCCATCAGATCGATGAGCTGTGGTTCAAGGTGGCGCTGCGCGAGTTGGTGACGGCGCGCAATCTGTTCGCGGGCAATCCGGTGCCGGAGTCGGCGTTGGCGTTCGCGGTCGCCGGACTGCGGCGGATCGCGATGATCTTCGAACTGGCGGCGCAGCACTTCAAGTTGATGGAGACGATGCGGACCCAGGACTACCTGACGTTCCGCGACAAGCTGAACCCGGCCAGCGGCTTCCAGTCGGCGCAGATGCGCGAACTGGAGATCCTGCTGGGGCTCGAGGATCAGGAGCGGATCCCGCTGGGCAACGAAGCGAGTTATCTCGAGGCCTTGCGGAGCCATGATGGCTCGCCGTCCCCGGCGTTCGAACGCGTGCAGCGGCGGCTGCTCGACAAACCGAGCCTGAAAGGCGCGGTCGATGGCTGGCTGCACCGGACGCCGATCGATGGCAGTTCGCCGGGCGATCCGGGCGATACCGCGGTCGTCGAGCGCTTCATCGCCGAGTACTTGCGCGGCCACGAACGGCTCTACCAGCGGGCGCTGGACCACTCCGTGCAGGTGCAGGCGCTGACCAAGGCCGACGAGGAACGGCTGCGCGGTCGCTACCACGGGCAATTGGCAGGCGCCCGGCGCCACCTGAACGCCGACGACGTGGCCGCCGCGGATCGGCCGTTTCGCAAGCGGCTGCGCGCCGCGATCCTGTTCATCGACAGCAATCGCAAGCTGCCGCTGCTGAGTTGGCCCGGGCAGATCATCGACGGCCTGATCGAATGCGAGCAGGCGATGCTGGCGTTCCGGCAACGGCATGCGCGGATGGTCGAACGGGTGATCGGCCGGCGCGTCGGCACCGGCGGCAGCGATGGCGTCGCCTATCTGGACAACACCGCGCTGAAGTATCGCGTGTTCACCGAGATCTGGGCCGCACGCACGCTGCTGTTGCCGCCGGACCTGACGCCGCCGGTCGGCGATGCGGGCTGGTACGGCCTGGTCCACGAATAGGCATCAGCGGCCGACCTCGCCCATCGGCAGCCGGATCAGTGCCGATTCGCGCTGGCGCAGCAACAACGCCACGTGCCGGGCCAGCAGTGTCGGGTCGGCCGCACGTGGCCCCGCCTCACGACGCGCCACCGCAGCGTCGGCGTAGATCTGTTCCAGCGTCGCGACGTGGGTCTCGATGTCGACCGACGGCGGCGGCGCCTGATCGCGCAGTTGTTGCCAGAGTCCCGGTTCCTCGCCGAACCGCCGCATCGCCGCCGCCAGCGCGCCAGCGTCGCCGGCCGGCACCCGCAGCCCGCCGGCGCCGGCGCGATCGGCCAGCGCCCCGCGATCGGCCACGATGCACGGCAGGCCGAGTTCGCGACACTCGTCGAGGACGATGCCGAACGTCTCGAGGCAGGTGCTCGGAAACACTCCGACGTGCGGCCGCAGCGTCCGCAACGCATCGGTGTGGAACGGGCCATGGAACGTCACCGGCAGGCCGTCGCCGAGCGCGCGCAGTTCGCGTTCCAGTTCGGGCGTCGCGAAGCCGCCGAGCACATGCAGTTCGAGCGGCTGACCTGGTCGCTCGGCGCACAGCCGCCGCCAGGCCGCCAGCAACACCCCGACTCCCTTGTGCCGCGCGACGCCGCCCCAGAACGCGAAGCGCAGCGGCTCGTCCGGACGCTGCCCGTCGAGCGGCGGTTGCCCGGGGAAGCGCCGGCGGTAGCCGAGCCCGAGCACCCGCAGGCGCGATCGGTCGATGCCCAGGGTCGTCGCCACCAGGTCGGCGGTCGCGCCGACGCCGACCAGCACCGCGTCGGCGGCCAGCAGTTCCTGCCGCATCCGATCGCCGAACAGCTCGATGCCCTCGCGCAGCTCGGTCCCTGTCTCGTGACCGTAACGCGGCACGCAGCTCAAACAGGCCTCGACACCGAGCGGCGCGAAGCATGCGCTGCCATCCGGACGCAGCCGGAACGCCCGCGGACACGACGCATGGTAGTCGTGCAGCGTGACGACCGCGGCGATGCCGTGCCGCTGCACCGTCTCGACCAGGTTGGCCGTCAGCCGGATCCATTGGTGGATGTGCACGACTCCGGGGCGGTGGCGTTCGAGGAACGCATCGAGCAGCGCCACCACACCCGGATGCCAGCACTTGCTGTAGAGATCGAAGTACAGGTCGTCGCGATGCAGCCGGTGCACCGGCACACCGTCGACGACGAGCTGCTCGAAGCCGGGCGTCGGCCAACCGGCATGCGAACCGGTCAGGACCTGCACGTCGGCGCCGGCCCGCCGCTGCGCTTGCACGATGTCGGCGAGATACGACTCGACGCCGCCGCGCGTCTCGGGGGCGAACTGGTGCGTCAGGTGCAGGATGTCCATCGCGTCCGCCGTGCGGTCAGGGTCCGTTCGTAGATGTCGCGCAGCTGCCGGGCGTGGCTGCCGAGGTGCTGCGCATGGTGCGAGCCGAGGCGCAGGACCTGGAGCCGCTCAGGCCGATCGACCAGGTCCTCGAGCACCAGGCGCAGCGCCGCCACATCGCCCGCCGGTACCGCGATGCCGCGGCCACCGATCCGTTCGACCGGGGCGCCGTGCGCCGAGACCACGACCGGCAACCCCAGATGCAGCGCCTCGTCGACCGACAAGCCATGGGTTTCGAACGCCAGGAACGGGAACACGGCGACGTCGTTGCCGGCCGCGAAGCCCGCGCGCTCGTCGTCAGCGAACGGACCGTGCCAGTGCACCGAGCAACCAGCAGCCAGTCCCTGCAGTTCGGTCGCGTAGCCTGGCGCCGGTTCGGCGCCATGCAGGCTGACGACCATCCGGGTGCGATGTCGCGAACCGGCGACTGCGGCCAGCAGCACGTGGATCCCTTTGCGGGGATCCAGGCCCCCCCAGTTGACGATCCGCAGACGCTCGACCGGAGCCGGGGCGGGCACTGCCTGCAAGTCGTGGTCGATGCCGAGCGGTACGACCGTGGCCGGCACCGACAACATGCCGACCTGCGCCAGCAGCTCCGCCTGCGCCCGACTGACACACAACACCGCATCCGCCGCCGCCAGTTCGGCCGCGAACGCCGCCTGACGCCGTGCCAGCGCCCCGGCGATCTGCGGCGCCGGCAGCCCGCCGAGGTCCGGTGCCAGGCAGCGCACGCACTGTTCTCGCGGCGTGTCGACCGCACACAGATGGCGATGGTCGGGCATCCGGAACGAACGCGCACAGGTGGTGTACAGATCGTGCAGCGTGATCACGACGGCAGCGCCGCTCGCCCGGCCGAGCCGCACCAGGTCGTTGGTCAAGCCGGTCCAGTGATGCACGTGCACCAGATCCGGTCCGAACGCCGCCAGGACCGCGGCAAACTCGACGCCAACCCGGGCGTTGCCGAGATCACCGCCGCGCAGATCGTCGGCCGCGGCCAGCACGATCGTGGTCACCCCATCGCTGCCCCCCCCGCGCCGCCGCCCGCACACGACCGCGACGTGGTCACCGGCAGCACCCTGCCGGCGCGCCAGCGCCGCGACGTAGCCCTGCGTGCCGCCACCACCCGGGCCGAATTCGTGGACGACGTGCAGCACCCGCATGACTCAGCCGCCGTAGCGCGACGCCCGCGCGCGATCGAGTTCGGCCCGGCGCTGCAGATACTCGTTGACGTGCACGACGTACTGCTCCATCGCCACCAGCTGCCGCCCGGTCAGATCGCGCGCATGCGCCCGCAGCACTTCCTGCCACGGTCGATCGTCGCGGACCCACGAATGCGGGTGGATCAGGGTGTGCAGCCGTTCGTGCGCGAACTTGGTGCAGACGCAGCCTTCGCGCCAGTGGAAGCCGCTGTCGCCGAAGTACGGAATCGCCCGCACCAGCGCCGGCTGATACGCGCACGGATGGTCCGCCGAGATGTCGCCGAGCACCGGCCCGGCCGCCGGTTGATGCTGCGCGATGGTGTGCGTCCGGAAGCCGACCAGTTCCTCGAACGTCCGGATGTCCGAACGGGTGCCAGCAACCGGGTCCATGCCGCGATCGAGGAAGAAGCCCGGCTCGTAGTGCAACCCGACCTCGTGCCCCATCGCCGCGACCGCCTGGACCGAGTCGAGCACCGCACCGTCCATCAGGTTGTAGAACGGCGCATGCAGCCGGTAGTAGTAGGTCGTCCGGACGCCCTCCTCGGCCTCGAGTTCGGCCATCCGCAGCGCGGCCCACGGCGTGATGTCGACGTCGTGGCGGATCAGGCAGAACGGCCGATCCGGCAGGCCGCGCGCGACCTCCTTGACCAGCGGCAGCCAGTAGCGGTCCCGGGCGACCTGCAGCAGGTGCCGGTAGTGCGGCAGGCTGTAGGTGCAGACCGGATCCGGCGGGGCGTCGAAGCCGTCGTTCACAGCCAACCCCCGCGATAGGCCCAGGTCCGCGGCTGCAGCCGCACGCCGCGCTTGCGCAAGAACTCGCGGAACGCGGCGGCCAGCTCGGCCAGTGGCCCGCGCACGCGCGGCGGCTCCAGCGCGATCGCGGTCACGTCGACTGGCGTTGCCAGAAACCACTCCTCGGCGAACGCCACGGCGACGACGACGCGTTCGCGCAAGGCGCCGAGCGCCGCCGGCATTGCGGCGACCACAGGAGTGAACTCGAGCGCGTGTTCGCCAGCCTCGGTCGTCACCCGCACGTGCACGGCATCGCCAGACTCCTCGCAACGCACCCGCCGGCCGCGCAGCCCGAGCTGGCGCGCGAATTCGACGACCAACGCGCGCGCCCGCCCCGCCACTTCGTCGGCCGACAGCACCTGCGCCGCGGCCTTCAGATCCTCGGCCGGCACGCCGCCGAACAACCGTCCCGGCGGTACCGCGGTGACCACCGATGACCCCGACAGCACCACCGCGCCAGCACCGATGTCGACACCGGGGAACAGCACCGCGCCGATGCCGAGCTGCGCGGCATCGCCGATCGTCACCGGCGCGAACCGGCTCGGATAGCCGCGCAACCAGCTCGGCCCGAACGAATGCGTCATCACCACGGCGTTGCGCGAGATCACCACCTCGTCGCCGATCGTCAGCTTGCGGCACGGATTGAGGTGCACGTGTTCGCCGACGAAGCCATGGCTGCCGACCACCAGTTCGGCCTCCGGCTCGAACGCGCCGCCGCCACCCACCTCGATGTCGTCGGTGAAGAACGCGTTGTCACCGAACGTGGCCTTGCGGCAGCGGACCTTGCAGCGGGCACCGAAATGCAGCAGCGCACCCGCCACCAGTTCGCCCACTTCGAGCACGCTGTCGCGTCCGATCACCGCGCCATCGCCGAGGACCAGCCGTTCGCACAGCAGCACCGCGCCCGACGCCAGCCGGCAGTCGCGGCCGATCTTGCCGCCGTGGCGTCGATACAGCGCCAGCTTGAACTCGCTGCCCAGAGCCGCGAACGCGGCAGGGTCGCGGCGCACGAACGCGACGAACTCGGCATCGAGATGACCCTCGGCGGCAACGGGCGCCGCACCGGCATGGTGGCGGTCGACGTCGGCGACGCGGACCAGGCCTTGCGGACCGGTACCGGCGACCTGGGTGATGTCGAGACCGAGTTCGCGCGCGCGCGCCCGGGCGGCGGGAGCCACGGGCGCCAACGCGCCACCCGCGAACGGCGCCGGCAGCACGACCGCCGGCGCCGCCGGTGCCGCCGCCTTGGCCCGACCGCTGCCCAGCGCCGCCGCCAGCCACGCTTCGTCGACGATCTCGCCCACGGCACCGATGACCGCGACTGGCCGCTGCAACGACACGCGTTCGCCGGCGGCAACCAGCGGCCGCAGCAACACGCCGTCGTGTTCGCTCTCGATCTCGAACGCCGCCTTCAGCGTCTCGACGGTCGCCAGCGGTTGCCCGCGCGCGATCGTCGCGCCGGGTGCCCGGAGCCACTCGACGAACAGCACATCCTCCTCGGCAGTGCCGAGGTTCGGCAGCATCTGCAACGAGGCCATCAGTAGTCCTCCACCAACGACCGCGCCATGGCGACGATCGCCTCGACACTCGGCATCACCGACTCCTCGAGCTGCGGCGACGAGGGCATCGGCGTGTGTTCGCCGGCCACCTTGCGCAGCGGCGCGTGCAGATGACCGAACACCAACGGCAGCAGCGCGCCGATCAACGCATCGCCGACGCCGCCGGTGCCGCTCGCCTCATGGACGACGAGGCCGCGGCCAGTCGCGCGCAACACCCGCGCGCAGGTGTCGACATCCAACGGCGCCAGCGACCGCAGGTCGATGACCGCCGCGTCGACGCCCGCCGCCGCCAGCCGTTCGGCGGCATCGCGACACAACGGCAGGCACTGGCCGTAGCCAAACAGCGCCACGTCGCGGCCCTGCCGATCGATCCGCGCCGAACCGAGCGGCACGACGTGATCGGCGGCCGGCATCGGACCGCGCGCGGCATAAAGCAACTTCGGTTCCAGGAACAGCACGGGCGCATCGGTCCGGATCGCCGTCCGCAGCAGGCCGACGGCATCGGCCACGGTCGCTGGACAGACGGCCTGCAGCCCGGGCACGTGCAGGAACCACGCCTCGAGGCTCTGCGAGTGCGTGGCGCCGTAACCATGGCGCCGGCCGATCGGCATCCGCACCGTCAGCGGCACGCGCACCTGGCCGGCATACATGTAGCGCAACTTCGCAGCATGGTTGACCAGCGCATCCATGCAGCAGGTCACGAAGTCGCCGAACATCAACTCGACGACCGGCCGCAGCCCGCCGACCGCCGCACCGGTCGCCAGCCCGACGAAGCCGTTCTCGCTGATCGGCGTCTCGCGGATCCGTTCCGGCCCGAACTCGTCGAGCAGCCCGCGGGTGACCCCGAACGCGCCGCCGTAGGCGCCGAGATCCTCGCCGAGCAGCAGCACCGCCGGGTCGCGCAGCAGTTCGCCGCGCAACGTCTCGCGCAGCGCTTCGGTGTTGCTGACGACGGTGCCGGGGGCGATCCGGCATGGCGCTGGCGTCGCCGCCGCAACCGGCACATCGAGGTGGGCCAACGCCAGCTCGCGGCCGCCCGGCGGCGACGCCAGCGCGAACGCCACGGCGGACGCGATCTCGGCCTCGATCTCGGCAGTGACCGCGGCGACATCGTCGTCCCGCAGACCCGCGCGTTCGCGCAGCACGAGCAGCGGGCAATGCTGGCGCCACTGCGCATCGTCCTGCTTGTCGCGATACACGCACGGATCGCTCTTGCTGTGGCCGAAGTGCCGCCACGTCTTCGCCTCGAGCAACGCCGGGCCGTCGCCACGGCGCGCGCGTTCGAGCAGCGGTGCCACCGTCGCCGCCACCGCCGTGACGTCGTTGCCGTCGACCTGCGCCGTGACCATGCCGACGTAGCGATCCGCCCAGGCGGTGAACGACGAGCACGCCGCATGCCGCGCGACCGGCGTCGACATCGCAAAACCGTTGTTCTCGAGCACGAACACCACCGGCAGGCGCCACAGCGCCGCCAGGTTCAACGTCTCGTGGAAGTTGCCGGTCGCCGCGGCACCATCACCGAGGAACGCCACCACACAATGCCCGCTGCCGCGCAGCCGCTGCGCCAAGGCCAGCCCGGCGGCGATCGGCAGGCCGCCGCCGGTGATGCCGTTGCTGCCCATGTGGCCCAGTTCGGGCACTGCGGTGTGCTGACTGCCACCCTTGCCCTGGCAGTAGCCGTCGCGCCGGCCGGCGAACTCGGCGAGCGCACGATCGGCGCGCGCGCCCTTGGCCAGCAAGTGGCCGTGGCCGCGATGCGTGCTGACGACCTGATCGGCGACGTCGAGCTGGCCGCAGACGCCGACCGCGATCGCCTCCTGGCCAGCACATAGATGGGTGGTCCCCCCAATGGCGCCGGAGCCGACCAGCCGGTGCAGTTCCTCCTCGAACCGCCGGATGCGCAGCATCGCGGCATAGAGGGCAAGGGCCGACGCACTCGAAGGTGACGGCACGGACGGATTCGGAGCGACGGCGGTCACGCGGACTGGGGTCTCTTCGGAAGCGGTATCGACCCAAGGCTAGATCCGGCTGGCGGGAGTGCGGGCCCGCAACAAGGCGTAGACCGGCCGGGCCAGCTGCGCAGTCGTCGGTCAGGATCGGCGGCGCTTCTTGCCCGGCGCGGGTTTCGGGCGCAGCGCATCCGCCGCGGTGAAGTGCCGCTTGATCCAGGCCGACAGGCCATCGAGCCCCGGGAACAGCACGCGCTCGGTGACACCGGACTGATCGAGCTTGTCGCGGATCTCGAGCTTGGCGGCCTGGTCGATCACGACCTTCTGCAGATCGCATTCCTGCTGCTCCAGCCATTCGTCCACCGCGGCATCCCGGTCGGACATCACGCTGAACATCGCCGCCTGGTTGACGATCCGCGCGTCGATCGACGGCGGTTCGTAGAAGATCAGGAACGGCAGCTTCGCCATGCGATCGAAGTCACTCAGCGACGGCACCAGTTGCTCGAGCATCGCCAGTGTGTAGTTGCCGGTGTCGGCCTCGCGGAGGGGATCCCGCAGGGCCGCAGGCGCCCGGTAGTTCGCCTTCGCGCGCGCGCACACCCAGACGGCACCATCGACCCCGAAGTGCTCGGTCTCGGCAGTCGCGAAATGCAGCGCCACCAGCGGCGAGTGCGTCCAATCGAGCAAGCGCGTCGGCAAGCCGTGGTGCTGGGCAACCGTGAGCCAGCGCCAATCCGACCACGAGCGATCGGCATCGTGCGGCGTCTTGCCACCGCCATCGGTCGCGTAGGTCCGGAAGTTGCGCAACAGGTGGCCCTCGACCTTCTCGCGGTAGCCGGACTTCACCGGCAGGCGTTGGTAGCTGGTGCGCAGCGGCCACGATGCGTCGGCCAGGCCACGAAACGCGTTCGATGACCGGTAGCGCTCGGAAAACCGATGCGGCGCTCGCGGGTAGAGCACCGCCATCGCCTCGCTCCACGACTTGACCCGGATGGCGTCCATTCGACGCTACCAGCGCGACAACCGCGCGTTCTCCGGCAACGACCACCGCCGGGTGAACGCCAGCCGGTCGCCGCGCTTGCGCTCCTTGCGGAAACCGAGCAGGTGGAAGATCTCGGTGACGAACCAGCGCGCGACGATCGGGTTGACCAGGATCGTCAGCGGATCCTGCGGGTCCCGTCGCACGCCCGGCAGCCAGGTGACGATGCGATCGAGCCGCCAGCGCCGCAGCGTGCGCGCCACCTGCAACCAGAACCGCCGGACCGGCCGCGCCAGGAAGTAGCCGTCGTCGCCCAGCGCCTGATACAACGGCAGCAGCATCCGGCAGTCGTAGTCGGCACGGATCTCGCCGTTCTGGTCGTGCGCCAGCAATGTGCCCTTCTGGACCGGCTGGAAGTTGCTGAAGCCCGGCGCCATCGCGAACCGATCGGCCGGCGTGATCGCGTGCCGGTGCGCGATCTCGACGATCGCCGGCACGCCGGCCGTTGCCTTCTTCAGGTGCTCGCGCTGCCGCTCGGGCTGTGCCGCCGCCGCCGGAACCATGCCGAGGTGATCGAGCAGCAGCCACAGCAGCGCCTCGTGGTTGCCGACCGTGTCCGGATGCTGGTGCCGCCCACCCTCCACGGCGATCGCGACGATGCCGCGGCTGCTGAACCACTCGAGCGACGCGCCGTCGATCGTCTCCTCGATGCCGAGGATGATCGGCACGCCGGTGGCGAGCGCCAGGTCGCGATTGTCGATCGTGTCGGCCAGGCACAGGAACGGCGGCCCATCGGCCGAACTGGTGTGCAGATCGACGAACACCACCGGCCCGCGCGCCGTCGTCACCACCCGTTCGAACTGCCGCAACAGGTCGCGTTGTTGACCATCCTCGGGCGAATCGCTCGCCGGGTCGCGCTCGTGCAGCGCCTGCAGCGCCGCCGGCAACCAGCCGCGGTTGAGGTCGCGCGCCAGGTAGCGGCGGCCGTCGGCCAGCGCCGGCAGGTTGCCCGCGAGCGCCACGACGCGGCCGCGGAGTTCGACGTCCCGCTGCTGTAGATGCGCCAGCACGCGCTGCACGGCGAGCACGCCGGCCGGTTCGTTGCCATGGATGCCGGCCAGCACCAGCAGCGTCGGTCCGGCGCGACCGCAGTCCTGGGTGCCGAGTTCGCGGCGAACGGACAGTCCGGCGGCGACTCCGGTGCTCATTCGGCCTGGCTCTCCCGCAGGTGCTTCTCGAACAGCATCGCGGCGACGCGGATCAGATCGCGCTCGGTGATGATACCGACCAGCCGGTTGCCTTCCTCGACGACCGGCAGGCTGCCGACCTTGTGCCGGCGCATCGTCTCGATGGCGTCCAGCGTCGCGGTCGTCGGCGTCACCGTGACCGGGTCCTTCTTCATGATGTCCTTGACGGCCACCGGCGCCCGTTCGGTGCCCTTCATGCCCTGACCGACCAGCCGCAGCAGCGTCCGGTGCGACACCAGACCGATCAGCTTGCCTTCGTTGTCCTCGACCGGCACGTGGCGGATATGCCGCCAGTCCATCAGGCTCGCCGCCAGATCGACGACGTCTTCGGGATGCACGGTGAACAGGTCCGTGGTCATGAACTGCCCGACCTGCAGGTAGCTCTCGCGCCAGCCTTCGAACTCGCCGATGTCGGCCAGTTCCCACGTGTGCACCGGTTCACCGGTCCGCTGCCGCGCCTGCGCCGCGCGCACCAGCGCCGACATCCGCTGATCCTTGGTGCCCTTGTCCCCCATCGCCGCCAGCGAATCGAGCGCCCAGCGCGCGCCGGTGCGGCCGCGCTTGACGCGTTCTTCCAGCACGCCGAGGTAGCGATCGATGTCGGCCTCGTCGACCTTCGCCGAACGCAGCCCGGCGCGCGCCTGCGGCAGCAGCACGTCCTGGATCAGCTGCGGCGCCGCGTACTCCTTGCCATGGAACCAGGTCAGGTTGGCCTGCAGACCCAGCCGTGCCGCGGCGACGAAGTTGCCCTTGGCGTCGTCGAACGACATCACCTTGCTGACGTCGGGCACCTCGTTGGAAATCGCCGCCATCAGGCCGAAGAAGAACGCCGCATTGGCCATCTCATCCAGCAGCGAGGGCCCGGCCGGGAACGCGCGCGCTTCGATCCGCAGGTGCGGCTTGCCCTCGGAGATGCCGTAGCAGGCGCGGTTCCAGCGATAGACGGTGCCGTTGTGCAGTCGCAGCGCCGTCAGCGCCGGCACGCCGCCGCGATCGAGCACCGCCTCCGGATCCTCATCGATGTCGGTCGCCAGCACGACGCGGAAGCGCGCGATGTCCTCGCGGAAGATCTCGAGCACCGACTCGCGAACCCAGCCGTCGCCGAAGTTGACCCGCGGCCGCCGGCCGCGCAGCTGGTGCGCCGCCGACCGGGCATCGACCGACTGCTGGAACAGCGCCACGCGGGTCTCGCGCCACAGCCGCCGACCGAGCAGGATCGGCGAATTGGTGGCCGCCGACAGCACCGGCGCGGTGATCGCCTGGGCCACGTTGTAGAGCCGCGCGAACTCGCGCGGCCCGACCTGGAAGTGCACCTGGAAGCTCGTGTTGCACGACTCGAGCATCACGTTGTCATGCGTCATCTCGAACTCGTCGACGCCCTTGATCCGGAACTGGAACTCGCCGCCGCGCAGCTGCGTGATCGCCCGGTTCAGCGCCAGGAACCGCGGGTTCTGCACCATCGAGTCGAGACTGAGATCGGAGCGGCGCAACGTCGGCAGGATGCCGGTCAGCACCACCCCGTGCCCCATCTCCTCGGCGGTCGCGCGCGCCTGCGCCACGAGGCCGTCGAGTTCCTTCTCCATCACCGACAAGCAGTCGCCACCGAACAACTGCGGCGACATGTTGCATTCGAGGTTGAACTGCGCCAGCTCGTAGGTGAACTGCTTGTTGCCGGCGAGCGCCCGCATCATCGCGTCGGCGCCGCACCAGGCGCGGCCGGTCTTGTCGACCAGGAACATCTCCTGTTCGGCGCCGATCCGCCGCACGCCGGTCTCGAAGCGTTCTTCGGCGAGCATCCGCTCCAACGCGTGCACGTCGGCGAGGATGGCCTTCATGAAGGCGCGGAGATGTTCGTCGGTGAAGCCGCTGGGAAGGTCGTGTCGGCCCATTCTTTCGGTGCGGGGGTGCGCGGGAAGGATAGCGGTTGGTTCGCGTTCCTCCATCCGCCAATCGGATCAGCGGCCGGCGGGCTCGCGGCCGCCGGCGGCGGCACCGTTCACGGCACCAGGAACATCACCACCGGCACCGAGTTGGTCGTGGCGTTGCCGGTGACCGCGGCGACGTTGGACAGATCCCAGACATACTGGGCGTTGGGCGTCACGACCTCCGGCCCGATCCAGGTCGCCCGGCTGGCCGTCGTTTCGAACCCGACCAGGTTGGTCGGCGAGGTCGGCACCTGGTAGGCCCACTGCCAGCCGAGACCGAACTGCCCGAAGCCAGGCGGCACCGTCAGGCTGGTGGACGCCGCCCCGTTGGCGTCGGTGAACACCGCATTGGCGCCGAACGATGGATTGACCAGCAGCGCGCAACCGGTGCCCAGGCCGACCGCACCGAGGTCGAATGGCAACAGCACGCCGGGTGCGTATTCCTTCTGGTCGAACGCCGCCAGCCAAAGCGCCAGCGAATTCGGCTGACCGCCGGCCAGCGAGACGGTGATGGTGGCGCCGCTGACATACGTTCCGCCGGTGCTGGTCGAGGTGATGGTGCCGGCGCCGCAACCGATGCCCGCGGTGGCCGCCCGACCGTTGGCGCCGGCGAACGCGCGATCGGTGCTCCAGGTGGCGCCCGTCGACCGGCCGTACACCAGCAGTTCGACACAGAGGTTCGGCGCACTGTTGGTACCGAAAATGAACGGCGTCGGGAACAGGATCTGCGCGAACGTTCCGGTCGACCGGTTGGCCGGCATCGCGGCGATGGGGACCATTTGCCGCGGCAAGATGACGACCTCGTCGCTGCCGACGTTGCTGGCGAACGTCGTGCTCAACGCGCCGGGCACGGCAGTCGTGCTCGAGATCCGCACTTCGATGTCGGCGGTGAACGCCGCGCGGTCGACCGTGCCGGTCGTGGCGCGCAACCCGAACCCGAACACCGGCGTACCGGCCGGGAACGGATTGGCGATGATCATCTGCGTTCGGGTCGAGTTGCCGCCGAGCGCGGCGGAACTCCCGCGCCCCCAGGCGACATCGTACTCAGGGGGGAAGACGACGGGACGCTGCGCGGTCAGCGCAGCGGTGGCGGCCAGGGAGGCGAGCAGGAGGCGGTTCATCATGGTGGTTTCCGGGTCGCCGAGGCGACGGGCCGCCACCATCCCCGCCGCACCGGCTTCCGGTCAACCCCTCCGGGCGCCACACGCGCCACACCCGGAGGATTTGCCCACCGGCGCTGGTCGGGCACCCCGTTGCGGCCCTACTGTCTTCGCCCGTGAATCCAGCCGAAATCATCGACGACACCGTCGTCACCATGCACTACAAGCTCACGCTCGACGACGGCAGCGTCGCCGACAGCTCTTTCGGGAACGACCCGCTGGTCTACCTGCAGGGCCACCACAACATCGTGCCGGGCCTCGAACGCCAGATGCTCGGCAAGAAGGCCGGTGACAAGTTCATCGCGCAGGTGCCGCCGGAAGAGGGCTACGGCCAGTATGACCCGGGCGCCGAGCAGACGGTGCCAAAGACCGCGTTCCCGCCCAACCAGCCGCCACAGCCGGGCATGCAGTTCCAGACCCGCGCGCGCAACGGCGAGGTGATGCCGGTGTGGATCAAGTCGGTGACCGACGATCAGGTGGTGATCACCGCCAATCATCCGATGGCCGGCCAGCGGTTGAACTTCGAGATCGAGATCGTGTCGATCCGCAAGCCGACCAAGGACGAGCTGTCGCACGGCCACGTGCACGGGCCGGGCGGCCACCACCACTGAGGCGGCGAGGCGCCAGCGACCTACTGCGTGATCGTGATCATCGCGTCGCTGGCCGCGAACCCCTGCGAGCCGCACGCATCGACGAAGCCGCACTGGAACGCGAAGGTCTGCCCCTGCGGGATGAACGACGGGAAGCCGATCGTCTGCCGCGCCACGCCGAGCGGCGAGCTGTTGGTGACGAACAACACCGTCGACCCGAGATCCAGCAGGAAGTCGATGCCGAAGATCGGCAGCGGCGCCGGCGCAGTGCCGAACGCCAGTGCCAGGAACGCAACCGAATTCGCCGACGAGCGGGTGCAGACCGCCGCGAACGCCGCGTTGCCCGCCTGCGGCAGGCTGCTGAACGTCATCCGCAACGGTGAGCACCCGGCCGTCGAGGTGCCGACGGCAAGCGCGGACGGCGCCGCGAGCTGCGTCAAGGTCAGCGTGTTGGTCGTGAACGGCACGGTGAAGTTGACCGTCGCGTTCAAGCCGCCGGAGGAATCGGCGCCGCTGCCATCGAGGTTCCACGTCGACACCAGCCCCGGCACCGACGCGAGATGGAACGGCATCGCCTGCGTGATCTCGGCGGCCGTCCGCGCGAACGGCCACAGCCGCACTTCGTCGAGCTGGCCGTTCCAGACCTCGATCGGGCCGCCGCTGTCGTCGCCCTTGCCGATCCGCAGCACACCGCCGCGGTCGTAGAGCGGCTGACCGTTGCCGTTCGCAGTGGCGACTTCCGCGCCGTTGACGAACAGCCGCGCGGCAGCGCCGTCCCACGTGGCCGCGACGTGCGTCCAGGTGTTCAACTGACCGCTGGCGAACGGCCAGTTGCAGTTGAACGCACCGGTCGGCGTCACGACCTTCCAGGTCAACGTCCTGGCGCCGGTGTTGCCGGCGTTGATACGCAGGAAGTACGCCTCCTGGCCGGGCGCGATGTTCTGCCGCGCGACGGTCGGGAAACGCCAACCGGTCGGCAACGTCGTGTCGTCGTACGTCAGCCAGGCCTCGAGCGTGATGCCCGATTGCGGCACGACGGCCGCTGCGTACGGGATCTCGAGGAAGCCGTCGACGCCGTTGGTCAGGGTGATGCCGTTCTGGGCCGGCAGGGACGACGCCAGCGTGGCGCCGAGGAGGGCAGGAGTGAGGTGCTTCATCGCGTGGGGAAATGCTCCAGTCCCAGTGTCGCCGATCGCGGCCGGTGGATCATCCGGTACATCAGCATTACGAACCAGGCGCGCCGTCCTGGTTCGCGCCCGTGGTCGCCCCGCTACGTTTCCTGCGCCGGCGTGTGCCGGCCCCCACCCGAAAGGACCCACCCGAATGTTCTCCAACCGATGGGCGTTCGTTGCGGCCGCCATCCTGCCGTGCCTCCTCGCCGGCAGCGCCGCCGCACAGAATACAACGCCTCCCAAAGCGGCTCCGGCCGCACGCCAACAGAAGTCGCAGGAAGAACTGATCAAGCTGCGCGACGAAAAGTTCGCGCTCGAGGTGTTCAAGAAGGCGCCGTGGACCTTCGACTACGACGCCGCGCGCGCCGAAGCGAAGCAGACCGGCAAGCCGATCTTCGGTTACTTCAGCCGCTCGTACGCGCATTGAGGCCCGTGCACGGCTCTCGAGAACGCCGCGTTCTCGGAAGCCGCATTTGCCGAGTTCGGCAAGCAAGCGGTTCTGTTCTGCCACATGACGTCGCAGGTCGAGACCGACAAGTACCAGGGTCTGCTGCGCGAGAAGGGCGGGCGTGGGTTCCCGTACCTGGTGTTCATGGACGCCGAAGGCGAGGTCACCGCCAAGCAGGGTGAACGGACGGTCGCCGCTTTCCAGGCGACGCTGAGCGCCCTGTCCGCCGTCGCCGACCTGCAGAAGAAGGCCACGGCCGGCGACAAGGTCGCGACCGTCGACCTGCTGCTGGCCGAGATGACCCTGGGCCGGCTCGACCTGGCCGCCGCCAAGGCGCGGGCCGAAAAGGCCCTGGCGCTCGGCGCGCTCGACGGCGAGCGCAAGCAGAAGCTCGACGGCGCGCTGATCGGCCTCGAAGTCGAGGACCTGATGGCCGGCGCGCGGACGCGCGAAGCGGCGGCCGAGATGGCCGAGAAGTGCCTGGCGATGCTGAAGGAAGGCCGCGTGCCGACCGGCCGCGTCGCCCGCACGTTCTACCTGCAGGCGATGTCCGCCGCGGAGAAGGTCAATGACGCCAAGACGTACGAAACCGCACTGGGTGCGGTGGAGAAGATGATGGCCGGCCAGCAGGGCGCCGAGGCAATGCTGAAGCGATTCCGCGAGACGCTCGAGAAGCTGAAAGCCGGAGACGGCGGCAAGTAGCCGCCGCGCGCCCGCCTAGTAGCCGAGCTGGAGATCCAGGCCGTTGCTGAACAGAGCGTTCGCCGGCCTGCCGTTCTCGAGCAGCAGCGCCTGGGTGAACACATCGGCGCCGGCCAACGACGCCGACACCGGCACCTGCACCTGCTGATACACCGGCCCGCCTGCTCCCCACGGCGTCGGCGGCGAGACGTAGCCGATCGTCGTGGCATTCAGGAACAGTTCGCCAGCACTGCCGGCGGCGCCGCCGAACGGCGAGGCGACCGGTGCCGGATAGCCGCTTGCCGGCGCCCCCGCCAGCACCCAGAACGCGAGACCGGCGGACGCGCCGAGCGCCCCCGACGGATCATCGATCGCGACGAGCAATGGCCCGCCCAGTCGCGGTGGCATCGCCACGGTCAGGGACACCGGCGCTCGCGCCGGCGTGCTCGGGTATCGCGTCGTCGTCCGCCACCAACTCGGGTGATCGATCCGCGCCGCGAACGGCGCCGTCTGGCCGACTCGCAGCTGCCCGCCCGCGGCGAACAGCTGGCACGGCCCGATGGCATCGATGCCGCTGGCGCCGGCCAGATCGAGGCCGGAGAACACGTGCGACAACGCCCAGCTCGAGCCGTCCCAGTGCCACACTTCGTTGCCGATCGACCAGATGTCGTTGGCCGCGATCACCTTGCCGGCGATGCCGTCCGGCGCGCCTGGCAGCAGCGTCCACGAGCTGCCATCCCAGCGCGACACGAACCGCTGCGTCTGCAGGGTCGGATGCGTCGCGTAGCCGAACACCCAGACATCGTTCGGCGTCAGCGCCTCGACGTCGTACAGCTGCAGGAACCAGCCGGACAGGTTGGGGACCGCACACGGGCGATGCGTCCAGCCGGCGCCGTCGTAGTGGAACAGCACCGGCACCATCGATCCCGGCAGGTTGCCCGGCACGCCAGCCCCACCCGCCGCCCAGACGTCGTTGCGAGACGTCGCCGCCACGGCATGGAAGTACTGATGCCCGACTCCGGTGACGATCGGCACCGTGGAGCGCTGCAGCGAACTGCCGTTCCAGTGCAGCAGCAGCCCCGGCCGCGTCGTCGCCGATCCGGGCGACACGACGTCGAGCCAGTCGCCGACGAACCAGACGTCGTTGCCAGCGATCGCGACCACGTCCGTCGCCTTGGCGCCGGTCACGCCGACCGTCGCGGTCGTCGCCGGCAGCGGCAACCCGGACGGCACCGACCAGGCGCTGCCGTTCCAGTGCATCGCGAACACCTGCTGTCCGACCCAGCCGCCGTTGACGACCGTCTGCCAGGAGCCGCAGGCCCAGACGTCGTTGCTGGCGACACCGTCGACACCGTGCAGGATCAGGTTCTCCTGACCGGGGGCCGGGGCCGGATCGGGGCTCGGGATCTCCACCCAGGTCGTGCCGTTCCAATGCGCGGTGAACGTCCGGTTCGCCTGGCCGCCGCCGCCGTTCAGCCGCTTGCTGCCGACCGCCCAGGCGTCATCGACCGCGAACGCCTTGACGTCGCGGAACTGCGACAGCGATGCATTCGCCGCCGGCGTGGTCGGCAGTTCGGACCACGACACGCACGGCACGGCCGGCGTGCCGTGATAGCCCGACCGCAGGCCCCACAGCGCGAACGTCATGTCCGCATACAGCGGCACCTGGATCGCTGGGTTGACCATCGGCGTCTGCCAGGCGGTGCCGGCGTTCCGATCGCGGACCTTGGTGAACGACAGGCGCGGCGCATTGACCGCGCTGGCCCAGACCGACCAGTAACCGCCGCCCTGGAAGTGCAGCTGCATCGACACGAAGTGCCGACCCGACGCGACGAACGGCACTGGCAGGTACGCATCGACGGTTGCGGGCACCAGCGGATCGAACTGCAGCGACGGCGTGCCGGCGGCCAGCGTTCGGGCGTAGAGCAGCGCGCCGGGATCGCCGTTGCTCCAGGAGTAGAACCGGATCGTCGCACCGGTGACCGTCGGGGCCGCGCACTGCCAGCAGCCGTAGCCGGAAAACACCACGCGGGTGATCGTGCCGGTGACCTCGAAGTCGTCGGCGGCTTCGAGGTCCTGGACCGGCGACGTCGTCGTCAGGCTGTCGAGCGTCGTGTAGTTGGACCAGGGGTTCGACCACAGCGTCTGCACCTGGGCCGAAGCGATGCCGCAGAAGGTCGCGGCGACGAGCAGGAGGCGGTTCATGTTCGTTCCTCGGAGGTCGGTGATCAGGGCACGATGCACTGCAGCGCGTTGCTCGCGGTCAACCCCAGCGGTCCGGAGGTGTCCAGCAGCCAGGCCTGGCTGAAGAACGACGACCCGGGCGCCAGCCCCGGTGGAAACGTCAGGCCCAGCGATGCGGTGCCCTGCGCGTCGGTCAACAGGAACGTGATCGCGTCGGGCGACGGCACCAGTACGCCACCGCGCAGCGGCTGATCGACGCGCGCGGCCCCGACCCCGAGCAGCACACCGGTCAGCGGCCGGCCTTCGACGGTCCACGTCAACGGCGAGTTGCCGGCCAGCGAACCGCGCCCCATCAGCAGCGGCGGCACGCCGCTCGGCCCGGCGAGGCCGTGCTGGCGGTTGCGCCATGCCGGCTGCGTCCGCCATTCGCCGAGGTTGTTCATCGGCACCGTGCCGCCCTGGAACCAGTCCCCGCTGGCCCACAACGCCCCGGCGCCGCGTTCGGGGAACAGCAGCGTCGGCACGCCCATCGGCGGCGTACCGCAGGCCTGCCAGGCGTTGTTGACCAGGCGCAGCGTGAAGCCGCGCGGATCGCCGTTGACCGCCGCGTAGAGCACGCCATCCATCTCGGCGAAGGTCTGGGTCTGGTAGCCGGTGACCGGCGGCAGCGCGCTCCAGGTCGTGCCGTTCCAGCGCGCCATCAGATTGGCGGCCACGCCGTTGATCGAAGTGAACCGGCCGGCCAGCAAGAGGTCATTGCCCCACGATGCCAGCTCCGAGTTGAAGTTGTTCGGCGTGCCGATCAGCGTCGCCTGGGTGCCGTTCCAACGATAGACGAAGTGCTGGAACGCGTTGTCGGTGGTCAGATACAGATTGCCATCCTTGTGCGACAGCAGCGAGCTGACGATGCCGGTAAGCGGCGCGATGTCGACGAACTGGACGCCGTCGAAACGCCGCACGGCCTGGCTGCCCGAGGCGTACAGTTCATTGCCATGCACGCACAGACCGGTCGGCCCGGAGTAGGTGAAGAAGCGCCACTGCGTGCCATCGTGCTGCGCGATGCCGTTGCACGGCAGCCCGCCGATCCGGGTGAACGAGCCGGTGACGATCAGCTTGCCCTGCCAGACGACCGCGTCGTCGATGCCGCCGTTGCACGAGCCGAGCATCGTCCAGCGATCACCGTCGAACAGCGCGATGCTGTTGCTGCGCAACGTTCCCGCGGCCGTGAAGTTGCCGACGCCGACCAGTCCGTGACGCCAACGGACGACCTTGCGCAACGGCCGATCGAAGCCGAGCCCTTCGCCGAGCCCGCGCCAGGTGCCGTAGCCGTCGGTCGCCGCGATGCCGGCGCTGACGATCGCGCCATCGGTGTCGGGCGGCGTCCCCACCACGCTGAACGAGCCGCCGACGATCACCTCGCCGGCATGTTCGTGCAATGCCGCAACCATGCCGCTTCCACCGCCGGTGTCGCCGACGCCGCCGACGTAGTTCCACGTCGAGCCATCGAAGCGGCTGAACGCGGGGCCTGGCTGCCAGAACTGGCCGCCGGCATACAGATCGTTGCCGACCGACAGCAGGGCGTGCACCGGCAGGTCGGGACCACCACTGCCGACGGGTTGCCACAGCGCCCCGTTCCAGCGCCCCAGCATGTGGTTGCCTGGCGGGAACGGCATCTGGGCGCCGGCGATCAGCTGGTTCTGCCAGGTCGTCAAGGCCCGGACCGGATACGGCGTTCCGCCGCTGACATCCCAGAAGCGCGTGCCATCCCAGGCCGCGATATTGGCCACGGCGACGCCGCCGGCGCGATCGAACTCGCCGCCGACATAGAGCCGGCCGTTGTAGACGTGCAGCGCGTGGCCGATGCCGATCGTGCCGTTCAGCGAGTTGCGCAGACCGGTCGCCACCGGAAACCACGCGGTGCCATCCCAACGCGCGATGCTGGCCACCGGCTGCCCACCCGCGCTGTCGAATTCACCGGCGGCATAGAGCGAATTGTCGTAGATCGCGAGCGCGCGCACCTGGGCATCGTCGTACGACAGCCGGATCCCGACGCCGAGCGGGTGGAACAGCGTGCCATCCCAACTGGCGATGTGGTTGTGCACCTGCGTCCCGGCACGATCGAACTGGCCGCCGAAGTAGAGCTGGCCGTTCCACAGCGCCATCGACAGGACCTGCGGCTGTGAGTTCATGCCGATCGCGCCCAGCAACTGCACGCCGCGGTCGACCTGCTGCCAGGCGACGCCATCCCACCGCGCGAGGCCGCGGATCGTGCCGCCGAGCGCCTCGAACCAGGTGCCGCCGGCGTGGATCTCGCTCTGGAACGTGCGGATGACCGCTACGCGGCCGGGCAGGCCGGGAACGACGTGCTCGGTGGACCAGGTCGGAGTCTGGGCGAAGGTGGCGGCGGCGAGCAGCACGCCCGGGAGGAACGGCGAGGCGAATCGGAGGGCCATGGGCAACCCAGGGCAATGCACATGCCATCGGCGCCACCCAGGAGCAGTTCCCGGACCTGACCGTTCCGTGTCCGTTCGCTGGACGCCTCGGCGTGCGGTTGCCAGACAGCAGGGACGACCGCCTCGGCCGTTGGTCGTATTCTCGCCGACAGCTGCGGCGCCACCGAACGACGGCACAAACACCCCTTCGGCGGAGAAACTGCCCATGCGCTCGTCCTGGCTGTCGCTGCTTCTCGCCCTCGGCGTGCTGGCACAAGACGCCCCGGCCCCGAAAGCGCCCGCGCTGGCACTGCAGGAGGGCGCCCGTTGGCGCTACCAGCAGAACACGATCCGCCAGGGGCACCCGCTGCCGGGCTCGACGATCGAGCTGACCGACGAAGGCGCGTTCGCGCTGCCCAACGGTCGGCGGTGCCATCAATTGCGTGTCGAACACGACGACACGACGACGTTCGAGTACTGGTCGCTCGGCGACGATGGCATCCGCCAACACCGATCGCGCGCGCCAGGCCACCGCGGCGAACTGGATCCCGACGCGACTCCGGCATTGCTGCTGGCGTTGCCGATCACCGCCGACGATCGCTGGCAATGGCAGGAAGGCAACCGCGATCAGCCGATCGACCAGATTGCCGAACTGCTGGCGACGGCAACGCCGATCGACGTTCGCGCCGGCCGCTTCACGACGACTCACGTCCGCATCACTGCCCGCCGCGGCGACCAGGTGCTCGGCACGCGCGAACTGTGGTTTGCGCCGGTCGTCGGCATCGTCCGTGACGACCGCCACGGCGACGGCTCGCTGCGGCGCCGCGAACTGGTAGATTTCCAGGCGGGGCGCGATGTCGAGGCCGAACGCGATCGGCGGCTCCGCGCGAACATCGTCGATGACCCGACCCTCGCGGCCACCGGCCCACCGTGGATCGGCTGGCTGCGCGACGGCGCCGAGAGTCTGGCGTTGCCGGGGCGGTTCGCGGTGATCAAGAACGATGGCAAGAGCCTGTGCTGCTACGTCGACGACCAGCGCGTGCATCGGATCGTCGATCTCGGCAACGCGGCCAACTGGAGCAACGTCGACCTGCGCACGCGCCGCGACCCGCGAGCCTTCGATCAGACGTCACCGACGGCGCTGGCGCGTGCGATCGCGCGCCTGCATGCCGAGCGCTGCAACATGGCCGGCGTCGAACCGGTCGGCGTGATCACGCGGAATCTGACGGCGCCGCTGCCGCCGGACGACGAACAGCAACTGGCGACCGTCGAGTTCGCCGCCGTCGCGCCGGATCTGCGGCGCCATCATGTGACGGTGCTGGTGCAGTGGTTGCCCGCCGGTCGACGAACGGGGCTCGGCATCGCGATCGGCAGCGGCGCACCGTCGCCGACGCCGTTCGTGTTGCCGACCGGGCGCAGCCGGTAGCACTGCGACCGGAACCACCACCCGCCTCCGGGATCGCCCAGAGAATGGTGCCACCAGCTGACGTTCACCGCCGAAGCTGCGCCGCGATCTCGTCGGCGACCCACGCGTTGCCGGCGGCGGTCATGTGGCCGGCGAAGGACTTCCCGCCGAGACCGGCACCAGGCCGAACAGCAGCTTCTTGCGCCAGGACAGGCGGCGGCGCGGAAGGGACGGCTCGGCAGGGGCCATCCGCCGATTATCGGCAACGACGCCCGATCGATCACGCCCGCCTCGAGCGGGCCATGACGCCCACACTTCCACGCGCTACCCTGCTCCACCGGAGGCTCGTCGATGCGCGCACATACGCTGATGTCCACCGTGCTGGCGACCGTGACCCTCACGGCCCAGCAACGGATCTCGCTCGCTCGACCCGAAGGCGGCGGCTCACCCGTCGAACGCGCGATCACCGACCTCGCGCAAGCGCCGCGGCGCGCGCCGGCGATGGCGCAGCTGTTCGCCATTGGCGAACCAGCCGTCGGCCCGCTGGTCGGCGTGGTGGCGCGGGCCGGCGCCGACACGCCATTCGCGCTGCAGGTGCTCGGCGCGCTGGCCGGCGACGCCCGCGCGGCGGTGCCGCAACTGCAACGGCTGACCGCGGCCGGCGGCCATCCGTTCGCGGCCGCGATCGAACTGACCATCGCCGCGATCGGCGAACGCGATTCGGTGCTGGTCGCCGACTTCTCTGCCGATGTGGTGATCGAGTTCGCACCCGACGGCAGGGAACTGCGGCGTGTCGGCTATGCCGGCATCTGGGGCGTGCAGCCGCTGGCCGACGACCGGCTGCTGGTCACGTCGGCGAACGGCCACATCGCCGAGATCGACTGGCAAGGCCACGAGTCCTGGCGCCTGGACACGCCCGGTTCGCCGTTGACGGCTCGCCGGCTGCTGGACGGGCGCACGGTCGTCGCCTGCTGGCGCGGCAACTGCGTCCTGGTGCTGGATGCCGCGCGGCAGCAGATCGCGCGCATCGAGGGCCTGGACGCCGCCGACGTCGAACCGGGCTGGGACGGCAACCTGTGGATCACCTCGTACTCCGACCAGCGCCTCGTCGAACTCGCTCCCGATGGCCGGATCCTGTCGTCCCAGAAGCTCGCGGCGACCCCGATGGACGTGGATCTGCTGCCGAACGGCAACCGCCTGCTCGCGTTCGACCGCGCCCGCAAACTGATCGAGTTCGATCCGGCCGGCGTCGAGGTCGCGAGTTCGGTCGTCGAACAGGAGCCGGAAGCGGTGCACCGGCTGCGCGACGGTCGGATGGCCATCGGGTGGGCCACGGGAGCACAACTGCGGGATGCCGATGGCAAGGTGCTGTTCCGCTACGACAGCGGACAATGCAGCGAGGTGATCGCGCGGCTGCAGCCTGCGGCGCGCGCGACCGGCGGGGAAAACCGCGACCGGCGGTAAGGTTCCTGCCTGCCAAGGTTCTCTCCGGCACCAGGACTCACCAAGATACGGAGACCACGAGAAACTACTGCGAACCGGCGGCCGGCCTTCCGCTGCCCCCTTACGCCGGTTGTCCCGCTCGCGGCTCCCGAATCGCTTGCCCCAACCCAATTGCACACAATGCCCCGAGCAAGCCAGCGACGACCACGCGGCCACGCGTTGTCTCCAGCACCTCCAACCCAGCGAAACACCCGCAGCGTCCACCATCTCCAGCAAGTAAGGCGTAGCCCATCGCCGCCGCGAAAAAACAGCACCCGATCCCATACGCAGCGCGCCGCAACCCTGACAACAGCATCAGCATCAGCGCCAACTCGATGACCGCAGCCACCAGCCCCAAGGACTCTCTGGCGCCGAGTCCTGCATCCCGTCCAGAGTACGAAAACAACTTGCCGGCTCCCAAGTACAGACACGCAGCACAAATCGCTATTCGCAAGCCTGGCTCGAAGGTCACAGACCCTCCCGCTCGCGGAGAACGAGCTTCAGAACTTCGCCCCCCCCCATCGCGCCCTTCCGGCCGTCTGCGAAGGACCGACTTCAATCGCTTGTAGCCCAAGGCGAACACAAAGACTTCGTGTTCCGTAACCGTTTCTGGACTCCAGAACGTGTAATTGCCCCCAATCACTTGTACTTGCCTGGCCTTCTGGCCCTTGCCGACTCCGCGAGTACCAATGCCAACGATCGACGGCTCGTCATCGTTCGGTAGCCTGACCTGGATTTCGGCCCGCCAGAACGACTCCTTCATTTGTACGGTGACCTCGAGCAACCCACGGCCCTCCGCCACGTCAACATCGAACGGATCAAATGCCGCAACGGGCAAGTTTCCGGGCACGACTGTGTATTTGATGCACGGCAATAGTGTAGTTCTATCCACTGCGATCTCGTTCTCACCTCGCCGGCCATCGCGGTCAAACACGAGTCTCACGCTGGCGCCGGGCAAGTCCAAGACCCGGCCTGCGTGCGACAGCCGAACCGTGACGTCTCGACACCGATCCGCCCCGGTTGCGTCCGTCGACAGCCGAGTGACAACGGAGTCGATCCCAGCGTCGAGCCGGCGCGCAATCACCCGCTCGTGCCGCCACCCTGAACCCTTCCCAAACAATGCGACGTCCACGTCCGGAGATGCACCACTCTTCAGACACCCACAAAGGACGGCGGCACCGGGGTACCGATCGCGCAGTATCTGAGTCCAATGCTCGACCGGCTCCATCTCCTTGCGTGTCTTGCCACCAACGAACGGACCGGCTTCCCAGCTTGGGACGGAAGCGAGCACCGCAGTGTCACCCTCGAGCACCACGACCGCAGCGAAGATGGGCTCGACCACCACCTTCACCTCGTCTCCGGGGACCGTCACGAGGGATAGACCCGAGAGCGTAACTGGACGAAATGGCAGCCGCGACGGGTTCAGCGAGAGAGCGCGCTTACCTGGCTCGACGCCACGAACAGTAGCCCAACCATCCAGACCCGAAACTGCCGTGATCGAGGCGGCTTCGTCAACGGGAAACGATAGTTGGGGACGAGCAGGGGAACCGTACCCACGCATGCCAGGCTCCACTGAGCCTACGGTGACCGGATAGCCGGGGACGGCCGTGCCATCGGAGGTGACCACCCGGATCCTGACATCACCCGACTCGCGAAGTCGGACAGCAATGCGATCGCCAGGCCTCAGGACTGGAAGAGCGGCCGGGACGTAGCCAGGCTTCCACGTGAAGAGGCGATCGCCCTCGAGGTCCGGGCCGCGCAACACGACGCGACCCGCCGCGTCGGCAGTCCGCAGAGGAGGGCCGCAAGGCGGAAACTCGCCAGATACCTGGAACACACCAGCCTCGATCGCCTGTCCATTACAGTCGGATACGTCGACAACACAGCCGACCAATTCCCTTGTTGCTGCCGCCGTCGGAGTACTGCTTCCAGCCACCTGGGGCGCCGCCTCGGAAGACTGGGTGGCCAGAGGCGTCCGTCGAGTCACCGTTCCTGCGACTTCAGCAGATTCCGCACGACAGAGCGAGAGCGTGGCCCCTCCCAGAGCGGCCAGAGCCAAGGCAGATAACGTCACGACCGACCTACGCTGCATCGTTGCGCCTCCGGCTTCGGGAGCCAGAACCCGGTGCCATCGGCGCCCGAGACTCGAGCGCCGATGGCAACGTCACAAGCCCAGCACACTCAGATGAAACAGACACAGATTGCGTATCGTCGCCCTATTTCGACCTCGTTGTCGAAGTTGAACTGCGCTTGGTTGCAGTCCTTTTCATCCTCCTCGTCTTCGTTGCAGTGCTCAACGGAACACTCGACCCCGACGATGGTGCCGCTGGCGTCCACTTCAACAATTGGGTAGCACTGGCAAGGGTCGGCCTGGGATTGACAATTGCACTCGAACAGGTTCGAGAAGCCGATCCTGACCGGCTCGCACTGGGTGCAGTTTGTCGCAAAGCACTTGACGTCAATCCATCCTGTCGCGCTCCATTCGCCCATGTAGTTGCAGTCGCACGTCTCTGGGTTGCTCCACAACGCCAGCGACGCCATGGTCAAGAACATGGCCGCCAACAGGCTGGTAGAAACGCTCCCAGACTCTGATCCCACAAATCCTACGTCTGGCTTCTTCATGTCCAATCTCCTACAGCGTCTGGAACCTGAGTTGTCTTTTTCCGGATCATGGAAAACAACCTGATGCGGAGCGCCCGGCGTGGTTCAGCCGCCGAAGCTTCGTCCATCGTCGTACCCCCCCCCAGGACTCATTCGTCAACCCCAAATCGGAAATTTTCTTGGCGGCTCGGCTCGCCATCGACTCTTCCGACTCAAACTGCGGGATACGGACGCCGTAAGGTTCCTGCCTGCCAAGGTTCTCTCCGGCACCAAGACCCGGAGACCACGATGCGCCACGCCGTTCCGCTGTTCCTGTCGACCCTGCTGCCCCTGGCCCCCACGCTGCCCGCTCAGGATGGCGGCAGCACCTTCGGCCACGCCCGCACCCGCGAACTCGCCGAACTCGGCCGCCTGCCGACGCCACTCGACGTCGCCGTCGCCGACGTCGTCAACTACCACCGCCACCGTCTGCCGCTGCCGCGCGGCGACGACGAGGTCTTCGTGCAGCTCCGCTACGGCAACGAGATGGTCGTCCCCGGCGGCCAGGTGATCCTGCAGTTCGGCTACACCACCGCCCCGGCCGATGACCGCGCCGACCTGCCACCGCTGAACCTGGCGCTGGTGATCGACCGCAGCGGCTCGATGAACGCCGACGGCAAGCTCGATCGCGTCCAACAGGGCCTGCGGACGTTCGTCGGCCGTCTGCGCGCCAAGGACCGGGTCGCGCTGATCAGCTACAGCGATGACGTCACCGTCGACCGCGAGAGCCGCGACGTCGCCGACGGTCGCTGGTTGCTCGCTGCCATCGATGCGTTGCAGGCCGGCGGCGCCACCAATCTGCACGCCGGCCTGATGGCCGGGCTGCGCCAGGTGCAGAGCCACGCCCGGACCGGCGGCAGCAACCGCGTGCTGCTGCTGACCGACGGCATCGCCAACCGCGGCACGACCGATCCGGAAGCGATCCTCGCCGCGACCTCGCCGTTCACGCAGGAGGACATCGATCTGTCGACGATCGGCGTCGGCCAGGATCTCGACACCCGCCTGCTCGATCGGCTCGCGCGCGGCGGCCGCGGCCTGTTCCACTTCGTCGCCGATGCCCGCGACATCGACAAGGTGTTCGCCCGAGAACACGCGGCCCTGACCACGCCGGTGGCCCGCAACGTCGTGCTGACCATCGACCTGCCGCGCGAACTGCACCTCGAGCAGATCTTCGGCCACACCTGCGAACGCCTCGCCGGCGACGAGGATCGTGGCGAACGACTGCGGCTGAAGCTGCCCAACCTGAACCGCGATGTCACCGCCGTGGTGATGCTGACCTGTCGCGCCGACAGCGACCTGGCGGCCGGCCAGCGGCCACGGGTGCGCGCCAACCTGCAGTTCGCCACCGCGCTGACGGGGCAGCCGCGCTACTTCGGCGTCGACGAGGCGTTCGACGTCGTGACGAGCCCGCAGGCTGGGCTGCGCGATCCCGAAGTGCGCAAGAACTTCACGATCGCCACGCTGGCCCAGGGCATGCACGAGATGGCGGTGCTGGCCCAGGATCGCCGCTGGACGCAGGCCGATGAGGCGCTGCAGCAGGCCCTGCGCTTTGCCCGCGAACAGTTCCGCAGCGACGATGAGCCCGACGTCGCCGGGGTCCGCGCGACGGCCGAGGACTACGCCCGGGTGCTGCGGCGCTACGTCGACCGCTTCCGCGACTTCTGACATGCAGATCCGCTGCGCAGGCTGTGCCCGCACCGTCGCCATCGCCGACACCGGCGTGCTGCCCGCGAGCTGCCCGTTCTGCCAGCAGAGTCCGGCGCCGGCGCGACTGGGTCGCTACGCGATCGAACGGTTGCTGGCGGCCGGCGGCATGGGCGAGGTGTATCTGGCGAACGACACGGAAAACGGTGCCCAGGTGGCGATCAAACTGCTGCCGCCGCCGATCGGCGATGGCGCGGCGACCGTTCGCGAACGCTTCGCGCGCGAAGCCCGCCTGCAGCAGCGGCTGGATCATCCGGGCATCGTGCGGGTGCTCGATGCCGACGTCGCGGGCGATCGACCGTGGCTGGTGCTCGAGTTCGTCCGCGGTCAGAGCCTGCGGCAACGGCTGCGCGCTGGCCCGCTGCCCGTGGCTGATGCGCTGCGCTGGTGCGCCGAGACCGCCGGAATCGTCGCCGCCGCGCATGCCCATGGCGTGCTGCACCGAGACCTCAAGCCCGAGAACGTCATGCTGACCGACGACGGCCAGGTGCGCGTGCTCGACTTCGGCCTGGCGCGCGCCCAGGACGACACCGCGCCGTTGACGCGCACCGGCGAGATCCTCGGCACGCCGGAGTACATGGCGCCCGAACAACTGCTCGACAGCGGCGACGCGGTCGACGGCCGCACCGACGTGCATGCGCTCGGCGTGCTCGGCTACGAGTTGCTGACCGGCAAGTCGCCGTTCCACGCGCCCAACCTGTTCGCGGTGTTGAAGCTGGTCGAATCGCTGCAGCCGAAGGCGCCTTCGCAACTCCGCGCCGGCGTGCCACCGGGCGTGGACGCAGTGTTGCTGCGGGCCATGGCCAAGGACCAGCGGGAACGGTGGCCGACAGCGACCGCGTTCGCGGCAGCGTTGCGCGGCGCCGTCGCGGCGGCGCCGTCCTCGCTGCCGCGCCGGTGGGCGTGGCTCGCGACCGCGCTGATGGTGCTGACCGCGGTCGGCCTCTGGGCAACTCGCCGCCCCTCGCGGCGACCTGATGCGCCGATCGCGCCGTTCGCGCGGATCGACGCCCTGCTGCAGCAAGCGACCCGGAGCGTGGCCGAACAGGGCGAACTGCGGGCCTTCGTGCAGCAGCACGAACGCAGCACCGATCCCGACCAGCGCCGGCGACGCGGTCTGGCGCGACTGCACCTCGGCGAGTTTCACGCCGCCGTCACCGACCTCGATGCCGCCGGTCCGGGGTCGGCACGCGCACCAGCGCGACTGGCCTGGCTGTGTGCCTACGTGCTGCCCCCGCTGGCCATCGGCGCGCCGCCATGGTGGAGCGCGTGCGATCTGACGCGACAACAACGACTGTTCGGCGGCGCCGATGATCCGGTGCCCGACGACGACGAGGCTGCCGCCGCGCGGTTGCTGGCCGAGGGCGACGCGCGCGCCGCGTGGCAACGGCTGTTGCCGATCAGGAACATGGCGCCGGGCAGCCGTTCGGTTGCGGCGGCCACGCTGGCACTGATCGCGGCGCATTCGGGTTGCCTCGATCCGACGGTGCTGCGCACGGTTGCGACCACACTGCCCGATGCGGCGCCGCACGTTCGCGAACTGCTGGCTCTGCGGCTCTTGCCCGACGACACTGCACGAATCACGGGTCTACGAGCGCATGCCGACGCGCTGACCGAGAGTGGCCCCGATCGCTGGCTGTGGCTGCTCTGCGCCACCGCCGGCGGCAACATCGATCCGGCCGACACGACCTGGTCCCATGCCGAACGCGGCTGGCTTCTGGGCGGCGGCGACGCGGCGATCGTCTGGTTGATCGCGGGACGGTTGTGGTCGTGGCGCCAGGGGGCCGCCGAAGCGGAGCCGGCGGCAATCGCGCGGCTCGACCGACTGCTCGCCGGTTCGTCCGCCACCGAGGCACCCGCCGTACTGGTGCTGCGGGCGCTGCTGGCAACCGCACGAGGCGCGCTGACGGTCCCCGACCTGCCGGGCGCGTTGCCGCACGGCTTGCAGTTCCTGCGCACGTGGACCACGGCAGCGACCGACGCCAATGCCATCGCCGTGGCGCGTGTGCTCGCCGGCATCGCCGCCGGTCGCACCGACGAACCGACCGGACTCGACACCATCCCTGCCGATCATCCCGCCGCAGCAACCGCCGACCTGCTGCGGGCCTGGTGGCGCGCCGACGCGGTCGCGGCGCTGCGCGCCTGCGCCACCGGCGCCGATTCGCGTTCGCTCGCTGCTGCGCTCGGCCACGACCTGCCGCGAGCCCAGGCCCTGCTGCTGTCGCTGCAATCGGCATTGCCCCAGGTGCCCGGCCTCGACCCCGTGCCGCTGCTGCGACTCTTGCTGGCGACCGGCGCCCGGTTCGACCCGAGTGCCTTGCCCTGGTCGACGTTCACCGCTGGACAATCCCGACCGCAATGGCTGCTCGAGGTGTGCAATGGCATCGGAACGTGAACTCGTGCTGCTGGCGCAACGACGCGACCGAACTGCCTTCGGCGAACTCGCCGCCGAGCAGACCCCGCGGTTGCGTCGGTTCCTGGCGACGATGACCGGCAGTGACACCACGGCCGACGATCTGACGCAGGATGCCCTGCGGGTCGCCTGGGAGAAGGTCGCCGAACTCGCCGATCCGGACCGGTTCGCGAACTGGCTGCTGGCGATTGCCGTCAACCGGTGCCGCAACTGGCTGCGCGCCGAGGTGCAACGCCGCCACGATGGCGACGAACGTCTGGCCGAAGTGCCCGACATCGGCCGGCGCTCGGCGCTCAGTTCGATCGTCCGCCGCGAATCGGCGGCGCAATTGGCGCTGGCGATCGATCGGTTGCCGATCCTGCTGCGCGAAGCGTTCGTGCTGTTCGCAGTCGAGGGGCTGCCGTATGCGCAGATCGCGGCGATCTGCGACGCGAGCGAGAACACGCTGCAGGTGCGGGTCCATCGCGCCAAGGCGCTGCTACGGCAACAGCTCGGCGCCGTGGTCGACAGCTGGTGGCAGCGCTGAGGCCCACACCGGCTCGTCACTCGGGTTACGATGCAGTCCCCTGCCCTCCGGCCAGCCATGCACACTCGACACCTCGCTGCGTTCGTCTTCTCGACTACCCTGCTGTTCGCCCAACAACCCTATGGCGACCCGACCCCGGGCTCCGGCGGCTTCGCCCCGCGACTGGCGACCGCCGGCGCGTGGCTGGGCAACGCCAACCACGGTTACGACATCCTGTGCGCCAACGGCAACACGCTCGGCTTCCTGGCCTTCGCGACCGCGCGCCAGCAACTGAACGTCGCCGGCTTCACGCTGCTGCTCGACCCGGCCACCCCGCTGGGCTCCGTGGTGTTCACCACCGGCGGCACCGGTCCCGGCCAGGGCACTGCCCGCGTGCCGCTGCCGCTGAACCTGCCGCCGAACCCGAGCTTCGTCGGTTGGCCGTTCTTCGCCCAGGCCATCGTCGTCGATGCCGGCGCGCCGGCGGGCCTCGCCGCCTCGCAGGGCGTTCGCGTCGAACTCGGCCTGCCGCCGCTGCTGTTCGTCGGCTGCTCGATCGCCAACAACGATCCGTTCCAGCTGATCGACCCGCTGACCAACCTGGTCGTCGACAGCGGTTCACCGACCGAAGTCGACAACACCACCGCGGCGGTGTTCGCCGACGGCGGCACCCGGTTGTTCGTCGCATCCAGCATCCGCGGCACCATCGGCATGGCGGACGTGCGGACGTTGCCGGCGACGTGGACCACGGTGTTCACCGGCGGCGGCAGTTGCTACGGCCTGGCCACCGATCCGAGCCGCGGCTGGCTGTGGACGCTCACCAACCCCGGCACCGGCACGCGCGAACTGACGGCCATCGACATCCGCCAGGGCCCGACGTTCGGCCAGATCGCCGCCAACACCGTCGGCGTCGCGACCGGCAATTACGAACGTTGGGCGCTGTCGCCGAGCGGTCGGCGCGCCGCGATGCTGACGCTGCTGCCGAGCACGCTGACCGTGATCGACACCGCCGCCGGTTCGCCGACGTTCCTGCAGAACCTGCAGAGCGCGCTGCCGATCCCGCTCGACCAGGCTTCGCCCGTGTCGCTGGCGACCCGCGTCGCGTGGCTGCCGGACGATCGCCATGCGCTGGTGCTGATCCAGCACGCCGGCACGATGCCGGGCGAGATCGCCGTGTTCGACAGCGTTGCGGGGGTCTGGGTCGACCACAACACCGCGGTGCCCGGCCAGCAGAACATCAGCCCGATGGCGTCGCCACCGGTGACGTTCGGCAGCGCCCCGACCAGCCTTGGCATCGCCAGCAACGGCACGTTCGCGATCGTCAGCGGTTTTGGCGGCTGCGGCTTCGTCGGCCGCCTCGATCTCGACCCGAAGACCCCGTCGTTCCATGCCTGGACGCCATGGACTCCGGCCGCATCGTTGCAGAACGCCTGGACCGCGGGCCTGTCCGCCGATGAAACCGAGGTCGGCATCGGCACCTGGCAGCGCAGCGGTTGCCCGACGATGGGTCAGCCCGAACTGCTGCGATTGGACGCGGTGGCGGGCACGGTGCTCGGCAGCGTGCCGATCCCGGCGAACTCCAACTCGGCGACGCTGCAGAACCTGTACACCGTCGTCTACCGCTGATCGGCCGACCGCAATACGACGTAGCCCGACCGCGACGCAGTGAAAGGTGCCATCGAAGGCATCCGGCGACTTCGAAGCGTCGTTGGCACTCGCGGCGCGACCATGACCCGCGAGGAGATCCGAACGGCAACCCAGCCCGCAGAAGACACGTAGCGCGGCCGGTCGTTCAGCGAAATCGTCTACCGCGAATCGGCTGACCGCGGCGCCCGCGTCAGCATCGCCGCGATGTGATCGCGATCGACCGCCGGGATCGACTCGGCGAGTTGCAGCCGGCCGTCGACCGGGAACACCGCCATGCCATTGCGCAGGTCCTGCAGCAGCGCCGGCAGCAGATCGGGCTCGGCCACGCGCAATGGATCGTCCCCGCGCGGATTGACCGCCATCGAACCGAGGAACGCGGTGGCCGCCGCGGCCCCACCCTCGCGGGCGCACAGGTACAGCAGCGCGGCGATGTACGGCACGATCGCATCGCCGTGCGCCAGCGACGCCTTGTGCGGGTAGGCGCGTGGCATGTTGGCGATCGCCTGATAGCGCCGCGGCAGCAATTCCCTGCCGAACCAGTCGATCAGCTTGTCGCTGTGCCAATCGGCGTCGGCGCGCGGATCGAGGATCGCGCCGCGCTCGTCGATCGAGATGTCGACGACCGTGGCCGCATCGTGCAGCCCGCGCAGGTTCTCCAGCGTGACGATCCGCGGCGCGCGGCCCTTGGGCGCCGCCACCGCGAACACCACACCGACCGCGCCGGTCAGTTCGGTGCGCAGCGCCGCATCGTCGATGCCGCGGATGCCGACGACGCGTACGCGCGATTCACCGGTGAACTCCCGAGCCACCGCGTCGATGCGGGCCGGGTCCTCGCCGTTCTCGCAGATCGTCACCCGGGTGACGCCGGCGCCCTGCAGCAGCTTCTTGGCGCACGCCTTGCCGGCATAGCCGCCGCCGGCGACGACGACGGCGCCGCTGAGTTCGCGCGCAGCGAGGTGCTCGAGCACCCATTCCGCCGCGATCTCGCCGGCGAACACCGACATCCGGCCGCGGATCGGCATCCGGAACGCCGCGGCGGCGCCGATGTTGGAACCATCGAACACCGTCACGTTGCCCTTCTTCAGCAAGCGCGCAAAACCGCTGTCCTCGTGGAAGTCGCCCGAATGCAGCGCGCCGATGCGCAGGAACGGTCCGGGCAGGTCGGCCTCGTAGGTCGATGGTTCTTTCAGCGCGTGGACGACGTCCGGCGGCCCATCGTGGAATGCAAGTTCTTCGGGCGTGACGATCTCGGCACCGGCGTGCACGAAATCGGCGTCGGCGAAACCGGCGCGGGCACCCGCGTTCTCGACCACCAGCACGTTCAACCGGACTTCGAGCCGACCGAACAGTTCGCGCAGCTCGGTGACGTGTCGCGGCGTGATGCCGACGCGACGTTCTTGCGTGCTGCCGCCGAGGCCACGCAGCGCCGACTTGCGGCCGATCTCGCGATCGCTCCCGATGACCAGATCGACGGCCCGGCGCCGCCAATGGCGACCGCTGGCCGGGCCAAGGCGATGCAGGATCGAGCGCAACAGACGCTGCAGGACTTCGTTCATGGTGGCAGTCCGCCCCCGGTGGGCGAATCGGACGAGCATAGGGTGCCGTCAGGCGAGGCGCCAACGACGGCGGACCGGAAGCCTCTGCCATCTGTGGACACCCGAACGGCCGGCCGGCATCGTCCAGGCTCGCATGCCGTCGATCTCGCTGGGCTGGTGCACTTCACGCCTCCGGCAAGGAATCGATCGGCACCGCGACGACGTGGCGCTCGGGATGGTGTGCGCCAGCGGGGACGCGAGGACAGCCGGGCCGGTCCCAACCCACTCGTAGTTACCTGGCCGGCGCGCCGCCGCAGGTCATCGCACTGGCTTCACCTCACAAATGGTCGAACGCCCAGGCGACGGTGCAGCGGGACGGCGGAGTCATCGCCAGTGTGCCGTCTGGGGCGATCATCGCCGCCTGGAACGCGTAGACGAAGGCCTCCGGGACGTTGCGTGGGCAGTAAAGGTTGTACCAGTACTCGCCGTAGACGTTGTCCAACGGTGCCAGCCCGATGCTCGACAGCGACGGCAGGTCGATCCACAGGTCACCGAAGCCCAATGGCGACGGCCCCAGGCTGGCGGCGCCGACACCCAGGAACGCGAAACCGTTGCGCGGGCCGAACACGCGGACCTGGTACGGATAGTCCTGAACCAGCGTCGCATGGCTGACGGTGTGCAGCGTCAGCGGCTGCGTCTGGTTCTGCCAGCAGACGCCGCGGTCGTCCTTGCGCACGACGGCACCCGGCTCGATCAACGCGCCGTTGACTTCGTTGAACCCGGGGAACCGGCCGCCGATGAACCAGGCCGCCGGGCCGATGTCGAGCGTGCCGCTGCGTACCCAGACTGCGTGTGACTCCCGGCCGATCGTCACGAAGTATCCACCCGGCAACCAGCCATCCGAACCCTCTACGTAGGAGTCCCAGACTTGCACGTGCGAGTTGCGGATCTCCATCGTCGGTGGCGGTGTGCCCGTCGCGTACGGCGGGCGTCCAAACCCGGCGACTTGGATCGGCTGCACACCGTACATCGACGCCCACGACATCGTCACGTTGGAATCGACGATGGTCGTCGACTGGGCACCACTGTAGGACTCGATCCGATGCAGGGTCACGTCTGCACAACGATCGAAAGAGAATTGAAAGTTCTGCAGACCGAAGCCGTGGAGCCAGACGTTCTCGACTACGATGCGTCCAGCACAATCAGTAGCGCGGATTCCGGCAGGCAAGACCCATGGAGCCTGCGTGAGCAACGTCGGCGGATCAACCGACAGATTGCTCAGTGTCAACGTCTGTCCCGCAGGGACCCCGCTGATGTCGAACAGCCCGCGGAAACTGACCCCGAGCGCCGACGCCGGTACCGTCGGGCGTGCAAAGCCTGACCAACATCCAACGATGTGCAGAGGCTTGTCGATGCGCGCTGCGGTGTAGTCCACCGCGATTCCGCCCGCTGCCGCCACGATCTGAATGGTGTCTCCGGGCGCGGCAGCTGCCACAGCCAGAGGCAGATCCGTGAAGTCCGCCGGATAGCCCGGGCTGCCGCTGACAACCCACGTCCTCTGAGCGACCACGCGACCGGTGTCAATTACGACCATGCCCAGGGCGACTAGGAGAAGTCTCAAGTACTCGTAGGAATTCATGACTTACTCGACTGGCGTAACAAAGCGCCAAAGACCACGAGACCCGCCAAGATACAGTTCCTTCGCGCCATCCCCATCCGTGTCCTCCACGAGCACTGCGTTGTAGCAGCCCGCGGCGCCAACGACGTGGGTTCGAAAGATCAATGATCCCGACCCGAGGCCAGGATCCAGGATCAGGACATCGCCTGACAGAGTCGTGACGACGAGTTCGTCACCCGCGTGGACTGAGCTTGGCAGCAGATCGGCCACTGCAAGCCCGGTCACCACGTATCCTGAGCCGAACGAGCTACCGGGTTGTAGCGCGACGGTGGTGGTGCCGCTGAACCCGCCCGAGGGTGACCACGTGCAGGTGTGCACTTGCCCGCACATCACCTCGCTGTCCGCCAAGCTGCCGGTCGAGTAGTTCGCCGGCCTGGGCGCATGCCCGTATGCAGTGCCGAACCAGACGCGCACGACCTGAGCACCACCGGTACCCTCCACCTGTGCCGCCAGTGCGCATCCGCCATGGCCCAGGTCGTTCGGCAGGCTCGCCATCGATCCAATCCCGTGCGGCGCAGCCTCGCTGGTACGGAAAGTCCCTGGTGTAATCACGCGCACTTTGCCACCCGGACAGCCAAGAACAACTACCGTGCCAGTGTCCAATTCGAGGACGCGCACGGCCTGCATGTCCATCATTGGACGAAGATGTTGTCCGCCCAATCGTACACCTGCACGTCCGGTTGCCCACCCTGGAAGGGGTCCGGGGAGATGCCGTTCAGGTGGCAGGTGTTCTCGGCGGCGGACCACCACGCGGTCTTGTCGCCGGTGGTCCACTGCGTCGCGGCCGTCGCCCCCCATCGCGAATACTGCGAACCGTGCAGCAGCCGGATCCAGTCGGTGCCGGTCGACGTGATGTCCTCGTCCCCGACCCAGAACAGGAACGGGCGGTAGGTCTCGCCGCGCACGAACCGTCGCGGCAGCGAGAGGTCGTGCATCTCGTAGCCGCGATTCCAGCAGTATTGCCCCCAATTGCGCATGTCGATCGGATCGAAGTCCGCGCCCTCGACGTCAGAACCGGTCAGGGACGCCATGGCGTAGCCGAGGTCCTGTTCGCCGATCAATCGTTGGATGCTCGGGTTGATCGTCGTGACGAACGCACCATGCACGAGATGAGGCGCGCTGACGCCGGCCCACTGCGACTGGTGGCCACCGTTGCTGCCACCCGCGAACACGACAAACACGTTGTCCTCGATCCACTGCGACGTTCGCGCGGTGCCGACCGGATTGCGCGAACTCGTCTCCTTCATCATCTCCTTGACCGCCTGGACCACTTGCAGGCAGCGTTGCTGGACGAGTTCGGTTTGCCGACCGGCAACCGTCGAAACCGCGTAGCCGACGATCGGGTAGTAGGCGCTGCTCGTCCGTGGCCAGATTGCCACGAACTGCTCGTAGGCATACCGCGTTGGACCATTCGGCCCCTGCATCACGGTGTTGGCGAGGAACTGTGCCGACTGCGAGCCTGGGCGGGAGCGAATCAGTCCATCCGGACTGTAGGACCCAAGGTAGTTCTGACCCCACATGATCCCCGGCTCCGGCCAGCCCTGCGTCGCAGAAATGCCAATGCTGATCAGCACCTTCTGGTTCTCGGTGAAGTTCGCGTTGGGGCGGAACAGTTCGAATGCGCCTTGGTCGACGTACGGCCCGACGGCACCGTAGTAAGGATGGACTGTCGGCAGCGCCAAACCGGCAGGGCGCAGATAGCCGTTGAATCGACGCATCGCCGCGTTGTGTGAAGGGTGTACGGGACCGTACCAGTTATGCGGCACCCATTCGTGCAGGGTGTGCACGTCCGCGCTGGTCACCGCCGTGCCGTCGTCTGGACCAAACCAGCCGCCATGATCGGCATCCGCCTGTCCAGGCGCGGCGAACCCCTCGCCGTGGTTCCAGATGCCGTCCGGAACAGCGAACATCGGTCCGGGTCCGTGATCGATGTGGCCGGCCGCGAACGGTGCGATGTGTGGATGGACCGAACGAGCAGGATTCGGAACCTGCGCGGCCACCCTTCCACATCCGAACGATCCGATCAGGACCGTCAAGACGCTGCAGAGAGAGAGAGAGAGAGAGAGAGAGAGAGAGAACTCGACTCATCGAACCACCTCTCATGGGAATCCGACTGACACCGAGACTACTGGGACGCAAGAGTCACGTCAAGGAGCCACGATACGCACACGGACTACACGCCTGGCAGAAAAGCCCGAGCCGTAGATCAACCCGGGTACAGCGAAGCCAGAGACGTCATTCCAGAAATGCCGCGCAATCTGCTGCCGCTCCGCCTGGCACGCACGGGCGTCGACCAATTCACGGTGGACGAGCCTCGGATCGCCACGTTCGCTGATGGCACGCAATGAAGTGTGGATGCTCAAACCAACCGCATTCCACGGTCCAGCGTCGCTACTCCTCCGGCTTCGACCAGGTCGACGGTGACCCGTCCGGATCGAGCACTTTGGGCACGACCCACGCCACCGAACCGACACCACGCGCGATCGACCGGATCTGCGTCGATCCAAGACGACGATCAGCCGCGAACTCGGCCAGGTCCACACGACGACTCGAAGATCGACATCGAAGCCGCTGCGGTGGATGGACACAGGAACCCCGGGCCGGCATCGTCCAAGCCCACATGCCGTCGATCCCGCTGTTGCTCTCCCTGTGCGTCTCCGCCGCGCCGCAGGACCCGGCCGAAGTGCTGGCGCGCTTCACGCTGGCCGGCAAGGAAGCCGTCGTCACCCGCGACGACGTCGCGCTCGAACTGGCATTCCATCAGCGACGACGCGAGGACGGTCGGGCCGGGTGCGAACACCTGGTCGACACCTGGCTGGTCCGCACCGAGGCGGCCAAGGCCGGCGTGCAACCGTCGCGTGACGAAGTGCAGGCGTTCTGGCAACAGCTGCAGCAGCAGATCAAGGCCCAGGGCCAGGACCCGATGCAGATGCCGATCGTCAAGAACTCCGGGGAAGACGCCCTGTTGGCCGACCTGACGGTGACGCTGGCGCACGAACGGCTGGTCCGCAAGGAACTCGAGCTGGGCAAGAACGAACGGGTGACGCCCGAGATGCTCGGGCTATGGCTGCAGGATGAACGGCTGCAACACACGATCGTCACTGATCCGGACAAGCTGCCGGTCGGCGTCGCCGTCAGGATCGACCAGACCGACATCGCGATCGCCGAACTCGGCACCTTGCTGCTGCGCCGGAGCCAGCCGGAGGACCTCGACCAGATGATCCAGCAGGTTGCATGGCTGCGTTCGCTGCACGCGCTGGCCGCCGAGCACAAGGTCACGATCGACGCCGCCGAGGTCGATCTCGAACTGCGCGCCCGCGCCGAGGCCGCGCGCCACGATCCACGGCTCGGCGGCATCCCGTTCGAGCAGATGCTGCAGGCGCAGGGGCTGACACCGCAGGCGCTCAAGCAGTCGCGGGTGTTCGTGGCGCAGACCCTGCTGAAGAAGGTCGCGGCGGTACTGCATCCGCGCAGCGAACTGCTGGCCGCACTCGCCGCCGACCGCAACGGCGTGCTGGAACGCGCCGGCGCGCGCCGACGCCTGGCGGTCGTCTACGCCCGCGCCACCGACACGCCCAACGAACTGATCCCGCGCACGTTCGCCGACGCGGTGGCGTTCCTGACCAAGGCCAAGGAACGGCTCGCCCGGGAGACCTTCGCCAACGTCGCCCGGATCGAGAGCGAAGATCCGGGCAGCAAGGCGCGCGGCGGCGACCTCGGCTGGTTCCACGCCACCAGCAAGATGCTGCCGGCGCCGGTGCTGGCCGCGGCGTTCGCGTTGCCGCGCGACGGCGTCAGCGAACCGATCCAGGCCGAGGATGGCTGCTACCTGATCAAGGTCACCGACGTCGAGCCGGAGCCAAGCGACGAACAGATCGTCGAACGGCTGCGCGAACAGCATGTCGACGCGCTGATGAAGCAGTTGCTGGTCGACGCCGACCTGCGGCGCGCCGACGGCAAGCCGTTCGAGGTCCGCCGATGAACGACGCCTTGCGGGCCGTTCCCGCGACGGGACTGACGTCGTTCCCAGGCTCTGCCTGGTTCACGCGCCTGCAGACCTGCACCGTGGCGGACCGCCTGGAGCTGACCACCGGCGACGAGGAGACCTGCGCCCTGATCCTGGCCGGCACCTTCGACTTGCAGGGCGGCGGCACCATGTGGCAGAGCCGCGGCGCCCGCACGACGCCGCTGGTCGGCCGGCCGATGGCGGTGTTCCTGCCGCCGCGGACGCCGTTCGTCGCCGCCGGCACCGGCGAGATCCTGTTCGTCGGCGCGCGGCAACCGGCCGCACCGGAGCCAGACCTCGGGCGTGCCGCGCTGAGCCGCAAGCCGCTGCTGCCGCTGGCGGGTTCGGGCAAGGCGTTCGATCCCGGTTCAGGCGAATGGAAGCCGGCCGAGACGTTCCCGACGGCCCCGGAATCGCTGCCGCCCCGACGGATGCAACGCGATGTCGTCGATGGCATCGCGGTCGAACGGGTGTTCGGCGTCGACTACAAGGCGGCGACGCTGTCGGTCGACGAAGCGGTGCTGCCGGCCGGCGCCACGCTGCGGCTGCAGGCGATTCCCGGGCTGCCGCGCGCGCTGGAAGTGCTGCTGTACCTCCGCGGTGCGGGCATGAGCGTCACGGCCGGAGACCGGACCTGGTCGGGCGACGGCGACCGCGCGCTGTGCGTCCCCTGGTCGGCCACCGCCCGCGTGTCGGTCCAGGCCGGCGGCGAGCCCGGCTATCTGGTCGTGGCGTTCGCCGGCAAGTAGCGCCGCGCGGCCGTTCCAAAGCGCACCCCGAGTCGCTAGCATCCTCGCCCCGATATGCAAGTCGCCGCCCTCGATCTCCGCCCTGGTTACCTCGTCTCCTACGAAGGCCGGATGTGCACCGTGATGTGGTGGAACATCCTGCGCAACGACCGCCGCCTGTTCGTCCAGATGAAGATCAAGGACGTGCAGTCGGGTCGCGTGACCGAACTGAAGGAGCACGGCGACACCAAGTACGACGTGCTCGACAAGGAAGAAGTCGACCTGACGCACTCGTATCGCGACGGCCAGGAGGAGGTCTTCTATCGCGAAAGCGGCGACGAAGTCCGCTGCCCGATCGCCGCGGCCGAGGACGCGCTGCAGTGGCCGTCGGATGCCTACCGCGGCTTTTTCGTCAATGACGCGCTGGTGGCGGTGTTCCCGCCCAAGCACTCGGTGCTGACGATCACCGAGACGTCACCGCCGATCCGCGGCGCCGGCACCGGCCAGAAGGAAGCGGTGCTGGAGAACGGCATGAAGGTCAAGGTCGGCATGCTGTGCGATGTCGGCGACAAGGTCCGCATCGACACCGAGACCGGCGAATTCAAGGAACGGATCGCCAAGTAGCGGTCCGGCTGGCGGCGCGGCCGACGCGAGCCAGCTCAACTGCCCTCAGCCCAAAGGTGCCCTCAGCCCAAAGGTGACGGCGGCGTCTGCTGTTCCTCGTCCGGGACGAGCTCGATCAACCCGCGTTTGAGTTCTTCGCTGGCGATCTTGATGAAGTTGCGCTCGCGCGTCTCGAACAGCGGCTTCTGGCCACGCACCAGTTCGCGGACGCGCTTCTGCAGCAGCGCGGTGACGCGGAACGAACCACCGACCTGCCTGACCAGTTCTTGCGGAAGGCTCTGCTCCATGCGTGCTCCGGGCTCCTAGCGGTTGGAAAGGGCGGAACACTGTAGCAACGGCAGGCGCGACGACAAGCCTCCAACGGCAGTTCGGCGGTTCGCAGTTCGGCACCACCGCCCGGGGTGGAGCATTCGCCGGCGCGTCCCCCCGGCTGACGGACCTACAGGTCGCGACAGTCGACCACCGCCTGCAGGTCGCTCCAGGCCACCTGACCCCGGCGGTTGGTCGACACCACGACCATGTGCACCAGCACCTGCCGCGCCGAACTGGGCCCCACGACCTGGGTCTCGAACCCGTGCGGGAACCCCGCGGTGCCAACGCCCGGAGCCTGGGTCAGCCCGAACCGGGACACCCCGAACGTCGGCCGGGCGAAGTTGGTGCCGATCGAATGATGGCGGTAGGTCAGCAGGCCGGTGACCGTGTCGCTGGCGCGTTCGATCTCCCACGGATCCGAACGGCCGGTCAGCGCAATCGGATTGTCGCGCAGTTCGCCGCTGGCCGGGTCGATCTGCCGGAACGTGCCGACGACGTTGGCCAACGCGCCGCGATTCCACACCACTTGCAGCGGCGTATGGGTGACGCCGTTGACGTCCGCCGTGGCGTTCAGCAGGTGCAGCAGCACCTCGGCCTGATCGTCCGGGTCGGTGATCCGGTCGATCGCGCCGGCGTCGGCCAGCGGCTCCGAGACCATGCGCACGAGGTTCAGCCCGACGGCACTGCCGGTCTGCGGGCCATCGCCTTCGACCGTCTGGTACCAGGTGACCCAGCGATAGACGTCGACCAGGTACTCGTTGCCGCTGACGCAGCGGAAGCGGTCGCTCCACGCCAGCTTGGTGAAGAACATCGCGTTGCCGGTGATCTCGTCGCCGCCGCTGTCGCGCTGGATCGTGCCGTTGGCGTCGATCGTCGGCAGCCGCGTGCCCGGCAACACCGGCGGCGCGCCGTCGAAGTCGAACACCGCGAAGTTGCCGTTGCCTTCGGTGTTGTTGCCGAACAGCCGGACCGACGACACCAGTTCGAGCCGGATGTCGTCGACCAGGTCCTGGGTGATCTCGGTCACCCGGTTGAGCCGGCGCGCGAATTCCTGCGCGTCGGTGCCGGAGACCGTCAGCGAACCGATGGCGTAGACCATCGTCGCCAGGATGCCGCCGGAGATCAGCACTTCCAGCAGCGAGAAGCCGGCCGCGCGTTCGCGGGCTTGACGATCGGAAACGGAGTGCATGGCCTGCCTCCTCAGCGGCGGATGAAGAACTTGGTCTTGTGGTACGACGAGTGGATCGCCGTGCCACGGCGGTAGCAATCGACGTGCAGCAGGTAGCTGCCCTCGGGGAAGTCCTCGATGGGCACCGACCAGATGAATGTCTCGTCGCCACTGCCGGCGTCGGCGACGACGTAGGTCGATGCGGCCGGGCGTTCGGTGGGCGTCGCGACGCTGTCGTCCTGCACGTAGCGCCAGGTCGTGCCGCCGTCGTTGGAGTACTGCAGCACGTAGTCGAGATCGGTCTCGACCTCGCTGAACGTGCCACCGGCCGAGAACGGCAAGCCGTCCCACCGCTGCCAGGCCACACCAAGCAACACCGGGATCTCCGCCGGATCGTCCAGTTCGGTGATGTCGGTCGGCGACAGGATCTCGACCCGCGGCAGCTGCTTGATCCGCAGCGTGTTGGTGGTCGACCCGGCCTCGAAGAACGAGTGCACCAGTGACAGCACGGCCCACTTGGCGATGAACGACGACCCGGATTCGACCGTGGCGTCGATGCCGTTGACCACGACGTACGCCGCCGAGGTCGCGCCGGTGTCGGTCAGTTTGACCAGGCCCGAGCCGGTCGCCCCGCTCGGGTGCGTGTAGTAGGTCTTGAACAGCGAGGCGGTGTAGCGCGTCGTGTCGTACGGCGAGTAACTCCAGTGATCGCCGGTGCCGCCATCATTGGCCCGCGCCACGCCGAACGGCCGGCTGATCGGCGCCGCCGTCGGCATGGTGAAGTTGTAGTTGGTGGCGATCTCGCTGCCGATCGCCGACAGGCTGCCGTTGCCGCTCGAGAAGATGTGGTGGAACGTCGCCGCGGCGGTGCCGGTGTTGAAGAACGTCGTGCAGCCTTCGGCCCCGGTGTTCTGGATGCCAGCGGGCAGCGCCGTGCCGTAGGCGGTGCGATTGCTGCCGGAGTAGGCGGTGTTCATCGCGGTCTGCCAGAACTCGCCGGACGCCGTGCCCGCCACCAGGTTGCCGATCGGCTTGCCATCGGCGTCATTGGCCAGCCACTGGCTGGTGTAGACCGAATCGGGGCACAGCTCGCCAAGCCACGGGAAGCCAACCCAGTAGGTGCCCGCCGCCCCCGGTGCCCGCACCAACCGGCGCGCACCGGTGATCGTGTTGATGTAGCCATCGGAACCGGGCGTGCCGAACGGCGCCAGATCGCACGGGATCGAGTTCGGGTAGCCGTTCGCCGAGTCGTAGCCGATGTCGTTGCCGATCCCGACGTAGTAGTACGAGAAGCCCGACAGCGAGGTGTAGACGGCGCCGCTCTTCACCAGCCCTTTGCGCAGCACCTCCATCATCCGCGGCAGGTCGAACGAGGTCCGGCCGAGCCACCGATTGCCCAGGCGGTTCGGCTCGATCGACGGGAAGTCGGTGCGCGCCGCGACGCCGTTGTTCAGGTTGTCGTGGTACCAGTTGTAGCCGTTCGGGAAGTCCTCGGCGGTGTTGTTGAACAGGTCCTTGTACGGGCAGTGCCGCGGGTCGCCCTGGAACTGGTAGCGCTCGGTGATCGGCACGTCCTCGGCGCTGTCGGCCCACCAGGTGTAGGTCACCGACAGGTTCTCCGGTTCGTAGCGGTCGGCCGGCGGCCACATCGTGCCCGGGGTGCCGGTGTCGTCACTGTCCTCGATGAACGTGCGGACGCGCACGCGGACGTCGGCGGCCGGGTCGTAGCCGGCACCGGTGTTGTCGTCATTGCGGACGAAGTAGTTGGCGCCGAACGACGTCGCCGGCACCGTGATGCGCCACCGCGCCGAGTTCTTCGGGCCGTCGCCAACCGTCCGCAGGTCCTTGCTGAAGTCGCGAGCCGCTTCGACCGGGCACGGGATGTACGACATCTGGTACAGCTGCGACCGCTGATTCGCGTACAGGCCGCGATTTGCGGTGTCACGGGCACAGCCCAGCGGCGTGTTGTAGAGCCTGAACCGCGTGTACTTCTCCTGCCCGACGCCCGGGTCGACGTACTCAGCGGTGTAGTACATCTCGTTCGCGTACAGCGGACTGCTGGTCGACGTCTTGGCCGCCGGCCACGCGGTCGGCGCCGCGGTGGCCGGGTAGGCCGCCGAACCGTTGACGGTGACGCCGCCCGGCAGGTTGCGGACCTCGACACCCGCGCGCAGTGCGCCCGCGCCGTCGACCAGCTTCATGCCGAGCACGTCGACCACGATCGCCGTGGTCTGGCCAAGCGCGGTGCCTTGCAGGATGCTGGCGCCGGTCGTGTAGCGGCTGTTGAACGCGTAGACGCGCAGGTTCACGTCGCTGGTCGTCGCCCCGCGCGCCGTCCGCAGTTCCTCCGGGTGCGTGACCACGCGCACTTCCGAGTGATCCTCCGGATCGCGCGCCGGATCCGACACGTTGCGCAGCGCCGGCATCGGCAGCAGTTCGCCGTGCAAGTTGATGATCAATGCGTTCTTGTAGCGGTCCGGGCTCGAGTAGAGGTCCTCGAGGAACAGCCGCAGCGTCGGCTCCTTCGACATGTCGTCGAGTTCGGCCGGCGGCGGCGTGCCGGCGGCGACCGCTGCGGCGATCGCATCCTCGCGGGCCTCGATCGCGTCGACCCGTTGCTGCCACAGCGCCAACTCATCCGGGTAGCGCATCGCGTGGTTGAAGAAGTCCGCCAGCGCGTACGGGTGCGGGTTCAAGTCGGAATCGTGGCCATGCGCCTCGGTGCCATCGAGGTTGATGCGCGCGCGCATGTTGTCCGGCACGTAGTAGTACGTCGACGCGTTGCCGGTCGGCATCTTGCCGGGGTACACATACGTCTGCGGCAGCGGATCCCACGAACCGAGCGCCTCGTTGACGTACGGCCGGTAGACCGGATTGCGCCCGAACGACGCCTTGGTGATCCAGTGCGTGCGCACCTGCAGACCCGGATTGCGGGTCTCCAGGTCGGTGATCGTCGACTCGACGAACGGTCGGATCGAGTCCATGTAGACCCACCAGCCGGGGATGTTCTCGACCGCCAGCAGATAGATGTCGAACACCTGCGTGGTCGGGAACGCCGAACCCGCCGAGTTGATCACCGCTGACAGCTCGGCGACGACGTTGTCGTTGCCGCCGTTGTCGCGCCGGTAGACCCGCACGGTCACATAGCGGACGTTGCGGTTGTTGAGCCCCGCGAACGGCTGCACGGTGATGCGCCGGCTCCACACCCAGTCGCCGTCGCGCCGGTAGTTGCCGGACAACACGTGGTCGGCGGCGACCAACGCACCGACGCTGTCGGTGGCGATGCTCAACGTGTCCTTGTTGACGATGCCGTCGTCGAGCACGTCGAGATCGACCGCGGCATCGACCTGCCCGCGGTCGACGAACCCCTGGATCTCGGCCAGGATCGCCTGCGCGCGGCTGTAGGCGAACACGCGGTCGCGCTCGGTCAGGGTGGTCTGGTAATTGACCGTCAGGTGGTTGATCAGCACCGCGGCGGCGATGACCATCACCAGCAGTCCGAACGCGAGCTCCGCGAACGTAAAGCCTGCCTCCTTCCGCTCATGAGAAGTGCCCATGTGCATGATCTCCTGACAGGGTTTCGGTTGCGACGAGTCCATCGGCCGACCTATCGGCATTTCGGGACATCGGTGTCGTACTGATCCGTGCCGCCCGCTCCCGTTCCTGGACGCGGTCGCCATCGCACCGGTCGCATCGGTCTCCCGGTGTCCGGAATTGCAACAGCGGCGGTCGCGGCCGATGCTCCAGCACTTGTTCCGCCTCCGTTCGTTGCGCCGCGCCTTCGGCCGTCCCACGCGACTGCTCGCCAGCCACTGGCGGCTGGTCGCCGTCGGGGTCGCCTGCGTGCCGATCCACGCCGCGGCGACGCTGTGGATGCCGCGCCTGCTCGGTGAAACGCTCGATCTGCTGGCGCGCGGTCGCGGCGCCGACGCCGAGCTGCCCCGGCAGCGACTGGGCCAGATCGCCACGCTGCTGGCCGGGCTCGCGCTCGTCGAAGCAGTCACCCGCTACATCTCCCGCAAGACGCTGATCGACGTCTCGCGCTACGTCGAACGCGACCTGAAGGACCAGGCGCTCGCCCACCTGCAACGCCTGCCGATCGCCTGGTTCGACCGATCGCGGACCGGCGACCTGGTCAGCCGGCTGACCCAGGACGCCGAACTGGTGCGGTTCGTGATGGGCCCGCTGCTGCTGCACGGCGGCAGCGCGCTGTGCCTGTTGCCGGCAGGCATCGTGGCGATGGCGGCGATGAGCGTGCCGGTGACGCTGGCATGCAGCGTCGGCTTCGGCCTGCTGTTTCTGGTGATGCGCTTGCTGGTGCCGCGACTGCATGCCTGGAGCAAGCGCTCGCAGGAGGCGATCGGCGAACTGTCGCAACGCGCGCAGGAGGACTTCGCCGGCATCCGTGTGGTCTGGCAGTTCGCGGCCGAGGAACGCGAACGCGCGGCGCTGGCGACGCGGAACCGGCGCTACCTGTTCGCCAACCTGCGACTGGTGCGGTTGCGGGCCGCGGTGAACGCGATCACCCATTCGACCACCGGCCTGGTGATGCTGGCGGTGCTGGCGGTCGGCGGCCACGAAGTGATCGGCGGCGCGCTCACCGTCGGCGAACTGTTCCAGTTCACGGTCTGGCTCGGCCTGATGATGTTCCCGCTGGAGATCCTCGGCTGGACGTTCGCGACGCTGCCGCGCGCGTTCGCCGCCGGCGTCCGGATCGAGGAACTGTTCGAGACGCCGCCCGAATCGACGACCGGAGCCACGCCGCCGCTGCGCGGCCACCTGCAGGTCAAGGACCTGACGTTCGCCTATCCGGGCCAGGTGCGGCCGGCGCTGCGCGAACTGTCGTTCGAACTGCTGCCCGGCCACAAGCTCGGCCTGGTGGGCCCGGTCGGCGCCGGCAAGTCGACGCTGCTGGCGCTCTGCCTGCGCTTCTACGACCCACCGCGGGGCACGATCTTCGTCGACGGCCACGATGTGCTCGATCTGCAGCCCGCAGCGCTGCGCGCGCTGTTCGCGCTGGCGCCGCAGGAGCCGTTCCTGTTCTCCGACACCGTGCTGTCCAACGTCGGGTTCGCCGGCGGCACCGCCTCGGCGACGGCAATCGACGAAGCCGTCGCCGCGGCCGCGCTCGACCAGGATCTGCCGCAACTGCCGGCCGGCCTGCAGACGCTGGTCGGGGAACGCGGCGTGACGCTGTCGGGCGGCCAGAAGCAGCGGGTGTCGCTGGCACGGGCGCTGCTCGGCGATCGTCCGGCGCTGCTGCTCGACGACACGCTGTCGGCGGTCGATCCGACCACCGAACGGCGGATTCTGGCCGGCCTGCAGGCAACGCGCCGCGGCCGCACCATGTTGGTGGCCACCCACCGGCTGTCGGTCGTCGCCGATGCCGATCTGATCCTGGTGCTGGACGGCGGTGCCGTGAAGGAACGCGGCACCCACCGCCAGTTGCTCGAACACGCTGGCGACTACGCGACCGCATGGCGCCGGCAGTCCGAAGCGGCCGCGCTGGAGGGCGGGTCGGCGTGAGCGATCCGTGGCAGGACGATGTGCCGCAGGGCCGCTTCGATCTGGCACAACTGCGCCGGCTGTGGCCGTTCGTGCGTCCGTACCGGCGTCAGTTCGCGATCTGTCTGCTGATCCTTCTGGTGTCGTTCTTCCTCGAACTGGCCGGGCCGATGCTGGTGCAATGGGCGATCGACGGCCCGCTCGCGAACACCGCCGCCGCCGCCCCCGACCGGCTGCGCGCCCTGGTGCTCGCCTGCGCCGCGTTCCTCGCCGTCACCGGGCTTGGCGCCGTGCTCGGGTATCGCTACGGCACGCTGACGGCATGGAACGGCCAGCGGGTGATCCGCGACGTCCGCTCGTTCCTGTTCTCGCACCTGCTGCACGTCGGCCCGTCGTTTCACGAACGCAATCCGGCCGGCAAGCTGACGACCCGCGTCAGCAGCGATGTCGAGAACCTCAACGAACTGATCGCCACCGGCGTGCTGCAGTCGGTGTTCGATCTGCTGAAGATCGGCGGCGTGCTGGTCGCGCTGTTCCTGCTCGACGTGCGGCTGGCGCTGTTCACCGTCGCCACCACGCCCGTCGTGATCGGGATCAGCATCGCGTTCCGCGCCGCGGCGCAGCGCGCCTATCGCTCGGTCCGCGGCAAGCTGGCGCGGCAGAACGGCTACACCGCCGAAGTGATCGGCGGCGTCCGCGCCACCCGCGCGTTCCACCAGGAAGACGCGGTCGCCGCGCGCTATCGCGAACTGAACCACGACACCACGCAATCGTGGCTCGCGACGGTGCGGCACTTCTCGCTGTTCTTCTCGGCGGTCGATCTGGCGATCCGCGGCACCAGCATCGGGCTCTTGTGGTTTGGCGGTCTGTCGGTGCTCGATGGTGCGCTGACGCCGGGCGACTTCGTCAAGTTCTGGCTGTGGTTTGGCATGCTCGCCGCGCCGATCAAGGAACTCGGTGAGAAGTACAACGTGCTGCAGGCGGCGTTCGCCAGCACCGAACGGATCGTGCAGATCCTGGCCGAGCCGCGCTTCCCGCCCGCCGGACCGCCCGCCCCGCCGCCGCCGCCGCGCGGGCCGGCCGCCGTGGAGTTCGCCGCCGTCGACTTCCGCTATCGCGACGACCAGCCGGTGCTCGATCAGGTGTCGTTCCGCGCCGAACCCGGCCAGACGATCGCGATCGTCGGGCCGACCGGCGCCGGCAAGAGCACGATCCTGGCGCTGGTGTCGCGGTTGCGCGAGGTTGCCGCGGGCAGCGTGCGCGTCGCCGACCGCGATGTCCGTGACTGGCCGGTCGGCGAACTGCGGCGTCGGGTCGCCGTCGTCGCGCAGGATCTGTTCCTGTTCACCGGCACGGTGCTCGACAACGTCCGGCTGTTCGATCCGCGGATCGGCGAAGATGCGGTGCGGCGGGCACTCGCGATCGTCGGCGCCGACACGTTCGTCGCCGCGTTGCCGCAGGGCCTGCTGGAACCGGTGCAGGAACGCGGGGCGACGTTCTCGCAGGGCCAACGCCAGCTGCTGGCGTTCGCGCGGGCGTTGGTGACCGATCCCGATGTGCTGGTGCTCGACGAAGCGACCGCCAGCATCGACAGCGCCACCGAAGCACGGCTGCAGCAGGCGCTGGCCGCGGCGCTGCGGGGCCGCACCGCGCTGGTCGTCGCCCACCGGTTGTCGACGGTCCGTTCGGCCGACCAGATCCTGGTGCTCGAACGCGGGCGGATCGTCGAACGCGGCAACCACCGGCAACTGGTCCAGCGCGATGGCGCCTACGCGCGTATGCTGCGCGCCGCCGAACCTCCGGCGTGACCTGCCGATGCCCGACCCGCGCCCGCTGCTGCTCGCCATGCTGCTCGCCGGCTGCGCCATCTCGCCCGCCCGCGGCCCAGCGCGCACCGAACTCGCGGGCCCCTGCCAGCTGCCGTGCCAGGTGCGCCAGGGACTGTTCCTGCTGCGCGGCACGATCGGTGGCGACAGCGCGACGTTCCTGCTCGACACCGGCACCGACCGGATGGTGCTCGACGAACAGTTCGGCCTTCGCCTTGGCCTCTCGCCCGACGGCGCGGGCACAGTCCGCACCGCCGCCGGCCACGAACTGCCGCACGGCGGCATGGTCACGCTGCCGCGGCTGCAACTCGGCGACGCGGTGTTCCACGAGGTGCCCGCCAGCCTGCTCGATCTGCGCGAACTCTCCGAATCGACTGGGCGCCGGATCGGCGGCATCCTCGGTTGCGATCTGTTCTCGGCCTGTGAACTCGAACTCGACTTCCCGGGTCGCAGGGTCACCGTGCGACCGCGCCCCGAGGCGCCGCGTTCGGGTGCGATCCCCTACTCCGGCACGATCCCGACCGTCGCGGCGATGCTCGACGGCAAGCCGCTCGACGTGCTGATCGACACCGGCTTCCAGCGGACGTTGGCGTTGCCGCCGGGCACGGCGCACTCGTGGCGCCGGCCGCCGCGCCCCGATGGCGAGCTGGTGACCGTCGCCGGCGCCGCCGCCAAGTCGCTCGGCCGCCTCGCCGGCGCGCTGCATCTTGGCGAGCATCGCTGGACTGATCCTTGGGTCACGCTGGCGCCCGGTTCGGCCAAACTCGGCGCGCAGGCGCTGCGCGAACTGGTGCTGACCCTCGATGTCGCCGCCGGCCTGTTGTGGCTGCAGCGGCGTTGATCCGCTGGCCGGATCACGCCCGTGAACGAAGGTCGACGATCTCTTGGTGACGAGGCAGTGGGTTCTCGTGGATGACACGTTCTCCCATCCTGCAGACAACCGTTCGTCGGTCCCCGGGAACCCGCTGCCAGCGGACACCGCCGAACTTCCGTGCCGTCGTTCTCGCCTGGCACCGATCAGTACGGCCGCAGGACTCCGGCGTTGGTCAGCGCACCGATGCCGTTCGTCGCTCCGACATCGAACACGAGCGCCTGAACGGTGACCGTCAATCCAGCCAGCACCGGGTTGGCCGGCACGGAGAACGGGAATGTGAGCGCCGCACCAGGGTGCGTCACCAGCAGTCCGTTCCAAGGCTCGAGCCACAGCTCGCAGCCAGGCAGACCGAACACCCCGAGATCGAGCGGCAGTGCAGCGCCGTTCCAGCGCGCAAGGCCGAGGCCGAAGCCGAGGAATGCCGCGCCAGGCGAACCTGGCAGCATCGTCAGCTGCAACGGGAACACGGTCCCGAGGGCCGGAGCCGCGTTGGCCGGTGCATCGAGCGACGGCGTGCCGGCACTTCCCGGACAACCCCGGCCGAGCCGCGTCCAGGTCGGAACCGCCGGTTCGACCAGCTCGAACACACCGGTGCCGCAAAAGAGCGACCGGCCGCGTTCGGTGTCGAACGCCGCTTGCATGCCGACGAGCCCGTGGTTGGCGGGTGACCTGGTCCAGGTGCTGCCGGACAACTCCCAGGTATCGGTCAACGCCGTCACACTGTCCCAACCGCCGGTCACCAGCGTGACGCCGCGCACCGGATCGAACGTCATGGCATGGTTGATGCGTGCCGGCGGGGCGCCTGCGGTCGCGACCTGCGTCCACGTCGTGCCGTCGTACTGCCACGTGTCGGCGAGCATGTTGTTGAGCCGGTCGCCGCCGCCGAACAACACGGTTGCCATCTGCACGGTGCTGTAGGCCAGCGCGTGCTGGCCCCGCTCCGGTGGCGCCGCTGCGGTTGCCACTGCGGTCCAGTTCGCGCCGTCATACTCCCAGGTGTTGTTGCCCGTACCGCTGAAGAACCAGCCGCCGAACAGGACAACCCGGCCGCGTGCCTGATCGAAAGTCATGGCATGGCCCCACAAGGCCGGCGGAGCCACGCTCGTCGTCACCTGGTTCCAGGTGCTGCCGTCGTACTCCCAGGTGTCGTTCACGTTGAAGCCAGCGCCGTTGCGCCCTCCGGGCGCGACCCCACCGAACAGCACGCTGCGCTGGCGTCGGGTGTCGTAGGTGAAGGCAGCCCGTGCCCGTGCCAGCGGCACGACCGCCGGACTCAGCAGTCGCCAGCTGCGGCCATCGAACTCCCAGGTGTCGTCCGCGGGGAAGTAGCAGAAGCCGGCGCAGCCAAGCCACGGTGGCCAGGTCGGCACACCACCGAATTGGACGGTGCGCCCGCGCGCCGTGTCGTGGACCAGGGCAGCTTCGCTTCGCGCCGACGGCCCGGCGACGGCCAGACTCCAGTCGGTTCCGTCGTACGTCCACGTGTCGCCGAGGCACTGGTCGATACCGCCGCCGAACAGGACCGTGCACTGGCGGGCCGCGTCGAAGGTCAGCGCGTGGCCTTCGACGGCGGGCGGCGTGGTGGCCGGGTTCATCAGCCGCCAGTCGACGCCGTCGTACTCCCAGGTGTCGGTGCTGCCGCCGCACAAGAGCGTGCGATTGCGCGCGATGTCGAAGGCGAGGGCCGAGTGGGGGCGCGCTGGCGGCGTCGTAGCGGTGGCAACCTGAATCCAGTTCAGCCCATCGTACTCCCAGGTGTCGGTCACGATGTTGGTACCGCTGAACCCGCCGTGCAGGATCGTGCGGCCGCGCCCCAGATCGTAGGCCAGCCCGTTCCGCAACCGCACCACCGGGTTGTTGGCGGTGATCGGGTGGTGCCAGGCGGTGCCGTCGAACTCCCAGGTGTCGCTGCCGAAGCCGAACATCACGGTGCGACCGCGGGCCACGTCGAAGGCGAGCGCATGCGCGGTGCGCGGACCGGGGGACTGCGCGGTGATCACCTGCGTCCAGGTGTTGCCGTCGTAGCTCCAGGTGTCGGCGAAGAGCGTCGTGTTGTCGGTGCCACCGTGGAGCACGGTGCGCCCCCGGCTGATGTCGAAGGCCATGGCATGATCCGACCGCGCCGCCGGACTCGTGGCCGTGGTCACGTGCCGCCAGCTGGCGCCATCGAACTCCCAGGTGTCGTTCGAGGTGGGAAAGCCACCGAACAGGACGGTGCGGGCGCGGCCGAAGTCATAGGCGAGGGCATGCTGCACCCGGCCTGAGGGTGGCCCGAGGGGGCGCCAGTTCTGAGCCCTGAGCGCACCACACATCGCGACGACCGCCAGCAGCGACCAGGGACCAGGCAAGGTCCGGTCTCCCGGCGCGCGCAATGCAGACATCCTGCGAATGCAGTCTGACACGGTCATGGTTCTCCGTCGGGTCGGTTCGACGAGCGCGCCAGGATTCTGGCGCCGACGGCCGAGTGTCCTCGGTCAGGCCCTACCCGGCAACCGGGTGAGGGCCACACCGGCGCTGTTTGCCGCTACTTCGCCGCCGCCGGCACTTCGCCGGTCAGCGCTTCCAGGAACGCGACGATGCCGTCGATCTGCTCCTGGGTCAGCTGCTTGTTGAGCTGCAGGTCCGCCATCACCTTCACCGCCTCGGAAAGCGTGGCGACCTTGCCGTCGTGGAAGTACGGCGCGGTCCTGGCGACGTTCAGCAGCGTCGGCACCTTGAACACGAACTTGTCCTCGGGCTTGCCGGTGATCTTCTCGCGGCCGACGTCATCGCTCGCGTACGGCTTGAACTTGCCCATTTTCTGGAACTGATCGCCGCCGACCAGCCGGGTCAGATGGCACTCGGTGCAACCGACCTCGACGAAGGTGTGCAGGCCGTACTTCTCCAGCGAACTCATCGCCCGGCTGTCGCCATCTAGCAAAGCGTCGAGCTTGCTCTTGGTCGTCAGCTGCCGTTCGAACGCGCCGACCGCATTCTTGAAGTTGGCAACCGAGACCGGCTGGCCGGGGAACGCCTTGTCGAACGCGGCGACCAGTTCAGGCTTCTCGCCGATCTTCTTGACCAGTTCCGCCTCGTCGGCGACGCCGTGTTCGACCGGATTGAGCACCGGCATGATCGCCTGGTCCTCGATCGTGGTCGCGCGGCCATCCCAGAACTGCACGAAGTGCCGCCAGGCGTTCAACGTGGTCGGGGTGTTGCGGTCGCCGTTCTTCTGGTCGGTGCCCGGCGAAGTGGGCTTGCTGTCCTGGCCGAAGTTGCCGAGGTCGTGGCAGCTCGCGCAGCTCAGGTTGCCGTTCTTGGACAGGTGCTTCTCGTGATACAGCGTCTTGCCGAGCGCGATCTTCTCGGGCGTCACGGTGTTGTCGCTGGCGGGCGTCTTCGGCTCGCTGCCGAACTTGTTCTTCAGGTCGGCCATGTCGAGGCGGACGACCGGGACCTTCTTCGTAGGTTCTTGCGGAGCGGGCTTCGGGGCCGGCGTCGGCGCCTGGCCGGCGGGAGCGCCGGTGCCGGGGGGCGTGGCCTTGGGATCGCCGCCACACGAGGAGAACAGCAGCGCGAGGCTGCACACGGAGAGGAGTGGGATGCGCATTCGAACGAGGGCGGAAACTATGGTACGGGAACGGCGCGAACACAAAGGTCCGTCGGTGGTGGCAAGGCACCGCCTCAGTTCGTACAGCATCACCATGCCGCCGCCGTTGATCCTGGCCAGCACGTCGCGCTACCGGCGCGCGTTGCTGGAACGCCTCGGCGTGCCGTTCACGGCCATCGCGCCCGATGTCGACGAGGCCAGCGTGAAGGCGCGAATCGGCGAGCCGGATGCGGCGGCGGTGGCGCTGGCGCGCGCGAAAGCCGAGGCGGTCGCGGCGGAGCATCGCGATGCGGTGGTGATCGGCAGCGACCAGATCGCGACGATCGATGGTCGGATCCTCGACAAGCCAGGATCGGCGGCGCGCGCGATCGAGCAGTTGCAGTCGCTGCGCGGGCGGACGCATCGGCTGGTGACTGCGGTCGCGATCGCGCACCCGGCGGGGCTTGTCGAGTTCGTCGATGTCACGTCGTTGACGATGCGCGCGGTCGATGATGCGGCGTTGGCTCGTTACGTCGCCGCTGAACAGCCGTTCGACTGCGCGGGTTCCTACAAGATCGAGGGACGTGGCATCGCGTTGTTCGCGACGATCAGTTCCGCCGACCAGACCGCCATCGTCGGCTTGCCGCTGCTGCGGCTGGCGCAGGAACTGCGTGTTCTCGGCTTCGTGATCCCATAGCCCCCCGCCACCCGCCTACACTCAGGAGCAGATGCGCCTTCGCTCCGCCTGGAAGGACTGGCGCCGCCGCCGCCAGCTCGCGGCGGCCGGCATCACCATCGAAGCGCCGATCGCCACGTTCGCCGCCGGCGCGCGCAGCGGCGTCTGGGTCATCGACCCGGCCCCGCTCCACCAGCACGCCGTCGTCTACTCCTTCGGCGTCGGCGACAACATCGCCTGGGATCTGGCGATGATCGAACGCTTCGGCTGCACGATCCACGCCTTCGACCCGACCCCCCGCGCGATCGAGTGGATCCGCGCGCAGACCCTGCCCAAGGCCTTCTGGTTCCACCCGATCGGGCTTGGCGCCCACGACGGCAGCCAGCGCTTCCTGCTGCCGGACAAGACCCACGACGTGAACTTCCGGCCGGCGTCCGATCCGCTCGCCAACGCGATCACCGCCGAGGTCCGCCGCCTCGCGACGATCGCCAAGGAACTCGGTCATGAGCACATCGACGTGCTGAAGATCGACATCGAAGGCGGCGAATACGCGGCGCTGCCCGACCTTCTGGCCACGGGCCCGCGGCCGCGCCAGCTGCTGATCGAGTTCCACCACAGTCAGGACGGCATTACGTTCGCCCGCACCACCAACGCGATCGCCGCGCTGCGCCAGGCCGGCTACCGGATCACCCACATCAGCCGTCGCGGCCTCGAGTTCTCGTTCGCCCGTATGGAGTGAACGGGCAACGGGCAGCCTGCGCGCCAAGCTGCCGGCCGTGCTGCCGCCTCAACGCCGCCTGTGACGTCGGCCCTACCGGTGCCCGACCGTGATCCTGACGGCATTGCTTGCCGTCAGCCCTGCCGCATTCGCGGCGGGATCGGTCGCAAACGCCTGCTGGTACAGCACGCAGCCGACCAACGCCGCGAGGTTCGGAACCGGCAGTTCCTGCCGCGCTCGCTGGGCCGAACCCGCCAACGGGTAGACGCTGTCCAGCGAAATGCGCAGGTGGCACCCCGGCATACCGTAGGGCGTCAGAACCAACGGCAGGAGCACCGCGCCAGCGGTGGTGTTTGACCACCCGACCACCAGGAATCCGCCCGAGTACGGCAGGTTGGTCACCTCGGTGCTCAGCGTCCCGCCGACCCACGCACGAGTCCAGTCCCTGGTCAGCCCGAGCGCTGGCTCGCCAAGGCTCCCGGCGCAGCCGTCACCGGCGCGATCGAACTCGGCCTGCGACACGGTGCCGAGTTTCCAGCCTTCGATCCACGGACCGGCCGGGTTGAACACGCAGGCCATCGTCACGCCCAGCCCCGCGTCGTAGGCCGCATGCCGCATCACACCGAGCGCCGGCGGGATCGGATTCGTCAGCACGAGCGGCTGCCACGCTGGGCCTCCATCCCACTCGGCGTGAGCGGCGACCCCCTCGGTAGCGATCAGCGTCCCACGCCGAGAGTCGAATAACATGACATTCGGCAGCGCCTGGAAGGGCCATTGTGCGGTGCGACTGACCCAACCACCGGCGGTGTCCCATTCCCACAGATCCGGGTGGAAATCATAGAGGAAGCCATCTCCCCTGTCCGTAGCGCGGCCGAACAACACGACTTTGTCGCGACGGGCGTCGTAGGCCATGGTCAAGTAGTAGTAGGACTGCGTATCAGGCAGCACCGGACGCGGCGGCCTGCCAGTCGTTGGAATCAGCGTCCAGTTCGAGCCGTTCCACTCATACAGATCATTGCCGAGACTTGGCGAAGCGCCTCCGAAGGCGATCACGGTGCCCCGGCTTTCGTGGCCGACGAGGTGGAGGAACGACGAGATCGGAGGGAAATTGGCCCGCAACAACCAGGCCGCCCCGTCCCACTCCCAGGTTCGGGCTCGGTCGTAGCAGACTACTCGTGCACGGTCCCGGGCGAATGCCGCGCCGGTAAGCCACCCAGCAAGAGACGGCGACGCGGCCGCCACGTAGGAGTAGGATCGCTGGCCGTTCAGCATCACGCCCTCGAACGTGCTCTCTCGATCGAACAACAACAACCGGTCGCGCACAGAGTCGTAGCAGTAGCCTCCCGTGTAGGTCAGATCGGGAGCACGGTTCGGCAGCCACCGCACCTGCCCAACGGCAGAACCAGCGCTCGCCGCCACCGCAAGCCACGCCAGCCACCTTGCGGGAGTCCTCAGAGATTGCACGCTCATAGCTTCACCTGAATTGCCTGCCCGAGGCCGTTGGCTTGGATGATCACGCCCGGAGTCGCCGTCGTCGGACCGACAATGCCAGCGACAATACGAATCCACAACACACCGGAGGCGGTATCCGGGAAGTACGTGGTTTCCTGCTGATGTGCCGGGGACATCATGTCGGCAATCGAGTTGGCCGGCGCCACCGGCACGGTGTTTCCCGGCCGGATGGACTCCTGTGGGTACGGTGGAAACTGGACGGCTCGCTCGATCCGACTCTGGCCCGTCAGAAGGGGAACGTAGCGCTGCAACCCGACGAGCAGGGCCTCACCCGGCCGCAGCTCGGCCAGGAACAAATCGGTTTCGGGTGGCACCGGGGCGTTGCCGGTCGCATTCACCCAGTTAAGCTGATATCGGACTGAATTGGCACTGGCCGCCGGCTCCACGACGACCGCCATCTGCTTGTACGGATCCACCAGCCACGGATCGGCATAGGTCGCAACCGTCGGACCAGGCCCCTCCGGCAAGTAGTGCAGCGTCGGTGCAGGAAAACTGTCCCCTGAGCGTCGCGGGTCTCCGTTCGCAAGTACCCGAACGAGAACTGAGACCCGAACATCCTGCTGGCGGCATCGCCGGCGGGCGTCTCGGAACCAAACAACATGAATGGGTGGTTGGTCACGATCGATGCCCCGGTCAACCACTGGAGCAGGGGAACCGTTGACGCCGGTCACTGAGACACGTACCCGCTGCGAACCCTGCGGCAGATACCGCCCCGACACCAGGGCCTGCGCTCCCCAGAACGACATGCAGAACGTCTGGCCGATCGGGCCAGGAACCCATTGGATCAGACAATCAGGTTGCGACCTGCGACCTGCGACCTGCGACCTGCGACCTGCGACCTGCTACCTGCGACCTGCGACGACCATGGCCACTCCGTGGTTCAGGAAAATCCGGGTTCTCTCACCCTGATTGCTCTGAAGCATACCCACACCCCGACTCACGGCCAGCCCCCGAGCCGCTCAGCCCTCTGCCGGTTGCCCCGGACCGCCAGCCACCGCGGCCTCGAGTTCTCGTTCGCTCGGATGGAATGAACGACCGCGCGGCAGGTAGCCTGCGCGCCCACACCCCAGGAGTTCTTGATGCGCTGGCAGGACCAACGACGTAGCGACAACATCGAAGACCAACGCGGCGGCGGCCCACCGCAGCGCAGCGGCAACCCGTTCGGCGGCGGCGGCGGCGGTCGCATTCACTTGCCGATGGGCCGCGGCGGCATGGGCATCGGCGGCCTGCTCGTCGTCCTGGTCATCGCCTGGTTCGCCGGCATCAACCCGATCCAACTGCTGACGGGCAACGTGCCGATGGGCGGCGGCGGCGGTCGCACGCCGTTTGGCTACGCCACGGCGCCGGACTCGATCACGCCCGTCCGCGAAACCGCCGCCGAGAAGGAACTCGCCGACTTCGTGTCGGTCGTGCTGGCCACGACCGAGGACGTCTGGCGGCAGGTCTACCGCGACGCGTTCGGCAAGATCTACCAGGAACCAAAGCTGGTGCTGTTCCGCGATGGCGTGCGCACCGCGTGCGGTTCGGCCGACTCGGCAATGGGCCCGTTCTATTGTCCCGGCGACCGCAAGGTCTACATCGACCTGTCGTTCTACGACGACCTGAAGCGGCAGCTCGGCGCGCCCGGCGACTTCGCGCAGGCGTATGTGATCGCGCACGAGGTCGGCCACCACGTGCAGCACCTGCTCGGCATCAGCGATCGTGTGCATGGCTTGCGCGCGCGGCAGAACGAAGTCGAGCAGAACCAGGAATCGGTCAAGCTCGAACTGCAAGCCGACTACTTCGCCGGCGTCTGGGCGCATCACGCCGGCAAGAAGGGCCTGATCGAAGTCGGCGACATCGATGAAGCGCTGAATGCCGCGCGCGCAATCGGCGACGACCGGTTGCAGCAGCGTTCCAGCGGCCGTGTGGTGCCGGACAGCTTCACGCACGGCACCAGCGAGCAGCGGTCGCGCTGGTTCAAGCTCGGCTACGAGAGCGGCGACCCGAAGGCGCACGATCCGTTCACCGCCAAGAAGCTGTGAACGGCGGCACCGGGTCGCCGGATCGCACTGCCGTCGCAACGGGTGCGCGCGAGGGACCGCGCGGTATGGACGCCGGTCGTGCCGGCGGATCCGGTGCTGGTCGGTGGCGTGCTGCACTACCAGGGCGCGGCGCTGGCGGCCGGCGCGCGACCCGGAGTGCCGCAGAGGAGCAGCCAGAGCTCCTGCCCGATTCACCGCGGGCTACTTGGCCCGTGCGAACCGCCGCAGGGTCATGCCGATCATCTCCTGGCAGCCCGCGCTGATCGTCGCCAGGTCGGCTTGGCGCCACTCGGCCAGGGCACGATCCGCGACTTTGCGCGCGACCTCGCTTTCGACGATCCGGTTGACGGCGATTTCCGACACCGTCGAGCCGTCATCGCGGGCCAGACCCTGAAGCCAGTGTGTCCGGTCGAGCAACAACTCGCGGATCGTCTGTTCGAGCCCCGTCACGGTGGTGGTGTCGTGGTCCAGGGCTTTGCGGATCTCGAGCGCAACCTGGCTGGCCACGGCCACCGCGACCATCTCGTCGAGGGCGTCGGCCTGAGGCTTGCTCAGCAGGGCTTGGCGCTTCTCGACCACCGACCGCAGGCCGTCGACCGAGCCGCGAAGTCGCGCATAGGCCTCGGCCTGTCGGGGCTCCATCACCAGCAAGTAGTACAGCACCAAGAACACGGCGAGACCGAAGGTGCCCACCAACTGGACCGGAGTGGCCCATTTGCGGGGCAGGCCAGCGAAGCCGTTCTTGTGCGCCGATCGAGGTTCCGTCATGTCAGTTCCCGCCGTTGAGTTCTCCGATGCCAGGCAGGCCGGCCGCGGCTGCGGCCGGCGCCAACGCGTCAGTCCCAGAGGAAGCGCTCGGGCGGCGACACCGCGATGGCGCCCGTGGGATCCAGCGTCGCGGTCTGGGCGACCAGCAGCAGGAACGGCGGTACGCCGGCGAACTGCACGGTCAGCGATCCGCTGCCGCCGTTCGACAGCGGCGTCACGGCCGCGAGGAAGCCACCCGGATCCAGCCAGACATCGCCCCAGATCGTCGGCAACGCCGGCTGCGCGAACCCGAGCAGAGTGAAAGCCACGGCAGTCGGAACGCCGGTCAAGTCGAACCGCGTCGACGAGCTGCCGGCAGTACGCGCCGACGACGTGGTCGGCACCACGTTGTTCCACACTGTCGCCGGTCCTTGCAGGCCCACCGTGCCGATCAGCCGTGTCGCCGGATCCATCCGGATCAGGCCGCCGAGCGTATCGACCGCAGCCGCGGTCGGGACGCCCCAGTCGATCGTGCTCTGGACGAGGACGCCGCCGGCCAGCGTCAGTTCGCCCTGGACCAGCTGGATGCCGTATTCGTAGTACGGCAGGCTCGCGGCAACGCCGCCCGCAATGCGGCCGCCGCGGATCGACACGGTGCCGGAGAGGATCTGCAGGCTCGGTGCGTCGTGCGGCCACCGGCCGCCGTACGGAAAGATGTCCGGCTGTGCCATCGTCACGTGCGACGCCGTGACGATCGCGCGCGGCAGGGCGCAGCGCGTGAAGCTCACCTGGCTGCTGCCCTGGATCGCCAGGCTGCCACCGTGGTACGGTAGTCCCGGTTGCGCGATGTCCTCGAACGCGACCGGGCCGGTGCAGTTGGTGATCTGGCAGGCGCCGCCCTGCCCGAAGTCGAACCAACTGTCGGCCACCAGGACCACGCCGGCGCACTGCACGGCGGATACGCCCTGCAGGGTGCCGCCGGTGATCACGACGGCTTCGCCGACCGGCAGGCCGCTGACCGTGATGCCAGCCGTGGTCGACAGCCAGGCGCCGACGCTGGCGCCGGAGCGCAAGGCGATCCGCAGGGCGCGCTGGACGGTCACCGGCGTGTAGTTGCCGGGGAACACGTCGAGTTCATCGCCAGGGTTGGCGATGGCGATGGCATTGGCCAGGGCCCCACCTCCGCCCTGCACGACGATCGGGTTCTGCGCCGACAGCGGCGCGATGAGCAGCACGCCAAGGAGGTGGGACGTACGCATTGGTCGGGATTCTAGACTAGTCTGGCGCTGGCAGGTCGCCCACCGGGGAACGAAACCATCGCCTGCCGGGCCACTCCCCGGCCGTGGATCGGCACCGGCGAACGGCAGCAAACCGCCGGCCCCCGCAGCACAGCCGGGTCGCCGGGCCGCGGGTTCCCATACCCCCCGTTGACCCCATCGCCGCCTTCGCGACAATCCTTCGCCCGCATTCGCGGCCGACTTCCACGACCCCGAACCGTCGCCCGCCACCCCGCGCCACCGAAACCGCATGCCCCGCAACATCCGCAACGTCGCCATCATCGCCCACGTCGACCACGGCAAGACCACGCTCGTCGACGGCCTCCTGCGCCAGACCGGCACGTTCCGCGACAACCAGCAGGTCGGCGAGTGCGTGATGGACAGCAACGAGCTCGAGAAGGAGCGCGGCATCACCATCCTGGCCAAGAACACGGTCGTCGACTACCAGGGCACGCGCATCAACATCATCGACACCCCCGGCCACGCCGACTTCGGCGGCGAGGTCGAACGCGTGCTGTCGATGGCCGACGGCGTGCTGCTGCTGGTCGACGCCGCCGAAGGGCCGATGCCGCAGACGCGGTTCGTGCTGCAGAAGGCGTTCTCGCACCACCTGAAGCCGATCGTCGTCGTCAACAAGGTCGACAAGCCCGAAGCGCGGCCCGAGGAGGTCGTCAACGAGGTGTTCGACCTGTTCATCGACCTCGACGCCGACGAAGCCGCGCTCGAGTTCCCGGTGTTCTACGGCTCGGGCCGCCAGGGCTGGATGACGACGGATCTGAAAGCGGCGCGCCAGGGCGGCGAGGGCAAGAACCTGAAGACGCTGTTCGACGCGATCGTGTCGCACATTCCCGAGCCGCAGGACGATGTCGGTGGCCCGCTGCAGTTCCGCGTCACCACGCTGGACTGGAGCGACTACGTCGGCCGCATCGCGATCGGTCGTGTCCACCGCGGCGTCATCCGGCCGGCGACGCGGGTGATGCACCTGAGCCGCACCGGCACCCAGAAGGAGACGACGATCCGCGGCATCTACCGCTTCCGCGGCCTGGCGCGCGAAGAGGCCAAGGAAGTCGAGGCCGGCGATCTGGTCGCGCTGTACGGCATCGACGACATCGAGATCGGCGACACCGTGGCGTCGCTCGACAAACCCGAAGCGATGCCGGTGATCGCCATCGACGAACCGACGATGTCGATCGTCATGCGCGTCAACGACGCGCCGTTCGCCGGCCGCGACGGCGGCAAGTACATGACCTCGCGCCACCTGCGCGACCGCCTGGAGAAGGAACTGCGGGTCAACGTCGCGCTGCGCGTCGAGCCGGGCGACGGCGCCGACAGCTTCGTGTTGAAGGGCCGCGGCGTCATGCACCTGGGCTTCCTGCTCGAGACGATGCGCCGCGAGGGCTACGAGTTCGCGGTCGCCAAGCCGCACGTGCTGTTCAAGGAAATCGACGGCGAGAAGCAGGAGCCGATCGAATACCTGACCGTCGACACGCCGGCCGACAGCGTCGGCAAGGTCATCGAGATCCTCGGTACGCGGCGCGCCGAACTGCTGAAGATGGACCGCAAGGGTACCTTCACGCGCCTGGAGTTCACGGTGCCGGCGCGCGGCCTGATCGGCGTCCGCAGCCGCCTGCTCAACGCCACCCAGGGCCAGGCGACGATGCACCACGTGTTCCACGGCTACGGCCCGCACCGCGGCAACATCGAAGAACGCACCGCCGGCGTGCTGGTGTCGATGGCCCAGGGTCAGACGACGTTCTACGCGATGGACGGCCTGCGCGATCGCGGCCAGTTCTTCGTGCCCGAGGGCTTCGAAGTCTACGAAGGCATGGTCGTCGGCGAGCACTGCAAGGACAACGACCTGGTCGTCAACGTCGTCCGCGAGAAGAAGGCGACCAACGTCCGCAGCTCGACCAAGGAGACGTTCGTCAAGCTGCCGCCGCCGCGGATGTTCGGCGTCGAAGACGGTTTGGAGTATGTCGCCGAGGACGAACTGGTCGAGATGACGCCGAAGTCGATCCGGCTGCGCAAGCTGCGCCTGAAGGAGAGCGACCGCAAGCGTTTCGACCGGCAGCGCGAGTCGGTGCAGTAGCCGGCCGGCGCAACTTCATCGCCGCTTGGCGCGATCCTCGGCGCGCATGGCATGATGCCGGCCTCTTCTCTCCGGAGGCTCCATGCACTGTCTGCGGCACTGTGTTCCGTTCCCGCTTCTCGTCGCCGGGCTGCTGGCCCAGGTGCAATCCGAGGTCGAACCCAACGACAGCCAGGCGACGGCCAACGCCACCGCGTGCGGCGTGCACGTCGAAGCCGCGATCGGCGTTGCCGGCGACCAGGACTGGTACACGTTCACGCTGGCCCAGCCGGCACTGGTCACGGCGGTGATCAACCCCGGTCCCGACGGCGCCAACACCGACACCATCGTGTCGATGTTCGACAGCGCCGGCGCGATGCTCGGCCAGAACGACGACGAGAACCGGGTGTGGCTGTCGGTGCTGCAGCTCGACCTGGCGGCCGGTACCTACGCCGTGCGCGTCCGCCACTTCGGCGCGGCGGGCACTGGCACCTACTCGCTCGATCTGCAGTGCGGCCCGGCCGGCGGCGGGCTGGTCGACGTCCAGGAAGCCAGCGAACCGAACGGCCCGATCGGCAACGGCACGCCGTCGACGATCGCCTGCGGCCAGCGCGGTGTCGGCACGCTCGGCACCGGCGACAGCGACTGGTGGACGTTCACGCTGGCGACGCGCGCCTTGATCCGCGCCGAGACCGGCATCGGTCTGTCGGGCACGTCGAGCCTCGACACGATCCTGTACGTGCGTGACCAGGCCGGCGCGCAGCTGGCGTTCGACGACGACAGCGCCCCCGGCAACTGGTCGATGATCCTGATGGTGTTGAGCCCGGGCACGTACCACCTCGATGTCCAGGGTTACGCCGGCGCCAACGCCGGCACCTACACGTTGGCGCTGACCTGCACCGATGCCAGCAACGCGCTGCCGGAACTGGCCGAACCGAACGGCAACCCGAATCAGGGCGGCTCGCCGAGCGTCACCGCGTGCGGCCTGATGGTCGAAGGCGAGATCTTCCCCGGCGGCGACTCCGACTGGTACATCCTGATCGTCACCGGCGACACGTTCCTGCTGGCGGAGAACTGGCCGGGCGGCCTCACGCCGAACGGCGGCCCGATCGGCGATCCGTTGGTGCGCCTGTACGACAGCGGCTTCCAGCAGATCGCCAGCGACGACGACAGCGGCCCCAACCTGCTGAGCCGCATGCAGACGTTCATCCCGGCCGGCACCTACTACCTCGAGATGGTCGGCTTCGGCACCGCGACCGGCAGCTACCTGATGACGCTTCGTTGCAATGGCGGCGCGCAGGTGCAGATGTTCGCCGGCACTGCGTGCCCTGGCACCGGCAACACGTTGCCCGGGTATCAGGTCCGCCCGTACGAGATGCCGCTGGTCGGCACCACCTTCGTCGCCGACTTCTTCCAGACGCCGGCGAACGCCGCGGTCATCGCCGTCATGGGCTTCGATCGGACCCGCAGTGGCAGCGGCCTGCCGTTGCCGTTCGATCTTTCGCCCTTCGGCGCACCCGGTTGCCTGATCGCGATCGATCCGGTGGCCACCAACCTGCTGTTCGCCGGCGCCAACGGCCGGGCGAGCTGGGCGCTGCCGATCCCGATGGTTCCGGCGATCGCCGGCACGTTCTTCGGTCAGCAGGGCGTGGTGCTCGACGCCACGGCCAACACGCTCGGCCTGACGACGACCGACTGGGCGTTCGGGTTGACCGGCATGCGGCTGTGACCGTCGCGCCGCTCGCGTTGTTCGTGTTCGATCTCGCCGGCACGACCGTTCATGACGACGGTCATGTCCGGCAGGCTTTCGAACGCACGGCCGCCGACTTCGGGCTCACTCTCGAACGCGACGCGCTGCGGCAGTTCTTCGGCTGGCACAAGCAGCGCGTGTTCGAAGCGCTGTTGCGCCTTGCGGGGCGGGAACTCGAACCGGCGGCGGCGATGGCCGAGCACTTCGCGCGCGTGTTCGCCGCCGGTGTCGCGGCCAGGCCGCTGCGACCGACGCCCGGGTGCCGCGAGGCGATCGCGTTCCTGCAAGCCCGCGGCATCCTCGTCGCGTTCAACACCGGTTTTGCACGCAGCACCGCTGATCTGGTGCTTGCCGCGCTGGGCTACGCGCACCTGCCGAGCGTGGCCTCCGATGAAGTCGCGAACGGTCGACCGGCGCCGGATCTGATCCGCGCGGCGATGCAGCGCACCGGCGTCACCGATGCCGGCCGTGTTGGCGTCGTCGGTGACACGCCCGCCGACCTCGGCGCCGGGCATGCCGCGGGTTGCCGGTTCAATGTCGGAGTCGCCACCGGCGCGTTCCCGTTGGCGGACCTGGCGGTGCACCCGCACACCCATCTGCTGCCGGACTTGCGCGGGCTGCCCGCGGTGTTGCACGCCACGTCGTCGACCTGAACGGCGGGCACGAGGCCGCAACCGCCCGGTTGGCAGCGCGATGAGCACCGACTAACGTGCCGCCCGGTCCACCGCAACCCAGATGTCCGAACGCACCCACGAAGGCAAGGATGCCCGCCGTCGCGCGCTGCGTGCGCTCGCCAAGGACCTCGGCCACGAGTTCGCGGACTTCGATCTGCTCGACCGCGCCTTGACCCACGCCTCGACCGGCAACGACGGCAAGGCCAACTACGAACGACTCGAGTTCCTCGGCGACGCGATCCTCAACTTCGCCGTCGCCGACGCGCTGTTCCGCAAGACGCCGGAGATCCCCGAAGGCGAACTGACCGAAGCGCGGGCGCTGCTGGTCAGCCGGCCGCCGCTGGCGGCGATAGCGCGGCAACTCAACCTCGTCAACCTGCTCGACGTCGGCAAGGGCCTGCGCGAGAGCGAACGCGGCAGCGAACGGATCCTCGCCGACCTGGTCGAAGCGGTGCTCGGCGCGATCTACATCGACGGCGGCATCCGCGCCGCCCGCGCGTTCGTCAAACGGTTCGTGCTGCCCCGCGTCGCCGAACTGCAGCCGGCGGAACCGGCAGGCATCGACGCCAAGACCGCATTGCTGCACTTCTGCCAGCGGCACAAGCTCGGCCAGCCGAAGTACGAACTGGTCGAGACGACCGGACTTCAGCATCTGCAGGAATTTCGGGTGTCGGCGAAGGTCGTGGACGGCAGGAAGGCCGAAGGCACCGGTCGCAACAAGCGGGCGGCGGAGAAGGTCGCCGCGCAGCGGTTGTTGACGCTGCTGCACGCCGAGTCACCCGCAAGCAGCGCCTGAGCCAGCGATCAGTTCCCTTGCTGGCCAAACATCTCCCGCACCGCCGCCAGCGCGAACTGACGGGTCGGCTCGCCCAGCAGCCCTGTCAACGGCGCCCAGCGAGCTTCGGCGCCGCCGCCGCCGACCCGGACCGAGAGCCCGGGGTTGAAGTAGTAGCGGCCATGCCGGCGCCGTTGGAACAGACGCCGATTCCACTCGTTGCGGCCCGACACTTCGTGGCGGGACAGCAACGCGCTGAGGTATGGCCCCTGCCGGCGGTAGTCCGGCACCACTGCCGCGGGCAGGATGTTGATCACCCCGCGCAATGCGGCCGCGAGAGTCCCGCGGTGCCTCGTTCCTGGCGCCGGCGTTCGGCATCCGGAGTCTCACCAGTCTCGGTCTGCATGGCGTCGCCTCGAAGGCCCGAGCGTGCCCAGGGCGAGGGGCTGGTCTGGATCGCGGGCGCGGGGGGGTCGCGCGCGCGGCGGCGGGGGGCGGGGGCGGGGCCGCGGGCGGGGGGGGGGGGGGGGGGGCGGCCGGGGGCCGCGGCGGGGGGGCGGGCGCGGGGCGCCGCGGCGGCGGGCCGCCACCCAGGCGGCGGCGGCACCGGCGTGGCGCGGCGGCGCGGCCGGCGGGGCGCCCGACGGGGCCGGCGGGCAGGGGCCGCGCCCGCGCGGGGGCGCAGGGCCGCGGCGACGCGCGCCGGGCCCTGTCGCGCGGGCCGCGGCGGCGGCGGGGGAGGGGCCGGCCCGGCCCGGCGGAGCGGGCGCGGGCCGCGCGGGGGCGGCGGCGCGCGCGCCGCGGCGGCGGGGGGCGGCGGGGGCCGGCGGGGCGGCGCCGCGCGGGGCGGCGGGGCGGGCGGGGGGCGGCCTCGCGGGGGGGGCCGCGCGCGGGCCGGGCACGGGCACGCCGGCGCGAGGCGGGCCGGCGCCGCGGCACGCCGCGCAGGGCGGGAGCCGGTCGGGCGGCCGCGCGAGGCGGCGGGCGCGCGGCGCGGGGGGGGGCGGGGGGGCGCGGGGGCGGGGGGGCCGGCGGCACGCGGGCGCCCCGGGCGCGGGGGCGGCCCCGGGCCGGCGGCGCGCCGCGGGGGCGGGCGCGGGCGGCGGCGGCGCGGCGCGGGGCGCGCCGCGCAGACGCGCGCGGGGGGCCGGGGCGGCGCCCGCCGCGGCGGCGCGCGGCGCAGCGCGGGCCGGCCCGGCGCCCGCGGGAGCGGACGCCGCCGGCCCGCGCGGGGGGGGGGCCGGCCGCGCCCGGGGGCGGCGGCGGCCGGCGCAGAAGCGGCCCGGGGCGCGCCGCGCCAAGGCAGCCCAGGGCAGGGGGCGGCCGGCGCGGGGGCCGCCGCGCCCACCCGAGGCGGCCGCCCGGGCCGCGCGGCGGCGGGCACCCGGCGCGCAGAAGGGCGGCCGCGCGGCGGCCGCACGGGGGCGGGGGGCGCGCGCCGCCGGCCGCCGGCGCCGGCCGCGCGGCTGCGAGTGGTTCGGCCCGGTCAGGATCACGACCGCTGCCCGCAGCCTGAATGACTGCGCCCGCGCCGGCCTGACTCCGGATCTGCTGCGCCAGGCGGCGCTCCAGGCCATCGATCGCGGCATCGTGACCGTGGCAGCAATCGAGGATGTCGAGCAGGCGCTGCGTCCGTTCGGAGGCCTGGCGGCGTGACGGGGCGCTACCCATCGGCCGAGGCGTTCCCCGCTCGACAGCGTCCGGCTGTGCGGCGCTGTGGTCCGGGCCCGCCAGATCCTGGCGTTCGATCGGCTGCTCGCTCGGGTCTCGGTGGAGTCTGGCAACCAGATGGTCTTGAAGGGCGGCCGCTGTCTCGAACTGCGATGCCGACGGGCGCGCACGACCAAGGACATCGACCTGCGGACCGCCGGCGCCACCGAGCCAGCCGTCCAACAGCTCTTGGCTGCGGCACGCCAGGACCTCGGCGACGGCTTGCGCTTCGAGATCCAGGCCGATCCGCGGCAAGCCGAAATCCGGGCCGACGGCCTGACCCGCGCCGGCCGCCGCTTCCGCGTCGATTGCCGCATCGCGGGCAAGCCGTGGGCCCAGTCCTTCGGTGTGGATCTCGCGTTCGATGACCCGTTGCTCGGCGAACCCGAGCTGTTGCCCGGTACCGACATGCTGGCATTCGTCGACATTCCGCCGGCCCTGTTCCCCGCTTACCCGATCGAGTCCCACATCGCCGAGAAGCTGCACGCCTACACCCTGCCGCGAACGCGCCCGAACTCGCGGATCAAGGACCTGCCGGACCTCGCCTTGCTCGCGACGATTCAACCGCTGGCCGCCGATCGGATCCGCGAGGCGCTGCGCCTGACGTTCGCCTTCCGTGGCACACATGCGGTTCCGACAATGCTGCCGCAACCACCGGCGAGTTGGCGGCGACACTACGCCGCGTTGGCCGCCAGTGACCGCTTGCCGTGGGCCGATCTCGACGCTGTGACGACCGCGGCGGCCGTGTTCCTCGACCCGGTGCTGACCGATCAAGGCGGCACCTGGAACCCCGCTGCCTTCTGCTGGAACCCGCACTGAGACAGCCCACGTTCCCGGAACGGGACTGCCGGCTGCAGCACGCGCCGCGACGCGCCGATCACCAACGTGATCCCGGAAGGGATCGGGATGGACGACATGGCACAGCCTCACCCTGGACTTCGCCAACCTGCGGCCCGCGCACGCGCCGGTGCCATCACCCTGTTGCTGCTCGCCGCGTGCGGCGGCGGCGGCGGTGTGGGCGGCGACTCGCAGAACGAGTCCGACCATCCGGCCAGCACCGCCGAGGCGGTTCGGTTCCTGACCCAGGCGACCTTCGGGCCCGACGAACAGGATCTCGCCAGCGTGCAACAGCTCGGCTACCGGGCCTGGATGCAGGAACAGGCAGCGCTACCGGCGTCGTCCCATCGCCAGGTCCTCGAAGCCCGCGCCGCCGGCGGCGTCACGCTGACTCATGGCCATCGCCAGAGCGCCTGGTGGAAGCACGTGCTGACCGGCCGGGACCAGTTGCGCCAGCGGATGGCGTTCGCGCTCAGCGAGATCTTCGTCGTCTCCGACCAGTCCGACGCGCTCGGCGCCGACATCCTCGGCGCCGCCGAGTACTACGACCTGCTGTCGCGCCATGCGTTCGGCAACTACCGGCAACTGCTGGAAGCGGTGACGCTGAGCCCACAGATGGGCCGCTACCTGAGCCATCTCAGGAACCGCAACCCGGATCCGGGCTCGACGCAAAGGCCGGATGAGAACTACGCGCGCGAAGTGATGCAGCTGTTCTCGATCGGTCTGGTGCAACTCGAACCGGACGGCGCTGTGCGCATCGACGGCCAGGGACAACCGATCCCGACCTACACGCAGGACGACATCACCGCGCTGTCGTACGTGTTGACCGGCTGGCATTACGCCGGCGCCAGCACCTGGTGGTCGTACACCGAGAACTGGTCGCCGATGGAACCGTGGGAAGCCCATCACAGCCAGGCGCAGAAGACCATCCTCGGGACACAGTTCCCGGCCGGCCGCACGGCGCGCGACGAACTGATGGCGGTGCTCGACCTGTTGGCCGCACATCCCAATGTCGGGCCATTCCTCGGCAAGCAGCTGATCCAGCGCTTCGTCACGTCGAATCCGAGCCCGGCCTACGTGCGCCGCGTCGCCACCGTCTGGAACAACGACGGCCACGACCACCGCGGCAACCTGCAGGCGGTGCTGCGCGCGGTGCTGCTCGACGACGAAGCGCGGCATGGCCATGAACGGGCGCCGACGACGTTCGGCAAGCTGAAGGAGCCGCTGCTGCAGCAGAGCGCCATGTGGCGCGCCCTGCGCGCGCGCTGCGACGACGGCCACTACACGTTCACGCGGCCGGACGCCACGCTGGGCCAGGCGGCCCTGCGTTCGCCGACGGTGTTCAACTTCTTCCGGCCCGACCATGCGCCGCAGGGTGCCGTAGCGACGGCCGGGCTGGTCGCGCCCGAGTTCGAGATCGTCGACCACACGATGTCGCTGAACATCGTCAACCAGCTGTACGCGTCGATCTACTGGTACCGCCGCGGCAACAGCGGGGTGACGGCCGCTGACATCGTCATCGACGCGACGCCGGAGGAAGCGCTGGCCGGCGACGTCGACGCGCTGCTCGATCATCTCGACGAACGGCTGCTGGCGGGCGCGATGAGCGACTCGATGCGCGCGCTGCTGCGCGCCAACCTGGTGCAGGAGAGCGACCTGCGGCGCCGCACCCAGGACGCGATCTACCTGATCGTCAGTTCGCCTGAATTCGCGGTGCAGAAGTGAGCCACGGAGCCAGACCCATGAACCTGCCTTCTTGTTCGCGTCGTGACGTGCTGATCCATGGCGCCCGCACGGCGCTGGCCGGCGTCTGCCTGCCGACCGTGCACGGGCTGGCGACGATGCACGAGGCTGCACTCGCGAACCTGCCGGCCAACCCCGAGTATCGGGCGCTGGTCTGCGTGCTGCTGCACGGCGGCAACGATGCCGCCAATCTGATCGTGCCGCGCGACACCGCCGCGCACGCGCAGTATGCGACCGCCCGCGGCAACCTGGCGGTCGCCCGCGATCAACTGCTGCCGATCACGCCGATCGGTGACACCCGGCAATGGGGCCTGCATCCGTCGGTTCCCGAACTGCGTACGCTGTTCGAAGGCGGCAAGCTGGCGGTCGTGGCCAACGTCGGCACGCTGCTGCAGCCGATCACCCGGGCGCAGTATCTGGCCCGGTCGGTGCCACGGCCGGCGCATCTGTTCTCGCACAGCGACCAGACGACGCTGTGGCAACTGCCGAGCGCGCAGGGCGAAGGCCGCGCCGGTTGGGGCGGACGGTTGTGCGATCTGATGGTGTCGCTGAACAGCGGTTCGGCGCTGTCGCCGACGATCTCGGTGGCCGGTTCCAACCGGTTGCTGCAGGGGCAGACGGTGATCCCGTACGGCATCGGCCAGACCGGCGCCACGTCGCTGTACAACACCGGCGGCGCCACCGGCGCTCGGCGGCTGGCGACACTGCGCGCACTGCTGCGCCAGGACTCGCCGCACGTACTCGAGCAGCAGCTCGGCGACCTGACCGATCAGTCGATCGAATTGAGCACCACGATCCAGGCGGCACTGACGGCGGCGCCGGCGCTGGCGACGACGTTCCCGAGCGGTTCCTTGGCCAACCAGCTGAAGATGGTCGCCCGGCTGATCGGCGTCCGGCAGCAGCTCGGAGCTCTGCGTCAGGTGTTCTTCGTCCGGCTCGCCGGCTGGGACACGCACGACAACCAGTTGACGATGCACCCGCAGCTGCTGCAGCAACTGAGTCAGGCGCTGGCGGCGTTCCAGAACGCGATGATCGAACTCGGCACCGAGCAGGTGGTCACCACGGCGACGCTGTCGGAGTTCGGGCGCAGCCTGACCGGCAACGGGCGCGGCTCCGACCACGGCTGGGGCGGGCATGCGCTGGTGCTCGGCGGCGCGGTGCTCGGCCGCCGGATCTTCGGCACGATGCCGGATCTGGCGCTCGGCGGTCCGGACGATGCGGGCGCCGGTCGGTTCATCCCGACGACGGCGGTCGAACAGTACGCGGCGACGCTGGCGCGTTGGTTCGGCGTGGCGCCGAACCAGCTCGGCGAGGTGTTTCCGCGGCTCGCGCAATTCAGCAGTTCGAACCTCGGCTGCTTCGGCTGATCGCCGTTGCCGGCTGGGCCCGGCAACCGCCGGTCGAACGTTCACGCGAACGGATCCATGCCTCGTGCCGGCCCGGAAGCTGCTGTCGATGCCGCGTCCGCGCGCGGTGACCGGTCAACGCCACACGAACCCGACCTCGAGCGGCCGATGGTCGGAACCGAGATCGGGCCCGACGCGCCGGTCCACGACCGCGATCGCGCGCGGCACCAGCACGTGGTCGATCGGCAGGCCAGGCACCGGCAGGCCGGCATTCCAGGTCGCCGGCAGGCCGCGGCCCAGACCGCTGTCGCGCAGTCCGGTGCGCGCCCCGAACGCGACGAACGGTGAACTCCACGGCGTCGCATTGAGATCGCCGGCGACGATCGTCGGCCCGTCGCGGTCGACGTGCTGCGCGACCACGTCGAACTGCTCGTCGCGCAGCCGGTGGCGTTCGCGGCCGATCGGCGGCAGCGTGTGCACACCGATCAGACGCAGCGGTCGACCGTCGACGTCGACATCGGCCACCAGCATCGCCGGCAGCGACGACGACGAGACCACGCGCACTTGCGCCGGTCGGCGACTGAGGAAGCCGATGCCGAAGTTGTGGTCCGCCGGTTCCAGCGTCTGGTGCGGATAGAGATCGCGCAGTGATTGCAACGCCGCGCTCCAACGCTGGTCGATCTCGAGCACGAACACGAAGTCGGCCGCGCGATCCCGCAGGTAGTCGACGACGGCCGAGGTCTTGCGGTTGCCGGTCCAGACGTTGAACGTCAGCAGCCTCGACTCGTTGCCGTTGGCCGCGGTGGCGGTGTCGGCAGGTGGCAGGTAGTACGGCGCCACGGCGATGCCGTTGATGCTCAGGGCCACTGCGACCGAAGCCCAAGGCACCAGACGCCATCGGGTGCCTCGCCGTCGCCGCAACAGCAACGCCATGGCGATGATGATGGCAACGGCGGCGTTGTAGCCGCGAAAGTGCGCGCACAGATCCAGCAGCCAGTGGTGCCGCCCGAGGCCACCTGCCAGCGTGAACAGGCACAGCAGCACCGCGGCGGCATCGATCAACGCCACGGGCCGGCGCCACGACGGGCTCACGGCGGCAGCGGTTGGCGCAGTGGCCATGGGCATGATCGGACCCGCGAGATCCTACGGCGGGCGACGCGGGACAGGAACCGCCAGACCCGGCTGCTCGACGGCGGCAGCTTGGTCCCATCCGGCGCCGCCACCTGCAGCGGCACACCGCCATCCCGCGCCGCCAGCCCGGCTATACTGCCGACAGGATCCCATGAACACCTTCGCGTGTCGCGCCCTGTTGGCGTTCCTCGGCGGCATCGCCTCGGCCCAATCGCCGCTGACCACGTTCCTCGCCAGCAACAACGGGGGCAACGTTGGCGGCGCGGTGCTGTTCGATCTGGCGGTCGTCGCTCCGCTGACCATCACCGCGATCGACATCAACTCCTCGTCGATGGGCGTCAGCGGCACACTGGAAGTCCGGATCTGCCCCGCCACCCGGGTCGGCAACGAAATGAACCCCTCGGTGTGGACCATCGCCAGCACCGGCAACCCGTTGGTCACCCAGGGGTCGGACGCGCCGACGCCGTGTCCACTGTCGCCCCCGATCCAGCTGGCGCCGGGCACCTACGGCGTGTTGTTGAAGGCTGACACCTGGGCCCACCGCTACACCAACGGTATCGGGAGCAACCAGGTCCACGCGAACAACGAACTGACGCTCACCGCGGGCGCGGCGCAGAACACGGTGTTCACCACCCTGTTCCAGCCGCGGGTGTTCAACGGCAGCCTGCACTACGTCATCGGCCCCGACGTCGCCATCGGCACCCCCTATGGTCGGGGCTGCTATGAGCACTCGCGCTCGTTCTACGAACGCTTCCCGACCAGTGCGGCTTTCGACCTCGCCAACTCGGCGATGACCCTGGTGTTCACCGGCTCGCAGTACGTCGGCATCGGCGCCGGCACCTGGCGTGCGCCGACCGCCGCCGCGACGACACTCGCGGTCTCGACGGTCGCGGAGGCCACCGTGGTCCTGCCGCGCCCGCTGCCGTTTCCCGGCGGCACCACCAGCCAGCTCGTCGTGCACCCGTTCGGTTTCGTGTCGACCGCGGTCGGCAATCCCGGCTTCACCATCGACGTCAATGCCTGGCTGCAGTCGCCATCGCCGCGCTGGGGCGACTGGCAGACGCTGGACCCAATCTGCCAGGCAGCGGTCCGGTGCTGTTCGAACTGCAGGGCAATCTCGCGATCATCACCTGGAACGGGGTCCTGAATGGTGCCGGCGGCAGTGGCAACTGGTTCCAGATGCAGTTCAACCTGAACGACGGGTTCGTGACCTTCGCCTGGCAGACCGTCAGTGGGGTCGGGGGCCCACATCTGGTCGGTTTCGCGGCCGGCGGTCCGACGAACGACCTCGGCTCGCTCGATCTTTCGACCGCGTTGGCCGTGTCGTTTGCGACGAATCCGACGGATGCCGTGGCGGTGCGGCATCGCGCCGATCGGCCGGTGCTCGGCACGACCGCCAACCTTTGGGCCGAACGGCTCAACGGCGGCACCGTCGGTGCACTCGGCATCGGACTCGGCCAGTTCCCGCTCGGCCTCGACCTTGCCGGGCTCGGGGCCCTCGGCTGCAGTCGGTACTCGACGCTGGAGACCAACGTGCTGGTTGCCGCCGGGCCGAACGGCCGCCTGACCTGGCCGGTCGCGGTGCCGCCGGCGCCGACGCTGGCCGGGGTGCACCTGTACAGCCAGGCGGCGATCCTCGTCCCGGGCCGCAACAACGCGGGGTTGTTGACCAGCAACGGCATCGACTTGCGATTGCACGTTCGCTGATCCGGCTTTGACGGTGACGCCGCGGCGGCCGTGCCGCGCGCATCAGTCGCCGACGACCACGCGCAAGCCATTGCTGACCGCCAACCCCGCCACCGCTCCGGCCGGGTCGGCCACGAACACCTGCGCCGACCACACCGAACCCCGCAGCGCGATCTGCGCCGGTACCGGCAGCTTCCAGCTCGCGAACCCGCCTGCCTGCGTCACCGCGAACGCGCCCGCCACCGTGCCATCGAGCCACACCGTGCAGGGCCCGAGCGCCGTCGCGCGCACCGACGTCCCGATGCCGAGCACCGCCGGCGCCAGCGACGGCGCCGAGGCCAGATCGATCGCGAACACGGGCTCGCCGAGTGCCGGCGCGCTGCCCGACGCCGTCGGACCACCGCAGCCGGCGCTCAACACCGACAACGCCGCCGGGGTCAACGCGCCATACACCCAGGTGTCGTGCAGCGAGCCGAACTCGCCGCCGAACAACACCGACCGGCGCAACCTGGCGTCATGGACCATCGCCTGCCCGGTGCGCCGTGCCGGTCCAGTCACCGCCATCTGCGACCAGCGGACGCCGTCCCATTCCCACACCTCGAACGTCGACGTCGTGCTGCCAGAACCCAACACCAGCCGTTGCCGCGCCAGATCGTGACACAGCGCGTGCTCGAATGCGGGCGGCGTCGTCGCCGAACCGGGCGCCAGCGACCAGTTGCTGCCGTTCCATTCCCAGGTGTCGGCGGCGACGCCGCCCGCGTCGACGCCGGCAACCAGCACGACCGTCGCGCGCTGCGGGTCGTGCGCCATCGCATGCCGGCTGCGCGCGCTCGGACGAACCCCCGGCTGCCGTTGGGTCCACGTCACGCCGTTCCATTCCCAGGTGTCGTCGAGCCGCTGTACCAGCAGGGAATCGAGTCCGCCAAACAGCACCACAACCTGCCGACCGAGGTCCGCTGCCATCGCGTGGCCGCCGCGGGGCGTCGGCCCGGTGGCGGCACGCTGCAGCCAGGTCGTACCGTTCCACGCCCAGGTCTCGCTCGCACCGGTTGCGCCAGTGCCAAACCACACCGACTCACCGCGACCGGCGTCATACGCAAGCAGGCCACCGCCGCCGGCGATCGGCGCAGTCGTGGTGTTGCGCTGGCTCCAGTCCACGCCGTTCCACTCCCAGGTGTCGGCGAACGCTGGGGCGCCGAAGCCGCCGAACAGCACGGTGACGCCGCGCTGCAGGTCGTAGGTCATCGCATGCCCGAAGCGGCGCGCTGGCAACGACCGCATCGGGCGTTGTGTCCAGCCATTGCCATCGCGCTGCCAGGTGTCACGCAGCCAGTTGGCGCCACCACCCGAGCCGCCGAACAGCACCAGTCGGGAACGCACGGTGTCGCCAACCAGTGCATGCCCTTCGCGTGCCGGCGGCCCGGACAGTGCCATCTGCCAGCCGTTGCCATCCCATTCCCAGACGTCCGCGAACGGCGATCCGCTGGCAAATCCACCCATCAGCGCGACGCGCTGACTGCCGGCATCGAAGGCCATCGCGTGGCCGCTGAGCGCGGCCGGGCGGAACAGCGGCGTGCGCGGGGCCCACAGCGTGCCATCCCAGGTCCAGGTGTCCTGCAGCCGGCCGTTCGTTCCGCGGCCGCCAAACAGCACGGTGACGCCGCGCGCGGCATCGAAGGCCATCGCCCCCTGATAGCGCGGCGGCGGCAGCAACGCCGGAGTCCGCGGCGCCCAGGTCATGCCATTCCATTCCCAATGATCGCCGAGCACCTGTACATTGTCATGGCCGCCGAACAACAACGTCCGTTGCCGCAGCGGATCATGCACCAGCACATGACCAAACCGCGCCGACGGTGCCGTCACCGGCTGGCGAAGCTGCCAGTCGATCCCGTTCCACGTCCAGGTGTCGGCCAGCACGCCCAGGCCATCGGCTCCGCCGAACAGCAGCGACTCACGCCAGATCGGCCCGAACGCCAATGCCGCCTGGTGCCGGGCAGGTGGGCCCTGCCCTTCGGCGCGGAGCAGCCAGTCGATGCCATCGAACTCCCAGGTCTGGGCGCTGGGCCCGTCGCCCCGGAAGCCGCCGAACATCACCGTGCGTTCGCGGTTGGCGTCGAACGTCATCGCCATACCCTGCGTCGCCTCGAGCACGCGGACGCGCTGCCACGAGGTCTGGGCGCGCGGCGCCGTGGTGGTCATGGCCAGGGCGAGGCTGACGGCGTAACGCGAGCGGAACGACAGCATGCAGGGGCGCACCATGATACCCGGCCGTTGCAAGCCGTGTTCCGCACTCCCCAGGCCCCCAGCGCGGAGCCCGCGGGACCATCGGAGCAAACGACTGGAGGCGACAGCCGCCGGTGCAGGGCCTGGCCGCGCCGAGGATCGGCGTCGCCAGCCAGATCAGGCGCGGCGAGGGCGCCGGGAGCCACCGCTGGCGCGGCGTGCCGCCGCGGTTTCGGCATCCGCCAGCAGCCGCTCCACGTAGTCGCGCAGACTGACGATCGCCGCGTCGTACGCCTCGAAGTTGCGATACGCCCGCGCCAGCAGTACGGCCCCCTCCATCGTCACCAGCACGAACACCGCCATCCGGCGTGGGTCCTGGTCGTCGGGCAGTCGCGGCGCCGCTTCCCGGAAGCACTGTTCGATCGCGTCGAGCCAATTGTCGAAGTTCCGCACCAGCAGCCGGCGGGCCGCCGGGTGAGTGTTACTGACCTCGATGACCAGGTTGCCGATCGGGCAACCGTGTTCGAAGTCCGTCATCTCGAGCATCCGCCGATAGCCGCCGAGCAGCGCGAACACGCGTTCGATCGGATCGTTCTCGCGTTGCCAGATCGGGTCCAGCACCACGGGCTGCAGCAGTTCGTGCCGCCGCAACAGCGTTGCGTGCAGCAGGTCCTCCTTGGTCGGGAAGAAGTGGTACAGCGAACCCGGCAACACCTTGGCCTTGCGCGCGATCTGCGCGAGTCCGGTGGTCGCGTAGCCCTGGAACGTGAACAGGTCCATCGCGGCGGCGATCAGTTTCTCTCGGGTACTGGCGGAAGCTGCACTCATGGCACGCGCGTCTCTTGGGTGGTCGACCAACATGAGGCGGTTCGGCGCGGCCGTCAGGTCGGCGGCCGAACGCCCGCTACTTCATCGCCTTGTCGAGGCGCTCCTGCAACTGGGCAGCGGTCAGTCCTTTGGTGGCGCGGACGATCGCTGCCATCGCGACACCCAGCGTGCCCGCCCGCCGGGCCACCGGGTGGTCGCCGTGTTTGCCGGCAAACCGACGAACGGTCACCAGATCGTCGAGGTCGAGCTTGCCGAGCTGGCCGTCGAGATAGGTCTTCGTCAGCTGGGACAGTTCGCGGTCGAGACGCAACCCGCGATCCCATTCCGGCCCGGTGACCGAATCGGCGACCGTCGCCCAGGTTGCCGCCAGCGCCGCGTGGTTTCGCGCCGCCTCGGCCAGCCGGCGGCGCACGGGATCGGCCTCGACGAAGCGACCCTCTGCGACCAGCCGCTGCAGGCGTTGGACAGCCCAGGCAAAGGCCTGGGTCAACTCGTCCCGAACGACCTGCAGATCCGGCGCAGGGGGTGCCGAGGACTTGACCACGTTGTCGAGGATGCGCATGGCGCCCGCGAAATCGGCCTTGCCGAACGCCGCCGCGCGCGCGGATCGCGCGGTCTCGGGTTCACCCCAGCCCAGGCGCCGCCGCCGGCATTCGGCAGCCACGGCCTTGCGGAGGGCGGCGCGGTAGTCACCGGCGGCCTTCGGGGCCGACGCCAGTTCGGCGGTACCCTCGCTGACCAGCGTGCCATCGACCCCGATCAGCACCAGCGAGCGCTCGTCATTCCGACTGGCGGCGCGCTCGATCGGCAGATCGCGGTCTTCGCCCAGCGTCGGCGCCAGCCACACCGGAGTCACGAAGAAGCGCAGCCAGAACGACCATTTCTCGGCCCACAGCTCGCGCGGCCAGGCCACCCGATCGACCAGGATCACGATCAGGCCCTCGTCGCCGAACTCCCGCGCCAGATCGCGCGCGACCCAGGCGGCATGGACGCCATCGACCAGGTGCTGTCGGAAGTTCGCGATCAGCACCGGCTGGCCGCGCAGTTCGGCCAGCCGGGTGCGGCCATCGTGGCCGATCAGCCCCTCGAACTCGAGGTCGGGCACCGGCGCGCCGACGGCAGCGGCCGTCTGTTGCGCGACCGCAACGGTCAGCAGCGTCAAGCCAGCGACCACGCCGAACCAACGCCGCAGCATCGTTCGCATCGGCCACCTCATGGCTGCCGCTGCCTCGCCGGTACGGCGTCGAATCCGATCAGTTCCCGTTCCAACGTCAGCACCCACAGTCGCTGCCCATCGCGACTCCAGGCCAGGCTGTAGGCATCCTTGACGTCGCGCGACCAGACGGCGGCGCGCGTCGCGACGTCCCAGACGACCAGCCGGTCGTCCTCACCGCAGGTCGCGAGCCGACGGCCATCCGGCGACATTTCGGCCGCCCGCCCGTTGCCGTCGTGCGCCCGCACCTGGGCCACCGCCGTGCCATCGGCAGCGCGATACGCCCGCAAGGTGCCATCCTCGCCCAGGGTCAGGACCTCACTGCCATCCGGCGTGAACCGGATACCCGTGACCCGACCGCGATGGCCACGCAGCGGGATCCGCAGTTCGCCGGTCGCGGCATCGTGCAACGCCGCGCCGGCCTGGCCTGCGATCGCGACCGTGGCATCGTCCGGCGAGAACGCGAGCCGCACCTGCTGTCCGGCGAACTCCGCCGTCCAGAGCAGATCACCGGTGGCAACACGCCACGCCCGGGCTTTGTGGTCGCGCGACACCGCCGCGAGCAGGCGACCGCCATGGCTCCACGCGATCGCGTCGACGCCGCCACCGCAGCCATGCCCCGGCGCACCTGCCGGCGCGACCGACAACGCCCGCCGGATCGCGCGTTCGCCGAGGTCCCACACCAGCAACTGCCTGGCGCCGGCGCTGGCCAGCAAGCTGCCATCGGGCGAGAACTGCACGCAACCGACCCAATCGTCCTCGCGCCCGAGCGCATCGACGCGGGTGCCATCGCCCGGCGAATGGAGTGCCAGCTGACCATCGGCGAAGCCGATCGCGAGCAACTTGCCGTCGGGGCTCTCGGCGGCGTGATACCCGGCTTGGTCGAAGACCGTCCGGCGCGCCACCGCCGGGGCCCCGGGGACATCCCACAGCCGCACCGTCCCGTCGGCACTCCCGGTCAGCAAGCGTGACGGCCCGACGAACACCAGTGCGCGCACGACACCGCGATGTCCGAGCAGCCTGGCCAGCGGCCGGCCACTGCCCGCATCCCACAATCGCACCGAACTGTCGGCCGATCCGCTGGCCAGCGTGGCGCCATCGGGCGAGAACGCCACGCCCTCGACGATCCGGGTGTGACCGACAAGATCCCGGACGGACGTTCCGTTCCAGGGTTCGAACAGGTGGATCTGGTCGTCCTTGCACGCGACGGCCAGCAGCGCGCCATCCGCGGTCAACGCCGAGGCCTGGGCCGCGCGATAGCCACCTTCGGGCCCCAACCGGACCACCGTCGGCCGTTCGGGCGCCGACAGATCGAAGACGTGCAGCTGCTGATCCCAGGACGCCGCGGCGATCCTGCTGCCATCCACACTCCAATGCGAACAGGTGATCGGGGCATAGCCGCTCTGCAGGAGCGCCAGTTCGCGGCCATCGGCCGGATCCCAGATCCGCACTTCGCCACCCTTGGGGCGCTGGTAGCTGGTGCTGCACACGCGTTTGCCATCCGGTGCGAAGCGGACCGTCGTCACCGGATAGCTGTGCTGGGTGAAACTGCTGATCGTCGCACCCGTGGCCACATCGAAGACCCGTGCGGTCTTGTCTGCCGAAGCCGACGCCAGCCGACGGCCGTCGGCGGCGAAGGCGACGCAATACACCGCGTGACGGTGCACCTCGATCGTTCGCTGCGGCGAGGGTGCAGCCGCGGCCTTCGGGTCGAGCAGGGCCGCGGCATCCCACAGGCAGATCACGCCGTCGCTGGCGCCCGTGGCGATCCGCGTGCCATCCGGCGACACCGCGATTGCCGAGACGCCGGCTTCGTGCAGCGCGAACGTCGCCAGGCTCTGGTCGCTCTCCGCCGCCAGCACCTGCCACTCGAACGCGCGGTGCTCGATCGGTACCGCCTCGAGCCAGCGGCGCGCCGCGCCGGTGTTGCCGCGAGCCAGCGCACCTTCCGCCGCGGCGATGTGCGCGACGTACGACTCGAACGCGGGCGACAGCGGCGGCGGCTGCTGGGCAACAGCCAGCGCCTGCGCGCAACCGACGATCGCACCGCCGACTCGAAGGCGTGCATTCATGCGGCCTCCAGCAGTTCACGCAGAGCCTGCAGGCACTGCCCCCAGCCAAGCCGCAGCACATCGGCGTCGCGCCGCAGTTGGATCCGGGTGTGGTTCAGGGTGATGCCGGTGCGACCCTTGCCTTTGTCGGCGAACAGCACCTCGACCTGGCTGTCCGGCGCCAGATCCGAGGACTGCCAGCTGGCCCGCAGGTCCTTGTCGGCGCGGATCCGGGTGAACGTCAGCTGGTCGCCGTCGCCATCGCGCAGCACGCCGCCGTCGGCGAAGTGGACGGAGCTCCCGGCGCCGAACCAGCGTGCGAGCAGTTCGGCCTTGCCGAAGGCGGCGAACACCTCGGGGAGCGGCGCCGCCACCGTCTTGGTGACGCAGATCGAGTAGCCCCTGGGCCGCCCGTCCTTCTCGCGCTGGCCGCGCGCCTTCTCGTATTCGACCGCCAGCGTCGTCGCCCACCACTCGTCCTTGCCGACGGCGGTGAGCGCCGCCTGCGCCAGTTCTCGGCGCCCGGCGGCCGGGCCCGGTGACTGATCGAGCACCGCGAACCACTGCGCCAGGGTCTTGCCGGTGGCTTGCCGGCACGCGGCGTCGGTCGGTTCCTGGGTCTCCGGAGTGATCCTCTGCATGCAGCTTGCCTCGATTTGGTTGGTTGCCCACCCAAATCGTAGCCAACGCCGGAACGGCGTCAAGATGGGCACCAACTGACGACGCGCTCCCGTCGGTGGACGCGGCAAACGACCCGACCGGCGTTCGCCTGCCGGCACCGCTCGAGCGGCGATCCTGGCTCACCCGGTGCGCCGCCAGAACCTCCCGCACCGCGACCGCGAACTCGGGTTCGGCCAGCGGGTGACGTGGTCGCCGCCGGCCACGAGCCGCAGTCCTCCATGCGGGCGTTCCTCGCAGCCAAGCCGTTGGCGCGCGGTGGCAACGGCGACGCGGACCGCCGCCGACTCGTCGGCGGCGTGCAAGAACAGTGGCGGCGCGTGGCACTTCCGGAGCCTTTCGGCCCGCCCCTTCACCCAGCGCAGCGGACGCCGCCCGTACAGGACATCGCCCCAGGGCTTCTGGCCCCAGGGCGATCGTCGCGTCCGTTCGACCGGACGACTGGTAGCGGGGGAAGGATTCGAACCTTCGACCTTCGGGTTATGAGCCCGACGAGCTACCGGGCTGCTCCACCCCGCGTTGGGTGAGGCGAAGAGAGTAGCTCCGACTCGCGCGCGCGCAAGAGCGAAGCGCGGGAAAACCCGCCACCGACGGCGCCGCTACTCGCGGCCGCACAGGGCGGCGAACGCCTCGCGCAACTCGGCCGGACAGTCCGCGGCCTCGAACAACGACCGTCGGCGCTCGGCTGCGGCAAGCACGCCCTCCCGCGCGGACGAGTCCGCCTGGCTCGCCGCTTGCGCCCAGGCCAGGAAGCGCCGCCGGAAGGCCGGGTCCTCGTCACCGGTGACCTTCAATGCCCGCTCGAGCCAGACGGCAGCGGCCGCCGCGTCCGTCGGCAGCAGGGCGCGGCCGAGTCGTTCCATCGTTTCGAGCGCGCGCGGCTCCAGCGCCGTGGCGTCGCGCTCGCTCATCACCGGCGCCGCCAGGTCGGCCTTGTTCTCCAGCAGGTAGGCCGCGGCAAGCATCAGCCTGACCTCGTCCTTCTGTGCGGGCGACATCGCATCGACGTTGCCGTCGTCGGGTCCCGCTTGCAGGCACTGCAACGCCAGCGCGATCACGTCCTTCGACTTGTCGAGCGCCAGGTCGACCTCGAGCCGCAACAGACGCATCGCCGGCGCCTGCAGTTCGGCCGACCCCGACAGCACGGCAAACGCCGAACGGACGTCCTGCACCTCGGCGCGCAACTCGTCGCTGGCCGTCCACGACTCCTTGGGGTTCTTCAGCACCGCGGTCTTGACCAGCAACCGGGCAATCTTCTGCGCCGCCTGCTTCTCCTCTTCGGTGCTGTCACGCCCCAGCAGACCAGCCGCACCGTGACCTGTGAACACGTGGCGCAGACTGCGCCGCTTCTCGAAGCGCAGCAACATCTCGCACGCCGACACCCACTGGCTGACGGCGGTCCGCGGTTCGACGGCAATCGTCGTCAGCGCATGCAGCAACGGCTCGACCCGCGCGACCTGTTCGGCCGGCAACGGGCGTGGCAGGTCGTCGAGCACCTTGTTCAGCGTGCCGATCACCTGGTCGGCGGTCTCCGGCTGCCGGCTGTAGGCGACCAGGCATTCGGCCATCGCCCGCACGACCACCAGCGCGGTCTCGACACGCAGCCGTTCGCGCATCGCCAGCCCGACGTGCTCCCGCCAGGCAGCCTGCGGCCCGGCAACCTCGGGCAGCGCGGCCAGTGCCGTCGCCGCGAACAGACGGATCTCCTCGGAAGCATCGTCGAGCAGTCGCGCCAGTTCGCGCACCCAGGTGTCGGCGCACTGCGGATCGTCCCGCCAATCCTGCAGGTGCAGAAGACACGTGGTCCGGAACTCCCGATCGACCGCCGGATCCTTGGCCAACGCCAGCAGCAGCGCGAACGCAGTCGCCGACCGCGCGCCCCTGCTGTCGGGCAGCAGGGCGAGCGCCAGCGCATCATCGCGCAGGCCGGTGGCCGGGTCGTCGAGCAGCAGTTCGCGCAGCAGCAACGCCCATTCAGCATGTCCCGGCTCGCTCTCCAGCGGCGCGTGCCAGGTCGGGGTCCGACAGACCAACGTGGCCAACGCCGCCTCGAGCTGCGGACGCAGTCGCGCGCCACCGCGTCGGGCCGCGCGTGCGAACTGCACGACCGCGGCGCGGTTGTCCGCCGTCGGCAGCCGTCGCAGACCGCGCGCCGCCGCCATCTGCAGCGCCGGTTGCTCGCCGACCAGGGCCGCGTGCAGCCGCTGCTGCACGGCGGCATGGACTTCGCCGTCGTCGACCCGGCACAGGTAGCCGGCGATCTCGAGGATCGTCGCTTCGGCTGGCGACGCCCGCTCCAGCCGTTGCAGCAAGATGCGCAAGAACGCCACGCGACCTGGCCCCGGCTCATCGGCCAGCGGCGCCGCAGCCAGCGAGACGCGCAGCTGCTCGAGCCCTGCCGACGCGATGGGATCGCCGCCGAATACGCGCGCTTCGATCGCGGCCCAGTCGACGCCCGTCCGCTTCTCGACGTGCAGGCGCACGAAGTCGATCAGCGCCTGCTTCTGGACCTCGCCCAACTGCGCGGCGAACACCGTGGTGGCGCGGAGATGGGCCCGCGCCGCAGCCTCTGCCAGGTCGAGGTAACGCCGATCCTTGTTGGCCTCGTACCAGTCGGTGAAGGCCTTGCGATCGGCAAACCCCTCGGCCACGAACGTCAACTGGCGCAACCCGGCAGCCGCGGCGGCCGCAACGGCACTGTCGGTGTCCTGCAGGTGCTCGGCGAGGAACAAGCCGGCAACCAGCTGCTGCGCGTCGGCGGCGCAGCGCAACGTGGACAACCGGTCCGCCTCGGCACAGGTCCGCAGCGCGCGGTCGAGATCGGCTGCCGGCACCCGCACGACGCACGCGCGCGCCAGGTCGCGCAGCGGATCGGGCATCAGTTCGCCGGTCGCATCGGTCTGGCCGCGCCAGAACGCGATCAGCGGCGGCAGGTAGCCGGCGAGCAACCGCGAACGCTGCACCGGATCCGCGGCGGCCGAGAACACCGGGTCGGCGGCGGCGCGCAGCCGGCGCGACAGGGCCTGCAACACCGCCGGCGTCACGCGGTCGGCGTCGTCGGCTGGCGGCACCCGCAACGCCTGCTGCAACAGCTCGTGCGCCCGCTCGTCAGGCAGCGCGAGCAGCGCTTCGATCGCGGCTTCGCGAACTTCGCGGGCATCGGGCCCGGGTTGGCGGATCTGGTCGCGCAGGCGCTCGATCTGCGCCGTGGCAACGCCGACCGCACACGCGATCGCGAGCAACGACAGCCATCGGGAGTTCTGCAGGTTCCGCATTCGAGGCAAGCGCACACGCCGGCTCCGTTGTTGCCGGCCAGGTCTACGCGCGCGATCGGCCACCCGGCCGCCACACCGCCGCCGATTCTAGCGACCGCACCGCCACGCTACATCGGACTGCCGCAGGACTGTTCTACACCCCAGTTCGCCGGTGTTGCCACCGATGGATGAGCCACGCGACCGACGCCGCGACATCCCGGTGGCCGGTGTCGATCTCGCAATCGGCGACCTCGCGCCACGCGGGCAGCCGGCTGGCCCACAGCGTCGCGACCTCGTCGGCCAACGGCAGGCCGGTCAGCCCCGGGCGCCGGCCGTCGACGCGCTGGCGGTCGACCAGGACTGCCAGCGGGGCGTGGAGGAACACCGTCCACAACCGCGGCCGGGCCAGTTCGGCGCGGACCGTCGCCGTCCCGAGCGCGCCGCCGCCCAGCGCGATCACACGGCCATCGGCGGCGGCCAGCGCTGCCAGCACGACCTGTTCCTCGAGCTGCCGAAAGGCCGGCTCACCGGCACTGCGGAGGAAGTCCCCGGCCGACATGCCCGCGCGAACGCCCAGTTCGGCGTCGGTGTCGACGAATTGCAGACCAAGCGCCGTCGCCAGCGCCCGACCAAGCGTCGTCTTGCCGGCCGCGCGTGGGCCGACCAGCGTGATGCCAACCGGGGGGCTCATGCCGCGGTCACGGCGGTGCCGGCCAGGAACTGCCGCAGCTCCGCCTCCGGCAGGGTCTCGCCGGTGAACAGCCGGACCTGCTCGCGCGCCTGGGTCAGGAACATTTCGGCGCCGGGTATCGCGATGGCACCGGCCACGCGCACCTGCTCGAGCAGCGGCGTCCAGTACGGCTGGTAGACCATGTCGAGCACCGCGGTCGTCGGCGCCGGCCGCCAATCGGGGAGCAGCAACGGCTCCGCCGCGCGGCCTGGCGAACCGACGGGCGTCGCATGGATGACGATCTGCGGCCGCAACTGCTCGATCGTCGCGGTGGTCAGGCTGCCCAGCCGGAAACCGTGGTGGGCCGCGAACGCGCGCGCCGACTCCAACGTGCGCCCGAGCATCGTGACCTGGTAGCCCAGACCCTGCAGCGCGATCGCTCCGGCCCGCGCCGCGCCACCGGTGCCGAGCACGACCCCGACGGCTCCGGCCGGCGCCGAGCCACCGACACCAGCGCGCTGCAACGCACCCAGCACCCCGACGACGTCGGTGTTGTGGCCGACGACCATGCCATGGGCTTCGAACAGCATGGTGTTGACGACGCCGATCGCCGCCGCTTCGGGCGCCAGCTTGTGGCACTGCTGCGCCAGCACGTTCTTGAACGGCGCGGTGACCGACACCCCCCGCAACTGCCGCCGCGGCAGCATCGCCAGCACGGCTTCGGGCCGGGAGGTCTCGAGCGGCAGGTAGATCGCGTCGCGACCCAGGCGCCGGAACACGCGGTTGTGCAGCCAGGGCCCGAGCGAGGCCAACGCCGGATTGCCGAGCAACCCGAACAACGCGGTGCTGCCACTGAGTTCGCGAACCCGGAAAAGGCCAGCCAGCAGGTCGACGGACAACTGGCCCGGGGCGGTCTCCTGCCCAGGTTCGACCGCCGCGTAGACGAACGGAGCCCCCAAGGCACAGGCCAGCACACGCGTCGGCCAGGCCGTCCGTCCCATCGCGAACGCGACGGTCGGTCGACGCCGCTGATCGGTGGCGCCCAGCAGATCGAGCACCGGCGCGGCGTCGGCGAGGTCGTGCGCGGTGACCGCGATCTTGGCGACGGTGCCCTGCTGCGCGAACAGCTTGTCCTGGATGGCCGGCAGTTCCTTCGGCACACCGGTGAACGAGTGGAACGACCGCACCAACAGGCGCAGCCGATTGCGGCCGACCGACGGCGTCCAGGTCTCCCAATGTTCGAGATCGAGGCCCTGCGCCCCCGCCGCCATCGCCTGGCCGAACAGTTCGCGACGCTCGCCGAGAGTCCCGCGGTAGCGACCGCCGTCCTCCGGCGTGCGACACGCCACCAGCACCGGCAGCCGGATCGCTTCGATCACCGGGGCGAGTTCCGCGGCGGCTGGCCACAGATCGAGCCGCAATTCGATCCAGTCGGCGCCGGCCATCGCGGCGCGCGCGGCCTGACGCATCACCTGTTCGCGCGACTCGGCGAAGATGCTGGCAATGATGGCTGCGCTCATGCGGGGGGCGCGCCTCCCGCCAGTGTCGCCGCCACCGCCTGCGCCACCGCATCGCCGAGGCCGCGGGAGCGTGCCAGTTCGAGGGCCTGCCGCATCAACGCACGGTAGGCCGGATCGGCCGCAGGACAATGGGCCTCCAGCGCCGTCCGATGGGCGCGCAGCGTCGCCGCGTCACCGCGCAACACCGGCCCCGACAACGCCGCCGCCGCACCGCGCTGGTCGCAGGCGCGCAGTGCCGCGTGCATCAGCGCTGCGGCGACCTCGGCCGCGGCTGCCGGCGGCAGGCCACCGGCAACGGCGAACACCTGGTCGACCAGACTGCGGAGAGCGGTCAGCCCGTTGGCCGCGAGCGCGCACGCCGCGTGGTACAGCACCCGATCCCCACCGGTGCTCCACAGCGGTGTCATGCCGAGCAGAATCGCCAGCCGCTCGAGCAACCGCCGAGCGGCAGCGTCTCCGGACAGCACGGCCGGCATCCGTTCGAGGGCTCGCCATCCCGACAGCGCGTCCGGGAACGGCGCGACCGGATGCAGGGCCCCGGTGCGGATGCCGTGGCCCCGCACCGCGACGAAAACGTGTTCGTCATGGCGGCCGCTGGTGTGCAACCACAACGAACAGCTGCGCGGCGACGCCCCCGCCATCGTCCCGATCGCCGGCGCCAGGTCCGGATCGCCGACCGCGAACACCAGCACGTGGGCCTGCGCGGCGGCCATCGGGGTCAGCGAGGCGCCAGCGCCACAGAAGCGCACCGCTGCGGCGACGGTCTCCGGACGGCGACCGACGAAACCCAGCAGGTCGACACCTTGTTCGACCCAGCGCCGACCGAGCGCCTGCCCGACTCGGCCGGGCCCGACGATCGCCAGACGGATGGCCACCGCCGCAGTCTAGCTGCTGCCGGCCTGCAACTCGCCTGGCTGCTGACCGGCGGTCGTCGAGCCGGCCTGGGGCAGGGCCCGGCGACGCCGGTCGCGTTCTTCCTGCCGGCGCTCGAGCTCTTCCAGATATTCGTCGTCGGTCGACTCGCTCAGATGATCGAGATCGTCGAAGTCCTTCGGCTTGTAAGCGGCCCCGGCCGACTGCGCTGCCTCGACTTCGTCCAGGAATGCCCGCACCACCGCTTTGTGCAGTTCGATCCGCGTCGGCGAGTTGATCGGATGCGCCAGGTCGGCATGCAGCCGCGAGCGGCCGGAAGCGTCGCGCGGCGCGCGCTCAGGATCGAGCTGGTTGCCGCATTGGTTGCAATAGGCGGCGCGCAGGTGATTCTTGTGGTTGCAGCGCGGACAGTGGTCGGCGAGCTTGCGGCTGGGCATCGCGACGAACGGGCCCTTGGCGCCCTCGATGATCTTCAGGTCGCGAACGACGAACGCGTCCTGGATGGTGACACTGCAGTAGGCGCGCAGTTTGTTGCGCGGATCCTCGGTCAGCTTGACGCGGATCTCGGTGATATGCAGTCGAGGGCCAGACTTGCTGGCATCGTCGTGCGCGGCGTGGATCACCGTTCCCTCCCTGGGAGCAGGCTTGCCCGGTTGCTAGGCGTGTGGTGGTGGACAGGGTTTCACGGACAGACCTCGGGCCAATCAGCCTGCAGGGGCGGCGTCACGTCGGCGCGGACCGAACGGGACACGAACAGCCGGACACCATCGGCGGTCAGCGGGAGCAGCGTCTGCACCGCCGCATGTGCGGGGCCCAGAGCTGGGAACGCCAGGAACAGCGTGGAACCGCTACCGGTCATGTGGACATCGGGGAAACCGAAGCCGCTCAGTCGGGCACGCAGGACCGCAAGCTCGGGGCAGATCCGTTCGGCCGCAGCCGCCAGGTCGTTCTCGAACTTGTCGGAGCCGAGACAATCCTCGCTCCGAAAGTCTGTTACGGCGTTCAGTCTACCTTGCGGTGCACCGCTCGCCAAGTGCGCTGCGTAGTTTTTGTAGACACCGGCCGTCGGGCACGGAAACGGCGGGACCAGCAGCACGAAGTGGCGGTCGGGCACGCCTTCAGCCGGGGTCAGTTCGTCCCCCACGCCGCACCCCCATTGCGAACCGCCGCGCAGGAAGAACGCCACGTCGGCGCCAAGGCCGCGCGCGATCTCGTGCAATTGCATGGTCGACAACGGCGAACCAGTCGCCGCCTGCAACAGACGCAGGGTCGTCGCCGCGTCGCTGCTGCCGCCGCCAAGACCGCCGCCGTGAGGAATCCGCTTGTGCAGGTGGATCTTGAACGCGATCTCGATGCCGGCCGCGGCGCAGAACGCGCCCACCGCACGCACGACCAGATTGTCGGGCCCCGGCGGCACCGCGGCGCGCTCATCATCGGCGCCGGTCGTCAGGTGCAGCCCGGTTGCGGCGCGCGCCAGCCACAGGTCGTCGTGCAGGTCGATCGCGTGGAACAGCGTCCGCAGCAGGTGATAGCCGTCGGCACGCCGGCCCGTGATCTTCAGCACGAGGTTCAGCTTGGCCGGCGCCGTCGCGAAGTACGGTCTCACGCTCCTGGTCCGGTCAACGACAGGTTGTCGAGCAACCGCACCGGCCGCGCGCCATCGACGAACCGTGCGGCGATCAGCAGGCGGCCGTGGTCGACCGGACCCGCCGGCAGCGGTTCGAGATCGGGTTCCGAGCGCAGTTCGAGGTAGTCGAGGCTGGCGCGGCGTTCGGCGATCACGACGGTCCGAGCGACTTCCAACAGCGCATCGCGGTGGCGCTGGCCGTGCGCGAACGCTTGTCGGCCGGCACACAGCGCGCGAAACAACACCGTCGCGGCGCGACGATCGGCGGCGCCCAGATAGACGTTGCGGCTGGACATCGCCAGACCATCCGGTTCACGCACGATCGGACACTCGACGAGGCGCAGCGGAAAACCGAGATCCCGCGTCATCCGCCGCAGCACGGCGACCTGCTGCGCGTCCTTCTGGCCGAAGTAGCCGCGATGCGCGCGGCACAGCGCAAACAACCGCGCGACGACCGTCGCGACACCGGAGAAATGGCCGGGTCGCAACGCACCCTCCATGCCCTCGGCCGCCGGTCCGACGGCGACGTGGCTGCAGAATCCCGGGTCGTACATCTGCGCGACCGACGGCGCGAACACCAGGTCGACGCCGGCGGCACCGCAGCGCCCGAGGTCGGCCTGCAGGTCGCGCGGGTAGGCGGCGAAGTCCTCCTTGGGTCCGAACTGCAACGGGTTGACGAAGATCGTCGCGATGACACGGTCGTTCTCGGCCCGGGCCAGACGCATCAGGCTGACGTGCCCCTCGTGCAGTGCGCCCATCGTCGGCACGACGCCGATCTGGCAGCCGCCTTCATGCCAGCCGGTGCAGACGGCAGCGAACTCGGCCGGATCGTGGATCACGCGCGGACGTGCGGGCCGCGCCAGCGCGGCAACGTCGACGCCGAGTTCGCGCAGCGGCGTCAGCACGAACTCGCGTTCGTGCAGCCGCGGGTGCGGCACGACCAGTTCGCGCGTGTCGATCGTCTGACCGCCATGGAGCAGCACGTCGATGTCCAACGGCCGCGGCTGATTCCTCGGCGCCGGCAACGCGCGACCGGCTTCGCGTTCGAGGGCCTTGCCGAGCGCGAGCAACGTCGCCGCCGGCAGCGCCGTGCGAACATGGACGACGCCATTCAGATACGGTGGCTGCGCCGGCCCTTCGCCGACGAAGGCAGACTCGCGGAACGACGAACAGGCGACCACCTCGAGCCCCGGCGTGGCCTGCAACCGCTGGACGGCCACCCGCAACGCCCGTTCGCGGTCGCCGAGGTTGGCCCCCAGGCCCAGATAGGCATCGACTTCGCGCATCCCGGGCCCGTCTCAGTTGCGCGACAACTGCTCGCGCAGTTCGCCGTCGTCGTCGTCGTCGTCGTCGCCCTTGCGACCGATCCGACCGGTCGTCACCAGCCGGTACCCCGCCAGCAACAGGCCGGACACGACGTAGCCGAGTGTGACCGCGGCAAGGGCGAACTGCCACTCGACCGCGGCGATGCCGATCAGCACGACCAGTCCGGCGAGGAATGGGAAGCTGTGGCGGCCCTTGACCATCGCATGCATGGCGTGCGGGTACGGCACGCGACTGACCATCAGCAGTCCGAGCACGACCAGGACCGCCGGCATGCCGATGACGATCCAGTCGAACTGTTCCTTGGCGAGCACCATCCGGCCGAGCACTTCCTTGGGATCATCGCGCGTGCAGAAGAACGCCACCAGCGACGCCACCACCGCCGCGGCCGCCGGCGACGGCAGGCCCTTGAACTCCTTGTGATCGTCCTCATCGGTGCCGGTCTCGACGTTGAAGCGCGCCAGCCGCAACGCGGCGCACAGCACGTAGATCGCCGCAGCGACGTAGAACAGCTTGGGATGCTTGGGCAGCAGGTTGTTGGCGTCGGTCTGCGCGTGCCAGTCGACCAGCACCTTGCCGAGGTAGGCCGGGGCGACACCGAAGGTCACCATGTCGGCCATGCTGTCGAGCTGGGCACCGAACGGCGTCGCCTGACCGGTCATCCGCGCGATGCGGCCATCGAGTGCATCGAACACCATGGCGACGAAGATCAGGATCGCGGCGACTTCGAACAGATCGACCACGGCGCTGAACGGCGCGCCCGGGGTCGTCGTTCGCAGGGCGTCGGCGACCTTGGCGATGGCGAGGAACCCGAAGAACAGGTTGCCCAGCGTCACCAGGCTCGGCAACACCGGCACGTCCTTCAGGCGGCGCAAGCCGCGGCGACGACGCAGGGGCGGGAAGTCTTCCAAGCGGGTGCTGGTCATGGACCGGTGCTCGGATGATACGGGCAGTGGCGCCCGGCGTCGCCGGCTACCTTGTCGAGCCCGGCTGACGGTTCTCTCAGCCGACAACGCGACCGCTGGTTGCTGCGCCCAGGGCGCCGAGCCCGAGGGCCGGCAGGGCAACCGTTCCTGCCACGACCACGAGTGCCTGCACGTGATCGAGCAGCCAGATCAGGCAGTCGCCGAAATCGCAGCCGTTGCTGGCGTACCAGAGGAACACGCCCAGCAAGGCAAGGCCAGCGAGGGCCGAAATCAGACCAACGCACGGCAGCAGTCCGGCCCCGGAGCCGGGTCGACATGCCGTGGCCAGACCCATCACGCCAAGCGCCATCACCGAGAACGCAGTGACGGCGCAGACCAGCCAGAGCGCGAGCTTCAGCAGCCACAACAGCCAACTCGTCTTGATCTCGAAGTCGACGGTCACCTGGCTGGTCACCGGCCGGCGCCCCGACACACCGACCAGCCACGAACTGCCGTCGTCGGCGACATGCAGGTTCCAGAGATTGCCGCACACTTCGGTCCACGGCTGGAGGTTGCATGGGTTCCACCACGGCACGGCAAGCCACAGGGCCGCCAGGGCAGCGGCGACGACGCCAAGCAGTCTGGCAAGGCAACGGCCGAAGACCTTGCCGCCGGAGGCAACCGCTGCGGCAGCCGCAGCAGCCAGTGCGCACCACAGCACGGCGGCAGCGTGGTTGGCCGGCCACAGGGACGAGGCCATGACCCCATCGATCCAGTCCAGAGCGCTCGGACTGTGCCATGCCGCGTAGCCGGTCGCGACACCTGCCGTCAACGCGGTCAAGGCCAACAGACGGCCCGCTCCGACCACCGGCCGGAGAAGGAGGACAAGCACCGTGGCGCCCGGAACCGCAAGCAGGAAGCCGGCGAGCGACGGGTCGAATCCGGCGACCCCGAAGGCGTCGAACCAGGACCAATCGCGACCCCACGGCGTCGCCCGACTGGTCGGAATCGCCCAGGCGATCGCCTGCACGACGGCGACTGCCACCAGGATGACAACGGCCATCGAGCCGTCGGCACTCGGCAGCGGCGTCACCTGGCTGCGGTACGCCCCAGGCTCGTTCCGGTCCACCCGCATGTAATCGCGATCGTAGATGCCCATGTTTCGATCCACAGCCGGGCGGCACACGACCGCCCGCGCCGCTGCCAACGACGGTTGCCGGCTTGGCGTTGCGCAGTTCTCGCCTGGTCCGAACCGACCATGGCGACCCCGTGACCGCACCCCCCGACCGCCGGAATCCGAGAGAATCCCGCAACGCCACCACCCCACCCGGTCAAGCACCCACGATGTTCGCCAGCACTGCCGATCGAGCCTTCCGCCGCTTCCAGCGCACCGGCCACGCCGCCGCGCTGGCCTTGGTGTTCGATCGGACTGCCAAAGAACTGCTGCGCCTGGCCCGGCATCTCGCTGCCCGCGGGGTGGCGGCCGAGGATCTGGTGCAGCAGACGTTCCTGACCGCGATCGAACAGAAGGACCGCTACGACCCGCGTTCTCCCGTGCTGCCTTGGTTGCTCGGCATCCTGGCCAACCACGCCCATGCCAGCCGGCGTGCCGAACGCCGGCGCCCGGACCCGCTGCGGCTGCATCATGGTTCGGCGGATCCCGCCGACCAGGCTGCGGCGGGCGAGCTGGCCGCCGAACTGGAGAACGCGATTGCTCGCTTGCCGGAGCCGTATCGACCGGTCCTGCGACTGCACCTGCAGCATGGCCTGCAACCTCAGGAGATCGCGCGTTCCTTGGAGCGACCAGACGGCACCGTGCGCGCCCAGTTGCACCGCGGCCTCGACCACCTGCGTCGTCTGCTGCCACCCGGCCTCGCCGCGGCGGCGGCCGGCGCGATGGCACCGGCGGCGGCGCTGGCAACGGTGCGCGCGGTGATCGTGCAGCAGTGCGGCGGACCCGCCGGCGGTGTCGTGAGCACCGCCGTCATGCTCGGAGTCCTGCTGATGCTCGACAAGAAGTTGCTGCTTGGTGTCGCTGCGGCGGCGCTGTTGCTGTTGCCGTTCGCGTTCTCGCCATCGTCGCCGCCGCCGGCGAACGCTGCGCCCACGACGGCGCCAGCGGTCGCCACGGCGGATCCAGATGCAGCCCCCGCTCCTGACGCTGGCGCCGCGGCGGCCCACCGCGATCTGGTCGAGCCACGGACGCCGCCCACACCCGCGACACCGCCGACACCGACCACCGGCAGCCTCCGGGTCCAGGTCGTCCGCAAGTCCGATGGTGCGCCGGTCGCCGGCATCGGCATCGCGGTCGGGGGTCTCGTCGCGCTGCAGAACCCGGGCCTGCGGCTGCGCTTTTCGCCGAGCAATGCCGACGGCGAAGTGGTGTTCACCGATCTCGAACCCGGGCAGCGCCTCGTCGAGGCCGATCGCACCGGTGATCGCGCCGTGACTCAGATCGTCGCGGGAACGGAGTCCCGCTGTCGCGTCGCGGTTGCCGGCGTGCGGGTCGTCGGACGAGTCGTCGACGAGAACGGCGCGCCAGCAGCGGGCGCGACGTTGTGGATGCACGCCAATCGCATCGAGGCGCTGCCGATCGCAGTCACCGACGCCGCCGGACAGTTCACCGCCGAACACCTCGCTCCGAAGCTCGCGATCCAGGCGCGCCTTGGCGGCAGAACGCCGAGTTCGGCCCATCCGGTCGTCGGCGAAACTGGCTCGACCCACGAAATGACGCTGCAGCTCGGCGCACTTGGCGCGACCGTGACGGGCCACGTTCGCGACGATCGCGGCCGGCCCGCGAGCGATGTGCTGGTGTGTCTGGTTGCCGAATCCGATGCCCAAGTGACCCCATACGACCGCGTCGGCAAGCAGCCGCGGGCCCTGCAGGTGCGGACCGACGCGCTGGGCAACTTCGCGACCGAGGAGGCGCCCCTCGGCAAGCTGATCGTGACGGCATGCGCAACCGATGCGGAACTGGCCCCCGACGGCAAGGTCATCACGACCGGACCAAGCCCGGTTCGGGTCGAACTGCAGTTGGTGCGCGGCGCCGTACTCGAGGGACGCATCACCGACAGCGGCGCGCCACTGCCGGACTGCAGCCTGTTCGTGTTCTGCGAACAACCGGATCAGCCGGTCAACTACCTGTTCAACCTGATCGCGATGCGCGTAGCCACCACCGATCATGACGGTCGATATCGGGTCACCGGCATCGTGCCAGGCAAGGTGCAGATCCGCGCGCTCAGGCAGGGCACCGCACCGATTGCCACGGAACGGCGGAGCCTGGCAGCCGACGAACACGTGGTGCTCGACTTCGCGACCGGTGGCGGCACCACGCTGCTGGTGCGGGTGACACCACCCGCGCCGAGCACGGCAATGCCGGTCTGGATGATCACCGCACGGCGAGATGGCACCGAAGAGATCGGCGTGCAGGTCACCGGCCCCGACGGTCTGGCGCGGCTGACCGATCTGAAGCCTGGCACGTATCGGGTCGATGTCATCCATCGCCCGGCCCCGACCGACCATCTCGTGGCAGTCAGCGCGACGGTCGAAGTCGCGGGCCCCGCGGCGGAGTGTTCGCTCGAGGTTCCGGCCGAACTACATCGGCTGCAGCCGCTGCGAGGTCGGCTCGTCGACCCAGCGCGGGCACCGTGCGCGGACACCGCCGTCATGGCGCGCGGCGTCGACGGCACGCCGATCGTCGTGCTGCAGCGCACGACCACCGCCGATGGCACGTTCGCGTTTGCCGGCTTGCCGATGGGACGCTACCGGCTCGAACGACTCGTCGATGGTCAGCCGTTCCTGCTCCGCGAGTTCACGATGGCCGGCGATCGTGCCGAGGATCTTGGCGATCTGGTCGTGCCGTCCCGCTGACGGCAGTGGACGTCAGCTCGGCGCGAAGCGAACGCACGCAATCGGCGGCAGCCGTTCGTCGATTGCTTGCCAGCGCCGGCCACCGTCCTCGCTGATCCACAAGCCGCCACTGGTCGATCCCATCGCCAGAGTGTTGCCATCGGCGGCGACGTCGAGCCCGTGCCGCCAGACCAGATCCCAAGAACGACGCGGCAATCCCTGCGCCAGCACCTGCAGCGACCGACCACCATCACGGGTCTGCGTGACGACCAGTCGGCCATCGACCGGCACCCGACATTCGTCCTTGACCGCCGGCACGAACCACGCGACATCGGGGTCCTGCGGATGCGCGACACAGGCGAACCCGAACCGGCTCGGCGCCTTCGCCCGCACTTCCTGCCACGGTTCGTCCGGCTGGTCCCGGCGCCAGATGCCGCAATGGTGCTGCGTCCACTGCCGGTCGGGCGCGGCGAGGCAATGCGCGAGCCGATGCGGATCCTGGATGTCCGGATCGGCGGCGCGTTCCTTCGGCATGAAGTCGGCGCGCATGCCGTGCGCGGTCTGCGTCCAACGCTCGCCACCGTCGATCGTCCGCCAGACGCCGCCACAGGAGATCCCGACGGTGACCACCTGTGGATCGCGCGGATCGACCAGCACGCTGTGGATGCCCGGAGTGTCGAAACCACCACCGAACCAGCGCCGGCGCGAGCGGACGTTCCACAGGCTGTTGACCAGCGCCCAGGTCTTGCCGCGATCGGCGCTGCGGAACAGGCCGCCGGGGATCGTGCCGCACCACAGACCGCCGGCGTTGCCCGGGTCGATCGCCAAGGCCCAGATCAGGCGGAGGCTGCGCGGCCACGGCCGGCCCATGCCTTCCTTCTCGACCTTGCCGCGCGGCAGCTGCGGATAGACCGGCACGCCGATCTCCCGCCAGCGCCGGCCATCATGACGCTGCAGCTTGCTGCCGAAGTGGCCGTGGTCCAGCGCCGCATAGCGGGCGCCATCGCGCGGATCGTGCAGCACCATCGACACCGCGACACCGACGAACTCGGGCTCCGCCAGGCGCCAGGTACCGCGACCGCGCCGCACCGCCGTGAACAGTCCCTTGCGGGTCCCGATGTGCAATTCGAGCGTCATGTCATCCTCCCGAGAGCGCCTGCAAGACATCGACCCGGGCCGTCGCCGGCACGCGATCCGACAACGACCGCCGGTCGCGCACCGGCCTGCCGTCGATGAACACCGCCACGTGACGACGCAACGAGCCATCGTCCTCCACCAGATAGCCGCGCAACGTCGGGTAGACGACGAACGCGGCCTCCAGCACGGCGCGAACCGAACCACCGGCAACGTCCAGCGGCGGACAGCTCAGGTGGCGCTGCAGCACCTGCGGCAGGGTCAGTCGGGGCATCGGCAACCAGTGTGCACCCGGAGCCTCCGCCGCGCCATCGGCGGGAATCCGTTGCACATCCGGTGGCAGCGGGCCGACTGGCGCATACCATTTTGCTCTGATCATCCCGGCCCAGTGGGGTGGCCCCTGTCCACACCAGAAGCAACTCCCGAACGCGCACCGGCGCTGCTGCTTGGCATCACGCACCGCCAATGGACCCATTGGCTGGGTGAGGCCGGAGCGAGTGCCCGCCCATGCGATCTGGCAACCAGTGTCGACATGGTGCTGCGCAGCGACGCCGAGACGGTGTTCTGTGCCTGGCCGTCCTCGTGGTTCGACCAGCTCCACCGGCACCTGCGCGCCGGCCGCCTGGCCGCGCAACTGATCGCCGTACCGGTCGCGCCGAGGCGGGATCCCTGGGAGGACCTCGTCCAATCGATCGACGGCGTCGTTTTCGCCGCCGATCCGGCGACCTTGGCGTTCACGTTCGTCAGCGACGGGGCCGTGCGCATCCTCGGTCACCAGGCGAGCAGGTGGCTCGAACCCGGATTCTTCGCCGACCACCTGCATCCCGACGACCGCGACCGGACGTTCGCTGCCTGCCGCGCCGCCACCGACGCCGGCAAGGATCACGAACTCAGCTACCGGATGCGCGCCGCGGATGGCCGCTGGGTATGGCTGCACGACAGCACGCGCGTGGTCAGGGACCGCGACGGCCGCACGGTATTGCGCGGTGTCCTGCTCGACATCAGTGCGCTGAAGACCGTCGAGGCGCTGCAACAGGAACAGACCCGCCTGATCGCGATGATCGCCGAGGCGCAGCCGTTGCCGCACATCCTCGACAGCCTGCTGCGCGGCGTCGAAGCGCTGGATCCCGAGATCTCGGCGTCGATCCTGCTGCTCGACGACGACGGCAAGCACCTGCGCCACGGCGCCGCCCCGAGCCTGCCCGAGGCGTACTGCCGGCTGGTGGATGGTTTCGCGATCGGCCCTGGTCAGGCGTGCTGCGGCACCGCCGCGTGGCGGCGCGAGATGGTGATCGTCGAGGACGTGCTGACCGATCCGCTGTGGGCCCCGTTCCGCGAGGTGGTGGCACCCTTCGGGCTGCGCTCGTGCTGGTCGACGCCGTTCTTCGACAGCGACGGCCGCGTACTCGGCACGTTCGCGATCTACAACCGGCAGCCGGCGCGGCCGCGCCCCGAGCATCTGCAGTGGATCGCGGCGGCCGCACACACCGCCGCGATCTGCGTCAGCCGGACGCGGGTGCTGCAGGCCCTGCGCGACGAGCAGCAACAGACCGCCGACCTGATCGAGAACGCAACCGAAGGCGTGGTCACCATCGATGACCGCGGCGTCGTCATGCGCTGGAATCGCCAGGCCGAACTGATCTTCGACATCACCCGCGAACAGACGGTGGGGAAGCCACTCGATGTCGCGCTGGTGCCGATCGCGGACCGCGCTGCGCACTCGAGCGCGCTGCAGACCGCATTGGCCACCGGCCAGCTGGCCGCTGGCGGTCGTCCCCTCGAACGGACCGCGCTGCGCCAGGATGGCTCCGAAGTCCATCTCGAGATCGCACTGACCCGCACCTGGAGCGGCGGCCGCGCCTGGTTCACCGCGTTCCTGCGCGACCTGACCGAACGGCACCGCGCCGAACAGACCCGGCAATCGCTCGAACGGCAGCTGCAGATCGCGCAACGGATGGAAGCTCTCGGCACGCTCGCCGGCGGCGTGGCGCATGAGTTCAACAACCTGCTGGCGGTGATCCTCGGCAACGCCGAACTCGCCGCCGCTGCCCCGGCCAGCGATTCGAACGCGCAGCGCCATCTGCAAGAGATCGTCAAGGCCGCAACCCGCGCCACCAGTCTGACCCGGCAGATCCTGCAATTCGGTCGGCGGCAGATCGCGCAGCGCCAACCGGTATCGCTGCCCACGATCGTCAACGACAGCATCACCATGCTGCGCGCCACGTTGCCGGCGCGGATCGCCGTCAGTGCCGAGTATGCGCTCGACACGCCGACCGTGCTCGCCGACCCGACCGAGATCCATCAGGTCGTGTTGAACCTGTGCACCAACTCATGGCAGGCGATCGGTGAACGCGCTGGCCGCATCACGGTGACGCTGCGCAGCGCGCAGATCGAGCACGAAGACGCCGCGTTGCTGCCGGGAGCGAGCGCCGGCCGCCATGCCGTAATGGAAGTCCGCGACGACGGTTGCGGCATGGACGCCCAGACCCGCGAACGGATGTTCGAACCGTTCTTCACGACCAAAGCCACCGGCACGGGGCTCGGATTGTCGGTGGTGCACGGCATTGTCAGCAGCCACGGGGGTGTCTTGACGGTGGACACCACGCCCGGTGCCGGCACGACGATCCGGATCTGGCTGCCGGCCGTCGAGGAGACGCCGCAACCGACCGTGCGCGAACCGCTGCCGGCGTGTCGCGGCCGCGGCGAACGGATCCTGCTGCTCGACGACGAGCCGACGTTGCTGCAAGTGCTGCGGCGATCGCTGACCCGGCTCGGCTTCGCGCCAACCGCGTTCACGCGCGCCGACGAGGCGATCGCCGCACTGCAGGCCAACCCCGCCGCGTTCGACGCGGTGCTGACCGACCACAACATGCCGGTGATGTCCGGCCTGGAGTTCGCCGCCGCGACGCGGACGATCCGCAGGGATCTGCCGATCGTGCTGGCGTCTGGCCTGGTGACCGAGGCGACACAGGCGACGGCAGCCAGCCTGGGCATCCGCCAGTTCGTCGCCAAGCCGAACACCATGCACGACCTCGGGGCCGCGCTGCGTGCCGCGCTCGACACGCCGCCGGCCGACTGACGGCGTCAGTTGCTCTGCAGTTGCCAGCTCAGGCAGTTGCTCATCGACGTGCCCACGCCCGTTGCGTTCGAGCACAGCGTCGCGCATTGCGAACTCAGCACGGCACCGCACAACCCGGGGATCATCGGCAGCGGCAGGTGGAACAGCGCACTGCCGCCGCAACCCGCGCCGGCACCGGTCATCACCGGCCCCAACGTGCCGAGCAACGGCGAGGCCCGCAGCGGCCCGCACAGCGGTGGCAGCACCGGACCGGCCGCGACGCATGGACCGGCGCCGATCGCGCAGAACGCCAGGCTGCCGAGCGGAGCACCCTGCAGATCGAGAGCGAAACTGGCATTGCCGAGATTGGGGCTGCCGACCAGCGTGTGGACCATCGGGCAAGCCGGGCAGGCGCCGTTGCTGCACGGCCGCCCGGACGACGTGGCGCGGCCAGAGCGCACGGCAAGGCCGATGAACGGCGGGGTACCAGTCGTCGTCGCCGAGCAGCAGCTCGGCGCCTGGAACGCCACCACCGGTCCAGCCAATACGTTGTAGGGCCAGGCGATCGTCGTCGTGCCATCGGTCAGGAACAGCGTGCGGCGGCAGGCATCGACCGCGAGACCGGTGATCGGTCGCATCGGCCCGCTGCTGCAGCCGGCGACCGTGAACACCTGGAACGGCGCACACGGATTGGCCGTCGTCGCGACGTGCAGCGTCGTCGCGCCGGTCGACCAGTTCGAATAGGTGTAGAACACCAGCCGGTTCACCTCGTCGACCGCGAGGCCGCCGGTGGCCATGTTGCCGACCGCGGGCAGCCCGGTCGTGCACTGCGACAACACCGTCAACGGACAGCCGGGAACGCAGCGGTAGATGATCCCGTACGAATCGAGGATCCAGGTCTGGTTCAGGCTCTCGACGTGCTCGAGCCCGGTGACGACCGCCACCGGCGAGACCAGTGGCGCCGGGAATGGATTGCACAGGTAGCTGCAGTTCGTCGGATCGACGAGGGCCATCATCGTGCCGTTGCTGACCCAGGCGCCTTCGCGGGTCGTGAACCACGCCGTGCCGCCAGCGAACGGCTGGGCCGGCGCGGCCGGGAAGCCCGCCGGGGTGCACGGCGGCAGGTTGGTGCACGCGGTGTGGTCGCGCTGCAACAGGATGCCGGGACGGGTGATGCCGATCAGGTTGTCGGGAGTCTGGGCGATCGCGGCGGCGGTCAGGACCAGGCCAAGGAAGGGCAGCAAGTTCATGGGTTTCGTCGGGTCAGGTTTGGCGCGCATCGCGCCGCGGCGGTTCGGCGAAGGTGTCGGCCGCCACCCTGAGTCAGCGCAGCCGGCCGCGGCGAACCCAGGTGGAATCGCCGCGTTTCTCGAGGATCCCAGGTGGGAATTCCGCCCGACCCAGCCGGTCGCAGTCAGAATCGGGAGGGTCCCGACTCCAATCCACCGATGCCCGAAATCCCCGCATGGCTGACCAGCCTGGAGCGGCACGAAGTGCCGCCGCCGGCCACGACGGCGATCGGGGATCTGCTGCTGGCCGAACAACCGCGACTGCGCCGGCTGGTGCACCGACTGCTCGGCTGGCCGACCCAGGCGGCCGAAATCGACGACGTCGTGCAGGACGTGCTGCTGCAGGCCTGGCGGCACCGTGCCGCCTTCCGCGGCGACGCCGCGCTGGCGACGTGGCTTGCGGCCATCGGCATCCGCGCGGCGCGTTCGCATGTGCGCCGGCGCCAATGGCGGCAGCGACTGCTTGGCTGGCTGCCGGGCCAGCCAGAACCGTTGGCGACGCCAGTTCCATGCCGGCTCGAGCACGACGAACGTCGGCAGGCGACGCATGCGGCGATGCAGCAGCTCGCCCACGGCGACCGGGAGATTCTCGTGCTGCGCTATCTGGAGAACCGCGAACCGGCGGCGATCGCCGAGTTGCTCGGCATCGGTCGTGCCGCGGTCGACCAGCGGCTGTCGCGCGCGCGAGCCAGGCTGCGCGTGATCCTCGACCGAGAGGAACGGCCATGAACGACGATCGCGACCTGCAAGGTCTGCTGCATGCCGTCGATGCCGCGGCGCCGCCGCCGCCAGGTGCACCGATCACGTTCGCGCGACTGCAGGCCCTGCACGCGCGGCGGCGGCGGCGGACCCTGCTGCTGGCTACCGCGGCCACGGCGCTGCTGGGGCTGGCATTCGCGCTGTTCCGTTCGCCGCCCGCTGCGACCTTGCCGCTGGCAGCCAGCGCCGACGAACGCGCCGGACTACAGGCCGAACTCGATCGGATCGGCACCATGCTGGCGTCGATCCCGCCGTACGACCCCGAACCGCTCGCGCGGGCACAGCTCGCGCTGGCCCGCGGTCAGGCCGCCCTCGATCACCTGGCCGCGCTGCGCGCGCCGGCCGTGCCGGAGCCTGCCGCTGAATCACTCCACAAGGAGAAGTAGATGAGAGCCAACCAGCTTCCGTTCGCCATCGCCGCCCTTGCCGTGGCGGCTGCCACACCAGCCCAGCACAACGTTCAGCTCGGCCACATGCTGGTCGTCCAGGTGGGCGCCCCATGCACGTGGAATCAGATCCTCCAGACCTTCCGCTCCGAGAGTACCAACGCCGCGCTGGAGCAAGCGTGCGCCGACGCCGACCTGAAGCTCATCCAGGTGCGATTCGAGCCGACGCCGATCCCCAACCCGGAGGAACAGCGCCGTTCCGAGTCGCTGCAGAGCTTCGAGTTGTGGTTCACCATCCACGCCGAACTCGGGGCCGTCCCCACCACCGAGACCAAGAGCGCGCTGTACGAGAAGGTCATCGCCGACGTCCAGCGACGTCTCGATTCCCAGACCGTCGACCGCCTGCGCGCGACCCGACTGCAACGGCTGGAACGCCACGAAGCCGAAGCCGGCAAGTGCAGCGCGCGGATCGCCGAGCTGCGCTCGCAGATCGCCTCGGTGCGCGCCCCCACCACCGCGTCCATCCGCACCAACCTCACCGAACTCGAACGCAAGCGCCTCGATACCGACCTCGATCTGCGCACCGAAGAGGCGACGCAGCACCGCGTCCAGGCACTGCTCGCGGAGACGAGCAAGGCGGTCGACGGCAACGCCACGCAGCGGGATGTTGCAATGGAGAACCGGGATCGGCTCGATCAGGAGTTCCGGTTGCTGTCTGCGCGCACCGGCGAGGACGCCGAGGCCCGCCAGCGCCTCGCCGACTTGGGCAGGCGGGTCGCGGATGTCAAGAGCCAGTTGTCCCGTCTGCACGAGGAGTTCAACCGCCTGGTCGCGATGAGTTCCGCCCTGGCCGAGGATGCCCGCCGTTCGACCCTGGCCTGCCATCGCCTGACCGCCAGGAAACGCGTGCTGGAAGAACTGCTGGCCGAACAGCACCGGCTGCTCGAAGTCGCGATCCAGGCCGAGGCCGAACGTTCCCGGCTCGAGGACGAACTCGCCAACCTGATCGCGACGCACGTCGAGGCCGAAGCCCGCGCCCGCCAATGCCGCGACCAGCTCGCGGAGCTGGAACCGGTTCGCCTGCAGATCTGGAAGTGACGATCGCTAGCATGCGGGCCCGACCAGCCCGCCGATGATCCACCGCTTCGAGATCGCCCTCGCCGACGTCGACCGCTCGATCTACGAGTCGCTCGATCTGCGCGTGCACCGCCATCCGTCCGAGGATGTGCCGTACCTGCTGACCCGCGTGCTCGCCTACGCGCTCGAGTTCCGCCCCGGCATCGCCTTCAGCAAGGGCCTCAGCGACGGCGACGAGCCGGCCATCTGGGTCAAGGACCCGCAGGACCGCCCGATCGAGTGGATCGAGGTCGGCTCGCCGACCGCCGACCGGCTGCACCGCGCCGCCAAGGCGTGCTCGCGAGTCGTCGTCTACGCCCACCGCCGCCCCGACGATCTGATCCGCCGCTGCGCCAAGGAACGGATCCACCGCGCCGACGAGATCGAGGTCGTCCGCGTGCCCGCCGAACTGCTCGATACGCTCGGCGAACGGCTGGATCGCAACAACCGCTGGGACCTGACCGTCAACGAGGGCACGGTCACGATCGTGATCGCCGGCACGGCCCTCGAAGGCACGTTCGCGCGCGGCCCGCTGGCGCAACCCGACGCGAGTTGAGTCGTGGACCAGGCCGCGCTGGCCGCGTTCTTCGATCGGCCCAGGGAGGCGCTGCAGGCGGATCCCGACTGGCCGCGCCAGCACGAAGCGCTGCTCGCCGCGATGGAAGCCGGCATGGTCCGTGCCGCCGAACGCGCCGCCGACGGCCGGTGGCACGCGGTGCCGTGGGTCAAGCAGGCGATCCTGCTGGCGTTCGCCCGCACCGCGCTGCAGCCGGTCGCCGATCCGACGTTCGCGTTCTTCGACAAGCCGGCGTTCCCGCCGCGCGCGTTCGCGCTCGCCGATCGCGTCCGGATCGTTCCCGGCGGCACGATGATCCGCCGCGGCAGCCACCTGGGACCGGGTGTCGTCGTGATGCCGCCGGCGTTCGTCAACATGGGCGCGTTCGTCGACAGCGGCGCGATGCTCGACAGTCACACGCTGGTCGGCTCGTGCGCCCAGATCGGCAAGAACGTGCATCTGGCGGCCGGAGCGCAGATCGGCGGCGTGCTGGAACCACCCCAGGCCTGTCCGGTCATCGTCGAGGACGATTGCTTCGTCGGCGCGCTGGCCGGCGTGTTCGAAGGCGTGATCGTCCGCCAACGCGCGGTCCTGGCCGCCGGTGTCGTGCTGACCGCTGCCACCGCGATCTTCGATCTGGTGCACGGCACGCAGTACCGCGGCGAGGTCCCCGCCAACGCCGTCGTCGTGCCCGGAACACGGCCGGCGCGCGGCGCGTTCGCGCAGCAGCATGGCCTGTCGGTGGCAACGCCGCTGATCGTCAAGTACCGTGATGCCGGCACCGACGCCGCCACCGCGCTGGTCTCTGTGCTGCACTGACGACCGCCCGATGGACCAGCCCGATCCGAACGACCAAGCACTGCTGCAGCGCCTGCGCGATGCCGCGGCGATCCTCGCCGCCGTCGCCAAGGACCGCACGTTGCTGCTGTCACTGCCCGACGCTGAACGCGATCGGCTGCTGCAAGCCGCCGGCCACGTCTATTGCCCCGACGTGCAGGCCCGCCGCCGGCTGGTCCGGGCGCGCAGCAAGCAGCGCCGCGCGCAACAGCGCGAAGAAGAACAGCAACTGCTCGAAGAGACCGGCATCCGCAAACTGCGCCGGCAAGGGGTGTTCACCACGCCGAATCTGGAACCGCCCGCCGATGATCAGCAGCCGACCACTGTCGACGACGACACCGGCCGACCGCACACCGAGCCGCGCACCTGCTACATCTGCAAACGCGGCTACACCGAAGTCCACACGTTCTACGACCAGCTGTGTCCGCCGTGCGCCGACCTCAACTGGCAGAAGCGCGGCGAACTGACCGACCTGCGCGGCACCGTCGCGCTGCTGACCGGTGGTCGGGTCAAGATCGGCTACCAGGCCGGCATCAAGCTGCTGCGCTGCGGCGTCAAGGTCATCGTGTCGACGCGCTTCCCACGCGATGCCGCCGTCCGTTACGCCGCGGAACCCGACTTCGAACAGTGGCGGGACCGGCTCGTGATCCACGGCCTGGATCTGCGCCACACCCCGAGCGTCGAAGCGTTCTGCCGGCATCTGCTGGCGACCGAATCGCGGCTCGACTTCGTGATCAACAACGCCTGCCAGACGGTGCGCCGGCCGCCCGCGTTCTACGAACACATGATGGCGCGCGAAACCGGCACCCTGCAGCAACTGCCGGAGACGGCGCAGAGCCTGCTCGGTCCCTACGAGGGTCTCCGCACCTACCACATGCTGCCCGAAGCGCCGCCGGGCACCGCTGCCGCGCTCGCCGGCCTGACCCACGCCGCCGAACTGTCGCAGGTGCCGCTGACCGACGAGGACCGGCTGGCTGCCGCACAGCTGTTCCCGCAGGGCCTGCTCGATCAGGACCTGCAACAGGTCGATCTGCGCGAACGCAATTCGTGGCGCCTGCTGGCCCACGAGGTCTCGGCGGTCGAACTGCTCGAAGTGCAGCTGATCAACGCCATCGCGCCGTTCCTGCTGAACGCGCGGCTGAAGCCGCTGATGTTGCGGGCGCCCGGTCGCGGCAAGCACATCGTCAACGTGTCGGCGGTCGAAGGGCAGTTCTACCGGCGCTGGAAGACCACGCGGCATCCACACACGAACATGGCCAAGGCTGCGCTGAACATGCTGACGCGCACCGCGGCGGCCGACTACGTGCAGGACGGCATCCACATGAACGCGGTCGACACCGGCTGGGTGACCGACGAGGACCCCTTGCAGCTGGCGTCGCGGAAGCGGCAGGAACACGCGTTCCATCCGCCGCTGGACATCGTCGACGGCGCGGCGCGGATCGTCGATCCGATCATCCATGGGCACGCCACCGGCGAACACGTCTGGGGCAAGTTCCTGAAGGACTACATGCCGGCGGACTGGTGACGTGCGGCGGCGCAGGCTCCCCCCACCGCCGCCGCCGATCCTCGCGGCGATCGTCGTCGATGGCGCCAACGTGATCGCGCACGACGGGGCGCGGGCCTGCGAACGGCTCGAACTGGCGGAGCGCTGGTGCCAGGAGTTTGCGCCACGGCTGCCGGTGTTCGTCGGCATCGACGCGGCGACCGCGACCCATCTGCGTCAGCCGCAGTTCCAGGCCCAGGGTCAACGCCTGGCGGCGGCGTTGGCGGCCGGGCGCTGGCACGTCTGTCCAGCGGAGATGCCGGCCGATGCGTTCCTGCTGCAGAAGGCGCGCGAACTGGCGGCGCTGGTGCTCAGCAACGACCGCTTCGCCGACCATGAGGAGCTGCGGCGCAACGCGATGGTGCTGCAGTTCACGATCGCGGGGGATCGTTTCATGCCGGCCGCCGAGGCGACCTGGTTTCGTTGGCCCGGACATTCCCGGCGCCAGGCAGTGCGGCAACTGCTGGCGACCTCCGACACCATGACCACACCGGCGCCCCCCGGGCATTTCGACCAGTGATGGGCCTTCGCGATGCCGGCGCCTGCGCCATACACTATCACCATGCTTCCGCGGGATCTTGCCCGACGCGCCGTGAACGCCGCCATGCGCTTTCATGCCCGCGAGCCCTGGCGCGACTTCGCCGAACACCACGTCCTTGCCTTCGCCGGCGCCGACCTGACGACGCCGATGATCGGTGTCGTGCTGGGCGCCGAACGCCGTCTGTTCGGCATCGCACTCAGCTGCGGCGATCGGGCCATCGAGCAGTTGGCGCTGCTCCTCATCGATTCGGACGAACGGGCGGTCGCGCCGATGCTGACCCTGACGTTCCAGCCACGGGCGGCGTTGTCCTTCGAGGCCCGGGTGCTGGTACGGCGAGCGGGGTTCGACGATCGGGTGCTGCCGGCCTTCGACAGCTTCTCGCCACATCGGGCACCGCGGTGCGCTCGAGCCAAGGACCTGCACCTGTTCGCCATGGTGCTCGAGGCGCTGCAGCACACGGATGATGCCGGGCTGCTGCGACCACAGCAGTTCGATTTCCGGCGCGGCGGCCGGGTGCTGACGATCCCGCTCGCGAGCAACGGCAGCGACGCCGGGCGAGACCCCGTCCGGTTCACCCGGGTCGGCGGCATACAACCGCGGCCGGTCGCCAAGGCACGACGTGCCGGGCTGGTGCAGACCCAGGATCTGCCGCTGGTCGACGAGCATTGGCTCGCTGCCGACCCACCGCTCTTCTTCGACATTCCCGGGGTGCGTGTGCCGCGCGTGCTGGTCCTCGCCGATGCGGCCAGTGGGCGCATCGTGCTCCGCGGAGATGTCGGGCCCGACGAGTCCCCCGACCTGCGCCAGCAACTGACCGAACTGCTCAGCCAGCCAAGTCACGGCCAACCGCGCCTGCCGCGGCGGATCACCTGCCTGTCCGGATGTCGCTATGGCGAGCTGCTGCGCTCGCTCGGCGAATTCGGCGTGATCACCGAACACGTCGATCACGACGACCGCATCGACAGGATGATCGCCAAGATGCAGGAGCGCGTGGCGGCGTTCTTCGGATCGGCCGGAGAGCCGCCCCCCGCCGCGGACCTCATGAACTGGAAGGAAGCCCGCGACACCCTCGCGGAACAGGTTCTCGACGCCGTGCCAACCCGGGCTCTGGCGTCGCGCCTTGCCCAGAAGGCGTTCTTCGGCGACACGAAACAGTACGGCGCCTTGACGGCAGCCGGTTGCACCCAGCATGTGCAGGCGTACCGCGACTGGTTCCTGACGCACTACCGGAGCCACCCAGCGCGGCGCACCGTCGCCGAGCGCATGCTCGCCGGCGATCTGCAACCCGTCGAGCGCCTGCTGCTGCGAGCCCGGATCGACGCCCGTCCGGGCTTGTATCTGGTCGCTGGCTGTCGGCCGCCGCTGGTCGTTCTCTCGGACATCCTGAGCGACTACCAGGTCGATCTCCATGACCCCGAACTGTGCGGGTCCGCCCTGGTCAACGACGTGCTGCCCGCCAGCATCGCCGATGCCGCTGGCCATCGGTTCCTGATCCCGATCGGACCCCGGTTGCCGCTGCCCGCGGCCGAGAAGGCGCTGCTGGCCATCCACATCCTCCGCCGGCGCGGTCATTATCCCTCCGGCAACCTGAGTGACCTGGTCCGGGCAAGACCGGAACGTCTCGCCATGCTGTGGCCGTGGGTCATGATGGAGCATGAGGAACGGGCCGAGGCCAGGTTCGCCCGCGCCGACCGCGAACATCAGGTCGCGACGTTTGCAGTGGCCGACTGGCCCGGCTTGCTGGCCACTCTGTGCACATGGCCGGAAGTGCACTCGAGCCAGCTCGAGACCGATGCACCGACTTGGGCATGGCTGCCGCCGGCAGCAGCCCGCAACGCGCCGGTCTGCCTGTCGCGGGTGGCCGACACGCTGCTGGCAGAAGGCCGCGCCCGGGACGTGACCGCCATCCGCGGGCCCCTCGAAGCGATTCCCGGGGTCACCTTCGTCCGGGTGCGCCCGTGGGAGCCAGAGCCCGGCTCGGAACAGATGCGGCGCGCTCGCGAGGGTTGGCTGTCCGCAGACATGCTCGGGGTGGCGCAGCAGGAGTTCGACCAGCAACTGATCGAGTGGCTCGACCAACCGCATGCCATCCTTGGCCGGCGCACGCCTCGGCAGCTCGCGCGGACCCTCGCTGGCAAAGAGCTGGTCCTCCAGATGATCCGTGGATTGCCGGAACCGCGCCTTCTCCGCGGTGTGACCGTGCCGCGGGCACGGCTGCGCCGAGAACTGGGTCTCGATCCCGGCGAATCAGGCTAGCCAGGTGCGCCCATTCCGGCCGCGGCGCAAGTCGCAGCCCCGGTCGAGTAGATTCGAGGGCGGCAGGCCATTGATGGTTTAACGAACGTTCCATACAATACCTGGAGTGCACCCGACGAGGGCCGCCATCCTGACCGCCGCCCAGCGCTTGTTCCACGAGCGCGGCTTCCACGCCACCAGCATGGCCGACCTGCTGGCCGCCAGCGGCACCGGAGCCGGCAGCTTCTACTACCACTTCCCGGGCAAGGACGCGGTACTCACCGCGGTGCTCGACCACCTGCACGAACGCCTCGACCGCGAAGTCCTGGCCGTTGGTCGCGCTCCAGGCCTGTCGCCAGTCGGCCGGGTGCGGGCGATCTTCGGCTTCTACCGCGCGTTCCTGACCGCAGCGCAATGCCGCCTCGGCTGCCCGGTGGGCAACCTTGCTGGCGAGCTCGCCGACAGCGCTCCCGAAGTCGCCGCCCGCCTGCATCGATTGTTCGCCGCCTGGCGGACCGGCATCGCCGACTGCCTGAAGCCGGTTGCCGATCGCCTGCCCGCGCCCCTGACCCTCGACGACGTCACGACGTTCGTGCTGACGGTGATGGAGGGCGCCGTGATGCAGGCCCGCGTCGCCCGCGATCTGCTGCCATTCGACCAGTCGGTGCAATGCCTGACCGACTGGCTCTGCCGCCTGTTCCCCGACGACCCCGTCGCCAAGCCACGAACCTGAACCGATGCACCGACACCTCCTCCCCCTGTTCCTCACCGCCCTCGCCGTTGCCCAGGCCCCGCGCACGATCCGACACACCGCCGAGATCGACGCGACCCCGGCCGAACTGTTCGCCCTGTGGACGACGACCGCGGGCGTCCGGATCGTCTTCCCCGGCGCCGACGCCACCATCGAGGGCATGGTTGGCGGCGCGTTCACGGTCAAGTTCGCACCGCACATCGATCCCGATGGTCAGGCGCTCGGCACTGCCGGCTGCAAGATCCTCGAGCTCGAACAGGACCGGCGGCTCGTGTTCCAGTGGAAGGGCCGGCCCGACTTCCCGGTCATGAACGTCGAGCCGTTGCCGACCGCGGTGACCCTCACGTTCGCCGCGCTCGCCGACGATCGCTGCCGGCTCGAACTCGCGCATGGCGGTTTCGGCCACGGCAAGGAGTGGGATGCCGGGTTTGCCTATTTCGACAAGGCCTGGCGCGGCGTGCTCGATGCCCTGATCGAACGGCACGCGCGGCAACCGGTGCCATCGCCGGAGATCCTGGCGCTGAAGCGGACCACCGCATTCGTGGTCCGGCTCCAGCCGGGGCCGAAATGGGTCGAGGGCAAGGGGCCGGGTGAGCAGCCGAAGATCCTGAACCACTTCCTGTACATGATGCGACTGGCAAAGGATGGCCGGTTGTTGGCCGGCGGCGCTTGCGGCGAGACCGATGGGTTGGGGATCCTGCTCGTACCCGATCGCGCGACGGCCGAGCGACTGATGGCAGCGGATCCGGCGGTGCTGGCAGGCGTGTTCGTGCCCAAGATCGAGGCGTGGCAGACCGTGCTGCCGGACGACCTGGCCGCCTACCGACGCCGCTAGCACGCCGTTCGGTTTGGACCGATGCTGCAAGCCGAGCGAGCGAACAGGGATACAGCACACGAATCGAGTGCGGGCGGGTTGGCAGGAAATCGCAGGTCGCGCAAACTTCCCGCCCAGGCGGCTACGCCCACCCGCACCCCGTATCCGCGCGCAGTTCCGCCGCGACTCTCCCTCGCAAACATGAAGTCCAGAACCTGCCTGCTTGCCGTTCCGCTGTTGTGCTCCTCGCTGCCCGCGCAACAGCCCGTCCTCTTCCCGATCGGCCTGGACGACGACTATGTGACCACGCGAACGCACGAATCGATCACGCCCACCCTGAGTCTCGGCACGGTCTCCAACCTGGTGGTCGGACGTTGCTCGGGCATGCAGGCCAACGACGTGCTCGGGCTGGCAGGAGGCTCACCCCTCATCTGGGTCTGGCCGTCGGCACACAGGACCGTCTGCCAATTCCCGGACCAGAGTGGCGCTCCGATCGAGCACGTGAACGACCTGGCCGTGCTGGTTGGCAAGGGCGACGCTCCGACCAGCGACGCCGTCGCCCTGGTCGGAGCCGACGGTTTGCGCATCTGGCGACGCCAGGCTGGCACTGCTGCGTTCCTCCTGGACACGATCCAGGATTCGACGTTCCACGACGCCAGACTCGTCGCGGCCCATCGCCATGACCCATCCGTGATCTTCTGCGTGCTGGCGAACGGCACGGACATCGGTACCAGCAGCGCGAGTGGCAACGGTTACAGCTCGGTGCAGGCGGTGTTCCCGATCCTCGACGATCAGGGTGCCCCGACCCCCGTGCTGGCCGTGGCGGCCATCGATTGGGACAACGACGGCCAGGCCGATGTCGCAGCCCTGACCGCTGACGGGCTGGTCACCATGGATCGCAACGGCAACGAACTGGCGCGGTCGAGCTACCCCGTTGCTGCCCACGACTACCCGAGTCCGGCCCGGACGATCACGATGGTCCGCTACACCAACCTGGTGCTGATGCAGCCCCGGGAGTGCATCGCCTGGCTGGCCCCGACCCCCACCGGGCAATGCGTGCTGATGCGCGGCGCCGAGATCACCAACCGCGAAGTCGACATCGCCTTCGATCACGACAATCACCTGGCGATCTCGGCCGGCGAATGGACCGGTGACAGCGAGGACGAACTGTTCCTCACCAACTCCGTCGATCGCCACATCACCATGCTGGTTGGCGCGGGTGGCCTGGTCCCGTGGCTGTTCCTGCCGAACCTCGGCTTCGAGATCGCGGTCCACACTGGCGCGCAGGATCCGGCGCCGGCGGCCATCGCCGATCTGGATGCCGATGGCGATGGCGACCTTTTCGCCGCCGTCGGCAGCGTCTGCAGCGAAGTTCAATCCGATGTCAACCCGGACTCGTACAGCCTGGATGTGGAAGGCAGCGACCGCACCGGGAATCCCACCCCGGGCATGGCCGCGCCGATCCTGGTGACGTTCCAGGACATCGCACCACCGCCGGTGCCGCCGGGTTTCGGGACCGGGTACGAGGTCGAGCTGACGATCCTGCGCCAAAGCCTGAGCGGCGCCCTCGAACCGACGCCGGTGTCGCGCAACTACTACCCGGCGAGCGCCCGAATGAACCTGTCGTTCGTCGTGGACAACGTCGTGCTCGAACAGTCCCGCTACCTGATGCTGATTCGCCCCGTGCGCCGGGTCCAAGGCCAGGTCATCCATGCCGGCAAGGCCTGGCAACAGAGCCTGATCCGACTCCACAAGGATGGCGCCACCCCGGTTCCGGGAATCGTGCCATTGGAAGAACTGCCGCCCGTCCCGCCGGTGCCGCCGCTGCCGCCCGGCTAATCCGGACGACCGATCGCGCGCAGACCGGCGAAGTAGTACGGGTGGCCGCGCGCCGCCTGCCCGGCAATCTGCTGCCGCGCGCGGCGCAGCGCAGCGGCGACGCCCAGGCCCTCGCGCCGCGCGGCAAACATGGCGCCGGTGAGTTCGAGCGTCGCCGCCAACGGCACCTGCCCGGAGGCGAGGACGACGGTGTCGGCGCCGGCCATCAGGAACGCTCCGCCGGGATGACTGCCGCCATCCTCGCCAACGCGCTGCGGCGCGAGCCCGGGAGCGCACGCCGCCAGCACGACGAGCGGCGGCACGACCAGCGACTCGATCTGGTCGGCGAACAACGCGCCGTCGTCACCGTTCGTCGCCGCCAGCAGCAGACCGGCGAACCGTTCGCGGGCTGGATCCTGGATGCCGTGGGCGACGATGCACAGTGCCCGAGCCGACGCGATCCGTGGATCGCGCAACGAGGTCGCCTTGGCTTCGGCGCGCCACCAGGTCTGCCGCTCGGTCGACAGGCCCGCCAGCAGCACCTCGCGCTGCGGTTCCGACAACTGCAGGGGCGCGACTCCGAACCGCTCCGTTCCGGGTGCATGGTCCGGATCACCGACGACCGCAACCTCGAGCCGATCACCCGTCGTCGCCCGCCGCTGGTCGGCGCGTGTCGCCAGCGCCAGTCCCAGGGTCGCCGACCCGACGTGAGTGACGGCAAACGACGTGCAGGTCCAGGTGTCATCCCACGGCAGCGCCTGCCAGATCCGACCGACTCCCTGTTCATCGCCGACCAGCACCACGTGGCGCCAGCCGCGCAAGCGCTCGGCGATCGCCGGTGGCAACAGCCGCGCCGCGATTCCCGCCGCCCGTTGCCGCAACGCGGCCACGCCAGCACCCGAACGATCCGCCGGTTCGTGTTCGACCTCGCGCGTCAGCTCGCGAATCGCCGCCAGGAACGGCTCGTCGACGGCGAACTCCTCGTGCACACCGCCATCGGCGTCGAGCGCCACGACCTGCCCGCCAGCGGGCGCGAGCAGATAGGCCAGCAGACCGCCGCGTTCCGGCAGCAGCCGCGCGCGCACCTCGGCAAGCGTGGCGACCGCACCACCGAGCCGACGCGACAACGTGCCGAGCGCCAGCCCGGACTCGAGGTGCAAGAAGGCGACCTCCGGCGCGGATGGCTGCAACCGCCGATCCAGACTGAGCTGCACCGACAGCGCATTGCGGGCCACTTCGAAATGGAAGTAGCCGACGCCGCCGGCGCGCACGGGTGTCGCTCGGACCGCGGCGCCGGATGCCTGCACGGCGCCGGCCAGTTGCGTGCGCAGTCCGGGCAACTGCCCGGCATCCCCGGCGGCAACCGCGTGACGCGCGCGCATCGCCAGCACCTCCGCGCATTCGGCGGCAGGGCGATCGAGTGCCAAGCCCTCGAGACCTCTCCGCGCGGCCGCGAACCCGGATGACGCCGGGCCCGCCGCGAGCCACGCTGCCGCCGCCTCCATGGTCAGGCGAAAACGCAGCGGCGCTTCGGATACCGCGGCGGCGCAATCGGTCAGTTCGCGCGCGACCAGCGCCGCTTCGTCCGGCGAGCGGGCCAGGCGGCGCGACGCCATCGCCTTGCGCGCGGACAACACGTCACGCGCGCCGGGGACTGCCTGCAACATCTCCTCGTCGCGCAGCGCAGCCTGCGCGCGCTGGCGGGCAAGCGCCCATTCCGACGAACCGATCCTCAGGTCGATCGCGGCCTGGCACGCGCCATATCGAACGCGCGGCCCCACACCGGCCAGCAACGGCTCCAGTGCGTCCAGATCCCGGCGAGCGAGATCGATGAGCCCCAGCGCAACGTGGCAATACATCGACTCGATCAGGATCCGGCGCTGGACCATGTCGTGCAAAGGGTGCTTGCCGCCGGCAGGCGTTTGCTGCACCAGTTGCTCCCGCGCACGCTGCAGCCGCACGAGCCCGGCGAAGGGGTCTTGTTCGAGTCGATCGACGGTCGCCAGGCCAACCTCGACCAGCGGCCGGTACCCGGACCATGCCTCGGTCGCCAGGATCTTCTCGAACGCTGCCCTGGCCTGCAGCAGGTCCTTGGCCAGCAATGCCTGCGCCCCCTGCAACGCCTGTTCGAACGTGGGTCTGGCCGGCACTGACTCCGTCTGCGCGACCGCGATCGCCAAGGTGAGACCCGCAGCCGCCCAACACACGCCGATCGCCATCATGTCACGATCACCGCCCGTGCCTTTGCCTGTCAAGGCACGCCGAGCAACACCGGCAGCACGGTCACGCCGACCGCGCCCGCTCGCGCGGCGTGATCACGAGTTCGATCCATTCGCCGCCACGGCGCAACCGCAGCGGCAACGAACGCCCGATGGACGCCCGCGTCAGCACGCCATGCAGATCCCCGGCGGTGACGATCCGCCGGCCATCGATCTGAGCGAGCAGGTCGCCTGATCGGACGCCCGCGACCGCCGCTGGTCCGCCGGGCACGACACTGGTGACGACGAGCGCGCGGTAGCCAGGCCACCGCAGCCGTTCGACCTGATCGCGCGTGAACTGGACGCCCTCCAACGCAACGCCGAGAAACCCGCGCACGACCCGGCCATCCGCCAGCAGTTCGGGGATCACCGCCAGCGCCGTCGACGCCGGTACCGCGAAGCACAGTCCTTGCGCCGGGAAGAAGATCGCCGTGGCAACGCCGAGCACCCGGCCATCGGCATCGACCAGCGGCCCGCCCGAGTTGCCCGGATTCAGCGGCGCGTCGGTCTGCAGCACGTCCTCGATCGTGCGCCCGGCGCGGCTCGGCAGCGACCGGCCGATGCCGCTGACGATGCCGATGCTCACCGAATGCGCGAGCCCATGCGGGCAACCGATCGCCAGCGCGGTGTCGCCGACCCGTACGCCGGCCGAATCGCGCAGATCCAGCGGCGCGATGACCGGGCGTTCGGGCACGCGCAACAGCGCCAGGTCGGTCGCGGCGTCGACGCCAAGCACATCGACAACCAACGAACGGCCGTCCGCCAACGTCGCCTCGACCGCATCGGCGCCATCGACGACGTGGTGGTTGGTCAGCGCCAGGCCGTCGGGCCCACACAGGAAGCCCGAGCCGACCGCACCGCCGCGGCCGCGGCGCAGCGTGCGCAGGTGCAACACCGCGGGCCGCACGCGTTCGACCACATCGGCGACGGCATCCGACAGCGAACGAAGCAGGTTCATCGCCGCAGAACTGGGCCGCGGCCGCGCGCGGCGCAAGGGGCGACGATCAGGCCGGCACGAACCGCGCCGCGGTGAGCACCGACTCGCCGTTCGCCAGATCGAACGCCAGCTGCGCTTGCCCGGGGCCGCACCAGCAACCGACCGGGAACGCGAACGTGAACCCCGACTCGCGCGACCCGGCTTCGCCGCCGTGCGCGGCGGCGACGTCGTCGCGAGCCAGGCCGCGTTGCGCCTGCCCGACCTCCTGACCATCGACCAGCACGCGGATCCGCGCCACACCGCCAAACGCCCAACCGGCGACGCGCGTCCGGTCGACGACATCGACGTGAAAGCGCAGCGTCGTCGGTGCGGCGATCGCATCGATCGCCGCCAGCTGCTCGGCCGTCAACGCGAACTCGCGCACGGCGAAGTTCTCGGCCAGCCGTTGCGGGTTGGTCGACAGCGGGATCACGGCGTGGCCATGATCGACCGCCCAGCGCAGCATCACCTGCGCGCGGGTCCGACCCGTGGCCTGCGCGATGGTGTCGATCGCCGTTCCCGCACCGAGCCGCCATGGACTGCGCGGGAACGCGATCACTCGGATGTCGTGCTGACGGCAGTACTGGAGCGTCGCGGCGTGGTGATGGCGGATGAACGGATGCAGGTGGATCTGGTTGGCGACCGGCCGCTCGCGCGCGAACGACCGCAGTTCCTCCAGCTGGGCGACGCCGAAGTTGGACACGCCGATCGCGCGGACCAGCCCGCGCGCCTTCGCGTCCTCGAGGGCCCGCCAGAGTTCCTGCCAGCCGGCGACGGGTTGATGGACCAGGAACAGATCGACGTGGCCGCCGAGTTGCGCCGCCGACTCGGCGATCGCGGCGCGGCTGCCAGCCGCCCCGGCCGGATGGTCGATGCCGGGCCAGGCCTTGCTGATGACGAACACGCGGTCACGGGCCAGGCCGGCGACTTCGATGCCGCGAGCGACATGCGGTTCGGTGCCGTAGCCGCGCGCGGTGTCGAGCAGCCGGAAACCCTGGCGCAGCGCCAACGCGACGTAGTCGGTGCCGTGGTCGTGCCGGCCGCGGTCGTTGCCGTCTTCGCGGAAACCGTACTGGGTGCCACAGCCGATCAGCGGCAGGCGCAGACCGGGTTGCAGTTCGACGCCAGGGTCGCAGCCGGGGTCACTGGGCGAGATCATCCGGGCATCATGCCAACTGGCGGTGGCAGCGCCGAACGTTGCCTGCGCCACCGACAGAACCGTTGGCCGCCGCGCTTGACCCACCCGACGCGCGGCGCGAGAACTGTGGAATGCAGAACCCGCCGCCGCGCCTCGCCGAGTTCACGCTGAAAGCCGTCCTCGCCGGCCTGTTGTTCGGCGTGCTGTTCGGCGCCGCCAACGCCTACCTCGGCCTGAAGGCCGGTCTGACGGTGTCGACGTCGATCCCGATCGCCGTGCTCGCCGCGCTGACGTTCCAGATGTTCCCGAGAAAGGGCACCATCCTGGAGACCAACATGGCGCAGACCGTCGGCTCGGCGTCGAGTTCGCTGGCCGCCGGCACGATCTTCACGATTCCGGCCCTGTTCATGTGGGGCATAGTGCCCGACGTGCTGCAGGTCGGTCTGCTGGCGATGGCCGGCGGCGTGCTCGGCATCCTGGCGATGGTGCCGCTGCGGCGACTGCTGATCGTCCGTGCCGATGCCGAACTGCCGTATCCGGAGGGTCGCGCCTGCGCCGAAGTGCTGCGCGCCACCGCCACTGGCAGCGCCGGTGGGCGTTGGATCGTCTACGGCATCCTGCTGGCGTTCACGATGAAGATCGCGTTCGGCGCGCTGCACCTGCTGCCCGAGGAGGTCGCGTGGGAACCGTCGTTCCTGCAGAACGGCGGCCTGGCGCTGAAGCTCTCCCCGGCGCTGCTCGCGGTCGGCTTCATCGTCGGCTATCGCGCCTCGGCGGTGATGGTCGCCGGCGCGGTGCTGGCATCGCTGGTGCTGTACCCGCTGGTCACCAAGGCCCATCTGGCCGGCCTGCTGGATGGCAAGGTCGAGAACGCCGTGGCGCTGGGCACGACGGCGATCAAGAACCGGTTCCTGCTCTATGTCGGCGCGGGCGCCGTCGCCGCCGCCGGCCTGTTCACCGTGGTCAAGACCGCGCCGACGATGCTCGCGTCGCTGCAGGCGGTGCTCAGCGGGCTGCGTTCGCAGGGCCGCGCCGGCGGTGAAGAAGAAGAACGCACCGACCGCGACCTGCCCGGCGCCGTGCTGCTCGGCGGCTTGGCCGCACTGGTCGCGGCGTTGATCCTCGTGCCGAACATCTTCGCCGGTGACCTGCCCCTCGGTGGCCGGATCGCGGCGGCCATCGGCGTCGCGGTGTTCGGCTTCCTGTTCGTGCCGGTGTCGTCACGGCTGGTCGGGGTGATCGGCGTGTCGTCCAACCCGACGTCGGCGATGGCGTTGATCACGCTGGCCGGCACCGCCAGCGTGTTCGCCGCGCTCGGCTGGAAGGGCGTCGCCGCGCAGGCTGCGGTGTTGACCGTCGGCACCGTCGTCTGCGTGGCAGCGTCGAAGGCCGGCGACATCAGCCAGGACTTGAAGACCGGCTGGCTGGTCAAAGGCACGCCGGCGCTGCAGCAGTTCGGCCAGTTGATCGCGGCCTGCGTCGCCTGCTGGGTCGTCGCCGCGGTCGTCATCGCGCTGGGCAAGACCGAGGGCTTCGGCGAAGGTGGATTGGCGGCACCGCAGGCGCTGCTGATGAAGACGATGGTCGAAGCGGTGCTCGGCGACGTACTGCCGTGGGATTTGCTGACGATGGGCGCGCTGACCGCCGGCACCGGCATCCTGGTCGGGCTGCCGGCCCTGCCGTTCGCGCTCGGCATCTATCTGCCGCTGTCGACGCTGGCGGCGGTGTTCGTCGGCGGTTGTGTGCGGCGCTTCGTCGAACGCAAGGGTCCCGGCACGTTCGAGGCCGAGAACGGTGTGTTGTGTGCGTCGGGCTTCGTGGCCGGCGAAGGTCTGGCCGGCGTCGGCATTGCCGCGTGGGCGTATCTGACCGACGCAGGTCGCGCCAAGCCTCTGCCGTACTCGACCGCCGAAGCATGGCTGGCGCTGCTGCTGTTCGTGCCGGCGCTGCTGCTGGTCGCGCGTTCGACGCGCAAACCCGCGTAAGTCACGCTCACAGAGACACGAATGGACCGGCGCCACGCCGGGGCCGGGGGGCGCACTGCCGTCAGACCCATCGGTCGAGTATGCTGTTCCCATGCCGACGGCTCAGATCCCCTACGACGCAAAGTTGCTCGTCGCATGCGGTCGCTCCGCGGACGAGATGGAGCGCGAGTTCCGTCTCGTACTCGGCGCCAAGCTGTATGAACTCGGCCGGTTGTCCCTGGGCCAGGCGGCCGAACTTGCCGGGCGCAACAAGGCCGACTTCATGTTCGAGTTGGCCCCGCTCGGTGTCTCGATCTTCAATTACGACATCGACGATCTGAAGCACGAAGTTCATGGTCCGTGAACGATTCCTGGTCGCGGACGCGAGGTCCTCTGATCGCGCTCGCGACCATCGGCCGGTTCTCGTTCCTGCGCGAACTTGCTGCCGAGGTGCTGGTGCCGCGCGGTGTTCAGGCTGAGGTTCTCGGTGGCGCGCCTCGTCCGGGGGCCCGAGAAGTCGCCGACGCTACCTGGATTCGGGTCGTCGACGTTCCCGGTGAACTCGTAGCGGCTTTTCGACTTGTCGTAGATCAGGGCGAAGCCGAAGCCTTGGCGGTGTCCAGAGCGTACCCGGACGCGCTACTGGTCGTCGACGATCAGCGGGCCCGTCGCATCGCCAAAGAGCTCGGGCTCCGGCTGACGGGGACTCTCGGCATACTCGACCTGGCGAAACGGGAGGGGTTGATTCCCAGTGTCCGCCCCGAGGTCGCCCGGCTCCGGGAGTCGGGCTTTCGGATCGACGATGCCTTGGTCAACGCGTTCTTTCTTCGGATTGGCGAATGACTCTCGCGGAATCCAAGCTACCGCCGGCCCATGGTGGCCCGAACTCCCGCCCGCGATTTCGCGAACCTGCCAACCGGTGGCGTCGATCGAACGTGCAGTCGACCCGCAAACCCGCGTAGGTCACTTGTCTGGATGATGGTCGGCGCGCAATCTGTCCTCGAGGCGTGCCAATGCATGGACCCAGCCCTGATTCGTCGTCGCCGGACGACCGGCAGGTGCGCGAGCTGTTCGCGCGTGCGAGTGCATTGCCGCCCGGGGAATGGGATGCGTTCGTCCGGGCCCATGCGCCGAACGCGCAGGTCGCGGCGGCGGTGCTCGCTCTGCTGGGCGCTGGTGGCGCGAGCCCTGAAGGTCCCGCGGGTGCGGCGCAGGAGGATCGGCGGCAGGCGCTCGATGGATCGGGCACAACCGGCGACTCGAGCGGGTCCGGTTCGCGCGCCGGGGATCGCGTGCAGTCGACGGCGACCGGCGAGCTGCTGAAGAAGCTGGCGACCGCACCGAAGCTGGACGAGCAGCGCTACGTGATGGATGGCGAGGTCGGCAAGGGCGGCATGGGCGCGGTGCTGCGGATCCACGACCAGTTCCTGAACCGGCGACTGGCGATGAAGGTGATGCTGGAGCGATCGACGCCGCGCGACGACGAAGAGCGGCGACTGGCGAACCAGCTGCTCGGTCGGTTCCTGGAGGAAGCGCAGGTCACGAGTCAGCTCGACCATCCCGGCGTGGTGCCGGTGCACGAACTGGGGCTCGATGCGACCGGCAAGGTGTGGTTCACGATGCGGCTGGTGAAGGGACGCACGGCGAACGAGGTGTTCGCGGATGCGCTCGCGGAGACGAACGACTGGACGCTGACGCGGGCGCTCGAGGTGATCCTGAAGGTGTGCGACACGATGGCGTATGCGCACGACAAGGGCGTGCTGCACCGCGATCTGAAGCCGAGCAACGTGATGGTCGGGAGGTTCGGCGAGGTCTATGTGATGGATTGGGGGCTGGCGAAGGTGCTGGGGCAGCAGGATCGGCACGACCTGCGAATCCGGCGGGATGTCGGCACCGGGGCGTCGCGGCTCGAGACGGCGCGCAAGCGGGACGCGGAGAGCGACGATGGCGCCTCGGTGGTGTCGATGGACGGGCAGCAGCTCGGCACGCCGAGCTACATGAGTCCGGAGCAGGCGCGCAGTGAGGAACTGGACGGGCGGGCGGATGTGTACTCGATCGGGGCGATGCTGTACGAGTTGCTGACGGGTCGGCCGCCGTATGTGGTGCCCGGGGTGCGGAAGCCGGCGTACCGGATCCTGGACGAACTGGCGGAGGGGCCACCGAAGCGGATCGAGGATGTGCGCAAGGGGGTGCCGGCGGAGCTGGTGGCGATCGTGAACCGGGCGATGGCGCGCGATCGGGAGCGGCGCTACGCGACGGTGATGGAGCTGGCGGCGGACGTGCGGGCGTTCCTGGCGCAGCGGGCGGTGAAGGCGTATCGCACGGGTGCGATCGTGGAGCTGCGGCTGTGGATGCGGCGCAATCGGGCGCTGGCGGCGAGTCTGGTGGCGGCGGTGCTGGTGTTGGTGCTCGGGGTCATCGGCACGACGACGTATGCGAACGAGGCCAAGCAGCAGGCGACGGAGAACGCGAAGCTGTTGGCTTCGGAGACCGCGGCGAAGCAGGACGCGCTGCAGCAGAAGCAGTTGGTGGATGCGAAGGCGAAGGAACTCGCGTCCAAGGTCGCGGAGTTCGACCAACTCGCCTTGGTCGTCGACTACGAGCAGTTGCTGGTCGAGGAGGAGCGGTTGGTGCCGGGCTGGCCGGAGCAGGCGCCGGCGCTGGCGGATTGGGTGGCGCGGGCCGAACGAATGATCGGACGACGGGAGGAGATCGAGCAGGTCGTCACCGAACTGCAGCGGCGGGATCCAGGCGCAGGCGTCAGCGATGATTCGGCGTCGGCGCAGCGGTTCGTGGCGAAGTCGTTGGGCGAGCTGGTTGGCAGGTTGCCGAAGCTGGCGGAGAAGGTGCCGGATGTGCGGAAGCGGCAGCGGTGGGCGCAGGTGGTCGGTCCGCTGACGAAGGACCACCCGAAGGCGAAGGTGACGTGGGCGGACGCGCGGGCGGCGATCGCGAAGGCCGATGGCCAAGTGGCGAGCACGCTGTACGCCGGGCAGGAGATTCCGCTGCGCGACGAGACGGTGTGGGGTCTGGTGCCGATCGGCATGAATCCGCAGTCACTGCTGTGGGAGTTCTACGATCTGCGCAGCGCGTGGGATGGCGAGTCGGATCCGGCGGCGCTGGATATCCCGGCATTTGGCGCCGATGGCAGGCTGCAGATCACGGGTGCGACGGGGATCGTGTTCGTGCTGTTGCCAAGAGGGACGCTGCCCGAGGGCACGAGGGACGAGGGGTTGGTGAAGAGCGTGCGTCTGGGCGTGCGTCTCGACCCGTTCTTCTTGGGCAAGTACGAGGTGACGCAGGGGCAGTGGCTGCGTTGGACCGGCAAGAACCCGAGCTACTCGAAGGACCAGGTCAACCTCGCGTTGCCGGTGGAGCTGGTGAGTTGGTTCGACAGTGAGCCGGTGCTGCGCCGACAGGGTCTGGTGTTGCCGAGTGAGTTGCAGTGGGAATATGGCATCCGTGGCGGCACGACGACGCTGTGGTGGACCGGCGACGACGAGAAAGGGATCCTGGCGAACGAGAACATCGGCAGAGGGGCAAAACTGCTCGAAGTCGGGTCGAAGAGCCCGAATCCGTTCGGGCTCTTCGACATGGGAGGGAACGTGTGGGAGTGGTGCTTCGACGAGTACTCGGCCTACGGAACGGAGCGAGCGGGGGATGGACGTCAACCGGAGCCACCGGATGGCGATACGTACCGCTGCTACCGCGGCGGCGCCTTCGGCAGCGTCCCCGGCCTCGCGCGGTCCTTCTTCCGCAACGTCAGCTCCCCGGCGTTCCGCCTCGGCTACCTCGGGCTGCGCGCCGCCAGGACATCACCTCGTTGATGCTTCGCTGCTTCACCACTTCGTCCGGAAACCCGTGGACACAGTGGCGATTTTTTTCAGTTTTCGCCATTTTGGTGGTGCAGGGGACGGGAGGCGGGGTCAGGGCAACCCCGATGCGTGCCAAGATCCTCACCCTGCGTTTCTCGCCGCAGCTCGGTCGCTTCGACGGCGGTCCGCTGATCGCGCTGCAGCAGAAGGTGGTGCTCGAACAGATGCGCGAGCATCTCGCGGCGATCGGCGACGAGACCATGCTGGTCTGCGTGGCCACATGGCGTGAACGCGCACATGCTGACGCCCCTGTCGCATCGCCGTCCGCCGACACGACAACGACGCCGTCGCCCACGACGCACGTCCAGCACGCGTCGCCCCCATTCACCGGCCCCGCCTCCCGTCGGCGAACTGCGCGCCGACTTCACGCCCGACCAACAAGTCGTGTTCGACCGCCTGCGCGCCTGGCGCCGCCAGAAGGCCTACGACGAGGGCGCGCCGCCATACGTCATCATGACCAACCGCCAACTCGTCGAACTCAACGCTCGAACACCCAGAAGACATGTTTGGTTGCGCTGGACCGACCACCTGCCGCAGGAAGTCCCGGAGTCATGCTCCGAAGTTTCAGTGAGCACCGCAAGCCACTGCAATCACATGCCTTGCGCCAGCGATGAGCACCGCCTTCGGCAAGTTCACGCGCCATCGAGCGCCCACACGCTCCCAACGTGTGCGACAACCAAGTCCGCGTCACCGCGAAGTGAACAGTGCGGCGACGACGTCGACGCCGAGCACCCAGCGATAGAACAGCGCGCCGAGCACGCCATGCGCGATGCCGAGCGGCCACAGATTGCGATGGCGGAAGAACAGCACGGCGCACCAGGGCCCGAGCACTGCGGTCGCGGCGACGAGCGGCGGATTGGTGAAGTGCACGCACGCGAACCCGATCGCGGCGAACGCCAGCAGCAACGGGCGCGGACAACCGAGCGCATCGAGATTGTGCGCGCACAAGGACAGCACCAGGAACTGCTGGGCGATGCCCCAGATCGGATACGCCAGCAGCGTCCACAGCAGGTGGGTGTCGACGACCAGCAGTTCGCGAAACCAACCGATAGCGACGGCAACCGCGGCGCCGATGCCGAGCAGCCATAGTGAGTCGAGCGCACACGCGCGCGCTCCGGCGCGCCGCGTCCCCCACTCGTTGCGCACGTTCGCGTCCCGGCCGCGCCAGAACGCGTAGACCAGCACGCACAGGCAGATCGGGATCACGTCGAGCCCACGGATCCCGACCGCCCTGGTCAGCACGAAGTGGGCGACCAGCGCAACCAGCACGAAGGTCAACTCCAGCCGGGCACGCGGGGCGGCGCCGCGGACGTTGCGCATGGCGGGGAAATCCTACCGGCCTGGCCGGTCCCTCGACAGCAAGCGGACGGTGCGCCGGCATACTCGCTGCGATGGCCGACGACCTCAACCCGCAGCGCGAACAGATGGCGCACGAATCGATGGTCCGCAACCTGACCGCCCAAGCCGAGGCGATCTGGCCGCAAGAACTGCCGCTGTTGCGCCGCCGGGCTCTGCCGGGCAAGGCCCGGATCCTCGATGCCGGCTGCGGCACCGGGGAGATCACCGCCAGGCTCGCCGACGAGTTCACGACCGCCGAAGTGATCGGCATCGATGTGCTCGACGACCATCTCGCGCTGGGCCGAAGGCGCGCCGCGGCGCACGGCCAGCGCGTGCGCTTCCAACTCGACGACATCTTCGCGCTGTCCTTCGCCGACGCGACGTTCGACCTGGTCGTCTGCCGCCACGTGCTGCAGGCGATCCCCCACGCCGAACGCGCGATCGCCGAACTGGTCCGCGTCACGAAGCCCGGCGGCACGCTGCATCTGCTGGTCGAGGACTACGGCATGATCCATGTCGCGCCGGCGGCGCCGGCGACCGAACGGTTCTGGCGCGAGGGCCCGCGGCAGTACGCGGCGGCCACCGGCAGTTCGCTGTTCATCGGCCGGAATGCCCCGGCGATCGCGCGGCGGCTCGGACTGTTGGACGTCACGATGGACTTCCTGATCGTCGACAGTCTGCGCGTGCCGCGCGAGGTGTTCGCGCGCATCTGGGAAGCGTGGCGCGACGGCTATGCCGAGTCGATTGCCGAACACACCGGCCAGACGCTGGCTGAACAGCTGGCGATGTGGAACGACAGCATCGCGGCGATCATGGATCCGCTGCGCTACGCGGTCTGGCACGTGCCGGTGCTGCGGGCGCGGAAGCCCTGACCGGGGCCTGGCCACATGTCGGCTATGCTGGTCGGCATGCCGAGTCCGTTCCCGGGCATGGACCCGTTCATGGAGAATCCGAGCCTCTGGCCGGGGATCCAGCACGGGTTGATTGCGCACCTGCAACGGGCGCTCGGTCCGCTGCTGCGCCCAGCCCATGTCTTGTGCCTGGAGGAACGGCGGTATCGCGACAGGGATGGCTTGGAGTTGGCAGGCCCAGCGGCGGTCCGTTCGCCTTTGCGGCCAGTGGTGGCGGTCGAAATCCCGCTCTCCGATCGCGTCCGCGAGACCTGGTTGGAGGTTCGCCCCGCCGGAGGTGGCGACACCGTCACGGTCCTCGCGATCGTGTCCCCGATCAACAAGCGACCGGGCCGCGGCCGTCGCATCTACGAAGCCAAGCGACGATTGATCCTCGACACCGCGACATCCCTCGTCGAGATCGACCTGCTGCGCAGCGGTGAACCGATGCCGTTGCGCGGCCCGCAGCCGGACACCGATTACCGGATCCTGGTCAGCCGCGGCGAACGTCGGCCCCGCGCCGAGTTGCTGCCGTTCTCGCTCCGCGATCCGATCCCGCGGTTCGAACTGCCGCTGCGGCCCGGCGAGAGTGGCCCGATGGTGGCCGTACGGGCGGCGCTCGACAGTGTCTACGCCACCGGCAGCTTCGATCTGCGACTCGACTACCGGCAGCAACCCTTGCCAGAACTGCGCGCCGACGACATCGGCTGGGCCGACGAATTGCTGCGCGCTGCCCGGCTGCGCTGAACCTCGCGAACCCGGCGGCTGCGCCCCTGACAGCACGGCAGCCGCCGACTACCGTGCCGTGATGACCACGATCGCAATCCTCGGCACCGGCCTGCTCGGGGCCGGCATGGCCGAGAACCTGCTGCAGAAGGGCCACCGGCCGCGCCTCTGGAACCGTACTGCCGACAAACTCGCGCCGCTGACCGCACGCGGCGCCCTTGCCGGCAAGAACCCCGCCGACGCGGTCGCCGGCGCCACGCACGTGCACCTCGTGCTCTCGGAGGATCACGCCGTCGACGCGGTGATCGAGGCCCTGCGCCCTGGTCTCGCCAGCGGCGCGCCGGTCATCGACCACTCGACCAACGATCCGGCGCTGGTCGCCGCCCGTTTCTCCCGGCTGCGCCAGGCCGGCGTGCGCTATGTGCCCGCACCGGTGTTCATGTCGCCACAGAACGCCCGCGAAGCGAGCGGCCTGATGCTGCTGGCCGGCCCGAAGGCGGACGCGGACGCGCTGCAGGACCATCTCGCGGCGATGACCGGCAAGGTGTTCTGGGTCGGCGAACGGCCCGACCTCGCCGCCGTGCACAAGCTCGCCGGCAACTCGGTGTTCTTCGCGATGGCCTCGGCGATGGCCGATGTGCTGGCGATCGGTCGCGGTGCCGGCGTGACCGCCGAGCAGATGCTCGCGTTGTTCGACGTGTTCAAACCCGGCGCCGCGCTGCCGTTCCTCGGCCAACGCGTCGCCAAAGCCGGCACCGGCGCCGCCAGTTTCGAACTGACGATGGCGCGAAAGGACGCGCGCCTGATGCACCAGACCGCCGGCAAGGAACGGCTGCTGGTGCTGCCGTCGGTGATCGCGGCGATGGATCAGGCGATCGCCAAGGGTCTCGGCCAGGCCGACTACGCTGTGTTCACCAAGCCATGAGAACCTCGCCGATCTTAGCGGCGCTCGCGCTGCTGCTGACCTCGTTCGCGCAGGATCCGGCGCCGGACCCGCTGCCGACCGGCTGGTCGACCAAGACGGTGCACGGGTTCGCCGTGCACGTGAAGGACGACTTCGCGAAGTCGCCGTTGCACGCCGACGTGATGGCACTGCTCGAGAACCAGTTGTTCGTCATCGGTCGGCGCATCGCCGACGAGCCGCTCGGCAAGCTGCGCGCGATTCCGATCTGGGTCGGCGACGAAGCCGCGATCCACCAGAAGAACTGCATGTTCTACCACCCGTCGCCGCAGTGGCTGAAGGAACACGAACCGGGCCGCGAGTTCCTGGCGCCCGGCGTCGAGATCGCCAACGCCAGGAACTTCCTCGACTGGTGCCACCAGCAGCCGTTCATGGTGCTGCACGAACTCGCGCACGGCTATCACCATCGCGTGCTCGGCCACGGCCATGCCGGCATCCGCGCCGCGTTTGGCGCCAGCAAGCAGGCCGGCGTCTATGACAAGGTGCTGCACATCCAGGGCGGCGAACAACGCCACTACGCGCTGACCAATGAACAGGAGTGGTTTGCCGAGTCGACCGAGGCGTATTTCGGCACCAATGACTTCTACCCGTTCGTCCGCGTCGAGCTCGAACGGGTCGATCCACGCGGCTACGCCGAGCTGAAGAAGATCTGGGGCCGGCCGCGGCGCTGAACGGCCGACAGCAAGGCGCGCAGGGCGAATCCGGGCATCGCGAACGGGACAACGCGGTTACACCGCCTCGGCGCCCCCACCTGGGCAGGTACCAGGGGCACGCTATCCTCCCCGAGTCCGGATCGCCGGACCCGTTCCCGTCCTGCCCCCTGGAAATCCCATGCTCGATCGCACCATGCTGCGGGCCGCCCTCTGCGGTCTGCTCCCGGTTCCATTGGTCGCCCAGACCCTTGCCGAGTCGCCCGCACCGGCGCTGAACCTGCGCTACGCGACCTTCGACCCGCTGCGCCTGCAACCGCCGGTACCCGCGCACCTGCAAGCGGCCGAAGACACCGGTCTGTGGATCGTCCAGGGCAAGGACAAGCCAGGCGACGCGTTCCGCGCCGCGATCGCGACCGCCGGCGGTCGCATCGTCGGCTACCTGCCCGAATGGAGCTACCTGGTCCGCCTCGACGGTGGCGGCGCCGCCAACCTGGCGGGTCACGGCACGGTGCGCTGGGTCGGTCAGTTCCATCCCGCCTATCGGCTCGAGAAGTTCCTGTTCGACGAACTGGTGAAGGGCGAGTACGTGGCGGCGCGCCGCTACAACCTGCTGGTCGCCGACAAGCGCTTCGACAAGCCGGCGTTGGCGGCGAAGATCCGCGCACTCGGTGGCGTGATCGAGGATGAACAGCCGGGTTCGGTGCTGTTCTCGGTATCGCTCGACAGCACGCAGTTGCTGCAGGTGGTCCGTTTCGACGAAGTCACCTATGTCGATCGCTGGACGCCCGCCGAGAACGACATGGACAACGCCCGGATCCAGGGCGGCGGCAACTATGTCGAGACGGCCGGCGGTTACACCGGCACCGGCATCAACGGTCACGTCTACGAAGGCATCGAAGCGACGCACCCGCACTTCACGCTGCCGGCGATCAACGTGCTGAGCGGCGGCGGCGCCGACGACCATGGCCACTGCACGTCCGGGATCATCGCCGGCAACGGCAGCACACTGGCCGCGGCGCGCGGCATGGCGCCCGGGATCCAGTTGTTCTTCACCCAGTACTCGACGGTCACCACGTCGCGCTGGAACGTCGTGCAGGCGCTGGTCTCCACCCACGACGTGATGTTCACCACCGCGTCGTGGGGCGATAACACGACGACCGAATACACCTCGGTCTCGGTCGATGCCGACGACATCCTGTTCGACCACGACATCGTCTGGACCAACAGCCAGAGCAACACCGGCAACCGCAGCTCGCGGCCACAGGCGTGGGCCAAGAACGTCATGTCGATCGGCGGCGTGCAACACCGCAACAACAGCGACCGCGCCGACGATTCGTGGGACGCCGGCGGCGCCAGCATCGGCCCGGCCACCGATGGCCGCATCAAGCCGAACCTGTGCGCCTACTACGACGCCATCCTGTGCTCGGACCGCACCGGCGCCGCCGGCTATGCCGCCGGTGATACCTACACCGGTTTCGGCGGCACCTCGGGTGCCACGCCGATCGTCGCCGGTCACAACGCGCTGGCGATGCAGATGTACACCGACCACATCTTCAACAACACGCCGCGGGTGCCGGGCGGCACCCGCTTCCAGAACCGCGCCCACAACGCCACGCACCGCGCGTTGATGTACGCGAACGCGCGGCAATATTCGTTCAGCGCTGCCAGCACCGACAACCGGCGCGAACACCAGGGCTGGGGCTTCCCGGACCTGCGCACGATGTACGACAACCGCGCGCGCATGTTCATCGTCGACGAGACCGATGTCCTGGTGCAAGGCGGCTCGGTCAGCTACCCGATCACCGTGCAGGCCGGTGATGGCGAACTGAAGGTCGCGATGGTGTTCTCCGATCCGGCGCCGACGCTGCCGGCCGGCTTCACCGCGGTCAACAACCTCGACCTGAAGGTCACGGCTCCGAACGGCACGGTCTACTGGGGCAATCAGGGCCTGATGGCCGGCAACTACTCGACGCCCGGCGGCAGCGCCGACGCGCGCGACACCGTCGAGTGCGTGCTGATCAACTCGCCGGCGGCCGGCGTGTGGACCGTGGAGGTCTCGGCGCCGCTGATCGCGCTCGACGGTCACGTCGAAACGCCTGCGGTCGATGCCGACTTCGGTCTGTGCGTGTCGTTCGGCCGCGTCGAAGGCTTGCTGCAGTCGTTCGGCGTCGGCTGCGCCGGCAGCACGCAGGCCCCGCCGGTCTGCGCTTCGATCAACCCGGCTGGCGGCACGCTCTCGGTCGCGGTCCGCGCCAACGAGTATGCCTACCGGCTCACTGCGGCCACGGCGCTGCAGGTGACCGGCTTCGAAGTATTCTCGGCGGCGCCCGGCGGCTCGCCGGTGACCGTCAACGCCGGCCTCTACCTGCTCGCCGGCACGCAACCGGCGGCCACGCCGTTGGCGACGACCACCGTGACGATCGGCGCCGGCCAGGCCTTCTACGCCGCGACCTTCGCGACGCCGGTCAATGTGCCAGCCGGCACGTTCTTCATCGGCGTCAACCACGCGGCGCAGACGACCAACCTCAGCAACCTGACGGCAGGCACGACGACGACCTGCTCGTTCCGCGCGTCATCCACCGCCGCCTGGGCCAACTCGACCCTGGTCACGCGGCCGGCCGTGCGGGTGCTGTGCCAGGGCGGCGGCGGTTCGTTCCTGGTGCCGCAGCTCAGCATCACCGGCAATCCGAGTCTCGGCGGCAGCCTGACCGAAGCATTGACCCTGGCCAAGGCCAATGCGGCCGGCGCGCAGGTGCTCGGCGTCTCGGACACGAGCTGGAGCGGCGGGGCGCTGCCGTTCTCGTTCGGTGGCCTCGGTGCGCCGGCGTGCAACCTGTATGTCAGCCCCGATGCGCTGACGAGTGTCGTCACCAATGCCCAGGGTGCGGTGACCACGTCGCGATCGATCCCGAACTCGGTCCCGCTGCTGGGTGTGCGGGTGTTCGAGCAGCACCTGATCCTCGACGCGGGCGCCAACGCGCTCGGCGCCAACGCCAGCAACGCGTTCCGGATCGTGATCGGCAGCAACTGACGACCGGTCATTGACGAACGGGGGCCGCGCCGGAACAACTGCCGCGGCCCCATGCACGTGTCGCCCCCGCCGTCCGTCCGCACCGTCGTCACCGCCAGCTCGCTGGGCACCGTCTTCGAGTGGTACGACTTCTACATCTACGGCATCCTCGCGGCGACGTTCGGCAAGCTGTTCTTCCCGCCCGGTGACGAGACCCTCGCGTTCCTTGCCAGCCTCGGCCTGTTCGGCGTCGGCTTCTCGGTGCGCCCCTTCGGGGCCCTGGTCTTCGGCCGGCTCGGCGACCTGATCGGTCGCAAGCACACGTTCCTGATCACCATCCTGGTGATGGGCTGCTCGACCGCATTGGTCGGCGTGCTGCCGACCTACGCCTCGATCGGCGCGTGGGCGCCGGGCCTGCTGGTGCTGCTGCGCGTGCTGCAGGGGCTCGCGCTCGGTGGCGAGTACGGCGGCGCCGCCACCTACGTGGCCGAACATGCCCCCGACGGCAAGCGCGGGCTCTACACCAGTTGGATCCAGACCACTGCGACGATCGGGCTGCTGCTCGCGTTGTTCGTCGTCGGCGGCATCCGCTCGACGATGTCCGCCGACAGCTTCGACACCTGGGGCTGGCGCTTGCCGTTCCTGCTGTCGGTGCTGCTGCTGATCCTGTCGGTGTGGATCCGCCTGAAGCTGCACGAGTCGCCGGTGTTCGCCGCGATGAAGGCGCAAGGCAAGGGCTCGAAGACGCCGCTGCGCGACAGCTTCCTGCGCTGGCCCAACGCCCGCATCGTGCTGGCGGTGTTGTTCGGCGCCACTGCCGGCCAGGGCGTCGTCTGGTACGCGGGTCAGTTCTACGCGCTGTACTTCCTGACCAGCACGCTGAAGGTCCACTGGGTCGACGCCTACTGGCTGATCGGCGGAGCGCTCGTCGTCGGCACGCCGTTCTTCCTGGTCTGCGGCTGGCTGTCGGATCGGATCGGCCGCAAGAAGCTGATCCTCGGCGGCTTCGCGCTGGCCGCGCTGACCTACTTCCCGATCTTCCGCGCGCTGACCGCGGCGGCCAACCCGGCGCTGGCGACCCAGATGCAGCAGGCGCCGGTCGTGTTGCATTCGGGCGAACGGCTGAACGACGTCGAACTGACGCTCGCCGCGATCGCCGATGCCGCGCGCAAGATCGTGCTGCCGCCGAAGAGCGCCGCTTCCGACCTCGACCGCGCCCGCCAGCACCTGAACGGCCGCGGCGTGCCGTTCACGCTGGCGCCGGGGCAAGCGGGCGCCCCGCTGGTGCTCGATGTCGCGGGACAACCGCCGGTCCAGGGCTACGACAAGGCCGCGTTCGATCGCGCGCTCGATGCCGCCGGCTGGCAGTCGATCACGGTGCCACTCGCCGACGGCAAGACCCGCGCCGCGGATCCTGCCCGGATCGACCGACTGACGGTGTTCCTGTTGCTGCTGGTACTGGTGCTGTACGTGACGATGGTCTACGGCCCGATCGCCGCCTGGCTGGTCGAACTGTTTCCGACGCGGATCCGCTACACGTCGATGTCGCTGCCCTACCACATCGGCAACGGCTGGTTCGGCGGCTTCCTGCCACTGATCGCGGCGTCGATCGTCGCGTTCTCCGGCGACATCTACAGCGGGCTCTGGTACCCGATCGCGATCGCGCTGTTGTCGCTGCTGGTCGGCGCGTTGCTGCTGCGCGATCGGCATCTGGAGCCAATGGCCGACTGAACGTCAGCGCGGCCGCACGCGCGCATTCCAGAAGCGGCGGTCCGGGGTCGCCGGGTTCGCCTCGAGGTCCCAGAACCGGCTCGGCAGACCGCGCTGCAGCACCGTGAACACGTCGAACACGACCACGCCTTCGGGCCCGGCGTCGACCTCGTGGAAGTTGTCGCGCGTGCTGCCGAGCGTCGACACGCGACCGGGCGCGACCCAACCATCGTTGGTCTGTCGCAGACGCACCGTGTCGCCGAGGAAGCCCTGCGCCGGATCAGCGAGCTGATAGTTGCGGACCTGCATCTCACCCTGCAACCCGACGATCAGCCCGAGCGTGCCGCCGTGGTTGTGCAGCGGGATCTTCGCGTTCTTGCGGACGCGGACCAGTTCGATGATCAGCGGCAGTTCGCGATGCAGCCGCGCCGTCTCGGTGTCGGGCAGCAGCGGGAACGGCTGGTAGTCGCCGGCCGGCAGTTCGCGCAGCCGTCGCGCCAGGCTGGCCGCCGCGAACAGGTAGCTGTCCTCGGCGACCTCATCGCCGAGCGCCACCGCCTGCGCCTGCGGCCGCATCGCCGCGACGAAGTCGGCCAGCAGCACGCCCGCCGCTCCCGCCTCCTTGCCAACCTGCGCCACCGGATCCTGCGCGCGGACAGTCGCCAGCGACGCCAACGCCAGCCCGGCGCCGGCGATCACCAGCCGACGCGAAACTACCCCGGGAACGGAACGATCGACGCCAGCATCGAGGATCGGCAGCATGCGCCTGCTACGCAGCAACCAGGAATGTGTTGGCCGACCGCCGTCACGGTATCGTGCCCCCCATGCCGGTCCTGAACCCGACCCCGACGGAACGAATGTGCGACGCCCAGGGGCGTCCGTACTTCTTGTGGGACACGGACCTGACGCTGACGAGCTTCCAGCAACTGCTCGCGGACGCCGACGCTCCAACCCAGGCCTACCTGACCAGCAAGCTGATGCGGCAGGCCAAGCCCGACGACGTCTTCTCGTTCGTGTCCGTGGAGCAGATCCGCGACCGCTGGCCGATGCTGCGCGATGACCTCGGACGGACGAAGCCGTTCTGGGAATGGCTGCTGCGCACCTGGGGCATCGTGCCGTGAGCGGACTGACGCCGGCGCAAACCCGGATGCTGACCTTGCTGGCGCCCTTGCGCCCGCGCTGGACCTTGACCGGCGGCGCCGCGCTCGTCGGCTTCCACCAGCACCAGCGAACCACGCGCGACCTGGATCTGTTCGTACACGGTGCATCGACCCTCGGCAGGTTGCCAGACGAGGCGCTGGCCGCGATCCGGCACTCGGGCCTGCCGGTCGAGACGATGCAGCGATCCGACACGTTCGCCAGACTGCGCGTCCAGTGCGATGCCGAGACCGTGCTGGTCGATCTGGTCGCCGAACCGGTCCCCCACGCGGAGCCGCCGCACGAAACCGCGCTCGGCGAGCATCGCATCCTGGTCGACACCCGCCACGAGATCCTGGTCAACAAGCTGGGCACTCTGTTGCACCGCCGGGAACCTCGCGATCTCGAGGACCTGCGCCTGCTGTTGGCGACCGGCGGCGACCTGCGGCGAGCGTTGGTCGATGCTGCGCAGAAAGACGGCGGATTCTCGCCATTGACGGTCGGCTGGGCCCTCGCCGGATTCGATGTTCGCCCGCGCGCTCTCGCCATCGGCATGCCGGAGGCTCGAGTGCAGGCCCTGGAGGCCTTCCGGTCCGCCCTCGCGGCCGAGATCGCCGCCTTGGCCAGGCCCTGACGAATGGCCTGACGAACGCGGTGCCGTCGAGTCTGGATCTGGACGGATAGTCCACTCTGGTCTATTCTTGGACTCATGGCCCATCCGCTGACCACGACCGGCCTCGCCGAAGCAGCGGCAAAGATCGCCGCGACCCCCGCCAAGGTCGCGATCGCGCTGCGCGCGTTCTTCCAGCTCGCCGACGCCTGGCGACTGTCGGGCGACGACGCCCGCACCCTGCTGGGCGAGCCGGCCCGCGCGACGTTCTTCCAGTGGAAGGCCGGGCGCGCCCAGCGGGTGCCGCAGGACGTGATCCGCCGGATCAGCTGGCTGCTCGGCATCTGGAAGGCGCTGCAGATCCTGTTCCCGCAACCCGAACGCGCCGACGCCTGGATCCACCGGCCCAACGAACTGCTCGGCGGCCAGACCGCGTTGCAGCGCATGCTCGCGGGCGACGTCAGCGACCTGGCCGAGGTTCGCGCCGTGCTCGACCACGCCCGCGGCGGCGGCGCATGACCGCGACCTCGAGGGCCGCCGCGCCACTGCCGCCGATCCGCCGCGTCCGCTGGCCGCAAGCGTTCCGGATCATCCCGACGCGCTTCCCGCCGATCGCGTTGTTCGAACGGCTCGGCGATCCGGCGGCATGGGACGTGCTCGCCGAGATCGAGAGCCTGACCAATCCGCGGATCCGCGACGAGATCGGCGAAATCGCGATCGTGCCGCCGACCGAACGCGTCGCCGGCCCGAACGCTTCCTGGGTCATGGGGCCGTTCGCGCACCGCCGACCATCGCGCTTCGCCGACGGCCGCCACGGCGCCTACTACTGCGCCAACCGGCGCGCGACCGCGATCGCCGAGACCCGCTGGCACATGCAGCGGTTCTACGCCGCCACCAAGGAGCCGGCGCTCGACGTCGACATGCGCGTGCTGGTCGGCCGCATCGACGATCGTTTCCACGACCTGCGCGGCCAGACGCGATTCCGTGCCGCGCTCGATCCGGACGACTGGCGCCGCGGTCAGGCGCTCGGCGACGCGCTGCGGCAGGCGCAAAGCCGCGGCGTCGTCTACCCGAGCGTCCGCGATCCGCGCGGGCAGTGCCTGGGCGCATTCACGCCCAAGGCGGTCGGCATTCCGCGCCCGACCTCACCGCTGCGCTACCACTGGAACGGCGACCAGATCGACCGCGTGTTCGACTACGCGACCGAGACCTGGCTGCCCTGATCGCGCTCGCGCCGGCCAACCGGCCCGGCATGATGCATCGATGCGCTGCGTCTGGCTGCTGTTGCCGTCGTTCCTGCTCGCCCAGACCCCGGAAGACCTGCCGCTGCGGCTCCGTGACGCCACCTCCGCAAGTTGCGGCTGGGGCACCGCCCACGACGATGCCAGCGTCGACGGCCTGCCGCTGGCGGTCGGCGAGATCACGGCGGACGCCGGCATCGGCACGCATGCGCCGGCCGAACTGGTGTTCGCGCTGCCCGGCGAGGTCCGCTGGTTCTCGTGCTGGTTCGGCGTCGCCGCCGAACGCGGCGGCAACGGTTCGATCGCGCTGGTGGTCCAGGTGGATGGCAAGACGGCGCATACGACGCCCGTGGTCCGCGGCGGCGCGGCCCCGATCCCGATCGTCGTCGACGTGGCCGGCGGCAAGCAGCTGCGACTCCACGTCACCGATGGCGGCAATGGCAACGGCGCCGATCACGCCAATCTGCTGTGGCCGCGCTTGCACCGCCAGACCGAACGCCCGACGCCGACGCTGCCCGGCGCCCTGACGTTCGTCGGCACGCGCGCGCCGGCATCGGACCAACCGCGACTGTGGAGCGATCGCCCGGCGACGAAGTTCGTCGAGGCGTACCCGCTCGGCGATGGTCGGCTCGGCGCGTCCTGGTTCGGCGGCGTCGCACGCGATCGCATCGTGCTGAACGAGATCTCGCTGTGGAGCGGCAGCGCTGATCCCGCGGCCGACCGCAAGGATGCGCACGGCAATCTGCCGGCGATCCGGAAGCTGCTGCTCGAGGGGCGCTACGCAGCGGCCGAGAAGCTCGTCAACGACACGTTCACCTGCGCCGGCAAGGGCAGCGGTCATGGCAACGGCAAGGATGTGCCGTTCGGCTGCTACCAGACCCTCGGCGATCTCGAACTGATCTGGCGGCAGGCCGATGGCCAGCCGCTCGCCGGGGAAGTGCGCGACTACGCGAGGACCCTGTCGTTCACCCCGGCCGAGGCAACGGTCGCGTTCGCTCACGCCGGCGTGCACCACCAGCGGCGCCTGCACGTCGCCAATGCGATCGAACTGCAACTGCACACCGACCAGCCCGTCGACTTCGACATCGCGTTGCGCCGCAAGGAACGCGCCACGACGCGCGCCATCGACGGCCGGCTTGAGCTGACCGGCGCGCTGAGCGACGGTCGCGGCGGCGACGGCGTGGCGTTCACCGCGACCCTGACCGTCAGCACAGATGGCAAGCTCGTCACCGCCGCCGACACGCTGCAGGTACGCGGCAGCAAGCAGGCGCGGCTCCTGCTCGTCGCCGCGACGACCTACGCCGGCCCGCTCGGGGCACCGGCGCAACAACCGTTGGCGCGACCCGACACCACCACGCTCGACCTCGGCGGCCACGACCGCCGCGCGCTGCCGACGGCGCAGCGCCTGCGCGAACTCGCCGGCGGCGCCGCCGATCCGGATCTATTCGCGACGTACTTCGCGTTCGGCCGCCATCTGCTGCGCAGCAGTTCGCGGCCCGGATCGCTGCCGGCCAACCTGCAGGGTCTGTGGGCGCCCGAGTACCAGACCCCGTGGAACGGCGACTACCACCTCGACATCAACGTGCAGATGAACTACTGGCCGGCGTTGACCACCGATCTGCCGGAGTGCCACGAACCGATGATCCGGCTGATCGAGTCGCTGGTCGAACCGGGGCGCAAGACCGCGCGCGCCTACTACGACGCGCCTGGCTGGGTCGCGCACGTGATCACCAACGTCTGGGGCTTCACGTCGCCTGGCGAGCACGCGAGCTGGGGCGCCACCAACTCCGGCAGCGGCTGGTTGTGCCGGCATCTGTTCGAGCACCACGAGTTCGTTCCCGATCGCGCGTACCTGCGCCGCGTCTATCCGACGCTGAAGGAATCGGCGCAGTTCTACCTCGCCACGCTGGTGACCGAACCCGAGCACGGCCGGCTGGTGACCGGGGTCAGCAACTCGCCGGAGAACGCGTTCCGGACGGCCGACGGCCAGACCGCGCACCTCTGCATGGGCCCGACGGTCGACCAGCAGATCGTCCGTGAACTGTTCGGCAACACCATCGCCGCGGCGCACGAACTCGGCGTCGATGCGCCGTTCCGCGACGAACTGGCGGCGGCGCGCGCGCGCCTGTTGCCGCACCGGATCGGCAAGCACGGCCAGTTGCAGGAGTGGCTGCACGACTTCGACGAACCCGAGCCGCACCATCGCCATGTGTCGCATCTGTACGGGCTCTACCCGGGCGACCAGATCACGCCGTCCGGCACCCCCGAACTGGCGGCGGCGGCGCGCGTGAGCCTCGAACGTCGCGGCGACGACGGCACCGGCTGGGCGCTGGCGCACAAGGCGCTGCTGTGGGCACGACTGCACGACGGCGATCACGCGCTGCGACTGTTGACCAACCTGCTGCGGCCGATCGGCCAGCTCGGTTTCGACATGCACCACGGCGGCAGCTACCCGAACCTGTTCTGCGCGCACCCGCCGTTCCAGATCGACGGCAACTTCGGCGGCACCGCCGCGATCACCGAGCTGCTGCTGCAGAGTCATCGCGAACGGGAAGGCGAGGACTTCACGATCCACCTGCTGCCCGCCCTGCCGCGGGCGTGGCCGAGCGGCAGGGTCACCGGACTGCGCGCCCGCGGCGGCGTCCGGGTCGACCTCGCCTGGCAGGACGGCGCGTTGGTCAGCGCGGCGCTGCAACGGGTTGCCGGCGGCGATGGTCCGGTGCGAATCCGCAGCCGCTGGCCGTTCACGAAGGTGACGCCTCCGGCCGAGCGCACGACGGGGAACGAACAGATTCTAGTGGTACCGTTGGCAAGCGGCACTGCGCTCGAGCTGACGACGCGCTGATCCGCAGCGGCGGCCCACCACCGGCGAAGACCGAGGCGGTGCTCACGTGCGCGTCGCTCCGTCGCTCCGTCGCCAGCAGTTTCGGAAGTAGGTGACGGCTGATCGTCCGAGAGCCGCCGTCCAGCAGGAGCAAGGTCAGGGCGTGGCGGGCGCTCCGTAGCGTGCCTATTTTCGCGTTTGCGCTTTCGACTTGCGAAACGGCGAAACTGTAGGTAATGTAGTACGCAGATGAAGACCGAGCCCAGAGGCGAGGACGCCTCACGCCTTCGTCAGAAGAAGTTCTCCCTCGTGCGGGTGCTCAAGCTGCCCGAGGACGCACTGCCGGGCTCGCTTGCCCTTTGCCATCGTCGCTGTGGCAGACCGACGTGCCACTGCGCGAAGGAGAAGGGGCATCCCATCTGGATGCTGACCTACATGCTCGATGGCAAGAAACGCGTCGAGCGGATCCCTGACGAGTGGGTCGAGGAGGTGCAGCGCAGGGTCGATGCCGGCCGCCAGTTCCGGGATGCAGTCACTGAGGTGTTCAATGCGAACGCCCAGCTCCTCGTGCTCCTGCGTCGCCAGACGATGTAATGAGAAGCGGTCCCAGCATCCGGAAGGTGCGGGACTACGCCAGCAGGACGCTTCGTCTCGAGCACTACGTCACGCATCCTGGGGACGGGCGCAAGCGCCCGCAGATTCCGGCGCAAGATCTGATCTGGGCGCAACTCGCCGGCCAGATCCTGCAGACCACGTCCTTTCACGGCGTCGAGCGACTCGTACGAAGCGGCACGGTTCGGGGTTGGCGCTGAGCCGGAGCTTCAGCAAGACGCGCTGGCCTACTTCAACGAGCGGCTCGATCCGCAGGTGACTCGCGACGCCCTGGTGGCCACCGCTCGGCTCGCCAAGTGCAACAAGGTCTTTGCCGGCGGCTCGCGCATTGGGCTCGCCGTGGACGGCACCTCCGCGGGGCATACCGGCGGCTCGACATCGGTCTGCGATCTCTGTCGCCCGCAACGCGACGACAAGGACGTGGTGATCGGGCACCGCCATGAAGTCGCCGCGATCAGCGTGGTCGGTGTCGGGGTATCGCTGCCGCTCGATGTCGAGCCCTATGGGCCCGGTGACAGCGAACTCGTGGCGGGTCAGAGATTGCTGCGTCGTTGCGTGTCCTCGTTGGGCGCGCGCTTCGCCGACTACGTCGCGGCTGACGCGAAGTTCGCCTGCGCTCCGTTCCTCAATCTCGTGCAGGAGGTCGGGCTGCACGCCATCGTGCGGCTGAAGAAGAACCTGCCGGACCTGTTCGGCCGTGCTCAGGTGCGGTTCAACTCCCGCCCGCCGGACCAGACCTTCGAGCATCGTGGTGAGCGCGTCGAGATCTGGGATGAGGGTGGGTTTCAACCCTGGGAAGGTCTCAACTGGCGTCAAGTGCGGGTCATCCGGTACCTCCAATACCGCGCTGGGAAAACAACCATCGAGGCCTACTGGCTGACCGATTACCCGATGGATGAAGTGAGCAGCCAAGCGCTGTTCAAGATGGCCAAGAGCCGCTGGGAGATCGAGAACGAGGGGTTCAACGAAGCGAAGACCAGGCACGGGATGGAGCATCTGCCACCACGACGCCAACTCGGTGGTGGTCGGCTGGCTGCTGATGGCGCTTGGCATCGTGATCGAGCGGCTCTACCGAAACCGTTACCTGCACCGCGGCACCCACCCGGTGAGGTCGGCGGCCGACCTGGTCGTCATCCTGAGGGCTCGCTCTCGGACGCAGGCTGCACGACACAAGCTGACCGGCCGGCGCTGCCGTCCGCAGCCCGCGCCCTTGTCGTGCCTCGCCGCCAACCAGACTAGCCCCGTGGGGGAAAGGGGGCCTTGCCGTCTCATCGGCCGCCGGCCTGCAGCCGGCGCCCTTGCTGGCCTTGCAAACGGCAGTCGAATCTGACTTCCGGAACCGCTGCCGTCGCTGGCGCCGCTGTTGCACGACGCGCCGACCACGATAGGATGCCCGCTGCCGGGGAACACCACGCTCGCGGCAAGCAGCCGTTGTCGTTCGCGTATGGTCTTCAGCAGCGCCGTCTTCCTGTATCTGTTCCTGCCGGCATTCCTGCTGGCATACGCGCTGTCCCCGCGCGCACTGAAGGCGCTGACCATCTCGGCCTTCAGCTTCGTGTTCTACGGCTGGTGGCGACCCGACTTCGTGCTGCTGATGCTGGCCAGCAGCGTCATCGATTACTGGCTCGGCGGCAGGATCGCCCGGCAGCGCGCGGCGGGCACCGGCAACGGCCGCCGCGAGCTGGTGCTGTCGATGGTCGCCAACCTCGGCCTGCTCGGCTACTTCAAGTATGCCAACTTCGGCGTCGACACCGCGCGCACGCTGCTGCAGGCCTGCGGTTTCGCCGGCGACTTCGGCTGGACCGCGGTCGTGCTGCCGGTCGGCATCTCGTTCTACACGTTCCAGACGATGAGCTACACGATCGACCTGTACCGCGGCGAGGTGCGGCCGGCGTCGAGCTTCATCGACTTCCTGTGCTACGTGTCGATGTTCCCGCAACTGGTGGCCGGGCCGATCGTCCGCTACGCCGTGGTCGAGCACGAACTGCGGACTCGCGAACACACCTGGTACGGCTTCTACCAGGGCGTGCTGTTCCTGCAGACCGGCATCGCCAAGAAGGTGCTGCTGGCCGACACGATCTCCGGCATCGCCGACCGCGCGTTCGCCGTGCCCGATGCGCAAGGACTGGGGCTGCTCGACGCCTGGCTCGGCATCACCGCCTACGCCTTCCAGATCTACTTCGACTTCTCCGGCTACAGCGACATGGCGATCGGGCTGGGCCTGATGATGGGCTTCAAGTTCCCGTTCAACTTCGATTCGCCGTACCACTCGCAGAGCATCACCGAGTTCTGGCGGCGCTGGCACATGTCGCTGTCCAACTGGCTGCGCGACTACCTGTACATCGCGCTCGGCGGCAACCGCAAAGGGCCGGTGCGGACCTATGTCAACCTGGCGTTGACGATGCTGCTCGGCGGCCTGTGGCATGGTGCCGCCTGGAACTTCGTCGCCTGGGGCGGCTATCAGGGCTTCTGGCTGGTGATCGAACGGCTGGCCGGCAAGCGACCCTGGTACGGCGTGGCGCCGACCGCGGTGCGCGTGGCGATCACCTTCGTGCTGGCGCTGTTCGGCTGGGTGCTGTTCCGCGCCACCGGACTCGGTCACGCCATCCAATATGCCGGCGCGATGCTCGGCCTGGGGCCGGCCGGCGCGCCGACGAACGTTGCCGCGCTGACGACCCCGCTCGCCTGGACCGGCCTGCTCGCCGCCGCCGCCATCACCTGGACCCTGCCGAGCAGCCAACGACTCGCGGCTCGCGCCCATCCGCTGTGGGTGCTGCTGCTGCAACCGTGCTTCCTGGCCGCCCTGCTGCACCTGCACTACCAGGACAATGTCCCGTTCCTCTACTTCCAGTTCTGAACGCCCGGCGCCGCGCGAAGCGGTGGCGGCGCCCAGCGCGGCGATCGTCGCCACCAGAGCGCAGCGGATCGCGTCGCTGATCGCGGTCGGCACGTTGCTGCTGGCGCTGTTTGGCTCGGCCGCCGTCGATCTGCTGTCGCCGGCAACGCCGCCGAAGTTGTTCGGCATCGAGGCCCAGAAGCGGGAGCAGCGCCGTGCTGCCGCGCACTTCCTCGACGGCAGTCTGGCCCGCGAATTCGAAGAACGCCTGCGCGAGACCTCGCGGATGCGCCGGCTGGGGCTGGCCGCCTGGGTGCCGCTGCTCTACCGCACGCTGTCAGAAGTACCGGCGACGCTGATCGCCGGGCGCGATGGCGTCTTGTTCATGCGCGACCGCATGACGGTGGCCGACAACGATGGCACGCCGCTGCAGGTCGCCGTCAACCGGCTGGCCGTGCTGCGGCATTGGCTGCAGCGGCTCGGCACCCGGCTGCTCGTCGTGCCGCTGCCGCGCAAGGAGGCGACGCTGACCAGCGCCGTGCCACCCACGTACGACGCCCATCCGGAACGCGATGTCCAGGCCCGCGCCGCGTTGCGCGCCGCCGGCGTCGAGATCGTCGACGTGGCTCCGATCTGGGCCCAATCGCCGGAGCCGTTGTTCGCGCGCGCCGATTCGCACTGGACACCGACCGGGGCTGGTCTCGCTGCGCTCGCCACCGCGACGGCGATCCGCAACGGCGTGGCGCCGACGTGGCCACGCATCGACAGCGCGCATGCCGACAGCGACGCCTGGCAATACGCCAGCACGTTCGGTCTGGAGGAACTGGCGACGAACCTGCTGCCTGCGGGTGGCCATGTCGTCATGCGGTTCCTGGATCCCGGGATCGGCAAGCCAGTGGCCGAACCGCCGGTCGATGGCCCGCTCCCGATCCAGTTGGCCGGCACCAGCTTCTCGCGCAATGCCGCCGGCACCCACACCTGGTTCGTCGAGGCGCTGGCCGGCCTGCTCGGCGAACCGGTCTGGAACACCGCCCGCGCCGGCATCACGCCGGTCGACGCGTTGGTCGACGGTCTGCGGCGGGGCAAGGGCAGGATCGCGGCGACGATCGTTCTCGAACTCCCCGGCCACCTGCTGATCAGCGTGCCGTCGCCGCTGCACGACATCAGCCGTGTCTTCCTCGAGCTGCCGCCGCCACCGGGATTGACCGAACTCCCGATCGGCGCCGCCGCCGGCTTCACCCTTCCCGCCCCGCAGCGGGGCAGCACGCTGGTGCCCGGTGCGCATGGCGGTGCCGAAATCACCCGCCTCCTCGCCCGGGTCGCCAAGGACCAGTTCCTGTACCCGCGCGATGCGACGTTGTATGTCGAACTGCGCGGCAAGTTGACCGGCGGCAACGCCGCGGTGACCGTCGACTCGGCGCCGCGCCCGTTGGTCGCCGACTGGAAACCAGGCCGTGAACGCCTGCTGTTGCCCGTGGTGTCGCTCGGCAGCGGCGCGATGTTCGACGTGCACGTCAGGCTGCCCCAAGGCGTCACGCTGCAATTCGAGTCGTTCCGCGTGCTGACCGATCTCGACGTCGCCGGCGCAACCGCCGCCACGGCCGGACGAGCCAGCGGGACCCCCACGGGCTTCGAACAACGCCTCGCCCTGCCACGCAGCGACCCGCTGGCCGCCGGCGACTGCCTTGGGGTCTTCCTCACCAGGCCGGGGGCCGAGCCGCTGACCGCGAGCTTCGACTTGCACTTCGCCGATGGGACGACGGCAACCGCCTGGTCGGGCACCGCGGGCAGCAAGGCAACGCTGTTGCTGCCACTGGGGGCGTTCGCCGGTCGCACGCCGACGGCCGTCGTGCTGCGCAGCGATGGCAAACTGCCGGGCAAGCCCACCGCCGCGTGGCTGCTGCGGCGATCGCGCTGACCAGGGCTCTGTCAGACGTTCGTCCCGGCCCGGGAACGGCTCATGCCGTGTCGTTACATGCGCCCTGATGAAGATCCCGCCGCTCCATCTTGTCCTGCCCTTCACGATCCTGTGGCTGTCCGCGCCTGCAAGCGCCCAGGGTGGTCGCGGCCGGGGCGCACGCCCTGCCCCGATCACGACCGCACTCGATGCCGACAAGAACGGCGTGCTCTCGGCGGCCGAGATCACCGCGGCGCCGACGCAACTCCAGACGCTCGACCAGAACGGCGACGGTCGGCTGGCGGGCGAAGAGATCGGCGCCCGCGGCGGCCGCGGTGGTCGCGGTGGCGGGCCGGGCGGGTTCCCCGGCGGCATGGGTGGCGGATCATCGCCGCTGCTGACGGCACTGGATGACAATCGCGATGGCGAACTCGATGCCGCCGAAGTGAGGGAATCGGCGTCCGCGCTGTTGAGCCTCGACGCCGATCGCGACGGCCAGCTGGCGGCGACGGAACTCGCGCCGCCCCGCGACGAACGCGGCGGGTTCCCCGGCGGTCCCGGTGGCCCTGGCGGCGGCTTCGGCCCCGGCCGCGGCAATGCAGGCGGCGGCGAGCGCGTGCCACCCGAGGACCTGAAGATCGAAGATGGCACGGCGACGATCCCCGATCGCGCGACGTTCCAGACGCTGTCCTATCAGGGCACCGAGGTCGCGATCGACACGCAACTGACCGGCCTCGAGTTCGTCAAGTTCGTGCTGGCCGATCCGCTCGGTGACAAGCCGGCGCTGTACTTCATGAACACCAACACTCACCGCGCGCATCCGATGTTCGTCGGCCGGGTCGGCATCCCGTTCGGCCGCGGCGGGCGCGGCGGCGGCGCGATGATGGGTGTGTTGGTCTACCGGCCGCTGCTCGGTTCGCCATCGGGCAAGCCTGGGCTGTACACCTTCGAGTTCGAACCCAACGACGCCTATCCGTTCGAGAAGATCAAGGCCGCACACGATCAGCTGGTCGCCAAGGCCCCGATGCTCGGCGGGAACCTCGCCTATCACCCGCTGCCGGCGGCGTACGAGCAGACCGAGCGCGATCGCGCCGAATATGCGGCCAGCAAGCTGCCGGTGTTCAAGGACGAGCAGTTGTTCGCCGACATCGCGTTCCTGCCGATGCATGTGGCCGCGGGGTGCGGGCGGTTGCGGTTGATGCAGAACGAGGAACGTCCAGGGCCGCAGGACATCGTGCTGTACCGGACGATCCCGGCCGAACTGCCACGCGTCGCCGGCATGATCACCGGTGAACGGCAGACGCCGCTGTCGCACGTCAATCTGCGCGCGGTGCAGGACGATGTGCCCAATGCCTATGTCCGCGGCGCCGCCGACGATCCGCTGATCACCGCGCTGATCGACAAGTTCGTGCACTATCAGGTGACCGCCGACGGCTACACGCTGCGCGAGGCGACCCGCGACGAGGTCGAACGCTGGTTTGCCGACAAGCGCGGAAAGCAGGCACAGACACCGCGGCGCAACCTCGAGGCGACCGCGATCCTGCCGTTCACCGAACTCGGCTTCGCCAATGCCGACAGCATCGGCGTCAAGGCCGCCAATCTCGCCGCCCTGCACGACATCGGTCTGCCGGCGGGCATGGTACCCGACGGCTTTGCGGTGCCGTTCTCGTTCTACGACACCTTCATGCGCGAGACCGGATTGTTCGAGGCCGCGAAGACGATGCTGGCACAGCCCGGCTTCGCCGACGACGCCAGGGCCCGCGAACGCGCGCTGTCCGACCTGCGCAAGCAGATCGAGAAGGCCGAGATGCCGGCCGCCCTGCAGCAAGAACTGGCGGCCGTGCAAGCGAAGTTCCCCGCCGGCACGCCGATCCGCTGCCGTTCGAGCACCAACAACGAGGATCTGCCGGGGTTCTCCGGTGCGGGACTGTACGACTCGTTCACCCACAAGCCCGATGCCGGGCCGCTGCAGAAGACCGTGCAACGCGTGTTCGCCAGCCTGTGGAACTTCCGCGCCGTCGAAGAACGCGAGTTCTATCGCGTCGACCACCTGGCCACCGCGATGGGCGTCGTGCTGCAGCCGAGCTACCGCGGCGAACTCGCCAATGGCGTCGCGGTGACCGACGACGTCGCCTACCAGACGACCGCGACCGACGGCCGGCGCTTCTATGTCAACGTGCAGGTCGGCGAGGATCTGGTGACCAATCCGGAGGCCGCGTCGGTGCCCGAAGAACTGCTGCTGCACCCGTCCAACGCGCGGCGCGACGCCGAGATCACGCGGTCCAACCGGGTCGGCGATGGCAAGTCGCTGCTGAACGAAGCGCACCGGCAGGAACTGCGGGCCGCACTGGTGACGATCCACCGGAAGTTCCGGACGCTGTACGGCGCGCGGTTGCCGTTCGCGATGGAGATCGAGTTCAAGATCACCGCCGAGGGCAAGCTGGCGATCAAGCAGGCCAGGCCCTGGGTGCAGTAGCGCAACCCGACACCGGGTTTCCCAGATGACCCGGGTAGAGTCGCCGCCGCATGGTCTCCTCCAAGCGACCGACGACCGTCCTGACCGGCAAGGTCCGCCCCGCCGACCCGTTCGAACTGATCCAGTGGCTGGCGCACTGCCAGCAGGACGCCCGCAAGGCCGTCGCCGAACTGGTGCAGAACTCGCTCGATGCCGGGGCCAGCCGCGTCGACATCCTGCGCAAGCGCATCGACGGCGACCTGTGCCTGTCGATCCAGGACGACGGCCGCGGCGTGATCCCGGAGCTGCCGCGTCCCGAAGCCCTGACCCACATCGCCACCCACATCGGCCACTCGCGCAAACGCAACCTGACGCTGCAGCAGCGCCGCGAACTGATGGTGCAGGGGCAGTTCGGCATCGGCATCCTCGGCTTCTGGTGTCTCGGCAAGGAGCTGGTGATGCGCAGCGCCGTCGCCGGCGAAGCGTGGGAACTGCACCTGTACGCCGAAGAACCGCGCTACACGGTGCGGCCATGCCGCGGTCGCCTGCCGCTCGCCACCGGCACCGAACTGATCATCCGCTCGCTGCACGATTCGGCGTCCCACCTGGTCTCGGCTCGCCGCCTCGGCGACTACCTGGCACTCGAGCTGCGCGGCCAGATCCTCGAGCGCGGCGTCGCGATCACGATCCACGATCGCGTCGCCCGCGGCCTGGCGCAGAAGGTGTTCGCCGTCAAACCCGTGCAGTTCCCCGGCCGCCGGCTGGCCCTGCCCGAGGAGATCGCGGTGCCGGGCCAACGGCCCGCGCGGATCGAGATCTACCTGCTGCCCGAACCCGATCCGACACTGCGCATCAGCCTCGCCGCCGGCGGCACCGTCGTGCTCGACGACCTGGTCGAACTCGCAAGCGAACGGCTCGGCGACACACCGTTCGCCAGCGGCCGCTTCTGCGGCGTCGTCGACTTCCCCGACGTCGAAGTGTCACCCGGCGCGCGCCGCGGCGTGTTGCCCTCGCCGGCGACCGCGGCGCTGGTCGACGCACTGCTGGCCCTCGCGCCGCTGCTCGCTGGCGAACTCGACGACGAACGTCAGCGCTCCGACGCCGAGGTCGCGCAACGCCAGATCAAGAAGCTGCGCCGCGCATTCCTCGCGGTGCGCAAGCAGGCGCCGGAGTTCGAGATGTTCGCGCTGCGGGCACCACAACGCGCTGGAACTGGCGTCGGCAGCGACAGCGCCGGCGCCGGTGCGCCGGCAACTGACGGCGGGACCGGATCGCCGGATCCTCTGCTCGCGGTCGCGGCCGAGGCGACGACCGCGACCCCCTCATTCCCCGAGCCGCTCGCGACGCTGGCCGAAGGCGGCACCGAACCCGAACCGCAGGCCCAACTGTTCCCGCCGGGGCCGTTGGCGCGACTCGACATCCAGCCCGCCCGCACGCGCGTCGAACTGCTCGGTTCGCGCATGTTGGCCGCTCTGCCCAAGGACGAAGCCGGTCGACGCGTACCGTTGTCGACACCGATCACCTGGCGCGTGACCACCGGCCCGGGCCGGATCGAACCCGAGGGCAGCGGCCTGCGCGCGCGCTTTGTCGCCGCCGACGAGGAAGGCGAGACCACGCTCGAGGCCACCGCCCGCGACGGTGATCGACTGGCCACCGGCACGGCGACCGTTCGCACCACGCTCGATCTGGGCGCCGCGCCGGGGCTCGCCCACGGCATCCCGTCGCCGGAGTTCGTCGATGACGCGGTCGGCGACTGGCGTTCGCGCATGCGCGACGGCAAATGGGAGGTCAATCGCGGTCACCCCGACTTCCGCGATTCCGCCGACACCGAACGGCGGCAGCTGCGCTACTTGTCGGCGCTGCTGAGCAAGGAAATCGTCTGCGCCACATGGCCGGCGCCGCAGACGGCACGGCTGCTCGAACAGATGGTGCGGCTGCTGACGCTGGTCGATGGCGCGCTCGACTGATCCGCGTGGTTCTCTCCACAGCCTTCCCAGCGTCCCGGCCAGAAAGCCACCACCGACCGCGTGACCGGGCGATAGCATCCAGGCTAGTGACCGCCATGCGCCGCAGGCTCCTGTCGTTCGTCGCGTCGCTCCCGTTGCTCCCGGCCCAGACCTGGTCCGAACGCGTGGTCCATCCGATCACGGTCACCGGGCTCGTCGCCGACGCCGTGCCCGGGCACCTGCTGCTGCTCGAGGATCTCGGGCGGTTCCGGACCTGGACCGTCGTCGGCAACACGTTCCTGCCGCGCCAGGATGTGTCACCGCCACCGCGGCGCCAGGATTTTGCGCTGGTCCATGACTCGCGACGCCGGCGCGTGCTGCTGATCGGCGGTGCGACCGACGCCGTCTCGTTCGTGACCGACACCTGGGCCTGGGACGGCGTCCGCTGGACCCAGCTGGCCGCCAGTCCGCCGCCACGCCATTCCCACGCGCTGGCCTACGACGCCGCGCGCGATCGCGTCGTGCTGCACGGCGGCTACGCGCAACAGTTGCCGCCGCCGTGGGGACCGACGCCGGCGGCAACCACGCATGAATTCGACGGCACGACGTGGCGGCAGATCGGCGCCAACGGTCCCGCGCGCGCCGACCACCGGCTCGGCTACGACCCGGTCCGGCAACGCACGGTGCTGTTCGGCGGTCAGGACAATGGCCCGGTCACCCAGGCCACCAACGACACGTTCGCATACGACGGCACCGCGTGGCAGCAGGTGGCGACGCCGATGGCGCCGCAGACCCTGTGGCCGCTCGATCTGGTCTGGGATCAGGGCCGCAGCGCCTTGTTGCTGCACGGCGAAGTGTCGGTGTCGATGTTCCCGCCGCGGACCGTGACCCAGTCGTGGACGTTCGATGGCAGCACCTGGACGCAACTCGCGATCAGTCCGGTGACCGGTGGCCGCCTGGCCGCCGACACGCTGGCGGGCACGGTCGCGTGGATCGCCAGCGATTCGGCAAACCTGCAGACGCCCCAGATCGCGCGCTTCGACCTGGCCGCCGGCGCCTGGACGCCGCGACCGCAACCGCCGCGACCCACGGTGTTCGCCGATCCGATCGCGATGTCGGTGCAATGGCAGCAGACCATCGCCTGGCTCGACGGTTTCCCGAACAGCGGCCGCACGTGGATCCTCGACGGCAATGGCTGGCGCGAACGCAATCCGGCGGCCTCGCCGCCGGGCCGCTTGGGCAGCGCGCTCGCCGAAGTGTTCGGCCAGAACCAGATGGTCCTGTTCGGGGGCCTGGGCAGCACCAACCAGCAGCTTGGCGACACCTGGACGTTCGATGGCACGACCTGGGCGCTGGCCGTGCCGGCGAACGCGCCGTCGCCACGCGAGGGCGCGGCCGTGGCCAGCGACCTGCTCCGGCAGTCCGTCTGGCTGTTCGGCGGCTTCGACGGCCAGGCGCTCGGCGACACCTGGGAATGGAACGGGCTCGATTGGACCCTGCGCGCAACGACCGGGCCGGCCGCGCGTTCGTACGGTGCCATGGCGCACGATCCGCAGCGCGCCCGCGTGCTGTTGTATGGCGGCGCCGACCTGACGGCGCAACACACCGACACGTGGGAATGGGACAGCACGGTCTGGCGGCAGGTCGGCAGCAACGGCCCGGCGATGTGGTTCTCGCAACTCGTCCACGACGCGGGTCGACGGCGGACCCTGCTGCATGGCCGCAATGCCCAGGCGACGACCTGGACCTGGAACGGCAGCAGCTGGCTGCCGCTGGCCAGCGGGCCGGCCGGCACGCCGCTGTTCGATTTCTCGCGCAACCGGGTCGTGCTGCACACGCGCCACGACACTGCGGTATTGACGCCGACGCCCGCCGACATCGCCGCGCGCGGCACCGGCTGCGCCGGCAGCAATGGCCCACCCGAACTGGTCGTCTACGGTCGGCCGATCGTCGACCGCGATGCCCTGTCGCTCGGCGTCATCCACGCAAGCCCGGTCAGTCCGATGTTGCTGTTCACCGATCTCGCGGCCTCGCCGCGGCCGCTGCCCGGAGGCTGCACGCTATGGCTGCCGCAGCCGTTCTGGCTGCATTGGCAACTGACCGATGCCGGCGGCTCGGCGACGTTCCCGCTGCCGCTGCGCGGCGCGGCGCCGTTCGTCGGCATGGAACTGTGGCTGCAGGCCGCCGTGCTCGATCAGAACGGTGCGTTCGGCAATCTGCTCGCGCTCACCTCGGCGCGCGGTCTTCGTCTGGGCGAGTGACCTCGGTCCGATTCAGCGGATCTCCACAACCCGTTGACCCTGCGCCGCCGCGTCCACGAGTCGCGGCAGCGATCTATCGCCGCGAGCAGCACGTCCTTCCGGCAATTGCCGATACGGATCCAGACGAACGTGATGTTGTCGTCTCCGCGACACGCGAGATGCAGGAAGTCCTCGTCCTTCGAGATCAAGGACCTAACTTCCTCCACAGGCCAGACCAACCGATCATCCGATTGATCCATTGCCAAGTCCGCAACATGCACGGCATCGTGTCCCGCGCTCGCAAGGAAACGCGCCACGGACAAGGGCAGCTGATTGTCGACCAGGAACTTCACGAGGCGTCCAGCACCACGTGATCGGTCTGGTGCGCTGCATACGCGATGGCCGCAAGGATGTCCTCACGCTCCAAGAACGGATAATCCGCAAGGAGTTCCTCGAACGAAGCGCCGTGGCTCAGCAGTTCGAGAACATCCGTCACCCGCAGCCGGAATCCGCGGATACAAGGCATGCCACCGCACTTTCCCGGCTCCACGGTGATCCGATCCAGCAAGCGATTGCGCATCGCAGCAGCTTGGCACAGTCCACCCGCGCACGCAACCTCACCGCCAGGGTCACAGGGTCACAGGGCCACCAACGGAGGCAGTGCGTGTCCTGGCGCGCCTCGGCGCCCTCCCTGCACTACGTCCCGATCGCGCAGCTGACCGCACAACCCTCGCGCTTGCGCCCCTGGATTTCCAGGCACCGCGCCACCAGCGCGGTCCAGCCGGTCTGATGACTGGCGCCGCAGCCGCGACCGCTGTCGCCGTGGAAGTACTCGTGGAACAGCACCAGTTGCTGCCAGTGCGGATCCTCGGCAAATCGCCGATCGTCGCCGGCGAACGCGCGCTGTCCCTGGGCATCCGGCACGAACAGGCGGCACAGCCGCCGGCCCAGTTCGTCGGCCACTTCCTGCAACGTCAGCCACTGCCCTGACCCCGTCGGACACTCGACCTTCAGTTCGTCGCCGTAGAAGTGGTGATAGCGCTCGAGCGCCTCGATCAGCAGATAGTTGACCGGCAGCCAGATCGGCCCGCGCCAATTGCTGTTGCCGCCGAACAGCGCCGTCGTGCTCTCGCCCGGCGTGTAGTCGACCCGATGTTCGCTGCCATCGACGGCGAACACGAACGGCTGTTCGCGGTGCACCGCCGACAGCGAGCGGACGCCGAACGGCGACAGGAACTCGCGTTCGTCCAGCAGATAGTGCAGCACCCGTACCAGCCGCTCGCGACTGGGGATCGCCAGCAAGACGTGGCGTTCGACCGCGTCGGCCGTCAGCTGCGGCGCGCCATGCGCCGCCGCCTTGTGGCTGACGTGGGTCGCCAGTTCGGTCTGGTGTTCGAGGAACCACTGCATGCGGCGCGAGAACCCGCGCAGCCGTTCGAGAACGTCCTCCTCGAGCACCTCGACGGCGAACAGCGGGATCAGGCCCACCATCGACCGGATCCGCAGCCGTTCGGTGCGGCCGTCGACGTGGATCTGGTCGTAATAGAAGCCGTCGCGCTCGTCCCAAAGGCCCGAGCCGCCCAGCGTGTTCATTGCGTGGGTGATGGCGACGAAGTGCTCGAAGAACTTCGACGCCACGTCCTCGTAGGCCCGATCCTCGCGCGCCAGTTCCAGCGCCATGCTCAGCATCGTCGAGCAGTAGAACGCCATCCACGCGGTGCCGTCGGCCTGCTCGAGGTGCCCGCCGGTCGGCAACGGTTTGCTGCGGTCGAACACGCCGATGTTGTCGAGCCCGAGGAAGCCACCGCCAAAGACATGCTTGCCTTCGAGGTCTTTGCGGTTGACCCACCAGGTGAAGTTCAGCAACAGCTTGTGGAACGCACGCGCCAGGAACATCCGGTCGCGCCGCCCGCGGTTGCCGGTCATCTTGTAGACGCGCCAGACCGCCCAGGCATGGACCGGCGGATTGACGTCGCCGAACGCGAACTCATAGGCCGGCAGCTGACCATTGGGCGCCATGTACCATTCGCGCAGGAACAGCAGCAGCTGGTCCTTGGCGAACTGCGGATCGAGGCGCGCGAACGGGATCATGTGGAACGCGAGGTCCCACGCCGCATACCACGGGTACTCCCACTTGTCGGGCATCGACACGACGTCGCGGTTGTACAGATGCAACCAGTCGGCATTGCGCCCCTGCCAGCGCTGCGCCGGCGGTTTGGGCTGCGCCGGATCGCCTTCGAGCCACGCCGACACGTCGAAGTGGAAGAACTGCTTGCTCCACAACAGCCCCGCGTAGGCCTGCCGGTGCACCTGCCGTTCGGCCGGCGTCAAGCTCGCCTGCCCGAGCGCGGCGTAGAACGCATCCGCCTCGGCCTGCCGCCCGGCCATCGTCTTGTCGAACTCGCGCCCGAACGCCGCCGGCACGCGATCGCTATCGACGCGCAGCCGCAGTCGCAGCTGCTGGCTCTGTCCGGCCGGGATCGTCAGCACCGTGTGGAACGCCGCCTTGCTGCCGGTCGCCGCCGGATTGACGGCCGTCGGCTCGCCGTCGACGACATGGCGATGGAACGCGTTCTTGACGTACGGCTGCGGACTGGGTGCCGAGAACAGTCTCTGCAGGTCGGTCTCGTTCTCGGTGAACAATGTGCCGACATGCTGACCGTCGCTGGTCGGATCGAGTTCGAGCCGGTAGCGCCCCAGTGAGGCGTGCTCGACCCGCAGCGTCTGCGCAGCGGTCGCCGCAATCGTGCCGCGCGGCCAGTAACCCTCGCCGCTCCGCCCCCACGACCAGGTGTTGCGCAACCACGTCTGTGGCAGCACATGCAGCACCGCCGCTTCCGGACCGCGGTTGTGCACCGTGATCCTGATCAACATGTCGTCCGGCGACGCCTTGGCGTAGTCGACGAACACGTCGAAGTAGCGCTGCTCGGCGAACACGCCGGTGTCGACCAGTTCCAGTTCGCGCTGCTCGCGCGACCGCGTGCGGTTCTCGTCGACCAGCCGCCGATAGGGGAACTCCGCCTGCGGATATTTGTACAGCGCCCGCATCCACGAATGCGTCGGCGTCGCGTCGAGGTAGAAGTACTCCTCCTTGACGTCCTCGCCGTGATTGCCCTGCGGCCCGGTCAGGCCGAACAACCGTTCCTTCAGGATCGGGTCGCGACCGTTCCACAGCGCCAGCCCAAAGCACAGGCGGCCCTGCCGGTCGCAGATGCCCAGCAGGCCGTCCTCGCCCCAGCGATACGCGCGGCTCCTGGCATGGTCGTGCGGGAAGTAGTCCCAGCACGAACCGTCCGCCGAGTAGTCCTCGCGCACGGTGCCCCACTGGCGCTCGGCCAGATACGGCCCCCAGCGCTTCCAGTTCTGGTCGCGGGCGGCGTCGGCGCGCAGGCGTTCTTGTTCGGCATTGGCTACGGCTGGCATCGATCTGGTTTCGTCCATGTTCAGGGCCTCGCGTGAACTCAGATGCCGGCCGCGCCGAGGGGTTGCGTCGGATTGTCCGAATCCACGACAGTCGCGTTCGCCGGCGTCGTCGCCGCCAGCACGTCGAGCTGCAGCCGCAGCAGTTCGCCGAGCGACCAGGCCTGGAACGGCGCGCCGCCGGCGCGATGCGGGGCGTCGCCGTCGGCGACCTCGCTGACATGATGCAGCCCGGCGTCCTGCAGATGCTGCAACAGCGGCGCCACGAAGCGCTGCCGCGCCTCCTCACGCGCGGCGCTGGTGTCACCGCGCACACGCACCCAGGCCTGCACGAACGGGCCGAGCAGCCACGGCCAGGCCGTGCCCTGGTGATACGCCACGTCGCGGGCGACGGCATCGCCGCCGTACCGCCCCAGATACTCCGGGTCCGCGGGGGCGAGCGTTCGCAGTCCCAGCGGGGTCCACAGCTGCCGCTCGACGGCGTCGACGACCATCCGCGCGCGCGCCGGATCGAGCAGCGAGAACGCCATGCCGCCGACCGCCAGGATCTGGTTGGGCCGCATGGCCGCATCGACGGCGCCGGGCTCGTGATCGAGATCGACGACGTCGAACAGGCAGCCGGCCGCGGCGTTCCAGAAGCGCGCGCAGAACGTCGTCTCGGCCCGTTTCGCCGCCGCGCGCCACTGCCCGTCGATCGCGGCGGCCGCGCGCAGCGCCGCGATCCACAGCGCCTGCACCTCCACCGGCTTGCCGATCCGCGGCGTCACCACGCGCCCACCGACCTTGGCATCCATCCAGGTCATCTGCAATCCCGGAGCGCCGGCGCGCAACAGACCGTCGTCGTCGACCCGCACCCCGTGGCGGCAGCCGCCCTCGCAACCGCGAACGACCTCCAGGATCGCCTGCTGCAACCGCGCGCGCTCGTGCGGCGGAAACCACGCCGGCCGACCCACCCGTTCGAGAAACTCGTGCGCCGCAACCGCAAACCACAGCGCCGCGTCCACCGAGTTGTACTCGGGCGCGCCGCCGTCGTCGGGGAAGCGATTGGGCAGCAGCCCGCCCTGCAGATGCGGCAGCCAGGTCCGCAGCACATCCCAGGCCGCCTGCAGCCGCCCGGTCGCCAGACACAGCCCGCGCAGGGCCAGGAACGTGTCGCGGCCCCAATCCAGGAACCACGGATAGCCGGCGATCACGCTGCGGCCTTCGCCACGCCCGACCAGATAGGCATCGGCGGCGCGGTGCAGGGCCGACGGGAACGCCGCCCGGCGCAGCCGTTCGGCCAGCGCCAGCCGTTCGGCGACCACGGCGGCCGTGCCGACCGGCAGCGGCGCACCGACCGAGCGGGCCGCCAGCACCAGCACCGCCTCGGCGCTGCCATCGACGGCAAAGGTGAACGTGCCGGGCGACAACAGATCCTCGCGCCATTCATAGCCGCGCGCCTTCTCCTCGCTCAGCACGAACGCCTGGAACCAATGTGGCTCCGCGGCCCAGCTGCCATTGCTGGTGGCGATGACCGCGGGCAATGCCTCGTACGGTTGCCAGACGACCCGTTCGTCATCGGCATCGCTGCCGGTCCGCGCCGCGTCATTGCGCACCTGCAACGCATGGTGATCCCGGCACGCCAGCAGCGGCCGCACATGCAGGCGCGCGCCGGCAGGCAGCTCACGGCCGCGCCAGCGCAACACGACGGCCGCGCGTTCGTGCGGCACGAACAGCTCGAACTCGACGCTGCCGCCGCCGGGCACCGCAAACGTCCACCGCGGCCACGGCTCCGCTGCGAACGCCGCGATCGAGTCCCGGCCATCGGGATCGAGCCGATCGCCGTTGCCGAAGACATGCCGCCGGGAGCCGAGCGGCAGCGACCGGTCGCCGACCTGCAGCCAGACGTCGACATCGGCGACCAGTGCAACGCGCTCGGCCGGCGCCCGTCGGGCAACGCACAGCAGCGCGTGATAGCGGCGCGTTCGCAGGCGCGCCGTCGTGCCCATCGCGTAACCGCCCAGGCCATCGGCCTCGAGCCACTCGCAGTCTTCAGCGATGCGGTTCATGCGGTGTCCTTCTACCCGATGGCCAGCACGTTCTTGATGCCGCTTGCCTTGCCCTGCAGCAGATCGGCGTAGGCCGAGAGCCCGTGGCGCGCGGTGATCAGACCGCGGACCGCGTCCGGCCAGCGCGTCGCGAACTCCGACAGCGACGCCACGCTGTCGGCGAACGCCTGCGCGCCGGCATTGACGGTGCCGAGCACGACCTGGTTGCGCAGCACCAGGTTGCGCATCAGCAGATCGGTGTCGATCGGCACAGGTCCCCGGCGTCCCGGCACGCCGGTGAACACGAACACGCCATTGGTGCCGAGTGCGGCCATCGCCTCGAAACTGGCCTGGCTGGCGCCCATCGCCTCGTACATCAGATCCACCTGCCCGACCGCTTCATGGATCTGCGCCGCAGGCAGATCCTCCGCCGCCAGGAAGCGCACGCCGAACGACTCGCACAGCTGCTGCCGTTCGCCGCCGGCCCGCCGCGACCACACGTAGGTGTCGAAGCCCTCGAGCTTCAGCGCCATGGCGCCGAGCAGACCGACCGGCCCGGCGCCGAGCACGACGGCTTTGTGGCAACCATGCCGATCGGCCACGTTGCAGGTCCACGGCAGGCGCTGCTGCAGCAGCCGCACCTGGATCAACGCCTTGGTGGCGATCGTCAACGGCTCGACCAGCACGCCGACGTCGCGCAGGCCGCCGGGCAGCACGTTCAGGTAGCGCTCGTCGTCGACGAAGAACTCGGTCATGAAGCCGTGCAACCGCGAGATGCCGCGTTCGGCGAACCGGCCGGTGAAGCAGAAGTCCTGCTGCCCCTGCGTGCAGGCCCGACACTCGGGCAGCCCGCATGGCCGCCGCACGGTCGGCACCACCAGATCCCCCGGACGCACCGCGGTGACCTCGGCCCCGACCTCGACGACCTCGCCGAGGCATTCATGGCCGATCACCAGGAAGTCACTGCCGGCCGGCGGCGTGCCGTAGTCGAAGGCGCAGATCTCGCGATCGGTGCCGCAGACACCGACGTCGAGGATCCGGACCAGGACCGACGTGGGGCCGTTGAGGCGGGGACGGGGCAGATCCGAACGCAGCTCGAGGCGGCGTTCGGCGGGACGGACGGTGATTGCTTGCATCTGGATTGGCCTCGGCGCGAACGCGCGGGCGCAGCGATGCCGCGGCCGCCCCCGACGTTTCCGTTCGTCGGCAGAACGGCCCGGCGGCGACCAGTTCGCCGCGATTTCACTGCGGCGCGAAACCACGACCGGAGATCCGGCACCGAACCCCGCGTTCGCGCCGCCAACGGCTCGCGAAGAAATCACGAAACCTGCCCCCACCGGGGCGCAACCAACCGACATTCCGATGAAGACCAAGAAGCTCACCGCCCGCATCGTTGCCTGCGCCGTCACCGGCCTGCTGACCGGCACCACGCTGACCCTGACCGCCTGTGGCAGCAAGACCGACGCCAATGCCCACGGCAAGAACGGCTGCAACGGCCCCAATGGCTGCGGCGCCGCCGACAAGAAGGAAGCCAACAAGTGCTCCGGCCCGAACGGCTGCAACGGCAAGGGCGACAAGAAGGAAGCCAACGGCTGCAACGGCCACAACGGCTGCAAGGCCGAGACGCAGAAGAAGTAGTCCGGCGCAACCGGCAACACCTCACGAGGAACCCGCCATGGCTCTCGTCGACAACATCCAAGCCCTGCGCGCGACCGGCCTGCGGGCCGCCGCCCAGGTGCTGCCGTTCGCGCCGGTGCTGGCGCGTCTGGTGTTCGGTCAGGCCTTCGCGCAGACCGGCTACGGCAAACTCGCCAACTTCGAGGCGACGACGTCGTTCTTCCAGGATCTCGGCATCCCGGCGCCCGCCGCCAACGCGGCGTTCGTCGGCACCGTCGAACTGCTGGGCGGCATCTGCCTGCTGCTCGGCCTCGGTACGCGGCTGGCGGCGTTCCTGCTGCTGGGCACGATGATGGTCGCGATCCTGACCGCACACCGCGGCGAGTTCGTCGACGCGCTGCTGTGGCAGGGCGACAAGAACCTGTCCGGCGTGCTGCCGGTGCCGTTCTTCGTCGCGCTGGTCTGGCTGATCGGTCAGGGGCCCGGCCGGCTGGCGGTCGACAACGTGCTCGGCGGCAACCGCCGCACCGCCGCCGTCAGCACCACCATCCCGGCGATCTGAGCCATGTCCCGCCCCGGCTTGTCGACCCGCGCCGGCACCTCTAACGTGCCTGCCGTGTCCGGCTCCGACGAACTCGCGCGCGAAGCCGCCCTGGTTCTGCGGCTGCGCGCGGGCGACGACGACGCCTTTGCCGAACTGGTCGCGGCGACGATGCCGCGGCTGCTGGCGACGGCCCGCCGGATGCTCGCCGACGACGAACTGGCGCGCGATGCGGTGCAGGAGTCGTTCCTGTCGGCATTCAAGGCGATCGCCGCGTTCGGCGGCCAATCCCGGCTCTACACCTGGCTGCACCGGATCCTGGTCAACACCGCGCTGATGCGCCTGCGCTGGCAGAAGAGCCGGCCCGAACGTTCGATCGACGAACTGCTGCCGCGGTTCCAGGACGACGGCCACCACCTGATGCCGCCGGCGCCGTGGCGCGACGATGCCGTCGAACAGGCGATGAGCAAGGAACGCGCGCGGCTGGTCCGCGACGCGATCGACGAACTGCCCGACACGTTCCGCGAGGTGCTGCTGCTGCGCGATCTCGAAGAACTGTCCACCGAGGAGACCGCGGCGATCCTGGGTGTCACCGAGAATGCCGTCAAGATCCGCCTGCATCGCGCCCGCCAGGCGTTGCGCGCACTGCTCGATCGCCATTTCCGGAGCGAGTCATGACCTGCCGTGAGTTCACTGAGTTCCTGGACGCCTATCTGGCCAAGGCTCTGACGTCGATCGAACAGACCGCATTCGACGCGCACCTCGCCGAGTGCCCTGACTGCGTCAGCTATCTCGGCTCGTATCGCCGCACCGTCGACCTGTGCCAGTCGCTGCGGACCGCCGCGCCGTTGCCCGCCGACGTGCCGACCGAGCTGGTCGAAGCGATCCTGGCGGCGCGCAAACCCAAGCAACCTTGAACCTCGGCGGGGTGACGATGAGCTGCCGGGAGTTCGTGGAACTGTTCCTGATCGAGTGGGTCGAGGGCGATCTGCCGGTCCGCCGTATTCACCAGTGTCAGCAGCACGTGGATGCCTGTGCGCACTGTCAGCGGTATGTCGCCGGCTATCAGGCGACCAGGAACGCGATAGCGGCGCTGCGGCAGCCCGTCTGACACGGCGTTCGTTCTGGCCCGGCACCGTCGCCAGGGGAATGGCACAACCGGGACAATCCGGGTATCCATCGCGCTGCCCGGACAATCTGGCCCGGGCACGCAGCCCGGAGCGGAGTCCGAGCCTGTCCCTTTGCAACCATGCGCAACCTACCCTTCGTTCTCGCCGCCGGCCTGATGTCGGCCGCGTTCGCCCAACAGGAAGCGATCCTGCCGGCGTCCTCGTACTTCACCAACACCGGCACGTCGACGCTCACCTGGCGGACGACGGCGTTCCGGTTCCAGATGGTCTACGACACGACGCACTTCACCAACCAGGGCGTCACCGGTCCGATCACCATCAGCCGCTTGCGGTTTCGCCCCGGCAGCGGCGTGGTAAACGCCGGCGGCTCGGTCTACGGCACCGTCAACGTGCAGCTGTCATCGTGCCCGTTGGACTACACGGCCATGTCGACGGCCTTCGCCACCAACCGCGGCGGCGACAACGCCACCTGCTTCACCGGCTCGGTCACCACGCTTCCTGCCGCTGGCACGACGCCGAACACCTACATCATCGACATCGCGCTGACCACGCCGTTCGTCTACGACCCGACGCTCGGCCTGGACCTGTGCGTCGAAGTCGACGCCACGGCGCCGGTGCCGAACACGGTGCCGACCATGGCCACCACCAATGTGCTGGCCCAGGGCGTGCGCCGCAACTCCGCGGCCACGACGGGGGCGACCACCGGCGCGCTGTCGACCTTCGGCAGCGAACTGCTGATCGACTTCACCGGGCCGGGCGGCTACACGAGCTGGGGTCGGTCCGGCAACACCGTGCAGGGCGTCGGCTGCTACACGACGGCGCGCTCGTTCTACGAGAGCTTCCCGGGCACCGAACCGGTCAGCAGCAATGACTTGTCGAACAAGACGGTCACCATGATCCAGAACGGCAACGGCGGCTACGACGTCGTGACCACCCCGGGCGCCACCGTCGTGCCGCCGACCGGCACGGGCTTGGCGATGCTGGACGACAGCGAGAGTGCGGCGCAACTGCTGCCCTTCACGTTCGATTACCCGGGCGGCAGCACGACGTCGGTCGTCGTCGGCTCCAACGGCTACATCAACCTGAACGGCGCCACCAACGGCTCGCTCGTGCTCGGCGGCACCCCGATGGCCACCACGCTGCTGAACGGCCAGATCGTGACCACCCTCGTCGGCCGGCACATCCTGGCGGCGTCGCTGCAGGACCTGGAACCGGACGGCGCGCTGAACGTGGACAACGTGTTCGCCAACGTCGATCCGAACAACCCGAACATCTTCCTGATCACCTGGCAGAACGTGAACTGCTGGCACGCGACCACGCAGCCGACCCCGGCGCGCAGCACGTTCCAGATCGCGCTGATCGACGGCGGCGTCGCCGACACCGTCGAGTTCCGTTACCAGACGCTGGTCAACGACAGCAGCAACCTGTCGGGCGAAGCGGCCACGGGCTTCTCGCTCGGCAGCGGCTCCGTCAATCCGGGCAGCTCCGACCTGACCGCCGGAGTGATCAGCACCGGCGTGCCGGAGCAGGCGGGCCTGACGATGACCTCGACGGCGCCGCTGATCGGGTCGACGCTGACCCACACGGTCAGCAACATCCCGGGGACGGCGCTGATCAGCGCCCGGCTGCTCGGCTTCATCCCGGTGCCAGGCGTCGATCTCGGCCCCCTCGCGCCCGGTTGCAAGCAGTGGATCGACTCGACGACCGCGGCTTCCGAGCTGATCTTCACCAACCCCACCGGAACCGCCAACCTGGCGATCCCGTACATCCCGGGCCTGCTCGGCGCCGTGCTCTACGCCCAGGGCGCCTCGCTGGTGCCCGGCGTCAACACGCTCGGCCTGCTGACCACCAACGGCAACACGTTGACGGTCGGCAACTCGAACTGATCGAGCCGCCGAGCCTCACCGCCGCGCGCTGGCGTCGCCGTCGAACTCACGACGTGTCGGCGCCTGTTCGCGGCCGACCCGGCCGATGACGATCTCCGCGCGTGCGTAACTCTCCGGCCGCACCTTGCTGCCGCAGAGGCCGCGCAGCATCGCCAGTTGACCGACGTGCGTCAGCGCGTCGGCGATCGGTCCTTGGAACACCACGCCGGCCGGACGCGCCATCGAGGTCGCGTCGGCGAGCTGCCGGTCGAGCCGTTCCAGCGCGGTGAAGAAACGATTCACCTCGACGCCGAAGTCATCGCCCCCGGCCGCGCGCCACTGCCCATCGCCGAACGCGAGCGCGAACGCCCATTCGGCGAGATCGCCGAGGTGACGACCGAGCTGCAACGGCGTGCGCGCCGCCGCACCGACCTGGAAGTGGGCACTGTCGGCAGGCCAATCGCGCAGGGCCTTTTCGGCGCGATAGGCCAGCACCGCCACCGTGTGACGCAGGAACAGGATCTCCGCGGACAGGTCGTTCGACATTCCGTCACTCTCCCGCCGCCCCGACGTTCCTGCACGCGTTGTCGCCGCCAACACCCCCGGCAAGTCCGATGCCATCGCGACAACCACGACGCCAACCCGCGACCCCGGAACCCGCTATCCTGAGCGCGCCCATGTCCCCGTCGCCCGGCAACGACTCGCAATTCGAGTCGCTGCTCGCAGCAGCCATCGATGCGCTCGAAAGGAGCGGCCAGCCGGAAGTCGACCGGTTGCTGGCCGAGTACCCTGGCCATGCCGCCGCCGTGCGCGCTGCGCTCGGCGAGCTGGCCAAAGCCGGCGTGCTGGCGCCACCGCCGCCGAGCGGCACGTTCCCGGCCCGACTCGGGGACTTCCGACTGCTCGAACGCCTCGGCGGCGGCGGCATGGGCGTCGTGTTCCTGGCCGAACAGGAGAGCCTGAAGCGCCGCGTCGCGGTCAAGCTGGTGCGGCCGGAACTGCTGCTGTCCGAGGTCGCGCGCGAACGGTTCCAGCGCGAGATCGAAGCGGTCTCGCAACTGCAGCATCCCGGCATCGTGCCGATCCTCGCGGTCGGCAGCGAGGGCGGCATCCCGTTCTTCGCGATGGAGTACGTGTCCGGCCAGTCGCTCGAACAGGTGTTGACGGCAGTCGCCGGTCGCGCGCCTGCCACGCTGCAGGGCAGGGATCTCGCCAGCGCCTTCGGCAACCCGACGACCAGCCCCGGCACCGGCTCGGGCACGCCGACCGGCCAGATCACGCAGGGCGCCTGGTGGGAAGGTTGCGTCCGCATCGTGCTCGCGGTCGCCCAGACGATGGCGTACGTGCACGCCCGCGGCATCGTGCACCGCGACCTGAAGCCGTCCAACATCGTGCTGACGCCCGATGGTCGCGCGCTGCTGCTGGACTTCGGCCTCGCGCACATGCAGCACAACGTCAAGCTGACGCGGACCGGCGCCGAAGTCGGCTCACCCGCCTACATGGCGCCCGAACAACTGCGCGGCGAAGCCCTCGACGAACGCACCGACGTCTATTCGCTCGGCGTCACCATGTACCAGATGCTGGCGCTGCAACTGCCGTTCGTCGGCACCTCCGCCGAGCAACTGCGGCAGCACATCCAGGCCGGTACCCGACGCCCGCTGCACACGGTCAACCCGTCGTTGCCGCGCGAACTCGAGCTGATCGTGCACTCGGCCATGGAACTGACGCCGGCGCATCGCTACCGGACCATGGAGGCGCTGGCCCAGGATCTGGTCGCCGCGCTCGAACGTCGGCCCATCGCCGCCCGCCCGCTCGGTCTGCACCTGCGGCTCTTGCGCTGGTGCCAACGCCACCGCGCGATGACCGCCGGCCTGTCGGTGGCCGCCGTGCTGCTGTTGCTGTTCCCGCTGGTGCTGCTGCACTACCAACGGCTGGCGAACGAAGAGCTCGGCCAGGCACTGGGGCAGACCAAGGCGGTCAACCAGGAACTCGATCGGGCCAGGGGTCTTGCCGAAGCCGACTACGGCGAAGCCCTGAGTGCGATCGACCGGATGCTGGTGCGGTTTGCCTTCGACGAACTGGTGCACGTGCCGGCAACCCAGCCGCTGCGGGTGGCGATGCTGCGCGAGGCGATCACCTTCTACGAACGGATCGTCGCCCGCCATCCCGACCAACCGCTGCCGCGAATCGGCCGCTGCCGCGCCCAGCGCCATCTGGCATCCGTGCTGCGCGATCTCGGCAATACCGACGAAGCGATCACGCTCGCCAGCGCCGCGATCGCGGTCCTGTCTGGCATCACCGATCACATCGAGGCCCTCGCCGAGTCCGCCTTCAGTCACGCCGTGCTGGCGGGCATCGCCATGGACCAACGGCGTCTCCAGGACTGCCTGACCGCGTGCGATGCGACCGCCGCCGCCTGCACCCGGGCGCTCGCGCTCAACCGCAATCACCTGCCGGTCCGGATCGCAGCTGCCGAAGTGGAGAACCTGCGCGGCCTGGCGCACGCCCAACTGAACAACCCGGTGGCTCGCGATCGTCACCTGCGGCAAGCCCTCGATTTGCGCCGCCAGATCGCCGCCGAGCATCCCGACAACGTCCGGGCGACCCGCGCCCTGGCCCTGCAACTGCTGAACGTCGCCGACACCGGGCTCGCCGACAGGAACAGCGGCGCGGACAACCTGTTGCGCGAGGCAATCGACCTGGTCCGCCCGCTGACCACCGCCGCCAGCAGCGCCGCCGATCGCCAGCAGCTGGCGTCGACCATCAGCAAGCTCGGGCTGTGGCACCGTCAGCACCGCGAACTCGCGGCCGCCGAGCCGCTGCTGACCGAGGCGCTGCAGATCCGCCAGGCGATCGCGCAGGAACATCCCGACACGCCGAACTGGCTGTCCGAGCACGCCAGCGGCCTGTTCAACCTCGGCCTGCTGCGCCATGACCAGAAACGCCATGCTGAAGCCGCCGAGCTGGCGGAACGCGCATACGCCCGCCTGCAGGACTCCCTTCGCCTGGTGCCGGACGACCCGCGCCGGATGGAGCCGCGCGCCCAGATCCTGACGCTGCGCTGCAACTCGTACATGCGCCTGCTCCGCATCGACGATTTGCAGGCCGCGGCGGAGGAACTGGCGACGATCCCCGATTCACCGCGACGCGCGTCCTTGGGCGCGCACTTCCTGATGCAGGCGGCGTTCCTGCTGGGCAAGGACACGATGCTGGCGGCTGCCGACCGCGAGGCCAGGATCAGCGCGCTCGAGGATCGGGCGATGACGCTGTTGGTGGCGGCCGGCGCGCGCGGCCTGCGCGATGTCAGGGTGCTGGACGGCTCGGCGTTCAAGAAGCTGGCCGGCCGATCGGAGTTCGCCGATCTGCGCAAGCAGGTCACCGCCAACGCCGCCGACGGCCGTTGATCGGCAATCCGCTCAGCAGTTGAGCGGCGCGCACGGCGGCAGGAACGGCGCGAGCTGCACCCAGACGATGTTGCTGAGGCGCAGCGGGCCGACGCGTCCGAGGGTCAGGTGGGCACCCTGGAAGCCGACATTGGCGCCGATCAGCGCGTTGTCGTTCGGGATCGCCAACGTGCTGTCGATGCGACCCGTGGACGTCTGGCCGGCAAGCAGCAGTTCGGCAACGTTGCCCAGCATCACCGTGCCACTCAACTCACCGGGCAGCGTGCCGCAGCCGAGCGGCGTGAAGCCGCTGTCGAACGCGATCGCCAGCATCGCGAAACCGAGACCGGGGCCCTGGGTCGCGACGCGGATCGGACAACCGGGGCTCGGGCTGCCGCACGACACGGTGACGACCGGCGCCGGATCGACGACCGCGGTGACATCGAGCACGCGGCACAACAGACCGATGTCCTGGCCGACCACGGTGACGATGTTGCCGACCGAAGCCTGCAGGTTGACGCTGTTGCTGCGCAGGAACACGGCGTTGGTGCCGGTGCCGACCAGCATGTGGGTCTCGCCCTGCTGGCAGATCGTCGGTCCGGGCACCGGCTGCAGTTCGCCGGTCACGCAGAGGTCCTGCGCCCCCAGGGCCGTCACGAGAAGCGGGAAGAACATCGTGGTGCAAGCGCGCATACCGCCATCGTAGTCACCGTGCGCGCACCGCGGCTACCCGCTGCGGCAACTCGCGTCGGGCGCTCTACCCGACCTCGCTCCAGGCCGGCGCCTGCAACCGCGGGTCGTGCACGATCACCAGATCGGCATGCAGCCGCGGTTCATCGCGGCGCAGATGCTCCTTCTGCCGCGCCCAGGCCGCGAGCGCGTCGACCGACGACGCCCAGGTCGGCGACCGTTCCTGCGCCGTCGCGAAGCTGCACTCGACCCAGATCGACAGATCGAACAGGGCCCGCAGTTCGCGGCGCAGCAACATTGCGCCATCGACGACCAGCACGTCGATGTCATCGAACTCGACCATCGGCGCGCTCGCCACCGCCGGCAGCCGCGCGGAGCGCGTCTCGCGCAGCGGCAGCAGCGCGCGGCCGACGATCGCATCCAGGGCCAGCCGCCCGGTCGTGCGCCCCGCCGAATCGACGCTGAGTCGTTCGGCGCGCAGTCCCTGCGCTCGCAGCCGCTCGACGACCGCCTGCGCGACCTGTTCGTCGCCGGTCTCGTCGATGCCGGACACCGCGACCAGCAGCGCACGGTTGGCGCGCAGCGCGCGGCGCCGGCGCACGATGGTCGCCGCGGCAGCGACCACTTCGGAACGGAACGAATCCACGGTTTCGGCCAGGGTCATCGTCATCACCTCTGCGCTCTTCGATGCGCGACGGCAACGGCCGTTTCGCCGTTCACCAGCGCAGGCACAGGACCGCGTGGTCGGCGGTCAGGAACAACGTCTTGTGATCGTCGCCGAACGCGCAGTTGGAGGTCGCGACCCCGAGGTCGAGCCAGCCGAGCAGCGTGCCGTCCGGATGGAACACGTACAGCCCGCCCGGACCGCAGGCGAACAGATGGCCCGCCGGATCGACCTTCATGCCATCCGGGAAACCCGGTCGCAGGCCCCGCCATTCGGCGGCATCGCGCAGCACCCGACGCGACGCGACCTTGCCGTCGCGCAGTTCGCAGGCAAGCCACCGGGGCGCCTGTGGATCGGCGTCCGAGACGTACAGCGTCCGGCCGTCCGGCGACAACGCCAGGCCATTGGGCCCGCGCAGATCGTCGATCAGCGCCTTGCAGTTGCCATCCGGCGTCCGCCGCCAGACACCGGCGAACGGCAGTTCGCGGGCGGCATCGTTGAACTGCGCTGGCAGGCCAAACGGCGGATCGGTGAACCACAGATCGCCATTGGGCGCCAGCAGCAGGTCGTTCGGGCTGTTCAGCCGCCGGCCATCGATGCGATCGACGACCGTAAGGAACGCACCGTCGGCACCGCGCCTGGCGATCCGACGATCGCCGTGTTGACACAGCCACAGCGCGCCGTCGGCGTCGACCGCGAGACCATTGCTGCCCGGTTCACGGCCGGCGAACGGCGCCGCGCCGGTGTAGCCGGCCGGCTGCACGAACGGCCGCGCCGGCTCGCCCGGCGCCCAGCGCAGCACCGCGTTCGCCGGGATGTCGGAGAAGTACAGACAGTGCTGCTGCCGGTCCCATGCGGGACCCTCCAGCCACTGATGACCGTCGCTGATCGTGACCAGCGTTGCATGCGGTGACACCGCCGCGTCGAGTCGCGGATCGAACCGTTGCCAACTCGCCGTGCGGGCAGCGCCGAACGCCGGCGGCTCGTCGACCAGCAAACGCGCACTGCGGATCCACAGATAGTTGGCCGGTGGATCGGACAATGGGCCATTGACGCCGAGCACGGCGATCGAGAACTGCTGACCGGCGAACGCGTGATTCGTCAGCAGGACCCGATTGGGTGCATTCCAGCCGGCGATCAGCGACCCACCCCGCTGGCCGAGGTAGCGCGGCAGCACGCCATCGACCCACACTTCGGCGTAGTCGTCGAGCACCAGTTCGAACGCGACCCGGCGCCCGGTCAGCACAACGTCACCGACCCGTTCGGGCAAGGTCAGCGTCAGGCGATACCAGCCCATGCAGATGCGGCCGTCGCCGCGGCGTTGCGACAGCGAGTCCGGCGCGAGCACCGGCCAGTCGCCATCGGCGAAGTCCCTGCTGCCGGCCTTCGGCTCGAGGTCGAGCGTCCGGTTGGGCACATTCCCCGGCCGGCGATCCGGCCCGGGCGCGACGAACGGAACCTCGACGAGCCGCGCGTCGTGATAGCGCCACGTGGCAGCGACCTGCGCCGCGCCGGTCGCGGTCGCCAGATCGACCGTCAGCCGCGGCGACGACGACTCCTGCCCCGGCGTCGCCGCCGCGAACAGGAGTCCGAGAATGGCGTGCCCGGACCTGACCATGACCTCACCCATGGGCCTGTCCGTGCACGACCTTGACCACGTAGTAGCTGAACGGCGCGTCCACCTGCTGGAACCAGTGCGGCGTCCCCGCCGGCACCACGACGACATCGCCGGGCACCAGCTGCCGCACCTGGCCGCCGTCGATCCGCGCCCCGCGCAGTTCGTGCGGCGCCACCGTCTTGCCATCGACCACCGCGCCGCCGGTGACGAACGTCGCCTTGCCGGCCAGCACGTAGATGACGTCGGTCTCGTCGGTGTGCACTTCGGCATCACCCGGCCGCTCGCGCCGACTCGCATGCACCTTGTACCCGGGCACCTCGAGCAGCGGCTTGCCGACCGCGAACGCGGCCTGCACGTCCTTCGCCGGCAGGTGCGTCACCGGCGTCGGTTCCATACCGGTGCAACAGGCGCCGATCGGCAGCGACAATGCCGCGGCCTTGGTGGCGATGTCATCGTCCTGCTGTGCACTGGCAGCACCGCTGACTCCCACCGCGCCGACGAACTGGCCGCCGATCAGGATCGGTACACCGCCCTGCAGCGGCGTGATGTCGGCCAGCGCCGCCATCGCCGTGCGACCCTGGTTGATCGCGTTCTCGAACACGCGCGTCGGCTTCTGGAACAGCGCCGCAGTCCTGGCCTTGCCGATCGACACTTCCGCCGCCTTGGCGAAGGTGGAGTCCAGCCGTTCGAACGCCAGCAGATGGCCGCCGGCATCGACGACCGCGATCGCGCCGCCCGGCGCGTTCAGCCGCTTGCACTCGGCCAAGGCCTCCGCCAGCACCGCGCGGGCGCCGGCGGTGTCGAGCCGGGCCGGCGGCGGCGACGGGGCCTGCGCGGCGAGCAGCGCGCACAGGCCGGGAACGATCGACCACGAGGGAATACGCATTGTCGTCATCTCCGGTGAAGGGGGCGCGGCGCTCAGCGCTGCATCAAGGGGAAGGCCGCTTCGCCCAGCAGGGTCTCGGCGAACGCGCACCAGATCTGCACCTTGACGACGTCCTTGACGTACGCCGGCACGTTGACGGTCTTGTTGTACTTGCCGTCCTTGGCGACCAGCCGTTCCAGCAGGTAGACGCGGCCATCGCTGTCGACGACCTGCCAGTGCGGCGCTGGCGTGTCCGGCACGACGAAGTCATCGCTCAGACGCAGCACGCGCTGATCGCCCAGCGCGCCGAGCGTCGCCATGCCCATGTTGGCCTTGACGCCGGCGAACTTGCCGGTGGCCGCGGTCGCGCACAGCTCGGGCATCGCCTGCAGCGGCATCACCTTGCCGAAGCTGGCCTCGCCGAGCAGCGTCTCGGCGAACGCGCACCAGATCTGCACCTTGGCGACGTCGAGCACGTAGCTCGGCACCGTGATGGTCTGGTGGAACTTGTTGTCCTTGGCGACCAGCCGTTGCAGCAGGAACGCATTGCCGCGGCTGTCGACGATCTGCCAGTGCGGCGCTGGCGTGTTCGGCACGACGAAGTCGGCCGACAGCGTCATGGTCCAGGCGCCGTTCTGCTGTTGCAGCACGACGGTGCCCTTGTCGGCCTTGACGCCGGCGAACGGCATGCTGGTGACGGGATCGCCGGCCAGGGAAGCGACAGTGGTCGCCGACAAGGCCAGCAGAACGGACGTGAAGCGGGAACGGAAGCTCATCGAATGGATCTCCTCGGAAGTCAGTGGCGCGTGCACCCCGCACGCTGCCGATCCTTCGATGCCGCGGCGCGGCGCGCCGTTTCGGCGCTTCACCGACTCGTCGCGGCGGCACTCAGTTGCACCGCGTGGCCATCGCCATCGCGAGCGAGCAGGGCCTGGCCACCGTCGGCCAACGCCACGATGCCCGGCGACACCAGCGGCACCTTGGCGCCCTGCACGGCGCGCAGCGCCTGCTCGAGGTCGGTCACGACGATCTGCGTCTGCCAGTGCCACAGATCGCTGGCCTGCGCATCGCTCGGCCATGGCCTGCCGTCGCCGGGCGCCACGTACTCGAGCAGCTCGACACCAGGCCCGCCGCTGCCGCGCAACGTCGTGATCCTGAGCCTGGCGCCGCGCACCGCATTCAGCCGTTCCTGCTCGATGCCGTGGTTGTCGCTGCCGCCGACGACCTGCAAGCCGACCGCATCGCGCCAGAAGCGCAGGCTCGCGTCGGTGTCGGCCACGACGATCGCCGTGTGGTCGATGCCGAGGAACAGCGCCGCCTGCGGCTGCTGCCAGCGCGGATCGCCCTTGCCGGCAGGAAACGCGATCACCTCGAGCACATGGCCGTCGGGGTCTCTGAAGTAGAACGCTTCGATGCCAGAAGCCGCCGGGATGCTCTCGGGCAGTCGCTGCGGCCCCGAACTGGCATGGCGGACGCGATGCCGCCGCAGGTGCGCGTAGGCCGCCGGCATGTCCTGCGTGACGATCGCGATGTGCTGGAAGATCGCGTCGTTGCTGGCAAACCCGGCGGGGAACGGCCGGCCGGCCGGCGCCAGATACTGCGTCAGCTCGATCGCCTCCCGGCCCAGCCGCAGGCGCGCCCGACGCAAACGCGCCGGGAACACCCCCTGCAGCGCCTCGATCGGCGCGCCATCCAGTTCCTGCTCGCCTTCGACGCGGCAGCCGAACACCGCGCCGTACCAGGCGATCGCCGCGTCGAGATCCGCCACGGTGATGCCGACCGAATCGACCCGCGGTCCGGCCGGCGCCGGCTGCTGCGCCAGCGCCGCACCGACGAAGGCCGCCAGCGTCGCGGCGGCCAACAACCAGCGGCCGCCGCGGCCACGCGAGCGGCTCACACCGGCACCTCCACCATCGCCATCCGCGGCAAGCCCAGCCGCTGCAGCAGGTGATCGCCGACCCGCAGCGCGTTGGCCATGATCGTCAATCCCGGATTCACCGCCGCGCTGCTGACGAAGAACGACGCGTCGACGACATACAGATTGTCGAGGTCGTGCGCCTTGCAGTCGGGGTCGAGCGCCGACGTGGCCGGATCGTCGCCGAACCGCACCGTGCCGCACTGATGTGCGACGCCGGCCAGCGGGATCTTCTTGCCGAGGTACAGGTTCTGTTCCCAGAAGTGCTGTTCCTCGCAACCGAGCTTGCCGAGCAGGCTCTTCAAACGGGCGATCAGCCGGTCGTGGGCTTTGGTGTTGTTCGGCGCGTAGCTGAGCCGGATCCGCCCATCCTCGGCCAGCGTCACGCGGTTCTCCGGATCGGGCAGATCCTCGCTGGTCAACCAGAAGTCCAGCGCATGCCTGGCCATCTTGTCGAGCACGAGGCCCGGCGCGAACGCCGGCGCGCCGGCCTTGAGCACCGCGCGATCGCTCTTGCCGACCATCGAGATGTGCCCCATCGGGTGCTGCCAGTCGCGCTCGCCGAAGTAGAAGTCGTTCAGCGCGATCGTCTTCTGGAACACCGTCGGATTCTGGTGGCGCGAGATCGCCAGCAGCACCGAGTTGACGTGGCACATGTAGTTGCGCCCGACGACGCCCGAGCGATTCGCCAGCCCGTGCGGATGGCGATCGGTCGCCGACCGCAAGAGCAGCGCCGCCGAATTGACGGCGCCTGCCGCCGCGATGACGAAGTCGCCGCGGTAGCGTTCGATCCGGCCATCGCGTTCGACCTCGACGCCGGTCACCGCCGTGCCGCTGGCGTTGGTCAGGATCTTGCGGACGAACGCACCGGTCCGCAGCGTCACGTTGCCCTGCTGCAACGCCGGTCGCACGCAGGTCACCTCGGCATCGGCCTTGGCGTGCAGTAGACACGGGAACCCATCGCAGGTCGCGCAGCGGATGCACGGGCTGAACGCGCGATTGGTCTCGGTCAGCCGAACGCCCAGCGGCAGATGGAACGGTTGCAGTCCGCAGGCGGCGAAGTCGTCGTGCAGCTTCTGGATCCGCGGCTCGTGCGCGATCGGCGGGCACGGGTAGGGCTTGCTGGCCCACGGCTCGGTCGGATCCTCGCCGCGCTGGCCGCGCACCTGGTACAGCCACTCGGCCTCGGTGTAGTACGGCTCGAAGTCGGCATAGCGCAGCGGCCATGCCGGCGACACGCCGTCGACGTGCGTCATCGCCTCGAAGTCGCGTTCGCGGAAGCGCAGCAGCGCCGCGCCATAGACCTTGGTGTTGCCGCCGACCCAATAGTGGGTGCCCGGATGGAACGGCTTGTCGTGCTTGTCGAGCCACTCCTCGCTGGTCTTGTACTTGTTGGCCAGGAAGACGGCGCTCGGATCCCAGTTGTCCTTCTCGCGCGGCAGGAACTCGCCGCGTTCGAGCACCAGGATGCGCTTGCCGCTCGGGGCCAGTTTGTGCAGCAACGTGCCGCCGCCGGCGCCGGTGCCGATCAGGATGATGTCGTAGTGGTCCATGGGTTCAGGGCCGGTTCGCCGGCGATCGAGGTCTGGCGGCACGCCGGCTGAGTCGCCGCCATGCCGAACGAACAACGGAAGATGCAGCGATACGCGCCGCCGTGATGCAGCCTGGCGCACAGCACCGAACGCAGGCCGCGGCCGCGGACGAACACTTCGGCCGCCAGGCCCATGCCGAGGAACGGCGCCAGCAGGTAGACCCACAGCGCGGTGGCGTCGCCGGCGAACACGGCGCTGGCGATCGTGCGCGCGGGGTTCAGGCTCATGCCCGACAGCGGCGCCAGCAGGCCGATGAAGAGTGCGACCAGCGTGCCAGCGGCCAGTCCGGTCAGGTGATTCCAGCGGCGGTTCTGCGAGACCCGCAGCACCACGCTCATCAGCACGAACGTCATGCCGAATTCGGTGCCGAACGCCACCGCGGCGCCATCCGGCCCGGGCACGGTCTTGACGAACGCGACTTCCGGAGCCGCCAGCGCCTCGCCGAGCAGCCAGCGGGCCAGGCCGACACCGGCGATGCCGCCGAGCAGCTGTCCAGCGATGTAGCCGAACACATCGGCACCGGCGACCTTGCGGAGCCGCCAGAACGTCAGCGTGGTCGCGGGGTTCATGTGCGCGCCACTGCGCTTGCCGAGCGGCGAACCGATCAGCAGCACCGCGGTCAGCCCCATCGTCAGGCCCATCGCCCACAGCCGCAGTTCCGGATCCGGCAGCGTCATGACGAGCGCGCTGGCGGGATGGAACAACAGCACGCCGCCGACCGCGGCGACGATCATGAACAGGCCGAGGCCGGCGGCTTCGCACAGGTACATCGGCCAGTTGGTGCGGAGGGTCGCGAGCATGGCGAACCATCGGATGCCTTCCGCCCGCAGCGGTTTCGCCGCTATCCTGCCGGGACTTGGCCCCCACCGTCGGTTGCCTCGACCCTCGCCGCCGCCCGGCAATGACCGCAGCCAGTCCGCCCCCCGCGCCCGCCCAGCACTGGACCATCGCCGTGGCCACGTTGGCCGCGCTGGCCACCCTGATCGCGCATGCGATCGACAGCATCCAGAACTGGGAAGCCAGCCGCGCCGCGTTGCCCGCAGGCGTCGCGCTGCTGCTCATCACCCTCGTCCTGTTGTTCGCCGATCCCCTGGTGCGCCGGCAGGTGCGGCACCAACCTGCACTGCTGGTGCCGTTCGGCTGCGGCATCGCGGCGGACTGGCTGGTCACGCAGGTGTTGCACCATGTCGTCGGCGCCTGGTTCACCACGCTCGGGGCCTGGCCGATCGCCGGCCTGACGTTCTCGCTGTCGGTCGCGACGGTGCTGGCGATGTTGATCGCGGTCCTGATCTCGGCCTGGACCACGGCGCTCGTCGTCGCGGTCGCTCGCGGCGAACGCGCGGCCGACCAGCTCGGGCCGGCCCTGCGGCGCGCGGGCCAGCGCTATTGGCAGGTCCTCGGCGCCAACGTCTTCGGGCACGGCATCGTACTGTTCGGCGCCGCCGGCATGCTCGCCGCCGCTGCCCGCTCCGGCGTTGAACCGCCGCTGGCCGTCATCGCCTGCCTGTTCACGCTCGTCTGGAACGTGGCCAGCGCTGCGCTGCTGGTGCATGTCGTCGCCGACGACCGGTCGTTCGCCGCAGCAACCCGGACCGCATTCCTCAGCGCGCTGACCGGTTGGCGCACGCTGGCATGGCCGAAGCTGTCCCAGTTGGCGGTGCTCGGCACGTTCGTCTGGTTGCAGACCACCGACGGCCGCAATCACCGGTTCACATGGCATCTGCACATGCAGTGGGCCGGCGGTCATGCCCACACGTCCCACTGGTACTCCGACTACTGCAAGTTCGTCGAGGCCTCGGCATCACCGCTGTTGCTGACGATGCTCTCCGCCGCCCTGACTGGCGTGGCGCTCGCCAACCAGATCCGCGCCGCGCGCCTGTTGCCCGAGCGCCACTGAACGGCTCACGGCCAGTCGATCGGCGTCCGCGCCGCCGCACCGAAGTGCGCTGGCAGCGGCGCGCGCAGATCCAGCGCCGCGCCGGTCACCGGATGCGGCAACGCCAGGCGCGCCGCATGCAGCAGGAACCGGCCCGGCATCGTCACTCGCGAGCCGTAGCGCCGGTCGCCGACGATCGGATGGCCGAGATGGGCCAGGTGGGCACGGATCTGGTGCAACCGGCCGGTGAACAGCGAGAGGCGCAGCAACGCGGTGTCGCCGAACGTCCCCAGCACCGTCCAGTCGGTGCGCGCCGGCCTGCCCGCGGCATCGACGACGACCCGCGGGCGTTCGGGTCTTGAATCGACGATCTCGCGCAATGGCGCGGTGATGCTGCCAGACGTCGAAGCCGGGGCGCCATGCACGACCGCCACATAACCCTTGACGACCACATCGTCGCGGAACGCCGCGGTCAGACCACGGAGTCCCCGGGCCGACAACCCGATCGCCAGCAACCCGGACGTGCCGCGATCCAGTCGATGCGCCGGAGCCGGCGCGAACGTCGCGCTGCGCTGGCCGAGTCCTTGGCGGTCGAGCCAGGCCACCAGGTTGATCGCCTCCGCGCCGGTTCCGGGTTGGGCAGCAAGCCCCGCCGGCTTGTCGACGACGAGGATGTCCTCGTCGGCGAAAATGGTCTTCGGCGCGAGGTCTGACGGCCACATCGTCGCCGCCGCCCCTGCGGCGCGGCGCGGCCGTTCCGCTGTCAGCGCCGCGAGATCGGCGGGCGCCAGCCGCAGTTCGATCTGCATGCCCTCGGCCAGGCGCAGAGCGCCATCGGCCTTCTTGCCATCGACGCGGATCCGACCCGAACGGACGTGCCGGAAGATCGCCGCCAGCGGCACGGCCGGCAGGGCCTTGCGCAACCACCGATCGAGGCGCTGGCCGGCGTCGGCGCTGGTGATGGCGTGGGTGTCCATGTGCTGCGCTCAGCCGATGACCACCTGCCACGTATCGGTCAGCGTCAACTGCGGCGCCGGGCAGCCGCCAGCGCCGAACAGGTCAGCCCCCTGCAGATACACCGCCATGCCGACCAACGGCGGCAGGCACGGGATCGCGATCGTCACCGCCGCGCCGAAGTTGGCGGCCGCCCAGTCGTGGCCCAGCGTGCAGGTGCAGAACGGCATCGGATTGCCGACGAACCCGACGCCGACGAACGGCGCGCCGGTGACGTTGCCGAGTTGCGCGGTCAGCGAACCGGTGAGGTTGGGGTTGCCGAACACCGAGAACGTCGTCGCACCGCAGCCGGCGCCGAGGTTCTGGAACGTTCCCGAGTTGGTGCCGATCGACACCTGAAGGTCGTAGCTGCCGACGTTGCCGGCATAGCCGCCGACGCGCAGCCAACAGGTCTGACCCAACGTCAGGTTGGCGGTGACCTGCGAGCCGAGGTTGCAGGTGTCGTCGTTGCAGCCCAGGCTCTGCAGCTGCCCACACGGCCCCGCGAACACCTCGAGCACGGTGTCCAGCGGGTTGCTGCCGCCGCAGGTGGCGAACGTGTGCGGCGCCGTGCACGTGGCCTGATAGCGGTACCAGAGATCCGTGCCGGCATTGCTGCACGACCAGGCGGGCAGCGAATTGGACGCGCCGAGGTTGCCGAGCCCTGGATTGCTGCCGAGCACGAGCGGCACCGCGCCCGCGCATTCGTCGTTGGCCGGACCACCCGCGCACGAGAGCAGCAGTTCGAAGTTGCCGACATCGCCGGAAAACCCGCCGACGCGGATCAGCAGCACCTGGCCCGACGCGACCCCGACGGTCACCGACGAACCGACGCTGCAGCGGTCGTCGTTGCAGGCGAGGCTGACGAGCCCGCCGCAGCCGGCCGCGGCGTCGAACACCTCGACCATGGTGTCGAAGTCGCGCACCGGCGAGCAGGTCGACGCCTGCAGCTGGCCGGTGCAGGTCGCGGTGTAGCCAAACCACAGATCGCTGCCGCCAGCGCTGCAGGCCCACGGCTCCGGGGACGTCGTCGCGGCGCCGTTGTTGAACGGTCCGTTGACCCCGTTCACGGCGGCGATGGCGCTGGTGCACTCGTCCTGGGCGACGGCTGCGGTGGCGACAGTCAGCAGGGACAGCGTGGCGGCGTAGCGCATGGCGCTGCCAATCTACTCCCGCACGGCCCGGCATGGGCGCGCCGCGCCGGTTCCGCCGACGACACCGGCGCGGCCACGGCCTACGATCCGGCGAATGTCCCGAGTCGCCCTGCTGTCGATCGCCCTCGCCACCGCCCTCGCCGCCCAACAGCACACCGTCAAGGTGTTCGTTCTCGCCGGCCAATCCAACATGGAGGGCAAGGCGCAAAACGTCCTCCTCGACCACCAGGCCACCGATCCCGACACCGCGAAGCTGTTCGCGCACCTGCGACGCGACGACCAGTGGATCGTGCGCGATGACGTGTTCATCAAGTTCTTCGATCGCAAGGGCGGCCTGACCATCGGCTATGGCTCGCCGAACCGCACCGGCATGGAACTCGAGTTCGGCACGGCGCTCGGCGAGCACTTCGCCGAACCGGTGCTGCTGATCAAGACCGCATGGGGCGGTCACTCGCTGGCGAAGGACTTCCGACCACCCTCGGCGGGACTGCCCGACGCCAAGGCCCTCGCTGACGAACTCGGCAAAGCGCAGGAACGCGTGCGCCAGCGCAATGCGAAGGACCAGCGCAACGAGCCGTTGCCAACGATCGAGGACCTCCGCGACGGCTATGGCCGTTCGTATCGCGCGATGCTGACCGAGGTCCGCGACACCATGACCAACGCCGGCACATTGTTCCCGACGCTGGCCGGCCGCCCGCTCGAACTCGCCGGTTTCGTGTGGTTCCAGGGCTGGAACGACCAGTACGGCGGCTTCGAGACGCAATACGCCGACAACCTCGCGCATCTGATCCGCGACCTGCGCAAGGACCTCGCTGCCACGGACCTGCCGTTCGTGATCGCGGTCATGGGCCAGAACGGCTCGCAGCCGGCCACGGGCGCGATGGCGGTGATCCAGGACGCGCAGCGCGCGGTGGCGGCGCTGCCCGAGTTCGCGGCGACGGTGCGCGCGGTGGCGACGGACGAGCTGGTCGACAAGGTGGCCGAGGCGGCGTATCCGACGTGGGAGCAGGACAAAGCGGCGTGGCAACGGGTCGGCTCCGACCATCCGTATCACTATCTGGGCAGCGCGATCTGGTTCAGTCGCATCGGCAAGGCCTGTGCCAGCGCGATGCTCGAGTTGCGCCGCAAATCCTGAGGGCAACCGCAGCCGCCGGTGCAGCGTCAGAGCGTGTTCGGGGAAGCGTTGGCAGATCGCGGCGACTGCCGCCGGCCGTTCCGTCGCCGGTCGGGCGAGGATGTCACACAGCAGATCCTCGAGGAAACGCTCGCCGTCGGTCGAGGAGCTGGACTCGCTCCGCACAGGCATGACCATGGCAAGTCGCCGATCGGGTCGGGGGCGTCAATCGTCGCGACGCCATCCGCGCATTCCGTTGTGGGATCGGAAGCGGCGGCAGACGGGTTTCACGGATTGTCCGTCCTACTCCGCGATACTGTTCGCCGCGACGTTGTTGGCGCGCTCGTCGTCGGCTGAGGTAGAGGCGGGTCGAACGCTCCTCGTCGGGTTCGCATTGGGAGATGTCCTGGTCGTCAGCCACGCCCCCGGATCCTCACGCACCTGATTTCACGGTCCGCCGACGACCCCATGTCCGGCGTTGCTGAACACCAATCCGCCGGCATTGAAACCCGGCACCATCACGGCAGCCTGCTGATGCAGGCTCACGCCGAGCAGGTCGAGGTCGACCGGGATCGGCAACAGCCAGGCCGCCACGCCGTTGGTGTTCGACAAGCCCACCGAGAACTCCGGCTGCACCCAGAGAGAACAACCGGGGAAACCCAGCGGCGTCAACGACACCGGCAGTGGATTGCCATGCCACGTGGTGTTGTCGAAGCCCAGCGCCCCGAACGGGATGTGGAACGCCCCGACCGGCAGGTTGGTCAACGCCACGTTCAGCGTGCTTCCCAGACGCGGCAATGAGCCTGCGCTTGCGGCCAGCGCCGGCGTGCCCGCTGGACCAGCGCAGCCCTGACCATAGGTCGAGTACGACGCCGCGGTGCCGCCGACGGCGTACTCGAAGGTCCGGTTGGCGCGGAAGTCATGCGTCACGGCGACACCACGACTGGCGTCGTAGGCCAGCGGCAGAGCACCAGGCGACGCCACCTGCGGCGACACCTGCATCCAGGCAGCGCCATCCCATTCCCACGTGTCGTACAGCGCCGCGCCGCCGGTGCTGCCGCCGGTCAGCACGATGCGCTGCCGCCGGCTGTCATGGACCATGCTGGCATTGCCGCGCGCGATCGGGCCCGGCACACCCCAGTGTTCCCGCCAGTAGCTGCCGTTCCACTCCCAGGCGTCCCCGAGCCGGGTCTCGCCGCTGAGCTGGGTGACGCCACCGAACAACATGACCACACCGCGCTGACGGTCGAATGCCATCGCGGGATAGCGGCGTGGATACGGCCCGCCGGAGCTGCGCTGCAACCACGCCGTGCCGTTCCATTCCCAGGTGTCGGCAAAGTGCTGACTGCCACCTTGCCAACCACCGAACAGCACGGTCACGCCGCGAATCGTGTCGCAGGCAATCGCGAAACCGCCCGCCAAGGGTATCTGCCCCGTCGCCCGCAACGCCCATTGGGCGCCATCGTACTCCCAGGTCTGCATCCCGCTGCTCGACGCACTGCTGATCACGACGAACCGATTGCGCGACGAATCGAAGCAACCGATGCACTCGCTGGTCGGGCGCGCGCCGTGCACGGGCACCGGCACCCAGTCCACGCCATCGTACCGCCAGGTCTCCTGCTGATAGCCGAAGTGCGCGATGACGCCGGTCGGCGTCGCCGCCATGGCGAACTCAGAACCGCTGGGCGGCAGATGGGCCGGATTCCGTCGCAGCCAGGTGCTCTGGGCCGCCAATGAAGGCACGAGGGCCATCAGCATCAACGTCATCGGTACGCGCATGGTGGTTCTCCGCTCGCAGCCAGCGTAGTCGTCTCGAGAGGGCCGTCAACTTGGCAAGTTACCCCGCTTGCCCCACGACCGAGCGTCACCAACAATGACCGAGGGGACCCGCCTTGACCAACTGCTCGAGAGCACCGATCGTCAGCGCACACCGGAACCGGCCGAACCGACACCGTGCCAACCACCCACGCCGCGGTAGCGCTACCGCTGATCCTCGCCGCAGCCTCGCTTGCCGGCTGCAGCCACGGTGGCGATGACGTCGGCTTGGCCGGCGGCGGCCACGCAACCGTCGGCCCCGCCACCCTGTCGGATCAGATCGTCACGCTGACCCCTGGTTTCCCCGGCAGCGCGCGGACATCGGGGGTTGCCACCATCGATGTCGACAACGATGCCGATCTCGATGTGTTCTTCGGCACGAGCCTGTATCTGAACTTTGGCGGCTCGTTCGAGGCGGCGCCGGCCGGGAGCCTGCCGGGAAGCGCCCCCTTGGCGGCCTCCGGCGACCTCGACGGCGATGGCGACGTCGACTTGATCGCTGGCGGCCAGTTGTGGCTGAACGACGGTTCGGGTCGGTTCACCGACGCCACGGCCAACCGGCTCCCCAGCGGCATCGGCTACGTCCAACTCGCCGACCTGGACGGCGACGGCGACCTGGATGCAGTCGCGATCACACGCGTGTTCTTGAACAACGGCTTCGCCGTCTTCACCGAAAGCACGACCGCGTGGGTTCCGGCGAACGCCCCGCCGTGTGGACTCCTCGCCGATCTCGACGGCGACGGCGATCCGGACTGGCTTGGCACCCGCCTGCTGCGCAACAACGGCCAGACGTTCGTGCAAGACCCGACCCCGGTGCCGTTCCCCGGCACCGCGTTCGCGGTCGGCGACCTCGACGGCGATGGCGACCTCGACATCGCCGGCAGCAACTTCCTGCAAGGCAGTGGTCCTTGGAACGTGCTGTTGCTGAACGACGGTCTCGGCCACTTCGTCGATCGCAGCAGCCAGCTGCCGCAGGGTAGCAATACCGATGAGTTCGCCGACGTCGAGATCGGCGACGTCGACGGCGACGGCGACCGCGACGTCGTCATCGCGACGCAGGGCAAGCTGCTGCTCAACGACGGCACGGCGCACTTCACCGAGTCGCCCGCCGGCTTGCTGCCGCTGTACTGCCAGCAGCAGATCGCGTTGGCGGACCTCGATGGCGATGGCGACCTGGACCTCGTCACCGCGTCGGGGCAGAACTTCGATTGCCTGCTCGCGCTGCCGAACCTGCTGCTGCTCAATGACGGCCAGGGCCGATTCCGCCGCCCCGGCGACGAGCGGCGCTACCCTCACGGCGGGGTCCTGGTCGACGTCGACGGCGATGCCGATGTCGACGCGGTGGGTTGGTCGGGCAGCACGACCACGCTCGAACGCAACGACGGCACCGGTCACTTCACGCTCGTGCCGGACGCGTTCGTGCCGCCCGCCGTGGCCACGCCACGCGCGGTCGGCGATCTCGACGGGAACGGCAGCCTGGACCTGATCTTCGGCGGAACCGACCTGCTGGTCTACGCCAACGACGGTAGCGGCCGGTTCACCGCGACGACCGCGATCGCGACCGGCACGGTCACCGCCGCGGCACTTGCCGACATCGACGGCGACCTCGACCTCGACCTCGTGGTCGGTCGTGGCGTGCCGCCGGCCACCGGCGCGCAGACGCTGCTGCTGCTCAACGACGGCCGCGGCGGCTTCACCGATGCGACCGCGACCCGCATGCCCGTCGACGCGGATTACACCGCCGACGTGGCGTTCGGCGACTTCGACCGCGACGGCGATCCTGATCTGGTGCTGGCCAGCGGGAACGGAATGAGGGGCGACGGCAGGATCCGCCTCTACCTCAACGCCGGAGCGGGCAGGTTCGTCGACGCCACCGGTTCCCGGCTGCCGGGCACCCGATTCTCCGCCTCCGGTGTGACGCTGGTGGATCTCGAAGCCGATGGCGATCTGGACATCCTGATCGACGCCTACTCGGGGCCTTGCTGGTACCGCAACGACGGCAGTGGTTCGTTCGACGATGCTTCGGCAAGCCTGCCGTTCTGCGGTCGCGACCATCGCTTCGATGCGGCAAACGATCTGGATGGCAACGGCGACGTCGATCTCGCGATCAACTCCTTTGGGGTGTCGTTCTTCCTGCAGGACGCGCCGGCCGTGTTCCGTGAGGATCCCCGGTCCCATCTGCCAGTCCTGGCGTCGCCGTTGACGTTCCCCTCCGTGCACGCAGTCGACTTCGACGGCGACGGCGATCTCGAGTGGTCTGGCACCGTCAATCTGGCCCGGCACCTGTTCGCGCCCGGCGCCGCGACCGTCGGTCGTCGCTGGCGCGTGCAGGTCTTCGCCCGCCCTGGGTGGCTGGCGACGACACACCTGGCGCAGGTCCATTTCGGCTTCACGCTGGCGACGCCACCGATCGCGATACCGCCGTTCGGCCATTTGGGCCTCGATCCGGCGACGTCGACGATGACGACCGTCACCGTGCCGGCGCCGGCGGGCAGAACGGCGCTGGAGTTCGCCTTGCCGGCGAATCCGGCCTTGGTCGGCCAGCCGGTGCACGCGCAGGCGTTGATCCTCGACGCCTCCGGCGCGGTCGGCGGCTTCAGCAACCGCATCTCGGCGACGATCGGCTCCTGACGGCCGCCGCGAGGCCGTCGCGCGACGGGATTCGCGCGCCTCCCAGGATCAGCGTCGGGTGAGCGAACCGAGGCCTGCCCGGCAGGGGTTACTCACTGCAAGGAGCAATGTCACCGGCCCGGTCGCCGTGTCGCCGGCCCAGCAACCGCCGCCTTCCCTGCCGTCGCGATCGGTGGCAACCTACCAACCCCACCATGAACGTCACCATCCTGCACTGCACGGCTTGAGGCTACGGCCCAAGGGCAGCGGGTCTCGCCGCCCACATCGAACAAGCGCTCGGCATCCGACCGACCCTGCAGCGCGGCAGCCCCGGCCAGTTCGACGTCGTCGTCGATGGCGAGGTGATCGCCACCCGGCAGGCCAATCTGCTGCAACGCCTGCTGGGTGGTGGCTGGCCTGACCCCCAGCAGGTCGTCGCCGCCCTGCTGACGCGCCAGAACCGCACGACCTGACCGTTGCGATCAGGTCGGCAGCGGCTACCTGCAATGCCGGCCAGCAGTTCACCGCGGCGCCCGGCCAACACCGCCCGCAGAGATCATGCGCCGCGACGATCGTCTGAGCCGCCGGAAACGGCGGGGCGGCAAACCGGCGTTACCATGGCTGGCGCCCGGACTACGCCCCGGCAGGAACCGGTCATGCCCGAACGCAAGTTGGTCTCCCCGCGCCGATGCTCGACTACGTTGCTGAGCCTCGGCTGCCTGCTGTCGGCACCCGCCGCCCAGCAGTTCGCGCCTCAACCGATCGCTCAGGGCGACTTCGGGGCCCGCGCCCCGCAACCGCTCGATCTCGATGGCGACGGCGACCTGGACTTCGTCGGTCTGGTCGGCAACGGCTCGCGGCTCCACCACTGGCGCAATCTGGGCGGCAGCCGCTGCGCATCGTTCGCCACCACGTCCGGACGCGGCCTGAACGACTTTCTCGACCGCCGCACGGCCGCCGCGGACTTCGACGGCGATGGCGACAACGACCTGCTGATGGCCAACAGCGGAGGCGTCGGCGTCGTGATGTTGCGGAACGGCCAGTCCCGGTTCGCCGATCCGGCGATCGCCTTGCCGTCGGCCAACATCAGCCTGGTGGGTGGCGTCCGGTTGCTCGATGCCGATCGCGATGGCGACGTCGACGTGTTCGTCCGCTCCGCCACGGCCATCGGGCTGTTGCTCAACGACGGCACCGGCAACTTCACCGTGGCCCCGGCCATCATGCTGCCCGCCGCGGCCGGCAACGCGGTTGCCGAAGTCGCCGATCTCGACGCCGATGGCGGCAGCGACATGGCCGTCGTCGACAACAACGGCCTGCTGGCCACCTGGCTGCTACGCCCCGGCGGCCTGGTCGACGAATCGGCGACGCGCCTGCCTGCCGGCTTGCCGACCATGCGCCTGACCGTCATCGACGACGTCGACAACGACGGCGATCGCGACATCGTCGCGGCCAGCTCGCAGACGCCGGTGAGCGTGCTGCTGTTGCGCAACAACGGCAGCGGCGTCTTCACCGCCGACCCGACCGCATTCGTCGGCACGCCGGCAGCGGCCACGTCGGCCGTGGCCGCCGACCTCGATGGCGACGGTGATCGCGACGTCGTCGTCGATCGGTTCCTGTTCGTCAACGACGGTGCCGGCCGGTTCACGCCGGGCGTGCCGTTGAACTTCGCACCGATCGCCGTGATCGACCTGGACGGCGACCCGTTCCTCGACCTGCTGACCGCCAACAGCATCGTTCACAACGACGGCGGTCGACGCCTGGTCGAACTGCGGCGCTGCTACGGCCTCGCGCCCGGCGATCTGGATGGCGACGGCGACAGCGACGTGATGGGCAACGCCGGTTCCTGGATCGTCGAAGGCAGTCGCCACGGCTGGCGCTCGGGTTCGACCAGCGCCACGATCACGACCAGCCTCGTCGATCTGGACCGGGACGGCGATGCCGATCTGATCGAACGCACCACCGCCGCGGTTTCGGTCTTCGGCAACGACGGCACCGGCAGTTTCACTCGCGTGCTGCAGGCGCCGTCCCAGAGCATAGCGGCCGGCTTGCCAGGCATGTTCGATCTCGACGGCGACGGCGATCTCGATCTGGCCTGGGGCACTGGCACGTTCGGCGCCACCGCCGCGGTCGTGATGCGCAACGACGGCAACCTGACTTTCACCGACGTGACCGCCGCCACGTTGCCACCCGGGACCCGGTTCATGCCGAGCGTCATCGGCGCCGATCTGGATGCCGACGGGCTCGACGATCTCGTGCTCGCCAGCCTGGCCGGGGCGAGCTGGCTGCGCAATCGCGGCAACGGCACGCTCGAGGACGCCTCGGCGCGCCTGTCGCCCGGATTCGGTGGTGAGGTCCTACGGGCTGCCCAGCTGGATCGGGATCCCGAACTCGAACTGGTCGCGGTCCGCAATCCGAACGTGTTCCTGCTCGATCGCGTGGGCACCGACTGGGTCGACGCGAGCGCGCGGCTGCCGGGCAGTGCCGCACCGGCGACCAGCGTGGTGACGCTCGACTTCGACTCCGACGGCGACATCGACCTCGCGATCGCGGGCGGCGGCGGCTTCCTGCTGCAGAACGACGGCAATGGCCGGTTCACCGATGTGACGTCCGCCCTCGGCCCGCTCGCCGCCACGACCTTCGCCGCCTTCGACGCCGACGGCGACGGCGATCCGGACATCCTCGACGGTTTCGACCTGTGGCTGAACCACGAACGGCAGCTCGCGCTCGCGGCACCGGTCGCGGTCGGCGGCCAATTGGTCGTCGAGTTCGTCGCCCAGCCCGGCTTTGGTGTCAGCGCCGCGGCATGCGTCGTGGCCCTCGGACTGCAGCGGTCGCCTCGAGGCCTGCCGCTGTTCGGCGGCACCTTGATCCCGGAGCCGGCATCCAGCGTGGTTCTCGGTGCCGTGGTGTCGGCCGGCGGTCAGCCCGGTCAACGCACGCTGCCGGTGCCCAACAACCCGCTGTTGCGCGGCCTGGTCCTGCAGACCCAGGGCCTGGTGATCGGCACCCGCGGTGAACTGGCACTCGCCAACCACCTCACCGTCACCATCGACTGATCGGGCCTCGGTTCACACCGCCGGCCAGTCGGGCTCCAAGTCCACGCCCAGGCCTTCGGCGATCCGGTTGATCCAGTTGAAGAACCCGACCACCTGCACCGCGTCGACGATCTGCTCATCGGTCAGACCAGCGGTGCGCAGCGTCGCCACATCTGCCGCACCGCACGCTCCCGGTGTCCGGGTGAGCCTGGCCGCGTAGGCCAGCAACAGCGGCCACGGCGCCGGCAACGCCGCCGTGGCGAAGTCCGTCGCGATCGCCGTCGCCAGCCGTTCGTCCATCGCGGCCTTGCGGAACTCGACCCGGAGGTCCGCGGTGTGGGCCTGCGTTCAATAGACGCAATGGTTCTCGACCGACACCACCACCGCGATCGCCTCACGGACCCAGCGCGGCAGCGAGTTCTTCGCGCTCGTCGTCGTCGCCATGTAGGCCTGCATGCACGCCTGCAGTGACTCGGCGTTCAGGCTCTGGATCTGCAGGATCTGGAACACCTTGCCGGCCCGCTGCAGCGCGGCCTGGTAGATCTCGGCCAGCTTGCCGGTGGCCTCGCCGACCGGCACTTTGCGAACGTGCGCCATGGTGCTGTCAGTATGCCGCGCCGCGACTACCATCGCCGCCCCGCATGGCCCTGCTCACGCTCGAGGACATCCATTACACGGTCGGCGACCGCTACCTGTTGCAGGGCGTGTCGATCGTCATCAACGAGGGCGATCGGCTGGGCCTGGTCGGCCCCAACGGTGCTGGCAAGTCGACGCTGCTGCGGATCCTGGCCGGCGACCTGCAGCCCGATCGCGGCCAGCGCACCGTCCGGCGCGACCTCGCGTTCGCGTATCTGCCGCAGGAACCGGCCCTCGACCCGGACGCCACGATCCATCAGGTCGTGCACGGTGGCCTGCCCGGCCGCGCCCTGGTCCTGCACGAGATCGAGACGCTGCACGGTGAACTCGCCGCTGCCGATCTGCCAGCCGAACGACTCGAACGCCTGCTGCGCCGACAGGAACGACTCGAGCAGCGACTCGCCGAACTCGGCGGTCACGACGTCGAGCACAAGGTGGCGGCGGTCCTCGACCACCTCGGCCTGCCCGACCCGCAGGCCCGCTGCGGCAACCTGTCCGGCGGCGAGCGGCGCCGGACCGCGTTGGCGCGGATCCTGGTGGGCGCCCCCGAGCTGGTGCTGCTGGACGAACCGACCAACCATCTCGACGCGCAGGTCACGCAGTGGCTCGAGGACTTCCTGCGCGAACAGGACACGCCGCTGATCCTGGTAACCCACGACCGCTACTTCCTGGATCGGCTGGTCGATCGCGTCGTCGAGATCGAGCACGGCAAGCTGCACGAGTACGAAGGCGGCTACCGCGGCTTCGTCGTGCAGCGCGCCGAGCGACTCGAGCGCGAACACAAGACCGAGCGTTCGCGGTTGAACCTGCTGCGCCGCGAGACCGAATGGATGAAGCGCGGTCCGCCGGCGCGCACCACCAAGGCCAAGGCCCGGATCGGCCGCTTCGACGCGATCGTCGCGGCGGCGCCGCCGGCATCTTCCCGCGACCTGGCATTCGCGATCCCGGAGGGCCCGCGACTGGGCGATCGCGTGCTGCGGCTGTCCGGCATCGGCAAGCGGTTCGGCGCGCGCACCGTGCTGCAGGGCCTCGATCTCGAGATCGGCTCCGGCGAACGCGTCGGCATCATCGGTCCCAACGGCGCCGGCAAGACCACGTTGCTGAAGATCTGCCAGGGCCTGCTGGCGCCCGACACCGGCGAAGTGTCGCTCGGCAGCACGGTGGTGTTCGCGTCGATCGACCAGCAGCGCAGCGACCTCGACCCCGACAAGACGGTGCTGCAGGAAGTGGCGGCCGGCAACGACTGGATCGCCGTCGGCGACCGCACGCTGCGGATCGAGACGTTCCTGGAGCAGTTCCTGTTCCCGGGCGAACGCAAGCATGCGCGCATCGGCACGCTGTCCGGCGGCGAACGCAACCGCGTGCTGCTCGCCAAGCTGCTGTCGCGCGGCGGCAACGTGCTGGTGCTCGACGAGCCGACCAACGATCTCGACCTGATGTCGCTGCGGGCGCTGGAAGAAGCGCTGCTGGCGTTCTCCGGCTCGGTGCTGGTGGTGTCGCACGATCGCTGGTTCCTCGATCGGATCGCGTCGCGGATCGTCTGGTTCGACGGCCAGGGCCAGGCCCGCGTGCACGAAGGCGATCTGTCGCTGCTGCTCGACCGGCTGGCGAACGCCGCGGCGGCGGCGCCGACCCCAGCGGCGGCCAGGCCGGCGAAGGCGGCCGAACCGGCGGCGCCGAAGGCCAGAAAGCTGAGCACGCGTGAGCAGCAGGAACTCGCCGCGCTGCCGGACCAGATCGCCGCCGCCGAACGCGAACTGACCGAGGTCGACCAGGCACTCGCGGACCCCGCCATCTACGGACCGGGCGCGCGCGACCGCTGCGATCGGTTGACCCGGCGCCGTGCCGCCCTGCCCGACGAGATCACCGGGCTGTATGCGCGCTGGGAAGAACTCGAGGCCATCGCCGAGCAGAGCCGGAAGGGCCGCTGAACCCGCGGCCGTCCGCAACCACGGCGCGGGCCGGCGCATCCAACCATCCGCCGCGGCGGTTTTCCGTTCGCCGCCCGGCATGGCTGCGGGCATCCTGTCCGGCCTGCGTGCATCGTACACGCGCCTTCGAACGCTCTGACCCGGAGTGCCTGCCCGTCCCCGATTCCCGCTGCTGCTGGCGACGCTGCTGGCGATGCCATGCTGTCGTTCCGGCTACCAGGTCGCTGCCCGGGCCACGCGCAGCGTGCCGCTGCCGGTCCAGCTCACGCAGGCAGTGCCACCGCAGGTCGAGGTGCAGTTCCACGCCGGCCTGCTGCTGCTGGAGCCCGGCGAACGCCTCGAAGTCTCGTTGACGGCCGAGCTGTCTGCCGAAGACGAAGCCGGCCTCGACCGGCTGACTCCGGGACTGCTGCCGTCCGTAGTCGAGGCGCCAACCGGTACGTCACTGCAGCTGCGGCTGCCGGACGGCGGCGATCTCGAATCGCTGGCGACGATCTGGCGGCTGCGCGTGCCCGCCGACACCCGCATCCGGGCCATCACCCGCGCCGGCGCCGTCGTCGCCCGCGGCTGCCAGAGCCACCTGGAAGTGCAGGGCGGCACCGGCATCCTGGAAGCCGAAATGGCGGGCGCCACGGCGATCCTGTCGTCGACCTCGGGCCGCATCGTGTTGCGCGGCGACTACCCGTTCGCGGAACTGCGTTCGCCGCTTGGTCGCATCGATGCCGAGATGCCGGCGCTGGCCAGTTCGGCGTTCGAACTGCACGTCGTCGGCGGGCGTGGCGATGTCTGGCTCGACCTGCAGGACGGCCAGCGCTTCGAACTCGATTTTCGCGGCGATCTGACGCTGGTGCGGCCCGATCCGGCGGTGCGGCTCGAGTTCCTGCAGACGATCGACTCGATCGATCGGCCGCACAACCGCTGCGCGCTCGGCGATCTCGCGGGGTTGCCGACGGGGCGATTGCGGGTCGAGGCGAATGCGCCGGTGCATGTGCGACGGGTGCCGTCGGCGGCGCCGGCCGGGCCTTGAACGTCAGCGCAGCAGCGGTGCGATCGCCGCGGCCAGCGCGCGAGCCAGTTCGCCCGGGGTGCGCGCATCGAGCTGCACCAGCGGCACGCCCTTGGCGCCGGCGGCCCGGACTTCGCCTGCGAACGGCTCCGGCAGCCCGTGATCGGCGACCAGCACCAGCTGCTTGCCGTTGGTCTCGCACCAGGCCTGCGCGGCGGCAATCTGCTCGCGCAACTGCGCCGGCGTCGAACGCGGCTTGCCGTCACCGGCGAGCGCCCCTTCCTCGCGCGGCACGCCGAACACGAGCACCTGCGGCCGATATGACGAAAAACAGGTCGTGAACAACCGCCACTGTTGCGCCGACCAACCGTCGATGGTCGGCAGACACGGCACATCGACCGGCTTGCCGACGGCCGCGATCAGTTCGCCGGCGAGCAGGACTTCGAGATGCTCCTCCGGCGCCCCGCGATCCCACAACTGCTGACCGCCGAGCAGGAACACGCGGTGCGCGTGGTCTTCCGGCGCGTGGATCGCACGCGGACCGCGCACCCGCGCCGCCAACGCTTCGGCGACGCCTTCGCCGGCATCCGGACCGAGCAGCGCGTCGAGTTCGGGCGTGGGAGCGCTGCGCGGCCGTTCGACCGCGACGACACCGAGCGCCAGCCACAGCCACGCCGCAGCACCAACCACGCCAAGCGCCCACCGCCCCCACCCGCGAACGGCCACCAGACACCACAGCGGCGCCCCGGCCATGGTGATGGCGGCCAGAGTCAGCGGCTCTGGCTGCAGCAGCGGCAACTGGCCGGCGAGCAGCCAGCTCCGGGCGAGCCAGGCCCCAAGCGGCAGCAGCACCGACGCCGCGACGATCACCGTCACGGGCCGCCGCAGCATCGCCGCCAACGCCGCCAGCATGGCACCAAGTGCCGCGCCGACCAGTGGCCAGCGCAGCGACGCCATCGTCAGCCGTGGATCGGCGAAGAACGCCTGCACGTCGGTCAGACCGTCACCGGGCTCATGCAGGTTGTCGATGTGCAGCGACCGCACCACCGCCTTGCCGCCGTGAGCGATCAGCGCCAGGCCACCGTGCTCGTCGTCGGCCAGCACTTCGGGCAGACGCTTGCCCGCGACATTGGCGTGCAACCGCCGACCACGCGCCTGGATCGCCACCGTCGCCAGCAGTCCCGGCGCCAGCGACACACCACCCGGCGGCCCCAGCAACGCCTCGACCCGGTTGCGCCACGGCGGACCATCCCGTCGCGTCGACAACCGCAGCACCTGGAACCGGCCGTGGAACGGCAGGACCTGGCTGCCGAGCTGCCGCGGTTCGACCTTGCGCAGCAGCAGGTCGACGTCGGTGTCCTCGGCGATCTCGAGGTCGCAGGTCAGGTCGAAGTCGCCGAACAGTTGCGGCAGCTGCAACCACTTCGCCGGCGTGACGACGAGCGGATCGTCGGGGCGCCGATCCATGTGGAAGTCGGCGCGATGCAAAGAGAGCTGGCCGCGTTCGGGCTCGGGCCGGCCACCCGCGCGTGCGAGCCAGCCGGCGGCGCCGCCGGCCAATGCCCCGAGAAGCAGCACCGCCAGCGCCCGCAGCAGCGCGTTCACTTGCCGCGCAGTTCCTTGGCCAGGTCGGTTTCGCCGTAGACGACTTCCATCGCGTGGATCATGCCGGCGGAGTGCACGCCGACGCAGCGATTGACCTTCTCATCGAACCAGTAGTTGCCCGGCAGCGATTCGATGTTGCCGTCGAACACCAGACCGACGATCTCGGCGTCGCGATTCAGGATCGGCGAGCCGGAGTTGCCGCCGATGATGTCGCAGGTCGACACGAAGTTGTACGGCGTGTCGAGGTTCAGCTTGCCCTTGGCCTTCATCCAGCGCTCCGGCAGATCGAACGGCGGCTGGTTGTCGAACGCGGCATTGCGCTCGAACAGGCCATTCAGCGTCGTCTTCGGCGGCACCATCGTCGTGCCGGCCTCGTAGCCCTTGACCGTGCCGTACGCCAGCCGCAGCGTGAACGTCGCGTCCGGGTACATCGCCTTGCCGTAGACGTCGAAGCGGGCCTTGTTGATGACGGTCTTGGCGCCGGCGCACTGCTCGGCGGTGACCTGGTCATAGGCCTGCATCATCCGGCGGGCGTCGACCTTCTTGCCGGCGAACTTCTCGCGCAGCTCGGCCATCGCCTTGGCGATGTCGGCGAACGCCTGTTCGGTCTCCGGCTTGCCGTGCAGCTTGACCAGCTCGGCATCCCGCTCCTTGATCTTGTCCATCCACACCGTGTCCCGCAGGCCGTTCAGATGGCCTTCGAATGCCTTCAGCGAATTGGCGACGCCGAAGTACTGATCGCGCAGCTGGAACGCGGCTGCCTCACTGGCCGCCATCTGCTTCTTCAGCATGTCACGCGCGCGGGTCAGGTTGGCGACGATCGCCGGCACCCGGACATCGCGGTGGAACTCCATCTCGGCGTGCGTCAGCAGCCGTTCGGTGCCGCCCGGATGGCCGGACACGAACACCAGGTCGTCGGTCTTGGCGCCCTGGTCGTTCCAGTGGAAATACCACTTCGACGAATCGATCGGCTTGCCATCTTCGTAGACGCGGAAGAACGCGCAATCGAGGTCGAAGCGCGGGTAGGTGAAGTTGTCGGGGTCACCGCCGAAGAACGCGACCTGCTTCTCGGGAGCCCAGACGACGCGGACGTCGTCGAACACGTGATAGACGTGGATCCGGAACTGGTTGCCGTCGTACAGCTCGACCGGGTCGGCCTGGATGTGCTTGGCCTTGTCGGTGATTTCCTCGCACATCGCGGTGATTGCGGCGCGCCAATCGTTGCCGCCGGCGTCACCCTTCTCCTTGACCGCCAGGATCTCCTTGGTGACGTCCTTGATCTCGATCAACTGGCGCAGCGTCAGGTCCTTGCCGGCCGGCTCGCTGCCGTACTCGCGCGAACTGAAGCCGTCCTTGACCCAGTCCTTCTCGGGCGTCGAGATCTTGTGCAGCGTCTCGAGCGCGACATGGTGGTTGGTCATCACCAGGCCATTGGGCGACACGAACGAACCCGAGCCGCCGGTGTCGAAACGGACCGAGCCGAGGCGGACGTGGTCGAGCCACTCGGCGGTCGGCTTGAAGCCGTATTCCTTCTCCAGCTTGGCAAGGGGCAGGCCATCGAACGGCCACATGCCCTCGTCGGGGAGCGTGGAGGAGGTCGGCAGGGTGATGCCGAGCGAGAGGATCGCGAGGGCCAGGCGGCCCAGGGGAAGCGTGAGCATGCGGGTCTTCGGTGAGGGGAACCGGCCGGGCCGGCTTGGGCGCCGCATGGTAGTGGGCGCGGTGGCGGCGCACCATCGCGCAGCCGCGGCGTAGCGACAGCAGTGCCCCCGCTCGGCCCGCCCACGGGTGTCGGACGTCGGTTGGCCGACGACGCCGCCGTACCCGCGTCGGGAACCAGGCGGAACGGCAACCGACTCGCCACCGAGAGCGCCGGTGCCGCTCCTGGCATGGGCCTTGCGAAGTCGCCGCTACCATGCTCGACAGGACCATGATGGCCAAACCAACGTTCGTGTTGCTGTTCTGTGGGATCACCGCCCTGCCGGGCCAGACGTTGCAGTTCGAAGCCGACGGCAACCGCCCGGCGGCGGCCTTCCTCCCCGGCGCGTTCGAACACTACGGCGCCGCCGACTTCGACCGCGATGGCGATGTCGACGTCGCCGCGATCGTGCTGCAGCCGTACGTGCGACAGTACCAGCTCTCCCTGCATCGGCGCGCTGGCAGTGGCTGGCAGAGCACGGTCGCCTACGCGTTCCCGCTGGCGACGACGTTCGCGGTGGACCACGAGGTGACGATTGCCGATCTCGATGGCGACTCGCACCTCGACGTGCTGGTGACCGCGGCCATCCACGCGCAACCGACCGGGCTGTTCTGCTTCCGCAACGACGGAGTCGGGAACTTCACGCTGCAGACGAGCACGTCGATGCCCGGCAACCGGACGCAGATCGCGACCAGCGATGTCGACGGCGACGGCGACCCGGATCTGGTGGGTGCCAGCGTCGACACCGCCGGCCTGCCGCAGACGCTGGCGGTGCTCGGCAACCAGGGCAACTTCCAGTTCGTCGCGGTACCCGGCGCCGGCGGCAACACCACCGTGCGCGGGTTTGCGCTGGCCGATGTCGACGGCGACGGCGATCCGGATGCCGCCGCGGTCGGCGCGACCGGGGAGGTGCTGCTGCTGACGAACACCGGTGGCACCTTCGCCGCGGCCGCCATCGCCAATGGCCCGATGCAGCACGTCCTCGCCGCCGATTTCGACGGCGATGGCGATGCCGACGTGCTCGCGCAGGCAGCCGACGGCGCCGTCGACCTGTTGCGCCAGGAATCGGGTGGGTTCGTCGCGAGTTCGGTGACGCCCGGCGGCGCCTCGACCACCGACCGCCCGGTCGGCGGCGACTGGAACGGCGACGGCGTTGCCGACGCTGCCATCGCGATCGATGGCCAACTGCTCGCGTTGCGCAATGACGGCCAGGGCGGGTTCACGACCGAGTCGATCCTCGCTGGCCGCATGCCGCAGGCCGTGGACATCGACGGCGACGGCCGGGACGACCTGCTGTCCCAGTACGGCTCCGGACTCTCGCTGGCGCTGGGGCACGCCGACCGGATGGCCATCGACAACGCGTTCGCCGACCTGCGCTACGCCGCGCTCGCGGACGTCGGCACAACGCAGGACGCGAGCGATCTCGACCGCGATGGCCGGATCGACTGGATCAAGACCCTGGACGGTACCGTGGTGATCCATCGCAACCTTGCTCCGATGCAGTGGTCGTCGGTGCGGCTGCCGACCGCGTACGGCTACCCCGCCGTGCGAGCCGCCGATGTCGACGGCGATGGCGACGACGACCTGATCGTCGTCGACGCATCGACCGGACTGCATGTGCTGCGCCATGACCCCGGGTTCGCCTTCGTCAGCGTGCCCCAGGCTGGCGTGGCGGTCAGCGACCTCGCCGGCATCGGCGATTTCGACGGCAACGGCCGGGCCGACGTGCTGGTCACCGCCGCTGACGGTTCCTTGCAGCTGCTGCGCAGCCAGCCAGGCGGTGTGTTCGCGCCTCCCACGTTCGTCGCCACGGGAGCGTCCAGACCCGCGATCTCCGACTGGGACGGCGACGGCGATCTCGACCTGATCGTCGGCAACGCGATCTCACCGTGCGGCACGCTGCTCGTCAACGACGGCAGCGGCGCATTCGCGCTCGGCAATGAGTGCTTCGCCAGGACCCTGAATGGCTACAGGCTGGCCCGTCTCGTGACGGTGGATCTCGACGGCGACGGCGATGCGGAGCTGTTCTCCTACGGTTATGGCGGCGGCATCTCGTTGCTCAACACCGGCAACGGACTGGTCCCCGGGCAGATCGTCTCGCTGGCCACGGGCTCGCCCCTGATGAAGCCGCTGTTCGCGGACTGGGACGACGATGGCGACATCGATCTGCTGCACGCGGGCAGCGACGCCGAATTGTGGCTCAATGCCGGCAATGGTCGCCTCGACCACGTCACGACGACGCGGATCGGCTCGCGTTCGGTGTTGGCAGCGATCGCCGCCGATCTCGACGGGGATGGCGACCCCGATCCGTTGGGCACGACCGGCGTCAACGCGAACCAGCGCATCAACCACCTGCGGTCGGCAACCACGCTCGAACGACCGACGCCGGGCGCGCAGATGCGCGTTCGGCTCGCTCACGAACCGGGGTTCGCCACCGGCAGCACGGCGTGCATCCCGTTGGTGGCGCTGGCGCCCCGCGCCGTGCCGCTGGCCATCCCGGGCTTCCGCGGCAAGTGGCAGCTCGACATCCAGACGACCGTGGCGTTGCCGCTGCTCGTGCTCGGCGCGCCTGCGGGCATCGGCGAGGTCACGCTCCCGGTGCCCAACGTCGCGGATCTGCTCGGTCTCGACGTCTATCTCCAGGGCCTGCTGCTCGCGAACGTGCCGGCCTTCACGCCGGCGGTGCACGAACGCGTGCAGCGGTGACCGGTCGCCAGCTGACTCAGGCCGACTGCTGCCGCACGCCGTGGTGACCCCGGTGCACCGCCGTCGACAGCATCGTGCCGCCGGCCTGCGCCAGGACCGCGCGGGCCTTCGCTGCGTGCGCACCGTCGGTGTTGACCGCCAGCAGGACGGCGCCACCCTCGAGCATGTGTTCGTACTCTTCCTGGACCTGATGGCCGGTCGCGGAACCGATCAACAGGCCCACGGCGGCGCCGACGACCGCGCCGACCACCGCACCGAGCAAAGCACCGTGGAGCAACGTGAATTCCCAGATGGCGGACAGGCCGGCGCCGGCGATCGCGGAACCCGCCGCACACAGCGCGGCGCCGAGCATGGCACCGCGCGCGAGATCGGACGTCTCCTGCCCGACCTTGTGGTGGTAGTCGGGAGTGTCGTGATCGATCCGGTCGATCCGTTCTTGTGCAAACCCTGCGGCACCGAGCATCTGCATGGCGCGCTGCGCCGCCTGCGGATCCGCGAACACACCGGTCACGGTCGTCTCCATCGGTTGCTCCTGTCGGGACTGCGGGAAGCCGGTCGGCCGTGCCGCCGGCGGTGTTGAACCAAGGTGGGAAGTCTGCCGCGGATGGCCGGGGCCGGGACTACGCAAGAGTGCTGAGAATGGCTGCCCGGCCCGACAGGCCAGCCGGCCACTTCACTCCGCCAGACACTTCCACACCGCATCCGCCGGGTCGCTGTAGAACTCGATGCCGATCCTGGTCCACAGTTCGTCGGGCAGATCGTTGAGCTGCCGGCGAGCTGCCCCCGGCATCAGCAACGTCACCGCCTTCTTGTCGACGGCCAGCTCAGCGATCGCGACCGGGTTCCTCAGCATCTCGATCGACCCGCCGAAGTTCAGCGGCCCGACCAGGATCGTGGCGCCCCGCGGGTTCCGCTCGAGGAGCGCGCCCACCAGTTGGCGCGAGCAGCAGATCGAACGGATGTTGCGCAACACGTTCGGGCTCCATGGGGACGTGCAGGGGATCAGCGGAGCGGCGCTGCCGTACATCGACGGTGAGGTGGCGCTGCCGGCGTAGCCTTGGCCAACTGACTGCAACTGCCAGGAACCCCGCTGACCGCTGGCCTCCACCCCCGCCACCGCGCAAGATCCCGCCCGCCCATCTCCCTCGTGCGGGCCAGCCCCGGCCCGATCTGCCCATGAACATGCAGCAAGACGGCATCGCTCCCAATTCCGCTCGTCTCCTCTGGGCCGGCTTCGCGGCCATCCTCGCCGCCGGCGTCGGTTTCGGCATCCGCGGCGGCATCCTCGCCGCCTGGGGCAGCGAATTCGGCTTCACCTCGCAGGTGCTCGGCGAGATCAGCGGTTCCGGCCTGACCGGCTTCTGCTTCGGCATCATCCTCGGTGGTCTGGTCTGCGACCGCATCGGCTACGGCAAGCTGGTGGTCGCCGCGTTCCTGCTGCACGTGGTCTCCGCCGCGGTCACGCTGGCAGCCAGTCCGACCCAGGCCCCCGGCACCGCGCACGCGCTGCTCTACTGGGGCACGTTCATCTTCGCGCTGGCGAACGGCACGCTCGAGGCGGTCGCCAACCCGCTGGTCGCGACGCTGTTCCCGAACAACCGCACCCACTACCTCAACATCCTGCACGCCAGCTGGCCGCTCGGCCTCGTGCTCGGCGGCGTCATCGGCTGGGTGCTCGGCGACGGCCTCGAGGTGCACTGGAAGGTGCAGCTGGCGCTGTTCCTGGTGCCGACGCTGTTCTACGGCTTCCTGTTCTTCGGCCAGCACATGCCGAAGTCGGAGGCCACGCAGCAGGGCATCGGCCTCGGCGAACGGCTGCGCGACGTCGGCATCGCCGGCGGCCTCGTGGTGTGCGCGCTGATCGCGCTGTTCTTCGCCGGCGCCATGGGGTTGCCGACCGCGGTTGCCTGGGGCATCGCCGGCGTGCTGCTGCTCGCCGTCGGCTGGCTGACCCAGTTCAGCTTCGGCGCCTGGGTGCTGTTCGTGCTGTTCGTCACCCACGCGCTGGTCGGCGCGGTCGAACTCGGCACCGACGGCTGGATCCAGAACATCACCGGCAACATCCTGACGTCGGAGCAGGGCAAGATCCTGTTCGTGTTCACGTCGCTGGTGATGTTCGGCCTGCGCTTCTGCGCCGACTTCATCGAGAAACGGCTCGGCCTGTCGCCGGTCGCGATCCTGCTGGTCTGCGCGGTGTTCGCCTGCGTCGGCCTCAACCTGGTCTCCGGCGTCACGTCGTTCGTCGGCGCGATGGCGGCACTGACGGTCTACGCCATCGGCAAGACGTTCTTCTGGCCGACGATGCTCGCGGTCGCCAGCGACCGCTTCCCGCGGACCGGCGCGATCGCGATCTCGATCATGGGCGGCATCGGCATGATGTCCGGCGGCCTGCTGGGCGCGCCCGGCCTCGGCTACGCCAAGGACCGCTTCGCGGGTGCCGAACTGCAGGCGCAGGCGCCGGCGGTCTACGCGGCGAACAAGGCCGAGGACCCGAGCCAGTTCCTGTTCTTCGAACCGGTGCATGGCCTCGACGGCAAGAAGCTCGGTGCGGCGCAGAAGGCGGCCCCGGCCGAACGCACGACCGAGCAGCAGGCGCTGATCGCGGCGAGCATCGTCGGCGACCGCAAGACGCTGGTGGCCGACTCGGTGATCCCCGCGGCGATGGGCGTGCTGTTCCTGGTGCTGCTGCTGCACTTCCGCGCCGGCGGCGGCTACCGGGCGCTGCGGATCGACGAGGATCGGGGCTGACCGTCAGCGCACCGTGCGCAACACCGGCTGCGGATCGAGCTGCAGCCGGAAGTTCTTCAGGCGGACCTCGGTTGGCCCGCCCGAATGCACCTGCGGCGCGATCACCCCGCGCCTGGCGCCAGTGGGATCGACGAAGTCGACCGTGCGCACGCCGTTGATCGCCAGCTGCACGCGATCGCCGACCGCGAGGATCTCGTAGGTGTTCCACTCACCGGGCTTGTGCGGCTCGGCCGCCGGCCGCTGCAGCACGCCGCGCCCGCCTTCCTCGTAGAGCAGGCCCCACCAGCCCTGGCCGATGTCGGCCTGGTAGCCCTTCATCTCGCCGCCGTCCTGCGGTTCGCTGCGGAACTGGATGCCGGAGTTGGCGGTGTCCGGGGTCAGCTTGACGTCGACGATCAGCCGGAAATCGCCGAGCAGCAGATCGCTGCGCGCGAACGAATTGTGCTGCAGGCCCTGTTCGGTGTGGCCGATCAGTTCGCGCTTCTCGACCCGCCAGACCTTCGGGTCGGCGGTCCAGCCGGCAAGTGACGTGCCGTCGAAGAAGCTGCCGAGGTTCTCCTTCGATGCCAGCAACGGCGCCTGCGCCTTGCCCATCAGGTAGCCGATCAGGTCGCGCACTTCGGGTTCGGTCAGCATCTGCAACTGGCCCGGCGGCATCAGCGACGCCTTGCCGTACTCGATCGCCTTGCGTTCGTTCGTGTCGGCGGCGAGGTCGCGCCGGGCCAGGATCAACGTGCCGGCGAGCGTCTTCAGCGTCACCGCTTCCGGCGTGTCCTTGACGAGGTTGCCACTGAGCAGCCGACCGTCGGCGAGCGCGACGTTGACGATCTGGTAGTCCTTGCCCATCTCGGCGGACGGATCGATCACGTTCGACAGCAGGTAGCTCAGGTCGCTGCGGTTGCTGCCGGTCAGGTCCGGGCCGATCGTGCCGCCGACGCCATACAGCTGGTGGCAGGCCTGGCAGGTGCGCGCGAAGATCGCGCGGCCGGAGCTGTGATCGGCATTCGCCAGGAACTCGGGGGTGAGCAGCGCCTTGTAGCGGGCGATGTCGGCTTCGGCCGACTGGCTGGGCGCCACCGAGCGCCCCCACGCCCGCTGCAGCAGGGTCTCGACTTCGGCATCGCCGAGCCCCTGCAACTGTCGGCGCAGCGACGCGGCGTCGAGCAGCCGCGGACTGGCCTCGCCGGCGATCACCGCGCCGAGGAACGCACGAGCCGAACCGGGCCGGGCCGCCAGTGCCGACAGTGCCACTTCGCGGTCGGTCGGATCGAGGTCTGGCAGCACGGCGAGGATCCGCGCCGGCGCTTCGGGCAGATCGTAAGCACCGAGTCCTTGCAGCGCGGCGCCACGCAGTTCGGGTTCGTCCAGCACCTGCAGCAACAGCGGGCCGGTTTCGACATCGCGCAACCGCACCAGCCCCTCCAACGCCGCGCGGCGGCGCCGGACGGATTCCTCGCGGTCGGCGAGCCGGGCGCGGAACGCCGGCGCCAGCGTACGATCGCCGAACGCCAGCGCGACGTCGGCCGCGCGATCGCGCACCTTGGCGTCGACGTGCGCGGCCAGCGCCGAACTGACGTTGGTCCAGCCGTGCGGCGGCTCCATGCCGGGCAGCTGCTTCTGCGCCGCGACGAGCGCCTCGAGGATCTCGAGGTGCGGTGCGTCGGGCCGAGCCAGTTCGGCCACGACTGCCTGCCGCTGTGTTTCGGTGCCGATGGCGGCGCGCCGCCACAGCAACGAACGGACACGCGGCAACGCGGTGCCGCGCACCAGGGCCACGAACTCGTTGTCGAGCGCCGCCGCCAGCGATTCGACGCCATAGAACAACAGCGTCGGGATGTTGTGGTCGTCGTTGTCCTCGCCATGGGCGAGCAGCGCGATCGCGAGTTCGCGCCGTTCGACGACCGGCAACCGCTGCAGCGCCGACGCCATCTGGCTGCGGACGCTGGCCGCGCGTTCGCGCCTGGCCATCCCCGGCAACGCCGCGATCACCTCCGGGAACCGGTCCGGAACCTCGGCGGCCAGCCGGACCGCGTAACCGCGCAAGTCCTCCGCTGGCGAACGCAGCGTTGCCAGCAGTTCGTCCTGGGGCAGCGCCCTGGCGCCATGCAGCGCCCACAGCGCGCGCAACCGGACCAACGGATCGGCGTCCCCGCGCAACGCCGCCCTCAGCTTCGCCAGCGCCGTCGCCGTGAGCTGACCGCGCTCCTGCAGCAACCGCCGCGCGTGCGCACCGGCGAAGTCGTCGGCCCCGACCGCCAGCACCGCCAGTTGGTCATCCGACAGCCGATCGAACGCGACCGCGCGTGGCGTCGCCGTGCCGAACGCCAGCCGGTACAGCCGACCGTTCGTCCGATCCCAGATCTCCGGCTTGGTCCGGTGGCAGGCGTTCTTGTCGTACCAATCGATGAAGAACACCTCGCCGGACGGTCCTTGCCGCAGCGCAACGCCACGGAACCACGGATCGTTGGCGCGCACCAGGTCGGGCGCGTGGTGCCCGACGTAGCCGCTGCCCTGCCGTTGCACCCGGTCCTGATTGCAGCGATTGCCGTGGATGTTGAAGAACAGGATCGCGTTGCGGTACTCGGACGGGAACTGCTCGCCCTTGTAGATCAAGGTGCCGCAATGCGCGTGGCCGCCGCCGGCGAGGTCGGTGCCGGGATCGGCGATCGGCCGGTTGCGCCCGCCCCACCACGCGTGATCCCCGGTGCTGCCTTCATAGTGCTTGTGGTCGGCGATCGTCGCGATCTCGATCCACGGGTTGGCATCGAAGTGGCTGCCACCCTGCCGCTGGTAGCGTCCGCCCGGAACCATGTGCCACAGGTGCGGGATCACGCAGCAGGCCAGGAACGCCTCGCCGCGGTCGTCGAAATCGACGCCCCAAGGATTGCTGGTGCCCCACGCGAACACCTCGAACTCGCGTCGCGTCGGATGAAAGCGCCAGACGCCGCAATTCAACGGCACACGCAGCTCGTCCGGAGTCCCGGGCTTGCCGACGCGGCTGTGCGTGAACACGCCGTGCGTGCCATAGAGCCAGCCGTCGGGGCCCCAGGTGAAGCTGTTCAGCGTCTCGTGCGTGTCCTCGTAGCCAAAGCCATCGAGCACGATCTCGGGCGGCCCGTCGGGCACCAGATCGCGATCGCGATCGGGGATGAACTGCAGGTACGGCGCGGCGCCGACCCAGACGCCGCCGTGCCCGACGCACAGGCCGCTGACCAGGTTCAGCTTGTCGTGGAACACCGTCCGCTTCTCGTAGCGACCGTCGTTGTCCTCGTCGGCGAACACGATGATCGCATCGCGCGCGGCGTCGTCGCTGCGCCGTTCCGGGTAGCTGTAGGCTTCGGCGACCCACAGGCGACCGCGTTCGTCGACCCACAGGGCGACCGGCTGGTGCAGTTCGGGTTCGGCTGCGATCAGGTCGACCCGGAAACCAGGCGGCGCCGTCATCGCCGCCGCCGCCTCGACCGGCGTCTTGCCGCCGATCGAATCGGGCAGGTTGCCGCGGACTGGCTGATCGTGGAACTCGACGTGGTCGAAGTTCAGGTGCCCCCAACCCTCGCCGCTCTCGTCGACCAGCTTGATCCGGATCGCCTTGCCGACCTGCGCCGTCAGGTCCACCAACACCGGCTGCATCCGTTCGTCGTCGTTGCCCGACGCCATGGCAAGCAACGCACCATCGCTCGCGGCCAGCACCTCGACGCGCGAGGTGCGATCCTTGCCACCACCGACCAGGAACGTCAGCCACGGCCTCGGCACGACGATCGGATCGGAGACCAGAGTGCCGGTCGGTTCGTCGCCGTGCACCTCGTAGCCGCCGATCCAGAACTCGCCCTGGTGGCCACTCGATGACTTCGCCTTGCGCGCCTTGACGGTGTCGCCGCGGATCGGTTGATCGGCGAACGCGCGACCCGTCGCATACCAGCCGCGCAGCGAGCCCGCTTCGAAGTCCAGCTCCGGATCCACGGCCGGCATCGCACCCTGCCGCAGCACGAACGTGCCGCGCTTGTTGCCGACGACCACGTCGGCATCGCCATCGCCATCGACATCGCCGGCGCTGACCTGCGTGCCGACACCCGAGTCGTCGTCGAGCAGCGTCACGTCGTACCGGGCGCCCTTGGCATCGCGCCGCAGCAGCAAGCCCAGCAGCCACGGCGGATCGTTGCCGCCGTCGAGGTTGCGGTCCTTGCTCGGGCCGTGCGACCACCAGCGCTTGCCGGTGACGACGTCCTGCAGACCATCGCCGTCGAGATCGCACAGGCACAGAGCGTGCAGTTCACTGGTGTTGCCCGGCGCGCGGGTCGCCGGCAGCACTTCGTGCGCCACGAACGTCCGGCCCGGCTGCTGCTCGAACCAGGCAAAGCCCCACGCATGCGCCGCATACGCGGTGACCACGTCGGCATCGCCGTCGCCATCGACGTCGGTCACCAGCATCTGCGCGCCGCCGTAGCTCGGCGAGAACGCCACCGGATGGAACGTCCAATCCGGGTCACCCGCGAGACTGGCCGGCTGTTCGTACCAGCCCTCCTTGCGCAGCAGGTCCGGCCGGCCATCGCCGTTCAGATCACCGACGCCGAGCCCATGGGTGAAGCGCGGTCCGGCGCCCTTGCCGAGCGCCGGGTGGAAGGTCCACGGCCGCCGTGGATCACTCCAGTCCGCCTGCACGTAACCGAGCCGATCCTGGTTCTGGCAGATCAGTTCGGGGAGGCCGTCGCCGGTGATGTCGACGAACGCCGGGGACTCGTTGTCGACGCTGTCGAACGCCAGGTGCGGCTGCCACTGGTCAGCGACGCCGGTGTTGCGCAGCCAGATCGCCTCCTTGCCCGGGAAACCGACGAAGAACACGTCGTTCTTGCCATCCCGGTCGACGTCGAGGATCCAGGCGAAGAAGTTGTCGGAGTAGTTCAGCCGTGGGAACGGCTTGCTCGGATACAGCGTGTGCCGCACGACGAACTGCGGGCCTTCGTACCACCACGGTCCGGCGACGACATCGGCATCGCCGTCGCCATCGAGATCGCCGAACGCGGCGCCTTCGCACAGGAACTGGCTCGACAACGTCTGGCGGACGAACGGCAACACCCGCGGCGGCGGCGGCGCCGGCTCGATCACCGCCGGCGGGTCCTGGGGAACAGCGAGAGCGAGCGCAATGGAGAGCAGCATGGGTTGGCCTCGATCTCAGTGGCGCAGCGTGAACTCCGGCAACCGCTGCGGCGCGCCGCCGGCCATCGCCGATTGATGCGCCAGGATGCCGACACACGTCCAGTTCGCCGACTGCACGGCATCGGGGAACGGCGCCCGATCCTGCGCCAGCGCCTGCAGGAACTCGTGCACCATGTGCGGGTGCGAGCCGCCGTGGCCGGCGCCCTGGGTGAACGACAGGTGCGTGTTCTGCGCCAGGTCGTAGACGCCCTTCGTCGTGAACATCCGGATCGGCTCGGGCAGCAGATGCGCGAAGTCGGGACAACGCACCTGCGATGGGATCTCCGGTTCGGGCTTCTTGGCGGTGTGCAGCACCAGCGGCTCGTGCTCGATCAGCGGCCACTCGACCGACTGCTTGCTGCCGTAGACATCGATCGACTCGCGGTACTGGCGCGCGGTGTCGAACAAGGCCCGCCAGATGCGCGCGGCCACGTCGCTGCCCCGCAGCTTGATCTGCGCGGTCTCGACCGCGAACGGCGAACCGTAGTGCGCGATCAGTTCGTCGCGGATCCGGCCCGAGCCGAGGCAGGTGACCTCCTCGGCCAGCGCCTGCGCGAGCCCGAGACACGGACCGACGCAGTGCGTCGCGTAATGCATCGGCGGCAGCCCGGGCCAGTAGTTCGGCCAGCCGTCCATGTCCTGCACGTGCGAGGCCTGCACGAACTGCAAGCGACCGAGTTCGCCCTGCTGCAGCATCTGCTGCAGGAACAGGTATTCGCGGCTGTAGACGACGGTCTCCATCATCATGTAGCGGAGGCCGGTCTTCTGCGTCAGTTCGACGATCTTCTTGCAGTCCTCGACGCTGGTCGCCATCGGCACGGTGCACGCGACGTGCTTGCCGGCCTGCAGCGCCTGGATCGACTGCGCGGCGTGGTCTGGGATCGGCGAATTGATGTGGACGATGTCGATGTCCGGATCGCGCAGCAGCGCCTGGTAGTCGGTGTAGCGCTTGCCGATCGAGAACGCGTCGCCGATCGCATCGAGCTTCGGCTTCGTCCGCTGGCAGATCGCCGTCATCGCGGCCAGCGGATGGCGCTGGTAGATCGGGATGAACTCGGCTCCGAATCCCAATCCGACGATGGCGACGCGAAACGGCGGCTTGTTGCGCATGGTTGGCGGCGCAGCATAGCCGCCGTCCGCGGCAGTTTCCCCGCGCGCGATGCCATCAACGCCGGGTCGCGATCACGGTTGGATCACGAACGCCTGCTCGTTGCTGATGTGGCCGACGCCGAACGGCTGCGCCTGGTCGCCGGTCACGGCACTGACGAAGCAGCGCAGACCGATGATCGCCGGCAGCGGCGGCACCGGGATCGACACCGCCGCATTGCCGGCGCCGTCCGTGGCCCCGACCAGTCCGAACGCACCATTGGCGAACGTGCCTTCGGCCAGGAAGTCCGGGTCGACCGGGATCCGCCGGGCGCCGATCGGGAAGCCGCCATTGCCGAGCGCGATCAGGCCAAACCACACGGTGTTGAGCGCCGGCGTCGACAGTTGCAGATCGTAGTTCTGGCCGATGCGCGCCGTAGCGCCGGGTTGCGGCGTCAGCACCGCATCGAAGAACTCGAAGTCGTCCATCTCGCTGGTCTGGAAGCCGTTCATGCCGACCAGCGTGCCGGTCAGCGCCTGGGTGATCGGCCGGCGCGGCGTCACCAGTTCGTAGACCCCGTCGCGATCCGCGTCGGTCTCCATCCAGAACTCGCCGTCCAACGTGATCATCCGGCAGTACGCGTCGGTCGTGCCGCCCGGAATGTCCACGAAGAAGGTGCCGAGCGCGACGTTGCGCTCATAGACGAACACCCGGTCGAAGTCGGCCGCGGCGCCGTTGTTCTGGATCTTGACCATCAGCAGATTGGCATCCGCGTTGCCGCCGGGGTGCCGCGACGTCAGCCCCGCGAACTGCACGCCGGTGCCAACGAAGAAGAACCGGCCATCGAGCACGGATCGCGTCGCGGACAGGCCGTCCTTGGTGATGTACGCCCAGGTCGAGCCGGACGTGGCCGACAACCGGCCGTTGTTGACCTGCCAGGTACCACGGTCCTGCGTCCAACCGGGAACGGTCGGACCATTCGGGTAGCTGAAGTCATCGCGGAAGACCTGCGCCGTGGCCGAGCCGAGCAGCGAGCAGATCAGGAACGAGGCTGCACACGAGAACTTGGGTTGCATGGTGTCTCCTGGAAAGAGCCGACAAGATAGTCGACGCGTCGGTCTTCGGGGCCCCCGAACGCAACACGCTTGCCACATTCCGGCCTGCCGTCCCGGCAAATCCGCCGCCAACGCTGGACCGGAACAGGCAGCCGTCTAGCTTCTTCCCCGTGCTCGCGACCGAACTGTTCGTCGATGCCGCCGTTCTGCCCGACCGGGTGCTGGTGCATGCGCGCATTCGTTGTGGCAACGGCAGGATCATGGCGATCGAACAGGGCAGTCCGGGGCCTGGAGTCCTGCGACTGCACGGCACGCTGCTGCCGGGTTTCGTCGATCTGCAGGTGAATGGCGCCGGCGGGCGCAGCGTCGATGAAGCGACGCCAACGGCTCTGGAGGCGGTTGCCGATACGGTCTGGCAGGGCGGCGCCGTCGCGTTCCTGCCAACGCTGATCACCGCGCCATGGCCACGTCTGCTCGAACAGGTCCACGCCGTCGCGACGTGGATCCGCGGTTGGAACGGACGTGGCGCCGAGCCGCTCGGGCTGCATCTCGAGGGGCCGTTCCTGGCGTCCCCTGGCGCCCATGATCCGGCGCACTTCGTCGATCCGACGCTCGCGCGGCTCGACCAACTGCTGGCGGCGGCAAACGGCACGTTGCGACTCGTCACCCTGGCGAACTCGCGACCCGGCGCCGCCGACGCCGTGGCCCACCTGCGCCGCGCCGGCGTCGCCGTCGCCCTCGGTCACGTTGCCGACACCGCGGGATTCGCGGCCTGCGTCGATGCCGGCGCCACGCTGGTGACCCACCTGTTCAACGTGATGGGCGCGCTGCACCACCGCGAACCGGGCATCGCGGGACTGGCGCTCGACGAACCGCGACTCGGCTGTCCGTTGATCGTCGACGGCGCGCACGTGCATCCGGCGATGGTCCGCAATGCGTTCGCGATCCTCGGCCCCGATCGGACGATGCTGGTCACCGATGCCGTCGGCGCCGCCGGCATGCCCGATGGCGACTACACGCTGGCCGGCATCGCGGTACAGGCGCGCGCGGGCGTGGTCAGGGACGCAAAGGGTCGGCTGGCCGGCTCGGCGCTGACGATGGCGTTGGCGGCGCGCAACTTCCTGGCCATGGTGCCAGGCGCCGGCGACTGGACGCTGGGGCGGATTGCGGCCGCCAACCCGGCCCGCTGCATCGGTGCGGCGGGGCTTGGCGCGATCGAGGTCGGTGCGGCCGCGCGCTTTTCGCTGCGCAGCGACGATGGGACGATCGTCGCCGTCGCCGGCTGATCAGCGGAACACGCTCGGCGGCACGATCCCCCCGGCGAACCCCCCGCCATTGGCACTCAGCGTCAGCGCGAAACCGAAATCGCACGCATCCGCCGCCGCCATTCTGAACGCCGTTCGCCCGGCGAACGGCAGCGCCGCCGACGTGTAGCTCGTGGACACCTGGCAGCCGAGATGCTCGAACGCGCGCTGCCCACCGAGATCGAGCGCGAACGCATCGTCGACCAGGCACTGGAACGTCACCGCGCCCGGCAGCGGCGGTTCGATCCGACCCTCCAGCAACATGCCGAACGAGTCCGGCAGTTCCCAGGTGACGTCGTCGCCACCGGGATTGGCGAAGTCCGTCGTCTGCAGCAGCCCGTCGGGCCCGGCGTGCAGCGCCCAAGTGCCGGAGACCAGCGGGAAGTGCACGTTCGGCACCACGGTGCGCACGATCTGGCGCGGCAAGGCGCCGGCGCGCCGTTCGACGACCTGCAGCGGCGTCGCGCCAACGAACATCGCATCGACGTCGCCGAGTCCGTGTTCGCCGTAGAACGACACCAGCAGACCATCGGCGGTCCGGAACTCGAAGCGGTGCGCCGCCATCGCGTTGCCGGCGCGATCACGGACGCCGGCGAGATCGACGCGATGCCGCTGGGGCGCCAGCGGCGTGTTGGCCGTCCACGTCGCGGTCCTGCCGGCGGCGTCGAGACTCGCCGACACCATGACCACCGGCACGTCGTCGCCGGTGCCGAACTGCGCATCGGGACCGCTGGCGACGAGCAACGCGTTGCCGACCTGGATGCTGCCTGGATCCAGAGCTTCGTCGAACAGGGCAGTGATCGTCAGTTCGCGACGGGCCAGCACCAGATCGTCGGCGCCGGGCGTGGTTCGCAACAGGCGTGGCGGAGTCTGGTCGGTGACGACCGTCACTGCGATCGGCGTGGCGGTGCCGACGTTGCCGCCGAGATCGCGGGCGCGCGCGCCGATACGCAGCGTCGGGGTCACCGTCGGCGACGGCGCCAGCACGTTCCAGATGAATGGCGCACCGGTGTCGACGAACGCGAGCTGGCCGGCCAGTTCGAACTCGACGCTGGCGACCGCGCGATCGTCACCGACCTCGGCGACCACCGTCAGCAGGCGACCCTGCTCGATGCTGCCCTGCGCGTTTGGCGTCGTCAGCGCAATCGACGGCGCCCGTCCTTGGCGATCGGCAGGCACGTGGCGCAGGCACACGAGCCGGCCGTCGGCGCTGCCGGCCCAGACCAGGCCGGCGTGCACGGCGACCGCAGCGAGCGGCAGTTCGGCAAGACCGGGGAACCACGAACCCTCGAACGTGCGGACGAACGCCGGCGGCTGCGACAGGTCCGGCAACCGGTAGTGGAGCAGATCGTCCGCTGGTCCAGGCGTTGCCGTCGGGCCGACCACGGCCAGCGCGTTGCCGACGCCATCCAACGCCAGGTCGCGCCAACCCGACGCACCGGAGACGAACTGCCGAACCACCTGCGGCGACGCCGGCACCGTGAAGTCGATGACGGTGAAACCGGCGTCGTCGACACCCAGCGCTCGCACCCCGACGCCGACCAGCCGACGCATCGTCGTGCTCGGCAGCGCCAGCGGCTGCCGCGGCGTCAGCGTGACGCCATCGAGTTCGACCATCAGCAGCGACGTCGGCGTCAGCACCGCGACGAACGGCGGCAGCCACAGCAAGTCGCGGATCGGCGTGCCGAGCTGCCGTTCGGCCAGGATCGTGGCCCGGCCCGCCTCGACCACCAGCAAGCGACCGGCGGCGGTACCGGCGAAGACATGGCCATCGCTGATTGCAACCGCCGTCGTATCGCCGACTGCCAGCGTCGAGGTGACCGGTGCCGCCAGGGATGTCCAATCGATCACCGCGAGGCCGCCCGTTCCGGCCGCGGCAGCGACCGTGCTGCCGGCAACGGCCAGTCGCGTGGTCCGCCCGGCGAGCGCGACGGTGCCGATCGGAAGTGGCGACTGCCCATCGCGGGCGTGGAACCGCTGCACGCCGCGGTCGTCGCAGGCGACGAACACGCCGCCGTCGTTGGCATCCAGATCGAGCGCCGGCCCAGCGGTCGCAACGTCGGCGAGCAGTTGCGGCTCATCCGCCAGGCCATCGACGGGATCACGGCCCGCGAACACCTCGTCGCCGTCCTGTTCGCCATCGTCGTCGGTGTCGGCATTCCCTGGATCGGTGCCGATGCAGGCCTCGACCACGTCGGGCAACTGATCGCTGTCGACATCGGCCAGCCCGGCAAGCGGTTGCCAGGCCGGAAACGGCAACCAGGTCACTTCGCCAACCGGCGCCGTGGTGAGCGTCACCTCGCCATAGCGGCGACTGGTGGCGTCGAACCGGGCATGCAGGACCGTCGCTTCGGCGGGCAGCGGCGCGACGAACGTTCCGGAGCCGTCGACCCGACCGCGCCGCGCCGACAGCGTCGTCGAGGACCAAACGGCCGACCAGAACGACCCGCCGGCGATGCGATCCGGTTGGCCGAAGCCCATCGTCGCCGGCGCGGCACCGTACAAGCCGACCTCGCGAACGCCGACGCCGGCGTCGGCGCAGACCGTCAGCCCATCCGAGGCGACCGTCATCGTGCCGACGATCCGCCAGGTCGCGGTGTCCTCGTCGCGGTGCCACAACGCCGAGCGCGCGCCGGCAGGCAGCGGTCGCCCGGCCACAGGGTCTGCGAGGTTGGGCAGGCACAGCGCCGCCGGGGAATCGAAGTTCGCGGCGCCATCGCTGGTGACGGCGACGACGAGCGGCAGCGACGGCATCGTCGGATCGGACTGCGGCAGACGCGAGAGCGGCACGGGGACCAGGGCGACCCGACCGCCGCGTTCGCCGTCGTCCCCGACCAGGGCGTTGGCCGGCACGACCAGCGAGGCTCGCCGCAGCTCTTCGCGCAACACGGGGTCGGCGGTGCGCGCCAACTGTGCCTCGGTGACGCCGATCGTGGTCGGTGCCGCGGGCGACACTGGGGCCGCCGCGGCATCGACGGCGGGCAACCACACCGTGTCGACCAGCTGGCGTCGGCCGGCAACACCGCGCCACCGCACGGTGGTATCGGCCCAGACGAAACCCGTCGGCGCCGCCGCCGTGCCGCCACGCACGTGCACCAGCACGTCACCGACAGGGACCTCCGTCAGGCAGAAGCTGCCCAGCGCGTCGGTGATCGCAAAGCACTCCGACTCGAGGCCATCGACCGCGACCGTGGCGCCGGCCAGCGGCAGTTCCTGCGCCGGATCCTGGGGATCCGCCGCGAACACCCGGCCGCACAACTCGCTGCCCGGAACCCGCGTCCGATCGGCGACCGCGAACGTCTGCCTCGCACCGCCGCCGACCCGACCGTCGCGATCGCCATCGACCGCACGACCACTGTCACCGCGCAGCAGGCCATCGACGACGACGACCGCCAGTTCGGCGTTGGCGGGCCACGGATCGAGCGGGAACACCGTCACCGTGTCGCGGCGGGCGCCGAGCAAGAACCGCGTCGGCCATGGCACTCCGCCGGTCTCGACGACGATCGCCGCACCGTGCACCGACGCTGGCGTCAGGGCCCCGGCAAAGCGCAGTTCGATTTCGCGGCGCGCGGCGAGACCGCGCTCACCGTCGACCGGTGTGATGGCCAGCAGCGTCGCGTCACCGGCTCGGACGGCAGGGTCGTCGACCGGCGTCGAGTTCTTCTTGCAGGCCGGGAATGCCAGTGCGAACGCGACGACGCCGACGAGCGCCGGGTGGGCGCGGAGTTGCGGTTGGTGCATGGTGCGGGACGAGGTGTCGGGAGCGCCGCGACGGAGCTGTACCAAGACACGCTACCGGAAGACAGCGTCTCCACCTCCGACAAGGTGTACCGCGACCCCCACGCGCGGGCACGCACTACCTCCTGCTGCCCCGGGAAGGCCTGCTCGGCGAAAAGTGGCACGCCCGAGAGGACTTGAACCTCTAACCTCCAGATCCGTAGTCTGGAGCTCTATCCAATTGAGCTACGGGCGCGCGTTGAGGGCCGAGCACCCTAGCGGCCCCCCGCGCCCCACGCAAGCGGTTTTCCGACGGCCGGCGACCCCGCCGGAACGCGTCAGACGGCTCGCGGCCGGCGTGCCGCGTCGACCGCAGCCGACAGATGCACGGACAGGATCGACTCGAGCACGTGCAGCGCGCGCGCCTGCGGCAGCAGGTTCTCGGCCGGTGCATCGAACACCAGTGCCGTCGCCGCGCCGCGGACGAACTCGACCAGCGCCCGCGCCATCGGCAACCCATGGTCGAGTTCGGGTCCAGCCCCAGCGAGCGTCGGCAACCACTGGGTTCCGACGGCGTGCAGCGTGCCGGCATCGACGGCGCCGCCCGCAATGGCCATCAACCACGCCCGCGCCGCGCGGCGGCGGCGATTCAGCACCGAGACCTGCGGCGGCTGCCGCCGGCTGATCTCGGGTCCGTGCTGCCCGGCGACCGACTGGTCGACCACGGCGCGAACGAGCATCGGCACCGCCGGCTCCAGTGCGGCGGTGAGCACGCGCAGGCCTGCCGGATCGAGTTCGACCGGGTTGGTCGCACTGCGGATCGGATCGAGATACAGGAACGGCCGCACCTCACGCGGGGTCGCGGGTGCGAGCCTGTCCGACGTCGCCAACTTCGTCATGCCGATCGTATCGGCACCGGGTCGCCGTCGACTTCAGCGCCGCAGCGCGCGCTGCCACACCCGATGCAGCGCGGTGTCGGGTTTGCCGACAGGTCGCTGGCCGAGCAGGCCGGCAGCGCGCGGGCCATGGACCGCCGAACTGACCGCGAGCGCCGTCGCGCGATGCAGGTCGGCGAGGTCGCAGCGGCGTTCGGCCACACGTTCGCCGGCAGCGGTCATCGCCGTGAGCAACAGCCCGCGGGCGATTCCGGGCAGGGTCCGTCCATCCAGTGGCGGCGTCGTCCAGGCGCCATCCAGCAACAGCCACAGGTTGCCGATCGCCGTCTCCAGCAACGCGCCATCGTCGGCCAGCACGATGCCGTCGTCGGCGCCGCCGTCCTGCGCTTCCCGCAGCACCGCATCGTAGAACGTCCGCGGCGTCGCCTTCAGGTCGGCTGGCGGCGCATCGTCGGGCCGGCGGGTGATGCACGGCAGCAACTGCACGGTGCGCTGCGGGCCGCGCGCCCTGGTCGTCATCACCACGCTCGGTGTCGCGGAGCCCGGGATCACGTGCAGGCGCAGCACGTCGTCGTCATGACCGTTGCGCGCCAGCAGTTCGGCCGCGGCAGCGACCAAGGTCGGCGGCGGTGCGAACGGGATCCGAAGGCGGGCACACGCGGCGCCGAGGCGTCGCAGGTGGTGTTCCCACAGCGGCAACACGCCGGCCCGCGCCCCCATCGTCTCGAACGGCGCGACCACCGCACCGGGCTGCACGACGTCCGAGCCACCGACGAACTGGCCATCGATCCATCTCATGGTGCCTCCGGTGGCAACGCGATGCTGGTTTGCAGCGTGCGCTCGAGCCCGACCATCTTGTGCAGCGTCTCCTCCCACTCGCGGGCCGGCTCCGACAGCGCGGTGATGCCGCCGCCGGCGTTGCCGCGGACCCGGCCGTCGCGGCAGACCAGCGTTCGGATCGCGATGTTCAGGTGCAGGCGCGGCCCGGGCCCGAACCAGCCGATCGCGCCGGTGTAGACGCCACGGCGGACGACTTCGAGTTCGTCGAGGATCTGCAGACAGCGCAGCTTGGGGCAACCGGTGATCGAACCGCCGGGAAACGTCGCGCCAAGCAGCTCGACGAGGTCGACTCCTGGCCGCAGCCGCGCCTGCACGGTCGCGAACAGGTGATGCACCTGCGCGAACGACGCATGTTCGGGGAACGGCCCCACCGTCACCGATCCGATCGCCGCGACCTTGCCGAGATCGTTGCGCAGCAGATCGACGATCATCGCCAGCTCGGCCTGGTCCTTGTCGCTGGCCAGCAGTTCGCGCAGCAGCGCCGCGTCCGTCGCCGGATCGGCGGCGCGGCGCCGCGTGCCCTTGATCGGCCGCGTGCGGACATGCTCACCGTCGGTCCACAGGAACTCCTCGGGCGAACTGCTGACCACCACCGTGCCATCGCCGGTGTCGATACAGGCCGAGAATGGCGCCGGGCTCTGTTCGCACGCCCGCCAGAACAACGCCCGCGGATCACCGTCGAACCGGCCGGTGAAGGGCTGCGTCAGATTGGCCTGGAAGATGTCGCCGGCGCGGATGTGCTCGACGACCTGCGCCACCCGCCATTCGTAGTCGGTGCGCGGCAGGTGCGCGCGCAGGTGCGTGGCGGCGGCGACCGGCGGCGCCGGCGGCACCGGTGCTGGCGCGAAGGTCCGCCAGGACCGCCAGGCGGCGACGTGCAGCACCGGTACCGGGAAGTCGTCGGGCGCCCCGGTCGGCCAGGCTTCGACGTCGAGGCCGAGGTCGTAGCCGAGGAACCCGGTGCAGTGGCGGCCGGCATGCCGCTGCAGGAATGCGCGCAGCATCGCGAAGGCGCCATGGTGCGCGCCGGCGGGCAAGGTCAGCACCTCGATCGGATCGGTGCCGAGAAACGACGGACCCGCGCCACAACTGTGCAGCAGCGCGACCGGTTCGCCGCGCGGAACCTGCAGCAGCCGTTCGAACGGCTCCCGGTGCGGCGCCTCGGCCACCGGGCCTAGCCGCGCAGCCAGGACGGCTTGCGCTTCTCGAGGAACGCCGCCATCCCTTCCTTCATCTCGGCGGTCGAACTGATGATGCCGAACAGGTCGGCCTCGAGTTCGAGCCCATCGCGCATCGACATCTGCAGGCCGCGCCGCGCCGCCTGCTTGGCCAGCGCCACCGCCTGCGGGCCGCGCGCGATCATCTTCGCGGCGATCGCCTTGACGCCGGTCAGCAGTTCGGGCTGCGGCAGCACGCCGTTGACCAGACCGATGCGCAGCGCCTCATCGGCGGACACCGGGTCACCGGTCAGGATCATCTGCAGCGCCAGCCCACTGCCGATCAGCCGCGGCAGCCGCTGGGTGCCGCCGTAACCGGGGATGATCCCGAGCGAGACCTCGGGCAGGCCGAGTCTGGCGTTGGGCGAGCAGAAGCGGACATCGCACGCCAGCGCCATCTCGAGGCCGCCGCCGAGCGCAAAGCCGTTGATGGCCGCCAGCACGGGCTTGGGCGATTCTTCGATCCGCAGCGTCAGCGCCTGGCCGCGCCGCGCGTTCTCCCTGCCGTCGAGCACGCCTTGTTTGCTCAGCACGCCGATGTCGGCCCCGGCGATGAACGCTTTCTCGCCGGCGCCGGTCAGCACGATCGCGCCGACCCTGTCGTCGGCCGACAGCTCGCCAAAGCACTGCGTCAGCTCGGCGATGGTCTGATCGTCGAGCGCGTTGAGCTTCTGCGGGCGATTGACGGTGACGACGGCGATCAGGCCATCGCGTTCGACCAGGACGTTCTGCAGGGTCATGACTGCTGTTCTGCCTCGGCGACGGGGGTGCGTTGCTGGCGCGGTCGCAGGTCGATCCGCCGGATCTCGATGCGCTGGCGCGGCACCGAGCGTTCGCCGGTCGGACCGAAGTCGCAGTCGACGGCGCCGATCTCGTCGAGCACGTCGAGGCCCTCCTCGACCTGCGCGAACACCGTGTATTGGCGATCGAGATGGCTGCTGTGGTCGGCCAGCACGATGAAGAACTGCGAGCCCGCCGAATTCGGATCGCGTTGCCGCGCCATCGACACGATGCCGCGTTTGTGCGGGATGTCGTTGAACTCGGCCGGCAGACGATGACCCGGGCCGCCGGTGCCCGGATGGCCGTTGGCGCCGGCGCGGGTGTTGGGACACCCGGCCTGCACGACGTAGTTGCGCATCACCCGATGGAACGTCAGGCCGTCGTAGAAGCCCTGCTGCGCCAGTTGCAGGAAATTCTCGACGTGCCGCGGCGCCTGGTCCGGGAAGAACGTCAACACCATCTCGCCCTTGCCGGTGACCAGCACGGCTTCGATGGCGCTCGCCGGGTGACTGCCGGGCGCACTGCTGGGCCCACTGCCGGAAGCACTCGTCGCGGGATCGCTCACGGCATCACTTCTTCATCGCCGGGATGATGATCGCCTGGTGCAGGATCACCGGTTGCAGCGGCGTCGAGCCCTGCGGGCCGCCGCAGCGGACGTTGGCGATGGCGTCGAGCGTGTCGCTGCCCTTCTCGAGGTTGCCGAAGGCGGTGTACTGCTTGTCGAGGTGCGGGCTGTCCTTGTGCACGATGTAGAACTGCGACCCGGCGGAGTTGGGGTCCTGGCTGCGCGCCATCGACAACACGCCGCGCACGTGCTTGATGTCGTTGAACTCGGCGTTGATCTTGTAGCCCGGATCGCCGGTGCCCCACTCGGCCTGCAGGTTGTCGTCCTTGGTCTTCGGATCGCCGCCCTGGACCATGAAGCCCTTGATGACGCGGTGGAACTTGGTGCCGTCGTAGAAGCCCTGCTTGCAGAGCTTCAGGAAGTTGGTCACGTGGCCCGGCGCCTTGTCGGGCCGGAACGAGATCGTCATCTCGCCGTGGTTGGTGACCAGCAGCACCTTGGTCGCTGCCAGGTCAAGGTCCTCGATCACCAGCTTGCTCAGATCGGGCGCGATCTTGATCACGCAGTTGGCACCGGCGAGACCGGACCAGGCCAGCGTGACGAACGTCATGCTGCCGGCATCGACGGTGGGCGCCAGGCGGCTGACCGGCACGGTCAGGTTGCGTTCCAGTCTGGTGCCGGCGCAGACCGCCACGGGCCCGCCCTTGCCCGGCTCCCGGACTTGCGGGCCGGCGGCGTCGTTCAGTTTGACGTCGAGCGCGAGGCCGGTCACCAACTCGGCCGGCAGTTCGGCGTCACTCTTGACGTCGATCACCAGCTTGAGGCTGACCGAGCCCGTCGCGGTGACCATCGGCGACGTCGAGGTCAACGTAGCGGAGACGCCGGCGATCTCCTGTGCCAGCAGGGTGGAGGAAAACAGGAACAGGGAGGCAAGCAGCTTCTGGAACATGTTCGGTCGGGGAAAGTCAGGGGAAGTCATACCGCGACGGACGGGTCGCCGGAAGGCTCCGTGGCCGCGAAGGCCCGCTGGCGGCGTCGGAGCTACAGGTTCTGGTAGTTGGGCCCACCGCCGCCTTCCGGCGTGACCCAGTTGATCACCTGATACGGATCCATGATGTCGCACGTCTTGCAGTGCACGCAATTCGACGCGTTGATCTTCAGGTCGACGCCGTGCTTGCTGCCCGGCTTCTCCTCCATCTCATAGACCGCCGCCGGGCAGAAGTGCTGGCACGGGTTGCCGAACTCCTCCACGCACCGCGTCGAGCACAGGTCCGGCTGCGTGACGACCAGATGACACGGCTGGTCCTCCTCGTGCATCGTGCCGGAGTTGTAGACGTCGGTCAGCTTGTCGAACGTCAGCGCGCCATCCTCGGGCAGCTTGCCCGCCACCGGCTTGCCCTTGCCGCCGAAGTAGGGTCCGACCTGCTGCAGGAACGTGTGCCCGGCGGCGCTCTTCAGGTTGTCGCGCCACAGGAACCCACGCCCGCCGAACAGTTGCGCGAACCCGGCGTTGACGATGCCCATCAGTCGGCCGCCGTGGAAGCCCTGGTGGAAGTTCCGGCACGCGCGCAGTTCTTCCCACAGCCAGTCGGCGCGCATCTTCTGGTCGTAGACCTGCGTAGTCGTCGCCGAGAAGTCGCCCTTCTGCAAGCACTCGAACGCCGCCTCGGCAGCCAACATGCCCGACCGCAGCGCCAGGTGGATGCCCTTCAGCCGCATGCTGTTCATCAAGCCCGCGGAGTCGCCCGCCAGCAGGAAACCATCGCCGAACAGCTTCGGCATCGCGAACAGCCCGCCCTCGGGCAACGACTTGGCGCCGTAGTGCAGCATCTTGCCGCCCTGCAGGAACGCGCGGATCTTCGGGTTCAGCTTGTACTGCTGGAACAGCCGGTGCGGATCGAGCGACGGATCGCGGTAGTCGAGGCCGGTGACGAGGCCGACGGACACCAGGTTCTTGCCGCCTTCGGTCTCGCCCATGCCGTAGACCCAGCCGCCGCCGAACGTCTTGCTGTCCTGCGGCCAGCCCATCGTGTGCACGACGAGCCCCGGCGGGCACTGGCCCTTGGGCACTTCCCAGACTTCCTTGACGCCGAGGCCATAGACCTGCGGGTTCTGGCCGTCGAGCTTCAGCTTCTGCACCAGCTGCTTGGTCATCGACCCGCGGCTGCCTTCACACAGCACCGTCAGCTTGCCGGCCAGGATCGCACCCGCCTGGAAGTTCCCCTTCGGCTGCCCGTGCTTGTCGACCCCCGAATCGGCGAGCTGCACGCCGGTCACGCGGTTGCCGTCCATCGCCAGTTCGCGCCCGGGGAACCCCGGGAAGATCTGCACGCCCTTCTGCTCGGCGATCCCCGCGAGCCAGCGGACGAACTTGTTCAGGCTGACGATCTGGTTGCCGTGGTTCTTCAGCGGCGGCGGCGTGATCGGCAGCTTGCGCCCGCCATTCTCGGTCAGCCACAACGCATAGTCGGTGTGCACCTCGGCTTCGAGCGGCGGTTTGTCGGGTCGCGTCCGCCAGTCCGGCAGCAGCGCATCGAGCCCTTTGGGATCCATCACCGCACCGGAGATCGCATGGGCCCCGACCTCGGCGGCCTTCTCGATCAGCACGATCTCGGGCGCCAGTTGTTGCCCGTTGCCGGACGCCTGCACCTGCGCGTTGTGCCGGTCGAGCAGGTTCTTCAGGTGGATCGCCGTGGCCAGGCCGGCGGGGCCTCCGCCGACGATCACGACGTCGAACTCCATCACATCGCGTTCCGTCATGTCAGATTCCGGTGCAGGGCAGATCGGCCGGGAAGTCACCCGACTGCCCCGCGTCACGCCGACGCGGCGGTGCCAGGGGCGGGAAGTCGAGAGCGCGCACTTGGTTACTGCCCACCGACGTCACACTAAGACCGATTGAACCCGCTCCCAGCCGGCGGCGGGCGTTTCGGTGAAGGCACTGTGACCGAGACCGGAACCCGAGGCAAGGCTGGACTCGTCGGAGAAGCAGCCCATGAAACGCACCTACACCTTGCCCGAGGCGAACCGGGTGCTTGCCCTGGTCCGCGCCATCGGTGCCGAACTGATCGAGCGGCGCACGCTGCGCCGCACGTTGAACCGTCAGCGCGAGCAGCTCGAAGCCTCGTCGACGCCCGAGGGCCTGTGCCAGTCGCTGGCCGAACTGGACGCCCGCATCTACGAACAGGACGACGGCGTGGCCCGCTGCAAGCAGGAACTCGAAGGCCTGGGCATGACGGTGCTGCGCACGAACCCGCTGACGGTCCACATCAGCGGCGAGAGCCGTTCGGGTCCGGTCGTTTTCTGCTGGCAGGAAGGCGAGTCGGTGGTGTGTTTTGGTCACCCGGTCGGCGAAGAAGAAGAACAGCGTCGGCCGCTGCGGCTGAAGGCCGGCTAGTCCGTCCGGGCCGGATGCCCGGACCGGGGCCTGCCCCCGCTGGCCGGAGTCGCCGCTGCTGCCATCCACGCGCGCCGCGACCTACGATGCCGGGATGTTCCACTGCGTCATCCTGTTCCGCCTGAAGCCGGGCATCCCGCTCGACCGCGTGCGCGGTGCCCGTTCGGCGTTGCAGGCGTTGATCGAAACGCTGCCCGGCGTGGAGCACTTCACGGTGACGCACAACATCGCCGGCGCCGACGCCGGCGGTTTCAACCTGGCCCTGTTCTCCGGCTTCGAGAGCCAGACCGCCTGCGACATCTTCCTGCGGCACCCCGACTGGCAGCGGGTCCGCGACCGCGAACTTGCGCCGTTGGTCGAGAGGCAGGTCGTCGCCCTCGGTTGCGCCGAACCGAACTGACGACTGCCGGTATTCTCCACACGCCGCACTCAAGGCCCCGGCGACATCGGGCCGATCCAGTGCCGGGCCAGCCCGTAGGCTGGCCTCAGTCGGCGTGACCCGCAACCACCCAGTCGAACACCCTGTCGCCCTCGTGGTGCTGCGCCCGGCGGCGATCGCCACCGGCGTCATTGGCTGCTCGCTGCTGCTGCTCTTGTTGATCGGGTTCCCGCACGATCTACCGGCGCTGCTGCCGCCCGCGGTGTCGACCCTGGCCCTGATCGCGGTGCCGCTGCTGCTGATCCGGCGCAGCCTGCGCGTGATCGTCGAAGCGCCGTTGCACCGGTTCATCGACACGATCGACGGCTGTGCCATCGATCCCCGTGCGTTCCGCGTCGCGCCACAGACCGGCAGCGAGATGGATGAGGCCGCCACCGCGATCAATCGGATGCTCGACCGGGTCGTCCGCGTCGAGGCCCGCGCTCGCGCGGTGATCGATTCGGCCGGCGACGGCATCGTCACGATCAACGAACGCGGCGTGGTGCAGAGCTTCAATCCGGCCGCCGAAGCGATGTTCGGCCGGGTCGCCTCGTCGGTGATCGGCCGCAACGTCGCGCTGCTGATGCCCGAGCCGCATGCCAGGAAGCACGACAGCTACCTGGCCCGTTATCTGGAGTCCGGTCTCGCCAAGGTGCTCGACTTCCCGCGCGAAGAGACGGCGGTCCGCGCCGATGGCAGCACGTTCCCGATCTCGATCACCGTCAGCCGCGTCGATCTGGGCCCCGGCGAGCCACCGCAGTTCTGCGGCATCATCCGCGACGTCACCGACGAGAAGGCCGCCGAACGCGAACTGCTGAACCGCAACGCGACGATGGAGATCACCAACGCGCAGCTCGCCGAAGCGCGCATCGAAGCCGAGCAGGCCAAGGCGTTCGCCGAGGCCGCCAGCCAGTCGAAGTCGGAGTTCCTGGCCAACATGAGCCACGAGATCCGGACGCCGATGACCGCGATCCTCGGCTACGCCGAGAACCTGCTCGACCCGTCGCTCTCCCTTGCCGATCGCCAGGCCGCCGTGCAGACCGTGCTGCGCAACGGCGACCACCTGATGACGTTGATCAACGACATCCTCGATCTGTCCAAGATCGAGGCCGGCAAGCTGGCCGTCGACCAGATCGAGTGTTCACCGATCCACCTGCTCGCCGAAGTGGCCTCGCTGATGCGGGTGCGCGCCGAACAGCGCAAGATCAAACTGCGCGTCGCCTTCGACTGCCCGTTGCCGAAGTTCATCCACAGCGATCCGACCCGGCTGCGGCAGGTGCTGCTGAACCTGGTCGGCAACGCGATCAAGTTCACCGAGATCGGTGGAGTCACCGTGCGCGTGGCGCTCGAACGCAACGCCGCGGGCCCACGACTCCGGTTCGCCGTGCACGACACCGGCATCGGCATGACGCCAGAACAGGTCGGCCGGCTGTTCCAGGCCTTCGAACAGGCCGATGGTTCGACCACGCGGCGTTTTGGTGGCACCGGACTCGGCCTGTCGATCAGCAAGCGGCTGGTCGAGATGCTCGGCGGCACGATCGTCGTGAAGAGCCACCCCGGCAAGGGCAGCAAGTTCTCGTTCGACATTCCGACCGGGTCGTTGGCGGGAATCGAGCTGCTCGCCAAGGTCAGCGAAACGCTGGCCGAACGCAAACCGGCAACCTGGCGGCCGGGAGGCAACCACCACGTGCTGCGCGGTCGCGTCCTGCTGGCCGAGGACGGCGCCGACAACCAGCGACTGCTGACGTTCATCCTGCGCAAGGCCGGCGCCCAGGTCGCGATCGCCGGCAACGGTCAGGTCGCGCGCGACATGGCGCTGCGGGCCGAAGCCTCGGCGGCGCCGTTCGACCTCGTGCTGATGGACATGCAGATGCCGGTGATGGACGGCTACCAGGCCGCCTCGGCGCTGCGCGCCGCCGGTTTCCAGAAGCCGATCGTCGCGCTGACCGCCAACGCGATGGCCGGCGACCGCGATCGCTGCCTGAAGGCCGGTTGCACCGAGTTCGCCAGCAAGCCGATCGACCGCCGGTCGCTGCTGCAGACGCTCGAACGCCTGCTCGCGAGCCGGCCGGAGCCGCCGCCAGCGCCCGCCGAACGGCCTTCCGCTTGAAAGCGGCGGCGCCGCCGCTGCAATGCGTCCGATGAGCACTGTGAAGCGTGTCGCGGTGACCGGCGCCGCCGGTCAGATCGGTTATTCGCTGCTGCCGATGATCGCCAGCGGCGGCATCTTCGGCCCGAACGTCAAGGTCGCCCTGCAGCTGCTGGAAGTGACGCCGGTGCTGCCCGCGCTGGCAGGCGTGCGGATGGAACTCGAGGACTGCGCGTTCCCGCTGCTGCAGGAGATCGTCTGCACCGACCAGGCCGAGGTGGCGTTCGCGAACACGGACCTCTGCCTGCTGGTCGGCAGCAAGCCGCGCGGCAAGGGCATGGAGCGCAAGGACTTGATCCTCGACAACGGCCCGATCTTCGTCGGCCAGGGCCGCGCGATCGCGCAGAAGGCCGGGCCCGACGTCCGCGTCGTCGTCGTCGGCAATCCGTGCAACACCAACTGCCTGATCGCGATGCAGAACGCCAAGGGTGTGCCGGCCGATCGCTTCACCGCGATGACGCGGCTCGACCAGAACCGCGCCAAGGCCCAGCTCGCTCTCAAGGCGAAGACGCACTGGTCCGAGGTCAAGAACGTCATCATCTGGGGCAACCACAGCAACACGCAGTTCCCCGACTGGCACCACGCCACGATCGGCGGTGTGCCGGCAGCCAAGGCCGTCAACGACGATGCCTGGCTGAATGGCCCCTTCATCAAGACGGTGCAGGAACGCGGCAAGGCGGTCATCGACGCGCGGGGCAAGTCGTCGGCGCTGTCGGCCGCGCAGGCGGCGGTCGATCACGCGCGTTCACTGTTCACGGTGAACGGCAAGGACGACACGGCGGCGCTGTGCGTGCTGTCGGATGGCAGCTACGACACGCCAGCAGGCCTGATCTCGTCGTTCCCGTGCACGACCGACGGCAAGGGCAACTGGCAGATCGTCAAGGGCCTGCCGATGTCGGACTTTGCCAAGGCGAAGGCCAAGATCTCGATCGACGAGCTGATCGAAGAGCGCAACCTCGTCAAGCACCTGCTCGGCTAGGCCGGGCGTGGACCTGTTCGCGGCCCTGATCACCATCGTCGCCGGCGTGGCGATGGGCGCGATCAACAACGTCGCCGGCGGGGCCGGCATCTTCGCGCTGTGGGCATTTCAGTACGCCTGCGGCCTGCCGCTGGCGGTCGCCAATCCGTCGTCCAGGCTCGGCGCCATCGGTGTCGGCCTGTTCGCCTGGCTCGGGTTCCGACGCGCCGGCATCCGGCCGCCGGCCAGCGTCTGGCGGCTGGCGCTGTTCGCGGTGCCCGGCGCGTTCGCGGGCAACCTGCTCGCCCTGAAGGCGCCCGATCTGTGGTTCCGGATCTACCTGGCCGTCGTGCTGCTGCTGCTGATCGTTCGTCAGCTCCGGCAGACGCCAAAGTCGGCGGCCGCCGCGGTCCGCCCATGGCTTGGTCCGATCGGCGCGTTCGCGATCGGCGTGCACATGGGCTTCGCGCAGGTCGGCACCGGCTTCGTCGCCGCGCTCGTACTGCTGTCGTGCCACAGCCGCGACTTCGTGACGACGAACGTCGCCAAGTCGGTGATCGTGATCAGCTCGTCCATCGCCAGCCTGCTCGGCTTCGTGCTGGCGCCGCTTCTGCTCGAACGGCAGGCGCCGGTGATCGCGTGGGGCCCGGCGGCGTGTCTGGCGGTCGGCACCGCGACCGGCAGTTACCTCGCCAGTCACTGGACCGTCAACAAGGGCTCCGCGGTGGTACAGCGCGTCGTGCTCGCGATCGCGGCCCTGTCACTGCTCGATCAGGTCGTGCAGATCGCGCTGCTGGTGTCGGCCGCTTGAACCGGCGCAGCTACACTGCCGGCATGCCAAAACGCACTGCCGACCTGGTGTTCGTCGGATTCAATCGCCGCGTCGTGGCCTTGCACCGCAAGTCGGGCGAGATCGCCTGGCAGTGGAAATCCCCGCGCGGCACCGGCTTCGTCGCGCTGCTGCCCGACGGCGACCTGCTGTTCGCGTCGGTCGACGGCTACACCTACGCGCTCGATCCGGCGACCGGCGACCAACTGTGGGAGAACCCGCTGTCGGGGCTCGGCACCGGCGTGCCGTGCCTGGCGACGATGCGCGGCGCTTCCGGTGCTTCTGGCGGCGCCGCCGAAACGGCGCGGCTCGAACACCAACGGCGCGCAGCGCAGCACTGACACGCAAAGCTCGGGATCTTCGGGACCACGGTCGACTGTTCGCGAACGCGACCACCATCACCTATCCTGCCGGCATGACCCATGTCGTCGTCACCGGCGCCAGTTCCGGCATCGGCGCCGCCTGTGCGCGCGCCATGCATCGGCTCGGCCACAAGTTGTCGCTGGGCGCGCGGCGCAGCGATCGGCTGCCGGCCGTCGTTTCGGATGCGTTCTGCCACCCGCTGGACGTCACGTCGCAGCCCTCGATCGAACGGTTCCTGGCCGCGGCCATCGCCAGCAACGGCCCGATCGACATCCTGATCAACAACGCCGGCCTGGCGCGCGGCGTCGAGAAGGTCGCCGAGGCGACCGGCGAAGCGTGGCGCGAGATGATCGAGACCAACGTGCTCGGCCTGCTCGAAGTGACCCGCCGGGTGCTGCCGGCCATGATCGAGAGAAAGCACGGCCACCTCGTCGTGATCGGCAGCGTCGCCGGCCGCACGACGTATCCGAGCGGCAGCGTCTACTGCGCCTCCAAGCGCGCCCTGCAGCCGATCTGCGAGGCGATCCGGATGGAGACGCTGGGCAGCAACGTCCGGGTCACCAGCGTCGATCCGGGGCTGGTCGAGACCGAGTTCTCGCTCGTCCGCTTTCGCGGCGATCAGGCCCGGGCCGCCAAGGTCTACGAGCACACGCGACCGCTGACCGCCGATGACGTCGCCGACTGCGTGGTGTTCGCGGTGACCCGGCCGCCGCACGTCAACATCGACAACATCCACGTGATGCCGACCGATCAGGCGGCACCGGCGATGGTGCACCGCGGCGGACGTTAGCCCTTCTTGCCCGGCGCGCGCGGCACCGGCCGCGGCAGATGCGGCATCTGCATCGTCATGATCGCGAGCGCCGTGCCATAGCCGGCCGAACGACCGAAGTGGCGGTCGTTCCAACTGCCGTCCTCGTCGCGCGACCGTTCGACGATCACCGCCATCCTGGCGCGGAACTCCTGCTTCGCGGCCTCGTCGTCGAGCAGCTCGATCGCCTGCGCGCAGTAGACGTGGCCATACATGAAGTAGTACGGCGCGATCCCGTACGGCGGGATGTGCGTGCCGCTCTGCTGCTTGCGGATCGCCAGATCGTCCCAGTGGGCGAAGAACAGCTCGATCGAACGACGCAGCCGCGCCTGGTCGCCACGACCCGCGAGCAGCAGCGCCGCTTCGCAGGCGGTTGCACGCGCCGCCGAACTCGGCGTCTTGTCCATCATCGTCAGCTGGTCCTCGTCGACTTCGCCCATCGCCTTCAACCCAGCGCCGTAGCTGTAACCACCTGGCTTCGCGCGGCAGCGTTCGAGCGCTGCCAGCGCCTCGTCGAGCACCGCGTCCGGGACCTCGTGACCGCGCGCCTTGGCGTGGAACAGTGCCTGCAGCGCCGGTGGCGTCATGAACGTCGACGCCGCGTTGGTCGCGGCCTTGTAGCCCGCGCGCCGCGAGTAGTTCCAGCCGCCGGCTTCCGGAATCGCCGACTCGATCAGCGCCGCCACCAACCACTTCGTCCGTTCGGCAACTGCAGCGACATGCGCCTCGGGCGCCAGCTTGCGATCCTGCAGGTGCAGGAACAACTGCAGCGCGTAGATGTGACCCCAGCCGCGGACGTCATAGGTGCCGACGAAGTCGGTCTGCATGCGCGGGTGCTCGAGGGTCTTCAGGATGAACGCGACGCCGCGGGTCAGTGCTTCCTGGCGCGGCTTGTCGTCGCGATAGCCCGGCGCGGCGATCAGGCCAAGGCACGTGATCGCCGTGCCGCCGACCCGATAGCCGACCGGCAACTGGCCGCGATCCTCGCGAAAGACGCCTTCGTAGGGCCATTGGTCGTGGTCGTCGCCCTCCTGCAGCTTCAGGATGGCCTCGACGCCGGCCTTGGTCGCCGCGGCGATGTCGACTGCATCGCCGGCGGGCTTCACCTTCGGTTCGACCTTCGGGGGCTCCTGCCGGCGGCGGGGACCGTCCTGATCCTGCGCGAACGACGGAACGGCGAACAGCGACGCCAACAGGCAACTGACGAGGTGCTTCATCGGACTCCGGGTCGGTGACCATGACATCAGAGATGCCGGCGCGGCCCGCCGCAAGCTCGACGCAGGTTCGCGACAACCCAGGAACCTCGCCCACCGCAATTCCGCGCGCTCGCGGTGCGGTCGCCCACCCCGCTGGTCCTGGGCCGACAGCCAATCCCGGCCAGCCCGAGGACCGACCGATGCTGCTCGACGTCCAGATCGCCGCCAGCCAGTTCTGCCGCATGGTGCGCCAGCGCTTGCGGGCCATCCCCATCCCGCTCGGTTGCGACCTGGTCGCCAGCGAAGACACCGAGGCCCTCGACCGCATCGACATCCTCGACGACACCACGGTGCGCCGCGATCCCGTGGCCCGGCAGACCGTCTGGTTCACGTTCCCGAACAACTACACGTCGCTGCAACTGCCAGCCATGCAGATCCAGCAGCGCGTGGCGATCCGACGCGTCGAGGTCGCCGACCTGCGCGCCAACGGCTCGGCCCCGAGTCCGCACGTCACGCCCGAGCTGATCGTCACCCTGACGTTCAACGTGTGGATGACGACCAACCAGGCGAACGTCGGCACCGGCGGCGCCGCGGTGCTGCACGCGCAGTTCGACCAGATCGACTACGGGATCCTCGACGCCCTGGTGCCGGCCGCACTGAAGGCGCTGTTGAACGCGCGGTTGACCGGCCTGTCGCTGCCCGACGTGACCGTCGACCTCGGTTTCCTCGGCAAGTACGCGAGCGGCGCCGGTGCCTACAACGCCGCCATCGCCTGCGACACCGCCGGCACCACCGTCACCATGCGCTTCGACCTCGGCAAGGACGGTGACTTCGGGCCCGCGTTCTACACCCAGGACGCCGAAAACCTGTTGCAGGGCGCCGAGTGGGCGGTCGCTCTCGACTCACGGCTGTTCACCGTGCCACTGGCGAAGCAGATCCATGACGCGCTCGCCAAGACCGCCAACGTCAAGATCACCCAGGCGCCCACCGCCAGCTGGCAGCCCGCGGGCCCCGGGGTCCAGCTGTACACCGAGATCGAAGCGCTCGCCGCCTGCCCGTTCTTCGTCGACGACCTCGACATGGATGTCGCCGCCAATCTGTCGCTGACGTTCGGGCGGGCCCCGTCGGGCGCCCTGCGCACCAGGTTCGCGATGCAGGTCGGGCCATCGGACCCACTGGAAGTGATCGCCTGCGCCGCCACCGCCTCGCTGCTGTGGCCGTTCGTCGGTGCCGTGCTGACCGACAAGTACGACCTGAACGTCGGCGTCTATTTCGGCGGCCTGATCCTGCCCCCACTGGCCCGGATGCTCGGGATGATGACGTTCCTGACCTCCGCGCCGATCCCGATCGCCGAGCCTTCCGCCGAGCATTGCACCAAGATCGGTGACGGCGACTACCAGTGCGACGAGCCGTGGAACGTCACGCTGCCAGGGTTCGGCGGGCGGCTGGAGTTGCAGACCGTACGCGGCATCGGCCGCGGTCTCGTGCTCGCCGGCCGCATCGACCAGCAGGCGGCGCCGCCGACACCGCGGATCCTCGACGTCGTGGTCAAGCCGTTCGCCTGGCAGCTCGAGGGCCAGTGCCGCAAGGCCTGGAACATCGTCAACAAAGCCGAGATCTTCGTCGCCCAGGTGCCGACGGTGCGCATCTGGTCCGCGTGCCGGCTCAATGACGTGCATGACGAATTCGTGGTCGAGATCGCCGACCAGACGATCACCGTGCGCCCGCGACACACCGCCGCCTACGCCCAGTCGCCGTACCCTCTCGAATTGCGCCTGTTGACCGACCAGGGCGTGCGCACGATCACGCTGGCGCCGCCGGTCCGCATCACCCGCCGGCAGCGCCAACGGCTACAGGTCGCCCGCAACCGTGCGATCGCGTCGTGTTACCGCTGGGAGAAGGGCTTCACGCGCCTGGAACGGATCCTGTGGCTGGTCGACCCGCCGTTCCGGCTCGTGGAACCGGTGCAGTCGTGGCAGTTCGCGATCAGCGGCATGCCCGCCGGGAGCGCGATCGCGGTGACCACGGGTCGGCGACTGCTGCTGCGGGCGCGACCGTCGGCTCGCGGCGTGGCCCACTTCATCGTGTTCACGGGCCGCGACGGGCTGCGGCCGTCGCTCGAGCTGCGCGGCATGAACGCGGCGCCCGGCGAACAGCGGGTGACCCTGTCGCAACAGCAGTTGCTGTTCAGCCGTGTGGCCACCGTGGCGGCACCCCCCGACCTGCTGGCGATGCACTTCGAACGGCTCGATGACGCCCCGGTCCTGGTGCTGCAATCGGCGACCGAGCGGCACGACATCGCGCTGCGGAACCCGCCGACGCCGGTGCTCGCGGCGGTGACGCAGCTGGAACGGCCCGCGGGGCTGGTCACGGTGCACACGGGCCGGGCGATGCGTCTGCTCGTCGCCGATCGCCTGCCGGCGGCACCGGTGCCGAACCGGCGCACGGCCGGCGCGGCGATCCTCGCCGCCCCCAAGACCGGAGGTGTCGGCACACCGTGGTTCGTCGGCGACCGCGATGGCGGTGTGCTGCTCGACCTGGATCGCCGGGACGGCGACCGGCCGATGCCGGTGCACGAGTATCCCGCCGCACCCTGGTTCGCGGATACCGCCATCGCCGACGAACTGCTGGCCCGCCACGACCCCGCGACGGACACCGTCGGGATCTGGCGGCTGGCCGGCAGTTCGACGTGCTAGGCCCGGACTCAGTTGGTCAGCGTGATCTGCTGCCGGTTCGACGCCGACAGCCCGTTCACCGACGGGCACGGCGACACCGACGTGAACAGGCTGACCCACTGGAACTCCAGCGTCAGCCCGACGAACGCGACGTTGCACGTGACCGGGAGCGGCCGCGTCGCCAGCCCGCCGATGTTCGGCACGAACTCGAACGTGATGGCGTTGAGCAACGAACAGGGCCCGCACGCCGACGGCGGCGACGGGAAGCCGAGGCCGAGGAACGGCACCGCTCCCGCTTCGAGCCCGCTGCAATAGAACGTGAAGTACTGACTTCCGATCACGAACGGCGAACCGCCGCCGACAAACGACGTGCCGCCGTTGCCGCAGCCGGGCCCCACCACCACCGCCGCCTGGCCGTTGCCGAGCGCCTGCAGTTGTTGCGCGATGATCGAACTCTGGAACGGCGGGTTGTCGTCCGCCTCGGCGAACACCAGGAAGCCGTCGTCGAACACCCCATTCAACGCGAACTGCCAACGCCCGCCGACGCGCGGCCCGAACTCGCGGTTGCGACCCGGTGGGTTGAGGCCGTCGAAGCTCATCTTCTGGTTGCACAGCGCGCAGGTGTCCTCGACCAGCCAGGCGCCGATGTCGGTGTTGATCGTGGCAATCTGCTCCTCGAACACGATGCAGTGCTTGGGCCCGAGCCAGGTCGTGTGCGGTCGGCGTTCGTCCTGTCCTGGCGTCGCCTCGATCGGCGTCTCCGGACTCACCGGATTGACCGCCGTGCCGGTGAACTGCAGCCGGATCGCCCGGATGTCGTGCAGCGTCGAACCCGGCGCCTCCTGGCTCTGGTAGGCACAGACGAACGTCGACCCGTCGCCATCGACGGCCGGATGGCTGTCGTCGACGGTGTTGGCCGTGAACGGCAGCGTGAACGCAGTGCGCATGGTCCTGGTCCGATCGACCACCGTCGCGAGCAGTTCGCGATTGCCATTGATCGGCCCGCTCCAGACCACCATCCAGTAGCCCAGCAACCCGCCCGAACGGCTGATCTCCGGTTCGTCGGCCAGCGGCGTCGTCGCCAGCGCCAGCGCGGCGCTCACCGTCGGTGCGCCGGCCGGCGGCACCGTGACTTCGCGCGCTTCGATGCCCGCGTCGGTCTCAAAGACCACCAGCAGATCGTCATCGTCGTTGGTGATCTCGCTGCCAACCGCGACGTGGCGGGCATTGTCGGTCGTCGGCGCGACCACCGTCGTCACGCCGATGGTGCCGTTGGTCTCCAGCGTCCGGCAGACGACCTGGAACGGCCCGAACGGCGAGGCCGACTTCTCGTAGACGATCACGAAGCGATTCGCCGAGGGCACGGTGCCGACCCGCGGCCGCTGCGCCACGTCGGCGGCGGAATCGAACCAGATCGGCGCGCCCTGCGGCACGCCAGCCGGCGACAGGAACTGCGCGTAGATGTCGTGATCGAATGCCGAATACCGCCGCTTCCACGCCACCAGGTAGAGCCCGACGGCGTGCTGATAGCCGACATCGGCATCGCTGTCGTCATTGACGCCGATCTGGAACTCGGTGCCGATCAGCGGATCGAGGACCAGCGGATACGCGGCGCGATCGACGAACGCCGCCGGCAACGACATCTCCAGCTTGCCGTCCTGCCAGCGCAGTCCGCCGCGCACCCGTTCGCCACGGGCATCGATGCCAGTGACGTGCGAGATGGTGATGCCGCCGATCTCCGGCAGCACGAACGCCAGGGTGCCGTCCGCGCGCACCGCGCATGGCAGTGAGGCCAGGCAGTCGGCAGTGACCACCAGATCGCCGGTGCCAGCCGGTCGGCTGGTGAACAGATACGAGATCTCGAGGCCTTCTGGCCGGACATCGAACCGCTCGGTCACCGTTCCGGAATGGCGGCGCGAGACGCGCAACTCTTCGCGCTGCAGCGCGGCGATCGGATCGGCGGTCAGGATGTGCTGGCCATCCCGGGCGATGGAACTCAACCGGTAGCGCAGTGGTTGGTTCTGTTCCACGGCTGCACCGAGCGCGGGGACGAACAGCAGGTGCTCGCCGAACTCGGCCTTGTAGTGCCGGCCGGAGGCGCGCAGGACGCCATCGTGGGCGACCAGGGTTGGTGCCATGCCGGCAATCGCGGTGCGGGCCCCCACCGTCGTCGAGAATGGCGCTGGCGCCTGGGCACCCTGGCCCGGCAGGACATGACAGCTCGCCAGCGCGAGCACGAACGCAAGGGTCGGTTGCATGGTCGTTCCTCAGTTCAGGCTGACGCGCGCGGCGTTGGACAGATCGAGACCGGAGAAGCACTGGGTACCGGTCGACACCCACTGCGCATACAGCTGCATCCCGCCGACTCCGGCCGGCAAGGACAACGGCCAGCTGGCGTCGCCGGTCGCATTGGTGCCGGTGAACCCAGCGACGAACCCGAGCCAAGGATCGGGCACCAGCGTGCACGAACCGCACGGCAGGTCGACGCGGGTCGGCGACAGCACCAGCAGAGCGGTGCCGGACGCCGCCGCACCGCGCAGTTCGAAGCGGAACGCACTGTTGCCGGCACGCGCGCACTTGGTGTGCAGGAAACCACCGACGCCGCAGCCAGGACCGACATACGTCGTGGTGCCGTCGATCGCGCCAAAGCGCTGGTAGGCGATGTCGCCGGTGCTCGACGCGACCACGAACGACTGCCAGACGATCATCGTGTGGTTGTTGTCGAAGGCCGTCGATTGATAACGCCACGCCATCGCGGGGAAGTTCGCCGTCGTGGTCGTCGCGGTGTCCAGTCCGAAGCGACCCTCACAGGTGTTGCAGCGCAGCGGCTCCAACGACGTCACGTAGGTGTCGTAGTTGCCAGCAGCCGCTTCGTCGGCCCACGCCACCAGACAACTGTCCTGCGTCCAGCAGACCGCCGGGTCGCGTTCGTCGTCGCCCGCGCCGCTGTCGACTGCCATCTCGGACCCGAGCACGACGGTCGTGCCGTCGAGGTGAACGGGCACGCAGTACACATCGGTGTCGCCGCCGGCCGCTTCCTCGCGTTCGAAAGCCACCACCCAGTGCGCCCGATCGCCATCGCCGTCACACGCCGGGTCGCGCGCGTCGAACGTGTGCGTGGCGATCTGGAAGTCCGCCACCACGGTCGCCAGATTGCGCGTCACCACGGCGCCGCGCACCGTCGTCTTGTTGCTGAGGCTGCCGAAGCTCTCCCAGCACAACAGGAACACCCCGGCGCCGCCGCCGTGCATGCTGATGCTCGGGTTGCTGTAGGTGCTGAACAGCGGATTGGCGAACGTGATCAGCCCGCCGGGCGACAGCGTGCCACCGGCCAGATACGCGATCTGCCGGCTCTCGATGTCGCCGGTCGTCGTGTTGGCCCACACACACAGCACGTCGTCGTCGATGCTGTCGTTGTCCTCGCCGGCCAGGTCGACCTGCGTCTCGGTGTCGCCGGTCCCGGCCGCCGTCAGCACGGTGCTCAGGACGCCGGTCGCGGATGCGACACCACGGGCCATGATGTCCCCCGCCTGCTGCCAGCAGACGATGAACGCATTGCGCATGTTGACGTTCGCCACCACCGGCCGGGTCGCACTCGTCGTGCTCGACTCGAGCGCCAGCGTGCCGCCGATCAGCGCGCCGACACCGGACAGGCGCTGGGCGCGGATGTCCTGGTTCAACAGCGAGAGGTCGCGCTGCCAGACGACCAGGAACGTGTCGGTGCTGGCGTCGTAGGCGATCTCCGGCACCAGATCGTCATTGCCGCCGCCGAGCGTGCTGGTCGTGCCGATCAGCGGATCGACGACCAACGGCATCGTGGCCGAATCGACGAACGCCGCCGGCAGCACGAACTCGAGCACGCCATCCGCAAAGCGCATCGATCCCGCGATCTGGCGGCCGGCGCCATCGATGCCGACCACGGCGCCGATCTGCACGCCGCCGATCTCCGGCAGCGCGAACGCGATGCCCTGGGGCGTGATCGCCCCCGCCGACAGTTCGGTGTCGACCAGACCGCGAACGACCAGATCGCCGGCGCCGGCCGGCAGCTGGTCGAACACGAACGACTGCTTGACGCCGTCAGCTCGCAGTTCGTGCGACGCCGTGCAGACGGCGTGGCGGTAGTTCACCGTCTGACCGTCGGCCGTCGGCTGGACACGCTCGACGGCGAGCCGGTGGCCGCCTCGGCCGACCTGTGTCAACCGCCAGGTCCACGGCAGATCGCGTGGCGCGCGGCGACCGAGCGCCGGCGTGTAGCAGATGCCGTCGGCGGTCATCCGCACGACATACTCGCGACCGACGCCGACGAACCCGTCCGTTTCGTGCTGCAAACCGGTGTTGGCGAACACCGAAGCGACCGCGTCCGGATCGGGACGCGGTGGGGCCTCGGCGACCTGGGAGCGGACGGAGACGATCGCGAGCAGACCGGCGATCACCGGCAACACGGAGCAGCGCATGCGGATGGGCCTCACGGGATGGCTGTGGCGGGCTCGGACGAGCCCACCCGAGGGTGCAGCGACCCGGTCGGTCGTTCCGCTGCCAGGAAAACCCGAATTCCGCGGTCTTCGCCGTTGGCGTCAGGCGGGCGCGGCGCGGCGCTCGAACACGGCCACCAGGCCGCCGACCACGAGCACGCCGAAACAGCCGATCACGTTGTACCAGAGGAACTCGATCCGCAGCGTGAAGTGCACCACCAGCACCGAGGCCATGCCGCCGAGCAACCCGACGAAACCGGCGATCCCGCCCGCCGGCCGGACGAACAGTGCCAGCGCGAAGATCCCGAGCAGGCTGCCGTAGAAGAACGAGCCGTACTTGTTGATCTGCTCGATGACCGACCCGCCACCCTCCAGGAACAACGCCATCCCGGTCGCCACCACGCCCCAGAACAGCGTCAGCCAACGGCCGAGGCGGACCGACTCTTCCTCGCTCGCCCGCGGGCGCAACCAGCGGCGATAGAAGTCGACGACCGTCGCCCCGGACAGTGCGTTCAACGTCGAGTCGATGCTCGACATCGCCGCCGCGAAGATCGCCGCGATGATCAGGCCGAGCACCAGCGGCGGCAGGTTGTCGAAGATGAACCGGATGAAGATGTTGTTGGTGTCGTCGCGGTCCTTCGGTTCGCGCGCGGCCGTGGCCCGGGCCTCTTGGCGGATCTCGCGCACGGCGATCACCGACTGCTGGTACTGCTGCAGCAGCTGCAGGTCACTGCGTGGGCCATCGGGCAACGCCGCCAGCCGCGTCATCAGTTCGCGCCGGACGGCGGTGGCACCATCGAACCGCCCCTGGATCTCCGAGAGCTGCGCCGCCACGGCCGGCTCCCGCGCGCGCTCGAGCTGCGCCGGGTTGTAGAGCATCGGCTGCCCGTGCACGGCGTAGAACAGCCACATCAGCACGCCGAGCAGCAACACCAGCACCTGCATCGGCACCTTGGCGAACGCCGACATCAGCAGCGAGAGGCGGCTGGCGCGCACGTCCTTCGAGGTCAGGAGCCGCTGCGCCTGCGAGAAGTCGCAGCCGAAGTACGACAGGTGCAGGAACAGGCCGCCGAACAGGCCGGCCCACAGGTTGTACTTCTCCTCCCAGAACGACTTCGGCGCCGCCTCGTCCCAGAGCGTGCGCGGCAGCATCTCGGTGCTCTCGGGCGCGATCTCGAGCGCGTTCATCTTGCCGGCAGCGCCGGCAAGATCGAACAGCTGCCCGAGCGAGAACACCGGCAACAGGTCGGCGAGCAGGAAGCCGAGGATCAACAGCAGGCCGAGGATGATCACCGACATCTGCTTCACGTCGGTCCAGATCACCGCCGAAACACCGCCCAGCATCGTGTACAGCGTCGTCAGGCCGCCGATGATCAGCACCGACTCCCAGGTCGTCAGCCCGAGCATCGCCGACAGCGCCACCGACGGCGCGTAGATCACGACGCCCAGCGCCAGGCAGCGCGAGCCGAGGAACACCAGGCTCGCCAGCGATCGGGTCGCCGGCCCGAAGCGTTCCTCCAGATACTCGTACGGCGTCAGGATCGCGCGGCTGCGATAGAGCGGCACCAGGAAGATGCACAGCAGGATCATCGCGAACGGCAGCCCGAAGTACGACTGCACGAAGTCGAGCCCCTGTTCGTGCCCCTGCCCGGTGGTGCCGATGATCGTGATCGCGCTGGCCTGCGTCGCCATGATCGACAGGCCGGCGGCCCACCACGGGATCTTGCGCCCGCCGGCGAAATAGCCCTCGAGGTTCTGGGCGCCGCCGCGTCGCTTGACGCCGTCCCAGACGCACCAGGCGAGGAACGCCACGAACACGATCCAGTCGACGAGTCTCATCGGCGTGGCAACGGGATGTCGTAGGTCCTGGTGAACCACCACAGCAGCGCCATCACGGCGACGGCGAGTACGGCGACGGCGAGGTAGGTCCGGGCCCAGCCGCCGAGCGGCGGCGACTCCTCGAGCGCGCGATCAGGCGATGGCGTCATGACGTTCATTCCGGCGCAGCCACAGCCACGCGAAGACGACGAAGATCAGGAAGACCAGGCCGAACACGACGTCCAGCCAGTCGGCGACCGACTCGGCCGAGCGACCGCGGCTGCGCACCGAGGTCTCGAACAACTGCAGCCAGGACTCGGCCCGCGCCAGATCGACCCGAGCGAGTGATGGACGATCCAGCAGGGGTGCTACCGGTTCCAGTCCGAGCGCCCTGGTCAGTTCGGTCACCGCGGCCGGAGTCGCCAGCCGCTCGGCGGCGGCCGGCGAGGCGTCGCCGAGCACGGCGATGCCGGCCAGCGCGAACACCCCGTCCGCGAGTTCGGCTTCGGCCAGTTCGACGGCCGGGGTCGCCCCGGCGCCCGAGCGCAGCACCGCGCGCGGCAGCAGGGCCGCGAGCAGCCGGCCTTCGGCCACCCCGGCGAGCGCGGCCTGGTGGGAACGGGGATAGCTGCCGGCACGGGCATCGAGGGTCGTCCACAGCGCCTGGCCGGCGCGTTCGCCGTCGCCGTCGCGGACGCGTTGCGCCATGGCAGCGAGCCAGGGTGCCGGATCGATGCTCGGATCGCACAGACCGAGCCGGTCGTGCAGCAAAGGCTCCAGCGCCAGCGCGTCCCAGGTGGCGGGCACCGCCGGCGTCGCCAACAACGCCGGCCGATGGACCAGCACGTAGCGCACGGCGAACGGCAGCACGAACGCACCACCGGGACCGCGGCATCGCGGCGGCAGTTCGGCCGCCAGCTGGACCGGACGCAGTCGATCCGCCTGCTGCAGCCGCTGCAGGGTCAACTCGGCGACGCCGACGATCACCGCCGGCTCGGTGCGGGTTGCCAGCGACACCGGATCCACCGCGAGGACCGCCGCGACCTCGCCGAGGAGGCGTTGGACCACCGGGACCGCCGCGGTCGCCAGGGGCTCTGGAAACGCGATCAGCACCGGCGCCGGCTGCTGCGCCAGGAACAGCGGCAGCAACGCCGCGGCGCCGATCACCGTTCCTCCGGCATGAACTGCCGCACCAGCACGTAGGCGATCGCCACGCAGCCGGCGGCACCGTACAGCATGTTCTGGAAGCCGTAGTGCTCGTAGATGCGGCTCCCGCTCCACGAAATCGCCGCGATGCCGAGATACATGCCCGCGCCGCGCAGGCCCATCAGCAGTCCGAGTTCATCGCGGTGCACCAGCTTGGACATCAACGCCTGCAGCGGTCCGGTGCGCGCCGCCGCCAACACCGCCAGCATCAGCCCGACCACCAACAGCCAGCCGAACGTCGACACCCGACCCAGCGCCACCAGGCAGACGGCCAGACTCGCGGTGGTCAGCAACACGAAGTTGCGCTTGCCGAACCGATCCGACAGCGGCGACAGCACCAGGGAGCCGAGCACCGGCGCGGTGCCGAGCACGATCCAGAGCCAGTGCTGCTGGCTCTTCGGCACGAGATTGGTGTCGTCGAGCCACGTCGAAGACAACTGGATCGTCGTGACGAAAGCACCGACGTGCAGCGCCGAAGTCAACACCGCGGCGGTGACGCCGCGTTCCCGGAGCAGCGGGAACGGCCAGGCAACGCGACCAGTGCCGGGCTGTCCTGGCAACAACACGAACGCCAACACGGCGACCACCAGCGCGGCCGCACCCTGCACCCCGAAAATGACCGGCCAGTGGCCCGCATCGGCGGTCTGCTGCGCGATCGGCAGTCCGATCGGTACTGCCAGATACATGCCGGCGGCGAACACACCCATCGCGGCGCCGCGCCGCGCATACGGCACCAGATCGGCGACCATCGCCGCCGCGGCGGCATAGGCCACGCCCGCGCCGATGCCGGCCAGTCCGCGCGCCAGGAGCAGCATGCCGTAGCCGGCGACCCCCAGATGCAGCATCGAAGCCGCCGCAAACACCAGCAGCGCCGCGACCAGCATTCGTCGCCGCCCGAACGCATCGATCGCCGGGCTGATCAGCAGCGCCGACAGCGCCTGACCGCCGTTGGTGATCGCAACCAGGTCGCCCTGCTGCGACTTGTCGATGCCGAGTTCGTCGCGCAGGAACGGATTCAACGCCCCCATCACGTTGGCGTTGATGGACACCGCGAACGCCGCCATCGCCAGCACGGCGACGGCCAGCCGTTCGCCGCCTGGGCGGGGCTCGGGTTGGGACGGGACGGACACGACGGCCCGGCATCATGGGGCCGATGGCCGGAGCCGGCGAACGAAAACGCGGCGGCCGGGTGCGGTGGTTCGCCCTCGCCTGGACGCCGCGCCGGGATAGAGTTCTCGCCCCGTTTCGAACCCGCACCGCCTCGTCCGTTCCGGAGCTTTTCCCGCGTGAAGATCGCCATCCTGGGCGGCGGCATCTCGGGCACCGCATTGGCCCGCATGCTCGCCGCCGACGGCCACCAGGTCCAAGTCCTCGAGCAGGCCGAACGCGCCGGCGGTCTGTGCAAGAGCCGCCGCTACGGCGAGTTCACGTTCGATGAGGCCGGCGGCCACATCCTGTTCTCCAAGGACCAGAAGGTCCTCGACTGGCAGCTGGCGCGCTGCGGCGGTGAGGCCGGCACCGTCAAGACGGTCCGCAACACCAGGATCCGCTGGCACGATCGCTGGGTGCCGTACCCGTTCGAGAACGGTGTCGGCCATCTGACCAAGGACGCGATCGTCGACTGCCTGAAGGGCTACATCGAAGCGCACGTGCAGCGCCGGCTCGGTGTGCCTTGTCCCACCAACTTCCGCGACTGGATCCTGTGGCGCATGGGCGACGGCTTCGCGCGCCACTTCATGGTTCCGTACAACGAGAAGATCTGGAAGTGCGACCTGGCGACGATGAGCAGCGGCTGGGTCGCCGGGCGCGTGCCGGAAGCGCCGATCGAGGACATCCTGCGCTCGGCCATCGGCATCGACACCGCGGGCTACACCCACCAGTCGGTGTTCTGGTTTCCGCGCGAGGGCGGTTTCGAGACGTTGGTGCGCGGCACCGTGCAGGGCGGCGGTTTCGCGCTGCGCTGCGGCCACTCGGTGCGCAACGTCCGCCGCACCGGTGACCATTTCGCGGTCGATGGCGAGGCGTTCGACCTGGTCGTCAACACCGTGCCGCTGCCGCTGATCGAACCGGCGTTCGAAGGCATCCCCGAGGCCGTGCGCGCCGACATCCGCGCGCTGAAGCCGATCGCGCTGATCAACCTGATGATCGGCGTGAAGCTCGACGAACCGTTGCCGGACCTGAGCTGGATCTACCTGCCGTTTGCCGAACAGGGCCCGACCAATCGGGTGACCTACTTCTCGAACTATTCGCCGAACAATGCGCCGGCGGGCCACGGCTCGTTCCTGGCGGAAGTGACCCACCGCGGCGAACTGCGGCCCGACCGCGAGTGGTTGCAGAACGTCGTCGCGGCGCTGGATCGCGCCGGCATCCTCCGCCGTGATCAGGTCGTGCTGACCGAGTGGTGCAACAACGACTTCGCCTACATCGACCAGAACCTCGAGTTCAGCTCGCGTGTCGGGCGGGTGCGCGCATGGTTCGACCAGAGCGGCTACATCACCTTCGGGCGATTTGGTCGCTACGAGTACCACAACAGCGACCAGTGCGTGGGGCGGGCAATGGAGGTCCACCAGCACATCCGGGCGATCGCGGCCTCCGGTGGCCCGGCGCGCCCGACCTTCCGCTGAACGGCCCGGATCGGCTGGAAACGTGTCCCAGGCGTGGAAAGATGACGCCTGGGGGCGCAACCTGCGGCGCGATCGAGCTAGGAACGCGCCAATGTCCACCACGCCAGAACTGACGCCTTCCACGTGTTCCAAGCCCGCCGGCGGCATCGCCGTGCTGCCTTGCCGGATGTCGGAAGTCGTTTCATAGCAGTCAGTTTCGAGTCGAACGGGAAGTCCGGCAGAAGCCGGCGGGAAATCCGGAACAGGCCAGGGAACACCGGCACGCCGTGCGCACGTCGGAGCAGTTACCTGTCGGGTCCATGCCATCCGGCAGGTGCTCTTTCCCTGTTCTTGGGACCCCACTGCGAGCTTTTCGGACGCCGAGACGGCATCGCGAATCAGAGGGGTCTGTTCCAGGGTGCAAAGCCCGGGTGCTTGTGTTGACCGGTCAGCGAGCTGGTCAGCAGGTCTCGCGCTCGCCAGGCCAATGGCGGTCCCAGGAACAGGGCATCATCTCCGCAGTTCGCGGCCTGCACCGCGAGCGCTCCATGCAGAGCGCGCCGTTCCATGCCGGCGCGCTCTGCGTCTTTTCTGGGCGCCTCTTGCCAGACTGGCACGAACGGAGACGCCGCGCCGAACCCTCAGCGGAGACGGCCGCGACGCAACTCGGCAAGCGAGTAGAACGTCCCTCGCCAGCGGACTCCGCGACGCACGAGGGTGACCGCCACCGACCTCGCGAGCGCGATCGGCAACCACATCGCCGCGAGTGGACCAAGCCATCCCGCAGCCACCGGCCAACCCTGCTGCCGAGCCAGCGCGACCGTGGCAAACGCCGTGCTGGCATACGCCGCGACAGCGGCAACGCCGGGCGCACCGGCAAGCCACGGGCCGGCAAAGGTCCCCCCGAGCAACGCTGCGGACAGCCCCAGCAACACCGCCGCAAGCCACGTCCGGTAGCCCAACACGGCGAACATGTTCTTCTCGACCACTCGCAGCAGGCGCATCGGCGTGCCGCCCCAGTCGATCGCCAGGTCGCGGGCCGCTACCCAGACGCGCGAACGGAACCCGGCGCGAAACAGCAACAGGCCGAGCCCGACGTCGTCGACGACTTCCAAGCGCAGCGGCTGATGCCCGCCGACTGCCCGATAGGCACCGGTCCGCACCAGGTTGAACGCCCCGGCGCCGACCCAGGTGCGTTGCCGCGGTGCATTCACCGCCGCCACTCGCCGCGCGATCGACAGGTGGAACGCCAGGAGGCACGCCTTGCCGAGGAACGTCGTGTTCCGATGCGTCGGCAGCAGGACCGCGTGATCGGCTGCCGTCGCCTCCGCGGCTGCGACCGCACGGGCGATGGCATCGGGCACCAGCCAGACGTCGCCATCGAGGAACAACAGCCATGGCGTCGTCACTGCCGCCGCCCCGACCTGCAGTGCGTGCGACTTGCCGAGCCAGCCCGACGGCAAGACGTCGACTCGTTCCACCTGCAACCTGGGTTCGCAGGCGGCACGGGCCGCCAGCAGCGAAGGCGTAGCGTCGACGCTGCGATCGTCGACGACGATCAAACGGAGGTCGACACCCTGCTGGCTCAGCAGCCGATCCACCGCCTCGGCGATGCTGGCGGCGTCGTCCCTGGTTGCGATCACGGCGGTCACGGCCGGCGGTGTGGTCGGCACCGCTGCAGGCAACGGCGGGATCGCCGCAACGGCTCGCGCGCCTCGCCACGACGTCCAGATCCACAGCACGGTCAGCAACGAGAACGCGATCAGCATCGGCAAAGGAACCTGATGGCGGCGCCCGCCCGCCCAGGGGGTGGCAACCGGGGCCTGTTACTGCGTGGATCTCGGTGGCTAGGTCAGCCGGCGGGCCACCACGACACCACCAGATAGCCACCTGCCCGCCGATCGCCCGACAAATGCCCTGTTTCCACCCAAGGACGCCCCCCGGTCACAGTGGCCGGCGTGCTGATGGTACGTTCTCCCGGCCCGGGTGCGGTGCAGGGAAAATCGACGGCACCCCCTTCCCGAGACGGACCCTGGCGGCGAACATCCCCGCCGGTTCGCAAGAGCGCAACACCACCTCCGGCGACGGAGTAGCGCTCTCGCTCCGCACCAGGGAATCCCGACCGCGATCCACCGCACCGACGGCCGCCACCCTGGCGACGGCGGCGCGGCGCCATCTCTGTGTTGCGCTGGAGGGGGCATGACCGACCGAACCAAGATCGACCGCAGCAGTGTGCGTGCCGAGTGGCAGAACCGCGGCTTCAGCTGTGACCTGTGGGTCGATGCGCCGGGCAAGGTGTGGACTGACTTCGTCCACGACGTCGATGAACGGATCCTGGTGCTCGACGGCGAGATCCTGATCGAGATGAACGGCCGGATCCTGCGGCTCGAGCAGGGCGATGAGACGTTCATCGCGGCCGGCACGCGGCACACGGTGCGCAACGCCGGGGATCGGGCGGCGCGCTGGCTGTACGGCTACCGCGCACAGACGGCCTGACCGCCGGCGCAAGACTCACTCGGACAACGTCCACACGCCGCGTTGGCCCGGCGTCTCCTCGACGCCAACCGCGAGGCGATGCACGCGTAGCGCCGGCCATTGCTGCCGGATCCGTTCGCGCAGCGTGCGCCCGACCCAGGCCGCCAGGTTCTCGGCGCTGCTGTTGCCGATCGGCAGCACGATCACTTCCGCCGCCGGAATCACGTAGCGCCGTTCCCGATAGCGGATCTCGATGGCGTCATCGTCGGTCCGGGTCGCCCGCAGTTCGGGATGCTGGCCAGGGATCAGCAGGTGCTCGTCGAGACCATCGACGATCGCCTTGACCATCGGCTTGATCTCCTTGAAGTTGACCACCAGCCCATGCTGGTCCAGATCGGTCCGCAGCTCGACGAAGACCTTGTAGTTGTGGCCGTGCAGTTGCTCGGCGGTGCCATCCGGGAAGATCAGGAAGTGCGCCGCGCTGAACTTCAGGTAGTCCTTCTGGATCTCGATCGACCAGGATTCGTTCGCAGGCATGTTGCTGGCGGCACTGTAGCGCAACCGCCAAGCACCGACGATGATCCCGAACATGGACCTCGAAGCGATCCCGTGGCGGACGACGCGCTGGCCCGGCGTGCGGATCTGGTTCTATGCCAGCGACCGGGTCAGCAACCGCACGGTCGCACTGATCGCGATGGCCCCGGGCTGCGGCTACCCGCGGCACAAGCACCACGGCACCGAAGAAGTGCTGGTGCTGCAGGGTGGCTACCGCGACGAACTCGGCGAGCACCGCGCCGGCAGTCATGTCCGCTACGACGATCGCAGCGAACATACGCCGGTGGCGCTGGCCGGGCCGACGGCAACGACCTGCGTACTGTTCGCGGTCGCGCACGAAGGGATCGAACTGCTGGCCGGCACGCCACCCGCCTGAACGGGCGACCGCCGGTCCGCGCCGATCAGCCCTTCTGGTGGTCTTCGAGCACCTTGGTGGCGATGTTCGGCGGCACCGGCTCGTAGCTGGCGGGCTCCATCGTGTAGGTGCCACGACCCTGGGTCATCGACCGCAGCGACGTCGAGTACTGGAACATCTCGGCGAGCGGCACCTTGCCGGTCACCGCCGAGATGCCGCCCGGCTTGGCGACCATCTCCTCGATCAGCCCACGCCGGCTGCTGAGGTCGCCGATCACGTCACCGGTCTTCTCCTCGGGGCACTCGACCTCGATCTTCATGATCGGCTCGAGCAGCAGCGAGTTGTTCTCCGACGCCAGCCGGAACGCCAGGATGCCAGCCGCCTCGAACGCCATAGTGCTGGAGTCGACGTCGTGACTCTGACCATCCCACAGCTCGGCGCGGACCTTGACATACGGGAAGCCGACGCGACCGCCGCCCTTGACCGCCGCCTCGATGCCGTTGCCGACCGACGGGATGTACTCACGCGGCACCGAGCCGCCCTTGACCGAGTCGATGAACTCGACGTCCTCGATCGCATCGTCGGTCGAGAACCGCACCCGCACGACGGCAAACTGACCCGAACCGCCGGACTGCTTGATGTGCCGGGCTTCGACGTCCTTCGGGCCCTTCAGCGTCATCTTGTAGGCGACCTTCGGCCGCCCGACCACGACCGGGATCTTGTAGTCGTTCATGATCATGTTGCACTTCACTTCGAGGTGCAACTCGCCCATGCCCGAGATGACCATCTGGCCGGTCTGCTCGTCGGTGCGCGCCTTGAACGTCGGATCCTCGCGCACGAACTTGCCGATGACTTCGGACAGCTTGTCGCGGTCGGCGGTGGCCTTCGGTTCGATGGCCATGCTGATCACGGTGTCCGGGAAGTTCATCGCCTCGTAGATCACCGGATTCTCACGCGTGCTGAGCGTGTCACCGGTGATCGAGTCCTTGATGCCGACGGCAGCGACGATGTCGCCGGCGCGGGCGAGGTCGATCGGCTCGCGCTGGGCAGCGTGCATCCGGACCAGGCGGCCGATGCGCTCGAACCGGCGGGTGCGGGCGTTGTAGTACTTCTCGCCCTGCTGCATCTCCCCGGTGTAGATGCGGATGAACGTCAGGTCGCCGTTGGGGTCGCTGATGGTCTTGAACACCAGGCCGGCGAACGGCTGGTCGGGCAGCAGTTCGCGCACGACCTTCTCGTCGGTCTCCGGGTTGGTGCCCTCGATCGGGGGCACGTCCAACGGGTGCGGCAGGTAGTCGACGATCGCGTCGAGCACGTTCTGCACACCCTTGTCCTTGAACGCGGAACCGCAGAACACCGGCGTGATCTTCAGGTCGAGCGTGCCCTTGCGGATGGCCCGCATGATCTCCTCGACGGAGACCTCTTCGCCCTCGACGAACTTCTCCAAGACGGCGTCGTCGCACTCGGCGACGGCCTCCACCATCTGTTCGCGGCGCTTCTTGGCCTCGGCCAGCAGCTCGTCGGGAATGCCGCCGACCTCCATCTCCCGCGCATCGTCCTCGGACCAGACGCAGGCGCGCATGTGGACCAGGTCGATGACCCCCTGGAACGCCTTCTCGCTGCCGATCGGCATCACCAGCGGCACCGGGTTGGCGTTCAAGCGCGAACGCATCGACGCGACGGCCTTGTCGAAATTGGCGCCGGTGCGGTCCATCTTGTTGACGAACGCGACCCGCGGCACCTTGTAGCGGTTGGCCTGTCGCCAGACCGTCTCCGACTGCGGCTGCACGCCGGCCACCGCGCAGAACACACCGACGGCGCCGTCCAGCACGCGCAGCGACCGTTCGACCTCGGCGGTGAAGTCGACGTGGCCGGGCGTGTCGATCAGGGACAGCCGGTGGTCGCGCCACTTGCAGGTGGTCGCCGCCGACGTGATCGTGATGCCGCGCTTGCGCTCTTCCTCGAGGTAGTCCATCGTCGCGGCGCCTTCGTGCACCTCGCCGATCTTGTGGCTCTTGCCGGTGATGTAGAGGATGCGTTCGCTGAACGTCGTCTTGCCCGCGTCGATGTGGGCGATGACGCCGAAGTTGCGATAGGTGCGGATCTGCTGGACGTCCTTGCTGTCCTTCTTGGCAGAACCAGTCGCGGGGTCGGCTTGGGCCATGGCGGATACCTGTTCGGAAGCTGTCTCGTCGGTCGTCGGGGAGCTCGGGCCCGGGCCGGAACAGGGTCCGGGTCGGGTACGAAGGCGTAGCAAGGTAGCGGTCGCCTGCGGGGCGTCAATGCCCCCCGTGCGCCCTTGTGCCCGGTGCCCCCGAAGGCGGGCCCGGGAATCGACGAACGAAGCACTCCTGCCCCTGCGGTGTCGGCGCGATCCATTGGGTCCGATACCTGCCGGTCTGCGTCCTGCGGAGCCCCGCGCCTTCGCTACGATCTACGTTCCGGTGCATCCGACCGTTGCACCAGGAGGCCCATGGATCCACTCGATTCGTTCTACCAGGAACTCGATTCGCAGAACCTGCTCGAACGCCACGGCCCCGAACTGCTCGCGGACGCGCGGCAGATCCTGATCGACCAGCCGACGGCACGGCTCGCCGGCACGATCTTCCTGCCCGATTCGCCCGAACTGCCGGGCTTCCGCGCAGCCCTGGCGCAGATGTCCGGCCAGTCGATTCCCGACGGCATGCTGATCGGCATCTGCCCGCGACCGCTGGTCGAGCCGTTCCTGCGCCAGCAGGTCGATCCCGCGGCGTGGCTCGAGGAACCCTGGCAGGCGCAACAGGTGCTGGTCGTCACCGTGTCGACGCGCGACGGCTTCCGGTTCGGCTTCTTCCGGATCACCGGCGAACCACGGGCCGCCGCGGGCGAAGCGTAGCTTCCGGGCCCGAACGGAACCGTTGGCGACCGGGCCATCCGACGCCAGCAGCGCCAGCGCAACCAGCCTGGACGTGGGGTCAGAACCGCATCCCGAGGCCCAGCACGAGACCTTCGTACGTGCCGTCATAACCAACCTCCAAGGCGAATCCGTTCCGATATGGCCAGGAGAGCACCGCGCCGACTCCCCACGCGAAGTCGAACTCATGATCGGTGCACACCTCGAGATTGCTGCCGAGATCGTCGTACTGGCGACATTCACGCCCCCAGGCCAGTCCGGTCGTCGCATGCACCTGCAGCCAGGACCAGGGTCGCACCCCCGGACCGAACAGCAGTTCGTTGCCTTCCTCTTCGACCTCGCCGGTCGGCACCGCGGTCACTGGCGCTTCGTCGGTCGTGTGGCGTTTGGGCCGGTTGCCCGCGATCTGCGCGGCAACCACGGCAACGCCGTCGGGTTCGAGCTGCCAGTAGGCGCCCAAGCCATACAGGTCGCGGCCTTCCGGTCGCCAGACATACCGGGTCGTGCCGATCAGGCCGGCGCAGCCCGGCGTCAGCAACACCAGCACCAAGGCGACAAGGCTCCGCATCCAGTCATCATGGCCGAGCGGGCGACCGCGCGCCATTGCCGCGCCGCCGGTGCCGCCATTCAGCGCGCCTGGTGCGCCGCTTCCACTTCGGCTTCGTAGATGACGACCTCGGGCAACTCGCGGTAGCGCCCCGCCAGGTCCATGCCGAAACCGAGCACGAACTCGTCCGGGATCTCGAAGCCGACGTAGTGCAATTCGACGGGCACCACACGCCGCGCCGGCTTGGTCAGCAGCGTCGCCACCCGACAATCGCGCGCCCCGTGGCCGAGGAAATGCTCGCGCAGCCGCGCGATCGTCCGACCGGTGTCGACGATGTCCTCGAGCAACAGCACCGTGCGCCCCGCCGGCCGGATGTCGGCGCCACCGACGACCTGGACCTTGCCCGAACTGACCGTGGCATCGCCATACGACGACGCGCGGATCTCGTGGATCGGCGGCGTGCCGGGCAAGTGCTTCTGCAGGTGGCGGGCGAACGTCCGGGCGCCTTCGATGACGGCGACCAGACACGGCGGCTCGGGCCCGAGGTCCTGGGTGATCTGGCCCGCGAGTTCGCGGATCCGCCGCAGGATCGTGTCCTGCGACAACAGCACGCGGAACGGCGGCGGTGCGTTCACGGCATCACGAAGGCCAGCGGCGTCGAAGCGCCTGGAATCGTCAGGGTGTTCAGGTCGAGCACGATGTGCGCGGCCCACAGTTGCACGCCGGCGAGCGGATTGGGCGTCGGCAGCGCATGGCGGATCGAGCGATAGCCGCCGGCCGGCATCTGGACCAGCGTGCCCGGCGTGCCGAGGAACAACTGCAGCAACGGATCGAAGTTCAGCGGGATGTGGGCGTTCAGCAACGGGAAACCCGGCGCGCTGCCATAGGCGACACCGAGCGCGCTCCACTTCAGACCATGCCCGAGCGCCGTGCCGCGCAGCACCAGTTCGCCGGGTGCGCTGGCGACATCGATCAGCACCGGATGCGCGGTGGTGTCCGCATCATTGCGCCGGCCGGGCGACCCACGGTCGCCGACCCCGAACGCGACGGTCGCGGCGGCGAAGTTGGCATTGCTGTTGGCGGTCGCCAGGTTGCGCCGTTCGGCGGCAACGCCATCGCCGCCGGGCACTGCGCCCGAATAGGCATACGCGTCGAGCGTCACCCCACCCTTCGACAGCGTCACGTTGTCGGCGGTGTCGCTGAGCGCCATCGTCGAGTACGGCAGCGACACGCCGAGCGGCAAGCCGCCATTGCGGCTGCCGACGCCATCGACCTGCACCGTCAACGGCCGCCCGGGCACCAGCATGTAATTGGCGGCCAGCGTGATCGTCGAACCGTTGTCGGCGAGCCGGAGGCCTTTCAGCGCCAGTGGCCGCGGGCCGGTCGTCACCACTTCGACATACTCGCCATTGGTGTCAGGCACCCGATTGGGGTTGCGGTGCAATTCGCTGACCTTGACGTCACCTGCGGCCAGCGTCGAGGTGACTTCGTCGACGTAGAAATCGAGGAAATCGCCATTCTGCGCCCGCACCCGATAGCGCTTGCCGTCGGTGTCGATCCGGATGTCGCCGACGGCGCCGAACCCGATCACGCTCGCCGCGCCGGTCGTCGTCGACAGCAGCGCCCGCGCTGCCGCCGCCTGGTTGAGCCGGTTGACGACCGTCGTCGTCGGGTGGCCGTAGGTGTTGCCCGTGCCGCAGGACACGACGGCCAGTTCGGGATCGAGCCGGGTCACCAGGTTGGTGCTGGTCGAGGTGTTGGAGCCGTGGTGATTGACCTTGTAGACATCGACGTCGCCGCACGCGAGCGCCGCATCCGACTCGACGTCGAGCGTCGAGTTGCCGCCGCCGGTCAGGTCGCCGCCAAACCACATCGAGAACTGCCCGTATTCGAGCCGCAGCGCCACCGACCGCGAGTTCTCCTCTTGCGCACTGGTCGTCGGATCGCCGCCGCCACCACCGAGGACCGCGCCGTTCAGCGCGATCACCCGGATCGTCGCGCCGCCGCCGAGCGCGATGGTCTGGCCGAGCGTCAGCGTGCGCCGCCGCGCAGCGGCCGCGGTGATGTAGTTGGCCATGTCCTGGCTCTGGTTGGTCCGTCGCACATCGCCGCGGTCATAGGCGAAGACGAACGGCCGCGCCTGCAGCAGTTCGTCGAGTCCACCGTGATGGTCGTCGTGGAAGTGCGACAGGAAGGTGAAACCGTAGCCGGTCGGCGCCAGCGCAGCGATCGCCGGCAGCATGGACGAACTGCCCTGGCCATTCGGCCCGCCGTCGACGCAATGGATCGTGCCGTTCGGCGCGCGGATGACGAGGCCATCCCCTTGACCGACATCGACCATGATGACGGTCAGACCGACGGGAGCATCCTGTTCGCCGCCCTGGGGCAGGGCCGCAAACAGACCGAGGACGAGTCCGAGCATCGCGGGAAGTTACCGGCTGGAGGCACGGTCGCCAATGACCGGCCGCGCCCTTGGATCCAGACCACCAGCCCCTATGGTGACCAGCCCGCGCCGCGAGCGGGAGTTCGAGGCCTCCCGGATGCTGAACCATCGCTACGGACCCCAGGTCCACCTGTTCGACGATCCGTTCCTCGCCACGCTGCTGGCCCGCATCGGTGCGCCGGAAACC
>JADJPQ010000003.1 GCA_016713175.1 Planctomycetota bacterium
CGCAGCCGGGCGTCGTCGGCATCGCGGGCCAGCAGGCCGCGGCAGCCGAGGCGCAACGCCCGTTCGAGTTCGTCGTTGGTGGCGGCGGCAACCGCCAGCAGTGGCGCGACCGCCTGCTTGTGGGCGGCCTGCAGCATCGCCTGCAGATCGGCCGGTGCATGGTCACCGGTCGTCAGCAGCAGTTCGACCTTGCCGGTCGCCAGCGCCAGCAGCACCTGCGCCGGTGTCTGCATGGCGTGCGCTCCCGCCCCGAGCGTGGCGAGGCGTTCCACCCACCAGCGGCCGACCGCCGGATCGGGATCGGCCACCAGGATGCTCGGGTCGTTGGCCATGGCTCTTGCCGCCGGCTGGACTGCGTCCGTACGCGGGTCTGACTCCGCGTCCGGCACTCGACGAGATCCGCGGAACGAACGCCTACTTGGCGTTCTTGATCGCGGCCAGCGCGTCGTCTTCCTTGTCGAAGATCGACAGATGCTTGCTGATCCGCATGATCTCGAAGATCTTTGATGATGAACGGCTTGATGTTGCTCAGATAGAGCTTCGCGTTCCGCGATGCCGTCACGTTGTTGGCCACGATGATCAGCCCGACGCCGCAGGAGTCGATGATCTTGACGTTGTCCAGGTTCAGGATGAAGTGCTGGAAACCGTCTTCGATCTTGCTGTTGATCGTTTCCTTCAACGACTCCTTGAGGGAGTCGGTGACGTAGAAGTTCAAGCTGCGGTCATTGAAGGAGATGATGACCGTCTTGTCGTCGTTGAGCGCCGTGACGGACAGGCCCTGGCTCTTCTTGCCAACGATTTCCATGGTTGCCTCGTGAGTCGCGCGGCCACCAGGCTTGGGTGCACGCGCGGCCGTCTCATCGACGGGCAACCCGTGTCGGGTTGAGCCTGCCTCCCGGATTCCGCGGGCCCGGCAGCGACGCGGGTAGCAACCGGCGATGCGAGCGGCCTCAGGCGTCGGCAGCCGCAGTGTCGGATTCCGGCCTTTCTCCCGACGGGACCGGCGCAGCGGCGCCGCCGCCCCGCACACCGGCGTAGCGGACCGCCACGTTGTCGCGTCCCAACCTGGCCAACAGCGCCGGACTCTTCTCCAGGCCCAGCCGATGGGCCTTGTTGGCCACCGCGGTCACCGAACGCCCCAGAGCGGTGGCGACCGCGTGGTTCTCGAGGTCAGGATAGAGCTGCCGCAGCCGTTCGGTCTCGTCGGACCGCCAGCGCGGCATCGGTTGTGGCGCCGACTGCCGGCGAACGACCAGTTCGTGGGCCAAGCGCTTGTCCTTGGCCAGACACATCCGGCGCGCCTGCGCGACGATCTCGGCGCGGGGACGCAACAGACAGACCTCCAGGTCGGCGTCGGTGCGGGTGCCGAAGAACTGCCGCATACGGGTCAGTTCGGCGCGCTGCCACGGGCCGCCGCCCAACGCGGCCCGCAACTGTTCGGCGCGGCGCATCACCTCGGCCGGTGTGCGCCCGAGCATCACCGCGAGCAGTCGCGAATCGACCACGCCGAACGAATCGCGCAACTGCCGGTCCTCGTCGCCGGTCCACGGCGTCTTCTTGATCGGCACCCGCAGCAGTTCGAGTGCCTTCTTGCGCACACTGTCGGGGGAACGCCGCAGTCGCGAGGCGGTGTCGTCGACGCCACGTCGTGGCAACAACTGCCGCAACCGGGTCAGTTCCTGGACGGACCAGTTGCCGCGCCGGCGCGGGCGCGCGGTCACCGCCCGGTCCCTCCGGCATCGCCCGACGCCAGGAAGCGATCCCAGCGCACCCGCACCCGATCCTGCACCAGTTTGCGGACGGCCGTGGTCGAATCGGCCGCCAGCGCCTGCGCCGCCAGTGATCGGCACTCGCCGAGCGAGAAGCTGCGCAGCGTCAGCTTGACGCGCGGTACGAACACCGGCGCCATCGACAGTTCGCGGAAGCCCAGGCCCACCAGCACCGGCGTGAACACATGGTCCCCAGCGATCTCACCGCACACCGCCGCCGGCTTGCCCGCCCGCGCGCAATGGTCGGCGATCTGTTGCAGCACGCGCAACACACCCGGATGGAACGGATCGTACATCTTGGCGACGCGCTGGTTGTCGCGATCGACCGCCAGCAGGTACTGGACCAGATCGTTGGTGCCGACCGAGACGAAATCGCACAGCGGCAGGATCTCGGGCAGCACCGGCACCACCACCGGCACTTCCACCATCACCCCGAGTTCGATCTGCGGATCGTGTTCCTCGGCGTTGTCGCGCAGGTCGCGGACCAGCTGGTCGAGCACGTCGCGACAACGCTGCACTTCGCTGCGCGAGGTGATCATCGGCAGCAGGATGCGGGCGTGGCCGAGCGCGCCGGCGCGCAGGATGGCCCGCATCTGCGTGAACAGGATGTCCGGCCAATCCAGGCACAACCGGATGCCGCGCCAGCCGAGCACCGGGTTGCGTTCCTCGGGCATCCGCAGATAGCGCAGCGGCTTGTCGCCGCCGACGTCGAGCGTGCGGAACGTCACCGGCTTGCCGCCGGCCCCCTGCATCGCCCGCCGATACATCGCCACCTGTTCTTCTTCGGTCGGGAACTGGCGCCGTTCCATGAACGCGAACTCGGTCCGGAACAGGCCGATGCCCTCGATCGGTTCGGTCTCCAGACTGTCGAGATCGCGAACGCCTTCGACGTTCGCGTGCAACCGGACCGCGACGCCATCCGTGGTCACCGCCGGTTGAAAGCGGACCTCGGCGATGCGCTGGTCGATACCGCGCTGTTCGCGCAGCCGCAACTGGTACTGGGCGAGTTCATCGGCGTTGGGGTCGAGGATCACCGTGCCGGTGTTGCCGTCGACCACGACGGTGGTGCCCGACCCAGCTCGTACCAGCACGTCTTCGACGCCGACGACCGCGGGAATGCCGAGTGATCGCGCCAGGATCGCGCCGTGCGAGTACTTGCCGCCGTGGGCGGTGACGATGCCGCGGATGTGCTCGCGATCGAGGATGCCGGCGTCGCTCGGCAGGAACTCGTCGGCGGCGAACACATAGTCGCGGCCGTTGGCGGTGTAGCGCGTGCGATCGCGGGCCATCAACGCACCGACCAGCTGACGACCGATGTCGCGCAGGTCGGCCGCGCGTTCGCGCATGGCCGGATCGGGCATCCGCTCGAACACTTCCTCGTAGCGCGCGATCACCCGCTGCAGCGCCACCTCCAGGTTGACGCCGTGCAGGTCGATCTCGCGGGCGACGTCCTGGCGGAACGTCGGATCGTGCAGGATCGCCAGCTGCGCGTCCCAGATCCGCACCTCGTGCGCGGTCAGCTCGCCGGCGAGCTGATTCTGCAGGTCGTGCAACGAACGGGTGACCTCGGCCACCGCCTCGGTCAGCCGTCCCTTCTCCTTGTCGACATCCTCCGGTGCGACCTTCCAGGTCGGGATGTAGTCGAGCGTGCCGTGGAAGTGAACCAACGGTGCGATGGCCACTCCGGGGGCGGCAGCGATGCCTTTGAGCTTGCGGGACATGCCGTGGCATCGGGTTTTCCAGCACCGCGTCGGCGAATGCAACATGCCGGCTTCACCCGGGGGGCTTTGGCGGTCGATCCAAGCGACGGACGAACGGGAACGCCATGACCAGACCAGGCCACGATTCTGCTTCTGCCGACGCACAGCCCGGGTTCCTCGAGCACGAGGACCCCGCCGCGACCGGAGACCACCTGTCGGCAGACGACGGCCCGCAGCACTTCCTGGGCGACGACGGGCCCGCCGAGGCGCCCCCAGAGGCTCCGGCGCCGCCGGAGCGGCGCCTCCGGCTTCGCCGCTCCGCCGACCGGGAAGCCGTGACCGGCGGCACCGGGGTGGCGCTCGGCGTGACGACGATCCTCGCCGGGCTCGCGCTCGGCATCGCCCAGCACTTCGTCGGCGGCACCAACCTCGACCGGCTCGGCACGTTCGGCATCAACGCGACGACGATGGTCACGCTCGGCGCAGTCATGGCAGGCACGGCACTGGTCCGCCGCCACGTCAGTCGCACGCTGTCGCGGCTCGACGCGGTGATCGCCCACCAGGACGAGACCGCCGAGGTCGTGCAGAACGATCTGCTGTTCCTGGTCGAAGCGCAGAACGCGCAGACGCAGCGACCGCCGGCCGCCGGCGAGGAGCTGCAACGGGTGATGCTGGCGATGCAGCGGCAGGACGAGAAGCTGAACAACATCACCAAGGCGTTGAAGATGTACGGCAAGCCACTGATGGAGATCTCCAATCAGGGCGCCGACGCCGTGGCGGCGGTCGCGGCGCAGAAGACGCACTTCGACGGCCTGCTCGAGTCGAGCCGCCAGGGCTTCCAACGGCTCGAGACCGGGCTGCGCAATGCGATGTGCAAGAAGGAGATCGACGACCTGCTGGGCAAGGTCACCGAACTGCAACAGCAGTCCGGCGCCGAGCTGCGGGCGTTCGCCGAACGGATGCCGCGGACCGACCAATTGCAGCAGCAACTGGTCCGCGTCGAAGCGACCGTGCAGGCGCTGGCCCAGCGCGGCGACGATGCCGAGTTGCGCAAGAGTCTCGTGCGGCTCGAGGACGCGACGCAACGGGCGTCGGAGCAGCTCGGCAGGCTGGCGCAGGGGGAATCCGTTCAGTCGGCGGCGCAGCGGCTCGAACAGCGGCTCGACGCCACCGCCCAGAAACTGACGGGTGGGCTCGACGCGCTGCGGCAGGGCAACCTGGGGGCGCTGGAGACGACGTTGCGCGACATCCAGCGCGAGGTCGCGGGCGTGGCGACGTCGGTGGCGCAGATCCAGTCAGCGGTCAAGAACGGCGCGTTCAAGGCGGCGCCAACACCGGCGGCGGCGCCGACGCCAGCAGCCACGACCATGCCGGCACCGACGAATCAGGCTCCCGCGCCGGCGGCTGGCGATGCCCCGGCAGCAGCGGTGTCCGATGCGCAGGCAGGCGCGCAGCAGAACGCCACCGGCACGCGCGCGACCAGCGGCAAGAACGTGCTGGGCGCGATCGCGAAGCTCAAGCAGATGAAGAACTGACGACCGGCGCCCGCATGCCGGTCGCGAGCAGGGTCTCCGCCGGACCGCGGCGCCAGCGCCGCAGCCAGCGCGGGCTGAGCAAGGTGGCCGCGAGCAGATATCCGCCCGCCGCACCGACCCCGACGCCTGCCGACCAGTCTTCCGCCGGCCACCACAGCCGCAGCGGCGCATAGACCAGCAGCAGGTGCCCGAGATAGTGCGTCAGCGACAACCGCCCGATCGCGGCGATCCTGCCCACCACGCCCGGCGCCGCGCGTTCGCGCAACCACCACTGCGCCGCGACCACGACCGCGATCGCCTGACTGCCGATCAGCAACGCAAATGCCAAGGACGTCGGCTGCCAGGTCGCCGACAACCACGGCGCCACGTCGTCGAATGGCCCGGGCGCACCGTCGGCCTCGCCGATCAGCACTTCCGCCAGCAGAGCGAACGGCACCGCCAGCCAGCACCAGCGCCGCAACCGGCTGAGGTCGGCACCGACCCGCACGAGCGCGGCGCCGAGCAGCGGCAGGCACAACCACGGCAGCAGCGGATAGCTGCCATCGATCAGGAAATAGCGCAGCGTCGCCAGGCCGAACTCGCGGTTGGCGACATGGGTGCCGTCCTCCAGACAGTCGATCTCGACCCACGGCGCCGCCAGTTCGGCGATCATCGGGGTGAAGCCCAACAGCGCGATCGCCAACCCGATGCACGCGGCGACACCGCGCCGACTGGTGAACGCGACGATCGGCAACAGCATCGCCATCGGCAACAGCACTTCGGTCGGCCAGACGAACCACCACAGCGGCAGACCCATCGCCGCCAGCGCCAGCGCCCGCCGCCACACCCAACGACCGGCATGCACCCCCCGCCGATGCACCTGCAGCGACCAGCTCGCGCCCGCGAGCAGCAGGAACAACGCGGCCGGCTTGCCGTGCAGCAACGACGCCAGCCACGCCACCAGATCCCCGAGCCGGCTGCCATCGCTCTGGTCGGGCGCAAAGTGCAGGAACACCATGCCGATGACCGCCAGACCGCGCGCGAAGTCCAGCGCCAGATCGCGCCCCGGAGTCCGTTCCGGCAACGCCGGCGCCACCGCCGGCGGCGGCGGCATCGCCGGGACCTGCTGCGTCGGCGCGCCGCCCCAGCACCGGCCCGCCGGCAACACTTCGTGCTTCATCACCACGCTGTGCGGCAGCACGCTCGCGCCATCGCCGATGTCGGCCCCATACAGGATCACCGTCCCGCGCCCGACGTCCGCGTTCCTGCCGATGCGGACGCGATCGATCTTCAGCACGCGATCTTCGAAGCTGTGCGCCTGGAACAGCGCATGGACCGTCGCGCCATCCTGCAATTCGAGCATGTCGGGATCGACGACCTGCGCGAACCCTTCCCCAAGCACGACCCGCCGCCCGACCTTCACGCCGACGCTGCGCAGGAACTGCCCGAGCAACAGCGTGCCTTCGAGCTGCGCCAGCAATGCCCGCGCATTGCGGTTCCAGACCACATAGAGGAAGTCCCACCGGCTGGCCCAGCACGACCACAACGCGTGTTGCCCGGGGCGGACGCGCCCGAGCAGCAGCCACTTCAACGCGACCACGAACAGGGCCTGCAGCGCGGCGATCGCGAAGGTCACGCCGGTCAGCGCCCACCAATGCCATGCACCGGTGACGGCGATCTGGACCGCACCGGTCCATTGCAACCACAGTGCGGCCAGCAGCAGCGGGATCGCCGGCAAGGCCATGCGCGCGGCTTCCCAGGACACCCGGTTGCCCCAGCGCAGCCAGTCCGGCTCATGCGTCAACCGCCGATCGACGGTGACGACCTCCCGATTGGCGAGCGCCAGCGGCGGCTGGCCGAACCAGCCACCACCGTTGGCCATCAGGCGCGCATCGGCCGTCGTGCAGACGCCGAGCAGCAGACCGTCGGGCAGCCGTTCGCCGGCGGGAATCACCACGTGATTGCCGAGGAACGTGTTGGCGCCGAGGCTGGTCGCCGCCACGGTGACCGTGCCCGCCTGCAATCTCGGCGCACCGAGATAGACACCATCGGCAAGAAAGCTCTCCGCACCGATCGTCACCTGTTCGGGCAGCACATCGATGATCGTCGAGACCTCGCAGCCCCGGCCGATCCGCATGCCGGCAAGCCGCAGCCACGCCGGCCAGAACAGGGTGCCGCTGAGCCAGTTGCCCGCCGCGTGCACGAGTCCCGTCCGCCACCAGATCCGCAGATAGACCGCCGACCAGCGCGAATGCACGCCGGCCGGCACCGGCGCCGTCCACCGCAGCAGCAGCGCCTGGCCGAGCAGGGAGACCGGCAGCGCGATCACGGCGACACCGATCATGGCCCAGACCCATCGCGGGGAAGTCCACGGCCCGCGCCCGGTCAGCCAGTCGACGATCTGGACCGCATCGATACCGGCGATGGCGAGCAGCGCCGCCAGCGCGACCGCCAGGGGCATCATCGACAGCGGCGCCTGCAACACCGCGAGCGTGAACGCCGCGAGCGCGTGCGTCCACTGCGACCACGGCCGATCCCCGACCATCACCGCGGGCACGGCGGGCGCCGGCCCGGCCGGCAATGCCGGCACGCCGTCCATCCTGGTCGCGGCAGCGACCGTCGTACCTGGCGTCACATACGACAGCGCCGTGACCAAGGCGTCCTCGCCGACGACGACACCCGAACCGACGCCCGCGCGAACGTCGAGCACGCTGCGCGCGCCGAGCCGCACCGGCCCGAAGTGCAGTTCGCCGCGTTCGAGTTCGGCGATGCCGACATGCGCTTCCTGCGCCAGCGTGACGTCGTCGCCGATCTCGAGCAGGTCCCAACCACCGCTGCGCAGATCGACGCCCCGATGCACGTGCAATCGGCGGCCGATCCGTGCCCCGAGCGCGCGCAACGCCAGCGTCATGAACACCGTGCCTTCGAGCAGCGACCACGGGACGGCCCGCGCCGCGCGAACGACCAGCCAATGGCGCAGATGGAACCAACCCCACAGCGGCTGGCGACCGGCGCGATAGCGGCCGATCAGCAGTTCCTTCAGCAGCACCGCGAGCCACAAGGACAACGCCGTGTAGCCGACCCGCAGCACCGCGCCGGCCAGTGGCGCCAGCGCGACGGCCCAGAACGGGCCAAGGGTCAGGAACCACCACGGCAGCGCGACGAACCCGAACGCCCAGGCGACGGTCGCGGCCACCAGCGTGATGCCGACGAGCCACGCGATCTGCAGCGTCGTGACCAGCCACGGACGGCCCGGCGCGGCGGCGACCACAGCGTCAGCGGATGCGGCGGTGCTCGCCCCGAGTCGGGCTGCCCGGGCAGCGAGCGCGGCGATCGTCCGTTCGGCATAGACATCGCGAACGGCGAGTCCGGCGGTGTCGGCGCCGGCGCGCAACCGCGAGATCAGGCGGGCGGCGCGCAGCGAATCGCCACCGAGCGCGAAGAAGTCGTCGTCGATGCCGGGGTTGGCACCCGGCGGCAGCACCGCGGCAAACGCCGCCGCGATCGCCTGTTCGCCCGGGTTGCGCGGCGGCGTACCCGCACCGGACGCCACCGTCCTCACGTTCAGTTCGGGCAGCCGGCGACGATCCAGCTTGCCGCCGATCGTGCGCGGCAGCTCCGCGACCACGCCGATCGCCACCGGCACGGCGTACGGCGGCAGCCGTACGCGCAGCCGCTGCTGCAGGGCAAGCACCGTGGGCGGCGCCATGGGGTCTTCTGGCACCACGCAGGCCACCAGCACGCGATCGGCATCGTCGCCCTGCGTTCTGGCAGCGGCCTCGCGCACACCCGGGCAGTCGACCAACGCCGATTCGATCGCTTCGAGTTCGATCCGATAGCCGCGGACCTTGACCTGGCCATCGATCCGCCCGAGACAGACGAACGCGCCGTCGACCTGGCGCCGCACCAGATCGCCGGTCCGGTAGATGCGGCCGAGCGCCGGATGCATCGGGAACTTCGCGGCCGTCAGTTCGGGCTGCCTGAGATAACCGCGCGCCAGACCGATGCCGGCGATGCACAGTTCGCCCTCGGCACCAGCCGCCACCGGCTGCAGCGTGTCATCGAGCACGAATGCCGTATTGCCGGGCACGGGCTCGCCGACCGTGACGGCCACTCCCGGCCGCAGGCGACCGCGCAGCACCGTCACGGTGCACTCGGTCGGTCCATACCCGTTCTCGAGCCACAGCGCGCCGCCCCAGCGGTCGGCGAGATCCTGCGGCATCGCCTCGCCGCCGGCATAGCACAACCGCAGATCCGGCAGTTCGGCCGCCGGATCGGCGCAATCCATCGCGCGCAGCAGCGTCGGCGGCGGACACAGCACCGTGATGCGTTCCTGGCGCAGCCACGGCACCAGATCCGGACCCGAACGGACGATCTCGTCGTCGAGCACGACCACGGTCGCCCCGGAACCGAGCGCCAGATAGGTCTCCTCCAGCGACGAGTCGTACGCCGCGGAACTGCCTTGCGCGATGCGGTCGCCGGGGCCGAGACCGAAGCGCTCGATGCCACTCTGCAGCAGGCTGACGATGCCGCGATGCTCGATCTGCACGCCCTTGGGCTTGCCGGTCGTGCCCGAGGTGTAGATCACGTAGGCCAGCGAACGCTCCGTCTGCCACGACGGCGCCGACCAAGTCGATGCGGCACGGTCGGCGGTGGCGGGCAACGTCCGCACGCGATCCATGGCAAAGCCGCAGCGGCGCAGCCGCTGCGCGCCATCGGCGTCGGTCAGCACCATGACCGCGCCGGAGTCGCCCAGCACATGCAGCAGGTGTTCATCCGGAAACACGTGGTCCAGACACACCCAGGCCGCGCCGCAGCGCAGCGCCGCCAGCTGGGCCGCTGGCAACTGCGGGCACTGCCGCGGCAACAGAATCGCGACCACCACCTCGCCAGCGACGAACGGCTGGATCTCGGCGGCCAGCGCGAGGCTCCATTGGCGCAGCTGCTCGTAGCTCAGGGACTGGCGCGAGCGGCCCGGCCCCGGCGGCACATCGATCGCCAGCCGGTCGGCATGGGCGAGTGCTTCGCGATCGAACAGTTCGTGGAGCAGCATCCGGTGGCGCGCAGAGCCTAGCGCGCGAGCACCGACACCGCGAACGTGCGTTGGTCAGCTTGGTGGCGACTGCTGGCGCGAAGCCAGCACCGCCGTCAACCGTTCGATGTCGAGCTGGCCGTCGCTGAGATCATCGAGGCCGTCCCCACTTCGCTGCTCGAGCGAACCTCGCCTTCAACGGCTGGCGAACTCCAGGCGCAGCACCGCCTCGATCGCCGGCAGACCGGGCACCGATGCCGCCTTGGCCAGTGCCGCCGCGAACTCATCGTCGTCGCGATACGCCGGGAATCGGCCGGCGCCGGTGCTGCCCAGCAGGCCGGCGCGCCCGACGCGGCCGTAGGCGCTGCGGCGCACGACCTGCATGCTGGCGGCCGGGGCGACTTCGACCGCGAGATCGAACGCGATGCCGGCGTCACCGGTCGCGCGCTGCGCCCGGAGTTCGAAGACCCGCAACGTCGTCGGATCGGTGAACAGCGACCGCATCAGCGCCGCCAGCGCTGCCTCGTCGAGCGGCTTGCCGACCATCGCCAGGATCGCGTCGCGCTGGGACCCCGGCAGCCTGGCGACCTCGGCCGCCGGTTGGCAGTGCAGCACGATCGCACCGATCCGGGTGATCGCACCGTCGAGTTCCGCCAGCCGCTCGGGACTGCGTTCGAGCTGCGGATCAGCGCGCAGGGACTGCACGGCGAACAGGGCTTCGAGGCGATCGACGCCATCGAGCAGGCGGGCGCGCGCCGCGGCGCCATCCTCACGCAGCCAGCGACGCAGCAGCTCGTCGAGACCGGGCGGCGGTTCAGGCCGTGGCACCAACACCGGCACCGGTGGCGGCGAATCCGCGCGACGCGCGAGCGACGTGCGCAAGAGCCGCAACTGCCGGTCGCGATCGGGGCGCAGGTCGTCGAACGCAAAGTCGTGATGTTGCGGCCAACCGACATGCAACGCCCGGGCGGCGTGATCGCACAGCCGCGGCTGGTCGATGCCCCCGCGCGTGGTCACGTCGTCGAGCAGCGCCCCGAGCAGCTGTTTGCGCGCCATGGCGATCGGCGAATCCGGCTCCGCGACACTGGCCGCACCGAGTTCGTACAGGATCGGGCCATCGAGCAGATCCCGCCGTTCGCCCAGGGCGGCGATGGCCGCAGCATTGCCATGACGCGCCAGCAGGATGCCGACACGACCACCGGTCCACCGGTCGACCGCTGGCGCGCGCCGCCAATGATCCACCAGCGCATCGACCACGCGAACCGGCCGTTCGCGTTCCAACAGCAATTCGGCGGCCGCGACCGCGATCCGCAGGTTGTCGGCGGTGAGCTGCGCGTAGAGGAAGTCCGTCACCGCCGGTCCGGTCACCTTGCGCAGTTCGCCGAGGATCCCGGCGCGTCGGTGATCGGCATCGAGCCTGGACCAGCCCGCCTGGATCGCCGGCAACAACCGTTCGGGAGCCACCTCGACAAGGCGCCGCGCGGCGCGTTCGCACTGCTCAAAGCCGCCGCTGACCCGCTCGACCAGCACTGCTGCTTCGCCGCGTTCGCGCACGTCCTGCAGCCAACGCTCGACTTGCTGCCGAGCCGCCGCGACGTCGTCGGGAACATGCTCGGCCACGATCCACTCGAGGATCTGCCGCACCACCGCCCCGACGCGCACGATGCGCACCCCATCGTCGGCGTACCAGACCGAACGGGTCGGGCGCCGGTCCGCCATGGCGTGCAGCAGCGCCGGCACCGCCGCCACGCCGATCTCGATCAGTCGAGCCGCCGGCGGCGATTGCGATGGCATGAACATCGGCAGATCGTCGTCGACCTGGACGCCGCCGCGATGGTCCGTCAGATCGGCAATCGCCCGCGCGATCGGATCCGTCGTCGACACCGGCGGCGCGGCCAATGCCGTCGCGAGATCGGCCGCCAGTTCGCGCAGCAACAGCGCGCGCGGATGCGTGCCAAACGCGTGCAGCCAGGCGGCCAGGACCGGTTGCAGGCTGGCGAAGGTCGTCTGTTCGTCGGCGAACGCGCCGAGCGTTTCCCAGGCCAGGGCGGTACCGAGCTGCTCGGCAAACGCCGCAACCGGGTCGCGATCGCCGTTGCTCGCCTGCAGCGCCTGCCACAATCCCGCCGCCTGCGCGATGTGGCCCTGCGCACCGCAGAACCAGGCCAACATGCCATGCTGCAACGTCTGCCACTCCTGCGGCGGCCGGTCCGCGAACTGCGTCAGCAGCGCATCCGCCGTTCCGGCCAGGTCTGCTGGCGCGACGGCGACCCGATGCTCCACCGGCGCGTCGTCAGGTGTGCGCTGCAGCACCCGCTGGCGGCCATCCGTCGTCAGCAGCGTGAACGTCCGACCATCGTCCTGCAGCACCACGCCGAGCACCTCGTTCGGCTGCCAGACCTCGGCCCCGAGCCGACGCCCGGTCCCATCCAGCACGCGAACGAACGGCGCCCGCGCCGGATCCGGCAAGCCAGCGGCCTGCGCCAGCGCCGATACCCGTTCGTGCTCATCGCCGACCTGCGCCCACAGCGGCGCCGCCAACACCAGGACCACCGGCAGGATCACTCGCATGAATCCGGTTCCCTAGGCCCGCGCCGGGCACGAACCGACGCAGCCGGGCAGGGTTCCTCGGCGACGTCGGACCGGCCTACTTCTGCCGGCCGCCGCCACCGGCGCCCGCGGCCTCCTTCTTGCCCATCTCATAGGTCTCGCCGTAGCCGACATCGGCGAGTTGGCGCATCAACGCCATGTTGGCCTCGCCGATGCCGATGCAATGGATCCGGATCCGGCGGAACGCGTTCATCCGGTCGACATCGGCGACCAGCCACTCCGGCTGATCGTACGGCCCGTGGTACATCAGCTCCGACTGCCGCGGCATCTTCTTGCCGTACTCGGTGTCGAGCACGACTTCGCCCTCGCCGTAATCCTTGTCCTTGATGTGAAAGTCGTCCCACGACGGCGCGCCATCCGACAACAGGAAGATCGTGTCGCAGCCCTGCGTCAGCGCTGCCGGGTCGACATAGGCCGCCACCTCGACGTAGCCTTTCTCGGTCAGGCCGAACGCGCGGCGCAGACCCGAGTGCATGTTGGTGGTCCCGCGCAACGTGCCTTCGGGGGCTTTGTCGCCATCAGGCGGGCCGGTGACGATGCCATCGAGTTCGGCCACGACCTTCTTCACGTTGGCCGCCGTCGCCTTGATCATCCCTGGGCACGAAGCCAGCGTCCCGGACTCGTCGCCGAACCACACGACACTGAAGTGCTTGTCCGGGGTCAGCCGGAGCAGCGAGATCTTCAGTTGCTCGCGCGCGAGGTCCCACCGGGTCTTGATCTTGTGCCACGGCAGATCGGACTCGTCGAGCAGTTGCCCCTTCGGCTTCTTCTTCGGCCCGGTCAGCGGCCCTTGCGGCGGCTTGACCCCCGGCGAGATGTCGCGGCACATCGAATCGGACATGTCGACCACGTAGCACAGCCGTTCGCCTTCGCTCTCGATGCCGAAGAAGCGCGGCTGCACGACCGTGTTGCCGCCGGCCGGCTTCTTGACGTCACCGCGTTCGAGCAGTTCGAGCCACGGCTCGGGATTGATGAACAGCGCCGGCCCGTTCAGCACCAGCATCAGGTGGCGCGCGATCTGGATCTTGGCGGTGTGCGTCAGCGCGACGTCGTCGCCGAGCAGCTTGATGTAGGCCGCGACGCCGAGTTTGAACTCGAGGTTGCCGAGCTGCCCCTTGTTGTCGCGGATCGCGCCGGACATCGCCCCGATCAGCAGATTGCGATCGGCCTCCTTCTCCTTCTTCGGGAACGTCCGGCAGATCTCGGCGATCGCCTGACCGAGCAACCCGGGACTGACTTCGCCGAGCGCCAGGAGCGCGGCGGCGCGTTGCCAGGTGTTCTTGTCCTGCAACGCGATCGGCAACACCGATTCGGCACTGGCCTTCTTGGCCTGCACCGTCAGCGCGTGGGTCCACAGCCACGCATCCACCGGCTTCTGCGCGGTCGCGCGCAGTGCCGTCAACGCCGGTACCGCCTCACTGTCGACGAAGAACCGGCCGAGCATCCGGGCGATCGTGTAGCGCGCGTACTCCGGATACGACTTCGTCGTCGAGTAGTCCCTGATCAATGTCGCCAGCGCCTCGGGGGTCTTGGTGCGCGCCAGCGTCTCACGACCGTCGACATGGAACCGGAACGGCAGACGCTTGATGCACTCCTGATAACGCGCGGTGGCCGGATCCGCCGGCGGCGGTGGTTCCTTCGCGGGTTTCTGCGCGACGGCGAGAGCGGTCAGCGCGAACGCGACCGGCGGGAACGAACGGAACTTCGTGCGGATCGGCATCAGCGGGATCGGGCTGCGGGGCTGCCTCCGAGGATAGCGTCCGGGGCGGCGTTCGTTACCGATCCGGCACGGTTCCCCTGCCGAAAGCGTCCCGGTCAGCGACTGGCACTGGCTTGCAGCCGGCGCTCGGCCAGTTCGCGCAGGAACGGCGCCGACCACGGCGTCGCCAGCGCCGCGGCCGTCACCGCGCGTTGCCATTGGTCGCGCGCGGCGGCGACCTCGCCGTCGGCCGCCAGCACATCGCCCAGGAACAGGTGGTTGACCAGTTCGGGCGCAACGGCAAGCGCTCGCTGCAACGCCGCCCTGGCGACCGGACGATCGCCGTACGGCCACGGCGCCTGGCCGCGAAACCGCCCCTGCAACCGCAGCGGCGCGCCGTGGTCGAACTCGGGGCCGGCGGCCACCGCGCGATCGATCGCCGCGACCAGCCGCGGGCCGTAGCCGGCGAACAACGACCGCGCCGGGCCGTTCGCCCAGGCGATCAGCGACAGGTGCAGGCCGATGTGCAGTTGCGGCGCCACGTCCGCGGGAGCGCTGGCTGCGGCCGATTCGGCAAGCCGCAGCCCTTCGCTGCACAGAGCAAGGATCGCGGTGCGCGTGGCGTCGTCGACTCGATCGTCGGCAGCCAGCACAGTCGCCAGATCGGCAGCCGGGACGGTGGCCAGGAACGCCACCGCTGCCCGCTGCAGTTGCAGATCCGCGGCTTCGAACAACCGGGTCGTCGCCACAGCCGCCAACGCCAGGTCGGTCGGCGCCGCCTTCGCTGCTGCCAACGCGTCGGCTGCCGCACGATCCACGGCCGCCTGCAACCGGATGCCGCGCTCGGCCAGCGGCAGCGCCGGATCGTCACTCGCGCTCGAGGCGTGCGCCGCCGACAGCACCGCCTCGGCCGGCGGCGCGGTCAACGCGCACCCCGACAGCGAGACGATCGCGCACCCGGCGAGGACGACGGCGACATGGCTTGCGGCAGACATCAGGTTGGCCTGCACGATACCGACGTCGGTGCCGGCACGCCCGGCGTTGCGCACCAGGTCCGCGGCGGTTCTGCTTGCCAGGCATGTCCATGCGTCAGCGCGTGCATGCGATCCTCGAAGGGCTGGCCGACGACCGCCTCGCTCGCGCGATCAACCTCGGGTTGCTGCTGCTGATCCTGGCGAACGTCACGGCCGTCGTGGCCGAAACGGTGCCCATGATCGGCAAGCGGCATGCCGCCGCCTTCGCTGCGTTCGAGCAGTTCTCCGTGCTCGTGTTCGTGCTCGAGTACCTCGCGCGCCTCTGGGCGTGCACCGCCGATCCCGCACTCACGCACCCGATCGGTGGCCGGCTGCGGCAGGCCTTGCGGCCACTGACACTGATCGACCTGCTGGCGATCCTGCCCGCGCTGCTCCCTGGCGGCGTCGACCTGCGGACCCTGCGCGCCCTGCGGCTCCTGCGCGTGCTCCGGTTGTTCAAGCTGACCCGCCACTCATCGGCGCTGCAGACCTTCCTGCAGGTATTGCGCAGCAAGGCCCCCGAACTCGCCTCGATCCTGTTCGTGCTGTTGCTGCTGCTGGTGATGACGTCGTCGCTGATGTACTTCCTCGAACACGAAGCCAATCCGAAATTCGACAGCATCCCGACCGCGATGTGGTGGGGCATCGTGACCTTCACCACGGTCGGCTACGGCGACCTGACGCCGGAGACCATCGGGGGACGCCTCGTCGGCGGTTGCGTTGCGGTGCTCGGCATCGGCATGTTCGCGATCCCGGCCGGCCTGCTCGGCGCCGCATTCACCGCCGAACTCGAACGACGCCGGCAGCCGCCGAAGCCGCCGTCGAACCCTACGGCAGGATCGTCTCCAGCAGCGCATTCGTGAAGCCGGGCAGACCCGTCGTCGGCACGAACAGGCCCTGCGTCGACACCGGCAGGCCGACCAGCAGCGGCAACGGCGGGATCGGCAGCGTCAACGCAACACTGCCGGTCGCGTTGGTCGGCAACACCGCCAGCGAAGCCAGCGTCGGCGTCGACAGTTCGTAATTGCCGGCGATGCCGGCGAGCAGCAGCGGCGCCGGCCGGTTGCCGATGCTCGCCAGCACCACCATCACGCCGCTGCCGCCGGAGCCCGGCAACGACCAGAGCAGCAGATCGATCGCGCCACCGAGCGCCGGTCGCACCGAACTCGACAGCTGCCGCGTGTGGTTCCAGGCGATTCCTTGATCACCGTTGCCGGCCCCGCCGCGCAGGATCTCGAGGTCGCCATCGCCATCGGCATCGGCCGCGACCAGCGCCGCGGCGTACTCGGCGGTCGGCAGCGGCGGCATCGCCCACCGCGCCGAGGTCGCATCGGTGAACGTGCCGGCGCCGTCGTTGACGAGTACCCGCACGCTATCGCTGCCGGCACCGATCAGCGCCACCAGATCGCGGTCGCCATCGGCGTCGAGGTCCTCGAACACCAGCGCCTCGCCGTTGCAGACGATCGGCGGCAGCGCGCCCGGCATCGGGGTGAACACCCCGGCGCCGTCGTTGGCCAGCAGCCGCAGCCCGATCGCGAAGTCGGCGACCACCAGATCGGCATCGCCATCGCCGTCGGCGTCGCCGCCGGCAACCGCCAGCGGCAACGGCCCAAGGTCGGCCGACCAGGTCGGAAACTCGGCGAAACTGCCGGTGCCATTGTTGCGCAGCAACAGGGTGCCCGTCGCGGTGCGGATGTCGGTCGCCAGGTCGAGATCGCCATCGCGGTCGATGTCGAGCATCACCACGCAACAGTGGTTGAACACCGAGCGCAGGGCCGTGCCGGTGCCGAACGCGCCGTTCCCCGGATTGCGGAACAGCAACAGGCCGTCGGTCACCATCCGCACGAGGTCCAGATCGCCGTCGCCATCGACATCGCCGATCGCCGGCGCGCCGCCGAGCCCTGGCCGGGTCGACTGGAACATCGAGGTGAAGGTGCCGGTGCCATCGTTGCGCCAGATGTCGAAGCCCGCGGTCGTGCTGAGCAGCAGGTCCTGGTCGCCGTCGCCATCGACATCGGCGAGTTGCGGTCGTTGCACCAGGCTCGTGGTCGTCGCCAGAGCCGGCGAGCGGGTCGCCGACCAGGTGCCATCGCCGCGACCATGCTGCACGACGAGTCCGCCGGTGTTCGGCAGCAGCAGGTCGGCGCGACCATCGCCGTCGACATCACCGGCGATCGGACACTGTCGGTAGTTCAACGCTCCGGTGGGCGACTGCAGGGCACGATCGATGGCAGGATCGGTGATGATCCCGCTCGGCCCGCCCCAACCGACGCGCACCGCGACACCGGCGGCGAAGCCTGCCACCACGTCCTCGGCGCCGTTGCCATCCAGGTCGCCGACGCCGAGGCCGGCCGGCGTTGCGCCGGAGAACAGTCCCGAATGCACGAACTGCCGGCTGCCGGCTGCGCGCAACAATTCGATGCTGGTCGCAGTCTGCAGCAGCAGATCGTCGCGACCATCGCCGTCGACGTCCAGGACCTCCAGCCGTTGCACGTTGCCGCCGGTGGCCACGCCGGCCTGGAACGTGAAGTTCGTGGCGTTGCGCCACAACACGTCGACGTCACCGTTGAACCACACCGACGCGGTGTCCGGCCGCAGGTCGCCATCGAAGTCGCCGACCGCGGTGAACAGGTGGCCGGCGCGCATCGGCGGCAGCTGGCTGCGCGCATCGGTGAACCGCCCGGTGCCGTCATTGGCCAGCAGCAGGTAGCCGGCGCCGATCGAACTGGCGGCGACATCCAGATCGCCATCGCTGTCGTAGTCGAGCAGCACGGGGAACGCATTGGTCGGCGCGTTCGCCGGGATCGCCGGCGCATCGAACGCAAACGTCCGGTTGCCGCCATTGCGGTGCAGCTGCAGCGGCTGGATCGGTTGTGCCCCGGGCACCGGCGCGACGACCAGGTCGGCGTCGCCGTCGCCATCGACGTCGCCGATGGCGGCACCCTGCAGGCTCGCCGCGCCGATCGTCGTCAGGGCCAGGGACGACAGTGCGCCACCCTGGTTCTGGAACGCCACCAGCACCCCGGGAGCACTGCCGCTTCGCGGCACCGAGAACAGATCGCGGTCGTTGTCGCCGTCGATGTCGACGAGCAGCAGCCGGCCCGGTGTCGGCAGGTTGCCTGCCGGCAGAGTCCACGAGTTGCCGTTCCGCAGATACACCTGGGTGGTACCGCCGCCGACGACATCGCTGTCGCCATCGTTGTCGAGATCGCCGATCGCGAACGACGCATGCGTGGTCACCGCCGGCAGGAACGATCCGCCGGTGCGACCCTGCAGCGGCATGAACTGCGATTGGGCTGCGGCGGTCCCAGCGGTCGTAGCCACGGCGAGAACGAAGAGGTTGCGTGCGTGCATGAGTTGCTCAGTTGCCGAGGTCACAGCGGAGTCCCTGGGTGGTGCGCAGGCTGCCAGCCGCGGGATCGAACACTACCGCCTGCGCGAAGATCGACGCGCCAAACCAGGCTGAACCGCCAGGCAGAGGCAGCGCGATCGCGGTGAAACCGCTGCCGCCGGGGATGGCTGCCAGCGATGCGTCGAGGTTGCCGAGCAGCAGCGAACAGCCGTTGCCGAGCGGCAAGCTGCCCTGCTGGAAGCCGAGCCCGAACACGACCAGCTCCCCCATGCGGGCCATGGTCTCGAGCCCGAACGCCGAAGTCCCGAGTCGCGGTCGCGTGCGCGCCGACAGCGTCGTCGCCGGCGTGCCACAGGCCGCACCGTAGGCCACGGCCTGCGCCGACAGACCGAGCTGCCATTCACTGACACCCTGGCCGTCGAACATCGTCAACCGCTGACCGACCAGCCCCAGCGCCAGGTTCGCGCTGCTGACCGTCGTACCGACCTGCGTCGCGATCGGCGTCCAGCGCGTGCCGTCATAACGCCACAGGTGCAGATCGATCTGGCCCGGACCGTTGAAGACATGCCCGACCAGCCACGATTCGAACCGGCCGATGTCGTACTGCAGGGATGGACTCAGCAATGGCGGTGGCGACTGTGGCACCGTGATCCGTGTCCACTGCGCGCCGTCGTATTCCCAGGTGTCGTCGAACTGGTCTTGGGCGGTGGCCCCGTTGCGCCCACCGAACAACACCACGCGATTGCGGCCGAGATCGAACGTCAAGCCCGGCGACTCGCGTGGCACCGGCGCCACGCCGGCGACGATCTGGGTCCAGGCAGTCCCGCTCCACTCCCAGGTGTCATTGCGGAAAACCTGGGTGTCGCGGCCACCGAACAGGACCAGCCGATTGCGCGTCAGATCATGCGCCATGCCCGCGGCGGCTCGCGCCGGTGGACGCACCGCCGCGGGCACGGCGGTCCAGGCGCCGTTCTCGAAACGCCACAGGTCGTCCAACACCAAGAGCGCACTGCCGCCATAACCACCGAACAACCAATGTCGCCGCTGCGTCAGGTCGAAGGCGGCGGCGGGGTACGACCGCGCCGACGGCATCGTCGCCAAGATCGGGGATCGCCAGCCATTGCCGTCGAAGATCCAGGTGTCATCCGGGGAGCCGACATTCTGGAACCCGGAGAAGAACACCGCCTCGCCCGCGACCGGATCACCGGACAGCCATTGGCCATAGCGCGCCGAAGGCCGCAGATCGCCGTGCACGCGGGTCACGCTGTTGCCGTCGAAGGCCCAGACATCCGTCCGCCACGGTCCCTGCCCGGAGGCGCCGAACGGCGGGAAGCCGCCGAACATCCGCGTCTGTGCCCGCTGCGGGTCGTACCAGGCCACATGCCCCTGCCGCACCGGGTCCGCAACCGTCGTCGCCAACCGCCAGGAATAGCCGTTCCATTCCCACCATTGGCCGCTCGAGTCGGTGCCCCCGGACAACACCGTGACGCGGCGGATCGGATCATAGGTCAGACCCGCATTCTGGCGCGTCGTCGGCCAGGGCCCACCGACCGGTCGGTTGCGCCAATCGACGCCGTTCCATTCCCAGGTCGCCATCGCGGTGCCCAGCAGACCACTTGGCGTCACCATCACGGTCAGGCCGCGCGACGAGTCGAACGCCATCCGCGGCGTGCCGCCACCATGAACGGGTGCCGTCGTCGGCTGCCGGTTCTGCCAGTTGCTGCCATCGAACTCCCAGGTGTCGTTGCTCGGCGCGCTGCCGCCGCCGCCGAACAGCACGAAGCGATTGCGCCGGGTGTCGAACGCGCCGCCAGCCCACTCGCGGCCCGGTGGTGACGCGGTGGTCTGCACGCGCGCCCACGCGGCTCCATCCCAGGTCCAGGAGTCGTTCAACAGCACGCTGCTGCCAGGTTCCCGGCCGCCGAACAGCACGACGCGCCGGCGCCCATCGTCGTACACCATGACGGCGCCCCGACGCCCCGACGGTCCGCCGACGACCGGTCGCGCCAGGAAGACGCCGTTCGCCAGTTCCCAGGTGCCGCCGTCGCCAGAGAACAGCACCAGCCGGTCCCGCCCCGGATCGAACGCACCGACGGCCAGCAGGTCGGGCCCATCGAGGCGGATCACCCCCTGGGCCACCGACGGCAAGGCGAACGACAACGCGACGGCGAGATGACGCATGGCGATGGACAAAGACGATACCGCGGAACCGGAAGTGGCAGGCGCGCGGAAGCAAGCAGCGTGCCGTCACCGACTCGGAACGGGTGCGGAAATCCCGAGCGCGGAGAAACCCAGCGACCCGTTCGCGGGGTTCGGCCCGATCGGCAACCCGATCGAGTCCCGCAGCACTGAACTTCCTGTAGTCACCGGACCGCGAATTGGTGACGTCGCAACCGCACGCTACAACGCGCGCATGCGTCGATCGTTCGCGGCCGTGGTCCTGGCAACGTGCTCGCTGCTGTTCGTGCTGCTGCTGCAGGCGACCGGGACACTGGAACGGCTCGAATTGCTGGCGCTCGACGCCCGTTACGCGACCGGCGTCGGCCGCACGGCACCGCGCGACGACATCGTGATCGCGTGGATCGATCAGGAGTCCCTGGACTGGCTGCAGGAACAGGACATCGCCTGGCCGTGGCCGCGTTCGGTCTACCAGGAAGCCCTCCAATGGCTGCGCGACGCCGGCGCGAAGGCAGTCGTGTTCGACATCCTGTTCGATCAGCACCAGTTCGCCGACGAGGATCGGGAGTTCGGGCAGGCATTGGCCGCGGGTCGCGGCGATGTGCTGGTCGACAAGTTCGTGTCGTTCCGGCCCGGCGCCCGCACGGCAGCCGAGACCGCACGGTTCCGCCTTCGCGGCATGCCACCGAGCGGCACCCTGAAGCGACCGCCGGAGCTCGGCGTGACGCTGCCGCTGCCGGAGTTCGAATCGGGCGCCGACCAGCTCGGCTTCGCCAACATCCAGGCCGATGCCGACAAGACGTTCCGCCGCTACGACGTGCTGCGCAGCTGGCAGCCGGTGGACGGTGCGCCGCTGTGGTATCCGTCGCTGGCGCTGGCGGCGGCGATGACCGCGCGCGAGGCCTCGGCTCTGCGGCTGACGACCGACGGTCTGGTGCTCGGCGACTCGCCGCCGGTTGCGACCGACGGCGCCGGCCGGATGCTGCTGAACTTCCGCGGTCCGGAGTTCACGTTCCCGAGGGTCAAGTTCGCCAACATCCTGCAGACCATCAATGCCGCGGACTCGGGCCAGGCACCGGTGTGCAAGCCCGAGCAGTTCCGCGACAAGATCGTGCTGATCGGCATCAACGCCGAGGGGCTCGAAGACGCGCACGCGACGCCGCTCAGCCGATTGTTCGCCGGTGTCGAGCTGCACGCCACGGCGCTGGACAACCTGCTGACCGGGGATCCGCTGCGCGCGCCGGCCTGGGAGCTGCCGTTGGCGATCGCCGCCATCGGCACGACCACGGCAACCGTGTTCCTCGTCCCCGGTGTCGGCGCCGCCGCCCTCGCCGTCGCTGGCCTGTTCGCCGCGTTGTTCGTTTGGGCATTGCTGGCCTGGAGCGCGTTGCTGGCCGTGCCGGTCGCGGCCCCGGCGGTCGGCGGACTGACCGCGACCGGCGCGTCGTTCCTGTGGCGGTTGGTCGTCGAGGGCCGGCAGAAACGGCAGATGCGCCGCGCATTCAGTTCGTACATGGCGCCCGAAGTGCTGGCCCAGGTGCTGCGCGATCCGGAACGGCTGACGCTCGGCGGCGAGACGCGCGAAGTGACGCTGTTCTTCACCGATCTCGCCGGCTTCACCGGCCTGGCCGAACACATCGGACCGCAGGCGCTGGTCGCGTTCTTGAACGACTACTTCACGCGGATGTGCGAACCGGTGCTGGCGCAGCGCGGCATCGTCGACAAGTTCATCGGCGACGCGATCATGGCGATGTTCGGCGCGCCGCTGCGCAACGACGACCATGCGCTGTGCGCGGTGCGCGCGGCACTGATCGCCGCCGCGGTCAGCGAGCGGATCGCCGGCGAACTCGCCGCCGCGGGCAAACCGGCGATCGAGACGCGGATCGGCATCCACACCGGCGCGGCGGTGGTCGGCAACATGGGTTCGGCGCGCCGGTTCGACTACACGGCGATCGGCGACACCGTCAATCTGGCGTCGCGGCTGGAAGGCGCCAACAAGGCGTTTGGCACGCGCTGCCTGGTCAGTGAGACGGCCTGGAACACTGCGGCCACGGCGATCCTCGGTCGCGAGGTGGGACTGGTGGCGGTGAAGGGCCGCGAGGCGCCGATCCGGGTGTTCGAGCCGCTGGCGGAACTGGCCACCGCCACCGCATCGCAACGCGCGTTCGCGGCGGCATGGGCGCACGCGATCGACCTGCTGCGCGCCGGTCGGCTGGTCGATGCCGATACGACCTTCGCGGCACTTGCCGAACAACGGCCGGATGACGCGCTGATCGCGCGGTACCGCGAACGACTGGCCGAACCCGGCTGGAACGGTGTGTTCAAGCTGGATAGCAAGTGAACGAACGGGTGTCCTGTCCGCGATGGCCCTCGCCACCAGCACCGTCGACGCCGTGACCGCTGCCATCGCCCGCCGCGCCGACCTGCGCCGCAGGCTGCACGCCGACGGCACCGACTGCTACCGGCTGTTCCACGGCATCACCGAAGGCGAACCCGGACTGACCATCGACCGCTACGGGACGCTGCTGCTGGCGCAGACCTTCCGCGCCCCGCTGACCCACGACGAAGCCGACCGGCTCGGCGACGTCGTCCGCGCCGCCGGCGGCCTCGACCTGCCGTTCTGCTGCAATCATCGCGGCGAACTGCCACCCGGCTTCCCGACCCACGAACCGACCCTGCCAGCGCTCGACGAGCACGTCGCCCATGAGCACGCCGCGGCGTTCACGATCCGCGCCCGCCATCGCGGTCAGGACCCCTGGCTGTTCCTCGACCTGCGCGTGGCGCGCCAGCGGATCCGCGAACTGGCGCTCGGCCGCGCCGTGCTGAACCTGTTCGCCTACACCTGCGGCGTCGGCATCGTCGCCGCGCTCGGCGGTGCCCGGTCGGTGCTGAACGTCGACTTCGCGACCAGCGCGCTCGCCGTCGGCACGCAGAACGCCGGCCGGAACGGCATCGGCAGCGACCGCTTCCAGGTGCTGCAATCGGACTGCATCCCGGTGCTGCGGCAACTCGCCGGCCTGCCGGTGCAGCGTCGCGGCAAGCACCGGCCCTATGCGCGAGTCGAGCGCCAGGCGTACGATCTGGTGTGCCTCGATCCGCCGCGCTGGGCGAAAGGCCCGTTCGGTGCGATCGACGTCGAACACGACTACCAGTCGCTGTTCAAGCCATGCCTGCTGACCCTGGCGCCGGGCGGCATCGTCGTCGCCACCAATCACCTGCCGCAGGTGTCGCGCGAACAGTTCGCCGAACTGCTGCGGCGGTGCGCCGAGAAGGCCGGCAGGCCGCTGGTCGATCTGCAGATCGTGGGACCTGGCGAAGACTTCCCGTCGGCCGATGGCCAGCCGCCGTTGAAAGTCGCGGTCGCTCGGATCGGCGGCTGATTCGGCGCCGGCAAGGGGCGGTTGCGTTTGCGCCACGGGCCGGAGAGGCCTAGTTTCGTCGCCCCCGTTCCCGAAGGTGCCGATGTCCCGTTCCCTCCTGGTGTCGTTCTCCTGTCTCCTGATCCTGTCCGCCTGCGGCGATGACGGCAAAGCCGGAGGCCCGGCGGCGACCGTCGGCGGCCTCGAGACCGCGCAGCTGATCATCGAAGCCGACAACCCGCAGACCGAGGCCAAGGCCACGCTCGGCAAGATGTTGTTCTTCGATCCGCGGCTGTCGAACACCGGCAAGACGTCGTGCTCGACCTGCCACCAGCACGCACTCGCGTGGACCGATGGCAAGCGCTTCTCGCCCAAGGACGACGGCTCGCTGAACACCCGCAACTCGCCGTCGATGTACAACGTCGGCTACCTCGAGGACCTGTACTGGGATGGCCGCGCGGCGACGCTCGAGAAGAACGTCATGGCCGCGTGGAAGGCGAACATGGGCGGCCAGCCGGAGGAAGTCGCCAAGGCCCTGGCCGGCGTGGCGGGCTACACCGACCTGTTCCAGAAAGCGTTCGCGACCGGCCCCACGGGCGACAACATCGGCATGGCGCTGGCGTCGTTCCTGCGCACGCTGCAGAGCTCCGGATCGGCCTACGATCGCTACCAGGCCGGTGACAAGACCGCGCTGGGCAAGGAGGCGGTCAACGGCATGGAACTGTTCTTCGGCCGCGCTGGCTGCAACCTGTGCCACCACGCTCCGCTGTTCACCGATCGCGGCTTCCACAACGTCGGCATCGGCATGGCGGCCGAGAAACCCGACGTCGGCGCCGGCGGCGAGAAGGCCAAGAACGATCCGAAGCTGCGCGGCGCGTTCAAGACGCCAGGACTGCGCGGCGTCGCGAAGACCGGGCCGTGGTTCCATGACGGCAGTGCGACGACGCTGGCGGAGGCGGTCAAGATCATGGCCAGCGGTGGCGTCGACGCGCCCGGCAACACCAAGGACCCGCTGCTGACCGATCGCAAGCTGACCGACAAGGAGATCGCGGACCTCGTGGCGTTCCTCGAAGCGCTGTCGAGCAACGAGCCGTTCACCGCGCCGACACTGCCGATGTAACCGCGCCGAGCGCGATCGCGCCGGCCCAGCGATAGCGACTGGCCTGCACCTTGCGTTCCCCCTGCCGCCGGATCGTGCACAGCAGCGGTAGGCCGTCGGCCTGTTCGCCCGGTTGCACGATCCAGTGCCCGACGTAGGTCGCGCGATCGCCGCGCGGGTCGCGCCGCACCGCCACCTGCTGCATCGGCACCCCGGTGCGCAGGCGGCCGAGATCGAACCGGACGTCGCAGTCCGGCGTGCCGACGGCGATCACATCGATGCGATCGCCGGCGACGAACGGGCCATCGTGGATGCGCGCCGGCGCGATCAGATGCAGCCGAGGCGCCTGCGGCGACAGCTCGCCGGCAAGGTCGCCGCCATTCAGGTCGACCACCGCAGCGCGCGCCACCGAACGGGTCAGTTCGCGCAGATGCGACGCGCGCAACCCGGCCACCGGTTCCGTCGCCGCCGAGACGAAGCCGGTCGGGCCACCGGTCAGGCCCGAACCGACACTCTCGGTGCGTTCGGTCGAGAACAGGCTCCTGCCGCTGCCGCCATCGATCAGTTCGAGCCGGAGCCCCGCTTCGACGACCGTCTGCACGGCGTAGTACGAACGGTTCCACCGGTGCACATCGCCATACAACACGCCATCGACCTGCAGCACCCGCGCCACTTCAGCGGCGCGGCCCGGCACGCGCATCGCCGCGGCAAGCCCGGCGTGCGCGACCTGCGTGTCGGTCACCCACGGTTCGACGACCTCGAACGCGCCTTGCTGCAACCAGGCGACGACGGTCGATCGCGTCTCGGCGGCCAACCGGTCGCGCACCGGCAGATTGCCGGCCGAGACCTCGAGCGACAACAACTGACCGACCGGCGCCAGCGAGGCCGAAAGGAAGTCGTCGTCCGGCGCCGACACCGAGAACGGCATCACCGCGATCCGGTAGCCACCGGCGCGCAAAGCCGGCAGTTGCGGGTCTTCGCGGCGCGACACCGATGTTCCCGAACAGGCGGTCAACGCCAGAAGCGTCGCCACCACCACGATCGCCCGGACGTTCATGGCAGCCTCCGTTCACTGGTCGCGGTCTCGCCGAACCGGCCCACGGCATGCGCCCGCACCCGCGTCGGCGACCGTTCGGCCGGCAGATCGATCACGACGACCGCGATACCGTCATGCCACGCGGTCGGCACACCGATCGGCCCGGGCTCGAAGTCGATCCGCACGATCGCCTCGGCCGGCGCCTCGACGCTCACCTGCCAGCGCTGGCCGTTCGCCGGCGCGCCTTCGGCGCGCACGACCATCGGTTCGCCGAGTGGCAACGGCAGCGCCACCGCCGGGGCCGCGGCCGGCGCCGGCAACACCCCGGCGACGTCTTCGACGAACTCGTCGACCAGCGCAATCGACTGCGCCGGCGTACCATGCTGACCCTGGGCCCGGAGTTCGGCCAGCACCTGGCCGCTCATCAGCAGGAACCCGCCGAAGCGACTGGCCGTGTGCGAGCAGGTGAAGTAGCGACGTCCGTCGGCGCGATCGCACGCCACGTCGCCGCCGAATGCCTGGCGCCGGATCGCGAGCAGGTTGAAGCTGCTCTCGCTGAGCGCGGTACCGACGATCACCGCGTCGACGCCGAGTTCTCGAGCCATCGCCACCGGGGCCGCGACCGCCGGCGAGAACCGTTCCGGATCGGCGAGCCAGCCGCGCGCCGCCAACCGCTGGTCGATCGCCTCGACGCCGGGCACCGCGAACCCGCGCGCCCGCAAGCGCGCCACGAGCAACGCGCGCGCCAGATCGCGAGTGCGCAGATCGGCGTCGCCGGCGAACGGCAGCACCGCGACCCGGGCGGGGGCTGCCGCGGTGTCGTGCACGGTGTACGAGACGCCGCCGCAACCCGCGGCCAGCGCCGACCACAGCAGTGCGACGCGCATCACGACCCTCCCACGGCGATCGCGCCCGTGCGTTCGCCGGCCGCCGTCTTGACGACGAACGGGAACTGGCCAGCGTCATGGAAGCACAACGAGGCCACGCCCTGCGCCGGTACCGAGCGGGCGACGCCATGACCGGCTTCGTCCTGGAAGCCGAGCACGGTCGAACACTGCGCGCACGGCGGGAACGGCGCCTGCACACGGATCTCGATCGGCGCCGCAGTGGCGTTGCGGAACACCAGCACACCGAACACCGGCAAGCTCGCGGCCGGCGCCGGCAGGATGCCATCAGCGGTGATCGTCAACGTGCGCGCGGCGAAGTGCTCGTCGCGCGCCGGTCCGGGTGCGCTGCAGGCGACGCCGAACAACGCCAAGGCCGACGACAAGAGGGCACGACGAACGGCAAGACCATGATCTGGCATGCCGGTAGGATGCACCGCGAGCGGCGGGGTTTCACGCCCGTCCGCGATGGAACGGCCCGGTAACCGTGGTTCAGCGGATCTCGACGCGAGCCTTCTTGCCCTTGGCCTTGCCCTTCTTCGCCGGCTTGGGCGCATCGTCGCCGTCGCCCTCGCCCATCGCCTTCTTGACCTCGCCTTCGGCCTGCTGCATCGCCGCCTTCATCGCCTTGCCGATCACCTTCTCGAGCGACGCATCGAAATCGCCGTCGCCATCGAGCAGCGAACGGACCAGGCCCTGCACATCGTCGGTCAGGCCGAGTTCGCGCAGATCCGCATCGTTGCCGATCTCGGTCAGCGCTTCGTCGACACCGGCCTTCATCGCCTGCTGCACCAGGCCGCCGAGGCCCGTCGTGAAGTCCTCGTTCTCGACCAGCGAATCGATCAGCTTGCCGATGCCATCGCCGAGTCCCAGCCGGCGCAGGTCTTCGTCGGCGGCGATCTCCTTCTTGGCCATCCTGGCGGCGCCGCGAAGTGCCTTGCCGACCAGCCCATCGATCGACTCACCCAGATTCAGGCCCTTGCCGCTGCCGATCGAATCGAGCAGGCCGAGCACGTCGTCCCGGATGCCCAGTTCGGCCAGATCCTCGTCGGCCGCGATCTCGGCCTTGGCCTCGGCCAGGCCTTGCTGGATCGCCGCGCGGACGTCGCCCCCGAGATCGCCGAGAGCCGGCACCATGCCGTCCTCGTCGACGACTGCGACCTTCGTCGCCTTCTTCCTGGCAACCTTCTTCTCGACCTTGATCTTCGGCTGCGCTGGCTCCTGCTCGGCCTCGTCGCCCAGCCGTTCCAGCAGACCACCGAGCTTGACCCCCTCGTCACCGAGTTCGCGCAGCAGCTGCTGCCGTTCGCGCGGACTCATCTCGCTGATGTCCTTGCCGTTGATGCGGATCTCGATCCGCGGTTTGCGGTCGTCCTGCGCCAGCACCGGCGAACAGAACGCGCCGAGCGTCAGCGCCGCCAGTGGCAGCAGGGTCCAACGCGACAGACGGGACGGAACGGTACCTTCCAGGATCATCGACAGCCTCCTTTCGAATGCGCGGCGTTCGCTCGGCCTCGCGGCGAGGGCGAGCGGGACGGCCGCAGGTTGGTCTTCTTGCAGCGAACGGATCAACGCGTCGGCGTAGCCGAGCCGGGCCTCCGGCACGACGTTCAGCGCCCATGCGTCACAAGCGAGTTCGGCCTGTTCGCGCATCTTGGCGCGCGCAAACCAGAACAGTGGGTGCCACCACAGCGCGACGGCCAGCACCAGCTCGAACCAGGCCACCCAGTGATCGCGGCGCCGCAGGTGCGCCAGTTCGTGGGCCAGCACGGCCGTCCGCGCCGCACGATCCGCGGCGCCGAGCGTCCCGCTGTCGAGCAGCAGACACGGCTCCCACAGGCTCCAGACGAACGGCGATTTCGCGGCCGGGCACTCGATCAGCCGCGGGGCCGCGACCTCGAGGCGAACGGCCAACGCGGTGACCTCGGCCTGCAGCCAGCCCGGCGCGGTGGGCGCCCGGCGCAAACGCCAGGCTGCACGCAGCAACGCGAGCAGCAACGAGGCGGCGAACACGGCACTGCCGGCGATCCACAACACCACGGCCGGCGTCAACCAATCGAACGACGCGACTGGCACCACTTCCGGGGCGGGGCTGCCAACGCCCGTGGGCGCGGCAAGTGCCGGCGATGCCACCAACATCGCGGGGGTCACCTCGACGATCTCGACCGGCTGCGGCCACCAGTCCGGTTGCCATTGCAGCAGCGGCGGCGCCACGAGGCGGAGCAACACTGCGGCCCACAACAGGTGCGCCACCGCGGGGCGCGGGCGGCCGAATCGGCACACCACCAGGACGACCATCGCGAACGCCGCGGCCATGCCGGTGTTGGCGAGCAGCCAGTTCATCGGCCCTCCTTGCGACTGCGTTGCTCGGCGTCATCCAGCAACTTGCGGAAGTGCGCAATCTCGGCAGGCGTGAATCTCCCATTCTGGACCAACCGCAGCACGAGCGGCGCCGCCGCGCCGTCGAGGATCGCGTCCTTGACCTCGTCGAGTCGCTGCCCGGCGAACTGGTCGCGACTGACGGTCGCCCGGAAGACGTGGGCCAGGCCGCGTTTGTCGGCGGCGACACAACCCTTCTCCTGCAGCCGGAGCAGCAGCGTCTGCACGGTCGTGTAGGCCCAGTCCTGCCCGTCCGGACCGACCCGGTCGAGCACCTCGCGGACCGTCGCCGGTCCGCCCTCCCAGAGGGTGCGCAGAACGGTCAGTTCGGCCTCGGTGACGCTGGCGCCGCTGCGGCGAGGTGTCATGGCGGCCATAGTGCGCGCAACCTCCTACAGAATGTCGGAGTCGGTTGGGGCATTTTTCCCCTGCCAACCCGGAACCCCGCGAGCCTTGCGATTCGTGCGATACTGCCTTGGCTCCCTTCACGGCATCCCAAGCACCATGAACCGAACCCGAAGTCTCTGCCTGATCCTGCTGTGCACCACAGCAACCGCCCAGGACCCCGTCCTCGACTGGAACGGTGCCGCGCTCGCCGCGATCCGTTCCGGCGGCACTCCCCCGCCGGCGGCCGCCCGCAACCTCGCCATCTTGCACTCGGCGATCCACGACGCCGTCAACGGCATCGGTGGTCGTTACGAGCAGTACCTGGTACCGCCGAACGTACCCCAGAACGCGAACAAGCCGGCCGCCGTGATCGCCGCCGCGCACGATGTGCTCGTCGTGCTCTACCCGACGCAAGCAGCGACCTTCGACACGCTACAGACCACCCAACTGGCAACCATCCCCGATGGTGCGCGCAAGGCCGCCGGCGTCGCCTGGGGACAGTTCGTCGCGCAGACGATGATCGCCAGCCGTGTCGGCGACGGCTCGACCGCGCCCGCCAGCTATCCCGGCTCGACGACGCCCGGCCTGTGGCGCCCGACGATTTCGTTCGGCGGCGTCGTGCGCCCGGCGCTGCTGCCGCAGTGGGGCGGAGTGCGGCCATTCGCGCTGAACAGCGGCCAGCAGTTCCGGCCACCGGCGCCGCCCGCGCTGTCGTCGTTCCAGTACGGACTGGAGACGCTGCACGTGCAGTACTTCGGCGAAAGCGACGAGTCCTTCCGCACGGCCGACCAGACGGAGATCGCGAACTTCTGGGGCTATGGCCCCGGCACCTCGACGCCGCCTGGTCACTGGAACCAGATCGCGACCGAGGTCGCGCATGCGCGGCCGCGGTCCCTGGCCGAGCACGCCCGGACCTTCGCGCTGCTGAACATCGCGATGGCCGACGCGGCGATCTGCTCCTGGGACTGCAAGTACGTCTACGGCCTGTGGCGCCCGATCACCGCGATCCAGCTCGCCGACACCGACGGCAATCCGTTGACCAACGTCGACGCGGACTGGACGCCGCTGCTGCCGACGCCGCCGTTCCCCGAGTACACCTCCGGCCACAGCACGTTCAGCGGCGCCGCCGCCGCGGTGCTGGCGAGCGCCTACGGCGACCGCACGCGTTTCTCGGCCGGCTCCGATGACCTGCCCGGCGTCCGCCGCAGCTACACGAGCTTCACGGGCGCGGCCTGGGAGAGCGGCATCAGCCGCATCTACGGCGGCATCCACTTCTGGTCCGCCAACGTCAACGGCCTGCTGGGCGGTTGGCATGTCGGCCAGTGGGCGGTCGATCACAAGCTGCGCCGCCGCTGAACGGCGATATCGTGTCGGGGCCGGTCCCGTGCCGGCCCGCATGAACCCACGCCTGCTGACGCTGCCGCTGTTCGCCCTCGCCATCGGCGCCGCCCTCTGGTGGCAACAGGACCAGACCCTGCCGGCCGGCGTGCCGGCCTGCACCTGGCGGATCGGCGATCGCGCCACCGCCGCCGAGGCCTTCGAGAAGGTGACGGCGGACGCCCCGATCCGACTGGCGATCGCTGGTGACGGCTCGTGGCACTGGTATGTCGTGTCGTGGTCGCAAGAAGACGGCGCGATCGCGTGGTTTCCGACGCCAGGACTCAGGTCATCGCTGCAGAATCCGATCGGCGGCACTCGCACGCTGCTGCCGGGCCAGCACCACGAACGGCAACTCGGTTGGCCGATGCGCAGCGGCAACGCGGGCGTCACGACCTGGCTCGCCATCGCGAGCCAACGACCGCTGCCCGAACTCGTCAGCTACTTCGCCGGAGTACGCCAGGCCAGCAACACCGTGTTTGGCGACGGCAGCGTGACGGTGGTCATGCCGCCGGATGGCAAGCCGCTCGACGGACCGCGGCAACCGCTGACGCAGGCGCTGCTGCAGACAGCCATCGCCTCGCCGACCGAGGCCACCAACGGTCCGATGACGCTGCTGCCGGGCCGCGGCGACATCTGGTTCGCGAAGTGGTCAGCGCTGTGCGCGAACGGCCGCTGACGGCAATGCGCGCCGTCAGTCCAGCGCCTTGACCATGAACACGTTGAAATCGGTGGCGGTGTAGTCGCCAAAGGCCCCGCACGACTGGAAGCCGTTGCGCCGGTACAACGCATGCGCGGCGGCAAAGGCATCGCCGGTGCCGGTCTCGAGCAGAAGGCGCAGGTAGCCGCGGTCTTGCGCCGTGCGCACGATCTCGTCGAGGATCGCCTGGCCGACACCGCGACGGACGAACGCCACGCGCGTCCGCATCGACTTGATCTCACCCGACCGCGGGTCGAGTTCCTTCAGGGCGCCACACCCGCACAGCACACCATCGATCCAAGCCGTCCAGAACGTGACGCCCGGCGCGCGCAGTCGTTCGATCGCCAGCGCGTGCACGTGACCCGGCGGCGAACTGGCATGCATGCCAGCGAGGTGTTCGGCCACGAGCGCTTGCACCTCGGCGGTCGACAGGTCGTCCTGGCGCACGACGATGCGGCTCTGGTTGCCCGGCGCACCGGCCATCGCTCAGCTCGCCGGCGCCACGCCGGCCATGCCATCCTCGACGGCAGCGCACAGCAGGTGCACGCACAACAGATGGCTCTCCTGGATCCGTGCCGTGTTGGTCGACGGCACCATCACGGCGATGTCGGCGAACTCGAGGCTGGCGCCGCGCTTCTCACCACACAGCACCGCGGTGCGGAGCCCGAGCCGGCGACCGGCCTGCAGCGCCGCGACGACGTTCTTGCTGCCGCCGCTGGTCGTGAACCCGATCAGCAGGTCACCGCGGCGACCGAGCGCTTCGACCTGCCGGGAGAACACGAACTCGTAGCCGGCATCGTTGGCGATCGCCGTCAGTGCCGGGACTTCGTGGCCGAGCGCGATCGCGGCGTACGGCGGTCGCTGCTTCTGCTCGAACCAACCGACCAGTTCGCCGGCGGCGTGCGCGGCGTCACACGAACTGCCGCCGTTGCCGCACAGCAGGATCTTGCCGCCGGCCCGCAGCGTCGTGACCGCCTGTTCGCAGAGGGTCTGGATGGCCGGCAGACAATGGTCGAGCAGCCGCCGTTTGGTGGCGATGCTCTCTTCGATCGAAAGGCGCAGGACGTCGAGCTTCATCGGGCGCGGTGGAGTCTAGCACTGCACGGCGGCGAGTGCCGCAGCCAGATCGCCGCGCACACCCTGACGCGCCAGACCATCGGCGAGCGCGGCGACGATCCGCCGGACGTTCTCCGGCCGAGCGCCATGCCCCATCAACCCGATGCGGACGATCCGGCCAGCCAATGGTCCAAGCCCGCCACCGATCTCGATCCGCCACGCCTGGCGCAGGAAGGCGCGCAACGGCTTGTCGTCGACGCCGGCCGGCAGGCGGACCGAGGTCAGCATCGGCGTCGCGATCGGATCGGGTACCAGCAACTGCAGGCCGAGCGCCTGCAGCGCAGCCCGCAGCGCGCGCGCGACATCGTCGTGCCGACGCGAACGCGCCGGCAGTCCTTCCGCCAGCACTTCGCCGAGCGCCGCATCGAGCGCCGCCACCAGACTGATCGGCGCGGTGTGATGGTACGCGCGGCCCGGCCCGAAGTAGCCGACCAGCAACGTGGTGTCGAAATAGAACGACGGCACCGGCGACCGCCGCGCGGCGACCCGCGCCAGCGCCCGCGGCGAGAACGTCACCGGCGACAACCCCGGCGGCGCCGACAGGCACTTCTGCGTGCCGGCGAATGCCGCATCGACACCGAGGGCATCCCACGACAATTCGCGGCCACCGATGCTGGTCACGCAATCGACGACGAACAGGGCCCCGGCCGCTCGCGCCGCCGCGGCGATCTCGGGCAGCGGCTGCAGCACGCCGGTGCTGGTCTCGGCATGCACGACGGCAACCACGCGTGTCGGGCCGGTCGCGATGGCGCGTGCCATTGCCGCCGGATCGAGCGCCGTACCGAACTCGGCGGTCACTTCGACGACCTCGGCCTGCAGCCGCCGCGCCAACTGCACCAGCCGTTGGCCAAACACGCCGTGCACGCCGATGACGATCCGATCGCCGGGCTCGAGCAGGTTCGTCAGCACTGCTTCCATGCCGGCTGAACCGGTGCCCGAGATCGGCAGCGTGAATTCGTTGCCAGTGCCGAACAGGGTCCGGAGTCCCGCCTGCACGCGATCGACGATGGCGAGGAAGTCCGGATCGAGGTGGCCGAGAAGCGGCGCCGCCTGGGCCTGCCGCACCGCATGGCTCGTCGGCGACGGGCCGGGACCGGCAAGCAGGATCTCGGGTTGGTCCATGCCGGCAGCGGAACGGCACGGACCAGCGTTGTCCAGCCTGCGCTGCGCTCCGGCGGCTCTCAGCGCCCTTGTGGCGGCGCAACCAGCGCGCGCAGCGCCTCGTCGACGCTCATGCGTTCCCGCACCTCGTCCTCCAGTTCGACGAACGTGGCGAGCAGGCGCTCTGGCTGCCGCCGTTCAGCCAGCCAGGCCGGCAACTCGTCGGCGTCCAGGCCGAAGTGCTCGGCGATCGGAACGGTCAGGTCGTCGATGCCAGCGCCCACCAGCGCCAGCGCACACGCCGCCCGCAGCTCGTCGTCGAGCAGTCGGCTGCAGCGCTTGCGCGCGTAGCCATCGCCGAGATCCTGGTGTCCCCATTCCCTGCGCTCGGCACCCGCTCGCGCCGCCGACTTGACGCGTTCGTCGCCGAGCAGACCACGCCGGGCGGCCGCCGCCAGACCGGCGAGGACCAACCGCGGTCGGCCACTGCCGCAGGCCGCGACGATGGCGGCATCGGGAGCGGTGGGCCCAGCGGTCACGACCGCCAGCACTTCGACGGCATCGCCGACGTAGGCATTGTCGTTGGCCGAGACGATCCTCGCCAATCGGTCTTCGAGATCGGGAATGGCGGCCGCCGGGGCGCCGATCCGGACCAGCAGACAGAACATCGGCATCGTCTGCGGCGCATTGGCCAGGGGCAGCGCATCGAGAACGGAGTCCGCCAGTTCGGCCGTGCCACCGCCGGCCATCCGCAGCGTGTCGTCGAGGAACGCGATGCCGGCATCGGTCCGCAGCAGCCCACCGGCCAGCCCGCTCAGGATCCGGGTAGCCCTCGCGTCGGCTGGCAACGCCGCAGTCGGAACCTGCTGCCCGTGCACGAACGCCGAGAACCGATCCAGCAACTCCACGACCGCCGGTGAAGCCTCCGCTGCCCGGACGTCGCGCAACAGGCGCTGCGCCGAACGCTCGCAGACGATGCGGAGACGTCGCGACGTTCCCTCGGCGCCGGCCACCCGGAACAACTGCGGCATGCCTGGCAAGGCGGCGAGGCCCCAACCTTCCAGCGCATTGGCCGCGAACTCCCGCACTTCGGCGTTGCCGTCATCGAGCAGATCGACGACATCGCGCACCGTCGCGGACTCGGGCGCAGGACCGGCCCGCAAGCGCTGCAGGGCCTCGCACTTGGTTTCGGCCGAGTCGTGCCAGAGGAGCCCCCGGGTCACCTGGGCACGATCGACCTCGACGCCGTATCGCTCGAGCATCTGGGCGAGGTCCCCGACCGCCCACCATTGCGACCCACCGCCCGGGGTCTGCAGCACCTTCGCGAACCGGATCTCGGCGGCCTCGACGACCTCGGCCGTCGCCAGCTCCGGTCGATCGACGACCGCGATTGCCGCGGCCCGCCACGCGGCCGGATCGTCATCTTCCTCCAGATAACTACACAGGATCTCTGCCGCCGGCACCGGACCAGCGCGAAGCCGGCGTTCCGCGGTCTGCACCGATGAGATGCTGCGGGCGGACACCCGACCGATCCGGAGCGAGTTCGCGATCTTGCGACAACCCGCGAGATCCTCGACGCTTGGAACCAGTTGCAGCAGCCAACGGATCCCGGCCACGATCACGGCTTCGTCCGTCGCGGTATTGAGCAGCGCGACGACATCGGGAACGACCGGCGCGGCTTCGGCGCCGAGACGGCGCAAGACCATCAGCGCCGCGAGCTGCGTGGCCGCATCGCGGTCCCGCTCGGCGGCCGCGCTGGCCATGAAGTCGCGCAGTGGCGGAATGGCCTGCCGCCCGACCTCGACCAACCGTTCGACGGCGGCGGCACGGCGTCTGGGGTCGGATAGTGCTTGGACGAGTTCGGCCGGCGACTGTGCCAGCAGCGAAGTGGCAAACGACACGGCCAGGACGACGCGGCCCACGACCGGGGAGAGCGAGAGGGGCATACGCAACTCCGGCAGGGATGCCGGCGAGGGCTGCCGGCGCCGACAGTCTAGCCGGCGGCGGCCTGGGAGTTTCGCAACAGCCGCCCCGGTGTCAGCGAACGCTTCAGAACGGCTTGGTGGCGGCGACCCCGAGCCAGGCGGCTGCCGCACCGATCGCGAGCACCATGAACAGGGCGCCGCCACGCGGCAGCAGGCCACGGCCGACCAGCGTCGGCATCGCTCCCAACACCAGCCAGCCACCGAGCTTGGCCCAGACCCAGGCCGGCATGCCGAGTCCGGACTTGTGCGCGAACCCGATACCGCCGACCAGCACCGCCAACGCACCCAGGCCGTGCAGCATCAGGAACATCCGGTTCGGCTTCTGCCCGGGACCGGCGGTCGCCAACACCCCGCCCAGCCCCAGGAACAGCACGACCAGGCCGAGCACGTGGATCAGACGGTAGGTTTCCGGTGTCATCAGGAGCGCGAACGTAGCACACGGCGGCAGCCGCCGAACCACCTGAGTGTTTCCCGGCAAGCGCCGGCCAGCGACACTGTTCGGGTGCCCTCACCCCACCCGGTGTTCCAGCGGCTGCACGAACTCGCCCGCCAAAGCCCGATCGTCGTCGCTCACCGTGGCAACAGCAGCGAGTTCGCCGAGAACACGCTGCCGGCATTCCTGTCCGCGAAGGACCTCGGCGTCGCGATGCAGGAGTTCGACGTCCGGACCACCCGTGATGGGCAACTGGTCTGCATCCACGACGAGACCGTCGACCGGACGACGGATGCCGGCACGCGACTGGGGCCCGGAGCGATGGTCGCGCAACTGCGCGGCGCCGAACTCGCGCAGCTCGACGCCGGATGCTGGCGCGGCGACGCCGCCGGCGCGCGGATCCCGACGCTCGCGGAAGTCCTCGCCGCCGTCGACCCGGCGGTGGCGATGATCGAACACAAGGCCGGAACAGCGGTCGCCTACCTGGCCGAACTGCGACGCCTGGGCCGCGGCAGTGCCGTGTTGCTGCAGTCGTTCGACTGGGACTTCGTCGCCGCAGTCGCGGCATCGGCGCCGGAGACCGCGCTGGCACTCCTCGGGCCTCGCCATGCCGGCGAACGACTCGACGCGGCAGTCATCGAGCAAGCGGTGGCGCTGCGGGCGGGCATGCTGCATTGGTGCGCAAGCGAGGTCACGAGTGACGCCGTCGAGCACGTGCACGGAGCCGGCCTGATGCTGTGCACCTACACGACCGATCATGAGGCCGAGGCGATCGGACTGGCGGGCCTGGGGGTCGAGGCGTTCTGCACCAACCGTCCGGCCGCGATGTTGCGATTGCAGCAGCACGGCCGGCTGGCGCGCAGATGAGGCCCGCGCGGCTGAGTGCCGCGGTCAGGGAAGGCGCCGCGGTCAGAAAAGGCGAAGCTCGAAGCCGTTCGGTTTCACGGCAATCTGGATGATGTAGCCACGCCGCTGGCCGTCCATGATGATCACGTCGGCGCTGTTCAGGCCCGCCGTTCGGACCGCCTGCAAGGCACTCGCGCTGATGAACACTTCGTGCCCACTGACCCCGATCGCGGCCGCCGACTGCAGCACGGTGCTGGCGAACGTCGCGGTCGGCTCAGACATCCGGGAATCGACGCGGCACAACTCGCCGGGTGACGACTCGGCAACCTCGCGCGTGGCCCGTGGCTCCGCCACGTTGATGGCCGGCCCACCCGAGCCGAATTGGCGCATGCTCGGCAGGATCCAGACCCCGCCGTCGCCGCCGCCGCCACCCCCGCCGCCGAGCACCGGCAGCACGAGCAGCAACGCCGCGAGAATGAACCCGACGCTTCTTTGCAGCGCCTTCATCTCAACATGCCTCTTTCGTGTGGACAGGGAACCAGGCCGGGAAACTCCGCTCGAGCCGGATCGCCGCCTCGGGATGGCTGCGCAGCAGGTGCACGAACTGGCTGCGACGCGTCAACTCGCGCGCCACGGCGGCGCGCTTGTGCGGCAGTTCCTCGTGCAATCGCTGGAACCATGAGTGGCTTTCCTCGAACCGGCCAAGCAGGCCGTAGGCCAGAGCGAGGTTGAAGTATGCCATGCCAAAGCGCGGTTGCGACTGGACCACCCCGGATTCCACCAGTTGGGTCAGCAACTGCGCCGCGCCTTCGCAGTCGCCCTCGTCGAGGTGGACATTGCCGAGGTTGAGCAGGGCAAACGCCCGCATGATGCGGTCGTCCGTACCGGTGAGGACCTGCGTGAACTGTCGCCGGGCCAAACCACGCTGGCCGCGCACATGGTGCACCAGCCCCAGGTAGATCCTGGCCTCGTGATGATCTGACTGCAGAACCAGACACTCCGCCAACAGCCGTTGGCCTTTGCCAAGGTTCTCGGTCGGTGTGCGCAGATGGCCCTGGTCGAACAGTTCCTTGGCCGCAACCCAGGTTCCCGACGAGGACGCGCTGCCGCCAGTCAACCGGGTCACTTCGTCCACCAGATTGCGCCCGCGCATCGCCATGTCGGGTACCGGCACGGGTTCCTTCGCGACTTCCCGCGAGAAGTCCGGAGACAACCCCATCAACACGAAGCCACGGCCGAGTTCGTAGAGGATCTGCCCAAGTCGCTGCTGATTCTCCATCAGCTGACGGCGAAGCCGTCCGGCCGCCCCACTCTCGGATGGAACCGCGTCCGCCGAGCCGTCCTCGCTGGCGTCCAGGCAACGATGCAACCTGGCCTGTGTGCGGATGCTCTCGAGGAACCCGCGACATTGGGCACACACGTCCGAATGCACCATGACCCGGCGCACGGACGGTGCGTCGAGCTCGCCATCGAGCATCGCCGACAGATCGACCTGGATCTGCAAGCAAGGGTCGCTGCCGCGTTCGAGCGTAAGTGGTGACTGCATGAGACAGCAGAACAAGTCGTGAGCGAAGCCTCAGTTACACACGGAAGCTCCGGTCCCGAGCTGACCCAGCGACTGCTCCATGCCCCGGAAGATCTTGCGGCGACCACGGAAGATCACCATCTTCAGGTTCTCGAGCCGGATGCCGAGGTCAGCGGCGGCGTCCTTGTAGGAAATCCCATCGACTTCGACCAACGTGAGCGCGCGGCGCTCCTTGGCCGACAGCTTCTGGAAGTGCAACAGGTAGAGGTTGAGGTAGAGGCAGTACGCGTGGTTGACGGTCGCCGCGCTCTCCGCTTCGGAGGCAACACGCTCCGGGGAACGGGTGTGCTTGTCCTCGGGCTGCAACAGCTCTTCGTCGAGCTCGAGGAAGCGGGACAGCCGCGTCTGGCCCTTGAGGAACTTCAGCAGCGTGTTGCGCACGATCCGGTGTCCCCAGTTGCGGAACGCATCGGCCTCGTCCGACAAGAACCGGTGCGGATACCGGTAGATGTTCAAGAACACCTCTTGCAGCACGTCCTGCGCATCGACGTGCTGATGGGTGCGGCGCAGCTGCGCCTGGATCGCAACCAGGAACGCGCCGCGGTTCAGCTCGAACAGCAGCGCGAACACCGCCGGATCACCGGAGTTCTTGTAGGTCTCCATGACGCACGTGCTGAGCCAGTCCGAACGTTCCTGTTCGCTGGTCATCGACGCACCCGCGCGAGGAGGCTCGCTGTTGGCGAGCCTCTGCAGCGCCGGGTCTCCAGTGCGTTCCCACAACTCCAGCAGCCGGGCCTTCAGGGCCTCGCGCGCGGGGGCAGCTTGGGCGACGTGCAACATGGCGATCCTCCGGGGTAGGTAGGGACCCGGCGACACAAAGACCGGGTCATCGTGCCATAGCCGAGCCGTCCTGGGAAGTAACGAGGACGTACCACAAGCGTTCCGGGAATTTCACGGAACTTCGACTCTACCCAGCGCGCCGCGATGTTTCAGTTCGGCTCGACCGTATTCGGAATGCGCAGCACGATGCTGACTCCACCGGATCCGAATTCGTCGGACAGAACTTCGACGGCCAGGTCACGGGCGAGGCGCCGGAATCGACTCACCAGCTCAGGCTCATCGATCTCTCCGGGCTCACCCGCGCCAACGATCCGGACGTTCTGCCAGCCGCCGTTCTCGCCGATCTCGATCGCGATCGCGGCTCTCCCACCGGTGCGGCAGAAGACCAGCGCCAACGCGGCCTCGAGCAGGTCAGCCAGCCGGCCGACCTGGCCGCACCAGGCATGGGTCGTGGCACCAAGAACGCCAACCGTCGCACCGTCGTGGTTGGACGAGAACTCCGCAGCCACCCGCTGGCAGACCGCCGACATGTCGATCACCTGCTGCCCGGCCTTCGCGCGTCGGCACTCCACCGCCAGATCCGTGTGCACCGCCTGCGACCAATCGAGGATCTCGGTCAACGTGTGGATCTGCCCCTTGAGCCTGGCCCGCGTCTCTTCGTGAACCGACGTGTCCATCTCGCCGAGCGTCGCACGCATCTCGCCGAGGAAGCGCTCCTGGCACTCCACCAGCGACTGCAACCGGGCCCCCAATGCCGCGACCGCCTCACTGCCCGCGTGCAGCCCGGCGCGCCAACTCGTCGGCAACGGCTCGCGCGTGACGACCTCGAGGCGCTCGCGCGGCGGCTTGGGCAGCACGAACGACGGCGCGGATTCGACGGGCGACTTGGTCTGGGCTGCAGTCATGGGAACCGTCCGACGCGAAGGGGGGCTGAGATAGAGTCCATCGAACGGATGCCGGCCGTAGCTTGAGCGGCACGCACCGGTTGCCCCATGCCCATCCGCCCCGAACTGGTCCGCGAACTCGCTTCCGACGCAGGCTTCGATCTGGTGCGTTTTGGCCCGGCCGACCCCGGCCCGGACGGGAACCGATTCGTCGAGTGGCTCGAAGCCGGCCGCCACGGCCAGATGCGGTACCTCGAAGACAACCGCGCGCGGATCCTCGATCCCAGGCTGTGGCGCCAGGGGGTCCGTTCTGCGATCGCCCTCGCGGTCGACTACGGCGGTCCCGCAGCCGTGCTGCCCGGCGGCGGTCGCATCGCTCGCTATGCCCAAGGTCGGGACTACCACCGCTGGCTGCGCGACCGCGTGTTCGCGTTGCGCCAACGACTCGAAGCGGCGGGGGTTCCGTACGGCTCGATGAACGGTGGCGCCGATGCGGTGCCGGTGCTGGAACGGGCACTCGCCGTTCGCGCCGGGATCGGCTTCCTGGCCAAGAGCGCGATGGTGATCTCGCCGACTCACGGTCCGTACCTGCAGCTCGCCGAACTGCTGACCGGCATGGAGCTGCCGCCAGACGAGCCGGCACCCGGATCCTGCGGCACCTGCACCGCGTGCCTCGATGCCTGCCCGACGCAGGCGATCGTCGCACCGCACGAGGTCGATGCGCGCCGCTGTCTGAGCTACACGACGATCGAACTGCGCGGGCCGATCCCAGGCGACCTGCGCGCGGCCCAAGGTGATCGGTTCTTCGGCTGCGATGTCTGTCTCGAAGTGTGTCCATTCACCAGTCGCAGCCGGGCTCGCGATCTGCACGGCGATCAGCGGCCACCGGATTTGCGTCCGCACCAGATCGTGCAGACGTGGACGTTGGTCGACGTGTTGGCGATGGACGACGCGCGCTACCAGGCCGAGTTCACCGGCACGGCAATGCGACGCGCCACCCGTTCGGGTCTGCGCCGCAACGCCGCGGTGGTGCTCGGCAACCTCGGTGACCCACAGGCGCTACCTGCGCTCATCGCCGCGCTCACGGATGAAGATCCGGTGGTTCGCAGCCACGCCGGCTGGGCAATCGGGCGACTCGATCACCGCCATCCCGCACTCGCGGCGGCGCTGGCGCGCGAATCGGCTCCAGACGTCGCCGCCGAACTCGAGGCTGCGATCACCGGCGGATGAGCGTCGCGGCATGGCGACACCGTCGTCCGATCGCGACGATGGCCGCCATCCGGCCGTGGCATCGCCGGCCCGCCCACCGCCCCACGAGCGGTGGCGGCGGCCACGGTCGCTACCGTCCGCGAAACGCGACGCGGGCCAGGTTCCTGTGCCGCGAATCATTCCGCCGCACCCGTGCGATGACACCGACAGTTCCCGCCACGCCCCGGCATTTGCCGCGGTTGGCAAGCCGGTTGCTCTTCTCCGTCAGTCCGCGCACCACGCACCGCACGACCGGAGACCTCGAATGAACACTGGCGACTACTACGGCGAGAAGAAGTTCTGCGAGCACTGCAAGACCTACGTGCGCTACCTGATGAGCTGCGACCACAGCTTCTGCGTCGAGTGTGGCAACCGCGTCCGTCTGTTCAGCCGCGATGATTCCCGCCGCTTCACCGACAACGTGCAGCGCCACAAGTGGCAAGCCTCCTGAGCCCGACACCCCGCCCCGACTGCCGCTCCCCGCACCCCGAACTCCCTCGGCGACTGCCTCCCGCCCTCCCGATCCCCGACCGACGCCCTCACCTCCCGAACGACCTGTCGCACACCGCAACAACGCACCAAGCCCGAAACCAACCCTGATCCAGTGAAGCAACCCGCCGGTCACCTCCCGGCGGGTTGCTTGCTTTTCCGGCCGGCGGCTCGCATCTTCGCCCATTCCCACCCCCCACCCTGGAGCGCGGCCGTGCAGCTGCCCGAATTCCGCAACGAACCGTTCACCGACTTCTCCCGCCCCGAAGAACAGCAGGCCTTTGAACGGGCCTTGGCGACGATCGAGAAGCAGTATCTCGGCAAGACCTGGTCGTGCTGGATCGGCGGTGAAGAAGTCCGCGGCGGCGACACGTTCGAGACCTTCGACCCCGGTGACCTGACGCGGCGGATCGGCAGGTTCCAGAAGCTCGGCGAGCCGGAGGCCCTGCGGGCGGTCGAAGCCGCCCACGGCGCGTTCCCGGCCTGGGCCGACACCACGGCCGAACACCGCGCCGGCATCTTCTTCAGGGCGGCGCAGTCGCTGCGCGAGCGCAAGCATCTGTTCTCGGCGATGCTGTGCTTCGAAGTCGGCAAGTCGTGGGCCGAAGCCGACGCCGACACCGCCGAGGCGATCGACTTCCTCGAATACTACGCCGGCCAGATGCTGCGGATGGCGGAGCCGCAACCGGTGACGCCGGTGCCCGGCGAGCGCAACCAGATGATCTACATCCCGCTCGGCGTGGGCGTGATCATCCCGCCGTGGAACTTCCCGCTGGCGATCATGGCGGGCATGGCCAGCGCGGCACTGCTGGCCGGCAACACGGTCGTCGTCAAGCCGGCGAGCCAGTCGCCGGCGATCGCGGCGATGTGGGTCGAACTGATGTTCGAAAGCGGATTGCCGCGACAGGTGCTGCAATTCGTCACCGGCCCGGGCTCGTCGGTCGGCGGCGCGATGGTGCAACACAAGCTGACGCGCTTCATCTCGTTCACCGGCAGCCGCGACGTCGGGCTGTGGATCTTCGAGAAGTCGTGCAAGACGCAGCCAGGGCAGATCTGGATGAAGCGCCTGGTCGCCGAAATGGGCGGCAAGGACAGCATCCTGGTCGACCAGCATTGCAACCTGGAAGCGGCGGTCGACGCGGTCGTCGCGTCGGCGTTCGGCTATCAGGGGCAGAAGTGCTCGGCCTGCAGCCGAGCGATCGTGCACACCGCCGTCTACGACGAGTTCATCCGCCGGCTGGTGCCCAAGGTCGAGGCCATCAAGCAGGGCCATCCGCGCGATCGAACCAACTGGATGGGGCCCATGGTCGACGGCGCCGCCAAGCGCAAGACGCTCGAATACATCGAGACCGCCAAGAAGGACTGCCGGCTGCTGGTCGGCGGCACCGCCGGCGCGTCGGGCGGGCACTACGTCAAACCGACGGTGTTCGCCGACGTCGCGCCGGACGCGAAGATCTCGCTCGAGGAGATCTTCGGACCCGTCCTCGCGATCATCCGTGTCAACGACTTCGAGCACGGGCTGGCGGTCGCCAACAACACCGAGTACGGCCTCACCGGCTCGGTGTTCACCGATGTACCGGCGCACAAGGAAGCGGCGGTGAAGCGCTTCCACGTCGGCAACTTCTACATCAACCGCAAGTGCACCGGCGCGCTGGTCGGCGGCCATCCGTTCGGCGGCTTCAACATGTCCGGCACCGACAGCAAGGCCGGCGGACCGGACTATCTGCTGCAGTTCCTGCAGGCCAAGACGATCAGCGAGAAGATCCGCTGACGCCGCCGCGCGGCGGGTTCGCCCCATGAACATCGCGGACTTCGTCGCGCAGCAACAGCGGCTGCTCGGACTCGAACAGCAGGCCGAACGCGCCCAGGTTGAACGGCTGTTGCAGCAGAGCTCGGACGCCGAATTGCAGGCCCGCGGCGTGTCGCTCGTCCGGCTGATCGTGCAGGATCTCGAACCCGGCTACGGCGGTCGTCTGCACGCGATCCTGGCGCCTTCGCACGGCGGCGAACTACCGGCCCATCGGCTCGCTGCCGGCGACCTGGTGGCGCTGCGGGAGCAGCGCGATCGACCGCCGGCGGCGACCGGCGTCGTCGTCCGCACGCGCCGCGATCGACTGATCGTCGCGCTCGACGACGACGACGCCGAGCTGCCGCCGCTGCTGCGGCTCGATCAGCTCGCGTCCGATGTCACCTGGCGGCGGCTCGATGCGGCGCTACGCACCCTGCTGATCCCTCGCCGCGGCGAAGATGCACATCTGCAGCAGGTGCTGTTCGGCGAACGCGATCCGGCGTTCGCCCCCCCACGCCCGCTCACCTTCTGCGATCCAACACTCGACGATTCCCAACGAGCCGCGGTCGAACACGCGCTCGCCGCCGAGAACATCGCGCTGATCCACGGCCCCCCCGGTACCGGCAAGACCACCGCCGTGGTCGAGTTCATCCGACAATGCGCGCTGCGCCGCGAACGGGTCCTCGCCTGCGCGCCAGCCAACGTCGCGGTCGACAACCTGGCCGAACGGCTGGCAGCCGCCGGCTTGCGGATCGTCCGACTCGGGCACCCGGCGCGGGTGCTCGATTCGGTCAAGGACCACACGCTCGCCGAACAGCTCGCGAATGCCGAGGAACAGGGTATCCGCAAGGACCTGCGGCGCGAACTCGATCAATTGACCCGCAAGCTGCATCGCTGCACGCGACGCGACGAACGGCGGCAACTGCGCGACGAGCTGAAGCGCCTCCGTCGTGAGGATCGCGATCTCGAAGCCGCGATCGCCCGCGGGCTGGTCGATGGCGCCGACGTCGTGCTCGCGACGCTGACCGGCGCCGCCGACATGCTGCTTTCGGAACGGACCTTCGATCGGGTCGTGATCGACGAGGCGGCACAGGCGCTCGAAGCCGCCTGCTGGATCGCGCTGCCGCGCGCGCGGCGGGTGCTGCTGGCGGGCGACCATCGCCAGCTGCCGCCGACGATCCGTTCGGAACAGGCGGCGACGCAGGGCCTCGCGACCACGTTGTTCGAACGGCTGGCCCTCGGCCCGCACGGTGCACTGCTGTCGCGGCCGCTGACCGTCCAGTACCGGATGCACGCGGCGATCCAGACCTGGTCGGCGGCGACGTTCTACGACGGCAGACTGCAACCGGCCGCCGCCGTCGCCGGCCATCGACTGTGCGATCTGCCCGGCGTCACGACCGGCGCGTTCACCGAAGCGCCCTTGGTGTTCCTCGACACCGCCGGTTGCGGCCACGAGGAGACGCCCGGCGACGAGGACGGCAGCAAGGCCAATCCCGGCGAGGCCGCGCTGGTGACGCAGGTCGTGCGCGACCTGCTGGATCACGGCGTGCCGGCGACGGCGATCGGGGTGATCACGCCGTACAACGCCCAGGTGCATCTGCTGCGCGGTTCGCTCGGCGGCGTCGAGGGGCTCGAGATCGGCACGGTCGACGGCTTCCAGGGCCGTGAGAAGGAAGCGATCGTGCTGTCGCTGGTGCGCAGCAACGAGGCGATGCAGATCGGTTTCCTCGGCGAACTGCGGCGCCTCAACGTCGCGGTGACGCGCGCGCGGCGGCTGCTGTGCATCGTCGGCGACTCGGCGACGATCTCGTCGGAGCCAGGGCTCGCCAGCCTGGTCGAAACGGTGCAGCAGGTGGGAGTCTGGCGATCGGCGTTCGAACTCGGCCCGGGCTGATCGCGCCCAAGGCGTGCCGGTGACCCCTACGCCAGATCGAACCAGACCGACGCCGGATCGTCCGGCGCGCCGCCGTAGTTGATCGTGATCTCCTCGCCGGCTGCGATCGCCCGCATCGCGGTGAACACGATCGCCGCCGCCGGGACATCGCGCGCGAACGCCGCGTTCGCCGGACAGTCGTGGTTGTACAGCGACCCACAGCCGAGCGCGCACGCGTTGTGTTCGTCGTCCCACCAGAACCAGTAGCTGTCGAGCAGCGTGCCGCGCAGCGCCGCGACCTGCGTCCGCGGGATCACCAGCACCGCCGAGCGTTCGATCACCTCGCCGACGGCGAACGCCCGCGTCGCGAACACGCCGCGACCGCGCCGTTCCGTCTGCCGGATGCACAGCCCCGGCGGCGCCGACAGTTCGCCGTTCACTTGCCGGGTGCCGCCGCGCCGAACAACGCCAGTCCGCACGCCGGATGCGCGAACATCTTCTCGTGATCGTGGCCGACCCCCGGTGCCTCGACGAGCTGCCAGCCAAAGCGCCAGCCCTTCAGTTCGGCCAGCGTCTTGCCCATCCAATAGCACGCCAGCCCGCGCTGATGCCGCCCCGCGCCCTGCGCCATGCCCTCCGCGCTCTGGTCGAAGTTCTCGTCCGGCACGTCGTCGGCGGTGCCCAGATAGATCGTCAGCGGCGCCGCCAGATAGCGCTGCAGTTGCGTGTCATCGCTGAGTTCTTGCGGCAGCGAACCAAAGCCATGACCGAACGGCAGCGATCGCGTCGGGAACAGATCGGTTCCGGGATTGGCCGCCACCAGCCGCACCGCCCCGGTGTCATGGAACGCGCTCATCCGCATCGTGAACTGCCCGCCGGCCGAATGGCCGATGACCCAGAACGGCAGCGAGTCGCGACCGGCGAGTTCGCGCATCCGCGTGGCGATCTGCGGGATCAGCGCATACGTCCATTCGTGCGGTGGCGCCGCCGTGCCGTCCTGCCGCACGATGCCACCGCGCTGGTAGCGCCGGCTCGGGAACCGTTCGGCATCGAACTTCGGCGCCACGATCAACGCGTCGAACCGATCGCCCATGCCGACCGAATGGTCGCGATACTCGTCGGCGTTGCGCAGCACGCCGTGCATCACCAGCAGCATCCGGGTGCCGCGCCAGCCCTCGGGTTTGTAGACGAACACCGGCAACGTCACGTCGCCGAGCTGCAGCGCATGCTCGCTCTTGCCGGCGGGCAGCGAGATCGACGCAACCACTTCCGGAGCGGGCGACGCGGCCTCGCGAACTGGCGCGGGTTCCTGGAACGCGAACGACAACAGTGTGGCGAGCATCGCCGCCGATGCTACCGCGCGGTCAGCGACCCGGCAGCCGCTGCTCGCGTTCGTCGACGAGGTCCTTGGCCTCCTTCAGACCCAGACCCGTCCGTTCGCGCACCAGCTTGATGGCCTGGATCTTCTGCCCCGCGCGCAACAGCGCATCCACTTCCTGGTCCGGCGTCGCGGGTGGTCGTGCCGATTGTGTGCCCATCGGCCGCGGCAACTCGGCGCGTTCGCCGGACGGTGCAGTGACCCGGCCGACCACGAAGCCGAGCACGAGGCCAACTAGGCCGCCGATCCAAAGCGGGTCCATCAGCGGATCCGGAACCCGAAGCCCGCGGTCATCGCCAGACCGAACGGATTGGGCGCGCCCGGGTCCGCGACGCCCCACTGCGCATAGAGCACGACGTTGGCAAGCCCCGGACTGGCCGGGATCGGCAGCAGCTGACTCGCAGTTCCGACGCCGTTGCCGACGCCAGTGACTGCCGCGGGCAGCAACACCGACGTGCCGACCAGCAGATCACAACCACCGCCGAGGGCGAAGGGCAGCGCGAGACCGCCGGCGCTGGTGTTGGAGACATCCATCAGGAAGAACGCGAGCGTCGGCCCGAACGTGTCGTGCACCGACAACGCGAAGTTGCTGCTGCCGACCAGCGGCGCCTCGGTGACGCCTGGCACCGGGGTGAACGCCCCACTGCCGGCGCAACCAGCGGCGAAGTACCAGCCATCGGGCGAGCCGATGAACACATCGTCGACGGCGCAGGTGAATGGGATACCGGCCAGGTTGCTGTGCCGCAGGAACAGTTCCGGCGTGAACGTGTCGGCGCTGGCGATGTTGACGGTACCGGCGAATGCTGCACGTTCGATCAGGCCGGTCTGGTTCGGCGAGTTCAACGTGACCGTCGACACCACGACGTTGTTGGCGTCGTACAGCCGCAGTTCGACGCGATTGACCGTCGGGTACGGGATCGGCGGCGTCACCTGCTTCTCCCACGACACGGCGAAGCCGACCGGCCAGACGCCGGCGGTCAGCGCAAACGGCGCCCCGCGCCACGTCGCCGAGCGGACCGAGTTCAACGTCTGGAAATCGGCGGCGAGTGCCAGCGACGGACCGTGACCCTGGACGCGGGCCGACACGAGACCGGTCGTACCCAACGGATCGTTGAAGGCGGCCATCGTCCAGGTCGTCGGCGTTGCCTGGAAATCGCCTTGGGGAACCTGGTTCTGCGCAAACAGGGACGCGGTCGCCAGTGTCGTGGCGAACAGCAGGGGTGTGGTGTGCATGGGGTGGAGGCGAGGGAAGATCGCCAGAGTAGCGACCGCCTGGGGGGAGCCGCCAGCGCGCGACACCCGGTACGCGGTGAACCGCATCGCAGCTGCCTTTCACCCCCGCCTCGGAACCGGGTTGACCGTCGCCAGGATCCGGGGGAGAACCTCCGCCCCGAATCCGCCCCGCACCCAGAGCCTCCACTCGATGTCTTCACGCCGCATGCACGCCCTGATGGCGTGCTCGTTGGCCGCGGCGACCGCCGTCGGCCAGTCCTTCACCTATACCGACTTCAGCAACACCCAGGGGCTGCGCCTGCTCGGCAGCACCGTGCAGAGCGGCACCGCTCTGCGCCTGACGACCACCCAGGCGCAACAGACCGGCCTGTTCTGGCACACGACGGCGATGCCGGTCGCGCGCGGCTTCGACACGACGTTCACGTTCCGCATCACGCGCCCGGTCAGCGGCACGCTCGCCGAGGGCATGGCGTTCATCATCCATGACGATCCCAACGGCACCGCGACGCAGGGCGGCGGGGTCTGGGCACTCGGCTACGGCGTCAACAGCAACCCCGGCATCCGCAACGCCATCGCCATCGAGATCGACACCTACCAGGACGGCTTCCTCGGCGACACCAGCGCCAACGAAGTGTCGATCCACACCCGCGGCGCGCTCGGGTGCAACGAGTACGAACAGTACTCGATCGGCCGCAACACCCCAGCCGTGTCGTTGAGCAACGCACAGGTGCACACGCTGCGCGTGGTCTACGTGCCGGGCACCGTGAACGTGTTCGTCGACAACGCGACGACGCCGTCGATCTCGGTCGCCTACGACCTGCTGACCGGTGGCCGTTACCTCAACAACCAGGTCGCACCGGCGCCGACGCTGGCGAATGGCACCGCTCTCGCCGGCTTCTCGGCGACGACCGGCGCCAGCGGTCTGTGGGAGACCGTCGAGATCCTGTCGTGGACCTGGGCCTCGACGCCGCTGCTCGACCCCTGCTCTGCCGGCACACTCGGCGCCGACGTGCTGACTGCGGAAGGTTCCGCCGGCGGCTTCCTGCGCGAAGTCGACCTGTTCGCCACCCAGAGTTTCCGGATCGATGTCGTGTCGCCACCCAACGCCGGCAACGGCATGCCGTTCGTGATCGCCGCCTCACCGGTCACCGCACCCGGTGCGCCCGGCACGCTGCTGCCATTCGGCGCGATGTGCTTCCCGGTGCTGCCGTTGTTGCCGCCATCGCTGCTGCTGCTCGACAGCCTCGGGCTTGGCGGCGCATTGCTCCCGGCGACGACCACGCCGTTCACGCTGAACGTGCCGGCCGGCCTGCTGACCCAACCGCTGACGCTGACCCTGCAGGGCGTCATCGCGTCGAGCACCGCGCCGCTGCAATTCGGCATCACCAACGCGCTGACCGTCGAACTGCTGCCGCCGCCGACGCCTGCGATCACCACGGTGACCCCGCTGAGCGCCGCGACCGGGGCGCCGATCACGATCAATGGCAGCGGCTTCGTGCCCGGACTGACGCTGCAGGTCAACGGCATGGCGATCACGCCGACGAGCATCTCGCGGACGCAGGTGGTGTTCCCCTATCCGGGCAGCCTGCCGTGCAGTTCGCAGGTGGCGATCGTCAACCCGGACCAGCGCCAGGCGTCCGCGGGGCTCAACCCGCAACCGACGGTGACCAACACGGTGCTGAACACCGGCCCGGCGGCCGGCAATGCCCTGTTCATCGTGCAGGGCACCGGCTTCGCTGTCGGCACGACGGCGACGGTCGGCGGTGCGGCGGCGACGGTGGTCAGCGCGACCGCCACTGCGGTGACGCTGCGCACGCCGCCCGGCCAACCGGGTCAGGCCCAGGTCGTGCTGACGACGCCCGGCGGTTGCCAGGCCCTCACGAGCTACACGTACCAGTAGCGACGTCGGACCGCGCCGGCCACCGGCGCGCGGCCCACAATCCGGCGGCCACCACCGTTGCCGTTGCGCCCATGAGGGCGGCTATGCCCGGCCAGATCGCAGGTGCAACCTGCGTCCACGCCCGCGAGTAGTCGTGGTAGGCGTCGACCTGCAACAGCCGGGTCGTGACCTCGGTCAGCAGCGCGCCCCCAGCCGCGCCCGGCGGCGGATGCTGCCAACGATAGATGCCGAGCGCGGCGAGCCAGGCGATGGCGAACGGCACCGCGGTGCCTCGGCGCGCCAGGAACGGAACACAGGCGAGCGCCAGCGGCACGAAGATGAAGTTGCAGAACCGCTGCACGTCGTAGGCGAACACGAACATCACCGCCATCCCGGCCAGGAACAACAGCGGCCCGAGCCGGCCCCAGCCGAGTGCGTCGGTACGCCACGCCCAGACGAACACCAGGAGCAGCGGCCCGTACAGCACGAGCCACATCAGCAGCAGGCAACCCCACAGCCACGCGGTGCCGAGCGGGAAGAAGTTGTTGCTGACGTAGTAGGTCGCATCGAAGGCCTGGCCGGTCGCGACCGCGGCGACGTACATGCGCCATCCCTTGTAGAGCCCGGCGATGGCCAGCAGGACCGACAGTTCGCGCCACCACACACCACCGTGTCGATGGCGATGCCACAAGAGCCACGGCGCGAAGAAGAACACCATCTCGTGGCTGAATGCCGCCAGCAGCACCGAGCCCCAGAACACCACCGGCCGGTGCCCGCACTGGGCGGCGATCAACAGCAACACCAGATTGAGACTGTCCGAGTAGCCGGCGAGCAGCTTGTAGACCTGCACGGCGCCGGTGCCGGCGATCGCGACGGTGATCGCGATCGCCCCGCCGATGCCGGCACCGCGAGCCCGACAGCACAGGAACACCACCGCCAGTAGCAAGCCGCTGCACAGCTGCTGGAACAGCGGAAACCGCGCCCCATCGAGGCCGACCAGGTGCGCCAGCAATGGCGCCAGGATCCGCTGCGGAAACCCACCGGCGAAGGCCAGCGGATCCACCGACATCGCCGCGAACGCGGCGCCATGACCGGGAAACGGCGTTGGCGACGGCGGTTGCAGCAGATCAGAAGCACGCAGCGCCGCGAACGCGACGATCGCTGCCACCAGCAACCTGCCGACGACGCGCCAGAACCAGAGGGCCATGTGAGCCAGCAAGCCTAGCGTCGGCATCGCCGCAGTCAGGCACGATCCCGTTACCCGAACGCGGTCCGCAGCGCCGGAGTCCGCCCAGCTATACTGCCGTAGCATGCCGTCCTCGTTGCTTCGCCTTGGCAGATGGTGCCGTGCCTTGCTGTTGGCGACGTCGCTGATCGCCGTCGCGGTCCACCTCTGCTTTCGGTGGTTTCCAACCGCGATCGACAGCGCGGATCTCGCGTTCGAGCGCTGGCTACGGGGTGACGAACCCGCCGAACTGCATGCGGCACTGAGCGCTCCACCGGCCCAGCAACCGGAACTCGTCTCGTTGCTGGAACGCCGCTGGCGAGGCCGGCGCCACGGCGAACATGGGTTCGAGACCTGGCGCCAGGCCGCCATGGCGGCCGGCAACCTGGCGCTGGCCGGCGACGCCGCCGTCGACCCGGCGGCGCTCGAGAGCGTCGAAGTGCTGGTTTCGGTTCACCAAGAAGACGTGCCGGCGCAAGTGTTGCTCATGCACCTGCTGTTGCGCGACCCGACGCGAGCTTCGGAAGCGCGGCTCCGGATCGCCGATCTGCACCAGCGATTGCCCGAATCCGATGATGTCTCGCGGGCTTTCCTGCTGGCACACGCGAACGATGCCACGGCCCGCGCGGCGGCCCTCGCCGCACATGTCCGCGGCACCCGATCGCCATTCTGGCTGGTTCGCTATGAAGCCGGCGACAGCCTCGTGCCCGAGTTGGCGTTCGCGCTGTTGCAGCCGCGCTACGCCGCGGACGGGCGCCTGGTCGCCGAGTTCCGGCTGCCGGGCGGAGTGACCAGGATCCGTGTCGAGCCCCCACCGGATCGCTACTGGCGGCTGTTGTCGCCGCGTGTGCGGACGGTCACCGACGATCGGGAATGGTCACTGGCGCCGACCGCCGGGTTGCGTCAAGACGGCGAGGCCTGGCACACCGACGGTGGCCGCGGCGCCCTGGAGTTCACCGTGACCGGCGGGTGTGCGACTCCGGCGACATGGCGATTCACCGCCGGCCTGGCCATAGGCGTCGCGCCATGGCTGTATGCGGCCATCCGCGAAGCTGATTTGATCACCGGCATGGCCGCGCTCGAGCGTCTCGGGCGGACCGCCGACCTCGCCGAGTTGCGCCGATGGCGTAGCATTGCCGGCCTGCAGTCGCCGCTCCGCATCTATCACGCAACCACGGGCGGAACCTTCGGTGCCGATCGACGAACCAACCTGACGCTGGCGGTGCACACGCCGATGGCCGGCGGCAGCCGCTGCAGCGGTGAGTTCACGATTCCTGGCGATGCCGTGCGCCTGCGGCTGGCGCTACCGGTCCCCGTCGGTTCCCGGATCCGTCTCGCGTGCACGTTCCTCGACGTCGACGCCGAAGTGGCTACCGCCGTGGCGGCTTGCCCCACGCAGTTCCATCAGTTGGAGACGGCCACAGATGCGTGGCTGCACGTGACCGGGAAAGACCCGTACTTCACGCTGGCAGTGCCCGCGGGCGCCGACACTCTTCGAATCAACGGTGAAATACCGTGAAGACCTGCCTGCAATTGGCCTGGCGCTGGAGCTGGGTTGCAACACTGCCGATCGCCGTGTTCTTCGTTGTGTGGGTGACCGGCTTCGCCACCAGCTACCGCGAATTGCAGCTGCGCTTCGACGTCGCACCCACCCGTTTTGGCTGGCTTGGCGAAGGCGGCAACGCGGCACGCGCGCAGTTCCGGGCGTGGCGGATGGCGTTCGCCGCCGGGGAGACTCCGGACCTGCCGGTCATCGATCTGATGCTGACGCCGCAACGCGAGGCCCGTCTCGGCGCCGAACCGCCCTGGTCCGGCCAGGAGGAAACGTCCGGCAGGCTCGTCGACGGCGACCGCCGCTTGAAGGTGGACGTACGTCATCGCGGCGACTTCCTCTATCATTGGGCTTACGGCAAGAAGTCCTGGCGCATCGAAACCAAGAAGAGCGATCGCTACCGCGGCCTGCGGAAATTCAATCTGGTGGCGCCGAAGTTCACGGGCCAGGTCCATGATTTCCTCGGCTACGCCCTCGCGGAACGGCTCGGCCTGCTGTCACCCCGAGCCGAACTGGCATGGCTGCGCGTGAACGGTGCAGCCCGCGGCCTGTATTTGTTGCTCGAGCAACCAGACGAGAGCACGCTACGCGACCGCGGACGGATGCCCGGCGACCTGTATCGTGGTGAGCTGGTGGCGCGTGACGCCTGGAACGGAATCGAGAACCTGGTGTTCGACCACCCGGGACTGTGGCAGAAGATGGCCGTCAACAATCATTTCCCGACCGACTCCCGGCGACCGCTGCAACGGCTGTGCGAGCTGCTCGCGGCGCCGCCGTCGGAAGAACTGCACCGCGAACTCGGCCACCTCCTGGACCTCGATGCCTTCGCACGGTTGTCGGCACTGGAGATCCTGATCGGCTACTTCCACACCAGCGAAGTCCACAATTGGCGCCTTTATTGGGATCCATGGCGAACGCGATTCGAACCGCTGATATGGGATCCGAATGCCTACGGCGGATTCGAACTGTTGGGGCCGGCGCCGCCGGTCGGACTCGATCCGGCGGTGACCCGGCTCCACCATCTGCTGCACGGCAACGCCTCGTTCCTGGCGGCGCGGCAACGAGTGTTGCGCGAGTTCCTGGGCGACCCCGCAACGGCGTGGCTCGACGAAGTTCGGAGCACCATCGCCAAGGTCCGCCCGGCGATCGATGCCGACCCGTTGCTGCGACCGCCCGATCCGACGCTGGTCCACAGCGTGATCGATCGACTGCCCGACCACGTCGCCCGCATCCACGAAGTTGTCCGGACGGCCTACGTCGAACGCACGGTGCCCGTCCGCTGGTGCTTGGTCGACGCCGACCGGCTACGCGTCGAAGTGGCCGATCGCGTCGCGCCTTGCGCGCTGTCCGTGCGGCTGTCGGCGCCGGTGCCGGACCCCGGTGCGGTCCACGCCGAACTGGCGATGGACCGCACCGGTGAGTCCGTGCGGCGGCGGCTGCCGGTCGAGATGCTCGATGGCGGCCGTTGCCTCCGGCTGCCGGTCACGTTGCCTGCCCAACTCTTGCCCATGTCCAGGATCGAGATGGGCGTGCTCAAAGAGGCCTCGCAGGACGTCTCACCGACCACCTACGACCTGGTGTTCACCGGCCTGCCCCCGACGATCGATGTGCTCCGCCTGGATGTCGAACGCATCGGCGCCGCGCCCGATGCGGCGCAACGTGTCGAGACGCTGCCGGCACAGCCGCTCGATCGCCTTTACGCCGTGGCCGCGGATGTCCCACCACCGGCACAGGCATGGTCAGGGATCCGCGACCTCCATGGCATCCACGAGATCGATGGCGATCTCGAGATCGCGGCCGGCACCGAGTTGCGCCTGCACCCTGGCGCCGCGGTGCTGATCCGCGGCCGCCTGACCGCCCGGGGCACTGGTGCCGCGCCGATCCGGATCACGCGCGCCGTCGCGACGGAAGCCTGGGCCACGTTCGCTTTGTGCGGCCCACGCGCCGACGGCTCGACGCTGACCCATGTGCACATCGAGGGTGGCAGCGGACTGGTCGACCACCAGGGGTTGTTCGAGTACTGCGCGATGTTCTCCGTCCACGACGCCGACGGCGTGACCTGTCGCGACTGCAGCTTCCGCGACAACAGCGTGGTCGACGACATGGTGCACGCGGTCTATTCCGACATCGTGTTCGAGCGCTGCACATTCAGCAACGCACCTGCTGACATGCTCGATCTCGACGTCGCCATCGCAGTCGTACGTGACTGCACGTTCGAGCGCGCCGGCAACGATTGCGTCGACCTGATGACCAGCCGCGTGCTGCTCGACGGCTGCCGACTGCGCGATGGCGGTGACAAGGGAGTGTCTGTCGGCGAAGGCTCGCACCTGCTCGCCGTCGACTGCCAGATCGACGGCTGCACGTTCGGCGTGCAGTCGAAAGATGGTTCGCGAGCGGCGCTGGCCCAGTGCACGTTCCGTCGCTGCCAGACGGCGTTGGATGCCTACAAGAAGAACTGGCGCTACCTGACCGGCGGCGAAACCCTGGCCTGGCGGTGCACCTTCGAGGCCAACACGGCATTCGCCAAGACGGATGAACACTCCCGCATCTCGGTCGGCGGCAACGTGCTTCCGGCGCACGCGCCCGACAAGGGTCTGCGCGTGTTGACCGGCGGGAGCGCGCCCGAGCCCGACTGGTTGGACGGGATGGCACCCGTCGCCCGGGAGCGTTGGCGTGCGCGAGCGAGCGGATCCTGATGCCGCCCGCTGCATTGGCCCGGGGACGGTGACCAGGTGTCCGGGTTCTGCACGGTCGCGTCCACCGCGCGGACACCTCCGGCGTCCGCCCCGGCCCGGCCGGGCCGGCACGGGATTCGCACCCGGCGACGCATGTCCAAGACCGCCGCAATGTCCCTCCTTTTCGCCCTCGCCGCCACGCTGTCCGCCCAATCGATCACCGTCCGCGGCGAACTCGCCGACGGCCGCGCCACCGGCTGCTACTACTGCCCCGGCTACCAGTACGTGATCAAGTTCGTCGGCACCCGCCTCGAGAGCACGACCGTCAACCTCGGCCAGTTCCTGAGTCAGCAACTGGAGATGACCGGCACCTGGGACGGCACCATCTTCCACGTCACCGCTGCCCGCGTCGTCGCCAGCAGCTTCGACCTGACCGGCAACGGCACGATCGGCAACCGCTTCCGCTGCAACGCACAGGCCAACCCGGGCGACCTGGCGATCAACGCCGTGTCGCTGGCCACGCAGTTCTCGATCCCGCTGCCGGGCATGGCCGCGCTGCTGCACCCGGGGATGCTGGCCGTCCAGGGCGTCGGCGTCGTCAACGGCAACGGCGAGTTCAAGAGCGACCTGGACATCCCGAACGACCCGTCGCTGGTCGGCCTGCGCATCAACGGCGAAGCGTTCTTCGCCTCGGGCGTGGGCGGTCCGATCTGGTCGAGCAACCTCGACAGCAAGGAAGTCAGCGCCTGAACGGTCACGGGTGGTGGTCCACCCTTTCCGACGGGCGCGCAGCGGCCTAACCTGTTCGCCCCCATGACCGCGGTCACCCACGATGCGGCGCGCCTGCGCGAGCTCGGCCAGAAGGCCCTGTCCACCGAGCCGTTGACGCCAGACGAAGCCCTGGCGCTGTATCGCGGCCTCGACCAGCCGTCGCTCGGTCTGTTGGCCAACGACGTCCGCCTGCGCCTCAACCCGCCGCGCGCCGACGGTTCGGTCGCCGTCACCTACATCGTCGACCGCAATCTCAACCCGACCAACGTCTGCGTCACCGACTGCGGCTTCTGCGCGTTCTACCGGTCGCCGGGCGACGCCGAAGCGTACGTGCTGCCGCGCGAGGTCATCTACCGCAAGATCGACGAACTGATCGCCCACGGCGGCATCCAGTTGCTGCTGCAAGGCGGTCACCACCCGCGACTGAAGACCGATTGGTTTCAGGCGCTGTTCGCCGACATCAAGCAGCGCTACCCGCAGATCTGGATCCACGGCATGAGTCCGCCGGAGATCACGCATCTGAGCAAGCTCGAGAAACGGCCGGTGCGCGCGGTGCTGCAGGACCTGCAGGCCAGCGGACTCGACAGCATCCCGGGCGGCGGCGCCGAGATCCTGGTCGAACGGGTGCGCAAGATCATCGCGCCGAAGAAGGCGACGACCGACGAGTGGCTCGAGGTGTTCCGGCAGTGGGCCGCGCTCGGCGGCAAGGGCAGCGCGACGATGATGTTCGGCCATGTCGAGACCGATGCCGAACGGATCGAACACATGACGCGCATCCGCGACCTCCAACAGGAGACCGGCGGCGTGTTCACCGCGTTCATCCCGTGGACGTTCCAACCCGAAAACACGCCGATGGGCGCGCAACTGCTCGCCGATCGGCAGGGCCGCAAGGCGACCGTTGCCGAGTACCTGCGCACGCTGAGCCTCTCGCGGCTGTACCTGCAGAACGTCCCGCACGTGCAGTCGAGCTTCGTCACCCAGGGCCTCAAGGTCTGCCAGATCGGTCTGGCGATGGGCGCCGACGATTTCGGCAGCGCGATGCTCGAGGAGAACGTCGTCAGCTCCGCCGGTTGCACGCACCCGACGTCGATCCCCGAGATCGAACGGCACATCAAGGACGCCGGCTACGTGCCGCAGCGGCGCAACATGATGTATCAGCCGGTGGCGACGCCACCGACCGACAAGTTCGGCAAGCCCGCCGGCCAGAGGAAGGCGATCGTCTCGGCGCAGGAAGCCTGATCCGCGCGGCCGCCGCGCATGCGCCTCGCCGCCTACGTCTACACCGGCTGGCATCCGATCGACGAACGCGACCGCGCGTTCCATCCGGGCTTCACCGAGTGGGAACTGGTGCGTTCGTGCCGACCGCGGTTTCCCGGCCACGCGCAACCGAAGGTGCCGCTGCTCGGGGAGTATGACGACCGCGATCCGATCGCGTTCGGCCGTCGCATCGAGCTGGCGCGCGCGCATGGCGTCGACGCGCTGGTGTTCGGCGTGTTCTGGTGTCGTGGCAAGCGGGTGTTCGAACAGGGACTCGACCGCGGCTTCCTCGCCGGTCCGCACGGTGCGTCGATGCCGTTTGCGTGCATGTGGGCCAACCGGATGCCGCGGCGCGTGCTGCCGGTTACCCGCACCGACCTGCCAGTGATCGATCCCGTTCGTCAGGTGCCGTCCGACGTCGACGATTTCGTCGCCTTCGTCGCGATGCTGGCGCAGAGTTACTTTGCGCGCGCCAACTACGTGACCGTCGGCGGTCGCAGCTACGTGTCGATCTTCGATTCGACGTTCTTCGTCAAGGAACTCGGCTTCGACGGCGCGCGCGCGGCGATCACCGCTGCTCGCACCTGGCTTCGCGCCCACGGCCATCGCGATCTGCATCTGGCGGCGATCGAACCGAATGCCGAAGTGCTACCGGCGGTCGCCGCGATCGGTTTCGACAGCGTCACGCACTACGTGCTGCTGCCTGATTGGAAGGGTCCGTTCGAACAAGACTATCGCCACTACGCGGCTTTGCGGGCCGAGCAATGGCCCGCGTTCGCCACGACTTCGGGCCTGCCCTACATGCCGTCCGTCGCAACCGGCTGGGACGCCTCGGCCCGCGGGGCCGACTTCGGACCGGCGCGGCCGGACAAGTACCCGTGGCATCCGGTGATCACCGGCGAGCATCCCGAACACTTCGCCGCGGCGCTGCAGCGTGCCCTGGCCTTCCGTTCCCCCATCGGCTGCGACGATCCGCTGGTGGTGATCGCCTCGCTGAACGAATGGAGCGAAGGCCACTATCTCGAACCCGACCAGCGCTTTGGCACCGGTTGGTTGCAGGCGGTGCGCGCCACGCGCGCTTGACGCTCAACGGCGCGAGATGATCTCGATGTTCTCGTCGCGCAGCCGCCAGCGTGCCACCGGTGCCGACAGGCCTTGCCGACCCACCGCAGCCGCGGCATCCGCGAGAGCTGCCTCGAGCGCCTTCTTGCGTTCGGCGATCCGCTCGTCTTTCTGATCGCGAACGTCGCGATCGATCACCATCGGCGCAGCCAGCTTCGTCAATTCCGGCCGGTCCGCCAGATACGCCAGCCAGCACAGCTGCGTCCATTCGACGGCAGTTCGTACCACCATCACGGACCGGATGTCCGGCAGCGGATCCCCGGCAACGAACCCGCTGTTCTGCCAGATCGGCGAACTGGCTCCCGCCCACCAACCGATCGGCAGCGGCGGCTGCCCCGCAACCGCGAGGCGACCACCGTGGCAGGTCATTGGCGTGGCGTCCCCGAGCCACTGACTCCGCGACACGTCGAGTTCGACGATCAGGCGAGGCGTCAGCATGTCGAGCACGCGCTGACACGTTGGCGGATGGCGCGCCGTGACCAGGTGCCCGCCGATCCAACTCCAAAGCGGCGAGGCTTTCGGGGTCAGCGGTTCCCATTCGTCGAACAGGCGATCGAGCGCCGCCGGCTCGCGACAGCGCTTCAACAGCTGCAGCCACGGCATGTACGCGAGGCCATCGGCGCGGAACTCGAGTTCGGCCAATGGCAGCACGGCCTCGTGCAGGTTCAATGCGTGCAGGATCTGCAGCACCGCGTAGTCGCGCGCTTCGCCACGTTCGCCGCGCCACCGGGTCAGCGCCCACCGCAGTTGGCGGGCGGTGGCCGCGACGGGAGCCTCCTTGCCGGACGCCCAGGCTGCCCAGGCCACTTCGACAGGATCGTCCGCGATCAACCGCGGCGCCGGCATCGGCGGCTTCGCTTCGGGGATGACCGTCCGCTGGGCCGGCAGCAACCAACCAAGGAACGCCACCAAGAGTGTCCGCGCCCACATTCGTGGCCAGCTTACCACGTTCAACGAGTCGCGGGTGCCCTATGCGCGGCAATAGCCAGGGGCGACGCACCTCGCACCACCTGCACCAGACCATGCTTGACACCGAAGGGGTCGGTCACAGACTTGCCCGCATGCCCCATCGTTCGGTGCTGTGCGTCGCCCGTTGTGCAGCTGTCGCGAGCGCTGCATGTGCCGCCGCTTCGCAGATCCCAAACGGCGACGGGAGTCACTCGCTGTGGGAAATCACTCGGCCCCAATTCGGCGGCCACGTGACAGCCACGCAGGAGATCCAGCAAAGGACCGCAACCGGAGGCCTTACCAGCAGGGCCTTGACAGCATCGTGGGTCGGCTCCATGGCCAGCGGCTACAATCTGGTCCGCGTCCTCGCACAGGCCAGCGGGAATGGCCAGCAGCCCGGCGGTGCGGGCGCCTACGCCAGGGTCTTCATCGACGTGGACTTTGGTGCACTGACGCCGACGCTCGTCGCCTCCCTGCCAGGCGTTGGCCTCAGTTGCATTGGCTATCTCAGTGACAACGGCTCCCCCTTGATCCCGGTCAGCGGCATCCCCGGATCGCTGAATGGGACTTCAAATATCTTGCCGACACGGGGCGACCTGCCGTTCGAAAGATCGAGCGCCGGCGCCGTTCACGGCGGATGGGGAACTGCCCTCTGCGCCGGCTCCATTCGTGCAAGCATTGCCGGAAACACGTTGCGCCTGGAGGCCATAGCCCGAGGTGGAATGTCGACCCTTGGAGCCTACATGCGAGGCGACCATACTGCGGACATGACTGTCATTGTGTATCTGCCCCAGAGCGCCACAGTGCAAGTCAGCGGCGCTCTGACTTCGGCGGCCAACTTCACGCGAGCCCACCGATCCTGAATCTCGGTTTCGTGCAACTTGCAGGAACTACCGGCTGTGGGGGCGCGGGCACGCTGCCGCTGCCACTGCCAGCTCTCCCCTGGCTCCCCGGCGTCTTCTGCACTGTGCAGGCGGTGATCCTGGATGCAGCCGGACAACCCGGCCTGAGTCACGCAATCGAGTTTCCGATCGGCAGCTGACTCGAGTCGCCATCGCGTGCATCGTGGCGCAGTCGTAACAGGTATTGGCATGCGTCGGCTATCGTTCCCAGATGGCTGAAATCCAGACTGGAACAACGCCGCGCCGGTTCGGCTACCTGCGGGATCCGCTCTTCCTGCTGTCAGTCGTCGCGTTCTTCGTCATTCGGGTGATGAAGCAGATGACCGGCGATCCCGCCGACTTCTGGCATTGCTACGCCAACGACCTGCTGTGCGTCCCTATCTGGATGCCGGTGCAACTGGCCATCTTCAGAACGAACGGGCGCAAGCACGATGACCCGCCAACGATCCCGGAGATCACGCTGATGGTCGTCCTCTGGTCGTGGATGTTCGAAGTGGTGATGCCGTCGCCCATTCTGCGTGATCTGCTCTTGCACCCTGTCAGTGATCCACTCGACGCGGTGGCCTACGCGATCGGCGGACTGGCGGCAGGCCTGATCTGGCGGAGCGGCTGGGACCCAGTGGATCCATCGGCACCCGGCGTCACCTGGCGTCAATTGCAGCGCATCGCAATGTGGATCGTGCTGCTGACCACAGTCACGACTGTGTTCGTCCTGTCTTACATACCGGAGTGGGCCATGGAATGGCGAGAACAGCAGCGGCAACTCGGGTTGTCCGCCATGTCGGATTTCGCCGACCCCGGGATGGACAGGAGGGCAGTGGAGGGACGTGGCCAGAGCATGCTGAACCGGCTCGAATGGGGAACCGTCTGCGACGTTCGCTGGGTCCTTTGGTCTGCTGTCCAAGGCCTCCTGCTTGGCGTGCTGACCGCCACCGCGTGGCTGGTCCGTTCGTCGCTGCGACCAAGACCCTGGCCGCATCTGGCCAACTGGCCACTCCTCCGTACGCTGACGCCACCGGCACTGTGCGCGGGCCTCGGCATCGGCCTCCTGGAGCTGCTGCACACCAGTCTGCTTTGCAGTTCACAGTGACGTTCCACCTCCGCCATCGCCGGACCGGGGCGCGTTCCCTACACTCTCCGCCCCGCATGACGACCGAGCTTCCCGCCAAGTACGACCCCGCCACCCTCGAACCCGCGGTGACCGCCCGCTGGCTCCAGAACAAGGCGTTCGCCGCGACCACCGACCGCCGCGACAACCGCTACGTCGTCATGATGCCGCTGCCCAACGTCACCGGCGCGCTGCACATGGGCCACGCGATGGACAACGTGATGCAGGATCTGCTGATCCGCTGGCATCGCATGCAGGGCGACAACACGCTGTGGCAGGCGGGCACCGATCACGCCGGCATCGCCACCCAGGCCGTCGTCGAAAAGCGTCTGAAGGAGATCGAGAACAAGACCCGGCACGACGTCGGTCGCGATGGCCTGGTGCAACGCATCCAGGATTGGGCGGCGACGTCGCAGAAGCGCATCGTCGGCCAGCAGCAGGGCATGGGCTGCTCGTGCGACTGGGACCGCGCCCGCTTCACCATGGACGCGGTGTGCGCGCGCGCCGTCCGCCACACGTTCTTCAAGATGTTCGCCGACGGACTGATCTTCCGCGGCGACCGGTTGGTCAATTGGGACTGCCACCTGCAGACCGCGGTGGCCGACGACGAACTCTACAAGGCGACGGTGCAGGGCAAGTTCCACTACCTGCGCTATCCCGTGATCGGGCCGCAGGCGGGCGAACCGACGCATGTGGTGGTCGCGACGACGCGCCCGGAGACGATGCTCGGCGACACGGCCGTGGCGGTGCATCCCGATCCCGCTACCGCGATGGCCGAAGCGATTGCGGCGCAGCAGCAGAAGCTGCAGCAGGCGACCGCGAAAGAACGCGCCGAAGCGGAGACCGAATTGGAGCGGCTGCGCGCGCGTGAACGCGATCTGCTGCCCGCGCTGGTGCAGATCGCGGCGATGGCCAAGGCCGGCCGCAAAGTTCGCCTGCCGCTGGTCGATCGCGAGATCCCGATCATCGCCGATACATGGGCCGATCCGACGCTCGGCACCGGTTGCGTCAAGATCACGCCGGCGCACGATCCCAACGACTACGCGGTCTGGCAGCGCCACCCGCACATCGGCGTTCGCAACGTGCTCGCCGCCGACGGCAGCATCAACGACAACGGCGGCCGCTACCGCGGCCAGGACCGTTTCGCCGCACGCAAGGCGGTGATGGCCGACCTGCAGGCGCTGGGCCTGGTCGAGAAGGTCGAGGATCGCGAGATCGAGATCGATCACAGCGATCGCAGCAAGACCATCGTCGAGCCGTGGCTGTCGAAGCAGTGGTTCGTCCGGATGGCCGACGTGCCGGGCGGCGTCACGATGGGCAAGGGCACTGCGCGTGAATTCCGCGCGGCGGGCCTCGCCCAGGCGGCGCTCGATGCTTCGGCCGGCCGGTTGCCGGCGCCGCGGAAGCAGGTCGCGTTCCATCCCGATCCCGAGCGCTACCGCAAGATGTACGACCAGTGGCTTGCCGAAAAGCGCGACTGGTGCATCAGCCGTCAGCTCTGGTGGGGCCACCGGATCCCGGTCTGGCGCGGCAGCATGCCGACGCAGAAACTGCTGATGCTGCAGCCGATGCTCGGCAGCCAGTTGCAGCGCGACGACGTCTGCGCGTGGATCCTGCTGCCCGACGGCTCGCGACTGCGGCCGGCCGATGCGTTCGCGACGTTGGCGGCGCCAAACGCCCCCGCCGAGATCGAAGTGCAGATCTGCTTCCGCGACGAAACCGCCGACCAGAACGTCGGTCCGATCCTGCAGGGAGCGGGGCTGCAACTCGATCCGGACGTGCTCGACACCTGGTTCAGCTCGGCGCTGTGGCCGCACAGCACGCTCGGCTGGCCCGACCCGGCGACCGCGCGCGTCAATGATGCTCAGCCGGTGCTCGGTGCGCATGCCGCCGGCCCCGATGCTTTGTCGTTCTGGTATCCGGGCAGCTGCCTGGTGACCGGCCGCGACATCATCACGCTGTGGGTTGCGCGCATGGTGATCACCGGGCTCTACAACCTCGGCGACGTGCCGTTCACCGACGTGTTCCTGCACGCGACGATCCTCGATGGCCGCGGCGAACGGATGAGCAAGAGCAAGGGCAACGGCATCGATCCGCTCGACATCATCGCCCGCTACGGCGCCGACGCGCTGCGCTACGTGGTCTGCGAACTGCAGACCGGCACGCAGGACATCCGGTTGCCGGTGCAGGCGATCTCGCCGTTCACCAACGCGGGTGAACCCGAGAAGCTGATCGATCTGGCGACGGCGAAGCCCGGACCATACCTGGGCACGTTCCTCGATCCGGAGACGAAGCAGCCGATGGACCTCGTCGGCCAGTACGGCAAGGAAGGCATCACGCCGGCCAAGGCCACCAGCGAACGGTTCACCGTCGGCGCCAACTTCTGCAACAAGGTCTTCAACGCCGCGCGCTTCGCGTTCCTCAATCTCGAGGGCAGCGCGTTTGTCCCGCTGCGCCCGGCGGACCTGCGGCTCGAGGACCGCTGGATCCTGTCGCGCTTGCAGGCCGCGATCGCGTCGGTGCACGGCTCCTTGCAGGCCTACAATCCATCGGCGGCGATCGGCACCGCGCGCGACTTCTTCTGGAACGAGCTGTGCGATTGGTACCTCGAGATGATCAAGCCGCGCTTCCGCGCCGAGGCCGCGGCGGCGAGCACGGCGGCGGCCCGGCAGGTGCTGGCGGCGGTGCTCGACCAGACGCTGCGCCTGCTGCATCCGTTCGTGCCGTTCCTGACCGAGACACTGTGGAGCAAGCTGCGCGAACTGGCGCCGGTGCGTGGCCTGGCCTCGGCTTTCGCCGACAGCGAGATGATCGTGCACGCGAACTGGCCGCAGGCGGACGCCGCCTGGAGCGATCGCGACGCCGAGCGCCAGGTCGCCACGATGCAGGCCTGGTGCGTCGCGATCCGCGAAGCGCGCGCCCGCTACCAGGTGGCGCCGAAGGATCGGGTGCCGTGCCGGATCGCTGCCGAGGGTGCGACCGCGGCGACGCTGCAGGCCGCCAGCGAACTGCTGGCCCACATGGCTGGCCTCGCGGCGGTGGAGATCGGTCCGAACGCGCAACGGACGCCGGATTCGGCGACCGTGGTGGTCGGCGACGCCAAGGCGTTCCTGCTCGGCGTGGTCGACCTGACCAAGGAACGGCAGAAGCTGCAACAGCAGGCCGAGAAACTGCAGGCGCAGATCGGCGGCATCGAACAGAAGCTCGGCAACCCCGGCTTCGTCGCCAAGGCACCACCGGCGGTCGTCGCGCAGCAGCAGCAGAACCTCGAGCAGTTGCGGCAACAACTCGCGGGAATCCGCCAGAGTCTGCAAGAACTCGGCGGCTGAGCCGTAGGCGCCGCCATGACCAAGCCAGGCGCCCTGCTCCCCGTCACCACCGGTCCGGACATCGAGGGCTACAAGATCACCCGGGTGCTCGGCGTGGTCCGCGGCATCGTCGTGCGGTCCCCCGGATTCAAGCGCGGCATCGTCGGCAGCTTCAAGACCCTGTTCTCCGGCAACATCAAGGAGTTCGAGGAGGTCTGCGAACAGGCGCGCGCCGAGGCGTATGGCCGGATGGTCGCGCACGCCAATCTGGTCGACGCCGACGCCATCGTCGCGATGCGCTACGACGCCACCGACTTCGCACAGGGCGTCACCGAGGTGCTGGCCTATGGCACCGCGGTCAAGCTGGCGCCGGCCTGATCGCTACTTGGCGCCGCTCTTCCAGTTGTCGAGGGCCTTCTTCAGGTTCTCGTCCGTTGGGCTCAACTGGATGGCCCGCTCCATGCCGGCGAACGCCTCCTTGCGCAGATTGTTGACGATCTGCACGGATGCATGCAGGAACAGCGCGTTGGCCAGGAACCCATCGCCGCGCTCCTTGGCTACCGCTTCGGCGGCTTTCAGCGTCCTCTCCGAGATGTCCAACACCTGCTTGAGCTGGCCCTTGTCGAGTTCCTTGTGACGCGCATACGCGACGCTCGCCAGTTGCTGCCCATAGTCCAGCAGCTGATCCGGCGGCACATTCTTCCACGCCCGCTCAGCAGCCTCGCACGCGGCCTTCAGGTTGTCGCGTGCGTACTCGGCGGCGGCCATCCGCTCGTAGCCGAGGAACAGGATGCGCTTGTTCTTCTGCTTGATCAGGAAGTCCTTCAGCGGCTTCAGGTCGATGTCCTTCGGCGCGATCTCGGGCTTGAACGTCGCGGCGCGGATCTTCAGGAACTGTGCCTCGGCGGCCACCTCGCTGCTGCCCTTCGGATCCTTCGCGACGATCGCATCCAGCGCCTTGTCCGCGCCAGCCGGATCGCCGCATGCCGCCAGCTTCTTGGCCAGCGTCAGCTGCAACGCGAGTTCGCCGGGCTTGGCGGCAACCGCTGCCTTCAACGCGGCGATCGTCTCCTTGCCGGCGCGGATCCGGGCAAGCTCGGCCAGGAACTTCTTCGGCTCGACATAACCGGGGATCACGTCGACCACCTGCTCATCCGGGGTCAGGAACAGGATCGTCGGCAGATTCAGCACGCCGTACTTCTCTTGCACGGCCAGGGCATCGGGCTCGTCGCGCTTGCAACTCTGCAGCGTGAACTCGGCCATCGCCGCGACCACCGCCTTGTCCTCCATGGTGTCGGCGAACATCGCCTTGCAGTTGGGGTGATCGTTGCGCCAGCAATACAGCAGCACCAGCCCGGCCTTGCTGTCCTTGGCGGCGGCAAAGGCCTTGTCGATGGTGCCGGTCAGCCAGGTCTGCGCCGGCAGCGCGGCGGCGAGCAGGAACGTCAGGGCAACGCGGGCGAACTTCATGGGCGGGGCTCCGTGGTCGGCATCGTCGCTTGCAGCCGCCCTTTCTGCCAGACTCTGGAGCGTGCCCGAACTGCCCGAAGTCGAGACCGTCTGCCGCGGCGCGCGACCGCACCTGGTCGGCCGGCGGCTGCGGACCGTCGAGTTCGCGCGGCAAGACCTGCGCTGGCCGATTCCGGTGCAGGCGATCCAGGCCATGGTCGGCCGCACATGCACGGCGATCAGCCGGCGGTCCAAGTACTTGCTGCTGCAGTTCTCCGGACAACCGGCGCCGATCGCCATCGTGCACCTCGGCATGACCGGTCGGTTCCTCGTCGAACCCATCGGCGGCCGCGCCGCAAGACCGGACTGGCGGCTGCACGAGCACTTCCGGCTCGACTTCGGCGATCGGCTGGTGCGCTTCGTCGACCCGCGGCGCTTTGGCATGCTCGACGCCACCGATGCCGCGCACGTCGGTGAACACAAGCTACTGCGCGGCCTCGGGCGCGAACCGCTGGAACCTGGGTTCGACGGCGAGTTCCTGTTCGCGATCTCGCGGCGCAAGAAGGCGAACGTCAAGGCGATGCTGATGGATGGGCGGCTGCTGGTCGGCGTCGGCAACATCTACGCCAGCGAGGCATGCTGGCGGGCGCGGGTCCGGCCGCGGCGGGCGGCCGGCCGACTCACGCGCGCCGAATGCGGCGAACTGGCGGCGGCCGTGCGCGCCGTGCTGAGCGCCGCGATCGCGGCCGGCGGCACGTCGTTCCGCGACTATGTCGGCGTCGACGAGGACGCCGGGTTCTTCGCACGCGAACTGCAGGTCTACGAGCGCGCCGGCGCGAAGTGCCGGCGGTGTAGCGGCGTGATCCGGCAGGCGACCGACAACGGGCGCAGCACCTACTGGTGTCCGGGTTGTCAGTCGTGAACGTGAGTCAGCCGCCGAACAACACCGCCCGCATCGACAACGACCCGAGATCGAACCCCTCGATCGGGAACGCCACGGCATCGCGCTCGTCCGCACACGCCGCCGCATACAGCAGCGGCCACCAATGATCCGGTGACGGATGCGCCAACCGCCCATCGGGCGTGTCCAGTGCGCCGAGCAGCCGTTCGCGGTCGTGTTGCGGCAGCGCCGCGGCGACCATCCGATCGAACCGCGCCGCCCAATCCGGCGTCGTCGGATCACCGCCCTGCATCCGCCCGAGCGCGTCGCGCAGGTTGTGCGTCACATTGCCGCTGCCGAGGATCAGCACACCGTCGTCCCGCATGTCGCGCAGCGATCGCGCCAGTTCGAAGTGCTGGCGCGCCGACAACCGCCGATCGATCGACAACTGCACGACCGGGACGGACGCCTCCGGGTACATCTTGCGCAACACCGACCAGCTGCCGTGATCGAGCCCCCAATCGTTGGCCACCTCAGCGCTGCCAAGGAGCTTCTGCACCGCCGCCGCCAGATCGGGCAAGCCCGGGGCCGGATACTCGACCGCGAACAGTTCGTCCGGAAACCCGCCGAAGTCGTGGATCGTCCGCGGCCGCGGGTTGGCGGTCAGCAGCGTGCCGTCGACATACCAGTGCGCCGAGACCGCCAGCACCGCCCGCGGCCGCGGCAGGCTCGCGCCGAGCGCCGCGAAACCGCGCGACCAGGCATTGTCCTCGATCGCGTTCATCGGCGAACCATGACCGACGAACAGCACTGGCATCCGCTTCGGATCGGGCTTCATCGGCTTTGGCGCAGGCTCGCCCCGGCACGCCGCCCAGGCGGCGCCGGCGGCAGCGGCGCCGGACAGCAACAGTTCGCGGCGGGTCGGAGCGGGCACGCCCCGATACCACCTCACGTGTCGATGTGGATGAACCACAACAGCCGCACATGACTGCCGCGCGGCGCCGAATGGACCCTGACCAACCCAAGCAGCGCCCAGAACGTGTTCTCCATCCGCGGCTCGCGCGTCGAATTGTCGGCCACCCACCGGCTGCGATGGCGACACACCGACGTCAGCGGCCCGACCGACCAGTCATCGGTGTGCACACCATCGTGCACGCCGAACACGAACGGAAACCAGATCAGGCTCTCATCGGTGTAGTCGCACAGGGCAATGTCGGCAGCGTGTTGCTTGCCATCGCGCCGGACACGCAGGTTGATCGCCTGGCTCGCGGCACCGCGTTCGCGGATCATCTTGGCCAACGCCGCCAACGGCGGGACCTCGAGGCCATTGACCGCCTCGATCAGGTCGCCACCGCGGAACCCAGCCGCCCAGGCCGGCGAACCGACGACCACGGAGGCGATCACGATCGCGGGTTCGGTGCTGCCGAACATCCGTTCGGCCCAGACGGTCGGGATGCCGCGCAGCACGACACCGGCATAGGAACGGCCCTGCGGCGGCTTCTCCAGCTCGATGTCCTGCGGGTCGGTGATCCGCTCGGCCAGTTCGTGGGGAGTCAGATCCAGGACCGTCTCGGTCTGCCCACGCAGCACGCGAGCCTTGACCGGTTGCCCCGGGGCCACCGCTCGCTCGGCGTCGGCAATGTGACGGGCATAGACTGTCGTCGTGTCACCGAGCGCCAGCAGCACGTCGCCGGCGACGATGCCCGCGGCTTCGGCTGCCGACTGGGGGTAGGTGCCGCTGACCAGCAGACCGACGTACGGCTGCACGCCCCGTCGCTCGGCCGCCGCGCGATCGAGTTCGACCACCTTCAGGCCGAAGAACGCCCGCTTGCGCGTGTATTCGCTGGTCACCCGCAGGCTGGCATCGCCGCCGCCGAGTGCCATCTTCAGTTCATAGACGTCGCGACTGCCATCGGCGCGGTCGACACGCGCGAGTTCGTACGACTCGTCGGCGGCGTAGTACTCGGTCGACCAGGTCTGGCACCCGGAACAGAACAACAGACAGATGGCGAACAGGGCGGCGAGGTTTCGGGGCATGCGGGAACGGTAAGACGGCAGGAAAACGCGAAGAGCGTCGGCAAGCGTGTGCTCGTGGCCGACAACGCCTGGTTCCTTTCGCGCGCCGATCGGGCGATTCCCCGGGCGCGCAAGACTCAGACCTCGATTTCGAGCGGCTCGCGATGATCGCCGGCATGCACCAGACGGACCAAGCGCAGGCGGGCGCCGACGCCGTGGCCACTCTCCTGTTCGAAGGACTGGCCAGCGAAGAACTCGAGTGCTTGCCGGTTGCCTGGATCGACCATCGCCTGCACACGGCAGATGCCTCGGCCGCGCGCCTCGGTCAACAGGCCTTCCAGCACCTGCCGGCCAAGCCCCTGCCGCCGATGCCCTGGGGCAACCACGAGGGTCAACTCGGCGACCCGGTCCGGCCCACAGTCCAGCCGACCAAAGCCCAACACGACACCCTTCACCACCCCGACCCGGGCCAGGATCCCGCGATCGGCGACCAGCCGCCGAGCCCAGATCCTCCGGGCAAGACCCGGGGGCAGCGACAAGCCCGGCTCCTGCAGCCAGGGCTCGATCACTGCTGCGTCACTCTCACAGAATGGACGCAGGGTCAGGTGCTGGGCGGGAAGCATGCGGCGGGGTCAGATCCTAGAGGCCGACCGGGGGGCATCGCCACCTTTGGTTCGGCGGGGCATTCGCCGGCGTCCCGTTTCGTTGCTTGACCGCCCTTGCCCAGTGGCTACCATCTCCCGCCTCGTTCGCCAGCCTTCGCCGGAGTTCGCTCCGCCGTGTCTGGACCGAGACGTCTCGTTTCCCCGGTGCAAGTCGTCCGGGCAGTCGGCGTTCCCGCAAGGACCTGGGTCCAAGCAGCCCCGAACCGAAAGGTCGGGGACAGGGGACAGTGCCGCCTGCGCGGAGCTTGCGTTTTTCCCCTCCGTACAGGCCAGGCGAATGTCCCAGAACGCCGACATCCTGCGCTACATCGATTCGATCGCCCGTGACAAGGAGATCGACAAAGAGGCGCTGATCGTCGCCATCGAGCAGGCCGTGGCCCAGGCCCTGGCGAAGAAGTACGGCATCGACGACCTCGAGATCCGGCTCGACCGCGACAGCGGTGAATGGCAGTGCAACTACGATGTCGCGATGGAGGAACAAGGCCGCATCCTGGCGCAGACCGTCAAGCAGGCGATCATCTCGCGGGTCCGCGAAGCCGAACGGGACGTCATCTACAACGAGTTCGAGAGCAAGGTCGGGGAGATCATCGCCGGTACCGTGCAACGGTTCGAAGGCGACACGGTGATCGTCAATCTGGGCCGCAACATCGAAGGCATCCTGCCCCGCGCCGAGAAGGTCCGCAGCGAGAACTACAACGTCGGCGAGCGTCTGCGGGCGATGATCCTCGAGGTCAAGAAGGTCGGCCCACGCGTCAAGGTGATCCTCAGCCGGTCGCACCGCGACCTGGTGCGAGCGCTGTTCGAACTGGAAGTGCCGGAGATCTCCGACAACACGATCCAGATCCGGCGCATCGAACGCGAGCCCGGCTACCGGACCAAGCTGGCCGTCGACTCCGCCGACGCCAAGGTCGACTGTGTCGGCGCCTGCGTCGGGGTTCGCGGCACCCGGATCAAGTCGATCATCGACGAACTCAACGGCGAACGCATCGACATCATCCGGTGGAACGACGATCCACAGGCATTGATCCAGAATGCGCTGAAGCCCGCCGAGATCGCCAGCATCGAACTCAGTCCGCAACTGAAGAAGGCGCTGGTCGTCGTGGACGAAGACCAACAGTCACTGGCGATCGGCCGCAAGGGCCAGAACGTACGATTGGCCAGCAAGTTGACCGGCTGGGACATCGACATCATGACCCGCGCCGAACTCGAGCGGACCGTGCAGGCCGACGACGAAGTGGCGGCCGAACCGTCGACGGCCGCAGAAGGCGGCGCGACGGCAAGCGACGCAACCACGACACCCGATGTCGCGCCACCGGCTGCCGACGGCAGCGCCGGCGCCGAACCCTCCGCGAGTCAAGGCTAGAGGCAACGCTTGAAGAAAGTACGCGTGTTCGAACTGGCCAAGGAATTCGGGATGAAGGGTCCCGACTTCTCGAAGCTGCTCAAGGACTCGGGCTTCGACAACGTCAAGACCCACATGACGGTGCTCGATGATGCCGACCTGATGATGATCGAGGCGCGGTTGTCGACGCTGGGCGTCCGCCGCCAGCCCGACGGGACCGAACCCGCGGCATCACCCGTCCCGAAGAAGAAGTTGTTGCCGAAGGGCGAGCAGGACACCGAGACGGAGGCCGAGGCCGCGGCGACTCCGACGGCGCCCGGCACGTTGCACAAGCGCGAACTGAAGGAGCTGCCGAAGAAACCGTTGCCGAAGGGACCGGCCCCGAAGAAGCCGCTGCGCAAGCCCGACGAGGAGTCGGGCTCTGAACCCGCGCACGAAACGCCGGCCATTGCCGCGGTGCCCACCGAGACCCGGCCGCCGGTGCCAGAACCGGTGCCAGAAGCCCCGCCGCGGCAAGAGCCGGAACCCTTGGCCGTCGAGGCTCGACACGTGCCGCCGGTCGCGCCGGCCCCGACCGTCGCGCCCGCCGTACCCGAGCCAGCCGTTCCCGAGCGAGCCGTTGCCCGCGCCACGCCTGCCCCGGCGGTCACGGCCTCCACCGATGAGCCGCCGACGACGACGTCGCAGCCCGCAGTCGCCGAAATCGAACCGCCGACAGCACCGGCGCAACCAGCCGACGAGCCAGCCCCGGTGCCGGCGGCGGAACACCGGCCCGAGGCTCCGGCAGAAAGACCGGCGACACCGTCACGACCGACGACAGCAACGCCAGCAGCGCCCGCCCCCGTTCCGAGCGACGTCAAGCGACTGCTGGTGCCGCAGAAAAAGGCCACCGTCGTCGGCCGCATCGAGCTGCCGCAAGAGACGATCCGCGATGCCACCCGTCGTTCGGCGCCCGCCGCCGAGCGCGACCTGCGTCGCGCCGCCCTGCAGAACTCGCGACAACGGACGGCACAACGCACCGCCTCACCTCCAGGTCAACGTCGTGGCCCCGGCGGACCGGGCGGTCGCCCGCAACCCGGCTCACGGGACTTCGGCCCTGGCCGCCCAGGCCAGCGGCGAAGCAAGATCGCCACGACCGTCGATCCGACCAAGGTCATCGAGATCGAAGCCCCGGTCTCCATCAAGGCACTGTCGGAGGCTCTCGGCACCAAGGTCAGCGAACTGATCGCCACGCTGACGTTCAAGCTGAAGATCGCTGGCAAGAACATCAACTCGTTCCTGACCAACGACGAAGTCGAATACGTCGCCATCGAGCTCGACCGCAACCTCAAGATCGTCGAGCACAAAGAGGCCGAAGACGAGCTGATCGAGCAACTGGTCGAGGACAGCGCCGGCGAACTCGAGATCCTGCGCGCGCCGGTGGTCACGTTCATGGGCCACGTCGACCATGGCAAGACGTCGTTGATGGACGCGCTGCGCAACTCCGACGTGGCCAAGGGCGAAGCCGGCGGCATCACGCAGCACATCGGGGCCTACAAGGTCACCACCGAGCACGGCCAGCAGTTCGTGATCCTCGACACGCCGGGCCACGCCGCGTTCACCGCGATGCGGGCGCGCGGCGCGCAGTTGACCGACATCGTCGTGCTGGTCGTTGCCGGCGATGACGGCGTCAAGCCGCAGACCGAAGAAGCGATCAACCACGCCAAAGCTGCCGGCGTGAAGGTCGTCGTCGCGATCACCAAGTGCGACCTGCCGTCCGCCAACGCGATGCAGGTCAAGCAGCAGCTGATGATCAAGGGCCTGCAAGCCGAGGACTTCGGCGGCGAAACCGGCGTCGTCGAGGTGTCCTCGGTGACCCGCAAGGGTCTGGACGAGCTGGTCGAGCGCCTGATGCTCGAGACCGAGATCATGCAGCTGAAGGCCCGGCCCGACGCGCCCGGCAAGGGCGTGGTCGTCGAGTCCAAGCAGTCGCCCGAACAGGGCGTCGTCGTCACCGTGCTGGTCACCGACGGCACGCTGCGGCTGAAGGACCAGATCGTCTGTGGCGAGAGCTTCGCGCGCGTCCGCGCCATGATCGACGACCACGGCGAAAACCTCGCCGAGGCCGGTCCGTCGACGCCGATCACGGTGTTCGGCCTCGATCGGTTGCCCAGCCCCGGCGACAAGCTGTTCGTCGTCGACGACGCCAAGAAGGCGCGCGAGGTCGTCGAGGAGCGGCAGCGTCGGATCCGCGAGTTGTCGTTGGCCGAACGTTCGGCCATCACCCTCGAGACGTTGTCGGCCGAACTGGCCAAGAAGAAGTCCGAGGAGATCAAGATCATCCTGAAGGCGGACGCGATGGGCTCGCTCGAGCCGCTGCGCAAGTGCCTCGAAGACCTGACGACGCCGGAAGTGCGCGTCAACCTCGTGCACTCGGCGCTCGGTGGCATCAACGAAACCGACGTGTCGCTGGCGCAGGCGTCCGGCGCCGTCATCGTCGGCTTCAACACCGTCGCCGACACCAGCGCCCGGCAGGCCGCCGAACGCGCCGGCGTCGAGATCCGCTACTACGACATCATCTACGAGCTGCTCGACAACGTCCGGGCGGCGATGGAAGGCTTGCTGAAGCCACAGGAAGTCGAGTCGATCATCGGCCACGCCGAAGTCAAGGCGACGTTCAAGTCGAGCAAGTTCGGCGTCATCGCCGGCTGCATCGTCAAGGACGGCCTGATCAAGCGTGCCGCCAAGGTTCGCCTGACCCGCGACAGCAAGGTCGTCTGGTCCGGCAAGCTGGGCAGCCTGCGCCGGGTCGCCGACGACGTCCGCGACGTCAAGGCCGGCTTCGAGTGCGGCCTGACGCTGGACGGCTTCCAGGACATCAAGATCGCCGACGTGCTCGAGTTCTCGACCGTCGAACTGGTCAAACGCACGCTCTAGCCCGACGCCGTCGCCGCGCACCGCGCGCGACGGGTCGCCCCAGGGACCATCGGACATCGCCAGGAACGACCAATGCTGCACCTCGGGGTTCTGCAGTTCTCGATGGAGATCCCGTACGCGGAGTCGCTGAAGGACAAACGCAGCGTGATCAAGGGCTTGAAGGACCGGCTGCGCCGTTCGTTCAACGTGTCGATCGCCGAGATCGAGGACCTGGACGACTGCACGCTGGCGACGCTCGGCGCCGTCGTCGCCGGCAGCGACATCCCGCACCTGAACAGCACCATGGACCACCTGCTGAACGAGTTGCAGGACTGGCGTGACGCATCGCTGCTCGACCACCAGCTCGAGATCATCTCGCCGCGATGAACGAACGCCGCCTCACCCGCCTGCAGGAACAGATCAAGCAGAAGATCGCGTCGATCTTCCAGCGTGACATGGCCGACCCGAAGCTCGGGCTGGTCACCATCACCCGGGTCGAACTCGACGCCGAGTTCACCCACTGCAAGGCCTGGTGGTCGGTTCTGGGCGACGCCAAGGTCCGTGCCAGGACCGCGGCCGTGCTGACCAGGGCGCGCGGGTTCATCCAGCGCGAGATCGGCAAGGACCTGCACACCCGCACGGTGCCGCGTCTCGAGCTGCTGTTCGACGAACGGATCGAGGGTGCGCTGAAGATGCAGAATCTGCTCGACGAGATCCGACGCGAACGTGAGACGCGCGAGGCCGCACGCGGTCAGCAGCCCGGCCCCGGCGCCGAAGGCCCCGTCGACCGCGGAGAATCGCCCCGTCCGCCGACCGACGCGGGCTGAGCCACCGCCACCCTTCAGGCAACGCGGCGATGTGCCGCCACGCCGGCCGGCCGTTGGCCGGGTCGCGAGCCGACGAATGTCCGGGTACAGTTCCCGTTTCGTCGTTCCGGCGCGAACTCCCGGAGGTTTTGTCAGACGGTGCCGTCGTGGCCCGCCATTTTCTTGCCCCTTACCCGGACTCTTCGCATGTCGATCCGCCTCGCGTTGACGACCCTGCTGGTCGCCCTCCCGCTCGCCGCCCAGGACGCTGCCGCGACCACAGCGGTGGCCCTTCCGGCCGCCGGCTCGCCCGCCGCCGCCGACCTGTTCGCCAAAGCCTGCGCCAAGATGCAGGCGCTGAGCCGCGGCACCTTCAAGACCACCGAAGCGCAGGACAGCGCCATCATGCGTCAGGCCGGCGTCGGGTTCGGCAACGAGGACGTCGAGGTCGACGGTGGCTGGAACCATGAACTGGTGTGGGGCAACACCGGTGAGAACGACCACTACGTTCGCGCGCGCGGTCGCATGCTGGTCAAGAACGGCGATGCCTGGCGGTTGCGCGGCAGCAAGCTGCTGTCGGGCCAGCCGGCACCGTTCACGCTCGACCCAGCGCTGCTGTTCACACTGCTGCAAGAACTGCCTGCCGACGCCCGCAAGGTGACCCACGTCGAAGAAGGCGAGGTCGCCGGCAAGAAGGTCGCGGTACTGACGGTCACGCTGACCGACGAGGTGGCCAACGAGTTTGCCGACAGCGGCTCGGTGCCCGGCGTCTCGGGCGGCCCGGGCTTCATCCGGATGGTCGGCGGCGGTGGTGGTGGCTTTGGCATGCCGGACCCGGAGTTCACGGTCGACCTGGCACTGTTCGTCGACCCGGCCGGTGGTGACGTGTTGCGGATCCGCACCAAGGTCTACGAGAAGAACCCGATGCTGGGCAACATCCGGATCGCGGTCGGCGGCCCCGGCGGCGGCGGCGGCGACGACGAAGAGGAAGAGAAGGAGGACGAGAAGGAGGAAGCCGCAGCAACGGACGACAAGGTCGTCGTCAAGAAGGGGCTGCCGGAGCGCAAGCTCGCCAAAGACACCTCGATGATGTACTTCAAGGTCGACTTCCAGAACCTCGGCATGGGCGAAGCGCCCGCGCTCGACAACAAGGCCCGAGCGTTGCTCGGCCTGCAATGACCGGAGACGACCAATGAACCTGTCCACCCGCGTGACCTGCCTGCTGGCGCTGTGCGGCGCGTTCGCGACCGCCCAGGAAGCCGCTGCCGACCCGCTCGTGCAAGCACGGGAGCGCTTGCGCAAGTCCCTGACGACGACCGCCGAGCTGTCGTCGTGCGCGTTCGAAGCAGCCTGGGGCCCGGCGGCGAAGGCCAAGGCCGATGATGACGAGGATGATGCCGAGGGCGCGCTGGCCGTCAGGGCGCTCGGGTTCGTCGGCATGGGCAACGGCGAAGGCAAGGCTGCGGGCGCCTGGACGCGTGACCTGCTGCATTGCAAGAGCGACGATCAGGAGTTGATCGCCGCCAACCGGCGCACGATCGCGCGGTCAGGAACCGATGGCTGGATCCTGCGCAAGAACCGCTGGGCCGATGGCGCAACCGTGGCGTTCCTGCCCGATCCTCAATTGCTGCTGGACCTGCTGCAGCAAAGCGACCTCGCCGTCACCCACCGCGAAGTCGCGACCCTGAACGATCGGCCAGTCGAGATCCTCGGCGTCACGCTGAACCAGGATCAGGTGGCCAACCTGATGTGGGGCGGTCAGATCCCCGAGATCAACAGTTTCGGCGGCGCCGCGGTGTTCATCGCCGCCGGCGGGGCCGGGCGTGCCGCGCAGCCCAAGCCCGACGCGACCGTCGACGTTGCGTTCGCGCTGGATCCGGCTTCCGGCCAGATCCACCAGATCACCGTGCGCAGCTACACGAAGTCGGAGATGGCCGTCGGCGGGCGTGTGTTCCGCATCCGCGCTGGCGGCGGCGGCGTCGTCGTCGGCGGCCCTGGCGGTGATGACGAAGACGAGAAGGACGACAAGGACCAGCAGGGCGCAGCCGCACCCCCGCTGGTCTACAAGAACGGGCTGCCGGAGCGTTCGCGCAAGAAGATGCAGGTCCACGACTACGTGCTGACCCTGCGCGATCACGGTCAAGCGAAGGCGCCCGAGCTCGACGCCGCCGCCAAAGCGCTACTCCGCGCCCGCTGACGCCCGCCCCAGGGGCAGACACGCGCCGCCCTTCTGGACCCCGTGCCCGCCGCCACCGCCCAGGTCGAGATCCCACCGCTGGCCGCCGGCCCCGAACGCCTGTTCGTGGCCGCCGACGCGCACGAACCGCGGATCCGGTGAACGGCGAACGGCGGCACCGGTTGATCGCGCTCGGCGCCAGCAACCTGACGCGCGGTTTCCTCACCGCCCTCGACGTCGCGAGAGGTGATGCCGCTGGCCCACTCCAGGTGTTTGCCGCGCTCGGCCGCGGCCGGTCGTACGGCCTGCGCAGTTCACTGCTTGGCCGCGGTCTGCCGGGTATCCGGGACTGCGGTCTCTGGCGAGCGCTGCCGACGCCATCCCCTGCCACCACCACCGCGCTGGTGATGGATGTCGGCAACGACATCCTCTATGGCGTCGAGCCTGCACAGATCCTGGCGTGGATCGACGAAGCACTGACGGCGCTGCGGCCGCATGCTTGCCGGCGCATCGTCGCCGGCCTGCCAATGCACGTGATCGCGGCACTTGGTCCGCTGCGGTACCTGGCGGTCCGGTCGGTACTGGTGCCGGGATGCAGGTTGTCCCTGCCCACGGTCCAAGCGCGCGCCGACGTCGTCGAGAACGGTCTTCGCGAACTGGCCCGCCGACACGACGCGGCGTTCGTCGCGCTACGGCCGGAGTGGTACGGCTTCGATCCGGTGCACTTCCGCCGCCGCGATCGCGGCGCCGCGTTCGCACACCTGCTGGGCTGCGATCCACGACCGCCTCGGCGGCGCCTCGACCGACCGTGGGAGCGTCTGCGATGGCAGCGGGCCCGCCCGGAGCGTTGCACCTGGCTCGGCCGTGAAGTCGCGACGTCGCAGCCGGCGCGGCGATGGCGCGACGGCACCGAGGTCAGCCTGTTCTGACCGGTTTTCGCAGATTTCCGGCCGCTTTTGGCGAGTTCATTCCCCTGAGGGCATGAACTCACCTCACGACGCCCTTTTCCGCCGCGCGTTCGCCGACCCTGTTCACGCGGCATTCCTGCTCCAACTGCTGCTGCCCCGAAGAATCGCCGAGGCAATCGACTGGACGACCTTGACGCCATGCCCGACCCGGTTCGTGGATCCGAATCTGCGGGTCAAGGAACCGGATCTGGTGTTCACCGCCCGGCTGCGCAGCCGCGCTTTGCAGGTACGGATCGTGATCGAGCACAAGTCCTGGGAAGACACCTGGGTCGTGCTGCAGATCCTGCACTACGTGGTGGCCAGTTGGCAGGCGGAGGCGGCCGAAACCGGCGCGCGCGGCCTGAGCGTCACACTGGCGGTGCTGGTATGCCATGGGGACTTGCCGTGGCAGGCACCGCTGAGCCTCCGGGACCACTTCGACATCAGGGGGCTCGACGCCGTGGCCGCCGAGGATCCCGAACTGGCGGAAGCACTGGCTGGCAACTCCGTCGGCATGGTGGTGGTTCCATGCGATCTGGCCCGTCTGACCGAACCGGCACTGAGGGACTGCAAGTTGCCGCCGTTCCAGAAGCTGGCGGCGCTGGCATTGCAGTTCTTGCGCCGGGCAACGCCAACGCAGACCGTCGCGGCACTCGAGCGATGGGGCGTGGCTCTGCGCCAACTCCGGGTCGCACCGGGCGGCATGGAGGGGCTCGAGTCGCTAACATCCTGGCTGTTGAACGTGACGGAGATCGAGGCGACCGATCTGCGCGACGTTCTCGAACGACTGATCGACACGACAACCGGAGACATGGTCATGAGCACTGGTGAGAAACTGCGAGCCGAAGGACGAATCCAAGGCCGGGTCGAAGGACGGGTCGAAGGACGGGTCGAAGGACGCGTGGAACTCCTGACCAACCTGCTCCGACGCCGCTTCGGCACGGCGGCCGACACCGTGATCGACCGCCTGCACGCTGCCTCCGACAAACAGCTCGACACCTGGGCCGAACGACTGCTCGACGCCCGTTCCCTCGCCGACGTCTTCGCCTGCTGAAGCGCATCAATCAACCGCGCTTCGACCCATGCATGGCCGAACGAACGAACGTTCATTCGGCACCGACGGATCGCGATACGACGGCGAGTGCCCGACCACGACCGTCAAGATGCCGAGCAGCGATAGAGCCCGCAGCTTCAGGCTCAGTTCCGGCGCCAGGACCGTCCCGTGCATCGCCGCCATTCACCGCAGCCAGACGAACGGCTCGCCGACCGCGCGTTTGCCGAAACGGCCGACCGCCACCGCACACGGAGCCCCGACATCGCGCAGCCGCCGGACCGCCTTCTCGACATCGTCCGGCGCAAGCGCCAGCACCAGGCCACCGCTGGTCTCGGCATCGAACACCAGATTGCCGAGCGCCTCGTCGACCGTCGCCTCGACCTTCGCCCGGTTGGCCAGCCAGGCCTTGCTGCGGTTGCAGCCGCCGGAGAACACGCCGTCGCGAACCAGTTCGACCGCGCCCGGGAACACCGGCAACGACCGCGAATCCAGCGTCAACGTCAACCCGGCGCCTTCGGCCATCTCGCAACCATGGCCCATCATGCCGAAACCGGTGACGTCGGTGGCGCCGTGCACCCTCAGGTCGCGCACTGCCTCGCACGCCGCCTTGTTCAGCGTCGCCATCTGCCGCATCGCACCTTCCTGCATCGCCTCACTGGCCTTGCCGCGCTTGATCGCGGTCGCGACGGGCCCCATGCCGAGCGGCTTGGTCAACAGCGCGACGTCGCCTTCCTTGGCGCCGCCGTTCGGCCACCAGCGATTGGGGTGCACGATGCCGGTCACCGACAGGCCGTACTTGATCTCGTGATCGGTCACCGAGTGGCCACCGCACAGCACGGCGCCGGCTTCCTGGATCTTCTCGAGCCCGCCGGCCAGCACTTCGCCGAGCACCTGCAAGTCGAGGTCCTTCGGCCAGCCGACCAGGTTCATCGCCGTCAGCGCCTGACCACCCATCGCGTAGACGTCCGACAGCGAATTGGCGGCGGCGATACGGCCGAACCAGCGCGGGTCGTCGACGATCGGCGGGAAGAAGTCGACGGTCTGCACCAACGCGCGTTCGTTGTCGATACGGAAGATGCCCGCATCCTCGAACCCGCGATGGCCCGCCAGCAGGTTGGGATGTTCGATCGTCCCGAGTTTCTGGAGAACCTGCCCGAGGCTCCCCGGCGGCAGCTTCGCTGCTCAACCCGAGCTGGAGGCGTATTCCGTCAGTCGCTTCTGCGGTGTTTCGTTCATGGTCACGTTCAATGGGTCACGAGCACTGGCGGACCAGCTCCGCGACGTGGTCGAGATCTTCGATCAGCAGCGTGCGCGCATCGAGCAGCACATGGCCGTCGGCCTGACGCGCGAAGAGTGCGACCGGCTGCAGCGCGCGCAAGGCGTCGCACCGGCGATCCCCGCCGGGCAACGCCACGGCGAAACTCGGCAGCGGGCGCGCCGGATTGGCACCGGAGCCGGCGAACGATTCGCTCGGCACGACCTTGGCGCCGGGCAACGCCTGGGCCAGCCGTTCGCTGCGCAACTGCAGTTCGGCGGGTGCGGCGGCGAGCATGCGCAGCGTCGGGATCTCGACCAGCGGTTCGCCATCGCGATAGAGCATCAGCGTGGCCTCGAGTGCCGCCAGCGTCAGCTTGTCGCAGCGGAACGCGCGGTACAGCGGATGGGCGCGGATCGCGGCGATCTGCTCCTTGCTGCCGAGCAGGATGCCGCATTGCGGGCCGCCGAGCAGCTTGTCGCCGGACACGCAGACGATGTCGGCGCCGGCGGCGAGACTCTGATCGATGCGCGGTTCTTCGCTGAGGCCCGGAATCGGCGCCTTCCACAACAGGCCCGAACCCAGATCGTCGAGCAGCAGGAGGCCGCGGGCATGCGCCAGTTCGGCGAGTTCGGCAACGCTCGGGGTGCCGGCAAAACCCTCGATCCGGAAGTTGCTGGGATGGACCTTCAGCAGCGCACCGGTGGCGGGCGTGATGGCGCCGGCGAAGTCGCGCAGGTGGGTCTTGTTGGTCGCGCCGACCTCGACCATCGTGCAGCCGGCGCGGCGCATGACGTCGGGAACGCGGAAGCCGCCGCCGATCTCGACCAGTTCGCCACGCGAGATCACGACTTCGCGGCCGGCGGTCAGCGCGGCGAGCATCAGGGTGGTCGCGGCGGCGTTGTTGTTGACGACGAGTCCGCCTTCGGCGCCGGTCACGTCGCGCAGCAGCGCGGCGACGCCGAGTTCGCGTTGGTCGCGTTCGCCGGTCGTCGGATCGACCTCGACGATCGCATAGCCGGCGGCGTCGGTGATCGCGGCGACCGCGGCCGCAGGCAGCGGCGCCCGGCCGATGCCGGTGTGCAGCACGACGCCGGTGGCGTTGATGACGCGCTGGTGGCGGCGGCGCTGGGCCTTGGCGCAGCGGGCGAGCAGTTCCTGGGCGCCCTGGTCGCCGGCGAAGCGACGGGCGATGGTGTCGGGCGAAGGGCCTTGGGCGAGCACGTCGGCGCGAACGGCGTCAACGAACGCGCGGGCCTCGCGGACCAGCAGCGCGCGCGGCGTGGCGGCGAGCAGGTCGTGGCGGAGGAGCTGATCGACGGATGGGATGGCGCGAAGGGCCTGGCCGCGTTCGGAGTCGGTCTTCGACATGCGCTTCTGTCACCATAGCGCAACCGGTCGGTCGGCGCCCGCGCGAGCCGGAACGTCACGACATGAAAGAACGCCGTGCTCGCTTGTCCCAGAGCCGGGCTGCAGAATCCAAGTCGATGCAACGGGAGTTCCTGGCTCAGCTGATCCGGAACGGTGAGAACTCGCGGGTCGAGCCAGGTCACCCGCGTCGGCACGACTTCGCGTGACGCCAGCGACGACGAAGAAGTCCGCCTCTACCAACAAAGCTCCCGGATGCAGTACGACCGACGCCCGCCGGGAGCGCGCGTGCCGAGCGTGGCGGGCATGTTGTTGTTCGGCATTCGGCCGAACCGCTACTTGCCACATGCCGGCATCACCGTCGTCGCGTTTCACGGTACCGAGAAGGACTACGACGCGCGCGAACGGGCTCTGCTGCGCGGACCGATCGTCGGCCTGTTCAGCCCGCAGGGCATCGTCGAGAGCGGATGCATCGAGCAGGCCCTGGAGTTCGTGCGCCGCAACACCCGCGTGAGTACTGCGCGACTACCGCTACATCGAAACCAATAGCCTCGGCGTGCCGCGCAAGATCATCGCCGGGATGCGCGCGCACAACGGCACCGAGCCGGATCTGGTCGAGGAGGAGGATCGCTTCCTGGTTCGGTTGTGGCTGCAGGCGCGGCCGGTGTGAGCAGCGGCCGGGACGCCGACGATCGGTTCTAGGCACCCGCCGTTCCCCCGCTACCATGTCCGCCCCGCATGGACCGCGCTCTCTCGAAGCTGCCCGAACCCGACCCTCGGGAGCGCGCCCTCGCCAAGACCCTCGGCATCCCCGACCTGCTCGCCCGCGTCCTCCTCGCCCGCGGCATCGACGACCCCGACCGCGTCCGCGCCTTCCTGCGCCCCGACCTGCGCGCGCTGCACGACCCGTTCACCTTCACCGACATGAAGAAGGCCGTCGACCGGATCCGCACCGCCATCCGCGCCGGCGAGAAGATCCTGATCCACGGCGACTACGATGTCGACGGCATCTCCGGCACCGTGCTGCTGCATCGCTTCTTCAAGCTGATGCACGCCAACGCCCGGCCGTTCATCCCCGCGCGCGCCGACGGCTACTCGTTCTCCGCCGCCAGCGAACGCGCGATCCTCGATGGCGGCTACCGCCTCGTCATCTCGGTCGACAATGGCACCAACGCGGTCGAACCGATATCGCGACTGCAGCAGGCCGGTGTCGACGTCATCGTCACCGATCACCACGGCACCACCGAGAACACCGCCCCGGCGTTCGCGCTGCTGAACCCGCGGCTGCCCGGCGCCGGCTACCCCGACCGCAACCTCGCCGGGGTCGGCGTCGCCTTCCGGCTGGCCACCGCGATCGCCAGTTCGTTCTCGCGCGATCTGCTGCAGAGCCCCGAGTTCGCCGACTTCCTGGCCGATGCGATGACCTGGGTCACGCTGGGCACCATCGCCGATGTCGCGCCACTGTGCGGCGAGAATCGCATCCTGGTGTTCCATGGCCTGCGCGCGCTGGCGCAGAGCAAGAGCCCCGGCATCCGCGCCCTGCTCGACTCCGCCGGGCTGCTGAACCGTTCGCCCGATGTCGAGGACATCGCGTTCCGGATCGCGCCGCTGATCAACGCCGCTGGCCGCATGGGGCAGGGCTCGGAAGCCGTCGAACTGCTGTGCGCGCCCGGCTACAGCGAGGCGCAGACCGCCGCCAAGGTGCTGGAGAAGCACAACGAGGAGCGCCGTCGCGTCGAACGGCGACTGCAGGAGACGGTGCTCGCGCAATCGGCGAACGTGCAGGAAGCGGCCATCGTGCTGGCCGGCGACGACTGGCATCCAGGCGTGCTCGGCATCGTCGCCGCACGGATCGCCGAGACGACCGGCAAGCCGACGATCCTGGTGGCGTTCCAAGGCGATGTCGGCCGCGGTTCGGGTCGGACCACCAATGGTGTGCATCTGTGCGAAGCGCTGTCGGCCTGCAGCGAACACCTGGTCGCACACGGCGGTCACGCCGCCGCCGCCGGACTCGAGGTGCGCCGCGACCGCTTCGACGCGTTCCGCACGCGCTTTGCCGAGGCCTGCGCGACCATGCTGCGCAAGGCGCCGACGGTGGCAATCGATGGCCGCGCGCGCTTTGGCGAACTCGATCCACAGACGATCCGCAAACTCGACCTGCTCGGCCCGTTCGGCATGGGCCATCGGCGGCCGCGCTTCTGCACGCAGGAAGTGACGCTGGTCGGCCAGCCGGCGACCGACACTCGCGGTCAGGATCTGCGGTTGCGCGTGGTTCGCGACGGTCAGATCCTCCCGGCCAAGGTGCTGCGCGCCAGCCACCGCTTCGAAGAGGTGCGGGAACGCAAGGGCCCGTGGACGCTGGTCTACACACCGAGGCTGAATCCGCGCGGCGAGGAAGGCCCGGTGTGGCTCGAGGTGCACGAACTTCACGCCGGCTGAGCGCGGACTTCACGCGTGCGCCATCCCCCGACGATATCCCTCCTGCCGTGACGCCAACCGCTCCCCCTTCGGACCTCGACGTGCCACCCGAACTGCCGCCACCGGCGAAGGCGAGGAACCCGATCCGCCGCCTGTACGACTGGGTCTTGCACTGGGCCGACACGCCGTTCGGCATGCGCGCGTTGTTCCTGCTGAGCTTCGCCGAGAGCAGCTTCTTCCCGATTCCGCCGGACGTGCTGCTGGTCGCCTTGTGCATCGGCGATCGGCAGAAGTCGTGGCGGTTCGCGTTCTGGTGCTCGGTCGCGTCGGTGCTCGGCGGCATCGCCGGCTATGCGATCGGCGCGCTGGCGTGGGAGGCGGTCGATGACTTCTTCCTGCGCTACATCTTCAGTCAGGAAGCGTTCGACGGCATGCGCGCCACGTATGACGAGCATGGCCTTTTGATCGTGTTCATCGCCGCGTTCACGCCGATCCCCTACAAGCTGATCACGATCACCGCCGGTGTGTTCGCGATCAACTTTCCGCTGTTCGTGCTCGGTTCATTGATCGGCCGGTCGGCGCGATTCTTCATCGTCGCCGGACTACTGAAGCGCTACGGCGCGCCGATCCGGACGTTCATCGAGAAGCGCTTCGAACTGGTGACTATCGCCGGCACCGCGCTGCTGATCGGCGGCTTCGTCGCCGCGAAGTGGTTGTTCGGCAAGGGCTGAGCGAACGCTTCAGCGCGACGCTGCCCGCAGCGCGTGACTGGCCGCCACACCCTGAACGGCCGCCGGATCCAGCAACCAGGCCTGCGCGAACAGCTCGACAGCACCCGGAACGACCGGTGGCAGGCGCACCCGCAGGGTCGCGGCGCCGCGCCCATCGAGCGCCAGCGGCCAGACCACGAGTTCGGGGCCTGGCACCAGCGTGCCACCGAGCAGCGGCAGATCCTGGCGCTGCAGCCCGACCGCGAGCACGCCTGGTTGTCCCGCGACGCCGCGCTGCAGATGCCACACCAGATCGCCGTTGGCGATCAGACCACCGCTGCCTGCCAACGCCGGCACGCCGTTGCTGCCGGCCTTGCCGAGTCCGAGCCCGTGCCATTCCCGTTCGGCGGCGAACACACTCGACCCGACCGTCGTCACCCACGGCCGCGTCGGTTCGTGCGGCGGAAACAGCACGCGACCCGGATGGCGGAATGGGAAACCGCGCAGTTGCACGAACGTCGGATTCGCGGCGCCGATGTCGGACGTGTGCCACAACCCCTCCACCTCGGTCGTCACATACGCATGTCCCGGCCGCAGCGGATCGACATCGGCCGCCGAAACGCGGTGCCATGCATTCAGCCGGCGCCACGTGAGCCCGCGATCGGTGCTGCGGAACAGACCACCGCGGTTGTTGGCGACGCCACCCCAACCACTCCACACGCCGACCAGGAACGTTCGCTGACCCGGATCGTGCGGATCCAGCGTCAGGTCCCGCGTCCACCAGTGCATGTCCGGGTGACTGCGATCCTGCCAGCTCACGCCGGCATCGCTGCTGACGAACACGCCGGAACTGGCGGTGAACGCGCCAGCCGCCGTGCGGCGGGCCGACCAGGTGCACACCAGGGTCCCGTCGTCAAGGACCGCCAACGCGAACGGATGGCCTTCGGTCCGCGGCGGCGCAGCCAGGCGGCGCCAGGTCGACTGCGCGCCGCGCGCGACCTCGTCGGTGACCCAGATGCCGCCGGTGCCGTTGCTGCTGTTGACGACGCTGGCGTACAGCCGCTGCGGCACGTGCGGGTCGAGCGCCAGACGGATGACCGGATCCCCGAAATCGTGCACCAGGGTCCAGGATCGACCATCGTCGACACTCTGCAGCACGCGCCCGCCACCCGGATCGATGCGCGCATCCTGCAAGTAGGTGCTCTCGTACAGATCGTGCACCGTCGACGTCGCCCCATACACCACACCGCCGCGCTGCACGACGTGGTACATCGTGTTCTCGGTGTGGCCGCTGTAATCGAACGCCCACCGCTCGCCGCCGTCACGGCTCTTGCAACCGCGGATGTCGGTGACACAGGCCCAGACGATGTCCTCGGTCGGCCAATGCAGCCACCAGGCGCTGGTGTTGTCGAGCGAACCGACGTAGTCGCGGCCACGCGGCGTCGGCTGGCCGGTCGCATTGCGGCTGGACGGCGTCACGTAGACGGCGCGCCACGTCTGGCCGCCGTCGGCGGTGGCGTGCACACCGCCGAGATCGGTGACCATCGCGCGGGCAGGGTCGTTCGGCGCCACCGCCAATCCCAGTGCGTACTCGCCATAGCTCCACGACCGGTCGCCACCCTGCCCCATCCAGGCGGTCGCGACGTTGCCATTGCCGGCAGCGCGCAGGACCAGGCTCCAGGACAGGCCGCCGTCCACCGAACGCCAGACCGCCGGCACGTCTTCGCTGCCGGTGAACCGATGACCGGCGAGCCAGAACACCTGCGGCGTCGACGGACTGCTCGCCACGAACAGCGGATCGTCGCCTGCCAGCAGCCCGGCGTTGCGCAGCTGCCAGGCCGTCTGGCCACGATGCCACTCGACGACACCGGCGAACAGTGCATGGTCGGCGCCGGTCAGGCCCGGATACAGACCCGCCTGATCGGCGATCGTGCCGCACAGCCGGACATTGGCGCCGCTGCCGGTGCCGGCGATGCCGAGGAAACCGTGATTGGCAGGCAACCCGGGAATGGCCGCGAGCGCGAACGAGCTGCCGCCGTCGATGGACTGCAGCAGCCCGCGACCGGTGCCGACGAAGACCTCGTTGGCGGCAAAATGCGCACCCGCAATGTGCAAGCCGCCGGCATCGGTGTGCACCGCAACGAACTGCGCGCCGCCATTGGTCGAGGCGAACAGCGTCGTGTCGCTGGCCAGCAGCAGGCGCTGCGTCGAACCGGCATCGACGCCAAGCCAACGAACGTTCCCGCCAGTCGGCTCGCCGACCATCGCCCAGGTGACGCCACCGTCGAGCGAACGCCGCAGCTGCGAACGATCGTCGCGGACGTCGATGATCCACAGGTGCTGCGGGTCGGCGGTGAAGCCGACCGTCGAACGGCTGCCGGCCTGGACGGCACGGAAATCGAACATCTGCCACGTGTCGCCGCCGTCGAGGCTCCTCTGCAGGTGCACCATGTCGGTCGCGACGAAGCCGGTCGTTGCGACATGCGGGCTGATGGCCGGCGCGAAGAACGCGCCACCGCCGCCGATGCCGCGGACCTGCCACCGCGGCGGCACCGCGGGCGGATCCTGGGCGGCGCCATGGACCAGCAGGACCGCACAGCAGGCGACGCACGCGAACGCGGGGGTTTGCACAGTGCGATGTTGCCGTCGGTGGAACCCAGGTCAACCGGGGGCCCGCGCCGCCGCGACTGGTACCAGTCCATCAACACACAGCTGATCTGATCGGAGCGTTCCGCGGCAAGATCCAGATCAAGGGCAAGATCCTCACGACCGGGGTTGTCCGGGATGCTGAATCTCGACACGCACATGCTCCTGTTCGCCCTGGCCGGCACGCTCCGGCGGAACGAAGAGGCGCTGCTGCAGCGGGACTCCTGGAGCATGTCGGCAATCTGCCTGTGGTAGATCGCCAAGCTGCGAGAACTCGGGCGCATTCAGGTCGACATCGACAGCCCCGAGTTCGAGCGTGCGGTCGCGCGCGTGCATCTGTGGCCCATCACGCTGGAGGTCTGCCGCACGACGTTGACCCTGGACTTCGAGAGTGATCCAGCCAACGAGATCATCGCCGCGACCAGCATCGTGCATCACGTGCCACTGTTGACGCGCGACGCCAGGCTGCGCCGGTCGAAGCTCGTGCCGGTGGCGGGATCGCCCAAGGGGCCACGGCAATGAGTCCGGTAGCCCCTGGCTACAGGATCCGCAACTCGACCCCGTTGCTCGCCGCCGCGACACCACTCGGCGCCGTCGGGTCGAGCACGAACGCCTGCGTGAACAGGCTCCCCTGCTGCAACGTCGGCGGCAGATTGAACGGCAACCGCGCGCGACCGGTGGCATCGAGCATGAACGCTGCCGACGCGGCGCCGCCGACCAGCAGGTTGCAACCTGGCAGCACCGGCAGGCTCGCTGCCTGGAAACCGAGGAACAGCGCGGCGAAGCCGCTCGGCACGCCGTCAGCGAGCACCAGGCCGAACAGTTCGCCGGCCGCCGCCCGCCCCTCGCCGGCCAGCACGGGAGTGCGACCCGCACCGGTCGGACAGCCGTTGCCGTAGGGCACCGCCGTCGTCGGATCGAGCCGCAGCGACGCGGTGCTCGACTGCCCGGCGATGTAGCCCTGCACCAGGATCTGCCCGCGGTCGTTGATCGACACCGCTTCGCGCAGTTCCCACTTCACGCGCTCGGACGGGTCGATCAGATCCCGCAGCTCGCGCATGCCGTGCAGCGGCGTGTGCACGAACGCCTTCGGCCCGACGCCCGAACGGACGCCCGACGTGCCGACGGTCTGGCCGTGGTCATTGATCGCGCGCGCGCTGCTGATGCCGTCGCCGGCCAGCGTGCCGAGATCGACCAGCGTACCGCCATCGCGGCGGAAGCCACGCATCGCCGAGAACCCGGTGTTGGACGACACGCCGCAGATCTGGTCGTACTCGTTGATCGCGTAGGCGGTCGCGTGCGCGTGCCCCGGCAGCACGCCGAGGTCGATCAGGCCGGTGGCCTGCTGCCAGACGAACGCACGCCGCGACGCACCACCGTTGACGAACGACTCGCCGCAGACGAGACCTCGGCGATTGGCGCCAAACGCGGTGCTGGCCGAACCACCGCTCATCGTACCGAGGTTGATCATCCCGCCGGTCTGGGTCCAGACGAATGCGCGGGCATAGCCGAGCGTCGAATAGCGCGTCGTCCAACCGACCACCATGCCGGTGTCAGCGACGCCGTTGGCGGTGGTGCCGGTCGCGATCGTGCTGACGCTGCCGTTCGGCTGCATCAGGTAGCTCTGCTCGTAGCCGTTCAGGCCGGTCGTGTAGCCGGATTCGGAGATCGCGACTGCCGACAGCACGTTCTGCAACGGCGTCAGGCCGAGCACATCATCGTGGCGGAACGCACCAGCGGTGGCGCCGGTCACGCCGTCGCCGACCGAGGCGCCCGCATCGTTGATCGAGCGCAGTTCGAGTTCGCCACCGGTGACGCCGATCGGCCGCAGCGCGTAGGCAGGCCCAGGCCAGACGCGGAAGGTCGTGTTGATCGGCGATCCCAGCGGCGACGAGGCGGTGAGGATCACGTTGGTGTCGGGAACCCCGGCGGGCGCCGCCACCACGAACGACACATGCGACAGTCCAGCCGGAATCGTCACCGTCGCCGGGATCGTCACGATGCCGGGCGGCGAAGCCTGCAGGTTGACCTGATAGCCACCGGACGGCGCCGGCGCGGTGATGGTCACCGTCGCCAGCTGGCTGTCGCCGCGACGCAGCTGAGGCGCGGTGCCCAGATAGCCCAATCCGGTCATCGTCTCGTCGACGCGGACCACGAACGTGTCCGCTTGGCCCCGGACGGTCGGCTGGAACACGCCGGGCGTCGGCGTGATCGCGGTACTCGACGAACCCGAAGTGTGCCCGGCAAACCACGCACTGCCGTTCGGCAGGATGTCGAGTCCAGCGAGCGAGTGCGAACCGAACGCGGCGCGCAGCTCGTTGCACCACGCACGCCCATCGGGCGCGATCTTGACGACCCGTGTTCCCGCTGCTGGCGTCGTTCCCGGCAAGGAGCCGCCCAGCAGGATCCAGGGATAGCCGAGCGGATCGATCTTCATGTCGAGGATGCCGTCGCCGGAATCGTAGACGCCGACCAGCGTGCTCCAGCGCAGCGTCGTCAGCTGCTGGTCGAACCGCGCCAGGAAACCCTCCGTGTTGCGCGAGTTGTCGTTGGCGCCTGGCCAGAACACCACCATGCTGCCCCAGGTCACCGGATGACCGGTGTCGCGCGTGATACCGGCCGCATAGACGTCGAAGGTCTGCGGATCGAAGCCGACCGCCTGCGGCACCGCGCGGAAACGCGTGCTTGCGGCCAGCATCGTGATGCCCGGGTCGAACACCGAGAGGAAGCCCGAACCAGCGGTCGTCGAGTCGTAGGCGCCGGGCGTGGTCGGAAAGCTCGCACCGCCGGTCACGCCGCCGATCGCGATCATGCCGCCCGGACCGAGCGCCAGCGTGCCAGCGAGGTCGTCGCTGCTGCCGCCGAAGTAGCTGAGGGACCGCAGCGTGCCGGCGCGGGCATAGCGGGCCAGGAACGCATCCTTGCGCCCGGCATTGGTCGCCTGGAACGGGCTGACCACGCCCAGATTGGTCGACAGCGTCGAGCCGATCACGATCGCGTCCGAGTTGCCATCGAGCTGCACATCACCGCCATCGGACGATGTGGTGCCCAGATTGCCATACAGGTCCCGGCCGGCGCCGCCAAGGTAGGTCGAGAACAGGAACCCGGAACCCTGGGCGTTCAACCGGCAGACGAACGCATCGTAGCCACCCGCATTGGCCGGCTGTGCCGCCGCGACCACCGGGAAGTCGGTCGCATCGGTGAAGCCGAGCAGCACCGGCTCCTGCGCCGCATCGACCGCGAGCGCGACCACGGCCTCGGCCTGGGTGTAGACCGGCGTGCTGCCGCCAAGGTACGTCGACCACAACAGCGTGGTGCCGTCCGGCGACAGCTTGGCGACGAACGCATCGTAGACCCCATTGATGTTGCCCTGGATCGGGCCAGCCAACGGGAAATCCAGCGACGCGGTCTGGCCGCCGATGTAGGCGTTGCCCTGCGGGTCGACGGCGATGTCGAGCGCATAGTCCCAGGAACTGCCGCCCAACCAGGTCGCGTAACCGATCACCGGATCGATGACGACCGGCAGCGTCGGGTCGTGTTCACCGAGCCTGAACCCGAAGGTCGACGCGTCGCGCAGTTCGTAGCGAACGTCCACCAGCCGCCGCCCCTGCTCCGTGGCCTGCCAGGCCACGGCAGCTGCCTGGCGCATCGTGCCGGCCGGAGTCAGCAGGTCGAGCGCGCCATCGGCGAGTCGCAGTGCCGCGCCTTCGACGCGGAGCGCCACGGCGCCGACCTCGACGCCAGGCTGGAGTTCGAAGTCGTATTCGAGCCGTTTGCCGTCGCCATGGAGCACGAGATCAATGCCGGGCCACACCGCCGGGTAGCGCAACCGCCGTGCCCGCGGCACATCGCGATACCACTGGCTGGGATCACTGCCGCGCAGATAATGCGACCGGCCGACCGTCTCCGACTCGGCAATCGGAACGACTGCGCGACCAGCCACCGGGGCGAAGCGGATCGACGCCGACTGCGCCCCGACGACGCGCACCGCGAACACGTCCGGCGCGACGAACACACCATAGCCCGCGCCGCGGGCGACGTGGGTCCATCCGCCAGAGAGCTGGCCGACATCGGACTCGAACTCGAGCGGCGGTGCGATCGCAGCGGGTTCTTGGGCAACCGCGAACGCGGTCAGGAACAGAACGGGGAGCCTGGCGAGGACCATGCCGCCGGTGGGGCAACCGGCATGCCGCTGGTCTTGTCCACCACTTCGAGTGTTCTCGCGGCCAAGAACGTGCGCGATCTGGACCGCGGCATCCGTTTCCCGAACGCCACGGTGGCTTGCCTCAGCCCTACTGCGCAGGTTGCGACGGCGTCGCCGTCGGTGACTGGGGAGCGGCCTGCGTGCCAACGACCGGTGGAACTGCCGACGATGCCGGTTGCCAGCTGCGGCCGGTGATCAGCCGCGCGCCGCGCGCGAAGGCGAAGTACTGCCATGCCCACCCGACCATGCAGGCGATGCGATTCCGGAAGCCGATCAGATAGGCGATGTGGATCAACCACCACATCCACCACGCCAGGAACCCGGAGACCCGCCAGCGACCGATCTGCCCGACCGCCGCCGCGCGACCGATCGTCGCCAGCGACCCTTTGTCGACATAGCGGAACGGCTTCGTCGGCAACCCCTGGATCCGCGCCAGGATGTTGCGCGCGGCGCAGCGCCCCGCCTGGATCGCCGCCGGCGCCACGCCCGGAACCGACTTGCCGTCCTGCTGGACACTCATCAAGTCGCCGACCACGAAGGCCTCCGGGTGCCTCGGAATCGACAGATCCGGCTCGACCAGCACACGGCCGGCGCGATCGACCGGCACGCCGAGCGAACGACCGAGCGGCGACGCCGCCACGCCAGCGGCCCACAGCACCGTTCGCGCCGTGATCCGTTCGTTGCCGATCTGCACGCCTGAGCCATCGATCGCGGTGACCATGGCCTCGGTGCGGACTTCGACCCCGATCCGTTCGAGCTGGGAATGTGCCTTCGCCGACAGTTCGCTCGCGTAGGGCGGCAGCACCCGATCGGCGCCTTCGACCAGCACGACGCGGAGGCTGCGCGGATCGAAGGTCCGAAAATCCCTGGCGACGGTCTGCCGGCCGATCTCGATCAACGCCCCGGCGAGTTCGACGCCGGTCGGACCGGCACCGACCACCACGAACGTCAGCAGTTCGCGCACGCGCTCGGGGTCGGCCTCGCGTTCGGCGGCTTCGTAGGCGGACAGCACGCGGCGGCGAATCTCGAGGGCATCCTCGATGGTCTTCAGTCCAGGCGCCCACTGCTCCCACGCATCGTTGCCGAAGTAGCTGTGGGTCGCGCCGGTGGCGATGATCAGGCAGTCGTACGGCAGTTCCCCGCCCTGCAACTCGATGACGCGGCGCCGCAGGTCGATGCGTTCGGCGCAGGCCAGGATGGTCCGCGCGTTGGTCTGCTTGCGCAGCACCGACCGGATCGGGTAGGCGATGTCGCCGGGGTTGAGCGCCGCGGTCGCGACCTGGTACAGCAGCGGCTGGAACAGGTGGTGATTGCGTTGATCGACCAACGTGATCCGCAGCGGCTGCGACCGCAGAGCGCGCACGGCGGACAGGCCGGCGAAGCCACCGCCGATCACGACCAGGTGCGGCCGCAGGTCGGTTGGATTGGCCAGGGCATCCATCGGCAGCGCAGCATGGACGGCCGGTGACGGAATGCCAGCGCCGCGGCGCAATCTCCGGCGGCACCGGTTGCCGGAGGTCAGTCGCCGACCCGCGCCGTCACCACCGCTGTCAGACCAAAGCCCAGGGGCGCCGTCGGGTCGAGCGCGCCGACCTGGAACACCGCCTCGAGCCCGATCAGCACGGGATTGGCCGGCACCGGCGCCGGCACGACCGCGAAACCATCGACGTTGGCGACCGCGAGCACCGACACCAGACCGTTCTGCAGCATCCGGCAGTTGCCGCCGATCGGCATCGTGGTCGCATCCATCGCGACGGCCAGCACGAACGGCGCCTGCGCAGCGAGCCGGACGACGTCGAGCCGGAACACCGTGCGCCCGAGCACCGGATCGCCGAACGGCGACAACTGCGGCAACCGGGCACCGCCGCAGGCCGTTCCACTGGTCGCGATGCCGGCCACCGACGGCGAACCGATCCACAGATCGTTGCTGACCAACATCGTGCCGGCAGAGACCAGGTTGAGCGCCACGACCCGGCCCAGCCGATCGTGCCAGGCCACCAGCGGCGCGAGCGCGCCGCCGACATCGCCAGCGCGGGACCAATCGCTGCCATCCCATTCCCAACTGTCCGCTTGCGCCGCCGACGATCGCGCACCGCCGGCCAGCACGATCCGCCCGCGCGCGGCGTCGTGGACCATCGCGTGATAGAGCCTCGCCGACGGCGCATGGGCAGGCAGACGCTGCTGCCAGACGCTGCCGTTCCACTCCCAGGTGTCGGCAACCATGGTACCGCCCTGACCGGAGGTCAGGCCACCGAACAACAGCATGCGATCGCGCGCCACGTCATAGGCCATCGCGTGACCGCTGCGCGCCGACGGTCCGGCGGTTGCCAGCGGCGTCCAGATGCTGCCGTTCCACGCCCACGTGTCACCGTATCCGACATTCAGGTTGCGGCCGCCGAACACCAGCACGTGCGCTCGCACCCGGTCGAACGCCATCGCATGATCGAACCGCCCCGGCGGCGACACCGGCGGTTGCGGGTTGGTCCAGTTGGAACCATCCCATTCCCAAACGGCGTTCTGGCCGAACAACGACAACATGCCGCCGAACAACACCGTTCGCCCGCGCGCGCGATCGTGGCAGACCCGCGTCAACTGGAAGTACGGCGGCTCGACCGGCGGGATGATCTCGCGCCAGACCGCGCCGTCCCATTCCCACGTGTGGGTCGGCGTCGTCCATGCATCACCACCACCGACAAACACGAGGCGATCGCGCACCGGGTCGTAGTCGATGCCAGCACCGGCGCGCGGCTGCGGCCCGCCGTTCCCGAGTTGCAGCCACTGCGTGCCGTCATAGGTCCACGTGTCGCCCATCGTGGTGACCGACGAGGTGGTCATCGCCGTCGTGGTTCCGCCATACATCGCGACCTGGCCGGTCGTGCCGTCCCAGGCCAGACCGAAACCGGTCCGCTGCGACGGTCCCTGCGGGCCGCGCTGCCAATCACCACCCCACCATTCCCACGGATACGGATCCGGGCCCCCGCACATCACGACGCAACCACGGGCGAAGTCGGTCGTCATCCGGTGACCGGCGCGCCGCACCGGCACGGTCGCCGGCTGCATCTGCGTCCAGCTCGTACCATCCCAGGTCCAGGTGTCGGAGCGCGGCACCATGCCATCGGCGCCGCCGAACAACACCATCCGCTGGCTGCCCGGGTGCCACGCCATCGCCGCGTCGTTGCGCCCGATCGGCCCACTGACCAGCGCCCGCGTCCACGCATTGCCATCCCATTCCCAGGTGTCCGAGTGCAGCGCGCCGCCGTAGATCAGGCCGCCGAACAGAACCGCGCGCGACCGCACCGGATCCCAGGCCATCACCGCCGAACTACGGGCCGCCGGCGCCGTCGGCGTCACCCGCTGCGTCCAATCGGCGCCATCGTATTCCCAGGTGTCGCCGAATTGCACGTTGCCGGCGATGCCGCCGAACAGCAACACCCGGCGCCTGACGTCGTCGAACACGAACCCGTGGTTCAGTCGCGACGCCGGCCGCGTCGCCGTCGGTCGCGTCTGCCACGCGGAACCGTCCCACTCGAGGATCTTGTCGCCGCGCAACGCGACCAACCGGCCGCGCGCGCCATCGAACGTCATCTCGATCTGGCGCTGCGTCGACAGCGAATGTTCGCGCCACTCGATCTGGCCGACGGCACCGGCCGACAGCAACACCGAGCACGAAAGCAGGCCGGACAGGCGACGTGGGTTCATTTGCGTTCCCGGGCAGGCGGCAGGGTCACTCCGAGTTCTTCGAGTTCGCGGCGCAGGTCGCCGGTCGGGTTCCTGGTGACGCCGCGCTGGCGCGCGAGCGAGCGCAGGCAGGCCTGCGCGACCAGGAAGTCGGCCGTCGTGGTCAAGCGGCCGCCCTTCAACGCGGTCGTCAGCGATGCGGCGAGCGGATCATCGACCCCGAGGGCCTTGCAGGCTTCGAGCAGGCGCCAGGCCAGCACTTTGGCATCGACGCGTTCGACGGTGTCGTCGCGTTCGAGCGCTTGCCACTGCGCCAGCGCGTCCTTGCCGATCGCCAGGTCGGCACTGGTGGCGGCATCGATCGCCGCCGCGATCGCGGTGCGGCGCTGGCGACCGTGCGGAGTGTCGTCACCGGCGAACAGTTCGCGACCGGCGGCCCGGATCGTCTGCCGCAAGGCGACCCGCGCGCGCAGCTCGTCGGCAACGACGACACCGTCTTCATCGAGCACCGACAGCAGCCAGGCCTGCAGCGCCTCCGGTTCCTTGGTGTAGCGGTAGTCGGTCCGCGCGACCTTGCTCTTGTCGGCACTGGCCAGCAACACGATCTCGCCGACCAGCGGCTTGCTCTTCCACGACTCCGACACGTCCCACAGTTCGGGGTTGCGGCGCTGGCGCTCCGCGGGCGTCCACGGCGGATCGACGATCGTGGCGAGGAAGTGCGTGGCGATCAGTTCGCGCGTGGTGTCGTCGAAGAGCGCACGGCTCTCGAACGCCTGGCAGCCGGGTCAACCGGGCCAGTCCTGGTAGACCAGCACGCGCTTGTGGTCCTTCTGGGCGGCGGCGAACGCCTCGTTCGCGGGCAGCAACGGCAGGTGGTCTTCCTCGCGCTGCGCCGGCAGCGAGGCGAGCAGGCAGGACGTCAGGCCAGCGAAGGCGCGCGCGATCACCATGGCAGCAGGATCGCCGGTCTGGCGATGGACCGCAACCGGGTCACTCGATGCGCGCGATGGTACTGGCCGGCACGTAGCCCGAACGCTCGCCGGCGCTGACCCGGGCGAACTCACCCTGTCCGCCAGGCAACACTTGCACGCGGTACCCCGGCCGGATCGTCGCGATCGGCGTCATGCCGGTGCGCGGCTCGGCGACCAGCGCCAGCGGCTCCAACGCAATCGCCGCCGGCTGCCGTTCGGCGGACAGCCACAGCAGGTCGAGGGCGATCGCCACTCCGGGCAGCAACAACAGCACGCCGAGCCAACGCCGACCGATCCGCCGCCAGAACCCGAGCAGCAGCAACGCCGCACCGGTCATCAACACGGCGCCGACGATCGCCCGTTCGCCAGGCGAGAACCGCTCGCGGATCGAGAGCAACGTCGCGGTGAAGCCTTCGCCGCCAGCGTCGTCACTGCCGAGTTCGAGCTTGCTGCGCACCAGTGCGATGTTGGCCAGCAGTTCGGGGTCGCGCGGCAGGCCAAGTCGAGCTGTCTCGTAGCACCACAGTGCGCGCGGCAGATCCTCGAGGCGATACCAACAGTTGCCGCGGGCGCGCCACAGCCGCCGATCGTCGCTGCGGGCGATCGCCTGCGCGAACCCGGACTCGGCGGTCCGATAATCACCGGCGCGATACGCGGCCAGTGCCGTCGCCGCCTCGCCCTGGGTCCGCACCGGACCGGTCGTGCCGGCGATCGCCAGCGCCAACAGGAACGGCAACAGCGTCGCCGCCCGGCGCAGGGTAACCCGTTCCAATTGCGCGACCAGCCGTTCGACCTCGTCCTTGCCAAGCCCGCCACCACCGCCATAACGCGCGGCAACGCCGCGATCGAGCGCCTGTTGCACTTCGCGCGCCTGTTCCTCCTCGAGCCCGGACTCGACCAGCCGCCGATCCACCTCCGGACCGATGATCGCCGCCGCCTCGATGCCCAACCGCGCCGCCAGATAGCCGGCCAATGCCGTCGCCGGGTCGGTGCCAGCCCCCAGGTCGCGCGCACACGCACGCGCCGCACCACGCGCCCGCTGGCCAAGGAGGTCCGCCGCGCGCTTCTGCCACCAGCCCAGCAGCAGCATCGCCGCCGCCACGCACAGCCACGGCCCAAGCACCGCGCAGAAGGCCAGCAGACGCGGCAACGACGGCGTCGGCACCGGCGAACCGGCCAGGTCCGGAATGTCGAACACATCGTCGACGCCGGGTGTGATCGGCTTGCTCTCGGCCTCGGGCAATGCCGCCAGCGTCTCACCTTTCTCCAACGGCCGCACGGTCAACGGCAGTTCGGCAGTCGCCGCACTGACGAACTTCTCGACCCCCGGCGTCGTGTCGAACCAGTTCCACGGCACCGCCGGCACGGCACGGATGTCGGCAACGAGCGGCGTCAGGTCATACGTGGCGATGACCTTGTCGGCGTCACGCTTCTCGGTCTGCCCGAGCAGGTGAAAGCGCTCGCGCCCGAATCCCGGCACGCCTTCGAGCGACGGCACCCGCAAGAACTCGAGATTGCCTTCGCCGCGGATGGTGATGATCAGCTTGACCGAGGCGCCGACCTTGACCTGTTCCTTGTCCAGCCGTGCTTCGATGGCGAACCGCCCGACCGCGCCGTAGTACGGATTGGGCCGACCGTCTTCGGGAATCGGCACGACCTCGATCTCGATCGGCTGACCATAGACGTAGAAGTTCTCGGTCTGCTGGCCGCGGCGCCCGCCGAAGATGTCGACCTGCCCTTCCCGCAGCATCACGTTGTAGCGCAAGAGCGGCGCCGCCAATTGCAGCTTGCCGATCCGCGTCGGCAGGAACGACTGCTGCCAGGTGAACCGGTTCCACTGCCGGCCATTGCGTTGGTGTTCGCCGTCGAAGACGGCGCGCTGCAGTTCGCGATTCTTCACGACGCCGACCTGCTGGTCGGAGGGCAGCGGTGGGGCCGGCAGTGTCTCGGCACCCTCCATGCGCGACAGCCAAGGCGCCTGCACTTCATAGTCGACATAGCGCGTGCGGTCGTTCGCGACCTCGAGCACCGGCTTGAGCCCGGCATCGACGCCGAAGTCGACCGCGACCCGGATCGGCTCATGCACATAGACGCGGCGCGGCGACACCTGCACGTCCAGATAGCCGCGATCGCCGCCCTTCATGTCCTTGACGACATCGAGTCGGGTGGACGACACCTTCTGCGTCTTGCTGCCGGTCCAGATCGGGATTTCCGGGATCGTGAACGTGCCTTCGCGCAGCGCGGTGATCTTGATGCCGTACTGGACCGTGAACGACTGCCGGAGCGAACGACCGTCGTAGAACGACTGCTCCTGCCGGAACGGTCCCTGCAAGTCGAACCGCAACCCATCGACCTTGGGCAGCTCCGGCGCGCGCGGGTTGGCGCCTCGGCCCTCGACCTGCACGACGATCTGCGAGGTGTCGCCCAGGCGCAACGTCGCGGGCGACGGGCCCTCGTGGCGCAGCGTCTCCTGCGCACCGGCAGACGCGAGCAGCCCTGCGATCGCGAACGAACGGATGAACGCGCGCATCACCAGTCCTTGTCGCCGGCCGCTCGGCGCTGACGTGCCCCGGCCCGATAGTCCTTCATCAACTGCTCGAGCTTCTCCAGTTCCTTCAGCAGGCGCGCGCGTTGCTCGGGAGTCAGTTCCTTGCCTCCCATTTGTTCGCCCGGTGCATCCTGGCGAGCCGCGCCGTCTGGCTTCTGGGCATCCGCGGTCTTGTCCTTGTCGTCCTTGGGTTGGGGCTGCGGTTCGTCCTTGGCCTCGCCCTCCTTGGGCGCGGGCTTCGGCGCCGCCTGATCGTTGCCGTCCGGCGGCGGCTGCTGCTCTTGCTTCTGCTCCTGCCGCGGCTGGTCTCCGGGCTTCGGCTCCGGCTTGGCCTCGGGCTGTTCGTCGGGCTTGCCCTGTTGGTCCTGCTTCGACGGGTCCTTCGGCTCGGACTTGTCGTCCTTCGGCTGGTCCTTCGGATCCTGCTGTTGCTGCTTCTGATCGTCGTTCTTCTGGTCGCCGTCCTTCGACTCGTCCTGCTTGTCGTCCTGCTTCTTGTCGTCGTCCTTCTTGTCGTCGTCCTTCTTGTCGTTCTTGTCGTCGGACTTCTGCTCCTCGCGCTGCTGCTCGAGTTCCTCGATCTTCTTCTGCAGTTCCGCCGCATAGCGCAGCGAACGTTCGGCATTGCGCAGCAACTCTGGAGTCCGCCGCGCCTCGATCGCATCGAAGAAGTTGTCGCGCGCGGTGTTCACCTTGCCCAACGCCGACTTCAGCATCGGCAACGGGTCGGGCGGAGCCGTCGGCGTCGCGCCGGCCCCGGCCTGCGGATCGTTGGGATCGACGACCGGCGGCATCGGCGGCGGCGCCGACGCAACCGCATCGGCCTGCGCCTCGAGCGCCTTGGCCTCATCGTAGGCGATCGCCCCGAGCAACCCGTCGTACAGCTCCTGGCGCACCGACTTGCCCGCCAGCCGCACGTATTGCTCCGCCGCCGCGCGGGCTTCCTGATGCTGACCCGCACGCCACAGCGCCATCGCCAGATCGAACTGCAGTTCCGGCGAATCGCCTTCCTGCGCGATCGCCGCCCGGAACGCGGTCACCGCGTCGGCATAACGACCTTCGGCATAGGCCAGGAGCCCCGCCTCGCGTTCGCCGCTCGGCAACAACAGCCCCGCCAGCAACAACAGGTTCGGGAACGCCATCATGCTCGTCGTCCTCCACTCGTCGCGATTTCGAACAGCAGCAGCAGCAGCAACGGCAACAACATCCACTGATAACGCGCCTTCTTGCCCTGTTCGGTGCCGGCATCATAGGCGCGCTTCTGCATCGGCAGCAGGCGCTTGGCATGCAGTTCGACCAGCGGCAATGGCATCGCGTCGGCGCGCACGAACTCACCGGCGGTGACCCTCGCCAGTTCGCGCAGGCTGCGTTCGTCCATGTGGGAGACGACCTCCTGGCCATCCCCTGAACGCAGGAACGCCTCATTGCCGTTCTCGGTGACCGTGATCTTGCTGCCGGCGGCACTGCCGTAGCCGATCGCGTGCACCAGGATGCCCCGGCCGGCCAGTTCGCCCGCCGCCTGCTGGCCGGCGCCGGCGAGGTCCTCGCCGTCGGTCAGCAGCACGACGACGGTCGTCTTCAGGTTGTCCTTGTCGGCGACTTCGTCAGCCCGCCGCAGCGCGGCAGCCAGATCGGTGCCGCCGACCGGCACGACGTTGGTGTCGATCTCGGCGAGCAACCCGCGAAACGAATCGAGGTCGTGCGTCAGTGGCACCCACAGGCGGGCCTGGCCGGCGAACACGACGATGCCGACGCGATCCCCACCCTGCAACCGCGGCAGCACCGCGGTGATGTCGGCGATCGCGCGCTGCAAACGGGTCGGCTCGAGATCGCGCGCCAGCATCGAACGCGACGTGTCGAGACAGAAGATCAGATCGAGGCCGCGTCGCTCGACGGCCACGTCCTCGTCACCAAGCCGCGGATCCATCCAGCAGCACAACGACAGACCGACCAGCCCGGTCAGCCGCAGCGATCGCCACAACGGTCGCGCCGTCACATCGGTCGTGGTCGCGCCAAAGCGCGCCGCAGCTCGCCGCGAACGATCCAGCATCGCCCACAGCACTGCCCACAGCACCGGCAGGGCCAGCAGCCACGGCCACAAGAAGGGCCGGTTCCAGATCAGTTCGTTCATGGCACCCTCCGGATCCAGAACACTTCGAGCAGCAGCGACAGCGCCAGCAGGATCAGCCCGATGCCGAGCGGCCACTCGAAGCCATCGACCAGCCGGTAGCGCGGATCGTCGAGTTCGACCTTCTCCAGTTCGTCGATGCGCTCGTACACCTTGGCCAGATCGGCATCGCTCCTGGGCTGGAAGAACTCGCCACCGGTGATCCTGGCGATTTCGCGCAATTCGTCGAAATCGGTGGGCTGCCAGCCGAGCGGCGTCGGCACGCCGTTGCCGAGCCCGATCGTATGCACCTTGATCGCACTGTCCTTCGCCAGCTTCGCCGCGTCCGGCGCCTCGATGCCCTCGACCGTGGTCTTGCCGTCGGTCAACAGCACGATCACCTTCGACTTGCTGTCGGTCTGCTCGAGCACCTTGACCGCCTTGGCCAGACCGGTGCCGACCGACGTGCCATCGAGTTCCTGGCTGTTCTGCGGCACCGTCTCGATCGCGGCGAGGAACGCCTGCAGCGCCTGCTCGTCGAGCGTCAGCGGACAGCGCAGCTCGGCCAGCCGCGCGAAGGTCACCAGCCCGACCCGGTCGTGCACGCGCGCTTTGGCGAAGTCCTGCGCCCGCGAACGCGCCGCGTCGATGCGACGGATCTGCACGCGTTCGTCCATGTCGTCGATCAGCATCGACGAACTGATGTCGACGACCAGGCAGATGTCGATGCCCTGTTCGCGCAGCGGCATCACTTCGCGTGCGACCGGTCGCGCCATCGCCAGCACCAGACAGAGCCCGGCCAGCAACAGCAGCCACAACGGCAGGTGCACGGCCCGCGCCCGCAGGGTCCGCGGCAAGCCCGCCGCGAACGCGCCATGGGCGGTTGGCAACGCGGCGCCGTGGCGCGCCCGGCGCCACAGGACCGTCAGCACCAGCACCGGCAGAAGCAGCAGGAACGCCGGATCGAGCAGCGTCCATTCACCGAGCGACCACCACGCCGCGCTCATGCCGGCACCGCCTGCGCGCGGTCGACGCGGGTCGCCTCGACGAACTGTTCGGCCAATGCGAACGTCTCCAGATGCACGTCTTCGCCGGGCACCATCGCCGCGAACTTGACCAGGTCGCACTGGCCGAGGAACCGCTTCAGCCTCAGGTTCTGGTCGACCGCCATCCGATCGCTGCCTTCGATCTCCTGCAGGAACTCCTCGGTCGTTCGTTCGGGCGCGTGCAGGCCAAAGCGCTCTTCCAGATAGACGCGCAGCACCAGCGACACCTGCACATAGAACTGCTCGATCTGCGCCGGCGTCGTCCGCGGCTCGTGGCGCAAGCGCGCCAGCGCCCGTTGCGCCTTGACGTGCGGCGGCAACGGCACCTCGGTCGGCGAAGCCGCGCCCGGCTGCGGTCGGCGTCGCCACCACCACAGGAACAGCACGAGCAAGAGCACCGCGGCGCCGCCCACCGCCCACCACCACCACGGCCAGCGCGGCACCAGCAGTTCGCTGTGATCCTCGAGTCCCGGACCGGCCTCGGCCAGCAGGGACGTCACCTCGAGCTTCAGTTCGGGCGTCGTCGCGGCGACCGTCCCATCCTTGGCCTTGGCCGAGAACGGCGCAATCGTCAGCGTGCCCGGCCCCTCGATCGGCCGCAGCTTCAGCACCGTGCGGCGCCAGGTGCCATGCTCGAACGGCTGTGGCGGCAGGTCGGTGACCGTGCCGGCAAAGCCCTTGTCCGGCACCTTGGCCGCGAACTCGACTTCGAGGTCCTGCCGGGCGAACAGGTCGAGCGTCAGCTCGACGTCGCCCAGCAGCGGCACCGTGCTGGTCGACAGCGTCGCGCGCAGATCGAGCGTCAACGGCGCCTTGTCCCACGGCGGCCGCGGCCCGCCACACGCGCTTGCCAGCAGCACGACCAGCAACGCCAGCACCCGCGTGGCCTGGGTCACCGGCGGCCTCCACGCTTCTCGCGCATCTGGAAGAACCGGACGATCGGATCGGCGACACTGCCGAACGTCGGCACGTCGAGCAGATCGATGCCCGCGCGTTGGCAGAACTCGCGCAACCGCGTCCGCTCCGCGACCTGCGCTGCCCACAGCCCGTCGACGACCGCCTTGCTGCTGGTGTCGAGATCGATCTCCTGCCCGGTCTCGAGATCCCGGCGATGCAGCAGGCCGACATTCGGCAACCGCGGCACCGGATCCGGATCGGACGCACTGGTTCGCACGCGCGGATCGACACCGCCCTCGAACGGATCGCGCACCCGCACCGCAATCGTGTCGTGGCGCTGCGCCAGCAGCCGCAACTGCCGCTCGGGCGTCGCGCCGAAGAAGTCCGAGATCACGAACACGACCGCCTTCTTCCGCTGCACGCGCGCGACGAAATCGACCGCTTCGCCGAGCGCACTGCCCGCACCGGTCCGTTCGGTGGCCACCGCGTCGCGGATGATCCGCAGGGCATGCGCCCGCCCCTTCTTGGCCGGCACCCAGCGCGGTTGGCCGACGCTGAACGTCACCAGCCCGACCTTGTCCTGGTTCTTCGCCGCCGCAAACGCGATGCAGCCGCAGAACAGCGCCATCGTCGCCGCCACCGACCGCGAGTCCGTCCGATCCGGCGGCCGGGTGACGAACGCCGTCGACGCCGACACGTCGAGCAGCAGCAACACCGTCAGTTCGCGTTCTTCGGTGAACTTCTTGACGAACGGCCGGCCGGCGCGCGCGGTGACGTTCCAATCGATCGAGCGCAGGTCGTCGCCTTCGGCAAACTCCCGTACTTCGTCGAACTCGATGCCCGAGCCGCGGAACACCGACGAATAGCCACCGGCCATCACGTCGGTGACCATGCGGTCGGTGCGCACCTGGATGCGGCGCACCTGGGCGAGCATCTGCCGATCGAGCCCGGAATCCGCCACGATGGTCTCCTGGCGACTACGGCACCGGAACGGTGTCGAAGATCTGCTTCAGCACCTGTTCGCTGCCGATGCCCTCGGCCTCGGCCTCATAGGTGGTCAGCACGCGATGGCGCAACACCGCGTAACCGATCGCCTTGACGTCCTGCGGCGTCACGAACCCGCGCCCTTCCAGGAATGCGCGCGCCCGCGCGGCCCGGGTCAGCGCGATCGACGCGCGCGGCGACGCACCATAGAGGATCAACGGCTTCAGCTTGCTGAGGCCCACCGCCTCGGGCGTGCGGGTCGCGAACACCAGGTCGACGACGTAGCTCTTGACCTTGTCGTCGAGATAGATCGTGTCGAGCAGCGCGCGGCAGCGCAGCAGCGCCTCCGGCGAAGTCACCGGTTGCACATCGACATGACTGCCGATCGCCGACATCCGATCGATGATCTTCAGTTCGTCCTGCTTGCTCGGATAGCCGACGATCAGCTTCAGCATGAAGCGATCGACCTGCGCTTCCGGCAACGCGTAAGTACCCTCCTGTTCGACCGGGTTCTGCGTCGCCAGCACCAGGAACGGATCCGGCAGCCGCCGCGTGTCGCCGGCCAGCGTGACCTGCCGTTCCTGCATCGCCTCGAGCAGCGCCGATTGCACCTTGGCGGGCGCGCGGTTGATCTCGTCGGCGAGCACGAAGTTGGCGAACACCGGCCCTTCCTTGACCGACCAGTCGCCCGTCTTCGGGTTGTAGACGTGGGTGCCGACCAGGTCAGCCGGCAGCAGATCGGGCGTGAACTGGATCCGGCGGTAGTGGCCGCCGACGGCCTTGGCCAGCGACGACACCGCCAGCGATTTCGCCAGCCCCGGCAAGCCCTCGAGCAGCACGTGACCATCCGCCAGCAACGCGACCAGCAGGCCGTCCAGCAGAGCTTCCTGGCCGACGATCACGTTCTGCAACGCCTGGCGGATGGCATGCAGGCTCCTGGCTTCGGACTGGATCCGTTGGGCGATCGCGACGACATCGGTCATGGGCGTTCAGTCGAAAAAAGTGCGCGAAGACGATACTGCCTCGTCTCTACTCCTCAATCCCGCGTTCTCGCGGAGAAGCGGTCCCGCATCGCCGCAAACCGCCCGACGGCAAGGGCCTCCGGGCGCCCGGACAGTGCCGCCAGGGCCTTGCCGCGGTCGCCGATGGTGTCGACCAGGGCGCCGTCGACCAGTTCTTGGTGGCCGGCCGCCGCCAGCACCGCAAGGTCGCTGCCGACCGCCGGCCGCTGCCGCACGAACGTCTCGACCGCGTGTCGCCACCGGTCGACGTCGCGATGGCCGTCGACCAGTTCGCCCAGTGCCAGCACCTCCGATTCGGTCAGACCGTGCTCGCCGGCCAGCGCCCGTGCGGTCGCGACCTGCTGTTCGAGCGCCAAGAACCGCGACTGCCCGCGCAACAGCCAGAACGCCACCAGGAACGCGGCGACCAGCGCCACCAGGATCCGGGTCGACGACTTCACCGACCCTGTGCCGCCTTGCTGGTCTCCCAGACGATCCGGTAGCGCGCGGCGATACCCTCGAGCACGTCCTTCGGCGTGGCTTGCGACACCAGACCGAAGTCCTCCCGCGTGACCGTGCGCAGCACCGCCGCGCACAGCACGCGCAGTCGCGGTTCCTTGGCCTCGACCAGGAGCCGCGCGAGTTCGGGCACCGGCTGCAAGCCGGCGCCGACCTGGAACATCTCCGGCTTCAACCCGGTGTCGATCTTGTCGGCGCGCAGGGCCTCGAGCAACCACTGCCACTGCGCCTCGCCGCGATGTTCGCGCTGCCATTGTTCGAGGAAGCCCACGCGATCCTCGCGGATGGCGAGGTCGACGCCGATCGTGCCCGCCAGCAACGAGGTGACCTGGACCGGCTCGATGCCCTGGCGCAGCAGTTCGACGAGATCGGGAATCACCTCCGGATCCTGGAACGCGCCGAGCAGCAGGACGACCTGCGCGCGCGCCGCGGAGTCCCGCGTGGTCAGCAACTGCCGCAGCGCCGGCACGGCCAGGCCCGCACCCAGACGCTGCAGATAGAACCGCGCCAGATCGCCGTTGGCGGTGCCGATGGTGATCAGGAACAGATTGGCCAGCTCGGCCGCAGCCCGCGGTTCCTTCAGTTCGCCGAGTCCGCGCAGCGCCGCTTCCTTGTCCTTCTGGTCCGGCGCCGAGATCGATCGTTGCAGCACGGCGAACACGCCGTCGCCGCCGACCTTGCCGAGCGCGCGCAGGGCCGCGCGGCGCAGTTCCGGGTCGGAGTCCTCGTTGGCGATCACCTCGATCAACGGCAACCGCGCCTGCTCGACACCGATCTGGCCGCAGGCGAACACCGCGGCGATCTGCACGTTCGGTTCCGGATCGCGCAGCATCTTGACCAGCAACGACCCGGCGCGCACATCCCGGATCGCGGCGACCTGTTCGATCGCGGCGCGGCGCACGACCGGGCGTTCGTCGGCCAGCGCCGCCAGCACACGGTCGGGCCCCAATACGGTGAACACGCGATCGACAGCCTTGCGATCGGCACCGCCGGCCTGGCACGCGAGGGCGACGCAATCGCGCCACACGCGATCACCAGGGGTCAGGCAGGCGATGTCGAGCAGCATGGCCTGCTGCACGCCGAACTCCGGCGCGCCGCGGATGATCGCGAGCAACCGTTCGCCATCGGCTTCGGCCAGCAGTTCGCGCCGATCCGGGCTGGCGGCGACGGTCTCGATGGCGAGGTTGCGCAGCGACTCCGACAACGTGTCCCAGTTCTTCAACACGCGGCGGAACATCCGCTGGGTGCGATCCACCGCTCTCGGGTTGGCATCGAGCCAGCGGCGCTCGGTGCGCCAGAACGCGGCGCGATCGGGTTCGTCGGTCGGGTGGCGGAACAACTGCCATTGCTCACTGCGCGCGACATCCTCGACCAGTGCCAGCTGCTGCTCGAACTGCGCGCTGGCCTGCACCGGCGCCGACGCCTGGGTCCGCGCGCCCTGCACCTGCAGCTGCAGGTGACGCACCAACGGCAGACCGGCCAACGGCCGTTCGGCATTCGGATCGAGGAACCCGGCCTGCTTCAGCGCGCCGATCAAACCGACCATCTGGTCCTTGGTGACCAGGACTTCGCGCGCGCCGGGCAACGGCGGCAGATCGGCGAGACCCTCGGCGATCACGCGCAGCACGCCGCGCTCGGTCTTCAGTGTCAGCACCGCCACGGCAGCGTTCTGCTCGTCGATGCGGACGCGCGCGCGCATGCCGGCGAAGTCGGTCTGGGCCCCCTGCCACCAATCGCGCCACGGCACGCCATCGGCAACGGCTATCCGACCGGTCAGGCGGACGAGACGGTCTTCGGCCGGCTGGCGCAACAGGTCCAGGCTCGGTACGAACGCCGTCGGCGCGACGACTTCGAGCAGTGCATTGACGATGTCGCGTTCGCCAAAGCGCTGCGGATCGGCGTCATCGCTGCGGAACGCGAGGTCGGCAAGCGCGATCGCGGTCAGCACGCGGGTCGGCACGTCCGGCAGGCGCAGTTGGCTCAGCAGCTTCGGCGCCAGTTCGTCGCCGAGGGTCCGTTGGCCGGTCGCATCACCGATCTGGGCCAGGGCGAACGCGGTGTAGGCGAAACCCCGGTCGATCGGCGGCTCGGTCGCGGCCTTCTGCAGGGTCGGCACGGCGGCGGCGCCCTGCGCGATCAGGGCCTGGCAGGCGGCGGCAGCGAGCGGCGGCTCCTTCGCCAGCAGTTCGAGCAGGCGCTGGCGGGCGCGTTCCTCGTTCAGCACGGCGAGCAGTTGGACGCCGGTCAGCTGCAGGTCGAGGCCCTGTTCGGCCGAGATCTGCAGCGCGAAGTGCAGGTCGTCGAGGGTGGCGACGGTGACGTAGATGTCGGCAGCGGCGCGGCGGGTGCCGGGGATGCGACCTTTGATGCAGTCCTGGAGTGCCTTCTTGCCGTCGGCGCCTTTGAGTTCGTAGACGACTTCGAGAACGGGTCGGCTGGCGCCGCCGATGGGGCGGGCGAGGGCCTGGAAGAGCAGTTCGTCGGCGACCTTCGGGGTGCCGACGCGGCGGGCGACGAGGATCAGGCGTTGGAGTTCGTCGGACTGGGCGGCGCGGGCGACTTCGAGGATCAGGGGTTCGACGGCTGGGTACTTCTGGACGATTTCCTGGAGGCGCGCTTCGACTTTGGGTCCGGGGCCGCTGAGTTCGCGGAGGTCGCGGCGGAACTGTTGGACCTCGGTCAGTGGGCGGGTGGCGGCCGGCGCGGAGGTGGTTGGTCTGGTCTCGCGCGGCGGCAGTTGCAAGCCGCCCTGGGGGGTCAGGGCGGTGGAGGACAGGAACGCCAGGGTGGCAGCGAGGGTCATGGGGTCAGGGCTCGCGGGGGTCGGCGGGGGTTGGGCCGGGGGTGGCGCGAGGGGGCGGGATGATACCGGCGACGGACGTTGGGACGAACCTCCGAAGCGACCAGGCGCGGGATCGGGCCGTCCGCGGAGTCCGATACGGTTGTGCGAATGTTGCGCGCGTACCCCCTCACGCGCGGGGGCGCATTGGTAGAGCTTGGTTACTGGACCTTGTTGAAGAAGCAAGTCCCGAGCAACCAAGCCCCCCGTTCCAACCGTGCGTGCGATTTTCCCGCACACGGCTGACCGATGGTCTTGTTCATGCCGTCTTGCTCCCTGGGTATTGGATGGTGCCGAGCAACTTGTGCAGGCCGCGCGCACGCAGTTTCGCCAGTGGCCACGCCGCCCGTTGGTGCGCCACGCGCCAGGCGAGCCGATGGCCGTGAAAGCCACGCTGCTTGCCGAGCATGCGCGTGATGCGCCGCCAGACGTAGTAGTCGATCTGGTTGAACTGCTTGCTCGCGTTGCCGGTCTTGAAGTAGTTGCCCCAGCCCTTCAGCACGGGGTTGAGGTCAGCGATCACCTCGTCGACGTCCTTCAGACCAGCCCGGCGGCGGCGGTCCGTCAGTTCGCGTATCCGGCTGCGGACCTTCGTCATCGCCTTCACCGATGGCCACCGGAACAGATACGTACGCCCCTTGGAGCGGGACTTCACGATCCGTAGGTGGCAGCCGAGGAAGTTGAAGCCATCCTTGCCGAGCCCGATCTGCACGAGCTTCGTCTTCTCCGGATGCAGCGTGAGCTTCAACCGCGCGAAGATCTCGCGCAGCCGTCGCAACGCCTCGGTCGCCTGGGATTCACGTCGACACAGCACCACGAAGTCGTCCGCGTATCGCACGAGGACGCCAAGGTGCTGGGAGTTGTGATGCCATTCGCGATCGAGTCACATGCCCTCCTCTGTACCCCGGGGAAGTCCTGCGGCGATCCGACTTCGAACGCAGTCTGTTGCCTTCGCCGCGACATGATCGGCTCGGCCTTCCCACCTTTCGGGTCTCTAGTCTCACGAGGCTGCAAGGTTCACCCTTTCGGATTGGGCCTGCGACTTTGCTCCCCGCGTCCGAGGCATTCACCTCGACGCAGGCTCTGGACGCTCCGCTTGGCCGGCGCAATCTCTCGCGACGACTGGAGCCTGCTACGCGGTGCTACGGCGCTTACCGCGACGGGACTTGCACCCGCTAGTTCGACACAGCATCGCCTCACCTCGGGTGAGGGTCGGCGTTCAGGACACACCACAGCCAAGACCATAACGTCTTCAAGGAGTACTCGTGCTCGAGCTGTGTGCCTATGTGCCGACGCCTTCGCGAACGCGGATCGTGCGGCCGTGGTCGCAGCCTTTCCTTCGGTGGTTCGCTACGGCACCGGATCGAACCTGAACCAGTTCGGCAGCAGTTTGTCTATCCATCGGAACGCGCGTTCGGAGAACAGGTGTCGTCGCGAAAACCCAGCGACAAACTCCATCGTGTCCAGACCCGGCACCTTGTCGATTTCGTACCGACTCAAAGGCACGCCATCCTCGTCCTCGCCGAGAATGTGGACCGTGCATGCAATGCTCACGCAGCGGACCGCAAAGCACTCAATCACAGCGCAACCCAGGGAAATGCCCTCGACGATCTCTTCGTCATACAGATGCGTGGCTTTGCGAACGTCGACATCAGATCGTATGCCAGCATCCGCCACGCGAACGCTGAGAGGCTCGTAGCGAACAACGCCTTGAAGGCCGGACGCGTCCAAGAGCGAACGGCCATCGGCAGAACACAACAGCCAGCTACCGAACGGCATGAAGAACGGCGGGACCCACGGGCCAAGACGCCCGACCACTCCATCCATCACCAGACCATGAGCAACGGTATCGTCAGCATCTAGCGACGGGTTGCCTTTCCTCAACACGCCAAGCGCCATCTATCCGCCTCCTGAGAGCATTCCGGCATTGACTTCGCTCTCAACTGCATCATTCACTATTCCTGCTAACTCCACCATGTCTGCGACTTCGTACGCGGTCGAAGCTACCGGCAAGTTGCGAGCGACCCCTTCAAGGAGCCCGTGCTCATAGACATCTAGGCAGACGACAATGCCCGCAAGAAACCAGCCCAAGACCGGAATCGGTGCACTCTTCCTCACCACGGCTTTCGCCACAGCCTTGTCGATCCTCTGTGCCACACCCTTCAAGCGACCCTTCATGAGTTTCTCGCGGATTTCCGCTCGCATCTTCAGGTATGCTCCGTAACTGAGCTTTACACACTTTGCGTTCTTCAGCTCAGCCGCAAACTTTTTCTCGATTGCTTCAAGTTTTTGCAGGATCGCGTCTTTCGTCGGTTTCTTTTTCGCGTCACTCATTTGATCGAAGAAGTTCTCCCATTCCTTGTTGTATCGTCCTCCGGCATGCAGAGCGGTGTGGTCCGAACGCTGCATCCAACGTCCGAACTCGGCGTCATCGACAACGATACCAGCCTCGGCAAAGCGATCGCGGAATGCTTGCGGCAACCTGTGATGCCACTCTCCTTGTAGGCCGAGCGGATCCCACGCCCCAAGGGGGTCACAGCGACAGTAGCAGAGATCATTGCCTGAATTGGACGCATCTGACCACACACCTAGCGGGTCCGGTGTCAGGAACCGCCCTCCTTCAGTCGAGTAGTACCGGTTCCGCATGTAGAGCAACCCGGTCTCATTGTCGAGCCGGATGCTCTTCCACAAGAACGGCAGCCCCTTGCCCGAAGCCAGCCCCGTCCCCACCAACGCCCAATTGGCGTCGTAGACGGTCACCTTGCCGTAAGCATCGTACTCGTACTGCTCCACGAGGTTGCCAGCCGAATCCACCAGCTTCGCCGCCGTGTCCTGCCCGCCGTGATGGACGAAGTAGGTCTCCCAAGTCGACGTCCCCCAATCCTTCCGCCGGTACGACACCAGCTCATCCAACCGCGAACCCCACACGAACTGCCGATTCGGCAACACCACCCAGCTCTGTCCGACCAGACTGATCCGGAACTCCTCGACTTCGCGCCACCCATCATACGTGTGGAACAGCGTGTCCACGCCGATCACCACCCGCATCGTCCGCCGGTTGAACGCGTCGTACGCATAGATCGCGTACAGCTCCAGATCCGCATCCAGCAGCATCCGAGGCGGCATCCCGCCACCACCACCACCGCCACCGACGTTCATCCGCAGCACCCCGCCGCGGATCCGCGCCTTCAGCCGCCCACGGAACGACGCATCCTGATGCTCCCGCGGCACCCGCTGCATCAGATTGACGACCTCGTCGTGCACCGCCTGCCGCGACTCTTCCAGCGCTTCCTCGTCGAGCACCGCGAACTTCTCGTTCGACGTCGCCGGCGCCGTCGCGCCAGCCGTGTCCGTCGCCTTGACCACCCAGACCTCCTGCAGCCGGTTCAGGTAGTCATACCGATAGAAGAACTTGCCGTCGTAGCTCAGGTTGCCCCGGTTGTCGTGCTCGATCACGACGGGCGCCGTCACCGGTCCGATCGTCGCGTACCGGTTGCTCGGCCCCTGCGCGTGCGACCCATCCTGCACTGCGTAGTTGGCCGTCGTCGACGACGTCCCCGACTGCGTGACCACCGAATCGCGGTTGTTGGCCACGTCGAGCCCGTAGGTCAACTTCGCCTGCATCTGCGCCGAGTCGTACGTCGTCGGATCCGCACTCTGCTGCATCACGGTCGCGCTGACGCCGAGGAACGACTGCTGCAGCCGGTGGTACGCGTCGTAGGTGAACCGATCGCCGACCCACCCGCCGGCCTTGGCGTACTTCTCCTTCTTCAGGTTGCTCGCCAGATCGTACTCGTACTCGAACCGCGACAGCAGCGACGCCGCGCCGCTCGTCGGCACCTCCTGATCCTCGATCAACGTCAACCGACCGTACTGATCGTAGTCGTACGCCGTCGTCCACTTCGGCAGCCCCGACGCCTGATAGAACACCTCCCGCGACCGTCGCAGCCCACCGACCCACGTGTAGTTCGCCACCACATCATTGGCCGTCCCGCCAGTCGTGTTCCACCGCAATTGCGAGAACCGTCCGATCGCATCGTGCGAGAACCCGAGCCGCATCGGCGCCGAGAATCCCGCCGCACCACCGGTCAACCCATCCTGATACTGCAGTTCGTCACGGAACGGATTGCCGCCCGAGAACGACCCCTGCGCCGAAACGATGTTGCCCGGCGCAAACGCAAACAGGTACCGCTCCGCATGCGTCCGTCCGATGCTGTCCTGGTCGAACTGCTCGACGCCGACCGCCATGTCGTTGACCGGGATCCCACCCGGCGCCGAACTCGCGCCCCACATCCCGGCCTCGACCAGCCGGCCCAGAGCATCGCGCTTCAGCACGTCCTTGGTGTTGAACGTCGCGATGTTGACGCTGCGGTGCTGCAGTTCGCGCTGGATCAGCCGACCGCCGCCATCGCGCCAGTACGCGGTCTTGCCTTCGTCGCCGTCGTACAGCGCCACCAACCGCGAGCCGCGGTCGTACTCCGCAAACAGGCAGAACGGTCGGTACGGGTTGTTGGCACTCGGCGCCACGTCGCCACCGGGATTCTGGAGGATGAACGGACGACCGGCGAAGTCGTAGTGCGTGATCGTCGCGTTGTCGCGACCATCGTAGCGCAGCACCCGCGTCACCGCATCGGGCAGGCCCGCGTCCTCGAAGACAGTCTTGTTGCGGATGAAGTCCGAACCGTCGCCGATCCGCACGTGTTCGACCAAACGGCCCAGCGCGTCAGGCAGGAACTTCTGCTGCCGGTCCATCGGGTCCAGGTAGCGGTCGACGAGGCCCAGGGAGTTGAAGAAGTACTCGTGCTCGAGCTGTGTGCCGACGCCTTCGCGAACGCGGATCGTGCGGCCGTGGCCATCGACGTCGTAGAACGTCTCGTACGTCTTCGTCGCGCTGCCAGTGCCGTCGGCGTCCGTTCGCGTGACCTTCTGCACGAACGGCGTGTTGCCGTGGTAGTCGTAGGCGACGCGATTGCCCGCGGCGAACGTGTCCTGCACCTGCTTCAGAAAGCCGGAGCCGGACCAATAGGTGTACAGGCGCGGCCCGACGCCAGTCTGTTCGACCGAATGCAGTTGGGACGCCTTGCCGTCCTGGTAGCGCCACGCCGCGCGCCGCGCGCCAGAGCCAAAACCGAGCACGCTGTCGCTCTGCCAGATCTGGCGGTCGAGCTGGTCGTAGCGGACTTCCCGCCGCGCCAGCACCGTCGTTTGACCAACACCGCCGTAACTGCGAGCTTGGACGACGCGGCCCAGCGTGTCGAGGTCGAACTCGTGCCGAGCGCCGCCCGTCGATCCGGTGTAGCCCCCGGGCGCAGTCGTTTGCGGCTCGACGATCTGCGTCACCGCACCGGCGGTGTTGCGCGTGACCAGGGTCCACAGATGACCCGCGTTGCTCTCCTGATGGACCGCCGTCGGCTCCAGGAACGCGTTGACGAACGTCTTCGGGCTGTACTCGGGCACCGTCGACCCGGGCTTGAAGATCGCTGTCCGGTAGTAGCTGCCGTAGGCGTCGAACAGCGGTTCCTGGATCGTGCCGTTGGGCAGTGTGACCCGCTGCAACCGTCCGTCGGGGAAGTAGTCGTACTCCGTGCGCAGGAACTGCGCCGCCGCGCCGGTACCGCCGGCAGCCTCGTCGAGCGGCTTGCGATCGTGGTACTCCTCCATCAGCACCCAGTGCTGGTAGTGGTACTGCGACTCGACCCAATCGCGAGCCGAGGCTGTCGAGCCGTTGTGCTTGCTCGGTTTGGCGCCGTTCGACGCCAGGTTGTTGCGCCGGACCACCGACAGGTTGCCCCAGCGATCGTGGTAGAACTCGGCGATCTCGGAGACCGAACCGCCGGTCGTCGACATGCCGTAGACCAGGCCGAACGGGCTCTGGCCGGTGATCGTCGTGACCGAGGCGAGTGCGCCGGCGGCGGCATTGTGGGTGATCTGCGTCGTACGACCCTGCACGTCGACGACGAACTCGGTACGCGTCTGTCCACCGGCCTCCTCGATCTGCACGACGTTGCCGGAGACGTCGTAGTGGAACGTTGTCGCGATCCCGTCACCGTCGACCACGCGGCGCGGTCCGCCGCGGACCGGACCCTGGAAGCCAAGGCCACCGGGCGAATTCGGCAGGTTGCGGTAGATCGTCTCGTCGACCGTGGCGGCGGCAGCGACCGGGGAGCCATCGAGCGACGATTGGATGCGGACGCCGGCGATCTTGCGGGTCATCCGGCCGGGAATGCGACCGTGTTCGGTCAGGTTGGTGCGGTCCTGCCAGTCGCTGTACTCGTAAGTCCAGGTGCCGTCCGGCGTCACTTCCGTCAGCGGAAGCCATGCGCCCCAGGACGGTGTGGTCGGCGGCGGTACGGCCATCGTGGCCTGGGTGTACGTGTACTCCCAACTGATCTCCGGCGTCTGCGGGTTGGTCGCCGGGTTGGTGACAGTGCGCTTCTTCAGCAGCTTGCTGTCCGGGAAGTACTCGAACCGCGTGATCCGCGTGGAGGCCGTGCCCCCGCGGGTTGCGATCACCCGGATCTCGATCGGCTTCTTGCAGACGCAGGTCGCGTCGTACACCCGATCGATCGTGATCGAGTCCGGCTCGACGTCCGAAGCGGCGGGACCGCCGATGCCCTGATTCTCGGTGTTGGCGTGGGCCGCACGCGGCCGGCCGTGAATGTCGGAAAACGCCGTTCGCACTTCGCGGTACAGGCGTCCGGTCGTCTTGTCGTACTCGAGGCGCCGCGTCCCATCCGACTCATCGGTGATGAGGGTCGCCACCAGCTCGGTGCCGGGCAGCAGGTCGTTCGTGCGCGTGGCCGCCGGATAGTCGTAGAGGGTCTCGATCTGGGTCTGTCCCCAGATCTGATGATGGACGCGATTGGACAGGTACTGGGTCCGCAGGATCTCTCGCGGCGGGAGATCGGCGTGCTCGGTGAGTTCGCGCTCGAACAGGGTGCCGATGTGGATCCGCTGCGTCTCGACCATCACGGTCGTCGGCGACTCCGAGTAGGTGAACTCACGGACGGTCTGGCCGAGCACCGTCGACGAACCGGAGATTGACCACGGCTGACCGGCGTTCGCCCCGATCTGTTCGAGCAGTATCCGCCGCTGCGACGAGTAGGTCCGGTAGAGCCGCGCGGCGGTGTAGCGACGGACGTTGGCGGGGCTGCCGGCGTACTCGGGGCTTTCGAACACCATGCCCCAGGTCAGCTCCGACAGGGTCAGCGTGCCGCCCTTCTTGTACGAAATCTCGATGCATGAATAGCCTTCGTTCCAGCCCCATTCCCAGCCTGGGTGGTAATTCCAGTGTTCGCTGATACCGGATGGGAATGTCACCTGCGTCAGCTGGTGCTGGGTGTTGTACGTGTAGTACGCGATGTTGTCGTACGGGTCATTCAGCTGGACAATGCGCCAAGCGGTGCCACCGACATACGCCGGATCACCGATCTGGTGGTAGTGCGGCGTGCCGGGAGCCCAGGGCATGTACTCTTCGAACCGCGCCACGGTGCCATCGGTGTGCTTTAGTTCGAGATACCGCGGTGTCGCATTCTTGTGGACCCAGAGCTGGGCGCCGGACTTGTCGCCGAACAGGATCTCCGGTGCGGAGCCACCGCCGCCGCCGCCTCCACCACCGCCCGGGAGCCGGTACGCGGCGCCGGAACCGCTGTGGTTGTTGGGGTCGCCAAACTGGTAGTAGACGCCATCGGGCTCCATCCAGAACTCACAGCCCGGCCGCACGCCACCGCGCGGCTGCTGCCGCTCGTGTTCGCCCCCGTGCCCCTGATCGGGGTTCAAGATCGGCAGCGCACAGCCGCCCTGCGCGGGGAACCCGCAGCAGCCACCGCCTCCGCCGGTCATCCAGAACGTGTTGCCCTGATTGAACTTCAACGAGCTGTTGTAGCAGTCCGCGAGGCCGCTCAGGCCGGTCGGCGGCTTCCGCATCGGGATCACATAGCTTGGGCAGCCCTGGCTCGACGTCGTGGTCTGCCCGTCGCCGTTCCCATTCCCTGGCTCGTTCGCCCCGCCTTGCGTAATGGGTTTGGGTGGGCCCTTTGGCTGATCGTTATCCGAGCCTCCGGTTGTTGGCCCCGGCGGACTGGGCGCCGGATCGGTCAGCGGCCCAGCCGTTTCTTCCGGGCAGCACTCGTTCGGAATCGTGCACTCCTCTTCCGAACCCGGATCCTGCGCGACAACCGGTGCCGCAACGGCGATCAGGAAGAATGCGGGTAGCGCTCTACGGAGAACGGAGAACGGAGAACGGAGAACGGAGAACGGAGAACGTTCATGGGCACACCTTGTTCAGCTCCGACACCGCCCTGATACCAGGCCCCCACGCCGGAGTCAACGAACGCCCATAATTTCCTCAATAATTCGTGTTGACCTTAATGCGACGGCCCCTGGGCTCTGAGCGTCGGAATTTAGCGTCGAGATCCCGACGACTTATCACGCGCCGTCGGAATCTCGTCATATCAACCTCGCACACCGGCTGACCCTCCCGCTATCCTCACCCCGATGCGCGCCATCCTGCTGCTCCTGCTCACCGCCACCACCCTCGCCCAGATCCAGATCACCGACGACCGCGCCCGCGACCTCATCACCCCCGACACCAGGATCGAGAAGCTCGCCACCGACCTGAAGTTCACCGAAGGCCCGATCTGGCTCCCCGACAACCGCCTGCTGTTCTCCGACATCCCCGCCCGCCAGTGGCTCCACTGGACCAAGAAAGACGGCGCCAAACCCTGGCGTCAAAGCGAAGCCGCCAACGGCAACACCCTCGACCGCGACGGCCGCGTGATCTCCTGCCAGCACGAAGCCCGCAACGTCATCCGCCACGAACCGGACGGCACCACCACCGTCCTCGTCGATCGCCACGACGGCAAACGCTTCAACTCCCCCAATGACGTCGCCGTCCGGATGGACGGCACCCTCTGGTTCACCGACCCGACCTACGGCCTCGGCAAACGCGAACGCGAACAGGACGGCGCGTTCGTCTACCGCTTCGACCCGGCGTCGAAGACCACCACGATCGTCCAGCGCGACTTCGACCAGCCAAACGGCGTGTGCTTTGCGCCCGACCATCACCGCCTCTACATCGCCGACAGCGGCAGCAAACAGCGCGTCGGCGCGTTCCCGGTCACCGCCGAGGGCACGCTCGGCGAACCGACCTTCTGGCTCGACGGCGGCGCCGACGGCATCCGCTGCGATCGCCTCGGCAACCTCTACACCACCGCGCGCGACGGCGTCCGCATCTACGACCCGAAAGGCACCCGGCTGGCGACGATCGCGTTTCCCGAAGTACCCGCCAACTGCGCGTTCGGCGGCGCCGGCTTCGATGAGCTGTTCGTGACCGCTCGCACGTCGCTGTATCGCGTGCAACTGCGCGTTCCTGGCGCAAAGATGCCCGCCGTCGAACCGACAACTGCCACCAAGACGAAGGACGGCCAGCCCGACTGACGGTCGCGACCTCGCGCGGCACAACGACGCCGGCGACGCGCGTGCGGCAGACAGTACGCGATCCTCGATCGAGCAGTGACTCGGCAGGCGCGACTGGCGCCGGCGTTGGCTACGTTCGTGCGACGCGGGTCGCACCTGGCCTGCCCCGCCCACCCGTCCGCAGCCGCAAAACCACGCCAGACCCCATGCGCAACCCTCTCCGCATTGCCGTTCTCGCCGTCGCTTTGACTGCGTCCGCCGGCGCCCAGACGCCAACCCCCGCCGTTGCCCTCGAACACGTCAGCGGCCTGCAGCCGACGATGAACGGCTATCTCGCGTTCGGCCATGGCTACCTGACCCGATTCGAGTCCGAGAGCGTCGAGTTCACGCCGATGCTGGGCGAGCGGGTCGCGCGCGACATGCCGTTGCGTTGGTCGCTGCGAAGCATCCGCCGCGGCGAGACGCCAATCGCCGTGCCGACCCGGGGCGTCAAGCCGACACGCATCGGCGACTCCGTCTGCTGGCACCGGGACTCGGTATTGGAGCGCTACGAGGTCCGCGCCGACGCCATCGAACAGTCGTTCGTGTTCGAGAAGCGCCTCGCTGGCGCCGGCGACCTCATCGTCACTTGCGACCTCGAGACCGAACTCGCGGCCGAGACCCGGGCCGACGGCACCCTGATGTTTGCCGCCGACGGCGCCCCAGCAGTTCTCGTCGGGCAGGTCTACGGCATCGATGCCGCTGGGAACCGGGCCGATGGCGCCTTGCGCTGTCGCGGCCGACAGATCGAACTGGTGCTGCCCGCCGGGTTCGTCGACACCGCCGTCTTTCCACTCACGCTCGACCCGACCTATGCGAGTCCCATCGTTGCGAGCAACGCAGCGATCGACGACCACGATGTCGCGTACGACGTCACCACCGACAGCTACCTGATCGTCTGGACCCGCGACGTGTCGGCGGCCAACACCCACGTGTTCGGCGCCCGGATCCCGTCAGGGTCGCAACTGGCGACCGGACTGGTGATCGACGCCAGCAACGGCGTGGCCTCGCACCCGCGTGTTGGCAACGTCAACGCCCGCGACCAGTTCTTCGTCGCGTGGCAGCACGCCGCCGTGCGCAACGTGCCGACCAACATCCGCGGCACCGCCGTCGGCGCCGCAACCGGAACGGTCCAGACGCCGATCTCGATTGCGGCCACGGCCGACGACGAGCAGGCACCCGTGGTCGCCGGCGACTCGACCACCAGCGACGATGAGGCCATCGTGGCCTGGCGCACACCGAACGGCATCTTCGTGCAGCAAGTCAGCATTCCCGCGACGTTGATCCCGGCGCTGATCGGCTCCCCGGTGACCGTGATCAGCGGCGGCACCGACGATCTCGCGATCAGCAAGGCAGCCGACGGCGCCTCCCGGTTGAGCCTCGCCTGGAGCTTCCAGGGCGCGCTGAGCCGTGACCTGGCCGTCCGCGGCCTGACGCGCAACCTGACACTGCTGGGCTCGACTCTGATCCTCGGTTCGAGCGTGCTCGACGAGACCGCACCGGCACTCGGCACCGGCATGTTGGCCTATGAACGGGAATCGTCGACCATCGGCACACCGCACCGCGACATCGCCTGCGCGCTCATCGACGAAACCGCCGCCGGAGTGACCCTGCGGGCATCGGGGATCGTGGTGGCTGGCGGCAGCGGCGACGAACACGCGCCGGATCTGGCACGCCTGGGCAACCGCCATGCCCTGGTCTGGGCTTCGACCAGCACCACCGGGGTCACGACCACGCACGCGCAACTGCTCGCCGACGACCGGTCGCCGTGCAATTCCCGCGTCGCCCTGCCCGCCACTGGCAGCAGCGGCCCGGGCACGCCAAGACTGGCCTCGGCGACGCTGTTCGACATCGCCCGCAACGACTCGATGATCAGCTTCACGGCGCCAGGCAGCAGCGCACGGGATCTCTTCGGGCAACGCTTCGAAAGTCTCGGCCGCGGGTTTCCGTTCAACCTCGAACTGCCGGCGAACTGCGGCCAGGGTGGGGTGCAGAGCCTGCTGAACCCGCCGTTCGTCATCGGCAACGAAGCCTTCGGTTTCGCCGTCAGTGGACTGCCGGCGGGCACCGCGACCTTCCTCGTGATCGGCTATCACGATGGCAGCATCTCGCCGTGCACGAACTGCATCTTCTGCGGCACCTGCACCCTGACGACGCCGGTGTCGATGGAGTTCGTACCGCAGTTCGGCGGCATCGCCACGCGTGGCTTTCCGACCCCGTGCGATCCGATCTACCTCGGCACCACCCTGGAGACTCAGTGGCTCAGCTTCGGCTCGGCAGCCACCGTGTGCCCGCAGGCGCCGGGACTGACCGCATCCAGCCGGATGCGCCACATCCTCTGGAACTGAAGGCGCTGCCGCCCGGCCGATGCATGGTCAGACCACTTCGATCGCAGCGCGCAGACCCGTGACTCGCGCCAACCGTCGATCCGTCGTCAACAGCGGCGCCGACAAGGCCTCGGCGAGCGCCACGTACATCCCGTCGTAGACCGCGATGTTCTTGCGCAACTCCCAGGCCCGGGGCAACAACACTGCCAGCGGATGCCGCGAGATCGGCATCTGCACCGCTGCGCTCAACGCCTCGGTGGCATGCGCCGCCGTCAGCACGCGGCATCGTTCGAGGCGCCGGAGAGCCGCGCCGACCTCAGCATCCAGCAGCAACGGGGCATGCGCCAATGAACCGCGGCGCAGCCGTTCGCGAACCGCCTCGCTGCGGGCCGTCCGCAACAGCAGTTCCACGACCACCGACGCATCGAGAACGATCATCGCGACTGGCGCTCGCGTCGCAGAATGGTCGCGATGTCGGGTTCGAGACGCCCCTCGAACTTCGGCAGCTTGTCCAGGATCTCGTCGAAGGTTGACCTCCATCTCGACATTGCACCGGAACGCGAACCGCCGCACAGTGCCCACGCCTTGCCGCCCACCACCCGCGTCCACGCCGCGCTGATCGCCGTCTCCCTGCTGTTCGGCGCCAACTACGTCTTCACCAAACAGATCCTCGAGGCCGGCCTCCCCGCGCGCGCCTGGGTGTTCTTCCGGATCGCCGCCGCCACCGTCTTCCTCGTCCCCCTCGCCTTCGCGCTCGGCCGCGGCCGGCTGCCGTGGCGACGCGTGCCGATGCTCGTGGTCGCGTCGTTCCTCGGCGTCGTGCTGAACCAGGTCCTGTTCACCGAAGGCATGGCGCTGACCACCGCCGAACACTCCGCCGTCATCAACGCCTGCATCCCGACCTGGACCCTGATCGTCGCGGTGCTGGTTGGCCAGGAACGGCTGACCCTCGCCAAGATCGGCTCGATCGTGCTCGCGCTGCTTGGCGTCCAATACCTGCTCGGCCTCGACCAGATCCTCGCCGCCGGCAAGCCGCTCGATCGCAATCAACTGATCGGCGACCTGCTGACCGTCGCCAACGGCATCTCCTTCGCCTGCCACCTGGTGCTGATGCGGCGGATCGGCGGCGGCATCGACAGCTGGCATGCGACTGCCGCGATGTTCGTCGCGGCGTCGCTGATGACCGGGGCCTGGAGCGGGCCAACCCTGACGGCTGCCGATTGGCAACTCGTCGTGACGCCGCCGGTCGTGTGGTTTGGTCTGTATGGCGTGCTGCTCGCTACGGTGTTGACGTATTCGCTGAACACCTGGGCCCTGCGCCACGTCCGCAGTTCGCAGGTCGCGATCTACATCAACCTGCAGCCGCTGGTCGCCGCGGGGTTGGCGATGGCGATGGGCCAGCCGGTCCCAGGAGTCCGCTTTGGCGTCGCGATGGCGCTGGTTTTCGCGGCGCTGTGGTTGCGTTCTCGCTCGGCGTAGCGCAGCCGGGCTCGCCCAATTGAGAATCCCGCAACAGCCCATCCGGATCCTGGCCCACAGAAACCCATGCGCATCCCCCTGCTCGCCGTTCTCGGCGGCCTGACCGCCGCCATCCCCGCCCAGGACCAGAAGACCGAACCGCTGCGCGACACCGTCCGCGGCGCCATTGCGTGGATCGCCCGCCAGGCCGTGCCGGTCCAGGGGGTCGAGGGCGCCGTGCTGTTTCCGTCCGCCGAAGGTGCCCGAACGCCGCCGCAAGCCATCGTCTACGGCGGTACCGCCGGCGTGCTGATCTTCCTGGAGAACGCCGCGGCCGTGCTCGACGACGCCCGCGCCCGCGAACTGGCCGACCAGACCGCCAAGGGCCTGATCGCCCAGAAGCGCGCCGACAGCCGCGGCCGCGCCAGTTGGACCCGCGGCGGCACGATGGGCGTCACCGGTCTCTACACCGGCGATGCCGGCGTCGGCCAGGCCTTCCTGATCCGCCATGCCCTGCGCGGCGATGCGGCGGCACTGGCGGTCGCCGTAGAAGTCGGCGAAGCGCTGCTCGCCCGCGCCAAGGACGACGACGGCCCGCTGACCTTCGACAAACAGGTCGACATCATCTTCGGCAATGCCGGCACCGCGCTGTTCTTCCTCGAACTCGGGCTGGCGACCAAGGACGCCAGGTTCGTCGACACCGCCAGGCGGACGGGACATGGCCTGGTCGAAGCGGCCGTCCGTGAGCCTTCGAAGGCGAACGCTGACAAACAACTGCCGACCTGGGTGCTGTCGATGGGCGGCATGCAGACGCACATGCCAAACTTCAGCCACGGCACTGCCGGCGTCGCCTACGCGCTGGCGCGCATCGCCGCGCACACCGGCGATGCCGAACTGTTGCAGGCGGCGAAGGACGGCGCCGAATGGATGATCGAGAACGCGGTGGCCGACGGCGACGGGCTGAAATGGGCCGCTTCGGACCGGTCACCGGGCGCGTTCATGGGCGGCTGGTGTCACGGCCCGGTCGGCACCGGCCGACTGTTCCTGCTGTTGCATGCGATCACCGGCGAAGCGCGCTACCGCGAGATCGCCGACAGAGGCGCGAAGTTCGTCGTCGCCTACGCCGCCGAAGCCGAGAAGGCGGGGACCGACGGCAAGAAGCCGTACGTGCCGCCGAGCTACTGCTGCGGCGTCGCCGGCGTCGTCGAGTTCTTCTGCGACCTGCACCGCGTGAGCAAGGACCCGGCGCATGCGGCGTTCGCCAGAAAGGCGGGCGACTATCTGCTCGAAGTCGCGATCGCCGACGGCGATGGCAGGAAGTGGAAGAACGGGCAGAGCGTGCCGGGCGGTCCGGTCGCCGCCAACAGTTCGGGCCACAACATCGATCTGATGCTCGGTGCCGCCGGCGAGGCGCTGGCGCTGCTCGAACTGATCGCGCTCGAGCGCGCCGACGATCCGATCCGTGGCATGCCCGATCGGACCGTGACGGCGCCTGCCGCCAGGTAGCGCTTACAGCAAGCCGCGTCGCGCCAGCACCGCCTTGGTGTCGAGGTCGCGGCCGCGGAACTCGCGATACATCGCCATCGGATCGCGCGTCAGCCCGCGCGACAGCACCGTGTCGCGGAAGCGCTGGCCATTGGCGCGCGTCATGCCACCGTTCTCCATCGCGCCCGCAAAACCATCGGCGGCCAGCGCTTCACTCCACAGATACGCGTAGTAGCCCGCCGAGTAGCCACCCGGCCAGACGTGCATGAAATAGGTGCTGCGATAGCGCGGCGGCACCAGCTCGTAGGCGACGCCGGCTTTGGCGAGCGCCTCGGCCTCGAACCTGCCGACGTCGTCGACCGGCTGCCCGGCTGCCAGCGAGTGCCACGCCATGTCCAGCAGCGCCGCCGCCACGTATTCGAACGACGCGAAGCCCTGCCCGAACGTCCGGGCCTTCCGGATCTTGTCGACCAGTTCCTGCGGCAACGGCTCACCAGTCGCATGGTGCCTGGCGCAGCGCTGCAGCACCCGCGGATCGAACGCGAAGTCCTCGTGGAACTGCGACGGGAACTCGACGAAGTCGCGCGGCACCGAGGTGCCCGACACGCGCGGATAGCGGCAGTTCGAGAACAGCCCATGCACGCCATGACCGAACTCGTGGAACAGCGTGGTGACCTCGTCGAAGCCCAGCAGCGTCGGCTGACCGGGCCCCGGCTTCTGCAGGTTCATCACGTTGACGACCACCGGCTTGCTGCCGAGGAGGGTGCTCTGGTCGACGAAGTTGTCCATCCAGGCGCCGCCGCGCTTGCTCGGCCGCGCGTAGTAGTCGGCATAGAACAGCCCGAGCTGGCTGCCGTCGGCGTCGATCACATCGAACACGCGAACGTCGGGATGATAGACCGGCAGGTCCACCCGTTCGCGCAGCGTGATGCCGTAGAGCTCCTGGGCCATGAAGAACAGGCCATCCCGCAGCACCCGATCGAGCGGAAAATACGCGCGCACCATCGACTCGTCGAAGTCGTAGCGCGCCTTGCGGACCTGTTCGGCGACGAACGACCAGTCCCACGGCTGCAGCTTGCTGCCCGGTGCCGACTGGTCCAGATGAGCCTGCAGGTCCGCCGCTTCGGCGCGCGTCTTGGTGACGATCGCCTTGGTCATGCTGGCGAGCATCGACTCGACCTGTTCGGGCGTGCCGGCCATCTCGTCGGCCAGCACATAGGCGGCATGGTTGGCGTGGCCGAGCAGCGCCGCCCGCTCGGCGCGCAGCTGCGCGATCTGCAGCACCAGCGCGCTGGTGTCGTTGGCATTGCCGCGCGCGCCGCGCCGGATCGACGCCTCGAACACGCGCCGCCGCGTCGCCGGATCGCGCAGAGACGCCAGGATCCCCTGCGAACTCGGCAATTGCAGCGTCAGCAGGAACCTGCCCGGCTTGCCGGCCGCTGTCGCCGCATCGGCCGCCGCCGAGATCGCCGCGTCGTCCAGACCCGCGAGCTGCGCGCGATCGTCGCAGACGACCGCCGAATCGTTGGTGTCGGCGAGCAGCTTCTCCTGGAACCGCGTCGTCAACGTCGACAACTGTTCGTTGTAGCTGCGCAGCTTCGCCTGCTGGTCTTGCGACAGCCGCGCGCCGTTGCGGACGAAGTCGGTGTGGATCCGGTCGACCAGCCTGACCTGCTCGGGATCACCGAGCGTGGCGCGCGCATCGTGCACGGCGCGCACGCGGGCGAACAACGCACCGTCGAGGAAGATGTCGTCGGCATGCCGCGCCAGCATCGGCGCGACCTCGGATTGCACCTTCTGGATCGCGGGATTGGTGTGCGACTCGGTCAGGTTGAAGAACACGCGCCGCACACGCGTCAGCAGCGCCCCCGAGCGCTCCAGTGCCTCGATCGTGTTGGCGAACGTCGGCGCGCCCGAACGCACGATCGCCGCGATCTCCACAGCCTGCTGCCGCATGCCCTCGACGAACGCCGGCAGGTAGTGTTCGTCGCGGATCCTGTCGAATGGCGGCGCCTGGAACGGTAACGGACTTGGCTGAGCGAACGGATTGTCGGCCGCCAGCGCGGGCGCCGGCGGAGCTTCTGTGGTCGGCATCGGATCGGCTTTCGGGTGGGACGAGCAGGCTGCCAGCGTCGCCAGCAGCAGGACGGCAGGACGGTGCAGAGTCATCGCCCCATCATGCGCAGTGGCCGACGCTCTTTCGACCATCGGCCCGTCGCCACCTGAACCCGGGCAGGTCGCCCGAGCCGTTATCGCACGAGCTTGCTGGCGCGATGCAACGACGCGAGCGACAGCGCATTCAGCGCGGTCACGAACACGCGGCCGCCGTCGTCATCCCAGACACCGACCGGATCCCACGAGCCGGCGAAGTTGCCGTCCTTCCTCTGATGGTCGACCAGCATGCCGAGTGCGCGCGACCATTGCTGCCAGTGTTCGCCGCCGATCTGGAACATGCCCATCGTGCCGAAGAACCAATAGACCGGATCGATCCGGTCGGGCGACCAGGCCGGCAGGCGCGCCAGCAGCCGGTCGGCGGAAGCCTTCAGGATCGGCTTGTCCTTGATCCCCTGTCCCAGGAACCCGCGGCCGAACAGCGCCGCTGCGGTCATGGCTTCTCCCAGCTCGGGCGGGAAACGCGCCACATGATCACCCGGATGCCGCGACGACGGTTCGCCGGCCTTGGTGTAGCCAGCGCGGCCGTTCGACTCGGTGACCTGATCGTACCACACCGCTGCCAGCTTGCCGACCGAGTCGGACACGTTCAGGTCGAAGGACTTGCCGGACATGCAGGCCGCCAGCGCCCACGTCGTCACCGAGGTGTCGTTGTCATTGTCGCGCGGCTGATAGCGCCAGACCGCGTATGGATTGCGATGCGATTCGAGATAGTCGAGCCCGCGCTGCGCCGTCTCTTTCAGGATCCTCGCCTTCGACAGCCCGTAGGCCTCGCTCATCGCGAACGCGGCAATCGAGTGGTCGTAGATGAAGTCGTGCGACGCCGCAGTGCCGAACAGACCGTTGTCGTCCTGCTGCGAGCGCAGCCACTTCGTCGCTTTCTGGATCTGCTCCTTCCACGGTCCCTCGCGCAGGTTGCTGCCATCGGCCAGGAACGCCAACAGCGCCAGACCGGTCACGCCGACATCGTGCACCGCATTGCCTGGACCATTGCACGGTTCCCCGGTGTCGTCGTGCTTCATGAACGAGTCACAGTCGAAGCGACCGTCGTCGTCCTGGTGGGCCGCCAGCCACATCAGGGCCCGGGTCAGGCTCTTGCCGAGGTCCTCGGCACTGCGAGCTGCCGGCAACGGTGGTGGCGGCGGCGGCTCCGTGAGAGCAGAGGCCGCCGCGACCGGCAACGCCGGCACGACGCCCGCGGGGAACGTGAACTGGTGGCGCAGCTTCAACGTCTTGACGTCGAACTGATAGAGCACGTCGCCGCGCAGCACGAACAGATGGTGTTCGGTCGCCAGCATCGTCGGAGCTGGCGTTGGCTGTTGCGCGACGGCCGGAGACAGACAGAACCAGGCGGTCGCCAGACCGCCGAGCAGGGCACGGTGCATCGGTGAGTTCCTTGGCGCGGAGGGGACGACGGTGCGCCGCGGTCGACAACGAACCGCCGAGCCGGCGGTTCACTCGTTCTGCCGGATCGCTGGCAGCGGGGTCGGTGGCGGGCTTCCCCAGGCACTCGACAGCCGTTACTTTGCCGTGTAAAGTGCTCGCCATGAGCGAGTCTACGCCGCCGACCCCCGCGTCCACCTCCGAGCCGCTATCGGCACAGGAACTCGGGGCAACCTGTCGCAATCCCCAACATCTGCTGAACCTGGTGTTCGGCGAACGCGGCCGACTGGCGGCGACCGTCGGCCATGGCCGTGGCCTCGGCACGCTGGCGCTGGTGCTGCTGTTCGGTTCGTCCCTGCTGGTGCTGCCGTTCGGCCTCGCCCTGGCCGGCAGCGGCGGGTGGCGGCTACCAGCGCTCTACACCGGCTCGGTGCTGCTGTGCTGGCCGTCGCTGCACATCGTCTCGGTCTATCTGGGCTGCCGCTGCCAGCCGACACAGACCCTGGTGCTGGCGTTGCTCGTCGCCCTGGTCGCCAGCCTGTTCACGCTGGGCTTCGCGCCGATCCTGTGGTTCCTCGACCAGACGATGCGCAATGCGGACTCGATCGACGCCCACGTCATCGGCATCGTCCTCGCCGCCATCGGCCTGCTGGCCGGGCTCGGCGAACTGCTGCGGATGATGCTGAAGTCGCCGCTACCGTCGACAAACGATGTGACCCAGGTGGCGTGGCTCCTGTGGGCCGCGCTGCTGGTCACGATCACCTGGCGGATGGCCCGCGTGATCGGTCTGCTGCCGTGAATGCCGCGTGGCGAACGGCACTCGGCGGCACCACGACGCTGCTCGCCGCGGCCGCATTCGGCTTCGCCATCGGCGCCAGCAAGAACCTGCTCTATGCGTGGCGCAGCGCCATCAAGGTCCCGCTGCTGCTGCTTGGCACCGCCGCGATCTGCGCCGCGACCTACCTGCTGACCGCCGCGCTGCTCGGCGTGCCGTTGCGGCTGCGGGCCTTGGTAAGCGCCGCCGGTTCGGTGTTCATCGCTTTGGCGCGACTGCTCGGTGCGTTGGCGCCTGCGGTCTGGTTCCTCGGACAGACGATGACGCCGCCCAGCGGCCCGGATCTCGGCGGCTACCCGTTGTTCGTCGGCACCGGCATCGCGCTCATCGCCTGCGCCGGCGCCATCGCCGTCGTCCATCAGACCCGCACGCTGCAGCGCGAACTCGGCATCGACAGGAACCGCGCTCGATGGACGACCCTGGCATGGCTCCTCGTCACGCTTGCCGTCGGCGGTCAGTTCGCGTTCTGGCTGCGGCCGTTCTTCGGCATCGCGTCACTGACCGGTGAGCCGCCGTTCCTGCTCGGCAGCGAACCCACGGTGACCGGCGCGCGCAACTTCTACGAAGTGGTATGGCAGTTCGTTCGCGGCGTGACGCTGCCGCGCTGAAGAACCTGGCATGGTGCTCCTGGCGACGGTCGCGTGGACTATCCTCGGAGCCATCGCGATCATGACCAGACCGTTGCCGTTCGTCCTGCTGGCGCTGACCGTCGTGGCGAGCGCGCAGCAGCTGCCGACCCTGATCGTGCATGGCGACCGCCCCGGATCGCCGGTCCCGGCAACCCTGCACGGCATCAACCTCGTGGCGAACGATCTCACCGACGGCAGCGGGCTGCAAGCGGAGCTGCTACGCAACGGCGAGTTGGAAGAGCAGCCGGGCGCCGACGGCATCCCGCCGGGTTGGATGCTCGAACTCGACACCGGCGCGAAGGCGACCTTGACGCGCGATACCGAACGGCCGCACGACCAGACCGCGCCCCATGCCCTCCGGCTTCGGATCGAGCAGGGTGCTGCCGCCGTCGTCACCGCCGGCCACGCCGCATTGCCGCTGCGCGAAGGCGCCGCCTATGCCCTTCGCCTCCATGTCCGTCGCGACGACGCGTTGCCGGCCAGCCTGGTCGCGTCGCTGACCCGCAGCAGCGGCGAGGTGCTGAGCGAGCTCGAACTCCGCGGCGTCCCCACCGAATGGCGGCCGTACGAACTGCGACTCGAGGCACCGGTGACCGACCCCGATGCGCGCTTTGCGATCACGTGCCGCGGGCCGGGAACGTTGTGGCTCGATTCACTGTCGCTGTGTCCGCTCGACACCTTCCAGTTGCGCCCACGGGGTCTGCGGCGGGATCTGGTCGAGATGCTGCAGGCGCTGCGGCCCGGGTTCGTCCGATTTCCGCTGACCGACGATCGCACCGTTCTGCATGCGTTCCTGCAGCTGAGCGAGGATCTGCGCGCCGATCCGGTGCTGATCGCTGCCGGCGGCGCCGAATCGGTACTCGCCGCCATCGAGTACGCCAGAGGCCCCGCTACGACAGACCATGGCGGGGAGCGAGTCAGGGCCGGTCATCCGGAGCCCTTTGGGCTGCGGCACATCGAACTGGCCGAGACGCTCGCGCCGGCATGGCAGACTGCCTATCCGGATCTGGTCACGATCGGCGCGCAGAAGCCGCAAGCGTCTGCGATCATCGCCGAGCACTTCGAGCAGCCGAGTGATTGGTTCTGGGATGAGATGGACCACTACGCCACCGTCGCTCGCGCCGGCCCCAAGGTCATGGTGGGCAGCCATGCAACCAAGAACACCCCGGGCAGCCTGCAGGCAGCGTTGGCCGAAGCCGCGTTCCTGTGCGGCCTCGAACGCGCCAGCGACCACGTCGTGATGGCAGCCGGCTCGCCGATGGTGTCGCGCACCGGCAACCGCGAACCGGGCCCAGCGGCGATCCTGTTCGACGGCCTGCGGACCGGCGGCACACCGAGCTACTGGGCGCAGGTGCTGTTCGCCCGGCACCGCGCCGACACGTTGCTGCCGATGACGGCGAGCGGGCTGGAACGCGCGGCGCGGTTCACGGCGGTCGCGAGCCGCGTCGAGAACACCGGTGATCTCGTGCTGAAGGTCGTCAACGGCGCCAGCGAGGCGCAGCGCGTGCGGCTGGACCTGTCGGCCTGCGGGAAGCTGGCGCCGATCGGCGAAGGGGCGGTGCTGACCGGCGGCAGTCTCGACGCCACGAACACGCTGGAGTCGCCGACCAATGTGGCGTTGCGGACGTTTGAGGTGACCGGCGTCGACCGGGTGTTCGAGTTCGAGTTCGCGGCGCGTTCGCTGACGGGGCTCCGGCTCGCACGGCTCCAGTAGCACTCGGTCGTGAGGTTCGCTAGATTCGGCTGACAGTCCATTGAACTTGTCCTACTCAGATGCCGAACTGGAAGCGCTTGCGCGCGACCTCGAGTCCGATGGCGTCGAACGCAAGCGCTCGTTGTCTGACAAGGATCGGGTTGCCCAGGCTGTCTGCGCTTTCGCCAACGACATGCCGGATCGGCGTCGCGCCGGCATCGTGTTCCTGGGCCTGGATGACGCCGGCAATCCCGCCGGCACCCCCATCGACGATCGACTCCTACTGGACCTGGCCGGCATCCGCGCCGACGGTCGGATCCTCCCGCTTCCGGTGATGACCGTCGAGAAGCGCCGACTGTTCGGTTCGGACATCGCCGTTGTCATCGTACGCCCCCACAACGACCCGCCGGTTCGCTACGACGGCCGCGTCTGGATCCGAGTGGGCCCCCGGCGCGCAATCGCCAGCCGCGACGAAGAACGGATCCTCGTCGAACGGCGCCAGGCAGCCGACCTGCCGTTCGACAAGCGACCTGTTCGCGGTTCGACCAGCGCCGATCTCGATCTCTCGATCTTCACGAACGAGTATCTGCCGCGTGCCATTGCCGCGGAGACGTTGGCGGAGAACGACCGCTCGATCGAGCACCAGTTGGCGGCGCTGCACCTGACCTCGCGGGACGGCACGCCGAATGCCGCCGCCATCCTGCTGTTTGGTCGTGATCCGCGCTACTGGCTGCCCGGAGCCTACGTGCAGTTCGCGCGGTTCCAGGGGCGATCGGTCACCGATCCGATCGCCGACCAGAAGACCCTGACTGGCACAGTTCCGAACCTCCTGCGGCGCGCAGACGATCTCGCCGCCGCCAACAACCGCGTAGCCACGGAAGTCGCCGGACACCTGACGGAAGTCCGCGCTTTCGACTACCCACCCGATGCGTTGCGCCAACTGCTCGCAAACGCGGTGATGCACCGCAACTACGAGACGTCGCATGCGCCCGTGACCTGGTATCAGTTCGATGACCGGATCGAAGTCCACAGTCCAGGCGGCCTGTTCGGCCAGGTGCACGAGGAGAACTTCGGCAGACCAGGCGCCTCCGACTGCCGCAATCCGACGCTCGCCGAGGGCCTGAAGGTGCTCGGATTCGTGCAGCGGTTTGGCATGGGCATTCCCCTGGCGCGAAAGCTCTGTCAGGGCAACGGCAATCCACCGCCTGGTTTCGCGTTCGACCGTACCAGTGTGAGCGCCACACTGCGTCGCCGGCTCGGCGCGATTTCGTCGCCGTAACAACACGCGGCACTTGAGATGTCAGCGGCCCTGCACGGAGCCCTGGACGCCGAGACGCGGCTCGACGATTCCCCGGCTTGCCGAAACACCTTTTGCCGAACGCAGGAACAGCGCCACTGACACCAAACCCAGGCCCCCCGCCAACAGAAGGTGCTGGCCGCGCGAAACCACGACTCCGCCAAGGCAAGCGCATCCACCATCGCTCAGAACGGCAGCCAAGCCGCCGAGAAAGCAGAAGACGCCGGAAGTGGCTGCGGCCAGACGAAGTCGACCAAGCATGAGCAACAGAACCACGCTGACCTCGACGGCTACTATCGACAAGTACCCCACCCACCCGAAGCGTTGGACTCCCACGGCCGGCGCCCCTATCTTCAGCGCAAGAGTGGCAAGAAACCCAAGACCGAGTGCCCAACGAAGCGCCTGCGTGCCTGGCACGAACTTCATGACTTCCACAGTGATTGGACATCCACGATGACTCCGCCGCCACAAACATTGACCGCCGCCTTCCGCCGCACGTCGGGGACCGTCGACCAAGGAGCAACCCAGGCCGCCCCTACGGGAAGCCAGACAACCACTTCCTTGCCCGGCTCCAGACGGACGTAGTTGCCCCAGACAGTCTCGCCACGTGGGTTGTCAACTCCGAAGATGACAAGGCGCGGCGTCGTCCCACCTATGCCAACCTGGCAAGGCGCCATTTCGACGTCGGTAGTGAGGCCGACCTTGGAAAGGCGACCAGGCTGGATGCTCAAGCGCACCTTTCGCGATCCGCGCCTGTCCGTCGTCAGCGAGTACGGAAACGGCAGTCCAGCTGGATCCATTTCGTAGTCACCGGGCGGGACCAGACACTCTGCGCCTATCGTCGCTGAAACACTCTGCAGCCCCTTCCGCTTCGCTTTCCTGCACAGGACAACCCGCCCCAGTTCCGCCATTCCACCCGAGGGCATCGTCACGCGAACCAGACAGCGTCCGGCCGCAGAGTCCGGGTGCACCGGCAGGGCCGAACTGTCGATAGTCGTGAGCCCAAAATCGTCCAAGCTTGCCAAGGCGACTGGAAACTCGTGGAGGCCCTCGCGCTCAAAAAAAGCACCAATGGTCCCATGTCGCCGACGACCATCAGCGGGAAAACACGGTACGGCGTGCGGTCCAAACCGACGCGTGATCTCGGAGACTACGGCGTGGAGCTGGCCCTGGTCGAAGGCGGACAGGCTCATGACCAAGGCCGATCCTTCCCATTCGACTCTGACCGAGTAGGGCTGAACACCATTGAAGGTCACGCCGGCAACGAGCACCTCGAAGAGTTCCAGCGTTACTCTTGATTCAGTGCGAGGCGACACCGTCACCGATTTCGGCGAATTCGCCAGTTGGACATGAACACCCGAACCATGCCCGATCGAGTAGGAGCCGGGTGGGACGGCCTCAAATACCGCGTGCCCCTTGACATCTGTCCGAGCATGGCGAGTGTCGCGAGTCTCGGCCGACAGAGAGGACAGCTCTACGCCCAAACCGGAGACGGGCTCCCGTCCCGAGGCAGATATCAGCTCGACCACCACGCTGCCACACACGTCGACTGGTACACGGTGATATTCGCCGGCGACCTCGACACCCTCGCTTGGCCTACTTGGATGGGACGCTGCCACCTGGTGTCCAGCAGACGGGGCGACACCCTCAGGCCTCGAACGCTCGGGGACCGGTGCAGGGTACCCCAACCAGGTCAGAACTGCTGCCAGGCTGAAGACTACCGCAATGGTCAGGACGACTCGCGCTCTGGGTTTCGCCATTGGATGAAAGCCAAGCCACTCAAGGCATTTCGTCACTGGGCAGATGGGGACGCGGTGCGTGGTGGACTCGATGCCGATCACGAGCCCTCGCTGCAATGACAGAGCGGTTGCGCCTGGCTACCGACATTGACACATAGCGCGTCCTGCCAGCAGTCTTCCGGCGAATAGCACCCTAGGAAAGACGAGACAAACACAATCGGAGTTCCGCCGAGCATGTCGATCCGGAATTGACCGTAGCACGGAGGCAGATTCTCCTCAGCACCACCGCACGCACAGGTCACAACCCTGTACTGCGCCGGGAACCACTCTGAGTAGAGCTCGACCTCTTTGCATGGACACGACGCATCACACTTGCCAAACGGCCCCTCCTTGCACGGCACCAAGGTCGAAGAATAGTACTCGTAGATCTCGGGGTAACACGTCGTGTTGACACAGTTCGGCGGCGCCCCTGCGAGCAAGAACGCCCCCGCCAACATCATGGCCGAGAATGCCACGTCACCACCTACTGCCAGGCTGGACTGTTCCATGCTTCTGTACACCTCAAATGGGGGTAGATCGCACAGCAAGCGGCAGTGTCGCCTGCCTGCCGCCTGCCTGTCCCGCAACTGCTGAACCACGTCGGTCAGCAAGCCCGCGGCGGCTTCTGCCTATTGGTGACCGGAACAGCATGGTGGTCTTCACTTCTCTCGAAAATCCGAGGTGAGACGACACGGCAGAAGCCGGCCTCACCGCATGCTCGGTCACTTGTAGGTCTTCAACACCCACGCCCGCCACGTCGCATCGAACGCTTCCGGTTCCAGCCCGAACGCCTGCTCGAGACACTCGATCTGCCGCGAGATGCCGTGGCCGCCCTGCAGACCAGCGAGGAACGCCTGCAGCTTGCGGCGTTCCTGCGCCATCATCCAATCGACCCGCGACCACGCCTGCAGATGGCCGTAGTAACCGAGGTCCGTCTTGGTCGCCAGTTCGTGGAACTGCAGCAGGTTGCTCTCGTGTTTGCAACGCGCCTTCATCTTGTCGTGCCACAGATGCTGCACCGACGCATCGACGCTCTCGTCGTTCTTGATCGGCGCCAGGATCGTCCGCGTCGACACCTGCCGTTCGTACCAATGCGCGAGCCCCATCGACAACCAGAACGGCATGCCGCCTTTGGCATCGGCGAAGATCTCGATCAGGAAGTAGCGGAACTGCGCGTGCACCGACGCCTCGTCGCGGATCTCGTCGCCTTCCGGCGTCAGCACGAACCCATGCTGGCCGGTCTTGTCGTAGTAGTGCCGCTGGGACATCTCGCTCTTGCTGCTACAGAAGCGATCGTGATAGCGCACCAGATCCGATTTCTTCTGCAGCAACAGCAGCGCGAACTTGCCCTTCTGCCCGAGGTGCGAGCCGTCCTTTTCGTCGTGACCGACGAGCTTGGCGAATTCGGCGTACAGCTCCTCGGCACGCAATGCATACAGGTGCAGGCGCAACCACGGATCGAGCTTGCTCGCGCGGGCCGGGAACTTCGACCAGCGCTTGTTCAGCCGCTGCAACTCGGCGTTGACGAACTTGCGCGCCTCCGGCTCTTCCGGCATCGCCGCCGGCGCCAGACTGCAACCGATCACGAAGTGCGCGGTCTCGATCCACACCAGCCGGTTGGTGCCGAGCACGTTGTCGACATCTTCGGTGCGCTGGTGGTTGGCCCAAGGGAACGGGCCATAGCCGACGATGCCCGCAGCCTGCATGGCCTTCGGTTCCCCGCCGGTGAACGGATCGGCCCCGCCAGCGCGCGGCGCGTCGCCCTTGTCGGGGTTCTGCGCCCACAAGAACGCGCTGCACGAGAGCGCCATCCACGCCAGTCTTGCCGGTTTCATGACATCGGGTCGGACAGTCCGTGACAGATTACCGTCGGCGAGGCTCCAGAGGACATGCCCATGCTCTTCCGCATCGCTCGTTCCGCGCTCGTGGCCATTGGCGTGACGTGCAGCGTCGTGCCGGACCTCCTGGCCCAGGAACGCAGCGATCCGACGGTCTTCCCGGCCGACCTGACGCTCGGCGAACTCCGCACCGGCGCCATCGTCGAAGCCAGCTTCAGGGTGCGCTGGGCCGATCCCCGAGATGGTGGGAAAGACGCCGTGGTCGAAGTGCCACCCGGCTTCCGCATTCTCGAGGCCGAAACCTGGCAAGGATCCGATGGGTCGATGAACACGACGGTCGCCCTGCAGGTACCAACCGTGGCGGCCGGCGAGGTCGCAGTCGAAGTCACCGTCCGGCGCGGCAAGGCGATCGCGAAGCTGCCGGTGACAGCCACCATCACGCCGCCGGTGCCAGGCGGCAGCCGCGTGCTGGTGACCGACACCCCGTTCGAGTGCGATTCCTCGTCGGACGGCCAGATCTTCGCGACGTGGCGAGAACTGGTCGGTCAAGCGCGACTCGACGTCGACTATCGACTGCAGCGCGAAAAGGTCCGGATCGACGCGACGGCCCTGGCACGCGTCGACATCGTGCTGCTCGGCGAGAGCGCGCTGCTCGATCTGCCTCGCGACAGCGTCACCCTGCTGCACGGCTTCATCTGCGGCGGCGGCCGGGTCATCCTCTGCGCCAACGCGTTCTACATGGGGACGGTGGCCCGCCTGAACGAGGTGGCGGCACCGTTCGGTATCAGGATGTTCGACCACGAACCAGCTGGCCTTGGCGTCGATGAGATCGGCACCGACGATCTGCCCCGCCATCCCATGCTGGTCGGCGTCGACCGTCTCCGCACCAGCCGCCCATCGCCGAGCGAGTGCCGCAACGGCGCGATCGCGCTGGCCACGCTGCCGAACCAGACCCACGCCCTGGTCGCGCTGGCAACCACGCAGAGCGGTGGCGAACTGATCACGGTCGGTGAGTCGCTGTGGTGGAAGTGGGTCGGCGAGGCGCCGGGCAACCAGCGCCTGTTGAGAAACCTGTTGACCCGCGCGCCGCGACCGCGCTGAGGCGGCCACTCGACGGCGGCCGATTCCCAGACACTCCCAGCCTTCGTCGCATGCCAACAAAGCACCGTCCTCGCGGCGTCCTGACCCGCGCCTTCTGTCGCCGGCTTGGCGCTGCGCGCGGCAAGGGCGAACTGGTCGCCTTCTCCTGCAGGGGCCGGGGCTTCCGCCCGCTTCTGCCCGTCCGCCGCGGCTGCAGCCCGTTCGCGTGGATTCGCCAGAATCCCCGAACACGAACCGGCCGCGCGTGGCTTGCCTGGGCAACCACCCAGGAGTCTCCTCTTGCCACGTAACCTGTCCGCCCGCGTCATTCCGGCGCTGCTGTTCACCGCATTCGTCTCCGCGCAACAGACCACCACCACGTCCTACATCCAGGACGCCACCACCGGCAACTTCGGCAACGCCGTGCCGTTCGGTTGCAATCCGACCGGGTTGTTCGCCGAGGGCCGGACCCAGGTGCTGATCCCGGCCGCCTATCTCCCAGGCCCGGCTTCGGTCCTCGTCGGTCTGGCTGCGATCGGCCAATCAGGCGCCGCCACCAACACCTCGCTGCACTACAGCCGTCTGCGCATCAGCGTGGCCCGTACCACCGCCACCGCGCTGAACGCCAACTTCGCCAACAACATGGTCAACCCTCAGGTGGTGCTGGACGTCAACAACCTGACCGTGCTGTGGATCGCCCGGGCGTGGACCGACATCCAGTTCAGCAACCCTTACGTGCACGACGGCAGCAGCAGCCTGGTGATCGAGATCCAGAAGGTCGTCAGTCCGGCCGGCGACGGCGGGCACATGACGGTCCAGAACGCCCAGCGCACCGACCTGCCGCGCATGATCAACGCGCTGGGGAGCGTCGGCTCCAACGCGCATCAGGCGACCACGGCAACGGCGACCGCCAACTGGCCGTTGTCGACACGTCTGCGGTGGCAAGGCGTCGGCATTCCGGTGCTGCCCACGCTGAAGCTGCGCAGCTCGTCGGCCGGGTTCGCCAACCAATTCGCGATCGGCACGACGATGCAGCATGTGGTGCAAGGCGCCCCGGGCGGACTCGCGATCCACCTGCAAGCGCTGGCGCTGCGCCAGCCGCCGACGCCCATCGCCAATGTCGTAGGACCGTTCCGCGTTTCCGGAGTCACCCTCGGATTCGCCACGATCCCGCCGTCCGGCGAGGCCACGCTGAACCTCGTGATCCCGGCCAATCCGGCCCTCGTCGGCCTCTACACGACGTTCCAGTCGTTGACCCAGGACAGCCCGGGCGCCACCTGGCGGTTCACCAACGCCGCCGACTGCTTCCTGCGCAGTTGACCGACCTGGGTCGAAGCCGCCGCGGCGACCGCCATCGGTCGACCTCGAATCGGAGCTCCAAGCAGCCAATCCGATTCCCGTCAAGGCGGTCGCCCGCCGCGACTTGCTCGATGCCGATTGCGCGGAGACCAGGACGGGCGGGCCTGCTGTCGGCGGCGGCATCATCGTGCAGTGATGCGGTCACGCGAGTGCGCGGCAGAGACGGCATGGCGTGCTGAGGAGCCCTGCCGGGGTCAAACGCGGTTCCCACGTTCGACCCATGCCCGCGCCGCGGCATCGTGCCCTGCTGCGATCGGCACCCGCACCGACTGCTGGCCGCCGTCGCCGACCGCGAAGTGAAACAGCATGCCTTGGGCGTCGATCTCGACACCGCGCAACGAGATGTCGATGTCGTTCCAGGGCCAGTAGCTGCCGGTCAGGTACATCCCGTGCTTGCCCAGGCAGAACACACCGGGACTACGTTCCATCCGGTCGAACCGCGCGCGCTGGTGGGCTCTCACCACGGTGGCGACCACCTGACCGAACAGGGCGCCGATCAGCGGCGGCACCACCCAAGCGAGTGCGTGCGAACCAGCGAAACCGTCGCTCTCCTCGGCGAATCCGGCGGCTGCGCCGAAGCCGGCCAGCGCACCGAGACCGACCAGCAGCCAGTCGAATCGCCGCGCGGTGCGCCGTTCCGCGGCGACGTGGGCGCGCCACTGTGCCTCCGGGTAGCACCAACGCAGCTCGGCGTCGCCAGCGAGCAGGGCGGCGACGGCCCGTTCGTGGCGGCCGGCGACGGCGCGCAGCACGAGGCCGACCACGAGGGGCGTGACGCCGAGCGAACACAGCACGATCGCAGCGATCTCGAACGGAACCGCAGCGGCGATGCCGGCGCCGACGAGCAACGCGAGCCCGATCCGCAGCCAGGTGCTGGCCTGGGCCCGGAGGGGGAGGACGACTTCGGCAGCCGCGAACATTGGTAGAGCTTGGTTACTGGGCCTTGTTGAAGAAGCAAGTCCCGAGCAACCAAGCCCCCCTTTCCAACCGTGCGTGCGGTTTTCCCGCACACGGCTGACCGATGGTCTTGTTCATGCCGTCTTGCTCCCTGGGTATTGGATCGTGCCGAGCAGCTTGTGCAGGCCGCGTTCACGCAGCTTCGCCAGCGGCCACGCCGCCCGTTGGTGCGCCACGCGCCAGGCGAGCCGATGGCCGTGAAAGCCACGCTGCTTGCCGAGCATGCGCGTGATGCGCCGCCAGACGTAGTAGTCGATCTGGTTGAACTGCTTGCTCGCGTTGCCGGTCTTGAAGTAGTTGCCCCAGCCCTTCAGCACGGGGTTGAGGTCCGCGATCACCTCATCGACGTCCTTCAGACCAGCCCGGCGGCGGCGGTCCGTCAGTTCGCGCACCCGGCTACGGACCTTCTTCATCGCCTTCACCGATGGCCACCGGAACAGATACGTACGCCCCTTGAAGCGGGACTTCACGATCCGCAGGTGGCAACCGAGGAAGTTGAAGCCATCCTTGCCGAGCCCGATCTGCACGAGCTTCGTCTTCTCCGGATGCAGCGTGAGCTTCAACCGCGCGAAGATCTCGCGCAGCCGTCGCAACGCCTCGGTCGCCTGGGATTCACGTCGGCAAAGCACCACGAAATCATCCGCGTATCGCACGAGGATGCCGAGGTGTTGGCATTTGTGTTGCCACTCGCGATCGAGTTCGTGCAGGTAGATGTTGGCGAGTAGTGGAGAGATCACGCCGCCTTGGGGTGTCCCCGTTTCGTCGTGCTCCACTTGGCCCTCCGACATCACGCCCGCCGCCAGCCACTTCCGGATCAGCTTCAGCACGCGGCGGTCACAGATTCGGCGGCCTACCAGTTCCATCAACACGCTCTGGTCGATCGTGTCGAAGAAGCTCTGGATGTCGCCATCGACGACGAAGTGGCGACCTCGCCCACCTTCGATACGCAGCTTCTCGAGGGCGTCCGTGGCGCTCCGCCTGGGGCGGAAGCCATGGTTGCAGTCGAGGAAGCCAGTCTCGAAAATCGGTTCGATCACGATCTTCGTCGCCGTCTGCACCACCCGGTCCTTGACCGTCGGAATGCCCAACGGTCGCTGCCTGCCGTCCGGCTTCGGGAGCCACACGCGCCGCACCGGCTGCGGCCGATAGGTCCCGTTCCGGATCTCGTCACGCACTTCCGTGAGGAACTGCGCCACGCCCTGCCGCTCGATCATCTCCAGCGTCACGCCGTCGATGCCGGCAGCGCCATCGTTGCTCCGCACTCGTCGCCACGCCTCCTGCAGGACGTCACTCCGGCAGATCCGATCGAATAGCGCGTGGAAACGCCGCCCAGGGTCTCGCTTGGCGGCACGAAAGAGCGCGTGTTGGAGTTCTCGTACTTCTTCAGTGGGGTTGTTGGGCCTCGCGGCCATGCCCTCGCACTTACCCCCAGCCACGCGCGCGACCAAAGCAGGATCCCTTCCCTCCGCCGGCGTTATGGCCGCCGGCTTCGTTGGTACTACGGACCCATCGGACTCCCTGCCAGCACGGCACCCCTTCGCACTCGGCTTATGGGTACCGCCTTTGCCGGACGTCGGCTGCTGGCGAGGGCCTCTCCTGTTCCGTGTCGAGCTGTCGTCACATGCCCTCCTCATTACCCCGGGGAAGTCCTGCGGCGATCCGAGTTCGAACGCAGTCTGTTGCCTTCGCCGCGACATGATCGGCTCGGCCTTCCCACCTTTCGGGTCTCTACTGTCACGAGGCTGCAAGGTTCACCCTTTCGGATTGGGCCTGCGACTTTGCTCCCCGCGTCCGAGGCATTCACCTCGACGCAGGCTCTGGACGCTCCGCTTGGCCGGCGCGATCTCTCGCGACGACTGGAGCCTGCTACGCGGTGCTACGGCGCTTACCGCGGCGGGACTTGCACCCGCTAGTTCGACACAGCATCGCCTCACCTCGGGTGAGGGTCGGCGTTCAGGACACACCATGGCGGGGCCCAGTGTAGCGAAGGCGGCGGCTTCAGGCTGACACACGCCGCCCGTTCGAACCGACGGAGGCTGCCGGCGGCGATCGCTGTGCTCTCGTGTTCCCGACAGCCGGGGCCTTCGTCGATGACAATTGGCGGGCAGCCAGCGCTCGACCCCGTGCAGACTCGTGATGGTCCTACGGAAACGACTCTGCGGCAGGTCCGAACGGCTGTTGCCGAGCCGGGAGCACCGGATGACGCGGCCCTCAGCGGGAACAAGACCGACCCCAGGCGGTAGCATGCCCGGATGCGATGGCTCCTGCCGCTCCTGTTGGCGACCGCCGCGGCCCGCGCGCAGTCGGTGTTGTCAGTGCCCGGTATGTTCCCTCAGATCCACCAGGCCTTGGCCGCCGCCCAGCGGGGCGACGTGATCGAAGTGGCCAACGGCATCTACCAGCCCTTCGTGGTCACCGCCGGTGTGACGATCCGAGGTACTGGCACCGCGGCACCCTCGGTCCCGCTCGGCGGGCCGGTGACGTTCGACATCCCGCAGGGTGAACAGGCCTACGTGTTCCAGATGAACCTGTACACCGGCACCCAGGTGCAGCGTGGCAGCGTCGCGTTCGAACGGTGCCGCTTCGACGGCCCGCCGGCTGGGCTCGAAATCGCGCCGCTGGGCGAGTGCATCCTCATGCAATGCAGCCTCGGCACGGTGGTCGGACCTCGCGACGGGGCCCGGGTGCGCGGTCGGCTGGCGGCGATGCACACCAACTTCGGCGGCGGGGCCAGTTGGGTCCAGCTCGGCGGCACCGCGGTGGTCGTCGACGGCGGCAGCGTGCAGTTCGCCAATTGCCGGATCCGGGGTGGCCCGGCCGTGCTGCCGCAGCACCCGGCGACCGACGCGCTGGTGGTGCTCGCCGGCAGTGCCTGGCTCGCCGATTGCACCGTCGCGGGGGGCGACTCGCAGGTGTCCGCGGGTGGCGTCGGGATTCGCAACCAGGGGAACGCCGCCGTTCACGGCGCTCGCACTTCCGTCACGGGAGGTGCCGGTACCGTGCCGGGTGCGGCTACCGTGGGGCCGTACGTCACAACGGCCGACCTGCTGTCCCTGTGGCAGGTGCTCAATGGACTGGCGAGAGGCGGTTCGTCGGCCCTGCGCCCGATTGGACCAACCGGCATGCCGGTCTTCTACTGCGTTGGCCTGCGCGCCGAGGCGGTAACCCACCCATTGCTCGCGGCACCGTCCTGGCTCGGCGCAGGTGGTCATCTGCTCGGGGTTGGCGTCCTCGACGCCGCGGGGCAGGAAGCCCTGCCGATCGCGGTGCCCAACCTGACCTGGCTGCGCGACGTTCGCCTGTTCTTCCAGGTCTACGGGCTCGACGGGCAGACGATCTTGCAGTCGACACCGCCGCTGGCCTGCCTCGTGCAATGAACGCGGGGTCGATGGTGAGGCCCGGCGTCAGCGGCGCGGTACGCAGCGACGGCACCCCAGCGCTGCCCGCGCCGAGGGGCGAATGGGGCGCGCTTGTGGTTTCGATGACTGCCACCGCGCGCTCCCTTCCGTCGGTTCGCACCACTCCTGATCGCCCCCGCCGTCAAACCACCGCCAACTCCCAAACCTCCACCTTCTCCCGCGTGCGTCGCCGCAGCGGCTTCACCCGGCGCGTGAGTTTCTCCACCAGTCTGAACCGCCCGCGATCGAGCTCGGTCTCGATGGGATGCGGCACGTCGGGCTGCGAGAGCTCGATGATGTTCGAGAACACGAGCACGACGCGGCCGCCGGGCGCGAGGCGTTGCAGCGACTGATCGAAGAATCGTTCGAAGAACCCGTCCTGGAAATACATCGCCAGGTCCAGCGTCCGGCCCACCTCGCCCTTCATCCACGGCGGGTTGGACACGATGAGGTCGACGGGACCGCGATCCGCACCCAGCAGGTCCGCGTGCTGGAGTTCGATCCGGGGCGGCACCGGGAGCCGCCGCAACTGCCGCGTCACGCTCTCGATCGCATTCGGGTTGATGTCCGTGGCAAGGACCTGCTGGAAACCCGCCTTGGCCATCTGCAGCGCCAGGACGCCGGAGCCGGTGCCCACGTCGATCGCCCGGTCGCTCGCGCCGGCGTACTTCGCGAGCCACGTGCCGAAGAGCTCCAGGTGCTCCATCCGGGCCGGAATGTACGTGCCGTAGAACGGATGCACGCGGTAGCCCAGCACGGGGAAGTGCACGCCCTTCTCGTACCAGTCCCACGCGCTGCTCAGGACCTTCGCGTCCTCGACCGGCAACGCGAAGTCGGCGTGGTCCGGATACAGTTCGGCGAGGAAGCCCGCACCCGGAGCGCCGGCGAGGGCCACCTTGCGTCCGACGATGGGCGCGAGCAGGTGGCTCGACGCCGACTGGAACGCGTCACGGAAGGCGCGCTTGGCGACGTACCCCGCGTCCTCGGCCGGCTCCACCAGCTGCACGCGCAGCGCGGCAAGGATGTCGAGCCCGGTCACGAAGCGATCGGTCACGACGAGCGAACGGCCCGCACGCAGCCACGCCGCGGCCTGCGCCGGCGGGACGTTCCGATCGACGGGTTGCGCGTGGTGGCGAAGGACGGGCTCGGGGCGGTGCAGGGCGACGGGCATCGGGCGGATCCGGGCAGGCGAGGGGGAAGACGCGACGGCGTCGGTGTGATACCTCGCGAATCCGCTGGCACGGCCTGGAAAACGGCGCCGTCAGGCGATCGGCGCCCATCGACGCCGCTACTTCGTCGGCGGCATCACTTCGCGGATCACCGCGCCGTCGTTCTCCGACAGCACCAGCAGCGCGAACCGTTCGGGCGCGCCGTCGGCCTCGCCGGAAACCGACGCATAGTCGAAGCGCCCGCGCAGGTCGGTGTAGCCATCCTTGTGGAAGCGCACGCGACCACCGTCGGTCTTGGCGTAGACCTTGACGTAGACCTTCGGCATCGGCGCGCCATCCGTCGCCCGCGTGACCCGCAGCTGTCCGTAGGTCTCCACCGTCTGCACCGCCAGCGTCGTCGTGAAGCACGCCTGCCGCCGGACGATGCCGGCGCCGCGGACCTCGACCAGCACATTGCGCCGGGCGAACTGTTCGGGCAGCTGCCACGCGGTCTGGCGGGCATCGGCGACCAGCGCGAGATCCTCGCGCCAGTTCGGCCGCACCCACGAGTAGCTGCCGCCGCCCTGCTGCACGAACGGGTTCTTCGAGAACGAGAACTCGACGTCGAGTTCGTAGACCGCGATCTCGACCTGGCTCAGCGACTGATGGCGGATCGTCACGTTGCGGCCTTCGACGGCCAGTTCGAGCGCCGGCTCGGTGGTCGCGAGCGTCGTCTGCACGTCCATCCGATCGCGCGGATCGCCACCCGTGCGCGGCTTGCCTTCGGCCTCGTCGAGCTGGGTCAGCACTTCGCGGAAGCGGCTGCGCCAGCGCGCGACCGGGTGATCGCGATACGGCTCGGCGATGCCGCGCGCTGTCGCGTGCTGGTCGGTGAAGAAGTCCAGGTAGCAGCGCAGGTAGTCGTACTGGATCCTGTTGCCGATCGCTTCCGGCCGCACGCGGGCGAACGCCAGCAGCGCATCCTCGACACGGTCCTGCAGCAGCAGGTAGATCGTCGCGGTGAACCAATCGAGCTGCGTCGGCTCCTGCCGATGCGCCGCCACCGCGAGGAACGCCTCGTACTGGGCGGCGAGCCCGCCATCGAGAATCTGCCGTTGCCGGCCGACCCGGTGCGCGCGGGCGTGGAACAACGGATCGAACTCCATCAGCTGCCAGCTGCCGCGGGCGACCGGATCGATCGTCAGCAGCGTCGAAGCCAACGCCGGGCCGCAGTTGCCGACGAAGCCGGTGTCGTGTTCGAGCAGTTCGCGCACGGCCAGGGCGTCGGCGTGCCGCAACCCGTAGGCCCACACCCGCGCGTCGTACCAATGCCGCTGCCGCAGCCGGGCCAGCATGCCGTCGAAGAACGTGCGATCGTGCAGCCGCCAGAGGATCCGGCCGAGGTCGATCCGGTGCAGGTTGGCTCCGTCGACGAAGGCGAGCACTGCCGAAGCGTCACCATCGCGGGCGACGTGATCCCACGACTTCGTGTCGATCACCGTCGGCGTGCCGACGACCCGGCACGAGGCCGCCGGGGCGGCCGCCACCAGCGTCGCATCGCGACCGACGTGCGCCGGCCAGTGCGAGAACGAGCCGGTGCCCGGGAAGTAGAACGCGTACTCGATCGCCGAGGTCGCGAACGCACCGAGTTCGATCGGCGTGCCGCGGGTCTTGAAGCCCGAGAGCACCGGGATCGCGCCCTGCGGGATCTGCAACAGCAGCTCGAGCCGCCGCGGCGTCGACGTCGGATTGGTCAGCACGACCTGGCAGCCGTAGACGACGTTGGCGAGGAACTCATCGGTCACGAAGCGATCGAACCGCTCGTTGCCCTCGAAGCGATAGCGGTCGTCGAGCCGGTACAGGTTCTGGCTCAACAGCACCGGCGCGGGCGCGTCGGCTGGCGTGGCCGACCGCAGTTCCTGCCGGACCAGCAGCACCGGCGTCGCCGCCCGCAACGTCACCCGTTCGCCGTCCCGGGCGAGCGTCGGCTCGGTCGCGGTGAATGGCAGGTCCAACACGGCCAGTGCCAGCAGCATCTCGCTCAGACTCGAGGTCGGCTGCACGAAGTGCGGCGAGCAGAACGGGCGGTCCGGCGCTGCGACCGCGAAGTCGGCCCAGAAGGCCGACGGCGGAATCATCTCGGGCGTGACGTCGCCGACGCGGCGCTCCCACCAGTCGCGCTCGACCAGGCGGCGCGTCGGATCGGGCGCCCGCCACAGTGCCCGCTGGTTCTGTCGCCGCGCCAGATCGGCGACTTCGCGCGCTGGCGCGGCATCCTTGTCCTTGTTTCTGCTCTTGCGCTCCTGCTTGTACTCGTCGCCCTCGGCCAGTTCCTTCTCGGCGTTGTGCAGCTTCTCGTCGTCCTGCGCACCATCCCCGGGTTTGGCGTCCAGGGCCGGGCGGCCGGCGGTCGGCGCTTGCTGATCCGGCTGCTCGGCCGACCCCGCCGAAGGTGCCGGCGCCGCCGTCACCGCCCGCAACTCGGCTGGCTGGTTGGCCACGGCCTTGGCCGCTTCTTCGAGGATCGCCAATCGAGCTGCCGGAGCCCCGGCTTCCGCCGACAGCGAATCGCCGAGCAACGCGGTCAGGAACCGGCGACGCTGGCCATCTGCATCGTGCGGCAGCATGTCGACCTGTTCCTGGATCGCGCGCGCCACGGCGGCACGCTGGTCGGGCACCCGCTGCGCCAGCAGGATCCGTTCGACCAGGTTCAGCCGTCCGAACGCCCACGGCTTGAGGTACGCCGTCAAGTCATCCCCGAGCAGCCAGTGATCCAGGAACTTCTTGTGCGCCTTGTTGCGCAGGTACGGCTGCACGACCTTGGCGAAGAACTCGGCGTCCTTCTTGTAGAGGAAGAAGTCGACTTCGTGACAGGCGTGCTCCGCGTACAGATCGTTCTTCTCGGCCGGCGTCAGCGTCGGCCACCGCATCAGGAACGCGAAGCGACCGAGATCGCCGCCGCCCGTCGTCAGGTACAGCGCGAACACCTCGGCCAGCGAGCCATACGTCTCGATCTTCGTCGTGCTCGGATCGTCGATGACCGCGGCGCCACCGCCGGCGACGAACTCGATCCGCCGCTGTTCGGTGACGTGCCGTTCGCTGGTCAGGCCGTTCTGCAATTGCCGCGGCCGCGGCGCTAGCGCCGGATCGCCGACGGCGAGCGACTCGGCCACCGTGTCGTCGCGATCGACCGCGACGATCTGCAGACACCGATTGGCGCCCAGGGCCGGCAACGCCAGCTTGACCACGCCGGCGGCGTCTGGCCGCAGGTTCGCATGCGTGAGCGCGGCGACTGGCAGGAAGTCGAGATTGGCGAACTGACCGGCAACCCCGCCCGCGGCCTGCTTCTTGGCCCGGCCACCGCCGCCGCCACCGCGCCGCCCGCCGGCGCGCCCGCCGTAGCCACCGCCTTTGCCGAGCGCTTCATTCCACTGTTCGGTCTCCTCGAGCGACCACGGATTCAGCAGCAGGCCCGGTCGCGGCAGCATGTTGCCAGGGAACTTGCGCGCGAAGCGACGGTCGAGGATGTAGCGATACTCATCGCCGATGTCGCGACCCGCGGCATACAGACTCTCGGCCGTGCCGAGGTATTGCCAGCTGAGGGCGCCGCCCTCGGTCGCCGTCAGGTAGTCGTACGGCGAGAACGCCGGCTGAAAGCGGGTCGCGAACACGTGCACCCGGGTGTCGGCCCCGGCATGTGCCAGCCGCACCTGCAGCTCGCCGCTGGCGAACTTCGCGTCGACGATCTGCAGGGCCGACGGGGAGGCTTCGAGCGCGCGATTGCCGAGCAGCCAGGCGCCGTCGGCCGTGCCAGCCGTGACCGCGATCTCGCAGGCGTGCCCTTGCACCGGATACTGCAGCAGATAGTCGCCGGCGGGCAGGCCGCGCAGCTCGGCGAAACCATCGATGAACGCGACGTTCTCGAAGCGATCGCGGACCGGCAACCCGCCGCGAACCTCGGTCAGCACCACGTTCTCGCGGCGCAATTCGAGGTCGCGACGCGGCAACGGCACATGCAGCGGCTCGCCGGCGAGTCCGTGCCGTCGGCCGGGCAGCGTCCGCTGGGCATCGCGCAGCGACCACCACTGGGCGCCGTCGGGCAGGCCGTCGGTCCGCACATCGACGATGCCAGGCAACGCGCCGAGTTCGATCCGGCCCCGCGCATCGGTGCGCAGTGCCATCGTGAAGGTGTCCCGGTAGTCGCGATGGCGCAACTCGATGCCGAGCGGCCGGCCGGCGACCGGCTCGCCGTTCTTGCCCAGCAGGTCGATCACCCAGCCTGCCGGCGTGCGCGCCAGCAGCGGGCAGAACGTCCGTTCGGTCGCGTCGATGCCGGCGATCGGGAACGATTCGGCGCCGGCGGAGAGTTCGTCGACCGCCTGGCGGCTCGGGGCCGCGACCTTGCTGCGCAGCTCCACGTCCAGCGACACCAGACCATCGACGACGCTGATCTCGTGCTCGAGCTCACCCTCGGCGGACAGCTTCAGGTCGCGCACGCGCGCCGTCGTCACGTTGCCGGCCAGATCGCGCGCCGTCAGCACCAGCTCCGGCTGTTCCAGCAGCTGCAGGCTGACCTGGGTGTCGCCGACCAGCAGCCGGGGCCGCACCAGGATCCTTGCCTTGGCGCCGGCGATCAGCTGCTCGCGTTCGACGAACGTCGACGCGACGAGGCGGTACTGCTCGGCCTGATGCACGAACGGCGCCAGCACCGCCAGTTCACCGTGGCGGAGCACGATCTGCCGGTTCGCGGCCGTCGCCGCGAACGGGATCGCGATCTCGCCCTGTTCGTCCGCGGCGTACTCACGTCCGGCGCACCAGACGACCGCATTCGCCTGCGACCGCCCCTTCTCGTCGCGCACCGTCAGCACATGACCGGCGGCGCCGACGCGCTGTGTGAACGTCAAGTCGCCCTTCTTGATCAGGGCGCGGCTGGCGATGCCGTTGCCGACCAGCTCGACCACGTAGGTGCCCGGCTTGCTCAAGGTCGCCAGATCGAACGTCCGCCGGACGCGCCGCATCGCCGGCTCGGCGAACTTGTGCGGCGTCTCCTCGTTGGCGACCAGGCCATCGAGATCGAGATCGACCCCGACGTCGCGGCCGGTCTCGCGCAGGTAGTCCCAGGTGTCGAGCACGAACACCTTGACCAGCAACTGGTCGACGTTCTTGACGTCGGCCTCGATCCGGACCGGCTCGTCGGCGCCAAACCAGCGCCGTTGCGTCGGGGCGAAGTCGATGTCGACGCGCCGTTCGAGCCGCTCGAAGGCCGCCGGATCGCCGATCAGCGAGTACCACCTCTCGCGGTCGCCGAGTCCGGCCAACAGTCGCGTCTCCGCCAGCACCTGCTGCAGCCATTCGCGACGGATGAACGGCGTGTACGGATCGATCGACTCTTCCTTCAGGAACACCTGGCGGAAGCAGCCCCGCACCAGCGCTTCGTCATCGCCCATCGGCGGCAGCCGCGCGTCCAGCTGGCGATCCGCCGCCACCAGCTCTTCACCCCGCAAGCGCTGCCACAGCGCAGGATTGACGTAGCCGAACTGCCGCGGCAACCGCAGATACGTCAGGAACCGCTCCTTGTCGAACGCACCCTGCGCCAGATCATGCTGCAGTCGATGGAACAGCACCGCGCCGCGCACGGAGTTGGCGCCGGGCGGCAATCGCTGCGCGAATTGCCACATCCGCTCGAGCCAGGCCTGTCGCGCCGCCGCGTCCCGCGCCGGATCGACGTCGGCATCGGGCACCAGCCGGGCAAGGTACTGATCCTGGAAGAACTGCGACGCCAACAATTCGGGGCGCTGGGCCGCCAGTTCGTCGAGCTGCGCCAGCAGCAAGCGGGCGTGGATCCCGAGCGAGCCGAAACCACCGCTGCGCGGATGTGCCAGATTGCGCGCGATCAACCCCGGCAACCCCGGCACATCGTGCGTCGACAGCTTCTGCAACAGCAGGAACAGCATGTCGTCGTCGAGCGAGGTCGTCGCCAGACGCGCCAGCAGGTGCTGCTGGAAGCCATCGAACGACCGGCCGTGCCGCGCGAATGCGCGTTCGGTCCACGCCGCATCGGCCACCAGGGCCGGATCCAGCGTGGTCGGCAGATCGGGAACTTCGCCCGGCACTTCCCGCCGGTGGTTCAGGTCGACCGACAGCTGCTGCTGCAGCCAGGTCAGCGTTCCTTGCGGGTCCTTGTCGAAGCCGAGCAGCCGTTGCCGGAACTCGATCTGCTGCGTCCGTTCGCTCTGCCCGTGGCGCTGAGTCCAGGTCTGGAGCAGCGCCGGCACCGCCGTCAGATTGCCGGTGTTCTGCGCATGCAGGCAGTGCCAGTAGTAGTAGTCGGCCGTGCCCGGCAGCAGTTGCTCGAGCACCTTGGTGCGATCCTGGGCCAACGCATACTGTTCGGCGAAGGAGATCGGATGGCCCTGGGCGACAAGTCGCATCTGGGTCAGCGGCGTCAGGAAGGCGAGTGCGGCGGCCAGCGAGAAGACCTGCGCAGGGTGGTTCATGCGGGGTTCCATGGGGAGAAGCGGCGCAGCAACGGCGCGGATGCCGGCAGGATCCCGGGAAAGCGCGCCAGAAGCCATCAACTGATCGGCGTTCCCGTCGGTTCAACTGATCCATCGCGCGGTGCTACGCTGTGCCGCCCGTGAGCGCCATGGTCGACCGTGCCCGCAAACCCGCCCGCTGGATTGCGCTGCTGCGCGGCATCAACGTCGGCGGCAAGAACAAGCTGCCGATGGCGGACCTGACCGCGATCTGCACCGGCGTCGGCTGCACCGGGGTCAAGACCTTCATCCAGAGCGGCAACGTCGTGTTCGACCACGCCGGCAGCCCGACCACCATCGCTCGGGATCTCGCCTCGGCGATCGCGGACCGGAGCGGCCTGCACGTGCCGGTCATCGTGGTCACGCAGAAGCAACTCGCGGCGGTCATCGCCGACAACCCGTTCCTGGCCAACGGCACGGATCCGGACACGCTCCACGTCGCCTTCCTGGCCGACCCACCGAGCAAGGCCGCCGTGGCACGCCTCGATCCAAAGCGTTCGCCGGGCGATGCGTTCGCGGTGGGCAAGCAGGTGATGTGGCTGCACCTGCCGAACGGTGTCGCCCGAACGAAGCTGACCAACGCCTGGCTCGACGCGACTCTCGCCACGACTTCGACGATCCGCAACTGGCGGACGGTGTTGCAACTCGCAGAGATGGCGGGCTGCTGACCGCGGCGCTACCGTGCGCGCCACGCGGTCATGCTGCGGATCCATCCACGCACGGAGACGAAGGCACAGGCCCCGGCCTGGATCGAGATCGACCTCGGCGCCGTGCGCGAAAACGTCGCCGCGATCCGGCGCCGGTTGCGACCCGGCTGCGAACTGATCGCCGTCGTCAAGGCCAACGCCTACGGCCACGGCATGCTCGAGATCGCCCGCACCCTGCTCGGCGCCGGCGCGCAACGACTGGCGGTCGCCTCGGTCGCGGAGGGCATCGCGCTGCGCGACGCCGGCATCCGCGCCCCCATCCTGATCGCCGGTCCATCGTTGCCCAGCGAGGCCGGTGAGATCATCCACCATGGCCTGACGGCGACGGTGGGCTCCCTCGAGCTGGCCGCCGCGCTGCAGCGGCGCGCCGAACATGACCTCGGCATCGAGATCGAGGTCGACACCGGCATGCGCCGCCACGGCCTGTTGCCGGCGGACGCCGTCGCCCTGGCTGTCCGTCTGCGTCGATCGGGTCGTCTGCGTCTCGATGGCGCCTACACGCACTTTCGTGGCCTGACGCACCGCGACGGAACGGATCTGACCGCGCAGTGGACGAAGTTCGCGGCCGCGGCGGTGACGATGCGGCAAGCGTGGCCGGACCTGCGCGTGCACGCGTGCAACACGCTCGGCACCGCGCTGCTGCCGGCAGCCCACGCCGACGCGGTGCGGATCGGCGGCGGCCTGTATGGCTTCGACCCATCTGCATCGGACCCGCTCGGACTAGGCCCGGCGTTGTCTCTGCACGCCAGAATCGTTGCCATCCGCGATCTGCAGCAGGGCGACCGCGTCGGCTATGGCGGCACGTTCACCGCCCCGCGACCGCTGCGACTCGCCCTGCTGCCGATCGGCTACGGCGACGGCCTGCCGCGCGCCGCCTGGCAGGACGCCGACATCCTGGTCGGCGGACGCCGGGCACCGATCGTCGGCCTGATCTCGATGAATCAGACGCTGGTCGATGCGACCGGGATCCCCTGTGGGATCGGCGACGTCGCCATCCTGCTCGGAAAACAGGGCGACCTGCGCATCACCGCCGAAGAACGAACGGCGGCCGGGAGTTCGGTCTACGAGACCACGACACTGCTCGGCCCGCGGTTGCCGCGGTACTACCGCGACCGGCTGTCGGCCGCGACAACACCAGACCGCCGCCAGGATCAGGGATGACCCCCCGATGCGCCGAGACCCTTGGCGCCGAGGCGACGCCGTCTCGTCGGCCACCACCCGCCTGCCAACGAGCTGCAACGTGCGCTGCCGAACGCAGGACGTTCTCGGCAACCTGTCGTTCCTGCGGGTCTGACCGGTCAGCGCCAGCGCATGCCGTCGATGTAGTCCAGCGGCCCGCCGCACTTCACCGAGTGGCAGGCCGCGCAGCCGTTGATGATCGCGTTGTAGGTGTCTTGCGATGGCGTCGCATCGAAGGCCTGGACCGAGGCCAGGTAACCCTGGGCCATCCCGTCGTACAACGCGTCGCGTTCCTCAGGCTTGGTGAACCACGAACACCGCATCCGGCGATGCGTCGGATACATCGGCGTCACCGGCTTGCCGGCTTCGACGGCAGCGCGCGCGGCATACAGATCGTCGATGAACCGCCGCATCAACGCCGACAGCTCGCTGTCGCCGTTCGGGTTGCGCGACGACCGGATCAGATGGCCTGGACTGCCTGGAACCCCGGGAACAAGCGTCGAATCGAGCGTGCAGTCCGCGTCGGCAGCCAGCGGCTCGGGCCAGGGGGCGGGTGCAGCCGGCGTCTCGGCGCACGCGGCGAGCCACGACAACAACGCAAGAACAGCGAACGAGCGGTAACGGTTCACGATGGCGACCTCGAGCGCATCGTGGGCGGCAACGGAACCGCGCGCAAGGCGCTGCTACATTCCTGCCCCAGGTCACGTCCTATGTCCCGATCCCCGCGGACGGCATCGCGCGCCTCGATGCCCGGTTCCCGATCGGGCCGACCTGGCCGCACTGAGGCGGCGGCACTACGGCAGCCTGGCGCCTGGTGAACGCGCCACGCCGCGTGCGGCCAGCAGGCGCGTGAACAGGTCTTCGAGTTCGGGCCCGAGCCGCTCGGCGGTGAACAGGCGCAGGCAACGTTCGCGCCCCGCTTCGCCATGCTGGCGCGCGAGGCTGTCGTCGCCGAGGTACGGCGCGATCGCGCTGGCCAGTGCCGCGGCATCGCCGGCAGACACGACCGCGCCGGTCTGCCCGTCGATGACGATCTCGCCATTGCCACCGGCATTGCTGACCACTTGCGGCAGGCCGGCGAAACCGGCTTCGAGACAGGCGTTGCACAGGCCTTCGTGGAACGAGGGCATGCAGAACACGTCGGCGGCGGCCAACACATCGTGGATCGGACGCACCGCGCCGGGCAGCGTGATCCGGTCCTGCAGCCCGAGGCGCTGCGCTTGCTGGCGCAAGGCCGCCAGTTCGCTGCCGTCGCCGGCCAGGAACAAGCGCGCCCGCGGGTGCGCGGTAGCAAGCCGCGCGAACGCATCGATCAACACCCGTTGCCCCTTGCGCGGCCGTAGCACCGCCGCGCAGACGATCAACCGAGCGTCGGCGGGAATGCCCAACCGCTGCCGCGCCGCCGCACGGCGGTGCCGCAACGGCAGCCAGGGCGCCGGATCGATGCCGTCGTAGATCCGCGTGATGTTCGCCGCGTCGACGCCAGCCGCACGCAGTCGTTCGGCGATCGCATCGCAGATCGCCACCGTGTGGTCGACCAACCGGCGGTAGCGAAAACCGCCGAGCAGCCCGCGCCGGATCGGGTAGTCGATCCGCCGGATCGTGACCTTCACCCTGGCGGTGCGACCCATGGCCGCCATGCCAGCGATCTGCAGGGCCTTGCCGCACGCGAAGTGCAGGATGTCGGCGTCGGCAGCGACGATCACCGCCCGGAGGCGGGGATACAAGTCCGGTCGCCACCACGAACGCAGCGGCAGGAACCGCACGTCGGCGCCGAGTTCGCGCGCGGTGTCGGCGAACTTCGCGCCGGGGTGCAGGATCACCGTGTTGCCGTGGCCGCGGGCAGCGAAGTGCCGCAGGATCAGCTTCAGCTGGCCTTCGCCACCCGAATACCCCGTCTCGGCAAGCACGTGCAGGAGCCGCATCGGTGGTGGACGCTAGCGGCCGGCACGGTGACGACCAACAACAACGTCACGCGGCCGCAACCACGCGCGACAGCACGAACTTCACCGGCGCTCGTCGACGCGGCGGAAATCGAGCGCACCGAAGTCGAAATCGGCGATCGGGCAGTCGATCCGGAACCCGGCGACCTTGCCGTCGCTGTCGAGTTCGAAGCGGAACAGCGCGAACGGCAGGAACCGATCCGGGAAGTCGCAACGGAACCCATCGTGGTGCCAGTGCTGCAAAGGCCCGTGCATCCGCTCGCGTGCCGGCAGCAAGGCGACCTGCAGCTGCCCATCCGCGAACGCCACCTCGGCATCGCCCAGGATCGCGTCCCGGTAGCGGCCCGCATAGGCCGGCAACGGCAGGCTCGGCGTCGTGCCCGGTTGCCGCGCCGCTTCGCGCTTTGCCGCCGCCGCACGATCGCGGGCGTGGATCCGTTCTGCCACCGTCGCCAGACGGTCGATTTCGGCCGCGCCGTTGCCGCCGTTCCGCGCGACCAGCAGCGCGCGCTTGATCGCCTCGTTGACGATGCCGTCGTTGGCGTTGTTCAACACCACGAAGCCGAACCCGTCGGCCGGCAGCAACGACACCTTGCTGAGGAAACCGGGCATGCCGCCGTCGTGTTCGACCAGTTTCTTGCCGTTCTCGACATACAGGAACCAGCCCATGCCGTAGCCGCGCAGATCGTCGGTGGTCGCACCGCTGCCACTGCCGATGCCGACGTGCGGCCGCCACATCTCCGCCAGCGCCGGCGGCGCCAGCAGCGCCTGATCCTGCCAACGGCCGTTGGCGAGCAGCATCCGGATCCAGGCAGTCAATTCGCGCACCGACGAGTACATCGACGCTGCGGCCTTCGCCGCGCTGAACAGATGGTCGGGCACCGGCTTGCCGTCGATGTGCGGCAGCGCGATCTCGGCGTCGGCGGGCAGCCGTTGCGCACAGGCGCGCGAGTCGTTCATGCCGAGCGGCCGCAGCAACCGTTCCTCGAGCAGGTCCTCCCAGCTCTGTCCGGTGGCGCGCTGCAGCACCATGCCGGCGGCCATGTACATCAGGTTCTGGTAGCCGAACTCCTCGCGGAAGCGCTGCGTGATCGGCAGTTTCGCCATCCGCGCCAGCACCTCGGCCTCCGGGTACGAGGTCCCGTACCACAGCAGGTCGCCCGCGAAGGTCTTCAGCCCGCAACGATGGCTCAGCAGATCGGCCAGCGTCATGTGCGCGGTGATCCATGGATCCGCGAGCCGGAACTCCGGCAGCCGCTCGACAACCGGGTCGTTCCACGCCAGGCGGTGCTCACTGACGAGCTGCGCCAGCAGCGCCGCCGTGAACGCCTTCGAGCACGAGGCGATATTGAACAGCGTGATCGCGGTGACTGGTGCGCCATCGCGGCGTTCGCCGTGCACGAATTCGCCGAGGACCACGCCGTCCTGCACGACGGCGACGGCCAGACCCTTGGGCAGGAACTTCTCATGGGCACGCTGGACCAGCGCGGCGACCATCGACGCCTCCAGCCTCGCCGCGACCCCGCCGGTCGCAGCGGTCTGGCTGACGGCGGTTCCCAACGACAACAATCCGATGGCCAGGCGCAGCGGGAACGGGTGTAGCGGCATGGTATGGGGTTGCGACTGGCGCGGACGGGAGGCTACCCGGTCAGCCGCGGCCATGCGCGGTTCGGCGCGCGGGAAATGCGGAACACCGCCGTGGCACGGCACTGCCCGATCTGCGCCTGTCCGACCACGCCACCCGCCTTGGCGCTCGAGGGCGTAAAATCGTCGCCCACGGTGCCAATCGGCACGCCAGCTTCCCTCCCAATCATGAGGATTGACATGTCGCCCCGGATCCTTTCCTTCCAGTTCCAGAGCCTCTTTGCGTTGGTTGCACTGAACGCCGCGCTGTCCGCGCAGACGTTGACCATTCCCACCGGCCCGTTGTCCAACGGCGAGACCATCGTCATCACCTACTCCAACCCGTCGATGGCGGGCAAGAAGATCACGGTCGACATCGACGACGGCGCATTTCCGACGCCCAACAACGCCAAGATCGAAATCCAGCTCGACGCCAACGGCAACGGCAAGGCGGCGTGGCTCGTGGCGGCGTGGGAACTCGCCAAGTTCAACGCCCCCGACGTGCCGGAGCAGGTGCGGGTCATCGACTGAGACGCACCGCGGCTGGCCACCGCGCAAGCCGCCTCAGCGCAGCGCCCGGGCGATCCGGTCCAGCAACCTCGATCGAATCGCTCGGGCGTTCTGGTCCCCACTACGCATGTCGGCGATCGCGGCGATGCCGGCGGTGATCGAGACGCGAATCACCGCCACCTCGTCGAGCCCGACGGGCCGAGAAGTCGGCGGCGCCACCGTCGCCAGCACGTCGGTGAAGTCCGCTGGAACCCGCCGAACGACCGCGGTGCGGTCACCGGCATGCACGAGCCGCAGCTCGGCCAACGCCGCCGCGGCCGCGACCGATGGGCCCGACGCCACGTCCGCGGCCACCGCCCGTGCCAGCACACCGATCCCGGCACGTACGATCTGATAGACGACGGCAAGCGCGCTGCCGTACTGCCCGGGGTCTTGATCACTACGCCGCAACAGGTCGATGGCATCGGCATAGCTCAACGATGCCGAACTGTGGCGCCCCGCCGGCCACAACACGACGGTCGACACCGCCACCGTCAACAACATCATCGCAGCGATCCCGCGGGGGGCAGAGCGGCGCGGCCGCGCATCCGCCCGCATGTCGCCAAGGGCCGCGGTCACGACCGCGCGCCGCAGCGTCGCCGGCAGTCCGACCGGTGCCGTCTGCCGCCGACGATCATCGGCGACATCAGCCGCCGCCGCCTTGAGTTCCTCGGCCGACACGGCGTCGACTTCCATCTTCGCCAGGAACTGACCCCACTCACGTGACTTCATGTCGGATCGTCTCCGGCCGACGTGGTGTCCTCGGATCGCTGGCTTTGCTCCAACGCAGCTCGGACCTTCCGCCGACCATTGGAGCGCGAAACATAGACGGAGTTCACCGTCGTCGCCAATCGGCGGGCCAGGTCCCGCGCCGACGCCGTCCCACCGGCCGCGAAATCGGCCATGAGCACTGCCCGTTGCAGCGGCTGCAACTGCGCCAGGAAGGGTGCCAGAGCATGCAGACGCTGCGTCATGGTTTGCACCGCCAACGCCTCGGCCTCTACCCTGGCAACGGAGCTGCCATGTCGGCGCCGCAGCCGCGCCAGTCGCCGCACCGCGGCAGCCCGTCCGAGGACCAGAAGCCAACCCACCAGGCCGCCGCGCTCGAGGTCGATCTCGGTCGCCGCCTGCCAGGCGTGTTGCACGGCCTCGCGAATCGCCTGGTCGACCTGGTGGGGATCGAGGGCACCGTCGAACTCGCGGCACAGCCGCGCCCGAACCCAGCCGCCGTGGTCGGCAAGCAGACGATGGAGGCCCTCGACCTCCCGTCGACGCAGCAGCTCGACGGTTTCGCGATCCCGCGGTACCTGCGGACAGGCATCACCATGCTCGACGGCGCAGTGGCACATGCGATCGAGCAGGATCCTACTTCCGGCGGCCGCGGCTGCCAGCCAGGAACCTGGCGACCACGGCGTCGAGCGGCGACCGGATCGGTCCGTCCCGCCAGCACCGCCGCCAACGGACCATTGACCACACGACTGTTCGCGGTCGACGATCCCGGCCATTCCATGCGAGTCACCGCCGCCGCGTCGTTCCCGCTGTTCCTCGCCGCCGCCGGCGCGCAGATGCCGCCGCGCGTCGACCTGCAGGAAGTGCCGTTCCCGATGGTCCGTGTGCAGGACCCGTTCTTCGCCCCGCGCCGCGCGGTCAACCTGAGGGTCACGCTCGAACACAGTCTCCGCCAGCTCGAGGAGACCGGCACGCTGGGCAACTTCGATCTCGCCGCTGCCGGCAAGCACGATGGCTTCAAGGGCTATGTGTTCCAGGACAGCGATGCCTTCAAGGCGCTCGAGGCCATCGCGTTCGCGTTGGCCACGGACCATGATCCAGCCCTCGCGGCGCGCTTCGATGCCATCGTCGACCGGATCGGCAAGGCGCAGCAGCCAGACGGCTACCTGAACTCGGCGTACACGGTCCAGCGCCCCGGCCAGCGCTTCGTCAATCTGCGCGACGATCACGAACTGTACTGCGCCGGCCACCTGTTCGAGGCCGCGGCCGCGCACTGGCAGGCGACCGGCAAGCGCAACCTGCTCGACATCGCTATCCGCTACGCCGACCTGCTCGTTGCCACGTTCGGCGAAGGCAACGGCCGGCGCGACGGCTATTGCGGCCATCCGGAGATCGAACTGGCGCTGGTCAAGCTGGCGCGCGCCGCCGGCAAGCCCGAGTACCAGCAACTCGCCAACTGGTTCGTCCTGCGCCGCGGCAGCCGCTTCTTCGCGCAGGAGCACGGGCAGGACCCGCAGCGCTACGACGGCACCTATTGGCTCGACCACGCCCCGATCACCGAGCTGTCGGCGATCGCCGGCCACGCCGTTCGGGCCACCTACCTGATGTCGGGCGCCGTCGACGTCGGCGCCGCGACCGGCAACGACGCGCTGCTGAAGATGGCGCGCCGGGTCTGGCGCAACACGAACGGCAAGAACGCGTTCGTGACCGGGGGCATCGGCCCGAGCGCCAGCAACGAGGGCTTCACCCACGATTACGACCTGCCAACCCACACCGCCTACCAGGAAACCTGTGCCTCGATCGCGATGGCGATGTGGGCGCACCGGATGAACCTGCTGTGGGGCGACGGCGCCTTCGCCGACGCGATGGAGACGGCGCTGTACAACGCGATTCCGGCCGGCGTGCAGCTCGACGGCACGAAGTTCTTCTACGTCAATCCGCTGGCGAGCCGCGGCCAACACCATCGGCGTGCCTGGTACGGCTGTGCGTGCTGCCCACCCAACGTCGCGCGGACGCTGGCGGCGATCGGCAGCTATGCGTTCGCCACCGGCACCGAGTCACTGTGGGTCAACCTGTACGGGCAGGGCGAGGTGATGGCGCAGGTGCGTGGCCAGATGTTCGCATTGCAGATCACCAGCGAGTACCCGTGGCAGGGCGAAATCGCGTTGCGCGTGATTGCAGCGCCACGAGAAGCAACCGAACTGCGGTTGCGGATCCCCGGTTGGTGCACACAGTATTCCTGCAAGCTCGGCGACGCCGAGTTCGACGCCGACGGGCCTCATCTCGGCTATCTCGCGGCGCGTCGGCAGTGGCTGCGCGGCGACGTCGTCAAGCTGTCGCTGGCGATGCCGGTCCGGCGACTGGAGGCCGACCCGCGCGCCGAAGCGCTGCGCGGACAGATCGCGTTCGCGCGCGGACCGATCGTCTACTCCGCCGAACAGGTCGATCAGCAGGTGCCGGTCGAACAGTTGATCGTGCCGCCGGGCACGGAACTGACGCCCGAACACCGCGCCGACCTGCTCGGCGGCGTCACCGTGCTCACGGGCCGGGCTCTCGACGGCGGCCGACCGAACTGGACCGAGCGGACGCTGTACCGTTCCCAGCCACCGGCGGCGGCGACGCCGGTGACGTTCGTTCCCTATGCCGTGTGGGACAATCGAGCGCCGGGCGCGATGGCGGTGTGGTTCCCGCAGGCGCCACGACCGGCCACGGTCGGCGGCCCGGAACAGAGCGCCACGGTGACGATGAGCTTCCAGAACTGGAACTGCGATCCGGAGGGCATCCGCGACGGCGAGGAACCCAAGCGCTCCGGCGACACGCCGCCGCGCAACTGCCACTGGTGGAACCACGCCGGCACGACCGAGTGGGTCGAGTACTCGTGGCCGACCGCGCAGACGATCGCCGGCACACGGGTGTTCTGGTTCGACGACACCGGCCACGGCGGCTGCCGACTGCCGAAGTCGGCGCGACTGCTGTGGAGGGATGGCGACACCTGGCGACCGGTCGTCGCACGCGGCCCCGAACTGCCGATCGCGATCGACCGTTGGTGCGAGTTTGCGTTCGCCGAGGTCACCACGACAGCCCTCCGCCTCGAAGTGCAGCTGCAGGAAGGGATGGCCGCCGGCGTGCTCGAGTGGCAGCTGCTGCCGGCGGACGAAGACCGCTGACCGCGACTACGGCCGCACGAGCGCGCGCAGCAGCCGCGTGAAGTTGCCGGTCGCGATGCCGGCCACCGGGAACGTCAGCGTCTGGAAACCTGCGGTCGCCCCGATCAACGCCGGATCGTTCGCCAACACGAACGGCACGGTGAAGCCGACCGGCACCGGCTGCGGCGCCAGCAGCGCGATCGATGCACCCGGCAGCCCGGCCAGCAGCATGCCGTACGGGTGCACCGGGAACGTGCCATCCAGCGCGCCCATGAACCAGAACGAGAACCCGGGCGGGCCGGTCACCGTCAGCGTCGGCACCGAGCCGACCCGGATGGTGCCGTTCAGCACCATGTCCCACGCGCCCCGCTCGAACGCGCCGAGGTCAGGCAACGCCGCGCCGGTCAGCGCGTGATCGAGCACGCGCGAGTTCTCGTCGAAGTCCTTCGCGGTCTGTACGCCGATCGCCAGATCGGCGACGTTCAGGCACGGCGAAGCCGCTTGCAGATGCAAGTCACCGGTGGGCTGGGCGACGAACAGCGGATCGACGTTGGTGTTGCCATTGCTGCCGGCGAAACCGCCGTTGCTGCGCACGACTTGGGCACCGCCGCCGAAGTTGTCGAAGTTGCTCGCGTTGCCCCACGCGATCGAGTTGACGACCGTGCCGTTCCAGCCGTCGCGGCGGAAACCGCGGCCGCAGCCGGCGACGGTCGCATGCACGACATCGAAGCTGCCGCCGGTCAGGTGGAACCCGTGGCCGCCACAGCCCCACGCAACCAGGTTGCGCCCGCTGCCCGCGATCTGCGACAGCACGAACCCGCGATCATATGCGCGATCGACCCGCACCGACCGCAACGCGACGTTCGGGCTGTCGACCGTCAGGCCGGGCACGAAGCCCGACCCGGTGAACCGGATCACGACGTTCTCGAGCCGCGATGGCCCGGCGGTCGGCGTGCAGATGACGCCGCGCCATGCGGTCGGCGAGCCGGTGCTCACGCCGTTGCTGTTGGTGTCGCCGCCGAAGTCATCGTCGTTCAGATCGGTGAACACCACCGGCTCGTAGCCGGTGCCGCGCGCATCGATGCGGCCAGCGACATTGACCTCGTGGGGGTTCTGACACTTCCACACCGTGCCCTGTTCGATCGTCAGCACGCCCGTTGGCGCCACCACCAGCGAAGTCGCCAGCACCAGCGCGCCGTTGATCATCGCCGCCGGACCGACCGTCAGGGCACCGGTCACCGTCCCCGAGGTGATCCGCAGGAAGTTGCCGTTGTTGTTGTTCGCCGCGGTGTTGTTGACGAACCCGGGCACCGCCGTGATGTCCACACCCTCGACCGCGTAGTTGCCATTGCGCAGGAACGTGCAGTTCCGGACCGTCGGCCGCGCGCTGTTGTTCAGGTCCATGCCATGCGTGTAGCAGTCGCGGGTCACGCAGTTGCGGAACGTCGGATTGCAGCCGTTGAGCTCCAGGTTGGAGACGAACCCCGAGCCGCCGTAGCGGACATCGGCCCAGTCCAGCGTGCTCGCGCTGGCCCCGGCGCCGAACACCAGGCCGCGCCACGCCGTCGGACCGGCGGCGCCCGGACCGTCACCGTTGGTGTCGCCACCGGCACTGTCGTCGGCGATACCCGTGAACACGACCGGACTGCCGGCCGTACCCTGCGTCACCAGCGTGCCATCGATCGTGAACTCGTGCGGATTGCGCAGCTTGACGTTCACGCCTGGCTGGAACGTCAGCGTGGCCCCCACTGGGATGCCGATCGTCGTGTCGATCACCACCGCACCACCGAGCATTGACCGCGGACCGATCGTCACGCTGCCGCTGACGCCGCCGGCCGTGACCCGCGCGTAGTTGCCGCCATTGCCCGACGCCGAGTTGTCGATCAGGCCCGGCACGGCACCGATGGCGACGCCCTCGATCGCGAAGCTGCCGTTGGCAGTGAACGTGCACCGGGTGACCGTCGGCGCCGAATTGCCGTTCAGGTTCATGCCATGCGTGTAGCAGTGGCGGATCACGCAATCCGTGAACGTCGGGTTGCAGGCGTTCAGGTGGAGGTTGGATACGAAACCAGAACCGCCGTAGCGGATGTCGGTGAACGTCAGCGCGCTGTTGCCGGCTCCGGGGCCGAAGACGATGCCGCGCCAGGCCGTCGGCCCCGCCGTGCTCGGGCCGTCGCCATTGGTGTCACCACCGGCGCTGTCGTCGGCAATGCCGGTGAACACGACCGGATTGCCGGCCGTGCCCTGTGTGCGCAAGGTGCCGTCGATCGTGAACTCGTAGGCGTTGCGCAGCTTGACGATCACACCAGCCTGCAGCGTCAACGTGCGATTGGCCGGCACGCCGATGTTCGCTTCGATCACGACGGCACCACTGATCATCGCCGCAGCGGCGATGGTCAGGTCGGCATCGACGCTGCCATCGGTGACGCGAGCATAGTTGCCGTTGTTGCCGGCGGCGCTGTTGCTGGCGAAACCGGCCAGGGCCCGGATCGGCGCGCCGTCGATGGCGAAGCCACCGTTGCCGGTGAACGTGCAACCGGCCACGGCCGGCCGCGAATTGCCGCTCAGATGCATGCCGTGCGTGTAGTTGTCCCGTACGACACAGTTGGTGAACGTCGCATTGCAGGCGTTCAGGTGGAGGTTGGAGACGAAGCCGGAGCCGCCGTAGCGGATGTCGGCGCGGGTCAGCGCCGAAGCACTCGCCGTGGCGGCGAACACGATGCCGCGCCAGGCCGCGGGGTTGCCGACGCTGGGTCCGTTGCCGTTGGTGTCCCCGCCGGCACTGTCGTCGGCCAGCGCGGTGAAGATCACCGGGTTGGCGGCGGTGCCGTTGCAGATCAACGTGCCGGCCACGTTCAGTTCGGTGGCGTTGAACTTGATGATGACCCCCGCCGGCAGCGTCAACGTCTGGCCCATGGCAACACTGAGGTTGCCGGTGGCGTGGTAGACGGCCGGCGCCAGGGTGCCGCTCAGCGCACCCGTCAGCGGGATCTGGGCGAGCAGCGAAGGAGCGAGGATCAGGGGAATCGCCAGGTGGGCGAGAAGGTGATTTCGGTGGGTCATGGTCTGGTTCTGGGCTCGAGGGCCCGCGAGCGGCGGACCTGGCACGACCAGCCGTTGCCACGTCGGGACCGGATGTGACGGCGATTCTCGAGATCGCGTCTACGCTCGAGCGCACGTCCTGGCTGCCGGACCGCACGTTCGCTCAGATACACGCCGGTCGCTTGCGCACGGCCGTCTGCAGCGGCCAGGCCGTGGTCCTGCTGCGGCTGGCGATCGCCAGCAAGGACGGCGATTGGATCCTGCGGGAAGATCAAGAAGCCATCGACCACGTGCTTGGCTGCCTGGACGGCGCGGCGCCCGCTACCGCTTCGGGGCGCCACTCGATCTGCGCTGGTTGCGGGCTGGCTGGAGTTCGCACTTCGAGTTCCGGCTCGGTGAAGCGCGAATCCGCACCGACTTCTTCACCCGACCTCCACGCGTGTCCGCGCAAGACGCGGGCCAGGCAATTCCAAAGGCGCTCAGGCTCTCGCACATCGCCAGACCAGCCTTTGAATCCCATGGCAACCTCCAGTTCGGCGAGAAACCACCGAGGGCCCTGCTTGGAGTCGATCTGGATGCCCTCGACGATGCGAGCAAGGTCACCGAACTGCAGCGTGCGCAACATCTGCAGGAGCGCGGCCCTCGTGCTGACTTGTCCGGCAAGGGACAACTGCACGAATGCCCGATGGATGGCATCTGGAACAAAGTGTCGCTGCGCGCTCCCATTGCCGCACAGGAGGAACAGGAACGCCACGACCGGGAGGAGCCGCACCAGCGACCGCATGGACCAGAGGCCCCGCTACTCTCCTTGGATCACATCCAACAGCTGTTCCGCACTGCGAAGGTACTCATGCAGCGCGACAAAACCCTCGACGCCACGCAATGGGTAGGCAGGGTCTAGGCGCAACTGGCGCAACAGCTCCTCGCGCTTGGCCTGCTCCTCGCCGGCAAGCCGCCGCGCTTTGTCCAACGCGGCGGTTTCGGCACTCTCGTCCTCTTCGAGGTACTTCTCGAAAGCGGCGTCCGCTGCCGCCCGCGCGTTTCGCCAGGTCTGCACGGCCTCCGGGCGGATTCCGGCGGCATTCTCGATCAGCTTCTCCTGCTCTTGTTCGAGTTGCTCGATCAAGTCCGAGTGCGCTTCCAACGCCGCGAGCATCCGCTCGACGTCCGCTTCGTCGACCGCACCGAGATGCAGTCCTGCCACCATGCGGGTGGCCTGGTCCCGGAACGGCGCCTCCACGGCGGCAGCGCCGGCGCGAATGCGACCCTGCAGTTGTTGGACCTTCGCTTCGAGCACTGCAACCTGCTGCTTGCGCAGTTCCTCGCGATTCAGCGCACCCGCGGGCGCGAACTCGTCCTCGGTCAGCACCAGCGACTCACACGGTCGGGAAGTTCCCGCCCTGGCCTTCACACCATGGGTCGGAATGCGACTCTTCGTCGCCCAGCGGCATACAGCCAGCACCGCTGCGAACGCATTCAGGCGCGCGTAGTCACGACTGGCAGTCAGGATGTCCGGGGCCACCTGGCGAAAGCGCGCGCCGAAGGTCTCGACGACTGCATCGTCTTCGTCAAAGCCGACGGCATCCAGGTAGACGCCTCGAGGGATGGTCGGCTGGGTCGAGGAGATCGACAGGACGCCGGCGTCGTTCGTGAGATTCACATCGGTGTCGGTGAACTTCCAGGTTCCGACTGCACTGTGCAGCCACCGTTCGATCGCCGGCCACTTCTCACCCCCGATCGTGGCCTCGACCATCGCCCGCAAGTGGACCTTGACGATCGGCAGCGAGTCGACCATCAACGCACTCCAGGCGAGGTCGAAAGCCGCGATCTTCGGGTTGGTCACGACCTCGAACTGACGTCCGATTCGGGTGATCCGATCCTCTCCGAGTTCGAAGTACGGCACCGGATCCGTCAGACCGACGAGACCGACGCCATGACCGTCCTCCATGACCCCATCGCCGCTGCCAAGCAGGGCGGTTGCGGCGAGAACGTCCTCCTCGCGCACACACGACATCACCGCGACACTCCCGTCGCTGAAGAACAGCCGAAGCAATCCGATTTCGGGCGCCAGGCGACTACCGGTCCAGACCAGACTCTCCGGCGTCTTGTCGAACTGCCCGTTCACGTCCCCGCCGAACACGACACCGCCAAAGCCGCGACCCGTGCGAATCATGGACCGGAACGTCCGCGCGCCGGCGCTACCGTAGTGCTTTGCCTGGAATCGCACGTACGCCTCGGCGGTCCGGCGAAGCACCGCCGGCGGTGGCTCGAGTTTGACCCCGCCGCCACCCGGCAAGACCGGCTTGAAATCCGGCCCGACCCTCGGGCCATTCACGTTGGGCCGAGGCCCGTCACCGGAAGGCTTTGGCCGATTCGGGGTACCTTGCCCGCCGCTGGATCCACCACCAGAACCGCCACCGGGGCCACCCCCTGAGTCGGGGACATCCCAACGCGGATTGCCGTCGGTCGGTGGGTCGAAACGGCCTTTGCCGTCCTTGCCGACAGCGCTCGGGTTGGAGCGGAAAGTGTTCAGCAGGTCATCGTGGTTCGCAGCGTAGGAGTACTTGCGCAGCGCCTCGACCGCCGCTTCCAGCATCGGCGTGTGCAACGCATGGGGCGCCTTGGCGAGGCCACGCAACAAGGCATCGCTGCGATTGCGGCTGGTCACCAGGATCGAATACGCCTCGTCGGTGCTCAGGCGGAACTGGCGCAACAGAATCCCCGTGACATCGCCCACCGGGTCGGCGGCGACGTACTCACCGAGCCGCAGGATCACCTGACGGTGCCTTGGCTCGATCCGATCGATCGGAACGTCGGCGCCCTGGAACGAGAACCGCACTACAGGCTCAACGGGCCCGAGATCCCTGAGCAGAGGATCGTGGCGAGCGGCGTCGTATTGCTGGGCCAGGGCTCGCGACAGCAGCGCGAGGAACCGGCCGCCGCTCTTTGGTTCGACCCGCTCGGCAGCCAGGAACGCCTCGTGGATCTTGCGAACCGCCGGCATCTGCTGCCAGGCATCGCGGTCCGGTGGCGAGAAGTCCCCGAGCTTGGCGAGCACGTCGGTCAGGACTTCGTGCGAGTCCCCGACCGCACCGTACTTGGCCAACTGCTCGATGACCTTCTTCTCCTGCTCGGTCTGGGCCGAACAGGAAATGACGAAGAGGAGACCGAGCACGAACGCCTGCAAGCAGCGTCCCGCCCGCGCAAGTTGGGCTGAAAGCGATCGGATCGTGAACATGGTTGTCCTCGAGAAGGGAAACGGTCTGGCTGGCGCCGACTGAGCCGGTGGGGCCCAGTCAGATCTTGTCGATGTGGTCCAGAATGAAGCGGGTGCGTGCCTCGGCTGCGGTAGCCGGAAGCTGGGTGTACGGAATGGCCAACATCAATGCGGCGTACATCCGCGGTCCCTGCAATCGAGCCTGGTCAAGAGCGACGTGCCAGAAGTGACGAGCCGGGCGTAGGCCTGGCAACGCAGTCTCTGGAATCATCATCGGGCGGTCGTCGCCAGGGTCCGCCTCGCGGCGCAACTCGTTGGCCTTCCGAATGATGCCGATCGCGTCGTCCACTGGGACCACTTCGGCGACTCCTTGGATCAGCTCCAGGCCGGCGTACTTCGCGTCGACGAGTGGACCACGCGGAAAATCCCGTACCCGAACGTGACCGTCACTGGAAAGGGGCAATGGCGTGCTGGGGCCGGAAAGCGACGACCCAGCGGTCGCAATCGATTGTCGGCCTGCGACCGGCGAGCAGCATGAGAGATTGCGTGTCGCCCATTCCCGAATGTCAGCCAGCACTTCGTGATCCCGTTCACCGACTCGGCGAACGGCCTGGAAACCGCCGAGCCCGTATGGCGAACTCGAGTCATCCAGGAAGACCGGCAACAATGGCCGCCGGGCCGACCGATGCGCCCGGATGGCCGTGATGATCTCGTCCTGGACATAGGGCGACCTCACCCCGATGTTGTCCAGCAGCAGAATGCTCGCATGAGCCTGCCGTTGCACCGCCGGCAACGCGTTCATCCACGCCTGGCCGGGCGGCACGTCGTCCTTGGCAACGAACACCGTGCGAGGTTGAAGGTCGTGCTTCACTGCCCGAGCAAACGTCAGCTGGTGCTCCGGATACGCCAAGAAAATGCAGTAGGTCATCGCCAGTACGTTCTCGCGGATTCGGAGTCCACGCAAGCCGAGCACAGATTGCGACTGGAAGGCGCTCACCAAGGTCCGATCCAGCCGGATTCGCTCAGGTCGTAGCCCGTGGCACAACCACCCCGTGCACGCGACGGCCAGCACTCGACCTCGCCCTTGTCAGCGCCGTTCGTCGGCGACGATCCTGCCGTCCAACATCCGGATGACCCGCCGCGCCCGCGCCGCCAACCGATCGTCGTGGGTCACGACCACCAGCGTGCGGCCCTCCCGCCACAGTTCTTCGAGCAACGCGAGGATCTCGGTACCCGAACGCGAATCCAGATTGCCGGTCGGCTCGTCGGCGAGCAACAACTCCGGCGCAGCGATCAGAGCCCGCGCGATCGCGACGCGCTGCTGCTGGCCGCCGCTCAGCTCGCGCGGCAGATGGCGCAACCGTTCGCCGAGGCCGACGCGAGCCAGCATCGCCGCAGCACGATCTTGCCGTTCGTGCGGCGGCACGCCGGCGTAGCGCAACGGCAGCGCGGCATTGGCCTGCGCCGTCGCGCCCGGCAGCAGATGGAACGACTGGAACACGAAGCCGATCTTGCGCCGCTGCGCCGCCAGCTCGTCGGGTGATAGGGTCGCGACTTCGGCGCCGGCCAACCGGTAGCTGCCCGCCGTCGGACGATCGAGGCAGCCGAGCAGGTGCATCAGCGTCGACTTGCCCGAACCGGACGGACCGGTCAGTGCCACGTACTCGCCGCGATCGATGTCGAGATCCACGCCGGCCAACGCCGCGACCTCGGCGCCGTCCTTGGCGTAGACCTTGGTCACGCCGGATAGCCGCAGCAACGGTTCAGTCATGACGCAGAGCCTCCACGGGCATCACCGCAGCAGCGCGCGCGGCCGGATACCGACCAGCGAACGCCGCGGCCAGGCCGAGCAGCGACGCGATCAGCGCCGCGGTCGCCGGCGCCAGCGCCGGTGTACCGAGATAGTTGCGGGCATCGGCCGGCAGCGGCAGTTGACCCAGCGCCGCCAACAGCAACGCGGCGAGCAACAGACCGATGCCGCCACCGAGCAGGACGACGGCGACCGTCTCCAGCAGCTGCCGCCTCCGGATCTGCGCCGGTGTCGCGCCGAGCGCCAGCCGCAGCCCGATCTCGGGCACCCGTTCCTCCACCAGCACGAACATCATGTTGGCGACCGACAGGGCAGCGACCAGGAGCCCGAGCACGCCGAGAATCGCCAGGAACCAGCGCGTGCCGAGCACGATGCCGCGGATCTGTCCGGCCTGGGCCGCGTGGTCGACCACGCGAACCGCGGCCAGATCGTCGGGCGCGAAACCGTTGCGTGCCGCCAGCAGCGCACGCAACGCGGTGACTGCGACGCTGGAGTTCGCTGGATCCCGCAGCCGCGTCAGCACGTAGCCGCAGGTCCGCAAACCGCGGATCGCCTGTGCCGTAGCAAACGGTACCAGCACCTTCAGTGCGTCGTCGCCGCCGTACTGCATCATCTGCGCGCGCGGGCTCAACACGCCGACGATCTGGAACGGCGCATCGAACACGCGCAGGGTCCGGCCCACCACGTCGGCGGTCCCGTACAACTGCCGAGCCAGCGTCGCGCCGATCACCGCGACGCGGCGGCGTTCCTGTTCGTCGGTCCGCGAGAAGAACCGGCCGCCAGTCTCCAGATCGACCCCGCGGATGAACGCCCAATCGGCGCCCACCGCGCTGATCAGCGGATTGGCCGAACGTTCGTCGACATCGGCGATGACACGGCCGTTGATCTGCGCGTCCGGACTGGCTGCCACCACCTCCCGGGCCGCCGCCACTCGTTCGAGGTCGGCGGGCAACAGCGGCAGCGCCCGACCGGCCGGCTGGCCGCCGTGCGCGCGCGAAGTCACGCCACCCGACCAGCGCAGCATCGCGTCCCCGGCGCGTTGCAAGGCCTGATCCATCGCCGCGGCAAAGCCGTCACCGAACGCCAGCAGCACCGACAGGCCCAGCGTGCCGAAGCAGATGCCCAGCACGACCGGCAGCAATCGTCGACGCACGGCCCAGGCCTCACGACATGGCTCGGTGACCTCCGCCCACGCGTTCGCCAGACTGATCATGGCGCACTCCGCAGCGCCAGCACCGGATCGAGTCGGGAAGCCGCGCGCGCCGGCAGCCAACCGGCGACGAACCCGATCAGCGCCAGCAGGCCCGCGACCGCCGCGGCCAAGAGCGGCGGCAGGAACGGCTCACCGACCTGCGCCGTGATCGGCGTGGCGCGAAGCACTGCAATCAGTGCAACGGCCAGCAGCACGCCGCCACCGGCGCCCGAACCGACCAGGGCGGCCGCCTGCAGCAACCACTCGCGTCGGATCGTCGTCGGTCGCGCCCCGAGCGCCATTTTCAGACCGATCTCGCCAGTGCGCCGCCGGACCAACAGGTGCATCAGATGCGCGACGCCGAGCCCGCCGACCAGCGCAGTGAACCCGCCGCCGACGCCGAGCATCGTGTGGAAGGCGAGGAAGATGAAGAACATCATCCGCTGCTGCTCAGTGGTATCCCAGACCGACAACGCCTCGGTGTCGCTCGGGTCGAAGCGCAGGCGCCGGGCCAGCGCCGCGACCACCGCGGCCGTGCATTCGGCCTGCCGACGCGGATCCCTGGCGCGAAACACGACGTCGTCGACGAACGGATCGGTGAACACCGCACCGTAGGTCGTCGCCGGAATCCACGCGCGGTCGCGATCGAGCCCGCCGTAGTCGCTGTCCTGGTCCTTGCCGACCATGACACCGATCACCAGGAACGCCGCCGCTCGCAGCACCAGCGTCCTGCCCACCGGATCGACAGCACCGAACAGCCGCCGGGCCAGCGCATCGCCGAGGAAGATCACGCGCCGCCGCTGCGCCGAATCGGTGGCCGACAACCACCGACCGCCCGGCTGAGGCACGAGTTGCCGCAACCGTGCGAACGACTCGTCGACGCCGGACAACGGCACGCGATGCACGGCGGCGCCGGTGCGCACCCGTTCGGTGATCGTGAACTCGGCGCTGATCGCCTCGAGTTCGGGCACGGCATCGGGTAGCGCCCGCACATCGGCGTGCCGCAGGGACAGCGTCCGCCCGCGCGGAAACCCCTGCCAGGACAGGGTCGTGCGCTGCGGCCATGCGATCGCGATGCCATCGCCCAGTGCGCGCTGCCGGTTGGCGAACAGTTCCTCGAACCCGAACGAGAACGCCAGCAGCAGCACCAACGACAACGTGCCCCAGGCGACCGCGCCGAGCGTCAGCAGCGCGCGCAGCTTCTGGCCGCGCAGTTCCCGCCACAGTTCGCCGAGGTTGTCGCGCAGGCTCATGGCCGCGAAGCCGTGCGTTCGAACACGACGTCGCCGACCCGCAGGCCGTCGCGCACTTCGACGGTCAGCCCGTCGCCGAGGCCGAGCGTGACGGACCGTTCCTGCGGCTGGCCGTCGGCACCCGGAACGCGCACGAAAGCCTGCTCGCCGCGATGCCAGACGACGCGTTCGGGGATGGTCGGCACGTTCTCGACGCGCGCCAGTTCGACCTCGGCAACCGCCGAGTAGCCGGCCCGTAGTTGCGCGCCACTCGCGGGCTCGACGGCAATGCGAACATCGAACAACGCAGCGTTGTCCTGCCGGCGGGCGCGCAGTCCGATCTCGACGACCTTGCCGGCGAGCGCGACGCCGGGCAGCGCGCCGAGCGTGATGCGGCCGGCCATGCCGACCTGCAACCGGCCGACATCGATCTCGTCGACCGTGCCGCGGAACACCGGGGCATCGAGATCGCCCAGCACCGCGACGACCGTGCCGAGGCCAAAGTTGCTCGCCGGCGTCACCGGATCGCCGATCCGCGCGAGCTGCAGCACGTGGCCGGCGACGGGAGCGCGAACGACGAAGTCGATCGTCCGCCCATCGATCTCGACCTTGCCTTCGCGCAGAAGCCGCAGCGATTCCTCGGCCGAACGGCGTCCGCGCTCTGCCGACAGCTGCATACGCTGCAGGTTGCGGTCGCCCTGCAGCATCCGCGTCAGATGCGACAGCAGGTGTTCGCCCTGGGCGAATTCACGCGCGGTCGCCTCGCCTTCGGCGGCGGCCAGCAACTGCCGCTCGGCCGCCAGCAGATCGCGCTCGGTCAGCGCCGGCCACACCTCGCACAGCGGATCACCGGCGGCGACTTTCTGGCCGGGTGTCACATGATGGCGGCGCACGAAGCCGGCCAGCGCGGTGTTGACCTGCGCTTCCTGGGCAGGCTCGACGACGCCGGTCGCCACCGCCTTGCGGACGACCGTGCCGGTGGCGACGACCAAGGTGCCGGTGTCCGCGGCGCGCGCATCGCCGCGCACGAGCAACCAGACGGGAACGGCCAGCAACAGCAGCAGGACGGCAGCTACGAACAGTCTTGGCATGGGATCCGGCTCGGGGTCTTCCGATGCGGAACATCGGGCCGAGATTCCGGAAACGTAGCGCGCGCGCCGCCGAGCGCGCCGGTTCAGCCGCGCTGCTGCTCGATCTCCGTCAACCGCTGGCGACAGGCATCGTACTCGGGCCGGTTCTTCTCGAGTCGCTCGACGAACGGCTTCTTGCGACTGGCCATGTTCTTCAGGTTGGTGTTGTGGCCCTGCACCGCGTCCTGGTATCGATCGAGGTACAGGCGCTTGCGCGGGTCGTTCTTGGCCGCCTGCAACTCGGCGCGCGCGGCGTCGCGCTTCTTCGTGACCCGCTCGATCTCGGCATCGAGCCTGTCGACCTCGGCGGCATCCTTGGTGACGGCCTTCTCCAGCACCGTCGTCCGCTCGCGCAGTTCCTTCAGGTTCGGCACCAGCAGCAGCGGCTTCGGCTTGGTGGCGCCTTTTGGCATCATCGCAGCCCGCAGTTCCTTGGCGGCGACCCGACGCGCCTCCAGATCGCTCTCGGCCAGGGCCCGCCGCAGCAGATGCAGATCGCGCAGCACATCATCCTGGGTCAGGACCGGGTCGAACTGCGAGTCCTCGGCAAAGCTCCCGTACGCAGTGAGCTTCAGGAACCGTTCCACCAGCTCCACGGTCCTGGCCGGCTTGAACTCGGGCCCCATCGATGCATGCACCTCGGCCAACGCGTAGCAATACGCCGGATGATCGGGCTGCAGATCGAGCATCGCCGTCAGCATCTGCGCCGCGCGCTTCTGGTCGCCGTCGCGCCGGGCCTGGATCAGGTTCTCGCGCAGGTCCCGCAGCCGCGGATCGGCGAGCCGCCACAACGCGATGTGCTGGCCGCGTTCGAGCACGTCGATGAAGTCGGCCAGGCGGTCGCGCATCCACACCAGTTCGTCCGCGCGTTCGCGCAGCTCGGGCAGGAACTCGCGCAACAGCCCCATGCGGCCCAGCGCCGACACGGCCTGCACCGCCGGACTCTCCAGCGACTTGCGCAGCTTCTCGAAGCAGCTCCTGGCGAGCTCGAAGTTCTGCACCGGCGACGCCACACCGAACGCCTCGCCAAGCGCGTACAGCACCCGCGGGTCATCTGGAATCGCCCGCTGCAGCTCGAACAACAGCGGGATCATCCGCTCGGGTCGGCCGCGGCGACGGTGCAGGCTGACGAAGTCGAGCAGGCCGGTGACCGTCTTCTCGCCGAAAGCGGGCAGCACCTCGCCAGCGTCGCGGTACTGGTCGACCAGCTGCTGCACCGCTTCGGCTTCGAGCCGTTCGCCGAGTGCCCGCCGATAGTCGTCGAGCGCCTTCACGACGGCAACCGCGTTGACCGCGGTCGCAGCGACGTCGTGGCCGATCGCGATGTAGCGCCGCAACTTGTCCACCCAGTCCGGCACCTCCTGGCCGCGAACCGTCGATCCAGACAGGCACAGAACGGCCGACAGGGCGAGGCGCAAGTAACTCGTGTTCATGGCAATGCTCATGTCACCAACGCGTGCGCAGGGGGTCCCCGAACGCACCGGATTGCCGGGCAATCGTCGCAGAACTCGACTTGGGTGCAACCGGCAACGGCGGCCCGACACCATTCCGTTCGTTGCGCACGACTTCTGCAACCGGGTACTGGCAACCGGCGGCGGCCGCGGACCATCCTCGGGTGGGCCCGCCGACCGCGGAGCGCTACTCCTCGGCTGGCCCGCCGCCGGCGGCGGCAACATCCTCGGCGCCGATCTTCTTGGCGTCGAACTTCGCGGCGGCAGCGATCATCCTGGCCAGCGTCGCATCGAACTCCGGCGTCGCGTCGTCCTTGGCAAAGCGCAGCGGGTTGCAGCGCGCCACGACGAAGTTCTTCAGGTACGGACTCTCCAGTCCCTGCGCCTTCAGGCGGGCCACGGCCGCCGCCACCGTTTCATCGAGCTGTTGCAGCTGCGCCGCGCGGCGTTCTCGTTCGGCCAGCGCCTTGGCCATCGGCAGCGCGAGGAACGACTCCAACCGACGCAGCACCGGCCGGTAGACGCCACCGGCGAAGCGACCGTTCTGTTCGTAGCAGATGCCGAGCGTCAGCAGTTCGGGATCCTCGAACATCAGTGCGTGATCCTGTTCAGTGCCGCCGAGCGACGTCGCCAGGTCGCGCGCCATCCGGATCACCTCCATCGCCTTCTCGCGCAGGTTGTGCGCCTTCTCGGTGTTCAGCGCGAGGATCTGGTAGGCGATCGTCTCGTCGGGCACCAACAGGCAGGTGATCGACGGCACCGCCAGCGCGCGCATGGCATGCAGACGATGGTTGCCATTCGACGTCCAGTAGCTGCCGTCGGCGCGCCGCACGGCGATGATCGGGTCGAGGAAGCGGTTCAGCTGGTCGATCCGTTCGGTCAGTCGCTTGACGTGGGTCGCCGACAGGTCGCGCTGGAACGGGGTCGGTTGCACCTTGTCGATCGGCAGGACCACCAGCAACTGCCATTGGCCGCCGAGTGGATCGCGCCAGGTGCCGACCACCGCGCCACCATCGCTTTCGACCTGTGCGGCGAGCGCTCCGACCGGTGCCGGCGGCTTGCCGTCGACGGTGGCGGTGGGCTGCAGACCGCGGGGCTCGGCAGCGGGCTTCTTGGAACGGCTGGCGCGGGCTTTCTTGGCGGCCATCCCGGCGACGGTAGCGGCCGACCCGCGATCGGGCACGTCACAACGCGAGCAGTTCGCCGGCGGGCATTGGCGTCTGGGTGATGTACTCGTCGGCGTCCACCCGCGCCTGGCCTTGGCCGGCAGCACCTCTAGCATGAACAGTCCGCGCATGACCCCCCTCCCCGATGACCTCGCCGCCGCCGTGCTCGCCGGCGATCGCACCGCCCTGGCGCGCGCGATCACGCTGGTCGAAAGCCGCTGCGACCGCGACATCGCCGCGGCCGAGGCGCTGTTGCAGACCCTGCTGCCGCACACCGGCAAGGCCCTGCGGATCGGCATCACTGGCGCGCCAGGCGTCGGCAAGAGCACGCTGATCGAGGCCCTTGGCCTGCGGCTGTGCGCGCGCGGCCATCGCGTCGCGGTGCTCGCCGTCGATCCCAGTTCGAGCCGCAGCGGTGGCAGCATCCTCGGCGACAAGACCAGGATGGCCGAACTGGCGCGCGAGCCGAACGCGTTCATCCGGCCGTCCCCCGGTGGCGACACCCTCGGCGGCGTCGCCGCGCGCACCCGCGAAGCCCTGTTGGTCTGCGAGGCCGCCGGTTTCGATGTCGTGGCGGTCGAGACGATCGGCACCGGCCAATCCGAGGTCGCGGTGCACGGCATGGTCGACTTCTTCCTGCTGCTGTTGTCGCCGGCCGCCGGCGACGAACTGCAGGGCATCAAACGCGGCGTGATGGAACTGTGCGATGGTGTGCTGGTGCACAAGGCCGACGGCGATCTCGCCGCCGCCGCCGATCGCGCCGCGCAGCAGTGCCTGCTGGCGTTGCGCGTGCTGCACGCCGGTGACGCGCACAAGCCGCCGGTCGTGGTCGGATCGTCGCTGACCGGCCGCGGCCTCGACGAGCTGTGGCAGCAGATCGAAGGCAGTCTGGCGCGAGCGCGTTCGGAAGGGCGACTGGCAGAGCGGCGGCGCCAGCAGGTCTTCGCCTGGCTCGACGAGGTGGTGCGCGACCGGCTGTTGCACGACTTCCTCGCCGACCCTGGAGTCGGCGCCGCGATGGCGCAGGCTCGCGACGACGTTGCGGCCGGCACCCGTCTGCCATCGGCAGTCGCGCGGGCGTTGATCGCCCGACGGCGGTGAATCCGCGCATCCTCGTACGGCATTGACGCGCCGTTCACGAACAGCCGGCAAGATCGTGACCGTCGGCGCCAACTGACTGACTGACCAACGACGACGAGCTCCGGCCGACACCCTTTCTGACCGTTCGTTCTGTAGCCTTTGTTCTGTAGCCTCGACGCGGCCTCCGGCACTCACTGTCGGAGGCCGTTTTTCGTCGCCCCGCATGGCGATCACCGCGCTGGCACGCTTCGTACGCCGTTCGCACGGCATTCACGGCGAGATCGCAGACTGCCGGCATGGACCATGAGACCCAGGACTATGCCACGTGTTCCGCCTGCGACCTCGGCGCCCGTCTGCAGGGCGAGCTCGATCAGGCCAGGGCCGCACAGAAGTTCCAGGAACATCGCTTCCGCAGCCTCGCGGCGGCAATCGCCGACGGCGCGCAGGATGTGCCGTTCGCGGCACTGCGCGAACTGATCGAAGCGCGCCGACACGTCAATGCCCTCGAGCAGGTGCTCGCTGGCGTGCTCGGCAACCACGAACCCGGAGGCTGCCATGCTGCGAGCGCATGATGGCTCGTATCCCTTCGACCGCGACGAACCGGGCACCCGGCTGCACCTGCTGCTGCGTCGATGGCGCGCCGAAGAGCTGACGCTGCGGGCCGAACTCGCCATCCTGTCGGCCGACGCCGAACGCGCGCTGCGCGATGCGATCTGGAGCCGCCCCGGCGGTGAACCGATCCGCGCCGATGATCTGGCACGCTGTCAGGCCCTGCAGACCGCGGTCGACGACCTGGCGATCGAGTTGTCGCACGTGCGCCTGGCCGTGCTGGGTGCCAGCGAGGAGTTGATGGCGCTACGCGACGCTCGGGTCGCCACGGCCCTCGCCGGCTGAGCCGGGGTCGATCGCGCGACTCAGCGCGATGCCAGCGCCGTCAACGTGTGCCGTCCGGCCAACGGCGAATAGTGGTCCTCGCCGACCATCCGGATCCAGATCCGCAGCAGACCGGTCTCCGGCCCCGCGAAGGCGTAGCCGCGCACACCGCAATAGCGCTGCGATCGATCGACCTTGCGGTACACGTCGTCGCGCGGCGAACCGAGCGCCAGTTCGCCCCGCACGAGTCCCTGATCATCCAGCAACAGCACCTCGCCGATCACTGCGCGCGGATCCCGGCTGAAGGCCCAGGCCTGCACGCGCCCGACATCGGCCCGCACCGTGGTCAGACCATCGAAATTGCCGACCACGCGGGGATCGGCGCGCTCGCGCAGGCGTGCCGGATCGACCTGCACCCGATGCCGCAACGGCCGCGGTGTCGTGAACGGCACGTGCTGCATCCGTTCCAGCCACGGCAAGCCGCGGAACTGCGACGGCGCGTTGTTGACCCGCTTCAGCACCTCTTCGTCTTCGACGATGCCGTGACGCAGCGCGATCGCGGCGACCGGCGACCAGGCGGCCTGATCGTAATAGTGCTGGCGGACACCGGCACCACGTTGCCACGTACTGATCGTCAACAACACGATCGCCGCGACCGGCAGGAGCCGGACCCCGGCCCGGGGCAACGGCGGCAACGCCCGGGCCAGGCGCAGGACGGCATGGACGACGAGGCCGATTACACCGAGCCAGAACAGCATCGCCAGCGAGCCATAGCGCGACGACGTCGCCTGCCCGAGGCCGAAGCCCGAACGCCCGAATGCCGTGCCGAGCCCGTTGCCCAGGCCGTACATCGCCAGCATCACGAACGGCGCGACCATCGGCTGCGGGCCGGTCCGCCAGCGAGCGACGATCGCCAGCACCGTCAGCACCGCGAACAGACCGACGCCGACGAGTCCGATCGCCACGGCGGTGCCGAGATGTTCGGTGAACGGCCAACCGAGGTAGATGCCGAGATACTCGACGATCGAGCCCGGCTGGTCCTGCAACTGCGGATGGTTGGCCGGGCGGGTGCGGAACCACCACTGCCCCAGCCCGACCAGCACCGCCCCGGCGGCCAGCACGGCGAGCTGCACGCGGCGCAGTCCCGCGAGCGCGCCACCGACGAGCAGACCCGGCCACAGCGACAGGTTGGTGGTGTAGCTGATCGCACCGAGCAGCCCCAGCCCCACGACCGGCAGCAACCAGACCGCCGGATCACTGCGCTGCACCCGCGTCGCCGCCACCATCGCCGCCACGGCCAACGCGTTGGTGGTGATCCAGATCGCACCGCTGAAGCCCATCAAGTAGCTGTGCACCGACACCGGCGTGAACAGCAAGGCGGCGGCGGCGAACGCCACCATCGCGGTGGCGGGCAGGCGCCACCCGAACGCCCGCGCACTCATCGTCGCGACGCCGAACGCACTGCCGGCGGCGAGCAGGATCGCGAGCAGCGAAAGGCCACGGTTGTCACCCCCGGTCAGACCGAAGTTCAACGCGTACAGCAGCGTCGGGATCGTCACCGTGTGTTCGTTGGACTTGATCCCGAGCCAGCGCAGCGGATCCAGCGTGAACCGATCCTTGTCGATGACCTGGGCGATGTTGCCGTAGTAGTCGTTGTACTGCAGCGCACCAAAGCGCGGCAGGTCGACGAGCCAGGGGAGCGCCGGCAACAGCGCCATCAGCGCGATGAGGATCCAGCCAGGAAACCGCCAAGAGCCCGTACCGATCGCGGAGGTGTTCGTCGTGTTCATGTTCTGCACCGTGCGTGTCGACAGCGAACCTCCGGCCGGTGAAGGACCGACGAAGCGTGCATGTGTTTCGTGCGCGCGAGCCAGCCGCGCGTACGATCCGGCGTTGCCATGCCGGAGATCCGCCTCGTCTCAGCCGCTGACTTCCCGGCCATCGCGGCGCTGACCAACCACTGGATCCGCACCACCGCGATCCACTTCGGCTACGACGACGTGACCGCCGACGAACTGCGGCAGGCGTGGCTCGAGCACCGCGACCTGTACCCGTGGTTGCTCGCCGAGGTCGCCGGCCGCTTCGCGGGCTATGCCAAGGCCTCGGTCTGGCGCGGCCGCACGGCCTATTCCTGGACCCCGGAGACCACGGTCTACGTGGCGCCGGACCAGCACCGCCACGGCATCGGTCGCCGGCTGTATGGCCGGCTGCTCGCGATGCTGAAGGAACAGGGCTTCCGCTCGGCGATCGGTGGCATCGCCCTGCCGAACGACGCCTCGGTCGCGTTGCACGAAGCCCTGGGCTTCGTGCACGTCGGCACCGTGCGCGACGCCGGCTACAAGTTCGGGCGCTGGCATGCCGTGGGCTTCTGGCAGGTCAGCCTGGGCGATGGCGGCGGCCCATTGCGGACGCCGTCCAATGCGTTCGCGGCCACGATGCCTTGACCGCAGCTACGACCGCAACCGCTGTGTGCGGACGCTACTTCGGCAACTGCGCTTCCCGCGACGCCAACCGATCCAACCACTCGGGCAACGCCGAGTTCTTGCGCAACGACTCCAGTTCGCGGCGAGCGTTGCCATGGTCGTTGCGCCGCAGCAGCCCGTCGATCAGTTTCAGTCGCTCGTCGAGCCAGGCGGCGCCCTCAGCGACGATCCTGGCGCGCTCGGCCGTCACCACCGGATCAGGGTTGGTGCTCAGGAACGCATCGAGTCGCGCCAGCGCCAACGGATACTCGCGCTGCTGGAAGCGCAACGCCGCCCGGGCCGCGAACACCACATCGGCACCGCTGTCCGGTTCGTGCAAGGCCGCGACCGCGCCGTGACGCTGCCGCAGTTCGTCGACAACGCGCAGCAACGCGGTGCCATCCGAGTGGCGCCGACAAACCTCACCGTGTTGCCGCGACCAGTCCTCGGCCTCGCGCAACAGCTGCCGCGCCGCCGGCCGGGAACCCGGCTCGAGCCGCAACCAACGTTCTTCGAGACTGCGGACCAGGTCCAGCGCTCGGCGCGCCCGCAACACCTGTTCGACATCCTCGGCGTGCACCAGTGCCTGCTGGATCTCCTTCTGCAGCGCCAACGCTTCCGCGCGGGTCGTCCCCCGGGCTTCGCGCAAAGCAAAGTCCAGGGTCTGCAACGCCTCTTCGCGTTGCAGGTTGTCGTGCTGCTGCCGGGCAAGGTCGACGTAGTGCTGCGGCGTCCGCGGCCAGGTCGATTGCGAGCACGAACGCAGCACCAGCGCGCCGAGCAGGACCACCACACCGACGACGGGGCCGACCACCAGCCACTGATTGCCCCGGGTCGGCGACGACCGGACGCGCGCGACGGCGGGCGACACTGGCCGCCGCGGCCGGCCGCGTTCGCCGCGCGTCACCGGTGCCACCGGCGCCGGCGCCGGCCCGACCGGGTCCGCCAGCCAACAAAGTCGATGACCGCCGAACTCGATCACATCGCCGCCGCGCAGGTCCTTGCAGAACAGTTCCTGCCCGTTGACGTCGACCGTGGCCCCCGGACGCGACGGCTGGATCCGGTAGCCCTGTTCGACCCGCTGCAACAGCAGACTGGCGCCGCTCGCGGCCCCTTCCAGCACGATGTCGGCATCCGCCGAGCCGCTGAGCACCAGCCGATCGCGCTCGACGGCGACGACTCGACGCGCACCCTGCCGCAGGTCGGTGATCTCGATGCGCTCGCCCATGCCGTTTGGCGCACCGAGGCAGCGCCGAGGCCGCACCGATGCCGCCGGAACTCTACCGAGCCGGCGCGCCACGACCAGCGTCCGGGTCGACCGCATCGCCCGCGGCCGCGCCGGGCATCATGGTCACGTCGGTTCTTCCGCCGCAACGGTGGCCCGCAGATCGACGCGCTCCGGTCACCCGGCGAGACTCCGTGCAGTTCTCGTCGTGGGACGGGACGCTGGTGGCGAAGAACGCCGCAACACCGACCGATCGACGCGCTGGACGACACCCGCAGGGTCGCTACGGTTGTCGACCCGCCGTGGTCAGACGGCGTCCTGGTCCTCCTGCCGAGGGTTCTCGTGTCGACAACGATTCCGATCCGCATCGCCGCCGAACTGCAGGTGCAGTCGCGGCAGGTCGAAGCCGCCGTCCAGCTGCTGGACGAAGGCGCGACCGTCCCGTTCATCGCCCGTTACCGCAAGGAAGTCACCGGCGGCCTCGACGACGTGCAGCTGCGCGCGCTCGAGGAACGCCTGGTCTACCTGCGCGAACTCGAGGAGCGCCGGACGGCGATCCTGGCCAGCATCGAGGAGCAGGGCAAGCTGACGCCCGAACTGAAGGCGCAGATCGAGGCGGCGGCGACCAAGGTCGCTCTCGAGGATCTGTACCTGCCGTACAAGCAGAAGCGCCGCACCAAGGCGATGATCGCGCGGGAAGCCGGACTGCAGCGGCTGGCCGATTCTCTGCTGGCCGATCCGACCCTGGATCCCAAGACCGCCGCGGCCGCGTTCGTCGCCGCCGACAAGGGTGTCGCCGATGTCGACGCCGCACTCGAAGGCGCGCGCTTCATCCTGATCGAACAGTTCGCCGAGGATGCCGAACTGCTCGGGCGCACGCGCAAATGGCTCGACCGCGACGGCCTGGTGGTGACCCGCGTCGTCAAGGACAAGGAACAGGACCCCGAGGCGCAGCGCTTCCGCGACTACTTCGGCTACGACGAGCCGCTGGCGCGGGTGCCGAGCCATCGCGCGCTGGCGATCTTCCGCGCCCGCAAGGAAGGCTACATCGACGGCTTCCTCGGCATGGGCGACGAACGGCAGGCGCTGAGCGAAGACGCGACCGGCCAGGGCCAGTTGCTGGTGATGGAGCGCTTTGGCATCGCCAACAAGAACCGCAAGGCCGACGGCTGGCTAGCCGACACGGCCAGACTGTCGTTCCGTGCCAAGATCGCGCTGCATCTGGAGACCGAACTGTTCTCGGCGCTGCGCGACAAGGCCGAGGCCGAGGCGATCAAGGTGTTCGCCGCCAACCTGCGCGATCTGCTGCTGGCAGCGCCCGCTGGCCCCAAGGTCATCCTCGGGCTCGATCCTGGCCTGCGCACCGGCTGCAAGATCGCCGTCGTCGATCGGACCGGCCGGCTGCTCGCCACCGCGACGATCTACCCACACGTGCCCCGCGAGGACTGGGACGGATCGCTGCAGGTGCTGGCGATGCTGTGCAAGCAGCACGGCGTGCAGTTGGTCTCGATCGGCAATGGCACCGCATCGCGTGAGACCGACAAACTCGCCGTCGAGCTGATCAAGCAGCACCCCGAACTCGGCCTGCAGAAGCTCGTCGTCAGCGAGGCCGGCGCATCGGTCTACTCGGCCAGCGAACGCGGCTCGCAGGAGTTCCCCGATCTCGACGTGTCGCTGCGCGGCGCCGTGTCGATCGCGCGCCGGCTGCAGGATCCACTGGCCGAACTGGTCAAGATCGATCCGAAGTCGATCGGCGTCGGCCAGTACCAGCACGACGTCAACCAGGTGCGGCTCGGCAAGGCGCTCGACGCCGTGGTCGAGGACTGCGTCAACGGCGTCGGCGTCGACCTCAACACCGCCAGCGAGGACCTGCTGCGCCGCGTCGCCGGCCTCAACTCGACCCTGGCCAAGAACATCGTCGGCCATCGCGATGCCAACGGTGCGTTCAAGACCCGGCGCGATCTGCTGCAGGTCAGCCGCCTCGGTCCGAAGGCGTTCGAACAGTGCGCCGGCTTCCTGCGCATCCAGGGTGGCGACAATCCACTCGACGCCAGCGGCGTGCACCCGGAGGCCTATCCGGTGGTCGAACGGATCCTGGCCCGCGCCGGCCGCGGCATCCGCGAGGTGATCGGCGACCGGGCGTTCCTGCGCGGGCTGAAGCCGCAGGACTACGTCGACGACAAGTTCGGCCTGCCAACCGTCAACGACATCCTCGCCGAACTCGAGAAGCCCGGGCGCGATCCTCGGCCGGAGTTCAAGACCGCCACGTTCCAGGACGGCGTGACCGAACTGAAGGATCTGCAACCCGGCATGCTGCTGGAAGGCGTGGTGACCAACGTCACGCAGTTCGGCGCGTTCGTCGACATCGGCGTGCACCAGGACGGCCTCGTGCACATCAGCCAGCTGTCGGACAAGTTCGTCGAGGACCCGCGCGAAGTCGTCAAGGCCGGTCAGGTCGTCAAGGTCAAGGTGTTGCAGGTCGACCTCGAACGCAAACGGATCGCGCTGACGATGAAGCTGCACGAACGGCCGCAGGGCGGCGGCGGTGCTGGCCAAGGCGGCACCAGCGGCCAGAGCGGCGATCGGCGTGGCGCGTCGCCCGGCGGCGATCGGCGAGGCCCGCCACAACGCCCATCTTCCGCTCCACGAGATTTCCCTTCGCGTCGAGCGGAACCCGAGCCCGTCAATCCACTTGCCGCGCAACTCGCCAAGCTCAAGAACCGGTTGACCTGACCGCCCCACGTCATGGGCCGCAGGGCGGCGCGCAGCGGTATCCGCGAAAAAAGCCCACAATCCGGGTTCGATCCGGCGAGTCCGGATCGCTGTCTCCCAGGAAACCGAAGCCATGAACCAAACGCGCTCCCTGTTGGTCGCCGCCGCACTCTGCGGCACCGCCGTCGCCCAGACGGTTGCCATCTTCCCCGATGAGTACTCGGCCGTTGCCGAGGGTCCGTTCAACTCGCCCAACCGGCCGCTCGCCGGCGGCACCTCGCGCGTGCTGCTCCTGTACGACGCCCAGGACCTGGCGATTCCCGCGGGCCGCCAGATCACCAGAATCGGCTACCGGCAGGACGCCACGCTCACGACGATGGACGCCGGCCGGACGCTGCAGGCCGAGATCCGGATGGGCTACTCGACCGCGACGCCGGCCAGTCTGACCGGCAATTACGCGAACACCTACGCGACGACACCGGTCACGGTGTTCCCGAACGGCAACCTCGTGCTGCCGAACCTGCGCGATGGCGCGGCACCACTGCCGAACGGGATCGTTTGGATCCCGCTGACCACGCCGTTCACCTACAACCCCGCCCCCGGCCAGAACCTGGTCGTCGAGTACCAGATCTTCGGCAACAGCGGCGGCGGCGGCACCTTCAACTATCGGCTCGACCGCGCTGACTACTACTCGCCGACGACCGCGGGCCCGGCCGGCTGCCCGCATTCCGGCGGCCAGACGCCGCAGATCACCGTGGCCGCGACACGGCCAGGCCTGGGCTTCTCCTGCAATGCCACCCGCGCGCCGGGGAACAACTTCGGCATGCTGCTGGTGACGCCCAGCCAGGGGCTGGTGGCGCCGTATCCACTGACCGGGTTCCTGCCAGCCATCTCGCCGGCATGCACCGGTCAGGTGTCGCTCGCCGGTCCGTCGATCCTGACCGGCTTCACCAGCGGCTCAGGCACGGTGAGCTTCAGCTTCACGATCCCGAACAACCCGATCTACGCCGACCTGAGAATCGGTGCCCAAGCGGTGTTCTTCGACGTGTTCGCGCCTGGCGGCGCGGTCGTCTCCAACGGCGCCGAAGTGCTGACCGGCGCCAACCCGCGCACCGCGCTGATCTACGCCGCCGGGCCGCCGCAGACGATCACGACCGGCGCGGTGACGCGCAACTACTGCCCGGTCGCGCTGTTCGAGCACCAGTGACCGACGTCGGCGGAACCGCGCGGCAGTGACCGGAACTGGATCCGGGACACGACGCGGCGCCGCGAGACGAGCCAGCGGACGGCAGCGGCCACGGGCAGCCCATTGCGCGCCGGACACTCTGGCAACCACGCCGGGCCGTGGCCAGTCCGTTTCCGGCCGCCGAACTGGCATCTTCGTGCCAGCCCCGCTCGCATCTGCGCGCCATGCAACTCGCCGCGCTCGACTGGACGATCATCGTCGCCTACTTCGCCCTCTCGCTCGGCATCGGCCTGTGGTTCAAGAACAGGGCCGGCGAGAGTTTCGTCGAGTACTTCGCCAGCGGCCGATCGCTGCCGTGGTGGATCGCCGGCACGTCGATGGTGGCGACGACGTTCGCCGCGGACACACCGCTGGCGGTGACGGGCCTGGTGGCCAAGAACGGCCTGGCCGGCAACTGGTTCTGGTGGGCGTTCGCGCTCGGCGGGATGTTGACCGTGTTCGTCTACGCCAAGCTCTGGCGCCGAGCCGGCGTGTTGACCGACGTCGAACTGATCGAGCTGCGCTACGCCGGCAAGCCCGCGTCGTTCCTGCGCGGGTTCCGGGCGGCCTACGTCGCCATCGTCGTCAACTCGTTCATCATCGGCTGGGTCACCGACGCGATGATCACCGTGCTGCGGACGACCGTCCTGGTCGATCTGCCGACCGACAGCTCCACCGATCTGTGGCTCGTGATCGGCCTGCTGGTGCTGACCGGCATCTACAGCGTGGTGTCCGGCATGTGGGGCGTGGCGATCACGGATGTCGTGCAGTTCCTGCTGGCGATGGTCGGCTGCATCGCCCTGGCGGTGATCGCGGTGAGCCACGTCGGTGGCATCGACGCGCTGACCGAACGCACGGCCCGGAACTTCGGCAGCACTGACGTCTTCGACTTCGTGCCCGACTTCGGCTCGGCCACCGCGTGGATGCCGGCCGGCGTGTTCCTGGCGATGGCGCTCGGGCAATGGTGGGCGACCTGGTACCCCGGCGCCGAACCCGGCGGCGGCGGCTACATCGTGCAGCGCATGGCCGCCTGCCGCGATGAACGGCATGCGGTCCGCGCGACCCTGCTGTTCCAATTGGCCCACTACTGCGTGCGACCGTGGCCATGGATCCTGGTGGCGTTCGCGGCGCTGGCGCTGCACCCCGAACTCCGCACCTGGGCGACCGACGATCAGGATGCGACCAATCCCGGCACCGGCTTCCCGATGCTGATCCGCGAATTGGCGCCGGTCGGCCTGCGGGGCCTGCTGCTGGTCACGTTCCTGGCCGCCTACATGTCGACGATCAGCACGCAGATGAACTGGGGCGCCAGCTACGTCGTCAACGATCTCTACAAGCGCTTCGTGCGCCCGCAGGCGACCGACCGCGAACTGGTGGTCGCTTCTCGCCGGGCGAGCGTCCTCGTGCTGATCCTGGGGGCAGTCGCCACCTGGTACATGCGCGCCGTGCACCTGTCGATCGAGGATGCCTGGGCGATCCTGGCGGCACTCGGCGGCGGCCTCGGGACGGTGTTCCTGGCGCGCTGGTTCTGGTGGCGCGTGTCGGCATGGAGCGAGATCGCCGCGATGCTCGCCTCGTTGGCGCTGTACTTCGGCATGCAGGCCTGGCAGTCCTCGCTGCCGAAGACCGACCGCATGGCCGACCAGTACGCGGTCCTGCTGGTGGCCCTCGGTTCGCTCGCGATCTGGCTGACGGTCACCTTCGCCACGAAGCCTGAGCCGCAGTCGCATCTGCTCGCCTTCTACCGCCGGATTCGCCCGGACGGTCCGGGCTGGGCCAAGGTCGCCGCCGCTGCGCCCGAGGTGCAGTGCGATGGCACCCTGGGCCGGTCGCTGCTCTGCGCACTGCTCGGCACCATGACCATCTGGCTGACCCTGCCCGGCATCGGCGCCGTGATCTTCAGCGAATGGGGCAAGGCGGCTGGGTGTCTGGGTGGCGCCGCCATCGCAGCAACCGTCATGCTGAGGCTAGCGAACCGCCTGCAGCCGCGCGCCTGACCGCTTCGGATCCACGCAACCGGGTCGGCCCCGTCGCGGCGGCTGCACGGCGGGCCGCATCGATCGCGGCGACGTCACCCTGTCGGATTGCCGACACAGGTCCGGCTGACAGACGTCGATCGGGAACGGCTGGCGACCGAACAGCGCGTCCAGCAACCGGTCGCAGACCTCCAGGTTCAGCCGCAGGCAGTGCATGGCACCCGCATCGCAAGGGTTCCCGCCGGCCTTTCTCGGCAGGTCCATTTCGCCAGACGGTGGCCGTAGCGGCCACCGCACCGGGCCTGCAAAAGCCACGAGGTGCGTCCGACACCAAGTCGGACACACCTCGTGTGCCCCATCTCGAAACCATGCGGTGATCAACCAGCAAGCCCCGTGCCGGAGGCTTGCGGAGGTCCGCCGTCCGGAACCGTTACGGTTGGACCGTCACCTGCAGCGCGTTCGTCGTGTAGTACGGCGCCACGGCCGGGTTCAGCGGGTCGAAGCACGCCATCTGGAACACCAGGGAACCACCGATCAACGCGTTGTTGTTGGGGATGTTGATCGGCTGCAGCGCGCGCCCGATGTTGTCGGCCAACACGAAGCCGACGGTCGTCGGTGTGCCGAGGTATGAGAAGCACTGCGGCGACAGGCCGAAGATGCTCAGGTTCAACGGCGTGGGCGCCGGCGCGAAGTCCGCCAGCACGAACGCCGGCACCAGCGGCAGGTTGCGCAGCGCACCGACCTGGAAGGTCGTCGTGCCGATCCGCGGCAGGCCGCCGAACGCATCCATCACCGCCCGCAGACCCTTCGCCGGCATCGTGCAACCGTCGCCGATCGAGCTCACACCGGTCGCCAGCGGGCCGGGGATCAGGCCATCCGGAATCGACTGCAGACCCATCACGAACGGGCCGAACGTCGTGTGGTACGGGGCGGTGTAGAGCCCGCCGATGCGGGCCGAGTAGTAGGTCATGTTCGCCTCGCCCTGGTCGATCCGACCGTTGGCGTCGGCGTCCTTGACCGTGACGATCGCCTTCAGCGTCACATCGTAGATGAAGCTGTAGCTGCCGTCGTCGGCGGCGCTGGCGGCGTAGACATCGCTGGCCACCTGCGCGACCGGCACGCCGTTGCTCTGGTCGATCCAGGTCACCACCGGCACCGTCGTGCCCGGTACGGCCGAACCGCTCAGGTTGGCGAACAGCTGCAGTTCACCGGCGTCGATCTGGTCGTTGCGGTTGGCGTCGACGGCGCGGTAGATCAGACCGCTGACCGAAGTGCCGTTGATGTTGGTGTCGCCGCCGCGGTTCTGCTGCCGCTTCATGCTCAGGAAGTAGACGTTCTCGCCATTCGGCCCGGCGCCAGCGGCGACATCGAGGAACCGCGCGGCGAAGTGCCGCGTGCCGACCGCGTTGCCGGCGATGTCGAACGTCGGGAACGTGCTGTTGGCGAAGTCGGGATACTGGGCAAAACCGTTCAGCGCCGTGCCGTTGAAGAACACTTCGGGCACCGCGGTGCCGTTGTTGTCGGTGAAGCCGAGCCAGGCGAAGCGGTCGCCGGTCGGCGTGTACGGCGCGGCGACGTCGGCGCCGGCCTGGAAGGCGATGACCTTGCCGTTGGGCAGCACCCGCAGGTTCTCGAAGTCGTCGGAGGTGATCGGCACGGGTCCACCGGTGCCGGCAACAGTCAGGTTCATCCCGGCCTGCACGAACGGCGCCGCCTCGCCGACGTCCGACGCATCGCCATCGCCGTTCAGGTCGATCATGCGCCAGATGCCGCGCTGCGTCTGACCGCTGACGGTCGCATCCATGCCGACATAGACGATCGTCCGGTTGTTGACGCGGTCGCGCCAGGCACCGATGCAGTCCGGAGCGAAGCGGGTGCCGAACATGTAGAACTCGGTCACCTCGGTGTCCTGCAGCACCCCGTCATGGTTGGCGTCGGCGCCGCGCACGATGCGGCCTTCTTCCGACTCCGAGAAGTAGAACACCGGTTCGCCGTTCTCGATCGCGTAACGGACGTCGGTGTAGAAGCACTTCGGGTACGGCTCGGTGGCGCTGTAGTTGCGGGTCGTGTAGCAGCGCGACAGGAACGCGGTCAACTCGGTGGGCACCGTGACGTTGCCGTCGAAGTTGGCGTCCTTGACGCGGGCGGCGGGGAACGACTGCAGGTTGTTGCCACTCTGGGCGGAGTGCCCGAGCGTGATCACGTGATCCTGGGCCGAGACGGCGGCGACGAGGGCCGCGCAGGCGAGGGTGCGTTGCATCATGGGAATCCTCGAGAATGTGCCCGCCAGCGTCGCCGCCGTCCGTGAAGTCACGGCCAGGAACAGCGCAAGCGAGTCCGGAAGTCCCGGAAGGCGGGACTGGTCCGCGCAGAAAGGGGCGGACAGGTTGCCGTCATCCGCCTTCGGAGGCAACCCGGGGTCAATGGAACAGGGAACCCGGCCGCGCCCGGTTTTCGCTCGTACGCATTCGAGTCGGGTGCGCCAACTCCAGGGTCCTGGGACGGACCGGCGAAAACTTCCGCGTTACCCGACCCGTTCGCGGCAATACAGTCGGCGCCCCGTACGGATTTCTTCGAACCGGCCGCCTGGAGTTCTCCCGATGTCCCGCGTGCTGACGATCGCGACGCTTGTCCTATCCCTCTCTGCGACCGCTCTTGCCCAATGCCCGGGTATGGGCGAGCCACCGCCCCGCAGTGGCGGCGGTTCCGGCCCCGGCAACCCCGGTGGACCCGGCAATCCTGGTGGTCCGACCGGACCTGGCCCTGGCGGCCCGACGACTCCGGGCCCGACCGGCCCTGGCGACGTCACCGGCCCAAGCACGCCCCGCGGACCGTCCGGCCCGGCGGCTCCCGAACCGCGAACTGGCGGCGGCGCGCCCTCGACGCCGCCCCCGAGCGCCGGCTCGCCCCCACCCGCCCCGCGGTCGGGCCCGCGAACGGGCAGTCCAGCGGCGCCACGCGCCGGCGCGCCCGGTCTACCCGGGCCTCGCGGCGCACCCATCACGCCAACCCGCGGCACGACCAGCAAGGACCGGCTGCGGATCGACTGGGATTACCCGGTGCATGTACCGCCGAGTGGCCAGCAGACCGTCTCGATCGCTGCGCTGCCGGTTGCCGAGGCCTACGCCGAGATCGCCGGTGACGACGATCGGCCGCTCTTGATCCTGCGAGAATGCCGCGCCTGCGCCGGCACCGACCTCGCGCTGCTGCGCAACGACGAGATCAACGACCGCACGCTGCTGCTGACCCGCTGGTTCCACTGCGTCAAGCTGCCGGCGGACGTACTGACGGCCAACCACCCGTACCGCAACCTGTTCACCGGCAACCACCCGTCGCACCTGTTCCTGTGCTTGAAGGACGGCAGCCAACCGCTGTCCCTCGACGGCAAACAGAGCCAGAACGACATGTGGGCCGGCATGGGCAAGGTGCTGCGGGCCGCCTACGCCAAGGATGTCGACGGCCCGTGCAAGGAGCTGCTGTCGCTGCTCGATCAGTTCGATCGCGTCGATGGCGAGATCGAGCGCCTGAATCACGAGATCGACAAGGAAGTCGAGAAGAACGGCACGAAGTCGAGCCGCCTGGCCACGCTGCAGAAGAAGCTGAAGGACGCGACGGCGACCCGCGCCGAACTGCTGGGCAAGGAAGAGAAGCTGCGCGACCTGAAGGCCGAATAGCGGCCCCATTCGCTGGATCCGGCGCCGGTTCGTGGCGCCGGTCGATCCGCGCCGCCCGGATGGCCGATAGGATCCGCACCGATGACGGACCCTGTCGAGATCCGTGCGTTCGCCCCCGGTGACGAAGTCGCCCTGCTGGACGCCTACAACCGCGTCTTCCCCACCGCCGACGGCAAGATCCAGCCGCGCTCGCTGGCGCACTGGCAGTGGAAGTTCCGCGACAATCCGACCGGCACGCTGCACACCGTCGTCGCGGCGCATCGCGAACTGGGCATCGTCGGCTGCTACGTGACCCTGCCGGTCCGGATCTGGATCGAGGGTCAGGAGGCGATCGCCGGGCAACCGGTCGACCTGTTCGTGCTGCCCGAGTGGCGCCGCCACGGCGCGCGACCCGGCTTGTTCGTGCACTGCGCCCACAAGCACTACGAGATGTTCGGCGGCACCGGTCCGGGCCAGACCGTGTTCCACTACGGCTGGCCGGTGCCCAACTGGCGGATCGGCCAGAAGTACCTGAAGTACGAGAACATCCGCGACTGGGACTTCCTGTTCCGCGAACTGGCCGGCGGCATCCCGGTGCGCGCGACGCCGGGTGACCTCGAGGTCGTGCCGGTGGCGCGCTTTGGCGCCGACGCCAACGCGCTGTGGGACGCGCAGAAGTCCGGCATGCAGCTCGCGCTGGTGCGCGACGCCAGGAGCCTGAACTGGCGCTACGCCGATGCCCACGACCGCAGCTACACGCTGCTGGAATGCCGCGAACGCGTCTCCGGCCGGCTGCGTGGCCTGTGCGTCTACTCACTGACCGACTTCCTGTTCCCGCGCACGGCGATGCTGGTCGACTGGCTGTGCCCGCTGACCGACGACGATGCCCGCACGGCAATGGTCGGTGCAGTCGAGCAGCGCGCGGTCGCCGACCGCGCCAACGTGCTGGCGACGCTGTTCCCGCAGATGGACCCGCGCTTCCTGCTGTTCCAGCGCATGGGTTTCCTGGTCTACGGCACCTCGTACTTCACCGTCGTCGCACCGTTCGACGCCCGCGGCACGATCTTCTACCGCGAACAGTGGTACCACACCTGCGGAGACTCGGATCTTGTCTGAACGTGCGCACACGCCGCCGCCGGAGCCGACGCTGCTTCGCGACGTGCCGCGCGGTCGGGTGCTGGTGTTTGCCCCGCACCCCGACGATGAGGCCGCCGGCCCCGGCGGCGCGTTGTGGCTGCATCGACAGAGCGGCGACCCCGTGCGCGTGATCGTCGCCACCGACGGCGTGGCCGGCGACCCCGACGGCCGCTACTCCGGCTCCGCCTACACCGAACTGCGCCGCGCGGAATCGCGTGCCGGCCTGCGCGAACTCGGCGTCGATGACGTGGCGTTCTGGGGCTTCCCCGACAGCTGCCAGCTCAGCCAGAACGACCTGGATCTCGGCACCGACCTGGCTGCCGCCGAGATCACCCGCACGGCGCCGGACGTGATCTACCTGCCGTGGGAACACGAGGGCCACCCCGACCACCACGCGCTGCACCTGGTCGTCACCGCCGCGATGCGCCGGCTCGACTGGCACGGTCGCGCGTTCGGCTATGAGGTCTGGAACGCGATGGTCCCCGACGTCGTGCTCGACATCACCGCCGCGCTCGACGCCAAGCGCCGGGCGATGCAGGCCCACCGCAGCCAGCTCGACTACGTGCACTACGACCACTGCATGCTCGGCCTCAACGCCTACCGTTCGCTGGTGCACCTGCGCGGCCGCGGCTACGGCGAAGCGTTCCGACTCATCCGCTGACGCAGGCGAGATAGGCCTTCTTGATGTGCCGGATGGCGGCGTCCGTGCGCAGCGCGAACTGCACGGCATGGTCATCGCGGTTGCGGTACAGCTTGTGGCGGTGCCACTCGGCGGCGTCGACGGCGATCTCGTTGTGGTGCGGCAGGCCGCCGCGGCGCCAGAAGTCCTTGGCGGCGAGGTAGCGGTCGGGGATCCAGGTCAGGCCTTCGGTGGCGTGCGTGATGATGTCGCCATGGGTGTCGTCTTCCTGCGCGTAGCGCCCGGAGATGATCCTGCCGTTCCACTCGCTGAGCACTTCGTCGAGACCGCGGTTGCCGAACACCGCCCGGTTGACGGTGAACCGGCTGCCCGGCCCGAGTTGCAGCGAGCTGCGGCCGTAGTCGGCATCGGCCAGACCACCGAGGTGGCCCTTGCTGCGGTCGTACAATGGCAGGCTGACGCCGGGTCGCTGTTCGTGCGACAGGTGCGCATAGCTGGAGTGCGCGTAGAAGTCGCCGATCGCATGCGCAGCCAGCGCGAACGCCATCACGTCGTCGCGATCCTGCCGGAACCGTTGCAGGCACCGATCGACATGGTCCCAGCCCTCGTCGATGTAGCCGTTGTCGAAGTGCTGCACCGGGTCGTAATCGAGCCGATCGATGTCGTCGACCAGCGGCCCGAACAGGCCCAGGATCGGCCGGCCGAACTTCTTCAGCAGCTGCTTCGTCAGCTTCGGCGCCAGACCACCGAGTGCGCGTTCGAGGATCGTGTAGTGCACCTCGCCGTGAAACTCGGGGCGGAGGCGGCGCCAGGCGCGGCGCAACCACGATTGCAGCGAGGCGGCGTCCGGCCGCCGGACCGCCCAGAGATGCACGTCGTTCCACAGGAAGTACGGCTCGTACTCGATGTTTGGCCGCGGCCGCGGCTTGCCGGCGAGCGACTTCTCGACGGCACGCGCGCGCCGACGACTCGGCGGCGGATCGAGCACGAGCCACCGACCGGTTTCGTTCTTGTACATCACCCACGCGTGATCGTGGGCCTTGCCGTCGACGCACAACTTGCCGAGCGCGACACGGACGTGGAACGAACTGATCCCGGAGGCCAGCAGCAACGATGCCAGCAGCAGCGCGCGGTCCTCGCAGTCACCGCGCCGCAACGCCAGCGTCTCGTCCGGAAACTGCCACGGGTCGCGGCCGCGCGGATCGGCGCCAGGTGCCGGGTAGTCGATCGCGGTGGCGACGAAATCGGCGAGCGCGCGGGCGCGGTAGTCGAAAGCCCCCGGCGTGCGCGCGGTGAACTTCGCTTCGTCGCCGCCGGGCATGCTGCGTTGGTGCGCTGGCAGGTCCTCGCGGAGCGTCCGCCGGATCACCTCGTTCTTCTCGGTGATCAAGAACTCGCGGATGTCGATGTCGTAGGGCTGTTTCGAGCCGACCGCGGGGCGGCCGGACGGCACGATGCACTCGTGGATCACATGGTCGCCGTCCCAGTTCCACGCCTTCGCACTCTGCCAGCGGTCACGGGTGATGCACATGATTGACTGCTCCTCGTCCACGGCAACGCGCCGCCAGGCGACGCGGCCTCGAACTCAGGCGACCTACAGCAACAACCGGTGTTGCTTGCAGCGCCCTTCGAAACCCTGCTCGCCGGCCACCGTTCGCGGTCCGAACGGTGCACACACCGCCGCCAGCCGTTCGGCGATCGCCGCCAGTTGCTGGCACACCGGCAACTCCGGCTCGGTGACCACCAGCGGCAACTGGCCCAGCCGATGCTGACTGACCCGCGCATCGTCGGCGATTTCGCCGAGGTAGCCGAGACCGACGCCGACGTGCTGCCGCGCGACCTCGGTCAGCTTCTCGAACGCCTGTTCGCCGCGGCCGGGCGCCAGCACCCGGTTCATGATCACCAGGAACCGCGCGTTCGGCCGCAACTGCACGATGCACTTGACGATGGCGTAGGCATCGACCAGTGCGGCGATCTCGGGCTGGGTCACCAGCACGATCTGATCGGCGGCCAGCATCGTCAGCACGGTCGGCGGCGAGATCCCGGCGCCCAGATCGAGCACGAGCGCGTCCTCGCGCACCGCCAACGCCCCGACTTCACGCGCAAACACGCCGAGTTCCTTGTCGGCCAATGCCGCCATCTTGCGCACGCCGGAGGCCCCCGGCAGCAGCCGCGGACCGCAACTGGTCGCACACAGCACCTGATCCAGCGTCGCTTTGCCCGACACGAGCTGTTGCAGTGTCAACTGCGGCTTGACGCCGAGCAGCAGGTGATCGCAGGCCAGACCGAAGTCGCAATCGACGATGGCGGTGCGCTGGCCGCGACGGTGCAGCAGCACCGCCAGCGACGTGGCGACGAACGACTTGCCGGTGCCGCCCTTGCCACTCGCCACCGCCAGTGAGATCGCTTCCGTCCGCGCCGCCGGCGTGCCGCGCAGGCCGCCGAGCAGGCGATCGAACAGACCGCGACCGCGCGGTCCGAGACCGCCGACTGGAGCCGTGGATGCAGGGCGCGGAGCACCCGCCGCGCGATCGACCATGATGCCCTCCCGGGCCGCAAAGAAGTGGTGGTGCTGACCGGCACCACCGGGCAGGGAGTGTCGCGGGTTCGCGAACGGAAGTCAGCGGGTGTTCGGGATTTCCCGGGTCGTCAGGAACCGCCGCCGGCGCCCCAGGTCGCCCACACGGCGTAACCGGAGGCCGCCAACGCCAGCAACGCCGCCAAGAACCCGCCCAGTCGCGGCCAACGGGAGAGTTCGCGCGCCCCACCCAGCCAGACGGTCGCCGGCGCCAGGGCCAGCGCCAGCGCCGGCCAGCGTTCCAGCTCCCCCAGATGGTGGCCGGCGAACACCAGCCCGATGTGGCCAGCGGCCAGCGCCAGCACCGCGCCCTCGCCGAGCGCGAACGGGCGCCGCCAGATCGCAGTGGTCGTCGCCATGCCCAGCGCCGCGGCGAGACCACCGGCAAGCTGCCCCTGCAAGGCCGAACCGCTGTGCAACAGCGCCACGCTGACCGCGGTCAGGCAGAGCGTCCAGACGATGGGCAGCAGCAGCCCCTGCCGCCGTTCGCCGGCACGGGCCATGAACACCCAGGCACCGACCAGCAGCGCGATCGCCAAGCCGAGGTGGCCACCGACCGTCCAGCCCGTCCATCGCGGCGACACGTCGGCGAACAGTCCGTGCAGACGCGCCGACACGAACACCGGCAGCGCACAGCAGGTCAGGAACCCGAGCAACGCGAAGAACCCGTGCGGCAGCCAGCGCAGGTCCTGCAGCCAGCCGATCAGCCCCGCGACCACCAACGCCCAGCACAGCCAGGCCATGCCGTCGTTGTTGCCGACCCAGAGTCGGTGCGGCAGCTCGGGCCAACCCTTGAACACGACGAACACCACCCCGACACCCAGCGCCAGCGCCGGTGCGACGAAGCGCCGACCGCCGATGCCGACCAGGGCCAGTGCCGGCGCGGCGCCGAGCAGTCCGGTTTCGACCGCGACGATCAGGGAATCGCTCACGCGCTACTTCTTCGGCTGCACGCCTTCGATCGCGATCAGCACGGTGACCTCGTCGCCGAGCGCCTTCTTGGCGACCCCGTAGTCCATGCCGAATTCGCTGCGCTTCAGCACGAACTTCGCCTCGTAGCCGATGCGCTTGCCGTTCATCTCGCCCTCGCCGGTCTTGACGACCTGCACGGCGATGTCCTTCTTCTTGCCGCGGATCTCCAGGACACCACCGATTTCGAACACCAGGCCGCGCGGATCCCCGGTCATCAACGCCACCTTGCCGCTGGTGAACCGGATCTCCGGGTACTGCTTGACGTCGAAGAAGTCGGCGTTGCGCAGGTGCTTGTCGCGAACCTCGTCGCGCGTGTCGATGCTCGCCGCGTCGATCAGCAGTTCGACCGTGCTGTCGGCCGGGTTCTTCTCGTCGAGCGTGAAGCTGCCCGAGACGGTGTTGAAGCAACCGTAGAAATTGGCGGCACCGGCATGCTGCACCTTGAACAACACCGAGCTGTGCAGGCCATCGATCTGCCAGGCGGGATCGGCTGGCACAACGGGGTCGGTGATCGCAGGACGGGCGGCCGCGAACGCAGCCACCAGGACGGGAACGAGCAGCAGGGTCTTCATGACGGGAACCTCGGTACTTCGGGGCGCCAAGGCTACGACAGTCCCGCCCGTCGGTTCCAGTTCGCCGCGGTCAGCGGATCGCGATTGCGGCGGGATTGCTGGCGAAGTCGAGCGGCGACAGCAGCACGAACGCGAACGTCAGCGCACCGCCTTGCCAGTACTGCAGCACACCCGGCGGGATCGGCACGGTGGCCCGGGCTCGTCCCTGCCCATCCAACGCCGCGAACAGGCCCGGCAGCGCGCCGGTCAGGGCCCAATCGACGACGAACTCGGTCAGGTGGTCAGGATTCAGCGGCACCAGCAGGTTGGGCAACTGCACGCCCGGCGTCGACCCGGACGCCGACGCCAACACCAGGTAGCTGCGTCCCGCGTGCACGTTGCCGGCGGCGAGCGCCAGATCGAGCGGCCCGCCGGCCTGCCCCATCGTCGCGCGCGACAGCCACAGCGAATCGCTGGTCACCGCGATCTCCTGGGTCGGCCACAACTGCACCGGGCCGATGCCATCGTTGACCGTGACGCGCAACCGCGCACCACCGACCGTGGTGCTGGGCCCGATCGGCACCGAGTAAGTGCCATCGCCATGATCGACCGCCGCGCCGATGCCGACCGTCGCCGTGCCACCTGGTTCCGGGGTCACCGTGACCTGGGCACCACCGTACGGAATCCGCACGCCGCGCCAGTCGCGCAAAGCGATCCGCAGTGTCGCCTGGGTCCCGCCGTCGGCCAACAGCCGCCCCGGTTCGAGGGCGACGTCGCTCAGGTAGTGGTCTGGCCGCAAGAGCCGCTGCAAGCGCCAGTTCAAGAACGCGGTCCGCAGCTGGTACACCGGGTCCGGCGACTGGGGCGACTGGCCCGCGATGTTCAGGTTCAGGTAGTAGCTGCCGGTCGCGCAACCGACGCTGCCGTTGCAGACGCCGTCGGTGTCGCCCGGTCGGGCAACGATCATGTAGCCGATGTCCGCCGACTTGGTGAACGACGCCGGTGGCGACCCGCACGCGGTCGGCGCGCCGCTCGGGCACGAACAGCGGCCGTCGCCACCCATCAGCCGCGAGGCTTCCATCGCCGCCATCAGCTTGTCGGCCAGGTCCCCGGGCGTGTTGCGGATCGCCTGCTCGGCCTGCGTGATCACCGGCTGCCCGGTCAGCACGTTGCCTTGGATCGCGTAGACCAGCGTGCCGATCTGCCCGGTCAGATGGCCAGCCCACTGGCCGGCGCCGGTGCCGGTGAACCCGAGGGCACGGCCCTGCACGTCGACGATGCCGTATTGCCGGGTCTGGTGGCCCGGATCCTGCGCCGCGAGCAGTTGCAGGATCTGTTGCGGCGACGTGCCGGCCTGCAACTGCGCGAAGATCAGCATCCGGTTCTGCCCACTGGTGTCGACGAACGACTGCGCTGCGGCGGCGCCCTTGCCGACGACGACGACCGAGGCGCCGGCGCGCAGGTCGAAGCCGGTCAGGCAGGTGGCCGACGCGATCGCGATCTCGCCGGTGCGGGTGTCGATGAGGATGATCGACCAGGTCGCGGGCAGGGCCGTGCTGAGCAGCAGACACAGCAGGAACGACAACGCGCGGCGCATCGACGGCATGGGTGGTCGTGCAGCATAGCCAACGCCCAGGATCACGGCTTCGCCAGGGCCGCGCGGACCGCCGCGTGCCGTTCCGCCGGAACGTGTTCGAGCAACCGTGCCACCGGCACTTCCCACAGTGCCCACGCCGTGGCGATCCGGCGCTGCTTGCCGACCGGCGGTTCGAGCCTGCGAAACCACGAGGCCTTGTGCACCGGTTGCAGATCGTCGATCGCGGCCGCCGCCGCGGCGCGCGCGATCTCGTCGCCGAGCACCTCGCGCGTGCGAGCGATCAGGGTCGCCTGGACCTCATCGCGCGCGGCACCGACCAGCGCGGCCCGGGCTTCGGTATCCCACTCGGCCTCACGCACGAGCACGAGCCGGAACCAGTCGTCCCGGAGCGGCGGCTTCTCGACCCACCCGGGCGCCGCGGTCACCTGCTGCCAGGCCAGCGGCGGCCGCAACAGCGCGCGTTCGGCGCGACCGCGCAGTTCGGGTGCAATCGTGTCGATCGTCGCACGGACCGGGACCTCCCAGTGCAACCAGGCAGTCGCAATGCTGTTGCCGGGCCCACGGCCGACCCCCACCTGGAACCGCTGCGCGGCCGCCACCAGCTTGCGGCGCTGCCAGGCGGCATCCGCCAGCACGGTCGCGACGTCCGCCGGCAGCACCGGGGCGAACTGGTCGAACAGCAGCTGCTTGCCGCTCCGTTCGGCGATGGCGGGCGCATTCGACGCCGCGATCTCCGGCAGGTTCGACTGCGACACGGTGGTGAACCGGAAGCGGTCTTCGCCGGCGGCTGGCGCCTCGACCCACGCCGGCACGTCCTCGACTGACTGCCAGGCGACCCCATCCGGGAGCCCGGGCCCCGGCTGCTGTGCCAGCGCAACCGCGGCCAGCAGCAACACGCAACCCGGGGCTCGGATCATGGTCCGGCCAAGCATACCGTCGCGTTGCCTTGACGACCCGCGGCACCAGACCCACGATGCGACGCAATGCCGCCGACCAACCCGACGAGCTTGCAGCGCCAGCTGCTGGACTGGGCCGACAAGAGCGCGAACGAACGGCACTACCGGACGGCACAAGAGCAGCAGATCGCCACGGCGCTCGCCAACCCGCGAGCCATTGCGCTCCACGTGGCCGCGTGGATGCTCGGCACCTGGTGGCATGGCTACGGTCAGGCCCGGGTGCTGCGTGGCGAAAGTCCAGGCTGGGACGATGTCCGCGTCGGCCAGGCGCTGCTGCGTTGCTCCTTGCTGCTGCGGGCCAGCCGCCAGGACCATCGCGGTCGCAGTCTGCCCGCGTTCACCCCGGTCCATGGCGCGCAGTGCATCCTGCTCGGCCTCGCGCTCGACGACCCGTACGCCGAGGATCTGCACGAACTGTACGCAGCGCAGCCCGACCCCTTCTTCCAGCCAACCGACGCGCTGGGTCTGTTCGTGCGAGCGCTGCTGCACCTGCGCGCCGGCGAACGACCGGTGGTGACGCCGCGGCTCGGACCATACTTCGAACTGCTGACGGCGTGGGGCAGCGATCCGGCGGTGTTCGTGCGCAAGCTGGTCGTCGTACTCGACCATCACCTCACGCAGAGCTCGGGACGCGGCGATTTCGCCGATCCACCGCTGCTGCTGTACCCGGCCGAGGCGTTGGCGATCGTCAATGTCCGCACGCTGCTCGGCCTGCCGACGCCGAAGATCGAGCATCCGCTGCTGTTCACCAATCTCGGTCAGATGCGCCCGGTCGGACCATGGCCGCGCGACCCGCTGGTCGGCAGGATCGAGCAGATGCTGGCTCGGCGCTGAGGCCCGCGGCCTCCGGACCGGCACTTCCGAGCTCGCTTCCGAGTTCCGCGCTCGCCTCCGAGTGGACTTCCGGGTTCCGGGCTCGCTGCGGCGACTGATCGAGCAAGGGGCGGTGGTCGAACTCGGCACCGGTCCGAACGATCCGTACCGCGCGTACCGCCGCGCCTGAAGCCCGCAGCGCTGCGCACCTCTGCCAGGGTCGCACCGGCTCGTGGCCCCTGCTCGCGGCCACGAAACCTGCCACCGACATCCATTTGCCGCACGCTCAACGCCCAGGAACCGGACAGTGCCACGGGCTCGCCAGCCGATAGAGAGGGAACGTCGCTTGCACCGGCGCGCGCGAAAACCGACATGATCCCACGCACCTCCCTCGTTCTCTCGTGCCTGTTTGCCCTGACGGCGTGCGGCAATGGCAACGACGGCAGCACGCTGCCGATCGACCCGGCCCCGAACACCGCCCAGGTCACCCTCGACACCGCCGCCGGCGTCGACGCCACGATCCGCGCCCAGGTCGTCGCCGCCACCCTCGAACGCGCCGATGGCACGCTGACCGCCAACCTGCTGCCGGCGCCGCGGATGGTGACGTTCGCCGATCCGAACGGCCAGGCCGATGGCGTCGCGCTGCGCAACTACCCGCCAGCCACCTATCGCCGACTGCATCTGGTCACGGCACCCGGCTCTTGCACGGCCACGGCCCGCGACGGCAGCCAGACGCCGGTCGACCTGACCGCCACCAGCCTGGCGATCGAGTTCGAAGCCGAAGTCGTGCACCGCAGCGGCCACCGCTGGCTGATCGCTCGCCACGGGGCCTTCACGCCGCTGACGACCACGAACGGACGCCTGGGCTGGAACCCGGCCCTGGTCGGCGGCGATGCCGCCGGCACGGCTCTGCCCGCCGCCTGCATCACCGTCGCTGCCGTCGTCAACGATTCGATCTACGGCACCTTCGATGGCGATGCTTCGCGGCGGGTGCAACTGGAGTTCGAACTCGGCAGCCAACTGCTCGACGATCACGGCATGCCCCGCACGCGCCTCGAGTTCCTGCGCGAACTGACGGCTGGCGACGAACTGGGTGTCAGCGGCGTCGTCGACCAGACCGGCGTGTTGCGCGGTCGTCGCGGCCATCGCAGCGTCCGCACCGACAACCCGCGCTACCTCGGCCGCATCACCGCCGTCGACGCGCTGACCGTGACGTTCGCGATGGACGTGCAGGCCCTGACCCGTCGCGGCGTCCGCGAGCTGCTGTCCGCGCCCGACGCGGTGAACGTCCGCGCCGACAACGCCGTGCTGCGCGTCGGCGGCTCGTTCCAACGATCGACGTTCGCCGAGCTGGCCGTCGGCGATCTGGTCAAGGTCGGCTGGACCAGCCGTGAAGGCGCGACCGTCATCGCCAGCGAGGTCGAGGTGACGAGCCGCCAGGGCCAACCGGCCAGCCCGCAGATCCAGGGCATGGTCAGCGAAGTCAGCGTCGGCACCAATCGGATCATCGTCGTGCCGCGCCGCGACGACCCGCTGATCCTGTCCGGCCGTTCGGTGCATCGGCTCGAGGTCACGGTGCGGCCGACGACGGTCCTGCTCCGTCAGGCCCGCAACGGCGGCGAACGGACGACCATCGGCCTTGACGGCATCGTCGCCGGCCGCGATCGGATCTGGCTGCGTGGCACGGCCACCCGGGAGAACAGCCTCGACGCGGATTGGATCCGGGTACGCACGGACTGACCGGCGGCGGCTAGCATGCTGGCCCCTGCCATTTGCTTCCCGTCACCCATGTTCCAACGATACCCCGCAGCAGCGATGCTGCTGACCGCGCTGCTTGGCAGCGCCACGGCCCTGACTGCCCAGGTCCAGTATTTCTCCGCCTCGCTGACCGGCGCCCAGGAAGTGCCACCCGTCGTCACCACCGCACGCGGCTGGGCCGTCGTCCGGTTGGATGTCGGGACCGGCAACGTGCGCATCTTCGCGCACCAGGAAGGCATCGCGGCGCCTTCTGCAGCGCACCTGCACCTGGCGCCGGCCGGAGCCAACGGTCCGATCCTCGTCGGCCTCGCCGGCGGTCCCGCCGACTGGACCGGCACCGGCACGCTCACCACCGGCCAGATCGCCGCGCTGCAAGGCGCGGGCACCTACATCAACATCCACTCGCCGGCCAATCCCGGCGGCGAGATCCGCGGCCAGGTCGTCCGACCGACCTCGACGCGGTTCACCGCGCTGCTCGACGGCGCGCAGGAAACGCCACCGAACACCAGCACCGCGACCGGCACCGGCATCGCGTTCCTGCATGAACCCGACAACCGTCTGGTCTACATCGTCAACTCGACAGGCCTCGCCAACGTCACCGCGGCGCACGTGCACATTGCCCCGGCCGGCGCCGCCGGCCCGATCGTGTTCGGGCTCAACGGTGGCGGCGGCAACTATTGCGGCGTCAGCGCCCCGCTGACCGACGCGCAGGTCACCGCGCTGAATGCCAACGGGACGTACTACAACATCCACACTGCGGCGTTCCCCGGTGGCGAGATCCGCGGCCAGTTGATCCGCGACGCCGGCGACTTCTTCGTCGGCGCGATGGATGGCACCCAGGAAGTGCCGCCAAACGCCGGCGTTGGCCAGGGCAGTGCCTGTCTGGTGCTGGACGCCAACGGCGTTGCCAACGTCCGCGTGTCGTTCGCGGGGCTCACCGGCCCGCCGATCGCCGCGCACATCCACCGCGCGGCCGCCGGCATCAATGGCCCGATAGTCTTCGGTCTGGTGCTCGCCGGCCCTGGCCTCTACACCGCCACGGTCACTCCCACGCCAGCCCAGCTCGCCGACCTCCGCGGCGGTCTTTGGTACGTCAACGTCCACACCGCGGTGTTCCCCGGCGGCGAGATCCGCGCCCAGCTCGGCTCGGCAACCCTGCCGTCGACCTACGGCGGTGGCTGTCCAGGCAGCAACAGCGTGCGGCCTGAGATCGGCGCCAGTGCATTCCTGTGCCTGGGCGCCGGCACGTCGATCGACCTGTACGGTGCGCGGCCGCAGGCTTTCTGCGCAATCGGCCTCGGCTTTTCGCGCGACCTGGCCAGCGGCTTCCCGTTGCCATTGCACTTCCCCACCGCCGGACTGGCGGCCCCGAACTGTTACTTCCTGACCGATCTGCTGACCACGTCCGGCGCCTTCGCCGACGGCTTCGGCTGCGCCAGCTTCCGGATGAACGTGCCGTTCCTGCCGCCGCTGCGCGGCCTGGACCTGTTCAGCCAGTGGTTCGTGTTCGACGCCGCCGCCAATGCCGCCGGCATCGTCGCCAGCAACGCGCTGTCGGCGCGGGTCCAGTGACGATGACGCAGCGATGCCCCTGACCACCGCGGCGCACCCGGCGATCCTCAAGGACGAACCGGGCACCCGCGTGGAGCGGATCGGCGACGGCGCCGACGCGGTGGTCAGCAAGACGTACCACAATCACGGCCTGCGGCTGCTGCAGACCTTCGGTCGCAAGAGCCGCGCCAGTCGTGAACACGACAACCTCGCCGCGGTCGCCGACGCCGGTATCGCCTGCACCGAGCCGATCGGCTGGCGCGAGCAGCGCCGCCTCGGTTTCGCGATCAGTTCGACGCTGGTGACCCGGTTCGTGCCGGATTGTCGGCCGCTGAAGGCGGTGCTGGGCGAACTGACACCGGCGCACACGTTCGCGACCCGACGACGGATCGTCGCCGCGATGGGGCGAGTGCTGCACGCACTGCATCGCGCCGGCATCGCCTGGTGCACACCGATGCCGCGCAACTTCCTGCTGCAGGGTGCGCCGGAGCAGGCGCAATTGTTCGTCTGCGACGTTCCGGCGGCGATCCGGACCGCGGCGCCATTGCCACGCGCGCTGCAGGACCTCGACTTGCACGATGCCGTGTTCTCGGCCAGCCGTCGCCGCGACTTCTCGGCGCCCGAACGGTTGCGCTATCTGCTCGCCGCGCTCGGCGGCGATCGCACCGCTGCGCGTTCGACCTGGCGACGCCTTGCCGCCCGCAGCGGCTGGCGCCATCGGCTGCACAAGAACCTCGTCATGGCGTGGCGGACCTATATCCTTGCGCCTTTCCGCCACGAACCGCCAAAGCCCGGGACCCCCGTCCGATGACGAACGTGCATGCGCCGATGCAGGCCAGCAAGCTGGACAACTACAACAGCCAACGCGGCGCCACGGCCTACAAGTCCGACTACGGCAAGAAGCTGCACCGCAAGCTGTCGGACAAGCGCGAACGCGCGTTGCTCTGCCGCTACTTCGCCGAGATCGGCCGGGTCGACACGATCCTCGACATGCCGTGCGGTCACGGCCGGCTGTCCGGACTGCTGCACGGGCACTGCCGCAAGCTGATCGAGGCCGACTGGTCGTTCACCATGGTCGACCTGAACCGCAAGGATCACGGCGAGCAGGACCGCGCCTATTTCCGCGCCTCGGCGCTGGAGATCCCGCTGCAGGATCGCGCTGTCGACGTCGTGGTCAGCTTCCGGCTGTCGCACCATCTGGAGACCCAGGACCTGCGCGAGCAGCACCTGCGCGAACTGTTCCGCGTCGCCGGCAAGGCGGTGATCGTCACCTGGTTCTCCGCCACGTCGCTGAAGAACGTGCTGCGCCAGGTCCGCGTCCGCCTGACCGGCAAGAAGCCGAAGAACGTGCTGCGCAACGACCGCGTGCGCGCCATCGCTGCCGCCGCCGGCTTCCAGCACCTCCGCAGCAAGCCGCTGTTCCTGATCGGCTCGGGGCACGTGCTGGGCATGTTCGTCCGGCGCGACTGACGCATGACTGCCGCCGGCGAGGACCCACGCGCGCTGTTCCCCGCGGCCGCCTTCGCCGACCGCTACCTCGTCGACACGGTCTGGACCGGCGGCGAAGGCCAGACCGCGCTGGTGCGTTCCCGCCAGGGTGATGCGACGGCCGTCATCAAAGTGCTGCATCAGGACGTCGCGCCGGCCGAAGCCTCGCTGCTGCTGTCGCTGCGCCATCCGGCCATCCCCGCCGTGCGCGAGATCGGTCGCCTGCCGGACGGCCGCGCCTTCCTGATCCGCGATCACATTGTCGGCCGCACGCTGGCCACGGCGATGCCGTTGACCGCCGACGTCGCCGTGCCGATCGCGCGCCAGGCGCTCGAGGTGCTCGCCTACGTGCACCTGCGCGGCATCCTCCACCTCGACCTGAAGCCGCAGAACCTGATTCTCGGCGACGACGGCACGCTGTTCGTGCTCGACTTCGGCCTCGGCGTGCGGCAGGGCGAACGCGCCGCCGGCGGCACGCCGTTCTTCGCCGCGCCCGAGCAACTGCTCGGCGGCACGCCCGATCCGCGCTCCGATCTGTTCGCGCTCGGCGCCGTGCTGGTCGTCGCGCTGTGGCCGCACGGTGGCAAACCGCCGCTGCAGCGGTTCCTGCAGTGCTTCCCACAGCAGACGTTCTGGCACGCCGCAGACATCCGCGCCGACGACTTCCCGGCGCCATTTCCGCGCTTCCTCGAACGGCTGCTGGCACGCCGACCGCAGCGGCGCTTCGGCGATGCGCAGGAGGCCCTGGAGTTCCTGGTCGGCGGTGCCGGCCGGCCATCGCGCAGCCTGCTTGCCCCCGATGCCGTGGGCTGGTTCGGCGACGAACTGACGGCCGCCGCCACCGCGGCCGGCGATGGCGATGTCATCCTCGCGGGCGGCACGGCCGCCGATCGCCAGCGGCTGGGCATGCATCTGCTGTGCACGTTGCCCGACGTGAAGGAGCTGGCGCCGACCGCAGCGGAGTTGCGGGTCCGTCGCGGCGGTGGCGCCGGCCTGCACTGGTCCGTGCCCGAACTTCGCCGCGATCGCCTGGCGCCCTGGCTCGATGCCACCCTGGGCCTGCCGGCGCCAGCGCTGGACCCGACCATCGACTGGTTGCGACAGCAAGGTCCAGACGTCGGCGCCACCATGCTGCGCTTGTGCGACGCCGGCGAGATCGTGCCCGACGGCAGCCGTTGGAGCTGGCCGGCCGCTGCCGCTGGCCGGTTGCGCCGCGACTGGGTCGCCGCCCCGGTTGCCGCAACCACGGATGCAGTGCGCACCGCGCTGGCTGCCGGTGATGCGCGGCGGGCGTTCCACGGCTGGTCGCGGCTGCGCGGCATCTCGGCCGACGAGGACCACGCGCTGCGGCACGAACTGGTACCAGCACTGCTGCGCGACGGCGACCCGGCGCGCGCCCTGCCGCTGACCGGCGATCTGCCGCTGCTGCGCCTGCATTGCCTGTTCGATCTCGGCCGCCCGACCGACGCCGTGGCCGCGCTGCCAGCTGCGCGGGCCGCCGCCACCTCGAGCGCCGATCGCCGACGTCTCGCGCGCATCGAGGCCCAGCTACACGCCGCCCGCGGGCAGCCGGCCGAAGCGCTGCAGCAACTGCGCACGGCGCTGGGCAGCGAGCGGAGCCCGCGCGAGACCCAGGCCGAGGCGGTACTGCTGGAGATGGTCGGCCGCACCGACGAAGCGCACACGCGGCTGCGCGCACTGTTGCCGGCCCTGACAGCCGCAGACTCGCCGTTCCTGCGCGCCGCCGTACAGACTTCGCTTGGCCTGATCGAGCGGCGCCGCGGCGAACACGACAGTGCCCGCCAGCGCTTCGAAGATGCGCGCACGTTGCTGTTCCGGCTCGGACACGCCCGCCACGCCGCCACTGCCGCCGCCAACCTCGGGCTCGCCCTCCGCGACCTCGGTCGGGTCGATGCCGCCGTCGAATCGCTGCGGCAGGCGCGCTCGTTGTTCCTGCATGTCGGCGATGCCACCGGTGCGGCGATCGTCGAGGCCAACCTCGGCATCACCGCGCTGAACGCTGGCGACCCACTGGCCGCCGAACGCCGCCTGCAACCGGCGATCGTCGAACTGCGCCGACTCGGTTCGCATGCGGCCGCCGCGATGGCGACGGTGATGCTGGCCAAGGCGCAGGCGCAACAGGGTCACGCCGGCGCTGCCCGGGCAACCCTCCTCGACCTGGAACCACAGACCGCCGATACACTGCGGGCCGAGGTCGACGCCATCCGCGAACTGCTCGTCGCGGCATCCGCGTCGCCACCGCCGTCGTCTTCGGCATCCCCGTCCCCACCTGTCGTGTCCGACCCATCCGCCCCGAATCGCGAACTGTTCCGCACGTTCCTGGCGGTCAACCGCCGGCTGGCCCACGAGTCCGACCTCGAGAAGGCGATGGCCTACCTGCTCGAAGCGGCGGTCACGCTGAGCGGCGGCCGCACCGGCTACCTGCTGGTCGCGCGTCCCGACGGCCTGCGCCGTGAGTTCCAGTCCGGCGCCACCGAGCCGACCGGACAGGCGTTCTCGCGTTCGCTCGCCAATCGCGCGATGCAGCTGCGCCGCACGCTGACCGGCGACGACGGCCTCGCCGACCGCGAACTCGCCGACATGCCGAGCATCCGCAACCTGCAGGTGCGCTCGGCGATCTGTTCGCCGTTCGCCTCGTCGACCGGCGCCGAGGGCGCGATTTACGTCGAGCACGCCGGTCGCGCCGGGGTGTTCACCGCGCAGGACAAGGAGAACCTGGAAGTGCTGGCCGATCAGGCCGCGATCGCCGTCGATCGGATGCTGCGGGAGGAACGGTTGGCCGCCGAACTCGAGCACAGCCAACGCGAACTCGCGGTCGTGCAGCGCACCGCGCGGCGCGAACCGACGACCTTGATCGGCGACAGCGCCGTGATGCGGGAACTGCGGGCGCAGATCGACAAGCTGGCGCAGCACGATCTGTCGGTGCTGATCCTCGGCGAGACCGGCACCGGCAAGGAACTGGTGGCGCGATCGATCCACGAATCCGGCCCGCGGCGCAAGGGCCCGTTCGTCGCCGAGAACTGCAGTGCCCTGCCGGCCGAACTGATGGAACGTGAACTGTTCGGCCACGTCGAAGGCGCGTTCACCGGCGCCGATCGCGATCGACCGGGCCTGCTCGAACTGGCCAGCGGCGGCACGTTGTTCCTCGACGAGGTCGGCGACATGCCGGCGGCGCTGCAGGTCAAACTGCTGCGCGCGCTGCAGGAGAAAGCGATCCGACGCGTCGGCGGCGGCAAGACCATCCCGGTCGATCTGCGCATCCTGGCGGCGACCCACAAGGACCTGCGCGGCATGGTGACGCGCGGCGAGTTCCGCGAGGACCTGTTCTTCCGGCTGGCGGCGATGGAACTGCGGGTGCCGCCGCTGCGCGAACGGGCCGGCGATGTCGGCCTGCTGGCCCGGACGTTCCTCGATCGCCTGAACAAGCAGCACGGTGAGTCGCGCAAGTTGCACGAGGCAGCCTTGCGGCAACTGCAGTCCCATCGCTGGCCCGGCAACGTTCGCGAACTCGAACACGTGATGGCGCGCGCGTTCCTGCTCGCCGAAGGCGAGACGATCACCGACCTGCATCTGCCGGTGGTTGCGGCGCCCGTCGCCGAGGCCGGAACCGCCGCGCCCGCACCGACGGTGCCGGTGGCGCCGGTCGAATCGCCCTGGCCCGTGCTGACCCTGGCCGAGGCCGAACGCCGCACGGTGCTGGCGGCGCTGGCGGCCTGCGGTGGCGACAAGACGAAGGCGGCGCGCACGCTCGACATCTCGCGGACGGCGCTCTACGAGAAACTGAAGCGATACGGCCAGGGTCGCAGCGAGTAGTCACGACCCGCCGAACAGGCCGAGTTGCCGCGGCCGCGGCACCGCGACCTTGCGTTCGATCCGCACCTGCAGACCGAGTCGCGCGCACTGGATCCGGAACAACTGCTCGATCGCCTGCCAGCGCGGCCCTTCGCCGACCATCCGTCGGCCGAACCGCGACTCCTGCAGAGCGCCGCCGCGCACCTCCGCCAGCGCGGCAAACACCTTGTCGGCGCGCTGCGGCATCGCCGCCCGCAGTCGTTCCTCGAACACCGGCAGCACCTCCTGCGGCAGCCGCAACAGGATCAGGAACGCACGACTGGCCCCGGCGGCCTTGGCCTGTTCCAGCACGGCAGGCACCTGGTGGTCGTTCAACCCTGGGATCACCGGCGCGACGGCGACGCCGACCGGGACGCCGGCGGCGGCCAAGGTCGCGAGCGTGCGCAGACGGCGTTCGGGTGACGGTGCCTGCGGCTCGATCGCCCGCGCATCGGCGGCATCGGCGAACGGAATGCTGACGAACACCGACGCACCGGCGCCGCGCGCCATCGCCGCGAGCAGGTCGACATCGCGTTCGATCAACGCACCCTTGGTGATCACGTTCACCGGCTGCTGCAGGTCGCGACACGCCTGCAGGCACGCGCGCGTCACGCCGTAGCTCGCCTCCAAGGGCTGGTAGCAGTCGGTGACTCCGGAGAACGCCAGTACTTCGCCGCGCATCGCGGCGCTGCGGGCCCCCAACTCGGCGCGCAGCAGGTCGGCGGCATTGGTCTTGACGACGATCTTGCGTTCGAAGTCGGTGCCGGCGCCGAAGTCGAGGTACTGATGCGACGGCCGCGCGTAGCAATACGCGCAACCGTGCAGGCAGCCGCGGTACGGGTTGACGCTCCAGGTGAACGGGATGTCGGGGCTGTCGTTGCGGCTCAGGATCGACTTCGCCTGCTCTTCGAACACCTGCAGCGGCGCCGCCGGCGGCGGTTCCAGCAGTTCGACGTGGTGGCTGTGCCACGGATTCGGTGGATTGGCGACGGACCGCACGGCGCCAGGATACCGCGGCACACAGGCTCGCGTCGGCTCGTGGCCGCTGGACGTGGCCGCCAACGGTGGTCACGATCGGTGCATGGCTCCCCGCTATGCCCTCGCCGCCGCGTTCACTCTGCTGTTCGCCCCGCTCAGCCCCACGCAGTCCGGCTGGACGACCATCTCGAGTCCGGTCTACCCCGACTGGATCAGCGCCACCGCCTACGATCCGCAGCAGCAGGTGCTGTGGTCGTTCCGGTTCTTCGGCGGACTGGTCGACGTGCACACCTTCGACGGCGCCACCTGGACCGTCGTGCCGCAGGCCAGCGCGCCGCAAACCAGCATCCTCGGCGGCTCCCGTGCGATCTTCGACCCCGTCCGCAACGTGTTCGTGCACACGATGACGAACTCGAACTTCCAGCTGCAGACCTGGGAATGGGACCGGCACACGTGGACGCTGCGCAACACGCGGAGCTCGCCGAGCAACATGCCGGCCCTGGCCTTCCATGCCGGCCGGGGGACGGTGTTCGGGGTCAACAGCCAATTCAGCGGTTCGATCACGACGCTGCAGCTGTTCGAGTGGCTGCCGCCGAACTGGGTGCTGCGCACGACCCTGCAGGGTCAGATCGACAGCCACGACCTGGCCTACCACCCCGGGCTGGACGAACTCGTGCTCGTCTACCGCGTCGACGGCCTGCACCGCACCCGGAGCTGGAACGGGCAACGCTGGCTCGATCTGGTGCCGCCACAGCTCAGCGAGTCCTACCTGAACATCACATGGGACCCGGCGCACCAACGCTTGCTCGCATTCCAAAACAGCTTCGCCATGGGCACCTGGGAGCTCACCGCGACCGGCTGGCGCAACCACGCGCGCTCGCTCGTGCCGCCCTACGGCGCCGGTTTCGGCTGGAGCTTCACGCCGATGCCACACCTGGACCGCATCGCGATGGTGCAGAACCAGCCGTATCTGGCCACCCGCACCGGCACCTACCTGTACGACCATGCCGAACCGCTTGCCGCACGCTACGAGCAGTTCGCGCCCGGGTGCCCCGGCAGCAACGGCGTGCCCACGCTCGGTGCCGCTCCTGGCAGCGAACCGTGGCTGGGCTCCAACTTCGTCGTGCAGATCGGCAACCTGCCCGCGACCACGCCCTTCGTCGCGCTGACGACCGGCTTCGATGCCCGCACGTGGCAGGGCCAGCCGCTGCCGCGCGACCTGACGTTCGTCGGGATGCCTGGCTGCGCCGTCTACTACAGCCCGCTCTTCCTGGGCAGTTGGCCACCATCCGGCGGCTCGGTGTCGGTCGAGCTGCCCCTGCCCGCAAGTCTCGATCTGCTGGGCCAGCCCTTCTATCACCAGGCATTGGTGGCAGATCCGCTCGCTGGCAATCCGGCCGGCGCCGTCGTCAGCAACGCGATGTTCGGCGTTGGCGGCTGGCGCTGAAACCCGTTCACCCGCGCACCACCCGCCGCGCTGAACCGGTTCCGGCAGGCACGGGTACCATGCATCTGCCGCATGTCCGACAGCACCGCCCCCACGGAAGGCCCGGAGCACCTGCTGCTGCACGGCGACTTCGTGCGCCGGCTGGCGCGGCAACTGCTGCGCGACAGCAACGCCGCCGAAGACATCGTGCAGCAGACCTGGCTGGCGACGATGCGCCGCCCGCCAGGAGAACCCACCGCGCCGCGTTCGTGGTTGGCCACCATCGTACGGCGGCTGGTGCAGCGGTATCGCCGCGGCGAACAGCGCGAACTGGCGCGACGGCAGGCCGTGGCCCGGCCGGAAGGAACGGTACCCACCGACGTCATCGTCGAACGCGAAGCGGCGCGCAGCCGCGTCGTCGCGGCGGTGCTGACGCTGACCGAGCCGATCCGGACGACGGTGCTGCTGCGCTTCTTCGACGACCTGCCGCCGCGGGTGATCGCCCGGCGGCTTCAGGTGCCGGTCGAAACGGTGCGAACGCGGATCAAGCGTGGCCTCGCGCAGTTGCGCGAACGCCTCGACCACGAAACTCAACGCCGCGACTGGCGCGCGATGCTGCTGCCTTTGGCCGGCCAGGGTCTCGACCTGGCCATCGGACCGACGATCACAGGAGTGTTGTGGATGAGTGCCCAAACCAAGCTCGCCCTGTTCGCCGCCGGCTGTGTCGGAGCCCTGGTCTGGCTGTGGTGGCCCGAAGGCACCCCGACCGTCGATCCTGCGGTGACCGCAGCTGCCAGTTCCACGCCAACCACGGCAACCGCCGCCCTGCCGGAGAACCAGGCAGCCCCGGCCACGACGCTACCCGCCCCCGGTGAACGCACGGCCGTCGGCAGTGCGGTGACCGCGCCGACCGGTTCCTTGCGGATCCAGCTGGTCTGGGCCGCGGATCGGCAACCGGCCGCCACCGTGCTGGTGACGCTGCTGCCGCGCGGCGCCGACCCGCAGCTCGACGAGTTGCAGGCGACCAGCGACGCCGACGGCATCGTCGAGTTCACCGGGCTCGCACCCGGCAGCTGGCGACCACGGGTCCATCGCGGCGACGAGCAGTCCGGTCCGCGCACCGAGATCAAGCCGGGCGAGCGGACGGAGATCACGATGCCGGTCGATGCCGGCATGCACGTCCGCGGCGTCGTCGTCGATGCCCAGGACCGCCCGATCGCCGCTGCCGCCGTCGTCGTCGCCGGCTGGGGCGGCGGCACCTGCCGGCGCATCGGCACCAGCGGCGCCGATGGCACGTTCGTCGTGCGGCACATCGCCACGCACTGCCACATCGGCGCGATCGCGCCGGGCCACGCACCGTCGCCGATGCACCAGTTCACCGCGCAGGTCGGCGCCGAGAACGAACTGCGGATCGTGCTGGGCGACGGCGCCGCGCTCACCGGCGTCGTGCTGGACCCGCGGCAGCAACCGGTCGCCGACGCGCTCGTCCGCATCGGCAGCACCGAACAACGGCACCACAAGCTCGCCGACGGCCGCGACGCCATGGCCCCGCAACCGCAGGTCGTGCGCACGGACGCGCAAGGCCGGTTCCATGCCGCCGCCGTCACGCCCGGACCGCTGCCGGTCGCGGTTCGCGCTGCCGATCTGGCGCCGTGGCAGCAGACGATCGAAGCGGCTACGGGCACCACGCAGTCGCTGACGATCCACCTGCAGGCGGGCGTGTCGCTGCAAGGCCTCGTTCGCGACGATCGCGGACAACCGGTTGCCAAGGCCGAGGTGAGCATCGGCGAGTGGGACGACATCGGCCAGCGCGGCCTGGTGACCGGCGACGACGGCGCGTTCGCGTGCACCGGCCTGGCCATCGGCGAACTGAAGGTCCGGGTCGCCACCGACACCGGCAAGGCGGAAACCACTCTGCACGGCGCGCCTGGGCAGACACTGCGCTGGGATCCGGTGCTCACGGCCGGACTCGAACTGCGCGGACGGGTCGTGCTCGAGAACGGCAATGCGACCGACCACGTGATGATCGATGCCCACGCCGAGGACTCGCCGGACATCCGTTGGGGGGCATTCGCGAACACCGACGCGGAGGGCCGCTTCGTGCTGCGCAACTGCCCGCCCGGACGAACGCTGCACCTGACCTTCCGGCGCATGAGTGTGTTTCCGGAGCTGGTGCTGCGGGGAGTTGTCGTCGGCGCCGAAGAACTGGTCGTGACGCTGCCGGCGATGACGCCGGTGTTCCTCGAGGGCAAGGTCCTCGATCCCGACGGCAAGCCGCTGCCGAACGTGCATGCGTCGCCGTCGATTCTCGGTGATGGCGGCTCCCCGGCCGAGACGGTCGATCCGGCGACCGGCACGTTCCGCTACGGGCCGTATCCGCCCGGTGAGTACACGCTGCACTTCCGGGCCGACGGCTTCCCGCCCGTGAGCGTGCCCTACCGAGCGGTCGCCGCCGGTGAAACCTGGAACCTCGGCGAACTGCGGTTCACGCGCGGTGGCCGAGTGGCCATCAGCATCGTCGGCCCCGGCGGCATGCTGCCCGACGACCTCAGTGTGACGTTGCTCGAACCGGCCGGCCGCGCTCGCGCCCGCGTGGACTTGAAGGACGGAACGGTGGTCAGCGACCTGTTGCCGCCGGGTTCGTACTTCGCCCAACTGACCCATCCAACGCTGACCGCCGCTCGGCAACAGTTCGAGATCGTTGCGGGCGCGCAGGCACAGGTTGCGTTGCACGCGACGGGCGGAGTGCCGACCACCATCCGGCTGAACGAGGCGCTGGTCGGCATCGGCGCGGCAGTAGCCACGATCAGCAACTCGACCGGCCGCACGATCGCCACCTGTTCGATCTGGAACTCACGGAGCGGGTTCACGACGACCCTGGCCTTGCCCGCTGGCGAGTACCGCTTGAGCGTCGACCAGAGGCAGCGTTCCGGCGTGGCGAATTTGACCGTTGCCGAGCCTTCGAGCGCGGTCGACGTGACTTTGCGCGACCGCTGATTCTCGATCGAACCCGACGACCACCTGTCGGCCGGTGGCACCGGATTGCGTCCGTCCGGGGCGGCAGCCCGCATTCCTCGCGGCTGCATAAGCACCCGCCTGACCCCGACTCCTGGGAGAGACGCCGATGACCCCCTGGTTCCGCAACTCGGACCGCCGCAACCAACCAGGTAGCCTCTCCGATGGCGTGAAGACCTCGCCGCCGCAACCGGCCACGCTGGCTCGCGATCGCGCCCTGATCCAGCGCTGGCAACAAGGCGATCAGGATGCCGGTCTCGAACTGCTCGACCACTATGCAGCGTTGACGCGACTGGTCGCGTTCCGGCTCGGCGTGCGCGACCAGCAGGCCGTGCTTGACCTCTACCAGGACCTCGTCGTGCGCGTGCTCGAGAAGCTGCCGACGCTCGATGAGCAGATCACCGCCAGCTTCGCCGGCTGGCTGGCCTGGCAGGTCCGCGACCTGGCGCAACGTCGAACGCGCGGCATGGCGCGCGGCACCATCGAGTACGAGACGTGGATGGGCGAGACCGCCGCCGACCCGGCCGCCCGGGTCACGGCCTGGGACGCGATCCAGGTCTGCCAGCGCGACCTGTCCGAACGCGAACGCACGGTCTTCCGGCTGCGCTACCTCGAGGGCCTGTCGTTGCAGGAAATCGCCGATCGCATGGCCAGCAACGCCAACGCGATCGCCCAGAGCATCTTCCGCCTCGTCCGCCGTATGCGCGAAGGCCTGCGCACGCAGGGGTACGATCTGTCCGGAGCTGAACCATGACTGCACACCTGCCGCCTGAAGTACTGATCGCCTTCCAGGACGGCACCCTCGACGAGTCGACCGAACGGGAAGCCGCCGCGCACCTGCATCGCTGCACCGAGTGCGCCCAGCAGCTGGCCGAGTTGCGGTCGGTCGACGAGTTCGTGGCTCCGGCCGCCGCGGCGCGGACCGAGGCCGGAGCCGCGATGACCGAGGCCGCGATGTTCGACGTGGCGCAACGTGTGCTGACGCAACCGCGAACGAGCAGCGAGGGCGCGCGCGCCGGACCTGGCCGCCCTGGCTGGCTGGCGCCTCTGCTGCTGGCAGCGCTCGGGTTGCTGGCTGCGACCCTGTACGCGACCATGATTGCCGACGCGCCAGCAGCGGCCGTAGGTATTCGCGTGCACCGCTACACGGCCGACCAGGCGATGCGCGGCGCCGCGCACCGGTTCCATGTCGAACTGGATGTGCCGGCACCGCGCTGGCTGGCCGTGTTTGCGCGCACGGCCGATGGCCGGATCGAACAGCTGTTCCCTTCGGTCAACCCGGCACTCGCCAGCCTCGACACGCCGATGCCTCTCCGCGCGGGGACGCAGCGGGTTCCGGCCGAGGCGATGCTGGACTGGGAGTTCGACGGCGATCGACCGCCGCAGATGCTGTGGGTCGTGCCGATGCCCGACGCACCGGACAACGACGGCCGGCGGTGGCTTCGCGACCTGCTGACCAACGGCGCGGACCCGACGATCGCCTCGGCGCTGCAACAGCGCTTCCGCGACGCGCGAGCCGTGCCGTTCCCGCGGCTGTGACCCGCGGAACGCGAAGCGTCGCTCGTACAGGATCGCCAACGGCGAGCCACCAGGCTCAGAAGACGCCGAGGGTCAGCGTCAGGCCGTCGCTGCTGACGATCTGGCCGACGGCGAAGTTCGCATCGAGTTCGATCTGCACCACCTGGTGGTGCAGAACCGCGCCCGCGAAGACGGGATCCGTCGGCATGCCGAACTGACTCGCAGCCGTGCCACCAGTGATCGGCAGCAGCAGTGTCGCATCGGGACTGGCGAGCAGGGTGCAGCCGACGCAACCGGCGGGATGGAGCGCGTTCAGCGGCGTGCCCGGCGACGACAGGCCGAGCAGGCCAAACGCGAGCGAGTTCGCCGCCATCCCGGTGGTCGAGGATCGGAACGTGCCACCGATCCACGGCAACTCGACCAGTTCCTGCAGCATCTGGCCGGCGCTGCTGAAGCCACCCTGGCCGAACCTCGTCGTCGATGCCGGACACGTCGTGGTCAGGCGCGCGATGAAGTCCGCCGGCATGCCGCCCGCCGACGCGAACTGGCCGCCGGCGATCACGTCGCCGTTGGCCATCGTGGTGAGAGCCTCGACCGTGTTGTCGGTGCCCGTTCCGAACGCCGACCACGAACTGCCATTCCAGCGCGCCACGTGATTGGTGCTCACCCCACCCGCCGCCGAGAATCCGCCGCCGGCCACGAGGTCCCCGTTCGGCAGCGTGGTGAATGCGAACACGCGGTTGTTCAGCCCCGAACCGAGCGGCGACCACGACGTCCCGTTCCAGCGCGCGACCCGGCTGGCGCTGACGCCGCCTGCGCTCGTGAACTGACCGCCGGCCACGACGTCGCCATTGGCGAGCGTGATCAGCGTGTAGACATCGTGGATGCCGGAGCCAAGCGGCGACCACGAAGTCCCGTCCCACTGCGCAATGCCGTTGGCGCTCACACCACCCGCGGTCGTGAAGTAGCCCCCGGCCACCACGTTGCCGTTCGGCAGTGCCGTCACTGCCGTGACGCGGCCGTTCATGCCGGTGCCGAGCGCCGACCACGCGGCGCCGTCCCACCGCGCGATGTAGTTGACGAGCACGCCGCCGGCAGTCGTGAAGTAACCGCCAGCGATCAGGTTGCCGTTGGGCAATGCGGCCAGGGCAGAGACGGTGCTGTTCATGCCGGTGCCGAGCGGTGACCAGAAGATGCCGTTGAACTGGGCGATGTAGCTGGTGGTCACCACGCCGCCGGAGGTGAAGTAGCCTCCTGCAACGACGGTGCCATTGGCGAGCCTGGTCAGGGCCAGGACGCTGTTGTTCAAGCCATTTCCGATCAGTGCTCCCGGCAACCAGGCTGCGCCATTCCACCGCGCGACGTGGCGGCTGACCGCGGTGCCCGCCAGGGTGAAGTCGCCGCCGGCGAACAATTCGCCGTTCTGGTGCGTGGCGAGAGCGCGCACCGCGCCGTTCGTGCTCGAGCCCGGACCCAGTCCCGACCAGGTCGTGCCATCCCACTGGGCGATGCACGTCGCGTGGACCGGGCCCGGGTCCGCGTAGGGCCAGCACGCGACCAGGTTGCCGCTCGGCAACGTGGCGAGAGCGTACACCTGGGCGTTGACGCCCGATCCGAGCGCCGACCACGAATTGCCGTCCCACCGCGCGATGTAGTTCGCGGAGACCCCACCGGCGAGAGTGAAGCGCCCGCCGGCGATCAGATCACCGTTCGGCAGCCTGGCCAGGACTTCGATGTCGTTGTTCGTACCCTGGCCGGCCGTTCCCTGGCCGAGCCTCGACCACCGCGTGCCATCCCACAGCGCGATGTTGTTCGTGCTGACGCCGCCAGCGGAATGGAACCCACCGCCGACGACGAGTTGGCCGTTCGGCAGGCCGAGCAGGGTGCTGACACCGCCATCCAGGCCGGTGCCAAGCGCCGACCAGGACGTGCCATCCCACTGGGCGACGCGATTGGCGCCGATACCGTCCGCAGTGACGAAGGAACCGCCCGCGACCAGATCGCCGTTCGGCAGGGTGGTGAGGGACGTCACGTCGTTGTCCATGCCCGAACCCATGGCCGACCACGCCGTGCCGTCCCACCGCGCGATGCGGTTGGCGGCAACGCCGCCGGCGGTGGTGAAGCGGCCCCCGGCGATCAAGTCGCCGTTGGGCAACTCGGTGAGCGACAACACGTCGTCGTTCATGCCCGCGCCGAGCGCCGACCACGAGGTGCCATCCCAGCGGGCGATGCGCACGGCGCCGATGCCGCCCGCCGAGGTGAAATCGCCACCAGCGATGAGGTCGCCGTTGGCGAGCGCGGCGAGCGACCAGACGAAGTCGTTCACGCCCGAGCCAAGCGTCGCCCACCTGCCCGAGGCCGGGTCCCAGGTGGCGACCCGGTTCGCCGCAGTCGAGCCGGCCACCGTGAACGAGCCCGCCACCACCACCACCGGGGTCGCGGGCCCTGGCCCATCGGGGTCCCAGGTCGTGGTCGCCATGGCGAAGTAGTTCACCCCAGGCGGCGCGGTCATCGGCTGCCAGGAGTTCGTGCACTGCGCCTCGGTTTCGGCACAGAGCAAGGTGGCGGCGAGGGCCAGGAGCTTGATGAGTGGGATGGTGTTCATGTGGGACCTCCGCGATCGGCAGCACGAGCGGCGCTGCCGCCGCGCCGTCACACCGGACCAGGCGATTCTGCTGGCACCCTCGCCCCTCCGGTTCGCGTCCGGTCCTGGGTGCCCCTGGGCAGCGATCCGTGCGGTGCGGTGTGACAACAGGCGCCAGGCCCCGCTCCTGCCGACACACCTTCCTCCAGGAGCACTCATGCGACCCATCCTCTGCGTCTTCGCCTTCGCCGCCGCACTGCTCGGACAAAGCGTCGTCTTCCCGAGCACGCACGCGACCATCCCCGACGGCTCGACCTTGGGCAAGCGATGACCGCACCGTACGGCCTGCAGGCGTTCGGCCTTCCCCTTGCCTGCCAAGGCCAGGTGCCGATGAACGGGTTGCTGACGGTGGCGACGCAGTCCAATCCGTTCGGCTATGCGTACTCCTTCGTGCCAGTCCCCGCCGGCCTCATGTTCAACAACTTCACGATCAGCAGCCAGGCAGTGATCCTCGACCCGCTCGCGCCTGGTGGCCTCGTGGTGTCGAACGCCGACCAGATCCGGTTCGGCATCACGCCACCGGCCGCCATCGCATTCAGCCAGGGCAGCGCCACCGCACCGACCGGTCTCGTCTACGCCGACCAGGGCGTCGTCACGTTCTTCAACTGATGACGCGCGGAAAGCAGGTCCAGAGGCATGGCCTCATGACTGCCGCGATTCGCTCCGGCGGAGTTCGCCCAGACGCAGCGCCAGGCGCGACAGCCCCCGATGCACGAGGTTGCGCACCGCGCCTTCGCTGCGCTGCATGCGCGCCGCGATGGCGGGGTAGTCCATGCCGCACAGGCGCTGCAGACTGATCGCTTCCTGGTAGTCGGCCGGCAACTCGGCGAACGCCTGCTCGATGCGCCGCACTTCGTCCGCGCTCACGGCGACTCGACTCGGTGTCGTCAGGTCGGCGAGGCCAGCCGGCAGTCCGTCGCTTTGCCGGCCACTGCCGACTTCTTCGCGCGCCGGTGAACGCCGCCCGGCGGCGACGAATCGCGCCTTGTCGATGAGCTTGCGCTCCGCCTTCACGTAGAGCCAATGACGGAACGCGGCCTCGCCTCGCCACTCGAACGTGCCGAGATCGGCGAGCACCTCCCGGGCAACCGATTGCACCAGATCCTCGGGTGTCTCGCGCGCTCGCAGGATCGCCCCCATGCGCAACCGCAGCCAGCTCCGCAGCCCGGCCAGGTGGCGGACCAGCAGGGCCTCGACCGCCGCAGCCTCGTTGCCGCGCGCACGGGTGACGAGGGGGAGGCTGGACGAGTTCATGACCAGCCAGGACAGTATCGGGTCAGCGCGATGCAGAGCAACCACCCGGACGGCCCAGCCCGAGCCAGTTCGCTCGAGGATCTGCTGACGGCGGCTCTCGAGCTCCAGGAGACCGGCGGCATGCCGGAACTCGAGGCGTTCCTCGCTGCGCATCCGGACCAGGCAGCGGCATTGCGGGAGGCGCTCACCGATCTCCGTACGATCGACGTGCTGGCGCCTGAGGCCGCCGCGCCGCCAAGGCAATTCGGCGAGTTCCATCTGCTGGGCACCCTGGGCGCTGGCGGCATGGGCATCGTCTACCTGGCCGACCAGTCGTCGCTCGGCCGCGAAGTGGCCGTGAAGGTGGTACGCCCCGAGCTGCTGTTCTTCGACGGCGCGCGCGAACGCTTCCGGCGCGAGATCGACGCCGTGGCCAGGCTCGAACACCCGGCCATCGTGCCGATCCTGGCCACCGGTACCGCAGATGGCGTCCCGTACTATGTCATGCCCCGCATCCACGGTCGCAGTGCCGAAACCGTCATGCGTGCCCTTCACGGGCGCGATGCCGGTTCGCTGCGTGGCGTCGATCTGCGGGGCGTCCTGCCTGACGCCCAGTCGCCCGACGCGTCGGATGGCACACCGGTGTTCGGTGGTGCGTGGTGGCAGGCCGTCGTGCATCTCGTGCATCAGGCCGCGCTCGGTATCGCCCACGCCCACAGCCGCGGCGTACTGCACCGCGACCTCAAGCCTTCGAACCTGATGCTCACGGCCGACGGCCGCGCAATCGTGCTCGACTTCGGCCTGGCGATCGCGCGCGGCGATGCGCAGCTCACACGCTCGGGAACCGCGGCCGGGTCGCCCGCTTACATGGCGCCGGAGCAGGTTCGCGGCGAACACGCGGACGAGCGCACCGACGTCTATGGACTCGCCGCGACGCTGCATTGCCTGCTCTGTCTGCGACCGCCCTTCGAAGCCGCGGACGGCGAGTCGTTGCGCAACTTGATCCTCGCCGGTGTCCGGCAAACGCTGGCCCCGGCCGCGGCGCCCGTCGAGCTGCGCCTCGTGCTCGACCAGGCGCTCGACGTCGACCCGGCCTGCCGCTATCCGACCGCGGCCACGTTCGCTGCCGACCTGCTTGCCGTCCTCGATGGCCGACCGATCGCCGCCCGCGGGGTGCCGGCGCCCGTGCGCCTGCGGCGGCTCGCCCGCCGCCACCGCGTGCTCGCCACCGCGCTCGCCGCCCTGGCCATGTTTGCCGTGGTGTTGCCAACGGCGCTGTTGTGGCAACAGCGGCGCGCCAACGACCTGCTCGCCGCTCAGGTGCAGCGGTCGGACCACAGTGCACGCGTCAGCGCCGAAACGATCGAGACGCTGCTCGCTGCCCTCGCCCGCGAACGCATGCTGTACACCCCCGGCGGCCAGGAAGCGGCTGCCGGCATGCTGCGTGCGGCGCTGCGGCACTTCGACGCGCTCGCCGACGACCCGTCGCAGCAGGAACGGGTGCAGGCGCTACGGGTCCGCACCATGCTGCGACTTGCCGAGGTCGAAAAGGCCCGCGGCCGTTTCGAAACGGCGATCGACGCCGCCCGCCGAGCCGCGCGCCTGTGCGGCGACAGCGAACTCGCGGGCGAAGCGCGGTTGCGCCGAGGTGAAGCCAATCGTGTACTCGCCGGATTCCTGATCGACCGCGGCCTGGTCGCGGAAGCGCCGGACCTGCTCGCCAGGAGCCGAGCCGACCTGGAGCCGCTGATCGCCACGCCCGAGTGGCGCGCCCGGGCCCAGGTCAATCTGGCGGCCTTGCGCGAACACGGCGCGATGCTGGCGAGCCGAGCGGGCGATCTGGCGACACAGGAGGCCATGCTACGCGAGGCGACCCGTGGCTACGCCGATGCCGGCGAAAGGCTCTGCCAAACCTGCACGCAAGCGCAGCTGAGCAGCGTGTTGATCGCCCGTCGACAACCCGCCGCGGCACTCGCGATCGCCGATCAGGTGCTCGTCGACCTGGCGCTTCCAGGCCTGCGCGAAGACGGTTGGCCGACGCCGCAATTCGTGGATGCGATGGCGCGCATGGCGCGCGGTCGCGCCTTGGAGTTGCTCGGCCGCACCGACGAAGCAGACGTCGAACAGCAGCGCGCCCTTGCCGGACTCGACGGCTTCTTGCAGGACTTCCCGAACGACCCTTCGGCGCGGCGCGCGCGCGGCATCACCGCCCATTCCTTGGCGCAACGCTGCATCGAGCAACGACGGTGGTCGGAGGCACGTACTCTGCTGGAACGTGCGTGTGACGACCAGGGCCTCGCGCTGGCGAGCGTACCCGACCTGCCGGGTGCGCGGCAGGATCTCGGCCGCCATCGCCGCAAGCTGGCGCAATGCCTCGAGGCGCTCGCTGACTTCACGGCCCTCGAGCCGCTGGCCCGCGAACTCGGCCAGATGGCCGCAGACCCGCTGCTGCCGCTGTGTGCCGCCCATTGCCTGATGGCATGCGCCGGGCATGCCCCCGCGCGCGCCGCCGCATTGCGCGCCGAAGCGCTCGAACTGTGGTTGGAGTCGGCGCGCCGCGGCCGAGCCCTCGATTTCGACGACCCGGTGTTCGCGCCGTTGCATGCCGACCCGCGCGTGGCGGCGCTGCGCCGCGGTCAGTGACGCTGCTGCCGCCGAGCTGCTGCGCCCACGGCGGCGCCATCGATGCCAGCTCCGGACCCGGTCGCGGCTCGACGTTCCGCGGGTAGCCGATCGGCGCAAGCCACAGAACGCCGGCAGGTGAACCGACCGCCGCCCGTATGCTGCCGCGCCGCCGATGACCCCAGCGCCGACCAGTCTCGCTCCCCATGCCTGGCTGCTGGCGATGAACGCGCTGTGGGGCGGCAGCTACTCGGTGGTCAAGGCGACGCTGGCGACGCTGACGCCGTTCGGACTGATCACCATGCGCTTCTGGCTGGCGGTCGTCTGCGTGCTGCCGTTCGTGCTGGGTGAACAGGGACGCCGCGATCTGCGCACGACATGCCGGCCCGGTCTGATCACCGGCGCGGTGCTGGCGATCGGCTACACGCTGCAGACCCTCGGCATGGCCGAGACCTCGGCGTCGACCGGCGGCTTCTTGTCGGGACTGATCGTGCTGCTCGTCGCCGTCGGCGGCTGGTTGGCCTTCGGTGAACGGCTCGGCGGCGCGGCATTGGCTGGCCTGACGATGGGCGTCGCCGGCATCGTGCTGTTGTGCTGGCCCGGCGCGGCAACGGCGACGGGGCCGGTCGACACCCCGCGGGGCATCGCGCTGCAGATCGGCGCCTCGACCAGCTACGCGGTGCACGTCCTGCTGCTGTCGCATCTGGGCAGGAACGCCCCGGCCCTGGCATTCTCGTTCTGGCAACTGCTGGTGGTCGCTGCCGTCGGCACGATCGCCGTCGGCATCGATGGGAACTTCCTGCAACCGGAACCCGGCAGCGCTTCGCCGTGGACGGCAACGCTGGCCGGGTATCTGTTCTACCTGGGCGCTCTCGCCACCGCGCTCGGCATCGCCGTGCAGAGCCAGGTGCAACATCGGATCCGCCCGACGCACGTGGCGATGCTGTTCGCGACCCAGCCACTGTTCGCCGCCGTGGTCGCCTGGGCCTGGCTCGGCGATCGGATGGGCCCCGTGCAGTTGCTCGGCGGTGGACTGATCGTCGCCGGCGTCGTCGTCGCCGGTCGGCAGCGCCGCGCCTGACTCACGTGCCACCGGCCGCCGGCCGCAGCCGCGCGAGCAGTTCGGCGAACGCCGGGGACGGCGCCAGCTGCACGCGACCAGCGCCCGGCTCGTGATTGCCCTGCTGCCGCTCGAAACCGCCATCCGGGCGGCGCCAGAACAGGTGCGGCGAGATCGGCCCGACGCCGTCGTCGAAGCGGCCGCGCGCCATCACCAGCATCGCCTCGACTGCCCACAGCGACAGCCCGTCGTCGAGCGGCAGGCTCAGCAGCACGTCGCGGGTCGGCACCGCCAGCAGATTGCCGTGCGCGCCCAGCCGCGGCAGCACCTGTTCGGGCGCCAGCACATGCGACGAAGCGAAGTTGTCGCCCGACAACACGTCGAGGGCCACCGCGGGCTTCGTGCCCAGCAGCAGCGACGACCGGTGCAGTTTCGTCAGGTGCGTCAGGTTGGCGATGCCGGCAACGAACAGCTCCGCCGTCGGCACCGGCCACGTCTGTGCGACCAGCGTCGGCAGCAGCAGCATCGACGGGCCGATGTCGACGACCACGACGGTCGATGTACCGGGCAGATCGACGCGTTCCACGAACTGGCCAGCCATCGCCGAGGACAGGTGTTGTTCTTGGTACAACCGCACACCCAGGTGTCGTCGGATCACCGCGAACGGCTGATCCAGCAGGTTGCCGGTCCGCCGGGTGATCGCCTCGACGTCCGACAGACCGAGATGCTCGGCGACCAGCTGCGGCCATTGTTCGCGCGGCGCCTCATGGCAGAGGCGCGCAAGATTGGCGAGACCATGCTGCCCCGGCTGCCCGTCGACGACGGCGACGCCATCCTCGATGACGACGCGACGACCGTCGCGGCCGAGCACCGAGCGCACCAGATCATGGAAGTGCCGGCGCGTGCGACGATCGACGAACGGGTAGACCGGGGTCTGCGGAGCGAACGGGCGGAAAGACGACAATCGGCTCATGCGGCTTCTCCTTGGCCGCGACCATCGCGGCGCCACATACAAGGAGGGGGGACGGGGGCAGACCGGCGCGGAATTCCGTCAGCGGCGGACCAGGATCACGATGCCGCGGGCGGCTGCCTGGCGACCGAGTTCACCACCCGGTTGCCAGCGCGAGAACGTCGCCGCCAGCCGTTCCTGCACCGGCTCCGCTGCCCCACGCCGGCTCTTCGCCGACAGCACCACGAACTGCACATCTTGTCGGGTGGCCTGCACGACCAGCCACTCGGCATCGAAATGGCGCGGTGGCAGCGGCCGCTGGCCGGCGTACCACAGCACGCGCGTCATGTCGCCGGCGACCGCGTGCCCGGGTTGCAGCCGGCGAGCCAGCGTCTGACCGACCAACCGTTCGGCGAGCCGGTCCGGGGCAATCGTGCCGTGCCAGCCAACCCACAGATCGAGGCATGCCGCCAGCGCCAGCAACAGTTCGCGCCAGCGCGCCGGCAAGCGGGCGAGACCGACACCGCCAAGCACGAACACGACCGGTGCCCACGACAGGAAGAACCGCCGGCGGACGACGAACGTCAGGATGCCGGCGATGCCGACCAGCAGCGCGCTGACCAACTCACGCCAATGCGGAGCCCGCGGCGGCAGCAGCGCCAGCAGCAAGAAGCCGCCCGCCAACAAGAACGCTTCGGCGAACGCCCCCGGTGCCGCCACCAGATTGGCGAGCAGATCGCCATGCCCAGCCAGGTCGTCGCGCTGTTCATGGAACGTCAGGATCGGCAACGGATCGAACCCCTGACCGGCCAGGCCACGCACTGCCGCCAACGCGGCGACGGCAACCAGGAACCACGGCCACGCGCGCAACGCCGCGAACCCGACCGCCAGCACGAACGCGATCGGCAGGCCCGCACCCTCCGGCCGGGCCCAGAACGCCAGTCCGGACAGGACCCCCAACCACGTCCAGCGCCGCGTCACGCCGGCGAGCACCGCGGTCGCCAGCATGGCGACGAACAATGGCTCCGACAGCGCCTCGGCGGCGGTCAACGCCAGCCGCGGCGAGGTCGCTGCCAGCACCGCCGCCGGCAGGCCGGCACCGGCTCGCAAACGTTCGGCCGTGAGCGCGATCGGGACGATCGCGAGCGCGCCGAGCAGGCAGTTCAACACCGCGGCGGCGGTGATCGGATCGGCGCCACCCGCGATCGGCACGGCCAACAGCAACGGCCACGCCGGTGGGAACGGTTCCGACCATGGCATCGCCCACGCCCCGGCGGCGAACTGCTGCGCCATCCACAGATAGTTGACCCCGTCCTCGGCCGGCACCGGCGTGTGCATCGCCAACACCCACCGCCAGCACGCTGCGGCCACGCACAACCACAGCAATTGTCGGCGCTGCGCCGGAGACCAGTTCATGGCAGCCTCGTCGACAGGCCCGGATCCTCGCCGTCCTCGGCATAGCGCCCGAGCCGGAACACCAGGTCGCGGTAGTTGCGGATGTCCAGCACGGCCAGCGACTGCACGGTGCGCAGGGCCACCACGTCGCGCCAGACGGCGTCGCCATGGCCGTACTCGGCGCGCAGCCGTTCGATCGCCGTCGCGGTCGGCGAGGCATCGGGCGGCAGCGCCAACCACGCTTCGAGCACCGCGCGCACGTCGTGCCGGCGCGCCGCCCAGGCCCGGCGCAGATTGCGGCGCAACCGCCGCGTTGCCGGCACCCGGTGCCGTTGCAACCACAGGTCGACCGGATGCGGCCGCAAGCGATCGAGCAGCCAACGCCGGCAGTCGGACAGCCACGAGCCCGGTTCGTCGCCCGCCGCCAGGGCCGGCAGGGTCCGCGCGCGCCAGGCTTCGGCGGTCAACAACGTGCGCACCCGACCACGGTCGCACAAGAAGGCCACCGTCACCGCAAACTGCCCGAGCGCTGGTTCGACCTCGGGGTGGCCGGCGCCCAGGTCCGGCAGCCACGCCAGATGGCCATGCAGTTCCTCGATCCGCCGCCGCGAAGCCGCCGCGAGCTTGCGCAGTTCGGCACGTTCGCGATCGCGCAGGTGCAGGAAGTCGAGGTCCTGCTCGAGCGGCGCTGGCACCGCGAACTGCCCGGTCGCCGACCAGGTCGTAGGCGCCCCGGAGTACGACGGGTCCAACAGCACGCGCAAGCGGATCGACTCCAAGAGCCCCGGCGCCTTCATCCGGTGGATCTTGCGCATCGCCACCGCGTATGGCGCTTCGGTCGGTTCGCGCAGCGTCTGCGCCAGATGCGGCCGCAACACCTCGCGCGTGATCTGCCGCAGCCGCCCGATCACCCAGCCGATCGATCGCAACGCGCGCAGCACCACGAACAGCGGCAGCAGGAACACCCGGCCGTTGGCCATCCGCGTGCGATAGAACGCGTGGGCGTTGAAACTGCGTTCGTGCCGCGGCAGCAGATGCACCGGTCGCGTGCCGAAGATCTCGCGGATCATGTTGCGCCGATCCTGGCACAACGCCGCCAGCACCGCGTCGCCGAACAGCGCGCGCACGTGTTCGTCGCGCTCCGGGTCGGCGGCGACGAAGTCGAGCGCCGAGAACTCGGTGGTCAGGAACCGGCCGCCGTGGCCGGGTGGTGGCAACCGCTCGATCGTTCGGCCCGCTCTTGGATCCCGCCGATGCGCGATCCAGGCAATGAACCGCTCGCGTTCTGCCGGCGTGGCGCTCGCCTGCTGTGCCGTGGTCAGGCAATGGCGATTCCAGTCGGTGATCCGCTTGGCGGTCTCGACGATCACGCTCTCGGTGATGAACCGGAACCACAGGTACGGCCCGCTGAACAACGAGCCGTCGTCCAGTCGCAGCCGCTTCAGCCGTTTGCGATCGCGCTTGTCGGCCGCGAGATGCTCCTGCCGCAGGTTCTCCAGCGACAGGTTGGCCAACAGCTGCTCGGTGGTCTTGATGTCGCTGGCATGCAGCAGCGCGCCGTCGAGGAAGTGCAGGTACAGCAAGGCCGTCGAGTTGGCGCTGCGCCGCGCCGGCAGTTCGCCGTCCGGCCCACCACCGCCGACGCCGGTGCGCACGCCTTGCACCTGTTCGCGCAGCAGTGCCAGCGCCTTGCCATTCGCCAGTTCGTCGCCGAACACCCGCCGCGCCAGGAACTCCAGGTCCTGCCGTTCGTGCCGGCGCTTGGCCAGATGCAGCAGCGACGCGAAGCTCGCCTCGCAGGTCATCCGGAACTGCTCCGACGCTTCACCGGCGATCCGCTTCAGCCACCAGCCCAGCGTCAGGAACACCAGGCACACGCTGCCGAGCACCAGCAGCGGCAGACCGACGAACCGGGCGACGAAGTCGCTGGCGAACAACAGATCGACGATCAGGAACACGCCGCCGAACAGGATCAGCCGCACGGCCGGGCGCTGGCTGGCCTTGACCATCGCCGACGACACGCGATCGAGGATCTGCGGGCCGGTGACGATGCCGTGCAGATCGGCCCAGAACTGCGCGCGCTGGTGCCAGCCCTGCAGCCATTCGGCCACGCGGCGCGCGGCGGCGACGAGCCGTTCTTCGGGATTCGGCGGCAATGGCGCGACGGCGACCCGGCGCACGAACGGCAACCAGCGCACGAACGGCGCGCTGGTGACCCGGACGACCCGGTCGAGCGCCCGCACGTCGGCTGGCGACAACCAGCGACCGAGATCCTCGGGCTGCAACGACCACAGCAGTTCGACGGCGTCCTCGACCGGGATGTCGCGCAGGCTGCCGGCGCCGCCGACCGGCGCCAGCCAGCAAGCCGGCAATCCGCCCGCACGTGCGGCGACACCGCGAGCCCTGGCCGCCAGCAGCGCCGTCCGTTGCTCCCCTGGCAGGCGGGCCAACAGCGAACGTTCGCGCTCGAGCGCCGCGAACAACGCCGCCCGCAGATCGACGTCCTGCACGCGGGTCGTCGGCGCTTCGGCGGCCGCGAAGAACACGAAGTTGCGATTCAGCAGCGACGAGAAGCGTTCGCTGAGGCCATCCATGCCCCGAACCAGGAACAGCAGCAACCGGAACGTCCGCAGCAGCGGCCGCAGCGCCTGCACGTAGCGCGCGGCCCAGGTCAGGCGGAACAGCCGAAGCACCCGGATGGCCACCACTTCGTCGGCGGCACCGATGACAGTCGGGGTCGGCAACAGGAACAGCACCGCCGGGATCGATGGCAACAGGTCGGTGACGAAGTTGCGCAGGAACCAGGCCAGACGGCGCGGGGCCACCGCCAGGCGCAACGCGAACTCGAGCACGAAGAACAGGCACGCCAGCGCGTCGACCCACTGCAGCACATGGCTCTGGCCCGGCGTCAACGCAACCGTCGACTCGAGCACCAGGAGGGCCAGCACCGTCAACAGCAACACGAAACTGCTCGTCTCCAGCGCCACCGCGCCGCGCCTGCCGAGCAGTCGCTCCAGACGCAGCGCCAATTGCCGTTCCTCCGCGGCCGCGCGGAGCCGTCGCGCCAGCCGGCCAAACCAGCGATCGCCGGTCCGCACCGCCAGATCGGCGAACATGCACCCGGTGCGCTCGAGCAACAGCGTCGCATGGCGCAGCGGCAGATCCTCTTCCTCGGTGGTCAGCACCGCAAACCGTTCGGCCGCCTCCTCCCGAAGTCGCGGCGAACCCTGCACGTGTGCCAGCCGCTGGCCGATCGCCTGTTCGCAGGCAGCCACCGCATCCGTCAGGCCGAGGAAGGTACACTCGGCGGCGACTTCGGCCAGATCGAGCAGCGCGATCGGATCGCCGGGTTCGGCGGCCAGCAGGTTGCGGATCTGCAGTTCGAGCAGCGCGCGACGCGCGGCGGCCAGCGTCGCGTGCAACTCCGGCGGATCCCCGGGCTCCGCCGAGCCGTGCAGCCAGCGCCACTCTGCGGTCAGCAGTTCCTGACCGGTCGCGCCGGCGGGCAACAGCCGCATGCGCAGTGCGGCGAGTTTCGCAGCCAGCCTGACCGGCTCCACTGGGCTGTCCCGCAGCAACTGCCGGAGCCGGTCGAGATCGTTCTGGGGCAGCGGAGTCAACGCGGGAGGATCCGGAGGCCGCCGATTCTAGGCCACGAAGCCGCCACGCCGACGGCGAATCTCCCGGGTCACCAGGGACGCTGGTAGGTCACGTCGGTCACCACCCCGACGTAGCGGAACACCGCTTGATGGGTGACCCCGCGCCGCTCGCCGTTGCCTTCGATCCGGACGACCATGCCGGTGTCGAGGTCGTACCACAGCCGCAGGTCCTGGAACGGCATCCGCGCGGCTTCGCCGCGGTGCGCGTCGATGCGCATCAGCCGTTCGCCGCCGGCGCCGCGTTCTTCACCGCCAGCCGTCAGGGTGGCGTTGGCGGCGAGATGATCCAACAGGGTGTGCACGTCGAAGTAGCCGAGATCCAGCGCGCCACCGAACGCACTGGTCAGCCGGTCGGCGTCGGCCAGCGCCACATCGCGGGCGAACACGCCGTTCGCCGGCCGGAACCACACCCGCTCGCCATCGCACCCGACCCGGAAATCGGCGAACGTCTGGCCGCCGCGCGCGATCTTGCCGTCGGCCAGGAACCGCTGCGGCCGCGCCGTCAGCGTGAACTCCGCGCGCATGCCCGCCCCGCCGCCGATGGCATGCGTCACGTCGAGCAGGAACCGTCGGTCGACATTCTCGGCCAACAGCGCTGCCGCCCGCTTCACCGCCGCTTCCGCCGACAGGGTCCTGGCCGGTTGCAGCGACCACAACACCACGACCGCCAGCACCGCGGCGGCGGCGGCAACGAACCACCAACGACCCGTGGCGGCGGTCGGCATCCGGGTTCGCTCGAGCACGGCATCGATGCGCGACTCGCGCGACTGCGCGTCCGCCCCCTGCATCGCCCGCAGCAGGCCGTGGATGAACCGCTGCTCGCAAAGCCACGGCTGCGCCGCCGGCGGCACTTCGGCCGGCGCCGGCCCGTCCGCGAGCGTGTCGTCGAGTTCGCTCCACGCCTCGCCATCGCCGGGTTCCATCGGGTGGTTCGTCATGCGGTCAGTTCCTCCGGGAACTTGCTCTGCAGACAGCGCGCCAGCATCGCGCGCCCGCGCTGCAGGTGCTTCTTGACGGCTTCGAAACCGATGCCCAACCGCCGGGCGATCTCCTTGCAGTGCAGACCGTGCTCGTAGTGCAACGCAATCGCCTGACGCTGCGGTCCGGTCAGGCCGGCCAGGCAACCGCGCAGGACATCGAGCTGTTCGTCGAAGGTGTCGCCCGGCAGGCTCGCGAACTGTTCGAACCGCCGATCCAGCGCCGCCAGCATCTCGTCGTCGCAGTAGTGGACCTTGCTGCGGCCGAGCTTGCGGCGCCAGTTGAGCACCAACTTGGCGGCGATGCCGCGCACCCACGGGCCGAACGGCAACTTGCGGTCGTAGCGATGCAGGTTGCGCCAGGCGACCAGGAACGACTCCTGCAGCAGGTCCTCGGCCGACACCGGGTCCCGCAGCGACGCGAGCAGGAACGCGCGCACCGAGTCGATGTGCTCGCGCACCAGGATCTCGAACAGGTCACGGGAATCCACGCCATGCCCATTGTCGCGGCCCCCGGCCCGGGGACACCGACCGCCGGCGATCCGCACGCTCGCCGACGACCGATGCCACCGGCGGGTCCGATTCAGCTCCGTCCGAGCGCGGCCAGGACCCTGCCCTTGACGTCGGCGACCGCCAGTTCGCTCTTCTGCAGGCCCTTGCGGATCAGGAACTCGACCATCCCTTCCGCCGCCCGGCGACCGACGAACACCTGCACCGGCAGCCCCAGCAGTTCGTGATCCTTGAACTTCGCGCCCGGACTCATCGGCCGATCGTCGAGGCAGACATCGACGCCAGCCTGCTGCAATTCACCATACAGCTGTTCGGCCAGCTTGACCTGGTCGTCCTTCTTCGGATCGAGCATGCCGACGACGACCTCGAACGGCGCGATCGGCGCCGGCCAGACGACGCCCTTGTCGTCGTGGTTCTGTTCGACCGCCGCGGCCGGGGTGCGCGACACGCCGATGCCGTAACAACCCATCACGAACGGCTGCGGCTTGCCACCCTGGTCCATGAACGTCGCGCCCATCGCCGACGAGTACTTGGTGCCGAGCTTGAAGATGTGCCCGACCTCGATGCCGCGCGCCTGCTGCAGCGGCTGGCCCGACACCGGGCAGCCCTCGCCGGCGCGCGCCAACCGCAGGTCCTTGAACTCCGGCATCCGGCAATCGCGGCCAGGGTTGACGTCGAGACAATGGAAGCCGGTCTCGTTGCAGCCGGTCAGCAGGTTGGTGCGACCCTGCAGCGACAGGTCGCCGAGCAGCCGCACCTTGTCGCTCAGGCCCACCGGCCCGGCAAACCCGGTATCGGCACCGGTCGCGGCCTTGATCTCGTCATCGGTCGCCAGACGCACGGCCATCGCGTCGAGTGCATTGACCAGCTTGACCTCGTTGATCTCCAGATCGCCGCGCATCATCACCGCGACCACCGCCTCCTTGTCCTTCCAGGTCGCCTTGTACAACACCGTCTTGGCCATCCGCCCAGCCTGCCAACCGGGGAAGAACTGCTCGAGCTGCGCGACGGTCCTGACGTTCGGCGTGCCATGCTTGCTCATCGGCCGCACCTCGCCACCGGCCGGCGCATCCGGCAACCGACTGGTCGCCTTCTCGACATTGGCGGCATAGCCGCTGGCTTCGCAGAACAGGATCGAATCCTCGCCACTGTCGGCGACGACCATGAACTCCTCGCTGCCGGCACCGCCGATCGCACCCGAGTCGGCCTGCACGATCGTGTAGCGCAGATTGCAGCGCTCGAAGATCCGGCAATAGGCATCGCGCATCTTCTGATAGGCGACGTCGAGGCCCTTGACGTCGGCATCGAACGAGTACGCGTCCATCATGATGAACTCGCGGCCGCGCATCAGGCCAAAGCGGGGCCGGATCTCGTCCCGGAACTTGTCCTGGATCTGATAGCAGTTGACCGGCATCTGCTTGTAGCTGTTGACCTGCGCGTTGACATACGCGGTCATCACCTCTTCGTGCGTCGGACCCAGGCACATCTCGCTGCCCTTCCTGTCCTTCAGCGTGAACATGATGCCGTCGGTCACATAGCGGTCCCAGCGACCACTGCTGACCCACAGTTCCTTCGGCTGGATGATCGGCAGCATCACCTCGTTCGCGCCGGCGCGGTCGAGTTCCTCGCGGACGATCTGGGCGAACTTGCGGACGACGCGCCACATCAGCGGCGCGAAGGTGTAGACGCCGGCGGCGATCTTGACGATGTAGCCGCCGCGGGCGAGCAGGCGGTGGCTGGGGATCTCGGCGTCGGCGGGGTCTTCGCGGAGCGTGGCGATCAGGATCTGGCTGAGGCGCATCGGAGGGTTGGTGCAGGAACGTGGGGCGGGGAGCGTAGCCGCGACAAGTTCGGGACGGAACCACGATCGGCGGCTGCCGTGACCCGGCGGCACGCCTGCTGCCGGATCCGTCTGCGCACTCGGTGCGATTCCCGAAGGCAACGGAACCAACGACCGTCATGGCCACGTCCACGTCTCTGGAGGATTCTCTGTCATGACTGCCAAGTTCGAACTGATCGCCGATGAGCAAGGTCGCTACAACTTCACGCTGAAGGGTGACGACGGTCAGGCGCTGCTGTTCGGGGTGTCGCCCGATGGTCGTATCGCCGTGCAGAACGACATCTTGCACGTGCGCAAGGCCGTTCGCGAAGACCACCTGTTCGTGCCGCACGATGCCCCGGATGGCGCGTTCGTCGTGCTGAAGGACACGAACGGTTACGTGCTCGGCAAGAGTCCGCACGTGCGCAAGGATCTGTTGCCGGGGCTGGTCGATGCGATCAAGGCGACGGCGCCTTCGGCGCCGATCATCGAGCGGCGGTCGCGGTCGCAGCCGGCGCATCACTGACGCTCAAGCCGGGCGACGCGCCGGCCGGAACGGCAACAGCAGATCCAACGCGCGGGCCAGGCCCGTCGCGGTGTGCGCGCCGTGCCAGCAGAAATCGCGACCGTCACACAACAGCACCGGCACATTCGCCCCAAACTGCTCCGCCGCCAGCACTTGCCGCCGATCCTCGTCGGAGAACTCCCACGGCTCGCTCGGCAGCAGCACCAGATCGACACCGGCCCGCGCCACGACCGCCGGCTCGACTGTCGGATACCGATCGCCAGCGTCGGCGCAGACATTGACCGCCCCGGCCCGCTGCAGCACATCGTGGATGAACGTCGTCCGGTTCGCCCCCATCCACGGCTTCTTCCAGATCGCATAGAACACCCGCGTCGTGCCGCGCTCGAGCATCGCGACCTCCGACCGCGTCACCTGCGCCGCAATCGCCAGCACCATCGCCTGCGCCGCATCGGCACACTGCAGCACGCCGCCGAGTTCATGCACCGCCGACGACGCTTCCGTCACCGTTCGCGGCTCATGCACCAGCAGCGGAAATCGGGCCCGCAACCACGCCAGATCCTCGGCGCGATTCTCCTCACTGTTGCCAATCACCAGGTCGGGCGCCAACAGCGCAATCCGCTCGAGCACCGGGTTCTTCGTGCCGCCGACCCGGACGATGTCGCCCAATTGCTCTGCCGGGTGCGTGCAATAACGCGTGACCCCGACCAGCCGGTCGGCGGCGCCGAGCCGACAGACCGTCTCGGTCATGCTCGGCACCAGACTGACGATCCGCTGCGGCGCCATGTCAGCCGGCGAGTCCCTGATGCCGCAACAAGGCGTCGATCCGCGGCGCCCGACCGCGGAACGCCTTGAAGTTCTCCATCGCGCTGCGGCTGCCGCCCATCTCGAGCACCTGCTCGCGATAGCGCCGGCTCACCTCGCGCTGCGCCGCCGGGCCAGACGCCGCCGCGTCCTCGAACGCGCTCCAGGCGTCCGCCGACAGCACTTCCGCCCATTTGTAACTGTAATAGCCAGCCGCATAGCCACCGGCAAACACGTGCGAGAACGCGTTCAGGAAGCGGTTCTGTGGCGGCGGCAGCATCACCGCGACGTCGCGCCGGACCTCGTCGACGATACCGCCGATCCGTGTTTCGCTGCCAGGCTCGGCATGCAACCGCATGTCGATCAGCGCGTATTCGACCTGCCGCAGCATCTGCATGCCGCTCTGGAAGTTCTTCGCCGCCAGCATCCGTTCGTACAGCGCCCGCGGCAGGCTGGCGCCGGTGTCGACGTGCGCGGTCAAGGCCTGCAGCACGTCCCATTCCCAGCCGAAGTTCTCCATGAACTGACTCGGCAGTTCGACGGCGTCCCACTCGACGCCATTGATGCCGGACACCGCCAGATCATCGACCTGGGTCAGCATGTGGTGCAGACCGTGGCCGAATTCGTGGAACAGCGTGCGCACGTCGTCGTGCCGCAACAGCGCCGGCCGACCGCCGACCGGCGCGGCGAAGTTGCAGACCAGCGTCGCGACCGGCGTCTGCAGCTTGCCGCCCGGCCGCAGCCAACGGCAATGGACGTCGTCCATCCACGCGCCCGAGCGCTTGCCGGTCCGCGCGAAGGGATCGAGATAGAATTGCCCCACCAGCCGCCGGACGCCATCGCTGCCGACCCGTTCGATCTTGAAGAACCGCGCATCGTCGTGCCACACCGGCGCCTGGTCTGGCGAGATCTCGACCTCGAACACCGTCTCGACGATCCGGAACAGTCCGTCCAGCACCTTCGGCAGCGGGAAGTACTGGCGCACTTCCTGTTCGCTGAACGAATAGCGGTGCTGCTGCAGCTTCTCGCTGGCGTAGAGCAGGTCGTGCACTTGCAGATCGGCCAGGCCGAGTTCTTGCCGGGCGAAGTCGCGCAGTTCGGCCAGATCGCGTTCGGCGCTCGGACGCGCGCGCGCGGCCAAGTCACGCAAGAACGCGAGCACCTGCGCCGGCGACTCCGCCATCTTGGTGGCCAACGACAGCTCGGCGTAATTGCGATAACCGAGCAGCCGGGCTTCCTCCTGCCGCAAGCGCAGCAGCTCCTGCATCACCGCGCTGTTGTCGTGCTCGGCCGCGCCGAGTTCGCTGGCGCGCGTCACATAGGCGGTCCACAGGCGCTCGCGCAGCGCGCGATTCTTGCAGTACTGCATCAGCGGCAGATAACACGGCACCTGCAGCGTCACCTTGCAGCCGCTCCGACCGTCCGCCTGCGCCGCCGCGCGCGCGGCCGCCAGCACGTCCGCAGGAACGTCGGGCAGTTCGGTTTCGTCCACGTAGAACGCGCCGGCGGCAGTCGCGTCGAGCACGTGCTCGGCGAACTTCTGGCTGAGCTCGGCCTTCCGTTCCTGGATCTGCTTGAAGCGCGCCTTGGCGTCGCCATGCAGTTCGGCGCCGGACAGCACGAAATCGCGGATCGCGTTGGCGAGGCCTTTGCGTTCGGCGACACCCAGCCGCGCCGCGCCGGCGCTGGTGGCGATCGCCTTGTATTTGGCATAGAGCCGCTCGTCGGCGGCCAGCCGCGCGCGGAAAGCCGTGACCTGCGGCAGCGTGGCGGTGTAGGCGGCGCGCAGTTCCTTGGTGTCGACCACCGCGTTCAAGTGCGCCACGGCATCCCACGCGCGCTCGAGCCGTTCGACCGCGACGTCGATGATCGCCGACACCGCCTGATGCTCGGCCGGAACGTCGTCCCCGACGACGCGCTCGAGCGCGGCAGCGGCGGCAGCCAGCAATTCGGCCATCGCCGGCGCGATGTGTTCGGGACGGACGGCGGCGAACTCCGGCAGACCTTCGGTCGCGAGCAACGGGTTCATGAACACCGCCAGTGTCGTCGGAACGACGCGGCGGTGGTAGTCACTTTGTCGACTCGTCGGCGGGAACGGAGTGCCCGGCAGACATGCGTCAGCGCTGTCGATCGAGCCAGGCGAGCACCGAGTCGACGATGGCCGCCTCGCCGAGCCGACGTTCCTTGCCGCGCCGGGCGCGCGCGGGGTCCAAGAACGTGACTTCGCCATCCGGCGCCACCGCAGCAATCAGCCACAACCAGCCGAACCGCTCGGCGTCTGCTGCCATGCGCTGCCAGACGCGCGCCGGAAACCGCAGCGGCAGCGCACTGCGCTTGACCTGAACGCCGATCTGCCGGCTGCCACGCGTCGCCAACAGCTCGAACGCGCCGCGGGACCCGCGAGATTGGTAGACCAGGTCGAAACCAGCGCGAGCGAGCCAACCGGCGACATCCCGTTCGGCGGCATCACCGATCACCGACATCGGCACTGCCGAACCGCCCGGCCGCCGCCACCGCAACCACAGGCCCAGGACCGGATCCTGTAGAGCCCAGGCGCCATCGGCGCGCTTCTCGACCACATCGCCCAGACGCTGCAGATAGCGGGCCACCTCGGCCGTGCTCACCCGGATACGAGCGGCGACAGCCGTCATCCGCGCTGGCCCATCGGCGAGTGCGTTCAGCGCCGCCGCCAGATGCTGCGATCGTCCGACGGCACGATCGAACACCGACTGCAAGTAGAGCGCCAACCTGCCGGTCGCCGAGAACAACGTTTCCTGCAACGCGAGCTTCAGCGTGACCTCGTCGTAGGGCGGTTGCCGCGACGTCAGGCTCTCGCCCAGGATCTGCAGATAGAACGGATGTCCGCCGATCGCATCCACTGCTCGTTCGGCGACAGGCAATGGGATGTGCCGGCCAGCGGGGCCCGCAGCCATCAGCAATGCCACGGCATCGGCGCGAGCGAACGGCTCGACGTACATCACTGCAAAATGCTGGAAGAACGGCGAGTGCTCCTGCGTGACCATCTCCTCCAGCAGCGTGCGCCCCGAGCCGGAAACCACGTAGGCGACGCGTCGGTGCCTTTGCCAGACGCTGCGGATCAACTTCAGCGGGTCGGCCACGCTCCGACCAGCCTCGGCAAGTTCCTGGAACTCGTCGACGGCGACCACGAGACGGCGACCCAAGAGTTCGGCCAGGCGCTCCGGCAGGTCCAGACACTGGCGCGCGAACTGGTCGGTCATCGGCGTTTCGGGCAACGCCCGAATCAGCGTGAGCAGGTCCGCCGGCAACCGCGCGATCGCATCGTTGCCGTCCACCAGAGCGTCGATTCCGCCGCCGGCCGCTGCGGCCACTTCCAGCGACACACCGATCTCGCGGCCGAGCAGGACGTCCACGGTCCGCATGGCGCAGTTGCGGAACACCTCGAGCGACGGCGGTGAGGTCTCGTGGGTGTCGACGGCGACGATCGCGATGTCCTGTGTACGACGGGCCAGTTCGAGAATCAGACTGCTCTTGCCGACTTTGCGTGGCCCGATGATCGCCAGCCAGCGAGCGGTGCCGAGGCGGGCCACCGGCCTGCTGACGGGGCGCGGTCACTGCATCGGAACGACGAGTTCCTCCAGCCGCACGAACTTCCACATCGGCGGCATCACCACCGCCGGAGAGGTCGCGCCATGCACGCGCACGAACGCACCAGCGTCGCTGCCGAGATCCAGCGCCAGCGAATGCTCCTCGACGACATCGAGATTGCCTTCCCCCGGGCCGGGCGTCTTCAACAGCACGTAGACATCCGTGGCGTTGCCGCTGCGGACGACACTCGCGGCCCGCAGCGCGTAGCCGTCCGTCGGCGCCGTGAATTCCACCATCAGCTGCGTTCGCGGCGGCACCGTCTCCAGGATCGCGAGACTCAGCCGCACGTTCGCCAGCGGCGCTTGCACCTCGCCGGCTGGCGGCAACTGCCCCGGCACCAACACCGTCGACGCGACGAAAACGCCCTGGCTGTCGAGCGCCACGGCCTGTACTCGCGCACCGAGTCGCGAGACCGCTTCTTCGCCGATCGGGAACGCGAACTCGCGCTCCGTAGGCGGCGCGAAATCGACAGCGACGATCACGGAGTCGCCGAGGATCCATTCCTGACCGAGCGGGATCAGCCGCTCGGTCGGCGCGACCAACAAGGCGACCGCTGAAGGTTGCGCGTGCCGAGCAATTGCCACGCTGGCCTCGGCCGCCAGGCGAAGGTCGAGACGGAGTTCTTGGGCAGTGGCGAACGCGCCGAGCGCGGCCGCCGCGAGCGCAGCGAACGAACGAAGCAAGACCATGACTTCCTCCGAAAGGACAGGGGCACCAAGGGTCGCGGGTGCCGCGTGGTTCATGGCTCCGGCCGGGGCCAACGTCGTCTAGTCGGCCAACGCCAGCGCGGTAACGGAAATGTCTCCGTCACCGTGGGAGATCGGGGGCGCGAGGGCCACCCGAACGGCACTGGCCCGAGGCCCGTCAGGGCATCCAGAACGTCAGACAATGAAGCGCTTCGGCGCCGCAGGCCGCACCGATCACCAGCCCAAGCCCCGCGCCGATCCCGGCGCCGATCGCCAGGTCACCCAAGAGCACGGTCGCCCAGCACAGGCCGACCAGCGTGCCCACAAACGCACCGATCACGCCATGCAACCAGTGTTGCTGCTCGCCTCTTCGGCCGATCGCCCTGCATGCCGTCAGTGGGCTGCATTCTCGACCATCCGGTACTTGACGATCTTCCGGACCAGCGCGGCCGGCAGCGGTCTGTTCGCGGCGAATCGGATCGTTCCCTTGCTCGTGTCGTAGCCCGCGAGTTCGTCTGCGTGCGCAACCACGGCGGTCGCACTGCCGGGGAAGAACGAACAGTGCCTGGCAGTCGCGCCATAGAACACCAACACCTTGCCATCGAGACGGAACGCGGGCATCCGATAGCTGATGCACTCCTCTGCGCGCGGGGCGGCGGCGCGGATCGTCCGCCGCAAGTGCTCGAGCGCGGATCGCTGGTCCGCCGGCAGGGCCGCCAGGAACTCTTCGTGCGTGGCAACCAGAGTCTTGCGAGTCATGGTCAGAGACAGCATCGAGCCAGGATTGCGCTGGGGCAAGGGCTGGCCACCGCGCATCGGACCGCAACGCACGCAGCGCTGATGGCGGCCATCATCCGCGCGCTGCCAGTTGCGCCGCCGCCGCGGGGCGCCGGAACGCCAGTTACAAACGGCCATGAGGATCACCACCAGGGTCGCCGCACCGACGCCGAGAACTCTTCCCCGGGGGGCAGCAAGCAACCCGAGAACTTCATAGGCGAGCCAGGCGCGCAACGCCTGCGACGAGGCTGCCGAAGAGGTCCCCGCCGTTTCCGAGCACCGCGAGATCAGCCAGCGTCGCCGGCCGTTCGACACGCTCGAAGAACGCCGTCATGCGAAGGATGATCGCACCCCGACGGCGGCATCGCCACCGTCGGGCGCGACGGCCGCGCCGATCACGGCGGCCCGATCACTGCGCGCATGCCGGTCGTCATCGTCAGCAGGTTCTGGTCGAACGCCATGCCCTGCGAACAGATCGGCAGACCGACCAGTGAGAGCGTCGGCGGCACCGTCCAATGCCGGGACAGCGTTCCGTTGCTGTCGGTGAACCCGAACTCGAACGCCAGCATCGACGGATCGACCAGCAGCACACCGTTCAAGACCGGGAACCCGGCGGGCACCAGGCTGATGCCGAGACCACCCGGCCGCAGCGGCAGCTCGACGTTGTGGAACACGTCGAAGAAGCTGTTGACCATCGGCGGCGTCGGGCCGCCTCGCGACCACGGCATCCGCGATGCGGTGCCCATCGTCGCGGTGCCGTACTCGTGGAGCCCGAATGTCGGCTCGAGACCAGCACCGGTCACGTCGGGCAGGATACGCCGTGACATCGCGTCGTACTGATACTCGATGCCAACCACCGGATCGCCGGCGGTCGTCCGCTCGAGTTGGAAGACCTCGATCAGCTGCGTCGGACGCAGCGGATCCGGTACCCGGATGCGGTTGCCGAGGAAGCCATGACCCTGCAGTTGCTGCAGGATCGACTGCTGTAGCGCGGGTCCGGGCAGGTTGGGCTGCAACAAGATCTGGATGCAGATCCGGATCGTGATGTTCCCGATCCGCACGTAGATGTAGATCGTCACCACGCCGCCGAACGGCTGCGGCGGCTGCACCACGGGCGGCAGTGGCACGACGGCGCCATTGTCCTTGGTCTTCGGGTCGGCGGGCGGTGGGATTTTGCTGACCTTGCTGTCGAGATCGAGGTCGGTGTCGTCGGTGCCATAGCACAGCCCGCGCGTGATCGGCTGGTTGCCGGGCGCGCGCGTCACGCAGAACTCGGTCGCGTTGACGCGTTCGGTGGTGAAGCCGGCGGCGGCGAACGCCGCTTCGTGGGCGGCGCTGGCCTGGGCGGCGGTCATGCCGGCGGTGGTCGGAATCGCGACCTGCACGCCTTCGACGCGCGCGGCGACCTGGCCGCGGCCGCCGGTGTTGTTGAAGCCGGTCGCCGGGCCACCGTGCAGGCTCAGACAGACCTTCTGTTGGGCAGGAGCCGGCAGCATGAACGTCGCGGCCAGCAGGGAAGCGGACAGGCGGGGGAGGAACGAGCGCATGACAGGAACTCCTTGGTTTCAGGGGGAATCAGGTTCGCCCTGGACACCGAGGGAGCCGTGCGCCAGCGGAACGGTTTTCCGTGGTTCTCGCGGGTGCGTGCTGCCCACCGCTCATCCGGTCCACCGCGTATCGGTCACCTGGGGGCTCGGAAAGCCGACGCCGGCACCACGCCACCCGGGAAACCCCCGCCCACTGCCTGCAGGATCAGCGCGAACTGGGAGCCGCAGACATCCGCCGCAGCCATCCGCATCGCACTGGCGCCGGCCGGCAGGCCGACCGTGGGCAGGGTCACCAGGGTGGGGCTGGTGCAGCCGAGGTAGCTGCCGCGCACCTGACCGCTCAACTCGAGCTGGAACGAGTCGTCGATCGTCACGCCGAACGTGACATCGCCGGCACTGGGCACGACCAGTGAACCCTCGATCAGCACACCGAATCGGTCCGGCAACGACCAGACGATGTCATCGCCGCCCGGCGAAGTCAGCGACGACGTCTCCCAGATGCCGTTGGCGCCGGCATGAGTGGCCCAGTTCCCGTTGCGGTCGCGGAAGTGGATGTTCGGAACCACGGTCGTGTTGACCTGGCGCGGTGCCGCACCGTTCCGATACTCGGTCACCGACAGTGGTTGATCCCCGGCAAAGAACCGCTCGACGCCCGCCGAGCCCGCGTCGGCAAAGAACGTCGCGCGGAGCCCTTCGTACGCCACGAAGTCCCACGACCGTGGCGCCATCGCGTTGCCGGCCACGTCGGCAACGCCGCCCAACGCCGCCCGGTACCGTTGTGCGGTCAGGGCCGCGTTCGACGACCAGATCGCCGACTGTACCGATGCCCGCCAACCGGCCTGATCGATCACGACCGGTTCGTCGTCGCCAGTTCCGAACTGATCGTCCGGGCCGGCGCCGACCAGCAGCAGGCTGCCGACATGCACCGTCGCCGGATCGACCGGCTCACTGAACGAGCAGACGAGCTCCGCTGGCGCGCCAGCCAGCACGACACCGCCGGACCCTGGCTGGCTGCGGACGACCGTCGGCGGCGAGGTGTCCGGTGTCACCGTCACGACGACCGTCGTGGCGATTGCCATGTTGCCGCCCGTGTCCCAGCACTTGGCACCGAACGTCAGACGATTGGCCAGCTGCATTGCCGGGGCCGTCAGGCGCAATTCGAACGGGTAGGTGCCGTCGGACACCAGCCGGCGCCCGTCCAGTTCGAAGTCGACATGCGACACCTGCACGTCGTCGGCGGTCTCCGCGCGGACGACCAGGACCTTGCCTTCCTCGATGGTCCCTTGCGTCGCCGAGGTCGTCAGCGAGACCGAAGGCAGCTCGCTGGCCACGTCGCGCATCCGGTACCTGGCGCAGAACAAGCGTCCCCGGCGATCGGCGAGCCACGCCAGGCCGTTGTAGACCACCACCGCCGAGAGCACGCCGGGCTCGAAATCCGGGAACTCGGGACCGGTGAAGTCGCGGACGAACTCAGCCGGAACGCGGAAGTCCGCCAGCCGGTACAGCTGCAGGTCGTCGGATTGGTCCGGGTTGGCGTTCAGGCCGACGACGCACACGGCATTGCCGGAGCCATCGAGCGCCAGGTGCCGCCAACCCCGTTGCTGCGTCGCGGTCTCCGCCAGGATGGTCGGACTGCCGGGCACCCTGACGTCGATCGCCGTGAACCCGGTCCAGTCGACAGCCAACAGATGCTCTTGCGCCAGCACGAGCCTGACCTGCCGCGAACGACCGATCGCCAATTCGGTGACCGCATTGAGGACCCCGCCATCGATGCGGCTCACGTGGAGTCGACTGGACGTCAGCGCATAGACGAAATCGCCGAGCACCTGCAGGTCGACGATCGCATCGCCGATGGTCCGTTCCATCAACAGGATCCCCCGCTCGACGTCGACGACGGCAATCCGACCACCGGTGGTGCCGGCGACGACAACGCCACCGGCCACGGCAACCGCCTGCACGTCCCCGAGCGCGACTTGATGACGCAACACCGGCGTCGCCGGCTCGTTCAGGTCGACGATCGCCAGCCCGGCCGGTCCGTCGGCGACGGCAACACGCAGGCGCGCGCAAGCGGCGCGGACGGCACTGCCCGGTGTATCCAGTCGGGCAACCGGCGTCGGCGTCATGTTCTGCCAGGCGTTGAAGATCTCGATTCCGTCATCCCCGCAGGCGACCACCACCGCGCCGTCGTCGGCACAGAGGTCCACGGCCGGCCCGACCGTCGGCAGCGCGGCGATCAGACGAACCGCGGCATCGATGCCATCCAGCGGGTTGGTGCCGCCGTGCACTTCGTCGCCGTCGCTGAGGCCATCGCGGTCGGTGTCCGCCAGTTCGGCGCTCGTGCCGAACACGAACTCGGCAGCGTCCACCAGGCCGTCGCCATCCTGGTCCGCCATGCCGGTGACCGATACCAGCAGCGGCGAGCGCAGGGTCGTGCGTTGGCCGGTGGCGGCGGTGACCCCATAGGCGACTCCGAGGCGCCGGTGGAACGGATCATATTGGTGCAGCGCGTACTCGGCCGACGCCGGCAGCAGGAGGTCCAGCGTGCCGATGCTCGTGGTCTGGCCGCGGCGGACCTGGCCCGAACCCAACGGCGCATCGAGTGCATACGCCACTTGCCTTGCCTCGGCTCGACCGATGCGGGCGTGGATCGACTGCGCCACGCCATGCGCGACCTCGGCCACGACCGCCGCACCCAGGTATCCGCCAGCGAGGTAATCGCGGATGCCAACGCCCTGCTCCGGCGGTGGGAAGGCGCCGGCCGCAGCGGTGAACAAGGCCTGCAATTCAGCGGCTTCGGCCGCCGTCAGGCCACTGCCGCTCTCCGGCTCGAGGTGTTCACAGACGCGCTCCAGCACCGCCAGGAGCGCCGTCATCGCCGCGCGGCGGATGCCGTGGTTGACGTACGACTCGATGATTTCCTCGTAATGGGTTGCCAGGGCCAGCGCCTCGTCGATCGCCGCGATCAGCGCACAGGCCGCGTCACGCCCCCAGATGTCGACACATTGGCGATAGGCCTCACACAACTCGTTGGCGCGGCCGACCAACCGGGCCAGACAGTTCTTGATCGCGGTCACCCGCCGGACGACGACTTCGGTGTTGCAGCTCTCGATCAATGCCGTGAACTCCGCGATCCGATCGCGCAACCGGTTCTTCAACACGATCAGCTCGGCCGGCGTCATGCCTTCGTGCACGGTGGCCCCGAGGGCGACCGCGAAGTCATAGGTGGCGAACCCGCTGTTCACGAGGTCGATCAGGCAGCGTACGATCGCCGCGATACCGGTCAGCTCGCTGGCACAATAGGCCAGGTCGGCGGCGATCCTGGCGACATCCGCGGTCACGTCCCAGACCGTCTTCTTGCAGCAGTTGGTGCAGCAGTCGGGGCCTTCACACGGACCTCCCGGCGGTGGGCCACTGCCGGGCGAACCGGGTGCGCTGCCATGCCAGCCGGGCGCCCGCACACCCACACCGGGGTCGGTGCAGATGGTCGTGCCATCGGCACTGACCGTCATCGGCCCCACGACTTCGAACCGGCCGGTATCGTGATTGAACGACCACAGCGCGCTCTTGCTGCCTGGTGGCAGCGGCAGCCCCGTCGCCGGGTCGGGCACGTTGGGGAAACAGACCGGCACTGGCCGGTCGAAGTTGGTCGGCCCGTCGGTCTGGATGGTGATGACGATCGGCAGGGCCAGTCCCGGAGGCAGCTGCCCCGGCAGACGATCGCGGTTGACCGGACCGATGCCGACACGACCACCGCGCCGGCCGTCGTCGGCAAAGAGGCTGTCCGCAGGAACGACGATCCGCGTCGCCCGCAACAGTTCGCGCAGGTCCGGGTCCGCAACCCGCTGCAACTGCTCCTCGACGATCTGCACCGGAGTGTCCTGGGTGGCCGAGGCCGCTTGCAGCGCCATATGGCTGACCGTGGGCAGATACACGGTACCGACGGTCGCCCGCTGCCCGGCTGGCGCATGCCAGGTCTTGCCGACATCGGGATAGAAGAACCCGGCCGGCGCGCCGTGTGCGGTGCTGCCGCGGACATGAACGAACACATCGCCGGCGGGAACATCCTCCAGACAGAAGTTGCCGAGCGGGTCGGTCACCGCGAAGCACTGCGTGTCCAACCCATCGACGGTCACGGTCACGCCCGCCAACGGCACGTCAGCACCCTTGCTGCCGGGCTCGCTCGCGAAGACTCGCCCGCAGATCTCGGTGTCCGCCACGCGCGCCAGATTCGCCACCTGGAAGGCCACGCGGCGCGAACCACCGATGCGGCCATCCTGATCGGCATCCACTGCTCGCCCGTTGTCGGCCCGCAAACCGCCGTCGACCAGGACGACCTCGAGTTCGGCTGCGGACGGCCAGGGCTGCACCGGGAACAAAGTCACCGTGTCGCGAGTTGGAGCCAGATGCAGGCGGGTGGCGATCGGGGTACCGGCATGTTCGACCGAGATCGCCTCGGGACGAACCGACGACGGATCGATTGGCGCCGAGAACCGCAGGATCGCCTCCCGCGAAATCGCGACACCGCCCTCACCGGCAGACGGCGACACCTCCAGCAGTACGGCATCGCCGACGCCGACCTCGGGCGGGGCTTGGCGACGCTCGTGGCACGCACTGGTGAGGAACAGCAGCAACGTGCCGAGCAGCAGGCCGTTGCGGGGGGACGGAGACAGGAACGTGGGTTGGATCTCACCCATTGGAGGAACTCGGGGACACAGAAGCGGATCCCGCGATCCCTGGGCCAGCCGATGCCGGACCGGATGCGGGCAAGCCTGAAACAGGTTCCGGACCGGCGAGCCGACCGATCTTTTTCTGCAGTTTGCCCGCCGCTGCGGCGCCGACTCTGCGGTTCCCTTGCCATGGAGTTCGTCTTGACGCCACCCCACCCCTGCCCGACCGACGGCTCTTCGCCGATACTGGGCGCCATGGACGGCCTCACCCAGCTGCTCGCGGCCGCCAAGGCCGGCGACAAGGCGGCACGCACGGAACTGATCGAACGGTTCCACCCGCGTGTCGCCAGTCTGGTGCATCGCCAGATCCAGCGGCGGCTCCGGCCGCAACAGCACGCGCTGCTGCGCATGCTGAGCACCGGCGACATCGTCCAGGATGTGTTCGTCGAAGTGCTGCGCGGCCTCGATCGCTGGGATGGCGACAGCGAAGAGGCGTTCGTCACGCTGCTGGCGACCCTGGTCGAACACCGGCTGGTCGATCAGATCCGCCGCAGTCAGGCGGCGCGCCGCGACGTGCGCCGCGTCGGCGACCAGGGGCCGATGACCGCCGGGGTCACCGCCGGCGTGCATTCGCCCGGCCAGGAAGCCGCCAGCGAGGAGCAACTGGCGATCTACCGCGAAGTGCTCGACTCGTTTCCCGAACGCGAACGCGCCCTGCTGGCGTTGCGGCTCGAAGATGGCCTGGAGTTCGCCGAGCTGGCCGAGCGGCTGGCGTGGCCATCGGCCGACGCGGCGCGCAAGGCGTTCCACTCGGTGCAGGCCCGATTGCTGTTGCGGCTGCGGCAACGCGGCATCGATCCGGATCGGAGCCACGGATGAACGCGCCACTCCGACCACTGCCGAGCGACGACGAGTGCGTCGCCGAACTGCTGGCCAGCGCGCTGGCCGAACTCGAGGCCGGTCGTTCGGTAGATCTCGGACAACTGTGCGCGCAACGCAGCGATCTGCTGCCGATCGTCGCCGAAGCGCTCGGATTGCGCGGCGGCCTGACGGCGCTGCACGCGGCGAGCCAGAACGCGCCGGCTGGAGAACCGCTGCTGGCACGCCGCTATCGGCTGCTGGAGCCGATCGGCCGCGGCGCTGCCGGCGCGGTGTGGCGCGCGCGCGACGAGAAGCTGCATCGCGAGGTCGCGGTGAAGCTGCTGCACGAAGGACTGTTCGGCGGGCCCGACGCCCAGGCCCGGTTCCGCCGCGAAGCGCTGGTGTTGGGCGGCCACGAGCACCCGCACATCGTCCGGATCCACGACCAGGGCGAAACTGCCGATGGCGCCACGTTCCTGGTCACCGAACTGCTGCGCGGCCGTTCGCTGCAGGCAGTGCTCGATGCCTCGCGCGCGGCGATGCCGGATGGGCCGTCGGCGGCCCGGTTCGCGCGCACCGACTGGCTGCGCGAACTGCTGCCGCAGGCGCGACTCGAATCGACCTACCTGCGCCAGGTGGTCCGCTGGATCGTGCAGCTCGGTGAAGGCTTGATCGCCGCGCACCGCACCGACGTCTGCCATCGCGACGTCAAACCGAGCAACGCCTTCATTCGCGACGATGGCACCGCGGTGCTGCTCGACTTCGGCATCGCCGCGCGCACCGGCGATCCGAGCGTCACCCGCACGCACGCCATCGTCGGCACGCCGTGCTACATGGCCCCCGAACAGGCGACCGGCCGCTCCGAGCCGCATCCGACGCTCGACGTCCATGGGCTGGCGGCGACCCTGTATCACCTGCTGACCCTGCGGCCGCCGCGATCGGGCGATCTGCAGCAGGTCCTGATCGAGCTGCGCAGCGACGATCCGATCCCGGCCGGCTGGCTGCATCGCGCCTTGCCGCGCGACCTGCAGGCGATCCTCGATCGCGGGCTCGAACGGCAACCCAGGCACCGCTATCCGACGATGGACGCGCTGGTCGCCGACCTGCGCGCGTTCCTCGATCATCTGCCGGTGTCGGTGCGACCGCTCGGCCCATGGCGCCGCAACCTGCGGCGGATGGCGCGCCGGCCGGTGCACACGCTGGCGGTGTTCGCGACGATCGCCTTGGTGGTCACCACGACGATCGCCGCACCGGCCTGGATGGCGGTGTCGGCGTATGCCGCAGCCGTGGAGCGCGACCAGATCCTGCGTCGGCTGCCGGCGGATCTGTGCATCGAGGGTCGGCCCGAGCAACGCGCGCTGGTGCCGATCCGCGAACGCGGCGCCGTGCTCGACGAACTCGATCAGCTGCTGAGCTTGGACACCAAGGATCTCGGCATCCGCCTGCTGCGCGCAGCCGAACGGCTGGATGCCGGCGACCACGCGCGCGCCGCCGAAGATCTGTCAGCGATGGCAACGCATGCGGCGACGCCCTATCTGCGCGCCCTGGCCGACCGCTATGCCGCCATCGCCAAGGACGGCGGCTCATTGTCACTCGTCGATCTGCCGGAACCGGAGAGCGACACCGATTGCTTCGTCGCCGGCTTCCATGCGCTCCGGGGCCGGGACTGCGAACGTGCCGATGCGCTGCTGACGCGAGCGGTGGCCTACCTGCCGGCACGCGATCTGCGACTGCTGGCGATCCTCGGCTTGAAGAAGCCCGACCCCGAACGCGCGTTCGCCGAAGCGCACCATCTGGAAGGCGTCTATGGCGGCCCGACGGCACGCACGCAACACACCATCGCGGCAGCCCTGCTGATGAAGAAGCAGTACGCGGCGGCGATTCCCCATTGTGAACGCGCGCTCGAACTGCGACCGGATCGACATGGGCCCTGGAACAACCTGGGGCTGGCGTTCCTGCGCACTGGTCGTCGCGACGACGCGCTGCGCTGCTATGAACGCGCGGTGGCGCTGCGACCGTGGTTCGACAACTCGCTGTCCGGGCTGTGCCAGACGTTGCGGCAACTCGGGCGCTTCGACGAGGCCCGGGCCGCGGCGCAGCGGATGGGCGATCTCGGCTGGCGCGAGTACGAACTCGGCAATGTCGAATTGGCGGTCACCCTGGTGGCCCGCGCCAATGGCGATACCGCCGAGCGTGAGGCCGCGGCCGCCGCTGCGATCGGGCACTTCGATGCCGCCATCGCCGCGGCCGGCACGACCAACCCGAAGGCCGCCGCGGTGCCGAATGCCCGGCGGCTGGCCGCGGCGCTGGCGGCACCCGCCGCCGACGCGGCCCTGTTGCCGTTCCTGGCCGAGCTGTCGAGCGACCCGCGCAATCCGCGGCAGATCATGAACCTTGCCGACCTGCTCGCCGACGTCGAGATCACCGATGAACTGCGCGACCGGCTGCGCCTGTGGCTGCTCGATCTCGCGATCACGCTGGCGCCCGAGGACGCGACGATCCGCGACCAGCGCCAGATCCTGTTCGAATTCCTGCGTTCCCGTCGTTGATGGAGGCTGCCATGCGTCGTCTATGGATGTCCGCGTTCGCGTTGCCGGGCGCACTGTGCGCCCAGGCCAGTGAAAGTCCGCTGCTGGCTCTGCCGCATGGGTTCTCGGTCGATGCCGCCACCGTGTTGTCCGGCGCCGGTACCGGGACGCTGGTCTGGTCGGACGCGGGCTTCGACACGGCGTCACCGGCGGCGGCATTGCCGCCGGGGACGCCGGGCACGCCGAACTTCTCGACCTGGCTGCCGGCACCGCTCGATGTCGACGCGTTCTCGCTCGGCCACGATTGGGTGCTGGCCAATGATTTCGGTGAAATCGAAGTTCCGCCGGGCCACTGGGGTGCAATCACGTTCTCCGTGCGCCGGACGACCGCCGGCCTGCCCGGCAGCCTGATTGCCGCGGAGGTGGCACGGCCCGACGGCGCCGCCGCGGATGTCTTTGCCTACATCCTGCCCGGCAGCGCGTTGCCGCCGCCGATCGTCGGCATTCCGTTCCGGGCGCAGGACTCGACCGAGACAGCGACGTTCCAGGGCGGGGTCCCGGCGAATCTGGATGCGCACGACCTGTACGTCGCACTGCTCTACCTGGAGAACCCGCAACTGGCAGCGCTGCTGCCGCCGCCGACGATCTTCTTCTCGGTCACCGCCGCCGCCGCACCGATGATCCCGATGGCGTGGACACCGGTCGCCGGGCTGCGTTCGGGTGCCACCGTGTTCGCGACGACCTGGGTGCCGGCGACGTCGTCGTGGACGATGCCGGTGCCGTACCTCGCGCCCTCGGCGCTCGGCCTCACCGCCGCGGAGGATGTCGACGCGCTGGCGCTCGATCTGATCCGCGGCCGCATCCTGTTCTCGACGGATCCGGCGATGCCGCCACCGGCGGGCGCCCGCAATGCGGTCCTGTTCTCGCGTGGCACGGGCAGCAACTCGATCTACCGGTTGCCCGGTCTGCCGATCCGCCCGGTGACCACCGAAGTGGGACTCGGCATCGCCCCCGACGACGTCGATGGCATCTGCGCCCTCGATCCGGGTGGCCCCGGTCAGCCGAGCCAGATCCGCCTGCCGTTCATGTTGGGAACGGCGCAGCAGCCATTGCTGCCGTCGGCACCGACGCGCCTCCAGGCGTCGGCCTTCCGCCGCTTCGATCCACAGACGAACATCGAGACGCTGGAATCGTGGATGACCGGTTGGCCGCCACCGGGCAACCCGCAGCCAGGATTCGCGGTCGTCGGCCTCGCCATCGGTTCGCCGCTCGGCCCGTATGCGACGCTGGGCCTGTTCACGCGACCGCTGGTGACCAACCCGTTCCAGGGCCACCCCGAGCACGTCACGCAGGTGATCCCGCCGAGCTTCAGCCTGATCGGCGCGCCGGTGTTCTTCACCTGGGGCGCGTTCTCGGCGACGACGTTCGACCTGAGCCTGCCGATCGGCATCCTGCTGTGAACCGTCGGCGCGCACGCGGCGATGCCGTATCGTGCGGCCGATGCCTGCTGCCCGCCCGCGCCGCCGCCTGCTGTTTGGCCTGATCGCCGCACTGCTCGGGCTCGCCGTCGCGGTGCTCGCCGTCGAGGTGCTGCTTCTGGTGTTCGACCCGACCGGCCGCAACTACCACGACGAGTTCACGACCTACCGGACGCAGTGCCTGCGCTACACGCACGAGCAGCGGCCGCTCGGCGAGGCAGAGCTCGACGGCACGCTCTACCGGCACAAGCCATCGCTCGATCTGGACGTCGGCAGCTTCACGATCAAGACCAACGCGTTGGGCTTCCGCGGTCCGGAGATCGCGGTGCCGAAGCCGGCCGGCACGTTCCGGATCGTGGTGCTGGGTGACTCGGTGGCGTTCGGCTGGGGCGTCGACGACGAGGTCACGTTCCTGCGCCGGCTCGAGCGCGAGCTGAACGCGCGCGGCGGCACGCGCATCGAAGTCGTCAACACCGGCCACAACATGTACGACTCGATGCAGCAGGCGGCGTTGCTGCGCGACGAGGGCATGGCGTTGCAGCCGGACCTCGTGCTCCTGGTCTATGTCGTCAACGACATCGAGCCGACGCGTGATGTGTTCGAACAGGCGGTGCTCGGCAAGCCAGCGGATCCTGGTGAAACGGTGGTCGTACCCGGCGACTTCTGGACCGGCCTGGCGGATCTGTGCGAAGGCTTCTTGCCGGCGACGGCGGCGTTCCTCCGCACCCAGAGCAACGAGAGCGAACGGTTGCGGCGGGCGCTGCCGGCGGGCGCCGAATACGTGCCCGAACTATTCGGCAAGGGCCCGCGCGGCTGGCCGCGCAGCCAGCGCGCGCTGCTCGACATCCGCGATCGCTGCCAGGCGGCGGGGGTGCCGTTGCTGCTGCTCGACAACTCGTTGCCGGCGGTGCGGGCGTTGCCCGGGTTCTGCAAGGCGAACGGTATCGACTACGACGAATTGCGGTTCGCCGAAGCGGATTTCGCCCTCGGGATCACCAATTCGCGGCTCGACACGCACGCGAATGCGAAGGGGCATGGCTTGCTGCTGGAACGGTTGCAGGCGGCGCTGGCGCGGCGGTCGTTGTTGCCGAAGTAGGCGCCAGGCACCAGGAAGAAGTTTGTTCGGTGGCGGTGACGGGCGGTGTTCCTCGGGGTGGTGCCAATCCGGCCCACCCAACCACGAGAGAACGACATGAACGCCACGCTTTCCCCGTCCGTGCGCCAGATCGGCGCCCTTCGATCTCGACGGGGCCGAGGACTACGCGTTCGCGGTACCGGAGTTCGATCGCATGTACGGCAGGGTACGGGTGTTCTCCGGTCGTACGCGGTGCGCACCACCATCACCATCGCCTGGTAGCGTCTTGCGGATCGGCGTGCATCGACGGGCAACGTCTGCGGCCGTGGGATTTGGCAATGGTCGCCCACCGGGGCGCGGGTTGCGGCCATGATCAGTGCCCCGCCAGTGCCAGTCCAAACGAGTTCGCCATGCCGACCGCCACGAAAATGTTGCCGCTGTCCCTGCTGCTCATCGCGGCAACTGCCGCAAACGCGCAAGCCCCGATCGTCATCAACGAGTTCCAGTACGACGACACCGGCACCGACGATCGCGAGTTCATCGAGTTGTTCAACACGACCGGCGTCCCGATCGACATCTCCGGTTGGACGATCGCATGTTCCGACGCGAGCGGTGCGAATCCGTCCTACGTCGTCCAGCCCGGTTCGATCGTCTTCCCCGGTGGCTACTTCGTGCTCGGCTCCGCGCTGGTACCGGGAGTCAACCAGGTCATCGGTTCCACCAACCTGTTCGAGAACGACCAGGAGGCGATCCAACTTCGCGATCTGACGGCGACGGTCGTGGACGCGGTCGTCTACGAAGCGTCGGCTGGCACCTGGACCGGCGCACCCGCCGAGGGTCGGCGGTTGTTCGGCGCCCTGGTCAGCAGCGACACGCTGCCGACCTCGTGGTCCCGCCTGCGCGACGGCCACGACACCAACGACAATGCGCTCGACTTCCGGATCATGCCGGCGACGCCGGGCGCAACGAACACGCTGGCGAGCGTGCAGCCGTGGACCCAGGACTTCGATGCACTGGCGCTGGACGCCGCAGTGCCGCTGTGGAGCGGCAGCGTCGCGCCGCCGTTCGCGGTCAATCCGTTGGTGATCAGCGCCAGCAATCCGAAGGTCCTCCCACAGGCGTCGCCGCAGGGCGGCAAGGCGATGATCTGCACCGCTACCGGCGGCGCGAGCTTCATGCTGGTCGACGATGCCGAGAACCTGATGTGGTTCGACTCGTGGGTGTACTTCGATCGACCGGCCCCGGGCGCTCCGGCCACCGACTCGATCACGTGGAGCATCGGAGTGCGCGGCACGACCGACTCGCTGTATGCAGCACCCGATCCCGAACGGCTGACCGCCGTCGACAACAACGGCGACACCGGTCTGACCTGGACGTATCGCGCGACCAACGCCGGGGCGACGTTGTGGCTGATCGACAACCACGCCGGCGGTCGCGGCCACTTCCTGCTCGCCCGGATCCAGATCCCGGGCACCGGCTGGCACCGCCTGTCGCTGAACGGCACCGACGGCCGCGCGCGCGCATTCCTCGACGGTGTCGAGTACGGCGGGGCGATCCATCAGACTGCCGGATCGGTCTACATCGGCGTCCGAACGGTGCAGGCCGGCGGGCCATTGGCGATGTACATCGACGATGGCAAGACCAAGAAAGGCGCCGCCACGATCGTGACCCCCGGTGATCCGGCATGCCTGGGCAACTGCCCACGGGCCAACGAGACCGCTACGACACTGCTCACCGAGTCGTCGATCGCCGCGACCGGCCGGTATGCATTCCCGGTGACGACGACCGACCAGTTCGAAGCGGATGCGCTGTGCGTGTATTCGGCACTGCAGGATTCCGGCTCGACGAGCAACGTGGTGGTGTCCCTGTTCACCGACGCCAGCGGTCAACCTGGAACCCTGATGCAGGCTTCGGACGGGGGGCCGAACTACAACCTGTCGGGCACGCTGGCGCAGCCGGAGGACGACCATCTGCTCGGCTGGCTCGCGGCGCCGACCGGCCCGCAGGGCGGCACGTCGCCGGGTCCCTGGAAGATCCCGGCGAACACCAGCTTCTGGGTCGTGATCGACCTGACCGACCAGATCCACTTGCCGATCGCCGCGGAGGTCGAGGGCAGCAACGGCACGGCCCTGACCACCTACATGACGTGGGACACGGTCAACTCGGTCTGGACCAACGCGGCGACCCCGGCCGCCTGGACGCTGCGCTGGCTGTGCACGACGCAGAGCAACTCGAAGAACCAGTGGGACGCCGGCGAATGCGTGCTCGGCACGACCATCACCAACATCGGCAACGCCGCCGATCCGTCGATGCTGATCGGCATCGATGCCATCGGCTTCACCGAACTGCCGCTGAACCTCGGCTTCCTCGGCCTGCCGTCCTGCACGTTCTTCCCGAATCCGGTGACGTCCATCTTGGCGACGCCGAACGGAGTCGGCGACATGCTGGTGCCACTGGCGGTGCCGAACGCCCCTGGACTGATCGGCCTGCCGCTGGTGACCCAGTGGCTGTTCGTCAACCCGTTCACGTTCACGTTCGATGCCTCGCCCAAGGCCCGCATCGTGATCCGCTGAGGTAGCATCGCGGCGATGCCCGCCGTCCCGCCGCCTGCCCCCGGCGATCCCTGGTCGACGCTCCGCGCGCTCGGCGCGGCGCTGCAGACGCTCGGCGTCGGCGGCACGCGACCGCTCGGTGAACTGCTGGCAGCGCATCCCGACGCGGCGCGGGTCCTGACCGACGCCTTGCTCGAACTTTCCGCCGATGCCCCGGCACCGGAGCCGGTCGGAAGCGCCGGGGACACCGCTGCCCACCTCGGTCCATACCGGATCGAGAAGGAACTCGGCCGCGGCGGTCAGGCCGTGGTGTTCGCCGCGGTCGACCAGAGGCTCGGCCGCCGCGTCGCGCTGAAGGTGCTGCGTTCCGACGTGTTCTTCTCGCAGATCGTCGAGAGCCGGTTCCGCGCCGAGGCGATGCTGACGTCGCGCCTGGACCATCCGGGCATCTGCCCGATCTACGAGATCGGCACCGATGGCGACCAGCTGTTCCTGGCGATGCGCCACGTCGACGGCAAGACCCTCGCTGCGCACATCGCGACGGCGAAGGGAAGAGTCGCGCCGGGCCACCCGTTCGCACTCGATCTCGGTGCCACGCTGGATGCCGACGACAGCGCCGCCAGACGGCTGCGGCCGTGGTTGGCGACGCTGCGTTTGCTCGAATCGGCGGCCCAGGCTCTGCACGCCGCCCACCAGGCCGGCATCACCCATCGCGATTTCAAGCCCGGCAACCTGATGGTCCAGCGCGACGGCACCGGCGTCGTGCTCGACTTTGGCCTGGCCGCCGATGCCCAGCGCGACGGCGCGGCGCTGACGCGCACCGGCGAGGTGTTTGGCACGCCGGCCTACATGGCGCCCGAACAGTGCCGCGACGCCAAGACCGCGGACGCCCGCAGTGACGTGTTCGCGCTCGGCGCCACGTTGTTCGAGGCGCTGACCGGCGAGCGCGCGTTTGTCGGCGCCACGCCAGAACTGGTGATCCGCAGGATCCTGTCCGGCCGCGTACCCGATCCATGCCGACTGCAACCGGCACTGCCGCGTGAACTGCGGACGATCGTCGGCAAGGCGCTCGACCCGGACCCTGCCCGCCGGTACGCGACGGCCGCGGCGTTCGCCGACGACCTGCAACGCGTGCGGCAGTCGCGCCCGATCCTGGCCGAGCCGCCCAGCATGCTGTTGGTGGCACAGCGCTGGGTGCAACGCAATCCGTGGCTGACGGCGGCGCTGCTGGCGACGATCCTCGGCGGCACGATCAGTTCCCTGTCGCTGCTGCAGGCTTCCAGGCGCAGCCGCGAACTCGACCACCTGTCGCTGGCCCAGACGCTCACCGATCTGCGCACCGCGTATCGATCGCTGTTGCCGATCCCCGAAGACACCGCCCGCGTCCGCGCCTGGCAGCAGGCAGCCAACGAGATGCTGGCCCGGCGCGACGACGTGGCAGCCGCCGTCGCCAACCTGCGCGCGACCGCGCAACCGGCGGATGTCGCGGCCTTGGCGCACGCGCGCGCCAGCCACCCGGCGACGGCCGAACTCGAGCGGCTGCAGGCCATCGACAACAGCCTCGCCACCGGTGCCGGCCCGCCGGCGGCGCTGGCCGCGCAACGCGCACTGGCTGGCGAGCGTGCCGCGCAGCGCACGCGGCTGCTGGCCGAACTGGCCGCCGTGCAGCAGTTCCGCTTCGCCGACGCGGAGCGCCAGCGTCTGCACGATGCCCTGACCAACTGGCTCGCCGATGCCGATGCGTTCGCCGGCGCCGACGGACCGCTGGCATCCATCGAACGCGAACTCGCGGCGCTGACCGACACGAACGGCGCCACCTGGCCGCAGGCCATCGCTTCGATCGCCGAACTGCCGCAGTACCACGGCCTGAAACTGCAGCCGCAGGTCGGACTGCAGCCGCTGCGCCATGACCCGGCGACCGGCCTGTGGGAGTTCGTTCACCTGCGTTCGGGCACGCCGCCAGCCGTGCACGCCGACGGGCCGCTGTCGATGACCGCCGAATCCGGCATCGTGCTGGTGTTGCTGCCGGGCGGCACGTTCACCGCCGGCAGCCAGGCCAGCAACCCGGCGGCCGCCAACTGGTACGGCGGCAAGATCCGACCGATCGACGACTATCTGCTCGAGGTCACCGTCGGACCGTTCTTCCTGGCGACGCACGAGACGACCCAGGCGCAATGGCGGCGCCTCGGCGGTGGCACGCCGAGCGTGCATCGCACCGCGCTTGCCAACCCGGACGTGCATCCAGTCGAGAACCTGACGTGGGCCCGCGCGCGCGAGATCCTGCAACGCTCCGGCCTGACCATGCCGACGGACCTGCAGTGGGAATACGCGGCGCGGAACTCGATACCGGTCGCGGACACCGGCGATACCGACCCGTGGCTCCTGACCGAGAACCTGTTCGATGCGAGCGCTGCACAGGCCAGATTGAACGGCTTCCCGCCGATGCGCAAACAACCGGACGGATGGCCATGGCATGCGCCGGTCGGCTCGTTCCTGCCTGGCCCGCTCGGGTTGTACGACCTGTTCGGCAACGTGCAGGAGTGGTGCCTCGATTGCGACACGCATCCGACCCGCGATCTGGTGCGCGTGGACGATGGACTCTGGCTGTCGCCGCCATCGGACAAGCACATGCTGCGCGGCGCGTCGTTCCTGAACGGTCCCGGCTCGGCGAACTTCACGACCAGCCGTGCGCCGTACCTGGACTACGGCCACACGTTCGGGGTCCGCGCCGCGCGGGCCCTGGATCGCTGAGGGGCTACCCGCGCAGCACGAACTCGATCGGCACCTCGATCCGACCCGGGCCACCATCGAACGACCAGCGGCGCAACGCCGCCACGGCGGCGTCGTCGAGCACGCGATGACCACAACTGCGTTGCACGGTGACCGCGACGACGGCGCCATCGGCGGCGACATCGACCGTGAGCAACACGGTGCCCGTGCAGCCGCGCCGGCGTGCGGCCAGCGGATAGTCAGGTGCCCGATTGGTGCCAGGGCGAACGGACAGAACCCGCGCTGCGGGCCCGGTGACCGGCTCGACCGCCGACGCGGGATCCGCCGGCAACGGCCGCGCGGTCACCAGTGGCGCGGGCGCGACCTCGACGCGTCGCCACGGCGCCAGGCTCGCCTTCGGCGGCACCGGTTCGGCCGCCAAGGCGAAGTCGCGCAGCAGCGTGCTCGCCGCCGGATCCTCGAACACCGGCACGACCTCGACCGCCGACGACGGCAACGACGTCACCCCTTCCTCGTGCACCTCCACCACCGACATCGTCGCCGGCGGCGCCGGCAGCACGTGCTGCTGTTCCTGGTAGAAGCCGGTCGTCTGCACGCGATCACGCGGCCCGGGCAGGCCGCCGATCGCGCCAACGGCCAGACCGATGCCGACGCCGTGCAGCACCAACGACACCACGATGGTCCGCGACCATGCCATGATCGCCCTCAGAACCGCACCGTGAACGCCAGCCGCAGCGAGAACGGCTCGACCGGATGGAAGTGCACATCGCCAACCGGCCCGGCTTCGCCCGGCAGCTGCGATTCGTAGAAGTACTCGATGTCGCTGGCCTCGGCGTCGAACAGGTTCAGCACGTCGAGCGCCAGTTCCTTCTGTTCGTCGATCTGCCAGCCGAGTCGCGCGTTCCACAGCGTCGTCGACGACGATCGCACCGAGGCGTCCTCGAGCAGCGGCCGCTTGCCGAAGTGCCGGACCCGCAGCGCCGCCGACCAGCCCTGACCGAACTCGGCGGCCACTCCCGCCGCCAAGGTCACCGGGATCGCGCCTGGGATGTGGCGCCCCTCCGGCGCGTGATCGCGAAACCGCGACCGCGCCAGTGCCAGATCCGCATCGAACGTCAACCAGTCGTTCACCGCATACCAGTTGGCGAACTCGAGCCCATGGCGGCGCGAGGCGCGGGAGGCCTCGCTGGTGCCGGCATCGCCGACGAACAGCAGTTCGGAGTCGACCTCGAGGGCCCACATCGACACCGTGGATTGCAGGCCTGGCAGTGCCGTCGTGCGAATACCGATCTCGGCGCCGCGGCTGCGCACCAGCGGATCGACCGGCGAGCCATCACCCGCCACCGGCGTCGATGGGTCGTCGCGCAGCAGCACGCCGCGCGCGTCGTTGCTGTGGAAGCCGGTGCCGCCGTTGACGTAGATCTCGGTCTCGGACCAGGGCCCCAGCACCAGCCCGGCTTTCGGACTGACGATGCCGTCGGCCTCGCGGCCGGAATTGGCCGCCAGATCGGAATCGACCTCGAACAGCTGCACGTCACCGCGCACGCCCGCCGTCGTCCGCAGCCAGTCGTTCCACTGCACCGAGCCCTCGGCGAACGCGCCGATCGCGGTGACGCCGATCGCATCGCTGCGTACCGTGCTGGTCCGCACGCGGCCCTGGCTGCCGTGCAGACCGTTGCGGATCCGGTCATGCCGCAGCTCGGCGCCCAGGGTCGCCGTCACGTCGAGGCCGCCGGCGTCGAACCGCCAATCGCGCACCGCATCGAGACCGAGCGTCACGCGCGCATCGCGCTGCTCGAACTGGTCGCCGCCGATCGGATCGTCGAGCGCATAGGTGAAGTTGCTCCACAGGTCCAGCTCGCTGGCGAACGCATGGCCGCAAAGACGCAGTTCGCCGTCGTCGACCGCGTGTTCCCAGGCCGCCGTCGCACCGAACCGCGAACTGGACCCGCCATCGGTCGGATCCAGCGAGCCAAAGCGCGACAGCGCGCCGCCGGCGACCGCGCGCCGCGGAATCTGATCGGTCGCCGTCCAGTTGCCGTCGTAGCCGCCGATCGTCAGCAAGAGCTCGCCGACGGCGTACGAGGCGTGGCCGACGACCGCGTCGAAGTCCTGTTCGACCTCGAACCGACCATCGTCGTGCCGCAGGTCCAGCGCCAGCACCAGATCGCCGTCACCGACCCGCGCGCCCACCGCGGTCAACGACCGCAGCCGGTCGTAGCTGCCGAACTCGACCTTCTGCAGCCCGCGGTCCAATCGCCGGACATAGTCGATGTCGACCGCACCGGCCGACGCGAAGTCGCCATCGCGGACGTCGTACGGACCGAGCCGCCAGCGCACCGAGTCGATCAGTTCGGGGATCAGGAAGTTCAGATCGGTGTAGCCCTGACCATGGCCGTGCGAAGGCAGGTTGATCGGCGCGCCGTTCACCGTCGTCGCCAGGTCGGTGCCATGGTCGAGATTGAAGCCGCGCGCGAACAACTGGTTGCTGTTGCCGCCGCCGCTGTGCTGCGTCGCGATGATGCCGGGGATGGTCTCGAGCACTTCGGCCTGCCGCTGTAGCGGTCGCCGCGCGAGCTCGTCCTGGCCAACCCTGCCCTCGCTCGCCGATTTCGCCTCACCGACGAGACTGTCGCCTCGCCCCTCGACGACGACCGGTGACAGACGCGTAGGCTCCTGCGCAGGCAGACCGGCGGCGAGACCGAAGGCCACGGTGGCAGCACCGATCCGATGGGAAGTTCGCGGGGAAGTCCGAGGGGGAGGTCGCACGCCGATGCAGGTGCACCACGGCGTCGGAATGTCACCGTGCGGCCGACCGGAACACTTGGGAGCCGCGGAGCGGCCAGGCCATGACCCGCGTCTGCGAACGGTGTCATGCATTGGTCCGGGACTTCCCGGGCGGCGATCCGCGGTCTAGAGTCGCACCGCGTTCCGGTGGTTCCACCGGGGCGATCCCTGTCATCTCCCAGGAGAACCATGCAGAAGTTCACCATCGCAGCGGTTGCGTCCTTGTTCGCCCTGCCCGTCCTCGGCCAGGATTTCATCGGCTTCACGTACAACAACCAGATCGGCGCCACGTCGCGCGGCTCGCTCGCCGCTGCTGCCGGCGAGGTGATGACCCGCCTCGATGGCAGTGAGCACAGCGGCTGGGGCCGCGTGAACTGGCCGGTGATGGAGCGCCGGATCGACCGGCTGTTCTACGTGGTCCAGGACCAGGATGGCCTGACGCCCGAGACCTACGACATCTGCCTGTACGCCGAAGACCCGCTGAACCCGGGCTATCCCGACGTCGCCAACCCGATCCCGTTCGCCGCCGGCCTGCCGGGCCCGACGAACACGACTGGCGGCCCCGTGGCCGCGGTTGGCAACATCGCCGTCCCCGGCGGTGTCGGCGTGCCGATCGCCAACGAGTGCTCGGACATCTTCGTGTCCTGGAAGCTGCCGGCCAACGCCGGCTGGCCGGCCACGGACGGCCTGTCGATCAACATCGTGCTGGGATTCGCGCCCAACGCGACCTTCCTGGTGTTCGACACGCCGAGCGGCGCCCAGGGCGGCACGCCGCCGCCGTCGACCGCGCTCAGCAACCCGACCAACAGCCACGGGCTGTATCGGATCGGCGCCGGCGCGGCGGCCTACAGCCAGCGGCGCATGATGTTCGTCGATGTCGCGCACAGCAACTCCGGCGGCGTCGGCCTCGCGGCAACCAACCAGACCAGCTTCGTCGCCAGCAACAACCCGCCGCCCGCCGGCTTTGGCCCGTGCATCGGCACCGCGTCGTTCATGTCGGGCACCAACCCGGACATCAACGGCTTCAACGCCGGTCGCGCTGACGACATCAGCATGGAGTACTTCAAGACCGGCACCGGCAACGGCACGCTGGTGTTCTTCCTGATGGAGTTCGACAACAGCTGCGTCCCCGAGATTCCGGCGGCCAGCTTCGTGCCCGGCTCGACTGGCTGGACCTGCATGCGCAACCCGCAAGTCACCTGCTCGACCGTGACCACCGCCGACGAGGCGTGCTGCTTCACCGCGATCCCGGCGGCGCTGCGTTCGTCGCTGCTCGGCTTGCCGGTGCGTCAGCAGGCCGCGGCGTTCATCGTGTCGACCGCTGGCACGGTGTCGCTCGACCTGAGCCCCTGCGACAACATGACGTTCTGATCCAAGAGCCGAACGTCCGTTCGACAGGTACGGCGTGGAGCCCACCGGCTCCACGCCGTGTGTGTTTCTGCCGGCCCTTGCAGTGCCTCAGCGGCCAGTGCCGCCAGTCTCTTCCGGCAACAGCGGCTGCACCGGCGCCGGCGCTTCCACGATCGACAACGAGCGGCCGGTGGTGTCGACATAGGTCGTCGTCCGCATGCCGTTCTCGTGCACGTACCACTCGCGCCCTTGTGGATCGCGCATCTTGCCGACGATCTTCGTGAACGGCTGCGACGGGTGGTACAGGACCTTGTCGATGCCGACTGCACCATTCAACAGCGGGAAGAACGTGCCGTCCGGAAATGCGACATGGCCAGGGGTGGGTGCGGCGGCGGCAGGGGGCAGCGGCAACTCGGCCTGGACCGGCTGTGGCCCAACCGTTGGCGTCGACGACGGCGTCGCACCGACTTTGGGCGACACGGGCTCGGACGAACCGCCTCGGGACCCAGCCCAGATGCCGTAGCCGACCGCAGATGCGCAAAGCAGAGCCAATACAGGAACCCAGCGACGCGAGCCTGAGGCGGACATGAGTGGGCCACAAGCGTAGCGCGGACACGGGGATCCATCACTCCCCAGGTCGTGCGAGTCGCGCGAGTCGCGAGCAGCCTTGACGGCCCCGCGACCACCGGACATCTTCCCTGGCCTGTCCTGGTGCCGGGATCGCCCGCCCTGCATCCACCAGCTCGCTGGCCTGACGTGCCTGGTCCCTTGCCGAAACCGAACGAAGACCGTTCTGACCATGTACCTGGCGAGGCCGCGGCCAGCGCTCCCGACGTCGGCCCCTACGCCGCCGACCGCGAACTGGCCCGTCGTGTCGTCGCCCGCGACGCCACCGCCATCGGCGCATTCAGCGCCCGGATGCAGTGCGTGCCGCGCTTCCTGGCCGTCCGCAACACGCAGCTCGGCAGCGTGCTGCGCCGGGAAGAACTGGAGGATGTCGCCCAGGATGCGTTGATCGCCGCCTGGCGCAAGCTGCCCGACTATCGCGGTGAGGCCCGGCTTGAGACCTGGGTGCTGCAGTTCTGCGAGTTCGAACTGCGCAATGCCCGCCGCAAGATCTCGCTACGCCGCGGCCAGCCACTCGACACCGTCGCCGACGCCGCGGCAGCGACCAGGAACCCCGTCGATCTCGAAGTGATCTACCTCGGACTGCAACAACTCCCTGCCGACGAAGCCGCCGTGCTAAGGCTGAAACACTTCGACGAACTGACGTTCGACGAGATCGGCTTCCGCCTGCAATGCTCGCCCAACACCGTGAAAACACGGTATTATCGAGCGGTGGAGAACTTGCGCGACTGGCTGCGACGCAGACCGGAGCGCGATGCATGACCGAGCCCCAGCACCACAGTGGTCGCGACTTGCTGGCGAGGATCGCCATGGGTGAACTTCGCCCCGACGATCCCGAGGTCGTGGCCAAGGCCGCGGCGAGCCCCGGTTTCCGGTCGGCCGTGGAAGAACTGGCGGCGGCGCTGTCGGATCTGGACGCGGCCGGTGCACAGGAACGCGCCTGGTTGCGAGCCGCCGACGCACCGCAGGAACCGGCGCTGCGCCCCGACCTGGTCGACAGCACGATCCGGCGACTCGCGGCCGATCCGGTGCCGACAACGCGGCGTTCGCGAGCACCTGCATGGCTGTGGTTTGCGGCCGCGGCGGCCGCAGGGTTGTTGGCCTGGGCCACACTGTGGCGAACCGAGCCGGCCCAACCGCCGGATGATCGCCCGCTCAGCGGCCAGCAGTTCTTGACGCTGGACGCGCCACGACTCGAACAGGAAGTGCTGGTGTTGTCGTGGCGCACCGATCTCGCGGTGCCGACGACGACGGTCGAGATCTGGGCAGGCACCGCGGGCGGTGAGCCGTTGCTGATCGAGCAGACCAGCAGACTCGAATGGCGGCTGCAACCGGCCGACTGGCGCGTGCTGAAGGACGCGACCGGACCGTTGTCGTGGCGAGCGTCGGCGACCCAGGGCGGCGTGACCCGTGACAGCGGCGCGCAACCGTTCGTGCTGCCGCGCTGAACGACCAGAGCGCGTCACGCGAAGACGCCGGGCAGCCGTTCGCACAGCCACCACAGGCCGGGCAGCGCGACGGCCAACGAGCCGAACGTCATCACCCGGCGGCCATGGCCGCGACGCGCGGCGACGGCGAGCAGCGGCAACACCAGCGCGGCGATCGCGAGTTGTCCGACCTCGACACCGAGGTTGAACGCGAGCAGCGGCGCGACGATGTCGCCGGCGCCGACGCGCAGATCGGTGAGCACGGACGCAAAGCCGAAGCCATGCACCAGGCCAAAGCCGAACGCCGGCCAGTGCCGCGCCATCGGTTGCCGTCGCAGCACGTTCTCGAGCGCGACCCAGACGATCGACGCGGCGATCACCGACTCGACCATCGCCGACGGCAGGCGCAAGACACCGAGACTGGCAGCCGCCAGGGTCAGCGAATGCGCGAGCGTGAACGCGGTGATCGTCATCGCCGCTCGCCGCCAGCCGCCGCCGAGCAGCAGCAGGCCGAACAGGAAGCAGATGTGGTCGTAGCCGATCAGGATGTGCTCGATGCCGAGCAGGAAGAACGACGAACCGGTACCGGCGGTCGCGGCGGTCAGCACCAGTCCAGGCATCGCCGGCGACAACAGCGCCTCGGCGATGACGCCGCCCGGTTCCGCCAGTTGCACGACGTAGTGCCGGTGGCTGCGTGACAGGTACGCCAGCGCTGGCACCGCGAACTCGCCATCGGCGGCACCGGCGAAGGTCAGCATGAACTCGACGTCGCGGTTCTCCGCCAGTCGCAGGTCCGCGACCCGCGCCGCCGGTAGTCCGGCGAGGGTCCAGCCACCACACAACGTCACGGTCGCAGCCCCGTCGAGCTGCAGTTCGGCCGGCACCAGCGCGCGATCGCCATCGGTGTCCAGCTTCGACAACAGCAACGCCGCATCGGCATTCGCCAAAGCGACCTGCACGGTCATCGCCTCGCCACTCCGACGGATCGTCGCCGACGACAGGCCTGGGTCATGCGCCAGGGCCGTCGCCGCCGTCGCCGCCACCACCATCATCCACCTGCTGCGCATCGTCGTTCTCCCCGAAAATGGGCGCTGCCCGGACGCCCGGGCAGCGCGAGTCATGGTTGCAGATCCCGGTGGTCTCAGTCGTGCGTGTGGGCCCGACCGTTCTGCGGCGGTGCCGCGTACGGCATCACCTTGTTGTAGGCGACGTCGTTGCTGCTCACGTTGTCACCGGCCCGGCGGATCACCGGCGGCGACACGCGCAGATCGGAGATCACCGCGCTGACGCCGATGTCGTAGACGTCGTCGCCGAACCGGCGGCCGTTCGGCCAGCCGCCCGCCACTTGCGTGTTCTGCAGCGGCGAGAACAGCGTGTCGCCACCGAACACCGACAGCCGCGAGAAGCCGGCGTCGTCGGGATTGGTCGCGTGCCCGGCGCCACCGCCGGCCAGCCGCGCCGCTTGCGTCGACAGGTCGACCTTGATCAGGTCCGGGATGAAGATGCCGACCAGGTCGCTGCGGTTCTGTTCGATGCCGGGGATCGGATTGGGCGCGAACACCAGCGTGTTCAGCAGCGCCGCGAGTTCGGGCGTCTGCGCGTAGCGCGCAAAGCGCACCGCATCGGATTCCGGCGACAACCGGTTGTAGGCATCCTTGTCCTGGATGGCCACGAAGGCCTCGCAGAACAGCGGGTTGCCCTGACGACCGACCTGCGTGTAGTTGCCGAAGTAGATCGGCTCCTGGCCGTCGTACTTGACCTCGACCTGGCGGCGATACGTCGTCGCGTGCACGCCGACGACCTGCATGTCGCCGCCGAGCTGCCCCACCGGGATCTGCAACGCGATCGTGTGCACGTTGAAGCCCTTCTGCGAGTCCGCCCCCGGATTGCGCAGTGCCAGCAGATCGAACGTCGCCTCGATGTCGGCGTAGAAGCCGTCGTCGCGCTGGCCGGCCCAGGTCACATAGCCGGTCGGGTGCTGCACCACGGTCTGCGCGGTGTAGCGGTCGAGCTGTGCCGTCGTCGCGACGCCGTCGCGCACCGGACCATCGCCGTTCATGCCGTTGTAGTGCGGCGTCGCGCGGCCCTGGTTGTTGGGCGGTACCAGGCCCGTGCCGAGGCGCCAGAAGCCGCGGCCGTTCGGCCGGAAGTCGACCTCGAACACCTCGTACTCCTGGGTCAGGTTCTGCGCCGCGTCGTCGACGTTCTGCACCACGCCGGTGTACGACTGCAGGATCGTCTGCTGGGTCTTGTAGCGCGTCTTGAACGCGAAGAAGTAGCTGTAGGTCGCGCGGCCAGCGGCCAGGTCGGCGCCGGTCGACACGTGCAGACCGTAGATGACGCGGTCGTCGAAGTTGAACTTGTTGGGACCGATGCCGGGATCCTCGAACGGATACACCGACATCGCGGTCGACAGGTACTTGGCGCCGCCGCGATTGCTGACGAACGCGTAGACATCGGTGATGTTGGCGGCGTCGTCGAGCGTGATCAGCGGTGCATCCATGTGACTGGACGCGAGCAGGGAAGTGGCCGCGGTCAACGTGACGGCGGCGAAGCGGATCTGGTTCATGATCGGTTCTCTCTCCGGAAACAGGCGGTCGAGGTCACAGCGCCGCGTGCAGCCGCTCGAGCTCCTGGCGTTCGCCCGGCAACAGCGTGCCGGTGTGCGCCCGGGCCCGTGCGAGCCGTTCGCGCGCGATGTCGCGGTCACCGCAGGCCAGCGCGACCGCGCCGGCATGCAGCAACAGACGGGCATCCAAGGTGCCTTCGGCCAGCGCCTTGTCGGTCGCCGCCTTGGCGCCGGCGAGATCGCCCGCACGCAACAGCGACCAGGCGTGCGCATCGTGGGTGAACACGTCGGTGCGTTGGCGCAGTTCGTTCTGGACCAGCAGCAGTGCCTGCGGCAACGACCGGCCGCGCGATGCCAGGTACAGCGCGAACGTCCGCGGGTCCTCGGCGGCGCCGGTCCGTTCGAGTTCGGCCTCGACGGCGACGGCCGTCACTTCGTCGCCGGCCGCGCGCGCGGCATCGGCATGCGCCCACAGGAACTCCGGCAGCGGACAGGCTCGCGCTGCCGCCGCCAGGGTCGTTGCCGCCGCCGCCAGTTCGCCGTTGGCCAGTTGCACGCGACCACGGGCCAGCAATCCCGGCGCGAAATCGGTCACCAGCAGCAGCGCCGCGTCGGCCCGCTGCGCCGCCGCCGCGAGATCGCCGACATGCAGATCGAGCGCAGCCAGCCGGCACTCGACCCAGGCCAACGACTCCGGATCGCGCCCGCTGCCGGCCCCGCGCGCCATCTCGAGCAACTGCCGGGTGCCGTCGACGTCACCGCGCAGCCAGCGCACTTGCGCTGCGCGCGCGAACCCCTGCAGGCCGGGTCGCTGCTGCAACATCTGGTTGTAGCTGTCGAGCGCTTCGCGGACCTGGCCCTGGTCGAGCAGCACGTCGCCGAGCAGACCGTGGTCGAGATGCAGGCCGCGCTTGCCGACCAGATCGCGCGCGATCCGTTCGGCCTCGGCGAAGCGATGCATCGCGTGCAGCACATGGCCGCGCAGCAGCAGCGCCGCGGGTTCGCCCGGCGTCCGGGCCGCGATCCCGTCGGCACACCGTTCGGCCAGCTTGTAGTAGCCGGCATCGCCGGTCAGCCGGGCCTTGGCGATCCACGCCGCGGCCAGCCGTTCGATGCTCGGCAGATCAGCTCGTTGCGTCACCCGGTCCTGGGCTTCGCGGATCCGGATGTCGACCGGCGTCACCCCGGCATGAGCGACCAGCGCCGGCGCCAGCAGTTCGGCAACCGCGTCGCGCGCCGCAGTCGTCGGCGTCGTCGGGTCGGCACCGCAGCCAGCCAGGAGGAGCAGGGGAACGGCAAGGCGAATGGTCATTGGCATCGGCAGGAGTCCTCGGGTCACGGTTCTCGAGCCTGAGGTTGCTGCCGTGGCTGCGATGTCAGTTGTCCGCCGCTACGCTGCACCGCACTGGCGTTGGCGCCGTTTCCCTGACATGGCCGCCGCACCCGATACCTGAGGCCCCCGTGGACCCACGCGACAGCAAGAACCTGGTGCAGCAAGCCGGTACCGGTGACCGCGATGCCCTCGACCAACTGTTCGCCCGTTCGCTGCCGCGGCTGCGCCGGCTGCTGGCGCTGAAGGCGGGCCGGGCGCTGCAGGGCAATGAACTGGACGATCTGGTCCAGGAGAGCTACCTGGAGGCGACCCGGCAGTTCGCCAGCTACACGTACCAGGGGCCGGATTCGTTCTTCCGCTGGCTGGCAACCGTCGCGCAGAATCGGCTGGCCAACCTGCAACGGATGGCGGCGGCGCAGAAACGCGACGTGCGCCGCGAGGTCCCGCTCGCCGGCGGTGGCAGCACGATCGTGCCGGGCGCGGTCGATCCGCGCGATCTCGGTCCAGGACCACGAACGCTGACCGTCGGTGTCGAACAGGCCGGCAAGCTCGACGCCGCGCTGGCGCAACTGTCACCGATCGACCGCGAGGTGATCGCGCTGTCGCGCGTCCAGGGCCTGTCGTTGCAGGAGATCGCCGAACAGCTCGGGCGCACCCGCAATGCCGTCGCGCTGCTGCTGAGCCGGGCGTTGCGCAAGCTGAAGGCCCTGCTCGACGACGCGCAACCCGAATGACCGCCGACGACGAACTCGAGGACGCGCTCGGCCGCTGGCTGCAACAACGCGAGGACCAGCCGGCCCTGCTGCCCGGCGAGTTCGCGCAGGAGCTCGCCGAGCCGCTGCGCAGCGCGTTCTTGCGCGAGCTCGAAGAACTGGCCGAGATCGATCGGGCGACGACGCTGGCGCCGCCACGCGATCTGCCGCAGCGCTTTGGCGATTTCCGGGTGCTGGGCCTGCTCGGTCAGGGCGCCATGGGCGCGGTCTATCTGGCCGAACAGGTGTCGCTCGGCCGGCGCGTCGCGCTGAAGGTGCTGCATCCGCAGGTGGCCGGCGACCTGCACACGGCGGCGCGGTTCCAGCGCGAGGCGCGTACGGCGGCATCGCTGGCCCATCCCGGCATCGTCCCGGTGTTCGGCTTCGGCGAAGAACAGGGCACCAGCTGGCTGGCCATGGGACTGATCGGCGGCCGTTCGCTACAGCGCCTGCTGCAAGCCTGGAACGAGCCGCGCGACATCGATCACGCCCGGGCGCAGGCGTTGTTCGGCCAGCCACGCACCCTCGCGATGGCGTTCGCCGATGCCGCCGATGCGCTCGACTTCGCCCATCGCAAGAACGTGGTGCACCGCGACCTGAAGCCCGCCAACCTGATGTACGGCGACGACGGCCGCCTGATCGTGCTCGATTTCGGTCTGGCCTCGGCGCGCGGCGACGACGACAGCGCGGTGTCGCTGACCCGCACCGGTGACTTCCTGGGCACGCCGCTCTACATGGCGCCCGAACAAGCCACCGGCGCCGATCGAGCCGGTCCGCGCAGCGATGTGTACGCACTCGGCGCGGTGCTCTACGAGTGTCTGTGCGGTCGACCGCCGGTGCCACCGGGATCGCTGCCCCAGGTGCTCGACCACATCCGCGACCGCGATGCCGACGATCCGCGTGTGCATCGCCGCGACGCGCCGCCGGAACTGGCTCGCATCGCGCTGATGTGCCTGGAGAAGGGCCCCGACCGGCGCTACGCCTCGGCGGCAGCGCTGGCCGACGATCTGCGCCGTTATTGCGACGGCCAGCCCGTTCGCGCCCGTTCGCCCGGACCGGTCGCCAGGACGCTGCGCCGTTTGCGTCGGCGGCCCGCGTGGACCGCGGCACTGCTGCTGTCGCTCGTCGCCGGCGGCTTCGCACTGTTCGCCTGGCGCACCGGCAGCGAGAACGATCGGCTGGCGATCGAGGGCGAGACCCGAGCGATCCAGGCAGCGCTGGCCGCGTCACCGGAAGGGATCACGGTGTTCGGCGGCGCCTCGCGGGAATGGTATGCACGACTGGGACTCGGCGACCACCTGCCGGTCGGCGAATCGGCACCGTCCGCGGCGGCGACCGCGGCGCTGCAACGCGCCACGGCACTCGCGGATCGGTTTCCCGGTCACCAAGGCGTCCGTTCCCTGTTGGCGCGCGTGCTGCTCGACGTCGGCGGCGACGATCGGCGGACCAGGACCGTGCTCGACCAGGCGGCGTCATCGCCGTCCGCGGCCCCTGCCGATCTGGCGATGCGCGCGACCTGGCTGCTACGGCGCGGCGAGACCGCAGCGGCCGAAACCGCGTGGCGGACCATCGCCGTGGACTCCGACGACGTTGAACTGCAGTTCTGGCACGGCATCTGGCAACAGACCCGCCAGGACTACTTCGCCGCGATCGCGGCGTTCGATCGCGCGCTGCACGGCCCCGGCCTGCCGGAAGAACTGCGCTACTTCGCGTTGCTGCACCGCGGGTGGTGCCGCACGTGCCCGGAAGTCGACCTGCGCCGCGCCGCCGAGGACGACCTGTTGCAGGCAGCAGCACTGCGACCGCAGTACGGCACCGCCCGACTGCTGTGGGCCGGCCTGCGTTGCCTCGATCCCGACGAGGACCTCGCCCGGCCGGTTGCCGCCGTCACCGAAGTGCTGACGGCGGTGCAGATGGAACCCTGGGTCGTCACACTGGTGGCGCGCGTGCTGCTGGCGTTCGCCGAAGCCTCTGCGTTGCCAGGCGAACGGCCGGGCCTCGCGGCCGAGTTCTCACCGCTGGCGGCGATACCGTTGCCGGAGGCCCGGCGTCTGGCGCTCGCCGGCAAAGCCCTCGAACTGCTGGACCTGCTGCGCACACGCACCCCCGACGCCGTCGAACCGCGCATTCACACGATCGCCGCGCTGACGATGCTCGGCCGGCACGAGGACGCGCTGGCCCTCGCCGACGAACTCGCCGTTCGCCTGCCGGCCGCTCACCGCGCGCTGGCGCTGATGCTGCGCGCGCGCGTGCTCGCGGCCCGAGGCTGTCTCCAACAAGCCCACGCCGCAGTCGATCGGGCGCTGGCGGCGGATGCCCGCTACGTCGATGCGTTGCGACTGCGGGCGGAATTGTGCGCCCGCGTCGGTGATCTGCCCGGTGAACTGGCCGCGCTCGAAGGTGCCGTGACCATCCTGGCAGAAGTGCCGCAAGCGCCGTCGGTCCTGCCCGAGGCGGCGTTCGCGCAGTCGTGGTTGCAACTGCGGTGCGCCAACCTGCTGCTGCTGCTCGATCGGCCGGCGCGCGCCCTCGAGGTCCTGGCGGCCCAGGCGGACAGCGTGCTGGCCGGCCAGTTCGCACCGCGTTGGCACTGCGAACGCGCGGTGTTGCGCGTCCGCGCCGAGCGACGACTCGGCGTCAACGATGCTGCAGCGACGACCGCGGCGATGGCGCTGCTCGAACGCCTGCCGGCGACTTCACCGTTGCGCTTGTTGCGCACGTGGCTCGACGAACGGATCGCGATTCCGATGCCGACGTCGACCGCAGCGATGGCATTGCGCCGCGGCTGGCTGCACCCGGACAGCCCGGTCGCCCGCACGGCGGTCGCGGCCTGGCCGCTGTTGCTCGCCGCCGACGTCGAGCCGTCGATCCAGGACCTGACGACTGCGCTGGCGCCGTTCGTGGACGCACCAGCGGATCTCGACCACCTCCGCCTGCAGGGTCTGCTGCCGTTGCTCCGGCGGGTGCTGCCGGGCGACCCCGCCGCCGCCGATCGTTGGATCGCGTTGGCCCAACGGGCCGGCGCCGATGGCGACCACAGCGAAGCGCGACTGCTGAAGGCGGCAGCGTTGTTCACCAGTGGGCGGGCCGCCGCGGCGGCGACGTTCCTGGCCGACACCGAGCATCTGCATCGCGACGACCTCCGCGGTCGCTGGCTGCAGGCGGTGGCCGCCTTGGGTGCTGGCGATGAAGACGCCGCCCGCCGGGCGCTCGCGGCCTCGGCCGACCGTTCGCTGGCGGCCGAACTGCTGCCGCACGTGCAGCGTCGGGTCGCGGTTCCGGCCGCCGCGGCGTTCGGCGACCGGCTGCACGGACTGCGCGATCGACCGCGCTGACTCAGGTCCGGAACCGGGCCACCAGTTCCTCGAGCTGGCGAGCCGATCTGGCCAGCGACCCGGCGGTCTCCTGCGCGGCAGCCGAGCCGTTGCGCGTGGCCTTGGCCGTTTGCGCCAACGCCCCGAGATCCGCCCCGATGCGCTCACTGGCGTTGGCGATCGTGGCCATCGATTCGGTGAACTGCTGCGTCACCGCGCTCTGTTCCTGAACGGAAGACGCGATGCCGTTGGTCGCCGACTCGATGTCACCCATGACGTTCTTGATGCGACCGATGGCCGCGACCGCGGCGGCAACACGGCGCAGGAACAGGTCGACGCGCGAGCCGATCTCGTCGGTGGCCTTGCCGGTCTCCTGCGCCAGGGACTTGACCCGTTCGGCGACGACCGCGAACCCGGCCCCGGCGTCACCGGCGCGGGCGGCCTCGACACTCGCATTCAGGGCCAGCAGATTGGTCTGCCGCGCAATCGACTCGATCACTTCGATGACCCGACGGATGTCCGCGCTGTCGGTGCCGAGTTGTTCGACGTCGCGCCAGGTGGTGGTCGCCAGGTCCATGGCCGACAGGGTCGTCTCCGCCGAGGTCTGCGCATTCTGCGCGATCTCCTGGATGCTGGCGCTGAGTTCCCGCGTCGCCTCCGACGCTTCCTCGGTCACCTGCTGCACCTGTTCCGAAGAGCCGGTTGCGGTCTGCAACCGCTGCCCCATCACCACCGCGTCGCTGCCAAGATCGCGACCCACGGACTCCATCTCGGACACCGAGACGGCCACCGAACGCGCGGCTTGCCGGACATTGCCGATCATCGTCCGGAGGCCGGCCACGAACCGGTTGAACGACTGCGCCAGCGCCCCGACTTCCCCGCCAGCACGTTCATCCAGGCCGATCGTCAGGTCGCCATCGCCGGAAGCGATGCCGTCGAGGACCTTGACCGTCCGCCGCAGGGAACGGACGACCGACAGCACCACGACCAGACCGATGCCGAACAATGCGCCGCTGCCAAGCCAGAGTGCCTGGCGCAGTTCGGCGTCGTGCTCGGCCACCATGGCCGCGGTTGCACGCGCTTCCGCCCGGACCTGCTCACCGAGCTTGCCAGCCATGGCATCCAGCGCCACGCGAACACGCTCGGCGGCGTCGCTGCCGATGGACATCGACTGATCGATCGCGTCGCGACGCGCGCTCGGCGTGTTCTCCCGCAGGATCTGCAGCACCTCGGCGCTGTTGCGGCCCCATTCGTCGAACGCCGTCGCGAACGCCTGCCGCTCGGCTTCGCCGACCCTGGCGGACAGCTGTCGCCAGATCGCCGCGACGCGATCGACCGCCTGGGCATGGCCGGCGGCCACCGGCTGCGCCGATTCCGTGCCGACGCCCAGGAACAGCAGGCTGCGCTCGCCGACGACGGCCGACAGGAACGCAGCGCGCAGGTCCCCGATCTGCTGGGCCACGGGCAACTGTTCGTTGGCCAGACCGGCGACCGAGGTCGCGGCGCGTTGCACCGCCTGCATGCCGAGGTGCCACTGCCCGATCAGCAGACCGACCGCCAGCAGCAGCACGGCGAACAGACGCAAGCGCACCGTCAGGTGTCTTCGCCACCACGCAATCTGCCCGTGGGACTGCTGCGGAGTCCGCATGACCTACTTCGCCGGCGCCGGCGGCTTCGCGAGTTCGGTGAGATTGATGCCGACGACCAGCACGCCGATCGCCTTCTTCGCGTCCTTCGGATCCAGCACCGGGACCGCGATCTGCACGGCGAACGTCTGCGTCGACTCGTCGAACTCCGGTTCCCCCTGCCATGCGGTCAGCTTGCCGAACGGCACGTCGAACTTGGCCTTGCCGGCGTGCATGTAGCTCGAGGTCTTCTCGAGGAACGCGACCTTCTCGCCCTTCGCCGCCGACAGGAACGCCTCGCTGATCAGTCCGTTGGTCTTCGCCGCCGCGGCGACCAACACCTGCGCCGCCGCGTTCTTCTGGAACGCCTCGATCTCCGCCGAACGCCGCTTCAGCGACTTCCACTTCTTGTCGTCCATGCCGGCGATCGGGCCCTTCGCGTTCTGCGCCACGACGCCTTCGACGACGGCCTTGTCGGCTGCCCACCGCGTCGTCTCGGACTTCCACACGTCCAACTGCTTCTGCACTTCGGGCGTGATCGTGAACTTCTTCTGTGGCTCCTGGGCCGGCAGCGAGGCGAGTGCCAGCGCCCCAAGGAACCCGAGCACACCGCAAACCCGTGGCATCGTATTCATGCCATGCCCATCGACGTCCTGACGTCGAGCGCTTGAGTCGTGGCCTCACAGAATGGCGACTACCCGCGCCAACAGCACGTTCGCCGAGCGCATGCCGACCAGATCCGCGTCACCGCGACCATCCAGGTTGCCGAGCCAGACGACGACGATGCGTTGGTCGGTGACGCCGACACCCCAGGCGTCGCGGCGACCGGACGACGTGCCCGACTTCCAGGCGAACGCCCCGGCCCGGAGACCACCCGGCACCGGGGAAGCGCGCGACATCGCCGCCAGCACCTGATCCCGATCGGCAGCATCGAGACCGACGGTTTCGGGTCGCGCGCAGAAGCGCTGCCACGCGCGCGCCAATTCGAGCGGCGAAGCCGTCACGGTGCCGAGCACCGCATCGAGGCCAAGGCCGTTGGCCGGCACCGGCAACCCGAGCGCCGTGAGCAGCGCGGCGAACCGCTCGATGCCGACGGCTTGCAGACATCGCACGGCGGCGATGTTGCCGGACGTCGCCAGCGCGTCGTCGACCCGGACCCGACCGGCGTGCGCGCGGTCGAAGTTCGCCGGCGTCCAATCGCCGATCGCGATCGGCTCGTCGGACAACAGCGTCGCCGCGTTGGCGATCCCGGCATGGAACGCCGCGGCATACAGGAATGGCTTCAGCGTGCTGCCGACGCAGCGTCGCCGCCTGGCCGCATCGAGTGGCGTCGTCGGCGAACGACCGCCCTGCAACCCGAGCACCGCGCCGTCGGCGCGGTCCAGCACGACGATCGCCAGGCCGGAGCCCGGGAACCCGGGTGCCGTGGCCAACGCCTGCAGCCGTTCCCCGAGTTCGAGGTCGGCGCTGGTGACGAGTTCGGTGGGCATCGACACGCGCGGCTGTGCTGCCACGGCCGCGGCGCACAGGTGTGGCAGCCGCCATGGCCACGGATGCGGCGTCATCGTCACCGGCAGAGCACTCGCGGCCGCCGCGATCGAGGCCGGCACCAGCCCGTTCGCGGCCATGCGCGACAACACGACATTGCGGTGCTGCTGCACGAGTCGCTGCCCCTTGACCGGATGCCGGCGTGACGGCGCCGGCACCATCGCCGCCAGTGCCGCCGCCTCGCCGGCATCGAGTTCGCGCGCCGAACGACCGTACCAGTACCAGGCCGCCGCCTCGAACCCGCGCAGCGTGCCACCCATCGGCACCTGCTCGAGCCATACGGTCGCGATCGCTTCCTTGTCGAGCAGACGCTCGAGCTGACGGGCGCGGAACATCTCGATCAGCTTGTTGCCGAACGTCCGCGATCGCGGTTCGACGATGCGCACCACCTGCATGGTCAGCGTCGACGCGCCCGACACGATGCGACCACGCTGGACGGCACGGAACAGCGCCCGCGCGGCCGCGACGAAGTCGACGCCATCATGCGCGAAGAAGCGCGCGTCCTCGCCGGCAAGCACCGCCGCGCGCACCGCCGACGAAGCCTCCGCCCACGGCAGCGGCAACGCACGTTCGCCGGCCGGTGTCGGCATGACCTGCAGCCAGGTGCCGTCCGACGCGGTGATGACCGTCGACCGCGGCAGCGCCCGCAGCCGGTCGAGTGGATACGGCCACAACAGCTCGGCGACCCGTTCGGCGCCGAGCAGCGCCAACGGCAGCAACAGTGCCGCCAGCAACCAGCGCCGCCAGCGCCGTTTCACGGTCGCACCTCGATGCGGCGATCGTCGCCGCCGGTGATCACGGCGGACAGGTCGTACATCGGCTGTCCGGTCAGCGCCGGCCAGGTGAACGACCCCGGCGTCACGGCCCGCACGCGATGCGAACAGACGAACTCGCCGGTGAGCCGGTCCAGACAGAACAGCACGACGCGGTCGTCGCGCCGATCGAGGATCGGAGAGACCGCGCGCGGCCCGACGCGCGGGCCATCGTCCGCATCGGCGAAGCCATGGCTCGGCCCCGGCGCCTCGGCCTCGAGGCCGCCCGGCAACAGATCGACGAACGCGACGTTCTCGACCGTGCGTTCGGCCGCGCCATGGATGCGCACCTCGTATACGCGACCGCGCACGAACTCGCCGGCCGGCGCGCCGGTGTCGAGATCGATGACCTCGCGCCGCAGGGTGATGGTGCCCGTCCCGGCCGACGGCGTGGCCGGCCGCAGGCCGCGCAGCGACACCAGCGCGAAGCCTCGACCACCGCCCTGGATCTGCAACTTCGAGCCGGGCCGGATCGCCAGCCCGATGCGGTCGCCGACCGGCGCCGGCAGCGGCACGCCGTCCAGCGAGCCAGCGACCGTCATGGCCTCGACGGACATCGGCTGCATCCGCCAGTACGCCGCCAACGCGCGCAGGGCCTGCGCCGATTCGTGGGTCGTCAGCGCGGCGACGTGCCGGACCGCGCGTTGCAGTGCCAATGCCAGCAGCGGCAGTTCGCGATCGGTCGGATCCAGCGCCATCCGGGCCCAGAACCACAGCGCCTGTTCGCGCAGTGGCGAACGCAGCATGCCGGTGGTCTCACTCATGCCCGCAGGCGGCGCATCCTCGGGCTGCAACAACGCCGCCGCCTGACGCTTCTCGCCGAGCCGGACCAACGCCAGGGCCAACCGGGCACGGTCCTCGCGATGAACGACCTGCGTGCACAACCAGTCCAGTCGCGGCTGCACGGCCCGCCCCGCGCGCGACAGCACCTCGATCGCATGACAGCGCATCGACAGATCCGGGTGCCGTTCGACGAGCCGCTGCAACCGGTCGATCGCCGCCGCCAGTGCCACCGGCGGCAAGGTCGCACCCGCATCCTGGGCCGACAACAGGAAATCCAGCGCGTGCACCGTGCCGTAATCCCACTCCTCGCCGCGGGGTGACCACCAGCCGAACCCGCCGCCATCGGTCTGCAGCAGGAACAGGCGATCGACCGCCGCCTGCACCAGTGCCGATGCCTGCGGCAGCCTGGGGTCGTTCGCGTCCCACAGTCGCGGCAGCAACGCCTGACAGGCCAGGAGCCCCATGCCCTGCGACGCCGTCTGTTCGCAACAGCCGTACGGAAAGCGCAGCAAGGCTTCGAGCAGCGGCCGCAGTTGCCGCACCGGCGTGCGCTCGACCACCAATTCGGCTTGCAGACCGTCGCCGGACCAACCGTCCGCCAGCGTCAGTTCATGCGGTTGTTCGAGTTCGAACGCCAGCCAGTCCTCGCCGGGAACCAAACGCGCGCGGACATCGACCGCCTCGGTCACCATGCGCCGCTGATCGCCGAGCGTCGCCTCGACCCGCAATTCGCGAACGGCCGGGCCGGCCGGCGACGCCAGCAACGCGACATCGACCGTCGCCACCTGACCGACCGCCAACGGCACCGCGTGACGCGGTGCGGCGGCGAGTTCGAGACCAGCCCCGGCCGCGACCGCGACGACCACGACACCCGGCTGGCCGGTGTCGTTGCGCAACGTGACCGGCACCGCGAAGCGATCGTCCGGCGCGACCATCCGCGGCAACGCCACCTGCAGCCCGAGCGGCGCCTTGACCACGACCGGCGTCGAAGCCGCACCGAGACCGCGCGGCCCCGCGGCGACAACCATCACCCGGACCCGGCCTTCGTAGCGCGGCAGTGGCAGCGCGACGCGACCACGTCCGGCGCCATCCAGCAGCACGACCTCGCACAACGCCAGTGGACGGATCCGCGTGTTGATCGAACCGGCGAGCATCATCGCCGCATCGTCATCATCGCCATCGCCACCACCGGTCTTGGCACCAGCCGTGAACTTCATGCCCTGCAGCAGGAACGCCGCCAGATCGGCGCCCGCCACCTGCAGCCGCCGGCGCGCCAGCACGAACGCCAGCGGATCGGGATCGCGATGACCGGTGACCGCGAGCACGCCTTCGTCGACGACCGCAACGACCGCCGTCGTGGCACCCGGTGCAGCGACGTCGACCGCCAGATCGGCTTCGGGCAGCACGACTGCGGGCGCCCGGACGTCCACGGCGATGCGCGCCTCGTCGCGCCTCAGCGGCAGGGCCGCGCCGCCGATCAACCACGGCGGGCCATCGCCGGCGCCACTCGCCGTCGCCGGCCGGGTCAGCGTCACGACGACGTGGACGTTCGGCAACAGCAGGCCGGCCGGCACGGTCACCGGCACGACGTTGTGGCCCTGCTGCAACAGGACCGTCGTCGCCGAGTGCACGGTGTCGGTCTCGATCGTCACCAACGCCCGACCCGCCGCCGGTGATTCGACGGCGACCGACGCCGTCGCGCCGGCCATCGCGGGTTCGACGGGTGGCGTCACCCGCAGGCGGTCCGGGCGCTCCGGCGCCGCGCCGACGACCTGTTCGGCCGCCAGTTCACCGCTGGTCGCCACCACCACATACCAACCCTCGGCCTGCATCTCGGGGAGCACCTGCTCGACTTCGCCGCCGCGCAGCGTCAACGGCCACTCCGCCAACACCTCGCGACGAACGGAGGTCCGCCACCGCCAACGACCGTCGCCGGCCGGCTGGTAGTGCCACTGCCAGCTGCGCTGTTCGAGCCGCATCGTGGCTTCGATCGGCGAAGTCACGGCTCGGCCATCGGCATCGACCGCGACCAGGCGGGCGCGGCCGGGTTCGGCACGCACACCCAGATGGAACGTCGGCCGCAACACCGGCGCGGTCGCCGCCACGCGCACCGCGCGACCCGACGGATCGAGCACCTCGAGTGACAACACCGCCCGCAGGGTCTGCAGCGCCGCCGTGGCCGGCAGCGGCAGTTGCAGCACCGTTTCGCCGCGTTCATCCAGCAGACCGTTGACGGCCTCGAGTTCCCCGGGCGGCACCGCGTCGCCGCTGGCGAACGCAAAACCCTCGGCGGCAGCCGGCAGAACCGCGCCGGCAAGCAAGCGCGTACGCAGCCGCACCGGCCGTCCGGCCGCCGGCGTCCCGTCGAGCCAGTTGGCCCGCACCGGAATCGCCGCCGTCGCGCCAAAGCGCAGAGCCGGCAGTTCGCCGAACGCGGCCTCGAGCCGGTCAGGCACGAACGCCGCGACCTCGAACATCGTCTCGCCGACCACCGGACCATCGGTGGTCAGCCGGAACCGCGCCTGCCACGCACCCGTCGGCGCATCGGCGCGCAGCGGCAACATCGCGGTGAACAGACCGGAACCCGAGGCCCGCACCGCCCAGGACGCCTGCACGCGCCCGGCGGTCGCGAACTCACAGATCAGTTGCCGCGCTGCGGCCGCACTGCCGGTCGCATCCCGCAAAGCAGCGATCACTTCGACGCGCTCTCCGGGCCGGACGATGCCGCGCGTCGGCCAGGCCCATGCCTCGACACCCTCGCCAAGCCATGGTCGGCCACCGAGCGACTCGTCGGCCAGTTCGACGGCGTGATCCTCCAGACACGCGAACGCCTCGTCGTCGCCAGCCTGGGCCTGCACGAGCCAGACCGAACGGTCGGCGTCGCCACGACTCCACGACAGCCGCGCGATGCCATCCCAATCGGTCGTCGCACTCGCCAGCACCTGGTTGGTCGCGGTGATCGCGCGCACCGCGGCATTGGCCACCGGTCGACCATCGGCGATGCCGACGACCTGCACGACCGCCTGATCGCGGCCCGCCCGCAGCGTCAAGCCGAGGTCGGTCACCTGCAAGAGGCGCGACTCCGGCCACGGGGTCTCATCGCTGCTGACCTCGACCTGGAACAGACCGCTCGCCATCGTGCCGAGCAATGGCCGCAGGTCGACGCGGCGCTCCCACCGTTCGTTGCGCCGCGCCGCGATCGGCACCACACATGCCATAGCCTCGGCCAGGGTCCGGTGGTCCTGCTCCTGTAGCGCGCGCACCAGGTTGTTGGCGTAGACGCGGCGGACCGCCACCCGCACCTGCCCGACATTGACGCCGGCGATCGTCAGCGCCGATTCGGCCTTGCTGCTCAGCACCGAACCCGACTGCTGCAGACCGACTTCGGCATCGAGGTCCGGCACCAACACACTGTGCCGCACGGCCTGGGCCAGCAGCGTGCGCCCGGTGCCCGGGAAGCCGCGTGCCAGTTCGACCGCCAGCACGCTGCCGGGTGCAAACCGACCGACCAGCCGCACCCCGTCATGGCGCGGCAACACCTGGAACGGCACCGGCGGTACCAGCCGGATCTGCTCGGCAATCGGCATCGCGACCGCCTGATTGAACCGCACATCGATGCGGCCTTCACCGACGCTGACGCCGCGCAGATCCAACGGCTCGAACAACACGACGCGCCGCACCTGTTCGGCGCCGGTCGGCAACTCGCCAGCCAGCGGCACCAGGCCCGGCGCCGCGACGACCTCGAGTTCGCGACAGCCGCCGCCAGTGTCGACGCGCAACGCGAACACCGCGCGCTCGGCATCCGGTCGCTCACCGATGACGAACGGCAGGTCGCGATCCGGCACCCGCGGATCACGGACGCGCAACGCGTTCTCGACGGCGGCACGACCAATGCGCTGGTCGAACGCCACGAGCAGCGTCACCGCCGGAGCCCCGGGGTCGATCCGTTCGTCGCCGCGGTCCAGCACCGCACTCTCCAGCCGCACCGTCGGCGTGTCGATGGCGACCGTCGTGCCGGCCGGCAGCCGGCGACCGTCGGCCGCAGTCACCGTCTGGGACAGATGCAGGTGGAACCGCCGCGCCGGCGACAGGCCGCCCGGCACGAAGAGCTGCAGGGTCCGGCGCGTCCGCCAGGTCGCCGCGAAGTCGACCGCCGGCTCGAACCGCAGTCCGAGATCCTGCGACCCGGTGGGCAACGGCTCGGCGGCAACGTCGGTGCCGAAGTCGAGCAGCAGCGTGCGCCAGCGCGGATCGGCCCGTTCGGCCTTTGCCCCGGGCAGCAGCCGCAGATCGGCAGCGCTCCAAGCCGGCTTGCCGGCGACCGGCGTCGCGGCATGCGCGACGCGTTCCGGATTGGCCACACGAATGGCCAGGATCAACGCCAGGATGGCGTTGCAGACGAGCAGGATGCGATTCACGAACGTCTCCCTGGGTGCCAGGCACCCCCGCACGGCAAGGCTGCCGACGCCGCGATCGCCACTGCGCAGGCACGCAGGGTGACTCGATCGCACCGCCGACGTGAGCGCTGACCGGCGCCCACACCAACAACAGTGCGGCGCCACACCCCGGCGCGCAAGTCGCGCCGCAAGGGCTCGAATCCGCCAACCGTTACGGTTTCGCAGAGCGATCCGAGCGACGCGTCAGAGACCGGCCTGCAGCGCCAGCGCCAGGAACGCGGTCGAAGCCACCACCATGTAGCTGCTGCCGAGGAAGTCCGAACACGAACCGTCGGCGCGCTGCGGCTTCAACAGGTGCGGTCGCAACTGCGCATGGAACCCCTCGCGTTCCGCGGTCGGCAGCAATTGGATCGCTTCGGCGCAGTAATAGTGGCCGAAGAAATAGAAGTAGCCGGCATTGGCGTAATACGCCTCGTGCGGAATCGGCCGCATCCGCGCGACATGCAGGAACTCGTGGTGTTCGAAGAACTGCCGCAGTCCCTGCCGGATCACCTCGTCGGTGATGTCGGGGTCGCCGAACTGGCGCAGCGCCCAATTGCAGACCTGGATCCGCCCGAGGCTGCCTTTGACGTTGTTGATGTGTTCACCGCCGCTGATCCGCGGGATCGGCGTCAGATCGTACGAATAGGCGCCGTTCGGCAGCTTGCACTTCTTGATGTAGCTGGCCGCCCGTTCGCGCATCCGCGGATCCTGCATCCAGCCGAGCGCGCCGGCCATGCCCAGGGCTGGCAACACCGTCGACGTCGCGAAGCTGGTGCCCCACTTCGGGCGCCGCGTGTAGGTCGGATCGTCGTAATAGCCGAACCCGCCGGTCGGTTCCTGATTGGCCTCGAGCCACCGGACGAACTCACGCCCGCGCGCGACCACCGGTCCGCGCCATTGGTCGTTCTGGAAGCGCGGATCATTGGCGACCGCAGTCATCGCCACGGTGCCATAGAGCCAGGCCCACACCGCATCGTTGTCCCAATCCGTGCCGCGCAGCGTCATCCGCGTCGAACACAGCCAGCGCACCGCCTTGTCGAGCGCCGCCCGGATCGCCGGCGTCTCCTTGGCACGCAGCAACGTCTGCGTCGCCAGCGCACACGCCGCCATCTTCCACGCGTAGTGCGTCTCGACGGCAAACACCGTCTCGAACTGACTGTCGCACGACGACGACGCCCAGCTGCCATCGGCATTCTGGTTGGCGACGAGCCAGCCGATCGCCTGGTCAAGGCCGACTTGTGCCGCCGCCTTCGTGGTCAGGTCCGGCGCCGGCGCCGCTCCGGCCGGCTGCTGCGCGGTGAGCGCCGCGCCGAGCAGCGCCACCGCGAACGCCCGCCCGATCACGACGATTCCTTCGCCAGCTTGGCCAGCTTGGCTTCCAGGTCGCTCAATTCCTGCCGCAGATCGCTCTTGCGCTCCTCGGCCCGGCGATCCGCGATCTGGAACTCGATGGCCGCCTTCTCGACTTCCTTCTGCTGCTTGAGCGCTTCGAACCGCGCGTCCTCGACCTTCTGGCGCAGGTCGCGCTCGCGCTCGGGCAGCGTGTGATTGGCCCACACGGCTTCCTCGCGGCGGGCGATCGCCAGCCGGCGCTCGGCCATCTCCATCTGCCGGCGGCCGCGCTTGAGCACCAGTTCCTTGGTGGCCTTGGCGAACTCGTCTTCCTTGTACATCGCCTCCAACTCGCCGAACTCGTCCTTCTGCTCCTCGGTGTAGTTCACCTGCTGGTCCATCGAGATCTTGCGCTCGTCGATCTCGCGCGGCTTGTGCTCCTTCTCGAACAGCTCCAGCTCCTTCTCGGCCTTGGCCAGGTCGCGGGCGACGCGCTCGGTCGCCAGTTGCAGTGTCTGCTGGCGGACCCCGCGATCGATCGCGGCCACCTGCTGTTCCATCTGGAAGTAATCGATCTCACGCAGCTTGTTGCGGACCTCCTTCTCGAGCCCCTTGCGTTCTTCCGCCTTCTTCTCGTCGGCCTCCTGCTTGGCCTTGGCGTCGGCCGCGGCCTTCTCGGCCGGGTCCTGCGGCCTGGTGTCGCCGGCCGGCTGGGCCGGCGTCGGCGGGGTCGCCTGAGCGCCGGCGGTCGGTGTTGCCGGCTCGGCGCGCTTGTCGGCGGACGCACAGGCCGGGATCAGCAAGGTCACGAGGAACAGTGGGATCGAGATTCGGATCGACGACATGGCGGGAACTCTACGGCCGGCGCGGCCATGGTGATGGCGGCACCGGCACGTTCCGCGGCCACCGGTCAACCGAGCAGCAGACGCCAGGCCAGCAACAGGCAGCCGAGCAGGAACAGGGATCCGCAGATCGGGAAGATCCGGTCGGCGAACCACTTCGGCAGGAAGATGTCGGCGACCGCGCCATCGACGGCGCCGTGCCGTTCGGCCAGCACGGTCAGCGGGCAGCGGCCGCGGCAACTCCACAGCGCGGCACCCTCGAGGAGAATCGCGGCGATCGCGACGATCGTCACCGTCGTCGCTACTCCGGTCACACCGGCCTGCAGCACCAGCAGCACGCACGCCGACAGGATCAGGAAGATCATCGTGTGAACGATGCGGATGGCCAGCAGACCGCGCGACCCGATCATCGCTCCTGCGGGCCCGACGCACCGACGGTCAGCAGCACCCCCTCCATCAGCAGGAACCGTTCGGGAACGATGGCCGACAAGTCCAGCCGGACCCGCCGCACCGGCAGACGCGCCTCGTCGCCAGACCACACCGCGAACAACTCCACCACATCGGGCGCGGCGAGCAAGTCGCGCAAACGCGCGATCAGATCACGGACACAGGCCGCCGACCGTTCGCGCCTGTCCGGAGCCAGCGTTCCGAGCACGTGTTCCGCACCGTCGGCACCGACATCGTCCATGCTGCTCGCGAAGTCACAGCTGCAGCCACCCTCGATGCCGACGAGGTAGCGATGCGGCGATGCCATGCCATGGGCCAAGGCTGGCGCCCGGTCGCCCGCGACGGCCGTGATCGTGAGCAACCCGTGCGACCCGACTGGAATCGGCTTCGCGGTGCCGAGATACAGCATCAGACACATCGGCGCACCCGCAGGACCGCCGCGATCGTCGCCCGCACCTGCGCATCCGGATGTTCACCGAGCTGCGCCAACCGTTCCCGCACCGCCGCGTCGATGCCGATGCGCGCCAGCGCCGTCACGACCTCACGTACGACCCCGGGGCTCTCATCGCCAAGACAGGCGAGCAGCGCATCCTTGCCCGCGGCGGCCGCCGCGCCGGCCGCTCCGAGCGCCGCGGCCGACGCCCGTCGCGTCGCCTCGTCTGCCGAACGCAGGCGGACCACGTGCGCGGGCACCACTGCCGGCGCATCCGGCGCGATCCGCACCAGCGCCTCGGCCGCCGTGGTTTGCACCGTCGCCGAGAACGGCACGCGTTCGCCGAAGTCCGTCGTCACCGGCCAGAACACGACCTCTGGATGCTCGCCCGTCAGCGCCGCCAGCAACGAGGGGATCGCCGTGGTCGCCGCTTCACCACGACGACCCAGCAGATACGCGGCGCTCTCGCGGCGGAACCCATCTTCGTGTTCCAGCGCGGCAACGAGTTCGTCGACCGGGGTCTTCGAGCCGAGCCCGCAGCGTTCGATGGTTCGCTTCCATTCCCACCGCAGTTGCCGTCGAAGTTCGGGCTTCTGCTGGCGCTCGGCCGCGTCCTGCGCGGTGCGAATGACGTCGGTGAGTCGCTGGAAGACCGCGGCTGCCTCCAGATCGCAGACCGGCGCCAGATCGGCCACCGCCTGCAACAAGGGCGGCACATCGTCGGGAGGCAACGAGGCGGCGAGGTCGAACATCGCAGCGACGGCCGGTTTGGCGGGCATGCCGATCCGACCGAGCACCGACAGCGCCGGCGCCCGCAGGCTCGGCTCGGTCAACGCCGCCGTCAGCGCCGGAACGGCGGCCGCGCCGCGATTGGTCAGTTCGAACGCGGCGCGACTGCGCGCCTTGGCATCACCGAGGGACTGGACCAGGGCGGCAACCTCCGGATCGACGGACGGCTTGTCCTGGGCCGCCACGACGGTGCAGAGCGCAAACAACAGGACAACACCGCGGCGGTTCATCGCAGGGCGCGATCCTATCACTTGCGCTTCGCCGCGCCGCGAAGGCGTTCGGTTCGGGCGAGCGCGCTGGCAACCATCGCGATCGTGCCCAGGCTGCGGATCGTCATGGGCTCACCCAGCATGCGGTTCAGGACAGCGAACTGCCGCAGAACCTGCAGCCGACGGCGGTGGACGCCGAGCACGAAACGGCCCTGCCTGGCCAACAGCCGGATCAGCCACGGGCCGCGATCCGGCAGTTCCAGGGGCAACTTCGGCATGGCCCGCGGAGCACGCGCCAGCAGGGCGAGGAACCGCACTTCGTCGCGGCGGATCGGTTGGCCGGCGAAGCACCGGTGCCCCGACAACCGGACCAGGTCACCGGCGGCACAGACGAAGATGTCGGCGGCAAACGGCAGCCGGCGCGCGATCTCGGCACGCAGCCTGGCCCGCGCGACCCGGCGCCGCACGACGAACGTGCCGGTGGCCCCGACGTTGGCCAGCCCGAGCTGCGGCCACTGCGCCGCGAAGCTGGCCGGACGGAAGCGGCGATGCCCACCGACATTCACGCCGCGCAGCAGCACCACGAGCGCCGCGCGGTCAACCATCGATGCTCTCCGACGACAGGATCTTGCGGAGAACCCACCAGTCATTCGGCGCGGCCATCGGCAGATCCCGGATCACCGGATCCGCTGTGCCAGTCCATTGCTGAGCGTCAGCGTATTCCAATCCAGACTCTGGAACCAGACCGCGGTGCCCGTGAACCCGGCCGGAATCGGCAGTGGCGCGCTGAACCGACCCTGCGGACTCAGACCGCTGGTCGCATGCACGGTGACCGGCAGGCTCAGCAGCAGATTGCCCACCGGCGTCGGCACCGGGCCTGGTCCGCTCAACGACAGCGCGATCGTCGCCAGCCCGTTCGGCGTGCAACTGCTGCAGTGGATCGTCGCACCGGTGCCGGCCATCAGGCTCGACGTCGTGGTCGTCGGCGTGAACCGCGGATGCAGCCGGATGTCGTCGATGGCGACGCCGCCGGTCGCGCCGAACGGGTCGGCGCCCTCCTGCGCGAACAGCAGCATGAACACACCGCGGGGACTCACCGGCGTGGCATCCAGGTCGATCGAATTGTGGCTGATCCACCGATCGACCTGGCTCAGGTTCCATGGCCGGTAGACCGGATGCCAGGTGCTGCCGTTGTCGCTGATCCACACGCCATCGTCGGCATCGGTGATGTCGCCGAAGTTGAAGGCCATGAAGTCGAGCGTGACGCCGCCGAGGCCGGTGCCATCGAGCTTGACGATCATCGCATTGGCGACGCGCGCTGGCGACGCTCCGGGCCGCAGGCCCAGTTCGAGGTCACTGCCGCCCGAGATCGGGTCGACGCAGGCGGCGAGCTGGCCGATGTTGCACCACGCATCGGCATGCGCCACGCGCGTCGCGGCGTCGAGGCGATTGAGCCGCATCCAGGCCGGCTCGACGCCGCCAAGACCATCGAAATCGATCACCACGCCGCTGCCGATCGGCAAGGACCCCGCCGGCACCCGCGGCCAATGGCGGTCGACCCGGATCGGCCAGGCGTCACAGGGGCCCGCGATCGCATTGTTGGCATTGTTGCCGTCATTGATGGCGATGATCACGCCCAGGTACCAGTTGCCCGCCGGCACATCCAGCGGAATGGTCGGTTGCGTGCCGACGATGTGCACCCAGCTGCGCGGCCCGAAATCCCATTGGAACGTGTGCGTCTGGATGCGCCGGTCCGCGGTCGAGATCAGGTCATTGCTGGACAGGTAGACATCGACGGTGTAAGTCGCCGCCGCCGGGTCGACCAGCGAGTTCTGGAACACGGTGTAGTCGAACGACAGCCGGCCGCCTTGATAACCGACCGCGGGCCCCTTGACCCCGAGCGGCAGGAAATCGGCGGCAGCGGCAGAGTAGGCGCCCGGAATGAACGACTGGACCGCGTAGTCGAACCGTTCCTGGGTCATGCGCGTGTGGCCCGCCTCCGTCGGCACCGGAGCGTAGTCACGGTTGGCGTGCACCGCGTAGATGACGCGATTGTTGCCGCTGATCGTGTAGCTGCCGGCGCCACTGACGCCACCGGTGTCGCAGGTCCAACCGACACCGGCGCGAACCGAGTTCGCGTTCACGGTGTCATAGGAACCCGTGCCGTAGAACAAGCGGTCGGGGCTGCCGGCATAACAGCACAGCGTCGGCGCCGGCGGGCAGCCAGGGAACCCGGCCATGTTGAAGGTGCTGCCGGTGAACCACGCACTGCTGGTGTCGTAGCCGATGCCGAACGTGCCGGTCAGCGCGCCGACCGGCCGATCGAGGCGCACGAAGCCCATGTCGTAGTCACGGCTGGCGAGCACGGTCCAACCGTTGAACGACGCGAGGCCGACGCCATTGGCGGTCCAATAGGCGTCGGCATCGCCATCCCAGGCCGGCGCGACGACCACGTTCGTCGACCACACGCCGTTCAGCAGGCCGCCGGTGTGCACACAGTGACCGGCCGTGATCACCGTGCGGGCGTCGATCAGGGTTCCGGAACCGACGAAGTTCTGGCCGTTCTGCTGGAAGAACAGTCGACACTGGGCGCCCCACGGGAACGCGGCGGCGGTGCGATCGACCAGATCGGGATTCCATGCTTCCGGCAGCGGCTCGACCAACGGCGAGCGGCCGGGCTGCCCTGGCAGCATCTCCGCGGCACGCGCGGGCCGGCGCAGCGCCGGAATCGCGCGTTCGACGCCGGTGGCCACGTCGAACTCGATCAGTTCCTGCACGAAGTCCGGCGGCACCGGCAGGCCTGGCGGAATGGCGTCGGAGACCGGACGCGCCGTCTGCCAACCGGCAGGCAACGCCAGCCGCCAACGAGCGCGTTCACCGGCCTGCGGGCCGGCCGGGTCAGTGCGATCGACCGCACCGGTGCTGCGGGTCTCCTGGGCGAGGACCGGGAACAGCAACGACAACGCCACGACGACGCGACGAACGGTCATGCAGGCCTCCAGCGCAAACGGCGCGAGACGGACGGGGAACCGAGGTCAGTGCGAGCGAAACGGCAACGAGTGTACCAGGAACCAGCGCGCGATTGCGGACGCCGTCTGGCCGCCGCGCCTCAGGGCGAATCGATTCGCTTGCCCTTGCCCGCTTGCTTGCTGCGAGCGACCGCCGGCGTGGCGGCAGCGCTCCGGCCGCCGACATTCGCGGCAATCGCCGCCTGGATCAGTGCCCGCAACGCCGGCTCGTCGAGCCGATCACCCTCGCGCAGGTCGATTGCCCGCCGGGTGTTGCCGTCGAGGCTGGCGTTGAACAACCGCTTCGGATCCGGCAGCGAAGCGCCCTTGGCGAACGTCATCTTGACGACGTCCCGATAGGTCTCGCCGGTGCAGACGATGCCGTGCAGCGACCAGACCGGCGTGCCGCGCCATTTCCATTCCTCGACGGTTTCCTGGTCGATCGCCAGGATCAGTGCGTGGATGCGGGCCAGGAGGTTGCCACGCCAATCACCGAGTTCGGCGATCCGCGCGTCGATCTTGGCCGCCGCCGCGCCATCGGTTCCGGACCTGGCCGATCGTTTCAACACTTGCCCCACCCCGGCAGCACCGCTGCCTGCTGGATCCATGCGGTCATCTGCGCCTCGTCGAAGTCGTGTTCGTGGACATCGAGCCAGCGCGCGTGCTTGTCCTTGCCGCCGGGCGGCACCGGCTGCAGCATCGTTCCCATGAAGAACATGATCTTGACGTAGCGCGTGAACACGTGCAGGCCAAGGAACCAGCCCTGGCCCGCGATGCCATAGAACGGCGAGTTCCACCGGACGCCCTTCACGACGTGCGGCACCAGCCGGGTGATCAGCGCATCGAGGCGGCGGCCGAACTCGCTCTTCCAACCGGGCATCGCGGCAATGTAGGCCTGCACCGGCGCGTCGCCGTCGGCCATGGCGATCTGCGGATTGCCGCCGCTGAGCAGCACCGGCTTGCCGCCGTTCTTGGTCGACGAGACTCTGGTGTCGCGGGGGGAGCGCGCCGCCGGGCGCCTGGTCTTGGCGCCGGAACGAGGCCTGGTCATGACGGATCCTTGTTGTTGGCCGCGCACGAGAAGCCACCGGCGAGCTGCCCGATGCGCAGCTGCATGGCAAGCCCAGGCGGCGTGGACTCGGGCCAACCACGAGAAGCCAACCATGTCAGGACACCGGTTCGATCAGCCCAGTTCGCGGCGTGTGAACGGGGACCAGGGTACACAGGAACGGCCGAGACCACCACATCTCCACGGGGCTCGGGCCCCGGCAGGCTCAGGGCTCGCCCGATGCGGTCAGCGCGCGACCAGCCACCAGCGCTGGCCGGTCCCGCCGTTGTCCGTTGCGCGCCAATGTCGCACCCGGCATGCTGCTGCGTTCTTGGGTTGTGTGGCCTTCGTTGGTGCGCTCGCGGGCGCATGGGAGTCACTGCATGAACAGGTCCGTCGCGGCGTTGATCGTGTTGGTCGCCCTGGGTGCGATTCTGTGGTGGGCCGTCACCGGCGACGATGCCCTGGCCGACAACGGGGGCGGTCGAAGTCCAACGGATTTTCCCGAGCTGGCGGTCGACGTCTTCGCCGAGATGGATCGGCCCAAGGCCGATCAGCCGCTCCCGTTGAGCGCCGACGAGATCAAGGGACGCAACACCTGGAACCTGTGGTGCGGCGGCAACGAACAGTTCTGGGATCGCATGACACGCGACAGCTACGGCCTCGTCGACCTGCTGCGCACCCTGGACTCACGGCGCCGGCCATCGCGGTTCAAGGACATCGGGCTGATCAACCAGCCGGGCTACCAGCGAGCCAGCCAGCCGGATCAGTACGGCCTGTGGCTCGATCAACCGATCGCCGGTCAGGCCGAACCGGCCGGAATCGATCCGGCCGTGTATGGGCGAGCGAGCGGAGTGCTCGGCTTCCGGTTGTTCGACAACCCGGAGTTCAGTGCCGCGAAGAAAGCCTATTGGGAGCAGAAGAAGGGCAGCTACTACGACGACGACACGGTCGCCGCCGATCCGGAGCTGGTCCGGCCCTACCGCGTCGGCGTGTCGTGCGGCGCCTGCCACATCGCCTTCAACCCGGTCAACCCGCCGACCGACCCCGAGGCACCGGCGTGGGCCAACCTCGCCTCGGCGATCGGCAACCAATACCTGAGCGAGGGTCGCGCGTTCGCCGGGATGGTCGCCCGCACCGGGTTCCTCAACCAGATGATCGCGACGCAGCCACGCGGCACGTCGGACACGTCGCGCATCGCGACCGATCACATCAACAACCCGAACATGATCAATCCGATCTTCGCGCTCGGCGCCCGCCTGCAGCTGGCCCACGCGCACGAAGAGGAACTGGCCGGCGAGTCGATGCTGCTGCCGGGCGCGCAGTCCAAGATGGGCGTGCCGCGGATCCTCAAGGACGGCGCCGATTCGGTCGGGGTCGGGGGCGCCACCTTGCGCGTGTATGTCAACATCGGCATGTATTCGCAGCACTGGCTGAAGCAGCACAACGCGCTGATCGGCCTGCGCGGCCAGGAGCCGTTCAGCATCAAGGCCGCCAACGCCAACTCGGTCTACTGGAACGCGACCGCCCAGAAGCTGGACAACATCGTCCGCTTCTTCCAGAAGCTGCAGCCGTTCAAGCTGGCCGACGCGCCGGGCGGAGCCGCGTACCAGACGCAAGACCCGGCCGTGCTCGCGCGCGGACGCACCGTGTTCGCCGAGAACTGCGCTTCCTGCCACTCCAGCAAGCGGCCGCCGAACGGCCTGGATCAGGCCGAGGAGCAGGCCTGGTTCCGGGCGGAGGTCGCCAAGCCCGAGTTCTTCGTCGACAACCTGTTCTCCGACGAGAGGCCGCATTCGGTGGCCGCCATCGGCACCAACGCCAGCCGCGCGGCGGCGACCAACGCCACCAAGGGCCACATCTGGGCCAACTTCTCCTCGGCGACCTACAAGCAGCGCGAGAGCGTGGGCACGATCTCGGTGTTCAACCCGTACACCAACGCCCAGGAACCGTTCACGCTGCCGGCGGGCGGACCGGGCTACTACCGGACGCCATCGCTGGTGGCGCTGTGGTCGTCGGCGCCGTTCCTGCACAACAACGCGCTGGGGCTCTACAACGGCGACCCGTCGGTCGCCGGCCGCATGGCCGCCTTCACCGATGCCTGCGAGAAACTGCTGTGGCCCGGCAAGCGCGCGGGTCGCGACTCGATCTGGCGCACCCAGGAGGACTGCGAGCTCACGCTCAACTCGGCGAGCATCCCGACGATCCTGCGCAAGGCGCTCGAGTTGGCCGGGCAGATCGACAACGACGGCTACCTGCGCATCGGCCGCGTGCCCAAGGGCACCCCGATCAACATGCTGGCCAACATCGACCCGGAGGCCGACGTCAAGGATCTGGTGGCGCTGTGCATCGCGATCAAGACCACGTTGGCGGGCATCAAGCTCGACGGACTGACCGGCGACGCCGCGCAGGAACGCCTGCGCGCCCAACTGGGGCCGAAGCTGTGGAAGGTCAACAAGTGCCCGGACCTGATCGAGGATCGCGGCCACGAGTACGGCAAGGACCTCAGCGACGACGACAAACGCGCGCTGATCCAAGTGCTCGCGACCCTCTGACCGGTGGCGCACACCCGTTTCCCGGAGACGACGACGATGACGACCTCTGAAACGATGGCGACCCCAGAAGGCCTCCCCACCTCCCTGGATCAACTCACCGGCATGCGCCGGGAACAACTCGACGACCTGTTCAAGCGGTTGACCCCGGGGCCGATCCCGGAAGGCGCCTCCGAGGGCGCCGCCCTGGTCTATTGCACCTGGTTCGCCCGCATCGTGCGTTGGCTGGCCTACAAGTTCGCCTGGCAGGGCAAGGTGTTCACCCGCGCGCCGGACGGCCAGAGCGGCACGCTGGTCAACCGGGTCGGACCGACGGGCATCCAAGCCATCCAGGCGCAGGTCTACCCGACCAAGAGCTGGATCGACGACCGCCCGTGCATCGTCCTCGACTACAGCAAGACGTCGTTCCTGGCGCGCAGGATCCGGGACGAGATCCGGATGATCCGCCCCGGGCTGTGGCTGGGCAAGGTCTGGTGGGGACGCACGCGCTTGCTCGACTTCGCCCTGCAGTTCCCGGTCCGCTAGGGACGTTGCCCATGCAGCCGCAAGGCAACTTCACGATCGTCGCGCGGATCCGCGCCGGCGCGACCGACGCCTTGCGGCAGTTGTTGGCGTCGATGAACGTTCGGCCGGGGGTCGTCGACCCCGCCAACGCGATCGTGCCGTTCACCCGCTTCCCGGAACTGCACTTCGCACGCCTGGTGATCCTGGTCGATCGCACCGCCGACGATCTGCGTGCGCACGGCCGCCAACCACCGGCGGATCCGGACCTGCTGGCATTCCTCGGCGATTGCGATCGTTCCGGCGCGCAACTGCTCGACCGGCTCGCCGTCGAAGCGGCTCCTGGCCTTCGGCGGCTGTTCGCATTCTGCGAGGGTTTCGACGCTGATACCGATCTGCGCGCGTGGATGCAGGCGCGCTCGCTGCGCCCGGCCGCCGCCTACGTGCACTACCAGGGGCGGACCGTGGTGCAGGCGGCGCAGGAGGCGAAGCTGCGCCGGTTCCTCGAGGATTGGCTGGACGCCAACGGCGGGCGCAGCCGGTCGACCACGGAACTCCACGCGGCCATGCAGGAAGCGGTGGCCGGCGCCGTCGCGGCCGGAAGACTCGAACTGGCTCCGCTCACCCCGATGCCCTGGTCCTGGCGACTCGGCCAGACCGTTCACTTCGTCGGCGGCCTGCTCGTCGCGCTGCTGTCGCTGCCGGTCCTGCTGCTGATCGCACCGCTGTTCCTGCTGTTCCTGCGACACCGCGAGAAGACCGATCCGGTCGTCGACCTGCCCGCGGCCACCGACCACGTGGCCGCCCTGCAGACGATCGAGGATCATGCCTGCACGAATCAGTTCACCGCCTTGGGCACGGTGAAGCCGGGCTGGTTCCGTGGCCTGGTGCTGCGCGCGTCGCTGCTGGCGGTCGGCTTCGCGGCGCGGCACGTCTATGGTCGTGGGCGCCTGGCCAGGGTCAGCACCATCCACTTCGCCCGCTGGGTGTACCTCGACGGCGGCCGGCGGTTGTTCTTTGCCAGCAACTACGATGCAAGCCTGGACAGCTACATGGAGGACTTCATCAACAAGGTCGGTTTCGGCCTCAACCTCGTGTTCAGCAACGGCATCGGCTACCCGCGCACCCGATTCCTCGTGCTCGACGGCGCCCTGCACGAACAGCAGTTCAAGCGCTTCATCCGCCGCCACCAACTGCCGACCGAGGTCTACTACAACGCGCACGTCGGCCGCACGGCCGTGGGCATGGACGTCGCCACCGCGATCCGGCGCGGCCTGGAAGTGCGGCGGCCGTCCCCCGCCAGGGCCGCGGCCTGGCTGGCGCTGTTCCACTGACGCGAGGACCCGAGCATGACGCGACCCGAACAACACGATGTGCAAGCGCTGGTCGGTCACGGGTTCTCGCGACTGAAAGCCGCGACTTATCTGCTGCTGCGCATCGCCGACGCCGACCCGGCGCAACGCTGGCTCGCCACGCTGCCGCTCACCACCGTTGCCGAGGCGGATGCCCGCCGCGGTCTGCAGCTGGCGCTGACGGCATCCGGCCTGCGCGCGTTGGGTGTCGGCGACCAGCTGCTGCAGGGGTTCGCCGCCGAGTTCCTGGCGGGCATGGCGGATCCGGGCCGCTCGCGCCGATTGGGCGATGTCGACGGCAACGCCCCGCAGGGTTGGTCGTGGGGCGGCAACCCGGATGACGAACCACACGTGCTGTTGGCGCTGTTCGCAAGGCCCGGCGACCTCGACGACTGGCAGCGCGAGCTGACGACCACGGCGACGCAACGCGGGCTGCAGGTACTGACCACACTCGCCAGCGCCGAACTGGACGACCGCGAACCGTTCGGTTTCGTCGACGGCATCAGCCAGCCGGAACTCGACTGGGATGGCACGGTACGACGCACCGGCGAACTCGATCCGGCCTACCACCAGCGCATCGCCCTCGGGGAGTTCCTGCTCGGCTACCCCAACGAATACGGCCAGTACACCGACCGGCCGCTGGTCGAGGATCCGGGTGCCGACCTGCCAGACACCATCGACCCCGACCACGCCGGCGCCAAGGACCTCGGCCGCAACGGCACCTACCTGGTGTTCCGGCATCTGGCGCAGGACGTCCGCGGCTTCTGGCGCTTCCTGGACCGCGTCGCCGACGGCGACGCCGCGCGCCGACAACACCTGGCCGAACTGATGGTCGGTCGACGCCTCGACGGTCGGCCGTTGGCCGGCCTGCCCGACGACTTCACCTTTGCCGGCGATCCGGACGGTCGACTGGCGCCGCTCGGTTCGCACATCCGCCGGGCCAATCCGCGCAACGGCGACCTGCCGCCGGGCAACGACGGCTGGTTGCGGCGCTTGCTCGCCACGTTCGGCTTCGGTCACCGGCAGATCCGCGGCGACCTGGTCGCCGCGAGCCGATTCCATCGCATCCTGCGCCGCGGTCGCGACTACGGACCGCAGCTGTCGCTGCCGGACGCCTTGGCGCCGGCCTCCGCTGCCGAGCCCGAACGTGGGCTGTACTTCATCGGCCTGAACGCGTCCCTGGCGCGCCAGTTCGAGTTCGTCCAGGGTGCGTGGCTCGCCAGCGGCCGCTTCGACGGGCGCGAGCACGAAAGCGACCCGCTGGTCGGCACGCGCGACCGCGGCGATGCACTGACGGCCGGCGCCGAGTTCCGCTTCGTCGATGGCGGGACGCGGCCGCAACGGCTGCGCGACCTGCCGCGATTCGTGCAGGTCCGCGGCGGCGCCTACTTCTTCCTGCCGGGGATCCGCGCCGCCCGCCACCTGCTGCGCGCGAGGGCCCAGCGATGAGCCTCGCCCGCTGGTTGCACGACACCCTGGTCGGCCTGATGCGCCTCGAACGGCGGATCGACCCGTTCGTGCGGCCCGCGTTCGACGCCATCCTGCGCGAGCCGCTGACGGGCATCGTGCAGTGGTGCCTGCGGCGCCGCCTGCCCGCGACCGACCTGGCGCGGGCCGCAGAACAGGAACTGCCTGACGAGGCGCGGCTGGTCGACCGCATCGTCGAGGACATGACCGCCCACTCGATGGCCCAGTACCGACCCGGCGCGTTCGAGCGCGCCGGCAACACCAAGACTCACGGCGTGGTCCGTGCCGAGTTCACCGTGCACGACGGGCTGCCGTCCAACCTGCGCCACGGCGTGCTGGCCCAGCCGCGGTCGTTCCGGGCCTGGGTGCGATTTGGCGGTCCGGGTCCGGCCAGCCCGCCGGACATCGACGACGTCGGCGTGCTGAGCATCGGCGTCAAATTGATGGGGGTGCCGGGCAGGAAACTGCTCGACGACGAACAGCACACGCAGGACCTGACGGGGATCAGCACGCCGACATTCACGACGTCGACGCTGGCGGTCAACGCCAACCTGCAGGCGATGATCCGCGCCGGCACGCCGCTGTTCCACTTCCTGTCGGTGCGGCGACCGCACGTGTTGGAGGGGCTCATGCAGGCGCTTTGGGCGCGCACGCAGACCAACCCGCTGACGACCCGCTACTGGAGCTGTGTGCCGTACCTGCTCGGTCCGGACCAGGCCATGCAGTACTCCTTCCGCCCGCGCACCGCGCGCCGCGACCGGGTGCCCAACCTGCCGCTGCGACCGCCGGACGACTACCTGCGCCAGGCGATGGCGCGTACGCTCGCCACGGGCGATGCGGAGTTCGACGTACTCGTGCAGCTGCAGACGGACGCGCGCCGCATGCCGATCGAGAACGCCGGTATCCGCTGGTCCGAGCGCCGGTCGCCGCCCATCCCGGTGGCCGTGCTGCGGATTCCGAGTCAGCATTTCGACAGCCCCGCGCAACTGGCGTTCGCCCACTCCCTGTCGATCCAGCCGTGGCACTGCCTGCCCGAGCACCGGCCGCTGGGCAACCAGAACCGCGGCCGGCGGCGCATCTACCTCGAACTGTCCCGGCTGCGGCAGCAGCAGAACCGCACGCCGCACGTCGAGCCGACCGGAGACGAAGTGTTCGGGGCGCCGTCGACACCGCCCGCCGCCGCCGTGAACAGACCGCCCAGCGCTAGTCCGCCGGCTGCCGCGTCGTGAACCGGCGGCCAGAACTCGCGCACAGGAACCACACGAACAGCAGCACGAACGCGGCATCGATGGCGCCCGGGATCAGCACCAGCGGCTTCATCGCGCCGCTACCGGTGCGCGCCGACAGCACGACGACGTCGAACACCTTGGCGAACACCCCCAGCCACACGATGCCGCGGTTGCGAGCCACGTCGGCCGCCACCATCGCATAGCCCACGCCGATCAGCACGACGCCGAAGCCGAAATCACCCCAGTGTCGGACTGCGCCGGGCGTCGGCGCCTCGTGGAAGCACAGTGCGAACGTCCAATCGGGAGCGAACCAGACCGGCAAACCGATGACGCCGTTGAAGCCCACGGCGGCCCAGAACATGGCAGACCAGCGCCGACTGTCAGGACCCGCCCGGTATTCTCGTTCGTTCATGGTCTTCCTGAACTTGCTGACCGACCGTATGGAAGCACATCCGGCCGGAAACCACGTCATCGGGGCAACGTGTGGATCCGCCCGCTACCCCGGCGGCGCCGCCAGCATCGTGCCGACCGACACCGCCTTGACCGGCACCTGCACCACCGGCGCATCCATCGGCACGCGACCATCACCACACGCCATCGCCTGCAGCGACGGGCCGCAGATCCGCGCCTGACATGGCCCCATGCCGGCGCGACAACCCATCTTGATGCCGCGCGCATCGCGGCCATGCAGTTCGGCCGCCTCGCGCACCTTCGCCAACGGCACATCCTCGCAACGGCACACGATCGTCGGCGCATCCGCCAGTTCGTACAGCCCCGGCAACGGCGGGAACGCGCGCAGCATCGCGTCCGCCGCCTTGCGCTCGGACCGCACCCGCGCCCGCAGCGCCGCCGGCACTTCGCCGCCGCGCAGATCGGCCAGCACCGCCGACGCCGCCAAGCGACCTTCGGCCATCGCGACCTCGCCGCCACCGATGCCGCAGATCTCGCCGACCGCCAAGACCGAAGGCACCGACGTCCGCTGCACTTCGTCGACCGTGACACACCAGCCGCCGCGAACGTCCGTTCGCGCAATCGCGCAGCCGAGCAATTGGCCGAGTTCGATCGACGGCACCAGCCCGAAGCCGGCGCAGACGACATCGACGTCGACCGTTCGCGCAGTCTCGCGCCGCGGTCGCCCGTGCCGATCGACCTTGCCGATCACCGCGCGGCGGACCACACCATCGCCCTCGCAAGCGAACATCGCACTGCTCCATTGCAGCCGGACGCCGCGCTGCAGCAACTGCCGCGCATACCAGAACGCTTCGCGCAACCGCGCGCCGTTGCCGAACACGCCAGGCAGCGCCTTCAGTGCCGCCAGCCGCGGCGCCGCTTCGAGCGCCGCGACCACGCGGACACCCGCCGCAAGCAGGGCGGTCACCGTCGGCAACAGCAACGGCCCGGTGCCCGCCACGAGCGCCCGCTGTCCCGGTCGGATGCCGAACCCGCGCACCATCACCTGGGCCGCACCGGCCGTGATCACGCCCGGCAGGGTCCAGCCGGGGAACGGAATGCAGCGATCGTACGCGCCGGGCGCCAGCACGATCCGCTGGCAGCGCAGCAGCCACGAAGCGCCTTCCTGCTCGAACCACAACCGGCCCGGCTGCGCGTTCCAGACCACGGCCTGCGAACGCACGGTGATGGCGCCGGCACCGAACTGTTGCAGCAGTGCATGGCCGTGATGATGGCTCGGCGGCTCCGCAATCTTGCCACCGGCCGCGCCGGCCGGCAGTTGGCGGAAGATCTGACCACCGGGCCGTGCACCTTCGTCGAGCACGAGCACCCGCAACCCCGCGCGCGCCAGTTCCACCGCGGCTGCCATCCCGCCAGGGCCGGCGCCGACGATGCCGACGTCGGCGTCGAGGATCCGTTCGTTCACGGCCTGCCTCCCGGCTCGACCACGAGCCCGGCGCGAACCGGCGTCATGCACGCCCGCACCAGTGCACCATCGACCAGGACCAGACACTCGTAGCAGATGCCCATGTTGCACAACAACCCGCGCGGCGCGCCATCGCGACTGCTGTGGCGCAACGTCAGTCGACCCGCCGCCCACAGCGCCATCGCGATCGATTCGCCTTGCCGCGCCCGGCACCGGTTGCCCGGCAAACACGAACGTCACCTCGGCGCCGCCGCCGATGCCGTCGATGCGACCGTTCACAGGATCCTCCCCGGCAGGTACGGCGTGTGGTCGACCGCGGTTGCCACACCGGCCATCTGCTGCGCCAGCAACAGGCCGGTGATCGGCGCCAGCGAGATGCCGAGACCCTCGTGTCCCGCCGCGATCCACATGCCATCCAGGTGCGGCCACGGTCCGATCAACGGGTGTTTGTCGAGACTGTACGGCCGCAGACCCACCCAGGTCCGCACGATCGGCGCCGCCGCCAGGCCCGGCGCGTAGCGCTGCGCGCGCAGCAGCGACCGATGCAGCAATTCCGGATTGAGCGTCCGATCCATGCCACGGAACTGCCGGGTCGAACCGATCAGACAACTGCCATTGCTTTGCGGCTGCAGATTGACCGCGTGGCCGCCGGGATCTTCGTCGGTCTTCGTCGGATCGACGGTGGCGGCGCCGTGCGCGAAGCGCAAATAGCTGATCTCCAGCAGCTGCGTGCGCACCGGCGTCGTGTGATGCGCCGTGATCGCGAGGTTGCCGGCGCGCGGGTAGATCGGCAGGCGCGGCAGCCCGGCCATGGTCCCGAGTTCGGGCGACCAGACGCCGGCGGCGTTGACGCAACGCCGCGTCTGGATCACGCCAGCGGCCGTCCTGACGCCGGCAACGCGTCCGCCCTGGATGTCGAAGCCGGTGACGCCGGTGCCCGGCCGGATCACCACGTTCGGACTCGCGGCGCGCGCCCCGCGCAGCAACGCGCCACACGCGAACATCGGCAGCACGACGCCATCGCCAGGGTAGTACAGCGCGCCGGGCAGATCGGCGGCGAGACCCGGTTCGAGGTCCTGCAGCTGCTTGCCATCGAGCACGTCGCAGCGATCGCCGTTCGCCTCGAACTGCCGCTTCAGGATCGGCATCAGCTCGAGGTCCTCGGCGGCGTCCGCGAGATAGAGAGCGCCGGTCGGGTTGTGTTCGAAGCCGCCGACCTGTTCGTGCAGTTGCTGCCACAGCCGCACCGAGGTCGCCGAGAACGCGTAGTCCTGCGGCGTGTCGGGGGTCACCATCAGGTGCCCCATGCAGCTGCCGGACGTGCCGCCGGCGATCGGGCCGCGGTCGAGCAGCACGATGCGGGTGTCGCGGGGCAGCAGCGTCGCCAGATGGTAGACCACCGAGCAACCGATGATGCCGCCACCGATCACGACGATGTCGGCGGTGTCGGTCATGGAAACGGGGCGGACATGATGCCGTCGGACGGGCGCGGTGCAACGCGGCAAAGGGCGGGGCAGCTCTCGACGCCGCCCCGACGATGCCGCCGCCGCCATCGTCAGCTGCCCGGATCCTCCTCCGTCTCATCCATCACCGGCGCCGCCGCCGCGATCGTCGCGAACGTCACCGGCGTGCTGGCCACCAGATCGCCATGCACGTCGACCCACCGTTCTTCGACCCCCACGCACCGACCCTGCGACCACATCGTGGCCAGGAAGAACGACGCCTCACCGCGCCCCGGTTCCGTCCGCACCCGCGGCACGATCGCCGGATTGATGAACAACGTCTCCCCGCGCCGCACGTAGCGCACCCGCTCGCCGCCGCGCGGGAACGCCAGCTTCTGATGCATGTGCCCGGCGATCACCGCCCGCACCCGCAGCCCCAGGTTCTCGATCCGTTGCAGCGCCAGCGCCAGATCGCGATCGCCCCAGTCACCACCCGGCTTGCCGAAGTCCTTGCCCCAGATGTCGTGCGATTGCGGCGACAGGCCGAGCGGACCGTTGTGCGCCAGGATCACCAGGTCGCGATGTTGCGCGTGCCGCGCCGCGTCGACGATGGCCGCGGCCGACTGCTTGTTGGTGTGGATGCCGTAGATCTGATCGTAGAGTTCCGGCGAGCGCAGACTCTGCCCGCCCCACGAGAACGGCCGCGCGCCGATCACCGACACGCCCGCCGCCGGCACTTCGCGCACCGTGTAGGCGATATGGTCGTCGCCGAGCAGGTCCAGACTCTCGCGCAGCTTCGCGGTCGGCGTCTTGTGGCCGAAGCTCTGCCAGGCGTCGTGGTTGCCCAGGATCACCGCCTTGGCGACCGGGATGCCGGCGATGATGCGGACCATCTCGACGTCCTCGTCGCCGAGGTCGCCGACGAACATCGCGAGGTCGGGGCGCGAGCGCTCGAGGTACACGGAATCGGCGGCACGCCACCAGCGGTGCACGTCGCCGACCACGGTCAGCGTGGCCGGAACAGGAGGGGTCATCAGCGCTCGGATCCTAGCGCAAACCTCGGCCCGGCAACGACGCCGCGGCGAAAAGAGTTCAGGCCTCGATCAACCCGTGCCGCACCAGTTTCTCGCGGTAGGTCGTGCGCGGGACCCCGAACATCTCGGCCGCGCGCGTCAGGTTGCCATTGGCGGCGGCCAGCGTCTCCTGCAGCGCCCGCTTCTCCTGCTCTTCGAGCCGCTGCTTCCAGTTGGCCGCGTCGCCGTTGCCACCGACCGCGGCAACCGCGACCTCCTCGGGCCGCGAACGGATCGGCGCCGGGATCCGGTCGAGGTCCAGATGCGACGACAGGATCGTGCCGCCGGCTGCGCGCAGCGCGGCACCCTTCAGCACGTGCCGCAGTTCGCGGATGTTGCCGCGCCACGCACTGCTGCGCAGCCGCGCCAGCGCGTCGGTCGCGATCGCCGGCCGCTCGGCGAAGCCGAGTTCCTCGGCGGCCTCGGCCAGGAAGCGACCGCACAGCAGCTCGAGGTCCTCCATCCGGTCGCGCAGCGGCGGCAGATGGATCTCCAGTTCGCGCAGCCGGTAGTACAGGTCCTCGCGGAAACGACCCTCGGACACCATCCGTTCGAGATCCTGATGCGTCGCCGCCAGGATCCGGACGTCGACCTTGACCTGCCGCCGACTGCCGATCGGCGTCACCACGCGATCCTGCAGCACGCGCAGGATCTTGGCCTGCAGCTCGACCGCCATGTCGCCGATCTCGTCGAGGAAGATCGTGCCGCCGTGCGCTTCCTCGAAGTGGCCGCGGCGCGCCTGCGCGGCGCCGGTGAACGAGCCCTTCTCGTGGCCGAACAGCATGCTCTCCATCAACTGATCGGGGATCGCCGCGCAGTTGACCGGCACGAACGGTCCTTTGGCGCGCCGCGACAGATCGTGCAGCGCCCGCGCGATCACTTCCTTGCCGGAACCGGTCTCGCCGCGCAGCAGCACCGTGTAGTCGGCTGGCGCGTACAGCTTGACGCGCTGCACCATCTCGGCGCAGGCGGGGCTGCGCGTCTCCAGTGCGAAGTGCCCGGCGCCGGCGGCCGGACGGCTGTCGTGTTCCAGCAGGCTCTTCACCAGCACGCGGTTGCCGAGTGCGGAGGCGAGGATCCGGCTGACGAACGCGACGCGCTGCAGGTCTTCCGCCGTCAACACCGCGCCATCGCGCGTGCAGTCGGCATACATCACGCCGAGCACCTTGCCGAGCGCCTGGATCGGCAACGCCACCGCCGCCGAGATGCCTTCGCTGCGCACGCTCTGGAAGTGCCGCGCGACCGGATCGGCGGCCGCCGTGGGCACGTGCACCACGCGCCCGCTCTCGCGCACCTGGTTGACCAGCGAACGGCTGACCCGGAACGGCCGTTTGTCCTCGGGCCGACTGAGCCAATAGACGTCGTCGTCGCCGTCGCTGTCGAGCACGACATGGATGCGGTCGGCGCCAGTCGCGCGCAGCACGGCTGCCATCGCTGCGGTCACCATCCGATCGGCGGTCTTCAGGCCTTCGAGATGGTCGGCCATCTCCATGAACGTCTGGTACCAACCGCCGACCTGCGTGCCGGGCGCCAGCGTCGACGGATCGAGTTCCTGCGCCTGCCCTTCGCCGACTTCGGCCTTGTAGCGCAGCTTGACCAGCGCCGGCCCCAGGTTGAGCACATCGCCATCCAGGAAGTTCTCGAACCGCGCCCCCACGTTGCCGGTCGCGCAGCGGATCGGGAACGGCAGGCCTGGCTCGGCCCGGACCCGCAGCCGCCCATGACCGTCGACGGCCACCTCCAGGACCCGCCCGTGGACCTGGGGCAGGTCGATCGCGACTTCGCAACCGGAGCGGCCGCTGCCGATCCAGAACGACTCCGTGCCGATCTCCAATTCGCGAAAACCGGAGCGGTCGGTCACTTCGAGCAGAACAGGCATGGTGTCGGATTCTCGTCGGTTGCAGGGAAGTTGGGGAGCCCCTGTCGGAAAACCGTCAGTCCACCCGGCCAGCGGGCCGCGTAGGGGTGTTAGACTTCGTTCTCCCGACCACTGCACGGAACGCGCCACACCACCCGGCACGTCCGACTTCGTCATGCCTGGCCCCGCCACCACCGCGGGTACCGACCGGCTGCTTCACTGCTCGCCGGAACGGACCCTGGTCCGCACCGTGGATCCATCCACGGGCCGGGTCGAGCTATTGAAGCTGTTCGTCCAGGGCTCGCTGACCGACGCCGAACGCGAGGTGCAAATCGGCCAACAACTGCAGCATCTGGCCGTCGTCCGCTACCGGACCGCCGAGGTCGATGCGACCACCGGCCGGCCGTGCATCCGGATGGAACTGCACAGCGGCGTCGACCTCGCCGCGATGGTCGGTGAAGAGGGTCCGCCGACAGCCGCGATCGCGTGCGAACTGTTGGCGCCGGTCGCGGAGACCCTCGCCGCGATGCATGCGTTGCGAACGCCGCAGTTGCCCTCCGGTCTGTGCCACGTCGACGTCAAACCCGGCAACCTGCTGCGCACGACCACAACGACGCTGCTGCTCGACTTCGAACACGCGCAGGCCGTCGGTCTGACGCGGGCGCGAACCGGCTTCACCGGCGGAACCGTCGAGTTCGCCCCGCCTGAGGCATTCGCCGGCGCACCGGCCGAACCGTCGTTCGATGTGTTCGCGCTCGGCATGACCCTGCGCTGGCTGCTGACCGCCGACACGCAGGACCAGAAGGCGCTGCGCGGTCAATCGCCGGCGCTGCTCGCCCTGGTGCGCGAGTGCACCGCACCGCGCGCGGCGGCACGGCCGGCAATGGCCGTCGTGGCCACCCGGCTGCGCGAACTCGCGGCGCAACTGCCGACCGACCCGGCCGAGGCCGTGCTGCAGGCGATCGCCGCCGGCGAACACGAACGCGCCGAGCAACTGCTGCAACTCGGCGGACTCGCGGGCGAACGTCACGACACCCTGCGCCGCCTGCTGCAAGATCGCAGTGGCTTGCTGCAGCGCCGCCCTCGGCTGCTGACCCCACCGCCCGGCCTGCCCGCCGATCCGGCCGGCCTGACCGCCGCCTTGCAGACCACGCGCGCCCGGCTGCGCCGCTGGCCGCGGCACCGATCGCTGTTGCAGCATCGCCTGCGCCTGCAGCACACCGCCTGCCTGCTGTTCGCCGAGAGCCTGCCGAAGGTCGCCGAATTGCTGCGCGTCGAAGCATTCGACGACGCCGATGCCTGGTTGCGCGCGGCGATCGTGCTGCTCGACACCAGCAGTTCGTTGCCCGGCTCGCATCGGATCCCGGGCGACGACGACCCGCGACTGCCCGGGCCGCTGCAACGCGCGCCGCGGCAGGTGCTCGAACAACAACTGACGCTGGTGGCAGAGACGCGCGCCGAGTACACGGCACTGGATCGCCGACTCGCCGATGCCGAGGCCGCACTCGACCTCGCCGCCGCCGAGGCGACGATCGACGAACTGGCGGCGCGGACCGGCGGCACGACCGCACAGGTGGCGCGGCGGCGCGATCGGTTGCATCGGCTCGGCTTCTATCTCGAACGCATCGGCCGCGCCGGCACCAACTTCGACCGGCTGGTCGAACTGACGCGCGCCGCCGACTCTGGCATCGCGCCCGCGCGCGCGCTGATCCGCAGCTGCGCGACGCAGGCACGCACCGGCGCCCACGAACCGGGCGGCGGCCTGGGTCTGCGCAGCCTGCAACTGACGTGGACCAATCTGGTCGAGGAGTTCCCGCAGCTGCATGCCCGGGTGGAACCCGCCTTGACGACGCTGGCTGCGGCGTTGGCGACGGCGACCGAAGAGGCCTGGGAGACACTCGCGGCCGCAGCCCAGAAGCTGCAGGCCGTACCGGTACCGGTCCGGCCGCTGCAGACGATGCTGCACCGGCTCGACGCGTTCCGGGTCATCGATGCCCTGGTCGACCAGCCCGATCGGGCGCGTTCGCATCTGCTCGATCGGATCGAATCGCTGCGGTTGAAGCTCGACCAGGCCCGCGCCACGCGCGATCGGCTGGCACGCGGCGCCGAACTGGCGCTGTCGCGCGGTCACTGGACGACCGGTCTGTTCGACATGGAACGGGCGATCGAAGGCATCGGCGGCGGTGACGAAGCCGAGACCGAGGCGCGGGCCCTGCGGGAACGGCTGGAGGAGGCGCGCAGGCGCAAGCAGGAGGTCGAGAACGCGCAGCGCCGCAACGTCGACCTGGCGGCGCGCTATGCCGCGCAACAGGACGAAGCCCAGGGCTCGTTCGCCGAACGGCAGGCGACGCTGCAGCAGCGACGCGACTGCCTGCAGTTCCTGGTCATGCACGCGGCCAACGAGCGGCGCACCGCCTATGACCAGGACCTGCGGCACGTCGAGACACAACTCGCGACCGAAGCCGCCGACGATGCCCAGGTGCGCTTCGACCGGGCCACCGATCCCGACACCCAATTGCAGATCGCGCGCTCGACGCTGGCGGCACTGGCCCAGCAGACGCGATCGGCGGCGTCCGATGGCGCCGTGCCGGCGCGTCTGACCCGCCTGCTCGAGCACTGGCAACAACTCGCCGATCAGGCGCAACGCGAGATCGAACGCCGGGAACAGGAACGCACGGCGGCGAGGCGCCGCCGCCGTCGTCGGTTCGCCGCTGCGGTCGCCGGGCTGCTGCTGCTGCTGACGACGGCAGTCGCGGTGTGGCAGGCGAGCACTCGCACGGCCCAGGCAGGTTCGCGGCTGGAGGCAGGCCTGCCGGTGCAACGCGCGGTCGCGGCGCTGCGCGCCGATCCGCAGGCCGCCGTCGCCGACCTCGCCCGCTTCGCTTCCGAACTCGAACCGGCGCCGCGCGCGGCGGCCGAGGCGGTGGTGGCGACGATCCGGGAAACGCTGATGCCGGCCGCTCGCTTCGATGTGCCAGGCTGGCACCAACGGCACGTGGCCGCGCTGCGCGCGTTCGCCGCGACCTGGCCGCCCGGGCAGCGTTCGGTGCTCGCTCGTTTCGGCAGCGATTGCTGGCGGACGGCTTTGGTGCTGGCGTCGGCGCCGCCGCTCTCGGCTTCACCAGACCAACTGCAGCAGTTCGCAGCCAGTGCGGCGGGCGAACTCACCATCTCGGATATCCGACTGCCGGATGGGCATCTGCTGCGCGACTGATCCCTAACCTGGCTGGGAAGCCTCCGCCCCTGGCCGGACCAGGACCAGGAGGCACGAAATGCGAAGGTGCTTGGTCAGACCGCGGCCCGGCGTCTGTCGCTATCGGCCACCGATCACAAGTTCGCAGTAGTTGCTCGCGGCGACCCGAGGCGGCACGACACTCGTATCCAGCACGAAACCTTGCGCGAACAGGCGGAACCCCAGAAACGCCGGGCCTGCGGCCGCCAACGACCATTCCGCCCTGCCCCCGTTGTTCGCCAACGAGATCGTCAGCACGGGCTCGACGTAGAGCGTGCAATTGGGGATCCCGAGCACCGCCAGGTTCAACGGCAGCGGCATCCCGGCCCACGAAGTCGACGAGAATCCCACGGCCAGGAACGGGACGTTGGGCGGATTGGATCCGAGGTTGGTCATCTCGACGGCACAGGAGCTGTCGTACCACGGCAGAGATCGAGGCCAGTCCGCAGGGTTGCTCGCAAGCGAGGGAACGCCAGCCGCACCAGGACAACCCTGACCGAGAGCTCGGACGTCGGCGGGTACGGTCGGCACGTACCGCCAGGTGTCGTTCGTGCCACCCATGCTGGTTCCGATGATCTCCCGCCGCGTCGAATCGTAGGCCGCCGAGGCCACCACATGCGGGGCGGGCGACAGCACCGGCAGCCGCTGGGTCCAGTTGGTCCCGTCCCACTCCCAGGTGTCGCCGTTCAGGATCTGCCCGCCCAGGTGCCCGCCGTTGACCACCGTGCGAGCGCGCGCGGCGTCGTAGACCATGACATGCCCGCGGCGTGCAGGCGGTCGTGACGCTGGGTTCCGAAGAACCCAGCCTTGGGGACCGCCGTCCCACTCCCAGGTGTCATCGCGATAACCCGGGTTGCCAGTGTTCCAACCGCCGTAGATCACGAGCACCGATCGATTCGAATCGAAGACCATGCCGTGGTTCTGCAAGCGAGTGGCATTCGTCGTGAGGCTGCGGAGAGTCCAGGCAGTCCCGTCCCACTCCCACGTCTCATTGAAGACCGTCGTGCCGTTCCAACCGCCGTAACACACCATGGCCCCGCGACTCTGATCGAAAGCCATAGCGTGGTAGTCCCGACTGGATGGCCACGAGCCCGATTGGGGCCGCTGCGTCCACGCCAGGCCATCCCACTCCCAGGTGTCGTTGAGGTACGTGTTGTTGTCGATTCCGCCAAACAGCACCATCCGCGAGCGCCGCGAGTCATACTGCATTGCCGTTCCGCGCCGGGACTGCGGCCTCTGCGCCGGCAAAGCCTCGGTCCACGAAACCCCGTTCCACTCCCACGTGTCGTCGTGGTTGGCGGTCCCGATGTTGGATCCACCGAAGAGCACGACCACGCCGCGCACCGAATCGAACGCCATCCCGGCATGACCACTGCGCAATGGCGGATTTGCCGGCGGAGTGAGCAGCTGCCAAGAGACCTGCGCGACCACCGCTCCGTGGGTCAGCAGCGCGGCCAGGCTGATCCACAAGTGCGAACGGACGGTGAGTGTGCGAGCGGATGGACACGACCGAGCTTGTACCGGCTTCACTGAGACGACCTCCGATGCGGGTGCTTGGGGACAGCCTGGGGACGGATGACCGAACGGGAGCCAAGCCGCCGCCGATCGGAACGTAGCCAGCGACCACGAGACGGGCAACCCGAACGGAAGGACGAATGGCAGCCCGCAACTCAGCGCCGCCCGACCACGACCAAGAGCTTCAGGATGCGCACGTCGCGCTTGACGATCACCTCGACCGTTTCGCCGATCTTCAGTTGATCGAGCGCCTGCGCGTAGGTCTCGATATCGTCGACCGCCAGCCCGCCGACGCCGACGATCAGATCGTCGGCATGCAGACCGGCAGCATCGGCCGGACCGCCATCGGTGACCCCGCCGACGCGCAGACCGCGATCTTGCGCGTCATAGTCCGGCCGCAGCCCAAGCGCCGGACGTTCGCCCCCGGCGGGCGGCGTGGTGCCTGCGGCGCGCGCACCGGTACCGGGAACGCGAACCGGAATGTTCTCGTGCGGATGTTCCGTCGAGGTCGCGGGATGCTCCGGCTTGCCGTTCAGGGTGCGCTCACGGGGCGTCGGATGGTCCGTCGCCGCCACCGGCGGATGCGTCGGCTTCACCGCCGCCACCGCCGGCATTTCGGGTCGCGGCTGCCTGCGGACCACGAGGACCCAATCGGCCACCTGCGGATCCGCACGATACAGCCCATGCTTTGGATCCTCGACCTCGTCGACCGACAACACGCGGATGTCCGCGTCGGGCAACCGCGATTGCAACCGCGACACCGTCCCACGCCGGAAGTCCGAGTGCATCTGGCCGCAGAAATGCACCACCAGCGGACGTTCGCTGCGCGCGCGCGCCGCCTGCACGTAGGTCGCGATCGACTCCGCCATCGTGTCGTCCTTCAGACACTGCGCCTCGTAGAAGCGCTTCATCGCCGACTTGTCGCCGACCCCGCCGTGCGAGCCCATCGCGGCCTGGAACGCGGTCCAATAATCGTCTTCCGGCGCGGTCGTCGCGGCGGCGACGAGCGGTCCCTTCGGCAGCGCCGCCAGACCTTCCTTGGCGACCTGGCGCGCCAGATCCCGTGGGGCGTTCGCCGCCAGCACCGGCAGTCCGTTTGCGCGCGCGAACTCGATCACCGGCCGATAATCGGTCGCATAGTTGGGCCAGGGTCGCGTCGTCGCCAGGAACTCCGGTTCGTCCATGTCGCCGGCGAGATACTGGTACAGCGCCGTCTGGGTGTCGCGTTCGAACATCTCCATCGCGATCACCAGATCCGGATGCCGCTTCAGCAGCGCGGCCAGCAGTTCCTGGTGCGTCGTGTGCACGTCGGCGTGATCGTGCACCTCGCCGAAGAACACCACGTCGGCCTCGGCGAGTTGGTCGGCCAGTTCACTGAACGAGGTCTCGCGATCGCTGTCGGGCGCGACGAAACGCGCCGGCACCGAACAGGCGCCCAGCAGGGCGAAGGACAGCAACGCGGTAGCGCGCAGGAGCATGGCTGGCATCAGAAATCGCGACCGGGGAAAGAGGAAGAGGGCAGCGCCAACCGCCCGGTGGCGCCACCCTGCCATGGCATCGACCAGCCTGGACCGCGAACTTCAGCCGCGCGCCCCGGCTCACCGGATTCCGGGTTGCGCGGCAGCTCTTGGCCACCGACATTCGCCACCCGGAGGTGAACGACGATGACAGTCCCCGATCGGACCTGTGCCGTGTGCGAGGCGGACCTCGCACCCGATGCGCTGGCCTGCACCCTGTGCGGCGCGGTACTGGGCGTGCATGGGCCGGCGACACAGACGGCGAAGCACGCACCCGCACGGCCGACGGCCGAGCGCGTCGAACAGACCCTGCGGCGCCACGAGTTCGATCGCGCCCGTCGGACGATGCAGTCGATCCGGGCGATCTTCGGCGTGGCGGCGATCGGCTCGCTCGTGTTCCTGGGCCTGCGCCACCTGTCGCTCGGCGCCGCCGCCTACTCCGGCCTCGGCAACTGCTTCGTGATGGCATGGCTCTGGCTGACCGCCATCGCCAGCGTCGCGGGCGCGGCGTTCGTGCTGCGCGCACCGCTGCCGTGGACCGTCGTCGCAGCGTCCCTGTGGACGACGAACTGCCTCGCCCTGTCCGCCATAGCCACCACGCTCACCGACGCCGCCATCCACGCCGTGTTCGTGATCGGCTTGTGGGTCGCCGTCGGCCAGGCGGCGCGCATCCGGGCGATGCAGGCTGCCGATCCGAACCTGCAGCTCGTGCGCGAACGGATCAGCGACCGCCGGCGCGTGCGCGACGGCGTCGCCGAACAGGCCCGCGACCGGCGGCGGGATGCAGACAGTGCGCGGCGACGGCAACGTCTCCGTCTGTTCGCAGCGATCGCGGTGCTCGGCGGCATCGTCTTCACCGGCATCGCCTTCGCCCTGCGGATACCCGCGGTCGAGCCCACGGTCGAACGCTTTGCCGCCCACTGGCGGGAACGCGATGTGAACGCCATCGCCGCGCTGTTCCGGGGCGGTGCCGGGAGCCGGCGCGCCATCGCCTTCCGCGATGCCGTCGAACAACACGGCTGGGCGGAAGCGCTGCCGGCGCTGTCGGAACCGCAGATCGCGCACACGCGGCACTTCGCGACCGCGACGTTCGCGCTGCGCCATGGTGAGGTGGTCGTGCGTCTCGACCCTGACAAAGCCGGCTGGTTGGTGACCGAGATCGAACTGCCCGAACTGCAGCCGACGGATCCGGCGTCGGCGATCGCTGCGTTCGCCAAGGCGTGGACCACCGAAGGCACCGAGGCGTTGCTGGCCACTGTGCGCCCCAAGAGCCGCGACCGTTTCGGCAAGAACGTGCTGACCCTGCTGACCAACCGCGGCTGGCAACGACAACGGCCACAGCTCGGCACCGCCGACGCCGCGCGCCCACGGAATGCCCGGGTGCAGGTGGAGTTTCCCTGTGCTCCTGGCTCGCTCGAGGTCACCTTCGAGTACTGGGCGCCGAACTGGTACCTGTTCGGAATGAAGTTGCCGGACCGGTAGCCGCGGCGGCGGCGTCAGCGCTTCTGCAGCCACACCACCACATCGACGACCTGATCGGCGACGACGTCGACCGTCGCCTTCGCTGGCAACCAGCCGGTGGCCTCGACGACGACCTCGTGGCGACCCGGGGGCAGCAACTGCAGCGTCTCCAGACGGCGACCGAGCGGCGGTTCCGACGACGTGGTCTCGGTCCCATCCGCGGTCCAGACGAAGTGCTGGAACTCGACCTCGCCGATGCGGACTTCGGCCGCGAACTCGTCATCGATGCGATCGGCGGCGGCGGTGTCGCGCAGCGTCAGGGCAATGCGGCCGAGTCGCGGCAACACGACCTTGGCGACGCCGCTGCCGTCGGCGGTGACGATCGCATCGGCTTCGATCTCGCCGCCATCGAACCGACCCGGATGGCCGCACGCGCTGATCCGCACCTGGCCGATCGGCGCCAGCCATTCGCAGTGCCCAGGCGCTTGCGCGGTCCGCTGGCCCGCCACCTCGGCGCCGGGCTCCAGTCCGACGACGTGACACTCGAACTGGTCGACCGGCTTGCCGTCGCTCCACGTGAGCTCGACGCGGAACGGTGCGCGCGGCACCGGCCGGAACTTCAGATCGAAGCGCTGACGACCGCCGGCGGGAGCAACGAGTTCCTCGGCGACGACGAAACCGCTGCGCATGGTGGAGGTGATCGTCACCCGTGCCCCGGGCGGCACCAGCAGCCAGGCGAGTTCATCGTTCTGCTGGGCCATCACCGCGTCGCTGCCGGCGCGCCGGACTTCGGCAACCGCACGCTGCGGCAGCAGTTCCCTGCCCTCGGGATCGAACCAGCGCAGCTCGAGCAGCGCGGCATCGAGCGCCATGCGACCCTGGGTGTTGGCGGCGTCGAACGCGAACATCGGCCCCCAGATGCCGCCATCCAGCAGGCTGACGCCCATCGGCCGCGCGGCCCACGCCGCCGGCTGCGGGCGGCAGAACGCGAACCGACCGTCCGCGTCCGTGCGAACGTCGCCGTGCGAGCCCCGCAGATCGGGACAACTCACCGAGACTTCGCAAGCGGGCACCGGCGATCCATCGCGCAGTTCGAGACGCCCCTGCACCGGATGGCCAGGCTTCAGTGTCAGCGTCCGAGGTCGTGATCGAGGCCCTCGTGAACATCCGCTTCCAGCGTCAGCGGTCCGCCGCCTGGATGCGTCACCTGGAGCCGCGCGCGTTTGACCGGTTCGAACGCCACGACGACCACGACGAACGTGCCGTCCGCCTCGGCATGCGCCAGGCCGAGGGTCTGGCTGTCGTCGTCGATCTTGTCCGCGATCACCACCGCCGGCACCGGACGGCCGTTCGGATCGACAACGCGGCCGGATAGCGTCGCGTAGCGGTTCAGCTCGAAGTCGACCTGCGGCGTCCACGGCTGATCGGACCTGACCGTATCGGGGAACTCGCCGAAGTGCGGATACGAGTTGTGGCCGGGTGCGTGCGCCTTGACGAAGAAGCCACGTTGCCGATCGAGCGCCGGCCGATCGCGCCAGAACGACAAGTCGAGCGCGTAGCCACCGTCGGCGCCGCTCCGCGTCGACGCGATGATCGGTTCGAACTCGCCATGGCGCAGCAGTACCCACGCCTGGGCGATGCCGACGCCATCTTCGCCGTGGACGCGACCGCGCAGTTGCCACGGCGGTGCGATGGGCTCCGGGACGGGCGATGGGCCGACCCACAGACCGCGATCGGCAGGGGCGGCGAGTGGCCCGGGGCGCGGGTTGTCGGTTGCCGATGGCGGCTGCGCCTCGGCCGTCGCGACGATCGACGAGGCCTGTGGCGCAGCCGTCTCGAACCACCCGGCGAGCCACGCCGCAGCCGCGATGAACAGCAGAGCAACCGCGGTCAGCCCGAACGCGGCACTGCGTCGACTGCCGCCGGCACCGACGGCGACCGCGCCTGTAGCGCCACTCGCCAGAACGCGGGCCTTGACCGTCGCGAGCGCCGCCGGATCCAGTTCGCCGAACCCGACACCGACGCCAAGCCCCACCGGCAATCGACGACGCAGATCGCTCATCGCGCGCGACACCTGCGTCCGCACGGTGCCCGCCGGTCGGCGCAGCCGTTCGCCGATCTCTCGGCACGTCAGTTCTTCGCACAGGTGCAGCCGCAGCAATTCGGCGTCGTCATGCGGCAACTCGGTCAACGCGCGGGCGAAGCTGGCCTGAACCTCGCTCGCTTGCGCCGCCGCCATCGGGCCCGGCACCTCGGCGCCGGGCAACACGGTCCGCGCCTGCAGGCGGCGTCGACGGCGCAACTGCCGCGCTTCATTGGCCAGCACCCCGAGCAACCACGGCAGCAGCGGCCGCTGCTCGTCCCAGTGCTCCTGCCGCGACATCGCCACCACGTAGGTCGCGTGCACCGCATCCTCGACTTCGTCGCGCGGCACCAGGAACGCCGCCACGCGCAGCAGTTCGGGCGCGGTCTGGTCGAACGCGGAGGCCAAAGCGTTCGCGTTGCCATGGCGGCGGAACTCGGCGAACAGGCTTTCGGGGGTCGTCGTCATGCGGCTACTCGGCACGAGGACGCCATCGTGCGCCAGAAAATCGCCGGCGGCAACGGCAGCGCCCTTCACCCGGACGCGATGGGCGCCAGAATGCGGCGCTGCGCCGCCGATGAAGATCACCACCTGGAACGTCAACGGCCTGCGGGCCCGCCTGACCCATGTCATCGACTTCCTGCGCGAGCACGAGCCGGACGTGCTGTGCCTGCAGGAGACCAAGGTCGTCGACGATGCGTTCCCGCGCGAGCAACTCGAGGACTGCGGCTACAACATCGAGTTCTGGGGTCAGAAGTCCTACAACGGCGTCGCCATCCTGTCGCGGCATCGGGTCGAAGACGTCGTGCGCGGCCTGCCCGGCGATCTCGACGATCCGGACGTCGAACGGCGCGTGCTCGGCTGCATCGTGCAGGACTTCATGATCCTGGACCTCTATGTGCCCAACGGTCAGGAAGTCGGCGGCGACAAGTATCGCTTCAAGCTCGACTGGTTCCGCCGGCTGCGGCAGTTCCTCGACGCTCGGTACTCGGTGACCGAGAAGGTCGCGGTCGTCGGCGACTTCAACGTCGCGTTGCAGGATCGCGACGTACACGACCCGATCGCGTGGCACGAGCGCATCCTGTGCTCGACGCCGGAGCGGCGCGCGATGCAGAACGTGCTGGCCTTCGGCCTCAGCGATCTGCTGCGCGAACATCATCCGGAGACCGGCATCTGGACCTGGTGGGACTACCGGACCGGCGGCGAGAAGACCGATCGCGGCCTGCGCATCGACTACATCCTGACCACCCCGCCGGCGACGGCGCTGTGCCGGGAGATCCAGGTGCACAAGGACATCCGCAAAGCGAAGAGTCCGAGCGACCACGCGCCGGTCACGGCGGTGTTCGCCGACGGGGGCGCCTGACGTGGGCGACGTGATGATCGAAGCCGTCGGGCTCGGCCGCGAGTTCGAGGGCAAATGGGCGGTGCGCGACCTGACGCTGCGCGTGCACGCCGGTGAGCTGTACGGGTTCCTCGGACCCAACGGCGCCGGCAAGACGACGACGATCCGGATGCTGGCGGGACTGCTGCGGCCGACCGCCGGCGAAGTGCGGATCGCCGGTCTCGACCACAAGACCGCGACGCGCGCGATCAAGCAGCGGCTCGGGCTGGTGCCCGACACGCCCCCGCTGCACGACTATCTGACGGCGCGGCAGTACGTCGGTCTGGTCGCGAGCCTGTGGCAGGTGCCGCGCAAGGACCGCGACGAACGGCGCGATCGGCTGTTCGAGTTGCTGGGCCTCGACGAGGTCAAAGACCAGTTGTGCAAGGGCTGCTCGCACGGGACGCGCAAGAAGATCCATCTCGCGGCCGTGCTGACCACGGCGCCGCAGGTGCTGCTGCTGGACGAGCCGACGACCGGGCTCGATCCGCTGAGCACCCGTCGGTTGAAGGACCTGCTGCTCAAGGAGTCGCGACGCGGCACGACGATCCTGTTCAGCACGCATGTGCTGGAGACCGCCGAACAGATCTGCCACCGGTTGGGCATCCTGTACGACGGGCACTTGCAGGCGGAAGGCACGCTGGCCGAGCTGCGGGCGCAACGCGGCGACGGCACGCTGGAAGACATCTTCCTGCGGATGACGTCGGCGTAGCTACGCCACGGGATCGTCGACCAGCCGCTGCCAGTACTTCGATCGCCGCAGCTTCGCGATGGCGCGCTGCCAGCGCTTGGTCACGGCAGCGACCGTCCAGCTCAGGCGCCGGGCGATGTCGGCGTGACTCCGTTCATGGATCGCGTGCTGCACGACGATCTCGGCGTCGACCCGCCCGAGCCGCCGGACGAGCCGCAGCAGGTAGGCGAACTCGTCGTTGCTGGCCAGCACACCGAGAATCCGGCTTGCCCGTTGGAACAGCACCGGTTCGCCCGGATGCGCCATCGGCTGCCCTTCCGCCACGTCGTTCAACGATCCTGCACGATGCCGTCGATGACGACGCGCCTGCTCGCTGAGGACGTTCTTGCCGATCTTGACGATCCAGCGCCGAAACGGGCAGCGCGCCGGCTCGAACGTCGGGAACCGGACGAGGGCTCGTCGCCACGTCTCCTGGGCGATGTCGGGCGCCTCGACTCCGATGCGACCGAAGCGACGTAGACGTGCCTGGATCGACAACAGCAGGTGGGCGGCGAAACGCTCATAGAGATCGGCAAACGCCATCGCGTCGCCGCCGCGGGCCCGCAGCACGATCTGCACCGTGTCGATCGACGGGTTGACTCCGACGGGACCGGACGGAGCGGCGGCGGCAACGGCTGGTTGCGAGAACGACAGCAGCGCGGCGACGCTGGCGCCGAGCTGCGAGTACTTGGTGGTCATGGTGGCAGGCTCCTTGGCTTCCGGGTCTGTGGTGGTGTGGAAGCTTCCTCAAGCGTTGGTCGTGCGAACGCTGCGCGTTGTTCCGCGGTCCCGGCGAAACAGCTGCAGCACCCAGAAAAAGCGCGGTCGCATCGGACCCTGACAGGAGCAGGAACGAGTGCGGGTCACGCGAACTCTCGTCCAGTCGCCGGCCGAGAAAACGCTTCATGGCAGTGCAGCTCGTCGCCGCACTGCCAATGCATGACCGCCGTCGCGATCACTTGACGATGCCGACCGACAAGCGGCTCGTGCTGTAGAGGAACGCGCCGTCCAGCACCCAGTCCTGGAAGTGGAACGTCGCCGGGTCCAGACTCTCCGGCAGCGACAGTGGCCATGATGCCGTCGCGCCGATCTGCAGGTCGAGCAGACCGAGGTAGTTCGGACCGGACGCCTCGACCAACAAGCGACACCCAGGGAACACCGCCGGGTGGATCACCGGCACGTTGGTCGTGCCCATCGACATCACGACGAAGTGCGCGGCCCCGGCCGGCGCGCCGCTCGCCCGCAGCGCATCGAACTCCGCGCCGATCTGACGGTTTCCGTTCCACGACAGCGCCGCCGTCGTGCAGGCGGCGCCCGCAGTCACGACGGCCGGGGCGGCGAGGTACTCGAGCGTGTGGCCGTAGACCGGTTGCGCCACGGCGTTGTCATCGACACCGTAGGCGAACAGGAAGTCGTCATGGTCGTTGTCGAACACACAGGCCACCTCGGTCGGCGTTTCATTGGCGACGCTGTAGAGGATGGTGCCGATCGGTCCCTCGGTCGCCTGGCCGCGGTAGCCGACGCGGGCGTAGTAGGCCACCGGCACGCCGGGGGCCACGGCGCGGAAACCGACCGCGAAGTGCGAGTCATCGTTGGTGTCGAAGCCGAGTCCCGTCGCCTCCCAGCGGCGGTCGGCATTGCTGCGCAACAGCGTCGTCGGGAAGTCCGCGGTCGGTGCCGCCATGTTGCCAGGCCACTCCAAGCGCTCGAGCTGCAGCTCCTTTCCGGCAATGAGCCCGGTCTTGAAGTTCACCGAGGCGACGTCGACCGTCGTGAAGGTCACCGCATACCGGCTGCCCTGCCCCTCGACGACCGGGCCGAGCTGATGCACCGACGGCGAGACCGTCGCCAGATCGCTGAGCCACAGGCCACTGGCCACGCTGCCATCCTGCGCGATCCGCTTGCCGTTCAGGTCCCAGTCCTCGTTGGCCAGACCATCCTGGAAGCGCTGGAACACGCACAGCCAGGAGAACGCCGCGCCGCCGCTGGCGACCTGGTTGACCGACGGCCGTTCGGCATCGTGAATCGCGCTTGGCTGCGGCTCGAACGGCGCACCGAACGTGCCGTTGGCCGTCGTCGTATCCAGCAGGCTCGCCTGCACGGTCGACAGCGCGACATTGGCGAAGTGACCGCCGGTTGCACTGTTGTCCTCGCGTTGGAACACGACCAACGCGTTGTTGCCGGCGGCGAAGGACTGGACGCCGCCGACGTCGGCACGCCAGTCGTTGAGATCGCCCGGCGGCACCAGCGAACCGTAGTTGGTCAGCAACGTGGTGTCGCCCGAGGCGTGCACGTGGCAACGGATCTGCGACTCGCGCGTCGTGTTGCTCGGGAAGTAGCGCCGGAACACGATCGCCCAGCGATTCGAGCCGCCGACGAACGCGCAACTCGTCTGATCGGTGACCCACGACGTGGTGATGTCGGTGAACACCAGGCTCTCGTTCGTCCAGTCGTCGTTGCACATCCGGCCCCACAGATCGGAGTCGGTCGCCGACGCCGAACGCGTGTAGGTCACCAGCACATTGGCCGCGATCGCCTCGTCATCGCGACCGACGTCGATCGTCTCAACCTCGCCATCGGTAGCCGCACCCCAGGTGGCGATCTGACTGCGCGCGAGCAGCGGATCGACCGTCACCGGCAACGTGGCCTGCGCCAGCCAGTCGCCCGGCACCGTCAGCGTGATGACGTTGTCGGCGCAGGTCGTGTCGACCAGAACCTGACGACCGGCGGCATCGAACGCAAGGGCACGCCCGTACTCGACGATCGCGCGCCCCTGGTCGTCGACGAAGGTCAGCGCCTGGTGGCCGCGCGCGACATTGCGCGAACGCAACAGCGACTGCACCGCGCCCTGGATGACCAGCTCGCCCTCTGCCGGCCGCCGATGCAGCACGAACGTCTGTTCGAGGCCCTGCGCCAGCACGTCGTAGGCCTCGGTGATCGCACCGAACCGGTACTCGAAGCGATAGCCTTCGCCGACGCCGACGGGCTGCTGTTCGACCAGTTCGACACCGCCGACCCGGGCCGACGTCGTCTGCCAGCGCAGCGACTGCGTCACCGGATAGCCGCGCCCGAGATACGGCACGAACGTCATGCCGTCGTGGAACGACGCCTTGTAGTCGTCGCCGGCCGCCCAGGTGCCATAGGCGTTACCGAGGTCTCCGCCCGCGGTGTGGATCGGCGTGCGCAGCGCCGACATCCGGGAGCCGCTGCGGGTCGGCGCAGCCGGCGTTGCCTCCTGGACGATCGCCGCCGGTCGGACCGGTGCGGTCGTCGGCTGCGCGCGGTCCTCCGGGGACTGCGCCTGGGCGAAGGAAGCCAGCAGCGCGCTGCCAGCGAGAACGGGAAATCGACTCGTCTTCATGGTGGATCTGGGTCGGAGCTTGGAAGCGGAAATCGCTTCACCACCCTTCAGCGGACCCGGCCCGGCAAACCCCAGGTCGAAACAGGGAAACCGATGCCTGACGCACCGGCCGGCGATCCGGTCGATAGGATCGACCGCAGTTCGCTCCGCGGAGGACCGCCATGAACCGATCGCGCTCGCTCGTTGCCACGGCCATGTTGTCGCTCGCCGCCGCCCAGGCCCCGGTCGAACCGCCCGCCTTCCTCGAGCCCGTGACGTGGCTCCGTCCGATCCGCAGTACGGTCGAGCCGAAGTTCGTGATCGTGTCGTTCGCCAACGACCTGACCGAGCTGCGCGAACAAGCGCCCTGGCTCGACGAACTGCAGGCCCGGCACCGCGACGAGGGTGTGCTGGTCGTCGCCGTGCTGCCGGAGAAACCCGACGCAGGCGCCGAGCGCCTCGGCACGGCCTTCGCCCTCGGTCACGGCGAACTGGCCAACCTGCGCCAGCCGGCGGCCGGCGCGTTCGAGCCCGAACGGACGGTTGTCTGCGATCCGGCCGGCACCGCACTGTGGGCCGGCGAGCCTGGCGACGGCCTGACCGACGCCCTGCGACTGGCGCGCGCGGGTCGTGTCACCGACGTGGCGGTCTGGGCCGGCTTGCGAACCCAGCTGCGCGACGACTTCGAGAACTCTGACGATCAATCCCAGGCACTGCGCACGATCCTCACTGACTGCCCGCACGACGGGTTCTCGTGGGGTGCACTCTACCTGTCCGCGCTGTGGTTCGCCGGCGACCTCGAGGCCGCCGCCACCATCGCCAAGGATGCCCTGAAGGCCATCGACACCGACGGCGCCGGCCTGCTGACGTTCGCCGACCTCGTGTTGCGCGGCAATCCACACGACCAGGCCTTGGCGGAGCAACTCGCGCTGGTGCTGGCGCCAGTCGCGGCGGTGGCGCGCGAGAACGCGTCGGCGCAACTGACCTGGCTGCGCGCGCAGCTGCGCGCCGATCGGACGCGCGAAGCGGCGCGACTGGCCCAGACGCTGCCGAAGCTGCTGACGCGGCCGGGCGACCAGTTGCGGTTCGCAACCCTGCTGGCCAGCGCCAGAGAACCGCTGATGTTCAAGGACCTGGCGCAACAAGCAGTGACGCGGGCCAAGGCGACAGTCGGCGACAGCGATCTCGCACAGGCGCAACGGCAGCGATTCGCCGCCGAGTACGCGGTCGCCCGCCGCTGTCTCGGCGATGCCAAAGCCGCCGCGGACGTGCTGGCGGCCTATCAGAAGAGCCGGGCGTTCACCGAGCTGTACGAGGACCTGAACAACGACGCCTGGTACGCGGTCACCGCGCTGCCGACGATGGGCCACCACGACCAGCTCGCGCTCGGCCTGGTCGAGGCGCTGGTGCAGCAGGAAGGCGCCGGACTCAGCTTCGGCAATCGCGACACCGTCGCGCTGGTGCTGTTCCTGAACGGCCAGATCGACGCCGCGATCGAACACCAACAGCAGGCCAGCGAACAGGGCGGCAACCAGAAGGAATACGTCGCCCGGTTGCAGCGCTACGAGCGAACGAAGGAACGGCTGGCCGCCCGCAAGTGAGCGGCGGACGCCGCCCTGCGCACTGACTCGCCGGCACACGCCGTGGACGCCAGCGCGCGGGCACGCGATGCTGCGCCCATGCTGCTGCGCGCCGACCTGCAGGCCCTGGCCAACCTCGCGCTCCGCCGCGACGGCCGCCGCCTCGCCTTCGGCAGCATCGTCGCCCTGTCGGTGCTCGCACTGCTGTCGTGGTTCCTCGGCCAGGCCGTGCTCGGCAGCCCGATGGTGCTCGACCTGCTCGCTCCGGGGGATCCAGAACCGCTGCGCGGCCTGCTCGGCTACGCGCTGATGCCGGCCACCGTCGTCGCCGGCTGGCTCGGGCTCGCGCTCGCGCAACGTCAACTGTTCGACGCGCCCGAACTGCCGCTGTGGCAATCGGCGCCGCTGGCGCGCTGGCGCGCACCGCTGCAGGGCCTGATCCGCGCGACGTTCCTGGCCCTGTTGTGGTCGGCCGCGCTCGCGCTGCCGCTCGTCTGCCTGTTGCTCGCCGGCGCCGATGCCCATGCGCTCGCGTGGGCATTGCTGCCGCTGGCGATCCTGGCGGCGATGCTGCCGCTGCTGACTTCGGTGCTGACGGTGCAGATCGTGCTGGTCCGGTTCTTCGCCGGCCGCGGGCTGCAGATCGTGCTGACGATCGTCGCGGCGCTGGCGTCGTTCCTGTTCACGGCGTTCCTGCTGACGTCGGTGCTGACCAGCGAACAGGCACAGGCACAGCGGCTGGTCGAACAGGCGAGCCGGCCCGAACTGCCGTGGATGGTCGCGACCGGCGGCCGGCTGCTGGCGGCGGCGGCACAGGGCGAACTCGATCTGTCGGCGCTGCTGCAGATCGGCGGCTGGCTGCTCGCCAGCCTGACGCTGTTCCTGCTGACCTGCCGCCTGCATCCGGCCGCGGTCGAGCGCCATCAGCGCGCCGGGCGGCCCACGTTCGGCAGCCTGCGGGCGTTTGGCTGGCCGTCGCGACCGACGGCGTCGATCCGCCGCAAGGAGTTCGCGCAACTGCTGCAGCAACCGGGATCGCTGCTCGGCCTGTTGGTGTTCGCGCTGTTGGTGTTCGTGCTGGCGAAGGAACAGGTGCTGATCCGCGGCATCCTGGCGCAGGAAGTTCTGGCGGCGCCGGTGCGGCATCTGCTGGCGATGGCCGCGCTGTGGTTCCTGGCGGTGCTGATGGTGCTCTATGCGCACATGGGCCGGCTGGTCTTGTGGGATGGCCCGCAATGGGGACTCTACATGAGTGCGCCGATGCGCCCGGGGGCACTGCTGGCCGGCAAGCTGCAGGCGATCTGGCTGCTGCTGCTCTGGCCACTGCTGGTCGTGTTGCTGATCGGCCGGCAGCTGCTCGGCGCCGACTGGCCGGCGCTGGCGACGTTCGTGGCGATCGGGCTGGCGGGCAACACCGTGGCGCTCGGCGTCGTCGCGGTGATCGGCACGGCGCCGCTGTTGATGCGGCCGGATGCCGGTGGGCAACTGGCGCAGGGGCACCGATCGCTCGGTGCGGCGTTGCTGCTGGTGCTCGCGTTCGAGGTCGCGGTGTCGCCGGCGTTCATCGCGTGGGTCTGGTTCGCGCAGCAACAGTCGCGCAGCAGCATCCGGCGGTTGGATCTGGCGACGCTGGCGCCGTGGGCGATCGGCGGCGCGTGGACGCTGGCGATCGTGGTCGGCGGGATCGGGTGCTGGCTCGGCACGCGCAATTACCGGCGGTTGCTGATGGCGCGGTGAGGCGCGGTCCGACCAGGACCTTGCGGCGGTGTCACTCGGGCAACCAGACCACGTCGGCATCCGTTCTCACTTCCAGGAGCGGTCCGACATCCGCCAGGTCGCCGTGGACAGGAGCAAGGGGCTGCAGCAGAACGCGCAGTCCGGTGACGTCGTCCAACTGCAGGATCCCCTGCGCATTCGTCCGCACCAGCCCACCGCCTTCTTTCCTGAACCAGCGATTCTCGACCGCTTGTCCGGTGGAGCGACTGCAAACCTTGACCGTCACGTTCCTGGTGACAAAAGTGAGCGGCCAGGTCGAAGTGGTCCCGGCGACGATCCCGAACTGGCTGCTGGCTTCGCGAGTCGACACGGAACCGTTCCGGATCACCCGCCAGGAGACCTGGTAAGTCCCGACCGGGAGCCGGGCGCGGAAGATCTCCTGTTGCCCATTGGCCCGGAACCACCCGAAGGACACCCGTCGACCCGGACTGATCTCCTGGAACAAATCGATCAGGTCGCCACTCTGCGGCCCTCGGGCACCCGCTCCGCCGGCGAGCATCCCGACGGCGATGCCGGTCGGAATGGTCGATGCGTCCAGGTCACGCACGAGGTCGGAGCCGCCGATGAGGCAACGACCGAATCGGTACCGCCGCCCATTGCCGGCTCCCCGGAGCATCACGGTCAGTTCATATTCACCCGCGGACAACCCTTCGATCCGGTATGCACCGGAGCCATCCAGCATGCAGTAGCGGATGTCGCGTGCGTCGCCGACGAGCGGCAATGCCACGACCGTCAACGGTTCGTCGATTCCCGCCACGTGCCCTGAGAGACTCTGCGTCGACGCCAGCGCCAGCACCACCGAAGCGTCCCTGGGCAACGGCTTGCAAACAGCCGAGTAACCCGAGGCTGTCGCGCGTACGTACCTGTCCCCCAATCTCGCTACCAGCATCTCCCCGAGTCCGCTGTCGTCAGTCATGGCGGTCGCCAGACAGCGGCCCATCGAAGTCCCGAACCGGGGTACGGTTGGGTCGTAGGCCTCATCAGCCCCCACGACCTGCCGAGCAAGCGCAGCCGCAACGGTCTCACCGTGTGCGGACTCGACGATGTCCACTGCGGCATTGCGGATCGGGCGCCCCGCGCCGTCGACCACTTTCACCCGCAACGTGGTGCTCGGCGGCTCCCGGTATCCCCGGACCTCGCGGATCGACCCGATCTCGACCAACTCCAGGTCACCCATCCTACGAAATTCGAATCGGCTGCCGATGCAGAACCGCAGCCAATCGCCGTCACGGACATCGTCCCCTACCAGGTAGTGGCGATCCCCGCTCACGAACGGTAGATCCTGCCACTCCGGCGGGGGTTCACGCGACGACACGCGGCGTTGCTGCTGGGGGCGGGCTTGCACGCGGAGATCCTGCCCAGTCTCGATCTCGCCTCGGAGGATCCACCTCTGGCGATGATCCTGCAATACGATTGCGACATCGGCCGTGCCCCACGGGAACGGTCCCGCGTGGTGCTCGGGCATCCATCGGCCGCCGGACGAAACAGACAGGAAGTTCACGACAGCGCTTGGCTCCGCGCGTCGCAAGCAAAACCGCCCGGCGGCGTCAGTCTCGACCTTGGTGGCCAGACTCGCGAGTGCCACAGTGACCCCCGGACAGGCGTTGCCATGCCGGTCTCGTACCACTCCGGCAATCGTGTCCGCGCGCCCCGTGCCCAGGCGCAGGCGCCATTTCGGCGGCGGCACCGCCCGGCTCAATTCGATGAACTCCGGCTCGATGGCGCCGGCATCACAATGTACGCCCCAGCGACCGACCGAGCCGCTGACTGACACTTCCGACGACGCAACAACTTCCAGGGCGATCCGCTGCCGCCGCTGCACGATCGGGCTCTCGCTGGATTGTGGGTTGGCGAGAAGCAGCGTCAGCGTTCGCCCAGCAGGGATCTCCTGCAGGTCCAGCAACGCACGACCCTCTCTGGCCAATCGCACATCCTGCTCACCGTGCTGGTCGGGCAGCACCAGGACTCCGGCCCCATGCGATTCCGACGCAAAGGCATACGAGCCGGGAACCAGCGCGTCCGTCAGCCGCCCATCGTTCATGGTCCGTGTCGCGAGCCGGTCTGCCGGCCTCGCAACGGCCAAACCAGCAATCGGCGCGTCGGTCTCGGCATCGACGAACCGCAGCTGGCTGCTCTGGGACTCAGCGGTCCTCTCGGCGACCGATGGTTCGGTTGTGGACGGTGCGACCTCGTCGCCGATGCTGACCACCGTCTCACCATGATCGCCGACTACGCCTGGCGCAACCGAATCAGCATCGCCGCGAGTGAGTTCCGCCAGCAGGAACGCACCAAACAGGAGAGCCACAACTACAATGCAAAATGTCCTGCGTGCCTGCGACTTGGTCGTCATGGCACCCGCTTTGCCCGAAGATCCGGCTTCACAGCCAGGCTCCGGAGCATGGTGAACGTGTCCTTGGACGGCACCTTGAACTGCGAGCACACGTCCGGCAACGGCACTCGGCTTCGCGAGTCGGGCCTTGGCTGCTCATTGGTCACGACGGTGGTGCCGCGAACCATCGAGTAGGCGACAAGCCACCCGTCGGCCTCGGTGGCGAACTTGGCCTTTGCGTGATCAGAGTACTCGGCGGCGACCCCTCTGATGGTCCTGGCTTCGTCCGACATGTTGATCCTGTGCGTTCGGAACGGCGGGAAGGCAATCCAGGGCCATCCGATTCGACTGCCGGCCATTCTACTCCATCGGAAGGGGCAACCCACCAGCGCGTCGCGGAGCGCTACGAGGCTTCGCGAGACCCAACAACCGCGCGCGCCAATGCCTCGCATGCCCAACGCCGACGAGACGACACTCCTGCTACGATCGCCGATCGAGAAGCATGACCGAACCGTCGATCACGCCACCGAGCAGCACGAAGAAACGGTGGCTTGCGACCGCGGGAGGATTGCTGTTCGTCGCCGCGGCGACCTGGGCGATGTTCGCGCCAGGCCAGAAGCAAGAACAGGTGGCACAACTCGTCGCCGCTGCGAAGGCGGAATGGGCGACCCTGCCGCCCTTGCGCCGCGCCCGCGGCGAGCCGATCGAAGGCGCCGCGATGGACTTCCACGACCAGGCGATCGCGATCGTCACCCGCTGGCCCTCCGTGCTGCGGGACATCGACGGGCTGGAGCCCGACGGCCAGGAAGTCGCCTGGAAGAAGTATCGGCCGCTGGTGGCGCCGCTGTTCGAAGCCCTGCGTGGCGCGGCGGCGTGCGCAAACTCGCGATTGCCCATGGTGGCACCGCACCAGGACAACGACCTGCTCGTGGTCCGGTTGATGTCCCTGGCGTGTCGCGAACTGGGCGCCCGACTCGATGAGGGCCGAGGTGCGGACGCCGTGGATGGCGCCCTCGACCTCGCCACGTTCGCCGGTGACCTGGTCGGTTCGCCGCTGCGTTCGACCCAGCGGTTCGGAGTCGCCGGACTCGAGTCGTTGTGGAAGGTGTGGCCGCCCGAACGCGTCGCCACCCTCGAGCAGCAGGACCGCGAACGCTTCGCGACCGGACTCGCCGAACTCGACGACTGGCTGCCAGCCGGACTGCCGATGGCCTACGACCTGGCGATCCAGGCCGACGACCTGAGACCCATGCTCGCACTCGCCGACCACGGCGGTCGCATGCGGGCGTGGCGGTACGGCTTCAGTCCAGCCTTCATGGTGTACTCCGCACTCGATCACGTGTTCCTGGTGAGCACGCAGCTGCAGGAAGCCAACGTCGACCAACCATGGTCGAGTCGCCGGGCGCAACTGCAGCAGGCCGAAGACGTGCTGCTGGCGTCGCCGAACATCTTCGTCCAGATCTTCGCACCGCCGCTGATCGGCGAGGAACGCCAGCTGCGCCGCGCTCGCGCCGGGCTGCGACTTCTGCGCCTCGAACTGGCCTGGCGCGCCGGGCAGAGCCAGCCTTCGTTGCCAGACCCTTGTGGCGACGGACCGATCCACGTCCAGATCGTCAGCAAGTTCGCGTTGTTCGAAGCCGCCGACTCGGCGGTCGAACCGCGCGTGGCCAAGCGTTCCTCGTAGTTTGCGGACGCGGTGGTGACTCGCCCCGCCTTCAACGCTCCGCGGCAGCGTTCCACAAATGCATGGTGAGTTGCCCGCGATAGGGCGCGAACGGCGCGGTGGCGGCGACCACGCCATCGGCGTCGGGACGTTCTTGCAACCCAAGCGTCTGCTGCAGCGCCTGAGCGAGCACGACATCGCCAACCGGCAGCGCATCGACGAACTGGAAGCCGCGCAGCAGCACATAGCCGACGGTCCATGGCCCGATCCCGCGCACCGCCGCGAGCTGCCGACCTGCTTGCGTCGCGGTGGCGTGCTTCAGGTCGTCGAGTGGCAACGACGGACCGGCGGCAGCCGCGGCCGCAGTCAGCAGATGCGTGGCCTTGGGCCCCGAGAAGCGCAGCCGCCGCAGAGCACCGACGTCGAGCGCCGCGGCCGCGCTGGGCGATGGATGCACGTACAGATCACCGATCCGTTCGCCCAGACGCTCGATCCACGCCGACCGCAGCGCCGCCGCGAACGCAACGTTGACTTGCTGGCCGACGATCGCCCACGCCAGGCACTCCCACGGCGTCGCCGCTGGCAACAGCCGCAGTCCTGGGCGCGCGCGCAACAGTGGGCGCAATGCCGGTTCACGGCGCAGATGGGCGATCCCCGGCTCCGGATCGCCAGCGAAGTCCAGCATCCGGACGACGGTCGCATGCGCCTGCCGCATGGCTTCCGGGCCTGTGCCGGCGCCTTCGACCCGACACTCGGCCCGCCCATGGCGCACCGCCAACGACAGCACCGCCGGCCTCCCCGCCAGCGCAAACGCCTTGTGCAGCACCCCATCGACCAGCCGTTCGCACGTGCCGCCGGCATCGCGACCCCACAACCGCAGGAACTCCGCGCGTGGGAACGCAGACGGCAACTCGAGCGTGAAGCGATCGGCGCGCAGCAACCGGCGATAACTCTCGGGGGTCGTGCCGGTGCGCCGCTTGAAGTTGTCATGGAACGCGCTGCTGCTGGCAAAGCCGGCATCGAGCGCGATGTCGAGCACCCGAGCCCGCGACGTCGCCAGCCGTTCGCAGGCAAACGCGATCCGCGCCGCCAGCAACGTGTCGCCGGCCGACGCGTGCAGATGCTGCCGGAACAGCGCCGCCATCTTGGTGACGCCGACCTGCAAAGTCGACGCGATCGCCGCCGCATCGGCGAAGTCACCCGGCCGCGAACGCACGGCCGCCAGCACCGTCTGCAACCGTTCGTGCGCCGGATCCCGCCCGGCATGGAACTCGTCGGGCCGACAGCGGCGACAGGCGCGGAAGCCGCGCGCCCGCGCCTCGAGCGGCGTCACGCAGTGCTCCACGTTGGCCGGCAGCGGCGTGCGCGCCTTGCACGACGGCAGGCAGTAGATGCCCGTGGTGCGGACACAGGTCAGGAACACGCCGTCGTAGCGCCGATCGCGCGCCGCGGCGCGGGCCAACATGAACTCGCGGGACAAGGTCACGGCGGCGATCAAAGCGACGGGCACGCGCGTGTCGTCCGATTCCGTTCGCGGCAATCCGGGTTCATGCCAGTACGGCACCGATCGGCGACGCATCCTCGGGCAGCAGCCGGATCGGACGCCCGGTGTCGGTGTGCAACACCGTGTCCGGCGCGATGCCCCGCGCCGCCAGCAGCGTGGCGAACAGATCACCCGGGGAACAGGCATCGGTGGCCGGCTCTTCGCCGCGAGCATCGGTGCTGCCGTGCACGACGCCGGCCCGGATGCCGGTGCCGGCGAGCAGCGCAAAACCGGCGCGCGGCCAATGGTCGCGACCACCATCGGGATTCAGCCGGGGCGTGCGGCCGAACTCGGACGCGACGCACAGCAGCAGCTCGGTGCCGCGTTGTTGCTGCCGATCGAGCAGCGCCGAGATGGCGCTGTCGAGCTGCGTCATCGGCCCCGGGAACCCGTAGGTCATCGCGTGGCGGATCTGGCGATGGTGATCCCAGCCGGTGTGGCGCACCAGCACCGTGTCGACGCCGCCTTCGCACAGCCGCGTGGCCAGCTGGCAGGCGCGACCGAGCGGGTGACGGCCGAAGCGTTCGTGCTCGGCAGCCGGTTCGGCGGCAGTGTCGAACAGCGAGCGAACGGCCGGATCGGCGCCCATCGCGCGCGCCTGCGCCACGAACCGGTCGCGCGCCGCCTCGGCCGGCGAGCGCGGCGCGCCATCGAGGCGATCGAGCAGATCGGTCAGTTCATCGACCGCGGCCTGCCCCGGGGCCGGCACCAGATCCGGGGCCACGAAGGCACCCGGCGCGCTCGCACTGACCACGAATGGTCCGCAATGCCGCGGCAGGAAGCCGGCGCCGGCATGTTCGGGCACGCTCGGCAACGCGACGAACGACGGCAGCGTGCCCGGCTCGGCCAGGCTCGCGAGCGCAGCGCCCAGCGACGGATACCGCAACACCGGCGACGGCCGCCGGCCGGTCAGCACGAACGCCGACGCCCGGTCGTGATTGCCTTCGCCGTGCGTCAACGACCGGATCAGCGCGCAGCGCGACAACCGTCCGGCCAGCCGCGGCAGACCATCGCCGAGCCAGGTGCCGTCGATCGCGCCGCGGATCCAACGACTGTCACCGCGCACTTCGCCGGGCGCTTCGGGTTTGCCATCGAACAGTTCGAGGTGCGACGCGCCGCCGTCGAGCCAGATCAGGATCATCGGCAACCGCCGCCGAGATCGGCGCGGCAGCGACAACGCCGATGCGAACGGCAGGGCCGACATCGCGGACAGGAAGTGGCGGCGGGTGCAGGTCATCGGCGGGAAGCGAATTCGCGGGTCAGCAGCAGGGCATGGGCCAGTTCGATGAGGCGATCGCGCAACGGTGGCGTCGACAGCCGCGGCAGCAGCTCGGCGATCTCGTCGGCACGCGGCGGCCGGCCGAGGATCTGCAGGAACAGTTCGGCCAGCGCGGCGTCGCCGTTCGCGGTGGCGGCGATCAGGTCGATTGCACCGCCCGGAGAACGCACGGCCGCGCCGAGCCACTCGCCGTGGCGTCGATTCAGTTCGCGCGCCAGGGGATCCACCGGCAACGACGTCGCCGACGCGTCCAGCACATACGCCGACGCCCGCGCCAGACGATCTGCCGACAGCGGCCGGGCCTGCTGGCGGGCGAAGTAGCGTGCCGCCAGTTCGTCGTTCTCGCCGACCGGTTCGCTGTCGACCGCCCACAGAGCACTGGTCACGACCCAACGCACCAGCGCCCGCAGATCGCCGTTCGTGCGCCGATACTCCGCCACCGCCGCCTCGAGCAACGGCGCGCAGCGCGCGGGATTCGCCAGGCGATGATCGTCGACCGGTTCGACCGGCGCACGACCGAGCAGCCAGCCGAGCAGCCGGTTGCAGAAGTTGCGGGCAAACACGTCGCTACCGGTCAACACCGCATCGCGCAGCGCGGCGTGTCGTTGTTCGAGGTCGGCCGGGGCCGCCGGAACCGCCGGTGCAATCGGCAACATCACCGGCGGACAGGCGTCGCCGGTCCCTTCGTCGAACACCGCGCCGGCCAGCAGTTCGCCGCCAGTGCCGCGCCGGGTCGCCAACAACGCCGAGAAGCCCTGATGATCCCGCTGCCGCCAGCGGTCGTTCGGATGGTCGTGGCAGCGCGCGCAACCGATCTGCATGCCGAAGAACGCGCGGCCGACGAACTCCGCCCGATCGCGCGGGTCGCCGAACCGCTCCAGCAGCGGGGCTCCCGAAGCCAGCAGCTCGCGAACGAGTTGGTCCAGCGGCTGTCCGGCGGCAACGGCCGCGTGCAGTCGTTCGCGCAGCGCCGCCTGGCGTTCGGCCTGCATCGGCGCAGCCTCGCCCGCGACCTCGAACATCTCGGCCAGATGCCGGGCAAACTCGTCGGTGAACGCGCTGGTCGCCAACAGCCGTTCGGCGGTCACCGCAACGGCGACGGTCGCCGGCAGATCGACGAACGCCCGCACTTCGTGCGGCGCTGGCGGGCGACCGGCCAGGTCGAGATGCAGCCGGCGCACCAGCCGATGTGGTGCGGCACGCGGCGCCGGTGACAGGCCGAGTTCGCCGAGCCAACCAAGCCATGCGCGATCGGCGGTGTGACCCTCCGCCGGTGGCGCATTCGGCGCGTCAGCGGCGCGCCGTACGATCCGGAGCACGGCATCGCGACCGCCGTAGCGCGCGGTCACGAACGTTTCACCAGCACCATGGACCGTGATCCGGCCATCCGCGGCCACCGCAACGACGGTCTCTTCGCTGCTGCCGAAAACCGCCAGTGCGGACACGTCGGCCTGCCCGTTCGGCATCGTTGCCGTGGCCCGCAACCGCTCGCCGACCAGTTCGACCGCCAGTCCATTCGCTGCCGGTTCGACGGCGCCCCGGAGTGCGCCACCCGCAATCCAGTCGCGCAGCAGCGCGTACGCCGCGGCATCGCGCGGCAGCCGGGTGCCGCCGCCGTGGGGGACGCGGCCCGAGCCCTTCTGCAACAGCAGACTGCGGTCAGGATCGCGCAGATCGAGCCGCCGCCCGCCGAGATCGGTCGCCAACGCCCGCCAGTCCGCGTCCGGATCGCTGCCGAACAGCGACAGCTTGAAGCCGCCGCGCCCGGTGGCACTGCCATGGCAGTAGGCCGAGGCACAGCCTTGCCGCTGCAACAGCGGCAGCACGTGATCGGCGAACGTCACCGGCGGCGCGACCTTCGGCCCACCCGGCGTCGCAACGGTCGGCAAGGCAATGAGCCCCAGCACCCAGAGTGCGCCCCGCATCAGCCGCCCTGACGTTGCAGCCAATCGCGCAAGCGCTGCCGGGCCGCTTCGGAACCGGCCTGATGCGCGAGGATCGCCTTGCCGGCAGCGATCGCCTGTTCGCGCACGGTTGGTTCGGCCTGCAACCGCCGTTCGAGTGCCGCCATCGCGTCGTCGAGATCCGACGCCGTCGCATCGCGCCGCAGCCAGCGGCGAACGATCTGGCCGAGTTCGGCGTCTTGCACGGCTGCGGCAACCGCGGCCACTGCGTCGGCCTCGGTCGGCGGTGGTTCGCGGGTCGCTGCCGGCCGCGCCGCGGGCGCCGCATCCGTCATCGCCGGCCGCACCGCATCGCCGCGCCGCGCCGCCGCCTGCGCCTGCCTCGCCTGTTCGAGTTGTTGCAGCAGCACCCGCCGCTGCTGTTCGAGTTGCACGACGATCCGGCGCAACGCCGGGACCTCCGCCGGCACCGCGCGTTCGACCGCGGTCGACAGCTCGCGATCGTCGGGCGGTGTGCCGGCAATGCTGGCCAGACACAACTGCAGGAACTCCAGGTCCTGACGGCCGGTGTCGACCAGCGTCACCGAATCGGTGACCACGCCGTCGCGGGCCAGCACCAAGGTCAGCGTCGCCTTGCGCGACAGGGCATAGCCGCCGGGGCCTTCGGCGCCATCTGCCGACACCAACATCGGAGTCAACAGCGACAACGCCCTGGACACCACCGGCACCCGCTGCTCGGCCTCGGTGCGATCGGGAGCCAGATAGACGATGCCGGCGGTCATGCCGAGCACCGCGAGCGCCGCCGATTCCTGATCGAACGCGCGCAGCACCGGCGCGGTGTTGCGATCGAGCGCGTGCACGAACAACACCGCGGCGGGGCCCAGGCGCAGACGTTCCGCCAGATCGAACTCACGGCCCGCATCGGCGCCAGCGACGGCGGCGACGCGCAGCGCCGGCAGTGTCGTGCCGCGCGGCGGGCCAGAGACCGGCTTCTGCGCCGCCATCGGCAATGCCACGACCGCCAGTACCACGAGCGCGATGGACCTGCACATGGACGACCACGATAGCCGGCGGACCGAACGGCGGCTCACTGCAACAGAACCGATACACGGACCGTCGGCGAACGCAGCCGGTCGGCGTCGGGCACTTCCTTCTGCAGGTGGAAATACGGCTGCGCGACGATCGGGCCCGCCGCCGTCAGCTTGCGTTCGGCCATGGCTGTCTGCAGCAGCTGGCTGCCGTTCGCGGCGCACGCCGCGAAGTCCTCGCCACGCGGAAACACCACCAACGCGCGGCCGGCGGGCAGTTCGCGGACCTCGATGCCGGCGCCCGCCGAGTAGGGCTCTGCCCCTTCGCGGGCCCGGAAACCGATCGCCATGAGGTCGCGATCACCGTCGCGGAAGAACGCCGGAAACCCGGCCAACGCCTGATCGGCAGCCTGCACCGCTTCCGCATGCTGACGATAGACCGCCGCGCGGGTCGGCCAATCACCCGGATCGGCGACGCAGAGCCACCGCAGCGCCCGCACGGACTCGATCTTGGGCATTCGCGGCTGCCCCGAGCTGACGGTGCGTTCGGTCGGCATCTGCACGGTCGCCTTCGCTGCCGAGGGCGTGGACGTGGACGCGACCTGTGGGCGCGCGAACCAATCCCCCGGCCAGCCGGCATCGTGCAGCGTGATCTTGACCCGGCAAGAACCCAGTTCCGGCGCCACGATCGCGCTCGGCACGTGGGTCGTCGGCGTGTCCAGGAACTCCTGGATCCGATGACTGCGCTCGCCGACCGCCAGCGCGTCCGGCAGCAGACTGCCAGCGGCCAACGTCATCACGTACGTGCGACCATCCGGTTGCAGCAGCGAGAACGTCGTCGCCGCGACGCGCGTGCAGACCACGCACCGCCGGACCGGACCGAGCGTCGCGACCTCGGCGAGTTCGCGCAGCGCCAGCAACCGTTCGCGCCTTTCTGCAGGCAGTGGCGCGGCGGCGCCGTCCATCACCTGCCAGGCATCGTCGCCGACCACGAACGCGGCCGGTTGGTCCTGGGAACGGATCGCCTCGGGCAGTCGCACGCAGAACTTCTCGACGACCCCGTCGGGCAACGTCACTTCGATCGCCGCCTGATCGAGGCCGGACAACGGTCCGATGCACGCGCGCACGACGGCGACCGGAACATCGGCATCGGTCAACGTCGCCAGGACCTCGATCGGCGCGGCCGCGTCGGCGGGCGTACCGTCACCACAGGCGGCGGCCGCGAGCAGGAGCGCGATCGCGCATCGCGCCGCGGCGCGGTGGACTACTTGTCCTTGGGCACGGCCGTGCCGGTCGTCGCCGGAGCATCGGCGGCCGGCAACAACTGCACCGGAGCTGGCTGGCGATCGAACACCTGTCGCCATGCCTTGACGTCGTACCCCCGATCGACCCCACCGGCAAGCTGGGTCAGCGCCTTGCTGGCCCACAGCCGGACGTTCGGGCTGGTCTCGTCGGTGCCGAGCATGCCCAGCAACGTCTCGACCTGCATCTGCGCGTTCATCCGACCGAGCGCGATGGCAACGGCCTCGCGGACCTTCGGCATCGGGTGCCGCGCATGGCGGGCGACGACGTCGGCGAAGCCCGGATCGCGCGTGACACCAAGCCCCCGGATCGCGGTCATCAGCACCGGCGCCAGCACCGTTCCCGGTTCGGCCGCGACCAGCCGCCGCCAGACGGTCAAGACCGGCTCCTTGTCGAGCACGGTCTCCTGGACGCGAAAGATCGCCCACGCCGCCTGCGCCCGACTCTCCTCGGCATGCGCCGGATCGTCCATGATCTTCGCCAACACGCCGATCGGGGTCTGCGGGTCGCGCAGCACCGCCAGACCCAGCACCGCCCGATCGACCAGGAACGGATCCGTCGACATCGCGCCGTTGACCAGCACCGACAGCACTTCCTTGTTGCCGGAGAAGCCGAGCGCCGCCAGCGCGGTGCCCTGGTTGGCCACCACGGAACCGTCGGCCGCGGTCGCCAGCAGGTGCGAATAGTTGCCGCGCGTCGGCCCGACCGCGTCGGCCGGATTGACGTCATGGCCGTTCACCAGGTCGTGGATCAGCCGTTCGACCTGACCCAGCTTCTTGGGACCATCGGTCACGCCGCCGTTGCCGATCAGGCCGACATACGTCTCCAGCGCATCCTCGAGGCGCATCAGCACCCGCATGTAGTCGCGCCACGCCTTCTCGTTGGCGATCGTCAGCTTCTTGTCGGCGATCTGTTCCTGCAGCAGCGGGTCGTTCGGATCGCCCTTTTGCCGTGGTTCAGGAGCGGTGGCGCAGGCGCACAGCAGGACGGCGGGAGGCAACAACGACAGCAGCGGACGGAGCGTCATGGCGGCGCTTGGAGGGGAGTTCGGTGGTTTCCTTCCGGCAAATGCGGAGGAACAAGGCGGCAGCATACGGCACGACGCGCACGGCCGACCATGGCAGCGGCCCCGCCACCCCAATACCCTCGCCGACATGAACGAGTTCGACGAGCCGCCGCATCGCATCCGCGTGCGCTACTGTGAGACCGACCGGATGGCGGTGGCCCATCACGGCGCCTATGTCGACTGGTTCGAGGAGGCGCGGACCGAGTGGATGCGGCGCCGCGGCAAGACCTACCGGCAACTGGAGGACGAGGGCAACCTGCTGCAGATCGTCGAGTTCATCTGCCGCTATCACAAACCAGTCGACTACGACGACGTCGTCGCGATCCGGTTGCGGGTCAAGGACCGCAGCAAGGTGCAGATCGTGCTCGAGTACGAGGCTCGCCGCGAGCGCGATGGCGCCGTCTGCACCACCGGTGAGACCAGGCTGGCGTGCGTTGGCCGCGATGGCAAGCTGCGGCGGTTGCCGGCCGAACTGTAGACCTCAGCCGCCGACGACGGCGCGGCTGGCATCGCTGACGACCAGGCCGGCGGCGTTGGCCGCAGCGTCGAACACGACGAACTGATGGAACAGCACCGCGCCGACGAGGGTCGGCGTCGCCGGGATCGCGAAGCCGACGCTGGCCTGCCCCGTGCCATCGAGCGGCACTGCCAAGGCGGCCTCGCCGGCAACCGCCAGCGCACAACCGGGCGCACCGAACGGCGCCAGCGCCAGCGGTAACGGCACCCCTCCCCACTCGCTGGCCGACAACCCCTGCAGCAACAAGGCCAACGCCGATGGCGCCGCATCGCGCAGCGCCAGCGTCCAGTTGCCGCCGATCCGCGGTTCACCGTCGTGGTCGTGCCGCGGGACGGCGCCGGCCGGAGTGGCGCCGACGAACGCCGTCACCAGCCGGACGTTCGCCGGCAACACCGTGGTGCTGCCCGCATACAGCAGGACGCGCCCAGTCGCGCCGACCGGAGCCGGTACGGCATCGAAACGGATCGGCAGCGCGGCCGAACCACTCGAATTGCCGAGCACTTCGAACTGCAACAACGGATGACCGAGCGCCGGATCGAGCAGGAACGGCGTCGCCAACGGCAGCACGAAGTCGAATTCCGCCGGCGTCGCCGGCCCGTTCGTCGCCGCCAGCACCATGGTCGCAGTCGTCGTCACCTGGGGTGCGCTCGGATCGAAGTTCGCGGCCAGCGGCAGGCTGGTCGCCAGCGCATCCGGGTGATTCTGCGAGTAGCCGAGCGTCACCCGGGTCGTCACCGTGACCGCGGCAGTCCCGGCTTCGTGCGCGGCGCGTCGGCAAGCCAGCGCGTGGATCATCCGCGCCGACGGGATCGAGGCTCGATCGTAGCCGACCAGCACGGTGCAGGGCCGATCCGCCAACGGCTTGTTGGTCCTGATGGCGCCGAACGCGCCGCCGCCGGTCGGCAGCACCAACTGCGCGTCGAGCCGCGGGCCGCTGCCCGGACAGCCGGGCGCCAGCACGGTCACCGCGCCGTTCGCCGGCCCGTTCGAACGATCCGGTCCGACGACCAGCGCGAACTCCGCCGTCGCACCGCTGACCGAACGCAGTTCGATCCCGTACGCCCCGGTCGCGGGGGCCACGAACACGAAGCGTTCATACAGGTTGCGGCGCGCGATACCGCTGGCGACCTCGCCGCCGGCCGCGTCACGCACGACGACATCGAGTTCGGGCCAGACCGCACTGGCGGTGTCGGTGCGCCACCACGCCGCCGCGACGGCATAGCGCGCGCCACCGTTCAGCGGCATCGTCCAGGTCGAGGCCGTGCCCGTGGCCAGCGCGCCGGCAGCCGCGAACGTGCCACCGGCCGCCGGCGCCGCCGGATTCGGCTGCGCCGCCAGCGCGGCGATGACCGCGAGGTCGGTCCGCAGCATGCCAACCCCGATGTGATTGCGGCTGCGGCCCGGATTCGCGGCGATCAGATCGGCCACGTTCTGCAGCAGCAGCGCCTTGCAGGTCAGCGCATCGAGATCCGGCCGGGCCGCGCGCAACAGCGCCGCGCTGCCGACGACCATCGGCACCGAGAAACTCGTGCCGCTGACCGTGTCGAACGTGGTCGCATCGCCGCGCCGCGCCGTGTGCACGTCCTGCCCGATGGCCATCAGATCGGGGTAGGTGCGTTCGCCGTCGCCGGGCAGCGGCCCGACCGCCGAGAACACGCTCAGCGCGCGGGTGTTCTTGTCGATGCCCCCGATCGCCAGGCCGTTGCACGCCGCCTGGCTCTGCACCGTCGGCAGCGGTTCGGGATCACCCGGCTCGGCATTGCCGGCGGACACGACGACGACGACATCGCCCAGCCTTGCCAGCCGATCGAGGGCAACCTGATCGACCGCGAGCGGATCAGGGCTGCCCTTGAAGCTGCAGTTGACGGCGACGATCGGCAGCCCGGCGAGCCGGTCGATCAGGATCTGGTCGTAGGCCTGCGCCAGCGTCGCCGTGGTCGCGACATCGGACAGGTCCGGCGTCACGCGATAGCTGGCGATGCTGGCCGCCGGGGCAAAGCCGTCGTCGACCTCGGGCAGGCCGTTCCAGCGGCGGCCGACGGCGATCGCCGCGACGTTGGTGCCATGCCCGACCCGGTCGGTCAGGTCGATCAGCCCGGTGCCGAACGCCGACCACGCGCGCACGACCCGGCTCTGGCCCGACGCGTCCAGGAACGCGGGATGCGGCAATTGGGTCGGCAGGTGCAGCAGTTCGATCCCGGTGTCGACGACCGCGACGACGACGCCGGCGCCGCGCTGCGCCAACGCGCCGTGCACGTGATCGGCATCGTGATGCGACGCGGCGGTCGCCGCCTCGAGGCACGCCGGGGCAGGCTGCGCCCGCTCGACCCGGAGGACACCCGGGATCCGCAGCAGGTCGGCGACCCGATCCGCGGGCACCCGGACCACGGCGGCCGGCGTCGCCGCCAACGCCGCCACGACTTCGCCGCGCAGCGACTGCAGTTCCTGCTGCAGCCGCAGCCGTTCGCCGTGCGCGATTCCCTGCAATCTGGTCACCAGTTCGGCGCGTGCGAACGCGTCGCCGGGCGCCGTTCCGGCAGGGTTGGCGGCGATCATTGGATCCATCGATCGCCAGACCACGAAGGTCTCGGGGTGCTGGGCGCTGACCGCCGGTGCCCAAGCCACGACCGCGGCCAGGCCCTGCGGCCGGACCATGTCCCGAAACAACGCGTGGCACCCGGTCACAGGCGGACGATCGTAGGACCGCTGGCATGGATCGAGAACCCCGGCCCGCTGCCCAGCAGCCCGGGCTTCCGCCGGACCGCAGTGGCACAAACCACCTCCAGCCGGTGCAATGGGGGAAACAGGCTCGCCTGTTGCACCCGCGGCATCGATCCCGATCTTGGAATCCTTGTCGCCGTTCCCGGTAGCGCACCCCCTCATGCCCCTGACCCCCGAGATCGCCTTCGAACAGCACCGCGAACGGCTGCTGTCGGTGATCTACCTGCGGATGGGTCCGGACCTGCGCACCCGCATGGACCCCGAGGACATCCTGCAGGAGGTCGCGATCGAAGCGATCCACAGCTGGAAGACGCTGTCGGACGAGGCCAACGCCGGCGCCTGGCTCGTGACCCTCGCCCGGCGCAAGGTTGCCCGCATCCTGCGCGATCAGGTCGGAGTCGCTGCCCGCGATCCGCGGCGCGAACACGCGATCAAGACCGACCTGCCGGTGGCCGATCGCCGATCGGGCCCGGTGACCGCTGCCGACCGCAAGGACCGCCTCGGGCTGCTCGAACAGGCGCTGACGCGGCTGTCGGACGACCATCGCGAGGTGATCCTGCTGAACAAGATCGAGGGCCTGTCCGCCAAGGAAGTCGGCGATCGGATGGAGCGCAGCGAGAACGCGATCCACCTCTTGCTCAGCCGCGCGCTGAAGCGGCTGGCGGAAGAACTGAAGCTGTGAGCGCCGACGGCCCGCCGACCCGGATTGCCCAGGCCCTCGAGCCGGACGACGACGCCGATCGGCGGATGGCCGATGCGCTGTCGGGTTCGAGCACCGGCGCCGAACTGCGGCGGCGATTGCAGGCCGAGGGCTCGGCGCAGGCCGACGATCTGCTCGGCCGGCTCAATGCGCTCGACTTCGTCAGCTCGGTGGTCGGCGGCGCGACCGACGTCCCCGAGCGACTCGGCGTCTACGCGATCCAGGGCCTGCTCGGTCGCGGCGGCATGGGCACCGTCTACCTCGCGTTCCAGGACCAGCTCGAACGCGAAGTCGCGCTGAAGGTGCTGTCGCCGACCTGGTCGGCCGATCCGACGATGCGGCAGCGCTTCCGGGCCGAGGCCAAGGCCACCGCCGCGTTGCACCACCGGCACATCGTGCCGATCTACGACTACGGCGAAGCGGCGGGGATGCTGTTCTTCGCGATGGAGCGCGTCGACGGCATCAGCCTCGACAAGCACATCCACGCGGCGCGGCGCATGCAGAGGAAGCCGTTGGCGCCGATCGACGCCGCGCGCCGTTTCGCCGGCGTCGCCGACGCGCTCGGGCTCGCCCATCGACGCCGGATCCTGCACCGCGACGTCAAGCCCGGGAACATCCTGGTCGCCGCCGACGGCACGTTGGCGCTGACCGACTTCGGCCTGGCCAAGGTCCTCGATCAGGGCTCGGTGCGGCTGACCTCGAAGGGCGGCGGATTCCTCGGCACGCTGCACTACAGTTCGCCCGAACAGGCGGCCGGCCGCGACCTGACGCCCGCCTCCGACCTGTACTCGCTCGGCGTGACGATGTTCGAAGCGGTGACCGGCGAACTGCCGCTCGCTGGCAAGACGACCGAAGCGGTGCTGCAATCGATCCTGTACGGCACGCCCCGCCGGCTGCGCGATCTGCTGCCGAAACCACCGCGCGACCTCGAAGCGGTGCTCGACAAGCTGCTCAGCCGCGAACCGCAGGATCGCTATCAGGATGGCGAAGTGCTGGCGCGCGATCTGCAGCGCATCGCCGACGGCGAACCGGTGCAGATCCGGCGGCAACCGCTGTGGCTGCGGCTGTGGCGGCGGGCGCGCAAGAACCCGGTGCTGGCCGGCGCGCTGGCCGCGGCCGTCGTGCTGCTGTTGCTGACCGTGACGCTGTTCTCCGTACTGCGGCGCGAGACCAGACAGGGTCTGTTGTCGCGCCACCAGGTGCTGTTGACGCGGATCGCCGACATGATCCGCGCCGAGCCCGGGCCTCCCGCCGGCCCAGACCGGCTGCTGGAATGCCTCGTCGGCGGCAGCGTCGCGACGGCGAGTGCGAACGAAACGATCCTGAGGAGCCTGCGCGAAGCCGCCGCCGAACTGCCGTCCGACCCGATGCCCGCGGCGATGCAGACCGCCTACATCGACGACCCGTTGCCCGAAGCGACCACCCTGCTCGCCGAAGGGCGCGGTTTCGAGGCGTTGCGGCTCTACGATCGCGCGATCTCGGCCGTCGTGCGCCGCGCCGACGATCTGTCGATCGACATCCGCCTCTACCGCCTCTGTCTGGGTCGCGCCGTCGCCAACCTCACGGCGGCCGTCATGCATCTCAACCAGGCGACCGGCGATCTGGTCCGCGCCACGCTCCTGCGGCCGGGCGCGACGTTCCCGGCAACGCTCACTTCGGTACTGGCGGTAGTGCAGGCCGGCGACGATGTCGATGCGGTGGCGGCCCTCGAACGCGAACTGGACACCCGCCCGCACGAACAGCAGCAGGTCGCCGCGCGGTTGCTGCTGGGCATGGCGGCGATGCAACCGACGCCCGATGCCAATCTGATGGACTTCGGGCTCGGCTACACGACGCGACGGCGGCTGCACGATCTGGCGCGGCGCTGGCTGCCGGCCACGGCCGAGACCGCCACGGCGTCGGCAGGCCCCCCCGGACTCGCGACGCAACTGCTGACCGCCTGTGCGAAGGTGGTGAGACCGGACGCGGCCGGTGGCTTGCAGCGCGTCGAGATCGCCGCCATCCGCCGGCGGATCGACGAGACGGTACACCCGGACGCCGCCTTGCAGGGAATGCGGGCGATGTTGCAGATGCTGGAGCCGGCGCGCGGGATGACGTTGGTCGATCGCGCTGGCCGCTCGCTGCCGCCGCCGCGCCAGCTGATGGCGTGGCGGGCGCTGCTGCAACTGCGGCCGCCCCGCGCGCTGCTCGATCCGCTGCTGCCCGAGTTCGACGCCCTCCGCCAGGCCCATCCCGAGCTGCCCGACCTCGCCGCGATCGCCGCGCGCCTGCACCTGGCCGCCCGTGGTGAACAGGCCCCCGCGCTGGCCAACGCGTGGGCTCGCCTGCAACCCGATGATCCCGAAGCGTTGCTGTGCCGCCTCGAGGCCAACCTGATCAGCGGGCGGATGCTCCAGGCACTCGACGACGGCATGGCTGCGGTGCAGCGCTCGGTCGATCCGGCCGAGATGCTCGATCGGGTGATCCGCGCGTTCGAAGTCGCGGCGGCGGAGAACCCGCTGCTGCGCGAGGTGATCCTGCCCTGGGCCGAGCAGTTCCGGACCGTCGACCTGGCGGTGCAGAAGTGAACATGCGACGAACCTGGGCAACTGCGATCGGTGCAGGTGTGCTGGCGGCGATGGCGCTCGTGGCGTGGCAGGTGCTCCAGCAGGACGGGCGCCGCCGGCAGAGCCCCTTGCCTGACGTCGAAGCGCCTGGAGTCGCCGCCCCTTCGCTGCAGCCCCAGTCGCCGACAGCACCGCCATTGCCGCCGCCAGCACCACGGACCGACGAACGCGCGGTCGCCGGCATCGTGCTGGCGCCGAACGGCCGCGCCGCCGCCGGCGTCACGGTGACGCTGCACCGCTTGCTGTCGCCGTGGCCGGAATGGCAGCGCGAGACCATCGCCACGGTCACCACCGGCGCCGATGGCGTGTTCCGGTTCCGCGAGCCGCGGGCCCGCGACCAGGTCGTGTCGTTCGAACATCCGCGTTTCGCCGGCGATCTGGTCGACGCTCCCGAACTGCAACCGCGCCTCGTGCTGCAGCTGCAGCCTGGCTACGAACTGAACGGCACCGTCGTCACCGACACCGACCAGCCGGTCGCCGGCGCCAAGGTGATCCTGGAGCCAATCGCGGCGCACTCGCGGCGTTCCGACTTTCGCTTCACCAACGCCAGTGGCGTGTTCCGCTTCACCAACGTCGCCGCCGGCACCGTCCGGCTGATCGCACGGCATGACCTGTGGGCTCCGACGACGATCCAGGGCCTCGTCGTCGGCGTCGACCGCAGCCCCGAACTGCGCTTTGCCACGCCCGCGGCCGAGATCCGCGGCACCGTGGTCGCGGCGTCGACGCAACAGCCGGTCGCGGGCGCAACCGTGCTGGCGTCGTGGCCCGCGGGGCGACTCGGGCTGATCGAACCCGCCGTCGCCATCACCGCCGCCGATGGCTCCTTCCGGCTGCCCGGCCTCGGTCGCGGCAGCCAGTGGCTCGAGATCCGCCACCCGGACTGGGCCAAGGCGACCGCGGTCGTCGCCGTCAGCGCGAATACGGTGGCGCAGACCTGGGAACTGCACCCGCGGACGCAGTTGGCAGGCCGCCTGGTGCCGGGGCCGGGCATGACGTGGCCGGACACGCCGGTGACCCTGCGTCTGCGCAGCAAAGCCGAGGAACTGGCGAGCTGCACCGTTGCCGCCGATGGTTCGTTCGCGTTCCCCGAGGCCCTGACGCCGCGCAATGCCGACCTGGAGATCGTCGACGCCCCGCTCGCCTTTGCGCGCACCTCCGCAGCGGTGATCAACATCGTGCTGGAAGAGGCCGAACGCACCACGCTGACGCTCGAGGTTGCTGCGCCAGCAACGATCCGTGGCCGCATCGTCACCCAGAACGGCACCGGCATCGCCGGTGCCAGCCTGTTCGCGCCGCGCCTGCGGCAGGTCGACCGCGCGTTGCGCAGTCTGGACGTGCTGAAGATGAACGAACTGCTGCAGAGCGCCGACCAGGAACCCGAACGACTGCTGGCGACGACCGCGGATGACGGCTCGTTCGCGATCAGCGGCGAACGGCCGGGACGCCTGAACCTGCGCGTGGTCTGCCCGGCGTTCGGCACCCGGGTCGTGGATTGGACGGTACCCGCCAACGGCACCGCGACGATGGCGGATCTGGTGCTGGCTCCGGGCGCACGGATCACGGGACCAGTGATGCAGGGTCAACGGCTGCTGGCCGGCGCCCAGGTGACGCTGAGCGGCAACGGCATCCAGACGACGACGATCGCCGATGCCGTCGGCCGGTTCGAGTTCGGCGATCTGGAGCCCGGCGACTACAAGTTGCGGGCGCGCGTAGGCACCACGCAGTCGCCCGAACGTCCGGTCACCGTCCGGGCCGGACAACGCCAGATCGCGCAGCTCCAACTGGTCGCCGACCGATTGCTCGCCGGCACGGTCCTGAGTGCCGATGGCCTGCCGGTCGAGGGCGCCATCGTGATGGTGCGGGGCATGCCTGGCCTTGGCGCACTGTCGGATGCCGCCGGGTCGTTCGCCCTGGGCGTGCCGCTGCGCGGCCTCGAGCTCGAAGTGGTGGTCGGCGAGCGCTCACGCCGCCGCATCGTGCCCATCGATGCCGTGCAGACCAAGGTCACGATCCAGGTCGACCTGCCGCCCTCGTGCACGATCTCGGTGCGCGTCGCGCGTTTGCCGGATCGCACGCACCCGCCTGGCGGCCTGTTGCGCGTCGAACGGATCGACGACGTCGATGCCGAACCATACGTCCGCTGGGTCGACATCCAGAACGGCCGGTTGCGCCACCCGTGGTTCCCGGCCGGCCGGCACCGGATGACGTTGTGGTGCGAGGGTCAGGCACCGTGGACCGAGGTGCTCGACGACCTGGCCGCCGGCACCGAACACCCACTGCCCGAAATCCTGCTCGAACCGGGCTGCTTCATGCATGGCCGGGTCGTCGACGGCAACGGCAACGCCGTCACCGGCGCCGAAGTGTTCCTCGGCGACGAAACCGATCTCGATCTGTTCACGCCGCAACTGCGCTCTGGACCGGACGGCGCGTTCACCGTGCACGGCATCGCCAGCAACGCCGCGACCCTGACCGTCCGCGCGGCGGGCTTCGCCACCGCCACCGTGCCACTGCGGCTGCCGCACGACATCCTGACGCGGACCCCGAAGACCGTACGCCTCGATCCGGGTTCGACGATCCGCGTGCGGCTCGGTGTGCGCACCGGCGTCGGCACGATGGTCGCCCTGCAGCGTGGCGGCCGCGTGCTGGCCACTACCGAGGCCGGCAGTGACGGCGTGGCGGTGTTCAACGCGCGCGCCGCCGGCGACTACACGGTGGTGTCGTTCGGCGAACAGTCGGTCAGCATGGACATCCGGGTCCCGGGCGGCGGCCAGGCGGTCGAGTTCGAACTGCAGTGACCGACGACAGCGTTGGCGACGGACGAGCCGACGGCGCGAGCGGATCGTTGCCGGTTTCCTAGTAACCGGCCGTCTTCTCGAGCCACTTCCGCCACGGCTCTTCCAGCTGCTCGATCGGCCGCCCCATCGTGCGGTCGAACAACGAACTGCTGTCGCCGATGCGCTCGCCGAGCGCCATGCGGACGAACTGCAGGAACGGCGCCCGCGTCGCCGGCGCGTTCTTTTCGTCCAGCAGCCAGGTCACCAGCATCGCCGCCGCGTTCCAGTTGATCGCGGTCGCGGTGTCGTCGAGCAGGTAGAAGCCGCCGTACATCGGCAGGTGCAACAGGTGGGTCAGCTTGTAGTCGCGGCCGAGAGCCTGCAGCGCCTGCAGGTCCTGCAGCCGCAGCGTTCCGGGGGCCGCGTAGCCGGCCGGCCCCTGCATCCGGCTCTCGCAGTACATGCCGAGCCCGACCTCGACCCACGGCACCACGCGACCGCGCGGGTCGCCGACATCGCCGTCGCCGATCAGGGTCCGGTAGGCCAGCGCCTGGGTGCCGAGAAAGAACAGTTGTCGCGGCCTGGTCGGATCGGGGCCGGCGAAGAACGTCAGCCCGATGTCGCCATGTGGCGCCGGCTTGAACCAGGGCACCGGCCGGAAGCCCCACTTCTCGAATTTCTCGACGGTCGCTGAAGGCGCAATCTGCATCGGCACCAGTGCCTCCCGCAGCTGCAGTGGCAGGCCGAACTCGTCGAACCAGAACACCGCCAGGTGTTCGAGGTCCAGCAGCGCCGCGACGTTGGCCCGCAGATCGCCGTCGGCGACGACGGTGAACCGTTCGCCGGTCAGCGACCACGGTCGTTTGGCGAGCTGGCCCAGCAGCTTGTCGCGCTCGAGGAACTTGCCGTCGCGTTCCCACAGCCACGACGTGCCGCTGCGCTTGTGGCCCAGGAACTCGTGCGCCTGCTCGTGCGCATCGTCGTCGAGCGCCAGCAACATCGCCTGGACGCGGGCCAGACCCGTCAGACCGTGCGCCGCCGCCCACTCGACCAGGAACCACTGCGCGCGCAGATTGTCCTTCTGCCGCACACGTCGCTGCGCGAACTCGCGAATCCGATCGGCCACCAACACCTGGCTGGCGACGTCGGCTCGCGCCACGCGAACCCGCTTGCCACCCTGCATCAGCAGCACTTCGTCGACTGCGAACGGCGTCAACACGCGGCCGGTCAACTGCTTGCCGGATCGCAGCGTCAGCGTGTCACGCAGGTCGTCCTGCGCCAACGCGCCGGCACCGGCGAGCGTGCAGAGCAGGAACGACAGGCAGCGGCGCATTGCAGGCACAGAGCCTAGCAAGTGCGATGCCGTCAGCGCAGCAAACCCGGCGGGAGACCGCGCAGAGTCATTGCCCGCGCAGCGCGGCCGGTCGCACCGCGGCCGGCGTGAACACCAGACCGATGCTGTGGCGCGGATCGGATGGGTCGACCGTGGTCGTCGACCACGAACCGTCGGCGTGGCGGTACCAGTCCTGCCCCTGATCGCGCACGACCCCTTCGACGGGCGACCAGGCATGGTCCGCCGGCCATGGCATGTCGACCGACTCGGCGATGCCGTTCAACGCGCGCAGCGTATGTCCGCCCGGGAATCGCGCCATGGCCGCTGCCGGCGCCGCCGGGGCCGACGAAACCGCTGGCAGCGGCTCCGCCGGCACGACGACCGGCACGACCGGCAGCGAGCCGACCTGCGTGCCGGCGCCCGGCGCCGCCGCCGTTCCGCCCAGGCAGGTCAGCGCATAGCTGGCCGCGACGGCTCCAAGCAACAGCCCGCGAACGACGATCGAAGGTGTGGCCATCGCCGATCTCACTTCAGGTGTTGGACGGCGCAACCGCTGGCGCGGATCTCGAGCCCGGGGCCGGCGGCGCCGAGGTCGAGCGCGAAGCCCTGCCACCAGAGATCGACCTGGCCCGGGATCGACGCGACGACCGATCGCACGCCGGCATTCAGCGGCACCATCAACTGCGCCTCGGCAACCGTGTTGAAGCTGTTGGGCTGCCCGGTGACCAGCGTCGCCAGGAACGATGCGGCGGTGGTGAAGTCGATGCACACATTGCCCGCCGTACCTGGGCCAGCGGCACCGCCGGCGATCGTCGTCAAGGGCGTCGAGCCGATCGGGCTCGGGCCGAACGCCATCAGGATGAACACCGGATTGCCGGCCGGGACCTGCGCGGTGCCGGTCGTGACCGCAAAGCCGATGTTGTCGGCGCGGCCAGCGTTGAGGCCGTTGATGTCCGGGTGCATGCCCGACAGGAAATTGGACGTGCCCAGTCCCGGCCCGCTCGACAGATAGCTCGTCTGATTGGTCTCGGCCAGCGCGACGCCGCCGACGGTGCCATCGGCGACCATCGCGTCGATCGCGAGTTGTTCGAGCGACGTCGCGTTCGCCGGCAGATAGATCGGCCCGGCACCGGAAGTCCGGTTGTAGCAGACGTAGGAACCCTGGCCGACCGTCGAACCCTGGCCGAATGCGCCGCGCGGACCGGTGCGGTCGAACGTCGCAGGCGGCGCCGCCGTGCTGTCGTTGTTGGCGCTGCCGACGAACAGGCCATCGGTCACGCCACCGCCGGCCACCACCGCTGCCGGTACGCCGACACCGAAAAACACGTCGCCCGTGCCCGACAGGTTGGCCGGGTTGGTGAACGCGGCCGCGAGTCCGGTACGCGACGGTGCCGGGCGTGGCGCCGGTCGGTGGCATCTGCACCGGCCCGACGCGGAACGCCTGGACCGCCGCCGGGAAATCCGGTCGCGCCGCGTCCTCGTTGTAGCCGACGATCGTGAACGACTCGCGCGTGGCATCGTCGACGTCGAGCACATAGGTGACGAAGCCGCCGATCCGCTTCTGGCCCGTCGGCCCGAGGGCCCAGTCTTTGTAGTCGTCGACATCGATGCGACCGAGCACGTCTTCTGCCGCTCCACCGAATCGGACATAGAGGCTCACGCCTTCGCCGATCTGGGGTCGGTCCCAGTTGTAGAGGAAGCCGTAGAGCGGCGCGTTCTGCGCGAGCGCGGACGAAGCCAACAGGAGACCGGTCAGGGTGCGGACGATCATGGTGGTTCAGGACAGCGACGGGGCGGAGGGGGGACGCGCCCGGGCGTTCGCGGGTCCTGACTAGACCTGGACCGTGGTCGCGTAACCAAGGTTCTACCCGCAGGCTCCAATTGACCTCGGCGACCGCGTGGTCGACGATGGACCCATGACACTCCGGCGCTGGTTGTTCGTGTGGTTGTCATGGACGCTGACGCATGGCGCGCTGCCAGCGCAGGCCCCGTTGGAAGAACTCGCCGAGCAACTGATCAAGGCGAAGGACAATGCCGACCCGGCGCTGATCGACACCATCGCCAACCACCGGACGCGAGCCGCCGCGAGCGCGCTGATCCGCGCCTACGACGCCATGGGCAGCATCCTGATGCGCCGTTCGATCGCGCGCGCGCTGGCCGGATTCGACGGCGTCGCCGATGCCGAGCAACCAGCCTTGGAGAAGCTCGCCGAGATCGCCGGCGCGTCCGAGGACGCCGAAGTCCGGGACGCCGCGATCGAGGGGCTCGGGCGCTCGGCGCGGATCGGCAAGCCGCTGCTGCGTCAACTGGTCGACAGCAAGGCGTCGGATCAGATCCGCGAGGCGGCCCTGAAAGCGCACGTGGCGATGGCGACCGCGACCGACGACGACTGGTACCGCTTCCTGTGGAACCTGAAGGCGGAACAGCGCAAGGACGCCGACGGCAAGATCCTCGGCCCTGAACTCAATTCGATCCGCGAACTGGCGTTCGCCGGCATCGCCCCACGACTGACGGAAGACGAACTGATGGAAGCGCTGCGCCGCGACACCGATCCGCGGCTGCGCCGCCAGGCGCTGCAGGCGATGCACGAGCGCAAGCTGCCAAAGACTTCGGACATGGCCGCCTGGGTGCTCGACCGCGTCGACTTCCCCGGCGCCGACCGGCTGGAGGCCGCGCGCATCCTGCTCGACCGCGACGGCGCCAAGGCGGTGCCGAAGATGCTGGATCTGGTCAAGAAACGCGACGTGACGCCGGAAGACCTGCGCGTCGGCATGGCGAAGCTGATCGCTCAGCTCAACGACGATCCCACCGACAAGAAGACCGCCAAGCTGCTCGGCAAGGGCAAGCCGCACGAACGGGTGTTCGCGATCCAGGTCACCGAGAAGATCAACGACCCCAAGCTGCTGGTGACGCTGCGCAAGGAACTACAGCAGAAAGAACTCGAAGTGCGGCGCGCGGCCGCGGCGGCGCTGGCGGCCCGCGGTGACAAGGACTCGTTGACGGACCTGCGCCTGTTGCTGACCAAGCCGAAGAACCCGGGCGACCAGCGGCTGGCGCTCGAAGCGATCGGCGTGATCGACAAGGGCAGCCGGATCTGGGTCACCGAACTGCAGGGCTATTGCAGCCACGCCGACACCGACGTGCGCAACACCGCCCTCGAACTGATCGGCAAGGAACGCGACAAGCAGCATCTGCCGCTGCTGCTGGCCGGGCTCGACCACGCCGACTGGTCGACGCGGCTGATCGCCGTCGAAGGCCTGGAGCTGCTGCGCCACAAGGACGCGGTCCCGGCGTTGATCGAACGGCTGCCGAAGGACCAGGGCCGGCTCGGCCGGCGGATCGGCGAGGCGCTGTGGCAGCTGACGGCGCAGCCGTTCGAGACCGACGTCGAGCAATGGCGCGCGTGGTGGCAGGCCGCCAGCAAGGACTTCGCGATCGTCACCCAGAAGGAACTCGACAAGGCAGCGCGCGACCGGGAGCAACGCCGGCTGCGCGCGACGACACGGTCGACCGCGAAGTTCTTCGGCATCAAGGTCGAGTCGCGGCGGGTGATCTTCGTCGTCGACGTGTCGGGGTCGATGATGGAGAGCATGTACGGCCACTACGTCGGCAAGCGCGGCGCGGCGCGCATCGACGTCGCGCGCGAAGAACTGTCGGCGGCGATCGCCAGCCTGGAAGTCGGCACGCTGTTCAACGTGTTCGCGTTCTCGACCGGTGTCGAGAAGTGGCAGGACAAGGTGCAGCCGCTCGATGAAGCGACGCGCAAGGCGGCACTGACCTGGGTCGACCGGCTCGGCGCGATGGGTGCGACCAATCTGTACGACTCGATCCAGGCGGCGTTCGCGGACCCGGATGTCGATTCGATCTTCATCATGTCGGACGGCGAACCGACCAATGGCGCGGTGATCGATCCGCACCGGATCCGCGAGGACGTGGCGTTCTGGAACAAGCACCGCAAGATCCAGATCCACACGGTGGCGATCGGCAGCAACCTCGAGATCCTGGAGTGGATCGCGAAGGACTCCGGCGGCAAGCACATCAAGATCCGCTGAACGCGGTCGACCGCCTCGGGGGCGCAGGCAAACCGGCGGATCGAACGACAGAACGCCGTCACGCCAGGTTGCGGCGATCAGCGAATCACCAGCACCGAGCCACGGCAGGGCACGACGCGGCGCCCGCCGGGTGTCAGGTCGACGATCGGTTCCTGCGTTCCCTCGGCGAGGAAAACCCGTTGTCCCGCCCCGGTGCTCCCATGCCGAGCCGCACTTCGTCACCGTCACCGACACCGCTGCGGGACAGCACCGCCGATGGCGTACAGGTCGAGCCGGGCAAGAACTACGAGGTCTCTGCAAACGCGATCTGCATCAGTCTTCCTCCGTCCTTCGACTCCGATGCCGCGATCTCCCGGTTCCTGTTCCGCGAGAGGCGGTGTCCCATCGCCATCGTCGCCGAGCATCGCGCGTTGATCGTGCGCGATCTGGCCGATGTCGGCATCGACGCACTGCTGGCTCGGGTCAGCGAATTGCGGGAGCTTCTTGGCGACCCGGAGGCCGTGAACGTCTGTCCGCTCTCGAGTTCGAGGAGCGCGGCATCCCCGGGACGGCGGCGTTGAACACGTTGAGCACCAGCGCGCACAGTCGTTCCATCAACACCTGCGGCGTCATCACCACGGCTGTCGTCCCGTCCTTCCACCGCTTCTTCAGCGAGTACGCCACGCGCCCGTCCGGTCCGCTCGACCTGGAGCGGCTCGTGCAGCGCCTCGCGCCGTGATCGCGGATGCGGCGACTTACTGTCCGATGCGCAGCATGAGTGCCGGGGTGAGAGCGAAACCGGTGGCGGGATCCAGAGCCACCGCTTGCACGTGCACTTCGGTTCCGACGAACGCGCTGGCGGCCGGAATCAGCATCGTGAACGCGGCGGTGCCCGCCGCCGCGACGCTCGTGAACAGCAGCACCTCGGGAGCGACGAACACGCGGCAATTCGCGGGCAACTCGACGAGCTGGGTCGTGAGACCGAGCGCGAACAGGCCAGCCTGATTCGGTGCCAGGCCCGTCGCGCGCACTCCGAACGTCGCATTGCCGAGCGCGGGACGGCCGTTCGTCGTCAGCGTCGGTGCGCTCGAGCCGCCGCACCCGCCGCCGACCGGCGTGACGCGCGGGGGCGGAACCCCGTACATCCACACACCCGACGTGGGCCACGCGTACGGGTCATGACCACCGAGCACGATCATCTCGTCGGCGACGAAGTCACCGGAGGCGACCGGTACCGTGAGCGGCGGGAGCCCGTCGGAAGGCAGGTAGGTCCACTGCGAGCCCTGCAGCAACCAGACGTCGTCCAGGGCCGCGGCCCCGACGTCGCCACCGATCACGCAAACGCCGTTGCTGCGCGTGACCATGGCATGCCGCGCGCGCGCGATCGGTCCGCCGAGCACGGGGACGGCGCGTTGTGTCCACGTGACCCCGTTCCAGTCCCACACGTCGTCGAACATCGTGTACGCATCGTCATGGCCGCCGAACATCACGAGCCCGCCGCTGGTGAAATCGAAGGCCATCGCCGCGTTGGCGCGTGCCGGCGGCGCCGAGGCCGGTTGTCGCTGCGTCCAGCCGGTCCCGTTCCACGCCCACGTGTCGTTCACGTATTGCGCCGTCTGCAGCCAATCGAGCACACCACCGAAGTAGATCGTCTCTGCACGCCCGACGTCGTACGCGAGCGAGCCGAAGTTCGCATAGGGAGGCGAGACACCGGCATGCAGTTGCCACTGCCGCGTGGTCTCACTCCACAGCCAGGTCTGCGTGCCAGCGCCCGTGGCGCCGAACAGCACGGCCTGGCGGCGCTGCAGGTCGTACACCATGCCGAGGTGCGCCATCACCGGCGGCTGCAGCACCGAGGTGATCCGTTCGAACTGCTGCGTGGCGCGGTCCCACAGGAACGTCGCGAGCAGGTCCGTGACGAGGACATGGCCGGCCATGTCGTGCGCCGCGCCGCGAACGCCGTAGGGCGCCCCCGGCGGCATCTCGGTCCATGAGCTGGTCGCGGCATCGTACGTCCACGTGTCGGCGATCGGCCCACCGTTGGTCAGCACGAAGCGCCGCGCGCGTTCGTCGTACGCGAAGCCGATGCCCGTGCGATTCCCGAGCGGCACGACGGGCGTCGTACGCGACCACTGCGCGCCGTCCCACTCGAAGAAGTCGGTGTTCGGCACGCTCGGGATCGGCCCGGTCCTGCCGCCGTACAAGACGGTTCGGCCCCGATGCGGGTCGTACGCGGCCCTCGCGCCGGTGAGCGGCTGCGGTCGGATCGCAGGAACCGGATGCGTCCACTGCGTGCCGTCGTACTCGAAGACCTCGAGGGTCGGTGCGACGGCGTCGTTCGCGCACACGACGACCTTGCCGCGCGCCTCGTCGTAGGCCATCGGCGCGGTCGTCGGCGGCCGAGGACCTGGCGGCGTGACGTGCGCCCACGCGGCGCCATCCCATTCCCAGAGGTCGTTCCGATAGCCGGAGACGTCGGCGCCCCCGAAGAGCACCGTGCGCGCGCGGGCCGTGTCGTAGCACATGCTCGCGAGGTAGCGCGGGGACGGCGCGAGAACGGGATGACGCTGCGTCCACGTGAGCCCGTTCCATTCCCAGGTCTGGTCGCGGCGCACGTTCCCCGCGATGCCGCCGAACAGCACGATCAAGCGGCGCGCCGAGTCGTAGGAAAGAGCCGGCGCGAAGCACGCCGGCACGACCGTCGGCGGATGCCGCTGCGCCCAGGCCGTGCCGTCCCACTCCCAGGTTTCGAAGTGCGGCAGATTGTACCGGCTACTCAACGCGACGATGCGTCGATCCGCGCGGTGCGCGCAGAGGTGCACTTCGAGATCCGGCCGCGGCGCCGTGTGCGCGGTCGTCCACACACTCTGTGCGGGAGTCAGCGCGACGAAGAACGACCAGGCGGCGAGAGCACGATGCGCCATAGCCCGAACGATGCGCGTAGGAAATTCAACCAGCGTCCCGGACCGTCCGGAACCCACCGCGGCACGATCCCCTGCCCCGCTCCCCGCGTCAACGCCCTGCCCTGACCTCGACTGCGCGCGGTGTTCCGCCCGGAATCCCCCATCTGGTGCACGCCGCTCCCCCGCGGCACCTCCTTCGCGCCACGTCGCCGCCACCGGTCGACCCACCTACCACGGCAACTCCGGCTGCCGCGGCGGCGCCCGCGCCGGTGCCAGCACCGGCACCTCCCGGCGACAGCCCCATCGCCAGAAGCACCCGCCGGATCGAGTCCGGAGCGTGGATCGCCGCCAGCAGGCGGCGCGTTCGCGGATAAGAAGTTCAATGGGGCTCCTCGCCTTCGAAGAGGCACCGCGGAGACTGAGCCCGACCAAACAGCCAACCCCGGTCCGACGCCCGCCCCACCGAGACCATGGCATTTTCTTCCTGATCGCCTGGCACAGCACAGACCGTCCCCTTCGACCGACCCCGCGGTTGTCGCCCTCTCGGCCTCCGGTCGTCCGGGCGGCTCACCCCGACCAGAGCCTGCCACCTTCCACTCCGTCGCTCCGCGGCGGTGAACGAGCCGGCGGTTCCGGCGACAGCCCCATGCCGATCAGGATCTCTCGGATCGCCGTCGGATCGTGGATCGCCGCGAGCAGGCGACGGTCCGCGCCGCAGTGCGGGCACACCATCACTTCAGCCCAGAACACCCGGCGCAAGGGCTCAGCCCACCTGTAGTACCGCCCACCGCGACGACGCTTGCCCTGCGCATGCGGCACCACCCGCAACGGCGTCGGTTCCAGATCAGGCCACGACTCCTGACCGCCGCCCGCATCCCCGCTGGTGCCGCCGCCGCCACTTTCACCTCGACACCCGCGCCGCCCGAACGCCGCCGACTTCGGCGATCCCGGCACCACCAGATCACGCTGACTCGCCGCCGGCGCGAACACGCCGTGATACGTCACCAGATGCCGTCGCGGTCGCGGCACCGGCGCACACAGGCGCTCCAGCAACACCTGCGGTGTCAGCGCCACGTGCGTGCTGCCACGCGACCATCCGGCAGCTTCAAGAACTGGCTGTTCGCCGGCAGCATGCGCGGCGGCCCGCGCCGCCGCCACGGTGTTCACCCTCGCCGAGTGCTGCCGCCTGGCAGGTGTCGATCCAGTCGACTACTTCGCCGACGTGCTCGTCAGGGTCAGCTCGCATCCGGCCAGCAAGGTCGCTGACCTGCTGCCCGCGAACTGGCCCGGGTTGTTCGGGCCGAAGCCCGCTGCCGAGTCACGGCCCACGTAGACCACTTGCGAGGCCTCCGGTCATGCTACGCTGGGGCGCGGCGGTTCGGTCGGACGCTTACGCGAATGCTCGCTGGCGGCCGCAACGGCCACATCGTCCCCGAAGGGCAGGGCCTGCTGTTTCGCTGTTTCCCGAAGCGGCGGCGACCTCGACTGGTGCAGCGATCGAGGCGACGGCCGTCGTGACTACGACCGCGACTGCGGGAGGCCGACGACGCCACGCCAGCGAAGCCTCGCAAGCTGCGAACTGGCAAACCGTGCAAGATCGATCGATCGACAGACGGACCGCTGGATGGTCGGCGATCGCCAGCTCCGTGCCGGCGGCTGGTTCGCTGGTTCGAGATCCAACTCGCCGACGACTCTTGGCTCAGGGGCCTTTCCGTACCGTGAACATCGAAGATCCGTGATCAACGGACAGCACGCGTGACAACGACGAGCGCAAACTGCCGCCAACCTACTGCACAATCAATGTCTCCGGGTTCGCTACGCCGTCCTTGACCCATGTCACACCGACGAACTCCCTTCGTCCATTTCTGCCCCGCGCGAATACACTTACCTCACCAGACACCCCACCAAGCCTGATCTCTCCATTCTCATCGCAGCTGAACACTGAGCGTCCAACACTGGCGCTTGTCGTAGCCACTTCTCCACCTGCAAAAGGTGCTCCGTTCCCATACCGCAATCTGAGGACGATTCCTTCCCATTCTCGAACAATCAGCCTAGTCCCAACCTCGTCCGTCACAGCTTCACACACGGCAGTGACTCCGTCCAGCCTCTTCATGGCGATACGATACCGTCCTCGTACGACACGCGAACGCACCGGTTCCTGCCCCCAGGAATAGCGCGCATGCCTCACATCTCCCGTCCCCTCCATCAACCACGCCAGCACCTCCACGACTTGCCCGACTCCCACAGGCGCCCGCCACTCCACTTCCGTCAACTGCAAACTCGGTGTCAAGTCTCCATGTTTGATGGCCGATTCCCCATCAACGCTACAACTCTCTCCCGAGAAGCGCCACCACACGCGCGCCTCGCCGGCGCCTACGGAACCGACAAGCCCCAAGAACCGCCCCTCGGAGTCCACCGGAATAGTGTGCCCATTGATCGCTATCCTGCCTGCTCCAACACCCTGCAGACTTCCCGACACCGGCACTCCCGTGACGCCGCCCGCGCACAACCTCACGTGCGTCGTCTGTCCACCTATCACCAGGCACACCTGCGCAATCGCCGATACTTCAACACAACGCAACTCCCACTTCCCCTCCGTCATGCCTGGCGCCCGAAACTCCCCATTGCTGTCCGCACGAAAACTCCGACGCTCCCCGTCCCGGCTCGCCCTTATGATACGTTCCGCGTCAGCAACTCCAACCACCGTCCCTGTAGCAGATGGGGCCGTCCATTGTACATGCTTAGTCTCTGGGATGCTCACGTTACGCCACGCGGCACTGCCACCCCCTTGCAACCCGACCCAGTACCGTCCACGCCGCAGTCCCGTTAGCACTACTCTGTCTTGGCCCCGCACTCTCTGATTTCCGACCTTGCTCGCGATCTCTCCCAACCTATCCAACTCTTCGATCAATACGCCCTCGTCCACGCTCAAAGGGTCCGTTCCCTCCCTAGTACTGTCCAGAGCCAATACTGAAAGCTCCCCTCCCCCTACTCGCTCCACAGCTAGTTCAAATGTCTCCGTAAGCCACAGGTCCATCTGAATGTCCCTGCCATCCAACTCGACAGTGGGCCGCGATGCGGCAATGCACCCTGGTTGATACTCATTCTCCACCCATAGCTCGGCCAATCCCGGTCCAGACGCTACGACCACATAGCGCCCGGGGGCGACACCCTCGACCACCCACTTCCCATCCTCTCCGCGAACGGCAGCGCGTTTCCATGGCCTCACAGCCATCTCTCGATCCGGCCGTCCTTCGGCAAGCCGTAGTCCTACGTACCCTACCGTCGCCCCTGCTGGCTTCAGCGTAATCGTGAGGCGACATGGCGGGCCGACAACAATCCGAAGGCGTGACTCCACTGCCTCACGCTCATGCGGCAGCCTGCGTCTTCCTTGGCCTCCCCCAGCGTCCTTCGCAATGAGGGAGCCACTGCCCAACCACCTATCCGAAATTGCCACAGTAGCCAGTCCATTCATATCTGTAGTAGCCGGTCTTCCAATAGTCCCGCCATCCTCATCAAGCACCTCAACCGTAGCACCAGGGATTACGACTCCATTCGGCGCGACTGTTTCGACCAACAACTCGCGCATACTCCTCTTTTCTAAGTGCACGTCGACTTGATACCACTCACCTGCGGAACACACAACCCACTTAGGGGCCGCTCGCCATTCATCACTGTTACAGCTCACGCGGTAAACCCCTGGGGGCACAGCAATTCTCACACTGCTTGCCCCGACGCTGCGAGTCAAGCTGGCATCGGCTCCTGCGACGCTCACTTCCACTCCATACGAAGGGATTTCACCGTCAGCCCGCAACCGTATCTCTAGTTCAGCGTTGTCCTGACGCAATCGGACGCGGGCATTATCCGCACCGACTTCGAGATCAGCCGCGCTAGACATCGCGATGGCGGGAGGCACGACGTCCTTTGCCCCCAAGGCCGGTGTCCTTGCAATTCCTTCCCTCGGATCCACTCCCACTTTGCTCAAGAGCAGCGCTAGAACGACACCTATCAGGCACAGTACTGCAGCCAGTTGGCGCCCAGGGCTCGAGTGCTTCTTTTCCATGTCGCATCATCTCCAGGGTTGCCACGCAAGGTTCACGGTATCTTGCCAGATCCAAGCCATGGTGCACCGGATGGCGCATTCGACTCGGCGCCAACTCGACAGATTAGTCGGGGTGACTCGGTCCAACGGGTGTGGCTCCAACTCTGAGCATCCGGACAGAGATGGCCGCCACGCGTAGTAGCGGACAACGCCGACTACGCAACCTGTTACAATTTCAAGACTTGTACAAGGTCGCGCCCCTCCATATCTGGACCGGGTGTGAAACAAACCAACCCAGGGAGGAGCCCAGCCGAAGCGCCCATTCTTGGCGCCGTTCCTGCGGAACTCAAGGCCATGGCTGAGGCTTTCGAGTCGCTGATACCGCGTGAGCGCCTTGCCGTAGTAGAGGAGCGCGCGCTGGCGTTCCGGACCGAGCTGCTGGTCGAGCGCCTTGCCGAGCACCACCACCGCCTCCGCGTGCCGCCGTTCCTTGAACAGCAGGTAGCCTTCGGTGACCTGCGCCTCGGGCGTCTTCGGCGCGTCCTGCAGCCAGCGCCGCGCAGACAGCACGTTGCCGTCCAGCGCGTGCAGCCGCGCGAGCTTGTGCCGCGCATCGTGGATCCCAGCCATCGCGGCGCTGACGAACAGGTCCTCGGTGCCGACCCGACAGCCGCGTTCGAGCCGCAGGCACGCGAACTCGTACTTGGCGCGCGCGTCGTCGGGTGCGTCGGCGACCTTGGCCGCCGCCGCGCGCAGCGGTCGTCTGCTCGCGCACAGGCGCAGATAGGCGGCCAGTTCGTCCGCGTCCTGGGGTCCCGGCCGCGCCGCCCAGACGTCCGAGGCCGGATCGAGAACCGCGATCCCCATCCCTCGCCGCCGCCTACCCATCCGCATACAGGTTCTTGCGCTCGAACGCGTCGATGCGGACCGACAGGAAGTCGCCGGTGGCGAGCGCCTGCAGCACATCCGGGTGCGGCAGGGCAGCCTGTTCCATCTTTGTCGCTGAGATCGCGACCGGGCAGCGCGAAGTAGACGACGAGATCCTGCTGCTCTGCGCGCGCGAGCGACAGCATCGCTTGCAGGTCCGTACGCCAGGGCACCGGCGGCGCTGCGCAGGCGCCAAGCAACAACAACCCGATGGCCGACGACACGCGCATGCGCCCATCGGAACGCATCGCGTCACCGCGCGCAGCCACGGTCCGCGGCGGTCAGCGGTTGAACGGCACTTCGTTGATCCATCGGAAGCCGCGGCGCACCAGCAGTGGGGCCTGGTCGTCGACCGTTGCCGCCGCCGGCACGTCGCTCGCAGACAACGCGATGCGCTGCTGGACCGCCGCCGCTTCCTGCCACAGCGGCAGCCCGAACCCGAACACCAGGATCCCAGCCTTGGGCACCCACGCGAGCCAATGCAACCAGGGATTGCGCCAGGGACCGCGAAAATCCGCGCCGTCGACCGGTGCTCGACCCAGCAGCACCTGCAGCAGCCGCCGATCGCTCCACGCAATCAGCACCGCCATCACCAGCAGGTGGCTCGAGTAGAGCTTGACCGGCACGTCGTAGCAGAAGTTGATCATCACGACGTTGGTCATCACCCCCATCGACACGATCGCGCCGAGCGTCGCCGTGCGCCGCCAGACCAGCAGACAGCCGCCGAGAACCTCGCCAAGACCGGCAAACACCGTGTACGGCCGCGATGCGCCCATGAACGCCCAGACGACGTTCATCGGCGACGAGTCGCCCCACGTCTTGGCCAACTGGCCGGGTCCGTTCACCGGAAACTGGTTGTGTTCCATCGTCACCTTGGCGAGGCCATACCCGAGCATCGCGAACGCGAGCACATAGCGCAGGTAGCTGCGCAGCAGATCGCGCAGCACGGCGTGGTCGGTCCGGCGGCGGGCGATCAGCAGCCAGACGAGCGTCGCCGCCGCGGCAATGCCGAACCGCGCGAGATGCGTCAGGTAGGCCTGCGTGGTGTCGCCGCTGCCGTTGGGCGGCACGAGTTCGCGTTCGATGTGCAAGAAGCCCGCGAGCACTTCGGCGACCTGCCGTTCCGCGACCTCCCAACAGCTCGCGAGCCATGGACCGACGACCGGGACCAACCCATCGAACGGGCCGGGCAGACAGTACAGCAGCCAGTACAGGATCGAGAACCGCATCGCCGCGCGGCGCAGCAGGCCACCACCCACTTCGGGCCCGGTCGGTTCACGCGGGGGCGACGGCCAGAAGCCGATCAGGAAGCACACCAGCGCCAGACCCGGCAGCGCGAGCCACGGCGTCCAGAACGGCTGCTGCGGTGCGCGTTCGGCCTCGGCGAACGCCTTGGCGATGGTCGGCGGCATGGTGCGGCCGCCGCCCGCCGGCACCCCGCCGCCGGTCGTCGGCGTCGCGGGATCCACCACGGTGAGCGACACATCGTCGAGCCAGGCCTTGCCCCGCCCGAGCACGAACATGCCGGCGTTGATCCGTTCGGCGTCGGCGGCGACCGCGAGCACGATCTCGAAGTACCCCCAGGCCTCGCTGCGGATCGGGCGATCGCCCATGTTGTCGAACGCGCTGACGCTGTTGTCCTTGCCGTCGACGCGCAGCCACAGCTGCGCCGCCGCGCCGGACGCCAGTTCTGCGGTGCGCACCGCCGCCCGCAGACGCGCCTTCTGGCCGCGAAATGCCGTGGCCTCGAACGATTGCATCAGGTTGGTGAACAGCTGGCCGGTCGCGGCCTTGGGCGCGGTGACGTCGACGGCCGCCGACTGCGCTCCCTCCGCCTTCTGCTCGCGATCGATGACGAGCGTGCCGCCGCAGTTGGAGTTGAAGAACCACTCGGCCAGGGAACCGTCGGCGTTGGTGGCCTCCATCGCGCCGTTGGCGAGTCGTGGCGGTGCGGGGTCCTGTGCCGCAAGGCGATCCATCCACAGAATCCCAGACAGGCATGCGAACGCGAACCACGGGCCGCGAGAGTGCATGTTCATGCGAGCAGGAGATCGTCGGCATCGCGGCTCGAACGGCAACCCCGGAGCGGCCGTCAGTCGCCGAGAACCAGCGACACGCCCTGCGTCGCGACCGCGACCCCGAACAGCGGTCCGCCCGCCACCGCGGATAGGAAGTTCAATGGGGCTCCTCGCCTTCGAAGAGGCACCGCGGAGACTGAGCCCGACCAAACAGCCAACCCCGGTCCGATCAGGATCTCTCGGATCGTCGAAGGATCGTGGATCGCCGTGAGCAGGCGACGGTCCGCGCCGCAGTGCGGGCACACCATCACCTCAGCCCAGAAAACCCGGCGCAAGAGCTCAGCCCACCTGTAGTACCGCCCACCGCGACGACGCTTGCGCGGCGCATGCGGCACCACCCGCAACGGCGTCGGTTCCAGATCAGGCCACGACTCCTGACCGCCGCCCGCATCCCCGCTGGTGCCGCCGCCGCCGCCACTTTCACCTCGACACCCGCGCCGCCCGAACGCCGCCGACTTCGGCGATCCCGGCACCACCAGATCAGGCTGACCCGCCGCCGGCGCGAACACGCCGTGATACGTCACCGGCGACGAACACCACTGACGGCACGCCACGAGTGTCGGCACCAACGGCAACAAGGCTCCGCACAGCGAATGCGCGACCACCACGGTGTCGGCGTCGGGAACGGCATGCGCGATCACGGCGGCATGCGCGGCAAGCCCCATGTCGGCGGCGGTCTTGGGCAATTCGGGTGCGATCGCGTGGTGGCCGAGCGCGCGCAGGTGCGCGGCCACGCGCGTCCAGCACGCGGCGTTCTGGCCGGAGCCATGCACGAGCACGAACGTGGTCACTTGGGGAACCGTTCGCCGTCCCGCAGGCGCTTCTCGAAGTCGTACTCACCGCACGCGAACGAGAACTTCCAGAACGCCGGCTTGCTGCTCGCCGCGACCTGCAGCACGCGGTGCACCGACTCGTAGCGACACCACGAATCGGCGTGGATCAACAGTTCGGCGTCGCAGATCTCGAGCTTCTGCGGCCCGAACTCCCGGCTGCCGATCTTCTCGCGGCTCCGCCGCGCGAGCTCCGCGAGCAGATCGCGCAGCGGCTTGTCGTCCTCCTTCTTCGCAGGATCGAACACCGGCTTGCCGTCGAACTCGACCGCTCCGGTCTGGCGCACGTAGATCACGCGTCGCCACGCCGCTGGCGCGTCGTCGGGCTCATTGTATTGGATCTTGGGAACCACGTGGGCGCCGCCGTCCGCGACAGGGTCCCCCACACCCTTCGCCACGAACCAATGGCACAGCGGGCCGATCTCCGCCAGTTGCACGAACTCCATGCGGCTTGCCATCGCGTGGTCGTAGAACGACAGGACGTCGATCCAAGGCACTTCGGCATCCGGCGCGATCACCAACGGGATGGGTTCGTCCCTCTCGGCGCCGGCGGGCCGGTGCCAGTTCGACTTCTTGGCCGCCAGGGCCTGCAGTTCGCGTTCGACGGTGGCGGCGTCGACACAGACGTTCTGGCCGATGCGCCACTCGAGCTTGCGGCCTTCGATCGAGAACGCGGCCCTGGCGGCGGCGCCGTCGTCGGGCTTGGGTTCGGGGAGTCGGGGAACCTGTCTGCCGGGGTCCACGACCTGGATGCGGGCTTCGATGTGCGGGTCACTCGCGGTGACGGCCGGCTGCTGGGCTGCGAGCGATGTCAGGGTCGCGGTGAGCGCGATGCACTGCAGGATCGTGGGCACGTGACAACGGGACCCGTGTGCGATCGTCATGCACGCATGCTACCAATGCGGCGCTCCCGGCATGCCGGACCCCGCCGCCAAGCCCACTACTTCGCCCGCAACGGTGCCCACACGGCCTTGATGGCTGCTGCCAGCTCCATGGCGTCGCCCTCGGCCGCGAAGTGGCAGAAGATCAGGACACGGCCTTCCAGTCCGGTGCGGGCGGCGGCGCGGCGGCAGGTGCCTCGGCCGGCGGCCGCGTGCCCATCTGGTCCCATGCCGCGCGGATCGCCTTGGCCATGTCGACCGCTGCGCCGATCAGCGAATCACCAGCACCGAGCCACGGCAGGGCACGACGCGGCGCCCGCCGGGGGTCAGGTCGACGATCAGTTCCTGCGTTCCCTCGGCGAGGAAAACCCGTTGTCCAGCCCCGGTGCTCACCGTGCCGAGCCGCACTTCGTCACCGCCGCCGCTGCGCACGGCCAGCGTCGCACGCGCGAACGGCACGGCGAACTCGACGTCGACCCAGCGGCCGCGCCCTTCTCCTACGGCGTCGACGCCCGCCGCGACCTGCAACCAGCCAGTCACCTGCTCGAGGCCCTCGAGCTGCTCGCGTACGACGCCCGACCACACGCCGCCGCGTGCAATCGGCACCTGCACTGCCGCCGGCAGCCGCGCCGTTGCCACACCGCGAGCGCCGATGGCGACCCGGCCACCGCCGATCGGTCGGCCGACGATCCGGGTCCAGACCGCGGCGGTGATCTCGCTCGCGAGCTCGCACCGTCGGCTCGACGCATCCACCGCGACCACCGTCGCGGCGAACTCGCACTGCAGGACCGGTGAGAACAACACCGCGGGATCGCCGACGCGCGGCGGTTGCACCAGATCGATCGCGAACACCGACGCCTCGGCACCGGCCGGCGCCTGCACTTCGCCGAGGCGCAGATGCATCCCGGTCGTGTCCGGCAGCTCAGCGGCAGCGCTGCGCAACGCGACCGCCCACCGCTGCAGCTCGGGCGCGGCGACGATGATTTCGCACGACCGACCAGCAACGACCGTGAACGGCGTCGGTCCATCGCCGACGACCCCACCGCGCAACCGCCAGATCGCCTGCCAGTCCCCCGCCGGCAGCGAGGCCGAAAACTGCTCGCCATCGCGGGCGAACGGCCGCGGTCGCCCCGGCCCCACCGGCCGCGCCAGCAACTGCAGCACACGGGCGGCTGCCGGCCCGGCCCGCGCCCGGACGACTCCGTGCGGCACGAGCCGCCGCGGATCGATGGTCCACAGGTCCGCCGGCACTGCCGCGTCCCAGCCTTCGAACCGGCCCGCAGTCGTGGCAATCGCCAACGGCAGCATCGCGGTGGCGACCGCGCGGGGCAGGACGTGGCAGCGCGCGGCCCCCGACGTGCGTTCGGCCATCTCGAGCTGGAACTCCTCTTCGCCGCGCGGCGCGAGCATCAACCCAACCACCGGCTCCGCCGGCAGGACTTCCACCAGATCACCGGGGACCGGCAGATCCGCAGCACCGCTCGCCAGCACCAGCGGCACCGGCTCACCCGCAGTGACGGACAACGAAGCGCGCCAGAGGCCGGCCGGGCCGCACCAGCGCACGAGCCCGTCGGCGTCGGCGACGGCAGCGACCATGACGGACGGATCCGGCGCCGCGGCCGATGACAGCAGCACCTGCAGCCGTTCGCTCAATTCCGCCGAGAGACCCGCGAGTCGCAGCGCGCCGGTGTCGGCGAACGGCAGTTCGAAGCGCCGGCGCTCGCCAGGGGCGAGCGCGACCGAGTGCGCCACACACGGCAGCGCGCCGTCGGCGCGCAGCCAGGTCGGCGACAGCGTCAGCCGGTGACCGGACGGCACGGCGAGTTCGACCGGGTCGGGCGCCGTGGCCGCACCGCTGGTCCAGACGACGCCATCCGGCAAACGGACCGCCACCCGCAACGCATCGTGCGGCGGCGGCGCGAACACCACTGCGGCGTCGGGATCGCAGGCGAGCAGCCCGAGGTCCACCCGTTCGGCCCCCGCGATCGGCAGGAGCGCGACGACGTCGCGGAAGCCCCGCACCGCGAACCGGACGGACGTGGCCGCGGCACTGCACGAGAACTCGATCTCGGCACCCTCGACCGTGCCGATCCGTTCGCCATCGACCTCGGCGGTCAGTGTCGTCGCCGGCAACCCGCTTTGGCTGCGCCAGACGAAGGCCGCGCGCACGCGGATCGACGCCGGGATCGATGGCGGCAAGGCGGCGTTCTCGCGCAGTTCCGCTGCTGGCGGCGGGAACGGTTGCGCCGCCTCGGGCCGCGGTGCGGGGACCGACTCGGGAGGCAGCTCGCCGCTGGTGGCCTGGCACCAGACCAACAGGCCCAGCGCGGACACCGGGATCGAGCCAATCAGGATTCTGCCCAGGCGCATACGACGGGCACAAGTTACCGCACTTGCCGCCGCACCCCCTCCCCAGTCGGCGCCAGTCGCCTAGGATTTGTGAGCCGACGCCGGCCGGAATCACGCCTGGGACGGCAGCCGACCCGTCGGTCTGTAAACTCGATTCCGGACTCCCATGACCACACGCTCCGCAGTTTGGCCGTTGCTGCTCGTCTCGCTGGCAGCCGGCTGCTCTTCCAAGATCACCGAGAACATCAATCAGGATCTGCGCAACCAGGTCGACACCATCGACGACTGCCTGCCGCCGCTGTTCGAGAAGGTGCAGGCGCTGCTCGATTTCGCCGACACCTGGCGGCTGACCGACACCGGCAACACCGACCCAGCCGGCGTGACCTTCGCCGAACAGCCGGACGGCACCATCGATGTCGACATCGTCGCGGCGACGTTCCGGATCGACGCCACGGTGTCGTTCTTCAGCCCGACCGGTGTGCTGCAGGACCTCAACCTCGGCAGCCCATCGTCGCTGGCCGAAGCGATCGACACCGCCGCCGACGAACTGCGCAACCTGTTCGGCAGCAGCAATCCGTTCATGGTCGGCGCGTGGCAGTTGAGCGGCACCAACCTGGTCACGACCAATGGCGCGTTCACCGGCATCATCGGTGGCTCGACCAACCAGAACGAACTGGAAGAACTGCGCACGACGACGGCGACGCCGGCCGGCGGCCCGCCGCCGAACGCCGACGGCACGATCGAGACTTCCGGTACGCCGGCCTGCACGCTGGTGTTCAACACCACCGGGCTGCTGACCGACGAGACCCCGACCCAGGAATTCCCGATCGGCACGCTCGATCTGACGGTGACCGGGCCGTCGGCGACCGTCGACGCAACGATGACGTTCGATGGCACCGCAGTCGCGCGCATCACGGTGACCGGCATCAACGGCCGCTTCGACTTCAACCTGAACACGCGCGACGTCACGTTCGTCGCCGGGGGGAACTGATGCGCCGCGGTGCGCTGGTCCTGCTGCTCGCCTTGCCGGCCTGCACGACGTTCGAACCGAGCCTGCACGCCGGCTACGCCAGCCTGGCGGTCGATGGTGACATCGCCCTGACCACCGGCAGCTCGTCGACCACGGTGTCACAGGACGTCGAATCCGCATTGGGCCTCGGCGATGACGAAGGCGCTCCGTACGGTCGCCTCGCCGCCGACTTCGGCGTGCCGGTGCTGACGGTCTCGGCCTTCGGCTTCGAGCAGACCGGCCGCGGCCAGCTTGCCGCCGATTTCGGCAACGTCGCCGGCGGCGCCACCGTGTTCTCCGACTTCAGCCTGACCAACGTCAAGGCCTCCTGGCTGTTCGACATCGGCTCGGGCCCGCTCACGATCTCGCCAGGACTCGGTGTCGACTTCTTCGACCTCGGCCTCGAGGTGCGCGACGCGATCGGCATCGCCAGCGAGGACATCCAGCTGCAGGCGCCGCTGCCGCTGCTGTGCCTGCGCGCCGCACTCGACCTGAACCCCGTCGAACTGATGGTCGAAGGCGGCTACGTGCAGGTGCCCGAGATCGATGACATCGAAGGAACGTTCTTCGATGTCGAAGGCACGCTGCGGGTCCGGCCGACCGGTTGGCTGGACCTGTTCGCCGGCTATCGCTGGATCTCGCTCGAGGCCGACGGCGTCGTCGACGGCGACGCGTTCGACACCGAACTGGAGATCAGCGGCTGGTTGGTCGGCGGCGGCATCCGCTTCTGATCGGCAATCGCGCCGGCGCCGCGCGGGTCAGCGGCCCTGGGCCTTGCGCGGCGGCATGGCGTCGATCCGCACCAACGCGAGGCAACGCTTGCCGGCCAGCGGTGGCAGGGTCAGCGCCAGCACCTGCCCCGGCTTCATCTCCACCGCCGCATCGACCTTCGCAGAACTGACCTGCGGCAGCTGGATCGTGACCGGCGTGCCGACGCCGAGCGTCGTCGTGAACGTCGGGATCGGCCGCTGCAGCTCGACGAGCTGCGCCTGGACCGACAGCCCGATCGACTCCCCCAGCGACTTGCCGACCGCCTGCAACGAGAACCCGTCCTGGATCACGTCGACGACCGGATCCGCGATCACCGTTCCCTGTGCGATCTCGACGTCGAAGTCGCGCACGTAGGCGGTCTGGTTGACGACGGCCTGCGACGACGGCCGCAACGGCAACAGGTCGACCGGCGCCACGTCGATCCGCGTGCCGTCCTTGTGGGCCAGCATCGCCTTCACGAATGCATCGGTCGCGTCGCCGGGCTCCAGCAACGTCGCATCGCCGGGCTTCGCGTCGCCCTGCTGCAGCGCCGGCAGCACCTCGATGCCGAAGGTCGCCGTCGGCAGCGCCACGACCTGGACGACCAGGCGACCGAGCGGAATGGCGTCGGCCGCGCCATCGGCGATGAAGCGTTCCAGCCAGGCATGCTGTTCGGCGCGCCCGAGCAGCACGAGCCAGCGTTCACCGAGGATCTGCACTTCTTCGTCGGCGCGCAGTTCGGGACGCACGAAGGCGCGGACCGCCGTGCCGAGACCTTCGAGCGCCACGCGCGCCGGATTCGGCGGCGCCGGTGGTTCGCCCGGGTCGCGCGCCCCCAGGGCCGCGCCGCGGGCCACCGGCCCGACCGCGGCGAGCACCGCGCCGAGATCGTAGACCTTGGCGATGCGATCGTCGGCGGGTGCCGGCTGCGCCGCTCCCTGGCCGGGCAATAGCGCCGACAGGATCGACCACGCCGCGAGACAAGCGATGTTCTTCATGGTGCAAAGGACTCTTCGAAAGCAACGGTGGACTGGAAGGTCACCGCTGGCGAAGGCCGGCCGGTGACGGTGTGACTGGTCCGCGAGTGCCGTGACAGCAGGCCTCGCTGCTGCCGGCCAACCAACGAGTTGGCGACACCCACGACGTGCGTGCTCACGACGACCGACCGGACGTCGGTCTGCGCGGCCAGGGTCGGCCACGGCACGGTGGGCGAGGCAACGGCGACTGGCCGGAACGCCGAGGCCACGAACCAGCCAAGGCCCATGGCAAGCAGCAGGCCCGCCGCGATCAGCACCGGCAACCGGCGCCATGCCGGTCGAGCTGGCCATACCGTGGTCGCGGGGACCGCAGCGACGCCGGCGAGACTGGCGCGCAGGGCGGCAAACGCCGGCAGATGTTCGGGGTGTTCCTCGAGCCAGCCGCGCAGCTGCGGATCCTCGAGCGGGTCGCCGCCGCGATCGAACGCGGCGAGCAGTTCGGTAGGCAACGACGCGTTCATGACGTCTCCTGACGGCGTTCGATCTGCCACAGTCGCGCACGGGCGCGGTGCAGCAGCGATTTGATGGTTCCCGGCGACGACCCGGTCTCGATCGCCAGATCGGCGATCGAACGGCCATCGCGGTGGAAGCGCAGCAGCAGATGGCGTTCACGTTCCTCGAGCCGCCCGAGCAACAGCACGGTCCGCTCGCGCGCCGCCGCGGTCGCTTCGGGCCCCGGGCCGGTCGCCACCGGATCGGCGACCAGTTCGCTCGTCGCCAGGCCGCGCTCGCGCGAGTCGAGGAAGGTGCGGAACGCGATCCGCAGCAGCCACGAGACCATCGCGCCGCGTTGCGCATCGAACGCCGCCCGCGAGCGCCAGGCTCTGGTCAGCGTCTCCTGCACCAGGTCGTCCACGGCCATTCCCGGCTTCGCCCCACCGCCGCGCAGGTCCGACAGGAACGCACGCGCCTGCGGCATCAACGCCACGAGCTCCGCCCCGAAACCGCCGTCGGCGGCGACGGCGAGTTCATTCGGACCAGGGCTGGCGACACGTTCTGGCATGCGAAGACCCGGGCATACCGGGTCGGAGCCCTCGAGGTTGCACCCAATTGTGACCGCGATTTCGCCGCGGCGAGTTCGGTTCACCCGCCGGCGATGCCGAACCAGGAAGGTGTCCTCGCTTCCGGCCGATGATCGCTGGCGGTCCCGCGTGCTCGCGGTGGCTGCGGTGGCGCTCTGCGTGGTCGGAACCCTGGTCTCGTTCGATCTGGCCCAGGATACGGGTGCCTTCCTGCAGGGCCCGAAGTCCCTGGCGGCGACGCTGATGTTCGCCACCCCGGTCGCCATCACGGCTGCGCACCTGCTGCTCGGCATCGGTGCCGCCCTCGCCTTCTGGCGCCGCCAGGATGTGGTCTGGTCGCGCCGGATCGTCCTGGTGGCGTTCTTCCTGTCGCTGCCGCTGCAGGTGCTGCCGCGGATCGTGCCGACGCGCTGGTACGTGTTTGCCGAGGCCGATGTCGCGGCGATGACCGCCGCGATGCTGACGCTGGGCGGCTTCGTCGATCTGCTGCCGCTGCTGTTGTCGGTGACGGTCGGCGTGTCCCGGGGCGGCATGCGGCAGATGCTCACCGCCGACGACGGCAATGTCGGCGCCACGCTCGCGTTCCTCGCCAACCTGCAGATGGCGTTGATCCTGTCGATCACGTTGGCCTTGCTGGAACCGCTGGGCGCTCCGGGCTGGCTGCTTGCCGGTGCGGCGCTGGCGACCCTGCATCATTCGGTCGCCGCGACGATCTGCTGTCTGTCCGCGCGAGGCCGCTGCCGGCCGCGAACGGTCACCTGGGTGCTCCGCGCCAGCCTGCTCTCCGCCCTGCTTCCCGGCATGGCCATGATCGGCCAGGGGCTCTACCAGACGCACATCGGTGACTATTGGCTCGTCGGCTTTGGCGACCGGAAGGCCCTCTATCCGCCGTCGCATCTGGTCATCGAGTTCGTGCAGTTCGTCGGTCGCGCCGCGATCGCCGCACTCGCCGCGCACGACCTGCTGACGCCACGATCAGGCTGAGATCACGGCAGCTCGCGGATCCGCAGATTGCGATACCCGGTCTTCGCCCCTTCGGCCTCGAGCGCCAGATAGCCCTGCGCCGGCGAACACTGGTTGCCGCCGCACACTTCCTGGCCATTGACCCACAGCCGGACCTCGCCGTTCACCGCCCGGATGTAATAGTGATTCCACTGCCCCGCGGGCCGCACCAGTCGTTGCGTCGGGAACGACCGCGAACTGGTCGGCTTGCCGACGGTGAAGTCCTTGCCGTCTTCGCCGGTGTAGGTGATCTGCGGCGTGAACGCGACCATCTTCGACGCCCCCACCGGAAACACGTCGCCATGGCTGGTGAACCAGTCCGAGCGCTTGCCGTGCTCGCGCAGCCAGTTGGCCTCGTAGCCCAGATCGAGCACCTGTACCTCGATGCCGCTGCGCGGCAGCGTGCCGGGCTTCAGGTCGGTGAACGCCGACTCGGGGCACCACAGGAACACCCCGGAATTGCCGCCGTTCTCGTGGTGCTTCCACTCCACCACCATCTCGAAGTTGGTGAACGTCTGCTTGCTGCGCGCGCCCCCGATCGGCTTGCCGGTGGTGGTGATGACGCCATCGCGCTCGGTCCAGGTGTCGGCCTCGCCGTTGACGTTGACGAAGTCGGCGAGCGTCAGCACGCGCCAGCCAGCGCCGTCGACGAATGCCTTCGGCAAGGCCGGATCCTGCCAGAACACCGGAGTCAGCACGGTTCCCGAGAACAGCAGTGGCAGCCAGACGTGGGGTTTGCAGCTCATGCCCGATGCATACCGGGTCGCGGCGCCCATCCCAAGCGTTGCCCGCCTTCGGGCCTGCGGATCGCGGACACGGCCGCCGACGACGACGATGCGGCGCCGGATTGTCGGACCGATTCCACGTCACCTTGCGTAGGAGGTTGCGTTTCCAGCCAAGGTCCGAACACTGGTCGGGGTCGTCCTCACGGACTCAGAGCCTCTCCTTCCTTCCTCTTCTTCCCCTGAATGGCTCGCCCCGACCGCTTTTTTCCGGATTGCCGCGAACGGATCCGGACGACGGCGCCGGCGCCGCGCGTTCCACTGTGCGCATGGACCAGTTCGAGACCACGTGCCCATCGCCGATCGGGCCTCTGACGGTCGTCGTCGACGACCGTGACCACCTCGTCCGCATCGATTTCCCCGACCATCCGCGGGCCGAACGCGGGCGCAAGGATCGCACCCGTGGCGCCGACGTCGTGCGCCAACTGCGCGAGTACTTCGCCGGCGAACGGACGGCCTTCGACCTCAAGATCGCGCTGCAGGGCACGTCGTTCCAGCAGCGAGCCTGGCGCGCGCTGATGACGATCCCGTTCGGCCAGACCGTCAGCTACCAGGAACAGGCCCGCCGGCTCGGCAACCCCGCCGCGATGCGCGCGGTCGGCGCCGCCAACGGCCGCAACTGCATCCCGATCGTCGTGCCGTGCCATCGGGTGATCGGCAAGGACGGTTCGCTGACCGGGTTCGGCGGCGGCCTGCCGATCAAGCAGTTCCTGCTGGCACACGAACGCAAGGTCCTCGCGGCGCGCGGCACCGTGATCGCCGCTCGCGGATGAACCGCCTGGCGCTGAGTCTCGGCCCGCTGCTCGCGGCCTGTGCGACTTCGCCGCCAGCCCACATCGGCCCGGTGACGGCGATCGCGGTCGCCGCCGATGGCCGCATCGCCGCCTGTTCGCAGGCCGGCATCGGCGTCGGCGACGACGTGCACGACTGGCGCCGCGAACGGCCGTTCGCGTGCGCCTTCAGCGCCGCGGGCGAACTGCTGGCCGCCGGCGGCGACATCGGCCGCCATGGCTGTCTGCAACTGCACGACCCCGACGGCACCGATCGGCTGTACCTGCAACGCGGCGATGACGTGTTCTACGCGGTCGCGATCGCCACCGACGGTCGCGTCGCCGCCGGCAACGCCAGCGGGCGGGTGTGGCTCGGCGAACTGGACGATCTGACCGGCATCGTCGAGGCGGCCACCCTGCGCCACACCGGTCCATGCCGCGCGCTGGCGTTCTCGCCCGACGGCGCCACGCTGGCGACGGGCGGTCGCGACGGCCGCCTGCTGCTGCACCACAAGACGACCGGCGCGACGCGGGAAGTGCTCGACCACACGGCGGGCATCGAGTGCCTGTGCTGGCTCGGCGATGAGCGACTCGCCGCCGGTGCCCGCGACGGTCGCGTGCGCCTGCACGATCGTTCCGGCCGGTTGCTGCGCACCTGGCAACGGCTGCGCGGCGCGGTGCTGGCGCTCGCGGCTTGCGGTGACGACCTGCTGATCGGACTCGAGGATGGCCGGCTGTTGCGCGTGCACCCCGAACGCGACGAACCCGAAGTGATCGCGGCCTGGTCGTCGCCGATCTTCGCGTTGGCCATGCTCGACCAGCATCGCGTGCTGGTCGGCCAGCAGGCGGCGCTGCGCGTGCAGGCGCTGCCGGTCCGCTGAGCCAGCGGCGTTGCGCACGACGTACGGCACCGCGGTATCGTGACGTCATGCGGCACCAGCTCCTCGTTCTCGCCATCTTCGGTTCGACCGGCCTGCTCGCCCAGCAGGCCGATGTTTCGCCGCCCAAGCGTTCGCTCGCGGACGGCATCGTGCGACAGCGGATCGAGGTGGATCGGCTGGCCCCGCCGCACCTGCTGAGCGGCGTCGAGATCGGCACCGGCGATGGGCCGATGGTGCTGCTGGTCCGCAACCGGGATGGCACCCTGCAGGCCACCGAACTGCAGCGCGGCCCGGGCAAGCACGGCGACGCGGCGGAGATCGCCAAACTGCGGGCGGTTCTGGAGGAACCGGAGACCGAGGAGGGCAAAGAAGCAGGCACCCCACCACCGGACGCCGCCACGCCGAAGATCCGGATCGAGCGTTCGGGCAACGAGATCGTCGCGACACCGGCTGCCGAGGCAGCGTTGCCGAAGTTCGATCGCGTATATCTGCGGCCCGCGTTGGCGAGCCTGCTCGTCACGACCCAGGGACAACCACACGCGAACCAACTGGAGATCGAAGTCGGCGTCGGGGTTCCGCTGCAGGACGTGTTGGTCGTCTGGGAAGTCGCCTGGGAAGCGGGTTTCCGCGTGCCGCTGTTCAGCGAAACCGTTCCTTCGCGGCCGGCGGCGGCAGCCGTCCGCGACCAGATCGCCGGGTTGCCGGCGCAGTTCGGCTGGGAGGGTCGGCGACTCAGAGACCTGCCGATGCCGTTGCACGATGCCGAAGTGCTGGTGCTGTTCGACGGCCCGACACCGTTCGCCGAGTTCGCGCAACTGCTGCGCGAGTGCGCCAGGAACGGCATCTGGCAGCTCAGCCTCGTCGGTCAGCAGGATGGCAAGACCCGCTGGAAGCTGGCGACACACCTGGCCATGTGTCGGTGAACGACCCGGTCGGCAGGCCGCGCCCCACGCCATCACGCATCCGGCCGGCCGAGAACGCGCTGCAACCGCGCCCGCGCCAGTCGCCAGTCGCGTTCGACGGTGCCGACCGAAACGGTGAGCACAGTCGCGACCTCGTCGATCTGCAGGCCGGCGAAGTAGCGCAGCAACACGACGCGCGCCTCGCGCGGATGGTCGAGTTCGAGCCGCTGCAAGGCGGCGTCGAGGTCGAGCAACTGATCGGCGTCGGGCGGCACGAACGGACAATCGTCGAGCGGCATGGTGCTCCCGCCGCCACCGCCGCGCTTCTGCGCGCGTCGGGCGCGGGCGTGTTCGACCAGGATGCGGCGCATCGCCTGCGCCGCTGCACCGAAGAAATGGGCGCGATGGCGCCATCGCTCCGGGCTGCCGCTGACCAGCCGCAACCAGGCCTCGTGCACCAGCGCGGTCGGCCCGAAGGTGCCGCCATCGCCGGCGAGCTGGCGCCGCGCCATGGCGCGCAGTTGTTCGTAGACGGCAGGTAGCAGTCGATCGGCCGCACCCGGCGCGGCGCGCGCAGCGTCGTCGAACAATCGGGTCAGGTCCGGGTCGGGCATGGCGGAAGAACCCGATTGTGCCCCCCGCCGCGCATCTGCCCAGACCCCTTTACACCCCGCACCGCGCCGGCACATTGGCTGCATGTCGCCGGCCTCGCGAGACGAACGCATCGCCGACCTGTTCCATCGCGCACTGGCGTTGGCACCGGGTGATCGCGAAGCGTTCGTGCGCGCCGAAACGAGCGACACCGAAGTCACGACCGAGGTCCTCGCCCTGCTCGCCGCCGACGCCGAGCGCACGCAGACGCGCTTCCGGACGCCCTGGCAGGCGCTGGACGAACGGGCGACCATCCAGGACCTCGGTCCCTACCACATCGTCGCCGAGATCGGCGAGGGTGGCATGGGACGCGTCTATCGCGCCGAACAGACCGAACCGATCCGACGCATCGTCGCGGTCAAGGTGCTCAAGGGCACGGCGACGACGGCGATGGGCCGCGCGCGCTTCCGCGTCGAGCAGCAGGTCCTCGCCCGCCTGCAACATCCCGGCATCGCCCGCATCCTCGATGGCGGCCACACGCGCGAGGGTCGGCCGTTCCTGGTGATGGACTTCGTCGATGGCGTACCGCTGCATCGCTGGCTCGCCAAAGCGCCCGCCGGACTCGCCACGCGACTCGACCTGTTCGCCCGCCTGTGCGATGCGGTGCAGCACGCGCACGGCAAGGGCGTGATCCACCGCGATCTCAAGCCGTCGAACGTGCTGGTGATGACCGGCGACCTCGGCCCGGAACCCTGCGTCATCGACTTCGGCATCGCGCGAGTGCTCGACTCGTCCGGCGACGACGAAACGCTGCACACGTCCGGCGACGCGGCTCTGGGCACGCTCGGCTACATGAGTCCCGAACAGGCGGGCTCGGCGGCGGCCGCGGACGCCCGCAGCGACGTCTACGCGCTCGGTGTCATCCTCTACGAGATGCTGACCGGAACGCGACCGTTTCCGGACGATCGCCCGGCCGAACGTTGGGCGGCGGCACCAGTGCGACCGTCGCAGCAGGCGACCCGTCGCGAGCATCCACCCGTGCCGCCACGCGAACTGTCGAGCGATCTCGACCTGGTCGTGTTGCGCGCGCTCGCCGTCGAACCCGACCAGCGCTACGCCACCGTGCAGGAGTTCGCGGCCGACGTGCAACGCGCTCGCCGCCACGAGCCGGTGGTGGCGCGGGCGCCGACCTGGACCTACCTCGGAGCCCGCCTCCTCCGGCGCCATCGGGTGGCCGCGCTGTTCGTCGCGGCGCTGCTGGTCGTGCTGCTGGCGAGTCTCGGCGTCGTGCTGCAGCAGTGGGAGCGCGCGGAGGCCAACTGGCGGGACTATCGGCGGCTCGTCGACGACAAGCGCCTGCTCGATCTGCGCACCGAAGCACGTGACCGGCTGTGGCCCGCATGGCCGGAGAACATCGCCGCCATGGACCGTTGGCGGGCACAGGCCCTGGCCCTGTTGGCGCGACGCACCGATCTGCAGCGCCGCGTGGACGAGCTCGCAGCCCGGCAGGCCGCCAGTTGCGAACCGGAGGAACGGGACGAGCTCGCCTTGCAGGCCGAAGTCCTGCAGCGGCTGCTCACCGGACTCGACGAACTCGAGCACCGACAACCCCGCCTCGACAACCTCGCCGGCATCGCCGCCCGGCGCGCCGCGGCCGAAGCCACGGCAGCGCAGGGTCGCGCGGCGGCCACCGAGTGGCAACGGGCGATCGACTCGATCGCCGATCCGCACGACTGCCCGGCCTACGGTGGGCTCCGCCTGGCAGGCCCGCAGGTCGGGCTCGTCCCCCTCGGCCGCGACCATCGCTCGGGGCTGTGGGAGTTCTGGCACGTCGAATCGGGCGAACGGCCCGCGGTGACGCTCGATGCCGCGGGTCGCCTCACCGCGGTCGCGATCGGCGAGGCGTCGGGCATGGTGTTCGTCCTGGCCCCCGGTGGCACGTTCACGATGGGAGCGCTGCACGAACCGGACGAAGGCGCCGGCGATGCGCCGATCGACCCGCACGCGGCGCCGATGGAACGCTTCGTGCACCGGGTCGCGCTGGCACCGTTCTTCATCGCCAAGCACGAGTGCACGCAGGGCCAATGGCTGCGGCTCACCGGCGAACGCCCGAGCTTCGCAACACCGCTGTCGAAGAGCCGCGGCAACCGCCCGGACCTGCGTCACCCCGTCGAGCAGATCGAATGGTCGACCGCAGACCGGGAACTGACCCGCCGCGGTCTGGCGTTGCCGACCGAAGCGCAATGGGAATACTGCTGCCGCGCGGGCTCCCGCACGGTCTTTGCCTGCGGCGACGACGTGGCGGCGCTGGCGGCACACGCCAACCTCGCCGACGCGGGGTCCAAGGACTACCTGCGCTCGCCACTCGAGCCGGGCCTCGACGACGGCTATTCGCTGACGGCGCCGGTCGGCACGTTCGCGCCGAACGCTTTCGGCCTGCACGATTGCCACGGCAACGTCGCCGAGTGGTGTCGCGATTGGCTCGTCCCGTACGCGCGCGCGGCCGCGACCGGCGACGGGTTGCGCGCGCCGTTGCCGGAGGACCAGGCCACGCTGCGCGTCACCCGCGGCGGCGACTTTGCCGAGCGTGCCCTGCTCAGCCGCTGTGCATCGCGCAACGCCGCACCGCCCTCGCAGCGCACGGCGCGAACGGGACTGCGAGCGGTGCGGCCGATCCGGCAGTGACGATCGTCAGTTGCCGACCATGAACCGCCCGAAGTTCGAGCCGGTGACGCCCAGTGCATTCGCGGGCGGATCGAACAAGAACCACTGGTTCCAGACCGGGAACCCTGGTACGAGGCCGGGCGGCAGGAACAAGGTCACCGACTGCGTGCCGGTGCTGGTCGACATCCAACTGGCGACATCGCCGAAGACCCAGGCCGTGCAGCCCGGGGCACCGAACACGCCGAGGTCGAATGGCCCGACGCGCGGCACGAAACTGGACACCAGCACGGCGATCGTGTTCGGCGCCACGGGACCGTTCGCGAGCTGGATCTGCATCGTGCCGCCGAGCTGCGCCGAACCGCCGTAGGTCAGCAGCGGTCGCTGACCGTTGCTGCCGGTGCAGCCCCCCGAGCCGTACTCGATGAAGCCGTGGGTATCGGTGCAGAACCGCAGCTTGATGCCGCCGCCCGCGACCGCCGTGCCGTTGTAGCCGCTTCCGGAAGTCCAGATGAACGGGATCGACGGATCGGTCCGGAAACCGACATCGCCGGTTCCGCCGGCGACCGATGCCTGCCGCACGAAGAACTCCAGGACGAGCATGCCGAGCGCCGGATCGTGGTGGAACGCATGCGCCATGCCGAGCGGCAGCCACTGGTCGCCGACGGTCGGCAAGGTGATCGACGTGAACTGCACCGGCCGCGACGTGAACCCCGGCATGTTCAGCACCATCTGCGTGGTGATCGGATTGCTGTTGTGACCCAGCCGCAGCTGGAGGTCGACGAAGCTGCGCGTGTAGGAGCCGGCCGGCGCGACATGGATCTCGCGGATGTCGAGCGGCTGGGTGCCGAGCACCGCCGTCGGGATCTGGATCTGGTAACGCATCGTGCCGTAGGTCGCATGCGTCGGGACGCCATTGCCAAAGGGCCTTGGGTCGGGGGCGCCGGTGGCTGGCGTGTCACTCGGATAGAAGATGCACGATTGGGCAGCGAGGCCGGCGGCGAGGCCGGCGACCGTGGCGAGATGCAGCAGATGGCGGATGGGTCGCATGTTGGTTCGATTACCAGAGCTTCGTTCGTGCGTCAGCAGCGGCGGCGAGCCTCAATGAATTCCACGGGCCTGGAATACTGCCCGGCGCAGATGCCCGACCGATGCCGGGTTGGTGCGCCGCATCGCGCTTGCACTTCTTCCCCGTCGGTCGAGACTCGCAGGCTCATGGTCGCCGCCGCACCGTCGCCGTTCGCCACGCACTGGGATCTTGACCCGCAGATCACGTTCCTGAACCACGGCAGTTTCGGCGCCTGCCCGCGGGTCGTGCTGCAGCACCAGCGCCAGCTGCAACAGGAACTCGAGGCCGAACCGGTCCGCTTCCTGCATCGCGAACTCGAGGCCCGCCTCGACCCCGCGCGCGCCGCCCTGGCCGCCGTCGTCGGCTGCGACGCCGATGACCTCGCATTCGTCACCAACGCGACCAGCGGCGTCAACACGGTGCTGCGCTCGCTGACGTTCGCGCCTGGCGACGAACTGCTGGTCACCGATCACGAGTACAACGCCTGCCGCAACGTCGTCGATCACGTCGCCGCGCGCAGCGGCGCGCAGGTGCGCGTCGCCGTCGTGCCATTCCCGCTGCAGGATCCGCAGCAGGTCATCGATGCGGTGCTGGCGGCGGTGACGCCGCGCACCAGGCTCCTGCTGATCGATCACGTCACCAGCCCGACCGGGATGGTCATGCCGGTCGGCCCGATTGCGCAGGCGCTGGCGGCGCGCGGCATCGACACACTGGTCGACGGCGCGCATGCCCCGGGCATGCTCCCGCTGGACCTGCGCACGCTGGGTGCGGCCTACTACACCGGCAACTGCCACAAGTGGCTGTGCACGCCCAAGGGCTCGGCACTGCTGTGGGTCCGGCGCGATCGCCAGGGCCTGATCCGGCCGTTGTCGATCAGCCACGGCGCCAACTCGCCGCGAACGGACCGCTCGCGCTTCCGGCTCGAGTTCGACTTCACCGGCACCTGCGATCCGACGCCGTGGCTGGTGATCCCGACGGCATTGCAGTTCCTGGGTTCGCTGCTGCCCAGCGGCATCCCGACACTGCAACAACACAATCGGCAACTGGCGCTGGAGGGTCGCGCCCTGCTGTGCCGCGCGCTGGATTCGGCGCCCGCGGTACCGGCAACGATGATCGGCTCGCTGGCGTCGGTGCTGCTGCCGCCATCGGACGCGCCGGGCGTCGGACCGCATGGCCTCGATCCGCTGCAGATGGAACTCTGGGATCGCCACCGGATCGAAGTGCCGGTGATGCGCTGGGCGCAGCCGAAGCTGCGGCTGCTGCGGATCTCGCCACAGATCTACAATTCGCTGGCCCAGTACGAACTGCTGGCCCGCGCGGTCGCCTCAGCCGCGGCGCGCTGACTGACGCCGGGCCTGCTCGCGCGCCCCAGAGACGAAGTGGAACTGGCGCCTACTTGCTGCCAATCGGCAGGAACCCGCAATCGCGCAGGACCCCCTGCCCCTGCTCCCCGACGGCAAACGCCACGAACGCTGCCGCCGCCGCCGGTTCCGCACCCACCCGCGTTGGCGAAATCGAATACAGCACTGGCTGATTCTGCGCTTCGGCAATCGCCACCGCCGCGACCGCATCCCCGGCCTCGCGCAGCGTCGTCGTGTAGACGATCCCCGCATCGGCGCGCCCCTCGCGCACCGCCGCCAGCACGCCATCGGCGTGATCGGCCTCGACCACCGGATTGCACACGATCTGCTGATGCGAGAACGCCCAGCGGCTCCAGCGGCCGATCGACGACGACTTGCGGCCCAGCGCGACCAGGAGCCCCGGCTTCGCCAGATCGACCAGCGTCTGCACCCCCTTCGGATTGCCGCGGCCGACGACGATCGCGAGCCGCGAACGCGCCAGCTCGCGCGGCCCGCCGCTGGCCAGATGCGCCGCCGAGGAGAACCGCGACATCAGCGACGAATCGCCGATCGCGACCACATCCGCCGCCTTGCCGCCGTTCATCGCCGCCAACAGCTGCGCACCGCCGTCGGTGATCAGTTCGACCGCTGCGCCCGGATGATCCTGCTGATAACGCGCCGCCAGCCGTTCGAACGCCGGGCGCAGCGACGCGGTGGCGAGAACGACGAGCCGGTGCGGGCCCGCCGGCGCCGCCACCGCCGGCGCCGCCGCGCTGGCGGGCGTCGGCGCCGTCGGCGAGCCATCGCAGGCCGCGATCAGCAGCGATGCCAGCAACCAGCGCCAGCTCACGGTCTCGCTCCCGCCGCCGCCAGCGCGCGCGCCTGCTTGCGCCCGCGCCACAGATAGAACAGCGTCATCCCCCAGATCCCCATCGTGAACGTGCCCATCAGCACCGAGCCGAGCTGCGGCATGCTGTGGGTCAGGAAGTTGGCGATCTGTTTGCTGCCGAACACCACCGGCATGAACGGCTCGACCTTCACCGGCGCCTTCGGATCGAGGTTGTGCCCGAAATCCCACAGCATCCAGACGAACCGCCCGAACGCGACCAGCGAGATGTAGGCCGCGATCATCGACAGATCGATCAGCGTGCGCACGTTGCCGAGCAGGGCCGCACGCCACGCCAGCAGCGCCATCGCCACCATGCCGAACGGCATCCAGTCGAGATCGCGCAGTTCCTCGCGCGTGATCTTCGCCATGCCGATGTAGTGGTTGAGCGTGTTGATCTCCTGGATGTCGTGGCCATCGTTGCCGCCGATCAGCTGGTAGCTGTAGATGTCCATCGCCAGGCCGTTCGGATACTGCGGGGCCTTCATGCTGATCCGCCACAGCGGGAACAGGAACGACAGCAGCAGCGGCACCACCAGCACGGCCAGCAGGATCCGGCCGCGGCCGCGCAGCGGTTCATCGAGGAAGTCCCAGAAGTTCTGACTGACGGTTCGCATGGTTGTCCTCACACCAGATCGCGACGTTTGAACATCGCCAGGCTCCAGGCCCACGCCGTCGCGCCGAGCAGCAGCGGCCAGCCGATGCCGATCGCCAGCAGTCCGTCGGCGCCGACGCGATTGGCCAGGAAGAACCCGACCGGCCCGAAGGTCGCCAGTTCGGGTTGCGCCGCCGACAGCAGCGCCAGCCGCGCGCATTGCACCGGGTTGAGCATCGCCAGCGTGAACACCGCCGACGGCGGCAGTTCCCACTGCAGCATCACGCCGATCAGGCCGAAGTCGATCAGCGCGACGCCGGCGACCCAGACCAGGATCGTCAGCATCAGCGCCTTGGCCTGGTTGCGGACGAACGTCGAGATGCACAGACCGAGAGCGACGAAGCACAGCAGCAGCGAGGTGCTCACCGCGACGCCGCGCCAGACGAAGTCCCACGGCACCGGCTGCCCGAACGCGAGCGACCCGGCGATCGCCATCGCCGGCATCGCGACCAGCAGCGGCGCGACCAGCGCCAGCACGCGCACGAGCGAAGTGCCGACGAACCAGCCGGTCCGACTGACCGGATTGGCCAGCAACAACTCGAGCGTGCCATCGTCGCGCGCCGCATTGACGACCTGTCCGGTCGCCGACAGGGCGAGCAGCGGCAGCAGGAACAGCAACGCGTGCGTCCACGACATCAGCGCGCGGCCCATGCCGGTGAAGCCGATGATGCCCGATTCGCGCAGACCGACGAGCACGAAGGTGGCGGCGAGAGCGCCGTGCACACACAGGCAGAACACCAGCCAGCGCGACCGCAGCACCTCGGCCAGGTCGAGACGGGCGACGGCGGCGACTTCGCGGCGCAGCGTCATCACTTGCCTCCGTCACCCGAGGTCCGCTCCAGACACTTGCGCCTCGCCTCGTCGTAACCGATCGCCCCGGCCGTGCCGCCGTCGACGGCGCCGATGCCAAAGCCCATCGGCGTGACCTCGACCCTGGCAAACGCAACGCGGTCGCCGGCGATCCAGCGCGGCTCCCGCCAATGACGGAACCAGATCGCATGCACGTCCGGATGGTGTTCTTCGACGTAGAGGAACAGACAGCCTGGGTCATCGAACGCGTGGGTGCGCCCGCTCTTGTCGGTCAGTTGCGCCGCGAACGCCGGTTCGCCGACGTGCATGCCGCAGGCGGCGCAGGCCGCTTTGTCGAACACGAGGTCGACGGGTCCGGACGGCAAGTTGGACGCCGCCAGCACCGTCCAGGCGACGGCGCCGCCGATCACCGCGAGAACCGCCAGCAGCAGCAGCAGCGGCAGCATCGGGAACGAACGCTGACTCATGACCGTTCTCCTCGCTCGGTCGCCTCGGGCGCGACCCGTTCGCTGTCGCGGGCCATCAGATCGCGCACCTGACCGTTCAGGTTGCGGCCGATCTCGGCCAGCAGATGCGCCCGTTCGTGCACCGGCAGCGCCTTGTTCCACCAGCCGGTCGCCCCCGGGAGGAAGCCTCGTGCCTGCAGCCACGCACTGGCAACGTCGCTGTCGGTGCGCACTTCGATGGTGGCCTCGGCATGTTCCTGCAGCCAGGCATCGGCGGTGCCCTGCCAGGTGATGACGCCCTCCGCCAGCACGACGACGCGATCGACCAGTCGGCGGATCTCATCGAGGCGATGCGAACACAGCAGGACCGACGTGGACGCTGGCAACGCCTCCACCAGCCGGAAGAACTCGAGGCGGCTGCGCGGGTCCATCGACGCCGTCGGCTCGTCGAGCAGCAGGAACTCGGCGCCCGACGACAGCGCCAGCGCCGCCAGCACCTTCTGCCGCTGGCCACCCGACAGCGTCCGGAACGGCTGCCTGGCGACGCCCTGCAGGTCCAGATGCAGCGCCGCGGCCAGTTCGGCAACCTGGGCGAACGTGCGGCCGCGCAGGCCGGCGGCCGCGCGCACGACATCGCGGACCGGCGCCGCCAACCGCGGCGCGATCTGCGGCACATAGGCGACCTTCGGCGCCAGCGCGCGGCGGTCCATGCCGACAGCGGTGCCGTCGACGACGACGTCGCCGTCGCCATCGAGCATGCCCATCAGCAGGCGCACCAGCGTCGACTTGCCGGAGCCGTTCGGGCCGATCAGCGCCGTGCGGCCGCCGGCCGGCAGGTCGAGCACGACGTCGCGCAGGGCGACGACCTTGCCAAAGCGCTTGCCCAGCGAACGCAGTTCAACGCGCATCGGCCACCTCCGGCGTCCATCGCGGCATGGGCGCCCGCAGCCGCGGCGCGGCATCGGCCAGCAGTTTGCGCGGCGCGAACAACGGCATCACCTGGCCCACCAGATCGACCATCGCCATCGCCGGCGCGCCGTGCAGCAGCGCCAGTTCGGGATAGCGGCCCTCGAGCTGCGTCGACAGACGGCGGAACTCGAACGGCACGTCGCCGCGGCCGTCGCCATCGAAGTCGTAGCCCTGATAGGTGTCGTACCAGTTGCCGACGAACGTGCAGCCGAGCGCATCGCCGTCGCCGCCGACCTTGACCACCGCGCCGTTGTCGCCGAAACGGTTGTCGGTGAATTCGCTGCGCTTCTGCGCTGCGTGCAGCGAGATCGCGGTCTCGCAGAAGCGGACGACATTGCGCCGGAAGACGTTGCTGTGCCGGGGATCGAGCGGCGAGGCGTCGATGTAGGCGCCGGTCGTGCAGGCCAGGAACCAGTTGTCCTCGACGGTCAGGTTGCCGGCCTCCTTCAGGCCGAGCCCGATGCCGGCGGCGCCGCCGGCGCGCGCGAGCAGGTTGCGGCGCAGGGCGATGTCGCGACTGTACATCACGAACACGCCGACTTCGTTGCCGTCGTAGCGGCAGTCCTCGACGGTGTTCTCGTGGCTGTACATGAAGTGCGTGCCGTAGCGCGACCGCAACACCGTGTTGCCGCAGAGCCGGTTGCGCGACGAGTACCAGACCACCAGATCGCGCGAATCGGTGACGGTGTTGTCGATCACCTCGGAGTCGCTCGTCTCCCACAGCCGGATGCCGTCGCCGCGCAGTCCCATCGCCGGCAGGCCCGTGCCGATCACGCGGCAGTTGCGCACGGCGACGCGCTGGCAGCCCTCGGCGAGGATGCCGAACAGGGCCCGGCGCACGGTCACGCCATCGACGACGAGATCCTTGCCGTGCAGATGCAGCCCGCCGTCCATCAGATCGAACCGCTGACCGCTGCCCTCGACCGTGAAGCCGGCGAGCGTCACGTGATCGGCGGCGACGCGGATGGTGCAACCCTGATCGGCCTGCAGCACGGCGGCCGGCGGCCCCCACAGCACGAGCGGCCTGCCGATCCTGAACGGCCCGCGGTAGGCACCCGGCTGCAGCAACAGCCGCGCCCCCGCCGGCGCGGCATCGATCGCCTGCTGCAGATCCGCGCCGGCCGCGACCACCGTGCCATCGGCCGGCGGTGGCGTCGACCGCACGGCGGCGCCCTGTCGGGCGTCACCGCAGGCGGCGACGAGCAGCAACGACGTTCCGATCCAGGTTCGCATGGCCATGACGGGGGAGGCGGGTGCAACCGGGGAAAGCCAGGGACGCGGCGGCGGACGGCGATCAGCCGTTCACTTCGGTTCGACGAGCAGATAGCCCGCCATCTCGAGGTGCAGCGCCGAGCAGAACTCGGTGCAGTAGAACGGGTAGACGCCGGCCTTGTTGGCGGTGAACACGATGTTGCAGTGCTTGCCGGGCTCGAGGCTGACGTTGATGTTCTGCCCGCCGATCGCGAGTCCGTGCGTGGCGTCGTGCGCCTGCTCGACGTTGGTGACGTGCAAGTGGACGACGTCGCCTTCCTTGACCCGGACGATGTCCGGCGAGAAGTGCGAACGCACTGCGGTCATCCAGACGTGCACGCCGTCGTTCTTGCGTTCGATCCGTTCCTTGCCGAGTTCGACCGCGTCCTTGTCGACCTGATGCGTGATCGGGTCGATGCCCGCGGGCTTGTAGACGTCGATCGGCTTCAGCTTGTCGGCCTTGATCATCTGCGCGTTGTGCGGCTCGCCGAGCGGCAACGGCATGTCGTAGAGCAGCGTCATCGTCGGGCCACCGATGTCGATCAGCTGGAAGTTCTGCGGCAGCAGCGGCCCCACCGGGGCGAAGCGGTCGAGTGCCCACTTGTTCATCGCGATCAGGTAGCGGCCGTCCGGACTCACCGTGTCACCCTCGGCGGCGACCAGATGGCCGATGTTGAAGTGGGTGTCGATCTTCTGCACGACCTTCAGGTCCTTCAGCGACCACTTGGCGACCACGGTCTCGATGAACACCGAGGTGTAGGCAAAGCCCTTGTCGTCGAACACCGTGTGCAGCGGCCCGAGACCGATCTCGCACTGACCGAAGATCGAACCCTGGTAGTCGAGGATCGGCACGCCGTACGGATCCTTGCCGACCGACTTCTTCGCCGCCATCTGCGCGGCGATCTTCAACGCGTCGTAGACCGTCGTGTGCGTGTCGAGTTTGCCGCCGACGACGATGGCGGTGCCGTCCGGGGTCACGTCGCAGCCGTGCGGGCTCTTGGGCTGCGGCACGAACGCCAGCAGGTTCTCGTCGATCGCGGTCTGCAGCCGGATCGTCCGCATGCCGGCGATGGTCTCGGTCTTGCCGGCCTTGACGACGGCCTCGGCCTGCCGCCAGTGGATGCAGTGCAGGTAGTCCATGTCGTTCTGCGTCGCGCCCGACTCGAGCGGCGGCTTGCCTTCGAGGATGCCGCCGTAGGCGCGTTCGGTATTGATCGAGTTGCAGTAGACCCAGCCGTCGCTGACCTTCTTGCCGCAGTCGGCCAGATCCTGCATGTACGGCGGCAGCTCGATCGCGAACGACTCGGCCTCGACGATGCGGCCCTTCTGCTTGTCGAACTTCCAGAAGATCATCGCGCCGCGGTACCTGGCGTCGAACTCCTCGATCGGTGCATAGACACCGCCAAGCGGCGCCGGGTACTGCGACGTCTCGACCACGTAGTCGGTGTCCGGCGTCACGAACGTCGCGCCGTGTTCGCTGGCGATCAGATCGCTGCCGACGATCTGCTTGGTGCAGAAATCGGACAGGTCGACGACGGCGACGCGCGGGTTGCACTTGTCGTTGACGAAGATGTACTTGCCGTCGTAGTCACCACCGGTCTCGGAGAACGCCGGGTGATGCATGTCGGCCCAGGTGATCTCGTTGCCGCCCTTCTTGACCGCGCGGAGCACGTCGCCGCTCTGATCGCCGTAGCCGTAGCCCTGCCACGGCTCGGGCGTGAACACCCCCACGTACTTGAGGATGCGCATGCTCGGCACGCCGATGACGATCAGGTTGCCGCCGTGGCCGCCCGACGCGAACGTGTAGTACTCGTCGTGCTTGCCGGTCGGCGTGTAGGTCTTCAGCGCCGCGACGACGTCCTTCTCGGCGAGGCCGCGGGCCTGCATCAACGAGACGACGTCACCGCCGGCCCAGCCGCCGCCGGCGGCCTGGTTCGCCTGGTTGCCGTTGCGACCACCGCAAGCGGCGAGCACGGCGAGAGCGATCAGACCCGAGACGGAGGAAACACGAGAACGAGGATGCAGTGGCATGTTGGTTCCTGGGGAGTGGGTTCGCATGGAATGGCCGCGCGCGCCGCGCTGCCCGACTACTTGCCCTTGAAGCCGCGGACGATCTTGACCAGTCCCGCAAGCACGTCCTTCTGGTCCTTGAATTGCGGGTTCGCCGGCATCATCGGGCTCTTGCCGACCGCCGCGCCGCCGAACACGATCGTCTTCTGGATGTGCTCGTCGGTGACCGCGTCCTGCCAGGCCACGTCAGCGAACGTCCGCGGCTTGGGATTCAACGACGCGGCCCCCGGACCATCGCCATGACCACTGGTGCCGTGGCAGACGGCGCAGGCCTCGAACGCCACCTTGACCTGGCCGTCGAGGTCCTTGGGTGCCGAGGCGACCGGCGGCATGCCCGGAATCGGGGCATCGAGATCGTCGCCGCCCCCACAGGAGGGCACGGTCAGGGCGACGAGGAGGAACGGGACGTTGCGCAGTTTGTTGGCCATCGGCGGTTCGCGATCCGGCACCATGCGGCAACCGGTCGCCTTCCAAGTAATGGAGTCTGGACTCCATAAATACAGGAAAGCAGCCACCGGGCCGTTGACGGTCCCGAAGTACGCACTAGGGCCAGATCCCCGGCACCATCGCCGATTCAGCCAACCACCGCTCTGCGGCCACCAGGAAACTCCGCGACGTTTCGTGGATTCTTGTGTCTTCTTATCTGGAACCAAGGACCATGATCCCGCGCGCACTCCTGCTCGTCCCGTTGTTTGCCATGGCCTGCTCGAAGCCAGACGCGCCCGTGCCGTCGGCACCGGGTGGCGGAACCCCGCCTGCGGCAACGCGGGACCTGGCGCCCCCGCCACTGGAACCGAACAACATCGTCAGCATCGCGATCAACTCGAAAGACCACACGACGCTGGTCGCGGCGTTGAAGGCCGCCGACTACGTCAAGTCGGTCGCCAACCCCGGCCCGCTGACGGTGTTCGCCCCCACCGACGCGGCGTTCCAGAAGCTGCCGGCCGGCACCGTGGAGGGTCTGGTCAAGCCTGAGAAGCAGACCGACCTGCAGAACATCCTGAAGTACCACGTGGTGCCGGCGGTCTACCAGACCAAGGACTTCAAGGACGGCCAGGTGCTCGGCGCCGCCAACGGCAAGAAGCTGACGCTGCACGTGCAGGACGGCAAGGTGAAGGTCAACGACGCCAACATCGTGGCGACGGTGCGGGCTTCCAACGGTATCGTGCACGTGATCGACACCGTGCTGCTGCCGCCGTCGCAATAGCGGTCCATCGGCAGCACGCCCACGCATGCTGCTGAACCACACCGCGATCTACGGACTGCGCGCCATGGCCACGCTGGCGGTGCTCGCGCCCGGCGAGACCATCAACGGCATCGATCTCGCCGAACGCACCGGTGTGCCGCGGCAATACCTCGCCAAGGTCATGCGCAAGCTCGTGCTAGCGAAGCTGGTCCGGTCGCAGCGCGGCCGCGGTGGCGGGTTCTGCCTCGCGCGTGCGCCGCGCTCGATCCGGCTCGCCGACGTGTTGACGGCCACCGATGTCGATCTGGACCGCGGCTGTGCGTTCGGGTTCTCGGCCTGTGATCCGCAGAACCCCTGCCCGCTGCATCCGCTGTGGACCAGGCTGCAGGATTCGCTCCTGGCGTGGACCGGCGACTCGACGCTCGGAGATCTCGGTCCGCCGCCGACTTCGCCGCGGCGACGACCGGGAACGGGGTTCGGCTGATTTGGACCACGGTCCAACTTGGCCGCGGCTGATTTTGACCATGGGTGAATCTGGCCGTAGACTGCCCTTGATGTCGCCGGCACGCTACGTGACTTCGCAAGTCGAAGTCGATCTCGCCCACAAGATGGTGTTCGTCGCCGGTCCACGCCAGGTCGGCAAGACAACGATGGCGCTGGCCCTCACCGGCGGGCGCCAGGCCTACCGCAACTGGGATCTGCCTGCGGATCGCGAACGCGTCCTCGCCGGCGAACTCCCGACCGGCGACCTGCTGATCCTCGACGAGATCCACAAGTATCGCCGCTGGCGGAATCTACTGAAGGGTCTCTACGACGACCCGAAGCGCCACCACCGCATCCTGGTCACCGGCAGTGCCCGGTTGGACCTCTACCGGTTCGCCGGCGATTCGCTGCAGGGGCGCTACCACCTGCTGCACATGCACCCGCTGTCGGTCGCCGAACTCGGCATCGACGACAGCCGTGGCCTGCAGCAACTGCTTCGGCTCTCCGGGTTCCCGGAGCCGTTCTTCCGCGGCGCCGAGACCTTTGCGCGCCGGTGGTCGCGCGAGTACCGCAACCTGCTGATCCGCGACGAAGTGCGTTCACTCGAACGCATCGACGATCTCGGCCGGCTCGAACTGCTGGTCACGCGCCTGCCCGAACTGGTCGGTTCACCACTGTCGATCAACGCCTTGCGTGAGGACCTCGACGTCGCCCACAAGACAATGGCGCGCTGGCTCGACGCTCTCGAACGGCTGCACGCGATCTTCCGCGTGGCGCCATTCGGCACACCGCGAATGCGGGCCATCAAGAAGATGCAAAAGCACTACCACTACGATTGGTCGCTGGTCGGTGCTCCCGGCCCGCGCTTCGAGAACCTGGTCGCCGCGCATCTGTTCAAGTGGGTGCAATGGCAACAGGACACCGAGGGTCGCGATCTGGAGCTGCGCTACTTCCGCGACAAGGACGATCGGGAAGTCGATTTCGTCGTCATCGAGGGGCGCAAGCCGATCCTGATGGTCGAAGCCGTCTTGGGTGACGCCGAGGTGGGCAAGGGCCTGCGCGCGCTGGCGGAACGGTTCCCCGGCTGTCCGGCGTGGCAGGTCCATGCGGAGGGTCGGAAAGATCATGTGACGCACGAACACATCCGCGTAGCCCCGGCCCTGGCCCTGCTCGGCTCGCTGGTCTGAGACCGGGCTCCGGGTCCTCGGCACCTCCCCCCGGTGCAACGCGGCACGGCGCAGTCGCTCAGTGGCCGCAGGCGCCGCGGGCACCGGAACGCTCCACGCCATCGCGCAGCGGCGAACGGCGAGGCGCCGGCAGTTCGCGATACCCGTGCTGCAACGCCACCACCTCGCAAGCGCGCAACTCGTCGTAGGCCTCTGCCGGCAGCAGATCGAAACCGTCGAGCAGCAGGCGCCGGCGACATTCCGCCAGGCGCGGATCGGCGGCTGCAGCGAGCAGTGCCTGCTGCAAGAGCGAACGGACGGCCGGCGGCGTGTGCACCGCAGTCACGTACGGCGGCGCCAGCGCCGGCGCGGTGATCGCAAGCGTGCGAAGCGACGTGACCAGGCGCGGCCGTTCCTGGCGCAGCAGCGCCAGCACGACCGCGTCGACGCAGGCGACGTCGATCTCGCCGTCCTGCAGCAGCCGCAGGCTGTCGGAGTGGGCGCCGGTCTCGACCACGCTGGCGAAGAACCGACCATCGCGGGCCAGCGGCGCGATCAGCGGCCGCAGCGCGTTGGTACCCGAGTGCGACGTCGCCTCGTTGACGGCGCAACGCGCACCGCGCAGGTCGGCCAGGGTCGCGCGCGGCGAACGGTCGGCGACCACGACCTCGCTGACGTAGCGGGGACCACAGCAGCCAGGCGCGGCGTAGCGCGGCGTGGCGATCGGCACGAGGATGTCGGCGGAGTCCCACAGCACGTCGTAGCCGCAGGCCTGACTGAGCAGCAGGTTGCCGTCGGCCCAGCGCGCGTCATGGGCGCCTTCGCGAGTCAGTTGCTCGGGGACGCGATCGACGCCGAGCGCGCGCAGGTGGCCGGCGATGCCCCGCCACCATGCGTCGGTGCAGGCCTGCAGTTCGGGCAGGTCGTACCAGGGCAGGTCGGCGATGCGCATCGGCGGGATGTTGGACTGCATGAACGCGCGCGCGGCAAGCCCCGATCGGCGCGTGCCCAAGCGCGTCGGATCGAGGATCTCCGCCGGGTCATCGGCGGCGAGAACCGCCCGTGGATTGCCGGTTGCCGATCCGCGGTCACGCCTCGATCACGGCATGACCAGTCCGAACGTCACGCCGTCCGACGCCGCGAAGCCGCCGGCTTCGACGTGCAACGTCTGACCGTGCAGGACCGCGCCGAACAGGCTCGGCGACGCCGGGATCGGGATCGGAATGGAGGCACTCGCGGCCGCCGGCACGCCCACCGTGATCAACGCCGAGGGCTCGACGAGGATGGTCACCCCGAGGGTCGACACCAGGGACCGGCCGGTGCTGAACAGACCGACCGAAGCCAGCGGCACGCCGGGAGTGGCGCGCACTTCGAGCGCGAAGGTCGCGTTGCCGAGGAACGGCACGCCCCCGGCGTTCGGGGCCACGTGCCACGCGTAGGTGTTTGCCAGCGGCGTGCCCACGCCGTACCGGCGCGGCGAGTCCTGCACGTCGACGCCCGACAGCGTGCCGGGGAAGGCGGTGAACAGCGGCGTGAAGACGCCGTTCTCGACCAGCCGCACTTCCTGCGTCGTATTGGTCGAACCGGCGACGATCAGGGCGCCGCTGGCCCGTTCCACGGCGACCGCCGCACCGTGGGTGCCGTTGCCGGGGATCACCGTGAACGCACCGGTGCCGGGATCGACGTTGCCGAGCGAGTTGCCGCCGGTGGCGTTGTTCATCACCACGACGAGCCGACCATCCGCGGCGACGTCGAGGCCGGTGATGCCGTGCGGCAGGGTGGCGACCAGGGTCGCTGCCCCGCCCGCCGGGACGCCGACACGCCAGATCTGCCCGGACGTGGTCGAGACCCACGTGCCGAAGTAGGCGATCGTGCCGGCCTGGTTCAGCGTCAGGGCGTTGTAGTTCGTCGATGGCGCGCCCGTGATCGGCAGCGGCGTCAGGCTCCCGGCATCGATGTCCACGATCGCCAGTCGCGTCATCGGACTGCCTGCCTGCAGGCCGTTTGCCGTGACGAGGCAACGACCGTCGGGGAGGATGGCGAGGGCGGTCACCGCGCCCGTGGTCGACGTCGAGGTGCCGACCTGCACGCGGCGCGACGACGCAACGGCGAGACCATTCAGCCGCAAAGCGTGCACGGCGATGGCCGAGCCTGTCTGTGAACCGTTATTGCCGGCGAAGACGCGACCATCGGGATGGATCGCCACGGCGTTGGCGCCTCGCGACACGTTGATGGTCAGCACCAGCTCCGGCGGCAGTCCGGTCAGCGGCACCGGCGGGGAACCACCGCGCGCGGGCACGGCCCAGAGACCCGTGAGGGAGAACGTCTCGGCCGCCACGCTCCAGCCCTCGGGGATCTGGGCGAGCAAGGGGGTCGCAAGCCACAGCGACAGGAACGGCAAGCAGCAGCACTTCGACATGTCGAGGCATGCGCCGGTTGGCCCCGGGACGGGCCAGGAATTGCCACGTCCAGGTCCCAGGCCGCGCCGTCAGCGGCGGAGCGCCGCGGCCCGCGCCTCGGCGGCGCGCCGACTGTCGGCAGGACGGCCGAGGCGGTCTGCCACTTCCATTGCGGTGAGCCAGATGGCGGCCGCCGCGTCGAACTCCGCCGCCGCCTCGTGTTCGCGAGCGAGCAGATCCAGGTGCTCGAGCCACGTTTGGCGAGCCGACGCGAGGAAAGTCGAATTGCCTGGCAGCTGCCGTTCCAGCTCGGCCACGGCCGTGGCCAGGTCCGGCGCGATCTCGCGGTGCCGGCCGAGCGCCGCAACCACTCGCCCATGCTGATAGCGCGCCTTCACGCTTTCGAGGTCCTGCGCGCCCCGCGCCGCGGCGAAACGCTCGGCGGCGTCCCGGAGGATGGGCTCGGCAGCCGCGAACTCGCGCTTGCCGGCGAGCAGGATGCCGTAGTTGCTCAGCGTCATCATCGCCTGCGGGTGCAGGCGGCCGAGCTTCGTCGCCTGCGTCGCGACCAGTTCGCGCAACAACGGCTCGGCCTCGTCGGCCCGCCCAAGACCCTGCAGGGCTGCGGCCTGGTAGTTGAGCAGCCCCAGGAAGTCCGGGTGGCCGGCCCCGAGTCGTTGCCGCGCCGGCGCCAGCACCGGTTCCAGTTCGCGTTGCATCGCGGCGTGGTCGCCACCCGCCAGGTGCACGGCGGTGAGCTTGCGGACCGCCGCGAACGTCAGCGGGTGGTCGAGACCATGGGTCTGCAGCGCCAGATCACGAGCCCGAATCGCGAGCGTTCGCGCTTCGTCGGTGCGCCGCAGGCCGAGCAGCACCTGGGCGAGGTTGCCAGCCGTGGCGACGATGCCGCTGGCATTGCCATCGGCTTCCTCGAGCGCCAGCAATTCGCGCAGCGGCGCTTCGGCGTCCGCCGGGTTGCCGCTGTCGAACGCCAGCTTGGCGCGCATGTCGGCGAGCACGCGAGTGCGCGGGTGGGCGACACCGCGGGCTGCCACCGCGCGCGCCGCGACGGCTTCGAGCATCGGGCGGGCGTCGGCGACGCGGCCCGCGCGGTGCAGGGTCGCAACCAGATCGCAGGTCGCTTCGATCCCGCGCCAGTCGAGCTCGCCGTGGCGAGCCGCGTAACTGTCGCCGGCCGCGCGCAGGTGCGACTCGGCCTTCTCGAACTGGCCGAGGGCAAGGTAGGCCTGCCCGACCACGTGGTGGAGCCGCGCCGCCACGTCAGGTCGGTCCGCGGCGCGAGCGAGCAGGGACCCGCTGGCGTCCAACAGGTCGACCACCTTGACCTCACGACCTCCCCGCGCGGGAAGCGACTCGCCGATCAACCGCGCCAGGTAGTCGGCCGTCGCGGCGGCCTCGCCACGGGCGCCTTCCGCCTCGGCGCGCGCCGCTTCGGCGTGCCAGTAGCCGACGATCGCCGCGATGCCGCCGGCGCCGATGGCCCCGATGGCGAGCGTCGCGGCGGCCAGGGCGACGCGGTACCGACGCACGAACACGGCGGCGCGGTATCGGATGGTCGGCGGGCCGGCCCGCAGCGGTCGCTGCTCCTGGAACGCGCGCACGTCGGCGGCCAGTTCGGCCACCCCGGCGTAGCGTTGGGAGCGGTCGGCGGCCGTCGCCATGTCGACGATCCAGCGCAGTTCGCGGGCGTAGCCCCGGTCGCTCGCGGTCGCGTCGAGGCGTGCGCGGCGCGGACCGGCGAGCAGTTCGTGGAGCACGACGCCGAGCGCGTAGACGTCGGTGCGAGTGTCGATGTCGTCGTGGGCGCCGCTGCGTTGTTCCGGGCTGCTGTAGTGTGGCGTGCCGAGGAACTGCCCGGCCTGCGTGAACGCTTCCGCGCTGCCGTCCAGCACCTTGGCGATGCCGAAGTCGATGACGATCGCGCGTGCGTGCTCACCGACGCCGACAACCATCACGTTGTCGGGCTTGAGATCGCGGTGGATCACGAGGCATCGATGGGCGTGGGCCACGGCGTCGCAGACCTGGAGGAACAGCGCCAGGAGATGTTCCACCGCGTGGTTTCGGCTTGCCGCATACTGCTGCAGCGACACGCCGTCGACGAACTCGACGACCACGAACGGGCGCCCCGTCGCCGTGGCGCCGGCATCGAGGATGCGGGCGATGCCGGGGTGCTCGAGCCGCGCCAGGGTGCGGCGCTCGGCGGCGAATCGGGCCAATAGTGCCCGTGAGTCCATGCCCGGCTTGATCAACTTGATCGCGACGAGTCGCGCGATCGGCTCGGTCTGCCGAGCGCGGTAGACCTCGGCGAAGCCGCCCTCCCCGACCAACGCCTCGATGACATACGGTCCGCAGCGGTCACCCGGTGTCAGGGGCGCGACGCTCGCCGGCACCGCCGCCGGGGTCTCCAGGAAATCGGCGGCGGCCACGGCGGCCGCCAGCATTGCCGTTGCTGGCGCGAGCAGTTCCGGCGCCTCGGCGCAGGCCGCCGCCACGCACGCGGTTCGCGACTCGACCGGCAGTTCCAGGGCATCGGCGACGAGTTCCTTCAGTCGTTGCCATGGCGCCGCATCGTGGTCGCCGGCCGACCCGGATTGGAGCGTCGGGCTCATGTACAGGAGTATGCGCTACGCTTCTCCACCCGGGGCCACTTATTGGCCGGCCGGCACCTGCGCATGGCTATCCCCGCCGATCCTGGGCCGCATCGCGACATCACCCGGTTGCTGCAGGCCGTGCGCCTTGGCGAGGGTGGCGCCGAGTCCGAACTGGTCGAGGCGGTCTACGCGGAATTGCGCCGCCTCGCAGCGGCTCGCCTGCGCGGAGATCGGGCGGGAGATACCACGGGCCCGACCGCCCTCGTACACGAGGCGTGGCTTCGCCTCGGCCTGACCGATTCGCAGTTCACCGACCGACGCCACTTCTTCGGGGCTGCCGCTCGCGTGATGCGGCAGGCGCTGGTCGACCATCATCGGCGACGCCACGGGCAGAAGCGTGCGCACGTTCGCGCCGACGATGCCGCCCTCGACGCCGTCGCGGCCACCGTAGCGCTGCCCCCCATCGACCTGCTGGCACTCGACGAAGCGCTGGTGGCCCTCGAAGCCATCGATGCCCGCATGGCACAGATCGTGCAACTGCGCTTCTTCGTCGGACTCTCCATCGAGGAAACCGCAGCGGCGCTGGAGGCCTCGGAGCGCACGGTGAAGCGCGAGTGGAGCGTGGCGAAGGCGTGGCTGTTCCAACGACTGGGCGCCGACAGGGCGGACTGAAACCCACGCTTTCCTGGCCCCGCGAGGCGGCGGCCTGCGCATGGGAACGATGGCCACGCGCCGCACCACCGCCATGCACCGATCCCACGCCACATCTCTCGAGAGCCTTGTCCGCACCGCCCTGATCACCGCAACCCTGTTCGTCGCCGGCGCGACGGCGCAGTGCACCCAATGGAGTGCGCTCGGCTTCGGCTCCAACAACACCGTCCTGGCCGTCGGCAGCTGGGCCAACGGCGACATCGCGATGGGCGGCGTGTTCACCCAGGCCGGAACCGGGGCCGCGAACCGCATCGCACGCTGGAACGGCACCGCCTGGTCGGCCCTGGGCGCTGGGACGGACAACACCGTGCGCAGCGTGGTGACGTTGCCGAACGGCGACCTGATCGCCGGCGGCGACTTCGACAACGCCGGTGGCGTGCCGGCGACGCGCATCGCCCGCTGGGATGGCACCGCGTGGCATCCGCTCGGCACCGGCATCTCGACAGCCAACCCGTCAGGTCTCTACGCCGTGGCGATGATGCCGAACGGCGATGTCATCGCCGGCGGGTACTTCCGGGCAGCCGGTGGGGTCGCGGCGAACGCCATCGCGCGCTGGAACGGAACGTCCTGGTCGGCGCTCGGCACCGGCATCCTCGCGACCGTGTTCGCGCTGCATCCGCTGCAAAACGGCGACCTGCTCGTGGGCGGCAACTTCTCGACTGCAGGCGGCGTCGCCGCGCCGCGCATCGCGCGTTGGAACGGTTCGACGTGGTCGGGCCTCGGCACCGGGATCACGGGCTTCCGGGTCAATGGGATCGGGGTCCTGCCGAACGGCGACATCGTCGCGGCCGGCGCGTTCACCGCGGCCGGTGGCTCGCCGGCGAACAACATCGCGCGCTGGGATGGCAGCACCTGGTCCGCACTCGGCGCCGGCATGAACGGCGACGTCCTGACGCTCTCGGTGATGCCCAACGGCGACCTGCTGGCCGGCGGCCAGTTCAGCACCGCCGGCGGCGTGACGGCACACGGGCTCGCGCGCTGGAACGGCTCGACGTGGTCGGCGCTCGGCTTCGCCGCAGGCGGCCAGGTGTACGGCAGCACGACGGCACCCAACGGCGATCGCATCGTCGGTGGGTTCTTCTCGTCGGCGGGCGGCGTCTCTGCCGGCCGCATCGCGCGGTATGCGTCGACCTGCCCGGCGGGTGTCGCGGACGGCGGTGGTGGTTGCGCGAGCACCGGCGGCACCAATTCCTATGCCGCGACCACGCTGCCGTGGATCGGCACGACCTACCGCGCTGCCGGGACGGGGCTGCCCGCGTCGGCAGTCGCCGTGGTCGTCAGCGGGTTCGCGACCGCCAACATCCCCTTGTCCTCGGCGTTGCCGCCGTCGCCGGTCGGGTGCAACGTGCTGGTCTCGCCGGACGTGCTGGACCCCCTGGCGGTGAGCGGTGGCGCAGTGGCGACATCGATCGTGATACCGGCGAGCGCGACGCTGGTCGGCGCCGTCCTCCACCAGCAACTGGTCGTGCTCGAACTCGACCCGGTGACCTCCGCGGTGGTCGAGAACACGGTCTCCAATCGCCTGACTGTCACCGTAGGCGCGTTCTGATCCGTCGCGCCATCGCGGCGCTGCAGGAGCAGGGCAAGACCGGCGCTCACTCGATCCGGAATCGCAGCCGATCGACCTGCTTCCGCACCAGACCGGCGTCCATGTCGAAGTCGATCATCCGGACCGCGAAGTACACGGTTCGCGTGCCATCCGCATGCTCGTCGATCTCGGCGGGAGCAGGATAGCGGCCCGGTCACGACCCGGCGACGGGGAACGCCTCGAGCCGTGGCACCCGGCTGGCCAAGCACGCGTTCGAACGCAGGCCCGCGGCGTTGCGGCCGAGCGATCGTTCGCGGTGGTGGCGATCGACCGGGCCGGCGCCCCTCAGAACACCCCCACCGTCAGCCGCAGAGCATTCGACGCCGTGACTGCCGTCACCGCCAGCAACGCATCCAGCTCGAACGGCAACACCTGATGGTAGAACGGCAATCCGATCAGGTTGACCTGGTCCGGGATCGCCACCCGCGACCGCACCGCGCCGCCCGACTCGAACAACAGCTCGGCCGAATCCGGCGCCGCCAGCGCCAGACAACCCGGTGTGCCCATCGGAAACAGCACCGGCAGCGGCGTCGCAATCTGGCTGAAACCCGTCACCGCGAAAGCGATCGCCGCGGCGGGCAATCCGGTCGTCGTCCCCACGAATGCACCGCCCAGCCACGGCAGCTCTCGCACCGTGAGCACCACCGCCCCCCCGGCACCCACGCAGGGCGTTCCCAACGACACGCCCAGCGCGGGACACGAGGTGCTCACCTTGGCCAGATGACTCGAGTTCCGACCTCCCGCCACCGTGAACTCGCCGCCCAACACGAGATCGCCATTGCCCAGCGCGTGCAGATCCCATACCCGGCCGTTGGTGCCCGAACCGAACGGCGTCCACGCCGTGCCGTCCCAGCGCGCGATGTTGGTCGCGCCGTTGGGTCCCCCGGTCGTGAACTGCCCCGCCACCACAACGTCGCCATCGGGCAGCTCCCAGATCGCGTCGACGACGCCGGAGACGCCCGCACCAAGTGACGACCACGCGGCCCCATCCCAGCGGGCGATCGAGTTGACGGTCATGCCGCCCGCACTGCCGAACGGGCCGCCGACGAGCAGCGAACCGTCGCGCATGACCCGCAGGGCGAACACGACGCCGTTTCCGATGCCCGAGCCGAGCGGGGACCAGGTGGCGCCATCCCAGCGGGCGATCGAGTTGACGAGCACGCCACCCGCGCGGTCGAAGCGACCGGCCGCGATCAGGTCGCCGTTCGGCATCGCGGCCAATGCGCTGACCCTGGCCTGACCGGCATTGCTCGAGATGCCGGTGCCCAGGCCGTTCCAGCTCGTGCCGTCCCACCGCGCGATGCCATCGTTCACCGTGTCGATCGGAAGGTCGGGTCCTCCGGCGACCAGGTCGCCGTTCGGCATGGTCACGAGTGCCTCGATCCACGGGTCGTTCCGCACGATCGACGACCAGGAGGTACCGTTCCAGCGGCGGAGGCCGGCGTTGCCGCCAGCGATGAGGTCACCGCCGGGTCCGATGGCCAGCGCGAACACTTCGAGGTCCAGGCCGGCGCCGATGGCGAGCCAGTCGGTGCCGTTCCAGCGGGCAATGCGATCGATCGCGGCGTCGCCGACCCGCGTGAACCAACCGCCGGCGATCAGGTCGCCGTCCGGCGCGGTGATGAGCGCACGCACGCGCCGATCCATCCCCTCGGCCAATGGCGACCAGCCGGCCGTGTTCCACCGCGCCACGTTGGCGGAGGGCACGCCGTTCACCGCCGCGAACGAGCCACCCACGATCACATCGCCGTTCGGCCGCGTGGTGACCGAGTAGATCCCGCCCGGAGGTGCGACGAACGCGAGCTCGTGCCACGACGTTCCATCCCAGCGGATGAGTCGCTCCGGACCAGCGGCGAGGAGGTCACCGTTGGGCATCGTGGCGAGCGCGCCGGCCGCCCGGGTCAGCCCCGCCAGCCGGGTCCACGACGTGCCATCCCACGTCGCGACCGAAGTCCAGGAACCTGCGATCACGTAGGCTCCGCCGACGACGAGGCGCCCATCGGGCAGCAGCTTCATCGAGGCCAGGAAGCTGCCGGTGGGGCTCGTGAGTCCCGGCAACGCGTGCCAGGCGTTGCCGTCCCAGCGCGCGATGCTCTGCACGGGAGTGGTGCCGGCCCGGTCGAACAAGCCGCAGGCGACGAGGGATCCGTCGGGCAGGGTGACCAACGCGTCCACGAAGCCAGTGCCGGTGGCGGCGAGGCCGCCCCCCAGTGGCGCCCAGGACGTCCCGTTCCATCGAGTCACGAAGGGTGATGCCGGGTTCGTCGCGAAGTCGAGGCCGCCACCGACGAGGTCCCCGTTCGGCAGTTCGGCCATTGCAAACACCGGCGGCGAGCCCGGCAGCCCCGACCACGAGGCGCCGTTCCAGACGCTGATGTTCGGCATACCGAAATTGCCGGCGCCGCCGGCGACGATGTTGCCGTTGGCGAGCTCCAGGATGCAGCGCACGTAGGCGGGCACACCTGGCCCCATGGCCGACCAGGCGACCCCATCCCAGCGCGCGATGTTGGCCACCGCCACGCCACCGGCCCGCGACAGCGCGCCGCCGGCGATGACGTCACCGCTTCGGGTCGTGATCAAGGCGCCGACCTCGCCGGCGACGCCAATCGCGGAACCGAACGGCTGCCACGAGGTCGAGCACTGTGCGGTCACGAGGCGGACCGTCAGCACGAGCGCGAGCACGGGAACGATGCAGCGGGCGACCTGGCTCATGGAGGCCAGATGAGGGTAGACCGGTGGGACCGGACAGCAAGAGTTCAGGAACGACAGTCCGAAAGGCTGGCCGCCCGACGGCACACGGGACAAACCAACGACCGTTTGAATCGAACGTATGACTTCGGTACCGTTCCGCGCCCTGCGCGCATGAGTTCCGACCAGACCCGCCAGACCATCCTCGACGTCGCCGAGACCCTGTTCGCCGAACTCGGCTACGACGGGTGCTCGCTCCGGACGCTGACCCAGCGCGCCCAGGTCAACCTCGCCGCGGTCCACTACCACTTCGGCAGCAAGGAGGATCTGGCCCGCGCGGTGATCTCGCGCCGGCTCCAGCCGTGCAACGAGGAACGGCTGCGCCGCCTCGACCTCGCGGTCGCCGTCGCCGCGCCGCTCGCCCCGGCCCCGCGCGACATCCTGCGCGCGCTGCTCGAACCGCCGCTGCGCCTCGCCGCCGAACCGAACTGCCAGAGCGCCTGCCAGATGTTCGGTCGCCTGATCGCCGAACAGCCGCCTTTCGTGCGCGACTACCTGACCGAGCAATTCCGGCCCGTACTACGCCGTTTCGCCGAGGCACTCGCTGCGGCCCTGCCGCAGCTGGCCCCCGACGAACTGTTCTGGCGCCTCCACTTCGTGGTCGGCGCGATGGCCCACACCATGCAACATGCCCGCCTGCTCGCGGCGCTGACCGATGGTCTGTGCGATCCGAGCGATGTCGATGCACTCGTCGATCGGCTGACCGCGTTTGCCACCGCCGGTTGCGGCGCGCCCGCGACGCCGCGCGTCACCGAGGTGCCGCGATGAACGCCCGCGCCTGGTCGTTGTTGGCGCTGGGTGCTTGTGCCGCCGATCCGCCACCGCCAGTCGACGTCGACCTGGGGATCGCGACGCCGGCACGGTGGCAGAGTCCGACGACCGACGGCGAACTGTCCGACGCCTGGTGGCAGGGCTTTGGCGATGCGGCGCTGAACGAACACATCCAGCACGCACTGGCGCACAACAAGGACCTCGTCGCCGCGGCGATGCGACTGCACAGCGCCGCCGAACTGGCGGTCATCGCCGGCGCCGGCGACGAGTTGCAGGCCGATGCCGGCCTGACCGCGACCCGCGCGCGTCGTGCGTTCGTCGGTTTCCCGTTCGGCGGCGGCGGCGTGCTGTCCAACACCTCGACGACGCTCGGCCTCAGCTTGAACCTGAGCTGGGAGATCGATCTGTGGGGGCGCGTGCGAGCGGGCGAACGCGCGGCGCTGGCCGAAGTGCAGGCGACGGCCGCGGACCTGCACGCGGCCGAACTGTCGGTCGTCGCCCAGACCTGCAAGGCATGGTTCGCGGTGATCGAAGCGCGGCAACAGCTCGCGCTGGCGCAGGCCACCGTGGCGAGCTTCGTGCGCACCGCCGACGACGTTCGCGATCGCTATCGGCGCGGTGTGCGACCTGCCCTCGATGCGCACCTGGTCGACACCAATGTGGCCAATGCGCGCGCGGCGGTACCAGCGCGACAGGACCAGCTGCAGCGCGCGATCCGCCAGTTCGAGATCCTGACCGGCCGCTATCCGGGCGGCACCACCGCCAGTTCGGACACGCTGCCGACCGCACTGCCCGCGGTTCCCGCCGGCCTGCCCGGCGAACTGCTGCAGCGTCGCCCGGACCTCGCCGCGGCCGAGCGCCGGCTGGCGGCTGCGGGCTGCCGGATCGATCAGGCCAGGGCCTCGCTGTATCCACGACTGAGCCTGACCGCGAGCGGTGGCACCACCAGCGAGAAGCTCGAGGATCTCGTCGACGACGACTTCCGCGTCTGGAGTCTCGGCGCCAACCTGCTGCAGCCGCTGCTGGCCGGTGGTTCGCTGCGCGCCGAAGTGCGGCGACAGGAGGCGACGTTCGGCGAAGCGCTCGCGCGCTATGGCAGCGCGGTGCTGCGCGCGTTCGGCGAAGTCGAGTCGGCGCTCGCGGCCGAAGGCCTGCTGGCGGAGCGACAGGTGGCCTTGACGGCAGCCGCCCAGCACGCCGGCGCCGCGTCGGCGCTCGCGCACGAACGCTATCTGCGCGGGCTCGCCGAGGCCCTTGCCGTCGCCGACACGCAGCGGCAATCGTTCGCCGCCGAGAGTGCGCGGATCGCGGCTCAACGCCAACAACTCGATTTGCGCATCGATCTCTTCCTGGCCCTGGGCGGCGGCTTCCGCGTCCAGGCATCGGAGTCCCCATGAAACTGCTGCTGCAGATCCTGTTGCCGCTGCTCGTCCTGGCGGGCGCCGCCTTCGGCGGCAAGGTCATCGTCGACACCCAGAAGAAGCCCGACGTGCAACCGCCGTCGTCGGCCGGCCCGTTGGTGCGCTTCGTCACCGCGGAACCGACATCGCTGCAGATCGACGTCGCCACCCAGGGCACCGTGGAAGCCCGCACGACGATCGACCTCGCCGCCCAGGTCGGCGGCCGCGTGCTCGCGATCGCGCCGGACTTGCGTTCGGGCGGCTTCTTCGACGCCGACGACGTGCTGGTCGAGATCGACGCCGCCGACTACCGGTTGGCGATCGTCCAGCAGGAGGCCGCGGTGTCGCGCGCCGAACTGCGGTTGCTGCAGGAACGCGCCGAAGCCGAGACCGCGGTGCGCGCCTGGCGCCAGCTCGAAGGCGACAAGCCGGCCGACGCGCTGGTCACCCGCGCGCCGCAGGTCGCCGAAGCCGAGAAGGCGTTGGCCGCCACGCAGGCGGCGCTGGCCCGCGGTCGCCTCGACCTGGAGCGCACCAAGGTGCGCGCGCCGTTCCCAGGGCGCGTGCGATCGGCCCGCGTCGACGTCGGCCAGACGATCACGCCAGGGCAAGCACTGGCGGTGATCTACGCCATCGATTGGGCGGAAGTGCGCTTGCCGATTCCGGATCAGGACGTGGCGTTCCTCGAACTACCGCTGCATCGCTCCGCTGGCGCCGACCCGCCAGGACCGGAAGTGACGTTGCGCGCGACGTTCGGCGGCGCCGAACACGAATGGCGCGGCGTCGTCGATCGCGTCGAAGGCGAGATCGATCGCCGGACGCGCCAGATCACCGTCGTGGCGCGGATCGAACGACCGTATGCGCTGCCGGCGGGTTCGGCGCGACCACCCCTGGCACTCGGCATGTTCGTGCAGGCGACGATCCATGGCCGCCAGTTCGCCGATGTCGTGGCGATTCCGCGTGCCGCACTGCGCGCCGACGGCACCGTGTGGGTCGTCGACGCCGAACAACGACTGCGCCTGCGCCAGGTCCAGGTGCTGCGCGCCGGGCGCGCCCAGGTCGTGCTGCGCGGCGGCCTGCAGGCCGGCGAACGGGTCTGCATCACCGCGCTGGAGACGCCGACCGACGGCATGTTCGTGCGCCTGCCCGACACCGGCACCGAACCCGCACCGGAACCGAGGAAGTGACCATGGACGATCGCGACGACCCGAAGGCGTGGCCGGGCCTGATGGCGTGGTTCACCCGCAATCACATTGCGTCGACGCTGCTGGCCCTGACGTTCGCGGTCGCCGGCCTGGCAGCCTTGCTGACCGGCAAGGTCCGCCGCGAGGTGTTCCCGGAGATCGCGCCGAACATCGTGACGATCCAGGTGCCGTACCCGGGCGCGACGCCGACCGAAGTCGAGTCCGGCATCTGCCTGCGCGTCGAGGAAGCCGTCGAGGGCATCACCGGCGTCGACAAGGTCAGCAGCACGGCCAACGAAGGCATGGGCATGGTCATCGTCGAGGCGCTGCAGAACGCCGACATGGTGCAGGTGCTGGCCGACGTCAAGGCCCGCGTCGATGCGATCACCAACCTGCCGGTCGAGGCCGAAGAGCCGGTCGTCGGCCAGCTCGTCGTGCGCAAGGAAGTCATCAACGTCACCATCGCCGGCGATGCCGCCGAACGGACGTTGAAGCGGCTGGCGGAACAGGCGCGCGACGCGCTGGCGGCACTGCCGCAGATCTCCCAGGTCGAACTCGCCGCGGTGCGCCCCGACGAGATCGCCATCGAGGTCGCCGAAGACGCGCTGAAGCGCTGGGGACTGACGTTCGATCAGGTCGCGCAGGCCGTGCGGCGCAGCTCCATCGATCTGCCGGCCGGCGCGATCAAGGCGGCGGAGGGCCAGACGCTGCTGCGCGTGCAGGGTCAGATGTATCGGGGCGAGCAGTTCGCCGAACTGGTGGTCGTGACGCGGCCCGACGGCACGCGCATCACCCTCGGCGAAGTGGCGACGATCCGCGACGGCTTCGCCGACGACGACCTGCAGGCGCGCTTCGATGGCAAGCCGGCCGCCCTGCTGAAGGTGTTCCGCGTCGGCGATCAAGACGCGATCGCCGTCACCTCGGCGGTCAAGGACTGGGTGCAGGGTCCCGGCCGCGCGCTGCTGCCGCACGGCGTGACCATGGCGACGTGGCGCGACGAGTCGGTGATCCTGCGCGGCCGTATCGACCTGTTGTTCCGCAACGCGATGCAGGGGCTGGTGCTGGTGTTCGTGATCCTGGCGCTGTTCATGCAGCTCCGGTTGGCGTTCTGGGTCGCGCTCGGCATTCCGGTGGCGTTCCTCGGCGCCACCGCGCTGATGCCGTACTTCGACGTGTCGATCAACATGATCTCGTTGTTCGCGTTCCTGCTGGTGCTGGGGATCGTGGTCGACGATGCGATCGTCGTCGGCGAGAACATCTACCTGCACCGCAAGACCGCGCGCACGCCGTTGTTGGCGGCGCTGCGCGGCAGCCAGGAAGTGCGTTCGCCGGTGCTGGCGTCGGTACTGACGACCATCGCCGCGTTCCTGCCGATGCTGCTGTCCGTCCCCGGCTCCGATGCCAAGGTCTGGCGCGTGATCCCGCTGATCGTGATCCCGGTGCTGCTGGTGTCGTTGGTCGAATCGCAGCTCTGCCTGCCGTCGCACCTGTCCCGCATCCCGCTCGAAGATCGTCAGTGGCGCGTCGCCAGCCTCTGGACCACCCTGCAGCGGGCATTCCAGGGGTCGCTGCAGTGGGTCGTCGATCGCGTCTATCAGCCGCTCGCCGATACCTGCCTGCGTTGGCGCTATTTGACCGTGGCGTCCGCCAGCGGCCTGCTGGTGCTGCTGTTCGCCAGCGTCAAGGCCGGCTACCCGCGATTCATCTTCTTCCCCACCGTCGATGGCGACAACATCGTCGTGTCGCTGACGATGCCGCAGGGCACGCCGATCGAGGTCACCAGCGGCATCCTCGGTCGCATCGAACGGGCGGCCGAACAGGTGCGCGGCGAATTCGACCGGGAGATGCCGGCGGGCAGCCCGACGATCGTCGAACACATGATGGCGACCGTCGGCGCGCAGCCGTACTCGGTCGAGCAGGCACGCAACGGCGGCCAGCGCGATGCGCAGTTCCAGAGCGGCTCGCATCTCGCCGAACTGAACGTGCAGCTGCTGCCCTCCGAGAAGCGCGAAATCGGTAGCGACCGCCTGATGGCGCGGTTGCGCGAACTGGTCGGCCCGGTCCCCGATGCGGTCGACCTGCAGTTCACGACGTCGTTCTTCTCGACCGGCAAGGATGTCGACGTCGAGCTGTACCACGCCGACATGGACGTGCTGCGCACCGCCGTCGCCGAATTGAAGCAGGAACTGCTGGCGATGCCGGACATCAAGGACGTCAGCGATTCGTTCCGCACCGGCAAACCGGAGATCCAGCTGCAGATCAAGGCCAGCGCCGAAGTGCTCGGCCTGAGCCAGCAGGATCTCGCACGGCAGGTCCGCCAGGCGTTCTACGGCGAGGAAGCGCAGCGGGTGCAGCGCGGGCGCGACGACGTCAAGGTGATGGTGCGCTATCCGGAGGCACAGCGCCGCTCGCTGACAGATCTGCACGACATGCGGATCCGAACGCCAGACGGCGACGAGGTGCCGTTCGCCGAGGTCGCCGCGGCGCAGGCGGGCCGCGGCTACTCGTCGATCACGCGCGTCGATCGCAAGCGTGCCCTGCGCGTCGCCGGCGAGATCGACGAGAGCGATGCCGACGCCAGTCCGGAGAAGATCAACGAACGGCTGAAGACCACGGTGCTGCCGGCGCTGATGTCCAGGCACCCGGGCCTGTCCTGGGGCATGGAAGGCGACCAGAAGAAGAAGGCCGACCTGCTGGCGTCGCTGGCCGGCGGCTTCATGATCGCGTTGTTCCTGATCTATGCGCTGATGGCGATCCCGCTGCATTCGTACACGCAGCCGTTGCTGATCATGACGGCGATCCCGTTCGGCTTCGGCGGCGCCATCCTCGGCCACATGCTGACCGGCTACGACCTCAGCATCCTGTCGATGTTCGGGGTGATCGCGCTGGCCGGCGTCGTGGTCAACGACAACATCGTGCTGGTCGATTGGATCAATTCGCAGCGCGCGGCGCACAAGAGCCTGCTCGACGCGGTGCGCACGGCCGGGGCCGACCGGTTCCGCCCGATCCTGCTGACCTCGCTGACGACGTTCGGCGGCCTGACACCGCTGCTGCTGGAGAAGAGCGTGCAAGCGCGGTTCCTGGTGCCGATGGCGGTGTCGCTCGGCTTCGGCGTGATGTTCGCGACGCTGGTCAGCCTGCTGATCGTGCCAGCGCTCTATCTGATCGGCGCTGACATCCGCCGGGCGTTCGTGTGGCTCTATGGCCGGCAGCCGGCAATCGTTCCGCCCGCGGATCCGTCGCCAACGGTGGCAGAATAGCGCGCCACTGCCGTCGCACCGCACCTCCGCCCATGCCGAAACGAACCCGCTGGCTCGCCGCATCGCTGCTGATCGCCGCCATCGTCATGGCGCTGGCGTGGTGGCCGCGCCACGAACGGCCGACCTACGCCCCGCACGCCGCCGGGCTGACCGCGGTCGCCGGCACGGTGGTCGACGAAGCGGGCCGCCCGCTCGCCGGAATCGCGGTCAGCTGGTTCGCCGAACAGACCGGCGGCTCGGCCATGATGACCGCCTATGCCGGCAGCGAACAGATCGCCAAGACCGATGCCGACGGGCGCTTCGAACTCGCCCCACTGCAACCCGGCTCCGGCTTCCTGGCCATCCAACCCGAACACAGCCGACGTGAAGGCTCGAGCGGCAAGTTCGAACTGCGCGACGGCATGATCGCGAGCGGCCTTCGCGTCGTCGCCGAACCGATCGCCGCCGCGCGCCGTCTGCGCGGCAAGCTGCGGCTGCCAGACGGTTCCGGAGCCCCCGGCCGCTCGGTGCAGGCACGCTACACGTCATGGCTTGGCAGCACCTGGCAGGGCATCGCGACGACGGACGCCAATGGTGTGTTCGAACTGATCGCACCCTGGCCCGGCATCGAATGCGAACTGTCGCTGCTCGGCTCGGGTTCTCCGCAAGTGTTGACCACCGTCGCGATGGGCACCGAAGGACTCGAACTGCCGATCGGCACGACCAGGTGAACCGGCAAACCACTGCACGAAAACCGAGCCGGCACGACATCAAGCCCGCAACCCCAGCAGCTCCCATCGGACACATGCGCATCCCGATCCTCGCGTTCCTCGGCCTCACGCTGACCTCGACCACACTCCGCGCCCAACAAGTCGGCGGCGGCCCCGATCCAGAACGGCGATCGTCGACGGTCTACATCGCCACCGAAACCACAGGCCCGCTCGCCGCCGTGTCGATCAGCTACACCGGCCCGACCTGGCGCGACGGTTACGACGCCATGCTGAAGCAACTCCAGGGCAGCAACTACACGCGCCTGGGCAATGGCTGGTGGACGACCCTGGATAGCATCGGCGCCCTCGAGATCGGCGGCACCCGGATCGAGGCCGGCAGCTACTACCTCGGTCTCGCGGTCGCGGCAGACGGGACGTTCAGCCTGCTGCTGTTCGACAGCAAGGCGGCGATGAAGGCCCGATGTCTGCCGGGAACCACCGCGCTCTACACCGGCGAAGTCAAGGCGGATGTCAGGGTGCCGATGAGCCTGGCCAAGGACTCGCTGCCAGAAGCTGCCGCCAAGATGCAGATCGAGATCACCACCGACAGCAAGCAACCGACGAACGGCAAGCTCTCGATCCGCTGGGGCAAGCACGAACTCTCGGCCCCGGTTCAGTTTCATCTGGCCAACGCCAAGAACGCCGAGAAGAAGTAACGCGAGGTTCGGGCCCGATCGCGCCGGAACAACGGCTGACTGGCCTGCGCCCCACCAGCCGCTACGCTGCCGACCCGGAATGCACGCCCGTTGCCAGCACACACATGCCTGACGTCGTCGTCCTCGGCGCTGGCGTCGCGGGCCTGACCACGGCCCTGGTGCTGCTGGATCGCGGCTGCTCGGTCGAGATCTGGACCCGCGACGATCCGCTCGACACCGTCTCCGCGATCGCCGGCGCCATCTGGTACCCGTTCCTCGCCGATCCGCGCGAACGCGTGCTCGGCTGGTCGGCCGCGACCTTCCGGATGCTCGCCCAACTCGCCGACAACGCGGCGACCGGCGTGCAGATGCAGCCGGTCGTCGAGGTGTTTCAACGCCCCGATCCGGAGCTGTGGTGGCGTTCGGCGGTCGATCGCCTGGCCATGGTACCAGGACACGAATTGCCGGCGCCGTATCAGGCCGCGGCGCAGGCAACCGTGCCGGTCTGCGACACGACGATCTACCTGCCGTGGCTGCTGCACCAGGTGCGGGCCCGCGGCGGCACCATGGTGCGACGCAGCGTCGTTGCCTTCGACGAAGCGTTCGCGGTCGCGAGTGTCGTCGTCAACTGCACCGGGCTCGGCGCCGCCGCGCTGTGCAACGATCCGAGCGTCCGGCCCGTTCGTGGCCAGGTCGTGCTCGCCAGGTCGACCCCGGTCCGCTTCGCGCTGATCGACGACGACCACGGCCGCCCGGTCTACGTGCTGCCGCGGCGACACGACCTCGTGCTCGGTGGCACCGCCCAGTTCGACGACACACGGTTGCAACCCGACGACGACGACACCGCGAAGATCCTGGCCGCAGTCCGCGCCCGCATGCCCGAGCTGCGCGAAGTCGCCGCCACGACCGTTCGCGTCGGTTTGCGGCCCCACCGGCCAGAGGTGCGCCTCGAACTCGAACGGCTGCCCGGCAACCGCCGCCTGGCGCACAACTACGGCCATGGCGGGTCTGGTTACACCCTGGCCTGGGGCTGCGCGCAGGAAATCGCCACGCTGCTCGGCGCCGGGCAGGACTGACGCCAGACTGTCGGCTTTGTCGACATGTGCGGCACCGCGACGCCGTACCGCCGCGCCTCAGGGCCGCCCGCATCAAGCTGATCGCGGGCAAACGCCGATCGAGCGATACCCGGGCCCGTGCACATCCGACCTCCCGTTGCTGGTTGCAAGATCGCCATGCTGATGGCACTGGCCACGCTGTCGGCGCCCGGCAGCGCGCAGGGCAAGCGGGCCGAGAAGCCGGAGAACGTCAAGGCGATGATGCTCGCCAAGTTCGCCGCGTTCCTGACCAAGGCGAACGGCACCAAACCCGCCAAGGGCCAGCCGCTGCGGATCGGCATCGTCGGGTCCGATGCCACCGCGGTCGCCGCGCAGAAGGCCCTGCCCGGTCGCCAGGTCGATGGCCGCACGGTCGAGATCGTCGCGATCACCCTCGACGACGCCAAGGCCGGGCGCTCGCCATGCGAACTGCTGTACGTGGCGATTGACATCGAGCCGGAGGCCCTGGCGGAGATCGTCGCGGCCCACAAGGCGCTGGCGGTGCCCTTGATCGCCGAACGCAAGGGTTTCGCCGCGAGCGGCGGCGGCATCCAGCTGTTCCTCGACGGCGACAACGTGCGCTTCCAGGTCAACCAGGAAGCGCTGAAGGCCCAGGGCGTCGTGCCCGCACCGCAGTTCCTGAACCTGTCGCGGAGGGCGCCGTGACCGCGCCGCACCGCACCTCGCTGCGCCGGCGCGTCACCACGCTGTGCATGACGTTGTCGTTGCTGACCATCGTCGGCGCCGGCCTCGAGGCGTGGCGCCGAGACCGGCAGGCGCTCGCCGCCACGACGCTCGACATGCTGGAGACGCTGGCCGACATGATCGGGGCCAACGTGCAGGTCGGCATGACCTTCGGTGCGACCGCCGATGTCACGCGCTTCCTCGAAAGCGTCGTGCGCCTCGATGACGTCGACTGTGCGGCGATCTACGACCACAATGACGCGATCGTCGCGATCGCCGGTGATGCCAGCCTGGCGCCGGCCAGTCCCGGGCGATCCCGCAACGAAGGGGACGGTTGGATCGGCGTGTCGGCGCTGACCTGGGACGATCAATCGCTGCAGCGGCGGTCCGGTCACGTGCTGGTGCACAGCCCGGGCCATCAGCTCGAGCTGCGCATGGCCGACAACCTCGGCGCCCTCGGCTGGTCGAGCCTGCTCGCCGGCGTCGTGCTGGTGCTCGGCCTCCGGCTCCTGCTGGTCCGGCAGTTCGCGCCGGTCGGCCGCCTGCTGGCGACGACCCAGCAACTGCGCACCAGCCGTGACTACCGGATCCGTGCGGAACGGCAGCACGACGACGAGATCGGCGAACTGGTGGACTCGTTCAACGCGATGCTGGCCGCGGTCGAAGAGCGCGACCACCAGCTGGCCGACGCCGCGGCGCGCCTCGAGGATCAGGTTCGCATCCGGACCGCCGAACTCGAGAACGCTTTGGTCGCCGCCGAGCGGGCAACCCGCGCCAAGTCGACGTTCCTGGCCAACATGAGCCACGAGATCCGCACGCCGCTGAATGCCGTGCTCGGCATGACCGATCTGGCGATCGACACCGACGATCCGGTCGAGAAACGCGAGTACCTCGAGACCGTGCGGTCGGCCGGCAACGGTCTGCTCGGTGTGCTGAACGACATCCTCGACTTCTCCAAGATCGAGTCGGGCAAACTCGACATCGCCCGGGTGCCGGCCAACCTCGAGGACACCGTGCTGGAAGCCATCCGGCCCCTGGCGTCGCGCATCCAGAGCAAGGAACTGGGGCTGTACGTGGTCTTCGCGCCCGAGCTGGCGGCGACCTACGAACTCGACGACTTGCGGGTCCGCCAGATCGTCACCAACCTGGTCGGCAACGCCATCAAGTTCACCCAGACCGGCGCGGTCACCGTGCGGGTCAGCGTGCTGGACCGCGTCGGCGACGAGGACCGCATCGAGATCAGCGTGCAGGACACCGGCGTCGGCATCCAGCAGGACCGGCTGCAGTCGGTGTTCTCGCCGTTCACCCAGGCCGACAACACCATCACGCGGCGCTTCTCGGGCACGGGGCTCGGCCTGACGATCTGCCACCGCCTGGCGCGGCTGATGGGCGGTGGCATCGAGGTCGACAGCGAACTCGGCGTCGGCTCGACGTTCCGGGTCGAACTGCCCATGCGCCGCATCGATGCAACCGACACCAGCGCCGAATGGGCGACCATCGCCGGCTGCCGGATCACGGCCCTGACCAGGTCACCGCAGCAGCAGGAGGCGCTGCGAGCCGTCGCCAGCCGCTGCCGCGCCGACCTGCGCGTGGTCGGCGATGCCGAGACCCTGCGCGACGTGATTGCCGAGGGCACGACCGACCTGGTGCTGGTCGACGATCGCGACCCGGACACCGACGATGTGTTCGTCGGCACGCTGCCGCGCGGCGTCGGTGGCAAGCGCCCGGTGGTGTTGCTGACTTCCTATCAGGATCTGCGACTGTCGATCGCGCGCTGCGGCTCGCACGATTTCGCCGGCTATCTGCCGCTGCCGTTGGCGCCGCGCGAACTGCTGCAGCAGGCGCTGACCATCCTGGGCAAGCGGCCCACCGTCGACCGCCAACGCGACCAGAGCCCGAGTGCACGGACAGCCCCCGCCGTCGCCACGCGCAGACTGCGCGTGCTGGTCGCCGAGGACAACGTCGTCAATCAGAAACTGATCGAACGGTTGTTGCAGCGCGAGGGCTACGAAGCGTCGATCACCGCCGATGGCAAGCAGTGCGTCGAGATGTTCGGGCGTCAGCCGTTCGACGTCGTGCTGATGGACGTGCAGATGCCGGACATGAGCGGCATCGAGGCAACCGAGTGGATCCGAGCCCGCGAAGCCGGTACCGGCGCCCGCGTGCCGATCCTGGCACTGACCGCCAACGCCAGCAGCGAAGACCGCGACGCCTGTCTGGTGGCCGGCATGGACGACGTGCTCAGCAAACCTGTTTCGATCACCCGGTTCCGCGCCGCGCTCGCCCGCGTCGCCGCCGGACTCGGCTCCGACCATGACCGGTCGCCAACGGCAGCAGGAGAGGAGAGACCATGAACCCGTTCGTCGCCACCGTGGCCGCGCTGTGCACGTGGCCGGCAGTCGTCGTCGCCCAGGACCCGGAACCCACGGGGCCCGGCGGCCCGCAGGAGGCCTCCGGCGATCTGGGCGAACTGAGCCTGGAAGCCCTGCTCGCCGTCGAATGCGAGGTCGGGGGCCGCAATCACGAGGCCCTGCAGCAGGCCGCCGCGTCGGTGTTCGTGCTGACCGCCGAACAGATCCGCCGCTCGGGTTTGCGCGCGGTGCCCGAGTTGCTGCGACTCGTCCCGGGCCTGCTGATCGCCCAGGACGTTCCCGGCGCCTATGGCTTCTCGAGCCGGGTCGGCGAGTTCCGTTTCGCCGGCATGCTGGTGCTCCTGGATGGCCAGCGGCTGTATCCGACGCTGTTGCGCCGCGAATACTGGCAGGCGATCGACCTGCCGGTGGAGAACATCGAACGGATCGAAGTGGTCCGCGGACCCGGCGGCGCGCGATGGGGCGACAAGGCGGCGCAGGGCGTCATCAACATCGTCACCAAGAAGGCAGCGGACGCCCAGGGTGCCCTCGGCGTCGCCACGGTCGGCATCGAGGAGAAGTGGTCGACGACGTTCCGTGCCGGCAGCACTCTCGGTGAGGACACCGGCTTCTATGTCTACGGCAAGCTGGCACGGCGCGATGCCGGCTTCCCGGACACGCCGGGCGAACGCTGGGTCAGCAATCGGCTCGGGACGCGCTGGGATACGACGCTCGGCGACACTGGCAACCTGACGATCGACGGCGAGTATCACGACAGTCTCGTCGGCGACTCGTATCTGCAGGACCTCGGGTTCACCCAGAAGAACAACATCGCTGGCGGACACGCCAAGGCCAAGGCGGTCTGGCAGCACGCCGGCGGTGACGAGACCATGATCCGGGTCGCCTTCGACGCCTATGATCAGGACGATGACTACATCCGCGACGGTGCCCGCGAGGACAAGCTGCGGTTCCGCGAACAACTGTTCGACGCGACGCTGCAGCACACGTTCGCGCTGGCCGAACGGCATCGACTCACCGTCGGGCTGGGGCTACGGCACATGACCGTCGAGGCCGAGTACACGAACGGCCCGGATCGCGAGTACAATGAGATCCGCGATGATGTGTTCGCGGCGTGGGAATGGGATCTGGGCGACGACCTGCGTTTGACGGTCGGCGGCAACGTCGGCTATGTCGACGGGCTGCGGACGACGGGCGTCGACGTGCAACCGGACATCCGGCTGGCGTGGTTCGTGGACGAGCAGACGACGCTCTGGGGCGCGGTCGCCGGCGCGATCGAACCAGGCCAGAGCAGTGTCGACGGCACCGGCGCCTTGGTCGAACGCAAGGCCAGTGACTTCCTGGCCTGGGAACTGGGCCTCCGCAAGCGCTGGGACGAGACCCTGCTGCTGGAGATCGACGGCTTCGTCTACGACGTCAGCGATCAGCTTTCAGCCGAGAACGAGGATCCGGGTACCGGCGCCGTCAGCTACGAATACGACGCCGAGACCAAGGCCTATGGCGGCGAGGTCTCGCTGCAGTGGAATGCGTCGGACACCGTGCAAATGACGCTGTTCCATGCCACCACGCATGCCAACGTGCAGCACCTGGACAGCTCGTTCACCACCGAACACGAGGTGCCGCGCAACCGTTCCGGCCTCAATGTCGGAGTGATGCTGCCGGGCAATCTGGAGACCAACGCGATCCTGCTCTACACCGAGGATCATTGGGAACTGCCGACCTACTGGCGGCTCGACCTGCGCCTTGGCTGGCGGCCGAACGAGCACACGTCGATCGATCTGGTCGGGCAGAACCTGCTCGACTCGCAGCATCCCGAGTACTGGTACGAGGAACAGCAGCAGCGCGGCGGCTACTTGCTGGTCTCGCACCGGTTCTGAAGCGGATCACGGCGACACCGTCGCCACCACGGCGCTACCCAACGCCAGCGGTCGCCCAAGCGCCGCCCCGAACGCCTGCAGCGCCAGGGTCATCCCGGCGAACACCGGGTCGTTGGGGACGGTGACGCCGCCGTCGATACGCCTCGCGCTGTCCGCGATCCCGATTACGGCCACGAACGCGGCGGCCCGATCCACCAACAGTTCGCCGAAGGGCGTGGGCGTCGGTGGCGCCAACGTCGGCGCGGCGACAATGCCGCCCAGGCCGGGCTCGGATGCCACCGAGAGCCGCGCGGTCGCACCGACTTGCATGGCCGGCCAGGTCCAGACCTGCGGCTGCTCGACCAGGAGACTCGTGCCGACCCGGCGCGGTTCCTGCCGGGCGTCGTCGCCCAGGGCGCCCTCGAGACCGGTGATGTCCACGGCCAGGAAGTGGCGCAGAAAGCCCAACCCGACGCCGGTGGCACGTTCGAATACCTGAGTACCCACGCCGCCGCCAAGGAACAGCCCCGCGACATTGGTGTGCGTGCAGTCGTTGTCGAGCAGGTAGAGCATGCGCAACCCCGTGGTCGCGGTTGCCGCCTGGTAGAACGGCTGCGCCTGGGTAGCCGCCGGCGTGATGGTGTCACCCGCACCGACCACGATGGCGAGCGGTGTCGTTACGGCGCCGGCATTGCTCCCGCGCGGCAACACTGGCGCGAATGCCAGGCCGCAGCGGTAGCCCGGGTTGTTGGCCAGGACGTTCGCGACATTGCCTCCGCCCATCGAGTGACCGGCCAGAGCCATCCGCCCGACATCGAACGCCCCGGCAAAGGGACCGCCAACCGTCGCGTTGGCAGCGAGGACCGCACCGTGAAGCGCCCTGCCATCGTGCTCCTGGCCGACGTTGTCGAACTGTGCGGTGTTGCTGAGCACCACCACCATGCCTCGGCTCGCCCAGGCGTTGCCCAGGGCCGAGTAAGCCGAGCCCTGGATGGCAAAGCCATGCAGGAACACCACCACCGGCCAACCACCGACGGTGGGCAGTACCGGAGCATCGGGCCCTGCGGTCGTCGCCGGGTAGTGCACGCGCGCGGCAAGCGGGCTCGAACCCTGGCCGGTCGTGTTCGGCCAGCCGACATCCCGCGTGCCGACGGCAAGACCGCCCTGGGCGAACAGCGGCAGGATACAGACGTGCAACACGGTGAGCGCAATGGGGGCGTGCATGGGAATTGCCACGGAGTGGTTCGCCCGCCCGGATCGGACGGATGCAGGTCGTGCGCGCGGCGAGCGCCACTATATCCTCGCGGCATGCGCTCGACCGCCTTCGTTCTCGGCGCCATGCTCGGCGCCGCCGTGTTGCCCGCGCAGGGCCCTCCCGCCAACGGCCCAGAACCGTTCCGACCCGGCTGGCACGCGCTGACTGGCGCCACGGTCATCGTGCGCCCAGGAGAACGGCTGGCGCCGGCGACGATCGTCGTTCGCGATGGCCGCATCACCGCAGTCGGCAAGGACCTGACGCCACCGGCCGGCGCGACCATCCACGATTGCCAGGGCCTGACCATCTGGCCCGCGTTCGTCGAATCGCTGCTGACCGTCGATGTGCCGCAACCCGATGCCGACTCGGCGACCACTCATTGGCATCCGGCGATCCTGCCGCAGCGCAGCGGCCTGCAGGGCGACGGTGCCACCGCTCAGGATCGCAAGGCGCTGCGCGAACTCGGCTTTGCCGCGGCCGCCATCGCGCCGACCGGGGGCGTGGTCAAGGGCACTGCCGCAGTCGTGCTGCTCGACGAGCCGCCGACCGGCGGCAAGACCACGGTCGTCCGCGAACACGCCTATCTGCTGTGTTCGCTGCAGAGTTCGTTCGGTGGTCATCCGAGCGCGCAGATGGGCGCGATCGCGCTGCTGCGCCAGACGCTGCTGGATGCCGACTGGTACCGCCGCAGCCAGCAGACCGCTGCCGCGCGGCCCGAGCTGCGCGCCCAGGCCCCGGCGCCGTCGGCGGCGCTGCAAGCGCTGGTCGACCGCGCCGAACTGCCGCTCGCATTCGACGTCGACGACGAACTCGAGGTACTGCGCGTCGCCAAGCTCGCCACCGAAGCCTCGCGCACCGCGTTCGCCTTCGGCAGCGGCATGGAGTTCCGCCGGCTGGCGGCGATCGCCGCGCAGAAGCTGCCGATCGTCGTGCCGCTGCACTTCCCCGAACCGCCGGACGTCAGCACCATCGCGCGCAGTGAACGGGTGTCGCTGCGCCACCTGTTGTCGTGGGAACAGGCTCCGACCAACAGCAAGCGGCTGCTCGATGCCGGTTGCAGGATCGCATGGACAACCGCGCGATTGCCGCAACGCGGCGACTTCCGCGAACGCGTGGCCGACGCGATGGCCTGCGGCGTCACCGCCGATCAGGCGCTGGCGGCGCTGACGACGGTGCCGGCCGAACTGCTCGGCGTGCAGGATCGCCTGGGCACGATCGCTCCGGGCCGACTCGCCAACCTCGTCGTCGCCACGGGTGAACCGTTCGCAGCCGCCACGAAGCTGCGGACGATCTGGGTCGGTGGCCAACGCCATGAACTGTCAGCCACGCCGATGGCGGGGCTCGACGGCGCCTGGCAGATGACGTTGGACACCACGCCGCCGACCGGCGTGGCCCTGCAGGTCCAGGGTCGCGACGTGCAGGGCAAGATCGGCGACCAGGATGTCGCCGCGACCGCCGTCAACCGCGACGACGAACGACTCGACTTCGCGCTCGCTGGCCTGCTGACGTCGCAGCCGGGCACCGTGCTGCTGCATGGGCGCCTCGCCGCCGGCCAGTTGCAGGGCACCGCCGTCGCTCCGGATGGCTCGGAGATCGCGTGGACGGCGACGCGCACCGGCGATGTGCCCCAGAAGACGGACAAGCCGCGGACGTTCCAACCGCCGCCGCTGACGCCGTTGACGCAGCCGTTCGGCGCGTTCGGCCTGGCGGCGATGCCCGCGGCGCTGCCGGTGTTCGTTCGCGACGTGACGCTGTGGACCGGCGACGACCGCGGCATCCTCGAACACGGCGCGCTGCTCGTTCGCGACGGCGCCATCGCCTTCGCCGGCCGCCTGGAGGACGCCCCAGCGCCGCCGTCCGACGCCATCGTGATCGACGGCAAGGGCAAACACGTGACGCCAGGCATCATCGACTGCCATTCGCACACCGGCATCTCGCGCGGCATCAACGAGGGCGGCCAGGCCGTCACCGCCGAAGTGCGCGTGCAGGACGTCATCGATCCCGACGACGTCAACTGGTATCGCGAACTGGCCGGCGGCGTGACCAGCGTCAGTCAACTGCACGGCTCGGCCAATGCCATCGGCGGTCAGAGCTCCACCGTCAAGCTGCGCTGGGGCTGTGCGCATCCCGACGACATGGCGTTCGCCGGCGGTGTGCCGGGCATCAAGTTCGCGCTCGGCGAGAACCCGCGCCGCGCCAACTCCGATGGCCCCAACCCGCGCTATCCGAACACCCGGATGGGGGTCGAGGCGCTGATCCGCGACCGCTTCGTCGCCGCCGCCGAGTATCGCCGCAGGCTGCTCGCCTACGACGCGCTGCCGCCGCGCGATCGCGCCGCTGTGCTGCCACCGCGCCGCGACCTCGAACTCGACGCGCTGGCCGAAGTGCTGACCGGCGCCCGCCGCGTGCACTGCCACGCCTATCGGCAGGACGAGATCTTCATGCTGTGCAAGCTGGCCGGCGAGTTCGGCTTCAAGATCGGCACGTTCCAGCATGTGCTGGAGGGCTACAAGGTCGCCGACACGATCGCGCAGCACGCCATCGGCGCATCGTCGTTCAGCGACTGGTGGGCCTACAAGTTCGAGGTCTACGACGCGATCCCCGACAACGGCGCGATCCTGCATGCCGCCGGCGTCCTGGTGTCCTTCAACAGCGACAGCAACGAACTGGCGCGGCGGCTCAACACCGAGGCCGGCAAGGCGGTCAAGTACGGCGGCGTACCAAGGGCCGCTGCGCTGCAGTTCGTGACCCTGAACCCGGCCATCCAGCTCGGCATCGATGGCCGCACCGGCTCGTTGAGCCGCGGCAAGGACGGCGACTTCGCGATCTGGTCCGACGATCCGCTGAGCTATCGCGCGCGCTGCGAAGCGACGTTCGTCGACGGCCGGATGCTGTTCTCCCTCGATCGCGACCAGGACCTGCGGACGACCGCAGCCAAGGAACGCGCCCGGTTGCTGCAGAAGGCGCTGGCCGCCGGCGGCGAGCGCAAAGGCCGTTCGGCGAAGGACCCGCGCGATGCGTTCTGGGCGGCCGAAGACCTGACTGCCGACTACTGCTGCCGCGATTGTGACGGAGGTGGCCGATGAACCGTTCGCTCGCCGTCTGGGCCACGCTGCTGGCCGTTCCCGCCCTGGCCCAGGACCTGTTGCCGAAGGCCGCGCCGCAAACCCAGCCGATCGTGCTGCAGAACGGCACGATCCACACCGTCGCCAATGGCACGATTCTCGGTGGCTCACTCTGGTTCGACCGCGGTCGCATCGTCGAGGTGTTGCCCGCCGATCGCGAACCGACGCTGCCGGCCGATCGGCCGGCGCGCGTGATCGACCTGCAAGGGCGCCATGTCTATCCCGGCCTGGTGTCCGCGTGCAGCAACCTCGGCCTGCAGGAGATCGGCATGGTCAAACAGACCGTCGACACCGACGAACTCGGCGAACTGTCGCCCGAGGCGCTGGCGATCGTCGCGGTCAATCCGGACACCACCGCGATACCGGTGGCACGGCGCAACGGGGTGCTGACGGCGTGCGTGTTCCCGAGCGGCGGCCTGCTGCCGGGCCGCAGTTCGGTGATCGCGCTGGATGGCTGGACCAACGAGGATCTGGCCGTGCTGCGCGATGCCGGCGTCGTCGTCGGCTGGCCGGCGCAACAGGACGAACTCGGGGCGCGCGGTCGCCGTCAACGGGGTCGACCACCGGCGCCGCCTGGCAACCCGGGCGCGCCAGCGGCCGGAGCCGAAGGCGACGAGGATCCGACGCACCGCCAACGGCAACGGATCGACCAGGCGTTCGTCGACGCGCGCGCCTGGCTCGACCAGGCCGCCGCCGAACCATCGACGTCGATCGATCTGCGCTGGCAGGCCTTGGCGCCGGCGCTGCGCCGCGAGGCCCCGGTCTTCCTGTTGGCCGATGAACGCGAACAGATCGAGTCGGCGGTGCTGTGGGCCGTCCGCCGCGGCCTGCGCGCGGTCATCGTCGGCGGCCGCGACGCGCTGGCCTGCGCGGCACTGCTGCGCCAGCACGACGTGCCGGTGATCGTGATGGGCACGCACAAGCTGCCGCACCGCGACGACGCCGGCTACGCCGAGCCGTTCGAACTGCCGGGCGTATTGGCCCGCGCCGACGTGCGCTTCTGCATCGCCACTGGCGACAATTTCAGCAACGAACGCAATCTGCCGTACCACGCCGCCACCGCGGCGGCGTTCGGACTCGACCCGCAACGGGCGCTGCGCGCGATCACGCTGGATGCCGCGACGATCGTCGGCGTCGGCGCGCGGCTCGGGTCGCTGGAAGTCGGCAAGGACGCGACGTTGTTCATCGCCGATGGCGATCCGCTGGAACTGCCGACCCGGATCGAAGCCGCGTTCCTCGGCGGTCGCGAGCTCGATCTGCGCAGCAAGCAGACCGAACTGGCGGCCAAGTATCGCGCGCGCCATGGCCAGACCGGGCGCTGACCCGGCCGGCCACCCCTACTGCAGCGTCACCTGCAGGCCGCTGCTGCCGGCGAGGCCGCCATTGCTGCAGGCATCGGCGGCGATGAACTGAAGACCCATCCGCGTGCCGGCCAGGTGACCGGGCAGTTGCAGCGGCAAGCGCGCGGCACCGCCGGCATCGGCCAGCAGCGGCGCGACCATCAGCACCGTCGCCGGATCGACCTGCACCAGCAGACCGCCCGCAACCAGCGGCATCGGCAGCACGTCGCCACAGACGGCGAAGAACGTCATCGTGCCTGGCATGACGTTGCCCGCAGTCATCTGGAACCCGTTGCTGCCAGCCAAGGGCCGGCCGAACGCACCGATCGCGGGCAGACCCTGGCAACCCGCGGTCGCCTGTCCCTGCAGCCGCAGCCCGGCCACCGGCTGGACCGCCAGACCTCGCAGTCCGGTTCCGAGCGCGGCCGTTGCGCCCACGGCGCCGACCGGGGTCGCCGCGCCGGTCGCCAACTCGATGCGCCACAGCCCCGAACCACCGTTGGTCGCCAGCAGCGCGAACGCCACTCCCGAGCCGGGCGCAATGTCGAAGCCGGCAACGGCGGTGACGTCGATGCCGAGCGCGCCGACCGTGTTCAGCGTGCCGCTGTTCGGCGGCACCTGGGTGACCAGCACATCGTGCCCGACGTCGATGCCGTAAAGCAGCGTCGCCGTCGCTCCGGGCAGGTTGTTGGTGTAGGCACTGGCCACCACCATCGGATCCTGGCCGGCATGAACGTCGCCGGCGGCAAACGCCAGTGCCCCATCGACCGCGACCACGGCACCGGTGTCCGGATGCAGGCGCAGGTTCTGGTCGCCGTCACTGACGACGCGGATCCGATCGACCGTCGGATTGAAGTCGAAGCCGAACGCCGACCCGACCAGCGGTGTCGTCAACGGCGAGCCGACGGCAACGGCCATGCCGGTCGCCGCATCGATCGTGTACAGCCGACCACTGTCGCCGAGCCCATACAACGCGCCGGTCGCCGGCCGGAAGTCGATCGCCAGCAACTGTTCGCCAGCCTGCAAGCCCGACACCGTCACCGGCGGGGTCGCCAGCCACGGCGCATTCGCGTCGTACGCCAGCAGCCGATTGTCATCGGTCAACGCCACGGCGTCGGCGCGCGGCTGTTCCGGCAGCACCGTCAGGCCGAGCACCCGCGTCGCCGCGCTGCCGACCAGGCCGATGCCGGCGACCCAGGTCGCGGTGCCATGGGTCAGATCGATGGTGAACAGCTGGCTCGGCGCCGACGGCAACGCGCCGGCGAGATCGAGTGCGGCGAAGGCGATGCCGCTGCCCGGCGCGATGTCGAAGCCGGCGACCGCGGTGACGTCGCGGCCAAGCCGGCCGATCGTGTTCAGCGTGCCGCTGTTCGGCGGGATCTGCGTCACCAGCACATCGAGCCCGGTGTCGATGTCGAACAGCGTGGTGAACGTGGCTCCAGCCACGTTGTTGGCGTAGGCGCCGCCGGCGATCATCGGCGCGCTGCCGAAGTGGACGTCGCCCGGCGCGAACGCCAACGCGCCATCGACGGCGACGACCACACCGGTGTCCGGATGCACGCGCAGGTTCTGGCCCTGATCGCCGACGATCCGCACGCGATCGACGACCGGGTTGAAGTCGAAGCCGAAGTGACTGCCCTGCAGCAGCGTCGCGAACTGCCCGCCGACCGCGGTCGCCACGCCGTTCGCCGGATCGATCCGGTAGAGCCGGCTGTCGCTGCCGAGGCCGTAGAGCTGACCGGTCGCGGGACGGACATCGATGCCGACGATGGTCTCACCGGGCTGCAGGCCGGTGATCGGCACCGTCGGACCGGTCACCGCCGGTGCGGTGGCCAGGAACATCTGCAGCGAGTTGTTCGCCGTCAGCGCGAGCAGCGTCTGCGCGGTGGCCGGCGCGGCCATGGCCGCGAGAGGGAACAGGAACGACAGATTCGAGCGCATGGATCTCCTTTGGGTAGACCCACCACAGGTGCGGCGGCGCGGCGCCATGTCGGTACCCGGTCATTCTGGTCACCGTGCCGCACCGATGGCAGCGCGCGTTCACGGCCGGACTTCGCCGGCGCGACTCCGGCCGCCGATCGGACCCACATGACCCGAGTCGATTCCGCTTGTGCCGCGTGTGCGGCGTCGGTCCACAACGCGCAGAGCCTCGCCGTGCTGAAGCAGGCGCTCGACGTGCAGAAGCAGGAAGGTCAGGCGGCGTTGCAGCTGATCCAGACTTCGACACCGGTGCCGGAGCCCGGCAAGGGTGCCGCTGTCGACGTCACCGCCTGACCATCGTCACTCGGGAGACACGCCGCGCAGCCAGCGCGCCAGCAGCGCCTGCGCCACCGCCCATTCGGTCTTGGCGACCGTCAGCGACATGCCGGCGTTGGTCGCTGCCTCCGCGGTCGACAACCCGCCGTAGATCCGCAATTCGGCGATCCGGGCCGCCCGCGGCCGCCGTTCGGCCAGCGCCTGCAGCGCGGCATCGAGATCAAGCAACTGGGCGTCGTCCACGGTCGGCCCGGCAAGCTCGCCGAGCGGTTCGCGGGCCCGATCACCGCCGCGCTTGTCACGCAGCCGCGAACGCGCGTGCTCGACCAGGATCCGCCGCATCGCGGTGACCGCGAAGCCGAGGAACCGCTGGCGCGCCGCCTCGCGGTCTTCGCCATCGAGCATCGACGTGTCCACCAGGCGCAACCACGCTTCATGCACGAGCGCCGTCGCCTGCAGCGTGTGTCCCGGCGCTTCGCGTCGCAACAGCGCGGTCGCCACCCGCCGCAGATCGGCATAGACCATCTGCGCCAGGTCCTCCTGCAGCGATTCGCCGCGGCAGCAACGGCCGAGTGCGCGCGTGACCGCCTCCCGGGTGATCGGGTCGGGCGCGGAATCGGGATCTCGCAACGCGTCGGGCACCGCCTGACATTCTACTGGATCGGTCCTGGTCGGAACGGAACCCCTTCACCGTGGCGGATGACGCGCATCCCAGAGGACGATGCCACCGTCGCTCTGCAACGCGGCGAGCCGCATTCCCTCGGGGCTCCACGCCAGCGCGACCACGGGTTCGGTCGTCGGCAGCAAGCCCACTTCGGCGCCAGCACCGAGATCCCACAGCCGCACGGTCCGATCGCGCCCACCGCTCGCCAGCCGCCTGCCATCGGGGGCGAAGGCCACGGCTTGCACATGGCCCGTGTGACCGGCAAACGCGGTCATCGTCGCAGCCCCAGGTTCCCAGAGGCGAACGGCCTGATCGACACAACCGATCGCGAGCGTGCGGCCATCCGCGGCTGCGGCCAGCGCCAACGTGCATTCCGGCACCGCGCGCGTCGCCAGGGCCGCGCCATCGCTGCCATCGAGCAAGCGGATGTGATCGGTCGAGTCGATCGCCGCCAGACGATCTCCCGCCACCCACACCAGCCCTCGGAGGTCGCCCACGAACGTCGACCGGCACTCGCGCCAGCCGTCGCCGCGCCACAGCCACAGCGGCCCGGAACGGGCGCCGCCCACCGCGACAGCGTCGCCACGCGGAGCAATGGCGGCGAAGCGGAACGGTTCGGGCGGCGCTGCCGTCGCGCTCCCTGGCCGCAGATCCACGGTCGCCAACGTACCGGTGGCCGGCCGCCAGCGCGTGGTGACCTGCTCCACCTGGACGTCGATCGCCGCACCATCCGCGGTCCACAGCAGTTGCCCGTGTTCGATCGGATGCACCGGCGCGATCGCGGTCTGCTGTCGGACCGGCGGCTGCATCGGATCCCAGAGGCGCAGCCGCGCGTCATCCCCCAGGCTCGCGAGCCGGGTGCCGTCTGGACTCCACGCCACCGCCCCGACGATGCCACCGTGCCCGCGCAGTTCGTGGCGGCGGCCGTTCGTCAGGTCATGCACGTAGACCGTGTAGTTGCGGCAACCGACGGCGAGCGCCAGGCCGTCCGGCCGGAAAGCGAGCGCCCGCAGACCATCGTCGTGCGCCAGTTCCCTGGTCACCGCGCCGCTGGCCACATCGAACACCCGCAAGATGCCGCGAACATCCGCCGTCGCCAGCGTGCGCGCATCGTCCGACAGCGCCACCTGGAACGGCGGCACCTCGGAGGCGGCGTGGAAGTCACGCCCGGAGCTCGCCCAGGCCTCGGTGCGCCAGACGGTGGCAACGCCGCGAGTGCCCGGAAACCAGCCACATGCGAACTGGCTGCCGTCGACAGCGAAGCCCATCGCACCGGTCACCGGGCCCTCGATCTGCACCAGACGCTCGCCGCGGTCGACGTTCCAGATGCTGATCCGGGAATCGGTACCCAATGCCGCGACCAGCACGCCGGCACCGCAGCAGCACAGACGCTCGACCTCGGCGCCGTGGACGAACCGGCCGAGCTGCCGGCCACTGGACGCATCGCTGACCGTGAACGTCCCGCCCGCCGTCGCGCAGAAGAACCGCCGCCCGTCGGTGCTGGTCGTCGACACGAACACCGACCTGGTCGCATCGACGTACCGCCGCAACACCGTGAGGTCGCCGGCCAGCCGCAGCACGGCGCCGCCGACATGATTGGCCGCCAGCCGGCCATCGCGCGTCCACACCAGGGCATCCGCCGCCGGATCGATCGGCGCGACCGTCAGTTCGCGATGACAACTCGCCCACAGCAGGTGCCACTCGAACCCGCGCAGATCGCCGACACCCGGTTGCGGCAACCAGGCCGCGACGATCTCCCGGACCCGCGCGACGCCCCCAGGCGCCAGCATCGCCTCGGTGCCAAGGCGCATCTGCGAACGGTACAGACTCGCGCGCAGCTGCTCGTTCGCGGTCTCGGCGACCCCGCGGGCCAGCCGTTCCTGGCGCGACAGGTCGGCATTGCGCGCCGCCAGGATCGCCATGCCGATCAGGCCGACCAGCAGGGCGACGAACGTCGCGACCACGCCGCCGACCAGCAGCCGATTGCGCCGCGCGAACCGCCGCACCTGCAACCACGCCGAGGCCGGCCGCGCCCGCACCGCCTCGCCGCGCATCAGGCGCTGCAGATCGGCCGCGAAAGCCGCCGCCGACTCGTAGCGTTCGCCGGGATCCTTGGCCATCGCCTTGGCGACGATCGCCGACAGGTCCCCGCGCAGCCGCGGATCGATCGCCCCGAGCGGCGCCGGTTCGCGTTCGGTCACCAAACGGCAGGCCGCAGCCAGCGGCAGACCCTCGAGCTGCAACGGCAAGCGCTCGACCAGCAGTTCGTAGGCGATCACCCCGAGCGCCCACACGTCGCTGCGGGCGTCGATGCCGCCGCGCCCGCCGGCGAGCTGCTCGGGGCTCATGTAGCCCAGCGTGCCGAGCAGCATGCCGGTGCGTGTGAGCACCGCGGTCGGCGTCGCGTCACTGGCCATCACGTGGGCGATGCCGAAGTCCAACACCTTGACGATCGGCCCGTCCGGCCCATCGGCGACCAGCACGTTGGCGGGTTTCAGGTCGCGATGCACGATGCCGCGCGCATGCGCGTGCTGCACCGCGTCGGCGATCTGGACCAGCAGTGCGCAGCGGGCCGCAACCGCGAGCTGGCGCTGCCGCGCGTAGGTCGTCAGCGCCTCGCCGTCGACCAGTTCCATCGCGTACCAGGCGGTCTCGCCGAGGCCAAGGCCGACGTCGACATAGCCGGCACCGAGGATGCGGCACAGCCCTGGATGCTGCAGCCGGCCGAGCAGTTCGACTTCGCGTTCGAAACGCCGCAGGGTCTCGGCGTCGGCCGTGCCGGGAGTCAGCAGTTTCAGCGCCACCTGCCGGCGCGGGCGATCCTGTTCGGCGCGGTAGACGATGCCCATGCCGCCACGGCCGAGCACATCGCGGATCAGGAACGGCCCGATCCGCGTTCCGGGCCCGCCGAACGACTCCGCGGCGGAGCCGGTTCGCTGCAGCATCGCGGCAACGATCGGCGCCGGCCGGTCATGGTCCTGCAGCAGCGCGGCAACCGCGGTGCGAACGCGCGGGTCGGCAAGCCGCGCCATCGCCGCGTCGCGCTCGGGCGCCGGCAAGTCGAGCAGTTCGGCAAACGCCGCGATCGCAGCGTCCTCGATGTCCTGGTCGGGGAACCAACCCGGCGGCGGCGCAGGCGACTGGTCGGGCACGCGGGTGACGATCGGCCTGGCCAGCGTCGCCGTCAACCCGCGGGCAACGCGGTGGTCAGTAACCGCGATCGCCGACCAGCATCCGCGCGTCGTTGCTCATCGAGAAACCCGCCGTGTTCAGCGGCATGTCGAGCTGCAGCGACTGCGTGAACAACGGCAGGCCGCGCAGGCCCAGGAACGTCGGCACCAGCGCCTCGAAGTAGCCGATGCCGGCACCATCGGTGACCAGCAGGATCGAGGTCAACGGATCGACGCGCAGGAAGCAGCCGGGCGCGCCGTTCTGGGTCATGTCGTACGGCAGCGGCAACAGACCGCCGTTGGCGAAGTCGCGCGAAAAGCCGAAGAACGGGATCGCGACCGCATTGGGCAGCGTGTTATGCAGCCGCACGACGAACGTCGAACCGAGCTGCGGCACTTCCCCGGACGCCACGACCAGCGCCGGGCGCAGCGCGTTGGAGCCCGGACACGCATTGGTCGACGGCGGCTCGGCACGGAACGACGCCGGCACGAACATCGGATCGACGCTGCCGGTGTAGAGGATGTAGTCGCCGGTCGCGGCGAACAGACCGCCCTGCACCTCCAGGAAGTACAGTCCAGCCTGCGGAATCGTCGTGATCAGCCGCGCGTGGCTGCTGGCGCCGCCGCTGGACGCACTGGTGATGAAGTTGCCGAACACGTCGAGCAACCGGATCGTGGTGTCGGTGATCGGCGTCGGGCTGCCCGGGGCATCAGCCGTGATCGCCACCAGGGTGGTCGGGCCGTTCACCGCGAAGCCGTACCAGTCGCCTTCGTTCTGGCCGCTGCAGTTGCCGAGCGCGGCGTCGCCGACGTTGAAGAACGCCGCGGTCGTCGTCGAGTTGTTGGGCTCGGGCGCCTCGCCGACGGTGTTGGTCGCCGGCAACGCGATCAGCCGCGTGCGCAGACCATAGGCACCGGTCTTGGTGTAGTTCAGCGGCGCGGTGCCGGCGGCGGCGGCGCCGGCAGACACTTCGATGGCGTAGTTGCCGGCCGCCAGCGTGGTCGGATGCGCCAGCAGGAAGGAACGATGACTGGTCGCCAGCGTCGACGAGGTGCCGAACGCGGCCCAGACACCGGGCGAGGTCTCCTGATAGAACGACAAGCGCGTGTTGTCGAGCTGCGGCACGCCGCCGTCGTCGTAGCAGATCGCCTGCACGACACTCTGGCCGGTGATCGCGAACGTGAACCAATCGACGTCGGTCGGCGACGACAGGTCGCCGGTGATCGCGTCGCCGAGCGTGATCGGCGTCGGCGTACCGCCGGTCATCGGGCTGTGATTGGGTTCCGCGCTCTCGACAGTCTGGATGGTCGCGGCAGGATAGACCAGGAAGTCGAGGCCGTAGTCGCCGGCGATCGTGCCGGTGGCGCCGACGACCAGGCAGGTGTAGGTGCCCGGCTGCAGGTTGCAGCCGACGTCGCTGTGCGAACTGCGGGCGCCGTCATCCCAGGCCAGGCGGGTGGCGCCGGTGGCGTCGTAGAGCAGGACCGCGGTGTTGACGCTGGGGTTGACCGCAAAGTTGCCCGAGGTCTGCAGGTGGATCTCGGCGGCGGCGGCCAGCGTGAACGTGAACCAGTCCTGTTCGCCGGCCTGCAGGTTGGCGGTGATCTGGGTGCCGGCGGTGATGATCTGGGCCTGGGCGACGGTGTTGTTGGGCTCGACTTCGGCGACCCGCTGGGCGAGCAGCGGAGTGGCAAGGGCGAGCAGGAAGGGGAGATGGATGCGGTGGTGCGTAGTGATCATCGCGATTCGAGGACCGTCATGACACGGTGCGTTGCAGGCGACAGGTCGCGGTGAATCAGCCAACCGAATCGGCAATCTGCGCCAACATCACCGCCAGTTCCTCGACATCCGCCAGGAGCCGCACCGCCCCCGCCTGCCGCAACCGTTCCGCATGCCCCTCGGCGCCGATCCCGCGCGGCAAGATCGCGAACGGCACGACCCCGGCGCCGCGCGCTGCCAGCACATCCGACGGATTGTCACCGAGCATCCACCCGCCACCGACCCCGAGCCGCTGCAACGCCAGCCGCACCGGCGCCGGATCGGGCTTGCCCGGACCATCCTCGTCGGTCACCAAGGCGCGCACGTGCGCGAGGAAGCCATGCCGCGTAAGCACCGACTCCGCCAACCGGCGCGGACAACTGGTCACCACACCCAGCGGCCAACGCTGCGCCAGCCGCGCCAGCGTTGCCGGGTCGCACAGCCGCTGCCGCCGTTCGATGTCGGCGAGCACGCCATCGAGATCGAACAACACCGCCGCCGGAGCAACCCGTGGCAGGCCAGGTCCCGAGCCGGCGCGGCTGTCGGACATTCCGACACGCTAGTTCGCCCGCCGCGTGACGTCGAGTCTTCGAACGGCATCAAGTTCGCCATGGCGTCGCGCCGATGCTCTCTGCGTTCCATGGGTGAGAAGTCCCCCAAGCAGACGCGTGCCGGGCTCGACGACCTCGGCGTGCGGAAGAGCCGCCTGCTGGCCGCCGTGGCCGTCGGTGCCGGTCTACCGGCGGCCATGGCCTGGGGCACCGGCGCAACACCCGCAATGATCGGGGCCGTTGCCGCCGCCGGCACGGTCAGCGCCGGTGCGATCCTGTTGGCGGGTTTCCGCTACCTGCACGGCACGCTCGTGCAGCCGCTGCAACTGATGGCCACCGCGATGGACGACCTGCGCACGCGCGGGCGCGCGCCGCGGCTGGTCGAGGCCGGCGCCCCGCTGCTGCACCCGATGCTGCGCCGGTTCAACCAGGCCTGCCAGTCGATCGAACAGCGCGAGCAGCTGAGCCAGGCCAACCTGATGTCGGTCGAAGTCGCGTTCGACCGCGTGCACTCGGTGCTGCAGTCGCTGCGCGAAGGCGTGCTCGTCGTCGACGTCAACGGCCGCGTGGTGCTGGCCAATCGCAGCGCCCGCCAGGTCGTGCACGCCGACGTCGGACCGATCGAAGGCCGTCCGCTCGTGGACCTGGTCGAGGGCGACCTGCAGCAGGCGGTGCGCACCGGCATGGAACGGATCTCGGCAGCCGAAGCCGAGGAGATCCGCTCGACCGACATCGCCAACGGCAAGCGCATCTTCGACCTCAACATCGTGCAGGTGCAATCGACGCGCCCCGACCACGACTTCGGCAAGGTCGTCGTGCTGGTCGACGTCACCAAGAACCACGAAGTCAACAAGCTGAAGGACGACCTGCTGTCGTCGATCAGCCACGAGCTGCGCACACCGCTGACGAACATGTGCAGCAGCAGCGAGATCCTGACCACGATGGACCCGTCGCAGGAGGCCGACTGGCGCGAGTTCGTCGGCATCCTGGCGACCGAGAGCCATCGGCTGAAGGACCTGGTCGACGACGTGATGCTGTACAGCCAGATCGAGACCGGCCGCACGGAATGGCGGCGCGATCCGACCGACGTCGCGGCGCTGGTCACCCGTTCCATGGCCAAGGCACGACCGGCGTGCGAACGTGCCGGCCTCGGGTTGACGGTCAGCGCCGACGGTCGAGCGATCGCGACCATCGACGGCGAACGGATCGCCGAGGTGCTGGCGCGCGTGCTCGACAACGCCGTCAAGTTCACGCCGCGAGGTGGCAGCGTGCAGGTGCAGGTGACCGCGCATGACGACCTGATCGAGGTCGCGATCGCCGACAGCGGCCCCGGCATCGCCCCCGAGCACCGGCAACGGGTGTTCGAACGCTTCAGCCAGATCGGCGACGTGATGACCGACAAGCCCAAGGGCGCCGGACTCGGCCTGGCCATCTGCCAGCGGATCGTCGATGCGATGGGCGGTACGATGTGGTGCGAGGACTCGCCGCTCGGTGGCGCGCAGTTCCGCTTCGTGTTGCCGGCGGCGACGCCGGCGCCCACCGCGGCGTGACCTGACGACGGCTCAGTCGATCGTCAGCTTCGCCCGCACACTGGCCGACCACTCGGCGCCACGCTCGAGCATGGCTTGCGCGGCGATTGGATCGGCGCCGGGTGCGATCTCCCGCACCAGCAGGTGGCGCAGGCCCCGGCGCGTGAACCACCATCGCTCGCGGACGACGGTGCCCGCCGTGGACGGAAACTCCCAGACCTCGTTGCTCCAGCCGTCGGCGGCGGCCGGGGCCGTGGTCAGCCGCCGACCGCCGCGCAGCGTCGCCGCACCCGCGGTGAGCCGGAACCGGACCGCCGCCTCGGTCTCCGTCGCGGCGGCGAACCAGCCGAGGACCTTGACGTGGCGCTCGTCGCCGGCCGCGCGCACGTCGATCTGCAACGGCACCAGTTCGTCGTGGGTCCGGGCGATCTCGGCGCCGGCGGGCGGCGCCAGACCGACCCGCAGCTCGCGGTGCCGGTAGACCCCATCGCCTTCGAAGCGGCCCTGATCGGCGAACGAACGCGGCTGCAACCGCAGCGCCTGCAGCGTCCCATCGCGCCGGACGAACTGCAGCTGCATCGGCCACTCGGTCAGCACGATGTCGCCGCCGGCATCGGGCAGGTCCCAGGTGACCCGCAATTCGGCGGTGCAGACGTCACCGACCGCGGTCACGTCCTCGACGACGACATCGCGGAAGCGGTCCAGGCCGCGGACAACGTGCGACCGCTCGAGGTCCCCCGGGCGTTGCAGGAACTCGGGGCCGAGCATCGACGCCAACCGCGGCGTGCGGTCGTTCCAGGCCGCCATGAACTCACGAACCGCGGTCTCGGTGCGGCGCCAACTCGGTGGCTGCGGCGTCAGTCCGCCATCGACCCGGAAGCGCACGACGGCGGTCTCCGCCGGCAGACCGCCAGGTCGCTCCCAGACCAGCAGCAGCCGACCATCCCGCGTCGCCTGTTGCGCGCGCGGTGCTGGCTCGCCGATCAGTTGGCTGCCGGCCGGCAGCGTCAGCGCATAGACCTGCGCCACGCGCCCGCCGGCACGCATCGGGATCCTGGCGACGTGGCCATCGCGATCGCCGACCAGCCCGGAGGTCGGCAGCGCCTTGCCGATCACCTTGTAGCGATAGCCCTGACCGGCGCGCAGCGTCGCCGGCAGCTGCGTGGCGATCGCCACCGCCTCGCCGCCCAGCGTCGGGTCGGCCACCGCGGCGGCCGGCAGCGGCTGGCCAAAGCCGTCCTGCACGTCGAAGCCATCCCGGCGCAGCACGAAACCGGGCACCGCCAGCAGCAGTTCGCGCTCGCGCGCCCCACCGTCGTAGCGGTGGGCGAACTCGATCTCGCAGCGCACTGCCCCGTTGCTGGCCACCGACCAGTCGTGCAACACGCAGCCGTGTTCGCCGTGGCGCAGTTCCTCGCGCCGTTCCTGCAGCGCTTTCCCGATCGCCGATTCGCGACCGTCGCTGTCGAACGCCAGGAAGCGATACGAACGCAGCCCGGCCCCCGGGTGCGGCATGGCGACGCCGGCCAGCGGCGCGGTCGGCACCGTGCCCGTCGCGCCCTGCAGACGAAGTGACTTCGGGTCATCGAGGAAATGCCCGCCACCCATCGCCAGCGGTGCGCCGCCGACCGCGGCGTGGATCTCGGCGACGTTGCCGAGCAGATGGAACACGCCGAGCGGCGAACACCCACCCGGACGGCTGCGGACCGGTTCCGCCTCGGCGAACTGGAACGGATCGGCGGCAATGCGGGCGACGTCGGCCCGCCGCCCCCACGGGAATGCAAGTCCCTCGAGACCGACGCTGGCCGCCAGCCAGTGTTCGCGCGCGGTCGGCAGATGCGTGCCCGTCATCGTCGCGAACATCCGGGCCTGGTGGAACGACAGGCCGCGCACCGGCAGATCGTCGCTGGCGACATCATCGCTCCACACTTGCGGCGTCATCTCGTCGCACAGCTCCGCCGGCAACGATCGCAGCCACTGGCGCCAGGCCGACCGGGTGACCTCGGTGCGATCCACGGCAAAACCGAGATTGGTGCGCGGATCGACACAGACGACCGCATCGTCCGGCAATCTGCCGGCGCCGAGATAGCGCGGCACGATCGCGACATCCTGGTCCGGCGCGACCCGCGCCCACAAGACGCTCTCCTCGCCATCGCCGGAGATCGCCCGCACCAGATACTCGCCCTTGGGCAACGCCTCACCCGCGACGACCTCGCGCCACTCGGCGTCCAGATCACCGTGTTCCTCCTCGGCCAGAGCGCGCACCTGCAGCTGCTTGGTTCGCTGTTCGAGTGTCCGGCTGGCAAGGCGCAGGGTGCCACGGCCATCCAGCCGGGCCAGCAGGTCCGCGAGCGCCTTCCGATCGGCATCGTCGAACACCGCAGCGAACTGCCGCAGCGCCGTCTGGCAACGGGTCCGGGCCCCGGGCTCGTCACTCGACCAATGACGGGCGAACGCGGCCGCGAAGTCGATCCGGCGCTGGACCCGCATCGCCGACGGGTCCTTGGTCAGTGCCGCCGCGCGTTCGTAGGCATCGCGGGCCTTGGCGACATCGAGGCTCTCCACCAGCAGCAGGCCGGCGTCGACCAAAGCCTGCTCGCCGACCCGGATGTCGCCCCGGTCGTTGACGACACCGGCGACGAACGCGATGCCGGTCGCCGCCGCCGCGGCGAAACAACCGACCTGCAGCGAACGGCGATGCCGCTGCAGGCCGCTGGTCAGCCGCGCCAGCCGGCCCGGCAACCGCGCCAGCACCGGCCGCCCCGCCAGGAAGTTGCGCAGGTCGAGCGCCAGGGCCTCGACCGCGGCATAGCGCGCATCGGGTTCCTTGGCCAGGCACTGTTGCACGATTGCCGCCAGATCGACGGGCACGGCCTTGTTGCGCACCTGCACCGGCACGGGGTCGTCGGTCAGGATCGCGTGCATCGTCTCGGCGGCAGTCCCGCCTTCGAACGGCGGCCGCAGCGTCAGCAGTTCGTACAGCACCGCGCCGAGTCCGTAGATGTCGACGCGCGCGTCGATCTTGCGGCCGCGCACCTGCTCCGGCGCCATGTAGGCCGGCGTGCCGACCTGTTCGCCCGACATCGTCAGGTTCTGCGCCTGTTCGTCGCGGGCCAGCCCGAAGTCGAGCAGCACGGGGCGGCCGGCCGGATGGATCAGGATGTTGCTCGGCTTCAGGTCGCGGTGGATCACGCGTTCGCGATGCGCGGCCGCCACTGCTTCGGCAACGTCGGCGATCAGTCGCGCACACGAACGGACATAGGCGTTGCCGCTGCCGGGGCCGGTGGCCGGCTCGATCATCGCCGGATAGCGCTCGCTGAGCTGCGACTCGGTCACCAACGACGCGCGCAGTTGCTCGGCGCGTCGCATGCCGAGCCCATCGATGACCTTGGCCAGCGACGGCCCGTCGATCAATTCCATCGCGAACCAATAGACGCCGTCGTCCTCGCCGACCGCGTAGATCGGCACGATGCCAGGATGCGCCAGCCGGCCCGCCGATTCGGCTTCGCGGCGGAAACGCGCGACGGCGTTGGCGTCCATGCCGGCAAAACGCGGCAGCACCTTCAGCGCCACCTTGCGCGCGATCGACTTCTGCGTCGCCTGCCAGACGACGCCCATGCCGCCGCGGCCGACTTCGTGTTGCAGCACGAAGTCGCCCAGTTCGCGGATCCGTCCGGTCGGGACCCCGGCCATGCCCGGGTGGTTCGGCAGCGAGTTGGTCACGCATCGGGCATCGGCCACCGGGCAGTCGTGGCTGGTGTCGCGATCCGGGACACCACGCGCCGCGATGGCAACGCCGGTTGACCGACTCCGGCAGCCGACCCGGTCGAGCGCCGTCCGCACCGCGGAGTGCATTCACCACGGGTGCCTGGATCTGCCGATAGCACCCATCCGGAAACCATAGCTGCCGCGCTGCGGAGCGCGGCGCGCCCAGGGCGTGTCGATCCGGAGAACCCGATGCACTCGCAGCAACAATGCGGCACGACGATGCTCGAGATCGTCATCATGGGCATGGTGATGTCCCTGTTGCTGGTGATGATCACGCAGTCGATCGCCAGCCTGTCGAAGACGCGCGCCGAGAGCCGCACGCATGCCGAACTGCATTCGGTCGCCGATCGCTATGCCCGCCAGATCGAGACCGACGTGTCCGCCGCCGCGCGGCTGTTCACCGACACTGCCGTCGACCGCGAATACCTGCAGGCGATGTCGGTCGGCAGCGAGCTCATCGGCGCCGGCAACCAGTTGCCGGTGCTGACCAACGTCGGGCTGTTCGATCGCGACCCGACCGGCATCCGTGAGACCGGCAACATCGTGTTCCTCGGGTCCCGCCGCGACCGCATCGCCGTCACGGTCGACACCGCCACCGGCCCGGCGACGTACTACGCACAGACCTATCAGTTCACCATCTGCACCACGCGCAGCAATGGCGACCGCATCGACGCGTTGCGCTGGGTCAGTTCGCCACTGGTGGCCTACTGGGACCTGATGGAGATCGAGTCCGAACTCGACCGTACGGCGGCGCTCACGCAACTGCGCGACAGTGGCCTGCGCTACGCCTGGGATCCCAAGGCCGACCGCGCCAACGGCCTGTTCGCGGTGCTGGCCGCCGGCGCCATGACGCCGCTGTCCCCTGACGACCGGGTCAGTGGCGCCTACGACGAGCGCGGCGTGCTGATCACCGCCTCGAGGCCGATGCGCGTGGTGCCCAACCAGGGCATCACACAGCTGCCGGTGCCCGAGTTCGCGACGCCGGCAGGCGCCTTCCCGGGCGGCTTCGAGGTCAAGATCGACGGTGGCCCATCCGGCAAGCTGCTGCTGTTCCGGATGGTGCTGGAATCGACCATCGCCAACGAACGCCGCGTGTTCGCCGAAGTGCGCCGCATCGTGCTCGCCGACGGCTGAGGTCCGGAACTAAACTGCCGGCGTGCCCGCCGCCCATTGCCCAGCGCTGACGACCGATCTGCTGTCCGGACACGAACTGACCTTCGCGGTCCGCCTGCTCGAAGCCCTCCTCGCCGGCGTGGTGATCGGCAGCGAACGCGAACTGCGCGACAAGCCCGCCGGCATCAGCACGCATTGCCTGGTGATCGGCGGCGCCATGGTGTTCGCGTTCCTGTCGCAGACCATCGAGGCCGAGAACTCGGCGCGCATGGCCGCCCAGATCGTGTCCGGCGTCGGCTTCCTCGGCGCCGGCATCATCCTGCGGCGCGACGACGGCAGCGTCGCCAACCTGACCACGGCGGCCAGTGTCTGGCAGGCCGCGGCCGTCGGCATGCTGATCGGTTTCGGCTTCCATCTGCTGGCGGCGATGGCGACCGCATACTCGGTGATCGTGCCGCGAATCCCGCACCTGCGGCACCGCGGCGACCGCTGAGTCGACCGATCAGCGCAACGTCCGGAACCAGTGCCAGATGGCGTTGAACTGCTGCGCGCCGTCGCCGCCGAACACATCGGTGAACGCCGTGCGCCCCTTGGCGTCGGCGAACCGCGGCATGCGCGAATCGGGATCGATCCGCGGCGGGTCCATCATCCAGCGCAGGAAGTACTCCTTGCGCAGCCGTTCGGCGGCGATGGCGAAGTTGATGCCCTGCCGTTCGAACACCTGCACCGGCGGCGTCGCACCGACGCCGTGGCATTGCACGCAGTTGAAGCCCTCGCCCATCTTGACCAGCTTGCTGCCGGCCGGCACCAGATTGGCATCCGGCGGTTCCAACGGTTCGTCCTGCGGGCCGTAGCCCTGTTCGCGGATCAGGCCGGCGACGATCGCGGCGCCGTGTTGCGGGAACGCCGGCATCCGCGCATGCAGCCAGGGCCGCGGCGAACTGCCTTTGCCGGTGACGAACTTCGCGAGCCACGACGGCTGCAGCTTGGCACCGACCCACGTCAGCGCCGGCAGACCTTGGGCGACCGGATCGCGATCGGGCAGCCTGGGCTCGGTGCCCTGGTCGAGCACGTTGGCCCACGCCGACGGCTCGCTGTCGAGCGCATGGCACGACGTGCAGCGGGCGGCGCGGACGTTGCGGGCCGCGAAGTCGAGTGGCGACCGCCGCTGGGTGACCGTCTCGGCCACCGGCACGAACGCGCGCAGCGCGGCGACCTCGTCTGCCGTCAGCGCGTGATCGGGCGCTGCGGCGCTGGCCGCCAGGCAGCCGCGATCGGCGTGCAGATTGCGCAGGTCGGCATGCCGCTGCTCCTTCGCCGGCGCGTCGACGGTGTGGCAGGCGCCGCAGTCGTGTCGCTGCAGCAGCTTCTTGCCGTTCGCCGGATCGCCCTGCACGGCCGGCAGCGCCGCCACCGTGTCCTGCAGCAGGAACGCCGCCAGCGCCCGCGCATCGTCCGGCGACAACTTGAAGTCGGGCATCTTGATGTGCGGATAGTCACGCCGCGGATCCTTCAAGAACTCCACCAGCGCGGCCGGTCGCCACTTCTGCGGCACGAAGTGCAGCGGCAACCGGTCGCCGATCGCACGATCGGCCGGATCGCCGTTCGGCGGCACATGGCAGGCGATGCAGCCGAGCTGCACGAACCGTTCGGCACCGGTCTCGGCCTCGGCCGCGGTCAGGTTCGGGTCGCCGAGCGGCGTGCCGAGCCCGCCCAGATGCACCGCCAGATCGGCGATCTCCTGTGGCGTCAGCCGCATCTTCGGCATGTGCGCATCCGGTCGGATCGCGCGCGGGTCCCGCAACCACGCCGCGATCCAGGCCGCCTGCAACCGCGTGCCCGGCGAACGCAGATCGGGTCCCGGATTGTCGAGCTCGCCGTAGGCAGTCTCGCCCAACGGCCCCTGGGGCTGATGGCAACGCGCGCAGCGGCGGTCGACGAACAGCTGCTGGCCATGACGCAATGCCGCCGACCTGGCGACTTCGGCATCGTCGGCCGGCGACGACCACAGTTCGGGCGGCACCGGCTCGAATGCGAACATCTCGCTCGACCACGACACGCGCAGCTGGGCCTCGCCGACCGCCGAACTCTCGATCACGCAGACGACGTCGTTGTCGCCTTTCTTCAACCGCACCGTCTCCGCGGTCTCGATCGGCTTGTTGGGCCGCAGTTGCCCTTCGAGCACCTTCTCGCCGTTGACCGTCAGCCGCACGGCGCCACGCCCGGCGATCCTGAACTTGCAGCGTTCGCGCGCCGGCATCGGCAGGATCCCGGTGAACGTCGCCGAGAACATGCCCGGCGACAGCATCGGTGTCGGCGATTCGCCGCGCTGCACGTCGAGCGCCAGCAGCCGGGCCCGCGTCGACCAGGCGCCTTCCTTCTTGCGGGTCTCCGCGTCCAGCGACTCGTAGCGTACGATCAGTCCGCGCGCCCGGGGCTGCTGCGCGGTCGGCGCCCCGCCAGCGGCCGTGCCCGCAGTGCCCGGCGCCGGGTCCTGCCGCCAACCGAGCAACGACGCGGTCAGCACCGCGACCATCCCGACGCCCACCAACCTGGCTGTCGACCGCATCGCCTACTTCTCCTGCGCGGCCGGGAAACCCTGGTCCGCCGCCAGCTTGTGGATCGAGTTGTGCAGTTCGCCGCGTGCGCGCTTGCCGCCGGCGAGATCGACATCCCAGGTGATCTTCATCTGGTTCACCGGCTGCATGCCGGGAATGGCGAGGAACACCGTGCGCTTGTCCGGCGACAGCTTCGCCGAGGTGATCGGCAGCGGATCGCGATTCGGCTTGCCCTGCTCGACCCGCCGCTCGGGATGCAGGATCGACAGCTCCGGCGAGCCATAATTCGGCGAATAGAGGTAGTTCCAGATCTCGACGCCGTAGTTGGCCGGGTCCTCGCCGGACTCGCGCTCGAGCGGCTCGAGGAACGTCAGGTAGACGCCCTTGTCGGTCGTCTTCAGCGCCGTCGGCATCTTGACGGTCTGGCCGGTCCAGCGGATCCGGTGCAGGCAGCCTTCGCGCGCGGCGCTGGTCTGCCAGCCCTGGAAGCCCGTCAGCCACAACTGGCCATCGCGCGGATGGAACCGCGCCCGCATCGCGCTCGACGCGAAGTTGCACGGGAAGCGCACGACGCCGCCCTGCACGATGCCGTCGACCTCCTCCTTCAGCACGAGGTACAGACTGCAGGTGCCATACGACAGATGCAGCAAGCGCCCCGCGAACGGGCCCCAGCGATCGCTGGTGACCCAGGTCTGCCCGCCGCTGCTGTTGTCGACCTCCATCGGCATCCAGCACAGCGGCAGGTCCGGCTGGTCGGGCACCGGCTGGCGATGCGCAAGGTCCTTGACGCCGGCATAGAACCCGGGCTTCGTGATCCAGTTCAGCCGGCAGCGCGGCATGAACGTGCCTTCGTTGTCGCCGCTGGTGATCACGCCATCCGGACCGACGCCGATGCCGTTCGGCGCCCGCAGCCCGGTCGCGATCACGTCGAGCCTCTGGCCGTCCTTGCCGATCTTCAGGATCGTGCCGTGGTGCGGCACCACCTTCATGAAGCCGCGGCCACCCGGATTCACCGGCCCGCCCTTGCTGACATAGAAGTTGCCGGCGGCATCCGTCTGCAGGTCGAACGCGAACTCGTGGAACGCGTTGGTGATGTAGACGTCGTGATTGAAGCACTCGTAGAAATCGGCCTCGCCGTCGCCGTTGCCGTCGTGCAGCCGCGTGATGCCATCGCGACCGTGCACGTAGATCGTGCCGTCGACGATGCGCAGACCGAGCGGGTCGTGCAGGCCGGTGGCGAAGCGCTGCCAGCTGACGTTCTTCAGGTCGTCGTCGAGCCCCGACACGATCCAGACGTCGCCGTTCCAGGTCGAGATCGCGGCGCGGCCATCGGCGAAGAAGTCGAGCGCGGCGGTGCGCATCCGCGAGCCGTAGCGGTTCTCGAACGGCACCTCGACGGTGTCGACGGCCCAGGCTTCGTCTGCCGCGCCGCGCTGGCCCTTGCCGGCGATCGGCGCCCCCCAGCGACCGGGTGCGGCCTGGGTCAGCGGCGCCAGTTCGATCGGCGGCGCGCTGCGGCCGGCGTGGTGGCCGAGGGCCGCGAACTGCGCCTGATTGCCGCCGCTGAGCACCAGTTTGGCGCGCACGGTGCGATCGTGGGCCGGCACGCGCAGCAACATCCGGGAGCCGCGCACCACGAGTTCGACGGTTCCCGGTTCGGCCTTGGCGACGCACGCCGCGTGCACCGGTTCGCGTCCGGTCGCATCGATCGGCGCGCGGAACCGGTCGGCCCAGACATCGACCTCGCTGAAGAACGCGTTGCCGCTGCGCACGACGAACAGCAGGTGCCGGAAGCGCCCGAGCCCATCGGCCTTGGCGATGCTGACGCCGTGCTTGTCGCCCTGCCCGAGCGAGTTGCTGTTGACCCCGGCGATCTTGCGCCAGCCGGCCGCTGCCGGATCCTTGGCATCCGCCGCCGGCGCCACTTCGGCATCGCTGCCGAACAGATCGTACTGCTGCACCGAGCGATGGCCCTGATGCCAGGCGAACGTCGACACGCGCGACACCTCGACGACCTTCCGCAGGTCCACCAGCCAACGCCCGTCATCGCGATCGTCGCCATCACCCGGCAACTTGTCGAACCACTGACTGTTCTTCCAGTCGTCATCGGATAGCGCGGCCTTGCCGTCCTGCAGCTTCGGCAACAGCAGCGCCCCCGGCGGATCCGTCACGCCAGCGGTCGCCTTCGGGGCATCGTGCGCGCGCGCAAACCCGGGCACGAACGCAATCGTCGCACCGGTCCCCGACTTGCCGTCGAGGTAATCCTGGGTCGACGGCCCGCCCATCGCCAGCCGATCCCACCCGGTCGTGCTGATGTCGAGTTCGACCAGTTCCGGCGCGGCCACCTGCCATTGCAGCGCCGCGATCGCCGCCGTCGGACCGGCACCGACGAACTCACCGCCGGCCTCGAGCGAACCCGGCTGCGCGCCCTCCGGCGCATCGAGCACCACCAGCCACTGTTCGCGAGCCGACGGCCCCAGCTCGAGCGTGCGGCTCAGGAACTGCCCGTTCTGCGGCCCTTCGGCGGCGTAGTGCTCGAGCACCTCCATGTCGTCGACGCGGTAGCCGACGACGACCTTGTCGCCGTGCAGCCACAGGCCCTTGTAGGCGCCCCACTCCTTCGGCAACGGCCCGTACGGGATTGCGCGCGGATCGGCGAAGTCGCCGGCCTTGGCCCAGCCCGGTCCGAACTTCACTTCCGCGATCTTGCGCCCGCGCAACCGCGGCATCGGCCCGTGCGCGCCGTCGTAGGCCGTGCCGCGCAGATGCAGGAAGCCATCGGTCCACGCCGCCGACAGGCGCAGCAGTTCGGTGTCGAACGCGACGGCCCCGGCGGCGCCCAGCTTCACCACCACGCCCTTGTAGGTGAACTCGCTCTGGTCGCGACCATCGAAGGTCGTCATCAGGTACGGGCCGTAGTCCATCGAGTACGGCCAGTCCTTGCCTTGACCGAGCAGGGCGATGGCGAGCAGCGGGAACGACGCGAGGCTCTTTGGGTTCATGCGGAGGGGGTCGCGGATCTTACGGAGGGGGAGCCGGTGATGACGCCAGGGTTTTGCAACCATGCGGTCGGACGAATGGCGCGATCCGGAGGCTCTTGCAGAGCGGCGCCGCCTGACGCTCCGCATCGACTGGCCGACGAACGTCCGGCGGGCCCGGTTCAGACACAGCCGGTCCAGATCGTCCGCCGCGGCCCCTTGTGGCCGCGCGCACGCACATCGTGCTGCGTCACCCGGAAGCCGGCGTCGCGCAGCCGCCGCGCGAAGTGCGTGTCCGGGCCCGACGACCACAGCGCGAACACGCCACCCGGTCGCAACGCCTTCGCCACCCGCGTCAGACCGCGGCGGTCGTAGAGGCCGACATTGGCGCCGCGGACCAGCCCTTCGGGCCCATTGTCGACATCGAGCAGGATCACATCGAACGCCCGACCAGCAGTGGCGATCCGCGCCCCGACATCACCTTCGTGAACGACGACACGCGCATCGCGCAGCGGATGGCCGGCGCACTCGCCGAGCAACTGACGATTCCAGGCGATGACCTCCGGCACCAGTTCGGCGACCTCGACGCGCGCTGCCGGACCGACCAGCGCCAGCACACGCGCCAGCGTGAACCCCATGCCGAGACCGCCGATCAGCACGTTCGCCGCCGGCGCTTTGCGCGCCGCCAACGCCAGTTCGGCCAACTGCTCTTCAGAACCGTGCACCCGCGTGCTCATCAGTTCGAGGCGACCCAGCCGCAGCGTGTAGTCGCCGTCGTGGCGCCAGAGCTGCAGTTCTTCGGTCCCACCGGGGATCCTGGCGGTGGCGATGCGTTCGCGCGGCTTCATCCACGCGGACGCTACGCGGTCGGCACTGGTTCTGGCACATCGTTTCGGCCGCGAATGCCGCGACCGGTCATCGCCTACTCGAGCACGAGCCGCAGCGCGCTCGACAGCTCGACCTGGAACGTCGCGCAGGCCCCGGTCGATGACAGGGTCAACCACTGTTCGAACTGCACGAGGCCGCGCAGCGCCGGGTTGTTCGGGATCGCCGAACGGACCACGGCGTTGCCCTCGAAATCGGTCGTCACGAACAACGCCACGGCGCCGGCGAGCGCCGGCACCCGCGTGCAGGAGCCGCACACGTCCGATTCCTGCCCCAGCGACTGCAGCAGGAAAGCCGGGGTATTCGGTCTGGCCCCGCGCAACCGATGCGCGAAATCCGGATTGGGAACGCGGAGGCACGTGGCGTGGGCGACACCGCCAAGGCCGCAACCGTTGGCGACGGTCGTCGCCGTGCCATCGGCGGAGCGCCAGAACCTGGCGATGATGTCGCTGTTGTTCGGATTGCTCGCCTGTGGCGCGTTCCAGACCAGCAGGGCATCGTCGGCCGGGCCCCCGCCGGCAGCGGCGGCGCAGCCGGTGCCCGGCGAATTGAAGTCGCTCGGCCCGAGCAGGAACGTTCCCTCACAGCCGGTGCAACTGAAGGGGTCGATCGACCGCACCTGTGCGGTGTTCCCGGCGTTGCTCTGCCACCAGGCGACCAGCGCCGAACCGCCGGTCCACAGCACCGACGGCACCCGATCGTCGACGGCTGGCGCATTGGCGATCGGCGCGATCGGCCCGGCGACCAGACCGCCCACGCCACCGGCGAATTCCACCCGCCGCGCGACGATCTGCCGTTGTTGCCCCAACGCGTCGTCATCCCAGGCCGCGACGAACGTGCTGCCATCGCCGTCGACCGCTGGCGTGCGCGCGAGCATGCCGCCGGGACCCAACGGCAGCGGCGAAGTGATCGGGGTACCGGCGAGGTCGACGACGATCAGCCATGGCGAAGTCGTCCCGGTTCCGCGCTGGTAGGCAAGCGCAAAACGGCGAGTACCGCCGCCGCCCTTGCTGATGCGGGGCGCGCCCGCGCCGACACCGGTCTCGAAGGTCCGGATGGCACCGACGGTCAGGCTCAGGTTGCGTTGGACGGTGATCGCGGTCGCCTGCAGTGCGTCCAGGCCGGTGGCGCGCCAGACACACACCGCGGCGCCAGGGACCACGGTCGGCGTCTCGACCGAGTCGCCGCCGACGGTGGCCGCCTGGGCGTTCACCGTGCTGACGCCGAACTGCGCGGACACGGTGCCGGCGGTGCTGACGCCGCGAGCGACTATGGCGGTGGCCAGGCCCGACGTGTAGACCACGACGAAGGCACTGCGCGGGTTGACGTTGGCCACGTCGGGCTGGTGCTCGACGGTCGCCGCCGCAACGGCGATGGGGATGCGCGTGCCGACCAGCGAGCCCGCGCGACTGATCACCTGTCCATACACGTCGACATCGGTCAGTGAGAACACCCCCTGCCAGACCACCAGGTAACTGTCGGTGGTCGCATCGAAGGCGGCGCGCGGCTGTACGTCGATCGGTTGCGTCAACAGGCCCAGGGTGAAAGCCGAGCCGATCAGGGGGTCGAGCACGAACGGCAGCGCGGCGCGGTCGACGAAGGCCGCCGGCAGCGACAGTTCGATCCGATCGCCGTCGACTTGCAGCGTGCCGTCGACGCGCTCGCCGTTGGCGTCGATGCCGACGACCCGCGTCATGTGGAAGCCGCCGACACCCGGCTGCTCGAAGCGCAACCCTTCGGGTTCTTCGGTGATCGTCAGGTCCGTGTGCAAGCGGCCGCGCACCACCAGATCGCCGCTCCCGGCGGGCCGTTTGATGAACAGGAAACTCCAGGCCATGTCGGTGACCCCGACGTCGCACCGTTCGGTGGCGACGCCACGGTCGTACTCCACTCTCGTTCCCGAGGACGTCGGCGCCACGGCAGGGCAATTCGCCATCGAATCGGCGCGGCCGATCGACGTGACCCCGATCGTCATCGTCGCATTGCGGACCGCAGCACGACCGAGCGCCGCCGTGAACTCGAACCCGTCGGCGCCAAGGCGGACCTTGTAGCGCGGCGCAAAGCCACCCAGTTCGCCGTCGACCCTGGCAACGGTGGCCGTCTGGTTCAGCGCCAGCAGGTCCTGCTGCACCTGCTGCGCCGTCACGGTCGTCACGACAGAGAGGAGCGGCATGAGCCGCGGGAGGAGCCGGAGTGGTACCATGGCGATGGGCCTGCTGGAGGACGGAACGCAGCGCCACCAACGGCGTGGGTTGCCGTTCGTGACGGTCGCGACGCGAAACCCGGCGGTCCTATCCGTCGAGCCGGATGCCGCGCTGACGCAGCTCCGCCGACAATCGCAGCAGCGCGCGCACCAGGAGCTGGCGGACGGCGGCCTCGCTCCGGCCGAGCACTTCGGCGATCACACGGTGCGGCAGATCGACGATCCGGGCCATGGTGATGACTTCGCGATGTTCCTCACTGAGCGCCGCCAGCGCATCTTGCAATGCGACGGCGGTCTCGTGCCCGATGGCATCGACACTGGGAGTCAGCAGATTGGCGGCGAGCAACACCGGATCGGTGCGCGGATCGTCGCGACGCAGATCGCGCCGTTGTTGGCCGTGGAAGCTGCGCTTGTCGTTCAGTTTGTTGAGCGCCGCCGTGAACAGCCAGGCGCGGAAGCGATCTTCGCCGCGGAACTCGAACGTCGAGCGCGCGCCCAGCAATTCGCGGCAGACCGACTGGACGACGTCCATGCTGGACTCGCGACCGCGGAGAGCGCCGAGGCGGACATGCACGAACGCATGCAACTGCGGCAGATAGCGCTGCAGCAGGTGCTCGAGGGCGGCGGCATCGCCGGTGCGCGCCTGTTCGAACCACTGTGCAGCCTGGGCATCCACGAGCCCATGGTAGCCGGAACGGCCGGTGGCGGAATCGTCATCGATACGGTCCGGCGCCCGCCGGGCCAGGGACAGTTCATGCGCTCTGCAAACGCTGCGCACCGCTCGATTCCAGACTGGTTGCAAGCCGCTCCTGTTGGCCCATCACCACGCGCTCGCGACGCCGTTTCCCGACCGTGGTGCCGCCCGGCGCTACCATCACGCCTCCAGCATGTCGAACCCTGACGACGACCCGGATCTGCCGCCCGAACTGCTGGCCATGGCCGAACAGTTGCTGGCGGCGCCGGCGTCCGCTCGCGACCCTTTGCTCGCGCGCCTCGTGCAGGCGCATCCGGAACACGCCGTGGCGTTGTCGCGCGTGGCGGCGGACCTGTTCGGGATCGATCGGCTGCTGGCGGCGGGGTATCGGCCGGACAACGACCGGGATCTCGTTGCGATCGGCAATTGCCAGGTCGTCCGCCGGCTCGGCGAAGGTGCGTTCGGCGCCGTCTACCTGTGCGCGCAGGCATCGCCGGTGCAGCGCGAAGTCGCGGTCAAGGTGCTGCGGCCCGGTGCCGGCGACCGCCGCACGCTGGCGCGTTTCCAGGCCGAACGGCAGTTCCTGGCCAGGCAGAACCACCCGGCGATCACGCAGCTGTTCGATGCTGGCGCGCTGCCCGATGGCCGGCCGTACTTCGTGATGGAGCATGTTCCGGGCCCGCCGATCACCGCGTACTGCGATCAGGCGCGGTTGCCGATCCGCGCCCGCGTCGAGCTGTTCACCCGGCTGTGTCACGGCGTCGAGCATGCGCACGCGCATGGCATCGTCCATCGCGACCTCAAGCCGGCGAACATCCTGGTCGTCGAGGTCGATGGCGAGCCACGACCGAAGATCATCGACTTCGGCATCGCCAGAGCCCTCGACGCCCACGGCGATGCGGCGGCACCGGCGATGACGGAGACCGGACGCGTGGTCGGCACGCCAGGCTACATGAGTCCGGAACAAGCCCTGGGGCATCGCGCCGCCATCGACGCCCGCACCGATGTGTGGGCGCTCGGGGTGATCCTGTACGAGTTGTTGACCGGCGAGCTGCCGTGGGGTCGACGACCCACGACGACCGATGACGAGCCACTGCGCCCGAGCCGCCGGGTCACCGCCGACCCGACGAAGACGACGACCGTCGCGGAGCTGCGCGCCAGCGACCCACGGCGCCTGGCGAGCAGCCTGCGCGGCGACCTCGACCGGATCGTGCTGAAGGCCCTGCAGGGCGAGCGGCACCACCGCTACGCCTCGGCGCGCGAACTGGCGGCGGATCTGCGACGGCACCTCGATCACGAAGCCGTGCAGGCGAGTCCGCCTTCGTTGTGGTATCGCGCGACGAAAGCCGCACGGCGCCATCGGGCCGGATTGGCGATCGCCGGGATCCTCCTCGGCGCGGTCGCCTGCGCATTGGCGCTGCAGCACCACTACCAGGGCAAATGGCAGGCGCGCGAACGGGACGCCCAGGATGCCGTGGCCGCACTGTTGGACCGCGCCAATGACATCACCGTCACCGACACGCCCAACTCGGCGCCCATGCGCGAAGCGTTGATGCGGGACGCCGTCGCATTCTACGACCGGTTCCTCGGCGAACGACCCGGCGACGAGCGCACGCGTGAGGCACGGTCCCGGACCTTGACGTCACTGTCGCAGGTCCATTGGTTGCTCGGGCAGTATCCGCAGGCACTGGCGCGGGCCCGCGAAGCCATCGCCGACGGCGAAGCCCTGGTCGCGTCGTCGCCGGAGGAGATCCATTATCGCGGCGTGCTGGGGGCGGCATTGCGCAACGCCGGGCGGGCGCTGATGGCGTCCGGACAGCAACCGCAGGCCCGGGCGCAGCTGGCGCGGGCAGTCGCGTTGCTGGACGGCTGCCATGCCCGGGCGCCGGAGAAGTGGGTGGGACTGCTGGCGAATGGGCTGGTGGAGTTCGCAACCGCGATGGACATGCCGGGCGAAGCCGCTGCCCACCTCGCCGCCCTGCAACGAGCCCGCGATCTGCAGCAGCAGATCCTCGCCGCCGATCCTGGCAACGACGGCGAACGGGCGACGTTGCTCGCGACCGACTTCGGGCTGCTGCGGTATTGGCTTGGTGTCGGTGACCTCGCCGCCGCCGCGCTCGCGCTCGGCGAAATGGAACATCTGCGGGCCGGTCTGACCAGGCCGGACCCGTCCAGTGCGTTGCGCGTCCACCGGGCGGCAGCGGAGCTGGCGACTTCGCGGGGCGACCACGACGAGGCGATGGCGCGCCTGCGCCTGGCCATCGTAGTTGGTGAGCAATCGTGCGCTCGCGACACGACGCGGCCGCTGCCGTTGGTGGATCTCAGCGACCTGCAGGCGACCCTGGCGCAGTTCGAATACTCGCTGGGCCACATGGATGCCGGTCATGTCTCGATGCGCGCCGCGATTGCCACGGCAACCACGTTGGTGACCAGGTTCCCGGAGCATCATCTCGCCAAAGGCAAGCTGGCGAGGCACTCGAGCGAACTCGCGTATGCGCTGTTGGCGGGCGGCCGGCGGCCAGCGCTCGTCGAGGCGGAGTCGGCGGCGCAGCGTGCGGCCGGGGTGCTGTCGGCAATGCCCGCTGACGTCGAGCCCGCGGACCAGCATTGGGTGCGCTGGAAGAACGGCTATCACCTGGGCCGGATCCTCGTCGCTGCGGGCAAACCGGACACCGAGGGCGTGTGGCTCGCCGCCGATGCCGACCTTGCTGCCTGGCAGCGTCAGCACGGCGTCGATGCGCGCACTGCCGCCGACATCGTCGAAGCGGCGATCTGGCTGGCCGGGCGGCACGAACTTGCGCGTTCGCCGACGGCCGAAGAACGGTGTCTCAGCCTGGCCGAAGCCACGATGCGGCAGTTCCCCGCCTTGGATCGGCATGGACTGTACTCGGCTTTGGCGCTGCGGCTGCGGGCACGTCTGGCGGCAGGTCGCGGCGAGACCGAGGCGGCAGCGGCGCTGGCAGAACGAGCGCTGCTGACCGGAGCTGGCTGGCATGGTGTGTTCGCCGCCGCCGAAGCGATGGCAGCGGCGGCGCGACACGCCGCGCCCACCAGCGTCGAGCAGGAGGAATGCGCCTTTCGCGCTGCGGAACTGTGGCAGGAGGCAGTCGCGGCGTTGGAGCAGGAGGTGCGGCGGTCGCCGCAGGATCCCTGGGCGGTGCTGCCTCTGGCTCACAGCCGGATCCACCTGGCCCGCGCTCGGCTGGCAACCAACCGCGATGTGGCCCGCACCCTGCTGCAGCTGGCGCTGGCGGCGCTCGAACCGTGGCGCGACGAAGCCTTCGCCGACGAATGGGACCAGGCCCTGGTTGCCGAAGCGGCGGCGATGCTGGCCGGGAGCTGACGAAGTCCGCTATACGGTCGTGACCGGCTGCCGTACGGCATTGCGGTCGCCATGGCCGCGGCGTTCGGCGATGCCATCGAGCAATGTCAGCAACTCCGCGGTGCGATCGTCCCAGTTCGCCTTGGCGAACAGGTTGGCGCGCGCCCCCGGGGCCTTCTTGCCGGCCAGCACCCCATCGATCTGCGCCAGGAACTCATCCCCGGTCCTCGCCACGTGCACGAAGTCGCGCCAGTGTTCGACCTCTGGGAACCACGTCGTGACCACTTCCTGGCCCAGCGACAGGTATTCCTTCAACTTGATCGGGTTGCAGTGGCGGATCCAGTCGTTGTCGAGCCACGGCATGATCGACACGTCGAAATCGGCGCCGAGGTCCGGGATCTCCGCGTACGGCTTGAACCCGAGGTGACGGACGTTCGGGTAGCGCGTCAGCCGCTCCATCGACAGCGTCGCGTCGCCGATCAGCACCAGCGAACACTGCGGCCGTTCCCTGGCGATCCGCTCCAGCAGGTCGAAGTCGACGACGTAGTCGTCGAGCCCGCCGAAGAAACCGATGATCGGCCGCGGGATGCCGAGCCTGGTCAGCGCATCGGTGCGCGGTCGCGGCGCGAAATGCCGCGTGTCGACGCCGTGGTCGAGGAAGTGCGCGCGCTCGCCGGTGCTCTGCCGTTCGCTCTGCAGGAACGCCCGGCTGCTGTAGAGCACCGCGTCGCTGTGCTGCAGCAGTGCCTGCTCGAGCGCGACGATCAGGCTGTTGTCGGCCTCGCCGAACGCGCTGTGCTTGTCGCTGCGGTTGTAGACCAGGCTGCCACGCGGCATGTCCCTGGCGACGTCCCACGCCGTCGGCACGGTCACGAAGATGTGCGGCTCGATCATGCCCATCTTCCTGGCCTGGCGCATGACCTGCCAGCGGATCGACTTGGCGTTGAACGCCCGGGCGCGCGGGCTGCCGTAGAACGGGAACAGCAGCGGCGTCATCACCGCGTAGTCCGGCAGGTCGGGCAGCGGCCGGCGGACGTGCCGCGCCATGCTCTTCACCTTGCGCCAGATCCGCCGGAACGGCAGGGTGCTCTTGCCGGGGGTCGGCATGCGCATGCCGATGCTGTTGACCAGCAGCACCTTGCGGGTCTTCGCCGCGCGGGTCATCAGCTGGAAGTCGCTGTGGGCGCGGTTGTGATACCACCAGTCCTGGCCGCAGAAGCAGATGAGGTCGCGAGGGCTCGGCACGCGGTCCTTATATCGGTGCGGGGTGGGGTGGCGATGCAGTCGGGTCGACGGATCGCGCGACGGTTGCACCTGATGGCGACGTGCGGTAACGGATCCTGCGACCGGGTCCGTCGAGGCAACGCCCGGGACCCGGGACCACCGCATGCAACTCCGCCCCTACCAGTCCGCCGCACTGCAGGCCGTGCGCCAGGCCTACGGCCAGGGCCACCGCGCCGTTCTCGTGGTGATGCCGACCGGTACCGGCAAGACCGTGCTGTTCGCCGAGGTCTCTCGCCTGGCCAAGGGCCCCGTGCTGGTGCTCGCCCACCGGCAGGAACTCGTCGAACAGGCACGCAGCAAGATCGCCGCCTGGTGCAACGACGTGGTCGCCGTCGAGATGGCCGGCCGCCGCGACTTCACCCGCCCCGACGGCCGGCGACCGAAGATCGCGGTCGCCAGCATCCAGACGCTGCAGAAGCGCCTGCACGACCTGCCGCGCGACGCGTTCAAGATCGTCGTGGTCGACGAAGCCCACCACGCCACCGCCGATTCGTACCGCGCGGTACTGGCCCACTTCGACGCCTGGCGGCTCGGCGTCACCGCCACGCCCGATCGCAGCGACCGCGTGCCGCTCGGCGAGATCTTCTCGACCGTCGCGTTCGAGTACGACATGCGGACGGCGATCCGCGACGGCTGGCTGTGCCCGATCCGCTCGTTCCTGGTCCACACCAGGGCCGACTTCGCGCACGTGCGCAAGGTCGCTGGCGAACTGGCGACGCGCGACGTCGAGGCGATCCTGACGCAGGAACTGCATCTGGCGGAGATCGCGACGCCGATCCTGAAGGAACGCGGCGATCGGCCGACGATCGTGTTCGCAGCCTCGGTGGCCCATGCGCATGCGCTGGCACGCGTGCTGAACGACCAGGCCGGCGCTGCCGGCTTCGCCGCCGCGGTCGACGGCACCGACTCGTACGAGGTGCGGGCGCCGGTGATCGACCGGTTCCGGCGCGGTGAAGCCAAGGTGCTGGTCAATTGCGCACTGTTCACCGAGGGTTTCGACGTGCCCGAGATCGCGTTGGTCGCGATCGCGCGGCCGGTGCTGTCGCGTTCGTTCTACGCGCAGATGGTCGGTCGCGGCACCCGGATCGCCAAGGGCAAGCGCGATCTGCTGGTGCTCGACTTCGTGCCGACGAACTGCCGCCACAGCCTGGCGCAGGCAGTCGACATCTTCGCCGCCGCCGATCCGGAGGTGCAGCAACGCGCGCGCCGCATCGCGGCCGAGACGTCGGTGCTGGGCCAGGCGATCGCGCTCGAACGTGCGCTGGAGCTGGCGCAACAGGAACAGGAAGCGCAGGCCGCGACGGTTGCCTATCAGCTCCGGCGGCGCGATCCGTTCGCGGTGCTGGGGATCGACCTCGGTCCGTACCTGCGACGCTCGCGCGTTGCGGCGGGCGAACGCGCATCGACGGCGCAGCTGGAGTTCTTCAAGCGCGCCGGCCTGCCGACCGATCCGGTGGCGGAGCTCGCCGAACGCGAGGCGGCGGCGTTGCGCGAGGCGTTGCTGGAGCGCAGGGCGGTCGGCCTGTGCACGCCCAAGCAGGCGCTGCAACTGGCCGCGCACGGCATCGACCCGCGCGATCTCTACTACGACGAAGCCAAGGAACTGCTGCGCGAACAACGCGCCAGACGCGCCTCGGCCACCTAGACTAGAATCCGCGCATGGCCAAGGAAGAAGTGCCCCTGCCGACCGCCGTCTATCAGTGCGTTGCGGACTGCATCGACCGCGACCAGGCGACCATCCGCGAGCGCCGCGACTCCCTGTGCCGCGAACATCCGGACTGGGTGGACGCCATCCATGAGGTCTTCCGTTGCTTCGAGGAACCGCCGCCACCGTCGACCCTGCGCATCGGCGGCCATCCCGTTCTGCGCCGGCTCGGCGCCGGCGCCTTCGGTGAAGTGTACCTGGTCCTGCGAACCACCGAGCCACGCCTGGTAGCGGCCAAGCTGCTCCGCCGACCGCTGGACAAGGCCCGGATGCGATTTCGCCGCGAGGCCGAGAGCCTGTTGCAACTGCGCCACCCCGGCATCGCGCAGTTGTTCGACTGCGATCTGGACGGCGAGCAGCCGCACCTGTTCATGGAGTATGTCCCCGGCCCGACGCTGGACCGCTACGTCCGCAGCGTGTCGCCGGACACCGCCCAGCGCATCCGGCTGATGCTGGACGTCTGCGACGCCGTCCAGCACGCCCATGATCGCGGCTGGCTGCACCGCGATCTGAAGCCGAGCAACATCCTGGTCACGCTCGGTGAACCGCCGCAGGTCAAACTGGTCGACTTCGGGTTGGCACGCGAAGTGTTGCCACGTCCGGACGAAACCGTCACCGAACCCGGCGGCGTCCTCGGCACCTACGAGTACATGCCGCCCGAACAGGTCGCTGGCGACGACCTGACCGTGCGGGCCGATGTGTATTCGCTCGCCGTCGTGCTGTTCCAGCTGCTGACCGGGCATCTGCCGATTCCGATCTCCCGGACGATGCCGGCGCGGCGGATCCTCGACCTGATCAGCACCTACGAGGCGGATCCGGCCTCGCGGCACACTCGGGAGCTGCGCGGCGACATCGATGCGATCCTGGCCAAGGCGCTGCGCAAGGACCCGGAGACGCGTTACGAGAACGTCAAGGCGCTGGCGGACGACCTCCGGGCCCACTTGGACAGTCGGCCGGTGCAGGCGCGACGGCATCACTTCTGGTATCGCGCGCATCGGTTTGCGCGCCGTCACCGGCGGGCCGTTCTCGCCACGGCGGTCACGTTGCTGTGTGCGGTCTTCGCGTGGAGCTACGCCACCGAGGCCCAGGCCCGCCTGTCGGCGGAGTCCCGGGCGACCGCCGACGCCGCGTTTCGCGACGCCCGGGAAGCCGCGGCCCGCGGGGCCTGGCAGGACGCGATCGATCTGGGCGCCCGGGCCCGTGACGCCGGCCATACGGACCCGATCGGCATTTCGATCCTGCAAGCGACGGCGCTGGAGGCGATGGGGAGTCGCGGCGATTGTGCGAATCTGCTCGCGCCACTGGTTGCAGCCGAACTGCCACCGACTGTCTGGAGCAGGGTCAGGGTGCTGTTCGGCGCGGCTACCGTGGAAGACGATCTCCAAGCAGCGCGGCAACTGTTCGCCGACGCGCTCGCGCACAAAGAGTCGGCGCAGCAGCTTTCGCGCGCGGAGGCCAACTACGCCGCCGCGATGCTGGCCGGAGACGTCATGGAGGCCATCCGCCTGCTGCGAGCTGGCCTCGCCGCGAACCCGGAACACGTGCCGAGCCTGCAGACGCTCGGGCCGTTGTATCTGATCCGCGGCGAGACCGAGAACGCACTGCGGCTCGCCGACGACTACGAACTCCTGTATCGCAACGCACTCGAACCGGACGTCCTGCGGTGCATGGCAACGCTGTTCTCCGGCCAGTACGCGACCAGCGAGCAAGCGATCGTGCGACTGGCCACCCGGCACCAACAGCTGGCCATCGCGCTGCGGGCGCTCGTGCAACTGGCCAAGACGCTGGACGAGGTCTTTCATCTGGCGGCCGAAGATGCACTGGCGTTCTTCGCGGCCCGCTTGGGCGAGATTGAAGGCGCCCGGATGACCGGACCAGCCGAAGACGAGAAGGCCAAGGGACCAGAAGAGTGGCTCTTTCAAGTGCTCCCGAGGTTGACCCGGGCTCGACCCGCGATCCAACAACTGGCGCAGTTCCACGCTGGGCCGCAGCCGTTGCTGCGCCTCCGCCTCGCGCCGCAGCTGTGGGCTCAATACGACGCGCTCCAACGCATCGACTTGCGCAATTTCAAGCAGGCCGATTGGTCGGCGCTTCGCGACCTCCCCGAACAGGTCGCCGCGCTGGCGGCGGTGTTCGATGACTATCGCCGAACCCGATTCTTCGACGCCGACGCCTTGGCCGCGGCGCGCAACCAACGCGGCCTGCTGAGCCGGATGCCGAACCTCAGCCGGATTGTTGCCTCGCTGGCGCTGGCCATGCCGATGCTGGCGTTCCTCGAGGCGTACCGGGCCGGCGAAGAGGCGGCACACTGGCGCCAACAGGTCGACGGGGCGGTCGAGTCCCTGCTCGCCTGGCCGCAGCTCAGCGAAAGCTCGCTGCACTCCCTGATCGTCATCATGCTCGACGTGGGCCTGCGAGGAGCCGAAGAACGGGCACAGCGGCTGCTCTCCCGTTGGCAGTGGGAGCACGGAGCAACCGCGTACCAGCGCTGCATCCTCGGCGAATTCTACGTCGCCACCGGCCGGCGGGCCGAAGCGTGCGCCGTCTGGACCAATGTCGTCCAGGATCCCGCCGTCGCCAGGGACGACGATGCGTTCATCCGCGCGCAGGACAACCTCTCGGGCACGCGCTGAGACCCGGGTCGACCGCGGGCGAATCCGCCGACCGATCGGTCACCCGTCGGCCGGCGGCGCCAGCAAGCCCTTGATCTGCTGCGCCAGGTCCCCACCACCGAACACGAAGGAGGTCTTCGCCCCCGCCAGGATCCCCTGCAGGGCTTCGAGTTCCTTCATGCGCAACAGCATCGGGTTCTCGGCCAGCAAGCGTGCGGTGTTGGCCTGCGACCGCGCCGCCGCGGTTTCCTCGCGACGACGGATCAGGTTGGCCTCCGCCTGCTTCTGGGCCTCGATCACCTGGTTCAGCAGCGTCTTCATCTCACCCGGCAGGATGATGTCCTTGATGCCGACCGAACGGACGGCCACGCCGAACTCGAGAACGCGCGGCGTCACCGCCGCCCGCACTTCGTTCGCCACGAGATCCTTGTCGGCCAGCAACCGTTCCAGGTCCCGGGTGCCCACCGCCACGCGCAACGCCAGCTGCGCTTCGCGGTAGACCGCACCGGCCGCGGAATCGACGACCGTGGTCGCCGCCACCGCATCGACGATGCGCCATGCCACCACCAGGTTGACCCGCAGCGTCACCTTGTCGGCGGTCATGATCTCCTGGCCCTGGGCGTCGGCGAGCTGCTCGCGCAGATCGACGGCCTTCCAGGTGATGACGTTGGCCCGCGTCCAGAACGCATGCCGGCCCGGACCGACGTCGGCGATGACTTCACCGCCGCGCCGGACCAGCAGCCGTTCGTGCTGTTCGACGTCCACCGCCGCCAGGTGCGCGCGAGCCTGCGTGGTGGCGAGCACCGCGTCGAGCTGCGGGTGACGCAGCTCGACGTCGGCGACGGTGAACGTCTCGACGCGCAGCGAGAACGGCGCCTGCCAGTAGGCATGGCGGCCGGGCCCGATGACGTCGAACAGCCGGCCCTCGCGCCAGACCAGCGCCCGCTGGTCCTCGGCGAGATCGACCACCAGCAGCCGCTCGCGCAGCTCCGGGTTCTGGATCAGCACGTCGAGCAGCGGGTGGTTGAAGCGGGTGTCCAGCGTCGACAGGACCTGGACCTGGTCGCGGCCGAACGCGACGCCCGGCAGCCAGTGCATGCCGGGAGCCAGCACTCGGTGGAAGTCGCCCCGCCGGAACAGCAGGCCGACCTCGTGGTTCTTGATGTGTTGACGGATCATGGATGACTCCGAGAAGAGGAAGGCGGGGAAAAGGAAGGTGCGTGGATGCGGAGAAGGTGTGTGCCTGCCGGCGACAGTGGGCTGTGGTCATGACCGCGCCACAACGGACCCTGGGACGCGGACCGATCATCGCGAGTCCGACCGATGCCCGGCGCGCCTGTGATTGCTCCTTCGACAATCACCGCGAACAGGGAATCGGCGGTCACCGCGACGGTCGAACCCGTCGTGGATCAGGGTGCTGGTTGCGGACGGTGTCCGGGCCTGATTGTCAGACAATCAAGCCCGGACAGACCGCTGCCTCGTCGCCGGCAGACACACGATGGGAGCCCCGTTGCCGGGGCGCTCGTGGCGTTTGTCGAAACGGGATTCGAACCCGCTACCTCGAGAATGTCATTCTCGTGCTCTACCCATTGAGCTATTCGACTCGTGCCGGACGCCGGTGGAACCCGGTGTAGCGGAACACGCGCAAAGAACCGCAGAACGACCCTGCGCGCGCCGCCGGACGACGTCAGGCGGAGTATCGGGAAAGTCGGATCATGGAAGGGTGACTCCTTCGTCGGATGATGTTCGTGGTGGTCGGTGCGAGACCGGCCTGAAAACGCAAAAGCCTCGCGCGGGCGCACCCGGCGAGGCTTTCGTGGCGGAGACTGTTGGTCTCTCAGCCGCGGCGGCCCGCCGAGGGGTGCACCAGCTCACTGGCCGGGATGGCCGCGAGGGGTAGCAGGGTTCTCGGTGGGAGGAAACTCATGGAGGTGCGGGGAACGGAAGGTCGACGGTGGACCGGCGACAGTTCTTCCAACGACGCGGGTATTGTAGAGCGAAGACTGCGGCTGTCAAGTCACTCTGTCGGATTTTCTGTAGACTCAGCAATCCAGAACCACCAAAGGCCGACCATGCGCCTCCATCGAACCGCAATCGTTGCCGCCCTCCTGCTCGGCCCGGGCACGTCCCAACAATGGTACGAACCGATGCCCGCGGCTCGCCTCGCGGCCTCGGCAGTGTTCGACCTGACGCGCGGCACGACGATCCTGTTTGGCGGCGGCCCCACCGACACCTGGGAGTTCGATGGTTCGAACTGGTCGCCGATCCCCAGCAGGCTGCAGCCCGCGTACGACAGCCAGCTGATCTACGAGGTCAGTGGCAGCCGGACGCTGGCGTTCGAGAACGGCATGGAGCGCGCCTGGCAACTCGGAGCAAACGGCTGGTCAGCGCTCGCGATCACGGGCCCGCGCCGCCCCCGCGCGGCATTGGCGCACGATCTCGCGCGCTCGCGAACAGTCCTCTTCGGTGGCCTGTTCGCAAACGGCGCACCGTCGGCCGAAACCTGGGAGTTCGATGGGGCAGCCTGGACGCAGATGAACCCCCTGCAGTCGCCACCGGGGCGCGGCTCCGCCGCCATTGCGTACGACATCGGACGCGGTCGCAGCGTGCTTGTGGGCGGCGCCGGCTCGGCTCAGTTCGGCGACACTTGGGAATACGATGGCATTTCCTGGACGTCGGTGCCGACGCAGGTTCAGCCCTATGCTGGTCGCTTGGTCTACGATATTCGGCAGCGCCGCATCCTCATGATCGACCGGAGCTTGATTCTATCGTACACCGGGAGCGATTGGACAGTCCTTGGTACCGCTGGGTCAATACCCGCATACGCCGCGTTGACATATGATGCCGTCCGGCACAATGTCGTGGCCTTTGGTGGCGGCGAGTACGTCGGAGCCAGCGCGGCGACCTGGAGGTTCGATGGACTGCGCTGGCTCGACGTGTTCTCGATCCCGACGCCGCGCTTCGCGCACGACACCGTGTTCGACAGTCGGCGCCAACGCATCGTTGGTTTCGGCGGACTTGTGCAGGGCTACGTCGGCTTCGGCGTATGCAGTTGCCTGAATGACACGTTCGCTCGTCAGGGCAGCGATTGGCAGACACTCTCGCCTCCACGCGCCCCGCCCGCTCGCCGGGACCACGCGATGGCGTATGACTCACGCCGCGACCGCATCGTGCTGCACGGCGGCGCAGCCGCCGCTGGCGCCACGTTGAATGACACCTGGGAATTCGACGGCGCGGACTGGGCACTGGTCACGCCCGCCACCCAGGCCCCCGCGGCGCACACACACGCGCTGACCTATGATTCGGATCGGCGCCGCTGCGTGCTGTTTGGCGGTAACGCCGGCACGCTCACCTGGGAATTCGACGGTCTCGACTGGGATCCGCGAGCGACGATGACGCGTCCGCCGACGAGGCGCGAACCGTGTCTGGTGCACGATCCGGTGCGTCGTCGAACGGTCCTGTTCGGCGGCTACGGGAGCACCGCTTCGTTGAGCGATACCTGGGAGTACGACGGCGTCAACTGGACCCAACGCAACCTGACGGGCCCGCCGGCCGGATCCGGTCGCAGATCGTACTTCGATTCCATTCGAGGTGTCGTTCGCATGATTGGCAGGTCTCAGATCTGGAACTACGACGGCACGGCGTGGCGGCGTGAAGCGACTTCGCTGCCGGCCGAGGTGCCTGAACCCGCCGAGGTCGCGCACGACCCGACGACTGATCGCGTTCTGCTGTTCGGCGGTCGACAAATCGGCTACTTCGGACCGGCCCTTGTCGAGATGGGCACGCAGACCACGTGGCTCGAGGCGCCAGGAACGTCTGCAACATGGGCGAGGGCCGGTCATGGCTGCGTTGGCACGAGCGGCGTCCCATTGCTGACGCCGCAGAACCGGGCGCTGCCGGCGTTGGGAAGTGCGTTCCCGCTGGATCTGTTGGCTCTGCCACCGACTCCCGGGGCAGCGTACCTGGCTCTGGGTTTCGGCCACGTGAACTTCGGCGGCGCGGCGCTGCCGCTCGATCTGGCTGGACTGGGCCTTCCCGGATGCGATCTGTGGATCGAACCCGAACCCGGCCTCGGGCCGTGGCTGTTCCACCAGGGCGGGTCCGTCAGCTATTCGCTGGCGATCCCGGCCTTGCCAGCGCTCGCTGGAACGCGCATCGCCGCGCAAGCGCTGGTGTTCGATGCGGCGGCGCCAGGCGGTGCAACGGTCAGCAACGCCGGCATTGCAGTAGTGAACTGAGGGCGCTGTCAACCGGCCGCGGGCGCTTCGCCAGGGTCAAGCAGGCCGTGGCGGCGCCAGCCGACCTTCAGCAGCCAGGTCCGCGCGTCGACGATCGGCCGCACCATCGCCTCGAGGCCGCGAACGCGGATGCGCAGCGAGAAGCCATCGAACCACGGCGCCGAGGTGAACAGGTCGATCGGCGTCGCGATCGCGATGGCGCGGCCCGCGGCGGCGTGTTTCCTGCCGTTCTGCAGCACATAGCGGATGCCGTTGCGCACCTGCTTTGGGGTGCGCAGGATGCTGTCGTGGTAGCGGTCGGCGAACACGCGACCGCGGCGGTGCCACAGCTTGTTGAGGATCCTGGCGATGCGGATCAGGAGGCCCTGCAGGCCGCGACTCAGCGCCTGGCGGTCGGTAGCCTCGACGATCAGGTGCAGGTGGTCGTTGAGCACGGCGTAGTGGCACAGGCGGAAGGCACCGGACGCGCCTGGGCCACGGGCGCCACCGGCGAACGCAGCCCGAAGGGCTGCGTATTCGGCGTCGCGACGCAGCCGAGGCAGGCCTTGGCGGAGCTTGACGGTCACGAGAACAGGGAAGCGCGGCGCGAGCGGGGCCCGCGCCGCGTGGCTCACCCCGGCTTCGTGGGCCTTGGGCTTGCGACCCGCGCCCTTGCGGCGACCGCCGCGGCCACGCGGGAACGGCAGCAGGGCGGGTGCGACGGAACTGCCGGCGCGGAATCCAGAGCGGCGGCTCGCGGCCGGCTTCGCGGGTTTGGTCGCGGGTTTGGTCGTCGGCTTGGGTGCAGGCTTGGTCATGACCTGTTTTGAATCGGCAGTTATTCTAACGGCGCAGGTCAGTCGGCGCAAGAGGATCCGGCGTTCTGGCAACTCCCGCGATCCCGGACGCGCGCCGATTCAGGCGAGCTCGGTTGGCCGCGCCTGGTCCAGTCCGACTCGGCGAGCTACGGCTTCCGCCATGCCAGCTGCGGCGGCGGTGGGGTGGCGGCGAACACCACGTGCAGGACGCGGCGGTGTGTGGGTGACTTGGCGGGCGACGAACGGTGCACCAGCAGGGGGCGCGTCGCGAGGACGTCGCCGGCGGCGGCGGGACAGGGAGTGAACGCTGCGGGCGGCAGTTCTCGCAACGCGGCCGGCGAGAGCCGGCCGCGTTGGTGACTGCCAGGGATCACCGCCAGTGCGCCATTGGCGATCGGGCAATCGTCGAGGTGCAGCCGGAGTGCGAGCAACGTCGCGAGCAGTTCGTCCGGCGGCAAGGCGTAGGGAATGCCCTGCTTGGTCGTCCAGCCGGTCACGCCCGCGGCTTCGCCGCGGGCGTAGAACGGCAGGACGAGGTCCTGGTGTGGCGCCACGAGCCAATTGGCGCCGGCGGGTTTGTCGAACCAGGTGGAGCCGATCGGGCGAGCGGCGTCGCCGAGGAAGTCCCGGGCGAGGGGGAGCAAGAGCGGCAGGGCGATCTCGGCGGCGGCGGGACAGCGCTCCAGCGGTTCGCGGAGGGCGTAGTCGGTTTGGCGGTGCTGGCGGCGCTGCGGCGCAGCCGCCGCCAGCAGTTCTCCGACTCGGCTGCAGGCTGCCGCTGACGCGGCAGCCTGCAGCCGCGCAAACCCTGCCCGCTGCAGCTGCGCTGCGTCGGTCAACTCGTGACCGTGACGTTGAAATACTTCGCCGCCGGATGGTGGCAGATCACCGCCGACGTGCTCTGTTCGGGCACCAGCTGGAACTCCTCGGACAGCGACACCCCGATCCGCGACGCCTCGAGCAGCCACAGCAGCTTGTCCTGGTCCTCGAGGTTCGGACACGCCGGATAGCCGAACGAATAGCGGCTGCCCTGGTATTTCTGTTTGAACAAATCGTCAATGTCGGGCGCATCCTCGGCGGCGATGCCGAGCTGCTGGCGCATGCGCTTGTGCCAGTATTCGGCCAGGGCCTCGGCGCCCTCCACCGACAGGCCGTGGAAGTGCAGATACTCGTCGTAGCGGTTCTCGCGGAACAGCCGTTCGCTCTCGCGCGTCGCGACCGCCCCCATCGTCACCAGCGACAGGCCGACGACATCGAGTTCGCCGCCCTTCTTGCGGAAGAAGTCCGACAGACACAACCGACGCCCACCGGGCTGGCGCGGGAAGTCGAAGCGACACAGTTCGCGCGTGCGGCTGCGCGGATCGAGGATCACCAGCGCGTTGCGATCGGTGTAGCACGGCCACCAGCCGTAGACGACGCGCGGCTCGAGCGTGCGGTCCTGCCGGACCTTGGCCACCATCTCCTTGAACCGTGGATCCACCGTCGCCGCGACGAACTTCGTGTACTCCTCTTCGCTGCGCTTGCCCTGCCGGTACTGCCACTGCAGCCGATAGAGCGCCTTCTTGTTGACGTACTGCAGCACGGTGCCGAGGTCGAGTTCTTCGGTCGACACGACGTTGGCACCCCAGAACGGCGGCGTCGGCACGGTCGGCGACGGCGGCACACCGCTGTCCGCATACTCGGTGAACGCGTGCTCGAGCAGCTTCTCCTTCTCCGCGCGCGTGAGCCGGCGGTGCGAGACCACGCGCTCCTGGGGCTTTGGCGACTCGGTGACCGTCTTCGCCTTCGCGCGCCCGGTCAGCTCGTCCATGATGTGCAGACCGGAGAACGCGTCGGCGCCGTAGTAGACCGGCCCGGTCGTGTAGGCCTGGCGCAGGTCGTTCTCGACATAGTGACGATTGAGCGCCGCGCCGCCGCAGATCACCGGCGTGGCGATGCCGCGCTGGCTCATCAGCTCGAGGTTCTCCTTCATCACCACGGTCGACTTGACCAGCAGGCCGCTCATGCCGACGGCGTTGGCCTGGTGCGTGCGTGCGGCCTCCAGGATCTGCTCGACCGGCACCTTGATGCCGAGGTTGACGACCTTGTAGCCGTTGTTGCTGACGACGATGTCGACCAGGTTCTTGCCGATGTCGTGCACGTCGCCGCGCACGGTCGCGATCACCAGCGTGCCCTTCTCCTCGCCGGCGACCTTGGCCATGAAGGTCTGCAGGTAGCCGACCGCCGACTTCATCGCCTCGGCCGACTGCAGCACGAACGGCAACTGCATCTCGCCGCTGCCGAACAGTTCGCCGACGACCTTCATGCCATCGAGCAGGATCTCGTTGATGATCTCCAGCGGCTTGTACTTCTGCAGCGCCTCGTCGAGGTGCTTCTCGATGTGGATCTTGTTGCCATCGATGATCCGGCGCTTCAACCGTTCTTCGACCGGCAGCGCGTTCTCGTCGGTGCCGCGGCCGGTGTCGATCCGCTTGGCGCCCTGGAAGCGCTCGATGAACTTGAACAGCGGGTCGTAGCCGGGCTGCCGGCGATCCCAGATCAGGTCCAGCGTCACCTGGCGATCCTCGTCCGACAGCTTGTGGATCGGGATGATCTTGCTGGCGTGCACGATCGCCGAAGTCAGACCGTGCCGGATCGCCTCGGCCAGATAGACCGAGTTCAGGATCTGCCGCGGATACGGATCGAGGCCGAAGCTGATGTTCGACAGGCCGAGGATCGTCCGCACGCCGGGCATCTGCTGCTGGATCAGCTCGATGCCCTTCAGGGTCTGGATGCCGGCATCGCGCGACGCTTCGTCGCCGGAACCGATCGTGAACGTCAGCGGATCGAAGATCAGGTCACCCGGGCGCAGACCATGCCGGTTGACGACGATGTCGTAGAGCCGCTTCGCCACCGCCAGCTTGCGGTCGGCGGTCTTGGCCATGCCATCCTCGTCGATCGTCAACGCGACGAACGCGGCGCCGTAGCGACGGGCGAGCCGACACAGCTTGTCGGCGCGTTCCTCGCCGTCCTCGAGGTTGATCGAGTTGATGATCGCGCGGCCGGGCACGACCTTCAGCGCCGCCTCGACGACGTCGAGCTGCGTGCTGTCGATCATGATCGGCGCCGTCACCTTGGTGACCATCGCCGTCAGCAGCTTCGTCATGTCGGCGACTTCATCGCGACCGACGTAGGCGGTGCAGACGTCGAGCACGTGCGAGCCTTCGTGCACCTGCTCCTTGGCCATCTGCAGCATGCCCTCGGTGTCACCGGCGAGCATCAGCTCGCGGAACTTCTTGCTGCCGTTGGCATTGGTCCGCTCGCCGACGATCAGCGGACCGGAGTCCTGATCCAGCGGCACCGAGTGGAACAGGGAGGCGAGCTGCGGCTGGTAGTCGTTCGGCCGCTCCACCGGACGCAGCTTGTGCGTGGCCTCATACATCGCTCGGACGTGCTCTGGGCCCGTGCCACAGCAACCGCCGACGACGCCGATGCCGAACTCGGTGACGAACCGCGCCTGGAAGCGCGCCAGCTCTGCCGGCGTCAGGTCGTAGACCGCCTTGCCGCCGACGTTGCGCGGCAGGCCGGCGTTGGGCATCACCATCACCGTGCGGGTCGTGTGCTTGCCCAGGTGACGCACCGACTCCTGCATCAGGTCGGGGCCAGTCGCGCAATTGAGCCCGACGACGTCGACCGGCAGTTCTTCCAGCGTGGTCAGCGCGGCGGCGATGTCGCTGCCGACCAGCATCGTGCCGGTGGTCTCGATCGTCACGGTGCAGAAGATCGGCACTTCGCGACCGGCAGCCTCCATCGCGTCGCGCGCGGCGAGGATCGCCAGCTTGACCTGCAGCAGGTCCTGGCAGGTCTCGATGTTCAGGCAATCGACGCCGCCGACGATCAGGCCATGGCAGTAGATCTTGTACGCGGCATGCAGCTCGTCGGGCGAGATGTGGCCCAGCGTCACCAGCTTGGTGCCCGGACCAACCGACCCCGACACGAATCGCGGCCGTTCCTTGGTGCTGAAGCGATCGGCAACCTTGCGTGCGACCTGGGCGCCGAGCTGGTTCAGCTCGAACGCACGGTCGGCAAGGCCATATTCGGCAAGCACATAGGGCATGCCGCCGAACGTGTTGGTCTCGACGACGTCGGCGCCGGCTTCGAAGTAGCGGGCATGGATCGAATCGACGACGTCCGGCCTGGTCTGCACCAGGATCTCATTGCAGCCCTCGAGGTCGGCGAAGTCGGCCAGCGTCAGGTTGGCGGCCTGCAGCTGCGTGCCCATCGCGCCGTCGAACACGAGCACTCGGTCGCGGAGGACACGCAGGATGGGGAACTGATCGAGGCGTGCCTTGGGGTCGAAGCGACGGGTCATGGGGCGGTTTTCGGGCGACGGATGATACCGCCATCGGCCCAGGCGTCGGCCTGCCGCGACCGGAATCCGGAACACGAACCGACAACCGTCACCAGCGCGCGGTCGGCCGCAACCGCTGCGGGCATCAGCCGCGGATCTTGCCGCGCAGCACCTCGAGCGCCTTGGCCAGGATCGGGTCGCCGCGTTCGAAATCGCCGTCCTTGACCTCGACTGGCACATCCGGCGCCAGCCCTTGGCCCTCGAAGCAGGTGCCATCGAGCCGCAGATCCTGCCAGCGAGGAATGAAGATCGTCACGCCGTTGCCGAGTTCGGCCGGCCGCGGGTTGCCGCTGCTGCCGAACGTCGGCTGCCCCACCGACGTGCAGTCCCTTGCCTGCTCGAGCATCATCACGAACGATTCGTTGCTGCTCATCACGTAGCGACTGGTCAGCACCGCGATCGGACCGCCAAACCGCCGGTTCTCGTCGTTGCCAGTGACCGTGCGGTCGAAGACCTTGCCGAAGCCGTTCTTGCCGGCGCGTTCGCGATAGCGGTTCCTGGCGTAGACCTTGGTCCCCTCGACAAACCACGCCGCGACTTTCTGCGCCATGCCTTCGTCGCCGCCGGCGTTGGGCCGAACATCGATCACCATCGCCTTGCAGTCGAGCATGCCGGTCAACGCCTGCTCGATGGCCGGCAGGTCGAGGTCCGACCGCCACGATGCGATCAGCAGATAGCCGATGTCGTCGTCGGTGCGGCCGGCGAGCACCTGTTCGGCCACCTTGCTGGCCTTGACGTAGTCGGCAAGCCGCTGCGCCGAGAACAGCGGGTCGATCGCACGCGAACCAGTGCCCCAGGTCCGCTCGCCGATCTTCAGCGACAGATGCAGATCCTCGGTCGGCTGCAGCGCCGTCGCCGCTGCCGCCGCCCACGCCTGGTCGGTCTTGCTGGCCAGCAGCACCGGCGTGGCCGCCTTCTCGAGCTTCGCCCAATCACGCACGCGCAGATCGCGATGCGAATAGTGCTCGGCGAGTTCCTGCCACAGTCGCTTCGTCGCGGCCTGGTTGCGCGCCTTCTGCGCCTTCTGGTCCGGCAATTCGAGCGGCAACGTGGTGAACGACCAGGGCACCGGCACCAGCGGCACGCCGGCCGCGCTGCGGAAGTTCTTCGCCGCGGGACAGTTCAAGCCCAGGCTGTAGTCGTGATCGGGTTCGAGTTCGACCGTGACGACCAGGGTCCGTTCGTCCCGCCAGGCCGGCTTGCCGGCGATCTTCGGGAACTGCGGGCCGCCGCCACACAACGACCAGCCGGTCTGGCTCATCGCCTGGTCGAACACCACGATCAGCTCCTTGCTGGTCTTGGCGTCGACACTGGCAGAGAGATGCGGCGGGGTCACCGAGACGACCCTGGGCGCTGTCTGCGCCATCAGCATCGCCGTGCAGCAACCGGAGAACGCCAACAACAGGTGTGTCTTGCCCATGACGCCATCGTAGCCGGACACGCGACGATGATCCGTTCTGCTGTCACACCGCCAACGCGTTCACGCCGATCTCGTTCGTCAACACCTACGCGCACGACGGCCAGAGCTCGCGGGTGGTCGACATCCAGAAGGTCGTCCGACCGAGCGCTTCACCAATGTCGCCGCCTGCTTCGTCAACAGCGATCAGCCGTGACGATGGCCCTGGCGCCCCGAATCCGGCTCGACATCGAGCGGCGGCGGCACCAGCACACCGGCGACCAGCAGGCCGGCGACGATCGCGCCGCCGACCAGCAACATCTGGAACGCCAGCTGCACGCCGGCGGTGAAGTCCTGCTGCAGGGCCGTGGTCAGGCCCCGGAAACCGAGGCTGCCGGGCACCAGCAGCAGCAGGCCCGGTGTACGCATCGTCGCCGCCGGCCGGCGCTGCCAACGCGCATACAGGTTGGCGGCGGCGGCGACGCACAGGGCGCCGACGAAGGCACCGAGTTCGCGTTCGAACCACAAGGCGCCCAGGCGCGAACCGGCGAAGCCGATGGTCACCGCCAGCAACACCCACGGCAGTTGCGCGCGCGCGGCCCGCAGCAGCGCGCCAAAGCCGAGCCCGGCGGCCAACAGCGCCGGCCACTGCCAGCCAGCGTGCATTGCCTCCGGCTCGGCCGCGACGGCGTCGCCGCAGATCAGTTCGCCGACCCGATCGCCGAGACCGACGCCGACCGCCATCGTCAACAGCACGGCGACCGCACCGAGCAACCGCGCACTGCCGGCCGACAGATGTCGCATCGACAGCTCCGCCAGCGCGGTCGTGAACATCAGGCCCGGCAGCAGCACGATGATCGCCCCGATCGTCGTGATCGAGATGTTCAGCGGCCCGACCAGCGCGGCGCCGACGTGCACCGCGAATGCCGCCAGGGCGCACGCGGCGGGCTCGAACACCCGTTCCAGCACTGGCCGCTGCCGCACCAGCCAGGCGAACGCGCCGAGCAGCACGCCGACGGCGAACGCGACCCCGATCTCGACGAAGCCCCCTCCGAGGAACGTGCAGGCGGCGGCGCTCGCCAACCCTTGCGCCGGAATCACCACGCGATCCCCGCCGGTCGGCGGGGCGGCGACGATCGCCTGCACGCGCGCGGTTCCCGTCTCGGCATCCACCGCGCCCTGCATCACCGCATCACGGACCGCGTACAGTTCGGCCAGCCGGCCGAGATCCTGGTTGCCCGGCGTCACGCGCTGCAGTTCGGTATCCGGCCGCTGCCCCACCGGGCCGATCGCCGCGAAGATGCCGGTCGGCGTCGCAAAGAACCGCCCATGCAGGCCAAACCGCCGGCAACAGGCATCCATCGCGTCCTCGACGCGGTAGGCGGGGCTGCCGAGCGCGTGCAGCGCGCGGCCGAGTTCGAGCACGAACGACGATGCGGGCACCGGACGGGAGGCTATCCGACCGGATCAGCGGATGTCGAACCGCGCGCCGCGGGTCGGTCTGCCGTGGTCCGGCGCCAGCGGCTTGATCGGCGGCCGCCGCGCCGAGGCCAGGCGAGGATGTTGTCGGGGCGGATGCCGTGCCCTCGCGCGATTCCGCCCCCTGATCGAACGGCAATCGCCGCGACTTCGCTGTCCCATGAGATGAAGCTCCTGCCCATCGCGTCCCTGACGATCACCTGCGTCGCGCCAGCCCAGGTGGTTTCCTATCACGCCGTAACGTCGGCGTCGCACCAGGCGCAGTTCACCCAGTTGAGCGGCCAGGGCTACCGGCTGACCAGCCTGGCGGTATCCGGCGGACTTTCGGCGCCGCGATATACGGCGGTCTGGCGCAGCTCCCGAGCGGGCGCTGCCTGGGTCGCAACCCACGACCAGTCTTCCGCCGGCTATTCGGCCTGGCGCACGGCGCAGATCGCGGCGGGCTACCGCCCCGAGATCATCACCGCTGCCGGCAACGGCGCCGACACGGTGTTCGCCGCGGTGTTCGTCCGCGACGGCGCGACCGTTCGCCACGACCACGACTACTCTCAGGTGCAGTTCGCCACCGCGGTAGAAGCCGCGCACGACGACGGCTACATCCCGGTCAGCATCGACGTTCACGGCACCGCCACGTTGCCGCTCTACAGCTGCGTGTTCGAGCCGAACACGTTCGGCACCGGCTGGGGCGTTCAGATCGACGCCACGCACGCCGAATGGGTCGAGACCTACGACGGCCACACCGAGGCCGAACACCGCCTCGCGTGCGTCGGCATGTCGGAGCATCAGTCGTACATCTCGGCGTGGCACGACGACCGGATGGGCCTGCTCGCCGTGCGCAGCAACTACACGACCGCCGGCTTCGACACGCAGGTCTCGTCGCTCGGCAACGCCGGTTACGACCTCTATTGCGTGGCGGCCGGCGGCACCGGCGCGGCGCTCCGTCATGCCGGTGGCTTCGCGACGCTGTCCGGCATCCAGGGGCGCACGTTGACCACCACCGGTGCGGCGAATCCGACGTTCGCCGTGATCGACACGTACATGCGGTCGCACATCCAGGCCGAAGGCGTCCGCGCCGCCTCGATCGCGATCACCAAGGACGGCCGCCTGGTCTACGCACGCGGCTACACCTGGGCGGAATCCGGCTATCCGATCACGCAGCCGACCAGCAACTTCCGGATCGCCAGCCTCGCGAAGGTCCCGACCGCAGTCGCGATCCACAAGCTGATGGAACAGCAGCCCGGCGCGCTGAGCTATTCCTCGCGGCCGGCGACGCTGCTGAGCATCCCCGCCGATCCGACCGGCGACGCCAACTTCCCCTTCGTCACCGTGCAGCAGTGCCTCGAATACCGCGCCGGCCTGCCGCGCAACTACTCGCCCGCCACGATCGCCGACTGGTATTACGGTCGTCTCAGCCTGCCGACGATCCTGCCCGCAGCGCGTTCGATGGGTGAACGCTGGTTGGCGTCGGAGGATCTGCTGTTCACGCCCGGGCAGTACTGCAACTACTCCAACCCCGGGCACTTCCTGCTCGGTCAGGTCGTCGAGCAGATCGCCGGCACGTCGACGCAGAACTACCTGCACACCAACATCTACGCGCCGCTCGGCATTACGCGGCCGCGCGTCGCTGGCTCGTTGCGCAGCCAGCTGGTCACCGGTGAGATCCTGTCGCACGAACGCCGACTGGAACTGGAGCCCAGCGAACTGCACACGGATCGGCGCCGGCTGGCGCCGCAGTACGCCGCCGACCTCGCGTTCAAGAACGCCTCGGGTGGCACGGTGTTCTCGACGGTCGACTACGTGCGCATGCTGACCGGCCTGTTCGACCTCGGCAGCAACAGCCCGGTCGTCACCACCGCGACGCGCAACCTGATGCTGCAGCGCCGCAACTACACGCCGTATCCGATCGGCAACGATGGTCTGTCCGACGTGACGCCGCTGAGCATGTCGTGGAACCTGCGCGGCAACGGCGTCCACGCCTACCAGAAGGGCGGCTCCCTCGGCAGCGCGTCGACCAACTGCGTCTGGCGCAGCGACGGCATCGCGTTCGCGGTGTTCTTCAACCGCGGCAGCGCGGGCGCCGACCTGGACGGCATCAACATGGTTCTCGACGGCATCACCTCCTGGCCGAACGGCGACCTGTTCCCCAGCTACGGCCTGCCGACCTTCCCGCTGGCGCCGGAGGTCACGGCCATCAGCCCGGGCTCGCTGGGCAACGTCGGCAACACGCCGTTCGTGGTCACCGGCCGCTGGCTCGACACGGTGACATCGGTGTCGTTCGGCAGCAGGACGATCACGTCGCAGTCGCCGACGCAGTGGCAGAACGGCTACTTCGTGCGCATCGATCCGAGCACGCTCGAGGTCCATCCGCCGCAGAACCTGCAGCCCGGCCTGTTCACGATGCGGCTGCACAACAGCAACGGTGCCAGCGCCGCCGAGTTGCTCAGCCTGACGGCGAACGTCGGGTTCGTGCTGGCGGCGCCGGAGTCGGTCAACAACGGCCAGAACTTCGCGGTGATCGCCAGTCGCGGCATGATGACGCCCAGCGCTCTGGCGGTGTTCGCCTTCAGCTACTCGCAGTCGCCTTCCATCGCGCCGGGCATCGTCGCGCTCGGCATCGGCGCGCAGTTCAGCGACCTGATCGTGTCGTCGAGCGTCGGCTTCGACGCGACCAAGCGCACGGCGCTGCTGGCATTGCCGCCGCTGCCGCCGGGCGCGCCGATCTACGCGCAGACCGCCGCGTTCGACCCGGGGTCGATCAACCCGCTGCCGCTGCAGACGACCAACGTGCGCCGCATCACGCTGCAGTAGGGCCGCGGCGAACGCGCCACTACGCTGCGCGCATGACCATGTCGGTCGTAAACGCAGCCGCACAGCCGCTCACGCCGTGGAAGAACGGCGGTGGCAGCACGCGGCAGGTGGCGATCGATCCGCCGGAGGCGACGGTCGCGACCGGGTTCCGCTGGCGGGTCTCGATCGCGCGCGTCGGCGTCGATGGGCCGTTCTCGCTGTTTCCAGGGATCGATCGTTCGTTGTGGCTGCTGTCCGGGACGGGGATGGAACTTGATGTCGACGGCGAGATCGTGCGGCTCGACCGGCGGTTGCAGCGGTTCGACTTCGCCGGCGAGACGGCGATCGCGGCGCGGCTGATCGATGGGCCGACCGAGGATCTGAACGTCATGGTGGCGCGCGGCATGGCGTGGTCGGCGACGATCGTGGACGTTCGGGCCGGCGAACCGCGCGAACTGGGGTTGGCCGACGGCGACCACGTCGTGCTCGCGATCGATGGCCAGGTGCGGGTCGGCGAGCACGAGTTGTCGCCGGGGGACGCGCTGCGCGTCAGGACGGCGCACGGCGAGGCGATCGGCGTTCACCCGGCGACCGCCGCGACCTTGTTGGTCGCGAGCTTCTCCTGCTCGTCCTAGCGCAGACTCTCGATCCGGCCCGCCGCGTCGACGATCTGCGTGATCCGCAGCCCATACGTGTCGTCCACCAGCACCACTTCCCCGCGCGCCACCAGCTTGCCGTTCACGCGCAGATCGACCGGCTCCTCCGCCTTCTTGTCGAGCGCCACCACCGACCCCGGCACCAACTGCAGGATGTCCTCCAGACTCATCTGCGTCCGGCCGACCTCCACCGCGATCGGGATCTCGACATCCAGCAGCAGATCGAGGTTCTTCTGCCCCTCGCCCTTGGCGCCGGGTCCGAGCTGACCGAACGCCACCGGCTGCACCGCCGCGGCCGCCAGGTCAGCGCCGGCCTTCGCGACCTCGCTGGCCACGTCCCAGGCATTGTCGTCGGTGCCGCTCATGCGTTCAATTGGCCATCACATCGGCTACCTGGAACGCCAATCTGTTGCCGATCCTGCCGACGTGACCGGCGAACTTCGGCTTGCCCTGCACCGGGATCACCGCCGGGTCGCCGAGCCGCACATCCAGCGGCACGACGTCGCCGGCCTGCAATTCGAGCAGTTGCCGCAACGGCAACCGGGCCTCGCCCAGCCGCACCGCCAGATCGAGCGGCACCGCCCTGATCGTCTTGGCCATCGTCGCGCGCGCCGCGCCCGGTTCGACCCGGATCATCGCGTCCTGGCCGAGCTTCTCGATGATCGACTCGAGCGACACGAACGGGATCACCAGCCGGACGTCGCCGATCAACGTCTCGCCCGACGCCTGGAAATACGAAGAGATCACCACGTCCTGCGACGGCAGGATCTGCGCCGCCGACGGATTGCAGAACCGGTTCTCGATCGACCATCGCAGCTTGATCACCTCCGCGAAGCTTTCGCAGATGCGATCCAGACAGGGCCCCATCAGCGCGTCGGCCACCGTGTATTCGGCCGCGGTGAAGTCCTTGGGCACCTTGGTGACCTTGCCCGAACCGCCGAGGATCCGGTCGACCGCGCCGTACAGCAGCGACGTGGACGCCGTCAGCAACGCCGGCAGCCGGAACGGTTCCAGCTTGACCACGTAGATCGCCACCGGGCCCGGCAGTTGATCGAGCCAGGTCTGGAAACGCAGCTGTTCGACCGCCACGCAATCACAGCGGGTGTCGAGCCGCAGCTTGTCGCTGATCGTCGCCGACAGCATCTTCGCGGCGCTCTCGAAGTAGCGTTCGAGACCGCGCAGCTGCTCGCGCGCCAGCCGGTTGGGCTTCAACAGGTCGATCGTCGAGATCACCCGATCGGTGTCCGCAGGCAGCGGCAGCGATGGCCTGGCCATCTCGGGTTCGACGGTCGCCGCCGAACCCTCGGTGCGGAACATCTGCAGCAGGGTGTCGATCTCTTCGTTGCTGAGGATCTCGTTCATCCGGCTGCACCTCCGCTCACTGCACCATCCAGTCCTCCCACAGCACGTCGGACACGACGAAGTGCTTGCCGTGCTCGCCGGGGAACAGGCTGGCGTTCAGTTCCTTGATCAAGTCGGCGGTCAGCACGCGCCGACCACTCTCCGACTGCAGATCGGACTTGGTGCGTGCCTTCAGCATCATCAGCACGTTGGACCGCGCCCGGGTCATGTTGGTCTTGATCTGGTCGTACGCCGTCTCTTCCTTCTTCTTCTCCTCCGCCGCAGTGATGTGCTTCAGCGTGTAGACGAAGTAGAAGCTGACGTTGGCGAAGGCGCTGCCGGTGCCCGTCTGCGGGTTGAACTTGAACGTCAGCTTGTCCGGATGCTCGACGTCGACATCCTCCCGCGGCGGCTCCGCGACCTTCTTCTCGACCGTCTTCGGCGGCACCGCGAACACGACTCCGGCCCCGCCGACGATCGCCCCCAACGCGATCAGCACGATCGCGGGCAGACCCTTCTTCTTGGCACCCTCTTGGGCCTTGGCATCGCCGTCTTTCTTCTTGTCTTCTGCCACGAGTGTTCACTCCGTGCCGACCCTCCGATGCCGTGTCGGGGTATCGGCCGGAGTCGCCCTGGCTGTTGAGCGCTTGAACGTCGGTTTCCGCCACGGTCGGGCTCACTGCTTGCCACCGCCCGATGCCGCCGGCTCCTTGCTGACCTTCAGCCGTTTCTGCAGCACCTCACCGATCATCTCCTTGGACAGCTCGGCCAGGATCAGGTTGACGGCGTCCTTCTCCATGAACTCGAACGTCTTCAGCACTTCGTCCTGCCCCTTGTCGGTCTTCCACATCTCGCGGACCAGCTCGGCGGCCTTGGCCGGTTCGAAGCTGGCGAAGCTCTGCGCATTGCGCTTCAGGCCGGCGACCTCGTCGGTGCGGACGACCTTGACCTGTTCCTTGAACTTCTCGATGCGCTCGTCGAGATCCTTGTGCAGGTTCTCGATCCGCGACCGCTCGGCGCCGAGTTCGGTCTGCCGGCGTGCGATGTCGTCGGCGAGGTCGCGCAGTTCCTGTTCGCGGAGGTCGAGCGCGGTCTTGCGCTTGTCGAGGTCGGCGAGCAGGCCCGAGACCTTCTGCCAGGCACTGTTGATCTGCTCGGGCGTGACGCCGGCCGGCAGACCTTCGAACGTGAAGTAGCCGCCGGGCCGGTAGCGGTTCTTGCGATCGTTGGCGAGTTGCTGCTCGAGGTCATGGAAGTCGTTCTCGGCGGCGTGGCCCTTGTTGGCATCCTTGCCGTGATCATCGGCGGCGTGCTCGTCCTTGGCGTGCTCGTCGCCATGGGCAGCTTCCTCACCATGGCCGGCTTCTTCGCCGTGACCACCGCCTGCCTGCGACTCTTCGCCGTGGCCGCCGCCATGTCCCCCACCGCCCTTCTCCTCGGTCGGCGTCAGCGACCTGCCCTTCTTCAGCCGCTTGGGCTTCTGCGGATCCTGCGCGCCGTCGCCACTTTCGGTCGCGTGCCCGTCACCGGACTCGTGCCCCGCGTCGGCCGGTGTGCCGTCGTCGTGCTTGCCATCCGCGTCGGCGGTCTCGCCGCCCGGTACCGCATGCGCATCCGCCGGCGTCGCTTCGGCACCGTGCTCGCCTTCCTTGCCGGGCTCGCCGGCCTTGCCCCGCTCGCCCTCGGGCTTCTTGGGCGGCTCCGGAAAGAACGACGACAGGACGGGGATGTTCGCGGTGCCCTCGTGGTTGAGCCGGCCGGTCGCGGCCAGACCGCCGACCACCGCACCGACGAACAGCAGCGAACCCAGCACCAGGTTGATGATCAGCCCCTTCATCGCGCTTCCTCCCGTCGTTCGGCCGCCAGCCGGCCCAGCCGCGCCAGTTCATCCAGTTCGGCCTGTTCGGCCCGCTGCACATCGTCGCGCCACGCCTCGTGTCGCTGCTCGCGCAGCCGTTCGATCGTCCGCAGTTCCCTCTGGGCCGTCAGGTACTCGGTCCGGGCCCGGTCGAGCACCGCCTGGGCCCGCCGGCCGTCGGTCTGCAGCCGGCGCTGTTGCCGGCGCAGCGAGTCCTCGAGCGCACGTGCCAGCAAGCCAACCGGGTCGCCGCCGCGCGCCTGCTCGCCGCAGTCGGCGATCCCCTGCGCGACGTTCTGCAGCTTGCGCTCGACCGCGGCGACCTCGCCCATGGCGGTCGCCATCGCCCGCCGGGCCTGACGTTCGAGCTGGGAACGGAGCCGCAGCAGCGGCCGCAGCGGGAATCGGAACCGACGCATGGGCCTGCTATCGGCCGTGGCATGGGCGGATGTGGAGTCAGACCTCGATGCCCGCACCGGCAGGGTTTTGCGGGACGGACCGGGCCCTCCGGCGTAGAACTCCCCTTCCCCCGGCCGAGTCGGCCGGGAGTTCCACTTCCCAGAACCAAGAACATGATCCGACTGACCGTCGTGGGCCTTTGCGCCCTGTTCCTGGTGGCCTGCAACAAGGCGGATTCGGCTGCGCCGAACACTCCGCCTGCCAACGCGGCTGCCACCACTGATGCGAGCGCCACGCTCGAACTAGGCAAGGACATTTGAGGGGGCTGTGTCACCACCGTGCGCGGTGCCCTCGGCAGTGTCCCCGGCATCGGCGACATCGCCATCAAGGCCGGCGACAAGGACTTCAAAGTCAACTACGACAGCAAGAAGATCAAGCCTGACGAGATCGTCGCCAAGCTGGTCGCGGCTGGCGAAAAGGGCGCGAAGGTGAAGGCATGAGAGCCCTCCTCGCCGCCACGGCCCTGCTGGGCCTGTTCGCCGCCTGCAAGAGCCACGAGCCGGCCGCCGCGGGCAACACCCAGGCGATGCTGACTCTCGACAAGAAGCCTTGAGGAGGCTGTGTCACCGCCGTGCGCGGTGCCCTCGACAAGGTCTCCGGTGTCAGCCAGGTCGACATCACTGCCGGTCAGCAGGACATGACTGTCCACTATGACAGCAGCAAGACGAACGTCGACGCGATCCTCGCCGCGATGAAGGCCGCGGGCGAAGGGGCGCAGGTCAAGAAATGACCGTGTCCCGCCGGCCGGCGTGCACGACGTGCATCGACCGGCCGGCGGCACTAGCCTGTCGCGCGACTTCGCGCCGATGGCTTCCCGTCGCTACTGGCTGCTGCGTTTCCTGATCGGCCTCGGCCTGCTGCTGTGCGGCGGTCTGGGCCTGCCGGGTGCCGTGATGACCTGGTGGGCAGGCGACGGCCGCTACTTCCTGTTCGACGTCGCGATCGGCGCGTTCGGCTTCTGGTCCGCGATCGCCGCGGTCCAACCGCTGGTGCACAGCTACACTGTCCGGTCGCGGCTGCGCGCCGACTTCGGCGCCGAGCTGCACGGCGTTTTCGAACAGGCCACGCTGGCCCGTCGGATCTTCTTCCTGCTGCTGGCGATCGCCGAAGCCGACGGCCGTGCCGGTGCCGCCGAACGCCTGCTGGTGCGCCGTTTCCTGCTGGCGCGCTACCTCGATCCGGTCGCCGCCGACGAACTGGTCGGCTGGGAAGCCCAGGGGCCGCCGACCCGCGATCTCGCGGCGCTGGCCGCCGGCGTGGCGCGCAACCTGGACGCTGCCGAACGCGATTCGCTGTTCCATTGGTGCTGCCTCGTGGCGTTCGCCGACGGGCGCTACGGCGACGCCGAGCACGGTGCGCTGCAGGCGGCGGCGCGCGGCCTGCGGCTGCAGCCCAATCACGCGCGCTCCCTGTTCCAGATCGCCAAGCAGCAGCACATGGCCGACCAGGAACGTCGCCGCCAACACGGGGAACAGCACCGCCAGCAGCAGGCACCGCCGCCAGACCACGCGCCGCTCGACGATCGTCAACGCGCCCTTGCGGTGCTCGACCTGCCGGCCGACGCTTCGCTGCCCCAGATCCGCCGCCGCCACCGCGAGCTGGTCAAGAAGTTCCATCCCGACGCGCAACCCAACCTCGGCCAGGCGGCCCAGCAAGAAGCCGCCGAACGGTTCCGCGACATCCAACGCGCCTACGAAACCCTCATTTCCTGACATGGTCCCCGTCACCGCAACCTACACCGGCGAACTCTCGACCCTCGCGATCCACGGTCCCAGCGGCGCGCGCCTGATGACCGACGCCCCCAAGGACAACGAAGGCCAGGGCCGGGCGTTCTCGCCGACCGATCTGGTCGGCACCGCGCTCGGCACCTGCATGCTGACGATCATGGGCATCGTCGCGCGGCGGCACGACCTCGACATGACCGGCGCCCACGTCCGGGTCGAGAAGCACATGAACCAGAGTCCGCGGCGGATCGGCCGGCTGCCGGTGGTGATCACGGTGCCCGGGAAGTTCACCCCGGAGCAACGCAAACTGCTCGAAGCCGCAGCCCACGGTTGCCCGGTGCACAAGAGCCTGCACCCGGACATCGATGCGCCGATCGCGTTCGTCTGGCCGGATTGCTGAGGCCGCCGATACAGGCACGCGACAACAGATTGGCCGACGTCCTGCCGGTTGGCGGGCCGCGCGACGTCCATGCGATCAACTACCCCTGATCTGGAGAATCGAATGCTTCGTATTTCCCTGGTGGCCGTCCTCGCCGGCCTGAGCCTGCCCGCCCTCGCCCAGAGCGCACCCGTTGCGACCCGCACCAAAGCTGCGCCGCAGCGGATCGCCGCGATGGTCGAAGCCCAGCAGAATCGCGATGTCAGCAAGGAACTGGCGCAGGTACGCCAGGAGCTGGCCGAACTGACCAAGGCGATCGATCGCCTGGCCAAGGCACTCGGCGGTTCGGCGGCCAAGCCGCGCGGCCGCGACGGCGCGATTGCCGAGATGGTCAAGCCCAGGATCTCGGCGCCGTCCCTCGCGGTGCCGATGCCGCCAAGCCCTCCAGTCGTGGCGGGGCCGTCGGGCCCAGCCCGGACTCCGGGCGCGATCCGGCTGCGGCGCACCGAGGGCGGCGACCACATCGTCGTCACGCCCAGGGGCGTCGAGGCGATCGCGGTGCCGGGCCTGCCGGGTGCGCGCGTTCGCGCGGTCCTGCCGCAGGGCGATCGCCGCTGCGCGCCGCCGCGGGCAGCCGTTCGCGGTCGCGTGTTGACGCTGAACGAAGCATCGGAAGAGCCAGCGGCGCCGCCGCGCGCCGTTCGCGGCCGGGTGCTGAGCCTGACGGACGTCACCGATGCCCCGGCGGCACCGGCGCCGAAAGCGCCGAAGGCACCCAAGGCGCCCAAGGCCCCCAAGGCGCCTAAAGCGCCGAAAGCGCCGAAAGCGAGCGACGCCCCCGAGGCCCCCGAAGCCCCGCCGATGCTGCTGCGCGTCAAGAAGGCGCCGGCCGACAGCAAGAAGAAGCTGATCTCGGTCTAGATCGTCGCTTGGTTGGATGAGACTCGGGCATGGATGTCTTGCTTGGTCTTGGCCGCCCTGAACATGGTCGTCAAGAGCCGCCGACCTGCGCCCGGTTGCATCTTCCAACATCGAGAGCTCTACAACCGCAGGCGCATGCACTCGTCGACTTCCACGATCTATGCCTGCTCGCGACGCGCTGTCGCATCGAAGGGGACTTGCTGACCCGGGCGGTGCAAGCCACATGTAGTGGCGGCGCCGAACATGAACGCGTTTGACGAGCGGTTCGTTCGAACGATCAAGGACGAATGCCTGTCGCGGATGATCTTCTTTGACGAAGGGATGCTGCGGCGGGCTCTCGTCGAGTTCATGGTCCACTACCACGAAGAGAGACCGCACCAGGGACTTGGCAACGTGGTCCCGAAGCCGAGCAGAGACTCGATGCCGAACGATGGCGCGGTGCTGCGCCGCGAACGACTCGGCGGGCTGCTCAGCTACTACTACCGGAAACGACGGACTGCTTGAGTCGCGCGGTCGCGGCGGGAATGGGGAGAACCACCTGTTTCGAGCCCGATCTCGGGGTCCCAGTGTGTAAGCGCCACCGAGCTCGCCCGAGTGAGGTCCCGGAACAGCGCTCTGCGTGGCCAGAGTACCGGCAGTTTGCCTCGATTCTGAAAACGGACAGCGCGGGGTCAACCACACCGACACCAGGCATTCCTGACCGCCCAACTCCGGCTTCGCATGCCAAAGGAAATGCGGCGTCGAACTACAGCCGCGGCAGCCCAGAAGGGCGCGGATGAGTAACGGCACAGCACGGGCCCGACCAAAGCCGTGGCGCGACTCAGAAATGTCCGTGGGACCGCTGCGCCACCATCGTCATGCTCGAACGGTCCAGCACTATGAAGGGCGGCAGTTGTTGTGCTGTCGCTTCCCGGACCTGGCGGAACAGATCCTCGAGCAAGTCCGTGTTCGCGCTGTCAGTGCGTGCAACAACCAGCCTCCTGTTGAGCTCGGTCAACCTCTGACTGGCGGCATCGGCGGCTGAGACCCGCTCTCGTCGCTGTTCGAGAGAAAGAGCGTTGAACGCGGCGGCAGCTTGCTGCCGAGCAGCTGTCTGCACTGCCCCAAGGTCATCTTTGATTGCAAACGCCGTCGGGAAGTCATCGCGCCGAATTGCGACCGAGTGGAGCTGCCCCTGCACCTCGACCCCCATGTAGGTTAGATCCACTGTTTCGCGCAAGGTGTTGACATCAACAACGACCTGCATGTCCCCTTTCCTTGCCAGGATCACTGCCGCCGAGTACTTGGCCTCAAGAAACAGAGTGGCGAGGAACTTGGCGTATTCCTCGTGACTCTGCGGCTCCTGTGCAACTTCCGCGGTGGCTGCCTGTTCGATCACTCGTTGCCGCATCCCGGCCAGCCCCTTCTCGAAGGCACGAAGAGCCTGCTGTTTCCCGTCTGCCGGCCGAGGTCCGTCCGAGTCCGCTTCACCTCTTGGCATTGTATCACGCAGCCGTTCGCGATCTCCCTCGCGGACTCCGCGAAACAAGGCGTCGGCGTCGTGGGAAACCTCGGCCTTGGCGCCCGTCGATTCCATGCGACCTGCCGGCACGTTGCCACTTCGAGAATCCGAACTGTCCCCTGCCCATCGAATCGCACACCACAGGAAGCACGTCAGCGCTCCGATGATCAGTATCCGACACCCCAGAGTAAGCCGCAGCGCGACCATGCTTCACACTGGATCCGTCGTACAAGCCGCGCAGGCTACGACGGTCGTCTCCCTGAAGTGGATGCGCGCGGGCGTCGTCGCCGTCGCTTTCTCGACGATCTCGACAACCAAGTCCGTGCTGCCGCCACAGGCTTGTGTCACTGCCGGTGCGCCTACGGCCGGGAATGTCTGGCCCCAGTTCTTCGACGTACCGTTTCCAGGGCCCGTACCGCCCGATGAACTCGTCGCAACGAACGTCAGCGGGTTGCCATTGAGTGTGCCCACCGTGATGTCCCACCTCGGTGGAACGTAGCTGCAAGTCGCGGTCTGACAACCCGGTAGCGCGCCCGGACAGCAGCCGGGTGTCGAAACAGACGCAGCCACCAAGACCTTCACGAACTCGCCGGACGAAGGAATGACTATTGTTGCCGTCGGCGTCACCGCACACTGACAGGCTGCGGGACACTCAACGAAGCAGCTGACGGGGCAATACGGGCCAGAAACCAGTTCGCCGACCATAAGCCCCAACGCCGCCCACAGGGTTGCAACGAAGTAGTTCATGCAAGCCACTGTAAGGAAAAAAAAAAACGAGTGTCAATCCCTCAGACCCAGAATCGCTGCCTGGCTGGTTAGGCGGATGCGGATAGGGAGTTCGACGTTCAAGGGGGCTCCTGCCCGCGAAAGGAATCTGGGCGGACACCCAGCGTCACCGAATGGCTCCGACCCTGACTCCCACGAACTCCGCAACCACAGCATTTCTCCCGAACTGCCAACCACAGCGCAGACCATACTCCGTCCACCGTCCACCCTCCACCGTCCACCGATTCGGCGATCGTCGTCGCGCCACTCCTCCGCGGGCGACCAGATCCGGCTCATCCCACCACGCTTCCCGTCCGCGGAGGTGACATCTGCGTCGCCGGCCGGCGAACGCCGAGGAAGAGTGCAGTGTTTTGAAAAAGCCCTGGGCTACTTTGCGAAACCGAAGAAGTGAAGTTCGCCCTCATGGGCGAGAACACCAAGGAGTTCCGGATCGCGTCGATGTGCCGGGCGCTGGCCATCCGCGGCATCTACGATGACAACCGGTTCGTCTACGGAGCGCCGCGGATTCACAAGGCCCTGCAGAAAGCGGGCGAGACCTGCAGCCGTAATCGGGTCGCCAGGATCATGCGCCCCCTGAAGCTGCGGTCGAAGGCGACGCGGCGGTACCGCGTCAAGACCACCGACTCTAAGCACGATCACCCGATTGCGCCGGATCTTCTGAAGCGCGACTTCACGGCGTCGGCGCCGAACCGGGTCTGGGTCTCCGACATCACCTACATCGGCACCGACGAGGCTGGCTGTACCTGGCCGTCGTCATGGACCTGTTCTCCCGGAAGATCGTCGGTTGGTCGATGACGACAACTGTCCAAGGCCATTGCCAGCTGCGTCGCCGCGCTGCATCGCCCACGCGAACGCGGCGGCAAGCAGACAGCCGATCAGGGCCGCAACGAACAATGGCCAGAGCAACCAGGGCATCTCAGTCCTGATCGATCCTGGCCCGCAACCGGGAACACGTCAGGCAACGAAACACGTGCGCCGTCGGCGCAACGTCCCGGTGCAGCCGAGAGAACAGTTCCTTCGCGGCGGCGACGGGGACCCGCAAGTCCTGACTCATCTGCTGAACCAGGCCCGACGCCAACGGCGGGTAGCGCAGCCGGATCTCGGCGCTGCCGGCGGGTTCGAGGTAGGCCATCGGCAACTTGCAACAGACCGGCCAGGCGATCGGGTTCCAGGTGTGCATCCCCGGGGTCCGCTCCTCGATCTCGTCGAGGATGGCCACATCGGTGCTGTGCGGCAGATCCAGTTCATGGAAGGTGACCCCGAAGCGGCGGTACGCGCTGCCGTCGCCGATGCACCAGGGGCACAACGCCGCGGCGAACTCCTGTTCGACGTAGCATGGCCCGGTGTAGACGAAGCCGCGCGCCAGCTCGCAGCACCCGCAGACCTCGGCCGAAGCCTCGATCGCGCCGCTGAGGATCGGATCGGGATGGAACCGGAAGTCGGGCAGCGGCGGCGCCGGGGGCAGGTCGATGGCGGCCGGATCTGGCATGAGCGCATGATGGCCGCTGCGGCGTGGATTGGCCATGCCAGTGGTCTCGGCCACCTGGGCCAGGACGATGACGCCAGCCGTCAGTTGACGACTCGCGCCCCTTCGGGCACCCTCGCCCACCCGGTGTCGGTCCCTGCCCTCAGCCTCGTGATTCCGCTGCACAACGAGGCGTCGTTTGCGCCGAACGTGCTGCCCGGCCTGCTCGCCGCGCTGCCCGACGACGTCGAAGTGCTGTTGGTCGAGAACGGCAGTCGCGACGGCACTGCCGCCGCGCTGGCGCCGTTTGCCGAACAGCCGCGCGTTCGCCTGCTGTCGCTGCCGACCGCCAGCTACGGCGGCGCCCTGCGTGCCGGCCTCGAGGCCGCCACCGCGCCGATCGTCGTCAACGAGGATGTCGATCTGCTCGATGTCGAATTCGTCGAGCTGGCCCGCACCCGCCTGCAGGATGCCGACGTGCTGATCGCCAGCAAGCGCGCCAAAGGCGCGCGCGATGATCGCGGCCCGATGCGGCGGCTGGTGACCTGGGGCTTCTCGACGGTGCTGCGGATCCTGTTCGGATTGCGGGCCACCGACACGCACGGTCTGAAGGCGTTCCGTCGCGACGCCGCGCTGCAACTGCTGCCGCGGGTCGGCGGCGGCCACGACACGTTCGACACCGAACTGATCATCCGCGCCGAGCGTGCCGGCATGCGCGTCGTCGAGGTGCCGGCGGCCGTGCGCGAACAACGGGCGACGCGCTCGGGCGCGGTGTGGAAGCGGGTGCCGCGGACGCTGCGGCAATTGTGGCGGTTGCGGATGACGTTGTGGCGCGAAGGGCGCGGCGCGGCGGCGCGCTGATCAGTCGCCGCGGCGGCCGTTTCTCCAGACGACGAACATCGCCCGTTCGGGGTCGTACTCCAGCACGACCGCTGCGCGGCGCAACCGCTCGGCCTCGGTCGCATGGATCGGCTGCGACGCGCTGCTGGTCCGGTGGGCCCGCGTCCGGACCAGACGCAGTTCGCCCGCCGCCCCGAGTGCGGCGACCGCTTCGGCGAACCCCCAATTGGCGACGGCGACGTCGCGTTCGCGGCCGTACACATCGGGCAGGTCGAGCACGACGATCGGGGTTGTCGCCGGTTCGCGTCGCCGTTCGTCTGCGGCCTGCAACACCAGCCGATCGGACAGGGCGGAGGCCGCGCGGAACTCGCCCAGCGCATGCACCGAATCGGCCAACCAGCAGACCAGCAGCGAGCCGACGGCAATCGTCGAGCGACGACCGCGACCGGCACTCGCCAGTGCGATTGCCAGGAACGCGCCGGCCGGCATCGCATAGCGCAACGACCAGCCCGCGGTCAGCACCGGCAACGCCAGGTCGGCGGCGCCGGCAACGACCGCAAACCGCGCCAGCGGGCCACCGCGCCACAGGAACCACACCACGAAAGCCGCGCCGATCAGCAGCAACCCGCCGCCGATCGCGCGGATGGCACCGCCGTACTCGCCGCGAACGCCATCGACGGCCAGCACGCGCAACCACTCCGGCCACCACCACGCGTTCGTCCAAGTCGCATTCGCCAGCACCGACGCCAGCGGACGTTCAGCCAGATGCTGATCGGGCACCCGGGTGTAGAACCACAGCGCGAACGCCACAGCGGCGGCCATCGCTGTCAGGGTCAGCAGCCGGGCTGGCTGCCACAGCGCCCGCCACGCGGCGCCGATCGAGGGTTGACGCAGCGCGACCCACGCGACGCACAGCGCCGGAATCAACACTGCCGACTGGTGCGTGAAGAGCGCGAACACCATGGCGACCACGGCGCCGACGGCGGCGAGTGGCGTGCTTCGGCCAAAGCACCAAAGCGCCACCAGGATCGCCGCAGTCCGCGCCGGACCGCTGACCGCCGCCGGCCACCAGACCGCGCGGCCGGTGGGGAAGCACGCGAACGCGACCACCGCCAACAACGCTACCCCGGGGCTTGCCCCGGCCTGTCGCGCCAGCGCGGCGACCATCGCCAGACTTGCGGCCAGGAACGCGAAGTTGAGTGCCCTTTGCCACGCGAACCCCGCATCACCGAGCCGCCACCCGCAGTGGAACGTCAGGTGCTGCAGCGGCCTCGGGGGCACCAGCCGCGGATCGAAGGCATCGGCGAACCCGGTGAATCGGCTCGCACCCTCGCGCAGCACATGGTCATCGGCCAGCCCGGGCAGCCACCCGACGGCGACGAACTGCACGACCAGCCACCCGGCGATCAGGGTCAGGGCCAGATACGGGAGGCTCCGCGGCATGATCCGATCTTCGGCACCGCCGGCGGCGAAACCAGCATCGCATCGGCGGATCCGCTCCATTCGCCCCGGACGTTGCGTCGATCCGGACCTGGTGCGCATCGACATCTGGGATCCGACCGGCTGCGGACTCGGGCTGGGGCTCGGGCTGCGGCAGCTCGGGCACCGGGTGGTGTTCGCCGGGCCGCAGTTCTGGTGGGACAACGGCTCCGATCGGATGCTGCGCGATCTGCACGCCTTCGCGTTCGAGCCGGCGCATGCGCGCCACGATCCGGCGGACAGCGATCTGCTGATCCTCGTCGAGGTATTCGCCGACCGGCGCGCGGCGCTCGGTGACGAGCCACCGGCGACAGCACTGACCGAGTACGAAGCGCGGGTCCGCGGCTGGCTCGACATCGCGGCGCGGGCAAAGCGCGTGGTGATCCTGGATGCCTCCGATCGGCGCGACGGACGCGAACAGGCGTTTGCAGCGCTCCCGGACGTGACGCTGCTGGCGCGCGAGTGCAGTCTGCAGGAACGCGGGCCATGGCGCGCATTTCCGTTCCTGTACAACAACGTCTTGCTGTTCGCCGAGACGATGGCAAGCAACGGCAACTGGTTCGTGCCGTTCGCGCAGCGGCAGTCGCAGTGGGATTGGGCGTTTTGCGGCACGATCGAGCATCCGCGCTATGGCGATCGGCGAGGGCGCGCCCTCGCGCGGCTGCTGGAACGGTGGCCCGGACTGACGGGAAGGATCGTCGAGCGCGCACCGTTCGTCGATGTGCTGCGCGACCTGCAGGCCTCCCGCTGCGGGATCGATCTTGCCGGTGCGGGCCAGTTGTGCTTCCGGCTGCACGAGTATCTGGCGCTCGGCCTCCCGATCGTCCGGGACGAACCGTTTCCGGTGCGGATCGCGTCGGGGATCGCGGCGGCGATCCGCTCGGATCCGATCGCCGCGGCAGCGATCCGGGCCGAGGAAGTGCACGACGTCTACCGGCGATGCTACGCGCCACGGGCGGCAGCGGAGTGGTTGCTGGCCTGCCTGACGGCGACCGTCCCCGCGGTCAGTCTGCCCGGCGCGGATTGAACGGCGCGCCAGGGAGTCGAACTGGAAGACAGCCCCGCATCCGCCCCAGCCGGCCCGTAGAGTGCCGCACCGCTCATGCACCGGATCCCGTTCGCCGTCGTCGCCGCATCCGCGTTCGTCCTGACCCAGGAACCCACGCCGACGCCTCCCACTCCAGCCGACACCGCCGCCGCCCCGGCCGCCCCCACACCACCGCCGCCGATCGACGCCGCGCTGCTCGCCGGCCTGAAGTTCCGCAGCATCGGCCCTGCCGTCTGCAGCGGTCGCATCGGCGCCGTTGCCGGCATCCCCGGCGATCCCAGCACCATCTGGGTGGGCGCGGCCAGTGGCGGCATCTGGAAGTCGACCGACGGCGGGGTCCGCTTCACGCCAGTCTTCGACGACCAGGACTGCACGTCGATCGGCGCGCTCGCGATCGACCCGCGCGCCCCCGACGTCGTCTGGGCCGGCAGCGGCGAAGGCAATCCGCGCAACTCGGCGAGCGTCGGCCGTGGTGTCTACAAGACCACCGACGCCGGCAAGACCTGGCAGAAGCTCGGCCTCGAGCAGACCGAGCACGTCCACCGGATCGTGCTGCACCCGGACGACCCGAACACCGCGTTCGTGGCCGCGCTCGGCACCACCTGGGCCGAACGCGAGGATCGCGGCGTCTACCGGACGCGCGATGGCGGCAAGAGCTGGGACAAGGTGCTCTACACCAACACCACCACCGGCGCCTGTTCTCTGGTGATGGACCCGCGCAACCCGCAGAAGCTGTTCGCCGGCATGTGGGATCACCGGCGCTGGCCGTGGACGTTCAAGTCCGGCGGCCCTGGTTCGGGCCTCTACCGCAGCACCGACGGCGGCACCACCTGGCAGAAACTCGGCGACGACGACGGCCTGCCGTCTGGCGAACTCGGCCGCAGCTGCTTTGCCATCAGTCCCTCCGATCCGCGCATCGTCTATGCGCTGGTCGAGAGCGAGAAGAGCGCGCTGTATCGCAGCGACGACGGCGGCTTCCGCTGGCAATCGGTCAATACCACCGAAGACATCGCGCCGCGGCCCTTCTACTTCTGCGACATCGCCGTCGATCCGCAGGATTCGTCCCGGGTCTACAACCTGCACATGGTCATCGACGTGTCGACCGACGCCGGCCGCACGTTCTCCACCTTGATCGGCTGGGAGGCCCACCCCGACCACCACGCGATCTGGATCGATCCGATGGAGCCGCGCCGCGTGCTGATCGGCAATGACGGCGGCGTCTATCAGAGTCTCGATCGCGGCAGTTCGTGGCGCTTCTGCAGCAACCTGCCGCTGGCGCAGTTCTATCACGTCGCCGTCGACGACCAGGTGCCGTACAACATCTACGGCGGCCTGCAGGACAATGGCAGCTGGCGTGGGCCATCAACGGTCTGGGAGAACGGCGGCATCCGCAATCATCATTGGCAGGAAGTCTGCTTCGGCGATGGTTTCGCGACGCTGCCCGATCCGCTCGATGCGCGGCAGGGCTATGCGATGTCGCAGGGCGGCGAACTGATCCGCTTCGATCTGCGCACTGGTCAGCAGAAGTCGATCCAGCCGCCGGCGCCGGATGGCGTCAAGCTGCGCTTCAACTGGAACGCGGCGATCGCGCAGGATCCGCAGGAACCCGGCACCATCTGGTACGGCAGCCAGTTCCTGCACCGTTCGCCGGATCGCGGCGAGAGCTGGACGATCGTGTCGCCCGATCTGACGACGAACAATCCGGAATGGCAGAAGCAGGACGAGAGCGGCGGCATCACGCTGGATGCGACCGGTGCCGAAAACCACTGCACGATCCTGACGATCGCGCCGAGTCCCGTGCAGCGCGGTGTCGTCTGGGTCGGCACCGACGATGGCCGGGTGCAGGTCACGCGCGACGGCGGACAGAGCTGGGCCAGCGTCGAGGACAGGATCGAGGGTCTGCCGCGCAACACCTGGTGTCCGCACATCGAGCCGAGTCGTTTCGACGCCGGCACCGCGTTCGCCGTGTTCGATGGGCATCGGCGTGCCGATTGGACGCCGTATGTGTACCGGACGACCGACTTCGGGCAGACGTGGACGTCGCTGGCGACCAAGGACATCGATGGCTACTGCCTGGTGCTCGAACAGGATCCGATCCGGAAGGACCTGCTGTTCCTGGGCACCGAGTTCGGCCTCTATGTCACCCTCGATGGCGGTGCGTCCTGGCATCGCTGGAAACACGGCATCCCGACCTGCTCGGCGATGGCCATGCTGGTGCATCCGAAGACCGGCGATCTGATCGTCGCGACGCACGGGCGTTCGCTGTTCGTGCTCGATGACATGACGCCGCTGCGCACGCTGTCGCCCGAACTGGCCGCGTCGAAGCTGCACCTGTTCCCGATCCAGGATGCGATCGCGTGGACCTCGAAACAGACCGGCGGTGAGCGCTTCCCGGGGCAGGGCGAGTTCCGCGGCGAGACGCGGCCACGCGGCGCATTGCTGCACGTGCTGGTGAACGCCGACGAAGTGAAGCACCCGGATGCCAAGGCCGAGAAGGCGCGGGCAGAGGCGAAGAAAGCCGCCAAGAAGGACGAGCCGAAGAAGGACGAAGCCAAGGGTGACACCAAACCCGCCGAGGGCGACGCCGCGGCCGCCAGGCCGAAGAAGAAGGAAGAGCCGAAGGACCAGATCACCGTCGAGGTGCGCGATGCGCAGGGCACGCTGATCCGGACGTTCCGGCAGCCGGTGCAGCTCGGGCTCAACCGCGTGGTCTGGTCGCTGCAGCGCGATGGAGTGCAGGCGTTCCCGTCGCGCGAGATCCAGGAAGAACCCGAACTGCCGCCGGCGGGGCGCGAGGTGCTGCCCGGCGACTACGAGATCACCGTGAAGTTCCAGGGTGAGGAACGGCGCGAGCGCGTGCGCGTGCTGCCGGATCCGCGGGTCGAGGTGGCGATGGCCGATCGGCTGGCGAAGGACCAGGCGCAGATGCAGCGGCAGGAGACGATGCTGAAGGTGACGGCGGCGACGCAGCGGTTTGCCAAGGCGCGTCGCGAGATCGAACTGGTGAAGACGCGGTTGTCGCACGAGCCGAAGGTCAAGGACGGGCAGGACGATCCGCAGGCTGAGTTCCGCAAAGCCGTGGAGGCGATCGACAAGGCGGTGACGGAGCTCGACGAGAAGCTGTGGGGTCCGAAACCGAAGCCCGGGATCAACGTCGCCAAGGGGCTGCTGACCGAACTGCAGGAAGCGGCGGGCGCGTTGACGCGGACGCCGGAGAAGCCGAATCCGACGGAGTTGCTGGGACTGCAGCGGGCGGCCGGCAAGGCGGATGAAGTCGGGGCGGCGGTGGAGGCGTTCGTCGCCGGGCCGATGGTGACGTTCCGCGCGGCCGTCGAGAAGTCGGGGTTGTCGCTGCTGCCGGCCGGCAAGTAGCGGAGTTACGGCGGCCAGGCGACGCCTTCCACGTCGCCACCGAACTCAGTCGCCTGGATCGGCCAGTGCCATACGCCGTCCCGACGGGATCCTGTCGGGGACACGATGGCAACCAGGGTGAACTGCGGCGCGGGAGCAGCGGCCCAGCGGATCCAACCATCGGGATCCGTGCAGTAGACGCCGATGCTCGGGTCGCTCGGGCCCTCGCGAATGCGCACCCATTGGTTTGCCTGGGGCCGACCGGCGACGGTCAGGCGAACTGCGGCAGCGTTCGTCGGAAAGACCAGACGGAACTCCGCGCTGGCACCACCGACCTGGATCCTCGATTCGTGGAACACGACATCGTTGTGCCGGCTCCTGCTGACCAGGTAGGTGCCCGGGATCAGGCGAACGCGCAAGCCATCGGCGGATTGGATCGGGTAGTGAAGGCACGCACCTGATTCGAAGTTGCGCAAGAACAGCCGGTCGCCCGTTCGCAAGTCCTCGCCATGCATCCAGGTCTCGAATCGCGACGGCCAGACTGGCGGATCGAACACGACTTCGGTTTCGAATGCGGTGACCACCGGCACTTCCAACCGCCCGATCACCGACCAGCCGCTGCCTTCGGACAAGATTGCCCGATAGTTGCCAGGTGGCACGTCGTGCGCAACGAACGTTCCGGTCTTGGACAGTTCGACCCGCCACGCGGGCCACTCCAATGGTGCCTCGGAACTGGCCGCATCGACCAAGGTCAACCCGCCAGCGCCCGACCAATCACGAATGCGTCCCCGGATCGTCACCGCGCGATGCAAGACGACCCGGCAGTCACCTTCCGGTGGCACCAGCACGGCCTCGGTGCGATAGCCGAGGGCGCTGCATCGAACATGGTGGGCTGGCTGGATCGGCACGCGGACCCGGGCAATCCCGGAGGAGTCGGTCTCGGCGGTCGATCGTGCCCCGACACCATTGGTGAACAACGGTGGCCAGCGGGTCGGATCGTAGTCGGCGATCAGGTCCGCCGTTCGCGCCGAGTCGTCCCCCCACGGCGAGTACAGCACATCGACTCTGGCTTGCGCGACGCCGCGGCCAGTGGAATCGATCGCGGCGACTTGCACATCGCGGTCGCCGACGCCTCGCCAAGTGTAAATGGTCCCCTCGGGCACGCTCGCAACCTCGAGGTCCGACACGCGCGCGAACCGGAGCGACCCGGCTGGGCCGAGCCGGAGCCGCAGCCAAGGATGGCGCTTCCACCAGTCCTGGTCCTTGGGCAATACATACAGTCCATTCTCATCGGGCGCACAGACACGCCAGACGGTCTCCGGCAACGGCCACCGGGATGTCTGCTCGGCCCAACTGGCTTCGGCCACTTGCTCCTCGCCAACCACAACGCGCAGGAACCGAGCGCAGCGCTGCAGCGGGATGACCGCATTTTCGACGTTCCACGGCAGTGGTGGCACACCAGCCAGCTCTGCGAGATCCGGCCGCTCGCTTGGCGGGCTGACTGACAGAATCGCGAAGACCGATGACGACGGAGCGCCCGAGATACTGTGAATCCTGAAACTGCCATCCGCGCCGGACACTCCTCGCCACTGCAAGGATGTCTCGGAAATCCTGGCTCCGGCAACAGGCGTCCCGTCCGAAGCATCGATGACGATACCGGCAAGCAACGGGCGCCTCGGCTTCATCTCGAGCAACAGCCGCGTGCCTTCGGCAATGGCGACCTCGGACACAAGCGTCTCGAAGCCAACACCGGAACAAGAGCATTCGTACTCACCATGAGCCGCACCGTTCAGGCCCAGCCTTCCATCGCCCAACGTCTTGCCGCTCAGCGAGACCTGCATAACGCTGACCGCCCCTTCACGCGGCTCGCTCCATTTCAGCCACACTTCGGCTCCAGGAACCGGCGCCCGCGTGACCGCATCCACGACGGCGATTTCAACCGTCGTCGTCGGGCGCATGCGAACGATCAGTTCGCCGTTCGCCGGTACTGCGTCGACGCGGAGTGCCGTCGCCGCAACGCCCGGGGCTTTGACGTTCATCCACGTCACGCCTGGCGGCCAGCCATCGGCGACCGGCAGTTCACAGCGACCCTCGATCGCCGCCAGCGTCTTCGACTCGCCCTGGGTCAGCCAGATCACTTGCGCATCCCGGACCAAGGCACCGGTCAGGTAGTGCTCGACGCGGCATGAGTAGGACTGCGGGCGCGTGGCAGCGGCAGTCGGCATCGGTGCGTCGCGCCCCGACATATCGACCTGGGGAACCGCCGTGTCGCCGGGGCGGTCATGCCATGACAAGACGCCGATCAGCACGAACAGCGCGATCAGCGCGAGTGCCAGCCAACGGATCCTGGAAAGCGCTGCAGACATCAGGTCGGGTTCCTCGTCGACCAGCATGACGCAACAACCATCGCACCACCAGCGCCACGCCGTGCGTCCGTGCGCGCGCCGGGGCGCCCGATGCGCCCTACCCAACCGCGCCGCCGACAGCGAGCAGCCCGAGGCAGCGCCAGCCCAGCGTCAACAGCCATGTCTGGGCGTCGGTCACCGGCCGGACGATCGCTTCGAGGTCGCGCACCCGGATCGTCTGTCGGAAGCCATCGAACCAAGGCGCGGAAGTGAACGTGTCGATCGGGGCGCTGGCGTCCACCATGCGGCCCTTGGCGGCATGGTGGCGCGCGTTCTGCAGCACGTAGCGCAGGGCATTCCGAGTCTCGCGCGGCGACTTCAGGATGTGGTCGTGGTAGCGATCGGCAAACACCTTGCCCTTGCGATGCCACACCTTGTTGAGCTTCCTGGCGATGCGCACCAGCAGGCCTTGGAGACCTCGGCTCAGCGACCGGCGGTCCTTGGCCTCGACGATCAGATGCAGGTGGTCGTTCAGCACCGCGTAGTGGCACAGGCGAAATGCACCGGAAGCACCGACGCCGCGGCAACCGGCGACGAACGCTGCCCGTAGCGCGGCGTACTCATCGCACCGTCGCAGACGTGGCAATCCCGAGCGCAGCTTGACCGTGACATGCACCGGGAACCGCGGCGCCAGCGCCTTGCGGGTGCGGTGGTCGACACCGGCGTCTGGGCCATTGGGCTTGCGGCCGGTGCCGGCGCGGCGACCGCCATGCTGCGGCCGGAACGGCAACAGCGGCGCCTCGGACCGACGGCCTCTGCGCTTCGGGTTGTCGGCGACGTTGGCCATCTTGACTGCGCACTGTTCTAGGTCCGGCGGGCGATGATGACAAGAACCAGTGCACGATCTCTACAGGCGGAACCGCTGGCCACCCTCCGGTCGCGCCCCCCCTGGACGCTCGGCAAGGGCGGGTCGGAGCGGGAAGAAGTCGTGAGGGAACGGATGCCGACCTCGCCTCGGCCGCCGCCTCGAGCGCGCGCGCCGACCTACCATGTGCGCATGCTGCGTCTCCCCCACTTCGCCTGGCTCTTGCTGACCACCACGCTCGTCGCGCAAGGCCACCAGCCGATCGCCGGTCGCGTGCTGACGGCCGAGGGCAAACCCGCGGCTGCCGCCAGCGTGACCCTGGCGTTCAACGATGACCTCGCCCGGGGCCTGCTGCCGCGGCAAACACTCCAGACGACGACCGATGCTTCGGGACGTTTTCGGATCGATGTGACGCCTGGACTGACGTGGACCGGCTGGGCCATCGCCACCACCGACAGGGACACCATCGCCGTGAGCCGGGTCACCGAGGGCCTGGCGCCTGGCGTGCGCTGCGACCTCGTGCTCGACCAGACCGCGCGCGCCCGCATGGTCACGGTCGCGCACGCCGACGCGTGGCATCGCCAGATCGGGCCGTTGACCCTGCAAGTGTCGCCGTGGGCCGAGAACCTCGCCGTCACCGAGCTGCCGCTGCCGGCCAATGGCGAACTGCGTCTGCCACCGCTGCCGGGCGAACGTCACCACGTCGCCATCGTCGACCGCCACGGCGCGGTGCTGCATGCCACGCAGATCGCCGCCGACGCCACCACGGTGCCGTTGCCGCCGCCGATGCCGGTCCCGGTCCGCGTCGTCGATCCCGACGGCAGACCCGTCGCCGATGCCGAGATCCTGCACGAGGTCAAACGCTGTGAAGTGCCGTTCGGAACGTTCCCGCGGCCGGCCTGGTACCGCCGCTTCCGCCACGGCGCCACCACCGACCGCGACGGCATGGCGACCGTGCTGGTGCCGAGCGAGAAGTCGCCGTTCCAGCATCCCGAGGTCGCCCTGTTCCTGCTGGCCCGCAAGGACGGCTTCGCCGAGTCGATGAGCGGCTGGGACGGCGCGCGGCTCGAGAACAGCGTCGCCGGCGCCGCCGAAGCCGAACGGCTGCGCTTCGTGCTGGTCAAGGCCTCGCCCTGCCGCGGTCGCGTCGTCGGCGCGCCACCGGGAACCCTGGTCCAGATCGTCGCCGAAGCCACGCTGCAGCACGAGGACATGCGTGCGCGCTGGGAACGGGCCTGGACCGTGCCGGTCGCCGCCGACGGCAGCTTCGTCGGTGCCGATGTGCCGGCCGAGGCCCGCATCGGCCATGTTGCGGTGGCACGCCCAAGCGCCGCCGACCAGGTTGGCCTGCCGGGGTCGACCGTTTGGTGCCCGGAGCCCACGGCGCGCGAACTCACGATCGACCGCCACCGCGACCGCGCGCTCTTGCTGTTCGCGACGCTCGCCAACGGCGACCCGGCCGCCGGCGCCCGCGTGCTGGCGCTGCCGCTGCTTGAGCCCGCCGACGCCGTCGTGGGCTGGGCCGATCGCGGCAGCGCCGATGCCGGCGGGCGTCTGCCGCTGAGCCTCGGCAGCGGCGACTGGCTGGTGTGGATCGGCACCGACGCCGAGGCCGGATGGTTCCTGGTGAACGAGGCCGATCCGGGCCGCACCGAACGTGCGCGCCTCGAACCGCTGGCGGTCATGCGCGGCAAGGTGCTCGACGCCGCCGGGAAACCCGTCGCCGGTGCGCGACTCGGGCTGGTCTCGTGTCACAGCCAGGGTGAGGCCGCGAAGTCGACCCTCGACCGGATGCTCGACCAGGTCGCATTCTGGTACGCGGAGGCCCGGGCCCATCGCGTGCAGACCGACGGCCGCGGCGAGTTCGCGTTGCCGTTCCTGCGCCGCCCGGCTCTCGGGCTGGTGGCGCAGGCCTGGCGTGACGGCCAGGCGACCGCCGACTTCGCGCTGATCGACGGCACGGCCGTCGATCCGATCGCGATCCGAACGGCGAAGTGACCGGTCAGCGACCGCGCTTCTTGCCCTTCGCCGCCGCCTTCACCGGCTTCTTCTTGCCGATCCTCGCAACCTTCTTCGCCCGCGCCGGCGCCGCCGCCGTCCGTTCGCGCACCAGATGCTCGGCGAGGATCTGCGCCACACAGCACGTCAGCCGCTTGCCCATCGGCACGTGCAGGAACTCATTGGGCCCATGCGCATTGCTCTGCGGCCCGAGCACGCCGGTGATGAAGAACTGCGCCGCCGGGAACTTCTCGCCCAGCATGCCCATGAACGGGATCGTGCCACCCTCGCCCATGTAGACGCAGCCCTTGCCGAAGTGCGCCTGCGACGCGCGCTCGGCCGCGAGTTCGAGCCACGACGCCAATTCCGGCGCGTTCCAGCCGCTGCTCGCTTTCTCGGCCGAGAACGTCACCTTCGCGCCGTACGGCGGCTTGTCGGTCAGCACCTTCTTCAGATGCGCGACGCACGCCTTCGGCTCGGCGGTCGGCGGGATCCGCAGCGACAACTTCGCAGTCGTGAACGGCCGCAGCACGTTGCCCGCCGCCGACGTCGCCGGCACCCCGTCCATGCCGATGATCTCGACGAACGGCCGCCAGGTGCGATTCAGCACCAGCTCGGCCAGTTCCTTCGCCATCGGCTTCATGCCGGGCGACCACGGGAACCGCCGCCACAGCGATTCGCCGAGCACCTTGCCGGCGACCTTGGCCTGCCGCTGCCGCTGCGCCGGGATCGGCATGTGGAACTCCTTCGGCAGGATCCTGCCGGTCGACGAGTCCTCGAGCCGACCCAGCAGTTCGCGCAGCACGCGGAACGAACTCGGCACGATGCCGCTGGCGTCGCCACTGTGCACGCCTTCGGTCAGCACCTCGATGCGCACGTCGCCGCCGGCGAGGCCGCGCAGCGAAGTCGTGCACCACAACTGGTCGTAGTTGCCGCAACCGGAGTCGAGGCAGATCACCAGGCTCGGCGTGCCGATCTTGTCCTTCAGCGCATCGATGTAGAACGGCAGGTCGTACGAGCCGCTTTCCTCGCACGCCTCGATGATCACGACGCAGCGCGCGTGCTTGCCGCCGGCCTCCTTCAGCGCGCGGATCGCCGTCAGCGACGCAAACGCCGCATAACCGTCGTCGGCGCCGCCGCGACCGTAGAGCTTGTCGCCCTTGCGCACCGGCTCCCACGGCCCGAGACCCTCGAACCAGCCGACCATCTCCGGCTGTTTGTCGAGGTGACCATAGAGCAGCACGCAGTCGTCGCCGTCGCCCGGCACTTCCATGTAGATCAGCGGCGTGCGGCCAGGAAGGCGGTGGACCTCGACCTGCAGACCGTCGATCGGTTGCGCCTTGCACCAGTCGGCGATCAGATCGACCGCCCTGTCCATGTGCCCGGCTTCGGCCCAGCCCTTGTCGAACGCCGGCGACTTGTTGGGAATCCGGATGTAGTCGACGAGCTGCGGGACGATCGACGACTCCCAGGTCTGATCGACGAACGAAGTGAACTTCTGCTGGCTCATGGTCTCCATGGCGAGGAACGGGTCGCGATGGAAGCCGGGCGGCCGGCGGCGCACAAGCGGACTCGGGGGAAAGCGGCGGAGCATCGTGGCCGGGCGTGGGTACGGGCGCCGAGCCGCCGTATCCTGACGCTCCCTGCCCGGAGCTGCCAATGCGCTCGTTCGTAGTGTCCACGCTGTTGCTGACGGCCGCGCTGTCCGCCCAGGACCCCGCGCCAGCACGCCGCGACAACGCGGCGATCCTGCGCCAACTGCTCGCCTGGTACGACAAGGATCAGGACGGCAAGATCACCAAGACCGAATACCCGCGGGGCGAACGCGCGTTCGTCAACCTCGATCGCAATCGCGATGGCGTGATCACCGCCGCCGACTTCAGGACGCCGCGCGCCCGCGGCGAGCGACGCCAGGCCGCGGCGCCCCAACCGACGACCCCCAAGGTCGGCGACGTCGCCCCCGATTTCGAGCTGCCCATGCTCGGCATGAACGGGCAGAAGGTGAAGCTGTCGGCGTTCGCTGGCGATCGGCCGGTGGCGCTGATCTTCGGCAGCTACACTTGACCCCCGTTCCGCAGCGCCGCCGGTCGGCTGCGCAAGATCTTCGCCGAGCATGCGGCAGACGTCGCGTTCTTCCTGGTCTATGTCCGCGAAGCCCACGCCCTGGACAGCGCCTCGCCGACCGACTTCGGCCTGGTCGAGGATCCGGTCACCGACGAAGAACGCACCGAGGTCGCCGGCACCTGCGTCGACGAACTGGATCTGCCGATGCCGGCATTGATCGACAAGATCGACGACAAGGTCGGGCAAGCGTACGGCGGCTGGCCGGATCGGCTGTATCTGGTCGGCAAGGATGGCAAGATCGCCTATGCCGGTCGCCGCGGGCCGTCGGGTTTTGCGCCGGAGGAGTGGGAGAAGGCGATCGTCGCCGAACTGCAGAAGCTGCGGGCGGCGGCACCGCCACCTCCGGTCGCTCCCAAGGACAAGGCCGAACCGCCCTCTGGCGAGCCTGGCAAGCGGGAACGCTGACGTTCACTTCGCGACCGGCACCAGCACCACGTCCGCCGTCACCGGCGCGACGACCTGCAGTTCTCCTGCCTGATACCGCGTCCGATCCCCCCACACACCGATCTCGACGCGATAGCGCCCGGGGGGCACGTTCTTCAGCTCGAACGCGCCATCGGCCGCGCCGCCGCCACGCACCGGCTCGCCGTTCGCCGGCACCAACGAGATGCCGAGCGGCCCCTTCTTGACCAGGCCGCTGACCTGCACGCGGCCACGCACCGTCGCCAGCGGCAGCAGCGTCAGCACCAGCGGCCCGACCGTGCCGCCGCCGGCGATGACAATCCCGGTCTGCGCCGCGGCGCCGAAGTCTTCCTTGTTGGCTCGCACCTCGAACACACCGCTGGGCATCTGCACGAACTGGAACTGCCCGCGACCATCCGTTCGTTCGCTGCGCAACGACGAACTACGGCCGTCGCCGCCGCGATCGTGCAGCACGACCCGGCAGCCCGCCACCGGTTTGCCGTTCCAATCGCGGACCTCGCCGACCACCGAGCCGGTGACGATGTCGATCGCCAGTTGCTGCGGCTGACCATCGACCACCACCAGATCGCGGGCGAAATGGTGATTGAACAGATACTCGAGCAACCGGCTCTCGGCGATGTCACGCGGCACCACGGCGACCCGCAACTTGCCGACCGGCACATGGCCGAGATCGAACGCGCCGCCGCCGTCGACGCGACTGGTCGCGTTGCGGTCGGGTTGATCCGAATGCCCGATCACCAGCGCGCCAGCGGCCGGCGTGCCATCGATCGTCACCGTGCCGGTGATCACCGCACCAGGACCGGTGTAGTCCTTGGTTTCCAGCATCGCGTCGAGCCGGACGTCGACGATCTCGCCGCCGAGCAGTTCGACGTCGGCCTTGTTCCACGGATAGATCCGCTTGCGCCGACCGAGATACTCGAGCGCGCCCGCAACCGTGCCGACGTCGGTCAGTGAGTCCTGCGCCGTAACCCGCCACTTGCCCGGCTGCAGCGCGGCAAACGCAAAGCTGCCGTCGAGGTCCGGCATACAGAGCAGCGGCACATCGGGCATCGCGCCGCGCGGTGCGTTGTCATAACGCCGCTCGAGCACCACGACCCAGCGGCCCGGCGCCGGTGGCCGACCGCCATCGGTCAGGCGACCGCGGATCTGGCCGGCGACAGCGAACTGCAGCACCAGCTCAGGCGGCACCGCCTGCACGACCGCGTGCACCTGGCCATGCAACGGATGCTGCGCCGAAATGCGCGTCTCGTCGGTCGGCAGGTCGCTGATCGTGCACCGGCCGTCGGCGTCGGTGCGCCCGGCGAGCAACGGCATCTCGACGATCCGTTGCTGCCGCGAACCACCGCGCGGGAACACGTAGACCGCGGCCGCGGCCACCGGCGCCCCGGTCACATCGATCGTGCGTACCCGCAGCGAACGCGCCGGGCGCAACGCAATCGTCTGTTCGACATCGCCGCGCACCGCCAGATCCACCGATGTCGTCGCGTGGCCGGGCGCTGTCGCCAGCACGTTCCACGTTCCAGGTGGCACATCGCGGATCTGCTGCCGGCCGTCCTCCAGGACAGTGAGGCGGTCGGTCAGATCGAGCGGCGGCGCCATGCCGAGCAACGCGAACTCGACGACGCCGGCATTGGCAGGTCCACCGTGCAACCGCAGGCGCGGCCGCCGAGCGATCGCGCCTTGCGCGTCGGTCACCGTCAAGGTCAGCGTGTGCACCGCCGGCAGCACTACGCGCAGTTGGCCATCGGCGTTGGCGGGCTCGCCGACGATCCAGGCGGCTCGTTGGTGTGCGCGCGCAGCAGCGATCGCGGCACCGCGCGGCAACCCACGGACAAACACCCGGCCCTCGGCATCGGTGCGGCCGGCACGCTCCCCGACGTGCAGTGGCGGCCCCAGACTCTGCGGCGCCACTACGACTTCCGCCTCGACCACCGGCTTGCCGTCCGCGGTCACCACCACGACTTCGGTCTCGCAACCAGCGGGCAACCGCAGTTCGCCGAGCGACACGGTGGCCGCCGGCGGCACATCGACGCCTTGCCGCAGCAGGCTGCCGTGCGCCGGCGCGGTGACGGCGACGACATTGTTGCCGGCGTCGACGCTGTGCAGTTCGAAACCGCCATCGGCGCCGGTCGTGGTCGACGCGATCGGCAACACCGACCAGACCTCGGCAAACCACGGCGGCAACTCGAGCACGCCGGTGGCGACCGCGCCCTGGGCGACGATCACGCCGTCCGGGCGCAGCCGCTCGATCGGCACCGCGGCGAACGGCAGCGGCGGCAGCCGCGCGGCCCGGACCAGGGCGCCCGCCACCGGGCGCGCCGACTCGTCGACCACCCGGCCCTGCAGCACACTGCCGGTCTTCAGCACGATGTCGCCGAGATCGACGATCTCACCGGGTGCCGGCGAACGCTGCACCGGCACCGTGGTCCCATGGCCACCGCGCAACGCTGGCGACACCAGCGCCGGTTGCGCGAATTCACAGCGCAGCATGCACAGGCCGGCCGGGGCAATGCCGTCGAGCGCGAACGTGCCATCGGCAGCGGTGACGGCGCGCGCGGCTTCGATGCGGACCGGCACCGGCGGGGCGAACGGATCGCGGACGAAGTCGACGATCAGGTCGGGGGACCCGCGCAGCAACCGGACGACGACGTCGGCCACCGGCCGACGCTGCGCCGTCACCACCCGCCCGCGATAGCCGGTTGCAGCGCCAGCCGGCAGCGCCAACGTGCCGGACGGAGCCGCCGACAGTTCGCGCGCCGCCGTCACCGGCAGGTCGGTTGCCACCGGCGCCGCCGCGGTGGCGGCCGCGGCAGTTGCCGCGGCGACGGCGTCGGGACCATCGGTGACCGCCGTCGGCGCCGCCGGATCGGCGCCGAGCCACAGCAGCATCAGCACGGCCAGCACCAGGCCGAACGCAAGCAGCAGCACCGGACGGACGTTCACGGCGCCAATTGGACGCGACCAACGGGGCGCGCGCCAGCGGCGGACAGGATCGTGACGCGGCGGTGCCATCGGCGAGAGCGCCGGCGCGCCGTTTCGTCTCGATTCGGGGCCCAGTCAGCGACGCCGTCGCGTCGACAACTGCGAGGTCCGGTCCCGTGACACCTGCCGCCGACAACCCGACCGCGTCACATCCACTCGCCAGCCTGGCGAGCCGGACCTGGCGTTCGCACATGGCCATCGCCGCGGTCGGCGCAACGATGGTCGCGGTCGCGCTCACTGCGACCGTGGTGCTGCACGAGGAACTGCGGCACGACCACCCGCACGACGACGCGCCGACCGCATTCGACGGACTCAGCGACAGCATGCTGACCTTGACCTGCTGCCTCGGCGGCGCACTGGTCGTGGTCCTGATCGTCTGCGCCCGCGTGCTGGCGAACGCCCATGCGCGCCGGATCGTCCAACCGCTGCGCGATCTGATCGCAGCCAGCGAGGAACTCTCGGCTGGCCGCATCGCCGAGGTACCTGACACCGACATCGAGGAAGTGCGACGGCTCGCGGACGGGTTCGTGGCGATGCAGGCATCGATCCGGCGCGCCCACGAAGGTCTGGAGCAACGCGTGCAAGACCGCACCGCCGAGCTCGAAGTGCTCACTGCCGAACTGCGGCTCGCCAAACGCGACCTGCAGAACCAGAACGCCCGGCTCGAGCAGACGCTGGTCGCCGCGGAGTCCGCGACCAAGGCCAAGAGCGAATTCCTGGCCAACATGAGCCACGAGATCCGCACGCCGCTGACCGCGATCCTGGGCTTCGCCGACTTCCTGGCCGAACACGCGCGCGATGCCGAACAGACCGACGCCATCGCGACGATCACCCAGAACGGTCGCCACCTGCTCGATCTGCTGAACGACATCCTCGACCTGTCCAAGGTCGAGGCCGGCGGCCTGGAGATCCAGCTCGAACGCGTGCCGCTGTTCGCGCTGGTCGAGAGCGTCCGCAAGCTGATGGACGTACGGGCGAAGGAGAAGTGTCTGTCGCTCGAAGTGGTGTTCCCCGGCTTCGTGCCGGAGTCGATCGAGACCGACCCGACGCGGTTGCGACAGATCCTGCTGAACCTGGTCGGCAACGCGCTGAAGTTCACCGAGAAGGGCGGCGTGCTGGTGGTGTGCACGCTCGAGCAGATCGATTCGGCGACGCCACAACTGGCGGTCTCGGTGATGGACTCGGGGATCGGCATGAGCGATGCGCAGCAGCGCCGGCTGTTCCAACCGTTCTCGCAGGCCGATGCGTCGACGACGCGGCAGTTCGGCGGCACCGGACTGGGCCTGTTCATCAGTCGCAATCTGGCGCGCAAGCTCGGCGGCGAAATCGAATGCCACAGCACGCCGGGGCAGGGCAGCATCTTTCGGCTCAGCGTCAAGACCGGCAGCCTGGAGGGCGTGCGACTGGTGTCGGTCGAGCCGGGACAAGCGGAGCCCCAGGCGCCGATCCCGGCGCGCCGCGCCGACCACGTCGAGACCGCGACGCTGCCGGACTGCCGGATCCTGCTCGCCGAGGACACGCCGGTCAACCAACGGCTGCTCAGCTACCTGCTGACCAAGGCGGGCGCCACCGTGCAGGTCGCCAACAACGGCCGCGAGGCGATCGACCACTTCGTCGATGCCATCGCCGTCGGCGCGCCGCCGGACCTGATCGTGCTCGACATGCAGATGCCGATCCTCGACGGCTACGAGGCCGCGCGCATGTTGAAGAGCATGCCGGGTTGCCCGCCGGTGCTGGCCCTGACTGCCCATGCGATGCGCGAGGACCGCGAACGTTGCCTGGCGGCGGGCTGTGACGGCTACGCCACCAAACCGATCCAGCGCACCGCCTTGCTGCAGACGATCGGCGATCTGCTCGCGGCCCGGCGATCGGCCGGTCGGGCCTGAGTCGAGGAGCGTGCCGTTCTCGACCGGCAGCGGCGGCACGCCGCTGTCGCTGACCGCGCAGGCCGGCAGCCGGCCGGTGCTCGGCGCACCCGGCTGCGCGCATCACGTCACGCTCGATGCCAGCGTCTCGTTCGGCGGGCCCAACAACCCGACGCCGATCACCCTGAACGTCCCGAACAACGACGCCTTCCTCGGCTACACGATCTACGTGCAGGGCGCGACGTTGACGCCGGCCGCAAACACGCTGGGGGTCTGACGTCGAACGGCGGCGAGATCCGGATCGGCCGATAGCTGGCGGGCGGCACACCGGAACTTGTCTCGTATCCTCGACAAGCCGACCCACCGAACGGCCGGGCGGCGACTACACTGCGGGCCCGGCGCCACACCACCCAGGTCGCCGTCCTCTGCTCGTCCATGCGTTCCACCCCATTCGAATGCCCCCGGCATGCGGTCCGGGCGGCGGTTCTTGTACTCGTCTGTCTGCTGCTGACCCTGGCCTGCAGCAAGGGCGGCGGCGGCGGCGCGCCGCCGGTCGTCGTCGACCCGCCGCGGCCGATCACGGTGCCGATCCCGAGCACGCCGGGTCTGGTGCCTGAGTTCACGATCGTCAACGCGGCGACGACGCCGCGGCTGGAGACCGTGCAGGTGGCGATTCCGTTCGCGTTCGGCACGCGCCGGACGCTCGATGTCGGCGTGCGCGGCCGCCGCACGGCGTGGCGCGTGCTGCAGCGCTGGCCCGACGACTCGATCCGCGTCGCGCTGGCGCAGTTCACCGAGTGGTTGCTGCCGGGCGAACGAAAGACGCTGCGCGTCGACGATCGCTTCGTCGAGAACGGCGAGTTTGCCCCGCACCCATGGGTGGCGAGCGCGCCATTGCGCTTTGGCGCCGAAGTTCGTGACACCTTCGATGTGCCCTACCGCGCCTTTGCCGACGGCGGCGGCGAAGCCCTGCACGAGACCGCGCTCGTCCGCACCCGCCGCTATCGCACCCACCACCAGGCCATCGCCACACCGAACATCGGCCGCGATTACCTGACTTCGACGTTCTACGTCACCGACTTCCGCGATGTGCCCGTCGTCGTCGTCGATTGGGTGCTCGGCAACGACTACCTCGGCGTCGACACGCTGCCGCCGCCGCCGGCCGATGCCGATCCCGACCTGCATCCGCTCGGGGTCGTCGACGTCAACCTGGCGGCGTTCCTGGCGAGCGGCGCGACGCGGGTGCTGCCCTATCGGCCCACCACCGAAGCGATCGAAACGCCGACGACCATGCCGGATGGACTCCCGGCCTGGCCAGTGTTGCGGCAGAGCTATCTCGACGATGGCCAGACGCGCCGCTGGCGCTTCCTGCTGTCGTGCGTCGATCCGACCGCCGCAGCGCCGCAGCGTGCCAATGCCGAACTGACGGCGCACGCGATGCGCGATCAGCCACTCCGCCCGCTCGCGAGCCTCGCCTCGTGGCGCGACTCCTGGGCCGCCGGGCTGCTCGGCGGGCCGTGCGATCCGCCAACCGACGCCGCCAGCCGCGCCGCGGCCGAACTGGCGAACTGGAACGCGCAGAACCACTTCGGCACCTGGGGCACGCGTGGTGACCCGGCCCGGGTCACGTCTGCCGGCGCGCCGCGCAACGGCCCATGTTCGACCGAGTTCATGCATGCCTTGCAGGCGCAGAGCCAGGATCACCTGGTCGTCCTCGAGCAGAAAGCATGGGCGCAGGCGATGCGGCCCTATCATCTGTACGGCCTGCAGGTCGGCGACGAACAGGACATCCTGCTGTGGGATGGGGTCCCGATCTATCCCGGCTCGCGCGACCTGTCGCGCGAATCGCTCGGCCGGCGGACGCTGTGGGCCAATGACCCATATCCGGGTCATCGCACGCGGCGGCAAGGCGGAAGTTCGCGCGCGCATGGCTTCGAGCATTTCGCGCACGAACATTGGACCACGGACCTGCTGTTCGACTACTGGACGCTGACCGGCGATGCGTGGGCGCAGGAAGAATTGCGGCAGCTCGGTCAATCGTTGAAAGGGCTGTTGCGCTTGCGGCGCTATTCGACGTCGGCGACGCAGGCAGTGCGCGCCGAGGGCCATGGCATGCAGGGCTTCGTGCAGTGCTGGCTCGCCGGCGGCGGTGACGACCTGAGGACCTACGCGCTGCGGCGGCTGCGCGAGATCGTGTTGCCTTCGGCGCCCGACCACGGCAGTCGCGCGCTGATGTTCCAGGGCACGTTTGCCGGCTCCGGCCTGCCGACGCCGCACCGGTTCTACCTGCCGTGGCAGTATGGATCGCTGGTCTACGGCTATCTGGCTGCAGCGCGGTTTTTCCAACAACCCGACTGCCTGATTGCGGCGGAACGGACGATCGCTGCCATCGAATACGCGTGGGTTCGGGATTTCCTCGACCCGGTGTTCGGCCAGGTCGCCAACGGTCTCCGCTATTACTGCCCGGTCGAGCATCAGGGGCAGGCGATTCCGGCGAACCATTGGGACACGACTGCCGGCGTCGGTGTGCGCTGGGGCGAGTCGCCGCTGGGCGGCGCCAACACGTATCTCCTCGGGGCGATGTACCTGCTGGCCGACCAGACCGCCGATCAGGCGTTGCGGCTGCGTGCGCTCGAACTGGCGAACCTGCTGCGGCAAGGGCCTTTCACCGACGCGGATCGGTGGGACAAGTGGCGGTTCCTGACACCCGAGGTCTACACGCGCTGACCGCGGCCACCGGACATCGGGAGAATCGCGTTACGACCCGGCCCTTCCCGGCGCCCTGTCGCCTTGTAGCGTGTCATGACCATGTCAAGCACACGCCTCTTCCTGGCCACCGCAATCTGCACCAGCGGCCTGTTCGCCCAGACGCTCGTCGTTCCGGCGGTCGCCGCCGGCGCCGACGGCAACAGCTCGACCAGCTGGCCGTTCGACGTCGCGACGATGCACATCCAGTACATCTACGACTCGTCGCACTTCACCGGCGCCGGCGTCAACTTTCCGATCCTGATCAATCAGATCCGCTATCGCGCCAACGGTTCGACCACGACGACGTGGTCGGGCTCGAGTGGCACGCTGCAGGTCGACCTGTCGACCGCGCCGATCGACCACCAGGTGATCACCAACACGTTCGCCAGCAACCACGGCCCCGACCAGACGACGGTCTACAACGGCCCGTTCACGCTGGCTGCCGGGTCGACGACCGCGGGCACGCCCGGCCCATTCTACGTCACGGCCACGTTCACCCAGCCGTTCCTGTACGACCCGAACGCCGGTGACCTGACGATCGATACCAACCACTCGGGCGTCACGATCGCCAACACCCCGGCGCTGGACTGCGTCACCACGACCGGCGTCGCGCTGACGCGCCGCATGCAGAGCACGGTCGCCGGCGCCACCACCGGCACGATCTGGGCCGGCGAACTCGCCAACGTGATCGAGTTCACCTACACGCCCGCCGCCGGTCTCTACGCGGGCTTCGCCGCCAACGTCACGGCCGGCGCTGCGCCGCTGTCGGTCAACTTCACCGACCAGTCGTTCTCCTCGGATCCAGGTGGCATCACCACGTGGGCGTGGGACTTCGACGGCGACGGCAACACCGACTCGACCGCGCAGAACCCCTCGTACATCTACAACGGCTGCGGCGACTTCACCGTCAGCCTGACGGTCACCGACGCGACGCACCCGGCCAACACCCTGACGCGCACCGCCTACGTCAAGACCGACGAGATCACCGCCGGCTTCACCTCCGCGCTGCTGGCGCCGCCGAACGTGTTCCAGCTGACCGACACGACGACACCCGCCGCGACCGCGTGGGACTGGGACTTCAATGGCGACGGCATCACCGATTCCACCGCGCAGAACCCGGTCGTGGTGGTCGGCATGTGCCAGGCGGCCTCGATCCGGCTGCTGGCGACGCGCAACTGCCGCACATCGACCGCCACCGCTTCGCTGTTCGTCGCCCCCAACACGTTTGGCACGCCGTTCACCGGCACCAACGGCCTGACCAACGCCGTGGTGATGTTCGACGTCAACGTCACCAACCCGCAGGGCATCAACATCTGCGCGATGGACCACAACACCGGCACAACGGCGGTCGGCAACCCGTTCACCGTCGACGTCTACTTGACGCCGGGCAGCTACGTCGGCAACGACAACAACATCGCGCCGTGGCGCCTGGTGACCACCGGCAGTGGCCTCGCCGCTGGCAACGGCGTGCCGTCGACCACGGCGTTCGCGCAGCCGCTGTACCTGACGCCGGGCAGTCACGGCGTCGCCATCCATTACACCAACGTCAGCGTGCGCTACACCGGCACGGCCAATGGCGGTCCGCCGGTCGTCTACTCCAATGCCGACATGACGCTGACGCTCGGCGCGGCGCGCTCGACGCTGTTCGCCGGCGGTTCGTTCTTCTCGATCCGCGAGTGGAACGGCAACATCCACTACGACACGGTCACCACCGGCGGCTCGGCCGGCTACGGCTTCTTCGGCCCCGGCTGCCCGACCTCGGCGGCACTGATCAGCGGCCAGTCGCCGACATCGCTGCCGACGCTTGGTGGCACGGTGACGGTCGACCTGACCAACCTGCCGGTCAGCGCTGGCATCCAGATCCTCGGCTTCAGCAACACGGTGTCGGCGTTCGGGCTGTTGCCGCTGGACCTGACCGGCTTCCAGGCGCCCGGGTGCTTTGGCCGCGTCAGTGTCGATGCGACGGCGTTCGTGCTCGGTGCTGGTGGAACGGCGACCTGGAGCCTCGGCATCCCGGCACTGCCGGCGCTGGCGGGAACGCAGTTCTACACGCAGTGTCTGGTGGTCGATCCGACGGTGAATGGCCTCGGGGCGGTCGTCGGGGATGCGTATGCCGGTCTGATCGGCAACTGACCCGAGCGAGCGTCGACGGGAGTGATTGGGTACCGCGGCGTCAATCGCCGCCGCGGCACGGGGCGGTCGACAAGACTGCCGAGCAACTACGCCGTCGCCTCCAAGATCGCGTCACGGAAGATCCGAAAGCTGGGCGAACTGCACCGCTTTGGATCGAATGCCAAGCCGATAGTCCGCGCCGCCTCGATCTTACGCAGCCCGCCCTCGAAATATCCATACCGCAGCAGGACCCGCTCGAATGCTTCCCATGTACCGCCGGCGATGGCATCCGGCGCCCGGAACGCTGCCCGACTCGGGATTGTGGCCGCCACTCGCGTGTAGACACTGCGTACCGCGGACCAGTCGCCGAAGTACCATGCCTCCAGCTCTTCGATGGCAATGCGATTGACGATCTGCCAGCCAGAGGCTGACTGACTCGTGCGCGTCGCCAGATCGGCATCGAAGGCACACTGCTCGAGTCGCTGCTTCAGTTCGCGACAGTCTTCGTCGTCGCGATCGACCACCACGACAATTCGCCAGTCGACGGGGAGCCAGCGGGCATAGCCGCGAAGTCGCGCAGGGAGTTTCCGCAACAAATCGGCCTTGCCCTCGAACGGATAGATCTGGAACGAGCGGTCCTCGGGGAGTAGCCGCGGCAGCAGCCCTCGGAGGAATGCCTCCATGGAGGGCTCCTCGACCAGCACCTCCAGGTGCACCGCGGTCATTTCCCGACTCCGCGACGCGGCCTGATCGGCGCACCCTGATTCACGAGCGGGTCACCGACTCCGAGGTGACCCTCCATCCAGAGGTGTCCGAGCATGGCTCCGCTGTCGACAAACTGTGGCACCCCCTGAATGTCCGCGACCCGTTTGGCTTGCGTAAAGCCATGCTCATCGCGCCACAACACTCGCACTTCCCGCGGCCGCAACGCATTGACAAAGAACGGCGAATGCGTGGTCGCGAGGAGTTGTGTCCGGGCAACTGCGGCCCGGCATTCTTCTGCGAGTTCAGGCAGCAGGCGTGGGTGGAGGAAGTTCTCCGGTTCCTCGATGCCAATGAAAGGTGGCGGCGTGGGGTCGTGTAGCAGGACGAGATAAGCGAGCATCTTCAGCGTTCCGTCGGACGCGAAGCGGGCCAACACCGGGTGGGAAAACGGAGCATCCTTGATCTGCAGCAAGAGGCGGCCGTCGGCCATCTGCTCCGCAATTACCTTCTCGATGCGAGGCACTCGGCGACGAAGCACTTCGAAGACGCGGTCCAACCGAGGGGGATGCTGTTCCGACAGATATTGGATGACGTTCGCCAGGTTGTCGCCGGTGCGACTGAGGCGTTCCTGGGGCCCGGCTTCGGGTTGCCCGCGGGAGCTGTCCGCCGACAGATACGAAACGTGCCATCCGGTGATGAACTCGCGGAGCGCAGCGACACGGGGATGATCGGCGAACTGGCCGAGAGCGTTCACGGCCAGCAAGTCGGGGCTCTTCAGCGGAACCTCCACGCGAGTATCGCTCTCCTCCGGGAGTTCACCGCTCACGGCCCGGCCAGCGCCCCGCTTGTAATCGAGGAATCGGAACGGCTTGCCCCAACTCTTCCGCTTCCAGCTCAACCACTCTTCCGCGACGATCGGCGAACCTTTCTCTTCCGTGACCGCAAGATGGTAGGTGATCAGGTTGTAGCCGGGTTCCCGATACTTGATCTCGATCGCGACCGGTCCTTCCCGGCCCCGCGAGCGCAGTTCCTTGGCGCGACCCCGCTTGTCCCACGCCCGGCGGAGACCCGACTCGAAGCACTCGGCCAAGAACGCGAACACGTCGAACACCGTGGACTTGCCACTGCCGTTCGGACCAAGCAAGACGGTCAGTGGAGTCAAGTCCTTTAACTCAACCTCGCACAGCGCTCGAAAGTTCTGGACCTTCAAGTACTCGATGCGCGGCGGACTACTGCGAACGCGCTCTGGTGCGGTCTTCGTGGTCATGTGCACTCGGTCAAGAATCCGATCGGCAGGCGGGCAGTGGTCGTGGTACGCCCGGAGGGATTCGAACCCCCGACATCCTCCTTGTAAGGGAGGCGCTCTAACCAACTGAGCTACGGGCGTGCGCCGACGAACCCAGCCTAGCCCCGCCGCACAGGCTTGCCCAGACCGAAGCCCGCCACCCTACCGCGGCGCCGCCGGCGCCGGCGCCCGCCGGTACAGCCACACCCACCCATGCGTATGGGTCTTCGTCCGATCGTACGACCAGTACTTCACCGACAACTCCTTCCGCGCCTTCCCCAACTCCGCACGCACCTTCTCGTCCTTCTCCGCCGCAATCTTGTCCGCGATCTCCTGCATCTGCCGCTGCAGCGCCTCCTGCTCCTTCACCTCCGCCGGCGTCAACGGCGGGCCGGTCACCGACTCCTGCCACGTGACATCCCCCACCAGCAGATCCGCCCGCCCGTCCTGATCCCAATCGGTGACGTGCACCTTGAGCCGGCTGCCCGGCCCCTTGGGCGTCGAGCCCTCCGCCTGTTGTGCCGAGCTGTTCGGGCGAACGAGAACCTCGCCGGCCGCGTAGCGCGGCGCGTCCTTGGCGCCGACGTTGCGGTACCAGCGCACCCCATCGTGCTCACCGCCGACGATCAGATCCGCGGTCCCATCGCCATCCCAATCGGCGTGGTGCGCATTGCTGCCCTTGATCACCTCACCGCCCTCGGTCTTCAACTCCCGCCGCTCCTTCGACCACTTCGGCGCCGCGCGCGTGCCGACGTTCGCAACGATCTGCACCGCCGCCGAACGCGCGCCGACGACCAGATCCAGATCGCCATCGGCATCCATGTCCACCAGCTCCGCCGTCACCGAGTAGATCGTGTCGAACGGCATCATCAGCGTCGCGCCGGTCTCGTCGACCAGCAGTTGCCGCTGCGCGAACGCACCGTCGGGCTGGCGCAAGAACAGGTAGAACTCACCCGTGTACGACCCCGTGACGATGTCCAGCCGCCCATCCGCGTCGTAGTCCACGAACTGTGGACAGAACGACAGGCATCAAGTCATCGGGATCGTCGCGACCCCACCGCCGGCCTGCAGGAACTCGAAGCCATCGAACTTCGGCGCCTGGTTCGTGCCGACGTTGCGGTAGATCCGCAGCCGCGCATTGGCGAAGTTGCCGGGCTGCTTCCAACCGGCGGCCAGCGCTTCGGGCAACTCGGCGACCGGGAACTCACCGTCGCCGAACTCGCCGACCAGCAGGTCCTTCAGGCCGTCGCCGTCGAAGTCGAGCACGTACGGGGCCGCATGGCCCGTGGTGACGTCGATCGCTTCCTTGCCGGCGAAGATCCGTTCGGGCGGCAGCAGGGTGTCGGTTTGCGCCGCGGCAGGCGACGCGAACGTGATTCCGAGAAACAGCGCGCAGGTGGCGCGCACGACCATGTTCGAGTGCATGTCTCTCCGATTTCGAGGTTCCAAGGGGACGACTCCGGATCGTAACCGAACGCCCGCCGGCCAGACCTACACGTCGTCGAACGGCAGGTCGAGCAACCAGCGCTCGCTCGCGACCGGCCCCAGCGACCAGCCCACCCGTTGCAACCCGAACACGCCGCCGACTCGCGCCAGGCGTTCGCGCTGCGCGAACACCACCGCGTCGCCAGGCATCGTCACCGCGGTCGACGCCGTGACCTTCCGCCCCGGTCGCTGATCCGACAACGTCAGTGCGTTCACTTTGCCATCACCGGGCCCAAGGTCGATCAGCACGCGCAGCGGGAACGCCTTCGCGTCGGTGACGATCTCGGGGCCGAGGACGCCACCCGCGGGCAGCAACACGACGCGCGCACCCGGACGATGCCCGGCGTCGCGCCCGCGATGCCGCCGCCACGCGGCGATCGTGGCCGGCAACCGCCGATCGCTGCCGAGAGTCTCCGCCAGCCGATCGCCGAGCTGGGCGCAACGCGCAAACAACTCCGCCTGCAGATCGGCGACCAGCGACGGCAATTCGAGGAACCAGCGATAGCGCGCCGGCGCAGCGCGCGGATCACCGACCGCGATCTCGCGATCGAGTTCATTCGCCGACGCCAGCATGCTCCGCAATGCCGCCGCCGCGACCGGCGACAACAGACTGGACAACACCGCGTGCCCGCGCGCCACCAGGGCATCAGCCAGGACCGCCAGGTCCAGAGTTGCGGTGCGCGCCGTGATCGGCGAGGGCTCGACGACCACCGGCGCCGGCGCCGCCAGTTCCGGCGCCAATTCACGGAACTGCCGCAACAGCCCCGCCGCCCGCGCATCCGCCGGGTCGAGTTCGCAGGCACGCTCGATCAACCGCAGCGCCGCCGGTCGCTTGTTGGCCCGCCACTGCAGTTCGGCCAGCGCCGTGAACGCCGACGCGAAGCCAGGTGCCTGCGCGATCGCCGCCCGCAGCGAATCCTCCGCCTCGGCGACCTCGTCGACCCGCAGCGCGATCGTCGCATGATCGAACAGGATCCGCGGATTCATCGTCCCGGCTTCGCGCGCTCGTCGCGCCAGCCGCAGCGCCAGCACCGTCTCGCCGCGTTCGAGTGCGGCGAACGCCTCGTCCATCGTCTTGTCGGTCCGCCGACGATCGCGATGGACGTGCTTCCTGCTCATTTCCCGGTGGACGGCGCCGTGGCTGGCGACGCATCGGACGGCGCCGGCGACTGCGGCGGCGCCATCGGCACCAGTTCGTAGGTGTTCTCCGGTTGCGGGTCGACAAACCACGCCCGGCGGAACACGTGATCGACGACATCCGGCGGCGTGCCGAGCAGGAAGTGTCCCAGCGCCGCGCCGCCCGTGGCCGGCAGGAACAGGAACTCGGTCTGCGACTGTTCGCCGAGCCCGTCCTCGGCCAGCAGGCTGATCGGGAACGTGACCGGCAGCAGGCCGATCGACAGCACGCCGCCGAGGATGCCCCCGACCCAGGCGCCGGCGCCGGCGCAGGTCCGCACCCACGCCGGCCGACCGAATTCCGGCGGCGGGCAGCGCTCCTGCAGATGGTCGACGGTGCGCGGGATCGTGCAGGAAACCGACAACAGGGAAGCCGAGACAGTGAAGATCGCGCGCCGCATGTGCCGAATCTTAATCGGTGGCGCGCAGCGGGCCTTGCAGAAGTTGCGACGCTTTCTGACCCCCGCTACCGTCCTTCCCCCCTGAATCCCGAATACACACCATGAAGATCGCCGTCATCGGCTCCGGTTACGTCGGCCTCGTCGTTGGCACGTGCTTCGCCGACACGGGCAACCGCGTCACCTGCGTCGACGTCAACGAGGACAAGATCGCCCGCCTGCTGCGCGGCGAGATCCCGATCTACGAACCGGGGTTGGAAGAACTGGTGCAGCGCAACGTCGCCGAGGGCCGGCTGTTCTTCAGCAGCGACGTGGTGGGCGCGATCAAGAAGGCGGCCGTGATCTTCATCGCCGTCGGCACGCCGCAGGACGAAGACGGCAGCGCCGACCTGACGCACGTGCTGGCGGTCGCCGACGCGATCGGCACCGCGATGGAGGGCCACAAGACCGTCGTGCTGAAGAGCACGGTGCCGGTCGGCACCAACCAGAAGGTGCGCGATCGGATCGCCGCCAAGACCAGGTTGACGTTCGATGTGGTCAGCAATCCGGAGTTCCTGAAGGAAGGTGCCGCCATCGAGGACTTCACCAAACCCGACCGCGTGGTCGTCGGCTGCGAGACCGAACGGGCGCGCAAGGTCATGGAAGAGCTGTACGCGCCGTACCTGCGCACCGGCAAGCCGATCCTGTTCATGGATCCGCCGTCGGCCGAGATGACCAAGTACGCGGCCAACGCGATGCTGGCGACCCGGATCTCGTTCATGAACGAGATGGCCCGCATCTGCGAGGCGGTCGGTGCGGATGTGAATCAGGTGCGCAAGGGCATCGGCACCGATGCGCGCATCGGCTTCCCGTTCCTGTTCGCCGGCGTCGGCTATGGCGGTTCGTGCTTCCCCAAGGACGTCCGCGCGCTGGTGTCGACGGCGAAGGAACACGGCTACACGCCGCACATCGTGCCGGCGGTGGAGCGCGTCAACGAAGAGCAGAAGAGCCTGCTGTTCGACAAGGTGATGAAGCACTTCGGCGGCAGCGTCAAGGGCCGCCACTTCGCGCTGTGGGGTCTGGCGTTCAAGCCGAAGACCGACGACATGCGGGAAGCGCCGAGCGTCGTCGTCGTCGACAAACTGCTGCAGGCCGGCGCGACGGTGACCGCCTTCGACCCGGAAGCGATCAAGGAAGCACGGCGGGTGATCGGCGACAAGATCGGCTATTCCGACTCGGCGCTGGCCGCCTGCAAGGGCGCCGACGGGCTGATCCTGGTGACCGAGTGGAGCGAGTTCCGCCACCTCGATCTCGACGAGATCAAGCCGTTGTTGAAGCAACCGGTGCTGTTCGACGGCCGGAACATCTGGGACGGCGAACGCGTCCGCGGCCAGGGTTTCACCTACTACGGCATCGGCGTGCGCTGAAAACGCACCGCGCCGGGCGAACCCGACGCGGCGCGCGGCGCCGACCCGAAGGCTGGGGCCTCGGAGGACCGGGCGGCGCCCTGTCGTTCCCGACCGCAACGGATCACCGCCCGCCGCCGGTGGCAGCCTCGACCGCCCGCGCATCCTTGGCCGTGCCGGCAGCCTTGTCCCGGGCCTTCTGCAGGGCCTTCCGCGCGCTCATGCCCGCCAGCGCCTTCTGCAGCCGTTCGCGCACCACCGGATCGGGTTCGACGACGTTGGCTACGGCCTCATCGGCATGCGTGATCGCCCGCTCGGCGGCGCCGAGATCGCCCTTCTGCAGCCATGCCTTGGCCAGCAGGTCACAGGTCTCGATCACCTGCCGCGGCTTCTCGACCGCCTCCAACGCCGCCTGGAACGCGGTGATCGCCGCCTCGATCTGCCCTGACTGCTGTTGCACCCGGCCGATCGCCAGCCGCGCCTCGTGCGCCCGTGCCGATGCCGGATCGGCGGCCGCCGCCTGCGCAAACGTCGCCAGCGCCTTGTCGAACTGCTTCTGCCGGCGCTGGGCCTCGGCCGCCTCCAGCAGGCCGCGTTGCCCGAAGCGCTGCGGATCGAGTTGTGCCGCCAGCAGGAAGTCGCGCTCGGCGAGTGGCAGGCTGCCCTGCCGCTGCCACAGTTCCCCCGCCGCAAACGCCGCCTGCGCCGCCGCCGCCGGCTCGACGGCGAAATCGGTCGTGATCTTGTCGTAGGCATTCGCCGCCGCCTCGATCGCCGCCGCGCGTTCGCCGCCCTCCAGCCCCGTGATCCGCGCGGCCAGGTCCTTGGCCGCGGCGATCGCCGCCTTGGCCGCCGCACTGAGCTTGCCGCGCGCCGCCGGCTTGCCGGTCGCCACCGGCGTGTTGTCGCCACCGGCCACTGGCGGACCGCCGGCCTGCGCCGGCAAGGTCAGCAACAGCGAGAACATGAACAGCACCGTCGTCAGCATCGTCTTCTTCGTCGTCTTCATCGTCGGTCTCCTCGGTTGTCGTCACGGTCCATCACCTCGAAGCAGCCCGCCTTGCGGACCTTCGCCTCGAGCCGCGCCCTGACCGTGTTGCGGGTGCGGTACAGCCGCACCTTGACGAGCGGTTCCGGCATCCGGAATCGCATCGCCAGTTCGGCGCAGCAGAAGCCCTCGTGAAACAGCAGCAGCAGCTGGCGATTGGTCCCATCGATCTCCGCGAGCACCAGATCGAGCTGCATCAGGAGCCACAGCCGGTCCACGGCATTGCCGCAGACCAGGAAGCAGTCGCGGTCCTGCTGGTAGCCAACCCCTTCGTCATGCAGCGGGTCGGCGAGCGGCCAACCCGACTTCGACAACGCCTGCAGCCGTCGCCAACGCACGCGCCGCGCAATCGTCCGGACCATCGCCGGAAACGCCTCGCCGTCGCGCACGCGATCGGCCTGTTGCCAGGCCGCCAGCGCCGCTTCCTGCGCCAGATCATCCCGCTCGTTGCGCGTCGCCGGGTCGCGCCAGCGCGCCAGGAACGTCCGCGCCTGCCGCCAGGCAGTCGTCCAAGCCTGCACTCCTTCCATGTCCCCACCCTCCCTGCGGGCGAGGAACGCATTCGTGAACCGGTGCCTTAGTGGAACGGGAAGGCCCGAATCAGGCTCGGAAACCGGAAAATCCTCGGCACGAACGCGCCGGCGTCAGCGCCTCGCTGTTTCAGCGTGGCGCCGGCCGCAACCGTTCGAGTTCGCGTTCGCGGGTGTCCTTGCCGCACAGTTCGGCAATCGCCGCCATGATCTTCTTGGTCGCGAGCTGCAGCCGCACCCTGCGGTCCTGGCTCAACGCCGACAGTTCTTCGGCCGTGATCGGCTGGCCGAACCGGATCGTGATCTTGCGCGGACGCGGCCACCGGGCCCCGACTGGCAACGCCTGTTCGGCGCCAACGATGCCTACCGGCACGATCGGCACGCCTTCCTGCAGCACCAGCGCCACGGCGCCAGGATTGCCGAGCAGCAGACCACCGTCGCGGCTCAGGCCGCCCTCCGGAAAGATGCCGAGCAGACGTCCCTGCTGCAGCACGGATCGCGCCGCGCGCATGGCATCGCGATTGGCGGTCCGGACCGCGAGCGGGATCGTTCGATTCCAGCGGTAGAACCAGCCCATCGCCCGCGACCGCCACACCGTCTCGGTCATCAGGTAGACGATCCGACGCGGCACGACCGCGCCGAGCAGCAGCGGATCGAGGTACGACACGTGGTTGGCGGCCAACACGCAGGCGCCACGAAGCGGCGGCCGGTTCTCGGCCCGCAGGCGGAACCACAGCCGCATCGCGCCGCCGAAACCCGCCCAGAACGGCCAGAAGGCGGCATCACTGCAGCGGCCGGGTGGCTGCGCCAGCTGCAGCGCGGGATTGGCATCGCCGCGGCCGCGCGGCGCCGGCTCCCGATTGCCCGATACGGGGTTGCCCGACCCGCCATTGCCCGACTCGGCGCCGGGCGAGGAACTCACCGGCCCTTGGCCCGTTCGGCCCACTCGGTGTCGCCGTACTCGGTGGTGATCAGGAATTTGCAGCGACCGGCGATCGTGCGCGAATCCTCGCCGCCCCACTTCAACGCCGCGTCCATCGCGCCATACAGCGCCTCGGCCTGCAGGGAGTCCCAACAGCCCCTGGCCTCGATCCGCACGCGCAGGAACAGCAGCATCGCTTCGCGATAGGCGTCCTTGGCCCCTGGCGAACCCTCGGCCGACCGGATCGTGCCAAGCCCGATATAGGCGCCGGCGCGAGCGTTCTCGTCGACGCCATCCTTGTCGACGATGTCCTGGTAGATCTTGCGCGCATCCTCGTTCTTGCCGGAATCGCGCAGGCTGTTGCCGAGCTGCACGTTGGCGCGATTGGCGAGCTGCGGGAAGCTGCCCAACGCGCGGCCGATGATCTCACGCAACTTGCTTTCGAACGTCTTGGCGTCACCGCCGCCCACCCGATCGGCCATGGCCGCGAAGAACTCGCCTTCCATCGCGAAACCAGCCGGCCACGCGTTGCCGTTGGCGTCGGCGATGTACTTCTTGGCGACCGCACTGGCGTCCCGCGCGCCGCCCTGGCCGCGGCCCATGTAGTACTCGAACTTCATCCGGTACACCTCGGGCAGCAGCCCGGCATCCGGACACTGCTTGACCATTTCGTCGAGCGCGCTGACCGCCTTCGCGGCCTCGCCGTTGTCGAACCAGAGCCTGGCGGCGGCATGGAACCCGAACTGCGCCAACAGCAGGTTCTTGGCGGTCACGCACTCGCCGGCGGTGCCGAGGAAGAAGTCGGGGTCGCGCCCATCGATGCCGCGGCGGTACTGGTCCTTGTACTTGGCCAGCACGACCTGCGCGACCTTGTCGCTCGGCACGGTCTCGTTGCCGCCGCCCTTGGTGTACTTCAGGGCGCGCACGTCCCACGACGTGACGGTGACGTCGCGGACGGTCTCGCCGGTGGTCAGCCAGACGCTGTCGTTCTGGGCCAGAACGGGCAACGCGGTGCAAAACAGGAGCGCAGCGAATTGGGACTTCATGAGCTCGGTGCCAGTCGGTCGCAGCGGGAGGGGTCCGCCGTAGGGAGGGGCGGAACATCATGCCGAGCCGGCCGGTTCGAGACAACGGCGTGACGGCCGTCGCGGTTCGGCGGTCTGACAACCGATCCGGTCAGGCGGTCTCGACATCCGAGCCCGGCTCGACCACCGCCGGCGTCGAACGCTCGGACGGGGCCTTCCGGCGCCCGGCCCAGGTGCCGGCCAGATCGCTACCGGTCCGCCGGACGGCCACCAGCTCGGCGACGACCGAGACGGCGATCTCCTCGTGGCTGCGGGCGCCGATCCAGGCGCCCATCGGCGTCCGTACGGTCGCCAAGAACTCGTCACCGACCCCGTGCGCCCGCAGGTGCTTCCACAGCAACGTCTGCTTGGACCGGCTGCCGATCATGCCGAGGAACCGCAGCCGCGCCCCGGCCGCATGCCGCCGTGCCAGTTCGGCCAGGACCAGGCCGTCTTCCCGGTGGCCGCGGGTGACGACCACGGCGTAACTGTTGGCGCGAATCGGCATCGCCGCCACGACGTCGGCAAAGGCGCCGGTCTGTGTGGCCGCCGCCTCGGGGAAGCGCTCGGCCGAGGCATACATCGCCCGGTCGTCGACCACGGTGACCCGGAACCCGGCCAGGCTCGCGACCTGACATAGCGCCTTGCTGACATGACCGCCGCCGAAGATCCACAGCACCGGAGTCGTGATCGGCTCCACGAAGATGGTCACCTCCCCGCCGCACATCAGGCCGGAGTCCGGCGAGTCCTTCTCGGTCAGCCGGAATGTCAACGTCCGCGGTTGTTCGTCGGCGAGCACCTGGCGCGCCGTGTCGTAGACCTCGGCCTCGAGACAGCCACCGCCGACGGTGCCAAGGAACGTGCCGTCGTCGAGCACGAGCAGCCGCATCGTGGTGCGTCCGGGGGTCGAGCCGCGCGTGTTGACGATCGTCGCCAGTGCCGCCGGGATGCCTTCGCGGCGCAAGCGGACGATTTCCTCGAACAGGTCGGCGGAACGGCTCATGCGCGGCGCATCATGCCACACCGACGCATCCGTTGCCCGGTTGCGGACGAAACCAGGATCATGCCGAACGACCGCGGCCCACGCTGGGCAAAGCCCGTGCTGCTCGCGGCGGCCGTCTACAACCTCGCCTTCGGCGCCGCCGCCATGCTGGCGCCGATGGCATGGTTCGAACTGGCCGGCCTGCGACCCCCCGATCTGCCCGCGCTATGGCAATGCATCGGCATGATCGTCGGCGTCTACGGCGTCGGCTACGCGATCGCGGCATTCGCGGCGCTGCGCCACTGGCCGATCGTGCTGGTCGGACTGCTCGGCAAGGTGCTCGGCCCGATCGGTTTCGTCGACGCCGCCGTCCGCGGCGAACTGCCGTGGCGCTGCGGCTGGCTGATCGTCACCAACGACCTGATCTGGTGGCTGCCGTTCGCCCTGCTGCTGCGGGCAGCCTGGCACCACCACCGCCGATGACCTGGGACCTCGCGGTCGTCCTGCACGCCGCCGTGACCTGGTTCCTGGGCGGCCTGATCTGGTTCGTCCAGTTGGTCCACTACCCGTTGTTCGCCGCCGTCGGCACCGAAGCGTTCGTCGCCTACGAACGCGAACACTGCCGCCGGACCAATTGGATCGTGCTGCCCACGATGACGGCGGAGGCAATCCTCGCCGGCGCGCTCTGGTGGTTCGCGCCGGGAGAACTCGCGACCGCGACGATGGCCGGCCTGGTGGCGTTGGCGGCGGTCTGGGCGAGCACGTTCCTGATCCAGGTTCCGTGCCACCGGCGTCTGGCCGCAGGCGCGCATCCGCCGACGATCCGACGACTGGTCGGCAGCAACTGGCTCCGCACCGCGGCGTGGAGCGTGCGCGCACTCATCGCGGCGGTATTGCTGCTGGCTCGAGGCCCGACCTAGCGCACGGGACACCGATCCCGGCACCGACGGCCGAACCAGCGGCCGAGCCGGACGCGGTAACGGGCGAAGACGCGATAGCCCAGATCGGCGAACGGACGCAGCAACGGCCAGCCGGTCGGCGCCATGACCCAACCGAGACCGACCGCGCGCCAGGCGGCGCGGATCGCGTCCATGCCCGTCAAGATGTGGCCGTCGGCGGTGATGCCGTGCAACCGGGCCCGCACGTCGGCGAGGGTCAGACCGAAGCGACCGGCATCGAACTCCGGCGCGGCGATGTCGGTGGCCGCCAACCGGTCGCCGGCAGCACGCCGGCGCAACCAGTCCACCTCCCGGCGACAGAACGGGCACTCGCTGTCGTAGAGCAAAGTGAACTCGGGTCGCATGCGACGGTGTTCGCCGCAGATCGGCGGCGGATGCAGGCCGCCGCATCCGGGCAGGCCGGCCCGGCGAAAACGACGACATGGCGACTGGTCCGCTGGACGGCACGTTCGTGATCCTCGGTGCCACCGGTGCCGTTGGCTCCGCGGTGGCAACGGAACTCGCGAGCCGCGGGGCACGGCTGGTGCTGCTTGGCCGGGACCAGGACCGCCTGCAAGCCGTGGCCGCCGCGACCGGAGGCACGACCGCGCCGTTGACCCGGATCGACGCCGAGGGCGTGCGCGACACGTTGCGCGCCACCTGCGCCGGCGCGCCGATCCACGGCATCGCTCACTGCGTCGGTTCGCTGCTGCTGAAGCCGGCGCAGAGGACCACCGGCAGCGAATGGCACGAAGTCGTGGAGACCAACCTGTCCTCGGCCTTCGGCGTGACCATGGCGGCGCCAGAACTGATCACGGCCGGCGGCAGCGTCGTGTTCGTCAGTTCGGTGGCGGCCACCATCGGGTTGCCCAACCACGAAGCGATCGCCGCCGCCAAGGCCGGGCTGGAAGGCCTCGCGCGCGCTGCGGCCGCGACGCACGCGCGCCGCCGGATCCGCTTCCACTGTGTCGCGCCGGCACTGGTCGCCAGCCGGATGACCGCCAGCCTGCTGGAGCGCCAGGGGGTCGCAGCGGCTGCGGCCGCGCAGAACCCGAGCGGCCGCATCGGCCGGCCCGAGGACGTCGCCCGGGCCATCGCGTTCCTGCTCGACCCGGCCAGCGATTGGCTGAACGGTCGGACGCTCGGTGTCGATGGCGGGTTCGGCACCCTGCGCCCGCTCTGAGCGCCGCGTCAGCGCACGGTCATGTCGAGGCCGGCGGTTCCGGTGACTCCGAGCGGCGCGTTGGCGTCCAGATAGAAGGACTGGAAGTAGACGTGCAGGCCCGACAGGAACGGGTCGATCGGCAGTTGTGCCGGCAGCGTGAACGCACCGGCAGTGTCGAGCGGGTGGAAGAACGTCGCGAACGGCTGGGCCAGCAGCGTCATGTTCAGGATCGGCTGATTGAAGCGCTGGAAACCACCGACCATCACCCCGAACGCCGACGGCACGCCGCCGGTGATCCGGATCTCCGCCTGTTGGCCACGACCGGCGCAGCCGCCGCCGCCGATCTGCGGGATGGTGGTGCCGCCGCCGCCAGCGCCGTAGGTGATGAAGCTGCCGCACACGCCAAAGCCCTGCACCGAGATCACGCGATCGCCGCCGCCGAAGGTCGAGAAGAAGAAATCGCCGGTGATCGGATCGATGCACGCACCTTCGGCGCCGCCGATCCCGTTCATGAACACCACCCGCGACGTCGGAATCGGGCGGCCCTGCGCGTCGATCTGGTACAGCACGATGTTGCCGCCGCCATACTCACTGATGATCACGTAACTGTAGTCCGGAATCAGCGACGAGCCCGGCGGCACGTACATCAGCCCCTCCGGGCCACTGCCGATGAACGTGCCGGGTGACACGCCGGTGACGTCATACGTGCCGTTGCCATCGGCGGTCAGCGTCGCGTCGTACCAGTTGCCGCTCCCGTAGCTGGCGATCCGCAGCATGCCGGGGTTCGGAAAGCCGGCCGGCGTGATGTTCGCGGCACCCACCGAACCGGCCACACCGGCCGCCAGCAGATCGACGATCCGGTCCGGCGTCGTGCTGCCCGGCCGGATCTGGCCGAGAGAACCGTTCGGGAACATCGTGAAGAACAGGACGCCGCCAGGGCCATAGAACAGCCCGCCATCGATGTTCGGGGCAGTCGAGAACTGGGTCGCGGTGCCGCTGAAGCCAGTCACGCGCCCAGACGGGTTGCGGGTCACCGCGACCTCATAGATCACCCCGGCACTGCCGTTGGCGCCGCCGCCGATCAACAGCCGGCTCGGATCGTTCGCCTTGAACGTGATGCCGCCGTAGCTGGGCGGCACGCCAGGCACCGAGCCGAGGTCGGTGTAGGAGTATGAGATGTTGAATGGCGGTTGTATCGTCTGCGCGACCAGGGCGGGAACCGCGAGCAGCACCGGCAGGAACAGGCGTGGGGTGAACGTCATGGTGGATCTTCTTGGCCAGGTCCAAATCCTGGGCCGAGTAATTCTACTCGATGACTGCGACCGGGTCAGGGCCCGGTTGGCCTCGCACTCGGCCGCACAATCATCGCCGGCAACGCGACCGTATGTCGGCAGCGGTCAACCGCATCAATGCAGCGCGCCCCCGAGCGCCGGCCGGCGCGCGCAGCACCAGGAACCGTTCCCTGACGCCGCACGCCGCGCAGCGCCCATGCGACACCGTGTCACCGATGGCGCGGGCGCTGCAGGCGTCGCAGAGACGCAGGTAGAGCCAGCGTCGGCGACTGCGGCGCAGGTCGTGCACCGGAATGTCATGGGTCACTGCCGGCGGCTGCCCGGCATGCGCCATCAGGCTGCGCCAGTGCCGGCCGTGGGCCGGGACATTCGGCCCGAACAGCCGATGCACGGCGATGTGTGCCACTTCGTGCACCAGCACCATCTCGAGTTGCTCGGGCGCGCGCGCCAGCAGACGCGGATTGAGTTCGACCCGACCGCCGATCGGGAACGCGCGGCCGGCGGTGGTCGTGAGCCGGCGGTTCCACCGCACTGCGATCGCGGTGTCGTTGACGCGCCATTGCTGCAGCAGTTCGCTCGCCCGCTGGCGCAGTTCGTCGGCGCTCGGCAGGCTCACGCCGGCTGGTTTGTCGAACGACGATCGAACTCGCGGAGCGCCATCGGCAGGCTGACCAGGACCAGGCCGATCATGGCGAAGGCCACCAGGGAGAAGTCGCCGCGGTGGTTGTCGGTCAGCCGCAACACCGTCCACATCCCGCCGCAGAACACCAGCAGGATCCAGCCGATGGCGACACTGACACGCGGCACCCAACACCGGAAGAAAACCGCCAGATTGCCCCAGAAGTCCGCCGCCCGCCGTTCTTCGAGCGACAGCACCTCGAGCACCTGACGCCGCGTCGACTCGTCGAGGGCAGGCGCCTCGAGCGCCTTCTGCAGCACTTTCAACCGCTCCTCGCGCAGATTGTGTCGGTTGGTCATCCGCACCATCAAGGCGGTGAAGATCAGGCCGAGCGGCAGGACGAACGCGATCAGCAACAGGGTACTGCCATCACTCAGTGCAAGCATGGTTCACCTCGATCACATGTGGGCGTGGCGCCGGTCGAGTTCGCGCAACGCCATCGGCAACGTCACCAGACCGAAACCGACGATGGTCGCGATCATGCCGCCCTGCGCCGAGTAGCGATCGTCGTCGATCGTCGTGTTGACCAGCCAGAAGGCGGCGCCGACGAACATCGTCATCCAACCGACCAGGAACAACAGATTGCGGCCGAGGAACGTCAGGTGCTGGCCGAGCGCGCGCGTCCACGCCGAGGAGTTGCGGTCTTCGGCGCCGAGCGCATCGAGCAGCGAGCGCCGCGTCAGGTCATCCAGCATCGGCGACTCGAGCGCCTTCTCGATCACCTGCAGGCGCTTGTGCTTGAGCTTGGCGCGATGCCCCATCCAGGTGGCGGCGCCGATCAGCGCGAACACCGAGCACATCACGAACGCTTCTTCATCGCGCATGGCCAGCATGGTTCACCTCACTGCGGCTCGCGCCGGGCTTCGAGTTCGCGCAACGCGAACGGATAGGTCACCAGACCAAAACCGATGATCGACACCAGCACGCCGGCGCCGATCGCGCCTTCTTCTTCGAGCATCGCGCCGAGCACCAGCACGCCGACCCCGGAGAACAAGGTCAGCCAGCCGATCGCCAGCAGGATCGCCATGCCGACGCCACTCTTGGCCGGCTGCTTGGGCGCCTCCGGCTTCTTGCCGGTGACGTGCCAGGTCAGCGCCTCGACCACATCGCGACCCGAGTTGTTGCGGATCGCCTCCTGCAGCAGCCGCGTGCGCTCGGCCGAAGCCTTCTTGCGCTGGTCGATGGCGCCACCGATCAGCGCGAAGGCCATGCCGGCGACGATGATGACGGTGAAGTCCATGGCTCATGGCTCCTGCCGGATCGGGCGGTGCGACTCGACCTCGCGCCAGACGATCGGCAAGGTCAACACGGCAAAGCTGGCGACGGTTGTGATCAGCCACGGCAGGTAGTAACGCCCGCCATCGATCGACCAGCCAGTGATCCCGGTCACCAGGCCAAACCACCCGATGGTCGCCAGCAGTCGACCGGTCGGGGGTCGCAGCGCGCGCAACAGTTCGGCTCGCACCTCAGGCGGTGTCGACGATTGCGACAGCGCCTGCGCGACGAGATCGAGCCGCCGCTTCCGTTCCTCCGCACGATTCTTGAGCCACCACCCGAACAACCCGAGGGCAGGCACCCAGAAAATCAGCGCCATCGGGCTGATCAACCAGGTGATGTGGGCAGAACTGGGGAGAACTTGGATCATCGGGAGCACCGCGGGAGGCACCGGCAAGGGGGCAGCCTACGCCCCGCCGAAGGCATATTCGGAAAGGTTACTCCATTCGCGCCAATCCAAGCAGCCCCAGCAGTTCGTCGGGGTCACCGCCCCAGACCGCGTCGCTGTTTCCGAGATCACACCGGTCGTTGCGCCGCCAGACGAACGGCCAGCCCAGCGCCTGCGCCGCCTCCTGGTCCGGCTCGCGGTCACCCACCATCACCACCCGTTCGGCTCCGGCGGTCTCGCGCGCGATCCGCAGCATGTCGGTCTTGCTCTGCACGCCCGGACTGTCCAGGCAGAACTGCCAATCGGAGAGCGCCGCCAGGCCCTGCCCGTGCTTCATTGCGCCCATGTAGGTCGTCCGGCAATTGCTGGCGAGCGCCACCCGCACGCCGATCCGGCGCAGGTGCGGCAACAACTGCCGGACGCCGGCAAACAGATAGTCGGTGCCGTCGCTGACCTTCTCGACCTCCATCGGCACGACCATCGCCCGCAGGTCCTGCCAGCGATGCTTGTGGCCTTCGGGCAGGAACGGTCCCCAGACGCCGGCGTCGCGCATGCCGACCACGGCCTCCGCCGTCTCGTCGTCCGGCAGTTCGATGGCGATGCCCTCGCGTTCGCCAAACCGCTGCAGCCCTGCCCGGATCACCGGCGCCCACCATCGGAAAGTGTCGTGCAGCGTGCCATCGACGTCGAACACCACCAGCTCGGGCGGGATGTGGGTGCGCAGCAGGGTCATCTCTGGCAGCTACAGATAGCGGATCTGCCGGATGCCGGCGATGAACAGTTGGTCCGCCAACCGATCGATGACGTGCCGCACGTCCAGCGTCGCCGGCGCCTCGACCAGGATGTGCACGATCATCCGCCGCGCTTCCTCCGGCGGCAGCGGCCTGGTCCGCTGGCGCATCTCGAGCAGGAACAGGTCGACCGGCAGGCGCCGGTCGCCGACCCGGACCCAATCGTTGTCGAGCACGGTCACGGTGACGTGGTCACCCGACTCGTCGATCGGCCAGCCGGTGTCCTCGGGCCCGACGCAGGCTGCCAGCAGGGCCGCCAACGGCAATCCGGACATCGCGCGACCACTCATGTCGCCGCGATCCCCTGGATCTCGATGCGTGCCTGCAGATCGAACAGCGAAACGACCTGGAACAGCGCCATGCCCGGGTAGTGCTTGCCGCACAGCTGCTTCCAGACCCGGCCGAACTCCTTGCGCGCGGTGGCGTAGTCGTCGCGGCTGGTCACGTAGAAGTCGAGCTGCACGAGATCGGCATACTGCATGCCGGCGTCGCGCAGCACCGAACCGATGTTGCGCATCGCCAGTTCGAGCTGCGCCACCAGATCGCCGGGCGACACCACGCGACCGCCGCGGTCATAGCCGCACTGGCCGGCCAGGTACAGTGTCCGCTGCGGGCCGTGTTCGACGAGCCAACCGTGCGCGAAGCCGATCGGCGGCGCGAGGTCCTCGGGGTTGATCGGGCGTTTGCTCATGGTCGCTTCTGGCGTTCGGTCGGCGGCAGTTCGCGCAGGATCGCACGTACCGGGCTGCTATCGCCGCCGACGATGCGCAGCGGCAACGCGATCAACTCGTAGTCGCCGGCCGGCACGGCGGTCAGATCCAGGTTCTCCAGCAGCGCGACGTTGCCGCGCCGCAACGCCTGATGCGCGGGCAGATCCTTGCTGGCCGCGTGGTCCATGCTCGGCGTGTCGATGCCGACCAGCAGGATGCCGGCGGCGGCGATCACTTCGGCGGCCTCGGCCCCCAGCGCGGTGAACCGGTCATTCCAGCGCCGATGGTCGTGCACCGGATTGGTGCGCAGCAAGAGCCGCTCCGCGCCGCGCAGCACTTCCGGCGTCAGCTGGGCGGCCGTCACCAGCGCTGGATCGCCTTGCCCCTGCACCTCGACAACCCGGCAGCGACCGAGGTAGCGGCGCAGATCGACAGCGGCCATGTCGGCGCCAGCAAGGTCGTAGTGCAGTGGCGCATCGGCATGCGTGCCAACGTGCGTCGACAGCCGGATCGTACTGACGTTGCACGAGCCACCGCGCTCCATCCGCAGCACCCACTCCTGCGCGAACGGCGTGTCGCCGGGGAACGTCGTCGTCGCCGGTTCCAGCGGTTCGCTGATGTCCCAGATCCTCATCCCGGTCGTCGCTCCTGCTGCCGGAACCGCTCGTGCGCGCGCGTGTCGAGGATCGTCCGGATGCGGCGCACCGCCGCAATCACCTCGTCCTCGGTGTTGTAGAAGTGCGGCGCGATCCGCAGGCCGGCATCGGGCCGGAAGTCGACGACGATCTCCTCGGCCGCCAGCGTCTGGCAAACCGCGTAGCCGTCGGGCACATCGAGCGCGACGTGACCGCCACGCTGCGCCGGATCGGCCGGCGAACGACTCGGAAGCCCCTGCCGCCCGGCCTCCTGCAGCAGCAACTGCGTCAATTGCCGATTGCGCGCGCGGATCGCCCCGACGGTGACTTCGGCAACGATCGCGACGCCCGCCATGCCCGCGGCCAGCGCCGGCACGTTGGGCGTGCCGGTGAAGAAGCGGCCACCATCGTCGCGATAGTCCTGCCCCTTGGTCGAGAACAGGAACGGCTGCTTGTGCGCCGCCCAGCCGGTGAACGTGGGCATCAGCCGCGACCGTTCGTCGGGATCGACATACAGGAAGCAGTTGCCCGGCCCGCCGCACAGCCACTTCAGCGCCCCGCCGACCGCGGCGTGCACGCCCCACTCGCGCAACTTCAGCGGCACGATGCCGACCGAATGGAACGTGTCGAGGATCACGAACGCGCCGACCCGCCGCGCCTTCTCGACGATCGCCGCCGCGTCGACGATCCACGAGCTGCGGAACAACACGTGATCGATCGCGACCAGCAGCGTGCGGTCGTCGATCGCATCGAGGAACCGCTGCAGATCGAGCCCGATGCCGTCGTCACGGCCGGGAACCCGCACCAGTTCGGCGCCGCGACGGACCTGCGCTTCGTAGATGTATTGATCGCTCGGGAAATTGCGTTCCGAATACACGATCCGGTTGCGAGGGCCGGCGCTGCGGAAGTCGAAACACGACAGGATCATCTCCAGCGCGACCGCGACGTTCTGATGCATCGACACGGTGCGCTCGGGCACCCCGAGGATGCCCTCGAGCAGCGCGCCGAACTGCTCCTGCAAGACCCACCAGCCATCGCCCCAGGCTCGCACACCGCGGCTCTCCCACTGATCGAGGAACTGCGTGACCGAAGCCCGCGCCCCCGCCGGCATCGCACCGAGCGAGTTGTTGATCAGGTAGTTGGCGCGCTGCGTGATCGGGAAGTGCTGGCGCCAGGCGAGCAGCGGATCGGACGTCATCAGTACGTGCGTTCTATCGCCGCCGTCCCGGCTTCGCACGCTCGCGGCCCGGCCTTGTCGCTACGAACCGCCGGCCCGGGCCGGCAACCGCGTGCCGGTGATCGTCACGGTCTTCATCCGCATGAGGCCCAGGGTCAGGTGGGTCAGGAACCAGTCGTGGAACGACCCGGCCTGCACGACACGGAAATCGGCGATCCCGCCGCTGCCTTGCGCGACGCCGGCGACGAGCCCGGCGACATCGGGCTGGGCGTGACCGAACAGGCCGTGCACCCACAACACGTTCTTGGCGGTCAGGGTGAACGCTTCCCCTGGGCCTTCGCCGGCCGAAGGCGGACGCGCGCTGATCGACGTCGGCACGGCCGCCAGGTCGTAGGTCAGCGGTTGGCAAGCCGCAGCGAGGAGCAGGAGGGGAACGAACGCGATCGGGCAGCGCATCCCGGCATGATCGGCGGACGCCTGCCCCGATACCACGTTCGATCAGAACTGGAAGTACAGGAACACCGCCATCTCGGCGATGCTCGGACACTCGCGCGCATCAGGCCGCAAAGAACTGTTCGCGGACCGCGGCCAAGGTCTTCGGATTGGCGCCAAGCTGCGCCGCCCGATCGAGGTGTTGTCGCCCCTCGTCGCGCCGGCCCAGCACGACGCAGGCCTGCGCCAGGTGCAGCTGCGGCGACGGATCCGTCGGCGCCAGTTGCTCGGCCTTGCTGAGGTGGGCGTAGCCCTCGTCGACGCGGCCGCGACCGACCAGCAAGATGCCGAGCCGGTTGTGCGCTTCGGCCAGATCCGGGTCGAGCGCGATCGCCTGCCGCAGCGCCCGCTCCGCCCGCCATTCCTGCTGTAGCTTGTGGCGAACGACACCGAGCAACAACCACGCGTCACCGGCGTCACCGGCCTGCCGGACGATCCGGCGCGCTGCCCGCAGCGCGTCCCGCGGCCGTTGTTCGCGCAACGCCGCCTCCGACGCCTGCATCGCCCGCAACAGCCCCGGCACCGCCGACAAACGCAGCAGCCGCTGGGCTTCGTTCCCGAGTTCTTGCGGCAATCCGAGGGCGAGCGCGCGCCGCAACGACATCGCCGCCACGCCGAGATCGTCGAGCAACAAGCACGCCCGACCGTGCTCGAGCCACATCGGCGCCTGCTGCGCATCGCCCTGCAGCGCCCGCTCGATCACGCGGCGAGCATCCGCCACCCGTTCCATCTCGAACAGGAACGACACCAGGAGCCGTGCCACCGGCACCGGCACTGCACTGGCGCGCAGCAGGTCGCCGCAGACGTCATCGCGCAGGCGCCGGTCCCCGGTCCGATCGGCCACGGCCGCGAGCTGCGCCAGCGCCGACACCGACAGCGCACCGACGGCACGCACCTGCTCGAGCAGTTCGCGAGCCAGATCCAGTCGGCCTTCGCGGAACAACAGGCCGGCCGCCCGTTCGACCGCGTCCTGGTCCTGCGGGTCCTGCTGCGCGACCAGCATCCAGGCCGCAGTGGCCGCCGTGTGGCCACACGCGTGCAACAGGCCCGCGAGCTTGCGCCGCAACGCCGCGGCAACCTCCGGCCGCGGGGCCAGCGCCGCCAGCAATTCGCCCAACGGTTCGCGGCGGGTCTGCAGCCGCACCAACTGGGCGCCGAATTCGACCGCGGTCTCCTGCACTTCGCGCGCGTCCGGCGCCAGTTCGACGCAACGCCGCAACGCCCGCAGCGGATCGCCTTCGCTCAGCAGATTGGCCTCGATCGCCAACAGTTCGTCGCGCGCGATCAGGAACCAGGACAGCGCCTCGCCCTGCAACGCTGGCGGCGGCATCGGCCGCCCGGTCCAGCCGAGCGCGCCCATGATCTCGAACTGCATCCGGCGCAGCGCCTCGAGCGGCCGCAGCGGCTCGAACGGGATCTCGCCGTCGAACAGGCACCGTCCGGTGGTGCCATCGTGCACGCGCAGTCGCGCGACCGCGCCGAGCAACGCGCCATCGACCAGACACTGCACCTCGCCCTGCTTGTGCAGCGACGCCAGCGTCTCCTGCGGCAGCAGTTCGCGCAGATGCAGGAACGACCGCTTGCCGTCCATGCTGCCCAGGAACGGGAAGAAGCGCGCGCCGCGGTCGTCGCCGCCATTCAGCGCCACGACCAGGAGCCGCGGCAATTGGCGAGCGAGCACGTCCCACGGTGCCGCGCCGACGACCGGGGCGAGCCCGTCCGTCCAGCAGAACCCGAACACGACCGCTGCGATCACTGGTGTCCCGAACGTCGATCCAGAGCGAACTGCAACCAGACGTTCGCGGCGGCGACCTGCTGGCGGTGCAGTTCCTGGGCCGGCGCGAACCTGCCGAGCAGCAGTTCCACGCGCGAGTTCATCTGCGCCACCACCTGCGGATCGCTCGCCACCTCCGCCGCGAGGGCGAAGGCGCCGACCGTCATGACGGCGGTGCCGGCGTCATCGGCCGGCGTCGCCGCAAGGCTGTATCGGCTGGCGTCGGGCGCGGCGACGAAGGTTTTGGGCCCATGGTCCTGCAACCAGCCCGGACCGGCCATGACAGCGGCGACTCGTAGCATTCCATCGCGGATCGCCGGGTCGCCGGTCTGCGCCCACACCGCGTGCAGGCCGTGGATCAGCGCTGCCATCTGCCACGGCGCGTCGAACGGCTCCTTGCCGTCGAGAACATCGGCGTGAGCGGGCTGCGCGATCGCGACCTGCCGCCCCGGTGACAGCGCCGGCAGCAGCCGTTCGCGAACGTGCTGGCGCAAGTCGGCAAGCAACGGCGCGTCGCCGGTGGCCCGTGCGATCAGCGCCAGCGACTGCAGGCACCAGCCTTCGCCGCGACTGGTCAGGAACGGTGTATTGCGCAGCACGGTCCACAAGCCCGATCGCAGACGTGCCAGTTCGTCGCGCGCGTACGGATCGCCGGTCAGCCACCAGCAGTCGTACGGCAGCAGGACCGAGGCATGCTCGTAGTCCGGCATGGTGAAACCGTGCGGCGCCGCGATTGCCCGCGGCCCGAGGCCGCGGCGCCACGGTTCGAGATCCTCGGGGGCATGCGCGACCTGTCCCGGAGTCGGTCGCAGGCTGTGCTGCAACAGCATCCCTTCGGCGATCTGCCACAACTCCGCGCTCTGCCAACGCAGCACGTTGTGCAGTGCGGTCGGACCGTTGCGCGGCGCTCCAGGTGCACCACCATTGGCCGGATCGCCGAAGTCGCCGAACGGACCGAACCGGCCCTGCCGGCGCCATTCCCCGACCTGGCCGCCGGCGAGATCCGCGGCCCCCTCGACGCGGGGGGCCGGACCACCATGCGCACCGAACGCCTTGCTGCGCCGTGTCGCGTCGAGATCCGGCAACGCCAACGCTGCTGCGCGCGGGCCGGCCGCGCGTTCGGCATCGGTCGCGCCATCATCGTGGAACAACTGCAGCCGGAACGTCTTGGCGGTGCCTTCGCCGAGGTAGTGTGTCGCGGCCGGTGGCAGCAGCCACTGGTGGACGCCGCCATCAGGGTGCGGCGTCGATGGCGGGATCGCCTGTTCGTCGGCGAAGGCCATGCGGTAGTGGAGGCGCGGGTCCCGCACCCGCAGTGCGAACGCACCGAAGCGGATCGGCCCCAGGCTCCGATCACCGTTCGCCGGATTGGCGAGCTGCAGCGTCAGTTCACCGTGCCGTTCGCCGTGCCAGGTCAAGAGCCACGCGCGCAGCGGCAGCAACGGCCGACCGGCGGCGGCGCCGTCGCGCAGCCGGTGCATCGCGACGAACCGCCGGGCACGGAGCACGCCGGTGTCGAACAGCACGCCGCCTGGGCCGGCCTCGGGATCCGGCTCGAGGTGTGCGACGTGCACGCGATCCCATGGGTCGGTCAGTTCGGTCCACAGCGGCAACGGGTCGGGCATCGCGGGTTGGTGCGTGGGCATCGATGCGCGTGCGGCAACGCCGTCACGGTCGCGCAGCGGCTCGGCGAGGAAACCGTGGTGCTCACCGCCCGAGAACGGAACCTGCGCCGTCAGCAGCAGCACGCCGGCCGAGCCGTCTGGCCACCGCCACAACGGCAGCGCCGGCGCCGTCAGCGTGCGTTCGCCATGGGTCAACTGCACGGCGACGATCGGCTCGCGCCCGGCCCCGGCGTCCGGCAGCCGCAACTCCCCGCGCGGCAGCGGCAAGGCGGCGCGCAGCGACTGCGTGGCGGCAGTGGTCGATGGCTCGAGCAGGTTGCAGCGAATCGGCTCCTGCGGCATCGGCAACGCGACCAGGATCACTCCGACGATGGCGACGACCACGGTACGGAGGTTATCCGTTCAAGCCCGACCACGCGACCGGAAGCGCTGGGGCTCGCTGGGCCCAAGGGCGAACCCATGCGCCACAGGATCCTGGTAGGATGGCTGCCATTGCCGCCCCGGCCGCGCCATGCCCGGCGTCGACCGGAACGGGAATCCACGCAAACGCCGAGGATACCGTCATGCAACCCGACGACCGGATGCTGGCTCAGGACCATGTCGAAGCCACGACCCGTGTGTTGCTGCGTCAGCTGATGCGGCGCTTTGGCGAGCTGCCACCCGAACTCGTCCATCGGATCCGGATCGCCACGCAGGCCGAACTCGACCTCTGGAACGATCGCTCGCAGAGGGCACCGTCGCTCGAGGAAGTCTTCGGCCAGACGTTCCCCGGCGTCGCGTGAGGCAGCCGCCAGGTTGGCCTGTGATGCGGCCCTCGTGTGTCGCCCTTCTGTTGCTCGCGTTTGCGGCAGCACAAGAACGACCACCCGTCGCCGCGAACCTGGCGAACGCACTGCGCAGCGACGACGCCGTCACCGTGGCGTGGGCCGCGCATGACGCTCGCGAGTGCGGCGACAAGTCGACGATCCCGGCACTGCGACAGGCGCTACGCAGGTGGGAGAGCAACGAGAACCAGAACGCAACCCAGGTGCGGCCGTTCGTCCTCGACGCGCTGATCGAACTCGACGCGCGGGTGCCGGCGGAGGAACTGACCTCACAGATCGACGACGAGCGCTGCGGCAACGCGGCGCTGATCCTGCTGCTGCGCGAATCGCGCGTCAACGAACGACAACTTCTCGAGCTGTTCGCCGGGCGCACCTGGCACGATGGCTTTCTCCTACGGCAGGACCCGGAGATTCGCACGCTCGCGATCGGCGCCGTGCTTTGTCAGCAGAGGGCTCCGGGCTTTTCGGCCCTGTTGTGGTCCAGGCTCGATCATCGGCTCCACGTAACGGTGCCCGACGACGATCCAGGCGTGTGGAGTGTCTCCATCGGCCGCCCGCGGAGGCCCGAGAGTGCCAAAGTCGGGTTTCCCCCGACGGTCCGCTACGTTCTGACATTCGGCCCCAGTTGGAACAAGCTGGGAGATCTCTGGTACGCACGGCAGCAGGCAGAGGGCCAGGAGTTCGGGGTTTGCGCCAGCTTCGACGCCCACATCTGGCTGCACGAGCTGACCCAGAAGGCGCCAACCGCGGCAGTCCGCACCCCGACGATCCCGTTCACCACGGCCGATGCCTGGAAGCGAGACGTGCGATCAGCAAGAGCGCAACTGCAGATCGAGCTCGGGGAGTGCCTGCGCGACCTGGTGCGCGGCGGTGCGATGACCGAAGCCGAGGCCGCTGCCGCGAAGGCGCAGACCGAGGTCGGCGTCGTGATCCACGACCAGGCAAAGCACCGCGCCGAACCGCTACCGGAAATCGAGCGCTGATCGACGAGGGCGCCGTTCACATCAGACTGGCCGGATCGACGTCGAGCGTGACCCGACACGTCCGCGTCGCGCGATCCTCGACCGTGCCGATCGTCGCCATCGCCTTCTCGAACGCCGCCGGCGTGTAGCACTTGCACAACATGTGCCACCGCCACCGGTCCTTGACCTTGGCGATCACCGCCGGCGCCGGTCCGAGCACCTCGACATCCGGCAACGACCGCATCGGCGCCACCGCATCCAACAACAACTGCCGCGCTTCGCCCTCGCCGTGCGCCTCCGCCAGCACCCGAAGCAGCCGCGAGAACGGCGGATACCCCGTCTGCTTGCGGAACAGCAGTTCCTGCTGCACGAACGCGTCGTAGTCGTTCCGCGCCGCCGCCTGCACCGCATAGTTGTCCGGACAGAACGTCTGCAGCACCACCGTACCCGGCTTGTCGGCACGACCGGCGCGACCGGCGACCTGCGCCAGCAGCTGGAACGTCCGTTCGGCGGCGCGATAGTCCGGCACGAACAGGCCGGTGTCGGCCGAGACGACACCGACCAGCGTGACATCCGGGAAATCGAGGCCCTTGGCGATCATCTGCGTGCCGATCAGCACGTCGATGTGCTTCTTGCGGAACGCCGACAGCACCCGTTCGTGCGCGCCGCGTTCGGCCATCGTGTCGGCATCCATCCGCGCGACGATTGCCTGCGGAAACTTCTCCTTCACGACCGCTTCGAGCCGTTCGGTGCCGACCCCGAGTTCGTGCATGCCCGGGTGCTGGCAGGTCATGCACATTTCCGGCCGCCGCTTCTCGCGGCAGCACCAGTGGCAGATCAGCCGCGCGCGCCGGACGTGCCAGGTCATCGACACCGAACAGTGCTCGCACTTGACGACTTCACCGCAGCCGGGACACAGCAGCACCGGCGAGTAGCCGCGGCGGTTCAGGAACAGCAGCACCTGATCGCGGACGCGCAGCCGCTCTTCCATCATCACCAGCAACGTGCGCGACAGCACCACGCCGGCGCGGCGGACTTCCTTCGGCTCGCCGCGCAGATCCTGCACGACGATCTTCGGCAGTGTGCCCTTTGCCGGCACGCGCCGGCAGCGTCAGCAGTTCGTAGATCCCGCGCCGCGCCTTGCCGATCGATTCGAGCGTCGGCGTCGCCGAACCGAGCACCACCGGCGCCGCCTCGATCTCGCCGCGGACGATCGCCATCTCGCGGGCGTGGTAGCGCGGCGTGCTGTCCTGCTTGAACGACGACTCGTGCTCTTCGTCGACGACGATCAGGCCGAGATTCTGCACCGGCGCGAACAGCGCCGAGCGCGCGCCGATCGCGATGCTGGCCTTGCCCTGCAGCAGCCGCTGCCATTGCCGACCGCGCTCGGCGTCGGTCAGCCCGGAGTGCAGCACCGCGACGTCCGGGAACCGCGACGCGAACCGACCGACGGTCTGCGGCGTCAGCGAGATCTCGGGCACCAGCACGATCGCCGAACGACCGCGCGCGCGCACCTCCTCGAGGATGCGCAGGTAGACCTCGGTCTTGCCGCTGCCGGTGACGCCGTGCAGCAGGAACGTCCGGTGCGCGCCGCGTTCGATCACCGCCGCGACGGCGGCGACGGCCCGTTGCTGGTCGACGTTGAGGTCGTGCCGGTCAGCGCGCTCGTCGGGCGACGGCGTCAGGTCGTGCAGTTCCTCGGCGACCAGCACCTTGCGCAGCAGGCCATGCTTGACCAGCGTCTGCCACGGACTCTCGCTGGTCTGCGTCCGGCGCATCAGCTCGAACACCGGCATCGGCCCACCGAACTCGAGCACCGTGCGCAGCACGCGCGATCGCTGCTGATGCTTGTCCTCGAGTTCAGCGACGGCGCGCAGCGCCAGATCGTGCGGCGCCTGCACGACCAGACACGGAATGCGCTTCTGACCGCGCCGCTTGGCCACGGCCGGCAACGTCGCATCCAGCGCCTCGCCGAGACTGCAGCCGTAGGTGCGTGCCATCCGCCGCGCCAGCTCGAGCAACGGCGCCGGCAGCGTCAGTTCGGCATCGAGCACCGCGTCGATCGCCTTGATCTTCGGCAGCGGCACGTCGGTGGTGTCACTGATCGCGATGACGACCCCGGCCAGGTTGCGGCCGTGGAACGGCACGCGCACACGATTGCCGGGCCGCACGTCCTGCGCTTCTGCGAGCCGGTACGTGAACTCCTGGCGCAGCGGCAACGGCAAAGCCACCTGCACGAAGCGGGGCGGCGGCGGCGATGGCTCGAGTTCTGTCCCGGTCACGCCGCCATCGTGTCAGGAACGGCGGCTGATTGCGACCCCATCGCGGCTGCCGCGCTCTTGGCTGCAAGACCGGCGACCGGCCGCTACTTCAGGTCGCGGGCACGGCGATAGAGGCGCCAGGTGTCGGCATCGCGTGCGAATTCGTGCACGAACAGTTGCCACAATCGCGCGGCGTTGCGGTTGGCCTGCGCCCATTCGGCCGGCCGCTGGCCTGCTTCCTGCAGGAACATCCGGATCGCGTGCAGGCCATGCGCTTCAGCCAGGAACATGTGCAGCCGGTTGGCGCGATCGAGCGAGCCGACCGACAGCATGTTCTCCATCGCCAGTTCCGCGGCGGCGAGCTGCACGACCTGGTGGCCGCTCCTGGCCAGTTCGGCGGCCTGGTCGCGGTCGAAACCCGGACTGGCGAGGAACGCGTACAACTGGCTGCGCACTGCCGGCACGTTTGCCGTCGCCGCGGCCTGGATCACCGGCTCGACATTGACGAAGGCGAGTTCCCGTACGGCTTCCTGCGCATTCAACCGGCGCGCGGTCTGCTGCAGCTCGTTGACTCGCGAATCGATCAAACGCTTGCCGGCAACTGGATCAGCGCTGGCCACCGACAGCCAGGCCGGTCGTTCCATCGACAGGTCCAGGACTTCGCGCCAGGTCGTGTAGCCGCCGGAGGGTTGACTGCGCACGGGCATCAGCAACAGGGCGATGCCACCGAGAATCACGGCCAGGACCAGGACGGTGCGGACGAGCCTGCCGAACACGCTGCGAACGCGCGCCCGCGCCGCCTGGCGTTCGGCGGCCCGCTGCGCGCGTCGCTGCTCGCGTTCGGCCCGCCGCGCGTGGCGGCGGGCTTCCCGTTCGCCGTGTTGCAGGTGCCACCAGCGCTTCAGCGAGGCGACCCCGTCGCGCCAGGGCTGCTCCCGCACCTTCTGCTGCAACTGCGCCGAAGCCTTGCGCGCGATCGCCTTGGCATTCGCCATGGCCTCGCGCGCAATCTTGCCGGCATGGGTCGCGGCTTCGCCAGCGGCCTTGCGGAACCCGGCGTACGGATCGTCGGCAGGCGGAGTCGGCGGCGGCGACGCCCCGGTCGCCGCGGGCCCGGGCGGTGGCGCCGAGGTCACCGCAGCAGTCGTCGAACCGGCATCCTGCCACGCCGCGGCACCGGCACTGGCCGGCGCGCCGAGCGCCGCGATCAGTTCGTGCACGCTCTGGAATCGCTGCGCCGGATCCTTCGCCAGACACCGTTCGAGCGCCGCTCGTTCGCGGGGACCGAGTTCGGCGGGGAACGCCGGCGGTTCGTGTTCGTGCTTGCGCAACACCTCCCACTCCGTGTCGCCCTTGAACGGCACGTCGCCGCAGACGATCTCGAACAGCATCACGCCGAGCGAGTAGATGTCCGAGCGCGCATCGCCGCGCCGCTGCAGCATCTCCGGCGCCATGTAATACGGCGTGCCGCGCCCCATCGACAGCGACCCGCGACTGTGCGTCACCAGCTTCGACAGCCCGTAATCCCCGACGCGGGCGACGCCACCCTTCAGGAACACGTTCGCCGGCTTCAGATCGAAGTGCACCAACGAACGTTCGTGCAGCGCCGCGACCCCGCGGCAGGCCTGCAGGAACCAGCGCAGCAGCTCCGGCCGCGTGGTCGCGTCCCCGGCAACCGGTCCTTCAGCGTCTCGGCACCGGCATAGGCCATCACGATGAACGGGATGCCGTCGACCTCGCCACGATCCTCGATCGACACCAGGTTGGGATGATCGACCTGGGCGAAGTACTTGACCTGCTCGAGCTCGAGCAGCACCGCGCGTCGCACCTCGGAGTCGTCGACCTTCAGGAACTTGATCGCATAGTCCTTGCCGATCGACTGCCGGGTGGCCTTGAACACCAACCCGAACGCACCGCCGCCCAGCTTGCTGCCGATCGCAAAGCCCGGCAGATAGCCCGGCTGGCGGTAGTTGGCGTAGAACGCCTCCCAATCGGCGGTGCGCTCCGGCCCGACCGCAGCGGGTTGCGGATGCGGCGCTGGCAATTCGGGTACGACCATCGGCTCTGGCAGAATACGGTCCACGGCGGTCCTCGGGCAGAGGCCGCGACTACGGGTGCCGGTCCGAGGATTCGGGAAACGGGGGAACCGGCGCTCGCGGGCTCAGCAAGCCGGGTGCGGGCAGGTGCACGGAGTCGCGCGACAACGCGGGCAACCGGCGGCGTACTTGGCGCGGCCCACCGCCTCCAGATCGATGCCATGCAGCGACGCCAGGGTCGCCAGCCAGGCGTAGACGTCGCCGAACTCCTCTTCGAGGTTCTGCCGTTGCCGTCGGCGGATCGCGCGCACCAGCTCGCCGACTTCTTCGACGAACCACAGCAACGTTCCCGGCACGCCGCGGCCCGCGTCGCGTTCGTAGTAGATGTCCTCGATCAGCCGTTGGAACGTGCCGGCCGGCGCCTGGTGATGCTCTTGGCTCACGCCTGGCCCGCTTTCTTCGCCGTCAACAGCACGAGGTCCTCGCGCAGACCGTCGGCACCGGCGTCCTGTTCGAGCGAGCCGAGCACCATGTTCATGAACATCGCCGTGTGCCGCGGCGAGTGCTGGCGCAGCAGGTCCAGGAAGCCATGCGTGCGCAGCGCCGTATCGTTGCACAGGACCAGCCGGGTGCCCGGGCTCATCTGGATCTCCTGCGGCCGGATCGACTTCTCGAACACCGGGCCGTCGTCGAGACCGAGCGCGATGCCTTCGGCGGCGAGCTCGAGCACTTCACCGCGCTGGCAGATCAACAGCGGGGTGCGGGCACCGGCCTGGTAGAGCTTGGCGCCGTCGGGGCCGAGCTGCAGCAGCGTCGCGCGCGCACAGCAGCCAGCGGGCAAGGTCTGCTTCAGCACCTTGTTGGCATGGGCGAGCGCCTTGCGCGGCACCGCGCCGGCGGCGAGCGCGCGATGCAGTTCATCGCGGGCCATCCGACAGGCGACCACCGTCATCGCCGAGTTGCCTTCGCCGCTCACCAGATAGCAGGTGCCGGTGCCGGATTCGCCTTCGGCACGCACCAGATCGAAGTAATCGAGCCCACCGCGGGAGCCGGCAGCCAGCGAACCATCGACTTCGTAGCCGTCGATGCCCGTCAGTTGCTGCGGCACGACCTTGTCGCGCAGCTGCTTGACCTGCGGGTCCATCGACACCAGCGTGCCGCCGCCCTTCTCGTGTTCGCCGAGCAGCTTGGCCAGGTCGGTCGCCAGGAACTGCAGGCCGCGGCCAAGGGCACCGATCTCGTCGTCGCCGCTGCTGCGCACCTTCACTTCGGTGCCGCCGCGGCCGAGCTTGCTGACGGCGAGACCGAGGTCGGTCAGCCGGGTGCCGAACTGGCCGCCGACGACCCAGCCGGCCACGGCGCCGAGAGCGCCGACCACCGCGGCGAGCAGCAGACCCACGAGCCAGGCCTTCTTGACCGAATCGCCATCGCTGACCGACGGCGACAGATTGGTGATCACGGCGACGGCGGCGATCAGGCCGCCGAGCAGGCAGACGACCCCCATCACCAGCGCGAGTTTCAGCGCGATCTTGCCGGACGACTTGCCTTTGCGGGCCATGATCTCACCAACCGAGCCAGGGCAGCACGAGCCAGAGCGACAGGCCGGCATACAAACCGGCCATCTGGTCGTCGGCCATGATGCCGAGCGCACCGGGCAGATCCTCGAGCTTTCTGGCCGGCTGGATCTTCGCGACGTCGAAGAACCGGAAGGCGAAGAACGCCGCCATGTGGGCCAGGCCCCCGGGCGGCCCGCCGGCCTCGCCACGCAACGCTGCGTAGGTCGCGATGGTGACCAGATAGCCGACCACCTCGTCGAGCACGAAGGCGCCCGGGTCCTCGCGCGGCCAGGTCCGCTTGACGTAGTCCGACTGCAGCGTGCCGAACAGGAACAACACCGCCGCGGCACTCCACCAGGCGATCTGCAGGTGATCTGGCACCGCGAACTGCAGACCGATCGCCAGCACGACGCCGCCGAGCGTGCCGACGGTGCCGGGCGCGAACGGCGACAGCCCGAGGCCGCAGGCAGTGATCAGCAGGAAGCGGAGGCGGTCCATGAGCCGGTCGTTCTCCTTGGGCGCTAGCGCGCGAACAGGATGTCCTTGGCCTTCACGACGTAGTTGACGCCCGACACGACGGTCAGCGCCAGGCTGACCCAGAACCCATACACCGCGGCCCACACCCAGATGTCGGTGCCCGCCACCATGGTCAGGAGCGCGCCGACGGTCCAGCACTGCGAGACCATCTTCCATTTGCCGAGCTTGTCGGCCGGGAACGGTCGCCCGGAAGCCTCGACCACGCCGCGGATGGCGGTGACCAGGAACTCACGGGCGATCACGATGACGACATACCAGGTCGTCAGCACCTGCGTCGCCGCCGGGAACTGCAACAGCGTCACCAGCGAACCGGCGATCAGCACCTTGTCGGCGAACGGGTCGGCGACGCGGCCGAACGCGGTCACCATCTGCCATTTGCGCGCCAGATAGCCGTCGAGGAAATCCGAGAACGCGGCGATCAGGAACAGCACGAACGCGATCCAGGTCAACGTGGCATCCGGCTGCAGCGGATCGCGGATCGCCTCGAGACAGACGAACGTGGCCGCCGTGATCACGAGGCGCGACAGGGTGATCAGGTTGGGGACGTTCACGCGGTCATTCCGGCTTGCGCTTGCCTTTGCTCGTCCTGACGGCGGTGGCGGCCGCCGGGTCGCCACGCAGGTCGTAGTCATCGGCACCGGTGATCGCGACATCGATCAGATCACCAGGAGCGCCGGCATCCTTGGCCAGCAGGACGCGACAGTCGACTTCCGGCGCGTCGGCATGGGTGCGGCCGACCACCGCCTTGGCGTCGATGTCGTAGCCGTCGATCAGCACCGGCACGGTCTTGCCGACGAACGTCCGCTGGAACGTTCCCATGACGCCCTTCTGCAGCGCCATCAGCTCGGCGCAGCGGGCCGCTGCAACCTCGGCCGGCACCTGGTCTGGCATCGCGAACGCCGGCGTGCCTTCCTCGTGCGAGTAGGTGAACACGCCCAGTCGTTCGAACCGGTAGTCGGTCACCAGGGCACGCGCCGCCGCGAAGTCGGCTTCGGTCTCACCGGGAAAACCGGCGATCAGCGTGCTGCGGACGGCGATGCCCGGCACTTCGGTGCGCAGACGATCGAGGATGCCGCGCACCTGCTCGCTCGACACGCCGCGCTTCATCGCCCTGAGCATCGGGCCACTGATGTGCTGGATCGGGATGTCCAGGTAACGCACCGCCTTCTGGTGTTCGCGCAAGAACGTCGTCAGCGCGGCATCGACCGTGTGCGGGTACGCATACATCAACCGGATCCAGCGGATGCCGTCGACCTCGCCGAGCTTCTCCAGCAAGTCGGCGATCAGCCGCTTGCGCGCAAAGTCGAGGCCATAGGCGGTGCTGTCCTCGGCGACGACGACGAGCTCCTTGATGCCGGCCGCGGCCAGCCCTCTGGCCTCCTCGACCAGCACGTCCATCGGCTTGCTGCGGTTGCGACCGCGCATCGACGGGATCGCACAGAACGTGCACTTGTGGTCACAGCCCTCGCTGATGCGCAGGTAGGCAAAGCTCTTCGGCGTCAGCAGGAACCGCTTGTTGTCCGACCGCGGGCCCTTGGGTTTGCCGCCGTCGACGGTGGCCGAGAAGCGCCGGCTGGTGCCGTTGACGATCTTGCGGACCACGCCCGGCACGCCCGAGTAGTCGGACAGGCCGAACACGGCGTCGAGTTCGGGCACCGACTTGCGCAGTTCGTCGCCGTAGCGCTGGGCCAGGCAACCGACGGCGATGACACCCTTCAGGTTGCCCTCCTGCTTCAGCCGCGCAACCGACAGGATCGTGTCGATCGATTCCTGTTTGGCGGTCTCGATGAAGCCGCAGGTGTTGACGACGACGACGTCGGCATCCTCGGGGTCCTTGACGACCTGCAGTCCCTCTTCGATCGCATGGCCCAGCAGCACCTCGCTGTCGACGAGGTTGCGGGCGCAGCCGAGGCTGATCAGGGACACGCGGATGGCTTCGTTCACGAACGGGCTCCGGCCGGCGAGGCCGCCAGCGGGCCCGTCCGGGCGTAGCCGCCGACGGCCGCGCCGACGAACTACGCGGGCTTGGCCTGGACGACCCAGACCTTGACGGTGGCGTCGACGGTCTGGTGCAGGTGCACGACGATGTCGAACACGCCGATCTCCTTGAGCGGTTGCTCGAGGCGGATCTGCTTGTCCTCGATCGGCAGACCCTTGGCGCGCAAGGCGCCGGCAATCTGCGCGGCGTTGACCGAGCCGAACAGGTGGCCTTCTTCGTTGGCGCGACCCTCGATCGTCACCGAGGCTTCGCCGATCTTGGCGGCGAGCTCCTTCAGCGACGCGACGCGGGCCTGTTCTTCGGCCAACGCCTGCGCGCGGGCGCGCTCGATCTGCGCCATGTTGGCCTTGGTGACCGCCACAGCGAGGCCTTGCGGCAACAGGTAGTTGCGCGCGTAGCCGATCTTCACCGTGACGACGTCACCGATGCGGCCGAGATGCTCCACGTTCTGCTTGAGCAGGAGTTCCATGGCTCAGCCCCTCCCCACGAACGGCATCAGCGCAAGCAGACGCGCGCGCTTGATGGCTTCGGCCAGGAGTCGTTGGTTCTGGCCCGAGAAACCGGTGCGCTTGCGCGACTGGATCTTGCCGTTCGGGGTCACGAACCGGGACAGGTAGGCGACGTTCTTGTAGTCGAGCGGCTCCTCAGGCAGCGTCTCGCGACGCCGCGCGCCGAACCGGCCGAACTTGCCGCCGCTGCCGCCACGCCGGCCACCACCGCCGCCGCCGTAGCCGCCACCACCACCGCCGTAGCCGCCACCGCCGCCACCGCTATTGCCGAAGTTGCTCACGAGTCACCTCCGCTTTTCTGCGGCTCGCCGGCCGGAGCCGGGGCGGGGGCCGATTCTTGGACCTCGGCCGCTGGAGCGGCGGGAGCCGCGGGCGCCGCGGGCGCTGATTCGGTCGGAATGGCCGCCACGTCGAATTCTGCTTCAGGTTCGTAGGCCGACTGCGGCACTTCGTCGCAGGTCAGCAGCAGATTCCGCAGCACGGTTTCCTGGAACTGCAGGTCACGGCGGATGCCAGTGAGCTGCTGGGTGTTGGCCTTGAAGTAGGTCAGCAGGTAGGTGCCACGCTGCTGGCCATGGATGTTGAAGGCCAGGCGACGTTCGTCCCAGCGCCGGCTGCTGACGATCTGCGCGCCGTGCTTGGTGAACAGGCCGCAAACCGCATCCTTGAGCGGCTGCCAGCCCTTGCGCACTTCCCGATTGTCGAGAAGGCACATGCATTCGTAGGTTCGAGTCCGGTCCAAAGTCAGTCTCCGGGGCGGTTGCCCTGAGCCATCCACGTTGCCGTGGCGATGCTCACCTCGTCTTGCCCTTGCCCGGGTCCGGGCCAGAGCCATTCGCGGTGTTCATCAGGGTTTGCAGGTCGGAGCCATCGAGCCACGCACGAGCGCAGTCGGCGGCACGACCCAGGATTTGACCGAGAACCTCACGTTCCTCCGGAAGGAAGGGTGCCAGGACGAAGTCAGGCCAGTCCGCCGCAGAAACTTTCTGCGCCACGGGCTTGCCCGCCGGTCCTTCGGCACCGTCTTTGGCGACGGGGCCGATACCGAGACGGAGACGGGGAAATGCGTCGGAACCGAGGCGTGCCCGGATCGACTCGAGGCCGTTGTGGCCTCCTGCACTCCCCGACGGTCGGATTCGCATCCGACCCAGCGGTAGGTTCAGGTCGTCGACGATGACAAAGAGCGATTCCGGTCCACGTCCGGCGTGCCTCAACAGCGGCGCCGCAACGTCTCCGGACAGATTCACGTAGGTCAGTGGCTTGACCAGCAGGAACGAACGTCCCTTCCGGCGGCCTTCGCAGATCCTGGCCTTCACCTTGCCCGAGAACACCGCCGAACCATCGTCCGTGCGGCGCTCGAGCCGTTCGAAGCAGAGCCCCAGTTGCTGCGCCAGCAGATCCAGCACCATGAACCCGACGTTGTGTCGGGTGTTCTCGTATTCCGGGCCGGGGTTGCCGATGCCCAGGACGATGTGGTGCCAGCCCATGGCTGCGACCGGGGGGCGAACAGGTTACGAAAACGGACCGGGACAGGCAAGACCCGAACCGCAGTTCGAACCGGTTGCCGTCGTCTAGCCCTTGGCCGGCTTGTCGCCAGCTTTGGCATCCTTGGCGTCGGCCGGCTTGGCAGCCGCGGCGCCTTCGGCGGCAGGAGCAGCACCCTCGGCGGGGGCAGCGGCGGCCGGAGCCGCGATTTCCTGCGCGACGAACTTGGCGACGTGGCAGACAACCATGTCCGGCGGCGACGCCAGCGTGACGCCCTCGGGCATCGGCACTTCCTTGGCGGTCAGCGACTGATCCATGTCGAGGTGCGAGATCTTGGCCTCGATCGACTCGGGGATCGCGGTCGGCAAGCACTTGATGCGGATCACCTGGTGGTCCTTCATCAGCACGCCGCCCTTGCCGAGGCCGATCGGGTGGCCTTCGAATGCCACCTCGACCTCGATCTCGATCGGCTTGGTCAGGTCGATGCGCTTGAAGTCGATGTGCTGCGGACGATCGGTCAGCGCATCCCAGGCGATCTCCTGCAGGTAGGCGTCCTGGCGCTGCCCGTTGACGTCGAGTGCGAACACCTTGTGGTGCGCCTTGACGTGCTGCTCGATCTCCCATTCCGAGACCGAGATCATCTCCGGTTGAGCACTTTCGCCATAGACGATTGCCGGGGTCCAACCCTGCTTGCGGAGCTGGTTGACCTGATTGCGTCCCTTGGCGGTGCGACGCTCGGCCTTCAAACGTGCGACTTTCATGGTTCTGCCCTCACGATGGGAATGCGGTTGGTTGACAGGCGCTACGGCGCCCCGGGTTCGAACAGCTTGCTGACGCTCTCGCTGCGGTGGATCCGTTCGATGGCGCGCGCCAGCAGCTGCGCGACCGACACGATCTCGAGGCGCGAAATCTTCTTGTCCGCGATCGGAATCGTGTCCGCGAACAGGATCTTCTCGACCTCGGCCTTGTTGAGCTTGTCGACGGCGTTGCCGCACAGCACGGCATGCGTCGCGACGATGAACACCTTGCGCGCACCCTTTTCCTTGACGATGCGCGCGGCATCGACGATCGAGCCGCCGGTGCTGACCATGTCGTCGACCAGCACGACGTCGCGGTTCTTGACCTCGCCGATCACGTGCTCGATCACGGTCTGTTCGCCGCTGATCCGCCGCTTGTCGATGATCGCCAGGTCGCAGCCGAGGTCCTTGGCGTAGGCCCGGGCGAGTTTCACGCCGCCGACGTCGGGCGACACGATCATCACGTCCTTGGTCGCGAGCTGTCGGACGCGCTCGATCATCACCGGGCGCGCATAGAGGTGGTCGACCGGGATGTCGAAGAAGCCCTGGATCTGGGCGGCGTGCAGGTCGATGGTCAGCACGCGGTTGTAGCCCGAGGTCACCAGCAGGTTGGCGACCAGCTTGGCGTTGATCGGCACGCGCCCTTCATCCTTGCGGTCCTTGCGCGCGTAGCCGAAGTACGGGATCACCGCGGTGATGCGGTCGGCACTTGCGCGGCGCAGGCAGTCCGCGAACGACAGCAGCTCGAACAGGTGCTCGTGGACGTTCGGGCAGGTCGGCTGGATCACGAAGACGTCCGCGCCGCGAACGTCCATCTCCAGCTTCAGGTTGATCTCGCCATCCGGAAAACGGGCCAGCGACGCGGCGCCGAGCGGCACGCCCATGTGGGCGCAGATGTCCTGCGCCAAGGTCTGGTGCGCCGTGCCGGTGAACACCCGCAATCGCTCGCCACGGTTCATGGCTTCTCCCTGTGGCTTGCCGACACCGGCGCCCGCGCCTTCAGCAGCTTCGCCGGCACGCCGACCCAGACTTCACCGGCGCCGACCTTGCTGCCGCGCTTGACGATCGCGCCCGCGCCGGTCATCGCCTCGGCGCCGAGTTCGCTCGGCGCGACGATCACGGTGCCACTGCCGACGAAGCAGCGGTCGCCGATCTGCGTCTCGTGCTTGTGCACGCCATCGTAGTTGGCGGTGATCGTGCCGGCGCCGATGTTGGCGTGCTTGCCGATGGTCGTGTCGCCGAGATACGTCAGATGCTTGGCCTTGCTGCCGGCGCCGACGCGCGTCTTCTTGGCCTCGACGAAGTTGCCGAGTTCAGCGCCGTCCTCGAGCACGGTGCCAGCGCGCAGATGCGTGAACGGCCCGACTTCGCAGTTCTTGCCGATGGTCACGCCACTGGCGATCACCGTGCACGGCAGCACGCGCGTGTCGGCGCCGATCGTCACGCCGTGGTCGATGAACGTCGTCGACGGATCGTGGATGATCACGCCGTTGCCGAGGTGCTCGAGCAGGATCCGTTCCTGCATCACCACCCGCGCCATGCTCAGATCGGCGAGCGAATTGACGCCGAGGATCTCGTCGGCGCTGTCGGCTTCGAGCGTCGGCACTTCGCGTCCGGACGCGACGAACTGCGCGATGCAGTCGGTCAGGTACAGTTCGCCCTGCGCGTTGTTCGGTTTCAGGTTGGCCAGCGCCGGGCGCAGGGCCGCGGCGTCGAAGCAGTAGAATCCCGCGTTGATCTCGTCGATCTGCAGCTCTTCCGGCGAGCAGTCCTTCTGCTCGCGGATGCCGACGAAGCGACCATCGTCGTCGCGCAGGATGCGGCCGAGCCCGGTGACGTTGTCCGGGTAGGCGGTCAGCACCGACGCCGGCGCTTCGCCGCGCGTCTGCCGCAGCGCCTGCAGCGTCGCGGTCGTGATCAGCGGGCAGTCGCCGTAGACGACGATCACATCGCCGACGAAGCCGGCGAGCGCTTCCATCGCGACGGCCACCGCGTGGCCGGTGCCCTTGGGAGTACCCTGGTCGACGAACGTGACGCCCGGCCGTTCCTGCAGGTGCTTTTGCACCTTCTCCTTCTGGTGGTGCAGCACGACGACCGTCCGGTCCGGCTGCAGCGCCGCCACCGCGTCCAACACGGACCCGACCAGGGTGCGGCCGCAGATCGGCAGCAACACCTTGGGAATACTCACCTTGGTGCGTTTGCCGAGGCCGGCGGCCAGGCAGACTACGGCCAGGGGTCGGGGCATGGAGGGGGCGGGGAAGGAGGGCTTCAGTAAGGGGGCGAAGATTGTGCGCAGGGCGGCAGGCCGGGTCAAGAGCCGAAAACGCTGGTCGCTCGTCGCGGCCTCGACGCCGCCCGGTAGTCCGTTGCGCGACACTGTTCCCCCCTCGTAACCGGGTAGCCCGTGGAGGCGACATCGCGCCCCCTACGCCCAGGGCCAGGTCGGGTACGGCCGTTGCGTCGGGCCCGCCGCCCCTCGACCCGAGCGCCGACGTTCCACCCCATGAACCTGTCCCACGGCATTGCCATCCTGCTGGCCGTCCCCCTGACCGCCCAGACCTTCCGTGCCACCCGACACGCCGGTCTGCCCACCATCAACTGGGGCGACAAGTTCGCCGCCGGCGACGTCGATGGCGACGGCGACGTCGACCTGGTCGTCGCCAACGACAACGTCGCCAACCAGCTGCTGTTCAACGACGGGCGCGGCCGTTTCACCGATGCGACTGCCGGCCGGTTGACCACGCCGCTCGTCAACGCAACGCACAGCGTCGACCTCGTCGACATCGATGGCGATGCCGACCTGGACATCCTGTTCGGCAACGACGACTTCCTGAGCAATCGCGTCTACCGGAACAACGGCGCCGGCGTGTTCGCCGACGTGACCGCGACCGCGCTGCCGAGCAACGCCGAGTTCACGCAGAACCAGGTGGTCGCCGACTTCGACGGCGATGGCGATGTCGATTGGTTCACGGTCGACGCCGGCATGTGCCACTTCTACGCAAACAATGGGGGTGGCACGTTCGCCGACCTCAGCTCGACGCGTCTTGCCAACCTGCCGGCGATCCTCGGCAACCGCTTCGCGGTGACTTCGCGCGCGGCCGATGTCGACCGCGACGGCGACCCGGATGCGCTGGTCTACGACGCGTCCACGCGGCCATTCCTGATCCGCAACGTCGCCGGCGTGCTGACCCCGGCAACTCCGGCACTGCCGGTGGTGGCTGCCGGCAACTGCTGGTTCGTCGATCTCGACAACGACAACGACCCCGACATCCTCGCCGGCGGCGGATCGGTGGTGCTGCAGAACCAGGGCAACGGCACGTTCGTGGACTTCACGGCGACGGCGTTCCCGACCCCGGCCGGTGCCGCGTTGGCGTGTTTCGATGCCGACCTCGACGCCGACCCGGACGTGATCACTGCCACCAGGCTGTGGCGCAACGACGGCACGGGCCGCTTCATCGCCCAGACGCAGTCGACGACCGCCCAGTTCGGGTACGCGCTCGGCGCGGCCGCCGCCGACTTCGATGGGGACGGCGACATCGACCTCGCGGCGCGACCGAACTTCCTGCGCCAGGTCGACACGGTGGCGGCTCCGGTCCGCGGCGCCAGCTACACGCTGGACGTCCACACGCGAACCGGCGCCGGCGCCGGCGTGGTCGCGTTCGCAGCGCTCGGCGAACAACGGACCCCGTTCGGCGCGTTCGGCACCCTGCGCCTGGAGCAGGCCTCCCTGGCGACGCTCGGCTTCCAGGCGGCGACGACCAGCCCGGTGCGGTGGACCTGGTCACTGCCAGCCAACCCGGTGTTCGCCGGGTTGACGCTGCACTATCAGGCCGGCGTGCTCGATCCGTTCAGCGGACCGCGGCTGGCAAACGCGATCCGCGACGGTGTCCAGTAGCGCCTACGGGAAGATCTGCTGCTCCTCGTCGATCGCGCGGACGAACTCCAGCACCGCCGCCAACTGCGTCGGCGACAGCCCGAAGCTCGGGTGATTCAGCCCACCGGCATTCAGCGGCTTGAACACATCGTCCAAGGTCTGCGCCCGACCGTGATGGCCATACGGCGCCGTGTGCTGGTTGCCGAACAGCGACGGGATCGCGAACGACCCGTTCGCCCCGACCGAGGCGCGGCCGATCGCGCCACCGGCGCCGCGCAGTTCGATCGGATTCGTCAGGTCCAGCGTCACCGCCGGCACCGTCGTGTCGATCACCGGCGTCTCGAACGAACCGTTCGAGTCGCTGTCGAACGCCGCGATCGTCGTCGCCACCGGTACGAACAGCCGCGCCGACAGACTGGTGCCGGCCGCATTGAACGCCGGATCCGGCCAGCGCGTCAGGTTGTTGACGATCCGGTTGCTGCGCGTCCACTTGGTCCCGCCGTGGCAGCTGGCGCAGGTCGCATCGAACAGCGGTCGGCCGTCGGCGACCTTGGCGACATCCAGCGTGGTCGGCCGGTTGAACGCCCGCAGCGACGCGATCCACTGCGTCTCGAAGTCGAGCGCCGGCGAGATTCCCAGTCGCTGGCCCTGGTTGAACACGGTGCCGGCATCCGGCACCGCCGCCGCGCCCTGGCCGGCATCGATCGTCGCCAGCGCCTGCAGCGTGAAGCCGTGGCCGCCCTGCACGCCGCGACTGTTGTTGTTGAACTCGGTGGAACCGTTCCGTTCGGCGTTCCAGTTGGAGATCTTCTGGTCGGTCGTCGCCAGGTTGTTCTCGATCGTGCTGCCACGGGCGAAGAACGCATCCAGCGCCAGCGTCTGCCGCGGGCCGGTGGCGAAGATCCAGGTCATCGTATCCGCCATGCCGGACGGATGGCACGACGCGCACGAGCTCCAGTTGTTGGCCGACTGCATGTTGCGGTGGCGGTGCGTGTCGATCACGCGCGGGTCGGTGTCGGCGGCCACGTTGGCCGGGATGCCCATGCCGGTGAAGAACTTCAACTGGCCGATCAGTTCCTTGCGGCGCAGCGGGTCCGTCGGCGTCGTCGCGGTGTCGACGGTGCCGAGCGCGATGCCGGTGTCGAGGTTGACGACGGTCAGCTGGCCGACGAGTTCGGAAACCACGAACGCGCGCTTGCCATCGGCGGTCATCGCCACGCCACCCGGCAGGTTGGTCACCGGCACGCGCAGGATCGCGCCGCGTGCGTCACGGGCCAGCGTCAGCACGCCGTCGGCCGCGATCTCGGCCTTCATCAGGAACGAGCCGGCGCGGCTGAGGAACGCGCCGACGCGATTCTTGATCACCGCCGCCGTGGTGTCGGCCGCGAACGCGCGGTCGAGCCGGTTGGTGACGTTGGTGAACGGCGGCGTCGGCGCCGGTTCGTTGGCGAAGTTGTCCTGGATCAGCTTGTTGAGGTTCTTGTGCAACGCGGCCACCGCGGTCTGCGCGGTGCCATCGATCACGGCGACCAAAGGCTGCACGTTGACGTCGAACTTGACCGGCGGTGCCGGCTGCGCGGCGACCGTGGGCAGATACAGCCGCTTGCCCGCTTCGTCGAACGCGAGGCTGCCGAGCTGATTGAACATGGCGCCCTGCGGCACCTGCGCCGGATCGACGCCGGCCGGGGCCTTGAACGTGTCATTGGCGGCGCCGTTGGCGGTGTCGAAGGCGACCCGCGTCGCGTTGAAGCCGGCGTCGGCGACCGGCGCGAGCCGCACGATTGCCTGCACCGCGTTGTTGCCGATCACGGCGACCCGGCCTTCCTTGCCGTCGTCGAAGCCCTCGATCGCATCGGTGGCCTTGCCCGGAATCGCGCGCGCGAAGAAGTCGGCAACCCACAACTTGCCGTCCGGCGTGCCGGTCACCGCATACGGATTGGCGATCCTGGTGCCGTTCAACGACAGATCGATCGTCGCGATGCGGCTCAGCGTCGTGCTGTCGATCACCGTCAACGTGCCGTCGACGAAGTTGGCGACGTAGACCTTGCCGTCGAGCTCGGCGGTGCCGCGCGGTTCGCCGCCGACCAGGATGTCGGCGAGGCGGGTGTACGGGCCGGCGCCGACCGGGCCGAGATCGATCACCGACACGGTGTTGTCCTTGCCATTGGACACCAGCAGCCGCTTGCCATCAGCGGTCGCCGTCAGGCTGTAGGGATCGCTGCCGACCAGGATCTCGGTGACGACCGTGCGTTCTTCGACGCCGGCGGCGTTCTTGACGCGAACGATGGTGACCGAGCCGCGGCCGGTGCCGAGCGCTTCACTGCAGATCTTGTTGAGCACGAACACGAACTGTTCGTTGCGCGAGATCTGCACCATGCCGCTCTGCGACAGGAACAGTTGCCGCGGCGCCACGGGCGCGCCGCCGCCACCGCCGCCGCCGCAGGCCGCCAGCGCCAGGGAAGTCAGGAGTACGGATGTACGGAGTACGGGTTGCATCGTCAGGGACGGGTTGAAGGGAGGTTCGCCCAGCGCAGGAGCGAGGCGCCCTGCCGGCCTTACCCCGCCGGACGCGGAATCCCGTTGTGCACCGACACGCCGCCCGCGGTTCGTCGGTCTGCGGCGCTGCGCAACCAGGTTCGTTGCTTCGGTCCCCTTTCCACTCGACAATGTCTGGCGCTCGCGGGCCTGGCACAGCTCTCTTGGGTCGGTCTTGCAGATCGCCCCCTTCGATAGAGTAGGATGAACCCTTGGATCGATGCCGTTGAGTGCCTGCGCGCGCTCCGATTCCACAGGACCCAAGTGCCGGCCGAAGTCATGACCATCCACGAGGTCACTGCGATGCTGAGGCTGGAGACCGCATGACGCGCGTGCAGGTCAAGCCGGAGCTTTTGCGCTGGGCCTGCACGCGGTCCCGCATAGACAGGCTCGACCTGAGCGCACGCTTTCCGCAAATCGAGGCGTGGGACCGAGGCGAGAAGCAGCCGACGCTCAAACAGCTCGAGGCGTTCGCCAGGGCCACGCACACGCCCCTTGGTTACTTCTTCCTCCCCGAACCTCCCGTCGAGCGACTGCCCATTCAGGACTTCCGCACCGTACGCCAGGACGTGGCCCGGCCGAGCGCAGACCTGCTCGACACGATCTTCGCCATGCAGCGCCGACAGGACTTCCTGCGCGAGGAACGGCGCGACGGTGAAGGCGAGATCCTCGACTTCGTGGGCAGCGCGCGAGTCGGAGATGACCCCGAGGCCGTCGGTCGCGAGATGCGCCGCGTAGTCGGGCTCGACGATGGCTGGGCGGCGGAAGTGAAGACCTGGACGGATGCGGTGGGCGAACTGCGGCGATGCACAGAAAGGCTCGGCGTGATCGCAGTGATCAATGGCGTCGTCGGCAACAACACGTCTCGCAAACTCGACGTGCACGAGTTCCGCGGCTTTGCCCTGACGGACTCCTATGCGCCGCTCGTCTTCGTGAACGGCGCCGATGCGAAGTCGGCGCAGATGTTCACGCTGGCACACGAGCTCGCGCACGTGTGGCTCGGACGCGACGGCGAAGGACTCTCCGGCTTCGAAGGCATCTTCCCGGGTGACCAGCGGGTCGAGAAGTTCTGCAATCGCGCGGCGGCCGAGTTTCTCGTGCCGGCCGGCGAACTGAAGCAGCAGTGGCCGACGGTGCGGCATGAGAGCGCCCCCTTCGAGCGACTCGCGCGACACTTCAAGGTCAGCCCCATCGTCGCCGGACGGCGCGCAATGGACCTTCGGCTCGTCGGTCGCGAGGCGTTCTTCGAGTTCTATCGGGACTACACGCAGCGCGAGCGCACTCGGGTCAGAGCTGCGAGCGGCGGCGACTTCTACAACACGCAGAACACCCGCCTCGGGCAGGGCTTCGCCCTCGCCGTCATGCGGGCGGCGCTCGAAGGGCGGTTGAGCTTCAAGGAGGCATACGACCTCACCGGTCTGCGCGGCGGCGCGTTCCAGGAGTACGGGCGTCGACTGGGAGCACCGCTGCCATGAAGAAGCCTGTGGTCTACCTGCTGGACTCCGACGTCTTCATCGCAGCGAAGAACGCCTACTACGCCTTCGATATCTGTCCCGGCTTCTGGGAATCGCTCGTGCAGGCGCATCAGCACGATCGGGTCCGCAGCATTGATCGCATCAAGGCAGAACTCCTCGCGGGGCAGCCGAAGGAGGATCTGGTCGTCTGGGTGAAGGAGACGGTCCCCGCCGGCTTCTTTCACGGCACCCAGTCCACGGCCGTGCTCGACGCGTTCGCCGAGATCGCGCTCTGGGTCCAGCGCAGCACGCAGTATCTCGACCGCGCGAAGGCGAAGTTCGCGACCGAAGCCGACGGGTGGCTTGTCGCTTACTCGATGGTTCACGGCACCACCGTGGTGACCAACGAGCAGCCGCGGCCCGATTCCCGCAACCGGGTGCTGCTGCCGGACGTGTGTGCGCAGTTCGAGGTGCCCACGAAGGACCCGTTTGCCATGCTACGGAGCTTGGTCGTGAGGTTTGACCTTTCGCGCAAGGTGGCGACCTGAACGACCAGACCCGCTCTACGCGATCAAGGGCGTCGTAGCAGCCGCAGCCATGCGGCGAGGCGGCCCGGACCATCAGTTCTTCGCGACGCGCGACGCGCCACCACGCCGCGCCCCGACCAACGTCAGCACGAAGCGCTTGCCCGGATCCGACGGGCGGTGCCCGCACATGCCGACGATACCTGCGGTCAACGCGAACACACCAGTCGGTGGCACGATGATGAAGTTGGCGAGCAACACCGTCGACGAGCCCATCGAGATCCGAAACGGCAGCGAGAATGCGGTGTCGACCAGACTGCGCAGCATCGGTGGCGGTGACGTCTTCATGACGCCACGCAATTCATCCCAATCGACCGTGGGGGAAAGCAGGGTTCCCAGCGCATCGCCGAGTGCGGGCGTATCGGCGACTTGCCACAGCACATCGGCCAGAGCACGGTTCGCCTGGAAGGTCTGCAGCAGGCGCACCATCAGCATGGACAGCATCATCGGATCCGTCGTCTTCCGGCAGAACGGGTTCTCGACCGACCCATCGCCAGCGAGCGGTGTGCTGCGTTCGCTCGTCGTCTTCGCGTCGAGGCCGAGGAACTGGAAGAGCCCGACCTGATGCAGTCCGTCCCAGGCCACCGATTCGTCAGCGTAGATCTCCGCGCCGTCGATCTCGGTGACGAGCGCGTGGACCCGATGCCGGTGGGAGCCGAGAACGAAGTTCGAGTGCTCGACCTTGCCGTCGCTGCGCCGGATCTCGGCAGTCCCGACGAGCCGATGGTGCATTGCCTGCACGCGGATGCCAGCGGCGGTGTCGACGACCGTGCCGTCTTCGGGACCGATGACGCGGAGCCTCACCAGCCACTGCTCCTCCACGCTGGCACCGTCGAGCAGTTCCAGGGCGAACGTCATCTCGTCGTCTGGCAACCAGATCGGCTGCTCGATGGCACCGTGCAAACCGGTGACCGCCGCTGGCACCCGACTCGCGAACTCGGGCCCGATCGTCGGCTCGGTCGGCAGCGCCGACCACCAGCCAGCGACGAACGGCGCTGGACTGCCAGCACAGCCAGTCGCCAGCAGGAACATCAGCGCACACCTCGACTTCCATGGCATGGTCACTCTGCGATTCTAGCGATCGTCGGCATCCTATTGGACCGTGATGTCGACCGTGTTGCTCAGCCGCAACTGCCCGAGACACGGCCCGGTCGCGAACTCGAACGCCTGCACCGAAGCGGTGCCGCCGACCAGTGCCGGCAGACACGGGATCGAGATCGACAGCTGCCCGACCAGTTCGCTGTTGCCACTGACGCCGAGCCGGCAACCCGGGCACGGACCGATCGTCTGGTTGGTCGCGACCCCGATCAGGAACCCGCGCAGCGCCGCCTGGCCCGTCTGCTGGATGCCGATCTGCATGCCGATCGCCGGGACGCCGGCGACGGTGATGCCCAACCCGCCGCAACCGGTCGTTCGCGTCACGAGGCCACCGGCGCGCAGCGCATCGAACGACTGCGCCACGATCCAGAACGACGGGTTGAACGCACTCTCGTAGGCGATGCCAAGGCGCGGCGACCGCACGCCGCTGCTCGCCCAGGTGGACGCCACCTGCGGCCACCACTCGGCCCGCGCCGACGTGCCGAGCGCCACGTGATCCTCGACCGCGACGATCGCCGCGTTCGCCGGATCCCAGTCGAACGTCGAGGCGAACACATCGGGGTTGCCGTTCGGCAGCGGATACTGCGCAAACGCCACGGTGAAGCGACAGCCATCGCCATCGACCGACGGCAGGAACTGCCGGTTGGCGGCGGCGCCGAGTTCGAGGCCGTAACGACTGCCGACCACATTGCCCTGGATGTCGACCATGCTGGCGTCGAGGTCCGCGATGCTCTGCGCCTGCACCGACCAGGTGTAGACGCACATCGCGACGCGGTTGCCGTTCGCGTCGATGCATGGCGAACTGAACGACGGCGTCACGTGGTTGCGACCCGAGTAGTCGATGCTGAAGTGGTAGTCGCCGCCGACCAGGATCGGCTGGCCGTCCCAGGTGAACAACGCGCCGCGGATGTCCTCGTCGCTGGCGCTGTAGGTGCGTTGGTAGCCGACCGCCCAGCGCTGCGACGATGCAAACCCCGGCCCGTTGCTGCGGCTGATCGTCGGCGTCGACTCATTGGTCCCGCTGCCATCGACGACCGTCGGCGTGATCGAACGCAGGTTGCCGGCGGAGTCGATCTGCTTCAGGTGGATGTCGTGATCGGTCGCCGAGTACTCACGTTCCCAGACCACCGTGTAGTACGTCGGTCCGACCAGGTAGGGATCGCCACCGATGTCGGGCGCGAACTTGCTGCCGGTGTAGGACCCGGCCATGCCATCGCGCTCGATGTCGAACTGGTTGCCGAGAAGCCCCGCGCTGCCGGCGCCGACGATGCGGCCGGCGATCCAGAACGGCCCCGCACCGGCGTTCGCCGACACCTGCGCGACGACCAGATGATTGTCGGCCAGGTTGTTGTTGGCGACCCGTGGCATCGTCCACGCCGCCGACGTGTAGTCGACCGTGAACGGCCCGCCGACCGGCGCCATCGCCGCGTCGACGCGCTGCGCCCAGATGTCGTGGTCGGTCTGGCTGTACCAGCGCTCCCAGACCACCAGCCATTGCTGCGCCGTTTCGTCCCACGACAGATCGGCGGCGTTCTCGTACACGGTCGCTGTGGTACTGACGCCCACCGTCGCAATCAGCGGATCCACCACCAACGGCAGCTCGGCGCGTTCGATGAACGTCGCCGGCACGGTCAGCACGATCGCACCGTCCTGCCAGCGCGGCGCCAGATCGATGCGATCGCCACCGGCATCGATTGCGCACAGCTTGCGGTAGCAGGCGCCGCCGAATCCGTTGGTGAACGTGACACCGTCGGCGCCCGGAAGCGCACCCAGCTCGGTCCGGACGTCGATGACGATCTCCAGTTCGCCGCGCGCCGGCAGCCGCTCGAACACGAACGACTGTTCGACGCCGGCGACGGCCAGATCGAAGCGCTCACGCGCCGCGCCGTGATCGATCTCGAGGCGATCGCCGTCGCGAGACACCTGGCCGCCGCGCAGTTCGCACGCCGCGCCACCGACGCGGATCGAGCGCAGGTCGAACGCGACCGGGAAATTGCGCGGCGCCGCCGAACCGAGGAACGGGATGAACGTCAGGCCAGTCGAGGTGCAGTTCGCCTTCCAGGTCGCACTGCCGGCCCAGAAGTCGCCGGGCTGCGGCTGATCGACGACGACGCTGCGCGGCAGTTCGCCGAGCGTCCGCTGCATCGGCGGCGGCACGACGCGCTCCGATTGCACCGCAGGCGTTTCCGGCATGGCGAACACGCCAGGTGCGATCTCCTTGGGCGCAGGCGGCGGCGCCGGCGACTTCTCGGCATGGACGACCGGCGGCAGCGGCATCTTGGTCTCGGGGACCTGCGCCAGCAGCGCAGGCAGGAACAACGGCAGGATCAGGGTTCTGTTGGACATCGGGTGCTCCATCGCGGCAGGACCAGCGCCGCTGCGGACCGCACAGCGCTCGCCGATTTCTCGCCGGTAACTGGCGGCTGACAGGCTGCCAGCGACGATCGCACCATGGTCGACCCGTCGCCGCCGCCAGGGCTGCCGTCCGCGCTCGGGGACGGTGCCATCGAGTTGCGTGGCGAGATCGGCCGCGGCGGCATGGGGGTCGTCGTGCGTGGCTTCGAGGTCGCGCTCGGCCGCGACGTTGCCGTCAAGCTGCTGGCGCCGCGGTTGGCCAACGAACCAGAAGTGCTGGCGCGATTCCGCCGCGAAGCGCAGGCCGTCGCCCGACTGCGCCATCCCGGCATCGTCGCGATCCACTCCCTCGGCACCGAGCAGGGGATGCCTTGGTATTCGATGGACCTGCTGCCGGGTCCAGGTCTCGACCGCGAACTGGCGGCGCTGCGCAACGGCACACAGGCGCGGCGACTGCCGTCGTTCCGGTCGACGCGCTGGAACGAGGTCGTCGCCGACCTGGTGGCCGCGGTGGCCGAGGCACTCGCCGCCGCCCACGAAGCCGGCGTGATCCACCGCGACATCAAGCCGTCGAACCTGATGTTCGCGGGCAACGGCCAACCGACCATCGTCGACTTCGGTCTCGCCCGCATCGTCGATCAATCGACGATCACCGATCCTGGCGCCGTGCAGGGCACACCGCACTACATGAGCCCGGAGCAGGCCAGGCCATCCCGCCACGCACCGATCGATCCGCGCACCGACATCTGGTCCTTGGGCGTGGTGCTCTACGAACTGCTGACGCTCGAACGACCGTTCGCCAGCGAATCGCTGCACGACCTGCTCGAGCAGATCGCGACGCGCGCGCCGCAGCGGGTCCGCGAACGCAATCCGGACGTGCCGCAGGACCTCGAGACGATCTGCCTGGTGGCGATGGCTCGTCACCCCGACGATCGCTACCCGACGGCGGCCGCGATGGCCGCCGATCTGCGGCGCTTCCTGGCACATCGGGCCATCACCGCGCGCCCGGCGCCATGGCTGCGGCGGTTGCGCCACGCGCTCGTCGCGCATCGGCGTTCGCTGGCGGTGGCAGGCAGCGTCGGCGGCGTGGCCCTGGTGGCCGGATTCATCGCCGCGGATGCCTGGAGCGAGTATGCGCGGCAGCCGCGCCTGACCGTCACCGTCGTCGACCCGGCCGGCCGTCCACTCCCGGCGGCCGCTGGCGAGGTCTCGTTGCGGCCGATCGATCCTTTGAGCGGCGAGATCGGCGCGGCGCGCGCACTCGGCAGCTTGCCACTCGCCGACGCGAGGGCGCTTGCCGGACCACACCGCATCGTCGTCCGCTTCCGCGAAGGCGCCGTCGCCGAGTGCGTTCGCGATCTGCCTGCCGAAGGCATCACGGTCACTGTCCAGGTCACGTCGCGGCCGCGCACCGATCTCGATCCGCGCGCGATGGTGTCACTGCCGGCGACCGTCTGGCACAACCGGCAAGAGACGCCGACGACCTGTCCCAACCGCGACCGGCCGGTGCGCCTCGGTGCTTTCCTGCTCGACCGCCACGAAGTCAGCAATGCGCAGTACCGCGAGTTCCTGCTGGCCAGGAGCCACCCGGCGCCACCGCTTTGGCAGGGCATCGACTGGCGCCAGCCGGGTCTTCGGCTGCCGCGGCGCGACGGCACGCTGGTCGAGTTCGATCAGCTTCCGGTCGTCGGCATCAGTTGGCTCGATGCCGTCGCCTACGCCGAGTGGGCCGGGGTCCGGCTACCGACCCATGCGGAATGGGAATGGGCAGCGCGCGGCCCCGAGCTGCGATCCGTGCCGTGGGGCGACGCGTCGGCGAACGCACCGCTGCGGGGCGCCGTCGCCGGTGCCGACTGCGCCACCTACACGTCGCTCGCCGACGGCCTGCAGCTCTACCTCGACAACGCCGCCCCGGTCGACAGCCACCCGGACGCGGCGACGCCGGAAGGCATCCTGCATCTGCTCGGCAATGTCGACGAGTTCACCGAGACCATGCACGTGGCAAAGGACCCCGATCGCGCCGAGCCGGGCTACCGTTATGTGATGGGCGGCGCCTGGGATGCCGCCGCCGCACGCGTCACGCTCGCCAATGCGCATTCGCCGCGTACGATCGGCGACGACGGTCGGTCGGCGTACACCGGCTTCCGCTGCGCGCGTTCGCTCGACCCCTGAACTGGACCCACCATGGCGCAATTCCGAGTCCGTCTGCTGATCCAATGTGGCCAACCCGGCGTCACCCCCGCCGTCGAGACCAGGTCGGTCAACCTGCCGAACCGGATGCTGTGGGAACTGCCGCGCCAGCTCGCGCCGTTGCTGGCCGCGGGCGGCAACTTCGAAATCCCGACCAACGGCCCCGAGCCGCAGCTCGCCCGCCAGGCGGCGCTGTCGCTGCTGGGGACGACCACCGACTTCGACCTGCTGCCCGAAGTCTGGACCCACCGCGAAGTCGCCGGCTCCTATCTGCGGACCCAGGAGGGCAGCTACGTGTTCGTGCTGAGCCGCAAGGGCGCCACCAACGCCTATGCCACGCGCCAGTCGATCGCGATGACCGGCGACGATGGCGTCACCCAACTGACGACCATCGAGTTCCGCTGCCATGTGATCGCCGAACGGCTCGACGAGGCCGGCAAGGCAGAGGCCGCCGATGCCGCGGTCAGCGAATCGTGATGTCGATCGTGTAGCTGAGGTCGATCACGCCCAAGCACGTCGAACTGCGCGAGCCGATGATGTAGCCCTGCGTCGAGAACATCGCGCCGACCAGCGTCGGTTCGCTCGGCAGGATCGTCACGTATGGATTGGCGACCATGTTGGCGTCGACGACCCCGACCCGGCAGTTGCACACCGGGATCTGCAGATCTGCCGGTGTGCCGACCATGAAGCCCGAGAAGGCATCGGTTGGCATGTCGAACCACAGTTCGCCGCCGATCACGCACGAACCGACGATCGTGAAGGCGTTGGCCGGGATCCCGCCGCAATGCGGTTCGCGCACGACCAGTTGCGGCCCCGGTTGACGACCGTCCCAGATCGCCAGTTCGAGCTGCGGCCCGCCGGCTTGGTGTCGCCGAACCACGATGCCGTAGACGGCGCCGGACGAGGCGCCCGCGCTGCTGCGCAGTGCATACACCGCCGGATCGCTCTCGGGGTCACCACCGGCAAACGGCCGTTCCTGCAGATCGACCCGCAGCGATGCGAAATCCGATCGCCACGCCACCGCGGTCGCCATGGTCTGTGCCGACCCGCCCGCGAGCGGCGTCGCCGTGGCCACGATCGCAAAGCGGCTGCCATCGCTGTCGAGATCGCCGATCACCGCGGTCGTTCCCGGAATCGCGAAGCCCGAACGCAAACGGACCTGGCCGGCGCGATCGAACACGGCAAGCCGTGGACCACCACCAGCCTGCTGCCAGGCGAGCAAGGCCACGCGTTCGGCGCCGACCAGCACTGGCGAACTGACGAGCGGATCGCCATCGTCGTCGGCATCGGCATCGACATCGACCGGCCCGGCGACCACCGCGCCATCCCATGCCAGCGCGCACGCCTGGACATCGCGATCACCGCCAGCGCTTGCGGTCTGCCACGCCACGGTCCACGCCGAACTCTGCCACGGATCGAACCCGCATGAACGCGAGATCACCGGCCGCGCGGGGCCGCGGAGCCCGTGCGCCAGGCGCTGTGGCCCACCGGCGAGCAACGCGCCGCCGCCATCGGCCTGCCAGGCCCACACTTCGGTCGCGCCGACTGCGTCGCGCCGTTCGAACACAATCGTGTACCGCGCACTGCCATCGAGCTGCGGACTGCCGCCGACATCGACGTGCAGTGCATCGCCGGTGAGACCGCCGAACCCGGCACCGGCGATCGGCGCCGGCGGCACGGCAATGCCTTCGACCGACACCCGGCGCGCCAGCGCCACGATCGGCAACGCACCGCCACCGCCCTGCGCCACGCACAACCAGGTGCCCGCGAACGCATTGGCCGCCAGCCGCGGGCGTTCGACGTTGCTGGTGGTGATGTCAATCGCGATCGGGCCGCCGATCGGCGTGCCGTCGCTGCCCAACCGCTGGGCGATCACGTCCATGTCGGACGGCGAGAAGCGCGATTCCCACACGACCAGGTACTGGCTGGTGAACTCATCGTGCACGACTCGCGCCGGCCCCGGCTGCGGGGTCGAGAAACCAGCGGCGACGGCCAACGTCGGATCGACGACCAACGGCAACTCGGCCTCGACCACGAACGCCGCCGGCACCCGCAAGCAGACGCCGCCCGCCGACCACTCGATCGGCACGTTCACGCGCCGGCCCTTCGCATCGATCGCGACGCAGGTCTCGTACCGGACGACACCGGCGCTGGTCGCAAAACGGATCCCGGCTTCGGTCGACCGCGGTTCGAAGGCACCAAGGACCTCGAGCCGCAGACACAGTTCACCACGGCCGGGCAGGTCGGCGAACGCGAACGACTGCTCGAGACTGGCCGGCGACGTCGCCCATGCCTCGACCAGACCAGGGTGGGACAACTGCACGCGGCGTCCGGTCCGCGCCACCTTCGGCGCACCGACGACGACCGTCTCGCTGCCGACCGTCACTTCGGCGAGACGGATCGACAGATCCTCGCGATTGCCGGCGGGACGGAACACGCACCAGCCGTCCCGCCAATGCGCCTTCCAATCGCGGCCACGAGCCCACGGTACGCCGTCCGCCGCGACATCGAACACGACGCCGTCGCTCGCGAGCGGATGCCCGGCTCCGGGCTGTTGGGCGTTCAGGGCCGATAGGACCGCCGAGCACACCAGGAATCGACGACGCATCGTTGCCTCCTCGCGCGAGCATACACCGTAGCTGTTGCGTGCGCCCCATCCCGTAACCAGCCCAAGATTGGCACGGTCTTTGGCGCGAGGCGGTCGCATGACGCCGGCCACCGCCATCGTCAGGCCCGAGCGGGCCGCCGCGGCTACCCGTAGACGAGGCCCTTGACGACGTTGGCGATCGCGAGTCTGGCGTCGGCTTGCCGCTGCCCCACGCAGGCTTTCCCAGGGATCACTTCCTCGCGCACCACCATCTCCGCGAACGCCGGCCTGGTGGCGGCCGAACGCTGACGGCGTCGCCAACTCCAGTAGCTCAGCGTCCCGCACGGAATCCCCGACTCGACTGCCAGGCGCGCAAGACTCGTCCCGTCCCGATCACGGGCCGACAGCAAGCTCTCGATCAGGTCGGGGTCGTGACGGCGGGCGGGGGCGCGGGTCGGCATCCCGCATCACGTAGCAACTCGGCCTGTCGGTTGGCAGATGGGGCGCATGCAACAGCTACCATACACCGGCCGTCACGCGCCGACGGGGTCACTCTTCGACGATCACACTGCGCCCCTCGTCGTTCTCCGGCGGCAGTGCCGCACTCGCCTGCAACACCGTCAGGCCGGGTTGCACGACACACTGCCAGGCGTCGGCCAGGGCATCCGGATCCCCGGCCCGATCGCACGCCAACACGGTCTCGACCAGCACGGTGCCGAAGTTGCGGTAGGCCTCGGCGGTCACTCCGAGCTTGCGGTGGCCGGCGGCAAGCCGGTCCAGCAGTGTCGGCATCGATTCGTCGTCGACTTCATAGTGCACGATCAGCAGCAGGATCGCTTCGCGGACGACCGACCACTGCGCTCGCCAGCGCGTGCCATCGATCCGCGTCGTGTCGAACAACCGGGCCTGGAACACCCGCCGCGAAGTCGCGCACACCGACAGCAGCCGTTCGTAGAACGCGGCGAAGAAGGCCGCCGCGCCTTTGGGTTCGGCCGTCAGTCGGCGCCAGCTCTCCCGGACCAGCGCGAGATCCAGCGAGCGCAGTTGTCCGAACTTCTGGAACTGCCGTTCGACCGCCTGCAGATCGGCAAACCGCGCTTTCGGCTGTGGCTGCAGCAGGCGGTGCACCGCGTCGGCAACCACTTGCGGGCAATGCCGGCGCAGCTCGACGAGTCCGGGCAGCGGTGCATCCTTGAAGTCGGTCAGGCTCAGCCGCGGCCGCACCGCCAGTCGTTGGCGCAGCATGTTGGCCCGGGCATCCAGGGCGGCCTGCGCCGCGGCGCCGCCGATCGATTCGTAGGCCAGCATGCCGAGCAGGTACTGTTCGGCAATCTGCGGGTTGGTGCCTTCCTTTGGCTTCCACAGGTACTCCGGCGGCACATGCACCAGATCCTCGGCGCGGTGCACCACCGGATCGAACGAACGCAGTTCCGCAGCCGGATCGCCGATCGACACGAACGGCGTCATCGTCGGCACATCGAACGGCGGTTGCAGGATCACGTTCGACGATCGCAGCCTGGTCAACACCGCCGGCCCTTCGTCATCGCGGAAGTGCGCGAAACGCAGCACGTTGGCCATCGTCGCGACGACGCGGAGCGCGAGCGGCATCGGCAAACCGTCGCGATCGACCTGCAGACGTTCGCGGATGGTCTGACCGGGAACGTACTGGCGGACGCACCAGAATGGGCTGCGCTCGAGTTGCGCGCGATGGATGCCGAGAACGCTCGGGTGCCGTGCCAGCCTGGCGCCGGCCTGCACCATCCTGGCGAACCGAGGCTCCACTTCCGGGCGGGCTGCGACGGTGACCGTGACCTGACGACCGAGCGTGGTGTCCGACCCGAGCCAGATGCGCGAGTTCGCGTTCTCGGCCAGCAGCGCCTGCAGGGAATAGCCGGCGTCGATGTTGCTCCGTCGCGCCGCATGGAGGTCGTCGTCGACGGCATCCGCGAGTGCCGCGCGCAGACGCAGCACCAGGGCTTCGGCGCCGTGCACCCCGGGCCCCGGCTGCGACACCGGTTCGCGCAACAGCGCCAGTCCCAGTCGATCGCGGAACTCGAAACTCGGCCACCAGGACTCGCCGCCGGCGATCGGCACCCAGTTCAATCGGAAACGCAGGTCGGCGGCACGTTCGCGGATTGCCGGCAGCTCGATGTTGCGGATGAACTCCGAGCCGAAGAAGCTCGCTCCGCACAGCAGCACGGCCGCATCGGACCGGCCGATCTCGGAACGGATCCGCTCCACCAGCCGGTCACCGCCCCGGAGCCAGTCCTCGTCAATCCACAACCGCCAGCGGCGCCCAGGCGTCACCAGGTCGTCGCGGAAGCCCGGCAGGTCCACCAGCCAACGTTCGCTGGCAGAATAGCTGATGAAAATCTGCCCCGGTGGTCTCGGATCCGAACCCGGTGGGGTCTCCGCACCGCTCATGCGGGCATGTTGCGGTGGTGTCGAGGGCCGCGCAAGCAAACGACCAGGATCCGCCGCATCGGGCGCCGTTCGACTCCAGTCGACTGCGCAGGGCGATTGTGCTTCGGGAGGGCCGATCAGCGTACCCGGATCATCATGGCGTCGCTGACCGTCAGACCAAGCGCGTTCACCGTCGATGCGTGCGCCGCCTGCGAGAACAGATCGAGGCCGGCCAACGCGGGCGCAGCGGGCACCTGGAAGGCGTGCGCTGCCTTGCCGACGCCGTCCAGGGTGACGATCCAGGGATCGTCGCCCGACACCAACACGCTGCAGCCGGGAGCGCCCATCGGCCCCAGATCGAGCGGCAGTGGCACGTGCCACCGGGTTTCGCTGAGGCCGAGCCAGATGACACCGGCGGAGTTCGGTTCGGCGTCCCGCAACGTGATCGAGAACGTGCGCCCGGGCGCCGGCAACCCGGCCCAACCGAGCTTGGCGTCGCGGCCAGTGGCGTTGTCACAGCCGAGGCCGAACGGCTCGAACGGTCGCGCCGAAGTGCTCTGTAGTTCATTCAGGCCGACCAGTGGGATCGGGAACCACAGCGACCATACGCCGCTGCCATAGGTCTGCTCCCACAATGCCGAGAGGCCCCCCATCGTCGCGATCAGCCCCACCATGATGGTGTCTGTCCACGGGTCGTAAGCCAGCACCGTCGGCTTGGTGTCGGTGCCCCAGCTGTAGACCCGATAGAACAACGGATCCGGCGGCGGTGGCGACAGAGCTGTCATCGCACCGGTTTCCGGATCGATCAGCAACAGATTGTCATCCAGCAGCAGGAGCCTGCCATCGGGACCGATCGTCAAGCCAAGACGGCTCCTGGCCGAGAACCGGACGGGCAAAGAAGCGATCGGCCGAGGCGCCAGGGGACGGCGGCGGGTATCGACGCCGAACACGTGGAACGTGTTCGAGGCGTGCACTGGAACGACCCAGTACAGGTTGCGGCCATCGTATGCGGCCCGACCGGCCGAGAACTGGCCTGCTACAGTCGTAGCCGAGTGTGGTGGGGTTTTGGAGACAAATGATACTGTCTGAGCCGAATCGTCAACCACCAGCAGGTGGGACCGGTCTGCGTGAACGGAACCGTACAACACCCCGCCGAACAGCAGCGGCCCGTAGTTCAGTTGGGGTGGCTGGTACAGGACAGCATAGACGCCTTCCCCGTAATTGTACCGAAACAACTCACCCCGCTCGTCCACAACGATGGACACCAGCCTTCCCGTCAGCGCGAATGCCCATGATGCGCCGTTCCGATCCAACACATCCAGACCGTTGGGATAGGATACAACCCATCCGCTTCCTGGAATCTGCGCAGCGCCAGAATGAGCGAGTAACGCGGAGCCAAGAATCCCCGGCAGGGTCCATTTGGAACGGCTCATTCGACCGCCCCCGTTGGCACGGCGCCGACCCAGGTGCCTCGCGACGCCGACCACGCACCAGTTGCTTGCCAGTTGCCCGGGGTGACTTCTTCTTCTTCTTCGACGAACATCTGGACGAAGATCGTGTCGCCCGTCAGGACATCCGTGGCAGGCAACACGAAGACGTCGCTGCCGTAGCTGGGATTGGCAAAGAAGTCGAATGACTGCGTGATGTCCAGATTGAAGTCCACGTCCCGCGTGACCCCATTGTGGGTCCAAGGTCGGGTCGCCAACGTCGGCACCACATTCTCGGCGCGTGCCAGCCACCACTTGTATCGCACGCGCTTCCCTGACGGCGAGAATGCCGCCAGACGCGACCTGTTCTCGTCCATCAACAGGACCGGTACGCCGGCACGCACAGGACCGGACGGAGCGATGATCCTCGGAAAGACGCCAGGCGATGCCGATGGCGTGCTTCCGCTGGTGCCTTGAAACGGCGTCGATCGCCAGTATCGGTTCAAGTGGCCGTGATTGACTCGGAAGCTCACCGCTCCCTTCTCGCCACCAGCGACATGCACGACACCGGAATCGTGGTACGGGACGACATCCCAGGCGCCACGATAATTGTCCAGGACGACGTAGATGCTCTTGACGGCTTGGCTCGGAAACTGCGTGGGAACAGACCACGTCGTGTATGGCGACGGAAAGGACGCGTTGACGAAGTCGAAGCTGGCGAGCACAACTGTCGTTCCGCCGGAGATGTCGACCAGGCTGATGCCATCCGTGTAGTGGGCCAGGAATACCGTCCGGCCATTGCCTCGCATGTTGTGGGCCAGGCTCGCTTCTGCGTCATGGCCTGGCGTGCCGTAGGGATAGCCAGCCTTGCCCAGGAACGGAATGTGCTCCACTGACTGACCGCCACTGATGTCGAGGCGCAGTCGCTCCATGTTATTTCGTATGCCGGGTGGGTCCGCATCTTCTTCGAGCGACCACAAGTGGGGCAGCGGGAACGGTGCTTCGTCGACATAACAACTATGACCACCTGCGTACGCTGTGGTAATCGTGGCCTTCGGCGTCGACGCGCCAGTGACGGGCAGAGAAAACACGTGCACGGCTTTCGGAACCGCGAGCGAAACCCAGACCTTGCCGTTCTTCAGGAAGCCTTCATGGAACCCCATGCTCGTATTCCCGAAACCAGGATAGTCCTTGACCCAGGTCAGGCTCGCGAAGTTCGTCGCCGACAGATTGAACGTCCTGAATTGTGCATGGTCATCATCGGCGATGAACAACTGCTTGTGCTGCTGATCCACCACGATGTGATGGCCTACGCCGATCGGGTTGCCGTTGCTGGTCACCGTCACCCAGGTGTCAAGGTTGGCTGTGTCTATCGAGAGCAGCCCGGCGTTCGGTCCCGACGTCTCACGGAACACCCGCAAGCACCAGATCCCAGGCCGCAACTTGTTGACCGCGTAGATTGCGAATTCGTTCGCCGACAACTGGAACGCCGCCACCTCACGGTTGGTCGTGTCGCGACTTCCCCAGTCGGACTGCGCCGCGCCGCAGTACGCAGGGTAGAGTGGACTGGACGAGCCGTTGAGTACGGACAGGTAGGCGTGCGCAACCTGGTTTTGCTCCTCGACAAACTGCAACCGGTTCGATGCCGGAAACCCAGAGGCCATCACGGCCGTCGGACTCGGCGTGACGTCGATCAGGAACACTCCGTCTGAGCGCCCGACCGCCAGATACTCCCGATCATCGTTCGGATCCTCGGTGCCCATCGGATCGACGAACGCCACCATGCCGGAGACGCGCGCGCACAACCGCGTCGAGTCGAACCCCGGATCTCCCGGGCGCGGAAATGCCTCGATCGGCACGAAGGTCCCAGGCGTCGGTGTTGCGGCGTTCGTCGGGTAGTTGCCGCGACTCCATCCGGCCTGCGCCATGAGCGAACTACTCAGGGCGAGAGCAGAGCAGAGCAGAGCAGAGCAGAGCAGAGCAGAGCAGAGCAGACGCGTTGCATCAAAGCCTCCTGGGGCGGGACAAACGTCTTTACGCCGCCAACCACTGTAGCAGGCTCCCTATACACTGCCAACCCAAGGCGTCCGGTCGTTTCGACTGCCGACGCCCGAGACACTCTCGCAGGCAAGCAAGCAAACATGGCGCCGATGCCCGCGGTCCATACGCTGGTGCTCCGCGCCTTGGGCGCCTCACGCAACCCGAGCGAACGAAACCCATGGGCCTATCCGCTGGCATCGTCGGCCTGCCGAACGTCGGCAAGACCACCATCTTCCAGGCGATCACCCTGTCCACCACAGGCGAGCGCAGCAACTACATGTTCTCGACCACCGAGCCGGTCCCCGGCGTGGTCACCGTGCCCGACGACCGCCTGCCGATCCTCGGCGCCCTCGTGCACACCAAGAAGCTCGTGCCGGCGCAGATGCACGTGACCGACATCCCCGGCCTGGTCTCCGGCAGCAGCAGCGGCGAAGGCATGGGCATCGGCTTCCTCGGCGCGATCAAGGAGAGCGACGCCCTGCTGCACGTGGTCCGCTGCTTCGACAAGGAAGGCGTGCTGCACGTCAGCGGCACCGTCGACCCGGCCGCCGATGCCGAGATCGTCGAGATGGAACTGATGCAGGCCGACCTGCAGACCCTGAAGCGCAGCGCCGAACGGGTAGCCAAGAAGGCGCGCGCCGGCGACGCCGAGTCCAAGTTGCAGCTCGCCGCGTTCGAGAAGGCGATCGCCGCACTCGATGGCGGCACGCTGCTGCGCCAGATCACGTTCACCGACGCCGAGAAGAAGCTGCTGTATCCGTTGTTCCTGCTGACTGGCAAGCCGGTGCTGTTCATCGCCAACGTCGGCGACGACGACCTCGAAGGCTCCGGCAAACACGTGCAGGCCCTGCGCGAATACGCGAAGAAGACCGGCGCCCAGGTCTCCCACATTTGCGGCGACCTCGAAGCCGAGTTCGTCCGGATGGCCGAGGACGAGCGCAAGCAGTTCATGCAGGATCTCGGCTTCAAGGAATCGGGGCTGGCGCGGCTGATCCACCGCGCGTTCGACCTGCTCGGCTTGCAGACCTACTTCACCGCCGGCGAGAAGGAGACGCGCGCCTGGGTGATCCACAAGGGCGACACCGCGCCGGTCGGGGCCGGCGTGATCCACACCGACTTCGTCAAGAAGTTCGTCCGCGCCGAGATCTATCGCTACGAGGACATCGTCGCACTGAAGACCGAGAAGGCGATCAAGGACGCCGGCAAGATGCGGCTCGAGGGCAAGGACTACGTGCTGCAGGACGGCGACGTCTGCAACTTCCTGATCGCCAACTGATCGGGCTCAGCGGCCGGCCACGCGCAGCTCGTGGATCGACCACCACAGGCCGTCGGTCCTACCGGTCTGTTCGATGCGCAGGAACCGCGCCGCCCGCGGCGCCGCGATCGCGATCGCGACCTGCGGCGCCGAACCTTCGCCGACGCTGACCGGCTCGCTCCACGTCAGGCCGTCGTCCGACAGCCGCACCGAATAGCCGCGCGGGTAGTCGCCGGTCGACGACGCGGCGTCGAGCAGCAGTTCGCGCACGGTGAACGGCATCCCGAAATCGACCTGGAACCACATGCCCGGCGTCATCGGCGTGCCGGTCGACCAGCGCGAACCGACGTCGCCATCGATCGCCCGCGCCAGCGCTTCGTGCTCGTGACTGGCGGTCAGCACCCACGACGCCATCTTGTCCTTGCCGACCGGCAGCAGTTGTTCGATCTCGTCGACGGTCCACGGCTTGGTCCGCCCCGCATGCGCCGCGCGCACGCGCGCAACTTCGGCGACCGCCATCGGTGCCCCGGCGTTGCCGAACGCATTGCGCACGAAGGTCAGCACATCGGCGATCCAGGCGTCGTTGTTGGCACCCTGCGGTGCCATCAGGTTGCCCGGATAGGTCACGCCATCGATCGCCCCGGTCATGCCGTGCAGCAGGATCCGCGCCGCCGCTTCGTCGCTGTGCAGCAACCAGCGCGAACCCGAAAGCGGCGGCGCCAGGCGCAGTGCGCCGGCCACCGTGCCGCGGCCATCGGCGCCATGACAGGCAATGCACAGCGTCCGGAAGATCTCGCGGCCTGCGCGCCAACGCTTCAGATCGGCGGCCTCCAGGCGTGCCAAACCAGGCTCGTCGCCGTCGCCGCCGCGCTGCAACGACGACCGGCCGATCGCCTGCAGCAGTTCGCTCTTCGGATGCGCCGCCATCAGATCGATCACGAAGTCACGGCCGGCATCGCCGGGCACATGGCGCAGTGAACGCAGCACCTGGGCCCGCACGTCCCACGACGGATCGATCGACAGCTTGCGCAGCATCGGCAGCAACTGCTGGTCGCCCTGCCGCAGCAACGTCTCGGCGACCCGCACCGCGGTCTCGCGCACCCGGGCATCGGCATCGGCCAGCGTTGCCGCCAGCACCTCGCGCGTCGTCGCGCCGAGACCATCGAGCGTCCACAGTGCATGCACCCGGCCCAGCGGCGACCCGGACTTCGCCAGTTCGCGCAACGCCGGCACCGCCGCCTGACCCTGCCGCAACACCAACAGCTTCTGCGCGGTGTCCCGCCGCCAGCCATCGACATGATCGAGCGCCGCCACCAGTTCCGCCGCGCTGGCGCGCAGCAGCGCCGGCGCCGGTTGCGGCCGGCGGCTCGCATGCACCAGCCGCCAGATGCGGCCGCGGCCGATGTTCTTGTCGAGCCCCAGTTCGACGACCTGCGGCCGCAGGTAGCTGCCATCGCGCACCCAGTTGCTCTCCTGGATGATGCCGCGGTACATGTCGACGAAGTACAGGGCGCCGTCGGGCCCGTTCGCCGACCAGATCGGCCGGAAGTTGGGGTCGGTGCTGCGCAGGAACTCACTGCCCGGATGCGCATTGCGCAACACGCGCTTGCCCTGGTGCACATCGACCTTGGCGCGCCGCACCAGGCGGCCGACCGGTTCACACAGGAAGTAGTCGCCGTAGGTGTCCGCCGGCAGCGCCGAGCCCCGCTGGATCGACTGCCCGCAACAGCCGGTCATGTGATTCAACGTGCCGTCCGCCTTCAGGCGACCCGGTCCGCCCTGCACGTCGGGCAACGCCACCAGCGGAAACGGTTCATGGAAACCGTTCTCGAACTGTTCCGGCAGGTCGAGCCAGCCGTAGTGCAATGGCTGCTGGAACGCGTAGGCCGGCCGTTCGCCGCCCGCGGACGACAGGAACGCGCGCCCGAGATCGTCGACCGCCATGCCCCACTGCGCGAACTCGTGCGGCACGTCCTCGGCGACCAGCTTGCCATCGGCACCAAAGCGCAGCCGCTTGCTGCCCATCGCCGAGCTGAGCCAATTGTCGAGACCCCAGGTCAGCGCGCTGTCCTGGTGTTCGAGGTTGGCGCCGCTCTTGCCGTACTCGAAGACGACCTCCTTGCTCTCCGGCACGCCGTCGCGATCGGCGTCGCGATAGCTCCACAACACACCATCGTAGGTGCCCATCACCAGCACCCGATCGTCGAGCGGCAACACCATGCGCGGCAGCACCAGGCCATCGGCGAACGTCACCACTTCGTCCATGCGGCCGTCGCCGTCGCGGTCGGTCAGGCGGACGACCCGCGACTTCGGTTCGTCGGTGCCGGTGCCGTCGACGTCCTGCACGTAGGTGCGCATCTCGGCGACGTACATGTGGCCGTCGGCGTCCCAGGTGCACAGCACTGGCTCGACCACCATCGGTTCGGCGGCGACGAGCTCCAACCGGTAACCCGGCGGCAGGTGGAACGTCGCGGCTTCGGCCTCGGGCGACAGCGGCGCCATCGAGGCGGGACGGGCGGGGCGCTGGGCGCAGAGCAGCGGCAGGAACGCGGCGGCGGTCAGCGAGATGCGGAGCATCCGGGGAGTTCTACCCGCCCGAACCAGGCGTCGGCGAGGTAGCGCTGCGCGGCAGTTCGTCACCTGCCGGCGATGAGGGGCGACATGTTCCACGGAACGCCTCCGACCTTCGATGCAGTGCCGACAACCGTCCGCAACTTCGCAGCCTCCCTGCGCTCGATGCAATTCCGCACACCGCCGTCCGGAAGCCGGGCCGCACCACGCTTCCTCCGCACCGCCGTCGCCGCCGACCGCGCTGTCCCTATGCTCCTCGCCCCCGCATGCGCGCCGTCCTGACGCTGTTCCGCGACGCCTACACCGGCCTGCCCGCTGCCACCTGGCTGCTGGCGCTGGCGGCGTTCATCAACCGCGCCGGCGCGATGGTGCTGCCGTTCCTGCAGATCTACATGGGCCAGCGCTGGGGCTGGTCGGTGCAGGAAGCCGGCGCCGTGATCAGCATCTGCGGCGTCGGCGCCGTGCTCGGCAGCCTGTTCGGCGGCACGCTGTGCGACCGCATCGGCCCGGTGAACGTGCAGATCCTGTCGCTTGGCATCGCGCTGGTGTGGTTCCAGGTCCTCGGCTTCGTCGGCGATCCGTACTGTTCGGCGCCGGCATGTTCGTGCTCGGCTTCGTCAACGACATGTTCCGCCCCGGCAACTTCGCCGCCGCGGTCGAGAGCTGCGCCCCGCATCTGCGGGCCAAAGCACTGGCACTGAACCGCCTGGCGCTGAACGCCGGCTGGGCGATCGGGCCGGCCCTCGGCGGCCTGCTGTCCGGCATCGATTGGCAGTGGCTGTTCGTCGTCGACGGGCTCACCTGTGGCGCCGCCGCCTGCTACCTGTTCTCGTTCCGCCATCGCCTGCCGCGCGTCGCCGTGCGGGTCGCCGGCGCAACCGCGGGCCCATCGCCATGGCGCGACGGCCATTACCTGTGGCTGTGCACGCTGTCGACGATCGCGTTGGTCGTGTTCATGCAGTACGTGTTCACCGAGTCGCGCTATCTGCACGACGAACTGCACGTCGACAAGCAGCAGATCGGGCTGCTGCTGTCGGTCAACCCGATCATCATCGTCACCTGTGAGATGGCCATCGTACAAGGCCTGCGCAACCGCCGGCCGCTGCCGCTGGTCGCCCTCGGCATGCTGTTGGTCGGCGGCGGGCTGGCACTGCTGCCACTCGCCGGGCAGGGGCTGTGGGTCGTCGTCGTCTCGCTGGTGATCGTCACCGTCGGCGAGATGCTGTGGTCGCCGTTCCTCGGCGCGTATCTGCAGGACATTGCGCCCGCCGCATCGCGCGGTCGCTACATGGGCGTCTACACCGCGACGATCTCGGCTTCGATGATCGCGGCGCCGTATCTAGGCGGCCTGGTCTACGACGATGTGTCGCCAAAGGCGCTGTGGTACGCGTGTGGCATCGGCGGCGCGCTGACGGCGATGGCGTTCCTGGCCTCGCAGCGGCGCTGACGACACCGGGCGCTATCCTCTGGCGCCATGGTCCTCCTGCGCCGTTCGTTGTCGCTGTGTTGCCTCGCCTTGCCCCTGTTCGGCCAGGAGCCGACGACGGCCCCCACCGCCGAAGCCGGATTGGTCGCCCGGGCCAAGGCCATCCATGCCCGCGTGCTGACCCTCGACACCCACAAGGACATCGATCCGCAGCTCGCACCCGAGCAACTGCCTGAAGACCCGAAGACCCGCGAGGAGTTCGCCCGTCGCTACGACCCGACGATCCGCGGCAGCCAGCAGGTCGACTTCGTCAAGATGCGCGAGGGCAACTACGACTGCGCGTTCTTCATCGTCTACGTCGGCCAGGGGCAACGCAACGCTGCCGGCTATCAACGCGCCCTGGCAGCCGCCAATGCCAAGTTCGACGCGATCGATCGGATGGTCCGGTTGCACGGCGACACGATCGGTCTGGCCCGCACGCCCGACGACGTCGAACGCCTGCACCGCGACGGCAAGCTGATCGCCTGCATCGGCATCGAGAACGGCTACCCGATGGGCGAGGACCTCGGCCTGATCGCGCAGTTCCACGCCCGCGGCGCGCGCTACATGAGCATCACGCACAACAACCATTCGCAGCTCGGCGACTCGCACACGCCGGCAGAGCCCGAGCATCGCGGTCTCAGCGAACTCGGCCGCAAGGCGATCGCCCAGATGAACCGCGTCGGCATCATGGTCGACGTCTCGCACAGCAGCCGCGACACGATGCTGCAGACTGTTGCCGCCTCGAAAGCGCCGGTCATCGCGTCGCACAGCGGTGCGCGCGTCGTCAACGATCACACCCGCAACCTCGATGACGAGCAACTGCGGGCGATGGCCAGCAACGGCGGTGTCGTGCAGTGCGTGGCGCTCGCCGATTTCGTCAAGACCAGCCCGGGCCGCAGCGAGGCCGTGCGCGCCTTGCGCGCCGAACTCGGTCTCAGCGGTCGCCGCGATCGCGCGGGCGAAGATGCTGCGGCCGGCGATCTCGAAGCCCGGATGGCGAAGTTCCGCGAACGCATGCGCGAAGTCGATGCGAAGTTCCCGCGCGCCAACGTCCGGGATTTCGTCGATCACATCGACCACGTCGTCAAGATCGCCGGCATCGACCACGCCGGCATCGGCTCGGACTTCGACGGCGGCGGCGGCATCGACGGCTGGAACGACGCCAGCGAGAGCGCCAACGTGACGATCGAACTCGTGCGCCGCGGCTACACCGAGGAACAGATCGGGAAGATCTGGTCGGGTAATCTGCTGCGGGTCTGGCGCGCGGTGGAGAAAGCTGCCACCGCGCATTGAACAATCGACCTGCCGCAGACGTCCGGCGAGCGGACACCGGCGCCGCCGCTGTTCACGTTCTGGACGAAAACCGCGGCCGGGTCGGGCTGCAATCCGAGCGGCACGCTCGTTGCCCTTTGCCCCAGTCTCTGATCCGGACCGCCGCAAGAGCGACTCCGGAGCCATTGCCACGGCCGTCTGCGTAGGGACTGCACTCGCCACGCCAAGAGCCGCCGGCCGTGGCAGCCCATTCCCGGTAGCCTTCAGGATTCCAACATGCGCGTTCCCCACGTCCTCGCCCTCAGCTCGCTGCTCGCCAGCCTGCCCGGTCAGGGCCTGACCCTGCTCGAAGGGGCTGCCCCCACTGCCCTGGACGTGCGCGTTCTCGACGAGAACAACCCGACCGGGACCGGCACCTTGCTGCTGACCGGCGTGCAGATCCTCGACATCGAGCGCGCCGGTCGCACGGCCGACGAAGAACTGCGCGCCGACATCGCCCGCCGCACGGTTCGCAACGGCTTCATTCGCATCGAACTGCCCGGCGGCGGTCGCCTGTTCCGCTATCAGCGCTCCGCCGGCCAGATGTTCGGCTTCCTGCTGGTGCCGGCGGACGGGCTGGCCAGCGTGCTGTTCGAGACCGCGGCACTGCCGGGCTTCCTCGACCCGTTCCTCGATCGGATCGGCATCGCACCCGATGGTCGCCATGCGGTGTTGCCGTTGACCAACGGCGGTTTCCGCGTCGCGAAGCTCGATGGCTCGACGTTCGCGAGCACCGGCACGGCAACGCGCTTCGTTGCACTGGCCAACACGATCGATCCTGCGTCGGTGATGGTCGGGCGCAGCCAGGTGTTCCTCGCCACCGAAGATGATCGCGTGTTCCGCTGCGCGATCGCCGATGGCGGCCTGCCGGTCGACTGCACGCCGCCCCTCGGCCCCAATGATCGCCTGAAGCCCGAACTGGCACTGTCCGGCGACGGCTCGACGGTCGCGTTCCTGGCCGGGCCGCAGAATCTGTATCGGATCTGGTTGCTGCGCGAGACCGGCACCGCCGCGATGTTGCCGCCGCCGGCCAGCAAGTACGAAGAACCCAACTACCTGCCGGAGAACGCCGGTCACCCGCATCTGCTGCTCAATCACGACGCCAGCCGCCTGTTCTACGTCGATGCCGCAGTGCGCGACGAACTGCACCTGCTCGACACCAGCGGCGTGCTGCCGGATCTGCAGATCACCGAGAGCGCGATCTTCCAGCCGTACATCGGCATCCACATCCTGCCGTCGTTCCGTGGCACGCGCCTGGTCGCGGCAATCGGCGACCTGAACCGGATGGACTGGTTCTCGGCCGAACTGAACGGCAACGGTGGCCAGGTCGTCAATCTGACTGGCACCGGCTCACTGGCGCAGCCGTTCCCGGCTGGCACGATCGATCCGTTGTTGGCCGGCAGCCTCGGCAATGGCGCCATCCTGGCGACGGAAGTCACCGCTGGCGGCCTGCAACTGCGACAGATCGACCCGACCACGGCGACCTCGACGGTGCTCGGCAGCGTCAGCGAGTCACCAGTGGCCGGCAGTGCGTTCACGGGTGCACCCGATCTGCTGGTCCGCAGCGCGCAGCATCGCCTGTTCGTCGGCAACACCGGCGCACTGCTGGCGACGACGCCGGTTGGCATCATGCTGACGCCGCCGGCGCGCGGTCCGGTGCTGTCCGCGACGTGGGTGCACATCGTCGGCGACTTCGGGATCCCGACGTTCTATCTGCCTGACGGCACGATCTTCACGTCGAACATCGAACAGGGCATCCGCCAATTGGTGATGACGCAGGCCGGCGGCTGCTTCGTCAATGGCAACGCGCTGCTGTATGTGGCGCCGGGCGTCTTCGCGCCGTTGCCGCGCCCGGCAGCAGCCGTTCGCTGGTGCATCTCCGGCGCCGGCGGCTGAACCGAGGGCTACGCTCAGGGCACCATCCGCGCCCCGAACCATGCCGTGACGCTCCTGCCGCTTCGCTGCTTCTCGGCCTGGACCGACATTGCCAGGATCGGGATCTGGGATCCCACCAGAGAACGCGGTGGCATCCTCACCATGAAGAACGCCGCGGCGGCGGCCACTCTGGCCGAGGAGGCCGAAGCGGGACGCCTCTTCTACATCGAGATCGGGGGTGACGGCGGCTTCGAACTGGCGTTCTGCTCCGAAGCGGAACTCGCCCCCGAACGGCTGGCCGCGTATTCGGCCACCGACAGGGAGTTCTTGCTCATCTCGCAGTCCGGACGACTCATGGTAGGCGGCCTCGAGGAGTTCGGCGAACCGGAGCGACAGACCCGCAGCCCCGAGAACGAACTGCAGGTGGAACCCGGTGCCTATGCGCTCCGGTTCCTGGAACTGAAAGAGGCCGTGCGGCCGGACCTGCTCATCGAGCGCGTCGGGCAAGCCGACTACGCCTACCTCTCGAAACGACGATCGGACGGACCGTGGGGTTGCCTGCTGTGGCTGACCGGCGCCGGGCTGGCGATCGCCGGCCTCTGGATCTGGTGCATCGTCGCGGTCCTCGCTGCGTTCTGGCGAGGTCGGCACTACGCTCGCTCCGTCGAGGCGGATGAGCGCTACCAGCGAATCCTCTCGGTCTGCATCGAGCTCGAGGATGCGTACCCGGACAACCTGTGCGTGCTGCGCCGCCTGACCGAGCCTCATGACGTCAAGGGCGGTAGCCACGCCCTGCATGCCTGAGGGTCTCGTCGGCGAGCGAAACGCCGTCAAACAGCTAGGCTGGCTGGCTTCCCCATCGAGGAACCCTCATGCGCACGATCGCCATCGCCACGCTGTTTGTCGCCGCCATCGCCAGTCTCGCCGCGGTCACCACCGGGACGACCCCGCTGCCGCATCCGCACTTCCAGAAGAAGATCGAATGCCGGCTCGCCGACGATCTGGTGATCACGCTGACCCACCTGACGGTCACGTTCAATCGCGAGGGCGAAGCCAAGCTGCCGGCCGGCCGATCGTGGCATCTGGCCAATGCACATCTGGAGACCACCGGCGACGTCCGGATCGGCGGTCACGACGTCAAAGCCGGCAAGTACGCGTTGAAGGGGCGCAAGACCGAAGCCGGCGGCTGGGAACTGATGCTCGACGACGCCGGCCGCTTCCAGGCGAAGATCGGCGCCAACGCCAAGGCGCTGGCAACCGAGTTCGTCGCCACCGCGCCACTGCGCGAGCATCTGGATATCGACATCCAACCGTCGGGCGAAAAGACCTCGACGACGCTGTGGCTCGAGGTGTGGTTCGACACGCGACTGGCGCGGACCAAGATCGAGTTGCCAGCCCCGGCCGACAAGAAGTGAGCGCGCTCGACCGTATCCCGACTCGTTGACGGGATTGTCCACGCAGAGCGGCCAACGATAACGATAGCATTCGCGCAATCGCATTTCGGAGCGCACACCCAGGGAAACACCATGAGTCAATCACAACGCCAGACCACGCGCTTGCTCCTGTTGGCTGCCTCGACCACGCTCGCGGTCGCATCGGCGCGCGCACAGTTGAGTCTCGTCAACCAGTTTGCATCCGGCGTGTCGCCGGTCAGCTGCGCGTTCGACCCCGCCACATCGACCGTGTTCGTATACGCATCGTTCGGCGCTGACATCCGGAAGTACTCGACTACCGGCACCCCACTCGGGGCGGTCACCCGCCCCGGCGGCTCGGCAAACGACGCTGATCTCGTGGTTGCGCCCGTTGCCTTCACGCTCGGCACGACGCCGGTGCCCGCCGGCGCCCTGCTGTACATCGACGGCGAAAGCGGCGTCGCCGAGGTCCACGCGATCGACAGCACCAACGGTACGCTGCTCGGATCGTTGACGACCGGGTTCGGCAACTCCCACGTCGTGGGTGGCGCCTATCACCCGCTACGGGGCACGTTGTTCCTGGTCCAGGACCGGGTGCCGAGCAATGCCGCGCAGAAGAACCTGGTGGCCGAAGTCAGTGCGACCACCGGCCAGGTGCTCGGCACGTTCCAGACCACCGCCACGAACCCCGCGTTCACGGTGAACTTCGGCGACCTCGACATCACCACGTATGGCAACCTGCTGATTGTCAGCAGTGACGAAACCGAGATCGGCGAGTTCACGCCCCTCGGCACCTGGGTGCGCGGCCATGCCTTGCCGGCGACCGTAGCCGACCCGGCCGGCATCGGCCTCGACGCCACCGGCTGTGGCCTCTGGATCGCCTCGACGAATGGCCTCGTCTCGGGGCTCACCGCGTCCTGCCCGTCGGCTGTCACCCAGGGCAGCGGGTGCCCGAGCTCCGGCGGCAACAACCTGCTCGTGGCTTCGACGCTGCCGTGGGCTGGCGGCACCTTCGTCGCCACCGCAACGGGCTTGCCGGGCAATGCCGTCGCCATCGCGGCCCTCGGTTTCAGCGGACTGCCGATCCCGCTGCCGCTGAGCCTGTTGTTGCCCCAGGGGCAACCCGGGTGCAACCTCCATGTGCAGGTCGCCACGGCCGATCTGGTCCCGGTGGTGGCCGGCTCGGCGTCGTGGCAACTGGCCCTGCCGGCGGACCCGCTCCTCGTCGGTCTGCAGTTCCATCAGCAGATGGGCGTGCTCGAACTGAATGCGGCATTGGCGATCGTGGCGGCGACCAGCACCAACGCCCTGCGACTGACGATCGGCTCATACTGAAGTCCGACTCGCACCGTCGGTCACTGCACGTCGACCATCGCCGGCGTGCTGAGCTCGACTCCCGACCCGAGCGCGACCGCCTGCCAGACCAGCTTGCACGGCCACGGAATCGGCGGGCTCGGCACGCTGACGAAGCCCGGACCGAACGGCCCCCCCCACCACAGCGGCGTGTTGATGTAGAGATCGGGGAAGTGCATGTTCGGGAACGGCGTCGATGGCGCGATCGCTCCCGGTCCGGTCGGCGCGAAGCTGCAGAACAGCCAGGTGAGCGGGCTCGGCGTGTTGACGTGCATGACGACCGGTGTCAGCGCCGGGATCACGTGCTGCACCGGCTCGATGACGAACAGGTGCGTCCATGACGTCGTCAGCGCGTTGACGAAGCTCGGCACGCCTTGCGTCGTACTGGTCGGTCGCAGGCCCAGTTCGAAGCCGAACGTCGGGCCGCCGCCGCAGCCGCGGCCGATCGATCCGCAGCCGCGATTGAGGATGCTGCCGCCGAGATCGGTGGTCAGCAGGCTGCAACCGGTCAGCAGTTCGCCCGAGAAGATCAGTGCCGGCGCGGTCAGGATCGCCCCCGGGCACGGAATCACGGTCGTCACCGAACCGGCGTAGTCGATGTCGAGCGCTTCCAGGTCCTGGATCGCCGTGACACAGACACCATTGCGATTCGTCACCTGGGCGCTCTGCACCATCAAGTTCATCTGCGCCTCGGTGTAGAGCACCGACACGCTGTTTGGCGTCACCGCTTGCACGCGCAGATCCCAGGTCCAGGTGATCGCGCTGGCCGGGATCACCAGTACGTCGCCGTCCTGGACCACCTGCGGGCCGCACATCAGGTTGGCGCCATGCGTGCCATCGAGCGAAAAGAACACGCCGTAGCTCGGATCGGCAGCGATCGCATCGACGTCCACGACGATCGGCGTGGGCGGCAGCCCCATCGCGATCTGCAGATCCTCGGCGCGCAAGAAGTACTCGACCTGGCCGTCGCCGGACGAGTTGCGGACGATCCGCGCGGTGTCGCCGGGCCGGAACGGCAGCAGGCTGATCGCATTGCCCATCGCCGCGGACGGCGACCAGAACACGGTGCGCTGGCTCGGCAAGCCGACGGGGCTCGGGATGTCGACGAGGGCGTCGATGGCCCCGAACAGCGTCGGGTTGAAGTACATCGAGTTGGCGTTCTCGTCGCCGGCCATCGTGTGGTAGCAGGTGCCCGGGCCCCACTTCTCGGCGGAGACCACGGGGCATGGACTGAATTCGACGCGCGCGACCTCGTTGGGCCGCAGGGTCGCCAGCACGGTGCCGCCAGACCCCGACATGGTCTGTTCGGTCTGGCTGGTGGTGAACAGGAACGGCAGGCCCTGGGCGCTTGCGGCGTCCAGCAGCGTGGCGGCCGCAGCCGCGGCGAGGAGGTGGTGGCAGGAGTGGTTCATGGCAGGGTGGTGGTGAGGTAGGCGGGGGTTGGCCCCACCCTGCAAGGTCGAGCCGGCGGCGCGCGCACGCGCATCGCCGGATTCCGCGAATCAGTCAGCTTCGAGCCCGCGGCGGATCAGCAGTTGGATCAACCGCGGCATCGCCGCAGCGGCGGCAGGGCCATGGCGTCCGATCGCGCGCGCAGCGTTCTCGCACACCTCTTCGTCGGCGTCGCTGAGCGCATCGACCGGACCCGGCACGATCGTCGGGCCAGCACCTGAGAGCAGCCACGCCGCCTGGCGACGCACACACACCGAACGATCGCGCAGCAGCGGCGAATGACGCGCTGCAACCGCCGCGTTCTCGCTCGCCAGGCCGTAACCGGCGATGCTTGCCTGCCGCAGCGCCTCGGTGTCGCGTTCGGTTTGCAGACGTTGCAACCAGGTGGCTACCGGAACGCCGCGGAAGACGGCATCCGGCGCTTGCTGAGTGAAAAGGAGAGTCGGTGCCATCGCGAACAGGCGGCCGAGAAGGAGTCGGACCATGAGGTTGCTTGGACGCGGCCGAACAGCGGCGTAGTAGCGGTCGCGGCGACGTTCCGGAAGCGGCCGGCGGCTCCGAAAAACGCGGGCAACATGTCCATAATATGTTGTTGCATAAATCGTTACGCCACCAACCACCCCAGGATCTCGCCAGGGACCGGCGTCGTGTCCGTTTTCTACGCACCCGGCAGCCGAATCCGTCCGTCCGCCGCACAGAACGCGGTCCCTGGCCAACGGCATGACCGTTGCCTTTCCGCGAAGAGCCGATGAATCCCCTGCGGCCTCTTCCCCCACCGACACGCGCCTGGCAGCGCCCGTTCCGGCTGTTGACCTACAGCCACGACTCGTACGGCCTCGGGCACCTGCGCCGCAGCATCACGTTGGCCACCGCGATGACCGCGCGCGGACCAAACGTCCACGCGCTGTGCCTGACCGGCTCGCCGGTGCCTGACCAGTTCCCGCTGCCGGAACGCTGCGAGCTGATCAAGATCCCTGCGATCGGCAAGAGTCAAGCTGGTCAGTATGTCGCGCGCCGACTGCCGGTGCCGTTCGCCGAGATCAGCCGGCTGCGCGCGGATCTGATCACCGCCACCGTCCGTTCGTTCCGACCCGATCTGCTGCTCGTCGACCACACCGCGACCGGCCCCGGCGAAGAACTGCTGCCGGTACTGCGCCGCCTGCGGCACGAAGGCATGCACACGCGCGTCGTGCTCGGTCTGCGCGATGTGCTCGACACGCCCGAGCGGGCGCGCCTGGAGGTGCACGGCAACGGCACGGTGGCGGCGATCCGCAGCTTCTACGACCAGGTGCTGGTCTACGGTCAGCCGGAGGTCCTGGATGTCGTCACCGCGTACGACCTGCCCGCCGACATCGCCGCCAAGACGACCTACGTCGGCGCGGTCGTGCCGCAGGATGCCCGGCCGCTGCCACGCACAGCCGACTCGGACACCGCGCCGCGGATCCTGGTGACCGCCGGTGGCGGTGAAGACGGTTTCGAATTGCTGCGCGGCGCGATCGCCGCGGTCCGCGGACCGCTGCGGGCGCGACCGCTGCACGTGACGGTGGTGACCGGCCCGCTGATGCCCGAGGCAGCGGCCGACGACCTGCGCCGCGCCGTGCAGGACGATCCGCGGATCGATCTGCTGCGCAGCACACGCGCGATGGAGCTGCTGCTCGACCAGGCCGATCTGGTGATCGGCATGGGCGGCTACAACACCGTCTACGAAGCGCTCGCGCGCCAGCTGCCGCTGCTGACCCTGCCGCGCCGGACGCCGCGCGCCGAACAACTCGAGCGGTGCACGCGCCTCGCCGCCGCCGGTCTGCTGTCGGTCCTGGCGCCGGCGGAAGCCGCTGATCCGCACCGCTTCGCGGCCGCGATCACCCGCGGCCTCGCGCCCGCCGGCGACGCCCGCACGTTCGCTCTCCGCTGCGATGGCGCGGTCAGAGCTGCCGCGCTGTGTCTGCACCTGCAACGCGAACGACCCGTTGCGCCGCCCGCCATCACCGCCCGCCTGTCCTGAGCCCTGCGATGCCCATCCACGTCGGCTACGTCCTGAAGAAGTTCCCGCGCGCCAGCGAGACGTTCATCCTGAACGAGATCCTCGAACTGCAGCGCCAGGGCACGCAGGTGACCGTGTTCTCGTTGAACCGGCCCGACGACGGCGTGTTCCATCGCGGCCTGGCCGAACTGCAGCGACCGGTGATCTACCTGCCGACGCGCAAGAGCGACGCGTGGCTCGGCCACCTGCAGCAGAACGTCGACCTGCTGCGCCAGGGTGCTCCGCGGCTGTGGGCCGAGATGGAAGACCTGCTGCGCGCCGCGCGGCCCGACTTCTGGCAGATCCTCGGCCAGGGCCTCGATGTCGCCCTCGCCGCTCGCATAGCCGGCGTGCACCGTCTGCACGCACACTTCGCGACGGTGGCGGCCTACGTCGCGCGCACGGCAAACGCGCTGACCGCCCTGCCGTTCAGCGTCACCTGCCACGCCAAGGACATCTACCGCGAGAACGTCACCGGCGCGCAGTTCCAGAGCCTGCTGGGCCGGGCGGCGTTCGTGGTCACCGTCTGCGAAGCGAATCGGCGGCACATCGAACGCCACCTGACGGCCAGCCTGCCGCTGCGCGTGCTCTACAACGGCGTCGATGTCGAGGCGTTCCACCCGCGCCACCGCGCCCCAGAAGCGCGCCCGCTGCTGCTCGGCGTCGGTCGACTGGTCGAGAAGAAGGGTTTCCACGTGCTGCTCGACGCGGCGGCACTGCTCGCCCGCGACGGCATCCGGCCACGCGTGCTGCTGGTCGGTGACGGCGAAGAGCACGAACGCCTGACGACGCAGACAGCAGCGCTGCAACTGCGCGACGTCGAGTTCGCCGGCATGCGCACGCACGACGAAGTGCGCAGCCTGTTGACGGGAGCGACGGCGATGGTGCTGCCGTGCATCGTCGGTGCCGATGGCAACCGCGATGCGCTGCCAACCGTACTGCTCGAGGCAATGGCCGCTGGTGTGCCGGTCGTATCGACGCCGGTCGGCGGTGTCGACGAGATCGTCGACGGCGGTCGCGCCGGTGTCCTGGTGCCCGAGAACGACGCGCCGGCACTGGCGCACGCACTGGCCGATCTGCTGCGCAATCCGGGACGCCGGAGCACCCTCGAACAGGCCGGCCGCGAACGCGCCGAGCAGCGCTTCGATCTGCGCAAGAACGTCGGCACGCTGCGTGCCTGGTTCGAGAACGCGACATCGGAGGGCCGGGCGTGACGACTCGCGTCGCCTATGTCTGCGCCGATGCCGGCATCCCACCCGATGGCAGCAAGGGCGCGTCGGTCCACTTCCGTGAGCTGGCGGCGGCGTTCGCGCGCCTGGGCATCGATCTGGACGTGTTCTTCGCGAAAGCGGGTGACGTGCAGGGCCTGCGACCGCATCGCGCCCACATCGTGCCCACGCCACGGGCCGCTGGTCTTGCCGGTGAACTCGCGCAGCTCGGTCACGCCAACGCCCTGCTGCAGGCACTGACGACGGCGGGCCCGCATGCCGCCGTCTACGAACGCTCGTCGCTGTTCGGACTCGCCGGATTGGCACACGCCCGCGCCCTCGGCGTGCCGTTCGTCGTCGAGGTCAATGCGCCGCTGTGGCGCGAAGCCGCGCAGTTCCGCGGCCTGCAGCTGACCGGGACCGCCCAGGCGGTGTGCCTGGATGTGCTGCGTCAGGCCGATCGGGTGCTGGCCGTGTCGACGGCATTGGCCGAAGAGCTCGCCACTGCGGGCGTGCCGCGAGCCCGACTGCAGGTGTTCGGCAACGGTGCCGATCTGCGGCGCTTTGGCAACGCCGGAATTGCCGAACGGCCGGCGTCGCTGCGCGGCAAGCCGCTCTTGGTGTTCGTCGGTTCGCTGAAGCCATGGCACGGCGTCGGCTTCCTGCTGCGTGCGTTCGCCGAGCTGCGCCGCCAACAGCCCTGCGGCCTGTGGATCGTCGGCGACGGCCCCGAGCGCGATGCCGTCCTGGCCGCAGCCGCGGCGCTGCCCGACGACATCGTGCACGAAGGCGCAGTCGCCCACGAACGGATCCCCGGCATCCTGCGCGCCGCCAATGCTGTCGTGGCGCCGTACAGCGCGACGGCCCCCGCCTACTTTTCGCCGCTCAAGGTCGTCGAGGCGCTCGCGGCCCGGCGGCCGCTGTTGGCAGCGGCGGTGCCGTGCGTCCTCGACACGTTGCACGGCACGCCGTTGCCCGGCCTGTTCGCCGCCGACGATGTCGATGCCTTCGTCGCGGCCGCCCAGCGCGTGCTTGCCAACGGTCCGGCCGCCATCGCGCCCGAACCGCTGGTGGGCGATCTCGACTGGACGGCCAAGGCCAGGCGCATCGCCGGCTGGCTCGGCGTGGCGGCTAGACCGCTGGCGCCCGCTGCGGAGGCGATGCGTGGCTGAGCGCATCGGCATCCGACGGCGACTCGGCGACGCGCTGCACGTCTGGCGCCGTCTGCTGCCGTACCTGCGCCCACACCGCGGCAAGCTCGCCGGCGCCCTGGCGTTGACCGTCGTGTTCGTGCTCGCCGATGTGTTGAAGCCATGGCCGCTGAAGGTCGTCATCGACCAGGTGCTGCTCGGCCACGACTGGGAACTGCTGCCCGATGCGCTGCGCGGGCAGGCTGCAGCCGGCACGCTGCTGGCCTGGGCCTGCGGCGCGGTGCTTCTGCTGGCGACGATCAGCGGACTGGCCACTTGGTGCCGCGACCTCTGGCTTGCCGACGCCGGCCAACGGGCGGTCAACCGGGTCCGCCGCGATGCGCTGACGCGGATCCTCGGCCAGTCGGTGGCCTGGCACGAACGCCATCGCGCCGGCGACCTGCTGGTGCGACTGACAGGTGACGCGAACAGCCTGCGCACGCTGCTGCTGGACGGGCTGTTCGCGCTGCTGCGCGAAGGCCTGCTGCTGGCGGGGACCCTGACGGTGATGCTGCTGCTCGACTGGCGACTGGCGCTGGCGACCGTTGCGGTGCTGCCGGCGATCGGCCTGATGTCGGCACTGACCGCGATCTCACTCCGTGCCGCTGCGCGCAAGCAGCGCAAGAAGGAAGGCGAACTCGCGACCTCGGCGCACGAGACGCTGTCGGCGGTTCCGGTCGTGCAAGCCTATGGCCTCGAGGACCTCGCCACGCATGCGTTCGTCAAGTCGGGCCGCAAGAGCGCCCGCGCGGGCCTCGCGGCCACCCGCCTCGAGGGGCGCCTCGGTCTGTTCACCGAACTGGCGCTCGCCGCCGGCATCGCGTTCGTGCTGTGGCTCGGCGTCGGTCGCGTGCAGGACGGCGCCCTGACCCCCGGCGAGCTGGTCGTCGTGCTGACCTACGTGCGCGCGTTCTACAAGCCGATCCGCAAGGGGCTGATGCGCAGTGCCGCGATGGTCCGCGCCGCCGCCAGCGGTGAACGCGTGCTCGAACTGCTCGATGCCAGCCCGGACTTGCCGGTGTCGACCAACCCGCGACCGCTGTCGGCGCCGCGCGGCGACCTGGTGTTCAGCGGTGTGCACTTCCGCCACGATGACGGTCGGCACGTGCTCACTGGCGTGGACCTGCACGTGCAGGCCGGTGAGCGCATCGCCATCGTCGGCGACAACGGCGCCGGCAAGACCACGCTCGCGTCGCTCCTGCCGCGACTGCGCGATCCCGATGCGGGCAGCATCCGGATCGATGGCAACGACTTGCGCGACCTCGATGTCGGCCTGCTGCGCCAGGCCGTCGCCGTGGTGTTCCAGGAAACCGTGCTGTTCGACGGGACACTGCGCGAGAACATCGCGCTCGGCTCCCCCGGCGCCGACGCCGCCGCGATCGCCGCCGCCGCGCAACGGGCCGGCGTCATTGAGTTCGCGACCCGGTGGCCGCTCGGACTGGATACCCCGGTCGGCGCGCGTGGCGCCGAGTTGTCGGGAGGCGAACGGCAGCGCGTCGCCCTGGCGCGGGCACTGGTCCGCAGCGCCGCCGTCGTCGTGCTGGACGAACCCACGCAAGGGCTCGACCAAAGCGCCGGACAGCAGTTCACCGAACGTCTGCTGACGTCGCTGCGTGGCCGCACCGTGCTGCTGATCACCCACGACCCGCGCCTGTTGACCCATGTCGATCGTGTGTTGCGGCTCGCCGATGGTCGGCTCGTCGAACTGACCGCGGCAACCGCCGGAGGTGCGGCGTGACCTTGGTGTGTCCGTTGCCTGCGGATCATCAGGATCCGGCGTTCGCCATGGCGCTGGACCGCGAACGCATGCTGGCCGCCGTGCGCTCGCGACTCGCCAAGGGTGTCGCCGTGCATTCGCTCCGCCCCGACTACGTGCGCTGGAAGGATCGCGATGGTTCGCTGGTGGGCTGGCGGGCCGACGTCGAGAGCGATGGCCAGTCCGCGACCACGTGGATCACGGTTCGCACCGCGCCGACCGAACGTCTGGCCGACGAAGCCGAACGGATCGCCCACCGGGCCGACGAGGACCACGAGGGTCTGCGTGCCTTTGCGTTGGTTCCGGGCGCGGACCTGCTGCTGCTGTCGTTCCCGCTCGATCGGTTGTTGCCCGATCTGCGCCGCGTCGTGCGAGCGTCGAAGCTGCGCGGGTTGCTCGAAGAGCACTTCCCACACCTGGTGCCGGCCGGCCTGCGCTTCTCGAAGAGCCGCTGTCGGATGCAGATCGTCCGCTACAAGCCCGAACGGCGCGCCGTGCTGCGTTGGGACGTCGCCTGCGTCGACGCGCAGACGACCGTGCAGGCCGAACGGACGCTGTGGGTCCGCGTGCACGCCGAATCGGTCGCCGCCACCGCTCGGCTGGCCCTCGCCGCCGCCAACAACGCCGATGTGCGCTGTCCACGCCTGCTGGCCGCACCGCACGATCGGCTCCTACTCGAGAGCCATGTCGCCGGGGCGCCGTGGTCTGCGATCGATGCCGCGTCGTTGCCCCTGGCCGCCGCCACGCTGGCGCGTCTGCACCGCGCCACGCCGCCGCCGCAACTGCCCGCGCGTGGGCCGCTGCAACAGCTCGACCTGGTGCTCCGCGCCACCGAGGGTCTCGGCCGCCTGCGCCCCGCACTCGGCCGCATCGCCGCGGCCATCGCCGACGAACTGACGCACCGCGTCCCGGCCGCGAGTTCGCCCGTGCTGCTGCACGGCGATTGGCATCGTGGCCAGGTGCTGCTCGCCGACGACGCCGGTTTCTGCGACTTCGACCGCGCCTGCAGCGGCCCGCCGGCCCTCGACCTGGCGACGTTCCACGCCCACGAGATGTTGACGAGTCCCGAACATGCCGATGCGCACAGCGATGCCTTGCTGTCCGCCTACGCGCAACACTCGACCCCGCCGACGCCGCACGAACTGGCGTGGTGGCAGGCCGGAGAACTGATCCGCATCGCCATGACGCCGTTCCGCCGGCTCGCCGCGGACTGGCCAGAGGTGGCGTTCTCCTTGCTCGAACGCGCTGCCGTGGCCGCGCAGAGGGTACGCGCGTGACTTCTCGACCGACCGGACCATTGACGGCGCTGCTCGCGGCCGTGCCGACACCCGAGCCTGGCACCGAACTGATCCTGCGGCCCCATGGCGACGAGCCGATCGCCATCCTGCGACCGGACGGCCGCCCGCCGCGGGTCTTTGCCTGGCGCCATGGTAACGCGATCGAACTGGCGGCTGCCGACGACACGCGCCTGCCGGGACATCGGCTGCTGGCGGATCGCGCGCTGCTGCAACGGCTGACGGCGCCGCTGCTGGGGCCGATCGCCGACAGCAGCCTCGTCGCATGGCGGCCGGGGCGACGTGCGGTCTTGCGGGTTCGCGGCGCCAACGGCCGCACGCTCTGGCTGAAACTGCTCGACAAGAAGACCTGGCGGCGCGCCGTCGTAGCGTTCGCGGCGTTTGCCGACCACGACGACGCCGACGCATTGCACTTCGCCCGACCGCTGACGCTGCTCGATGAGCATGCGGCCTACCTGGCCCCGCATGCGAACGGCATCCCGCTGCGCACCTGGCTCGCCGGCGACCGACCAACCCCGCTCGACCTGCTCCGTCGCGCGCTCAGCCTGCTGGCAACCACGCCGACCACCACGGCGTTGCCGGCCACCGACTTCGCGACCGCGCGCGCAGCGGCCATCGCCATGCTCGACAAGGGCGCCGCCATGCAACCGCAACTGGCCGGGCTGGCGGCTGCCATCGCCACCATGACACCACCACCGGCAAACCGCGGCTTCGTGCATGGCGACCTGCACGACAAGCAGGTCTTCCTCGACGAAGCCGCCGGACGCGCGACCCTCATCGACCTCGAGGGTGTGAGCCTCGGCGATCCGACCTTCGACCTCGTCAACCTCGCCGAGCACTTGCGGCTGCGCGACCTGCAACAGCAACGGCATGACACCGGCCTCGCCGACGCGGTGCTGGCCGCCGTCAGCGAACGGTCGCGCGACGAACTGTTGCCCTGGCAGGCGGTGATCCGGGCGCGCCTGTGCGGCGTCTACGCCCTGCGCCCACGCTGGACGGCGCTGACCGCGGTGCTGCGCGAAGAGGCTGCGACCCTGGTGGAGGCCTGCCGATGCGCCTGCTGAGCCACTGCCTGGCACTGACGCTGCTCTGGGCCGCGTGCGCCGGCGCGCCGACGCCCACGGCGACGCCGGACCTGCCCGTCGCCGGGGACTTCGTCGAGGCCGAAGGCACGTTCTTGGCCAGCAGCGCGGTCATCGAAGAACTCGACCGGCTGGAACGGGCCGACGACGACAAGGGCGACAAGGTCGAGGTCACCGCGCCGATCCTCACCGCGACGCCCACGGCGGTGCATCTGCTGGGCCACGAGTTCCGGATCGATGACGACACCGAGTTCGAGGATGCCGACAAGCGGCACATCGCACCATTTGCGCCGGCCATCGGCGAGTGGGTGCGCATCAAGGCCCGCAGCGACGAGCGCGGGCTCCGGGCCCGCACGGTCCGGAAGATGGCCGTTCGCGAGCGCCACAAGGTGGTCGGTGAACTGCGCCACCTCGATCTCATCGCCCTGCGCGCCGACATCGGCGGCATCGTGTTACCGATCGCCCGCGAACTGGTCGCTGGCGCCGGACGCGAGGACGACGATCCGCTCGCCGCGTTCGTCGCCGACGATCAGAAGGGCGTGCCATTCACGGTGCGCGTCAGCGATTCGGTCCGGCTTGGCGGCCAATTGTCCGGCAACCTCGAGCACAAGACCGACTACGACCTCGATGCCACCGACCCCGGCGATCGAGAAGGTCGTGAGCTTCGCGGCAAGCTCGATGTGTTGTGGTCGTTCGATCGCGGCTCGTACCTGCTGGCCGAGGTCAGCGGCGGCTTGAGCGACACGATCCGGGAGGCCGACGACGACACCCATCGCGAATTGCTCGAACTGACCCGCGCGGTCGCCAGCATCCGGCTCAGCGACGAGCTGCAGATTTACGCCGGTCGCCAGGACTTCACCGACGAACGCGAATGGCTGTTCGACGAGGTGCTCGACGGCGCCCGCCTGCGCCTGCGCAGCGGCGCGCTCGACCTCGAGGCCGGCGGTGCCGTCGGCCGCGACGTTCTCGCCGAACCCCATGGCCTCGAAGACGTGGCCCTGCTGACCGCGACGGCTCGCTGGCATCTCGACGACACCTGGCGCCTGGCGGCGTACTGGGCGCAACGCCACGACGACGCCGGGTTCGAGCCACGGCTCCTGGGCATCCGTTCCTACGCCCGCCCGCGCACCGGACTCGGCCACTGGTTCGATCTCGCGCATGCCGGCGGCGACGATGGCCAACGCCCGATCGACGGCATCGGGCTCGACCTTGGCGCGCAGTTCACGTTCGACACCGACTGGAAGCCGACGCTGTTCGCCGGTTTCGCGTACGGCAGTGGTCGGCGCGATGGCGAGTCGCACACGGGCTTCCGCCAAACCGGCCTGCAGGACAACAACGGCAAACTCGGCGGCGTCACCAAGGTGCGCTACTACGGCGAGGTCCTCGACCCCGAACTCGCCAACCTGCTGGTGACGACCGTGGGGGCATCGATCCGCCCGCTCCGCGATCTGTCGTTCACCATCCTGATCCATGGTTACGGGCAGGATGTCGGCAGCACGCAGACGCCCGGCACCGACCTGCGCACACAGCCGCGCGGCACCGCGACCGAGTTCGGTCGCGAGATCGACCTGGTGATCGGCTACCGCGCGCAGGGCCGCCTGACGCTCGAACTCGTTCTCGGCCACTTCGACCCCGGCTTCGCGTTCGTCGACCAGGATCCGGCGCAGAAGCTCGAACTGACCGCCCGCATCGGCTTCTAGACATGCGCACCCTCGCCATCAGCACCGTCCTGCTCCTCGCCGCTTGCGGCAATCGCTCGTTGCCGCCTGGTGATCCCGGCCCCGGTGGCCCAGGCCCGATCCAACCGCCATCGCCACCGGCGACCAGCGGCATCGACCAAGCCGGCATCACCGCCGCCGCCGGCGGATCCGGTGCGCTGCGCATCGATCACGTCGCACCGCCCGCCGGCTTCGTGATGGCTCTGTTCGTCGGCCCGGATCCCGCGACGTTGTACCAGAGCACCCCGTCGATCGCGGCCACCACCGGGGCGTTCACGAACCTCAGCGGGCTCGCCAACGGCGAGCACTTCGTTGGCGCGGCCGTCAGGCCAACGAGCGCGGCGAACTGGACCCCGATCGGTGCCATCCTGCGCGTGCACGCCGGTGATCCGGTGTATGTCGACGCCCAGGCCAACCCGGCCATCGCGAACGGCCAGTCGCCGGCCACCGCGTTCCCGAGCCTGCAGGACGGCATGCTGGTCGTGGCCGCGCAAGGCGGCGGCAGCGTCTGGGTCAAGAACGGCGACTACCGCGGCGGACCGTTCGCGCTCGGACCCGGCGTCCATGTCTACGGCGGCTTTGGCACGTTCGACCTCGGGAACCGCAACGCGCTTGGCGAAGGCACACGGCTGCTGACCAGCACCGGCCTGCAGATGATCGAAGTGCTGACCGGCGGCCAGGACGGCGTGCTCGACGGCCTGACCCTCGACGGCAACCGGCTGGTCACCGAGGGCATCGACGTCGCCGACAGTGACGTCGAGCTGCGCGCCGTCACCACGCGCCGCTTCATCGATCGCGGCATGCGGGTGCGCAACACCTCGCTCGCCAACGACCGCCATATCACCGCCGTGGCCTGTCTGTTCGCCGAGAACGACGCCGATGGCTTCGGCTCATCCGGTTTCACCCAATTGCACTTCGATCGCACGCGCTTCGAGAGCAATGGCCAGGAAAGGCGCCGACGTCGACAATCTCGAAGCCCCGGATGGTCAGCGCGCGACCTTGCTCGCTACCGGTTGCCGGTTCTTCGGCAACGCGCTGGAAGGCCTCGACGTCGACCTCGCCGCGCCACTGGCGACGACGACCACCACCGGTGGCACCATGCGGGTCGTATTGCGGGCCTGCCGCTTCGAACGGAACGGCCTCGACGGCCTGCTGGTCGATCAGGAACATGAGTTCTTCCCGCGCTGGCGCACCGAACTGCAAGTCCTCGATTGCATCGCGCGGGCCAACCGCCGCGCCGGCGTGCACCTCGACGCCGACGCCGACGGTTCCTGGCTGATCGACGGCCTGCGCGCCACCGCGAACGGCACGGATGGCGTGCTGGTGACATCCGAATCGTTCGCCGGCGACGCCTGGCTGTCGCGTTCGTGGCTGTGCGGCAACCTCGGCGCCGGCGCCCGCACGGCACTCGGCAATGTCGCGCTGCACGGCAGCCACTGCGCGTTCGCCGGCAATCGGTTGGGCGGCATGGTGCACGAACGTCTGGCCAGCGGCGCCGCCAACTGCATCGCCTGGCAACAGCCGAATGCCTTCGCCGGCACGCACACGGTCGGCTGTGTCGACGCCAGCGTCAGCACCGCGATCTTCCGCGCCGCACCGATCGCCTTCGCCGCGGCCACCGCGCAGACCAACGGTGTGCTGACCCTCGATGGCACCTCGCCGTTCGCCGCCAATTCGGTCGTCGAACTCGCCGACGATGGCATCCGACGCCTCGCGACCCAGAGTGCCGGAACGACCGTCGTGCTCGACGCCGCGCCGACCCTGTTCGTGCCGCCGGAGTCGGTGTTTGGATTCGCCGTCGACTTCGTCACCGAGGACCTGCGCCTGCTCGCCACCTCGCCGGCGCGCGGCCAGGGCATGGCCGTTCCGGGCGCGAGCCCCGTCGACCCGGGACCACTCGGGGCTGCGATCGCGCGCGAACCCGGCATCACCGACCCGACGGCCGGCGTGGGGCTCCACTCCACCGCGCTGACACCGACCACCGCGGCGGCCATCGGCGCCGCCACCGCCATCGCGCTGACCTTCGACCGCCCACTCGACGCCGGCACGTTCACGGCCGCTCGCGTCCGCGCCATCGGCCCCAGCGGCCCATTGGCGGCCGGCATCGGGGTCGCCAGCGCCACGCTGACCGTGACGCCACCGTCGACCGGCTGGCCCGCGACGTTCCATCTCGAACTGCACACCGGACTGCGCGCCCTCGATGGCCGCGCCCTGGCCACGCCCGCCGTTCTTCCGTTCCACCGCTGATCGCATCCCCCCGCAACTCAGGAGTCCCATGGTCTCGAACTTCCTCCGCCACTGCGGCCTCGCCGCCATCGCCGCGCTGCTGCTCCAGTCCGCCACCGCCCAGTCGCTGAGCGGTCGCCTCGTCTCGCCGGGCGGCACCCCGATCGCCGGCATCCAGGTCGATCCGGGTCGCGGCAGCAATCCAGCCACCAGTGACACGGCGGGGCTGTTCACTGTCAGCGGACTGACCAACCGCTCGTACGATGTCGAGTACCGACCCGCCTTTGGCCAGGCGTGGGCTGGTCGGCTGATCGTCACCAACATCAGCGGCGCCACCAATGTCGGCGACGTCGTGCTGCAACCCGGTTTCGCGGTCAGCGGGACCGCGCGCACCCAGGCCGGCGCCAGCGTGCTCGGCTGCAACGTCAACATCTACGACAACGCGGGCACGAAACTGTTCACCCCGTACGACGGCACCGACGTCAATGGCAACTTTTCGGTGATGGTACCGGCCGGGACCTGGCGCGTTCGCGTGGTACCGCCGACCGGCGCGATGCTGGTGCCGTGGCAACGCGACGCTGTCGTCGTGCAGGCGCCGGTCGCCCTGGGCGTCACCACGCTGAAGACCGGCTACACGGTGACCGGCTCCGTCGTCGATCAGACGACCTCGGTGCCGATCGGCGCGGTGCGGATCCAGGCCACCGATGCGATCTCGTTGGAACCGATCGTGCTGCCGGTCGACACCACGACGACGTTCGGACTGTTCAACCTGGTGTTGCCGTTCGGTCTGATCCACCTCGAGTTCGATCCGCCGGTCGGCAACACCCATGTCGGCCGCCAGCTCTGGGACGTCGTCGTCATCGGCCCATTGGCACTCGGCCAGGTCCGGCTGCAGAACGGCGTGCTGCTGAGTGGAACGGTGAACGGCCCGATCGGCGCGGTCGCTGGTGCCGACATCGATGTCCTGGCCCAGGACGGCACCAAGATCCACACGCAACACGACTTCACGGCCGCGACCGGCGCGTTCAGCGTCGCGGTGCCGAACTCGGCGCAATACCGCGTGCGCGTCGAGCCACCCCTCGGCAGCGGCCTGCTCGGAGCGATCACCGCCCCGATCGCCGTCGCCGGGGCCACCACCGCCGGCACGATCACGCTCACCGGCGGCGTCACCATCAGCGGCACGATCAACGGTCCAGCGGGCCCCGAGGCCAACGCCAACCTGAACTTCTACCACCCGACAACCGGCGCCGAACTGATCACCGTCGGCGACCACACCAACGCCAACGGCGTCTTCTCGACCACCGTTCCCATCGGCACCTGGAACGTCCTGATCGACCCGGCCGAAGGATCGTTCGGCGCCCCACTGACGGTCAACAACGTGGCAATCGCCGGCGCCACGACATTCCACCGCACGCTCGCCGCCAAGCAGTTGCGACTGACAGTCAGCAGCTACGGCATCCCGACGCTGCCCCAGGGTGGCCCGCTGCCGATCGACACGACGATCCACAACCTGACCACCGGCGCGCTGCCGACGCTGATCGACATCGTCGTACAGCTGCCATCCAGCGCCGAGATCCCGGTGTTTCCCACCATCCCGCTCGATGTGCCGCCGGTGCAACTGCCGTTGTCCGGCATCCTGTTCCCGTTGCCCGTCGTCCCGGCCACCGCGACCGGCAAGCCGCTGAAGTTCCTGGTCCGGTTCCGCGCCGCGGGCAATGGCGCGATCCTCGATTCGGCGAGCACCGAGTTCGTGATCCAGTAGGTCCTGGCGGGTTACGAGCCGGCTCCCGATGCGACGCCGCGACGACGAGACTGGACAAGCCCAATGCCGCCGCCCAACCTTGGCGGCATGAACGCAAGCGCGCCGGTTCCCGACCATCGCACGACGATGATCGTCTGCAGCTCGCTGCTCGGCGGTGTCTGCCTGTTCGCCATCGTCATCGCCGTGCTGCTGCAGGGCGACGGCACCGGCATGCAGCCGCTCGAGTTCATGAACACCCTCAGCGTCGCGGTCGGTGCGTCGCTGCTCCCCGTTGCGTTGCTGCTGCGCAGCACGTTGCGCCAGCGCGCCGAACAGAAGACCGGCGCCGATCGCGCCCGCGCCCGCTTCGCCGCGGTCCTGGTTCCGATCGCGGTGCTCGAGGGCGGCATGATGCTCGGCCTGACCACCTGGATGATGAACGGCACGCCGATGCCAGGTCTGGTCGTCGCCTGCGTGCTGCTGGCCGCCGCGATCGGCATCCTGCCGTTCCGCGCGCCGGACGAGGCGTAGCGCCCGCTATTGCGAGGCGGCGGCTGATCGCGTCTTGAGTTTCCTGAAGTTTGACTCTAGAGAACTGAACAGTCCGGTCACCCCCCGAACACCGCCCCGGCAACCAGGCAATCGGCCAGCTGCGCCGACAGCCCCGCCAGCGCCGCCCGATCCGGCCGTTCGCCGACCGCCGCCAGCATCCGACGCGCCAACGGTCCGCGGTCGAGGATCACCGCCAGTGGCCGGTGCAGTTCGGGCGCCAGCCACACCGCATCCGGGCAACACCTGTTCGGCCAACATCTGCCAGAGCTCGCGTGCCGCCAGCGGCCGTTCGGGCAGCCCGAGCACGCGCAACAGGCCGTCATGCGCGATCACCGCCTGGTCGGCATCCTTGGCCACCGCCAGCAGCACCGCGGCGAGTTCCTCGGTCACCAGCGCCTGCTGCGCCGCGAACGGACTCCAGCGTTCCGCCACCAACGGCGCGCAACACCTCCACGACCAGCCCGGCGATCGCCAGATCGCAGACCGGTGCCTCCTGGCAATCGAGCACGCGGATCTCCAGCGCATCGCGGAAGAACTTCGGCACGACGCCGCGGCTGTTCAGCCACTCCTCCTGCAGCAGTTTGTCTGGGTCGAACGGCGCGATGTCGCGCCAGATCGGCCGCAACACCCGGTCGAAGTACTGTTCGCGCGTCGTCACCGGCTCGGGGACCAGGAGCCCGGCGATCCGCGGCACCCGCGCCTGGTTGTGGCGATAGACCTGCAACCGCCAGTCGAGCCAGCCGGTGAACGCGCCATCGCAGAACGGCGAACTCGCCGCCAGCGCCGGCAGCAGCGGCAGCAGCGCGCGCGCGGCGATGTGCAGGCGACCGAACTCGTCATCGTTGGCGAACGGCAGATTGACGTGGCAGCTCTGCAGATTGGCCCAGCCATGCACCCTGCAGTCGAAGATCCGATCGTAGGCGGCATAGACGTCGGCATAGTCGTGCGGCCAACGCTCGAACTCGCGCGCCGGGTCCATCGTCGGATGCATGCCGCCGCCGAGCAGCCGGGCGCCGTGCCGCGCCAGGATCCCGTTGACCCGCCCCACCGAGGCCTGGAAGTCGGCCGCCACCCCGCTCATCGACGGCGCCGGACCATTGGTCTTCAGTTCGACCACGTGCCGCGCCAGCTCGTTGGACCAGCCGATCCGACCGTCCTCCCAGTCGCCGACGTAGCTGCCGGCGACGTCGCGGAAGATCTCGTCGACGATCGGCCGCACCGCCGTCGTGGCACGGTCGACGACCATGTACTCGAGCTCGATGCCGAGCGCCGAGAACAGGCCGAGCGTCACGGTTTCCACCCGATGTGCCGCGAAGCCACCCGTGCCAGGAACGTCCGCATCAGCCGCAGGTACAGCTCTTCGCCCAGCACCGCGTCCTCGAAGCCGGCGTCGATGTTCGGGTTGTCGTTGACCTCGATCATGTAGACCTTGCCGGCGACCTCCTTCAGGTCGACGCCGTAGAGCCCCTTGCCGATGTGATTGGCCGCCTTGATCGCCGCCTTGACCACGCGCGTCGGCGCCATCTCGACCGGCAGCGTCTCGGCACGGCCGTTGTCGCACAACTGGCCGCGTTCGTCGCGCTTCAAGATCTGCCAGTGGTCCTTGGCCATGAAGTAGCGGCACGCGTACAGCGGATGGCCGTCCAGCACGCCGATCCGCCAGTCGAACTCGGTCGGCACGAACGCTTGCGCGATCACCAGGTCGGACTTCTTCAGCATCTCCTCGACCTGTTCGTTCAGCTGCTCGACGGTGCTGACCTTGCGCACCCCGGCCGAGAACGCACTGTCCGGTTGCTTCAGCACGCACGGCAAGCCCAGCCGCGCCACCAGGTCTTCGACGTTGCCGCGATGCACGATCATCGTGTTCGGCACCAGGATGTCCTGCTGCTCGGCCATCTCCGCCAGGAACACCTTGTTGCTGCAACGCAGGATCGACGCCGGATCATCGATGACCACCAGTCCCAGGGCCTCGGCCCGGCAGGCGAAGCGGAACGTGTGATGGTTGACGCTCGTCGTCTCGCGGATGAACAGCGCGTCGAACTCGCCGAGGCGGCCATAGTCCTCCTGCTGGATGAACTCGACGTTGAAGCCGACCTCCTCGCCGGCCTTGGCGAAGCGCTGCAGGGCCTTCTTGTTGGACGGCGGCTCGGCCACGTCCGGATCGACCAGGATCGCCAGGTCGTACGGCCGCTGTTCCCGCTTGTGCGGTCGCACATAGGCCTTCTGCAGGTAGTCGGTGGTCGCCTCGCGCGCGAAGCCCAGATGGGCCTCGGGAATGTCGTCGAGCGCCATCGGCTTCAGGCTCTCGAGCCGCCAGCGCGCGTCCTTCTCGTCCTTGGCGAACGACGCCTGCAGATACGGACACGGGAACATCCGGAACAGCGCCGCCGCCAGCCGTTCGTGCCGCTGCGCCATGTTGCGGCCGAAGTAGACGCTGAGCAGGAACTCCGGGCCCTGCACCTTGCCGAGCGAATGGTCGATCAGTTCCTGCAGGTCCTGGCCGGCGATCGCCGCGATCGCCTGCGTCTTCATGTTCTGGATCGTCTCGATGCTGGGCGTCGGCCGGTGGCCGCGGGCATCGGCAAGCAGCGACACGTAGTAGCCGATCTTCTGGTAGCCGAGCGACCGGCACAGGTTGATCACCCGCACTTTCTCCGCCGCCGAGTACGACGGGTGGATCAGGTACTTCCGCGCGGCGACGACTTCGACGTCCTCGGTGGGGAACGACCATTCCTTCGGGTCGTTGACGATGACCAGATTGCGGATCACGGGGTCTGCTTCTTGGCCGCCCGTTCGGGCGTGCGTTTGCCGGGTTCGATCATCAACAGGTTGGCATCGTGGGTCAGCACGCCCAGCAGGATCGCGCCGACGACGCGCTCGAGGCCCACTTCGTAGTGGCTGCCGGGAGCCATCGGATTCTGCAGATACGGATCGGCGACCAGCACCGCATGCGTCGGGCGCCGGTAGCCGCACAGCACGACGAAGTGGCCTTGCGGCTCGCCGCGGACATCGTCGTCGTCGTCGTCGGGGCCGTGTTCGCGCACTCGACGGTACAGGAACGTCGAACTGAGACCGGTCAGGATCGGCACGCCGCGACGCAGGTATCGGCGCAACAACGCCGGCGACAGGTCGACGAAGCGCAACTGACCGCCGAGTTCGAGGAACTCGACATAGCCATCGGTCAACGGTCCGTACACCGGTCGTTGCGCCTGCTTGTGTTGCTGCTGCAACCGCAAGCGCGCGGCGATGTCGACCTCGCGGACGCCAAACCACGACGGATCGAAGATCCGCAGGTTGTAGGTGTAGATCGTCGCGCGGTAGCCGCGGCGCAGCGCGTGGTTGGCCAGGAACACGTCGGCGGTGCCGCCGGACGGCATCTTCGACACCTCGTCGATCAACGCCCGCAGCGGCACATCGTCGCCCCAATAGCGATAGATCGCGTGCAGGCAGGTCGGCCCACACGCGAAATCGTCAGGCTGCGGCAGGATCTCGAGGTGCAGCCGTTCGAGGTGGGCAGCGCGATCGAAGCGCTTCGGCATCGGAGCGGCGGGAAGGCTAGCGGACCGCGGACGCGCGGTCGAGCAACGCCCCGCCCGACGCTAGGATCGCCGACGATGCGCCCAGTCCTCGGTCTCGCCATCCTGCCGTTCGTCGCCGCCTGTTCGACCGCCTGGCACCGGCTGCCGGCCACCCTGGCCACGTCCGGCCAGACCGTGCCGGCCGAACTGTGGATCCGCGCCGACACGCGCGAACAGCCGGTCAGCGTCGTCACCGACACGATCCTGTTCCCGTTGGACACGGTGTTCTCGCTGCTGGCGGCGCTCGCGGCGCTGAGCAGTGATCAGGTCGACATCCAAGCGGGACCCGCCGGCACGGCGCTGGCGATGCTGCTGCCGTTCGTCACCGCCACGTACGATCCCGACGTCGACTCGATCGAAGAGCTGCAGGCCGGCAAGGAACTGCCGCATCGCCGGCCGGCGCCGGTGTTGATCGCGGTGCCGGCGGCGAGCTGGCAGGCGTGGCGGCGTGGCGAGCGAACGCTGGAGCAGGCGGTGTCGGATGCGCCGGGGAGTCTGTGGTTGTCGAATCGGTTGCGGACGGGGGATGCGGAGCTGGTGTTGCTCGGCGGCGGCGACCGCTGAACCGCCGCATCATGACGGCAAGAGAACGGATCGATCCGGTCGGCAAGTACACCATCGCCGTCGCGCGCGACTTCCTGCTGGCCAACTACCGGAGTCACCCGACGTTCGCGCGGCTCTATGGCCTGGCCGACACGGACACCGACCGCACGGCAGGGATCTTCATGGGTATCTGCCGGCGAACGCAGCGCGCAGGCATGTTGCTGGCCTGCCGGCGCGGCAACGAGACCCTGGGTGTCCTGGCCTGGTCGCCGAACCGGAGCCCGGATCGGCGGCTGACCGCGTTCTTGCGCGTTCCGATCACCTACTCGGCTTGTTGGCTACGCGACCATTGGAACTCGTTTCGCGACCGCAGAGCGCTCGGCGAAGCGGCGTTCGCCCGCTGGCGTGCCTACTCCGGAATGGCGCAACGCGCACCGGTCCATGAACCAACACTGCTCATCTGCGCGCTGGCAGTCGCGCCAGCGGCGCGCCGCTCCGGCGTTGCCCGACGGCTCCTTGCCGAAGTCGCGGCCAATCCCATCTGGTCGAACTGGGCCCACGCCATCGAGGTCAACACCTGGGATGCCGAGAACGTGCTCATCTACGAGCGCCTCGGGTTCACGGTCGTCGATCATGCGCGTGAGGGCGACGTCGATTGCTGGACGATGTTGCGACCGATGCGACCCTGACTCGCCACCAGGCGCGGGACGGCGGTGATCAGACCATCGTCGGCCGCAGGAACTCGTACGCAGCCTCCACGCGCGCGATCCGGATCGCGTAGCGCTGGTACCAGCGTTCCTTGCCCATCTTCTGCGCGACCCGGTGGTCGACGTGTTGCTTCCACGCCTGGATCGACGCGAGGTCGCGCCAGTACGACACCGTGATCCCGAGGTCGCGCCGCGCCGACTCGATGCCGAGAAAGCCCGGCTGCTCGCTCGCCAGCTGCTCCATCCGTTCGGCCATCCACGCATAGCCGTCGAGGTCGAGCGTCTGCACCGACGTGAAGATCACCGCGTAGTACGGAGGGGCCGGAGTGCGGGCGGGCGAACTCATCGCGGCAGTGTGACCACGGCCCGGAACGCGCGCCAGGGTTCACCCACCCAACGCACGCAGCGCCGCCTTCGCCCGCGCCGCCGTCTGCTTGTCGGCGGCACTGACCAACGGCGCCACCGCCTGTCGCGCTGCTTCCGACCCTTTGCCGATGATCCCCAGCACGGTCACCGTCTCCCGCACGACCTCGATCGACGAACTCTTCAGCAACGGCAACAGGGACGGCACCGCCGACGCCGCCGCATCACCCAACCGGCCGATCTGCTGCACCATCAGCACCTGCTGTGCAGCGGGCGCGCGCGGCAACCGCAACTGCAGCAGCGTCAGCATCGACGGGTCGGTCGGATCGACGGCCTGCACCAACGCAAACAACGAGTCGTGGACCTGCGGCTGCCAGTTCGCGTTCCAGCGCACGGTCCTGGCATCGCCGGGCGCCGCTGCCGGCACGAGAAACGTCTGCGGCGCCAGCAAGCGGTTGACGATCGGCAACGCCTCGCGCGCCTTGGCCCCCTGCTCGGCGAGCAGCTGGCACCCGAGTTCGATCGCGAACGGATTGTTCGAACGCAACATGTCCAGCAGCTTCGCGACGTCGTCCGTCGCCGCGAACTGCAGCCGCCACCACGCCCGCACCGTGTAGTGCGCGAGTTCCGCCGTCGGCGCCTGCTGGTGGCGCACCAGCAGCGCTTCGGCCAGTTGTTCGCGCAACCCGGCGGCCTGGAGGAACGGACCGACCTCCCCGAGGGTCAGGACCGCCCAATGACATTCCGCACCCTCGGCCGCCAGCGCCTTCCGCAGGGCCGGCACCGCCGGCTCGGCCGCCGCACCGACCCGCATCAAGTGATCCATCGCCCGCACGCGCGCGTCGCTCCGCGCGTCCTGCTCGAGCACTTCGATCAGGAACGGCACCATCAGCTCCGGCCGCCGCCGCAGTTCGCGGCCCGCCGCCGACTCCGGACCGGCCGCCACCGACTTCTCGAAGTTCGCGCGCAGCTCCTCGGCAGCCGACGGCCGGCTCACCGACTCCTGCGCCATCGACAACACGGACAAAGCTACGATCGCGAGCGCAATACTTGGCATGACAAAGTCCTCTCGTGCCCAGAGTCTACGCCAATCCGCCACGCGCCGCCAGCCCCTACGCGCCGCCGGCGTCCGCCGCCTCGCGCGCCTTGGCCACCAGCCGCCGCGCCTGGTGCAGCGCCGCCGCATCGCCGGCGTCGCCGATCGCCATGGCCGCCAGTTCCTTCTCCACTTCGGTGCCGGCAAGCCGCCGCACCGTCGACCGCGTACGTTCTTCGTCACCCTTGCCGCGCACCTCCTTGTTGATCAGGAAATGCGCCTGCGCGAACGCCGCCACCGGCGCCAGGTGCGTGACGATCACGACCTGATGGTGCCGCGCGACCTCGCCGAGCTTGCCGCCGACCTGCAGACCGAGCCGGCCGCCGATCTCGGCGTCGATCTCGTCCAGCACCAGCAGTGGCACGCGGTCCTGATCGGCCAGCAGCTTCTTGATCGCGAGCACGATGCGCGCCAGTTCGCCGCCGGACGCGGTGTCGCGCAGCGAATGGAACGGCTCGCCCGGATTGATCCGCACCTCGAGGTCGACCGGCACCGGACCGTGTTCGGTCGCGTCGTCGAGCAGCCGCTCGGTCGCCAGATCGTCGGCCATCGCCAGGCGCACCTGCGTGTGCGGCATGCCGAGATCCTTCAGTTCGGCGACGACCTGGGCACAGAACGGCCCGGCCGCCTTGGCGCGCGCCCGGATCAACCGCCGGCCGATCACCGCCGCCGCTTCGGTGCGTTGCCGCAACTCGCCCGCCAGCGCTTCCGGATCCGCCGCCGCCGCCTCGAACTCGGCCAGCTCCGCAGCGACGCGCGCCGCGGTCTTGCGCAGATCCGCTTCGGTCGGCCCATAACGCCGCAGCGCGTCGTGCACTTCGTCGAGCCGCTCCTGCACGGCCTGCAGCCGCGATGGGTCCAGATCGAGCCGGGCCGCATGCGATTGCACCGACCGCGCCGCGTTGGCGACCAGTTCTTCCGCCTGCGCCAGTTCTTCCGCCGCCTGTTCGAGCCGCGGATCGATCGCCGCCGCATCGCGCAACGCCGCCAACGCCTGCCCGAGCCGATCGACCGCCGCCGTCTCACCGTCCTGCAACGCATCCATCGCCGTCGCCAGCGTCTGCCGCATCGCATCGAGATTGGCGAGCACCTGATGCTCGGCCTCGAGTGCCGACAGTTCACCTTCCTGCAGCCGCAGCTCGGTCAGTTCGCGCTGCTGGAAGCGCAGGAACTCGAGCCGCTGCGCCCGTTCGCGCTGATCGCTGGCACTCTGCCGCAACGTGTCGCGGATCTGCCGCGCCGACGCCAACGCCGTCGCGAACTCGCGCCGCAACGCCGCGGTGCCGGCAAACGCATCGAGCGTCTCGCACTGCGTCTCCGGCCGCATCAACGCGCGGGAATCGCCCTGGCCGTGGATCTCCAGCAGGAACGACCCCAGCTCCCGCAGCGCCGTCAACGTCGCCGGCCGGCCGCCGATCCGCACGCGACTGCGACCCTGGCGATCGACGATGCGGGTGACCAGCAGCAGGTCGTCGTCGAGCACGCCGCCGCAGGCCTGTGCCACCATCCGCGCAACGGTCGCGCTGCGTTCGCCAGCGCCGAGCCGGAACTCGCCGTCGACCTGCAGTTCGTCGGCGCCATGGCGAACGAGCGACCCGGCGATCTTCTCGCCGCGCAGCACCTTCAGCGCGGTGATCAGCAGCGACTTGCCGCCGCCGGTCTCGCCGGAGATCACGTTGAGGCCGTCGCCGAGCCGGACTTCAGCCTGTTCGAGCAGGGCCAGGTTGCGGATGTGCAGGGTGTGCAGCATGGCGGCGGTTCCCGGAATGGGGCGCCGACTCTAGCAACCGGTTGCGGCGGCGGAAGGCGGCGGCGATCAGTTACCGACTACGCCGGCACCGGCGTTGCCGACCAGCAGACCGAGCGTGTTGGTGCCCGGGCTGAGCACGGCGACCTGGTTGAAGAACGCGAGGCCGCCCAGGCTCGGCGAGTTGGGGATCAACGAACCCGAAGAAGCGGCGCCGCTGCCGTCGAGCACCAGGAACGTCGCCTCGTCGGTGCTGGTCCGGTTGAAGCAGTTGGGCGCGCCGAAGGCAGTGAGGTCGACCGGCGTCGGCTGTCCGAACCATTGGGTGTTGTCGAGCGCCCAGACCAGGAACGCTGGCAGGTTCGGCACGCCGCCCGCGACGTTCAACGTCAGCGTCTGGCCGAACTGCGGCAGGCCGGTGGCGGTCAGGTACGGCACGGCTGGCGTCGCCGGCACGCAGTGGATCCGGAAGATCTGCCGCGCGACCGAGACCGAGGCCGTCCACACCATGTTGTTGTTGGGCCGGCGGTACCAGTTCTGGGTCGGGCCGGCGACGCCACCGGCGGCGGTGTGCTGCGGCGGCGCGATGCGGCTGTAGGCATCGACATGGAACCAGAACGCGACACCGGCGGGAACGACGATCGGTGGCGTCAGGGCCGTGGAATACCAGCCGGCGGCGTTGGCGACGGTGATCGTACCGTTGGCGATGTTGGTCGGATCCGGGCGCGTGTGCACGGTGGCGGTCGGGCCGGACAGATCCCAGATCAGGCCGGTCTTGCCGGTCTCGGTGATGCCGGTGTTGGTGGTCGTGTAGATCTCGAAGCCGATCACCTGGATGTCCAGGCCGGTCGTGTTGATCACGGGGTAGGCGTACTCGTTGGGCAGCGAAGCCAGTTGGTGCGTCGGGTTGAGGTCGTTGAGGGTCAGGCAGTTGGCAGGCGCGGCGCCGTTGCAGCCTTCGCCGTAGAGTTGATAGGTGGCGGTCTGGGCGATGACGCTGGAGGTGAGCGCAAACAGGACGACGCCCGTCAGGCGAGTGGTGTTCATGTCGCGCCAATGTCGCCGAGACCGTAGAACGGTCAACCCCCGGCCCTGCAGTCGCTGCCGTCGAGCCGTCGGTGGCGGGCGTATCAGTAGCGGCCTGGGATGATGGGCTGGGTCAGGCGGATCGTACCGTTGGTGGTCAGTTCTGCGCCTTGCACGGTCACGGCGGTGCCGACGGCGGGCAGCGGGGCGATGCTCAGGGTCAGGGTGTGGTCGCCCGTGCTGTTCGACGACAGCCCCGGTGCATGCAGGGAGCCGGGGTTCCAGCACAGCAGGCCCTGGGGCAGGCTGGTTGGCGTCGGCTGCAGGGTTCCCATCGCGAACACAGCGAAGGCGCCGGGTTCGGTGTATTGGCGCAGAGTCACTGTCTGCGACGGCTCGTCCAGCGTCCAACTGGCTCCCGCGACCGGGCCCCAGGTCGGCGGCGTGTAAAGACTGAACCCACCCTGCACTGACGTGCGAGGATCGACATAGACCGGTCCCGTCGGGAAGGCCGTGTTGTAGTTCTCGACTGCTGCGTCCTGGAAGTAGAGGGTCCACCCGCCGATCAGTGACGTGTTGCCGGCACACCGAACGACACCGCCGGCCATGACCACTGCGCCGGAGGCGTAGTTCCAGAGTCCAAGTGGTGCGTACCACCAGCCGTCCGTGCCCACTGCCGTGCAATTAGTCATGTTGATCTCGCCTCCGCGAATGACCATGACGGTTCCTGACCATGGTTGCAGGCGCTCCACGGTTCCACCGCCAAAATAACAATCCGTCGCAAAGAGTCGCCCGGCGTCGCAGTAGACTCCGGCCCCAGCATAGCACTGATGCACGATCGAATTGGAGAGGTAGACCGCATTGGAACCAAGAACGTAGATTGGTGGCGGCTGCGGCCCACCGTTTCTTCTGAACGTCGATACCACGTTTGTAAAAGGAACACCAATCACCATGCTATCCACGACAACGGTACCACGACAATTCGTTGCTTGCACGCCACGATAAGGCATCGACCTCAACGAATTGTTGTCGTAAATATCGTCACCGTTACGAAACCCGGTTATCGTGACCCTCTGCGTCAACGTGAGCTGCTCGACCAGGAACTGACCAATCACCGGTGGTCGTGGGTCTTCTCCGCGTATCATGAGCGACTTACTCCGAACCGTTGGCGCTTCGTAGTACAAGCCGGTCGTCGCGAAGTCGACTGCACGGACCGATATCACGTCTCCATCGACAGCCGCGTCCACAGCCGGTTGCAGGTCGAGAAAGTCGGTGCCCGGTCGGTTCAGGCGGTCGACGATCAGGGTCCGCTGCGCCAACAACAGCGCACTGGACAGGAACAACACGAAGAGGATCATGAGACAGCGCATGACGCAACTTGTCCTTGTTACGATTGCCGGAACTTGCGAAGACCAAGAGATCCCGCCACGTATGTCTCGTTGCCAGGTGCCGCGGGATCCAAGTCGGCAATCAGGATTGAATTGAATGACCCAACCGCCCCCTCCAGTCTTTCCTTGAACAGCAGTGAGCCGACATGGCCCTGGCTGTTACGTGCGAATACGAACAATTGGCCATCCATCGTCGTGACGACAAGCTCCTCGGAGCCGTTGTCGCGGATGGCATCGCCGGCGCAGATGCCACTGATACCGTATGCCTTCGGGTTGCCAGCGCTGCCGTCGAGCACCTTCACAGCGTGCTGTGCCAACGCCGTGCCAGTCCACTCCAACCACACAACGGCAGCAACAGAATCGTCGGCCGGAAGGTTGTTGGGCAATGGCATCTGGTGATTCGCGGGGACCGCATGCTTGAACACCGCTCCAAGATACACATCGGCACTCAGCAAGGGTCCGATCATCGCAGCGTCGGATTACGCGTCGCCGCAAGTAGCGCTGTGTCGCGACAACGGTCGGACTCGGCACCGCCCGAGCCGCGTCGACAGTCTTGGCACGCGGCTCAGTAGCGGCCTGGGATGATGGGCTGGGTCAGGCGGATCGTACCGTTGGTGGTCAGTTCTGCGCCTTGCACGGTCACGGCGGTGCCGACGGCGGGCAGCGGGGCGATGCTCAGGGTCAGGGTGTGGTCGCCCGTGCTGTTCGACGACAGCCCGAGTACGTGCAGGGAGCCGGGGTTCAGGTACAGCAGGCCCTGGGGCAGGCTGGTTGGCGTCGGCTGCAGGGTTCCCATTGCGAACACAGCGAAGGCGCCGGGTTCGGTGTATTGGCGCAGAGTCACTGTCTGCGACGGCTCGTCCAGCGTCCAACTGGCTCCCGCGACCGGGCCCCAGGTCGGCGGCGTGTAAAGACTGAACCCACCCTGCACTGACGTGCGAGGATCGACATAGACCGGTCCCGTCGGGAAGGCCGTGTTGTAGTCCTCGACTGCTGCGTCCTGGAAGTACAGGGTCCACCCGCCGATCAGCGACGTGTTGCCGGCACACCGAACGACACCGCCTGCCATGACCACGGCGCCGGAGGCGTAGTTCCAGAGTCCGAGCGGTGCGTACCACCAGCCGTCCGTGCCCACTGCCGTGCAATTGGTCATGTTGATCTCGCCTCCGCGAATGACCATGACGGTTCCTGGCCATGGTTGCAGACGTTCCACGGTTCCCCCGCCAAAATAACAGTCCGTCGCAAAGAGTCGCCCGGCATCGCAGTAGACTGCGCTACTCGTATAGCACTGATGCACTATCGAGTTGGAGACATACACCGCACTGGACGCTTGCACCAGAATCGGTTGAGGCTGACCATGTCCATTGAACCTGTACACCGACACGGAATTGGTGTTGGGAACCCCAATCACCATCTGGTCGATCACGACGATGCCGCTGCAGTTCAAGACCCCGACTCCGCGATAGGGAGTCGTGCGGGTGCCGCTGTTGGCGTAGGCGTCGTCGCCGTTCCTGAACCCGGATATCGTCACGCGACGCCCTGCTGCCAGGTTGCGCACGACAAACTGCCCCACGACGGGTGGACGAGGAAGTTCCCCTCGGATTGTGACCGACTTGTTGTCCACGGTCGGAGCCTCATAGCACATCCCTGTTGCGCGAAAGTCGACTGAACGCACCACAATCACGTCTCCATTCAGCGCAGCGTCGACTGCTGGTTGCATGTCCAGGAAATCCGTCCCAGGTCGGTTCAGACGGTCGACGATGAGAGTCCGTTGCGCTGCCAAAGAACTGCAGAACATCGGGATCACGATAACGAGGAGAAGCGGGAAAAAGCGCATGATCAGCCTCCTTGTCACGGTTGCCTGAACTTGCGAAGACCGAGACATCCAGCCACGTAGATCTCGTTGCCCGGTGCCGCCGGATCCAAGTCGGCAACCAGAATCGAGTTGAACGGCCCGACGCCACCCTCGAGTCTTTCCTGGAACAGCAGGGAACCGACGTGGCCCTGTTTGTCGCGAGCGAATACGAACAGCTGGCCATCCATCGTCGTGACGACAAGCTCCTCGGTGTTGTTGTCGCGAATGGCATCGCCGGCGCAGATGCCGCTGACACCGTAAGCTTTGGGGTTGTTTGGACCCGAGCCGTCGAGCACTTTGACCGCGTGCTGGGCCAACGCGGCGCCGGTCCATTCCAACCACACAACGGCAGCAACGGCGTCGTCCGGCGGAAGCGTGTTGGGCAATGGCACTTGGTGATTCGTGGGCACAGCGTGCGTGAACAGCGTTCCAAGATACACATCGGCGCGCCGCCACGTTCCGATCACCGCGCCCCAGCTTTCGCGCCTCCGCAAATAGCGCTGTAGCGCAGCGATTGTCGGCCTCGACACGCCCGAGCCGCGTCGACAGTCTGGGCACGTGGCTCAGTAGCGGCCCGGGATGACGGGCTGGGTCAGGCGGATCGTGCCGTTAGGGGTCAGTTCGGCACCCTGGACGGTCACGGCGGTGCCGACGGCGGGCAGCGGGGCGATGCTCAGGGTCAGGGTGTGGTCGCCGGTGCTGCTCGACGACAGGCCGAGGATGTGCAGGGAGCCGGGGGCCAAGTGCAGCATGCCCTGCGGCAAGTTGATCGGCGTCGACAGCAGGTTGCCCATGGCAAACACCGCGAAGGCGCCGGGTTCGGTGTACTGGCGCAGCGTGACCATCTGCGACGGCTCGTCCAGCGTCCAACTGGCTCCCGCAACCGGACCCCAGGTCGGCGGCGTGTAGAAGTTGAAGCCACCCTGTACCGACGTTCTCGGATCGACGTACACCGGGCCTGTGGGGAAGGCGGAATGGTACCGCTCGACTGCAGCGTCCTGGAAGTACAGCGTCCAGCCGCCGATCAACGATGTGTTGCCAGCGCAGCGAACGACACCGCCCGCCATGACCACCGCGCCGGATGCATAGTTCCACAAGCCGAGCGGTGCGTACCACCAGCCGTCGGTGCCAACAGCCGTGCAGTTCGTCATCGTGATCTCGCCGCCGCGAATGACCATGACGGTGCCGGGCCAGGGCTGCAATCGTTCCACCGTGCCCCCACCAAAGTAACAGTCAGTTGCGAAGAGCTTGCCGCCATCGCACCACACGGCATTGGGCGCGTAGCACTGATGAACAACCGAGTTTGCAATGTAGACAGAGTCCGACCCGACAACCGCGATCGGTGGAGGCTGGGGGCTACCGTTTCTTCCGAACGTTGATACCACGTTTGTAAAAGGAACACCAATCACCATGCTATCCACGACAACGGTACCACGACAATTCGTTGCTTGCACGCCACGATAAGGCAACGACCTCAACGAATTGTTGTCGTAAATATCGTCACCGTTACGAAACCCGGTTATCGTGACCCTCTGCGTCAACGTGAGCTGCTCGACCAGGAACTGACCAACCACCGGTGGTCGTGGGTCTTCTCCGCGTATCATGAGCGACTTACTCCGAACCGTTGGCGCTTCGTAGTACAAGCCGGTCGTCGCGAAGTCGACTGCACGGACCGATATCACGTCTCCATCGACAGCCGCGTCCACAGCCGGTTGCAGGTCGAGGAAGTCGGTGCCCGGTCGGTTCAGGCGGTCGACGATCAGGGTCCGCTGCGCCAACAACAGCGCACTGGACAGGAACAACACGAAGAGGATCATGAGACATCGCATGACGCACCTGTCCTTGTTACGATTGCCGGAACTTGCGAAGACCAAGAGATCCACCCACGTAGGTCTCGTTTCCCGGGGCTGCCGGGTCCAGGTCAGCAATCAGGATCGAGTTGAACGGCCCGACAGCGCCCTCGAGTCTCTCCCGAAACAGGAGTGAACCGACGTGGCCCTGACTGTTGCGGGCGAATACAAACAACTGGCCGTCCATGGTCGTGACGACCAGCTCCTCGGAGCCGTTGTCGCGGATAGCGTCGCCGGCGCAGATGCCGCTGACACCGTACGCTTTGGGGTTGTCTGGACCCGAGCCGTCGAGCACCTTGACCGCGTGCTGGGCCAACGCGGCGCCGGTCCATTCCAACCACACAACGGCAGCAACGGCGTCGTCCGGCGGAAGCGTGTTGGGCAATGGCACTTGGTGATTCGTGGGCACAGCGTGGGTGAACAGGGTTCCGAGGTAGACATCGGCACGCAGATTCTCCTCAATCTGCTGTCCCGCAGCCGCAGCCTGGATGGCGGGCGCAACAGCCAAACCCATGCCACCGCTACCGAAGTCGATGCTCTCGCTCTGCACAGCGCTGACCTGGTTACGCAGGGCCGGATCCAACACGATGGCTCGCCCGCCGGCGGTACCCACCACGACGCGGGTGGCAGCACTTGTCAAGTCATCGAAAACCGCAATCGATTGCGCATCCGACTGCGCCAGGGGCAGACGAAACCCGTCGCGAAGGTCATTGCCGGTGATACTGGCTGCAGGCACACTGGCCGCGAAACCACCCGGTGTGTGACGAGATGTGCCCCACCAGTCCAATGGAGAGCCGGTCGAGGAGAAGTATGCACCCTCTAGCAAGTTGGCCCATGCACTCGTCTTCTCGGACCCAGACCACCAATGCGCTTGAACGACCGAGCCGGTTGGCGCTGAGCTGTCAGCAGATGTCGTTGCAATCCCGCCTCGTGGAAACAGCGCATACCCATCGTAGACTTGGATCAGCTGGGATTCCCGGTTGCCGAAAGCGCCGAGTCCGTAGTTCCCGAAGCTGGGGAACTGAGCCGTCACAATCGGGACGAAGGGCCGCGTGTCCAGCGTTCGTGCCGTTGTCGCTCCCGGAACCCCGCTCGCAAAGTCCTGGACCGACAACCAAGCATCGGGCGTCAGCTGCCCCACCGATGCGGCGCCAAGAAACGCGATCGAACGATGGGGACCCGAGGCGGGAACTGGGTGGCTGGCAATAGCTGTGCCGTTCGAGAACCGCCTTTCTCGACGCAAGTCGTACTGATAGTCGACTGCGCCCGTCACCGCATTGACCCGCGAGAACGTGCCAGCCTGGTCGACGATGACCAGTTCGTTCGCCGCCCCATCGCGGCGCGTCATCGCCCAGGCGCCCGACGTCGTCCGCGAACTGAACGCCGACGCGCCGCCCGTCATGTCACGAAGCGAGTTGTCCGGCAGCGCCAGTCCCTCATCGGCAACGATCGCTCGAAGACCGTTGGCCAGTATCGGGTCGCTCGAAGCGACCTGGCTGCGAATCACCGGCTCCGGTGACACCGTCGTGATGCTCGATGCCAACAGCCCGAGCGGCAGCCAGGTTACGTAACCGGTACGGGTCGTGACCACGACCTCGCGGTCCGGCAGCCACCCGACCATGGGCACCTGGACCGGCGGTGACCCCTGGGTGACATCCAACAGATTCCCCGCAGCGATATCCAGCGGCCAGCACGTGGTCGAATAGGTCGACAGATTGCGCTTCCACGAGATGCTGCCTGCCGGCAGTTCTATCCCGTAGAGCAGGTTGCCTGTCAGCACGATCCAGTGGTCGGCATCCAGGATCTCGAGGTCGTGACGTCCAGCGGTGTCGTCAGCGGCAAACCCCAGCGGTCCCGGGTCAGCCGTCACCACGGTCATCGGCCCCGACACCGGAACATCGGCAAGCGTCGCCGCATCGAACACCCGCAGCGAGTCGCCAGGCGTGCCGGGCAGCGGAACCGCACGCACATTGACCTGCAGCACCACCAACTGCCCGTTCCCCCGCGACTCCAGATCCACCGGAATCCCGAACAACCGCGACGACGACGCCAACACCTCCGCTCCCGACGGCGTCAGGCTCCTTCGGATCTTGATCAGGAACCCACGCGTCGACAACAACACGAACGTGTAGTTGCCCTGGCACTCCAGATCGAGGATGCCAGGCTCCGGGTGCCGCCAGAGCTCGTTCACCGAACTGCCGGCCACGTTGCACACGACCAGATCACCACCCTCGGTCGCGAACGCCAGCTCCTGCACCCCGCTCGGGTCGATGTCAGCGATCTTCAGGTGATGCGGCCGGAACTGCTCCCACGGCAACTCTTTCGACGCCAGCAGCGGCAAGAATCCCGCCGTCGGCGTCAGTCCGATCACGTGGATCCCGCGGTGTGTCCCCACCACGAGTTCGTCTCCGGGGCTCGAAGTCACGTTGCCGATCGCCAACGCCCAGGCGCCGTAGCCCAACGCCTGCGTGGTCGCCACCGGCTCCGGCTCGAACGTCGTCGGGTTGACCACGTACTTGGTGACGACGCCCTCAGCGCTGCCACAGTAGATCGCCTGGTCGTGGATCAGCATCGAATCGCGATCCCCGAGCCAGAGTCCATTGCCCACCGCCTTGCCGCGACGCCTGACGCCCTCGGGTGTGTTCGCCGGATACGAAGTGCCAAACGTCGGATCCAGCGTCAGCGGTCCGGTCGTCTGCGGCGGCTGCGTGTGCGGCGGCGCCTTGCAGAACCACTCGAACGGATCCTCGGTGCCGTTCGCCGGCAATGGCGGCACGACCGTGACCGGGACCGCAGGGTTGAACGACGCGATGACCTTGCTTCCGAACTCGACCATGTCGCGAAACAGCAACCACTGGTTCGGCGTTCCGGCCGCGGTCGTGTGCACGCCGCCTGGATGACAGCGCTTCTGGGCAATGGTCCAGCCGATGTACGGCCGGCCTCCGGCAGCCGCAATCTCGCCGTAATCGACAAACGCCGGCGACCCATGGAAACGCGACATGGTCGCCGTACCCGAGTGCACCGCATCCTCGTCGCCGAACAGGAAGTAGACCGGCCGGCGCAGCGTCCCATCGCGCCACGAACGCGTCACCGACGTGTGGAACAACGGCGCCCAATTGTCCCAGGCGGTTCCGCCGCCGGTGGACTTCATGAACTGCTGGAACTCCCATAGCATGTATGTGTGCTGGAAGGACATGTCGGGGCTGTAGGCGCGGCCGTTGTCGGCGCCAAGCCCCAGCAGTGTCTGCAGGTACCGATGCGACTCCTGTTCGCCGACGTAGGTCCGGATGCTCGTCGGACCACCACCGGAGAACGCGCCGTGGAAGTCGTTTGGGAACAGCTGCACAGCCCACATCGCGCAGTAGCCACCGTAGGAGCCGCCTTCGGCCATGCACGCGACCTTGGCCGTTTGCTTTGCCCAACCGGGCGGGCGCCAACTCGAGTCGTTGCTCTGCAGCATCGCCTGGATGGCACGCGCCAGTTGCAGATTGCGCTGCAAGATCAGGGCCAGATTGTTGCCCGACACCCGCGGCATCGCGCAACCCGAAAGGATGTTGTACGCCGGCGATTCGAGCGTGCTGCGCGCGACAAAAACGGCGTTCGCGCGCCAGATGCCCGCGGGGCCTTCGTTGATTCCGTGCTGAAACCCGATGCCCGGGTAGGAAAACGCATCCCGGTCGTTCGTGGCAAGCGGGTCCACCGGGCCAACCACGCGTTCGGACGAAGCGGGAAAGTAGAGCGAGATCAAGACTGGGCCGGCAACCTGGTTCTCGGGCACCACGAGTTCGAACGCACCCTCCTTGACCGGTTGACCCGGCGTGAGCGCAGCCGGTGCGAAGTAACCGCGCAGGCGGTAGAGGTTCGTGTTGACCGCAGGAACGTTGGGAGGGTCGCCCGCTTCCACGTGGCTGATCAACTGCCAACCCTCGATGCCCGTGCCGGGGTTGTAGCGATGGACGTTGCGGTCCAAATCCGGCACGAAGTCGACGAAGTCGGCATACCCGCCGTGGTCGATGCCGGTCACGGGGGTTGGATCCTCGCCGTTGTTCCACACGCCATCAGGGACGTTGAAGAACGGACCCGAGCCTTGGAGCGTCGTGCCCGGCGGGACATCACCGACCAAGCGGCGGGTCGGGCCGGATCCCTGTGCGACCACGTTTCCCGAGGTGGCACACACAAGGACGAGACTACCTAGAGCGGAGAGCGGAGAGCGGAGAGCGGAGAGCGGAGAGCAGAGAGCGGAGAGCGGAACGTCATCAGCAACCTCCTAGCTTGCTACGGACCATAGCCGGGCCAACCAGGAAGGCAACCCCCACAACCCACGAAGACTTCGTGCAAGCCGGTGCCCCTTGGCGGCAACCACCGGTCAAGGTGACCGGCACGCACCACCCGCCAAATCACCTTCCGAGTCCACCCGGATCGCGAAGAAACGTCAGCACATCGGCGCCCAGTGCCGACTCCTCACCCAGGATCATTGGCACCTGCGCATGACGACGCCCTGGTGCACGCGCGACTTCAACGCGCGTTCCAGCTTCGCGCGCACGTCCGGCGAACGCATTCGCATCGGCGAGCAGCATCGGCAGATCACCAGCTCCGACCACGCAAAACACCGGCGGCAGCAAGACACCATGCGTCACCGGACTCGAGGCGGCCATCTCAGACTCGCCACCAAACACCGTCGCATCACCTTCACGCAACAGCAGATCACCCAATCGCCGACCGCGCCCCGACTCCGCCGCGCGCAGATCGGTCGGGGGACTGAGCGCCAGCACCCCAGCGATGTCCGCCTTCCGCACCGCCACGGCCTCGAGCCATTGCGGATCGCTTGCGAGCAGCAACGCCGCCCACGCGCCCGAACCGTGACCTGCCAGCACGATCGGCGAGTCGGCCGCGAACTGCCCGTGCAGACCAGCCCGTACCGCTGTCACCGCGTGCGCGAGATCCTGCATCGCCAGTCGCCACGAGCCCGCGGCGCCGAGCCGATGATGCGCCACGACGCAGCGGATGCCAGCGGCCTGCAATGCGGCAGCGATCGGTTGCGGGTCCTGTCCGGCCTGCCGCCAGCCCGAGCCCGCGATCCACACCACCACCGGTCCCTGCGCCGGACCGCCGGGCGGCTGCCAAACCTGCACGCGGCGCTGCGGCACGGCGGCGTCGATCGCGAGTTCGGTGACGGTGCCAAGCATTCCGGCGATCGCAGTTCGCAATTCGACGAACGCCGCCGCGGCTTCCGGATGCGCCACCGCCCGCCGTTCGTGCAACCGCGGCCCCGGGTGCACGTAGCGCACGATGCCCGCGGCATCGGTCAGCACGCTGATGCTGGTGGCCTGCGCCGACGCGCCCCGCTGCAGCAGCGGTCGCAGTTCGCGCCAATCGTCATCGCGCGCCAACACCGCATCGACCCCAAGACCGGCCAGATAGGCCTGCAAACGCGCGTCGGCCGGCGGCCGGCCCGACTTGTCATGGAACACCGCCACCAGCCGCAGTCCCTGCGCCGCATGCGCCTTCGCCAACGCCGCGAGGTCGGGCAGACTGTCGCGGCAGAACGGACAGTCGACGGTCCACCACCGCCACAGGGTCGGCCCGGGAGCCGGCGGCTTGCCGTCGGCAGTCACCCAGCGCAGCGCGGCGAGTTCGCCGAGTGGTTGCCCGATCAGACTCGCGGGCGACGGCTGTTGCTGCGCCAACGACGCGACGGCGAGCAGGAAGAGGACCAGGAACCGCACCCGCACAGGATATCCGTTCGGGTCACCGTAGGATGCCGGCATGTCCACCCGATCAGGGTTCCGTGTCGTGCTGCCGCTGTTGCTCCTGCTGCCCACCGCCTGCACCGGGAATGCGATCCAGATCGGCAAGACCTCGACCCGGCTGACGTCGCCGGCGGCGATCGCGATGCTCGACATGCAACTTGCCACCGGTGTGCTCGACGTCCAGCAGCACCAAGAGCCCGACGTGACCGTCGATGCCGAGATCTGGGCGACCGGCACACTCGCCGACAGCCACACCGGCGCGGTCCGCGAAATGCCGTTCGCCGATTGGATCGAGCTGACGGCGACCGATGGCACCCTGCGCCTTCGCAACCACAAGAACGACGACGAACACCAATTGCGGATGGTCGTGCGCGTGCCGACCACCCCGGCCCACGCTGCGCTGCACGTCCAGGTCGGCGAGTTGCGGGGCACGTTCACCCGGCTGCGCGAAGTCGACGCAGTCATCGAGACGGGAACGCAGAAGCTGAGACTCGGCGAGATCGCCGGCAAATTGAACGCGCGCGTCGGCACCGGTCAGCTCGAAGTGCAGGCGACGCAGGCACCGCAGGGCGCGACCTCGCTCGAAGTGGGCACCGGCACGATCGACTTCGATCTGCCGACCGACGTGGCGGGTCGGTTCGACCTGGCGGTGCGGACCGGCGGCCTCGACGGCCTGAGCAGCTTCGGTCTGCGGGAAGTACGCGACGTGACCAGCGCTACGGCCAAGGGCGAACGCGGCACCGGCGGCCAGCCGTTCGTGCTGCGCGCCGGGACCGGGCAGATCCGATTGCGCTGAGGTCGTGAGGCACGGCCGGTCGATGTACCGGCATGAAGACCGCGCATTGGATGACCTGGGAAGGCGGTGTCGACCTGGTCGCGATGACCCAGCCGGGACTCGCCCAGCCAAACGTGATCCTGCATGTGGCCCGCATCGTGCACACACCGATCGGCTCGGCACCGGCGGGCATCGTGTTCTGGCAGCCGGATGCCAAGGCGCCGCCAGCGTTGTGCGGCTTCGTCTGCGGCGATCCGCGCATCGGCGCGTGGTTTGGCCCGCACATCTTTGCCGGCACACCGTTCGAGAAGGTGCCGGCGCTGGCCGCGCGCATCACCGTGCAGATCGATGGCAAGGTCGCGAGTTCGCGGATCGAGGTCGGCGGCAAGGTGTTCGCGGTGACGCTCGGCGAACTCGGAGCGGCGACGCTGGTCCATCGTGCCGCTGGCAGCCCGATGCCGTTCGCGCAGCAGGGACTCGAGGCCGCGGCCGGCAAGGCCACGCTCGAAGTCGACGGCCAGAAGGTCGCCATCACCGTCCCACCGGTCGCCATGGGAGGCGGCCCCGGCGCGTGCCTTGCCGCAACCGGCATCTACGCGCGACCGTGATCGGGTGGTAGCACCGGCGTTTGCGATCGAGCGCGAAAACCCGCTGCGCCGCGACGGAAGGATTGACGACACGCCCCGGCGTGGTGACAACGTGCAATCGCCGGCGGACCCGGCGAACGCCGCATGTGCCACCGGAACCGCGCCAATCGACTATTCGCGTTCGTCGCCGCAACTGCCCCGTGGCTGTGCGCCCAGCAGGATCCGCCGCGGGTACGCTATCACCCGCTGGCCGGCATGGACCCGGACGGACGCATCGAACGGCCGCAACTGCCGGACGACCTGCCCAACCCGGAGCGATGGCGCTACACGCCGCCTGGTCGGATCATGCCGGGCAACGTGCTGGAGCGGTTCCTGGTCAGCAGCTTCATCACGCCGCTGCTGTTCCGTGAGGCCGACATCGGCGCCGGCGGCGGCATCGCGCTCACCGACATCGACTTCCGCAACCAGGACTACCGCGAGTTCGCCAACGTCCTGCTGACCTACAGCGAAGAGGGGCAGCAGGCGTACCGGATCAACTGGCGCCGTTGGCTGAACCACCGCAAGCTCGACAACGGCGGCGTGATCCGCGACGAACGCAGCATCCTGTCCGGCCAGATCGGCTACGAGAAGACGTTGACACGGCGGTTCTTCGGCTTTGGCAGCCGCACCGACGAGACGGCGGAGACCAGCTACTCGGAAGAGTTCCCGGCGGTCGCCCTCGGCATCCAATCGTCACTGCCCGAGGCGGGCGACGATCTGCTGCTCAGTGCCGGCGTGCGTCTCGAACACCACGAACTGGGCCGCGGCCGCGTCAGCACCGTGCCGACCACGGATGCGATGTTCGCTCGCGAGTTCGCCGCCGGCGACGATCTCGATCAGTTGTGGCTCAATGTCGGGCTCGCCTACGACACGCGCGACAGCCTGCACCAGCCCTATCGGGGCTGGCGCGTCGGCGTCCACGCGGCAACGGCGGTGCAGACCGGCGGCGAAGTCGGCTCGATCGTCGGCGTCGAGGCGCGTCAGGTGTTTCCGCTGCGGCCGCTGCTGCACCGCGGCGGCGACCATCGGGAAGAGAACCCGCCGACCGACGTGCTGGCGGTCGCGGCATTCGTCAACGACACGATCGGCGATCTGCCGTTCCACAATCTGCCGACACTCGGCGGCTCGTACACGCTGCGCGGCTACACCGACAACCGCTTCACCGATCAGTCGTCGGCGCATGCGAGCATCGAGTACCGGATCGGCCTGATCCCGCGCGGTTTCGCCGTGACCGACACGATCCGGGTCGAACGGATCGGCCTGGCGTTCTTCTACGAAGGCGGCACCCTGGCCGACAGCTTCGGCGACCTGACCGATGGTCGCTACCTCGACAGCTGGGGCATGGGCCTGCGCCTTGCGTTCGCGCGCGAAGCGAGCTTTCGGATCGATCTGGGCATTTCCGACGAAGACACCAACCTGATCCTCAACTTCGGCAACTCGTTCTGAACCGATGAGCCCCGGCGAAATGGACGCCATCGGCATCCTTGCGTCGCCCGGCGTGGTCAGTGCCAGATCAGCCGCAGGCTCTGGACGATCGGCCGCGCATTCGCTGGCCAGGTCAGATCGATCCGGATGAAGTCCGGCACGTCGCGGTTGCAGTTGTCGACCTGCCCGGCCCGACCGCAATCGGTGCGCCACGGTCCGACGCGAGTCGGATCGGGGTTGTTGCCGGCATCGGCCAACGTGCTCTGGAAGCGCGCGACGATCGCGCCGTTGGCGTCGGCCAGCGCTGGTCCGAACGCCGGGTCATCGGAGAACGTGACCGGACTGCCGTTGACCAGCAACGTCAGTTCATAGCGTTCGAGCACCGCGTTGGCACCGGGAGCTCCGACCGCCAGCCAGGTCGAGCGCAGGCCGGAGCGCGCGTCGCGGTCGAGCAACGGTCCCTGATCACTGCCCGTGATCGGGGGCAACGTCGTGCCTGGCGTACCGGCCTGCAGACTCTCCAGCCGGATCAACCCGGGGGCACCGGCGCCACCATTGCTGACCCCGGTCGCCCAGGCCAACGCTGCGCTGTCGGACACCGAACCAGGGCTCCCCGACACGTCGAGCGTGCCGCTGTTCTGCACCGCACCGGTCGCCTGCAACAGCAACGAGCCGCCGGAGCCACCGCCGCCCGGTGACGGGTAGCCACTGGCAAAACTGTCGAAGCGGAAGCCGGCGCCGCCGCGCGCCTCGATGAGTCCGCCGTTGCCGACGACGATGTCGCGGCCACCGCGCAGCGCCAAGGCACCGCCGCCACCCGAGCCAGCGGCACCGGAACGCCATGGCCAGGTCGGCGTCGCTTGCACGATCAGGTACGGATGACTGCCGCCGCCACCGCCGCCGGAGCCGCCGATCAGATAGTGCGCCAACGAAGTCGTGCCGGCCAACACCCCCGGCAGCGGGAAGTTCACGCCGCCCCCGGTGTTCGGCCCCGCGATCACCGACGCATTCGGCACGACGCTGCCCGCCGAGCCCGGACCGCGGAAGCCGCCGCCGCCGCCGCCGCCGGCAATGTTGCCCGCAAACACCGTGAAGTACGAGAAGACGACCGAACTGTTCAACCCGTTCGCCGGGAACATCAGTGCGCCGCGCCCGCCAGTGCCAACCGCCTGCGCGGTGTAGGCGTGCCCGGCCGGCAGGCGCACGTCACTGCCGACGCGGCCATGGTTCAAGGTGACGCCGTTGACGACCGTCGGGCCAAACCCCGTGCAGCGATCGCCGCCGGCTCCACCGCGGCCACCGCCGGCACCAGGACGCCCTCCTGGTTGTCCGGTCGGACTGGGCGTCGCGCCGCCGGTGACGAAGGGTTCCAACGCGTCGCCGCTGATGTCCAGCACGCCGTCGATCTGCACTCGGCCGCGCACCAGCAACTGGGCCGGCGCGACACCGCGGAACCGGACTTCCGTACCGGCCGGGATCACCAGTTCGGCGAAGTAGAACCGGCCGTCGGTGATCGTCTCCGGCAGGTTCGAACGCGTCAGGCTCGCCGGGATCGTCGTGTGGTCGGTGTCGAACTCGAAGACGTTGCCACCGAGCGCGGTGCCGATGGTGGGATCGAAGCTGCCATGCCTGCCGTCGCCACCGACAACGACGGATGCCGGCAGCGCCGAGACGGTCGCGTCGGTCGTGGCCGCATCGAGAGCCGCGGTGGTCTGCTGCAGCACGCTGCCGACGCCGATGCGCGCTTCCAGGCCGTTGCTGGCCGCGAGCGAACCGCCGGCACCGAGTGCCAACGTCTGCACGTAGAACGACAAGCCCGCCAGGGACGGTGTCGACGGCAGCAGCAGGGTCCACGTCGGTGACGCGGGCAACAGCACAGCGGCTGCCGGATCGATCCACAACAGACACCCGGGCGCAGGCAAGGGCGTCGGCAACTGCGCGCCGCTGGTCGTGACGCGGTTGGAGAACCCGGCAGCACCGAACAACGCACCCGCTGGCGATCCGACGTTCATCAAGAAGCCGCTGCCGAGCAATGGCCCGACATCATTGGCGGCTCGCAGTTGCAGCCCACCACAGCCAGCACCGTACACCCCGGCGCCGGGCCGGGGGTCGGTCACCCACGCGAACACCTGCCTGGCAGCGCCCACCGCCGAACTCCCGTTCAGCAGCACGAGCTGGCGCCGTTCGTCATCGTGGACCAGCGCCGCGCCCGAACGCGGACTCGGCGCCGAGGCGGGCTGCAGCTGGGTCCATGCAAGCCCGTTCCACTCCCACGTGTCGCCGAGCAGCGTACCGCCGGCCGCTTCGCCGCCGAACAGCAGCGTCCGGGCCGACCAGCGATCCCACGCCATCGAGGCGAACGTGCGCGCTGGTGGCATCGTGATGCCGGTGATCCGCAGCCAGCCGTTGCCGTCGTAGCGCCACAGATCGTCGCGGATCGGTCCACCCAGGCTCGTCGACCCGCCGAACATCCACACGTAGCCGCGCGCAGCGTCGTACGTCGCAGCCCCACCGCCACGCACGCCGGCAAGGCCGACGACTCGCGACGTCCAGTTCGCCCCGTCCCACTCCCATGTGTCACCCGAACCGAGCCCGCCGAGGAACCCACCGACCAGCACCGTTCGCTGACGCCATTCGTCGTAGGCCATCACCGCGTTGCGGCGCGGCGTCGGCGACGTCGCGGGGGTCCGTCGCAGCCAGGCCGTGCCGTCGTACTCCCAGGTGTCCGCGAAGTCCTGGGTCGTGACGGGATCATGACCACCGAACAACACGATGCGGCCGCGGGTCCGGTCGGTTGCCATCGCGGCGCCCAGGCGCGCGCCCGGCCCGGTGATCGGGGCAAACAGCTGGCCATCGAAGACGAATGCGCCGGTCGAGCCAACCGTCGCCAGACGCGAGCCGGGCAGCCAGGCTGCTGCGGATTGGACATCGTTGGCTCCGGGTTGTCCGGGCGCCACGGCCGACCATTGGGCAAATGCAGACGACCCGGCGGTCAGCAGGGCAAGCGGCGCGAGTGGGATGCGGGGCATGTGGGTCATTCCTGTCGACAGCAGAACCGAGGCGACGGCGTTGCAGGGACTGAGGATAGCCCGCGCGACGCTGGAGGTTGCGCCCCCCGCGCCAGCGAAGGCCGGCATCGGGCACAAAACGACTGCGGCGGCCCGACTCGTCACCGAGTCGGCCGCCGCAGCGGCAGTTCCCGCCCGTCTTGCAGGCGCGGAATCTGTCCGGAATCGTCAGCCGATCAGCGGACGACGATGTGGTTCAGGTCCGACGTGGTCACGCCGAGCGGCGCGCCCTGGTCGAAGACCAGCCACTGCGCATACAGGTTGGTGCCGATCAGCGAACGCAGCGACGGCACGCCAAACGGGAACGACGCGAAGCCGGCGCCGCCGGTCGACGGGGTGGCGGTGCCCGCGTAGGTCACCGCGACGTCGTAGAGACCGACGTAGAGCTGCAGGCCGGCGTAGGTGTAACCCTGGGTCACCGCAACGGTGTCCCAGACCACGAACGTCGGCGCGTTGGCCGGAACGTTCTGCACGGCAATGGTCGCCGACTGGCCGCCGATGACGACCGGTTCGTGGGCGACGGCTTGCGGCGTGCGACCGGCGGTGCCGGTCATGCCGATGCCCGAACGGGTCGGCGCGGCGTTGTTCAAGCTGCCCAGCCGCGGGCTGTCGAACGGCGCCTGGCCGGCGGCGACGCGCGGATCGGTCAACGCATCGAGGAACGCCACCAGATCGGACTTCTGCTGCGCGGTCAGGTTGCGCGGCTGGATCTCGGTTGCCTGGTTGGTGTGGAAGTCACCGCCGCGGTCATAGAAGTCGACGACCTGTGCCATCGTCGTCAGACCACCGGTGTGGAACCAAGTGCCGTGCAACGACGTGTTGCGCAGGCCAGGGGTCCGGAACCGACCCATGTCGGTCTGGTTGGTCGTGATGCCACCGACGCCATTGTCGTCCGCGATCGGACGGATGCCGGTGTTGTGCGAGTTCGGCACCGGCAACTGGCCGTACATCGTCGTCTGCAGCGGCGTCGGGCCGAATTGGTGCGACGCGTTGCTGATGTCACCGTGGCACTGCGAGCAGGCCGCGGCGCTGCCATGCCGGCTGTTGAACACGGTCATGCCGCGTTGTGCTTCAGCCGACAGCGTGCCCTGGCCCGCGATCGACTGGTCGAACGCGGACTGATCGGAGTTCAGCGTCCGCAGGTAGGTCGCGACCGCCATGATGATGCGCGTGGGCGTCGCCGTCGCGCCAACGCCGTACACCTGCTCGAACAGCTGGTTGTACGTCGTCGCGCCGCCGATGAAGTTCGCCAAACGCGTCGGGATGTTGCTGGCCAGCGCCAACGGCCGGGCCGTCGCGATCTTGTTGGTCACCTCGGTCCAGGTGCGGCCGGTGTGCGCCATCTCGGTCGAGTTGATCGGCGGCGCCGCCACCAGATTCTCGAGCGCCACCGGACCGGTCAGCACGACCTGGTTGGTGACCGGATCGCGGAATTCGCCGTTGGCGACGCGACCGTCATAGAACAGCGCGGGTTGGTACCCTGCGTTGATGACCGTCGGCGCCTTGCGCCGGGTAACCTGCGGATCGAGACCGAAGGTGGTCGAGCCGGAATAGTGACCGCTGGCATCACGCACCGGCACGCCGCGCGCGCCGAGGATGTCGTCAGCGGTGTTCGGGATGCCGTCGGGACCGGGGTGCCGCTGGTTGATCGCGCGCGGATCCACACCGCCGTGCGAGAACTGGTGGCAGGTGCCGCAAGCGACCGAATTGGTCGACGACATCTGTTCTTCCCAGAACAACGCCATGCCCAGCAGGGCCTTGGGCGTCGTCACCGGGTTGCCGGCGGGGGTCGGTGGGGCTGGGAAGTGGGACTGCGCCATCGCCGACGCGCCCAACACGGAAGCAACTGCGAGACCGAGCACACGCAAGGGAGTCATGAACGAGCTCCTTGGAGGATCCTTGCCAACGGACAGATCGGGGGAGAGGGGGGAATGTAGCCACCCTATTGCCAGTTGGGTGACGCAGGCATGACATCGGGTGAAATTCCTCGCCAACGCCGGTTCCAGCGGACGACGCGACACAACATGCGAAGTCTCCGGATGCACCGGCTGCCATGAGTTCGTTCAAGACGATGCGTCGCCAGGGAGCCCTCGCCAACCTCGACTTCGCGGTGGAGGTGCCGACCGATTGGGTCGGGGTGCCGATCCCGGAGGAAGCGACCGACTTCAGCGACGTCCTCGCCTTCGCCCCGATCGGGGTGATGATGGCGCCCTATGCCCCGATCGTCTTCTCGGTAGCCGCCCGCCCCGCCTACGATGGCGGAAGTGTTTCCCAGTGGCTGAATTACGTCTCCCGTGAACGACAACTCGACCCGAGTGCCGGCGAAGAGCAAGCGATCGGGACGCACCAGGGTGTGGGCTGCTGGGGCATGCAGGTCAGCGACGGCACGGTCATGCGTGCGCGCCTGATCTTCTTCGAGGACGGCGATCGCCTGATCAACGTCAGCTGCATGGCGCCGGACGCCCTTTGGAACAGCGTCGAAGCGACCTTCCTGCACATGCTGAAGACCTTCGCGTTGGCCACCCCAAAGGGTGCCAAGGTGGCGCTGCACGATGCCGGCTCGCCGCTGGCCGCAAACACGATGGGCGCCGCGGCGGCGGCCGGCTCCACGGCAACCCACCGGCAGGCAGCCGCGGACGATGACCCGGATCCGCCGAACCCAGCAACGGCTCTGGCCCTCGCGAACGACATGGCCTCCTTCGAAGCCACCCACGCCGTCAACGCCCGGATGCAGCAGCTCGGCGCCGGCACGGTGCCGCCAGTCCTCGACTACCACGAACAGGAACGCTGGGCGACGCTCGAGCCCCCGACGCTGACCGGACGCATGCGCGTGCCGTTCGGCTGGCACGTCATCGACGATGGCAGTCGGATCCTGGTGTTCGACCCGGCGGGCAACACGCAGGTCCAACTGCAGATGTTGCCGCGGCAGGGCCGGACCGACGACGCGATCTTGCAGCAGAAGGCGACGACCCTGCGCGCAGGCTGGCCGGAACTGTCGGCGCGGCGGCTCCAGTTCTCAGGCCTCGCGTGCCTCGGCATCCGCAACATCGCGATCGACGGCAGACCGGTCGAGAAGGGCTATGTTCTGCGCTCCGCGCCCGACGACCGGGCCCTGGAGCTCGAGATCACCGCCAGTCCGGAGCGATTTCCGCGGGCCGCGGATCTGGCTTTGGTGCTGCTCCGCGACCTCGCAATCGCGGGCGAACCGGATCCGACGGATCAGCCGCAGACCGAACCGGCCTCCTGACCGTTCGGCGGACCGGGTTCACGACCGCCAGACCGCCGAGCGTCAGCATCCGCTCGGCAACGCCGTCGTTGAAGCCATCCAGTTCGGTCGCGAACTGATCGAACAACGGATGCAGGGCGGCGAAATGCGGCCCTTTGATGCAACGCCTGACGTCGGCTGGTCTCAGCCCCGGCGGCGCGTGCCTTTCCGCGTCCCGCGGACCACGACCTGGTACTCACGGACGTCGAATTCGGTCAGTTCGTCGATGCGGCCAACGCGCAACGCGGTCCACGGGATGTCCTGGATGCGCCCGGTGTCGTCGTCGACGAAGTGATGGTGCGGCTCGACCTTCGGGTCGTAGACGATGCGGCCTTCGGCCAGCACCAGTTCGCGCAGCAGACCCTTCTCGACGAACAGCTCGAGCGTGTTGTAGACCGTCGCCCGCGACACCATCGGGAAGTCCTGTTTGACGGCGTGCCAGACCTGATCCGCCGACGGATGGTCTTCGGTCGCCAGCACGTAGCTGGCGATCGCCACGCGCTGGGCCGACGGCCGCACGTCGGCGAGTTCGAGCCGGTTGATGATGCGCGTGGCGTCCATGCCGGTTAGACTAGATCTAAATATCGGCATGGTCAACCAGGATCAGCGCAGAATCCCGGTCCGGCCGGGATCGCTGTCAGCGACCACCCGGACGCTCGGCAGCCGCGGCGCAACCGATGCACCTCGTGGCCCACGGCAGGGCCTCCAGCCGGGCCGGCGCAATCGGCTTGCCGCACGCATCGCAACGGCCGTAGGTGCCGGCGTCGAGACGCGCCAGGGCATGGTCGATGTGCGACAACTCGACGGTGGCACCATCGTCGAGGCCTTCGAGGATCTCGCGGCCCTCCAACTCGATCGCCCGTTCGTTCGCGTCGGCCGGCAGCGGCTCGTCGCGGTGGTGCAGATGACGATCGAGGCGGGTCAGGCGCGCCGCGAGCTGCGCGCGCAGGTTCTCCAATTGGCGACGGGTCTTGTTCGGGTCCATGGCAATCTCCGAGGGCACTGTCGGCCGCGACCGTTGCCCGCACAGGTGGCCACCCGGCCCACGTCGGCCGGGCGAATGAGCCCATGGTCTTGTCCAGCGCCGACTCCCGCCCCACCATGCGCGCTGCAAATCCGTGAGCCCCGCCATCAAGAAAGTCTGGATCGAGGAGGGCTGCATCTCCTGCCAGTTGTGCCAGGACATCGCCCCGAAGGTGTTCCTGGTCGAGGGCGACCAGACCTGCGTCGTCAAGGCCGACGCCGGGTTGCACTTCGGCAAGCTCCATGACGACATCGAACAGGCGGCCCGCGATTGCCCGGTCGAAGTCATCAAGGTCGAGACGACCTGAGCCAGGCTGCGCTACACTGGCCGCGTGAATGCCACGACTGTCGCGACCCTGCTGCCGCTGCTGCTGCTGGCGGGCGAAGACCCGATCAAGACCAGCTTCGCCGTCCTGGCGTCGTTCACCTGGGAGGAAGGCAAGGAACTGCCGGCCGAGGTCAAGGCGCTCGACGAGAAGATCGTCTCGATCTCGGGCTTCATGCAACGCGAAGTGCCGGGCGGCGCGCCGGTCGGCCAGTTCCTGCTGATCAACGACGCCTGCGGCTGCAACGGCACCCCGAAGCTGAACGAAATCGTGTTCTGCGCCCTGCCGGAAGGCGTGACCACCGACATCAAGCCCGGCGTCGTCACGGTGACCGGCAAACTGTATGTCGGCGAACAGAAGGAAGACGACATCGTCATCGCGCTCTACACGCTCGACGTCGACGAAGTGAAGTAGCGGCGGCGCCGCCGACCCGCCGCATGCGGTAGGATCGCGGGCGATGTTCCGTCTGCTGACCGCCGCTTTCGCCGCCTTCGCCGTTGCCCAGGATCCGCCGCCCGCCCCGACCGATTGGGCCAAGGAAGTCGAGCGCGCGTGCAGCTCGCCGCGCATCGGCCTGCGGATCGCGGCCGGCAAGAAGATCGCGACCGCCGCCGGCGCAGCGATTCCGGCGCTGCAGGCCTGGAGCAAGGCCAACGGCGTCAACGCGCTGCCGGTGACGATCGTCGAAGCGTTCGCCGACCACGGCGGCAATGACGCCGCGGTACTCGAGCTGCTCGGCGGCTGGGCCCAGGATGTCGAGTTCTACTGGCGCGCGCAGGCGCTGCGCGGCCTGGCACTGCGTCGCCTGCCGCAGCATCGGCCGTTGTTCGCGCGTTCTGCCAACGACCCGGCGTGGCTGTTCCGCACCTGGGCCCGCATCGGTCTGTGGGTCGATGGCCAGACGTTGGTCGGCGGCCCGGTGCTCGACGGCCTGCTGGATCCGGATCCCCGCGCGCAGGTCGAGCTCGCGGCCTGGCTGTTCAGCAACGGCGAACCGGCCGGCGCCGGCATCCTGATGGGTGCGTTGTGTGACGAACGGACGTTCCTCGGCGACCCGTGGGGCCGGCGCCGCTGCCGCAAAGCGCTGACCGCGGTGCAGACGAGGATCACCGGCAACCTCGAGTTCGATCCCGACAAGGACACCCGCGAGAACGTCGAATCGCTGTCGCGCATCCACTCCTGGTTCATCGACCGCCTGCAGACGCGCGTGCCCGAGCCGCTGCCGGTGACCGACACCGGCCGGGCGTTCGTCGGCGGCATCGAAATCGCGAGCTGCCGGCACGGCGATCTGTTCCTGCGCTGGACCGCGGACGGCTTCGTCTGGCCGGGACTGGAAGAGACCCGCTCGGTGCGCCTGCGCCCGGCAACCTGGCAGAAACTGTGGCAGGAACGGACAGCCCTGCGCCTGGCCGAACAGGTCGGTGTGGTGGTCTGCGACAAGTTGCGCCTGCGGCTCGACGACCCAGCGGTGCACGCGGCGGTCGCGCCCGCGGCATTGCCGGCGGCGGCAACGGACTGGCTCAAGCAACTCGCCGCCGCGATCGAAGAAGGCGGAGACCGCGATCTTGCCGAACAGTTGCGCACCCGCCTGCGGCAGTTTGCGGCGCCCTGACCCGGAGCATCGAGACCCCCGATGTGTGGCATCATCGCAGTCCTGCGTCGCAACAGTCGCCGGCAACCGCCGGCCGCGACGATCCTCGACAGCGCCGTCACCGCCGCCGAAACGGCGCTGGCCGGCGAATTCTCGGTGCCGGGAATCGCAGCGGCCGCGGCAGCACTGGCCGGGCTCGACAGCGCCTTGCGCGGTGTACCGGGTGTGCTGTGCCTGCTCGCTGCCAGGCCGGCGGCGGCAGTGTGTGAACAACGGCTGACGGCGCTGCAACAGCGGCTCCAGGAGTTCGAACGGTCGCTGGACCAGGGTGCGGCCGAAGCGCCGGACACCACGCTCGAGCAGAAGAACCAGGCACTGATCCGCTGCAAGGATGCGCTGTGGGCCGTGCTGCGCGATCGGCTGCCGCATGCGACGGCGGTGGCGTCGCTGGCCAACGGCGATGTGCCACACGCTGCCGCCGCGGCGGCGTTCTCGAGCCTGCAGGGTGCGTTGTCGGCACTGGATCGTCTCGAAGTCCGCGGCCGCGATTCCGCCGGCATCAGCGTGCTGATCAGCGGCGTCGATCCCGAACGGCCGCCGCTGCGCGCGCTGCTGGCCGGCCGGGCCGAGGATCCGCTGTTCCAGCATCGTTCCGCCCGCGTCGCCGATGGCGTGCTGAACCTGGTCTACAAGCACGCGGCCGAGATCGGCGAACTCGGCGACAACGTCAAGGCGTTGCGCACGGCGATCCAGCAGGACCCGCTGCTGCAGGCGGCGCTGCGCCAGCCGGACTGCGAGGCGACGGTGCTCGGGCACACGCGGTGGGCCAGCATCGGCATCATCAGCCAACCCAACGCCCATCCGCTGAACCACGAGGAGACCGGCCGGCTCGGCGGTCCGTACGTGATCGGCGCGCTGAATGGCGACGTCGACAACCACAAGGAACTCGAACAGCGGCACGGTCTGCAGATCGCGCCGGAGATCACCACCGATGCCAAGGTGATCCCGACGCTGGTGTCGCGGGCGATGACCGACGGCTTGCCGCTGGCCGAGGCGTTCCGTCGCACGGTAGCGACCTTCGAAGGCTCGGTGGCAGTCGCCGCCGCCGCCACTGGCGAACCGGGCACGCTGGCGCTGGCGCTGCGCGGTTCCGGCCAGGCGCTCTACGTCGGCATCGCCGAGGACACCTTCGTCGTCGCTTCGGAGCCGTACGGCGTGATCGAGGAGTGCGACCGCTACCTGCGCATGGACGGTGAAACGCCGGGCAACCCGCAGCACGCGAGTGCATCGCGCGGGCAGGTCGTCGTGCTGACCCGGGCCGAGGCCGGCGAACTCGTCGGCATCCGCCGTCTGGCCTACGACGGCACGCCGTTGCCGCTGCGCCCCGAATCGTTGAGCAAGGCCGCGGTGACCACGCGCGACATCGATCGCGGCGCGTTCCCGCACTTCCTGGCCAAGGAGATCGCCGAGTCGCCGCGGTCGTTCGAGAAGACGCTGCGCGGCCGCATCGTCAAGCACGGCGGCCGGCTGCGGGTCGCGTTGCCACCGCAATCGCTGCCGGCGAACGTGGTGTCGGGCCTGCAGCAGCAGCGTTTCGCGCGCATCTACGTGATCGGCCAGGGCACCGCCGCCGTCGCCGGCCAGGCGGCCGCGGCCGCCATCGCGACCGCCCTGGCGCGTACCGCGATCGATGTGCGGGCGATGCCCGCGACCGAACTGTCCGGGTTCATGCTGCGCGACGACATGCGCGACACGCTGATCGTTGCGATCAGTCAATCGGGGACCACCACCGACACCAACCGCACGGTCGACCTGGTGCGCGCGCGCGGCTGCCCGGTGCTGGCGATCGTCAATCGCCGCGGCAGCGATCTGACCGACAAGGCCGATGGCGTGCTGTACACCAGCGACGGCCGCGACATCGAGATGAGCGTCGCCAGCACCAAGGCGTTCTACGCCCAGTGCGCCGCCGGTCAGTTGCTGGCGCTGGCGCTGGCGCGCGCCGCCGGCCAGGCCGACGATCGCAGTGAACACGAGCTGTTGCAGGCGCTGCTGGAGTTGCCGCGCGCGATGACGCAGGTGCTGCAGCAGGACGACGCGATCACGGCGATCACCGCCAAGCTGGCGCCGCCGCGTCGCTACTGGGCGCTGGTCGGCAACGGCAACAACAAGGTCGCCGCCGAAGAGGTCCGCATCAAGCTGTCGGAACTGTGCTACAAGTCGATCGCCTGCGACGCGACCGAGGACAAGAAGCACATCGACCTGTCGTCGGAACCGCTGATCCTGGTTTGCGCCGCCGGCCTGACCGGCTCGACCGCCGACGACGTCGCCAAGGAAGTGGCGATCTACAAGGCACACAAGGCCTGTCCGATCGTGATCGCAACCCAGGGCGAACAGCGCTTTGGCGCCGCCGCCGCGGTGATCGCGGTGCCCGCAGTGCATCCGGCCCTGGCGTTCATCCTGGCGACCGTGGCCGGCCACCTGTTCGGTTATCGCGCCGCGCTGGCGATCGATTCCCTGGCAAGGCCGCTGCGCCGCGCGCGCGGCGCGATCGAGGAAGTCGTGTCCGACCCGCTGCTGCGCCGCGAGCCGCTCGAACACCTGCGCGGTCGGCTGCTGCCGGCATGGCAGGACTTCCGCCGGGATCTGCTCGCCGGCCGTCACGACGGCGCGCTCGAAGCGCGTACCGCCGCCCGCCTGACGTCGCTGTGCAATTACGCGCTCGGCCTGATGCCGATCGATTCGTTCGCGATCGAGTTCGGCGAGCAGGGCGGGCCCGGCGCGGTGATCGACGCCCTGACCGAGGAACTGACCCACGCCATCGACCAGTTGACGCGGCCGGTCGACGCGATCAAGCACCAGGCCAAGACGGTGACCGTCGGCATCTCGCGCGCCGACGAAGCGCTGCTGACGGTGCCGCTGGTGCATGCGCTGCTGGCGGCTGGCGCGGTGCGCGACCGGCTGGGTTATCGCGATCTGCGCACGCTGGCCGCACTCGATGCCGCGGTCGTCGAAGTGCTCGGCAGCACGCGCTATCGGATCGATGGCGATGTGGCGGCCGGCACGGCCCAGATCCGGGTGCTCGACCAGCGCGGTGTCGCCGCCGGCATCCGTTCGCGCACGATCGGCAATCCGGCACTGAAAGGGCAGAAGCACCTGGTGGCGATGGAACGGCAATGCCTGGTCGCCCGTGGCCGCGCCGACGACCGCATGGTCCTGATGGTCCCGGAAGTCGACCAGAGCACGACCGTTGGCATCACGTTGTTGCACCTCCGCTTCGCGGCGCAACTGCCGGCCTCGGCGCTGCGCGGCGTGCTCGCGGGCTACCGCAATCGCTACGCGGCGTTGCAGGATGCGGTCACCGAGACCGAGCCGCAGTTCGACGAGGATCTGCTCGAACAGATGCCGGTCATCGACCTGCTGACCGAACCGATCGGAGCGCTGGCCGACCGCTGGCGACAGGGCTTGCTGCGAACCTGATCAGCCGCCTGGCCGTCGAACTGGCAATCCGACGCCAGCCGCAGGATGCTGGTGGTGCCATGGGAGACGTGCCGCAGTCCCCGGAACCGACCGTCGATCTGGGTCGCGCGCTGGCGATCCTGCTCGCCGTCGAGCCATATCCGGCAGCGGCGCGCCTGCACCAGGCGCGACAGTTGTGCGCCAGCAATGACGTGCTGTTCGCCCAGGTGGCCGGGCTGTTGCACGCCCACACCGCGCCGAGGCCATCGAGCGAGACACACGAACTGCGACGCCGGCGCGGACTGTTCGACCGCTACACGATCGTCGACTGGCTCGGCGAAGGCGGCATGGGCGTGGTCTACAAGGCCACCGAAGACGAACCGGCGCGCACGGTGGCGCTGAAGCTGTTGCGACCCGGCGCCGCGAGTTCGGCGATGCTGCGGCGCTTCCGGCGCGAGGCCGATCTGCTGGCCCGCCTCGATCATCCGGCGATCGTGCGTGTGCTCGATTTCGGCTGGGCGATCACCGATCAGGGCCGGGAACCGTATCTGGCGATGGAGTTCGTGGCCGGTGCGCCGTTGCTCGAGACCGCGGACCAGCTGCGGCTCGGTCTGCGGCAACGCATCGCCCTGCTGATCGAGGTTGGCGACGCAATCGAACACGCGCACCGGCGCGGCGTCATTCACCGCGACCTCAAGCCGGAGAACGTGCTGATCGAACGGCGCGACGGCCGGCTGTTGCCGCGCGTGCTCGACTTCGGCATCGCCGCGGTCGTGGCCGACACGCTCGACCTGACGACGACCGTGCATCACCTCATCGGCACGATTGCCTACATGGCGCCGGAGCAGATCGACGGTGAAGTCGACGTCCGCGGCGACGTGTGGTCGCTGGCGGTCCTCGGCTACGAACTGCTCACCGGCCGGCTGCCGATCGACGTGCAGCACCAGCGACTGGGCAAGGCGATCGAACGGATCCGCAACGCCGACCCGGTGCCGATCGAGACCGTCGACCGCCGATTGCGCGGCGACCTCGCCGCGGTGTTCGCGCAGGCGCTGGCGCGTGATCGCGACGACCGTTACCCGTCGATGGGTGCGTTCACCGCGGATCTGCGGCGGTGGCTCCGCGGCCTGCCGGTGCATGCCCGCACCCCCACCTGGTGGTACGTGACCTGTCGCTTCGTGCAACGGCGCCGGCTGTTGACCGCGCTGGCCTCGGCTCTGCTGTTGGCCGTGGTGCTGGCGGCGCAGGCGACGCTGCGCCAGCAGGCCGCCCATCGGGCGCATGCGCTGACGACCGCGGCCCTGGTCGATCAGCTCCTGCGCACGGCGCGCAATCAGTCCGAGGGCACCGCCGACCGGTCGGTGATCCTCGATGAACACGAACAGCGTTTGCGCAACCTGATCGACCGCCATCCCGACGACGCACCGCTGCATGCGGCCATCGCCGAACTCATGCGGATGCGAGGCGACCGGGCCTTGAAGGCCGGCATGCTGGCCGAGACGCGCGCCTGGCGAACGAAGGAACTCGAACTGCGCGAGCGCGTGCTGCAGCTCGGCCCCAACGTTACCGCCCGGCACGAGCGCGCCGTGGCCATCGTGCAGGTGGGCGATCTCGGGAAGGCCGAGAACACCGCCGCCGGCTTCGAGCACGCGGCCGTCGAGTTCGCCCGCGCCCACACGATCTTCCGCCAGATCGCCACCGAGCAACCGACGGATCGACGCGCGCAGGACGAACTCGGCCACAGCCATCTGCGCTTCGCCGAACTGGAGTGGCGCCGCAAGGACCTCGCTGCCGCCAACCGGCATCTCGCCTTGGCCCGACCCATCGTCGATCGCCTGCTGCAGGACCACGGCGCCGCGTGGCAGTCGCACGCGCTGGCCACCGAGTTGCTCGGCGTCACCAACCTGATGCCGGACGTGCACGGTGATGTCGCACGGCGCCGTACCAACCAGCTCGCCATGCTCGAGCACGCGCGACAGCGCCGGAACAACCTGGCGTCGCTCGCGGCCGACGAAGCCCTGGCCTCGTGCGCACTGGCCGCCGCCCACGAACTGCAGACCATCGGCGACCATGCCGGCGCCGCGACGCTGGCGGCGGAAGGCCAGCAAGCCATCGAGCACCTGCTCGAACAGGCCCCCGACCACGTGCAGGGCAAGGCCTCCATGATCCGATTGCTGACGTTGCACGCCGACGCCTGTCGCGCCCGCAGCGAGTTCCGCGCCGCCTTGCAGATGCTGCGACAAGGCCTCGAACTGCTGGATCGCGAGCGTCGGCGCGGCGACCGCGACCGCAGCCAGCCGATCTTCGATTGCGAGCATGCACTCATCGAGGTGGTCGCAGCGACCGCGGCCAGTCTGCCCCTCGACGTGATGGCCGACGCGCGACTGGTCGGCGAGAGTCACCTGCTGCGCGGCACGCTGTGCGCGTATACCGCCTCCCACGGTCCGGACACGCCCGCCTGGCCGGTGCGGGCGCTGCTGCGGAGCCTCTCCGGCCTGCCCGACGAACGCCTGCTCGCCGCCGCCGAGATCGCCGCCGCCGCCGAGCGCAACAACACCGGTTGGGCGTATCGCCTGGCCGAAGCACTCTTGCTCGTCGACCGCGATCGGCCCCTGGCGCTGACGCTGCTGGATCAGCAGGCGAGCGAATGCCAGGCGCCCGCAGGCCGTGACCGGGCCGCCCGCGAAGCCGCCGCCCTGCGCAACTGATCGCCGGGTCGAATGGCCCTTTCCCAGGACCGCGCACACCCTATCCTGCGCGCCCCATGCCCGTTCCGATGATCGATCTGGTGCGCGACAAGGCGCAACTCGCCGAAGTCGAGGCCGCCGTCGCGCGCGTCGTCCGCAGTGGTCAGTACATCCTGGGTCCGGAGATCGAGAACCTCGAGAAGGAACTCGCGACCTACCTCGGCTGCAAGCACGTGATCTCGATGTCGTCCGGCACCGACGCGCTGCTGGCACCGCTGATGGCGCTGGGCATCGGGCCCGGTGACGAAGTGCTGATGCCGACCTACTCGTTCTTCGCGACGGCCGGCGTGGTGGCCCGCACCGGAGCGACGCCGGTGTTCGTCGATGTCGAACCGGTGTTCTGGAACCTCGATCCGCAGCGCCTCGCCGACCGGTTGCAGCGCTGCCGACGCCCGAAGGCGGTGATGGGCGTGCACCTGTTCGGCGCCGCGTTCGACGTCGAGGCGATCACCGCGATCTGCAAGCAGGCCGGGCTGCCGCTGATCGAGGACGCCGCGCAGGCAATCGGCAGCAAGTACCGCGGTCGCATGTGCGGCGGCGACGGCCTGTGCGCCGGCTGGTCGACGTTCCCGACCAAGAACCTCGGCGGGCTCGGCGACGGTGGCTTCCTGAGCACCAACGACGACGATTTCGCCCACCGCTGCCGGCTGCTGCGCAACCACGGCCAGGCCGAGCAGTACAAGCACCAGGTCGTCGGCGGCAACTTCCGGATGGACGCCATCCAGGCCGCCGCGCTCCGGGTCAAGCTGCGCGGCATCGAACACGTGACCACACAACGGCGCGAGAACGCGGCCCGCTACCGCCGGCTGTTCGACGAAGCGGGACTCACCAACTGGTTGCACCTCCCGACCGACGTCGCCGACCGCCATGCCTGGCACCAATTCGTGCTGCGGGTGCCGGCGGCCGACCGCGATCGGCTGATCGCGTGGTTGCGGCAACACGGCGTCGGTTGCGCGGTCTACTACCCGATCCCGTTCCACCGGCAGCCTTGCTTCCAGGCGCTCGGCAGCAATCCGAACGAGTTTCCGGTGGCGGACGCGGCGGCAGCGAGCGCACTGGCGCTGCCGATCTTCCAGGGCCTGACCGAGGCCGAACAGATCGAGGTCGTCGGTACGATCGCCAAGTTCGCGCGCTGACCGGCGTCAGCGCCGCTTCGGCCCGCGCTGCCAGGCGGTCATCACCAGCAGGTCGAGTACGACGTAGAACGCGCCGGCGCACAACGGCGGATTGGCGACCGGGACCTGCAACCACGGTGCACTCGCGCGCCACTGCCAGTTGCCCAGCGACGTGCCCAGCACTTCCATCACCCACGCGAGCACGAACATCACCGCGTAGAGCTTGCGCGCGCTGCCGCGCCACACGGCCACCACCAGCAGCAGGAACAGCAGCACGCCAAACCGATCGATGCCAGCGACGGCCTGCCAGACCACGACAGGCAGGGCCACGATCGGCACCACGACGACCACGCCATCGGGCACCCGGGCCGCGATCGCCATGCCCAGCAGCAGCAGCAAGGCGTGGCCCGGCGGCACGAACAGCGGCACGTTGCCGAGCCGGTAGTCGTACAGTCCCCAGCCCAGCGACAAGAACAACTCGCCAGCCGACGCGAACAAGAGACACGACAGCAGCAGCCCGCGACCCCGCCGTCCCGCCGACGCCAACAACCAACAGAACAGCGCCGCCACGCCGACGTCGACGATCACCTGCCCGTACGGCACGCACTGGTCGATGACGAGCCCAGAGACGATCGCCACGGCACACACGATCGCCACCGGCAACGACGGCGCAGGTCGACCGTTCACTTGACGTGCACGTAGGTGCCGCCCGAGTCGGCGGCCAGCCGCTTGCACAGCTCCGAATCGATGCCGATCGCGACGCAGTGGATCACCAGCTGGCGAGTCAGGTTCCACCGCCGGACCTGATCGACGATGTCGTCGGGATCGGTCACCTTGCCAGCACTCGGCTGGCCGTCGGTCATCAGGTAGATCGTGTCGATGCCAGGGTCCGCGAACGCGTATTCGAGCGCATCGTGGATGTTGGTGCCGCCGGCGATGCGCAGCTGCTTGATCTCGACCAGCAGTTCGGCGCGGTTCTTGTCGTTCACCTTGCGCAGCTTGTCCCAGATCGCCCGCACGCCCGTCTCGTAGACGATCACGTTGCACCAGTGCGTCGCCGGCATCCCCTCGACGACGCGGGCCAACTGCCGTTTGGCCTCCTCCAGCCGGGTCCGGTTGCCGCCGGTGCCGACCTTGGCAGCCATCGACCCGGAGATGTCGACCAGGAACGCCATCTTCTGGCTGACCAGGGGGATGTCGAAGTAGCTGACCGTGTTGCCGCCGCCACCGCTGCCGGCCTTGGTGTTGGTGACCGCGGCGAGGGGCGGCAACGCGAATCCGGCCTTGTTCCTGGTCCACCACGACTCCCAGTCGGCGCGCTTCCAGCACCGGGTGCCGGTATGCACGAACAGCGTCTGGTTGAGCTCGGCCTCGAGTCGCCCGTCTTCGCGGTCATAGCGGGCGATCAGCAGGGGGATCGACGTCACGTCGCGGAACTTCGCCAGGTAGCGATAGGCAACGGTCCGCAGCTCCCACGCCTTGTGCTCGATCGACTGTTGCGCGCGCGCCACGGCATCGCCGCACTCGATCAGCAGCAGCAGTTGCAGACCGACGGTCCGCAACGGCACATCGCTGCCATCCGCCATCGCCAGCAGGTCTTCCCGCCAACTCGGATCCTTGGCCAACAACTCGTGCAGCCCGATCGCCAGATCGAGCGCCTTGGGGTCGGCTTTGCGCAACCGCGTGCGGACATCGACCAGCAGTTCGCGCAGCGACGCGACCGGCGCCGCGCGCAACACCCGCATCGCGACCTCGCGTTCGAGCGGCTGGTCGGAAGTCAGTCCTGCCTTGATCAGCCACCGGACGAACGGTGCGTTCGCCGCCAGGGCCGCAGTCGTGTCCCTGACCGCCTGGCGGATCGGCGACGCGTCGTTCGCCGCCAGCCGCAACCACGCCATCCAGTGGTCGTCGCCCTCGATCACCGCCAGCCCGCGCACCAGCTCGGCGCGCACGATCGCCACCGGTTCCGCCCCGGCCTTGTCGAGCAGGTCGTCGGCGAACTCGCGCGCTCGCGCATGCCGCTCCTGCGCCAGCTGGCGCCAGGCGACGGCAACCAGTTCGGTGTTCTGCTCGCCGAGCAACCGCATCCGTGCCTGGGTCACGACCGGCTCGTCAGCGACACCGTCGAGCAACCGCAGCACGCGCAACCGTTGCGCGGCGGTGCCCCGAAGCAGGAACGGCGCCAGGCCGCGCCAGGCGCGTTCGCTGCGCGCCTCGGCAAGGCCGACGAGCGCCGCCGCGCGCACGGGCTCCTTGGTGGCCTGGTTGTCGGGACTGGCGATGTCGAGCAGCACATCGATGCCGCCGTTGCCCTGCCTGGCAACCACCACCGCCGCCAGTTCCAGCAGGAACGCCTGCGTACCCGCGCGCTCGAGCACCGAGAGTGCGATCGCTTGCGACCCGGGTCGCGGCCGCTTCGCCAACGCCCGCAACAGCGAAGCCTCCAGCGGCCGGCCCGCGGCGGCCTGCGTGGCCTGCAACAGCAGGGTCGTGACCGCCTGCGCCTCCGACTCCGCCAGCGCCAGCAGTGCCCGCTGCGGGTCGGGTTGCATCTTGTCCGCCGCGTCCCGCCAGGTCGCCAGCGCCTTCTCGACTTCGGCGGTCAGCGGCATGGGCTCCTGCCCGCGCAGACCGGGGGCCAACAGCCACAGGACAGGGAAAACCGGCAGCAGGGTTCGCAGGAGCACGACGACGCGCGTAGGCAGAGGGGCGGTGACGTTCTAACAAAAGCGCCGCCGACGCCAAGCCCCCGATGAACTCCCGAACAACCCGATTCGCCAGCGTGTTCGTTCTCACCCTGGTTGCGCCCTCGTTCCCGCAGGCACCACCCACGGATGCGGCACCGCTGCCAGCGACCGAACGGCTGATCGTGCTCAACAAGGCCGAAGCTTCGGCCTGGCTGATCGACCCGACGACCCGAAAGGACATCGCCCGCATCACCGTCGGCGACGGACCGCACGAAGTCGCCGTGTCACCCGACGGCCGGATCGCGGTGGTCTGCAACTACGGTGGGCAGAAGCCCGGCAGTTCGCTGACCGTCATCGACGTTCCGACTGCCAAGGCCCTGCGAACGTTCGAACTCACCGGCGAAGAGACGATCGGCGAGGAGCAGAAGCAGCGCACCTACCTGCGGCCGCACGGCATCCAGTTCCTCGCCGACGGCAAGCGCGTGCTGGTCACCAGCGAGGCGACGCGGCGGCTGCTCGAAGTCGACATCGACGCCGGCAAGGTCTTGCGCGCGATGCCATGCCCACAACGCGCGCTGCACATGGTCGTGGTCTCGCCCGATGGCAAGCTGGCGCATGGCGCCAGTCCGCACGATGGTTCGATGAGCACGTTCGACCTGACCGTTGCCGATGGTGCGTGCAAGACGCGCACGACCGGCGATGGCGCCGAGGGCATCGCGGTGCACCCGACCACCGGCGAGGTCTGGGTCGCCAACCGCCGCGCCAACACCGTGTCCGTCATCGACCCGATCAACGGCAAGGCGATCGCCACGCTCGACACCGGCGTCGACCCGTATCGCGTGGCGATCACGCCGGACGGCGCGTTCGCGCTGGTGACCTGCACGCAACCTGGCGAACTGCTGGCTTTCGACTGCGCCAAGAAGACGCTCGCGCACACGGTCGACATCGGCGGCGACAAGCACGAGAACAGTCCGCTGCCGGCCGGCATCTGCGTGCAGCCGGACAGCGCGATGGCGTACGTGGCGTGCATCCGCGGCGAGTTTCTTGCTGTCGTCGATCTGCGCAACTGGCAGGTGATCGATCGGATCGCCACGGGACAAGGACCCGACGGGCTGGCGTGGAGCCGGCTCACCGGCGCGCGCTGAACCAACTCACGACCCCGCGCCCAGCAGCTCGCACAACGCCAGTCGCGCCTGGTGCAGCCGCGCTCGCGCGAGCGGGACGTCGACGCCAAGGCACCTCGCGGCGGCAGCGAGCCCCAGCCCTTCGACGTCATGCAGCAGCAGCACCAGCCGGTGTTCGCGCGGCAGTCGCTCGATCGCGTTCCGGACCGCCTTCGGCTCCGGCGCCCGCGGCGGCGCGCCTGGCAACGTCCGCGGTCGCACATGGTGGCCGTCAGCCTGGAAACGCGGCAGCAGTCTCGTGATCTCCGGTTCGTGGGCCGGTCCGGCGCGATGTTCGGCAACCGCAGCCAGGATGACGCGCTGGCGCAGCTGTTGCGCATCACCCTCGTCGACCGCGACGTGGGCACCGACCAATGCCTGACTCAAGACGCGCTGCGCGGCCCCGTCGTCGGCCAACAGTCGTCTGGCGGTTGCCAACGCTTCGACGACGTGGGAGTGCGAGAACGTCGGGAATGGCGACGTCCGGGCGGCACCGTCCGTCGAAACGCTGAGTGAGGGCAGCGGGGAGTTCATGGCCGACGGTGCCGGAAGCAACGCTTGGACCACGCCCCCGTTGAGCGCGATGATAGTCGTATCGTATTGTCCAATAATGGTTTATCGAGCCTCGAGGCGGTGCTCTAGCTCGCCAGAACACCCGCGAGCCCTCGCGGCAACCACGACGCTTCGGAGGCAGCCGCGAACGCGCGCGGGCCTCAGGCCTCGCCCGACTCGCGCGTCAGCCCGAGCTTCTTGATGCGCGAACGCAAGGTGTTGGGGTTGAGTCCCAACAGCTTGGCCGCACCAAACGGTCCCTCGACGACCCAGTTCGTCTGCCGCAGCGCCGCCAAGGTGTGTTCGCGTTCCACTTCGGCGAGCGTCAGCACCTTCGACGGTGGCGCAAGTACCGCACGCTCGGGTTCGCGAACCGCCGGCGCGGCAGTGCCGCGCAGCATCTCTGGTTCGATCTGCAGGCGCGGGCCCGCCGACAGGATGACGGCGCGTTCGATGACGTTCTCGAGCTCACGGACGTTGCCTGGCCAGTGATAGCTGCTCAGTCGCGCGAGCACGTCGAACGGCACATCGGTGACCGGCTTGCCCAGCCGCACCGCGAACTTGCCGACGAAGTGCCAGACCAGCGCCGGGATGTCTTCGCACCGCTCGCGCAGCGGCGGCAGCCGTACCGGAAACACATGCAGCCGATAGAACAGGTCGGCGCGGAACGTGCCGGCCGCCACCGCCTGGTCGAGATCGCGATTGGTCGCCGCGATCACCCTGACGTTGACGCGAACGGTCCTGGTCGACCCGACCGGCTCGAACTCCTGTTCTTGCAGCACGCGCAGCAGCTTGACCTGCACTTCCATCGGCATGTCGCCGATCTCGTCGAGGAAGATCGAGCCGCCATCGGCGAGCACGAACCGTCCGATACGCTTGTCCAGCGCACCGGTGAACGCGCCCTTCTCGTGGCCGAACAGTTCGCTCTCGACGAGTCCGGTCGGCAACGACGCACAGTTCAGCTTGATCAGCGGCTTGTCGCGGCGGCGCGAACGGTCGTGGATGGCGCGCGCGATCAGCTCCTTGCCGGTGCCGGTCTCGCCGAAGATCAGCGTCGTCGCGTCGGTCGCGGCAACCTGGTCGACCTTGGCGAGCACGTCGCGCAGCGACGCGGCACGGCCGACGATCTTGTCGAAGTCGTGGCCGGTCTTGATCTCCTCCTGCAGGTAGCGGTTCTGCTGTTGCAATCGCGCCTTGTCGCGCTCGGCGAGCACGCGGGCGGTGATGTCGATCAGCATGGTCCGGGTGTGCTTGCCGTCTGGCTCGGGGTGCGACCACCTCTGGACCCACACCGGGCGGCCGTCGTCCTTGCGCCTGAGTTCGACCTCGATCGCGGCCAGTGCTTCGCCGGCCTGTTCGGCGGCCAGCGACGGCCGCAGCCGCTCGAGATTCTCCGGGGTCTTGGCGACCAGCGACAGGCCCTTGGTGCCCGCGACCTCCTCTGGCCGCAGCCCGAGCAGCTTCTGCGCCGCGCGATTGGCGCTGACGAAGTTGGTGTCGGTGTCCTCGTAGACGTAGGCAATCGGCGCCTCGTCGAACAACTGGCGGAAATGTTCGACCGACACGCGCAGGGCTTCCTCGGCCTGCAACCGCTCGAGCTCGGCGACGGCGCGCGCGGCGAAGATCTCCAGCACGAACCGGGTGCGCGGCTGTTCCGGCATCGCCTTGGTGTCGAACACCGCGAGATGCCCCATGGTCCTGCCGGCGCCATCGAGCAGCGGCACGCCGAGGTAGCTCTCGATGCCGAGTTCGACCAGCGGCCGATCGTCCGGGAACAGGCGGTGCACGTGGCGGGGGTGGTGGCACATCTTGCCGCGCATGACCTCCTCGCAGGGAGTGCCGGCGAGGTCCCATTCGAGGGGCTCGGACAGCCGATCCTTGGCCCAAAGTGCGAGGGTCCGCACCCGTCCCGGCTGGCCGCGCACGAAGCGGGCGACCAACGCGTAGTCGACGGCGAGGGCCGCGCTCAGCTGGCGAACCAACACCGGGAAGAACTCGTCACCGGTGGCGCGAGCGGTGCCTTCGCTGATCTGGCGGAGCAGATGGAGGTCGGCGTCGTCGGACTCGGGTTGCACCATGGCACGAGGCGCCTCGCACCTCGGCGCCAGCGGTGGATCCTAATGCCGAGCTGTCACCACGGCGCCAGTCATTGCCTTCACGTCGGCCCGCGGTCGCGATCGGCACCCCGCAGCAGGTCGTCGATGCGCGGATCGCCGGTCGGCCGTTCCACCGCCTTGATGTCGGCGCCCGCCCGGATCAATTCGGCGATCGCTTCGTGCTGCCCAGGCCTCGGTTGATGGATGGCCGACCAGATCGTCTGGCCAAGAACCGTGCTGCCGTAGTTGTTCAGGACCTCGAGCGGGACTCGGCGCTCGAGCAGCAGCCGCAGCGTGGCGAGTTCGCCGCGGTTGGCGGCCCAGTGCACCGCGTTCATTCCGGTCCCGTTGCCGCCGGACGGATCGAGGCCGCGCTGCAGCAGGCATTCGGCGGTGGCGCGTTCACCGAGGAAGCAGGCGCAGGTCAGGGCCTCGGCAGCTTCGGCTGGGTGATTGTCGAACAAGCCGCGGGCGGACCATTCGCTGATCCGGGACGGAAAGCCTGGCGTGGCGGCGAAGTGCGCCGCCAGCGCCGAGAAGTCGCCGTTCCGCAGTTGCACGAGCACGGCGGCGAACGTCGGATCGGCGGTGTTCAAGTTGCGTGTCAACCTGGCGCGTCAGTCGGCGAACACCGCCTCCAGGGAGCTTGCCGCGACGACACGCCGAGCGAACCGGTCCAGCTGCTCCAGCGAGGCGGCAGCAAGCCGCCGGCTGACGTCATCCGGCAGCAGACCGAAACGGGCTTCGAGCAGCGTGCGGAGCACTTCGACACGGCCCTCGACTCGGCCTTCGACTCGGCCTTCCTTGCGCCCTTCGGCACGCAAACGACTGGCGGTACTCATGATGAACTCCGGATCGTGTTCACGGACGGTCTTCTGGAACAGCTCGACGACCTTCTCGGCGGGCAGGTTCGTCACGTGCAGCAGATACGAGGATACCGCCGCCACCAGCTCCTGTCCGCCTGGCTCGGTCAGGGCTCGCTCGAACAGCGGCGTCCAACGCGCGATCGCGGCTTCGACGAAGGCGTTGCTGGCCTTGCGCAGGAATCGAAGGCACAGCAGGCACAGGATGGCCATCGCCGGCAGCGGTCGTGCCAACAGTTCCTCCTCGGAACAGGTCATCAAGTCGTCGAACACGACCTGCAGTCGCGGCAGGAACGCCTCGAGCTCGGCACGCAGCTCCGATGGCATGGCGACATCGGATTGCGACCACTGCAGCCGCCAGCCCTTCCGCCGGCCATGGTAGACGATCACCGGAATGACGAACAGCACGCCGCCATGCGCGTCCTCATGCGATTGTGTGTGACCTGCATCACATAGCGATGCAACTGACGCAACAGCTTGCGGTCGGCCCAGGACTTGTGTTCGAGCACGAACAGGATCGCCAGCCGCGGCGACAACCGCAGCACGAACATCAGGTCGGCATGGTGCACTCGCAGTCGGCGGTCCGAGGCTGACGCCGGCCAGGGCTCGAGGATGCCGGCCAGGACGGCGGCGCGCAGAGCGGCTGGCAGCAGCCACGCCAGCAGGGCGCGGATGGTATGGGTGTGTTGGAAGGCGGTCCTGAAGAGGGTGTCATGGGCATCTACCAAAGTGGTTCTCCCACATGGGTAGAGGGGGGACGGGGGCATGCCGGCCGCGGAATTGCCATGCTTGCGGAGCCGGAGAGGCCGGCGGGTGCCCGGACACCCTGCGGCCGGTTGGCTGGAGCAAATGACGAATCGACCCGTTCGTGACTGCCTTCCTGAACCACATCTGCCGCCAGTATCGTGCCGCGATGCCCGACGACGCCGAGCCCGCTGCTGACCGGACCCGCCATCCGATCCCGGCGACCCGCTGGCCGACCGCCGCCGAAGCGGCCGCCGGTCGTTGGTTCACGCCGGTCACTCTCGGCCCGATCACCGCCCAGACCCGCACCTGGGTCCCCGCCATGGTTCCCTGGCGTGCCAGCGACGAAGGCTTCGTCACCGCCGACGTCCTCGACTGGTACAGCCGCTTCGCAGAAGGCCGCCCCGGCGTTCTCGTCGTCGAAGCCACCGGCATCCGCGACGTTCCCTCCGGCCCGCTCCTCCGCGTCGGCCACGACCGCTTCGTTCCCGGACTCCGCGACCTCGTAGACCGCGTCCGCGAACACAGCCACGGCGAAACCCGCGTTCTGCTGCAGATCATCGACTTCCTCGGCATCCGCCGCCGCCCCGAGAAGGTCAGGTTCTTCACCCGCTTCCTGACGCTGACCGACCGGCACCGCGAAGCCCTGCACACCCGCGGCACCACCACTACCGACGACACGACGCTGCGCGCCGCCTTCGCCGATCTCAACGACCACGACCTGCGCGCGATCCTGACGCCACGCGAGTTCCGCGACTACGCGTTCGGCTGGCGCGAGGAAGTCTCCGACCTCGACCAGCCGCACATCCGCGACCTGCCCCGGACCCTGCCGCCGCTGTTCGCCGCCGCCGCCGCCCGCGCCCGCGATGCCGGCTTCGATGGCGTCGAACTGCACTACGCGCACGCCTACACGATGGCCTCATTCCTGTCGCGCACCAACATCCGCACCGACGGCTACGGCGGCGATCCGCAGAGCCGCGTTCGCCTGCCGCTCGAAGTGTTCGCCGCCGTTCGCGAACGTGTCGGTCGCGACTTCTGCGTCGGCGCCCGTTTCCTCGGCGACGAGGCGATCGCGGGCGGCAGCACCATCGACGACGCAACGTTCTACGCCGTGCAATTCGCGCGTGCTGGTTTCGACTTCCTGTCGATCAGCAAAGGCGGCAAGTTCGACGACAGCAGACAGCCGAACGTCGGCGAAACGGCCTACCCGTACACTGGCCCATCCGGCCACGAGTGCATGCCGACCGTGCGCAGCGACGAGCGGGGACCGTTCGGCCGCAACGTGCCACTCGCCGCCGCGATCCGCCGGGCGGTTCACGCCGCCGGTCATTCGACTCCGGTGATCACCGCCGGCGGCATCTGCACGTTCGACCAGGCCGAAGCGGTCCTCGCCGCCGGCGACGCCGATCTGGTCGCCTCCGCGCGCCAGTCGCTGGCCGATCCCGACTGGTTCATGAAGGTGCGGCTTGGCCGCGGGGACGAGGTGCGCCGGTGCAAGTTCACCAACTACTGCGAAGGCCTCGACCAGAAGCACAAGCAGGTCACCTGCCAGCTGTGGGATCGCGATTTCGCCCAAGACCCGACGGCAAGGAAGACCGCGGACGGCAAACGCCGATTGCTACCGCCGCCGTGGCAGCGCTAGCGTTACGCTACGTCGTATTGATCGTCATTCAACCGAATGGCCTTCGTTGAATGACGGAATCGGCTGTTCAGCAGCGTTGAATGACGACGGCGCCCGACCGCGCCCCAACCGGTTTTCCGGCGAGGTCCGAATACCCTGGCCCCGCCCGCGCGACCAAGGGGCATGCTGCTGACAATGACTGTCGAGGACGTCGCGCACGAACTGGATGCCGCGCCGACCGATGCCGCGGACACGCTGATCCGCCGCCACCTGCGCGGCGTCTGGCGCTACTGCCTGATGCTCGGAGCGCGGCCCGGCACGATCGACGACCTGGTCCAGGAGGCGTTCGTGATCGCGCTGCAGAAAGGCGCCGCCGGACTCGAACCGGCGGCGACCGGCGCGTTCTTGCGGCGGACGGCGCGCTTCCTGTTCTTGCGCAGTCAGCGCCGTTCGGCGCACGACCCGAAGCTGCTGGATGCGATCGACGAACTCTGGGCGCGCGATCACGACGACGACCACGGTGAACGCGCGGTCGCCGCCGCCCGCGGCTGTGTCGAATTGCTGGACGGCAGAAGCAAGCTGGCGGTCGAGATCACCTACGGAATCGGCGGCTCGCCCCCCGGTGGCCGCAACGACTTGGCGACGAAACTCGAGATGAAGGAGAACGGCGTCAAGACGCTGCTGCAACGCACCCGCAAGTTCCTGCGCGAATGCATCGAACGGAGGTTGTCATGAACGACTCGATCCTGGCTGCTCACGAACATCGCCTGGACGCGTTGCTGGCCGAACTCGGCGGTGCCCAGCCGGCGGAAGACCTGTCGGCGCGCATCCGGATGGCGGCTGCCACGGCGCGCGGTGCGCGCCGTGGCTCGTGGCTGATGGCCGCTGGTGTGTTGCTCGGCGTCGCCGTGGTGACCGGGCTGGCGTTCTGGAAGCGCGACTCGGCGCAGCAGGCGATCGCGCCGACGGACACGCAGGACCCGGACAAGAAGCCGGAACCCAGGAACCAGGCTTTCGAGAGACTGATCCGCGACCTCGAACTGCCGGAACGACGTCAGGCCGCGATCGTCGGACTGAACACCGCTGGCAACGCCGCGACGTCGGCGCTGGCCGCCGCGCTCGCCGCCGAACAGACGCGGGGTCGCCCCGAGGCGCTCGCCGGCCTGCACCAGGCATGGGTCGGCTTCGATTTCGCCGCCGCCAAGGCCGCAGGCGGCCTGCCCGCCGGCCGGCTCGAGCTGATCGCCGACTACTCGGACAACCGGATCCTCGGCGTCAATGCCGACGGCGAGAAGGTGTTCGAATTGAAGGAAGTGTTCGGCGCGTGGGACGCCGAACTGACCCCCAGAGGCACCATCCTGATCACCGAGTTCTCGGTGAGCCGCGTCCAGGAAGTCGACCTGAAAGGCAACGCCGTTTGGGCATTCGAGGACCTGAAGAACCCGTATGACGCCGACCGGCTCGGCAACGGCAACACGCTGATCGCCGACACGTTCGGCTCCCGTGTGATCGAAGTGAATCCAGTCGGCGAGATCGTCTGGCAGTACGACAAGGACATCCGGCCGTTCGACGTCGATCGGCTGCGCGACGGCAACACGCTGATCGCCGATGTGCTGCAGGACCGGGTCCTCGAAGTGACCAAGGACGGCAAGATCGCATGGGAGCTGAAGGGCCTCAACAACGTCCACGACGCCGATCGCCTGCCGAACGGCAACACGTTGGTGACTCTCAGAGGCAAGGGCGTCGTGCTCGAGTTCGACGCCGCTGGCGAGCAGGTCTGGAAGCTCGAGGGACTGAGCAGCCCCAGCGACGCCGACCGGCTGCCGAACGGCAACACGATCGTCGCCGAGAACACTCGGGTCCGCGAATTCGACGCATCCGGCCAAGAGGTCTACCGCAAGGAGATGACCTGGGCCGTCGAGGTCGGCCGCTACTGAGGCGCGGCCCGCGGCGTCGCCGGTCGCTAGACTGGCGGCATGGCACTTTCGCCACGACTGCGGTCGTTCCTGCTCGCCGCCGCCACGCTGACCCCAGCCATCACCGCCCAGGCGCCGCCGCGCCGCGTGATCGGCTACTTCCCGTCGTGGGGCATCTACGCGCGCAACTACCACGTGCCGAACATCCCGGCCGCGCGCCTGACGCACGTCAACTACGCGTTCGCCAACGTCCAGAACGGCGTGGTCGTGCTCGGCGATGCCTACGCCGACACCGACCGCTTCTATCCCGGCGACTGCTGGAACCCCGGCTGCCGCCGCGGCTCGTTCCATCAGCTCGAACTGCTGAAGCAACAGCACCCGCACCTGCGCACGCTGATCTCGATCGGCGGCTGGACCTGGTCGGGCAACTTCAGCAATGCGGTGCTGACCGCGCAGTCGCGCGCAACGTTCGCGCAGTCGATCGTCGACTTCGTCGACACCTGGCGCTTCGACGGCGCCGACATCGACTGGGAGTACCCGGTCAGCGGCGGCCTGGGCGGCAACACCACGCGCCCGCAGGATCGCACCAACTTCACGTTGTTCCTGGCCGAGTTGCGGCAGCGCTTCGCGACCCGCACGCAGACGACCGGCAAGACGTATCTGCTGACGATCGCGGCACCGGCCAACCCGGCGATCATCGCCAATCTGGAGGTCGCCGCGATCCACCCGCACCTCGACTGGATCAACGTGATGACCTACGACTTCTACGGTCCGTGGGGCGATCCGCGCACCGGCATGAACGCGCCGCTGCATCGCGATCCACTCGATCCGACGCCGGAGCCGCAGCGGACGACGTTCACGTTGAGCGCGGCGATCGACGCCTATCTGGCGCTCGGGGTGCCCGCCGACAAGCTGCAGCCCGGTGCGGCGTTCTACGGCCGCGGTTTCGGCAACGTGCAGTCGGCGACGAACGGGCTGTACGCGCCGTATTCCCACCCATCGTCACCGGGAACGTGGGAAGCGGGCGTCTACGACTACACCGACCTCGCCGCCAACTACGTCAACCGCAACGGCTACACCCGCTGGTGGCACGACGCGGCGCGCGTGCCGTTCCTGTGGTCGTCGGCGGCACGGACGTTCGTCTCGTACGACGACCCGAGATCGATCGCCGAGAAGGCGTGGTTCGCCAATCAGAGGGGCCTCGGCGGCGTGATGTTCTGGGAACTCAGCGGCGATCGAAACCAGGAACTGCTGGCCGAACTCGACGCCTGGATCCGGCAGCGGCCGGCGCTGCAGGCCCCGGCCACGCCCGTGGCGCTGGCGGCGCCGCATCGAGTCGACCTGACGCTGCATGGCGGCAGTGCGCGCGCCGGACGGTTGTTCGTGTTGCTCGCCGGTGTCTCGGGCACCTGGCCGGGCTCGACGGTCGGCGCCGGCACGCTGCCGCTGAATCTGGACTGGCTGTCGGAGGCCTCGCTGCAACTCGCGGGAGGCGCCCTGTTCCCGCAGGGCATCGGCCAGCTCGATGCCAGCGGCGCGGCCAACCCGGCGATCGACTTCGCCGCGGCCCCGGTGTTGCCACCGGCCCTGCTTGGCCTGCGCGTGCACGCCGCCGCCTGGGTGTTCGCCGCCGTGGGTTCGCTCGCCGGCGACTGCAGCAATCCGATCGAGATCACCTTCACGGCGAACTGACATGCTGTCCCTTCTGCTCGCGGCGCTCATGCCCCAGGGGCCGGCGACGGCCGACGCCGCCAGCTCGCTGGCAGCGCGGTTTCAGGGCTTCGATCACGACGGCGACGGTCAGCCCGAGTTGATCGCGGTCAGGTCGTTCGCGACGCGCGGCGCCGACCGGGCCCGCCCGGCGATGCTGGCGCTGATCGAACCGCGGTTGCTTGCCGATGCCAAAGCCGCCGCGCCGTTGACCGCCGCGCTGCAGCGCTGGTGCGACGACCTCGCGGGCGAAGGCCACGACGTGTTCGCGTTCACGATGCAGGTCACCGATGCCGCCGGCCACCAGGATGGCCGGTCACTGCTGGCGATCCGCCAGTTCGCTCGGACCGTGCAGCGCGAGCTGCGCCCGTTGTCGGGCATCACGTTGATCGGCGCGTTCCCGCATGCGCTGCTGGTGCGGACCTGCAACTGGTGGCGCGACGATCCGATCACGCTGCGGCATGGACAGGCCGACGCGGCGACCCATCAGGGCTGCCGCTGGCTGCGTTCGTATCCGGAGATCGTCGCCCACACTGCCGACATCGTGCTCGCCGACCTCGACGGCGCCTGGGAACGGTGCTATCGACGCGGGCCAACCGACCTGCGCTGGACTCTGTGCATCCCCGACGCCGGCGCCGACACCCGCGATGGCGCGACGTTCGCTCTGCGCGACCACGAGTCCGGTTCTTTCGTGCTGAGGGACTTCTTCGAGGTCGACGACGGTGTCGTGCACGTGCACACAAGTGACCACGGTCAGGTCGCCACACCGCGGCCACATCGGCGCGACCACGAGTGCGGCCCGCTCGATCGCCAGCGCGCCAACCCGATGGCCGTGCCCGACGTGCCGGTGGCGCGAATCGATGCCCGTGGCGTGGCCTTCATGCCCAACCCCGAGCTGCTCGATGCCGACGGCAAACCTCGCCCGACGCCGCTGCCGAACGGCAACAAGCCACACTGGTGGCACGGCCACTGGCGGCACGACCTCGCATTCGAACGGCAGCTGCTGGTCGATTTCTTCGCGCGCAACCACGCCTACCGCAGCGGGGAGCGGCGCCCTCCGCAACGCCCGGCTTCGTTGGCGCACGGCCTCGGCTCCGGCTTCCATGCGCTGCAACCGGCCCGCACCGCCTGGCCCGATCTCGATCCCGCACTCGATGTCGGCGGTGCTCCCGACCTGCTCGCCGTCGCCCGCTGGTTTGCGCAGCCGGCCGAACTGCGGACCATCCGTGCGCACAGCGATCCGTGGGGTTCGGCGTTCACGGCCTGCAAGGACATAGCGAGTCTCGAACACGCCGCCGGCGGCCAGCCGTGGGCGTTCGCAGTGATGGGCGACGAACTACGACCTTCGCTGGCAGCAGCGTGCGGTGGCGGCAAGCTCGACTTCTTCCTGCTGCGCACGTTGTGGCAGAACGGCGTCACCGGCCGTGGCGCGTCGTTCTACGTGCACACCGGCTGCGAGGCGATCTCACCGCCGAACGCCAATCGGCTGCCATGGTCGGATCCGGGTCATGGCGCGTACTGCGGCGGCAATGCCGTGTTGTTCTTCGGCGACGGGCTGGCGTTGGTCGGCCGCGCCAAGGTCTTCTACGACGAACCGCGCGAATTCGCGGCGACGCTCGGCGCCGGGCAAACGTTCGGGCAGGCCTGGCAGCGCTACTTCGAGGTCGAGTCGGCGGCGCGTTCATGGTCCGAGATCGGTGACGACATCGGGCGCAAGCGCGCGTACTTCTGGTCGGTGCTCGGCGATGGCTCGTTGCGCCTGGCGGCCGGGGGGAACTGACGCCGGCGGCGAGTCAGGGCACGAACGCCATGCCGACCGGGTTGGTGAACAGCAACGTGTTGCCGTTCGGTCGTGGATCCAGGATCACCGCCTGCGTCGACAGCACACCGCCCAGCCCCGCCGGCACCGGCACGCCGACGACCGCCTCGCCGGCGGCATCGGTCAGACCGCGCGGATCGCCGGCGAACCCGAGCACGAGCGTTCCGGATGCCGCCGCATCCAGGTTGGCGAGCCCGAACGGGTAACTGACACCGGGCTCGAGCCCTGGGCCAAGCAGCAGCGCAAACGGCTGGGTCGCCGCGCCGGTGACCGAGAAGAACGCGGTGCCACCCGCGCGCACCGGCCGCGACGGCCGGCCGCCAAACCCGGCAAGCGCATGGTTGTCGACCCGCAGGGTCGCGAGACACGACAGCGGCTGGACGTTCGCGAGCGCCGGTCGATCCTGCAGGTAGATCCGCAGTTCGTCGCTGCCCTCGTCGGCGGAGATCAGATCCACCAGGCCGTCACGATCGAAGTCGACGACCGTCGCGCACGACGCGTTCTGCGTGGTCGGCAACGTCCGCGCCGGCCCGAACGTGCCCGCGCCCAGGTTGGTCAGCAGGTAGTGCCGCGCGTTGCCGTAGCACGAGATGACGATGTCCAGATCGCCATCGCCATCGAGGTCGCCGTAGTCCGCAGCCACCGGCACCGAACCGACGGTGATCGTGGTGACCGGCGCGAGGTTGCCGGCGCCATCGTTGCGCAGGATGCCGCAGGTCGAATTGTTGCGATTGGCGGTCAACGCATCGCAGTCGCCATCGCCATCGACATCACCGACGGCGATCTGGAACGCCGCGCCGCCGCACGCGCGGCTCGACTGCAACGCGAAGCCGCCCGCGCCGTTGCCCAGCAGTACCGCCGCCGTCTGCCCGCTCTCGCAACCGACGAACAGATCTGGCCAGCCATCGCCATTGGCGTCGGCCGCCATGATGCCGTCCTCGTCGTTACCGGCATTGATCGCCACCGCCGGCGCGAACGTCCGGTTGCCGAGGTTGCGGAAGAACAACGCATTGCTGCTGTTGGTCGCGGCGATGTCGGGCAGACCGTCGGCATCCGCATCGAGCACGGTGATGCCGTGACTCCGGCCTCCGACCGTGATCACCAGCGGCGCCTGCAGATTGCCGGCACCATCATTGAAGAACACCGCGACCGAGTTGCCGTTCAGGTTGGCCGAACACAGATCCGGCCAGCCGTCGCGATCGAAGTCGGCGGCCTCGGTCGGGCTCGGAAACCCATGGCCGGCGACGATCGCCATCGGACCAGGCACGCCGCAGCCGTCGTTCTTGAAGATCCGCAGATCGTGCGTGGCCTCGTTGGCCGAGGTGATGTCGGGGCTGCCATCGCGATCGAGATCGATCGCGTGCACGCCGTAGGTGATCGTCGGCGTGCCGGTGCGCAGCTGCAGCGTTCGCGCCAGCGTGAAGGTCGCCGGCCCTGGCGCCGGCGCGACGAAGTACCAGGCCGCGAATCCGCCTTGCAGCGTCGTCGCGTCGAGGCCGCGGACGTTCCGTGTCAACGACACCATGACCACCTCGCCGGCGAACAGCGGTCGCGACGGCTGGAACGACAACCGCGTGCCGGCGGCATCGAGCGACACCTGGCCGGCGACCACTCCGCTCCAGCGACCGAACATGCCGACGTTGCCGGGCAACGATGCCGGGTCGACGGGCCGATCGAATGAGACTTCCCAGGGGCCACCGGCCGGTGCAGCGATGGCATTGTTGGCGGGAGACGAACTCAGTACGCGTAGTCCCTGCGCGGACAACGGCACGACAAGGAACGCGGCGACGACGAGCGGCAGACGCAAGGCTGGACTCCAGTGGGGCCGGGGCATCTTGGCGCCGCAACCTGCTGGCGGGAGTCCGCGACGTCGATGTTGCAACGGTGGCGGACGTGCGCTCGAGCGCAACGCGACCCTGGGACCTCAGGGGTACGTCTTCATGTACCCCGACAGTCATCGACAACTCCGCAGCGCGGCGACATGGCGTTCACCGATCACCGGTCGCGATACCACGCCGCGCAGTCGCGCAGACGATCGGAGCCGATCCAGTCGACCCCGGCATCGGCGAGTTCCTGCCAGCATTCGGCGCGATCGGGAATGCCCCAGAACCGCAGCTGGCGACCCTGCGCATGCGCCCGGGCCGCGATCGCGCGGAGCCGTTCGCGCTCTTCCGGCAACGGCTCGTCCTTGCCATCCCAGTCGCACACCCGCGACCACGAGTCGCTGATCAGCGGCACCAGGAACGGCGACGGCGACGGCGCGGCGGACAGATCGGCGAGGCGGCCATCGATCGCACACAGCCGTTCGTACTCGGCGGCCACCAGTTCGCGCGGACGACTGCCCGACAGGATCACCGTCACGGCGCCCGGCGTGCAGCCATCGTCGCGGAAGCGGGTCAGCATGTCGCGGTAACGCGACAGTTCGGCCGCGAGCGCGCGATGAACCGCGGCGGCGTCGGCCTTGATGTCGACGAGCAGCTGCACGTGGGTCACGCCCGGAGCGAGTTCGCCATCGGCCCGCCAACACCGGTGCAAGGGCTCCAGATACAGCGACGTCAGCGTGCGTCCTGGCCGCAGCTGCCAACGTTCGTGGCCGACGCGCAGCTCGCCATCGACCAGGAACACATCGGCTTCGACGCTGGTGAAGCCCGCGGCGAGCGCTTGCAGCAACGGGCGCGGGTGCAGGTAGTCGTTGTGCGCGTGGAGCGCGACGCTGCGATCAGGCCGTGACCCCGTCGACGATCGACAGGCGACCAGCACCGCCATTGCGGCAAACCACCACGAACGGCGCAGCAGTTGCGCGGAAGAAAGCGCACCGCGAGCCGGTCGGAGACCGCCGACCCGAGAACCTGAGCCCATGAACACGCCCCGTAGCTTCCAGTTCGCGTTCCTGATCGCAACCCTGACTGCCGCGACCCCCGCACAGGACCCGGCGAAACGCGCCGCCAAGGAGCCACCGGTCTCGACTGCCGAGATCACCATCGATGCGAACGGCATGACGCTGCCGGCGGGTGAGATCACCGCCAACGACCTGATCGACGCGGCGGCGAAGTTTCTCGGGCGCAACATCCTGTGGTCGCCGCAGGAGCTCGGCAGTGTCCAGACGTTCGCACTGCAGCGCCCGCTCGCGGTCGATGCCCCCGGCTGCGAAGAAGTGCTGTGCCAGCTGCTCGCGACCCGCTACCTGGTCGTGATTCCGCTCGACGAACAGAAGAACCTGTACGAAGTCGTGTCGCTCAACGGCCAGCGCCAGCGCGACATCGCCGCGACCGCGGTCTGGCGCACCGCCGACGAGGTGCTGCGGCGCGAAGGCCTGAAGCAGGTCGTCATCTGTTCGGTGCCGCTGAAGCACATCAATGCCCAGGTTGCGACCAACGCGCTGCGCCCGTTCTTCGGCATGTTCGGTGGCGGCAACAACAGCGCCGCGGGTCTCATCATCGGCAACACCGGCACCGACGAGACGGTGCTGCTGCAGGGCTTCGCCGATCAGGTCGCCGACGCGATCCGGCTGCTGCGCGACGCCGACAAGCCGCTGGCGGAGCGCAGCCCTGAAGCATTCCAGTTGCAGCAGGCGGTCAAGGCCGCAAGCCAGCAGATCGCCGAGATGCAGGCGCAGGTCAAGCGGATGCAGGAGCAGATCGCCGCGCTGCACGAACAGTTGGCGGGCAAGAAGTGACCGGGCTCAGCGCGCCAGCAGGTTGATCAGCAGCCGCGCCGCGCCGGCATTGCCGACGCGCAACTGGCGATACAGCGCCAGCGAACAGTGCACGAAATCGCCGCGGCCGTACTGGGTGTACAGCAGCGCCCCGTCCTGCGGCTTGTCGTCGGCGCGATCCTGCATCTGCAAGAGCGGCGTCCAGGCCGGATCCCACTTGCTGGCGAAGTTGAGTCCGCGTTCCTGCACCCAACCGGCGAAGTCGGCGGGGGTGATCGCATGCGGCGCCCGCCACAGCCGGTGCTCGGGACTCAGCATCGTGACCACCGCGTCCTCCTCGGTGATCCGGCCTTCGCCGACCGTCAGGGCGAACGGCGCCAGCAACGGATGCCCCGCCCGTTCGTTCCACTCGCCGGGCTTGTGGTACATCGCGACGATGCGACCGCCCGCGCGGCAGAACTGCAGGATCCGGTCGCGGTGCTCCGCCAGTTCGGGCATGTGGTGGTAGGCGCGGATGTCGAGCAACAGCGTGGTGAACTGGTCGAGCCGCGCCGTCGCCAGCGCATCGCGATCGAGCACCTGCATGGCGACTCCGAGATCGGCGAGCGCCCGCTCGGTGGTGTCATCGGGACCGCGAACCAAGCCGACCCGCAGCCCCGGGGGCACGAAGACTTCGACCGGCACGATCTTCAGGCTGGCCTGCTGGCCGGCGACCTCGAGGCGCAGCCCCGAATCGGCGGCCAGTTCATCGACGGTGAACGTCGCGCGCAGCAGCAGCCGGGCTTCCGGATGGTCGCGCGACAGCGACACCCGCCCGGGGATCGCTTCAGCCTTGATGCCCGGTCCCATCGCCAGCCGGATCGGCTCGCCGACCTCGCCATCGCGGTGACTGGCGATGCTCGCCGACAGGATCCGCTCGACGGTCTGCCCCTTGGGCACCATGACGACGTCGCGATCCCACCGCAGTTCGACGGGGTCGACCGGGGTATACGGCAGCCGCGGCTGCAACCGGATCGACAGATCGCCGAGCGTGAACTCGACTTCGAAGTCGACCCAGGACGGTTCCGGCCAGCGAGCCTCGGTCGCGCGATCATGCGTGAACGGCACCACGAACCGGCCCGGCAGCGCCACGGGCGCGGCAGGCTGGGCCGGAGCAGCCGCCGCGGCTCCGGTTGCGCCGGCCGGCGGCGCCGGCAGACCATCGAAGGGGGTCGCCCGCAGCGTCGCCATCGCCGGGTCGGCGCTCGTCCCGCGCCGACCGACCTTCAGGTCCTTCACCTTGCCGTGGCCATGCACGACGACGAACACCTTGCCGGTGCCGTCGCGCGCCACTTCGTCGCGATCGAGCCAGGTCTCCACCCGCACGCCGGCGTGCGCCATGGCGATCCGCTGCAATGCCTGCCGCTTGCGCGACCAGCGCTGGGCCGCCGCGACTCCGGCTGGCTGCGGCGCGTGCCATGCCGCGAGGTCCTCGCGCGACAGCGGCGACTCGCTCGGCGGCGCGACCCCGGACGGACCGATGCCGCCGTTCAACTGCTCGGCCGGCAGCCACCGGCGCGGATCGGCAGCCTGCTCCTTGGCGACACCTTCGGGGAACACCAGCCGCCAGTGGTCCTTGCCGACCTGCAGTGGATTGTGCGGTCCCCACGGCCCCTGGGTGATGTGCTGGGTCCAGGCGCGATGCGCCAGCCGCGCGAACGTCTCGCCGCGCGCCGGGTCGAGCTCGGACGGATCGAGCGTGAAGTGGGCGTCGTCGACACCGCAGCGGGCGTACAGCGGCGGCACCCGACCGCCGGCGGTCGCACGCTCTTTCAGCACCTCGCTGACCGCCCAGTACGACGCGCGATGATGCCCATGCCCCTGCGTCGGGTTGTGGTTGGTGATGATGATGTCCGGCTCGATCTCGTCGAGGATCGCGCGCATCGCCGCACGCAGCCGGTCGCCGTCCCAGACCCGCAGGGTCTCCTCGAGATTCTTGCTGAACCCGAAGTCCGGCATGCCGAGCCACCGGACGTCGACATCCGACATCGCCGCGGCGCGCAACGTCTCACGGACGCGCAACCACGCCAGTTCGGGCCCGATCTCGCGACCGATCGCGTTCTGGCCACCATCGCCGTAGGTCGAGTAGACCGTGACGACGCGGAGGCCGAACTTGCGCCGCAGCATGGTGTTGGTCCGCGACGACTCGTCGTCCGGGTGCGCGGCGACGTTCAAGACCACGCCGGGATTGTCGGCATCGAGTCGCGCCTGCTCGAGCGCCACCAACCCGGCTTCGGGCTCCGGTTGCTGCGCGAGCACCGGCGCCACCGCCACCGTCAACACACCGCTGGTCCACAGGAACGTCGACACTCTCATCGGCGCAGACTCCGGATGCGGCGGCAGGCCTCGTCGAGAACCGGCAGATCGACCGCGAATTGGAAGCGCATGCAGCGGATCCCCTCGGGTCGGGCGAAGAACAGATCACCCGGCACCGCGTTGACGCCGATCCGCTCGATCATCTGCAGCACCGCCGGGTACGGAGCGAGGTCGCCGAACACGTTCGGGTAGTCCGCCAGCACGTAGTACGCGCCCTGCGGTACCGTGAACGTGAAGCCGGCGTCGCGCAACGCCGCACAGAACCGGTCGCGCTTGTGCTGATAGCCGGCCTGCAGCTCGGTGTAGAACGATTCGGGCAACTGCTCGAGCGCCCGCTGCACGCCGCGCTGCATCGGCCGCGCCGCGCACACTTCGATCTGATCGAAGACGATGCCGCACTTGTCGACGATCGGGGCCGGGCCGGCCAGGAAACCGATGCGCCAGCCGGTCACCGAGAACGTCTTGCTGAATGAGTTCAGCGTCAACGTCCGGGCCGCCAGTTCGGGCACGCTCGCCGGCGACAGGTGCCGGCGACCATCGAAGCACATGTACTCGTAGACCTCGTCGGTCACCACCAGCACGTCGGTGCCCGCGATGGCCGCGCCGAGCTGGGCCAGTTCCTCTCGCGTCCACACCTTGCCGGACGGATTGCCCGGCGTGTTGACGACGACCATGCGCGTCTTCGGGGTCAGCGCGCGTCGCAGCACCGCCTCGTCGAACGCGAGCGTCCGCCGATCGAGCGCGACCGGCACCGCCACGCCACCGAGCAGTGGCACCGTCGTCCAGTGGTAGCTGTAGAACGGCTCGAACAGGATCACCTCGTCGCCCGGATCGAGAAACGTCGTACCGGCGGCATAGAACGCCCCCGAACTGCCGGTGCAGACGGCGACGTTCTCTGGTCCGTAGTCGAGGCCGTTGTGGCGGCGCAGCTTGGCGGCGATCGCGGCGCGCAGTTCGGGCAGACCGGCGTAGTGCGTGTAGAGCTGCCGGTCGCCGCCTTCGATGCAGGCGCGGACACCGTCGATCAACGGTCGCGGACTGTCGAGGTCGCAGACGCCCTGGCCGAGGTTGATGCCGCCTGGCACGCCGTTGATCACCATCGTCAACGAACGCAGCAGGTTGCCGGCGTCGAGATGGCGCCGTCGCGCCGCAGTGCGCGAGAACGCCGGATGCAAGTTCACTGGTTCTTGAGGTGCCACAGTTCGGCCTTGGCGATCGCGGTGCGATTGTGCGCCGCATCCTGACGGTAGTCGAAGCCGAAGTCGTCGCCGGCGATCGCTTTCAGCGCCCCCGCGGCGGCCCGCCGACGCGCCACCACCTCGCCCGACAGCGCCTTCAGGATGTCCGGCATCGCCGACTTGCCGCGCTTCTTCAGGCCCTCGGTGCAGGCGGTCACATCGGCCTCGGGCGACTGCTCGTCGATCTGCAACAGCGTCACCGAACGCAGCGTCAACGGCCCGGCGACCTTCTGGAACTTGCGGCGCAGGAACAGCACCGCGAACGCCGTCGATACCGCATCGCCGCGGCCTTGGCCGGCTTCGGGACGGGCCCCGGCCTGCGGCGACCGCCAGCCGCCGCCGGCCAACTGATCGTCCACGAACATCTTCGCGCCCCGTCGATACCAGTCCTCGCGACCGACCTGCTCGATGTCGGTCAGGATCGCCGCTCGCTCGAGGCCGTAGTGGAAGTAGTACGACCAGCGCGTCATCCGATCGCCGATGTCCTTCAGGTTCTTGTCCATCCACTGCCAGCCGCGCGCGATGTGCTTGCCGGCCAGCGTCGCGCCGCGTGCCTGTTCGCCCAATGCCTGCTGGCAGATCGCCAGCACCGCGATGCCGGCGACGGTCATCGAGGCGTACGGCTCCTGTTCGCGTCGATCGGTGTAGCTGAAGCCACCGTAGCTGGCCTGCGCCTTGACGACATCGTCCAGCAACGACGTCCAGACCTTGCGCTCGATCGACACACCCATCGACCGCGCCGCGCGCAATCCCAGAGCCGCGTACTGGGTGTTGCTGAGATCGGCGCGGCCGCCGTTGGCGGCATAGCCGAAGCCGCCGTCGGCGCGGTGCAGAAGCAGCTCCTTGCTGTCGGCCTTGGCGATCTTGTCGCGGTCTGGCGCCGCACCCCAGACCTCGAGCACGAGCAGTCGCAGGGCGAGGTCATAGGTTTCCAGCGGTTTGCTGTCGAAGCGCAGCAGGAACTGCAGCGCGTCGGCCAGCGGCGGCTGCGTCGGGTCCATGCCCTCATGCAGCGCCGCCAGGCACACCAGTCCGACTTCGCCGCAGCGACCACTGGCGGCGACGACATCGCGCAGATGGAACACCAGCGCCGGCCGCGCCTGATCCAGCGCCCGATTGATCCGCTCCTGCAGTTCATCCTTGGCCTGGGCGATCACGGCGCCGGCCAGGCACAGACAAGGCAACCACGAAGGGCGGAACTCGGGCGACATGCGACACCTCGATCGTAGCCGAACCTAACGACCGGCGCGGCGCTTCAACCACCACAACTCGGCGTCGCGCAGCGCCGCCGCCTGGACCCGCGGATCCCGGTAGGGCGTGAACCCGAAGTCCGCGCCCGCCAGCCGGAACAGCGCCAGCACCGCCGCCTTCCGGCGCGGCAGCAGGTCGCTGCGCAGACAGGCGAGCAGCGCCGGAACATGCAGGTCGCCGCCCGCAGCATCCGCCTGGGCCGCCAGTTTCACCGCCTCGTCGGTCGCGTCCGCCGGCAAGCTCGCCGTCCGGCACGCACGCGGCCCGGTGACCGGCGCCAGCACTTTCTGGAACTTGCGGCGCAGGAACAGGATCGCAAAGGCCGTGTCGACCGGATGCCCGCTCGCGCCGCGTGGCCAGTCGGGATGGTGTTCCTCGCTGCCGTACCAGCCGCCGCGCGCCAGTTGTTCGTTGCACAGCATGGTCGCACCGGCCGCATACCAGTCGACCTCGCCGACCCTGTCGACCTCGGACAGGATTGCCGCCCGCTCGAGGCCGTAGTGGAAGTAGTACGAGAAGCGCGTACGCCGATCGCCGATCTCCTTGCCGCGCTCGGCAAGCCACCGCCAGGAACGTTCCACCGTCCGGCGATGCTGGCGCAACGACGGTTCGTCGAGGTCCATCTGCTGCGCGCAGATCTCCAGCACGGCAATGCCCGCGACGGTCATCGATGCGTACGCCGAAGGCCGCCCCTGCCCGATCCGGTAGGTGAACGCACCGTCCTCGTGCTGCATCCGTTCGAGCGCCTGGTACAGAACGCGCCAGCGCTGGATCGGCACCTGCTGTCCCAGCGCCACGGCGGCACGCAGGCCGAGCGCGGCGTACTGGGTGTTGCTGAGGTCCCACCAGCCATCGGCACCGCCATAGCTGAACCCGCCGGTGGTCTGCTTGCGCAGCAGCAGTTGCGTATCGCGTTCGGCCAGACGTTCGCGATCCGGGAGATCCGACGCTTCGGCCAGCACCATCAGCCGCAAGGCGAGATCATAGGTGTCTTCGAGTTCGTGCTTCGCCAACCGCTGCAGCGCCTTGGCGAACACCGGATCGTCGGTCGGCACCCCGTCGTGCAAGGCCGCCAGGCAACTGAGCGCGAGCATGCCGCCGTCGACTTTGGCGAGGTGCCCGAGCAGCGCAGGCCGGGCATTGGTCAGCGCCGTGGCCACGCGATCGGCCAGCGGCGGCGCTTGCGCAACCACCGTGGCCGCGATCCACAGCATCATCCAGCCAACGAGCCGGGGCACGCCAGACGCCTAGAGGCCTGGCGCCCGACGGTCACGCGAACAGGCAACGTGCCCGGTCGTGCGAACCGATCCTGGTCCGAACGATCAGTGCTTGACCGGAACGGCACAGCCGCCCTTGCCCTTGCACTCGTTCTTGCCCTTGGTGGCACCGCAGCCACCCTGACCCTTGCACTCGTTCTTGGTGGCGCAGCCGTGATGGGCGACCGTCGCGCACTCGCCCTTGCCGGCGCACTCGTTCTTGGCCTTGGTCGCGCCGCAGCCGCCCTTGCCCTTGCACGTGTTCATGCCCTTGCAGGCGTGCTTCTCGACATCGCCGACGGGCGCACCGCTCGGCGCGCCACCGGCCGGCTGGTTGGCGCCCGGCGTCGAGGGCGTGGCGGCTTCCTTGGAACAGGCGGCGGTGCCGAACAGCAGGCCGGTCACGGCGGCGGAGAGGATGGCAGACTTGCGAGCTTTCATGCGGGTGTTTGGTTGGGGTATGCGAAGTGGCTCCGGATTGTGGCACGGCAGGTGCATCCATGACACGGTTCCACGGAGAATCGGCCGCCATGCGTATTGCGATCACCGGCGCATCCGGGTTCGTCGGCAGCGCCCTCGCCGCAACACTGGCCGGAGAACACGAGGTGTTGCGCCTCGTCCGCCACCTGCCCGGATCGGGGCAGGCACGCTGGGAACCCGCCACCGGCGCAATCGAACTCGCCGGCCTGGCGCCACCGACGGCCGTCGTCCACCTTGCCGCCGAGAACATCGCCGCCGGCCGTTGGACACGTGCCCGCCGCGAACAGCTGCGCACCAGCCGTGTGACCGCGACCGAACGGCTGACAGCGACCATGGCCGGCTGGCACCCGCGCCCATCCGTGCTGATCGCCGCCTCCGGCGTCGGCATCCACGGCGACCGCGGCGACGAACTGCTGACCGAGGACAGCAGCGTCGGTCAGGGCTTCCTGGCCGAACTGGCGCGCGACTGGGAACAGGCGACCCGCCCCGCCGCCGACGCCGGCATCCGGGTCGTCAACCTGCGGCTGGGCGTCGTGCTCGGACCGGGCGGTGCGCTGCACAAGATGCTGCTGCCGTTCCGCCTCGGCCTCGGCGGCCGGCTCGGCCACGGCCGCCAGTGGTTCAGCTGGATCGCGCTGGCGGATGCGCTCGCCGCGATCCGACAGTGCCTTGTCGACCAACGGCTGCGCGGTCCGGTCGCTGCGGTCGCACCGCATCCGGTCACCAACCGCGAGTTCACCCGCGCGCTCGCACGCGCCCTGCACCGACCGGCGTTGCTGCCGGTCCCGGCGTTCGTGTTGCGGCTGCTGATCGGCCGCATGGCCGACGAGGCGCTGCTGGCGAGCCAGCGCGTGCTACCGCGCCGGTTGCTCGACACTGGCTTCCGCTTCGCGCACGAGCGGATCGACAGCGGGCTGGCGGCGGCGCTGGCCGCGCGCTGACGCCGATCAGAACCCGACCAGCATGTCCACGGCGTTGGTGGCGCGGAAGTCCGGCGGACCGCCGAACGCGAATCCCTGGGTCGCCAAAGGCAAGCCGCACAGCGACATCGCATTGGGAATCGCGAACGTGAACGCCGCGGTGATGCCGTTGCCGGCGAAACCGGTCTGGAACACCTGCAGCGACCCGAGGTCGAGCAGCAGCCGATCGCCGCCGATGCCGAGCGGCACATTCGCGCCACCAGTGAACGCGAACAGCGCGGCGAACTGATAGCCGGTGCCGAACAGCAGCACGTTGCCCGAGAAGTTCTGACCGATCCGCGGCGCCGACGCCGTGAAGATGTTCAGATTGGTACCGGCATTGCGGGTGGTCGCCGCGGCGGCCGGGCACTGGCTGGCCAGCAGCGGCCGATAGTGCTGCAGCGTGCAACGCATGCGCCGCGCCTGCTGCGGCGTGAAGTTGTTCATGCAGGTGTCGTCGCTGTAGTCCAGGTAGTTCCGGATCGGTGCGGTCGCGCTGCACGACACGCGCCCCACCGGGCAGCCGCCGGTCGGCGAACCCTCGGGGTTGGTGTCGCAGATCCGGTCGCCGTTCTGGAAGCAGCCGGCGACGCTGGCGCAACCGCCTTCGAACGTGTGGAACAGCCCCAGGTAATGGCCGACCTCATGCGTCGCCGACCGGCCCCGATCGTACGGGGCGCCGATCGAACCGGGCCGCCCGAACGCGCTCCACAGCACCACCACGCGATCCGCGGTGGTGTTGAGCACCGAGCCGCCCTGCGGCAGGTCGGGCACGTAGCCGAGGTTGCCGCTCGCCTGGTTGGAGTACAGGTTCAAATAGCGCTGCGGGTTCCACGCCGTCGTCGTCCAGTAACTGCCGCTGTCGTTGAACCAGGTGTTGTTGGTGTAGCGCCGGATGCCGGTGGTCGGGTTGCCGGACGGATCGGTCGTCGCCAGATAGAACTCGATCATCGTGTCGGTCCCGCCGGCGCCTGGCGTTCCGCTCATCGCCCGGAAGTCCTCGTTCAACACCGTGATCTGGCTGCGGACGATCGCATCGGTCAGGTTGCCCTGCCCGGACGTGTTCTGGATCACGTGAACGACGACCGGGATCCGGTAGACGAACGTCGGCGCGTAGGTCGCGGACGGGTTGGTGTTGTTCATGTCGCAGTCGACATGCTCGATGCCGCCGAACGGCAGGTGCCAGCCCGGCGTGCCGCAGCGGTGCGGGACCACGGCTGGCGCGGGCGCTTGCGCGAACAGCGCGGCGGTGGATGCGAAGAGACCAAGGTGGAAGCGGTGGAAGGCGAGATTCATCGGGATGCGGATGGTTGCCCGGGCAGGTTGCGGCATTGCTTGTAACGGCAGTGCACCGCCCGGCCCACCCCCACCCCGGCCGATGACGCGTTGGCATCGTTCCGGACCACCCCTTCCGCCTGACTGCCGGGCCGCGTAAACCGTTTGGGCCAATGCGCCGCAACCGGTTGTCGTCGTCTGGACTGTTAGCTCTGACCCTGGTCGGCGCGACCCCGACGTTCGCCCAGAAGGCGCCAGCGAAAGGCGCCGCCCCGCAAGAACCCGCCGAGGACCCGGTGCAGATCGCCGACGTCAAGGCGTTCTCGACCTGGCTGGCCGAGTACAAGGCCGGCGCGTTCCGGCTGGTCAAAGAGGGCCGGACCGATGAGGCGGCCCTGACCGGACTCGACGCCAAGATGGCCGCTCTGGCCAAATGGAACTCGATGGCGGCCGCACGGATGCTGTTCGAGGCTGCCAGCGTCGAACCGAGGCCAACCGGCGCCCAATCGTCGACCGACCTGATCGACTTCTATCGCGAACTGCAGCCCTGGCGCGTGCAGTCGCTGGCCGCCAGACACCTGCGCTCGTTGAGCTGCCCACCGTTGATGCCGTGGCTGATCGGCATGCTGTCGGCCAAGGGCATCCGCGCCGCCGAGAAGAACCAGGACCAACGCAACGCCGCCGCGGTGCTGCGGATCCTGGCAGGCCATCCGAGCATCGAAGCGCGGCTGGAACTGTTGAAGGCCTGCCGGGCGATGCCGACCGAACTGCGCGTGCAGGCCGTCTCGGCGATGGCGCAGGACGCGACGCTGGAGACCGCGCCGACCCTGGTCGAACTGCTGCGCGATGCCGAACCCAATGTCCGGATCGCCGCCGCCAATGCGCTTGGCACCGCGATGCAGCCGCACGTCGACGAGACGCTCGGCAAGAAGCCCGCCGGCGAGTTGCTGGCGACCCGCGATCTGGTGATCGCCAAACTCGGCGAACTGCTCGTTCGCGACCAGATCTGGCAGGTCCGCAGCGCCGCCGCGTTCTCGCTGGCGGTGATGCGCTGCAAGCCCGTGGTGCCGACCCTGATCGCCGGCCTCGAGGCCGAACTGGCGCGCAAGAAGGATCCGTGGGCGATGGACGTGCGCCTGCATCGACTGCTCGAAGGTCTCACCGGCCTGACCGTGGTGCAGGGTTCGATCACGCCGTGGAAGGACTTCTGGCAGAAGGAAGGCGCTTCGTTCGCGGTCGCGCCCAAGACCGAGCCGGGCAAGGAAGCACCGAAGGCCAGCAAGTACGAGAAGTTCTTCAACCTCGAGATCGAGTCCGACCGCGTGTTGTTCGTGCTCGATTTCAGCGGGTCGATGGCCGAGCCGGTGCAACTGCTGGGCAAGACGACCGGCGCCCAACCCGGCAAGCCGACCACCAAGGCCGAGATCGTCGTCGCCGAACTGAAGAAACTCGTGCTGTCGTTGCCCGACGGCGCGCTGATCAACCTGGTGGTGTTCTCGGACGAAGTCCGCACCTGGCGCGAAGAAGGCGGCAAGCCGGCTCTCATCAAACTGACCGACGACACGCGCGACGATCTGCTCGGCAACTTCCTCGACTCCCTGCGCCCGAACGGCCCGACCAATCTGTACGGCGCGCTCGACAAGGCGCTCGACTTCGGCGGTCGCGGCCTGCACGACAAGTACTACGCGGCCGGCTTCGACACCTTGTACGTGATCACGGACGGTGCCCCGACCGTGGGCGAAGTGACAGACAAGGAAGAGATCCGACGCCGGGTCCGCGCCGCCAACCAGTTGCGCAAGATTGCGATCCACTGCGTGACCTTCGGCGACAAGAACGACACCGACTTCCTGAAGCCGCTCGCAGAAGAGAACGGCGGCCGTCATATCCACATCGAATGAACCGAAGGGACGGTGGCATAGGTCGTTACGGCCCTCACCCTCCGGAAACCGGAGGGTCCGCGCTTGCTTGGCCCGCCGTCGGGTGGTTTAGTTCCATTGCCCAGTTGTCCAGTCGGTCCGTTTGCACCAACTAGAGCGGCGTTTCCGCCGGCTCCCGCAACACCGCCCCTTCACCCGATCCCTCCCCCTCCACATCCGCATGATCATGCCGCAGAAATCCTTTGGCTCCGCGATGGAGCTTGCGGTCAATGCCCTGCAACAGAACCCGGACCTCGACTACCAGACGGTCAAAGAGATGGCGAGCGCCTCCGGGATGAACCTGCCGCCGATCCTGTACGGACGAGCCCGTCAACAGCTCGGTCTGCCGAGCCTGCGCACGCCGCCACCGCGTCCCGCCCCGGCACCGATCGCCCCACCAACCCGAGCGCCGATCCCCGCTGGCGCATCGATGGCCGAGATGGGTGCTGGCGTCGCTGCCGCATTCGCGCCCGCCGATGAACCGGCCGACGAAGCGGACGAACCGATCGCCGACGAGCCCGCCGCCGCCCCCTACGACCCACAGATCGACATGGTTGCCCCGAAGAAATCCGGCTCCCCGTCCTTCGACTTCGCGCTGCAGGTGTTGCGGCAGAACCCGAACATCGCCTATCGCGACCTGAAGACGCAGATGGACGAGAAGGGGTTCAACTTCCCGCCGATCGTGTTCGGGCGCGCCAAGGCGGTGCTCGGCCTGGTGCCGGTCAAGCCGCGCGGCAGCAAGAAGGCCGCCGCTGCCGCCGCGAAGGCCGCGATGCCGGCCGCGCCGCTGCAACTGCGGCAGGTCGAATCGGTCGCCGCCGACTCGTTCGCCAAGAAGCTCGACGAGGTGCGCAACCTCGACCAGGTCGTCGGCATCGTCCGCGAACTCGAGGCCGAGCGGCGCCGGCTGCGGTTGGTGCTGGAGCAGGTGATCGACATCCTCGACTCGGCGCTCAGCTGACGTCTCGCACGGGGGGGCGCGCGCCGATCGACGTGCGCAGCAGCGACGCCACCACCGCGCCCCCGAGAACGCCGACGACGACCGCCAGCGACAGCATCGGCGGGATCTTGATCGTCCCTTGCAGCAGGAGTTTGGTGCCGACGAACGCCAGCACCACCGCCAGCGCCGGCTTCAGGTAGACGAAGCGGTCGACCATGCTGGCCAGCACGAAGAACAGCGAGCGCAGGCCCATGATCGCGAAGATGTTCGACGTGAACACCAGGAACGGATCCGTGGTCACCGCGAAGATCGCCGGGATCGAGTCGACCGCGAAGATCACGTCGGACACCTCGACCATCAACAGCGCCAGCAACATCGGCGTCGCGCGCAGGCGACCATCGACGCGGATCCAGAAGCTCTGGCCGTGCAGTTCGTCGGTGACCCGCAACTTCCGCCGCAGCCAGCTCATCAACCGGCTGTCGCCGCTCTGCAGCTGATCGTTCTTCTGCCACAGCAGCTTGACGCCGGTCAGCACCAGGAACGCGCCGAACAGGTAGAGGATCCAGTGGAACCGCGTCACCAGCGCGGCCCCGCCGAGGATCATCACGGCGCGCAAGACCAGCGCCGACAGGATGCCCCAGAACAGCACGCGGTGCTGCAGGTGCGCCGGGATCCGCAGCGCCGCGAAGATCACGACGAACACGAACACGTTGTCGATCGACAGCGACTGCTCGATGACCCAGCCGGTGTAGAACTCGATCGCGCGTTCGCCGCCGAACTGCCAGCCGACCCAGCCGCCGAACAGGATCGCCAGCACGGCCCAGGTGGCGGTCCAGCCGAGGGCTTCGCGGAAGCTCGGGGCGTGGGCCTTCTTGTGGAAGACGCCCAGATCGAGTGCGAGCATCATCAGCACGAACAGCAGGAACAGGCCCCAGAGGAGCGGATCGGCGACGGTCGGCATTGGCGCGGACCGTTATCGAGCCAATCGACCGGACGACCACTTCTGCTTCGCGTCGGCTGGCCTCGGATTTCCCTATGGATCGGTGGCCGCGCCGCCGCCAACCAGTTCGCGCTCGATCTGCTCCAGCGTGCGCCCCCGGGTCTCCGGGATCAGGCGCCAGGTGAACAGGCACGCCAGCACCGCCACGACCGCAAACCCGAAGAACACCGCCGTCGGTCCGAGAGTCGCCAGCCCACGCGGAAACAGCTGTTGGACGGCGAACGACACCGCGGCGTTGCCGAAGGACATCGCCGAGATCGCCAGCGCCCGCACGCGCCGCGGGAAGATCTCGGCGAACATCGCCCACATCACCGGCCCGAACGACATCGCGAACGCCGCGATGTAGACCAGGATGGCCGACAGGACCAACCAGCGATCGACCTGCAGGGCGCCCGCGACCAGGGCGTCGACCTTGGCAAGCAACGTCGTCGCCGAGGGCGTGCCCGCCGCTTGGACCCGGATGGCCTCTGCCAGAGTCTGCGTCAGGTGATGACCGACCCCGACCAACGGCTGCAACGCCTGCGCCTCGGCGGGTGTCAGTGCCACCGCCGTCAACACCGCGGGAGTCAGCACGTAGCGCGCGTCGGCAAATGCCAGCCCGTTGACGACCAGCGCCAGCGCCATCGCCGCCGACCCGAGCAGCAGCAGCGGTCGCCGACCGAGCCGATCGATCCAGCGCATCGCGACCAGCGTGAACCCGATGTTGACCACTCCGATCAGGATGGCGTGGCCGAGCGCGACGTCACGCGTGGCACCCGCCAGGCCGAAGATCGTCGGGGAGTAGTAGAAGATCGCATTGATGCCCGTGGCCTGCTGGAAGAACGCCAGGCCCAGCCCGATCACGACGACGCGGCGCAGCGACGGCTGGAACAGTTCGGCAAAGCCCGGCGCCGCCGCAAGGCGCTGGCCATGCTGCAGCGCCGCGATCTGCGCCATTGCCGCCGGTCTGCCGTGCAGGCGCTCCAGCACCGCCAGCGCTTGCTCGCTGCGACCACGGTCGACGAGCCACCGCGGGCTGTGCGGCACGGTGAAGAGGAGCGCCGCATACGCGACCGCGGGCACGACCTCGACCCCGAGCATCCACCGCCACGACAGCCCAGCCCGATCGAGGAACCAGTTCGAGAAGAACGCCGCCGACAGGCCGACGACGATGTTCAACTGGTTGCACGACACCAGCAGGCCGCGTCGTTCCGGCGGCGCGATCTCGGCGATCCACATCGGCGCGATCACCAGCGCGCCGCCTACCGCGAAGCCGCCGACGATGCGCGCCAGAACCAGGAGCCAGTAGCTGTCGGCAAACGCGCAGCCCAGCGCCGAGACCGAGAACAGCAACGCGGTGCCCACCATGGCCGCCCGCCGGCCGAAACGATCGGCGATCGGCCCCGCCAGGATCATCGCGACCGCCGCACCGAGCGTCAGGCTGCTGACCATCCAGCCGACCCGATCGACGTCGAGACCGAAGTGCTCGCGGACCGGATCGACGACACCGGAGACGACCGCGCTGTCGAACCCGGTCAGGAATCCACCCAGGGCCACCACCAGGCTCGCGCGTAGCACCGAAGTGCCGCCGGCCGTTCCGTTCATGGCGTGACGCTCGGCACCGCCGTTCCGGCACCCCGCAGGCTCGGAAACACGTTCGGGTCGTCGAGTGCGGCGCGCAGCACCAGGGTCGCGGCACCGCGCGCGATGCCTTCCACCCCGAGCGAACTGATGGCCAACGCGGTCTGGGTCACCGACGCCGACGGCGACCGGCCGCCCAGGTGCGCGCGCAGCGGTCGCAGCAACATCTCGCCTGCCCGGGTCAACCCACCGCCGAACACGATGGTCGCCGGATTCAGCAGATTGACGAGCGCCGCCACCGCGATCGCGAGATGGCCAGCGGCCGTCTCGATCACCGAGCGCGCGAGCGCATCGCCCTCGAACGCGCCCTCGACGATCCGGCCTACGGTCAGACCGCGGCTCGGCAACACCGAGCGCTCGTCCGTCTTGCGCAGGTTGCGCACCCGGTCGACCAACGCCTGGCTGCCGACGGTCAGGTTCAGGCAGCCGCGCAGGCCGCAGACACAGGGACCGGCCGCCGGATCGACCGGGATGTGGCCGATCTCGCCGGCGACGCCGGTGGCGCCACGGTGAATGTCGCCCTGGATGATCAGGCCAGCGCCGACGCCAGTGCCGATCTTGACGTAGGCGAGGTCGCGCCCATCCTGGCCAGCACCCCACCACTGCTCGGCCAGCGCGCCCAGGTTGGCATCGTTGTCCATCACCGCGGACACGCCGAACGCCGCCTGCAGCCGACGCACCGGACTGTGGCCCCGCCAGCGCGGCACCAACAGGGGCGACAGGCTCTCGGGATCGGCCGGCGAAACCGGACTGGGAACTGCCACGCCGATGCCAACCAACCGCTGCGCCGACACTCCGGCTTCGGTCAGCACTTCCTGCACCAGGCGACACATCAGGTCGAGCGCTCCTTCGGGGTCGTCGCGCACCGGGTGCGCTTCGCTGCGCCACGCCTTGACGCCGATGCGCAGGTCGGTGAGTGCCACCGCGACATGGGTCGCACCGAGATCGACGCCGCAGATCGCATGCGCGTCGTCCTGGAAGCCGAGCAGGATCGGCCGGCGGCCCCCACTCGAATCGCCGGTCCCGGTCTCGCGCACGAGGCCGGTCGCGAGCAGGTCCTCGACGATCGCCGACATCGACGAGCGGCTCATGCCCGTACGGCGCGCCAGATCAGCCCGCGATACCAGCCGTTCGCGCCAGATCAGCCGAAGGGCCAGACCGCTGTGCAGGGCCCGCATCTGGCTGGCGCCGAGCACCTGGGAGGTGACGTCTTCCTGGAGGTCACGCCCGCGGCGCCGGGCCCGGTCCTCGATCGATTCTCGAAGGGTGTTACCCACACACTTTCTCTACCGTACGAACAAACTTTCGTCCATGGCCATACCGGTCCGCAGGGGAATCCACCATCTCCAGGGCTTGACAAGTCGATTCCACCACAGTTTGTTCTACAGTCGAACTTAGTTGACCACTCAGTCGACATACCTCAGGACGCCATGACCCGACTCCGCCTCGCCGCCGCGCTGACCGCCCTGCTGCTGCCAGCCGCTCTCCCCGCCCAGAACCTGCTCACCAACCCGAGCTTCGAGAACGGCGGACTCAGCGGCTGGAACTTCTTCGGCCCCAACGTCTACGCCGAGCCCTCGAACCCGCCCGCGATCGTGCCGCGCACCGGCAACACGTTGATCAAGATGTACGGGCACTTCAGCGGCCCGTTCAACGTGACCGGCATCTTCCAGAGCTTCCCGGCCCTGCCCGGCCAGATCTTCACGATGGACTGCTGGACCCGCCAGTGGAGCGGCGACCCGATGATCGGCTTCGGCGCACCCAACGACAACTGGGTGGTGATGAAGATCGCGTTCTTCAACAGCGGCGGCACCGAGATCGGCGGCGCCGAGCGCACGGTGCTCGACGGCGGCCAGGTGCAGAACGTCTGGATCGACAACGCGCCGGTCTCCGGTATCGCCCCGCCCAACACGGTCAGCGTGCAGGCGCTGATCCTGTTCCTGCAGCCGAACAACGGCGGCGGCTCGGCGCAGATCGACGACGTCGAGTTCTTCGGCCCGCCGACGGGCGCGGCCTACCCGGGCACCGGTGAGAGCGTCGTGCTGTCGAGCGCCGTCGGCGGCGGTCTCCTGTCCGCGGGCGCCGGCAACGACATCAAGCTCGCGACCGGCAACCAGCTGCTGCAGCTGAACGTCTCGTCACCGGCCGGCACGTTCGACCTGAAGCCGTACGCGCTGGTCGGCAGCCTGTTCGCGACCGGCACGCCGCCCGGCCCGCAGGCCGGCTTCCCCGGCATCCAGGTGAACATGTCGAGCTTCTTCGTGATCGTGAACGGCCTGGTGCCGACGCCGGCCGGTCAGCCGGTCATCGGCCCGAACGGTGGGTCGTCGACCTATCTGGTGATGCCGACGTTCCCGCCGGGCATCAGCGTGATGCTGCAGGGGCTGGTGGTCGATCCGATCGTCGCGAACGGGATCTACGCGGCGTCGGACGCGCACGAACTGCGGTTCTGATCCGGTTCTGATCGCCGCGCCAGGGGCATCCGAGCCCCGACCGGACTGGTCAGTGAGCCGGTCCGACCTAGAGCACGACATCTTGCTCGGCGCCCCCATAGCATGGCGACTTCGGCGAACTCGCATTACGTGAACATCAAATCTGGCTTTAGTCTTGTGCGATGATGCACGAAACTATCGCCAGATTTTAGTTCCGTGCAGACCCGAGCAAGCAGCCCTGAATGGAATGCCCTGGCCGAGACCGCACTCGCCCAGGCCGGCCTGTTCACAGCCGCCCAGGCCGCGATGGCCGGATACTCCGCGCAACTGCTAGCGCATCACGCTCGCGCCGGCCGGTTCGAACGGCTGCGCCGAGGCATCTACCGGATCACCCACTTCCCGGCGGGGGATCACGATGACCTGATCCTGGCGTGGCTGTGGACGGGTCGCGAAGGGGTCGTCTCGCATCAGACTGCCCTGGCCCTCGGCAACCTGTCCGACGTACTCCCTTCCGAGATCCACCTGACGCTACCGGTTCCCTGGCGACGACGTCGACTGCGTGTTCCAGAAGGCACTCGGCTCCACTTCGGAGACGTGGGATCGACCGAACGGACCTGGGTCGGTGCCGTTCCCGTCACCACCACCGCTCGCACCCTGGAGGACTGCGCTGCCAACAACCTGGCGCCGAACCTGCTTCTGCAAGCCGCAGAACAGGCACTGCACCGCGGCCTGGTCACGCGTGACGAGATCCCGACGGTGATTGCCACTCTGCGCGACTTCGGGGGGTTGCCGTGACGAACCGCCGGTACGCCACGCCCCTGGCATGGAAGCAGGCGCTCGAAGCCCGCTTGCGGCAGATGACCCCGACCGGCGCCGGACTCGCGCGGCAGCGGCAGATCCTCGTGCATCTGCGATTCCTCGCCCGTGTGTTCGCACACTTTGGCAACACGGCGGTGCTGAAGGGCGGAATGACACTGCAATGCCGATCGCAGAACGCGCGCGCCACCAAGGACGTCGACCTGTGCCTGGCAGGCAACGCGAACGATCTCCTCGCCCGCCTCCAGCAAGCCGCACGAGCCGATCTCGGCGATTACCTGACTTTCGAAGTGCGGCCGCACGACGACCATCCCGAGATCCAGAACGAAGGCCTGCGCTACGACGGTCGGCGATTCATCGTGACGAGCAAGCTGGCCGGCAAGCCCTACGGCAACCCATTCGGTGTCGATGTCGTCGTCGGCGAGCCGATCTTCGGTGCCAGCGAGTCGATGGTCGCCCCCGACGTGCTGGGGTTCGCCGGCGTCCCCCCGCCAACGCTGACGCTTTGCCCGCTCGAGGCGCACATCGCTGAGAAGCTGCACGCCTACACGCTGCCGCGATCGCGGCCCAATTCGCGGGTCAAGGACCTGCCCGATCTGGCGCTGCTGTCGACCGTGCGCGCTTTGGATGCGGTCACTCTGCGCTCCATCCTCGATCGCGTGTTCGCCCATCGCGGCACCCACCCGATGCCCACCCGCTTGCCCGACGCACCAGCCACCTGGTCGCGATCCTACGTCGCGATGGCACGGGACGATGGCCTGCCGTGGCCCACCCTCGACGACGTCGTCGCTGCGGTGCGCGCATTCCTGGATCCGGTCCTCGAGCATCGCCTCGGCGCGACGTGGTCGCTGGCCGATCGCTGCTGGCGTCCGCACTGACTTCGAACGGCTACCGCGCGCCGACTCGCCCAACGACCGCTTCGCCCGACCGCGCCGCGCCTTCGAGCGTCGACGGCAACCCGCACGCGGTCCAGTCGCCGGCAACCAGCAGGTTGGCAGGACCGCCAACCAGCCGTCCGGGCGGCGGCCGCAGCCGCAACGCCGCCGGTGACGGCACGAACGTCGCCCGCGCTTCCTTCGCGACACGCACCTGCGCCGCCACACCGGTCGCAAACCCCGGATAGTGCCGCGCCAACTGCACCCGCGCCGCCTGTTCGATCGCGTCGACACGCATGCCGTCGAACGCGCGATTGCCGCCAGCAAGCAGCCAGAAGTCCGTCAACGGCGCGCCGGGCCGGCGAAACAAGAAGTGGAACGGATCGCCGTCGACCAGCGCGACCATCGGCCCTTCGTCGGGCACCGCCGCGACCGGCGCCGCGAACCGGAACCAGATCGACACGATCGGTGAACTCGAAAGCGACGCGAATGGCGGCTCACCGAGCAATCGCCCCAGCGCCTGCCACGGCATCGCCGAGACGACCACATCGTCGGCGCCGACAGGCAACCCGCCATCCGCCAGCGCGATCCGCACGACCCGATCGCCGACCACCTCGAGTCCTTCGACCCGCGCATGCAGCCGCACGTCGATGCCACGCCGCGGCAGTTCGCGTTCTGCCGCATCCCCGACGATCTCGCCCCACGGCCGCTGCGGCAGCCAGAACGCGCCACCGGCGGCACTGCCGGTGAACGCTTCGCGCAACGTCGCCAGGAACAACTGCGCCGACGCCTCCGCCGGCTCGACGTTCATGATCGCGCGACACAATGGCCGCCAGAAGAACGCATCGGGCGTCCCGAGCTGTCCGCGCCGCGCCAGCCACGACGCCACCGTCTCATCCGCCGGCGCGCCCTGCAGCACCCCGAGCAGCCCACGCACCGCGCGCAGTTTGCCGCCAGACCCTAGCGGCACCGCCGCCAGCGCCCACGGCATCGCGACCGGCACTGGCAGTGGCCACAGCCGCAGCCGACTCGCTCGTCCAGCTGCCGTGCGGTACGCAACCGTCAGGCTGCGGCCACGCGCAAACTGCCCCTCGGTGCCGAGCGCGCGCAGCAGTCGCCGCATCGCACCGTAGCAACCGAGCATCGCATGCGGGCCGTTGTCGAGGCGTTCGCCAGTCGCCTTGTCGACGAACGAGAACGCGCGACCGCCGAGCCAACCGTGCGACTCGAGCAGCGTGACCTGCAACCCGCGTTCGCGCAGACCGAGTGCCGCGGTCAAGCCAGCCACACCACCGCCCAGCACGAACGCCCGACGCGGCGACACCGTCATGCGCGCAGTCCCGTCGCCACCAGTCCCGCCAACCACAGTCGCCGCGCCTTCGGCACGCGCACCCGTGATCCGCGCAACTCGCCGCCGCGCCGGCGCAAACGCTGCAACAGGTCGCTGTAGACCGCGCCCATGATCCGGGCCGGCGCCAGCCGCCGGCGTTCGACGCGCGGCAACTGGCGCAGCGCCGCCGCCGCTTCGGCAAAGCGCTCCGCTGCGGTCGCCGCCAGCCGTTCGCACAGTCGGTGTACCGGTCCCTCGGCGCGATACGCCGCGTCCGGACCGTTGCCGCCAAGCCACGCCACCTCGACGCCATCCGCCGTCAGCCAATCGCGCGGCACGTACACGCGCCCGATCTCGGCATCGCTGCGCAGGTCGCGCAGGATGTTGGTCAGCTGCAGCGCCAGTCCGAGCCGTTCGGCGAAGCGTTCCCCGGCGGCGCCGTCGACGCCGAGCACCGGCAGACACGCGAGACCGACGGCCGACGCGACGCGCCAGCAGTACTGTTCGAGGGCAGGCAGATCGGCAAAGCCGCCGCCTGCCAGATCCATCGCGACGCCATCCAGCACCGCCTCCAGATGCCGCGGCGCGACCGCAAACCGCGCCAACGTCGCCGTCAGCGCCTGGCCGACCGCGGTCGCCGCGCTCCCCTGCACCGCCGCCGCCAGTTCGCCGCGCCAGAAGGCAACCGCCTGCCGTCCTTCCTCCGGCGTCCTGGCATCGTCGCCGGCATCATCGACCACGCGACAGAAGGCATAGATCGCGGTCATGCCGTCGCGCCGGGCCCGATCGAGGCACAGGAATCCGACCAGGAAGTTGGATCCGGAGCGCTCGGTGACCTGCTGCGGCGTCAGCGTGGCTCCGGCCGGCGCGTTCATGCAACACCCGGCCAACGCGGCGGTTTCTGCGTCAGCAACGCGGCGACCACCGACTGCAGCCGTTCGCGGCGATTCAGATGCACGCGCCCGGCCAGAACGTCGCCGCCGACGGCCTCGATGCGCTTCAACACTGCGGCGGCGCCGCGCAGGATCGCGCGCAGCTCGGCGCGCAACCGGCCCTCCACCGCCGCGGCCAACGCCCAACCGGCGCGGAAATCGCCGGCAAGCCGGCGGGCCCAATCGAGCACCAACGCCCGCACCTGAGGCGTGCCAACCTCCGCCCGCAACTGGGCCTCGGTGACGCCATGGCGGGCCAGGTCCTGGCCCGGAAAGTAGATGCGGTCGCGTTCGCGCAGATCGGCGCCCAGGTCCTGCAGGTGGTTCAGCAGCTGCAGCGCAGTGCAGATCCGGTCCGACAGCGCGTCGAGTCGCGGGTCACGATAGCCGCAGACCCGGAGCACCAGCCGACCGACGGGATCCGCGCTCTTCTTGCAATAGTCCAGCAGGCCGCCGAGCTCATACCGCTTGACGACGATGTCCTGGGCGAACGCCGCCAACAGGTCGGTGAACAGCTCGACCTCGAGTTCCTGTTCGCGAATGGTCTTCGCCAGGTCGACGAACATCGGGATGTCGGCGCGGGTGCCGTCGACGTGGGCGAGGAAGTCGGCGCGGTAGGCCGCGAGTGCGATGCCGTCCTGCAGTTCGTCGGCGAGGTCATCGGCGGTGCGGGCGAACGCGTAGATCCGGTGCAGGTGGCGACGGGCCTGCCTGGGGAGCAGCCAGGAGCCGACGGGAAAGTTCTCGTAGTGCCGCGTGGCCAGGCTGAGGTAGCGGCGCGGGTCGGCGAGGCCGTTCGGCGGATTTTCGACTTTGCGTGTAACCACGGAGCGAACACGAGCACAGGTAGATGGACCTGAACTCTGACAAGGAAGGCTAACACCATGGAGATCGACTTCGATGTTGTGGGCAAGATGGCGGACTTCGTGACGGTGCCGGCTGGCACCTACCTGTGCCGGGTGACGGAAGTCCGACCGGGCCTGACCCGAGCTGGCGACGAGCGCTGGTCGTTGAGGCTGGTCGTCGCGGAGGGGCAGCACGTCGGCAAGCAGGCGGCGTGGGACAGCCTCGTGTTCAGCACACGTGGACGGGCCCGCGCGCGGCTGGTGTTCTTTGCGCTCGGGTTGCCGGCGACCGGGCGGGTGCAAGTGGAGCCGCGCGATCTGGAGGGGCGGGTGGCGTTCGTGGAGGTGCGACCGGCGGAGTATGCGAGTCCGAATGGGGAGACCGTTCGGCGGAACGAGGTGCCGTACGATGGGTATCGGCCGGTGCCGGAGGGGGATCGGCCGCGGGTGGATGGGGCGGCGGGTGGTGGGGGGCGGAAGCCGCCGAAGACGGCGCAGGCTGGTGGAGATGGCGACGACGAGGAGGTGGATCCGGATGAGATTCCGTTCTGATCGGGATCGCGCCGTGTGGTTTGACCACGCCGCGCGGCGCGACTCCACCATCAGGAGCGGCCACTCCTTCCCCAACCAACCCAATTGCAATCCAACGCAGCGGCGGTCCGGCGACCCAGCCATGAGCCCGAGGTCGGGACAGCAACGGTTACGTCTTCACCATCTACTCGACCCTCCTCGACCGGACTCTTCGTCTGCGCTGCTCAGCGAAGCGCCTCAACGCAACTCGCGACTCACCACATCACTCCCTGCCCCCCGTTCCCGCCGCAATACTCCGCCGAACCCGATCGGACGCCTCCCGCAACGCAATGTCTCCGGATCCAAACGCCCGATCCAGTGTCTCCATTACTTCTCTGGACCACCGATGCAAGTCAACGCACCCGAGGGCCACAACGGCCCCTCGTGCTGTTGTCCCGCCAAGCCGCACAGTTTCACACAAATCCGTGACAACCACTGCTTCCTGGGCTCCAAGAAGACGGCGACGAGCAAGTCCACCCAGGTAATCGACCGCTTTCGCTCGGAGACGATAGTCCGGTTCTCGCAGCTGAGAGCGAAGACCAGAAACAGCGTCAGGACTCTCCGGATCCAGAGCTGCAATGGCTCTGGATATGCTGTTCGGCACCCGATCCTGAAGCCTGGGGCCCCCGACCTCCCAGCCATCTCCAAGGCGCACCCGCCCAAGAGCGCGGGCACCACTCGGGTCCAGCGCCCGTAGTTGCTTCAACGCAAGCGCACGGACTCTGTTTAAAACCGCGCCATGTTGAGCAGTCGACTCGAGCCTGAGACAGGTCGCAACCAGATCGCCCTGACTACAGGAAGGCAACTTCTCTATCCTCGATTCCAAGGGCTCCCTGACGCATCGATCCGCTATCAAGCAGGCAGCGATATCCGGCACCAACGGCGGACGACGACGCGCGAGGTCCAACAATAGTCCATCGATATCCAACGGCAAGTCCATGCACCTGATCACGAGACACTCTACTACTTCCAGAATTGCCCGACATGCCCGTTCGCTGAGGCCATCGCGACACTCCAAGACGAGCCCTTGAACCACGTGTCGGGAGCCCACGATCTTCAAGAGACGAAGACGCACTTCTTCTGGACGCACTCCTATCGATGCGCAGAGCCAGGGGGTAGCCGCCCCGCGGTACGCACACAGCAAGTCCTCAGCGCCGCGAACCGCCGTAACATCCCGTTCCGGATCAACCGCAACCTCGAGCGCGGTGAGGACCAAGGACTGTTCCAAGGCAGATCCAGCCTGCGTCCTGCCGCGACCGGCCGTCAACAGAATCACGATCAGACACCCGGCGACAAGACGTCTCCAGCGACCCCAACCCGATGACGCAGGCCCTGAGTCGCACTCGGCACAGCCGTCCGCCGACGCGGGACACCCTTCCCAGGCCGTCGTCTCTGAGTTCGCATACCGCCTCGCGTTGCCGTCAGCCGTTGCATGCATCGCAAGACACCTCAACGGACACCCTGTATGGCTCCCGTGTGCTGCGGCCGAGCCGATTCTCCCAACTGCACTTCCCGGCCTTGACAAAGAAGTAGTTCGCCGAATGACGTTGCCCGCAACGCGAGAGAAGAAACCGTGTAGTCACGTTTTCCGCTGAGGTGTCATGAGTTGCTGCAGCTGGCACGCCCGCATGATTCCCTGGATTGGTCAGATAACAATGCTCGGGACAGCCCATTTGTGGGTAGCTGGCACACCAGTCGACCGGCTTGCACTCCGGGTTGTCATCACCGGCCTTCACAGAGGGCACTCCCGGCGGAAGCGAAGTAGGAAGCTGCCTGCAGTCAGTAATGCCAGGTGGCAACCTCGGGTCAGAGGGGTTCACGCAGCGGCATATCTTTGCACCTCGGAACTGCTTCTTCAGTTTGAACTTGTACACCACGCCAGCGCGACAAGCGTGGTGCGTGCGGCAGTTTGGCTTCCGACCCTCGCAGGCCCCGTTCCACGCGTACTGGATATCCACGAGGACGTCTTCAATGACGTCATCGGCATTTCCGAAGTACTGTGGCTGCCCGATACGGACGAGACACCGCCCGCACCCTTGCCCCTCCTGCGACTTGGGCCAGGAGTCGGCAGGGTGACGCGACTCGCCACGCAGGCCACTGGCCAAGCTCAAGGTCGTGGCGGTTTGGGGTGCCGTAGCATCACGGCCAATTGGGGGTTGGCTCCCGAGACCATCATCCGGCGAGGAACCTGATTTGGCGTCGCAACCGCAACGGTGCCTTGACAAGTTCAAATATGACACACCAGAGTCGCCACAGGCACATGGGCTCCCGACTCCGTTGAACTCCGAACGTACCAATTGATCAGGCAGGGCAACGCTTCGACAAGCCGCGCAGTGATTAGCATGATCAGCGTGGGCCAGACTTGGTCCGTCCGACATCACAGCCCGGAGCGAGGGTGGCCCGGCGCCCAGTCTTCCCTGTGCCGAGACCCTGGACGGGCGCCCTTCAAGCGACGAATGTGTCGAGTCCCTGGGCGCCTTGCAAGTCGACGGATTCCAGCTCGTTCTCTGCCAGCCAAAACTCACGGGTCACCTCGACGCAAGGTCCGAAGCATCAGCTCCGGACCGACTCGAACCATACCGGTTCTTGGAAACGGAACACTACCCACCCACGCAGACCTTCCGACAGCGTGTCAGAACGCGCCAGGCTCAACCGAAACCTGACCACTTCCATCAGCCCTGACCACTCCGCCGTCTGCCGACCGACACCCGAGAACACCAGCGTCGTCGTCGGCGAGAACGGCGCCCCATCGCCGACCTGGTCCATGCCCTTCTGCAGCAGCTCCACCGTCAGCTCCGCGCCGTACGCCGCCACCACCTCCACCGTACACCGCAGGTTGTCGCCCCGTCGAGGCACCCACACGCCGAACACCTCGACGTCCACCGTGGCGTCGTCGAGCTGCCGTCGCGTCATCAGCACTTCTGCATCGATCATGGTCGTCGCCTCTACGCCTTCACCGCCGCAAACCACTCCGGACTCAGCAACCGGAACAGCACCCAGCCGTCCTCGACCGGGCTCTCCGTGCTCGTCGCCGTGATCCTGAACCGACACAGCTCCTTCAGGCCCAGCCACTCCTGCGGATTGCTGCGCCCGACGCTGCTGACTTCGATCTTGCCGGTCATCACCGTCCCGTCACCGACGTCCTCGCTGGCCTTGTGCACCAGCTCGACGCCGACCTTGCCGAGATCCGTCGCCAGCAGCTCGACAACGACGCGGACGTTGTCTTCCTTGCGCGGAAACCACGGCGTGAACAGTTCCGTGGTCCCGGACGTGCCAAACGGCACGAGTTGTGCGTCGATCATGTGTGGCCTCCGCGGCAGGGCGCCGCACCGGGATCACCAGGCCTTGACGTTGTCGAACCAGATCGGCGACAGCATCCGGAACGTCGCGTACGCCGTGCCGCTCGTCGCCTCGAGCTTGAACTGGTAGCGCACCAACTGCTTTGAAACCCTTGACCGTCGAAGTGTCTTGCACCGGCCAGGTCGCCGGCGTTCGCGTTGCAGTCGTCAGCTCGATCGTCGTCGCCGAATTGACGTCGACGCCATCGCCGGTGTCCTCGGCATCTTGTGGAAGGCGCGCACCGTCAACTTCGCGCCAGTGCCGGCCAACGCCACCGCCTCGGCCGTGAACGTCGCGTAGTCGCCACCGCGCTGGAACCAGGGACTGAACAGAATCACACTGCTGGCACCTGCGCCAGTCGTGACCAGGGTTTGGGCATCGATCATCTCGAGAACTCCGGATTCCTCGGGGACCCACGGCGCCGCTCCCTGCCACGGATCCGGACCTTCGTAGCCCGACGGAACCCGCGCAGAGACTCAGTCCGTGAACTCGGCGGCCGCAGCAAAGCGCCCGCCGGCAACATCAAGGAGTCAGGGGGGGACTGCCCACCATTTCGCAAGCAGTTCTTGGGGTTTCGCCGGGGGACTCTGTCCCCGTGTCGTGAGCCGTGTTCGAAGGGCGTTGCGCCCCTGGGATTTGCCGCATGATGCCATCCCGAGGAAGCCTCGGAGTTCGAGTGGGAAGAGGCACGGGTGGCCGAAGCCACCCGTTCCTCGGTCTGGCCCCAGGACGGCGCTCGGGTTGGTTCCCACCAGAGCCCTATCCTCCGCCGGGGTCGAAGCCGATGGGCCCCGTGGGCCGAACGGTCGTCGAGATGGCAGCTCATGCAGCCTGCGGGATTGCGGCGCGGAACTCGACTGCGAGCGCAGCATGGCGCAGAGGACTCCGAGCAAGCGATCGGCGACGCAGCGAAGGGCCTGTCCATGCGACTTGCCTCGGGCGCGCAACGCGGTGTAGCGCGCTTGGAGGTGGGTTCACGTTGGGCGGCGACGCGTGCAAGGTGGTAGGCGGCGTTCCGGAGTCGTAGATGGCACGCGGCACGCATGACGACTTGATGGCGCTTGCCGCTGCGGCGGGTCACCGGTGCGACCCCTGCAAGTGCTCGCAGCGCCGGGTAGTCTCTGGCCGCGAGTGGTTCTGCCGCTTCGCCGAGCAGCGTCGCCGCCACGATCATGCCGATCCCTGGCATGGAAAGAATGATCGCGACGTCGCGCTGCTCGGATGTCTGCCCCTGGCAGTCCTCCCCGCCGAGGCGCTCGAGCAACTGCTCAAGGCTCGCCTTGCACGTCTTGAGCTGTTCGTTGACCAGGCGCACACGCTGGCCGAGCAGCAGCAGATGCGCGGTTGCAGCGGTGGCCGTCCCGGGGGCGGAGAACACCGGCCGTTGACGCAAGAGTTGGAGAGCCTGTTCGGCGTCAATCCGGCGAATGCGATGCTCTTGGAGGAGTCTGCGAACTTCCGCAGGACGAGCCTTCAGTGCCGCGGCAGGATTGCGGATGCGTTCGAACAAGCGGATGGCCCAATCCTCCCCAGGATCCTCGCAGACTTGCAGGAACGCTGGGAAGTAGCGCGCGAACTGTGCGCGCATCTGGTTGACCAGGCCGGTGCGTTCGGCTTGCAGCTCGTCGTGCATCCGCGACCACTCACGCAGTTCGATCACCGTGGCGGGCTGCACAGCCAGGCGGCGGAACAGGTGGTGGTCGGTGCGCAGCGAGTCGGCGAGCACCCAGTGCGTCGCGTCGGTCGTCCTTGGCGCCAGCTACCGTGAAGCGATCCCGGAAGCGGTCGAGCTGCTTCGGGTTGATCGCGAACACCACGAAACCGCGGTCCAGCAGAGTCTCGACTACGGCGCCATGAGGCACTTCGATCGCTACCGCGATCGAACCCGGGTCGCCGAGCTTCAGCAGCCAGTCGCACAGATCGGCGAGGCCATCGCCACTGTGCGTGAACGCCCTGGCGTCGACCTGCTTGCCGTCAGCCTGCAGCGCGCAGACCTCGTGTTCAGCACTGGCCCAGTCGACCCCGACGAAGTGCTTCCAGTTCGTGTTCTCCATACCAACCTCCGTAGCGGACATGGGGAAGAACCGGCACCGCGCTCCGCGGCGCGCCCTGTACTGGTGCTCGATGGCACGGACTGCCCACAGGACGTCAGAGCGCGGCTGCCTGCCGAGGCACGGGTCCCCCCCAGGAGATCGGATCTCAGGGGGCAAATGGTGGCTCTCGGCAGGCTGCCGGACCGGCCGGAGTCTACGATGAGCAGGCCCCGGCTGGCACTTTGCGTGGTACAGGGGTACGATTTTCCGTCGCCTTGCTCGATCCGGGCAAAGTACACCCGCACCCGACGGCCGATCCGCTTCATCGTTCGCTTCACGTTCGAACACGCGATCTCGAGCTCACGCGCCGCGGCGTGGATCGACGGAGCCTCCAGGCACACGAGCCCGACCTGCCGCTGCCGCGCCGTCAGCGGCGACAGCCCGACCGGCAATCCGAGCACCGCGCGCAGCTGATCGACCGCCACGCCGAAGAATGCCGAACGCCGCGCGGCGATCGATGCGAGCAAGGCGCGCTTGCGGCGCTGCTCCGAGTTCCACAACCGCCGGACGGCGTTCGCCGACACGAGGAACGCCCACGCTTCCACGTCCGTCGGTCGCCGGCCGCGCAGTTGCTCATCGACCCACTTGTCGAGCGCCGCCTCGACGGCATCCCGGATCAGTTGCGGCGACTGCGTCACCGACGCAGCACCGCGATGTGCGGCGGCGGCAACACGTTGGCGCAAGTGGTCCAGTCCTGATGGCGCGTCTTCCATCGCGATCTCCGAACCTCCGTAGCCCGGAGAACAGAGATCGTAACCGGCTTCGCGCCGCCGCGCAGTCCAGTCAGCACGTCAGCGACATCCTCAGTTCGTGGGCGGAACGTCGGCAACCCAACGGGGCGGATTGCCCTCGGCCCGCAACGCCAATCGGAAGTCGCCGACGCGGAACCGCGCGACCCAGCCCGCGACAGGCTGCAAGTCCAGCCGCAGCAGATCAGTGCGTCCGTGCACCCCATCTCCGTGGGCATCCGGCTTCCTCGGTCGCAGCTTTGGGTCCATGAACTCGCTCGCGTCGTCCTGCATGCCGCCACCTCGCTGGGCTCCGACTCTTCATCGGGTGTCGATTGGAGTCCGCACGGGGTCGAGAGTCGGGAGAACTTCGTCACGGCGCTGGCGACGAGCGCTGGTCGTTGAGGCTGGTCGTCGCGGAGGGGCAGCACGTCGGCAAGCAGGCGAGCGTGGGACAGCCTCGTGTTCAGCACGCGTGGACGGGCCCGCGCGCGGCTGGTGTTCTTTGCGCTCGGGTTGCCGGCGACCGGGCGCGTGCGGATGGAACCGCGGGATCTCGAGGGGCGCGTGGCGTTCGTGGAGGTGCGACCGGCGGAGTATGCGAGTCCGAGTGGGGAGACCGTTCGGCGCAATGAGGTGCCGTACGATGGGTATCGGCCGGTGCCGGAGGCGATCGGGGGACGGTGGGTGGGTCGGCGGGTGGTGGTGGGCGGAAGCCGCCGAAGACGGCGCAGCCTTCGGGGGACGGGGAGGATGAGGAGGTGGATCCGGAGGAGATCCGTTCTGATCGGGCGGTCGCGCGGTGTGGCTCGCCACGCTGCGCGGCGCCTCTTACCGGTCGGAGACCGTGTGCCCGATCGCATCGGCGCGGCAGAAACGAGAACCGAGAGCACTAACCACAAGGGGGTCTGGTGGAATCAACAAAAAATCGAACGGTCTCAAGAGAGGTCTCAGGTGGGCCGTCTCAATAGCGAACTCTCCATACGCGATAACCGTCCGTGGTCTTGCCGCCACCAAGGTACCGGACCTCGATCACGCGGCCGCCCATGTCCCGCAGCGAATACCGTCGAAACGGGTGCAATATTGCGTCAATTGCGTCGTCCGCAGATACGCCGACATCAACGTACTGCTTCATTTTCTCACCGATGACCCAAGCCGCTTCAACACCGGAAGCCAGCATGGTGTGTGCGATCGAAATATGATCGGGCATTGTGGACGGTGGGCCGGCAGCGATGTCCATCTCGTAGCATGGTTCTGAATGTGGCGAGAACCCACACGATACGACAATCATGAGGCAAGCCACGAACTTCATGAGCAAATCTCCTTTGCAGCGTTCTTGTTACTGTCCAGTGCCTTTCGCTCCAGTCCACAACTGCGCTCCCGTCATGGGGGCAAGTTCGCGATTCCAGAAGCGTGGCGCCCCCTTCCACCAAGAATCAAAGGTCATGAGAGCATCGATTGCCTTCTTGGATGGATCACCCGAAGTAAAGAGTGGCGGATCCTTGTCGCATACTCCGCCGCAGACTGGCCCTTTGACGAAAGCTGATTTCGTACCCCAGTCTATCATCAGGAGAGCACAACATGTCTTGCACTCTGGGTGATCTGTCTTGGGGCAGCCGCTGGTCACCCTAATGAATGCGAGCAGCAGGGCGGCTTTGCCAATATTCTTGATGCTCGGGCCTGGCCAATCCGAAAAATCCGCCTGCCCACGGCCTCCAGGACACCGCTGGATGTCTACCCAAGCCTTGAGGCGAGGTTGCCATTGCTCAGTCTGGTAGAGGCTATTCCAGGTCGAGAGATCAAACTTCTCGTACACTCCGACCTTAGGGTCAAACAGCGGCCCTGGCTCAAATGCCTCTTTGAGTTCAGCATCACACGGCGGATTCGCATTACCCTTGTCTCCGATAGTATGCCACGAAACAGCGTAGTGGAAAACAGCGGCAATCATTCCGTGAGGTCCCAGTGTGCGATCGTCAAAGCTCCTCCATAGGTCGTGCGCCAGGGTCCCAAAATTCGCGTCCCTGTTCACGTCCCTGCCCAAACCAGAGCGAATGCAGAGCTTGTCGACACAGCAGCAGCAGGCCGTGCACGCCCTGTTCACCGACGCCGCAGATGCAAGTGTCGCAACAGCGTTCTGCATCGACGAGCGGCGCCGGCCACTCATCAGACGTCCGGCGCACCATAGCCATCATGTGCCAGAATGGGGATCGCTGCTGAGGCAGGCCCGCACGCTGGTCTTCAGAGCGGTTATCGCACCCACACCGATGCCTGGAGACTCCTGATACGAAGTCTGGCTTGCCGCACGCGCACGGCATGCCTGTCCCACGGTAGGCCGACGGCACTCTCTGCTGGCTCAGGTCCTGCGTCCCGCAAGAACTGCACCCTTGATCCGCCGGTTTGTTGTTGCAGACACGATTGCACTGGTCAGGGGTCATCGTGCAGTCCGGTGGATTGGACGACGATGCGGTGCTCCCGCACCGCTCACACGACCGGCGCCCCTTGTACTCCCGGCATCGATAGAGTGCCTGAGAAGGAGCCCCAGTGCCCGGCGTCGGCACTCCGGTGATCGGACCGGGGGCGACCACCCACCCAGGCACCTGCGGAAACCCCGGCCCCGGTGTAGTTGGCCTGCCCGGTGCAGGAGTAGTTGGATCGCCTGACCAGGCGTCTCAGGACCATCCGGGTCCCCATGAATCGCTCAAGTCGGCGGATTCCAGCTCGTCCTCTGCCAGCCAAAACTCACGGTCACCTCGAACGCAAGGCCCAGAACATCACTTCCGGACCGACTCGAACCATACCGGTTCCTGGAAACGGAACATCACCCACCCACGAAGTCCTTCCGGCAGCGTGTCGGACCGCGCCAGACTCAACCGAAACCTGACCACCTCCATCAGCCCTGACCACTCCGCCGTCTGCCGACCGACACCCGAGAACACCAACGTAGTCGTCGGCGAGAACGGCACTCCATCGCCGACCTTGTCCATGCCCTTCTGCAGCAGTTCCACCGTCAGCTCGCACCGCGCCGCCACCACCTCCACCGTACCGCAGGTTGTCGCCCCGTCGAGGCACCCACACACCGAACACCTCGACGTCCTCCCGTGGCGTCGTCGCGCTCGCCGTCGCGTCATCAGCACTTCTGCATCGACCGCGGTCGTCGCCTCTACGCCTTCATACGCTCGCAAACCACTCCGGGCTCAGCAACCGGAACAACACCCAGCCGTCCTCGACCGGGCTTTCCGTGCTCGTCGCCGTGATCTTGAACCGACACAGCTCCTTCAGGCCAAGCCACTCCTGCGGGTTGCTGCGCCCGACGCTGCTGACTTCGATCTTGCCGGTCATCACCGTCCCGTCACCGACGTCCTCGCTGCTCTTGTGCACCAGGCTCGACGCCGACCTTGCCGAGGTCCGTCGCCAACAATTCGACGACGACGCGGACGTTGTCTTCCTTGCGCGGAAACCACGGCGTGAACAGTTCCGTGGTCCCGGACGTGCCAAACGGCACGAGTTGTGCATGGATCATGTGTGGCCTCCGCGGCAGGGCGCCGCACCGGGATCACCAGGCCCCTGACGTTGTCGAACCAGATCGGCGACAGCATCCGGAACGTCGCGCATGCGCCGTGCCGCTCGTCGCCTCGAGCTTGAACTGGTAGCGCACCAACCGCTTGGAAACCCTTGACCGTCGAAGTGTCTTGCACCGGCCAGGTCGCCGGCGTTCGCGTTGTAGGTCGTCAGCTCGATCGTCGTCGCCGAATTGACGTCGACGCCATCGCCGGTGTCCTCGGCATTCTTGTGGAAGGCGCGCACCGTCAACTTCGCGCCAGTGCCGGCCAACGCCACCGCCTCGGCCGTGAACGTCGCGTAGTCGCCACCGCGCTGGGAACCAGGGACTGAACAGAATCACACTGCTGGCACCTGCGCCAGTCGTGACCAGGGTTTGGGCATCGATCATCTCGAGAACTCCGGATTCCTCGGGGACCCACGGCGCCGCTCCCTGCCACGGATCCGGACCTTCGTAGCCCCGACGGAACCCGCGCAGACTCAGTCCGTGAACTCGGCGGCCGCAGCAAAGCGCCCGCCGGCAACATCAAGGAGTCAGGGGGGTACGATTTTCCGTCGCCTTGCTCGATCCGGGCAAAGTACACCCGCACCCGACGGCCGATCCGCTTCATCGTTCGCTTCACGTTCGAACACGCGATCTCGAGCTCACGCGCCGCGGCGTGGATCGACGGAGCCTCCAGGCACTACGAGCCCCGACCTGCCGCTGCCGCGCCGTCAGCGGCAAGCCCGTAACCGGCATCCGAGCACCGCGCGCAGCTGATCGACCGCC
>JADJPQ010000004.1 GCA_016713175.1 Planctomycetota bacterium
GGGTCAGGAGTTCGTAGAGCGTGACGCCGAGCGCGAACAGGTCCGAGCGGTAATCGACGCGCTCGCCGCGCGCCTGTTCGGGCGACACGTAGTTCGGTGTGCCGGTGAACTCCTCGGTGATGGTGATCGAGGGCTGACCATCCTGCCGCGCGACGCCGAAATCGGAGAGCAGCGGGTGACCGTCGTGCCGGACCAGGATGTTGGCGGGCTTGACGTCGCGATGCACGATGCCGGCGGCGTGCGCGCAGCCGAGCGCATCGGCCACGGTGACGATCAGTTCGACCGCCGCGCGCGTGAAGTCGGCCGGCGCCGCGCGCGGAGCCGCCGCCGGCGGCACGACGCCGGCGATGGCGGCACGCAGCACCATGCCATCGACGCCGCCGATGCCGACGCGGCGCAGCGCCGCGATGACGGCGCTCAGCGGTGCGCCGTCGATGAACGCCATCGCGTAGTACGGCGTGTCCCCGACCATGCCGGCGTCGAACACCTGGACGATGCCGGGGTGCTGGAGCTGGCTGAGCAGCCGCGCTTCCCGCTGGAAGCGCCAGAGCGCCCGTTCGTGCAGCAGCAGGTGCGAACGCAGCACCTTCAGGGCGATGCGGCGCCCCAGCGAACGCTGCTGCGCCTGGTAGACGATGCCCATGCCGCCGCGGCCGACCTCGTGCTCGAGGTCGTAATCGCCAAAGCGCGAGCCGATGGCGGCGGCCGGGCCGGCCGGCGTCGCCGCGGGCGCCGCGTCGTCGTCGTCGTCCGTGCCGATGATCATCCCCTGCAGCAGGTCGCGCAGGTCGTCGTGCTCGGCGAGGAACGCGTCGTGGTCCGAGCGTCGCGCGGCGCGGTAGGCCAGCGCCAGCCGCAATGCCTCGCCGAGGCGGTCGCCGGTGCCCGCATGGTCCGCGGATCCGGCGGGGCTGCCTTCGGGATCGTGCATTGGCGGGGCGGATGATAGCAGGTCTGGCGTGCCGTCGACGTCGCGCGGGGCGTGGGCTGGTCACTCCGAAAGCGTGAGGTGCAGTCGCGCGGTGGCGACCAGACCCGGGGCCGATGGACACGGCGAGTTCGCGGCGCCGAACACCAGCCACTGCGCGGCCAGCGTCGTGCCGAGCTGGGCCGGCACGCATGGCGGCACGATCCGGAAGAAGGCCGAGCTGCCGCTCAGCGGCACCAGCTGCAGCACGAAGCCGTTGATGAAGGTGCAGCTCCCGCACGGGATCTCATGGCCGGGGAAACCGACGTCGACGAATGCGAGCGCGCCGGCCGGCGCACCCTGCAGCACGATCCGGAACTCGTCGTTGGCGAGCACGAACGGGCCGCCGGCGGTGCCGATGAGGCCGCCGTTGCCGCAGCCGGGGCCGGCCGTCACCGGCGTGAGGCCGGGGCCGAAGGCATCGAACCGGCGCGAGGTGATCCGGCTGGTGGCGAACGGCTGCACCGGACCGGCGTCGGCGCAGACGAGGAGGGCGGCGGTGCTGGTGCCGCCGCCGGCGCGTTCAGCCGCGAGCGCGACACGCCCCTGCAGGACGTTGCTGCCGGTGATCGCCCAGCGCGTGCCGCAGTCCTGGCAGTCCGGCGCCAGGTCGATGCCTTCGACGTCGGTGTTGGCGTTGCCGACGCGGGTCCAGGCGACGGTGAATTTGGGCCCCAGGAAGGCCACCGCCGGGTCGAGCGTCTCGACGCTGGTGGAATTCTCGAGGTCGCGGATCGGGCTGCTGAGCTGCAGCACGTTGTTCAGGTCCGCGCGCACGGTGACGCAGCGCAGGTCGCGCTGCAGCGACGGCAGGCGGGTCTGTGCCCACGCCAGCACGAACCGGGCACCGTCGCCGTCGACGGCGACGCCGCGGAAGTCCTCGCCGGGCGCGGCGTCGAACGCGCGGAAGACCGGTCCCGGCGCCAGCAGCTCGCGGTCGTACGTGCGCGCGTCCAGGGAGGCGGTGAGATCGTCCTGCCAGACCACCAGGTGGCGGCCGCTGGCGTCATGGCTGCGCGAGATCTTCGGCTGCGACAGGAACCCGCCGGTGGCAACCGTGGCCGTGCTGTCGATGGTGGGGCTGCCGGCGGTCGGCAACGTGATCGTGGCGATGGCCAGGCGCTGGCGCGCCTCCGACCAGACCACCAGCGCCTCGTCGTCGATGCCGTTCTCGCCGGCAATGCGCGGGTCGACGGCGTTCACGCCGGGTCCGGTGATGGCGAGCACGCCGGAGATCGCGCCGGTGGCCGCGTCGACGGCGCAGCACTGCAGGGTGCTGGCGACGAAGAGCGACGCGGACTCCGACCACGCAACCAGGAAGCGGTCACGGATGGCGACGTTGGCGACGCCGGGGTTCTGGCAGAGCGTGGGGGTCGCCGCATCGCGCACCAGCAGCAGGCCGCCGACCAGGCCGCCGGCGGCGTCGACGAGCTGGCCGCGGACCAGGTTGCGATCGGCCGCGAACCGCCGGCGCCAGACGACCAGATAGCGGCCGGTGCTGGCATCGAAGGCAGCGTCCGGTTCGCTGTCGACGTCGTTGGCGGTCGTGACCTGCAGTTCGGGTCCGATCAGCGGGTCGAGCACCAGGGGGTACCGCGCGTCGTCGACGAAATCGCCGGGCAGGCACAGCTCGATGCCACCCGTGACCTGGCGGATCGCGCCGTCCGCGCGGTGGCCGTCGGCCGCGATGCCGGTCACGGCTCCGATCCCCACGCCGCCGAGGCCGGGCAGCGCATAGTGCAGACCGGTGGCGTCGGCGCCGGCGAACGGCAGCGTGGTGTCGACGGCGTAGCGCACGACGAGGTCACCCTGCCCCGGGATGCGGGCCGGGAAGCGCAGGCTCAGCGCCAGTCCCTCGGGTCGCACCGCGAACCGCTCCTGCACTTCGCCACGCACGTAGACGACCGCGTCGCCGTCGCGTACCGGCGCGATCGCAGCCGCCGTGGGTTCCTGGCGGCGCGTGCCGGCGCGGCCGATGGACAGCAGCCGCAGCCGCAGGTGCGGGCTCGTCGGCGCGCCCGCGCCGAGCGCCGGCACGAAGTCGACGGCATCGCCGCGGAAGCTGGCCTGATAGCGGGCGCCTTCGGCCAGGAAGCCGGTCCCCGCAGCGACCAGGCAATGCGCGGACGAGACGACCTGGGCGGGCGGCGACGACCGCGACTGCGCCCACCCGTGTCGACCGGCAGCGACGACGAGGCACAACCCGGTGATGGCGAGACGATCTGCACGGAACTGTGGCATGGGCTTGCTCCGACCAAGACGACGACGGCTATCCGGGAAGTTCGACGGCGATGACCTGCGCCGGGGAGAAGCTGGCGCCGAACGGCGCGCAGCCGGGCGTGGGATCGAACACGAGCCACTGGGCGTAGAGGAACATGCCGATGAAGACGGACCCCGTCGGCAGCGAGACCGGCACCTGCAGGTCGCCGTGCAGGTCGGTGGCCTGCGCGAGGATGACCCCGGTGGCCGGGTCGGGGACGAGCGCGCACGTTCCGCACGGCAGATCGATGCGGTCGCGGCCGATCACGAGCGCCGCCAGGCGCGACGGCGAGGCCGCGCGCAGCCGCAACGACGCGAAGAAGCTGCCCGCCAGCAGGCATGGTGCGAACGGCTCGCCGCCCTGACCGCAACCGCCGCCGAGCGACCGCGAGAAGCCGTCGCGTGCCTGCCATTCCTGGCCCTGGATGTCGCTGTTGCCGGTCGAGGCCTGGACGGTCGCGAGGGCGAACAGCGCCTCGTCGATCGGGTTGCCGCCACTCGCCGTCGCCGCGCCATAGGCGGTGAAGTCGAGGTCCAGCGCCGCCGCGATGGTGCGGCTGGCTTCGCATTGCTGGAAGCTCCACGGCTCCAGGGGCAGCAGCCGGCAGGTCGCCGTGTTGCCGTTGCGCTCGAACCAGGACACCAGGCACGACTGCCCGATCCACGTGACCGCCGGCAGCCGGCCGGCGAACGACAATGTCGTCGGCGTCCCGTTGCGGTACGGCAGCACGGTGCCGCCGCCGAGGTAGGACAACGACGCCGCCTGGATCGACGAGATGCCGGCGATGACGCGTTCCCAGGCGACGGTCCAGTGCGAGCCGTCGCCGTCGCAGGTCGGCACGATGTCGTCCAGGGTGCTGTTGTCGAGCACGAACAGCGCGGTCATCGTGGCGCCGGTGTCGTCGAGTACGAAGAACAGCACGTCGTGGTTGCCGGGCGGCGTCTGCTGCACGTAGCAGGTCATGCCGTAGCGACGGGCCGTCCCGCCCGACTTGGCGATACGCGGGAAGTCGACGACGGCGTTGGCGGCGTCGTGGAACACGACCCGCGGCGAGCCGCGCGCCGCGACGCTGAAATCGGCGTTCAACCCGACTTCCACCGAATGGATCGAGTTGCTGTCGTAGTCGGCCCAGACGCACACACCGTCGTCGTCGGCCAGCGTGGCTTCGCCGCCGAGGTCGGGAGCCCGCTGGACGTCGGCCCCACCGGCGAGGATCGTCGACAAGGACACGGCGCCGGTGGCGGCGGAGACGCTGCGGCAGAGCACGTCGTCGTTGCGCACGTAGGCGACCAGGAAGCCGTCGCGCACGCGGATGCTGGCGACCGCCGGATCGAAGTTGCGGCCGGGTTGCGCGGCGATGCTGAGCACGCCGCCGACCGGTGCACCGTTGCGGGCGATGCGCTGACCGAGCACGTCCACGTCGGTGGCGCTGTTGTTGCGCATCCACACGACCAGGTAGCGGTCGCTGCCGAACGAGTACGCCGTGCGCGGCGCCTCGTCGATGCTGGTGGTCGCGACGACATGGAACAGGGCGCCCAGGAACGGATCGAGGACCAGCGGCAGCCTCGCGCGATCGACGAAGGGCGCCGGGAGCGACAGCTCGAGTTCGTCGCCGACCAGGCGCATGCTGCCGGCGCAGCGTTCGCCGGCGTCGTCGATCCCGGTCACGGCCCCGAGGTCGAAGCTGCCGACGCCGGGATAGGTGAACCGCAACCCATCGCCCTGTGGTGCCACCGACAACTCCGACTGCAGGCGCAGCCGGACGACCAGATCTCCTTCGCCCGCCGGCAGCGACGCGAACCGGAAGCTCTGTTCCAGGCCATCGGCGCGCACGTCGTAGGACTCGGTGCAGGCCGCGTGCTCGTAACGCACGCTCAGCTCCGTGAACGTCGGCGGCACCGCGGCCACCGGTGTGGTGGTCCGCCCGCGACCGACGCCCGACAGCGACAGTCGCACCGTGCGGGTCGCCGGGGCCGCACGCCCGAACACCGGAGTGAAGACGATGGTGCCCGCATCGAAGCGCGCCTTGTAGCGGTCGCCGACGCCGATGAGGTCGCCGTCGAGGACGTGCAGGCCGGCGTGGCCGGAGACGCGCACGATGTCCGGAGCCGGGGCCGCCGTGGATTGCGCGGCCAGAACGCTGGCGAGCAGCGCGGCTGCCGCGGACGAGGAGAGGAAGGGCGGTCGCATGGTCGGGCCTGGAGGTGCGGGTGGCCGCCCCAGGTCGGGGCGGCCGTCATGGTTCGAGCGGTGTGGCGCCGCCGACCGCACCGGGCCGGCGTTGGTTTTCTCGCTGGCGATCGGCGCCCGGCGCGGGCGATCGGCTGACACCGCGCCCGGGTCACACCTCGCCGCGGCGCAGCCGCTCGACCTGGTCGGCAAGCCGGCCCAGCGCCCGCTGGAAGCGCATGCGCGCGGCGTTCTCGGCGATGCCGAAGTGTTCGCCCAGGGCGGCGAACGAGGCGCCGTCCCACTCGCGGCGTACGATGATCTCGCGGTCGTCCGGGACGAGCATCTCCAGCGCGAGCCGCAACCAAGCCTGCTCCTCGGCACGACCGGCCTGCGTCCCGGGGCCGGGCGTGCGCGACCGCACGTCCAGGCACAGCACCGTGTCGGTCAGCGGCTGTTCACGCGCGCGATCCCGCCGCTTGCGGGTGAAGTACTCGTGCCGGTCGCGCAGCGTGTTCTCGACCACGACCGCCAGGATGCGGCGGAACGCCTCGGCGCTGGTGACCAGGAAGCGCGGCGAGAACGTCAGGACCTCGACGACGGCGTCGTGCAGGAAGTCCTCCGTGTCGCCGAACTGGCGCAGCTGTGCACCCAGGCGCTGGCGCACGAGCTCGCGGGCCCACGGCAGGTCCCGGCGCAGCAGCGCCATCAGGGCATGGCGGTCGCCGCCGTGCCACCGTTGCAGCAACCACAGCGTGTCGTCACCGGCAGGAGTCGTCGAGTCGGTCAAGCCGGGCCTCCGCCGGCTTCGAACCGGCAGGTCCAGGACTGTCGCCGTGGCGTCGGTCCGCGTCAATCGCCGCCGACGTCGCCGGCCCGGTCGCTCGTCCCGGCACGTGGTCGCGGTGTGCGGTCGGGTCGCGGACACCGCTTGAACGGCGTCGACCACCCTGTCTGCCCCACGACCCTCGGATCCCAGCCATGCATCACCGTCTCGTCCGCCTTGCCGCCGTTCTCCTGCCCCTGAGCCTGCTCACCGCACAACGCACGTGGATCGTCGATCGCGCGGGCGGACCGGGTGTCGACTTCACCGACCTGCCCGCAGCGCTCGCGGCGGCGGCGCCCAACGACCTCGTGCGCGTGCGCGCCAATCCGGCGCCCTACACGGTTGGCATCGCCACGCGCGGCGTCACCCTGATCGCGGACGGCGCCGCGGGCACCGGCGGCGTGGTGCGTCTCGACGGGGGGCTGGTCGTTCGCGGTGTGCCGGCGGGCGAGGCGTTCGCGATGTGGGGGTTCTTCTGCGACAACACGACCCTGCCGGCGATCACGATCGATGCCTGTCCGGGCCGCGTGTTCGCCGAGGCCCTCACGGTCCTGCCCGGCCCCGCCAACCCGGGCATCGTCGTGCAGCGATCCGCGGCGGTGGCCATCCAGGGTTGTTCGCTGAGCGGCGCACCCGCGCTGCAGATCACGCGCAGCCACGTGGTCGCGGTGGCGTGTGTCCTGCGGGGGCGGATGTCCACGAGCAACTCGGCGCCGATGCCGGCGTGCACGGTCGACGCGTCCACGCTCGACATCAGCGAGGGCAACTGGCAGGGAGGTGGTGTGCCCTCCTCGCCGCCGGTGCCGAGCGCGCCGGCGCTTGCCATCGGTAACGGCTCCACGGTGACGGCGGCCGGTGGCTTCCAGCCCGTGTTCTTGACCGCCGGCTTCTCGGCCGTGCCCACGGCCGGCATCGAGGTCAGCCTGTCGACACTCACGATCGACCCGATCGTGACCACCGGCGGCGTCCACGGCAGCACGGTCGTCATCCAGCGCATTCCGGCGCTCCGGCTCTCCTCGGTCGGGCGCGGCCTGCCGCTGATCGCCCAGGTGCGCACGCCGGTCGGCGACGTGGTCGTGCTTGCCCTCGGGTTTCCCGGCTTGCCGCTGCCGGTGCCGCCGCTCGGCGACGTCTGGCTCGACTCGACAGCGAGTCCGCTGACGTTGTTCGCCGTCCAGGCCAGCGATGTGTCCGGCTACGTGGTGGCAGCGCTGCCGCTCAACACGCCGATCGGCCTGCAGCTCGCGTTGCAGGTGCTGGCGGGCTCCGGTACGGCCTTCCGGCTCAGTCACCCGGTCGTGGCGATGGTGCGCTGACGCGCCGACGCACCACCGTCGGCAGGCAAGCGCCGTTGGAACTGCACGGCGCGATGCCGCATCGGGCGCCTTCCGCCGGCAAACGCGGTTGCCGGTGACTCGCCGGGCCTGGCGGTGCCCGGGTCCGCGGCTCCTCGTCCCGCGGGCTCAGCGCAGCAGTTCGTCGATGCGGCGCTCGGCTTCTGCGAGCAGGGTGGGCGGCGCCCCGAGGAACATCGTGACTTGCCCACGGCGTCGAACAGCACCAGTGGCGGAACGGCGCGTTGAAGTCGGCGGGGTAGCCGTTGATCAGGCTCGCGATCGGCGTCGCGACGTTGTGGAGCAGGACCACGTCCCGATTGCACGAGTCATGCACAGGTCGAGCGTGGTGGACCCGAGGCTCACGACCAGCGTGTGGTTCAGGATGAGGTTGGTCCGGCGGCCCGGCCGGCTGCGCCACCACGACCGCGCCGTTCACGGGCTACGATCGCGGTTCATGAGCCTTCGTCCGTGGCCCCTCGTTGCCGTGCTGTTTCTGGCGGACGTAATGGCCCAGAACGAGCCGACGGCGGAAGAGACCGCGGTGCTGTGTTGGGTCAACCGGTTTCGCCGCGATCCGGCTGGTACCCTGGGGCGACCGGCAACGTTCGAACTCGGAAAATGGTCGCGGCAACAGGCGGAGGCGTCGTTGCAGGCGGCGAAGCACGCGTTCGCGGGCACGGTGGTCGAGACCCGGATCCAGCAGGCGCAGGTCGTCGACCCGCTCGCGCGGTCGGCCGCGGCGGCTCGCGCGCGCAGGCCGGGTGCCGAGCGCGGAAAGCTGGCCCGGGCGCTGGTGTCGGACATCGAGCGCCAATGGGTCGGCATCACGAACGCCGACCTGTGGCGCGTGTTGGTCGTGCTGCGTGCGGAACTGCTGGCTCTGTAGTCCGCGGGGTCAGGGGCGCGAGCCGTCGTGGACCTGGATCCGCGCGGGCGGCACTCCGCATGGACCGGCCCGCGCCGGAACCGTGGTTGGCGCACGCGTGGCATCACTCGATCCGTACGCGTAGCGCGCCAGAAAGATCGACGCCGGACTGGGTGCAGGCCGCGCCTGGTCGCAGCGTCAACCACTGTTCGAACTGTACCAGGCCGCGCAGTGCCAGGTTGTTCGGGATCGGCGATGCCACCGCGGCGCTGCCTTGGGCGTCGGTCAGCACGAACAGCGCGATCGCGCCGGCCAGAGCCGGGATCAACGTGCAGGAGCCGCAGGTGACCGAGCCCTGGCCCAGGGACTGCACGAGTACGCACGGGGCCGTCGGGGTGGTCCCCAGCAGTCGATGGGTGAAGTCCGGATTTGGCACCCGCACACACGGCGCGCGGGCCAGTCCGCCGTTGCCGCAGCCGCCACCGAGCGTGTTGACGACGCCGTCGGCGGAACGCCACACGCGCGCCGCGATGTCGCCGGTCGTGCCGGTCTGCCAGACGAGCAGTGCATCGTCGCCGGGACCGCCCGCGGACACCGCGGCACAGCCCGCGGCGACGAGGTTCGTGGTCTGCGATCCACCGGCAATGAACTCGACCTCGCACGGCGCGCAGGCGAACGGGTCGACGGAGGCGGCGTGGACGTCACGGAGGCTGCTCACGGGGGAAGCCTGGAACGACCATCCAATGAGCGTGGAGCCACCGGTCGCGAGCACGGCGGGCACCGTGACGATGCCGCCGGAGCTGACCACCCGCAGCGGCGACGTGGACAGTGCTCCAGCCGGAGTCAAGCCGATCCGGCGGGCCGCGATCTCGGTGGGGAACAGGCCCGAGTTGACCTGCCAGGCGGCGACCCAGTGGCTGCCATCGCCGTCGATCGACACGTTGCCGGCCGCCGACTGCCGGACGTCGAGAGCCGTTGCCGCGGTCAGCGGCGCGCCGTTGCCGTCGAGCACCATGCACCACGTTTCGTCGTTGCCGACGTTGGCGTCCCAGGCGATCGCGAACCGGCGGGCACTGCCGCCGCCCTTGGCGATGTGCAGCCGGCTTGCCGCGAATCCGCTGGCGAACGAGCTGGAAGCGACGCTGGTGAGCGTCGGCCGGTTCACGAAGTTCGGTACCAGGGCCATCGACCGCAACGACCCGGTCGTCTCGTTGATCCACACGCACACGGCGCGATCGCCGAGGGGCGTCGCGTCGCCGCCGATGTCGGGGGATCGCTCGCGATCCGTGCTGCCCGCGATCGTCGTCGCGGTGGACACGGCGCCAGCAGCCGTGACCCAGCGACCATGCACGTCGTTGTCGTGTTGGTAGACGACGACGAACGTGTCCGGGCCGTTGAGGTTGGCGACCCGAGGCCTGTCGTCCAGGGTGGCGCTGGTGGCGACGATGACCAGTTGGTTGCCGATCAGTGCGCCAGTGCGGCTCACGCGTTGCGCGAAGACGTCGTGGTCGCTGGCCGAGACCACGGTGTGCCACACCACCAGGTAGCTGTCGGTGGACGCGTCGAACGCGGCGTCGGGTGTGGACTCGTTGGCGGCCGCGGCGCTGACCAGGAAGAAGCTGCCGATCGGCGGATCCAGCACCAACGGCAGTGCGGCGCGATCGACGAACTCGCCCGGCAGCGACAGCTCCAGCATGCCGTCGGCCCAACGCAGGCCGCCGGTCACGCGTTCGCCATGGGCGTCGATGCCGGTCACGGCACCGATGTGCAGACCGCCGACGCCGGGAAGTTCGAGGCGCAGACCCGATTCCGTTGCCGTGACGACGAGATCGGTGTGCATGCGGCCGCGCACGATCAGGTCGCCGTCGCCGGCCGGGCGACGCGCGAACACGAAGCTCTGCTCCATGGCGTCGACGCCGACGTCGTAGCGTTCGATGGCCGCGCCGCGGTCGTACTCGACGCGCAGGTCCGACCACTTCGGAGTCCCGCTTCGCAGCGGCGCGTGGGTGCCGCCCCGGCCGATCGACTCCAGTTGGAACGACACCGGGACGTTGCGCGGTGCCGCGCTGCCCAGCATCGGGGTCAGCTCGAAGCCCAGGTCGTCGAAGCGGACCTTGTAGCGATCCCCGACGCCCTGGAGTTCGCCGTCGCACATCTGCAGTCCGGCATTGCGGTCGATTGCCAGCGGCGGTGGTTCCGGCCGTGACGGCGATGGCTGCTGCGCCGGCAATGCGGTGGAGAGCAGGACGACGAGCGACGCCCAGCGGACGGGCGACGCACGGTGCGTACGGGCGGATCTGGCCATGGTGGATGGACTGCGGTGAGGATCGCAGTGCACCGCCCAACGGCATGCCGATGCGTTCGTGACGTTGGATCGCGATCGTTCCTCGGGATCGGGCATCACGGCGCCGTGGCGCCGTTGCTCCCCATCGCGGCCGCTGCGGAACTGGCCGGAACGGGGCTGAAAAGGGCTGGCGGGGCCGCCCACACTGGGGAGTGCGGGGCGTGGAGCGTGCGCGCGATCGTCGCGGCGATGCTGCTGTTGGGTCCCGTCCCGGCCTAGCGCACCGGACACCGATCCTGGCAGCGACGGCCGAGCCAGCGACCGAGCCGGACGCGGTAGCGGGCGAACACGCGATAACCAAGATCGGCCAACGGCCTGAACAGCGGCCAGCCGGTCGGCGCCATCACCCAGCCGAGACCGACCGCGCGCCAGGCGGCGCGGATCGCAGCCATGCCGGTGACGATCCGCCCGTCAGTGGTGATGCCGTGCAACCGGGCCTGCACGTCGGCGAGGGTCAGGCCGAATCGGCCGGCATCGAACTCCGGCGCGGCGATGTCGATGGCGGCCAGCCGATCGCCCGCCGAACGCCGCTGCAACCATGCCACCTCCCGGCGACAGAACGGGCACTCGCTGTCGTAGAGGAGCGTGAACTCGGCTTGCATGTGACGGTGTTCGCCATGGAGCGGCGGCGGATGCAAGCCGCGCATCCGGGCCGGGCTGTCGGTGGCCTCTGGGCTCGTGGACTCGGTCTGTTGCTCGGCCGACGCGAGCGCTGGTGCAGGTGCCGCGGCCTCGGGCACGTCGCGCGCGGGCGCGGAGGGTTCGCGTTCCGATCAGGCTGCTGGCGGCCGGCACGCGCAGGGTGTAGTCGGGGCCGATGGTCAGGGTGTCCGTGGCCAGCCGGCAGCCACAAATAGAGGATGCCGGGCGAAGTCAGACTGATCCCGATGCCGGCGAATCCGGTCGCGGTGCCGGTGTAGTTCGCTCGCAGCGCAACCGAGCCGCCGACGAACGGATCGAACGGCGTCAGCATCTCGAGGTCGACGGCCTCGGGGAGTGCGATCTCACCAAGCCAGTGCATCGGGTGTCCTCAGCGGTATTCCTGCCGCTTTCCAGGCGATCCCGCGTTCTTGGCGCCAGACGGCGCACCGAAGTCGATTGCCCGCTCGCATCGGGTTTGACGTCCGCCAAGTTGCTCCGACCGCGTGCCTGGCTCTCAGCAGTTCGGCAGGCGCGACAGGTTGTTCGGCTTGTCGCCGTCGGCCACGGTCCGCAGGAAGCGCCGGCCCTTGGGTGTGACGTCGCTGCCGATCTCGACGCGGTCGCCAGCGGGTTCTTCAACGTAGAACGGCTGGCCGCGGTCGAGTTCGGCCAGTGCCTGGGCAACCGACAGGCGCCAGCGCCGGCCCATCAGCCGTCGGTGCTGTACGGCGTTGGCCAGGCGTCGCCGAGCATCACCGGCAGAGGGCTGATCGGACCGACCGCCTGCGCCGCGCCCTGCGAGCAGATCGCCAGGCCGAGGAATGCCGATCGGCACGGCAGCGCGACTGTCGATTTGCCGGAGGTGTCACCGACGCCCAGGGTCATCCCAACGGTGCCCAGGTTGTTGCTGTGGTGCACGAAGCAAATCAGCGATCCGGGGACCGGCAGACCGTTCGACGGTTTGAAAGGGGGTCTTGATTACCCTTCGCGCTCAACCGCGGGGAGGGGATAAGGATCTACCAATGCGCACGAACAGCGGCGTGCCGAGGCAGAGCCATGCGATGCCGGTGGCGGCGGGCCAGCTCACCAGTGATGCGGGCGCAACGAGCGACCAGCCGCTGTTGACGCCGCTGCGCCAGATGTCGTGTGCGATCGCGGCGACGCCGGCGAGCCAGAGCACGCGGCGCACGAGCCAGAGGAAGCGTCGCGCGATGCGCCCGAGCAGTTCGATCTCGGGTTCGCGCGGCGGTGGCGGCGGCGGAGGCGAGGTTGGTTGGCTCGTCACGCTCGCATCGTGGCGGCGGCCGGTGGTCGGAGTAATGTCGCGCGCGGCACCTCGCGGCGCGGCTCGAGCGCATCGCCGCGGACTCGTCGGTTGACAGGGTCGCTTCGCGACCCGACGCTGCGGGTCTTGGCCGCATTCCGGCCAGGAGGAACCATGCGAACGATCATCACGCCACTGCTCGTGGCGACCCTGCTCACGCCGATTCTCGGTGCGCAGCAGCAGATCTCGCCCGACGACCGCAAGGCGCATGTCGCCTGCGTGAAGAAGGAACTCGCGGACGCCGAGACGGCGCTCTTCGAGAAGTACCAGAAGGCGAAGGACGACGCCGAACGCGAGGTGGTGATGAAGGAGCGGCCCGACGGCGGCACCTTTGCGAAGAAGCTGTGGCCGCTGGTCACCGCGAACCCCGCCGACGACGCCGCGGCCGAAGCGCTGGCGTGGATGATGCGCATCAGCGAGGACGCCGCCGACAAGAAGAAGGCGACCGAATTGCTGTTTCAGCATCATGTGAAGTCCGAGGCGATCGCCGACGTCTGCGCGTCGCTCGCGTATCAGCCGAGCAAGGCGAACCTCGAGTTCGTCGAGCGCGTCGCCAAGGAGACGCCGCACGACGCCGTGCGCGGCCAGGCGACCTGGGCGAAAGTGCAGCTGCTCGGTGGTGCGCTGCGTGCGGCCGAGTCGATCACCGGTGGCGCGATGACGCCCGAACAGCAGAAGGGCTACGAGGAGTACCTCGGCGCCGGGACGCTGGCGTGGTTGAAGATGCTCGACGGCAAGGCGATCGCGGCTTCGCGCGAGACGCTGCTCGAGGAGATCGCGACGAAGTTCGCCGACGTCAAGGCCGGGCACGGCACGCTCGGCGAAGCGGCGAAGGCGGAGCTGTTCGAGCTGCGCAACCTGGCGATCGGCAAGGCGGCTCCCGACATCGTCGGCAAGGATGCCGACGGCGTGCAGTTCAAGCTGAGCGACTACCGCGGCAAGGTGGTGTTGCTCGACTTCTGGGGCGAGTGGTGAGGCCCTTGCCGGGCCATGTTCCCGCACGAGCGGTCGCTCGTGGCAAAGCTAGCCGACAAGCCGTTCGCCCTCGTGGGCGTCAACTCCGATCCGATCGAGGAACTGCCGGCGATCCAGAAGAAGGAGCAGATCACGTGGCGCTCGTTCGCGGCCGGTCCGGGCGGTGGTGAGATCGCCAAGGCCTGGAACGTGCGTAGCTGGCCGACGATCTACATCCTCGACGAGGACGGTGTGATCCGCGCCAAGAACCTGCGCGACGAGGCGATGGAGAAGAAGGTCGAAGAACTGCTCGCGGCGATGGCGACGAAGAAGAAGTAGCCGCCCGTCCGCGTCGCGGCGGGGGCACGAGAGCTCGGCCTCGACGGCCGTTGCTGCCGCGACCCGCGGTCGCCGCGGCTGACCACAGACGGCCTGGCTCACAGCGACGCGCGTCGCCGCTGCAGGAACGCGCGTTCGGCGTCGTTGCCGACCCTGGCAAGCGCTTCGTCGTAGGCCGCGCGTGCCGCTTCGGACTGGCCGTCGCGGCGCAGCAGTTCCGCGCGAATCGCGGCCAGACGATGGTCGCCGGTCGGCGGCAGCGCGTCGAGCAGCGGGAGCGCTGCGCGCGGGCCGCGCAGTTCGGCGACGGCCACGGCGCGGTTCATCGCGACGACTGGCGTCGGTGCCAGCGCCAGCAGCTGGTCGTACAGCTGCAGGATCTGCCGCCAGTCGGTGCGCGCCGCGGTCGGCGCATCGGCGTGCACCGCCTGGATCGCGGCCTGGATCTGGTAGGGCCCGGGCCGGTTCCACGCGAGGCAGCGCCGCACGAGGTCGTGGCCTGTCGCGATCTGGCGCGCGTTCCACAGCGTGCGGTCCTGATCGGCCAGCAGCACCGGCCGCCCGGCTTCGTCGACGCGCGCGAGGCGCCGCGAATCGATCAGCAGCAGCAGCGCCCGCAGGCCGATCACTTCAGGTTCGTCGGGCAGCAGCTCGGCCAATGCGCCGGCCAGCCGTAGCGCCTCGTCGCAGAGTTCGCCGCGCACGAGCTCCGCGCCGCGACTCGGCGAGTGGCCTTCGTTGAACACCAGATAGACGACGGCGAGAACGGCGCCGAGCCGCTGGGGCAGTTCGTCGGCCACGGGCAGCCGGTACGGGATCGCCGCGTCGCGGATCTTGCCCTTGGCGCGCACGAGGCGCTGCGCCATCGTCGCCTCGGGCACGAAGAACGCGCGCGCGACCTCGCCCGTCGTCAGGCCGCCGACCAGCCGCAACGTCAGCGCAACCTGCGCGTCGGCGGACAGCGCCGGGTGGCAGCACGTGAAGATCATGCGCAGGCAGTCGTCGCGCACGCTCGCCTCCTCGTTCAGCGGCGCCGCCGGCGCGTGCACCGCATCGGGTTGCTCGTGGAACCGCGGGCCCTTCACCGCGCGGCGATGGGCATCGATCGCGCGGTGGCGCGCCGTCGTCGTGATCCAGGCCGCCGGACTCGGCGGGATGCCGGTCTTCGGCCAGTGCTGAAGCGCGGCCGCGAACGCATCCTGCACGGCCTCCTCGGCGGCGTCGATGTCGCCCAGCAGGCGCGTGAGCACCGCCACTGTCGGCGCGTACTCGCGGCGGAACACGCGTTCGATCGCCTCGCGCGATGCGTCGGTCATGCGTTCACGACGGTCGTTCGTCCTGGAACGGCCGCACCTCGACCGGCAGCGTGACCGCCAGCGCGAGCCGCCGGCCCCAGGCCAGCGCCGCATCGAGATCGGGTGCCTCGATGATCGTGAAGCCGCCGAGGTGCTCCTTGCCCTCGGCGAACGGGCCGTCGAACGTCAGCAACTGGCCGTCGCGCTGGCGCAGCACCGTCGCGGTGCTCGGCGGGCACAGTCCGCCGGCGAACACCCAGACGCCGGCCGTCTGCATGTCGCTGCGAACCTGCGCGACGTCGCGCATGATCTTGTCGAGGACGGGAGCCGGCGGCGGCGGGCCGTCGGGATGGAAGATGCTCAGCAGGTAGCGCTTCATGATGGACCTCGGGTGCGCGCCGGGGGGCGTTCACCGCTACCACGATCGCCGGCGTTCCGCATCGACAGCGCCGGCGGTGTTTTCCCGCGCCTTGCGCGATCGGCGACGAGCCTGCCGTTCAGGTGCTGATCTCGACGTGCCGTCGACGATGCGCACGGGATAGGTGGCGACGTCCCAGCCCTTGCCGACGCCGCAGGCGCCGGTGCGCAGGTCGAACTCCCAGCAGTGCAGGAAGCACTGCCGGGTGGTCGCGTGGCGCATGAACTGAAGCGGCGGTGGCGGGATGGGAGTACGCATGTGGTGCTGGCGCCGCAGGTGTTGCTGGAGCGGGGGAAAAGTGAAACAACGGGTGTTTTCGCCGGCCGGGTGGCTGGGCGATGGCGATTTGTGCGGCGAACCTGCCCATTGGCGACGAGGCAGTGACCGCCCGGACTGCGCCACAGTTCCGCCGGGGGTGTGCGCTGGGGTGCGTGGGGCCGCATCGGGTCGCTTGTCGACGGCATTTGCGGACTGCGGAACCACAAACTAGGATTCCGGCATGTCGCTCCGATGTGGCGCGGTGTTTCTCTTCGTCTTCGCGCCGGCCACGATCGCGCAGACGACCCACGTCGTAGGGCCCGGAGGTTTCCAGCAGATCCAGAACGCGATCGCCGTCGCCGCGCCAGGGGACATCATCCTCGTGCCCCCCGGCAATTGGTATGGCTTCACGACGTCCATCGGCGTCACCGTGCGAGGAATGGGGGCGGGCGTGATCGTGAACGGCGTCACTGCGACTCTGCAGCCCGGGCAGACGTTGCACCTGATCGACCTCGAAATCTGGCCCACCACGGGAGTCACCATTTCCGGCGGGGGCGCCGACCTCGATCGCTGCACGATCGACACCTGCACCGTGAGCTCGAGTGACGTGAGCTTGCAGTCCTGCGTCGTGAACGGATACACGTTCTTCGGCCTCGGTAAGCAAGCCCTGGATGCGACCAACGCGAGCCTGACGGCGATCGACTCCGAATTCACCGGGGGGCGGGGCAACGCACAGGCAGGCTGGTCCTCTTCGCACGGCATCCGGCTGCAGGGCTCCGTACTCCGGGGGAGCCGCCTTGTCGTCCGCGGTGGCGAAGGCCAAGGCTCGAGCAGCATCGGCCCAAAACCAGCGCTGCTCGCGACGAACAGCGCGGTGTGGATCAGCGACAGTACGCTGATTGGTGGCGCCGTTCCCGGTGGCCCCCCGACGGCGTGCCCGGTGGTCGTCCAGGGGGCAGTGAGTGGCCGCCTCACGCGCAGTTCCCTGACCCCGAACTGCGCGTCCTCGTTTCCGACGAGCGGTCCGTTGCTCGGCATGCACCGGCCGTCACCGTTGCAGAGTCCAGGCCCGTTCACTCTCGAGTTCCAGACCGAACCGAATGCCCTCGTCGGAGTCTACTTCGCGGCAGGCCTCGGCCGGCTGTCCATTCCCGGCATCGAGCAGGCGATCCTGCTTGACGCCGCCACGGCCTCCCCCCTCGATATCTTGGTCGCGGATACGGCCGGTGCTGTCGTGGGCACCTGGAACGTACCTGCAGGGTTCGGCAATGCGAAACTGTGGCTCCAGGCAATCGGGACGGCCGCACCGGGCTTCTTGCTCCAGGCGAGCCCTGTCGGCGGTGGCGTGGTGCGCTGATACCGGACCAAGTCCCTTCCAGATCGACTCAGATCCTGAGAGAACGGGGTACCGACTCAGGGTCTTCCTTCGGATGGCCTTCGCAGTCACTGTCGCAGCCTCGACGTTCGGCACGCAGCGGGGTACAGGTGAATCAAGGCAGCGTCTCGAACCTCTCGGAACCTACCGGGCTGCCGATTGATCCACATGGCACCGTCCCATTGCCAGGTGTCATCGAGCAGCGCCGTCGCGAAGGCGCCGCCGAACAGCACGATCCACGCGCGTTCCGGTACGACCTCGACGGGCCGCGCGGATCTCGGCGCAGCGATCCCGGCCTCGACCAATGTCATCGCTCTCTCGGTGCTGCTGCAGTGGGTCGTCGCTTCCCCGGTTACGCCAGGGTGTTACGTGTTCGGGGCCGACCTCAGCCCGGCCCTTCAAGCCACGATTCAGTGAGGAACGAGTCCCAAGGACCTTCCGCGACTTCGTCGGAGTCCTGTTCGCGACCCTGCTGCTGACGCCAGCGAGCGGGACTCAGGCGCCGACTCCCGTGCCAACCAGCGCAGCGTTGGCTTCGCTGCGACAATCTGTCGGTCTGACCCGAGAAGGCGCAGTCGTCACGGCCTCGGCGTGGGACTATCAGGCCGAATCTACGAATTCTGGCATGCGTTTCGTGCCCGCACTCGGCGGGCGCGCGCCGGCCACACAGCATTTGACTCTCGCTCCAATCGCGGTCGGGAGGGTTCACGGCGATGAGGCAGCTTTCGGGTTCAGGACCTGACGCCGTACCCGCAACGATCGACCGTTCGTGTGTGCGCAGACAGCACGCGCCGGATCTGGTGGAACTCCAGGACGCTACGCCGGTTGGTGTCCAGGTCAGTTGGCGCTTCGACACGCCGTTGCCAGGAAGCGGTGACCTGATCGTGCGCTACCGGCTCGACCCGTCGCTGCCGCTCGCGGGGATAAGTGAAACAACGGGGGTTTTCGCCGAACAGGTGGTGGAGCGAAGGCGGTCGGTGCGGCGACCCCGGCGGTTGGCGGCGGGGCAGTGGTCCCTGAAGTCGGGACAAATGCCCTGGACCTGGCGCGGCGTACAGAGCGCCACCGCTGGGCGGCGTTCATGGCCGCGCCAAGACCGTGAACCAGGGTCCGTTCAGGATCGGACGAAGTACACCGAGCGTCGTGGCGGCGGCCTTGCCGGCGCGAGTGCCGGCGGCTCGGCCGGCAGGCCAAGGTGGTGGAGGATCCTCTGGATGGCGAACTGGTCGCTGACGAACGTCAGCAGGCGACGCTGGCCGCCGCAGTAGCCGCAGCGCCGGGCATCGGCGAGGAACGATCATCTCTCATGATGCATCTCTCGCAGTGGATGTGTCGGGTTGATCGGTAGACGGATGGCGGGAGTCCTTTCGAAGTGAGTCCGGCGGCCAGTACAGCCAGTCGCCGCGGTCGGAACAGATGCGGCCTTTGACCAGGCCGGCGCGTCGACGATCGCCGAGCGTTGTGCGACTGATGCCGAGCATGGCGCAGGCCGTCTTCGGGGAGAGCCAGCCCGCATCGAGCATGCGCTGCTTCAGGCTCTTGAACTTGGTCGAGAAGCGGACCCACTGGACGTTCGACGTCGTGAACGCGTCGCCGGCACCGGTGCGCCGGCCGCGCTGGTTGAGGATGTTGGCGACCTGGGCGTTGGTGTATTCGCCGAGGAGTTCATCGATCTCGCTTCGGACGGCTTTCGTGGGTGGCCCGGCGCTGTTGCGCGGTCAGAGGGCGCGGCAGGGTCAAGGTGGTGGTGGCACCCCACGGAAGCGAACGGCAGCGGTGACCTGCTGCTGCTTGATCAACGTGACATCCTCGATGACGAGCGCGAGCATCCGTTTGCGCTCTGCGCACGGCGTGTCAGGGTTGGACCATACGGCAGGGAAGTCGGTGGCGAGGTCGAGAACGCGTTTGCGTTCCTGCTGGTCGACCAGGATGGGGTCGGCGGTGCGTTGCCGCTGGTACTCCTGTTTCGCCGCCGCCAGGGTGCGCAGCCTGGTGTTCCACTCTGCCTCCAGGGAGTCGGCGACGAGTCTGTTGGCGGCGTCGACCTGTATGCCTGGAGTCGCGCGTGATCCGCCTCGTACTGGGCGCGCTCGACGTGTTGGTGGCGAAGCCGATCGGCTTCGTCGACGCGAGCAGCGAGTTCGTCCTGGATGGCGAGCGTGAGCTCGAGGGCCATGGGGGTGATGGTCTCGACCAGCAGTTTGCCGATCGCGGCATCGATCTCGGTACCGAGCATGCTCTGGCAGGAGGGGGCGCCGAACAGTCTGCTACGACCGTAGCAGACGTAGTTTGGGATGCGCTCGCCATTGCGTCGGACATTGTAGTGGATGTGCATCCGGCTGCCGCAGAGACCACAGACAGCCACGCCCTGCAGGAGGGCCGAGCCTTCTCGTGGCGCTGATCGCTCCCAGCCGAGCATCTTGGCGCTCGCCGCCAGTCTTGCTTCGATCATCTCGTGCTCAGTCCAGGCAATGTAGGACGGATGGGCATCGCGAATCAGTGCGATCCACTGGCTTGGCGGTTGACGCTCGTTGCAAGTGCGACCGTCAGGCTGTTTGCGCGAGCGACATCTGCCGAACACGTAGGCACCCGCGTACCACGGATTGTGCAGCAGGTGAGCAGCTCGACCCACGTACAGCGGTCCCCAGGCGACTTCACCCTTGTGTGGCCCGGCAGCGAGGCGCGTTGGGACCAGCAGCGACTGCAGACGAAAGTGTTTGACCGTGGCGCTCACCGAACCGGTACGGCGGAAGGTGTCGAACAGCAGGCGTACGGTGTCCTGGACCTGCGTGTCGGGATCGAGGACCACGCGACCACTGGAGTCACGGACATAGCCGATGGGCAAGCGGAACCGCAGCTCGCCGCGACGAGCCTTGTTGATGATGCCGCCGCGCAAGCGCGATCGGAGTACGTGCAACTCGGCCTCACTCATCGTGCCCTTGAGTCCGAGCAGCAGCCGATCGTTGAAGTGCGCGGGGTCGTAGATGCCGTCCTCGTCGAGGATGAGGGTGTCGGTCAGCGCGCAGATCTCGAGCAACTGATGCCAATCGGACGAGTTGCGTGCCAGCCGCGACACCTCCAGCCCGAGCACGATGCCAACGCGTCGCAGGCCGACGTCGGCGACGAGTCTCTGGAAGCCTTCCCGGTCGACGGCCGAAGCGCCGGACTGTCCGAGATCGGAATCGATGACGATGACGCGGTCGTCGGGCCAACCAAGGGCGACGGCACGCTGGCGCAGCGCGTATTGGCGCTGGGTGCTCTCAACGTTGTCGACGACCTGCTGCAGTGTCGACTGGCGCACGTAGAGGTATGCATCGCGCCGTAGGTGGCACGCGGCGACTTTCTGATTCTGCTCGGCGCTCATCGGTTCAGGCTCCTTCGGGTTGCCAAGGCCATGCTGGTGAGTCCGCGCACGAGGCCGGCGCGAACCGCATCGGAGACCACTGGTGCGGCGGTCGCGCCGGACACCGCTGCGGTGGTCGACGGTGCGTATGTGGCGACGCGGATCGAGCAGCGGATGAGCCAGGCCGCGATGCCCTCGCGGATCGCCAGCAGCACATCGAACGGTCTGCCCGAGGACGATGGTCCGGACAGCACGTGGGCGCGCAGTTGTTCGTACGCTGCGATCGCGCTGCCGCTGGTGGAACGTGTGGGGCCAGAAGGAGTCAGGGAGTTTTTTTCCGCGCGCGCGATGGCGCGTTCGACGCTGCGGGGATGCACCTGGAGCCCGAATTGCTTCTTGATCCGTTGCGCCAACTCGGCGGCGCTCAGCGATTCGTCGGCTGCTCGAGTCCGGTGCAGGAAGTCCATCACTTCGACGCTCAGCTTGTGCGCGCGGCGTGGTCCCGGGCGCTTTGGCACCAACGCCGGTATGCCACCTGCCTGCAACGCCGACTGTGCTGCGTAGAACGTCGGGCGGGAGAAGCCGAAGGCGGCGGCGCTGTGGCTGACGGGCTGGCCGTCCACGCTCACCCGCCGCACCATCTCGTACTTCACCTGGACGAGATCGCGAGGGTCGAAGAAGTCCGAGCCAGCGAACATCGGGTCGGCGACGCTCTCCGGATGCGGGTTGAGGCTGGCATGGGATCGAAGTGCTGCGACCTTCGGGTCTGGTGGTTTGCGGTTGGCCATGCGGTTCGTGTGTAGTGGCAATTATGCCCAATAAGATCCGACAAGCAACAGGAATCCATGTCTCCGAAGCCAGAAAACACAGCGAAACAAGCAGAATACCTGCCGGGTCACGCATGCGCTCTGGTGTCCTACACGGCGTAATGGCGTTTACAAAAACGGCAAAATCATCGTTACACCCACGCGCACCCCGCGCCCGTAGGTCATGAACGGAGCCTCGCAACCAAGGCGACCAACGCGACCAGATCGTCGCCCCGGAACGGTGTTCTGCCCCTCGCCATCGTCACGAACGGATCCTCGGGAATCACGTTCGTCCAATGCGCGGGCATCGACGTCAGGTGGCCGTGGTGATCCCGGTAGAAGACCCGGTCACCACCCCAGTGGCTCCGGCGGCGGACGAAGTCGAGTTCCTGCCGGTACAGAGGATGGAACGGATGCGTCACGCGGACGGATCCAGTCACTTCTGCTGGGCAGGATGCAGTTGCTACGGCGGGTGAACACGCGCTTCAAGAGTTCCGCCCAGAAGTAGTACCGACGCCGGCGTGGTCGCTTTCTCGGGGCGTGGGGGATGGCGCGGAAGTTCGGCCTGGTAGGAGGGGGCGGCGAGTTCTTGGCGGGTTGCTGCTCGACGGCGGACCCAACCGTCCCAACCGTGCTCTCTGGTTGCAGTTCGGGTGCAGGCGTGAGATCCGCGGCCTGGTGCGCACACCGCGGCGGCGCGATGGCCGCCGTGCCCGCCTCGACGCTGTGGCGCGGCGGTGGCACGACGCGATGGCGCCATGACGCGGCGGGAGCGAATACGCCGAAGTAGTGGACCAGTTTCTTGCGCGGACGAGGGACCAAGGCCGCGAGTCGTTCGAGGAAGGTGAGCGGGTCGAGGACGACGCTCATGGAGCCGTCGCGCCAACGCTTCTTGAAGGCGTAGGAAACGCGACCATCGGGCAGGATCGACAGCCGTTCTGTGGCGATGGGCGGGCGCGCGACGTAGCGGATCAAGTGCTCGAGGCGATCGGGACGGCCTTGGCGAACGCGCACGGCGGCATGCAAGCTGAAGCCGTCGAAGTCGGCGCACAGGCTGCCCGGACCATGACGGAACTGCACGTGCATGGTGCCGCGGCCGGGCCGCGAGTCGGGAGTTCCTGCGTTCGGGCCGAGTGCGGTCCTGCCTTGGACGGCGGCGGCGTGGAGTTGCAGCAGGACGTCGGGATCTTGCGCGGCGGCGTCGGCATCGGCGTCGTCGAGTTTGCCGAGCCTGCGCAACTGGCGCAGCACGCGCCGGTGGATGTGGCGGATCGTGCGCGCGACTTCGGCGTCGGTGAGTTCGTCGGCGTCGTGGAAGTCGGCGCGCGCCTGTCCGGGTGCGCACGTAAACACGCCGTCAGGGACCAGGCTGTGGAAGTGGAGGTCGACTCGGATCGCCGAGTCGAAGCCTTGGTCGAACACCACGGCGCCGGTGTTGCTGCGGTGCATCCCGCGGCGTCGGGCTTGGCGCAGATAGGTGTTCGACACGGCACGCACGAACACCGAACGGACGGTGCGGCAAGCCTGTGGGTCGTAGGCGCACAGCAGTCGGATGCGGTGGGGGAGCGACAGCACCCATTGCCGCACCGGGACGTCGGGCAGCACTTCGTCGATCAGGAACGCGGCGCAGTCGGCCATGCGGCGGCCGCAGCAGGACGGGCAGAAGCCGCGGCGTTTGCAGGCGAAGGCGACCAGTTCGTCCTTGCCGCACGCATCGCAATGCACGCGACAGAAGCCGCGGGCGAGGATGCCGCAAGCGAGGAAGCCGCGGAGTTCGCGCTCGACGAAGGTGGGGAGTGTCGCGTGTCGGGTGTCGGCCGCCGGGGCGGCAGCGACGCGGGCACAGAACGTCTGCAGGTGTTGCTGGACGATCTGGTACAGCGCGGTCGTTTCCGGTTGGCGGCGAACCCGTTCGGTTGTGGTTCGCACACCGAGTCTGTGCTCCGCAAACCGCAGCGGTGACGGTCAGGGCGCGCTTTTCCCGGTCGGGTGGCTGCCAGCACGCCTCCAGCAGACCGCAGTGTTCCCGAACTGGACTTCCGCGTGCCGGGGCCCGGTGCCTCCGAGCCGCCAGGCCGCCAAGCCCATCGCCGACCGGCGCGGATCCGCGAGGCCCAGGCTTCACTCCAAGCGCCAAGACTGCCGAATCATGCAACAGCGGCCGCCGTGACCGCTGCTCGTCCCGCCGCACCGTCCGCCTCCTGCCCCAGGCCGCCCCGATGGAGATCCTCGAGTTCCACAAGATCCTCTGTGCGAACCGGCACGGAACGCATAGGCAATGCGTTCGAGACGATCGGGATGGATCGCCGTCGGAGGCCCTTGTCAGGCAGGCGATCGAGCGAGAAGCTCGGCCCTGCGGTCTGCCTCGTCGCCAGCGCCGCGCGATCCTCCGAGGTTCTCCATGAGTCGACTGTGCCTCTCCGTGGCGACCGTGCTGGTCGCCATCGCCCCAGCCCAGGTGATCACGATCCCCAACGGCACCGTTGCCGCCGAGGGCAACTCGCTCAACCTGATGCCCTGGGGCTGGGCCGCGGCCGGCGGCCTGCAGTTCCAGTGCCTCTACGACAGCTCCAATCTGACGCTGCAGGGCGTCGCGGCGCCGGTGCTGATCACGCGGCTGCGCTGGCGCGCCAACACCGCGGCCACGACGACCACGTGGACCGGAGGTACCTACTCGACGGCCACCGTACGCATGTCGACGTCGGCGACGGACGCGATGGCGCCGAGCGCCACGTTCGCATCCAACCACGGCCCGGACCTGACGACCGTGTACGCCGGCCCGGTGACCTACGTGGCCGGCGCCGGCCTCGGCATCGGCGTGCCCGGCATGACCGTCGTCGACCTGACGCTGCAGCGGCCGTTCGTCTACGACCCGGCCGCGGGCGACCTGAGCATCGATTGCGACTTCGCCGACGGCACCTGGGGTGTCGGCACCGTGAATCAGCTGGACGTGCAGGCCATGGGATCGCTGAGCAGCCGCGTCGAAACAACTACCCACGGCTGGCCCATCGGCTCGATCACCACGAACCACGGCGTGGTCGTCACGCTCGACTGCGCGCCGGTCCCGAGTGCGCTGGCAACCGCCGCGGCCTACGGCACCGGCTGCTACCTCGGCGCCGCGTCGTTCTACGAGGACTTCCCCACGGCAGCGGCCTTCGACCTCGGCAACAGCGCCATGACGATGGTCTACCTCGGCACCGGTTACACAATCGTTCCGGGCATCGCCGCCTATGTGCCGCCGACGGCCGCGGCGACGACGCTGGCGATGGCGGACAACGCGCAGGTCGCGGTCGCACTGGCTTCGCCGCTGCCGGTGGCCGGTGGCTCGGCCAGCAGCCTGGTGATCTGCAGCAACGGCTTCGTCTCAGTGGCCAGCGGCAACGGCGTCTGGTACACGCCGTCGGTCGAGACGTTCCTCAATGCGCCGCAGACCGCGTGGTGGTGCTGGCACGACTACAACCCGTCGGTCTTCGGTGGCGGCCGGGTCAAGTTCCAGGAGGTGGGGCTCACGTCGTACGTGACCTGGGACGGCGTCTTCGACCTCGTCGGCCCCCGGGTTGGCGGCGCCAGCACGTTCCAGCTGCAGTTCGACCGCTCCAGCGGCAACGTGACATTCGCCTGGCAGGCGATGAGCGCGGCGGGCACCGGCTACCTGGTCGGCTACTCGCCGGGCGGCCCCTCGCCGGACCCGGGCAACCGCGACCTGTCGGTGGCGGTGACCGCCGGCTTCGCGCTGCCGCACGCCGACACGCTGCCGCTGACGCTGGTGGCGGGTTCGCGACCGATCCTGAACACCAGCGTCGCACTGGTCACCACGAGGATCCCGGCCGGCAGTCCGTTCGCCGCGACCATGATCAGCACGGGCCAGCTCGCCCCCGGCCTCGACCTCGGCTTCCTGGGCGCCCCGGGCTGTCTGCAGCAGGTCACGCCCGGCCCCGACATCCTGTTCCTCGGCCCGGCCAGTTCGACCGTGCTCAACCTGCCGATCCCCAACGTCGCCGGTTTCCTCGGCATGCTGGTCTACTGCCAGGCGGCCAGCGTGTCGCCCGGCGTCAACCCGCTCGGCGTGCTGACGTCGAACGGCGTGAGGCTCTTGCTCGGCAACGGTTGAGGTCCGAGGGCAGCGGCCCGACCCTGCGCGCCGCCGAGTGCGTGCTGGTTCCCGCCGGCGGCAGCGCCGAGCAGTCCTTCCCCGTGGAGGCAGGCAAGGTGAGGCTGGTGTTGCTCGGCGCCGCCGGCAAGCCGGTCGCCAACGTCCCGCTCAGCCTGCTCGATGCCACGGGTCAGAAGTGCCATCAGACCGGGCCCACCGACGCGCAGGGCGCCTGCGAGATCGAGGTGGAGACCACACCGTTCACCGTTGCGGTGCTGCCGCGTCGCCTGCAGGACCGACAGGCGCAGATGGAAGTGCAGCGGGCGAACCGTGGCGTTCCCGACCCCTTCGACTCGCTGCGCATTCCGCTCGCCAGCGTCACGGCCACACGCGATGGGCCGGTGGTCGTCGAACTCCGCCTGCCGAGTGGCCGGTAGCGCCGCCCCGCCGCTGCCGACCGGGGGCATAAGTGAAACAACGGGTGTTTTCGCCGGCCGGGTGGTTGGGCGATCGCGATTTGTGCGGCGAACCTGCCCATTGGCGACGAGGCAGTGACCGCCCGATCCGGGAGAAATGCCCTGGTTCTGGCTCTGCCTACAGACCACGACCGCTGGCCCGTGATCCGGGCCACGCCGAAACAGCAAGCAAGCTCCCCGTTCAGGATCGAACGAAGTGCACCGAGCGTCGCGGCGGCGGCCTTGCCGGCGCGAGTGCCGGCGGCTCGGCCGGCAGGCCAAGGTGGTGGAGGATCCTCTGGACGAGAAAACGGCCACGTCGGCGTCGGTACTGGCATGGGGAACGGCGCGGAAGTCTGGCCTGGTCGGTTTGTTCGGCGAGGCATCGGCGGGTTGCTGTTCGGCGATGGACGCGACGGTGCCTGCTGGTTCCGGTTCGGGGGCAGGCGAGAGATCCGCGGACTGGTGCGCACATCGCGGCGTTGCCATGGTCGCGGTGTCCGCCTCGGTGCGAGGACGCGGCGGTGGCACGACGCGATGGCGCCATGACGCAGCGGTAGCGAACACGCCGAAGGAGTTGACCAGTTTCCTGCGCGGACGCGCAGGCCATGGCGGCCGCCGAAGCGCGGGGCCCCACCTGCGGGACTGGATGAAGCGGAACGGTCTCGAGCCGAAGGACTACCTGACATCCCCGTTGACGTCGCGCCGGACGATCCGCATCCAACGGCGTTGTCGTGCGGCTTGCAGGTCGAGGGCTCTGGGAGTTCTTGCAGCAGTCGGGATTGCTGCGCGACCTGGCGACGACGAAGTGAGGTTGAGTCGAGTGCACGTTGCTGCGGAATGGTCCCAAAGGAAGCGCGACCCGATCCTGGCGTGGATTTCTTGGCAATGCCTGTCACACGAGCGCCACAGCGACGGCCATGGCTGCAGCTGCCGCTACCCGCACGCAACCCAAGACCATGTCAGCCAACCGACCGGTGTCCCGCCCTGTGCTCCAGCCGATGCCGCCCGCCGTTCCCAGAGCCATCCTGGTCGGTGTGCTGGCCATGGCCGCGGCGAGCGCGCAGTGCGCAACGCAATGGCAGCCGTCGGGAGGAGTTCCAGGCGTGGGCGGCTACGTCAACGCGATGACGATGTGGGACCGGGACGGTGCTGGCCCGCTGCCGGCCGTGCTCGTCGTCGGCGGCTCGTTCCGCTTCGCCGGCAACACCCTGGTCGACAAGATCGCCACCTACGATCCGGCGACCGGAATCTGGGCGCCGCTGGGGTCTGGGCTCGCCGGCATCTACGGGGTCAACGCCTTGACTACGCTGCCCAACGGAGAATTGGTGGCCGGCGGCTCGATCCTGGGTGGAGCGAACCCCAATGGCGTGGCGCGATGGGACGGAACGAGTTGGTCACCTCTCGGTTCGGGCATGGACCAGAATGTCATGTCGCTTGCAACACTCCCGACCGGAGAGCTGGTTGCCGGCGGCTACTTCACCTTCGCTGGTGGTGTGGCGGCCCCAGGAATCGCGCGCTGGACCGGCAGCTCATGGGCGTCGTTTGGCTCCGGGGCAGACGGCGGGCCCAATGGGCCGGGCGTCGTCCATGCCCTGACCCGTCTGCCGAGTGGTCAATTCGTGGCCGCGGGTCAATTCCAGTCCATGAACGGAGTCGCGGCGAACAACATCGCACGGTGGAACGGCACAACGTGGGCGGCGATGGGCTCGGGCACGAACGGCGGGGTGACCCGGATGCTGGTGCAGCCGAACGGCGAGCTCATCGTCTGTGGGAGCTTCACCACCGCCGGTGGCGTGAGCGCCAGCAACATCGCGCGCTGGAACGGTGCGTCGTGGTCCGCCTACGGCAACGGCCTTCCAGTCGCATGCAACTCGATCGCCCGACTCGGCAACGGCAACCTGGTCGTCAGCGGCACATTCACCTCCATCGGCGGAGTCGCCGCCAATTACATTGCGCGCTGGAACGGTGTGAGCTGGTCGCCGATGGCCTCCGGCTTCAACGAGAACCCGGCCTACGCGATGGTGGTGCTCGGCAACGGTGATCTCATCGCTGGCGGCCCGTTCACTGCAGCCGGAGGGTCGGTCGCGGGCGGCATCGCCCGCTGGAACGGGACCACCTGGTCGGCGCTGAGCTCGGGTTCGGGCGCGACCGAGCCAGTGCGGGCAATGGCGGCGCGTGGCACCGGCGAGATCGTGGCGGCCGGGGACTTCCCGATCCTCGGCGGAGCCACCGTCAATCGGATCGCCCGCTGGAACGGGACCACCTGGACGACGATGGGCGGCACCAGTGGCCCGGTCCGCCAACTCGCGGTGCGCCCTGGCGGCGACGTCATCGCCGCGGGAGACTTCGATTTTGCCGGAGGTGTTGTCGCTCACAGACTCGCGCGTTGGAGCAACGGCATCTGGTCGGCAATGGGGTCGGGCCCGAGCGGCGGCTGGATCCAAGCGCTCGCGGCTTGTCCGAACAACGACGTCATCGCCGCCGGAGCGTTCTATGCCTTCGGCGGGACCAACGCCAACAACGTTGCGCGGTGGAACGGCTCGACCTGGTCGCCGCTGGGCTCGGGGGTCAACAACCTGGTCCGGGCGGCGACAGCGCTCGCCAACGGCGACGTCGTGGTGGGTGGTGACTTCTCGGGTGCCGGGGGCATTGCGGCCAACAGGATCGCGCGTTGGGACGGCGTGAACTGGTCGCCACTCGGCGCCGGCATGAACGACGCCGTGGAGGTGCTGATGGTGTTGCCCACCGGCGACCTGATCGCGGGCGGCAGGTTCACCACCGCGGGTGGGGTGGACGCCAACCGCATCGCCAGATGGGACGGGGTCAACTGGTCACCGCTCGGAACGGGGCTCGACAACAGCAGCGTGGTCGCCCTGACGGTGCTGCCCGATGGCGACATTGTCGCCGGCGGCGGTTTCTCCTCGGCGGGCGGTGTCCCGGCCAACTCCATTGCCCGCTGGAACGGCTCGACATGGTCTGGCTTCGGCACCGGGCTGCAGGACGGCGGGGCCGTGTGGGCGGTCGCCGCCAGCGCCGACGGACTCTTCGCTGGCGGGAACTTCGTGACCATGAGTGGCCTGTTCTCGCCGTACCTCGCCCGCCTGACCACCAACTGCCCAGCAGGGGTGACTCCCATGGGCAACGGCTGCACCGGTTCGGGCGGCGCCAGCACCTACGCAGCGCTGAATGCGCCGTGGGCCGGAACGTCGTTTCGCGCCCGCGGCACCAACCTGCCGGCCATGGCGATCGGCGTCGTCGTCACCGGCTCGCCGACGAACCAACCGCTGGCCTCGCTGTTGCCGCCATCGCCCGCTTCCTGCAGTCTGCTGGTCACGCCCTACTTCCTCGAGCATCAGCTGATCGCCGGCACCGTCGAGACGCAGCTGACGCTTCCGGATCTCCCGTGGCTCCCCGGCGTGGTGATCCACCAGCAGCTGGTGTTGCTGGAAATCAATGCCGCGCAACAGTTCGTCGAGAGCACGAGCACCAACGCGCTGTCGCTGACCGTCGGTGGACTCTGACCGCACCCGGCTGCACAGCGCTGGGCCACGTGCTCCGCGGTAGATCGACTCGCGACGTCAGCGCACGGTCCGACACACCCAGGCGCTGAATCCCGCTGCCGCCGCCGTCGCCCCCGCCGCCACCGCCAGACAGCCGATCAGGCCAAGCCTGCCATCGGCCTCGAGCCCGTACAACAGCCCGGAGCCGAGCGTGCCGCACAACCGCCCCGCCGCATTGGCCGCGTAGTAGAACCCGCCACGTTCCGCCACGTCCTCGGCGCCGGCGATGCCGACGATCAGCCACGAATGCAGGCTGCTGACGATCGCGAACAGCAGACCGTAGAGGCACCGGTTGGCGGCGAACCCGTTCGGTCGTGGTTCGCACACCGAGTCTGTGCTCCGCAAACGCCGCCAAGCCCATCGCTGACCGACGCGGATCCGGGAGGCGCTTCTTGGCACGCGCACCCGCCCAGGCTTCACTCCTGGTGCCGAGACTGCCGAATCATGCAACAGCGGTCGCCGTGACCGCTGCTCGTCCCGCCGCACCGTCCGCCTCCTGCCCCAGGCCGCCCCGATGGAGATCCTCGAGTTCCACAAGATCCTGTGTGCGAACCGCGGTGAGATCGCGATCCGCGTGTTCCGCGCCTGCGCCGAACTCGGCATCCGCACGGTCGCGGTGTTCTCCGACGAAGACGCCACCAACCAGCATCGCTACAAGGCCGACGAGGCCTACCTGATCGGCCGCGGCAAGCCGCCGGTGCAGGCGTATCTCGGCATCGACGAGATCCTCGACGTCGCGCGCCGCGCGCGCGTCGATGCGATCCATCCCGGCTACGGCTTCCTGTCCGAACGCGACGAATTCGCCGCCGCCGTGCGCGCCGCCGGCATCGCGTTCCTCGGCCCGCGCGCGCAGGTCATCAAGTTCCTCGGCGACAAGGTCGAGGCCCGCAAGGAAGCCGCCAGGCTCGGTATTCCCACGGTTCCCGGCATCGAACTGCCGGCCGACGAAGGCGCGGCGATGGCGGCCGCCGAACGGTTCTTCGCGCAGCACGGCATCACGATCATCAAGGCAGCGCACGGCGGCGGCGGTCGCGGCATGCGTGTCGTCGAGCAGGCGCGCGATCTGGCGCCATACCTGCGCCAGGCGCGCTCCGAGTCGCTGGCGGCGTTCGGCAGCGCGGTGGTGTTCCTCGAGAAATACCTGCCGCGCGTGCGCCACATCGAAGTGCAGATCGTCGGCGACCTCGCCGGCAACATCGTCCACCTGCACGAACGCGACTGTTCGGTGCAGCGGCGCCACCAGAAGGTCGTCGAGATCGCGCCGGCGCCCAATCTCGCGGACTCGGTGCGCCAGCGACTGTTCGCCGATTCACTGAAGCTCGCGCGCGAGGTCTCATACCACAACGCCGGCACGTTCGAGTTCCTGGTCGCCGGCGACCAGCACTGGTTCATCGAGGTCAACCCGCGGCTGCAGGTCGAGCACACCGTCACCGAACAGATCACCGGCATCGATCTGGTGCAGACGCAGATCCGGATCGAGCAGGGGTTCGAACTCGGCAGTCCGGAGATCGGCATCTACTCGCAGAGCGACGTGCGGCCGCGCGGTTATGCGATCCAGTGCCGCATCACCGCCGAGGATCCCGGCAACGAGTTCCTGCCCGACACCGGCGTCATCTCGGCGTACCGCGCCCCGGGCGGCTTCGGCCTGCGCCTCGACGGCGGCGACGGCCTCGCCGGCACCGAGGTCTCCGGCCACTACGACTCGCTGCTGGTCAAGTGCATCACCTACGGCGGCACGCTGCGGCAGGCGGCCAGCAAGGGCCTGCGGGCGCTGCGCGAGTTCCGGATCCGCGGGCTGAAGACCAACCTGCCGTTCCTGCAGAACGTGCTGGCGCACGACCTGTTCTTGCGCGGCGACACCTGGACGCGGTTCATCGACGACACGCCCGAGCTGTTCGAGTTCGCGCTCGGCAAGGACCGGGCGACCAAGCTGTTGACCTACATGGCGAACGTGGTCGTCAACGGCCATCCGACGGTGCCCGCCAACGCGCGGCCGGCGCACAAGAACTTCGTCGCGGCGCCGCTGCCCGCGGTGCCGCAGGGGCCGCCGCCTCCCGGCACCGCGACGATCCTGGCCGAAGGCGGGCCGGGCAAGGTCGTCGAGTGGGTCAAACGCCAGAACCGGCCGCTCTTGTGCGATACGACGATGCGCGATGCGCACCAGTCGCTGCTGGCGACGCGGGTGCGAACCAAGGACATGGTGGCCGTCGCCAATGCGACCGCGCACCTGCTGCACCCGCTGTTCTCGCTGGAGACCTGGGGCGGCGCGACGTTCGACGTCGCCTATCGCTTCCTCGACGAGGATCCGTGGGACCGGCTGCGGCAACTGAAGCGCGCGATCCCGAACGTGATGCACCAGATGCTGCTGCGCGGCGCCAACGCGGTTGGCTACACCAGCTATCCGGACAACGTCGTCGAGGGCTTCGTCGACGAGGCCGCCGAGGCCGGCATCGACGTGTTCCGCGTGTTCGACAGCCTCAATGACCTCGACTCGATGCAGGTCGCCGTTCGTCGGGTGCTGCTGACCGGCAAGGTCGCCGAGATCGCGATGTGCTACACCGGCGACGTCGACAATCCGGCGCGCGGCAAGTATGGGCTCGAGTACTACGCCGAACTGGCGCGCAAGATCGAGGGCATGGGCGCGCACATCCTGTGCGTCAAGGACATGGCCGGACTGCTGCGCCCGCAGGCGGCGCGGATGCTGATCACGCGGCTGCGCGGGGTCACGTCGCTGCCGATCCACCTGCACACGCACGACACGTCGGGCAACGGCATCGCCACCTACATCGCGGCGATCGATTCGGGCGTGCACATCGTCGACACGGCGCTGGCGCCGATGGCCGGCCTGACGTCGCAGCCGAGCATGAACGCGCTGATCGCGGCGCTGCGCGGGGCCGCGCGCGAGACCGGGCTGACCAACCGGGCGATGCAGCCGCTGGCCGACTATTGGGAAGCCGTGCGCGAATGGTACGGACCGTTCGAGTGCGGGCTGAAGAGCAGCACCTCCGAGGTCTACTACCACGAGATCCCCGGCGGTCAGTACTCCAACCTGCGGCCGCAGGTCGCCTCGATGGGGCTGTTGCACCGGTGGAACGACGTCAAGCACGCGTTCGCGGTGGTCAACCAGTTGTGCGGCGACATTCCGAAGGTCACGCCGTCGTCGAAGATGGTCGGCGACTTCGCGATCTTCTTGGTGCAGAACGACCTGCTGGTGATGCGCGACTCGCTGGCGGCGTCGACCGAGGCGACCAAGCAGAAGGTGCTGGCCGAGAGCCGCCGGATCGACTTCCCGTTGTCGGTGGTGCAGTACTTCCAGGGTTTCCTCGGGCAGCCGCCAGGCGGGTTCCCGGCCGATCTTCGGGCGGCGGTGCTGAAAGGACTGAAGACGCTGTCGGGTCGCCCGAGCGATGGCATGAAACCGTTCGATTTCGACACCGCGACGCGGCACGTGGCCGAACGGCTCGGCCGCGAGCCGGCGCATCGCGACGTGGTCAGCTATGCGCTGTATCCGCGCGTGCTCGACGACTTCTTCGTGTTCTTGAATCGCTGCGGCGACGTGTCGTTGCTGCCGACGCCGGTGTACTTCTACGGCCTCGAACTCGGCCAGGAGGTCTGGGTGGAGATCGAGGAGGGCAAGACGCTGGTGATTGCGCTCGAAGCGGTCGGCGAGCCGGATGCCGAAGGGCAGGTCACCGTCTACTTCAAGTTGAACGGGCAGAACCGCGCGATCACGGTCGCCGACAAGTCGAAGGCGCAGGTCGCCGACACGCGGCGGCGGGCGGATCCCGCGCGGCCGGGCGATGTCGGCGCACCGATGCCGGGGCGGGTCATCGCGCTGCTGTGCAAGGAAGGCGCGGCGGTCAAGGCGGGGGATCCGCTGGTGTCGCTCGAGGCGATGAAGATGGAGACGGTCGTCCGGGCGCCGGTGGCTGGCGTCGTGCGCGAGGTCTGTGTCGACGTCAAGGCGCCGGTCAAGGCGCAGGATCTGCTGGTGGTGCTCGAGCCGGCGAAGTGAACGGCAAGCGGCGGCTCAGCCCGCCGGTGGCTCGTCTTTCTTGTGCAGGCTCGCGCCCTCCGCCAACAGCCGCCCCAGCAGCGCCGGCGACACCTGGATCTCCATCAGACAACCCTGCTCGGTGTAGAACTCCGACAGCACCGTCGCCTTGGCGTGGATCTCCGCGCGCAGCGCGCCGCCACTGTGCGGAATCAACAGTTCGACCCGGTTCTCGACCTCGGCGAGCTGTTCCTGGAGCGCCGCCATCAACGACTCCATCCCCTCGCCGGACTTCACCGAGATCGCCACCGCCTCCGGATCGGCCTGCCACAGCGGCGCCATCTGGGTCCGGTCGTCGACCTGATCGATCTTGTTGAACACCGTGACCCTGGCCATGTTCGCGGCGCCGAGTTCTTCGAGCACCTCGCCGACGGTCTTCAGCTGATCCACCGCTTCCGCCGAACTGCCGTCGACCATCACCAGCAGCAGGTCCGCGTGCAGCGCCTCGGCGAGCGTCGCATGGAACGACGCCACCAGCTGGTGCGGCAGCTTGCGGATGAAGCCGACCGTGTCGGTCAGCAGGATCGTGCGACCGCCGGGCAGTCGCCACGGCTTGGTGCGGGTGTCGAGGGTCGAGAACAGCCGGTTCTCGGCCAGCACGCCGGCGTCGGTCAGCCGGTTCAGCAGCGACGACTTGCCGGCGTTGGTGTAGCCGACCAGCGCGACGGTGAACAGGTCAGGCCGACCCTTGACCTCGCGCTCCTTGTGTTCCTCGATGCGCTTCAGGTCCTTGCTGATCGATGCGATCCGCGTGCGCAGCAGGTTGCGGTCGACGTCGATCTGCTTTTCGCCGGCGCCGCCGCGCACGCCGATGCCGCCGCGTTGCCGTTCGAGGTGGGTCCACTTGCGGCGCAGGCGCGGCATCTCGTACTGCAGCGCGGCCAGTTCGACCTGCAATCGCGCCTGCGGCGTGCGCGCGTGCATGCCGAAGATCTGCAGGATCAGTTCGGAACGGTCGATCACCGGCACGCCGACCAGGTCTTCGATCGCGCGGCCCTGGTTGGGCGTCAGCGAGTCGTCGCAGATCACCGCGCCGGAGTGCGCGAGCTTGACGACTTCGGCGAGCTCCTCGAGCTTGCCGCGACCCATGTAGCTGTGCGGGTCGGGGTGGCGGCGGTGTTGCACCATGCAGCCGGCGACGACGAAGTCGGCGGTGGTGGCCAGCAGCTGCAGTTCGTGCAGCGCTTCGGCGGCGGTGCGCGGATCGCCGTGCGGCACGAGACCGAACAGCACGGCTTCCGTCGCGTGACCGGCGCGGTTGTCGAGGTCGGTGTCGTCTCTCACGTGGGCTCGCGGTCGGTCGGGGCGAACAACTCGCCCGACCGGGCGTCGATTCCACCATCTTCGGTGCGCGAGAGGAAGACGCGACGCGACCAGTTCGCGTCGGCGCGCGCCGGGTGGTCGGCGCGGAAGTGGGTGCCGCGGGACTCGGTGCGGTGCAGCGCGGCGGTGCTGACCAGGGCGGCCGTGGTCAGCATGTTGGCCAGTTCGCAGACGCGGCGATCCTGGAGCGGCGCCTTGGCGAGGTAATGGTGCCAGAAGCCGATCCGGCTGAGCGCGTCGCGCAGGCCGGCGTCGTCGCGGCGCAGGCCGACCTGGCGCCACATCAGGCTCTTCAGCGAGTAGAGCAGGTCGTCGTGCAGCAGCGGGGGCGGCGTGTCGCCGAGCTGGGGGCCGCACGCCTTGCGCGGCAGCCCTGGGGATGGCTCGTGGGTCGCGGCCGCAGCGGCCAGGCCGGCACGTCGCCCGAGGACCGCGCCCTCGAGCAGCGAATTCGAGGCCAGGCGGTTGGCGCCGTGCAGGCCCGAGGCCGCCGCTTCGCCGACCGCGAACAGCCCCGGAACCGACGTGCGACCCTCGAGGTCGGTGGCGGCGCCGCCGCCGAAGTAGTGCGCGCCGGGGCGGACCGGAATGGGATCGCTGGCGATGTCGAGGTCGAACGCGCGGCAGATCCGCGAGATCGACGGGAACAGCGCGTGCGGGTCGCCGGACACCCGTTTGACGTCCAGGTAGACGTGGGTATCGCCGGTCGCCACCATCCGGTCGAGGATCGCGCGGCTGACGACGTCGCGTGGCGCCAGCTCGGCCATGGGATGAACCGCCGGCATGAACCGTTCGCCGGTCCGGTCGATCAGCCAGGCGCCGTGGCCGCGGACCACCTCACTGATCAACGAGCGGGAGGCGCCGGCGATGTAGAGGGTGGTCGGGTGGAACTGCACGAACTCGCAGTCGGCGAGCCGGGCGCCGGCCCGGAAGCACAGCGCGTGGCCATCGCCGCTGGCGCCGGTCGGGTTGGTGGTCTCGCGGTAGATCTGGCCACCGCCGCCGGTGGCGATCACGACGGCGGCGGCCTCGATCGCCAGTTCCATGCCGTCGACCAGCACGACGGCGCCGACGCAACGGCCGTCGTGGACCAGCAGATCACGGACGAACTCGTGCGGCCGGACGGTGATGCCGCGATGACCGCGCACGGCGGTGGCCAGGGCCCGCTGGATCTCGGCGCCGGTCGCATCCTGGTTCGCGTGCACGACACGGGCCATGCTGTGACCGCCTTCGCGTGACAGGTCGAGGATGCCGGCGTGGCGATCGAAGCGGGCACCGAGCTGTTCGAGCCAGGCCAGAGCTTCGCGGGCGCCGCCGATGACCGTGGCGACGACCTCGCGCGTCGACAGGCCGGCGCCAACCTGCAGCGTGTCGCGTTCGTGCAGCAGCGGACTGTCGTCCGGCAGTTGCACCGCGGCCATGCCGCCTTGCGCCCACGCGGTGTTGGTCTCGGCCAGGTCCCCCTTGGCGACCAGCAGTACCTCGGCACCGGCGTCCGCGGCATGCAGCGCCGCGCTGGCGCCGGCCACGCCACTGCCGATCACCAGCACATCGGTGCGCAGCACCGGCACGCGACGGCGGTCGAAGGTCCCGAGGCGTTCGGGAAAGCGCGGGGTCGCCAGCATCGGCGCGGCGGGGGACTGGAACGGGGGCGGGCGACGCGGGGCGCGGCGCCCGACCAGCCCGCTCAGTGCGCCGTGACCTCGACGGCCGACGGCGGCGGTGGCACGACCGGCATCGGCTGGTTCTTCCGCAGCATGATCAGGATCGGCGCGGCGATGTAGATCGTCGAATAGACGCCTGAAGCCATGCCGATGATCATCGCGAACGCGAACGACTCCAGGTCCGAATCGCTGCCCCAGTTGACCACGAACTGGGCGATGACGACGAACAGCGTCACGAACGACGTGAGCAACGTGCGGGCCAGCGTCTGATTCAGCGACAGATTGATCAGTTGCGCGAACGTGCGGTCGCCGCCAAGCCGTTGCTGGTCCTGGATGTTCTCGCGGATGCGGTCGAAGATGACGATCGTGTCGTTGACCGAGTAGCCGATGATGGCCAGGAAGCAGGCGATCATCGCCAGATTGATCTCGGCGTGGACCAGGCCGAGATGGTTGGCGATCGCGACGGCGACGAACGTCACCAGCACGTCGTGGACGAGGGCGACGACCGCCGCGAAGCCGAACGAGTACTCGTGGAAGCGGACGCGCAGGTAACCGATGATCAGGATCCACGACAGGATCAACGCGCCGATGGCGGCATTGCGCAGCTGGCCGACGATGCGGCCCTGGATCTCCTCGGCCTGCGGGAACGGCTCCGACAGCGGCACTTCCTTGGCGTCGGTCGCGTCCGAGGTCTTCAGGCCGCGCAGCGCGCTGCTGACCGTGCCGAACAGTTGCCAGCTCGGCGTGTCGGCCTTGGTGTCCCACTGGATGAAGAACGCGCGCGACTTCGCGGCGGTCTTGTCCGGCGCCGGGTCGGCCTGCACCTGCGGGATGCGGGCCTGGGTCAGCAGGTCGCGGATGCGCTGGGTATCGACCTCTTCCTGGAAGTGGATCGTCAGTTCGGCAAAGCCGGTCTGCGGGCCCGGTCGGACGGTCGCACCGCTGCTGGCGGGCGGCACCAGCCGATCGCTGAACAGCCGGCGCAGATGGCCGACGTACGGCGGTTCATAGATCTGCGGTGGTTGCTCGCCAGCCTTCTCGGCTGCGGCCTTCTGCTGCCGCCACGCCGCCCTGGCGGCTTCGACCTCGGTCCGCTGGACTTCGGTCAGCTTGAAGCGCAGGTTGAACTGCCGCGCCTTGCCATCGGGGCCCGGCTCGATCGTGTTGACGCCGACGTTGGGGTACTGCTTGTTGAACTCGGCGTCACTCTCCAGCGCCTTCTCGACCTCGTCGACCGTGGTCGGTTCCTTCAGCGCGACCGCCAGGTTGGCGCCGCCGGTGAAGTCCATGCCGAGCAGCACTTCCTTCGGCACCACGGTCAACGCATACACCAGGCCGCCGAGGATGACCACGGCGCTGATCGTCATGCAGGTCTTGATGTAGCGGACGAAGTCGACGTTGAGTTCCTTGATCAGCGACTTGGCGCGGAACTCCTTCATCCAGTTCTTCTCGAGCGCGAAGTGGAAACAGAGGCGCGTGACGAAGAACTGCGTGAACAGCGTGGTGACGATGCCGAGCATCAGCGTGACCGCGAAGCCGCGGACCGGGCCGACGCCGACGTTGTAGAGCACCAGGCCGGCCAGGAACGTCGTGATGTTGGAGTCGAGAATCGCCGACATCGCGCGTTCGAAGCCGGCGCGCACCGCGCGTAGCAGGTCCTTGCCCTTGGCCTGTTCTTCGCGGATGCGCTCGTAGATCAGGATGTTGGCATCGACCGCCATGCCCATCGTCAGCACGATGCCGCCGAGGCCTGGCAACGTGATCGTGGCCTTCATGAACAGCATCGCGGCCCACAGCAGGAACACGTTCAGTCCCAGCGTGACGCAAGCGATGACGCCGGACTGGCCGTAGTACCACAGCATGAACAGGAAGACGGCGACCGAGCCGATCGCCAGGGACCAGGACCCGGCCCGGATCGAGTCGGCGCCGAGCGACGGGCCGATCTCCTGCCGGCTGTGCAATTCGGGCTCGATCTTCAGCGAGCCGGTGCGCAGCACCTTGACCAGTTCCTCGACCTCGGCCTGGGTGAAGTCACCGTGGATCTGGCCGCTGGTCGTGATCTTGCTCTCGAAGTACGGCGCCGACTTGACCTCGCCGTTCAGGATGATCGCGCTGCACTTCTGCAGGTTGCGGCCCGACCATTCGCCGTAGGCCTGCGAGCGATCCGGGCGCAGCAGGTAGTTGACGGCAGCGCCGCCGTCGCGGGCGGTGTCGGGGCGGATGCCGGCCGGGTCGAGGTCGTCACCGGAGAAGTGCTCGTCGTGGTAGTTGATCGCGACCAGTTCGAGCAGCACCTGTTCGTGCGGCTTCTTGGCCAGGAAGTCGGCCGGAATCTGGCCACCGCCGTATTCGGCATCGTCCCACAACTTGACGACTGCCGGGGCGAGCTTGCCGCCGCCCTGGCTCCAACTGCCGTTCCAGAACTTCGTGCCCTCCGCCGACATCCGCGTGCTCGGCCGGATCGCCCGCACGTGCCAGACGAGATGACCGAAGGCCTTCGGGCCGTTCTTGCTGTCCTCGTTGAAGTTGCGGATGTTGCTCCACTTCTGCTTGACGAGGTCCTTGCCGCCGCTGTTCAGCCAGGTCTGCAGCCGCTGCTTCTCCTCGGCGAGGTTGAAGTAGCGGATCTTGGTCTCCGTCGGCTTGCCGTCCTTGATCTCGGGGGCGAAGTAGTTGTCATCGGCAACCATTCGCATCTCGAGGCGGCCCAGCGAGGCGATCCGCGCCAGCACTTCGTCGCGGGTCGTCGGCTGCATCCACGGCAGTTCGATCAGGATGTTCAGCGGGCCCGATCGGGTCACGGTGGCGCCCAGCGTGCCATCGGGATCCGCGCGTTCGGTGATGATCCCGACCGTCTGCTCCATGATCTGGTCGCGGGAGCTGCCGGGCACCTCGAGCCGGGCGATCGCCTCTTCGGGGATCTCGTAGAGCAGCTGGATGCCGCCCTTGAGGTCGTTGCCCCACACCGGTTCGACGGCGACGATGCAGAAGAGGCCGGCGATCAGTGACAGCAGGACCAGGAAGACCTGACGCTTGGCGTGCTCGATCATGGCTTTCGGGCAGACAGGTGCGGACCGACCGGTGACCGGCGGTCCGCGGGAACAGCGGGGCGGAATACACGCCGCGAGCCCTCGGCCCACGGCGTCAGGCAGGGCTCAGCTCTCGGTCTTCGGGGCGGTCTTCTGGATGCCGCTGCCCTTGCCCGAACGCGGGAACCGGAGCTTGCCCATGTTGGGCTTGACGCGGGTGCCCTTGCCTTCGCGATCGCGCAGGTAGTACAGCTTGGCGCGGCGCACGAGGCCTCGTTCCTTGACCTCGACCGTGGCCACCCGCGGCGAGTGCAGCGGGAAGATGCGCTCGACGCCTTCGCCGGCGACCAGGCGACGGACCGTGGCGACCCGGCGGATGCCAGAGCCTTGGATCGCGATCACGGTGCCCGAAAACACCTGGATGCGCTCCTTGTCGCCTTCCTTGATCATGTAGTGGACGTCGACGGTGTCGCCGATCCCGAAGTCCGGGATCGCGCTCTTCATGTGCTCGAGTTCGAGCTGCCGCAGTAGGTTCATGGTCGGAGTTCTCGGATCCGCGTCTGGCCACGCCTTCTGGCCTCGAGCCGTGGATCTGGATGCTGCAATCGTGGGGGACAGTGCTGGGGAAGGGTCAGGGTGACTGGTGCGGATCGGACAGGATCGGATCGGACAGTGCGTGCTTTCGTGCTGTCAGGATGGCCGCCTGTTGCTGACGCCAGCGATCGACCGCCGCGTGGTCGCCCGACATCAGGATGTCCGGGACGGCCATGCCGCGGAACTCGCGTGGCCGCGTGAACTGCGGATAGTCCAGCAGATCGCCCTCGAACGATTCGAGGCACGGCGACTGGGCACATCCGAGCACACCCGGAATCAGACGGGCGGCGGCTTCTACGATCGCCAGGGCGGGCAGTTCGCCACCGGCAAGCACGAAGTCACCGAGGGAGATCTCCTCCCAGGACATCCCCGTCCGGATCCGTTCGTCGAAGCCTTCGTAGCGGCCGCACAGGAACAACAACCGGTCCATCCGGCTGAGTTCGCGTGCGCGCCGCTGGTCGAAGGTCCGACCGCGCGGGCACAACAGGATCTTGTGGAACGGTCCATGACGGTGTTCCACATCCTCGACAGCTGCAAAGATCGGCTCCGGCTTCAGCACCATGCCCGGCCCGCCGCCGAACGGTCGATCGTCGACCGTCCGATGCGGGTCGCAGGTGAAGTTCCGGAAGTCGATCAGTTCGACCCGGAGCTTCCCTTGCGCCTGCGCGATCCCGAGGATGCTCTCGTCCAGATACGGCCGGATGGCGTCCGGGAAGAGCGTCAGGATGGCACAGAACACGGTACTGCCCGAAAAGAAAGGGTGAGCAGAGTAGGGGGCCGGGGACCCAGGGTCAAGATGGCAGGTGGGGCGACTCAGGCTTAACCTGTGGCGGATGTTCACCGGACTGGTTGCCGCCGTGGGTGCCGTCGCGGCATCCCGCCCCGTCGGGGGTGGCATCGACGTAGAGGTCGATCTCGCCGGCCTGCGGGGCCCGGTCGCGATCGGCGATTCGATTGCGCTGTCCGGGGTGTGCTGCACCGTGGTGGCCTGGGAGCCGCCGGTCGCGCGCTTCCACCTCAGTCGCGAGACGCTGGACCGAACCTGGCTTGGCGCCGCCAAGGTTGGCCACCGCCTCAACCTCGAACCGGCACTCCGGGCCGGCGACCCGCTCGGTGGGCACCTGGTCCAGGGGCATGTCGATGGCACCGGTGGTGTCGTCGCCGCGATCGACCCCGGATCCGGGGGCGATCTGTGGGTTCGTCTGCCCGGGCCGCTGCTGCGCTATTGCGTCGACAAGGGTTCGGTGACCCTGGATGGCGTGTCCCTGACCATCGCCGAACGGCGCGCCGACACGATCCGGATCGCGGTGATTCCGCACACCGCCCAGGTCACCACCCTCGGCCGGCTCCTGGTCGGCGATCCGCTGCATGTCGAGGTCGATGTGCTCGCCAAGTACGTCGAACAGATGCTGGCCGCCCGCGGGCTTGGCAGCCCCCAGGGAGTGGCACCATGAGCCGTTCCCGCCTCGCTGTGCGCCTGCGTCTGGCGTTGGTGTCGACCCTGATCACGCTCGTGCTCGTCGAACTGCTGTTCCGGCTGTTCGAGCCGGCGAATGTCGGCGACTATCGCGGCGGCACCTTCTACACCGAGACCGGGCGCCAGGTGCCACTCGGCGAGATCGTCCATTTCATCACCCGCAACGACGAGTACGAGGCCAGGGTCCTGGCCGAACGGTCGGGACCGTCCGGCGGCATCCGCAAGAACCTGAAGCTGCGGCAGGGCTACGACCCGCCGGCGCCCTGGGACTACTTCGACGAGAACGGTTGCATCTCGGTCGGCACCAACAGCCTCGGTTTTCGCGATCTCGAGTTCGCGGTCGAGAAGCAGCCGCGTGAGTTTCGCGTGCTGGCGTTCGGCGATTCGTTCACCTACGGCCAGGGCGTGCGCCTCGACCTGACCTGGCCGCAAGTGCTCGAACAACGGCTGCGCACCGCCTTGGCGCGACCCTGTGAAGTGATCAACTGCGGCTTCGCGGTCGGTTACCTGATCCGCAATCCGGATGGCTACGACCGCTGGTTGCAGAGCGATGGTCTGCGCTTCCAGCCGGACCTCGTGCTGGTCGGCATCTGCTTGAACGACATGGGCGATGCGGTGCCGATGGCGTCGTACGCGGCGATCCCACGGACGCCGGTGCTGGGCGGGTTCTCGCATCTGCTGAACTACATCGTCCAGGGCCTGCGCCAGCGCGCCGAACGCAACCAGAAGCGCGATCTGACCCGGGTGGTCACCGACAACCCCGCGCAATGGCAGGGGACCCAGCGTGGCCTGCTGGCGATGCGCGATCAGCTGCAGGCCGCCAACGTGCCGTTCGTCGTCGTGGTGTTCCCGATGCTGTCGCAACTCGACGACTATCCGTATCGCGGACTGCACGGGTTGCTCGGCGAGTTCTGCCGGGCCAATGCGATCCGGTGTCTCGATCTGCTGCCCTTGTTCGAGGGCAAGGACGAACTGCAGTACTGGGTGCATCCGTGCGACCAGCACCCCAACCACATCGGGCATGCGATCTACGCGCAGGCGATCGACGAGTACCTGGTGCGTGAGGGGTTGCGGCCGAAGTAGCGGGTGGCGTCACAGCTCGCGCGCCGGTCGCAGGCCGTAGAACTCGTTGCGGGTCAGGGCCATGTCGCCGGTGCGTGACTGCGGTCTGGCGTGCGGTAGCGAGAAGAAGGAACCGCCGCGCAGCGTTCGGCCCTGGCCTTGTGCGGGCCCGCGCGGATCGACGATGCCATCGGTGCGGCCGGCGTAGGTCTCGGAGTAGAAGTCGCCGCACCATTCCCAGACGTTGCCGATCATGTCGCAGAGTCCGTAGCCATTGGCTTGCCGGGTCCCGACCGCGTGTCCCTGGTCGCCGGCGTTGGCGTGCACCCACGCTGCGGCTTGCACGCGGGTCTCGTCGATCCATGACGGGTCGTCGGGCTCGAGGCCGCCCAGACAGGCCCATTCCCATTCGGCTTCGCTGGGCAGGCGATAGCCGTAGCGTTCGCAGAACGCCAGGCCGTCGTTCCAGCTGACCGGCATCGGCAGTTCGCCTGCGGACCGGGGTACCGGGACCCGCGGGTCGCCGGCGAACCCGGTGACGTGGGCGCGCCACTGCGCGATCGTCAGTTCGGTCTCGGCGAGCAGGAACGGTCGCGAGATCACGACGCGGTGCCGCGGCGCTTCCGACGGATGCGTCGAGCCCATCGCGAACTCGCCGGCCGGGATCTTGCGGAACACGACGCCGGTGCGCGGGTCGCGCAGGCGCTGGCCTGGATGCATCGGGTCGAGGTCTTCCCAGGTCGTGGGGCTCGCATGGGCGGCGAGGCGCTCAGCGGCCGCCGCCGACAGGCTCGGTGGGCCGTCACCGCAGCCACAGCACACGATCGGCAGCAACAGGAGCAGGTGGCGCCAACGCATCGGCGGCATCTTGCCCGGCCTGGGCGTCTACGTCGACGCCGAGAGCCACCGCTGCACCAGCGCCGGCACCTGTTCGCTTGCCTTGCCGGCGAGGAACGCACCGAAGCGGCTGCGGCCGGCGAGTTCGCCGAACACACCGGGCTCCAGGTCGACGACGATGGTTGGCACTTGCCTTTCTGCGGCGATCTGGGCGATGCGGAGCGGCAGCGTGGTCGACCCGGACGTGCCGACGACCAGCAGCAACGCGGCCTGGCGCGCGAGCAGCAGCGCGCTGTCGGCGCGGTAGTTGTTTTCGTCGTAGCACTCGTCGAACCACAGCACATGGGGGCGGCCGGCTGCGCCGCAGTTCGCGCAGCGCAGCAGGTCGATCTCGCCTCCGGTCGGGATCCGGCCGCGTTCCCACGCCAGCGGCAACGCGTCGGGGACCGGTTGTCGCGCCGCGCCACAGTCGGCAGTGCAGCGGAACCAGTGCAGGTTGCCGTGGATCTGCCACGTGCGCTCGCTCGAGTTGCCGGCTCGCAGGTGCAGGCCGTCGACGTTCTGGGTGATCAGCACGAAGTCGTCGGCGTGCGCCTGTTCGAGCGTCGCCAAGGCGCGGTGGGCGGCGTTGGGCTCGGCGGCGCGGCAGATGCCGCGGCGGTACAGGTACCAGCCCCAGACTTCGGCTGGTATTGCGGTGAAGGCCGCGAACGTCGCCAGTTCCTGCGGGTGGTAGTTGCGCGAGCCGATCCGCCAATAGCCCTCTGTACCGCGGAACGTCGGGATGCCGCTCTCGGCGGAGATGCCGGCGCCGGTCAGCACGACGATCGGGCCGCGGCGGGCGCGGGCGGCGGCGATGGCCGCGGTCGGAGCCGGGGCGCTCACAGCATCTTGCCGGCGACCAGATCCCAGCGCTGCCCATTGCCGACCTGCACCGGCTGCGGCGTCGCGCGTTCCTTCGCCATCGCCGAGCGCACGTCGAACACCGACACCGTCGAGTCGCCGACGACCTCCATCACGTTGCCCTGCACGATCGCGGCGGTGCCTTCGTCGATGCCAAGGCCCACGAGCTGCGGCAACTTGCCGATCAGTGCCTGCAGGTCCGGCGTGCGCTTGCGCGCCAGGAAGTGCTGATCGATCGCACAACCCGGCAAGAACGCGAAGCCGCGGTCGTAGCCCTCGCACCACATGTCGGTGTTGCCGAGCGGATTGCCGCGCACCAGGAACTCGCCCTGGATCGTCGCGCCCGCCGACGAGCCGCCGATCACACCGCCGCGCGCCAGCACCGCCGCGAATGCGGCGGGCATCGCGGTGCCAGCGAACGCATCGCACAGCCGCCACTGCCGGCCGCCGCCGAACCAGACGGCGGTGGCGTCGGCGACCGCGCGCAGCGCCGCGTCGTCGACCTGAGCCGGATGTGTACAGGCGACCGTACGGAGATCGCTGATGCCAGCGCGCCGCAAGATCGCCGCGAACGGATCACGGCCAGAATCGCCGTCGCCCGCGGCACCAGTGACCAGCGCGACGCGCGCGTCCTTGCCGCCGGCGAGCTGCACGAACTTCTGCACCACCGCTGCCGGCAAACGGCCACCGCCGACGATCACCAGCGCGCCCGCGGGCACGCGGGGCTCCGCCATCGCCGTCGGTGGCCACGGCGGCAACGTGCGATCGCGGGCCGCGCGTTGCCAGGCCACGAGATCGGCGTTGTCGCCGGCGCGCAGTTCGACGACCCGTTCGTCGCGGCCGGCGGCGGCGGCGAGCACCAGCCTGACCGTGCCGTTGCCGTGAACGGTCAGCCGGCGGCCGCTGAGTTCGACTGCGGTGCTCTCGTCGATGCCGATGCCGAGGTGGCCCGGATGTGCGGTCAGTGCGGTCAACAGGCGCGCCAGCCGGTTGCGCTGCCCGAAGTGCTGATCGACGATGCCGAACGGCACCAGGTCGAAGCCGCGCGCGATCACCGGATCCGGGTTGCCTTCCTGGATCATCGTCTTGCTCTGGATCGCGGCGCCAGCGGACGTGCCGCCGACGACCCCGCCGCGGCGCAGCAGTGCGTACAGTTCGCGTTCGGCGCGGGTGTCGAGCCAGACGTCGGCGATGCGCTTCTGCGCGCCGCCGCCGAACCAGAGCGCGGTGGCGGTTTGCAGCGGCGCGCAGAACGCTTCGCTGTCGGCGACGCTGCGATCGCGCGTGTGCAGCACGGTCACGGTGGCCCTCGGCGCGCGCTGCTGCCACAGTTCGAGTGTCTTCTGTTGTTCCGCCGCCTCGTCGGCGCGGGCGCTGGCCGTCGGCACCAGCACGATCTTCGCCTGGTCGCCACCGGCCAGTTCGACGAAGCGGGCGACGATCGCGTCCGTCAGCTTGCCGCCGCCGACGATGATCCGCGTGCCGGGGACACCGAGTGGATCGATGGGAGATTGCGCGCACAGCGGCGCGACGCTGGCGAACAGCCAGAGGGCAAGGGTGCGGCAGTGCATCGCCGCCCAGCATTGCGCGATCCGGTGCCGCTGTCGCGGGGTGTCGCGTGTCGCGATTGCATCTTCAGCGGTTGCCCTGATCCGGTCTGGCCCGGAGCCGTTCCTGCAGGGCCTTGAATTCGGGTAGCTCCGCCAGTGGCTGCCAGACGGCTTCGGCGAGCTTGCCGGCGCCAAAGCCGCGCCGTTCGGCCTCCTGCAGCGCCGCCATGGCGCGGCCGAGCAGCAGGCCGGCCTGCTCGGGCGGGGCGCCATCGGCGGCGACCAGGAACGAACGGGCGGCTTGCTGCGCCATGTCGCCATTCAGCGGCAACGCCAGCAACGCTTCCGCGGCCGCTGGCAGCGCCGCGCGATCGCGTTGCTGGCGCAACACGATGCCGTGCAGCCGGCGGTGCTTGCCGAGGTGGTCGAGCGCTACCGGGTCTTGCAGGCGTCGCTGCCGCACGAACTCCTGGTCGACGATCGCCGCCTCCAGCAGCACACGCGCGCCGGCCAGGTCCTTGCGTTCGAACAGGATGCGGGCGAGGTTGTGGCGCGTGCCACCGGCCTCGCCCCGCAGGTCGAGCAGTTCGGGATAGCGCTGCAGCAGGACGTCGAAGGCGGCGACCGCCGTCGTCAGCGTGGCGACGGCCTGTTCGGGTTCGCCGTTGCTCTCGATCAGTCCGCGCCGGCCGAGCAGCCTGGCGTGCACCATCCCCGGCGTCGGCCAGCTGCCCTCGTCGGGCGGTAGCCCGGCGACCAGATCGATGCCTTCCTGCGCGGCCGCGACCGCGTCCGCGCGTTCATTCGGCGCCTGGAGGGCACGCGAGAGATTCAGCAGCGAACTGGCCAGGTTGCGGGCCGAGTTGAGCTGCGGATCCGCCCGCCAGACTTCCCGTTCGATGGCGATCGAAGTCCGGAGGCTGGCGATGGCACCGTTGCGGTCGCCGGTCAGTTCGCAGACGCGCGCCTGCAGACCGGCCAACTGGCCCTGGCAGATCCGTTCGCGGGCGCGATGCTCGGGCAACTCGAACGGCGGCTGCAGCAGCGCGCGGGCCTGCTCGATCGCGGCCTGGGCCGGTACGGGCTGCAGTCGGGCCAGTTCCTGGTTGGCGATCATCGTGAACGTGTCGACCCGCAAGAGCCGCAACGCGTCGGTCGGCTCGGCGGCGTCGAGCAGGCGCATCCGCATCGCGGTCAGGCGCGGCAGTTGCTCCAGGTCGCCGAGGTTCAGGTAGATCTCGAACAGCCGTTTGGTGACCGACAGCCGCATCCGGTGCACGCGTTCGGTGTCCGGACTCTCGACCGCGAGGCGATCGAAGAACGCCAGTGCCTGCTCGATCATCTCCGCCGCCATCTGCTGGGCGCCCGGCAGTTGCCGCAGGCGCTTGTCGCCGACGTGCAGCAACAGCGACTCGATCGCTGCCATCGACAGGTCGTAGCTGCGATCGACGCCGGTCTTGGCCGCCGCCAGCGCTTTGTTGGCCTGACGCTGTTGCAGCCACAGGCCGCTCGGCATCAGCGCGGTGAACAGCAGCGTTGCGGCGGCACCGGTGGCCCATGCCGGATGGCGGCGCACCCAGCGCACCAGTCGATGGCGCCACGGCAAGCGTCGCGCCTGGATCGGTCGCGACTGCAGCACCGCCAGCAGATCGTCGGCGAACGCGGCGGCGGTGGCGTGACGGCGATCCGGATCGACGTCCATCGCCGCGGCGACGACGATGGCCAGATCGCGCGGCACCACCGGATTGCGTTCCCGCAACGGGCGGCGCTGGCCCTGCAGGATCCGGCTGCGCAGCACTTCCGAGTCACCGATCGGGAACGGGGGCTCGAGCGTCAGCAGGTGATGCAGGATCGCAGCCAGACCATAGACATCGGTGCGTTCGTCGGCGGCGGCGCCGCGCAGCTGTTCGGGCGCCATCCACGCCGGGGTGCCGGGCTCGCTGCCGGTGCGGGTCAGTCGTTGGTCGCCGCGGACGAGCGCGAGGCCGAAGTCGAGCACCTGCGCGCGGCCGTCCGGGGTCAACATCACGTTGGACGGTTTCAGGTCGCGGTGCAGGATGCCGCGGCGGTGCGCGTGGGCGATGCCGAGCGCGATCTGGCGGACCAGTCGCGCGCACGCCTGCCACCAGCGGCCGGCGAAGGTCGAGTCCGGGTCTTCCGCCGGCTGGCCCTGGGCGATCGCACGTTGCAGGTCGGCGCCGACCAGGTCGGTGGGGTTCTGCCCGGCGAGGCGTCGCACCGCTTCGTCGGCGGTGCAACCGCGCAGCCACGGCATCGCGTAGAACGGCCGGCCGTCGACTTCGCCGCAGGCCAGGATCGGCACGACGGCCGGGTGTTCGAGGCGCGAGATCGCGTCGATCTCGCGGCGGAAGCGTTCGCGGGCGCCGTCGAGGAACAGCAGTTCGGGGCGGACGACCTTGACCGCGACCTTGCGCTGCAGCGAGATCTGCTCGGCTTCGTAGACGACGCCCATGCCGCCGCTGCCGAGTTGCGGACCGAGCCGGAAGTCGCCGAGCCGGTCGGGCGCCAGACGCTGGTCGCCGAACAGGTCGGCGATGCGCAGGTCGGCGAGGGCACGCCGCAACCGGGTGACGTGCGCTGGATGCTGCGCCAGCAGCGTTTCGACCGCGGCGTTGCCACCGTCGTCGAAAGCGGCCAACGCCGCGACCAGCAGGTCCTCGAGGACCGGGTCGGGATCGCCGGCCGCGCGTTGGGTGTCGGGGCTCATCGTCGGACTGCCGTTGCGGTATCCTGCGGGTGCCCATGGGCGATGGCAATGCCACCGAAGGTCTGGTCAAGGCGGCCGGTTCGCGCGATCGCGCGGCGGTCGAGTCGCTGCTGGTCCAGCAGCTGCCGACGCTGCGTGGCTGGTTGCGGTTGCGGATGGGCGCGACCCTGCGCGCGCGGCTGACCGCGGACGATCTGGTGCAGTCGGTGGCCCGCGAAGCGCTGGCCGATCTGGCGGACTTCGAGTGGCGCGGCGAGGCCGCGTTCCGGCACTGGTTGTATGCGCGGGCGCAGAACAAGCTGCTGGAGCGGGCGCGGTTCGTCGGGGCCGAGAAGCGGAATCCCGGCCGCGAAGCAGAACTGCCGGCCGACGAGAGCCAGGCGCTGCTCGATTGCTATGCGAATCTGTGCACTCCGAGCCGCGGTCTGCAGTCGGCCGAAGCGATGCGCCGGATCGAGGATGCCTTCGATGGCCTCGATGAGGACTATCGCGAGGCGATCACGCTCTACCGGTTGTGCAAGATGTCGTACGCCGAAATCGCTGCGAAGATGCAGCGCAGTGAGGGTGCCGTCCGCAACCTGGTCTACCGCGGGCTGTCGCGGCTGGCGTTGCGCTTGGGGCAGGCGGATCCGTCGGCGTGAGCACACGCGCTCGTCAGGATCCGCGCCCGCCGTTTGTCACGCGCTCAGGCGCCTTCGCCGTCCTGATCGTCGTCGTCACCCAGCCGCCGCGACGCTTCCTTGCGACTCAGCGTTGCCATCGCGTCGCCATGCCGCTCGAGGAACGCGCGGACCGCGGCCGGCTGCTTCTTGCCGGCTTCGCGCAGCACCCAGCCGATGGCTTTCTGGATGAAGAACTCGGTCTCGCCGAACATCGGTACCGCCAGTTTCTCGAACAGCACCAGGTCGCCTTTGCCGGCGCGCAGCGGCAGCAGCAGCGCCAGCAGCGCCGAACGGCGGAGCCAGAAGTCCTTGTCCTTGGCCCAGCGTTCGAGGTCCTTGGTCAGTCGTTTGTTGCGCGTCACCAGATCGCCGACCACGTGAACTGCCAGCCAGTCGACCAGGGCCCAGGTGTGGCTGTGCCGCAGCAGGTCCTCGAGGATCGCCAGATCCGGTGGTTCGAGCAGAGTTCGCCGCAACTCGAGGATGCCGACGCCGACGGCGCGATGTTCGTAGATGCCGGTCTTCCACAGCGCCTTGACGAACGCGGTCAGTTGGGCGCGGCCGACTTCGGGGAAGGCGGCGCAGAACTCCTTCGCCGCCTGCCGGATGCCCTTGGCGTCGACGCCGAGGAACGTCAGTTCGCTCTTCAGGTAGGACTTGGCTTTTTCGGCCCGCGCGGGCGTCCCCATCGCGGTCAACTTCACACGCAGCGCCGCTACCTCTCGGCTGAAGTTCATTCCGATCCGCACTATGGCGCTGCGTGCCAGCGGCTGCCAGCGTGGACCCGGAAGAAATGCGGCCCGGCACGCTGTCGCCGCGGGCCGTGCCGGCTAAGACATCGGACTGACGCTCGACGCCGGTCGGCGTCCAAGGACACCGATGCACGGAGCGTTCGCGATCTATCGGGACGATGAGGATCCGCAGCAGGTTGCCCGCGAGGCGGAGGCGCTGGCGCGGCAGGTGGATCAGCAGGTCGGCGACCTGCAGCGGCGCCTCGACCGTCTGACGCTGGTGGCGCAGGCGCTGTGGGAACTGCTGCGCGATTCCGGTGCGTACACGGAGGCCGCGCTGCTCGCGCGGATCGAGGCGATCGATCTGCGCGATGGCCGGCCCGATGGCCGGATCAGCCGTTCGGTGATCGTCTGTCCGGCCTGCGGGCGCAACAGCAACAGCCGCCGACGGCACTGCATCTACTGCGAGCAGGAACTGCCCGGAAGCAACGTTTTCGACGCCCGTTGACGGTGCTATGCTGCGGCCTCACGACCGCACGCAGAAAACCACTCGCCGGGAGCAGTCAGCATGGCCAGGACGTCCGCCAGGGATCGCCTCGAGGCATTGCGCCTCGAAGCCGAGATCAAGGCCAAGGAGAAGGAAGCCGCCAGGGCGGCACGTGACGCCGCCAAGGCTTCGGGCAAGTCGACGAGTTCGTCGGGTTCGCGTTCTTCCGGTTCGTCCGGAGCGAGCGGCGGCAGCAAGAAGACGCTGGGTCGCGCCGCGGACGTCAAGCAGCGTGGGCGGGTCAAGATCGTCTGGCAGGTCTGCGATCCGGGCGGCAAGGAAGTGAAGTCGTTTCCGTACGCGCAAGAACAGGAAGCGCGGGCCGAGGCGGCGGCACTGACGACCTCGACCGGGAAGACGCACTTCGTCGGCAAAGCCGAGGTGCCGTTCAGCTGACGATGGTGGCGCTCCGGCTGGTGTTCGCGCTCGGTCTGCTGGCGATCGCGAACGTTCGGGCTCAGGAACCGGAGCTGCCGGCGGACCTGCGCGCAGCGTTGCTGGCGAAGCCGGTGCAGACGGCGCCCGTGGATGGCCAGTCGTTGCTGGTCGTCGACGATGCGACTGGCGCGCCGATCGCTGGTGCCGTTGTGTTCATCGTGCCGAAGGGCAGTCCGTTCCGGCGTCCGACCGGCGTGCCCGGACCGGATGTCGAACAGTCGCTGTTGATCACGCCGTTCCTGCAAGGCCAGCGCTTCGCCGCCGGTGCGGACGGCGTCGCTGTTCTGCCGCCCTGCGATCAGGCCATCGCCATGACCGAAGCGGGTCTTGGCATGCTGATGCCGGCCAGAGGAACGGATGGGCGACCGACCATCCGGGTCTGTCGAACGACCGTTCTGCGGGTGCGGGCGGTGAATGCACAGGGTCAGGCGGTGCCGAACGTGCCTTTGTCGATCGGCATGCTCGATGGCCGCGACGGTCTGTTCGGCGCCTTCGGTACGGGCGTCAGCGATGCGCGCGGCGAGGTCGAGTTCCGCCTGCCGGGTCTGTATTCCGCGATGGGCTCGAAGAACTACAAGGTCTGCGTCCAGTTGCAGATGGTCGGTGGGACGCCGTGTCGGGCGATGTTGGAGACCGGATCCGACCAACCATCCGATCTGGTCGTGCCTGCCATCGGCCGTGTCGTCGTGCGTCTGTACGACGAGCAGGAGCACCCGCGCTCGGGTCTGAAGTCGGTCGAGTTGCTGCCCCCGGCGGCGCCGCGATCGCGGCAAGGGATGAACATTCTACCGGTTCGATCGACCGCTGACGAAGCCGAGTATGTGGTCGCGCTCGAACAGCAGCTGGTGGCGCACGCAGTCGCCGACGGCGTGGCTGGTGAGATCCGGCACGAACAACCAGGGCCGACCCAGGCCGGCGAACTGGTCGTCTTCGGAGTGCGCACCACCGCTTCGTCGCCGATCCTGATCGGGCGTCTGGTCGACGACCAGGGCCGCGGCATCTCGGGCCGGCCCGTTCGTGCCTGGTTCGCCAATGACCGTGGTGTCGGTGCCGAGCATCTGACTACGGCCGCCGATGGTGCGTTCTCGGTCGCGGTGCCGGAGTCGGTGCGAGCCGAGGCGTTCGATGTGCAGTTCGTCGCCGACGAACGGGCAGTTCTGCAGGCCGGTGTTGCGTCGATGCCTGGCCGGACCGACCTCGGCGAACTGCGCCTGGCGCCGGCGCCGGTCGCCGTCGCGGGTACCGTGGTGGGGTTGGATGGGCAGGCGATTCCGGGCGTGCGGGTCGTGATGACGCGGACCTGGGCGCTCGGTGAGCGCGGGTGGGCGGTGGTTGGCGACGCCGAAGTCGCGGCGACGTCGGGGGCCGATGGTGCGTTCGCACTCGCCGAACTGGCTCCTCGCCGCAAGGCGGCGGAGCTGACGCTCGGCGATCGCGGCATGGTCGTGATCGCGGGCGGCGAGGTGCCGCTTCCGGTGCTCGGGCATCGTCTCGTGGTTGCACCCGCCGGCCGCCTGCGCGTGTCGTTTTCGCCGCGCGCACCGGGCTTGCTTCACGTCAACGTCACCCAGGCCGGGGGCAGACCGCATGGCTGGGCGGAGGATCAAGTGACCGGGGAACGGCTCTTCGACAACCTGCATCCGGGGACTGCCGACGTCGAGATCACGTTGCGCGGTCGGCGGGTCGCCCGGTTCGAGGCCATCGCGATTCCTGCTGGCAGTGAGTCGCTCGATCCACGTCTGCGTGAGGTCGCATGGACGGAGGGCTTCGTGGTCAGCTCGCTGCACGTCAGGACTGCCAATGGTGAAGATGCGCGTGGAGTACGCGTCGGCGTCGTGCGTCGCGGCCAGTCGGTCACCAGCCAAGGGCCGCAACGCTGGCCGGAGACGATGGCGTTGCTGCCGGACGACGAGGGCTTCGCGGTGTCGAGTCCGTACATGCGCACGGTGTTGGTGAAGTCTCCAGAAGCCAAGGTGGAACTGACGCAGGAGCCCCGCCGCCGGGCGCAGTTCACGCTGCCGGCGGGCAGTGCGTTGCCAGTCGGCGTGCACGTGACCATCCGTGGGCTTGACGAAGTCTCGCGGTTTGGCGAACCGTTGCATCGGGTCTGGAGCTTCGCCGAGGATGCGTTTTCGCTGGATGGGCCGGGCCGTCATCGGATCGAGTTCCGCCGTACCGTCCACGATCCGGAGGCGTTGTGGTGGGGCGAGATCGAGGTCGACAGCGGCGTCGAACCTGTCCTCGTCGCGCTGCCGATCACCAAGGACGAACTGCAGAGCGTCGTTGCGCGGCTGGGCCGCGTCGGCAAGTAGCAGGACGTGCGCGGCCGGTCCGCCGGCTGTCGCTTGGCTTTCCTGTGCCGGTCGACGACCATGGGGTCATGGTCAAGTCCTCGTGCCCGCTCACCCAGGCCCAGTTCGTCGCCCAGGCCAAGCCGTTGAAGATCAACATCAATGGTCAGGACATGCTCGCCGAGGTCAAGGCGTTCTCGACCGGATCGTTCGGCTGGTATCTGAACGGCAAGACGGCGATCGAGGTCGACGGCAAGGTCGTGTCGGTGCAGATCGGCATGAACATGACGGTCGTCGGCAGCAAGGAAGCGGCGCGCGAGTAGTCAGAGCATTCTGCGCCAGCCGTCGAGGCCCATGACCAGTGCGCTTTCGAGCCACGCGGTGAACCGGGCGGCCTCGTCGTTGAACTCGGCGAGGTCCGTGAACGTGAACGGCGCCTTGCATGCCAGTTGCGAGTTGCGCACGTCGTCGTCGCCCGTGCGCATGGTGCTCTGTTCGCATAGCAACGCGACCGCCGCCATCACGTGTTCGCTGGTGTTCCGGACCGGGTGCAGGGAGACCACGAGGTCGCAGCGGCGCTGTTCGCTCCACCCCCCGACTCCGCCCCAGAGGATGTGGAGGACGATCCACGCTCGGTGTCCGATTGGATCCGCGTCGTAACCGAGGGCCCCGGCCGCGACCGAGATCTGTTGCCAGTATCGCGTGCTGTTTGCGTCGTTCGCGAACATCATCCTCGCGCCGATCCCCTGGGCGCCGATGGCGGTGACGTCCCGAGCGGCGGTTTCGAAGCGGCGGATGGCGATCTGAAGCAGGGACTCGACGCGGCCACGAGCTCCGCTCGCAATCCGGAACGAGTCAGCAGTGGATTCAAGTCGTTTGCGGGCTTCCTCGAGAACGGCCGCGAGGCCTGAAGGTGCCTCGCGTAGCTCTGCTAGTTGCAAGGCACGCAACAACGCCTCCTGCTGTTGCCGCCGGAACATGCCGATCAAAGCGCCCAGATCCCCCCGATCCGCCTGTTCGAGCGCCGCGATGTACTCCCGCTTGTCGCCGCGCTCGACTACCAACGGCAGCGACCCGGCGCGGAGGCACACCAGTGTCGCCAACGCGCGCGCGACCCGGCCGTTGCCGTCCTGGAACGGATGGATCTGCGTGAACCGATGGTGCAGCCACGCCGCTTCGATTTCGAACGGCACGTCGGCATGCGATTGATGCAGCAGAAGCAACCGATCCATCTCCGAAGCGGTCTGCTCCGGCGGACAGTACTCGTGGATCAGCTGCCCTGACCGCCGATCCCCCGGGTTGTTCGGCCACTGCTTCCAGTCGCCCTTGCGCACGCGCACTTGCACCGGCGACCCCATCGAGTCGACGCCGTCGGCGAACTCCTGGTGGCGCAACAGTTGTTGATGCAGTTCCTTGATGTACGACGTGCTCAGGTCGCGGCGATGGTTGACGAACGCGAACAGGCCTTCGGCGGCGTCGCGATGATCCTCGAGGATCGCGATCAACTGACCGGCGGGGAGGTCGCTGTCGCCGTGCGATAGGTGCGCGGCGTCGAAGCCGAGTTCGACCAGGGTCTGCGTCGCGCTTTCGTCTAGCGTGTAGATTCGCTCGAGGATGCCGGTCTCGATGCTCCAGCGCCGGACCAGGCGCGCGAGGAACTCACGAACTGCCGATTCGGGCAGTTCCTGCCGTCGTCGATGCCAGACCGCCAACAGCCCGGGCAAGGAACTGTCGCGCCAGCGCGTCCAGTCGGCTGGCAGATCCGCGATCGGCTGCCAGCGGTGGCCACGTTGCCTGCTCTCGGACATGGTGGTCGATCGTATCCGTCGTCGCTCAGACCGTCGGCCGCCGCGTCAGATACTCGATCATGTCCAGCTTGGTGATCAACCCGAGCACCCGCCGCCCGTCGTCGACCACCAGCGCCACTTCGCCGCGTTCGAAGATCCGCGGCAGTTCGCTCGCCGGTGCATGCGGCGCGATCGTCGACACCTTGCGCACCATCACCTCGGCGATCGACGTCCTGGCGTTGACATGGCCTTCGACCAGCACGCGCAGCGCATCCGACTCGGTCAGGATGCCGGCCAGCTTGCCCTGATCGGTGACCGGCAGCTGCGAGAACCCGCGTTCCTTGAACAGCGTGACCGCCTTGCCCAGTTCGTCGGCGACGTCGACGGTGACGACTTCGTGGCGCGGCATCGACCGCAACAATTCGGCGATCGTGCCGATTGCCCAGTCCTCCTCGAGGAAGCCGTTCTCGCGCATCCAGCGGTCGTCGACGAACTTGGTCAGGTAGTTGCGGATCGAATCCGGCAGCAGACAGACGATCTTGCTGCCCGCTGCGAAATCCTTGGCGACCTGCATCGCCGCCCACACCGATGCACCGCACGAACCGCCGACCAGCAGGCCTTCCTGCCGGATCAGTTGCCGCGCGACCCGGAAGCTGTCCTTGTCGTTGCTCTTGACCCAGCGGTCGACCAGCTTGACGTCGAGCACGTCGGGGATGAAGTCGTAGCCGATGCCTTCGACCTTGTAGCTCTTGATCGGGCCCGGCCCCGCGAGGATCGAACCCTCCGGATCGACGCCGACGATCTTGCACTTCGGGACCGCCTTCTTGACCGCCCGCGCGACGCCGGTGATCGTGCCGCCGGTGCCCGCGGTCATCACCACGGCATCGACCTTGCCGCCCATCTGTTCGACGATCTCGCGGCCGGTGCCTTCCTCGTGCGCCAACGGGTTGGAGGGGTTGCCGTACTGATCGAGGATGTGCGAATCGGGAATCACCTGCTTCAGGCGGCGGGCGACGCCGATGTGGCTTTCCGGCGCGTCCCATGCGGCTTCCGTCGGCGTGCGGATGATCTCGGCGCCGAGCGCTTCGAGCACGACCTGCTTCTCGCGCGACATCTTCTCCGGCATCGTGATGATGACCCGGTAGCCGCGCACCGCTGCCGCCAGGGCCAGGCCGATGCCGGTGTTGCCCGACGTCGGTTCGATCAGCGTGTCGCCCGGCTTGATGCGGCCCGACTTCTCGGCATCGAGCAGCATCCGGACGCCGATCCGGTCCTTGACCGAGCCACCCGGGTTCATGAACTCGCACTTGCCGTACAGTTCGACTGGCAGGTGTCTGCCGATACGGCTCAGGCGGACGATGGGCGTGCCGCCGACGGCGGACAGGATCGAGTCGTGGATGGCGGTCATGGCGGCGCGATTGAAGCAGGCGGCAGGGCGGAAGGGAAATGCGCGCTGTGGCCCGCGAAAGCGCGTTCGGCGCTTGTCGTCACGCGGTGCGGACCGGACATTCCCTGCCCCGTGAACGAGACCGATCCGACGAACGTACCTGCTCCGGCGCCCGAACCCGCGCCCCCGGCACCGCCGCCTGTCGCCGCCGAAGCACCCGCTGGTGATGCTGGTGTGCCGCCGCAGTCCGAGGGTTCCGGTGGTGAGCCCGGCGATACACCCGAGGGTGGCGCGGGCGAAGGCGGCCGGCGTCGTCGCCGTCGCCGCCGGCGTGGTCGTCGCGATCGCGATGGTGCCGAGGGTGCCGACGGTGCCGAGGGTGGTGCGCCGACGGAGGGTTCGCCCGAGGGTGCGCCGGCCGGCGACGGTCCGGTCCCGCAAGAGCCACGGCGCCCGCAGCATCAGCAGCAGCCACGGCATCCGCGCCATGGCCAGCCGCGCCACGACCAACGGCACGACCCGCGCCACCGTCGTCATGATCGCAAGGGCTCCGAGCATCTCGCGCTGGTCGCCACCAAGGCGCTCGCCGAGATGGCGCAGGCGCTGCTGAAGATCGAAGGCGTCGATCCGTTGGCGATGCCGCGCTTCCTCGATCTCAACCTGCGCGTGCCGCTCGATGCCAACCTCGACGCGCGTCGCGCCGCCAGCACCGCGGTCGAACAGATCCTGCAGCGCGTCCGCGAAGTCCGCGAGCACGAGAAGGCGCTGATTCCCGGCGCGGTCTTCTCGTACTTCGCCGGCACCGCCGATGCCGAAGGCTGCCGGCCAGCCGAGCCGCGCCAGGTGTTCGATGGCTACAGCTCGACCGGCAAGCCGGTGTTCTCCGACTTCGTGACGCTGGCGATCGAACGCAAGGACCCGGGCATCGACCAGTTGCTGGCCGGTGACGACATCGTGCTGACGCGGGTGACCATGGGGCGCGTGCTGCGCACGCAACAGCTCGCCGAGTTCGGCAACAACTCGCCGGTGTTCAAGATCCTCGGCCAGGTCGATGCCGGCCTGTTCCGCGTGCTCGGCGCCGAGGGCAAGTGCGCGTTCTCCTTCCAACTGCTGCGCGGCACCACGCTCGAAGGCAAGCCGCGGTTGCGGCTGCATCCGGTCGGCGCCGTCGATGTGATGGATCTCGCCGATCCGTCGCTGCTGAATCTGCTGAGCCGCTGCCAGCGGCACCTCGACACCGAGGCGCTGCGACTGGCCGGGCTGTTGCAGAACGGCGAGGTCGACGAGGAGGAGTTCGCGCGGCCGTTGCTGGTCGAACTGGCGCAGCGGCTGGCGAGCCGGGCTCGCCATGCCGGTCGCCGGACGCAGCACGCCAACGAGCGCGCCGACGAGGGGCAACGGCCGACGCCGCGCGCCTATCCGGATGCCGGCGAGGCGCACGACGACGCGATCTGGTGGGACACCGAGAAGAGCACGATCGTCGTGCTCGGGCCGAAGGGCCGCGTGCACGTGTTCACGCCGCAGGCGCGGCACGTCACTTCGGTGATGATGCAGGGCTCCGCGGTGCAGAACCGGCGGCAGCAGGGTCGCTGGCGCCAGGCGGAGCCGGATGAGCGCGGCGAGTTCCGGATCCACCTGAAGCGGCTGGTCGCGGCCGGCGAGGACAAGCCGGTCGAGGATGTGCCGCCGAGTGCGACGCCGCCGGTGGTGCCGTCGCCGGCGCAGCCGCCGGTGGGCTGACGTTCAGCCGCCGGTCAGCAGCATCGTGACCAGCACCAGGTAGATCGTCGCGCCGGTCAGGTCGGCGATCGCGGTGACCGCCGGCGTGCTGATCATCGCCGGGTCGCCGCGCAGCTTCTTGACCACCAAGGGCGTCAGCGCGCCCAGCAGCGCCGCCGACACGACGTGCGCGGTCATCGCCAGCGCGATCACGCCGGCGGAATGCAGCACGGTCGGCCACGGATCGCGTTCGCTCTCGAGCAGGCTGATCAGCACCGCGTCGCCGAACGCGATCGCTGCCAGCGCCGCGGCCATCACCGTGGCCACACGCAGTTCCTTCCACAGCACCTGGCCGACGCGGCCACCGGCGTTGCCGGTCGTCAGCGCCCGGATGATCAGCGCGCTTGCCTGGGTGCCGACCATGCCGCCAGTCGCCATCACCATCGGCAGCAGCGCCAGCAGCAGCACCGAACCGCGCTTCAGGTGTTCTTCGAAGCCCTGGATGATGCCGGCGGTGATCACCCAGAACACCGCCAGCAGGCACAGCACCGGCGCGCGGCGGCGGAACTGCGCCAGGATCGGCGTCGACGCGTGGTCGTAGTCGTCGTCGACGACGCCGTGGCCGGTGATGCCGGCCATCTTCTCGAAGTCTTCCTGCGCTTCCTCGGCGACGATGTCGACGGCGTCGTCGTGGGTGACGATGCCGACCAGTCGCTTGTGCTGGTCGACGACCGGCAGCGCGATCAGGTCGTAGTCGCGGATGATCTGGGCGGCCTGCTCCTGGTCGGCGTCGGCGGAGATCGACACCAGGTCGGTCTTCATCACTTCGGCGACGGGCTGATCGTCGCCGGCGAGGATCAGGTCGCGCAGCGACACGAAGCCGATCAGGCAACCCTTCCGGTCGAGCACGTAGCTGTAGTAGATGGTCTCCTTGCTGGGTGCCTGGCGCCGCAGTTCGGCGATCGCGGCGCGCGCGCTGAGCTTCTCGTCGAGCACCGCGAAGTCGGTCGACAAGAACGCGCCGACCTGGTCTTCGCGGAACGAACCGCGGCGCAGCAGGTCCTCGCGCGCGGCGTTCGGCAGCAGCGGCACCAGCTGGCTGCGCACGCGTTCGTCGAGGCGATCGAGGAACTCGGCGCGGTCGTCGCTGAGCATCGACAGCAGCACCGCCTTGACGCGTTCGCGGCCGGCGCCGAGGACGTACAGTTCCTGCACGTCGGGCTCGAGGTAGCCGAAGACGTCGCGCTCGAGGTCGACGGGGAGCATCGACAGGATGGCGACGATCTCGGGCAGTTCGAGCGCGGAGAGGATCGCCGCGGCATCGGTCGGGTGCATCTCCTGCAGCACCGACACGAGTTCCTTGCTGCTGCCTTCTTGCAGCAGTTCGCGGATCTCGGGAACGAGCAGCTGGATGCGCATGCGGGGGACCGGCCGGCAGCGGACAGCGGGGCGTGACGAGGGGGCAGAGGGTAGCGGGGCGCGGGGGGAACGCTGCGGTGCGGCGGGGTTTTCGTTGGTGGCTGTGGTGGTGGGCGAAGTGATGGTGGCTGCCCGTGGTGGGGCCGCGAGTGTTGGATGGAGCTGGAAAAGCGGAGGCGGCCGCCTTGACGCATGGGCTCGGGTTCGGTAGCGTCTCCGCCTCGCGTGCGGCCCCGAAAGGGGTCGCAGACGCCCGGTCGGGGCGTGGCTCAGCTTGGTAGAGCGTTGCGTTCGGGACGCAAAGGTCGGAGGTTCAAATCCTCTCGCCCCGACCAGTTTTTCTGTCGTACAGTTCGATGCCGAGCGCGCACTTAGCGCGAACCTGCTCCACGGGGCAGCGCGGCGCATCCGACGCGAAAGGTCCAACGTTCGACCTTTTCGCCGACCAGGAGCCCCGCTGTGAGCAAAGAAGGACCCCGCCTGCTGTCCACGAAGGACGGCTACGCGTTCGCCAAGTTCAACGGCCGCAAGATCAACTTCGGCCGATCCGATGACCCGCAGGCTCGCATCCGCTTCGCTGCCCTGAAGGCGCAGTGGGAAGCGAACGACCGCGAGCTGAACGACGACATGCTGATGGTGCGCACGATGCCCGGCGCCGTCACCGTTGCCGTCGTCTGCGACCAGTACCTCGCGCACGTCCGCGAGATCAACGCAGCCGACTGGCAGCGCAACAACTACGCGCGCGTCGACCTGGCGCTGCGGCCGGTGCGCGACCTGTACGGGCCGCAGCCGGCGGCGGACTTCGGGCCCAAGAAGTTGCAGGCCGTGCGCGTGGCGATGCTGAAGACGGGTCGGCTGTGCCGGCGCGAGATCAACGAGCGCGTCCGGCTGGTGGTCGCTGCGTTCACCTGGGCCGTGGCCGAGGAGATGGCGCCGGCGGGGTTGGCCCACGGGCTGGCCGCGGTCGCACCGCTGAAGAAGGGCCAGCACGGCGCGCGCGAGGGGCGCGAGGTCGGACCGGTGGAACGGTGGGTGGTCGACGCCACCCTGCCGCACCTGTCGCGCCCGGTCGCCGCGCTCATCGAGATCATGTGGTGGACCGGCGCGCGGCCCAGCGAGTTGTTCCGGCTGCGGCCGCGCGACATCGACCGCAGCGGCACGCCGTGGGTGGCTCGGCTGGAGCACCACAAGAACTCCCACCGGGGCAAACTGCGCGAGCTGCACTTCGGTCCCCGGGCGCGCGAGATCCTGACGCCGTTCCTGCTGCGGCGCGGCGCCGGCGAGCCGTTGTTCTCGCCCGCCGAGGCCGTGGCCGAGATGGAGCCGCGGAAGCGGCAGGAGCGGAAGACGCCACTGTACGCCAGTCACCTGGCCCGCTACGAGCGCGAGAAGGCCGCCCGGCCCGATCGCGTTGTGGGCGAAACGTACGACGCCGGTGCCGTGCGCAAGGCCGTGCAACGGGCGGTGGCCGCCGCGAACCGCGAGCGGCGCGAGCAGGGCGTACAACTGTTACCGGACTGGCACCCCTACCAGTTGCGGCACGCGGCCGCCGGCCGGATCCAGGCGGCGCTGGACCTGGAAGCGGTCCGGGTCGCGCTCGGTCACAGCGACGCCGAGATGTCGATGCAGTACGCGCGGCGCGACTTGGCGAAGGCGGCCGCCGTGATGGAGGAGGCGGGGTAGGTGCAGAACGAGACCGCCTCGTGTCGCTCGCCGGTGTACTCTGATTCGAGGAACTGGGATGATCGCCTACGACTACTCCGATGCGCACCGGGAGCCGAGCGCGGCTGATCTGGCCCGGATCGCGCAGGCACTTGACCGGTACCAGGAATGCCGCGCCGCGGTGACGCGCGCGCAGGGAGTTCCGGAAGCCCTGCACAAGGCCGAACGCGACCGCCGGCTCGCGAAGGAACTGCTGATCGAATCGCTGTGCGACTTCCGTGGTGCGGGCCCGATGCGCGAACTGGAACTCCCCGATGGTCGCGTGATCCAGGTTCGCCGCGGGCAGCGCGCTGGAAGGCTCGATGACGCCGACCTGCGCGCCATGCGTTTGGCGCTCCGGCAGCACGGCCGCTACGCAGACGAGAAGGCGCTGGCTGAGCGGACCGAAGGACAGGAGAGGCGGCGCCGCGAGCACGACGTGCGCAGCCGGCTCGCGCATGACCTGCCGGACGTCGCGGCCGCGTTGGGCCTGTTCGACTTCGACGTGTCGGTGGTCAAGAACACCGCCACGAGTGGCTGAGACGAGGTAGAATCTCGCGGAACCGGGGGCATCCCGGCCACCGCCCCAACCCACCCGTGGGCGGTCAAGATTCGTCGTCGTGTTGCCCGTGCCCTCGCGCACGGGCAGGCGGGGTCCAGGACGACACAGCGGGCATGCGTTCAAGCATCGCCCTTGTGTGACCTGTGAACGATCTGCTTTCAGTGCTCCCCGCGGAGCAACACGACGACTGATTCCCCTGCTGGCCGACGCGCCGGCACTCTACGAGAAGTTGACCGGCCGCCGGCCCCACCGCAGCAAGGTGTGGCGCCACGCAACGAAGGGCGTATGCGGCGTGCGGCTGAAGACCGTCAGCGAAGGCCGAACGCTGATGACGACCCCGCGGTGGATCGTCGAGCACTGGGCCGCGGTTGGCGCCGCACGCTTGGTTCCGAAGCGAGGCCGCAAGGCCAGAGGTGCAGCGTGAGCACCGGCGACGAACGCGAGGTTCCGGGAGACGACCCCGGAAATGACGCGACCCCGCTGCCCGGCCAGGCGCGCGAGGTCGATGGAGAGAACACGGGAAGTGTAGCACGAAGCGGCGAAGGTGCGCGCACTCCGCCGATGGACGCCGAGTTCGTGCAGACCGTGCGCGACCACGTGCAACCGCTGCTGCTCGACGACGCCAACGACGACGAGTACCTGGAGCGGGCGAAGGACTGGGTGCGCCGTCGCGGCGGCACCGTCATGGTCCACGCGTTCAAGCTCTTCCGGGACGGCATCACGCCGAGCCACAACCTGGTCGTGCGCGAGGGCACGGAGCCGACGCCGACGGAGTGGTCGTTCGCGCTGCGGGCCCTGGCTTCCTCGTACACGCCGCTGAGCCCCTGCGTCGTGCCGCCCGAGTCGCTGAAGGCGAGCAAGCACCACGTCACCGAGGTCCGGTGCCTGGGCGTGGACCTGGACGTGGCGAACCCGGCGAAGGACTGCCCCGACACGTGGCAGCACCAGCTCGATGGTCGCGCCGCGATCGTGCGCGTGATCGAGGAACACGCGAAGCGCCACGGCAGGCCGACCAGGTGCGTGGACAGCGGCGGCGGGTTCCAGCTCGTCTACGACTTGACCGAGCCGGTGTCACTGCCGCCGGCGCGCCTGGACCCGAGTGGCTTCATGCTGCGCGAGGACGGGTTCACGACGGCAGACCCGGACAGGTGCGCTCCGAACCCCGACCGCGAGCGCGCCGTAGCCGAGGTCGAGGCGAGGAACCGAGGGCTGTTCGAGCAGTTCCGGTCGGTGGTTGCCGACCTGGGCGTGGCGCACCTCGTGAAGCTCGACGCCACGCAGAACATTGACCGAATCTTCCGCGTGCCGTGGACACCGAACCGACCCTGCGCGCGCAAGCGCGAACGAGGGCGGCGCCCGACCATGGCCCGGCTAGTCTACGAGGATCCCGCGACCAGATACGCAATCGAGGTGTTCCCGGTCGCTGCGGACAACAAGCCAGGCAGGGGCAGCCGAGCCAAGGTCACAGTCGACGCTGCGCCTGGCGCACGACGGGTGGACCTGGAGACGCTGCCCGCTGCTGTGCCCAGTCGGTGCAAGGTCGTCATCGTGCACGGGAAGGACGTGGACCAGCCGCTTGACGGCGACGACCAGAGTCGCAGCGCGTGGCTGTTCTACGCCGTCTGCTCGCTGGTTCGCGCCGGCGTGGACGACGAGACCATCTACGCGATCATCACGGACCGCGACAACATGGTCAGCGAGTCCGTGCTGGACAAGGGCACCGTGGCACAGGTGCGCCGGTACGCGACTCGCCAGATCGCCAAGGCGCGGGAGAAAGTGGTGAACGAGGGCGCTCCGCAGCCCTCTGGCACGGCGGGAATCGTCGTACTGAAGGCAGCGCATCCCAAGCGCGTCGCGGAGCTGTTCCGCGAGATGAAGTACCCGCACTTGTTGCGCACGAACGGCGACTACCTGGATCACGCCGGCTCGCACTACGTCGAGGTCGAAGACGACACCGTGAAGCGTGAGCTGTGGGAGTTCCTGGACCACGCGAAGGTGCAGAAAAACGACAAGCAGAAGCCGTTCCCCCTGCTGCGCAAGAACGTGGGCGAGGTCTACGAGCCGTTCCAACTGCTCGTGCACGAGCCGCGCACCACCGACCAGCACCACCAGCGGTGGCTCCGTGGCGCCGCTGGGCGACCGCCCGCGTCCGAGGTGCTGGCGTTGCCCAACGGGCTGCTCCACGTGCCGACGCGCAGGCTGATGCCGCACACGCCGGAGTTCTTCACGCGGAACCTGATCGACATTCCGTACGACCCGGACGCGAGGGTGAGCCGCTGGTCTTCGTTCCTGTGCGAGCTGTGACCGGACGACGACGGAGCAACGGAGCGTGAGCTGCTGCAAGAGATCATCGGGTACCTGCTGATCCCCGACACGTCGTTGCAGAAGCTGTTCTTCATCAAGGGACCGCGGCGGTGCGGCAAGGGGACCATCCTCCGCGTCGTCGCCGACCTGGTGGGCAAGGCGAACGTGACCGGGCTGTCGCTGAACCGCGTCAACCAGGGGACTGCGCCGCTGGAGCCGCTGCTGGGCAAGCTGGTGTGGCTCGTGTCCGACCTGCGGTTGGAGAACCGAGCGATGGCGGGCGCCGTCGAGCGGCTGTTGAACATCACGGGCGAAGACGTGGTGACCGTCGAACGGAAGTACAAGCCGGCCTGGGAGGGCATCCTGCCGGCGCGCGTGTTCATGGCGGCGAACAAGGTGCCGCGGTTGTCCGACCCGAGCGGTGCGCTTGCGGGTCGGTTCGTGCCGCTGGAGATCGAAGCGTCCTTCTTCGGGCGGGAGGACAGGGGCTTGCAGGACGCACTCCGCAAGGAGCTGCCCGGCATCCTGAACTGGGCGCTTGATGGCTGGGCGCGGCTTCGCGCTCGCGGTCGGTTCGAGTTGCCGCCGAAGAGCCAGGCGCTGGTCGACGCGATCTACCGAACGGGGTCGCACGTGGTCGCCTTCCTGGAAGACTGCTGCGAGGAGGATCCGCAGGGGAAGGTGGGCAAGGATGCGCTGTTCGACGCGTACCGGCGCTGGTGCAAGCCGAACGACGTCCAGCACACCCTGACCAAGGCGGAGCTGGGTTCCGAGGTCGCGGCGGCGCTGCACGGCGTCGTTCGGAATGGCCAGCGCCTATCCGTGCAGGAGGGACGGGAGTCCGCGTGGGGCGGCATCGCGCTCAAGCACGAGTGGACCGGGACGAGGGCGGCGGGAGACGACGGACCGTTCTGACCGAGTTCGCTGTCAGGGCTGTCAGGGGTTAAACGCCGAACCTGTTCTCTCTGGAACCTCCTCACGCATGGACTCTCCCCTGCGGCGTCCATGCCTCCATAAGTGTGATTCTGGAATCTACTTTCCTGTTTACCCCCTGACATCCCTGACACTGCCCGAACCCGGCTGGCTGTTGCGTTCGCGTTCTCCGGGGTGTCGTGCCCGACGTGCCGCCCACACGCGCGCGCGAGGCAACCGCGAACCACCGTCAGCACGGAGCCGTCGATGGGTTCAGTTCTCGGTTACCTGGCGCCGTGCTCGGAGGTGTTCGAGGAAGAACCTGCCGAGCGCACGGTTGAGGTTGCGAACCCACTCCGCTGTGCCGTCGGTGATCACGAAGCCCAGCAGCCGATCGTCGTAGTAGTCCTGCTGGAAGTGGAAGACTCCGTTGCGAACCCGGCGCAGCAGATCCACGTGCGGCGAGCCCAGTAGCTCGTCAACCTCGGTGTCGTGGAGTGCGAGTTCGCGCCAGCCTTCGACGACGACGAACAGCATCCCGTACCAGGCTTCCATGTACAGCCGCAGCTCGGGGTCCTCGGTGACGTCCGCGCGGCCCTGCTTCAGCAGATCATCGAAGTGCGTCCGCATCCGGTTCGCGCCGAGGAAATAGCGATGCAGGCTGAAGACGGGATCCTGGGCCATGGTGCCAACGCTCATTCTCGCATCGGGACCACCCGTAGGCACCGGGACTTCAGCGCCGTAACTGTGCGAGATTCCGTAGAAGCCCGCACACCATGTCCGATGCTTGGGCATGAAGAAGCCGTGCACCCCGGCGTTCGCCTACTGCCGCGTCAGCTCCGCCGGCCAACTCGACGGGCATGGCTTCCAGCGCCAGGACGAGGCGGTGCAGGATTACGCCGCGCGCCACGGGTTCGAGATCGTCGAGTGTTTCCGCGATGCACACACGGGCACCGAGGCCGACCGGCCGGCCTTCTCGGCGATGGTGGGAGCCATCAAGGCGAACGGCGTGCGCCACGTGGTCATCGAGCGCCTGGACCGCCTGGCGCGCGAGATCGGCGTGCAGGTCGCCCTGCTGGGCATCTTGCAGCGCGAGGGCGTGTCGCTCGTGGAGGCATGCACTGGGCGCGACGTGACAGCCGCGCTCGACGACGACCCGATGGCCAAGGCGCTGGTGTCGATCCAGGGCGTGTTCCACCAAGCCGAGAAGGAACTGCTGGTGCGAAAGCTGCGGAAGGCCCGCGAGGCGAAGCGGCAGGAGGCGGGCAGGTGCGAGGGCGTGGTGCCGTACGGCGAGGATGATGATCACCCCGAGGAAGCTCGCGTCGCTGCCGAGATCCGCCGGCTGCGGCGCCGGTCGCCGAAGACTGGGCAGCGGCGCGGCTACGGCGCCATCGCCGCCGAACTGAACCGCCGCGGGCTGCGAACGCGTCGGGGCGGCACTTGGTCGAGATCGAGCGTGCGCGACATCCTCGCCCGTGGATCCGCGGGGTAGGCGTGCAGTGTGCCGGACCGAGCTGTCGATGAGAGGCACGGCATGAAGTGGGACGAGTGACATGGCGAACCGCCGACTGAGCGCGACCGAGTTGGAGCAGGCCAACGCGATCCTGGAGTTGGTGCGCGCGCAGTTGGATTCTGTCTCCGGCGGCGACGATGCGTTGCGCTGGGCACTGCGCCGCAAGCTCTACAAGGAGCTGACGTACGACGAGCGCGGCAAGCCGATGCACCGGCGTCGACTGAAGAAGTTTGACCCTGCCCCGGTTCCGTGGACACGGGGTTTGGAGGCAGGGCTTCATAGCTGCGAAATCGGCGCTGGTCAACTGGCTGGAACACCGCTTCGATCCGCCCGCCCGGCGAAGCAGACGCAGGCTCTGCAGAGGTGCAACCTGCTGAGGAATAGCCGGGCCGACGGTGAGCCAACGGCTGCATCGCGGCCCCTGCCGAGTCGATCGGCGGGGGCCGACTTCTTTACGATTCTCGGCGATGTGCCGGTTGGACACCGGAGTCATGCCTTGCAAACCTCGGGGTCCGGGGCAGAGCCCCGGCGAAGTTCGTCGGCCTGAGCTACCCGGTGTGCGCGATCTCGAACTGCTCCGGCGAGCGGTAGCCGATCGACGAGTGCATGCGCCTGCGGTTGTAGAAGCTCTCGATGTAATCGAACACACAGGCACGAGCCTCGTCGCGCGTTGCGTAGCCGTGCAGCAGAACGCACTCGGTCTTGACCGTGTGGTGCAGGCTCTCGGCAGCGGCGTTGTCGTAGCAGTTGCCGGATCGGCTCATGCTGGCAACGAGGCCAGGGACTGCGAGTGCGGCACGGAAGTCGGCAGATGCATACTGCGACCCGCGGTCGGAGTGGAAGATGCAACCGGGCGCAGGTCGGCGGCTCTCGACGGCCATGTTCAGGGCAGCCAAGACCAGCGACACATCCATGCCCGAGCTCATCGACCAACCGACGATCTTCCGGGAGAACAGGTCCATGACGACGGCCAGGTAGAGCCAGCCCTCGTCGGTGCCGATGTAGGTGATGTCGGAGACCCAGACCCGGTTCGGCGCCGACGCCGTGAAGTTGCGCTTCAGAAGATCCGGTGCAATCGGGTGATCGTGCTTGGAGTCGGTGGTCTTGACGCGGTACCGCCGCGTCGCCTTCGACCGCAGTTTCATGCTGCGCATGATCCTGGCGACCCGCTTGCGGCTGCAGGTCTCGCCCGCCTTCTGCAGGACCTTGTGAACCCGCGGCGCGCCGTAGACGAACCGGTTGTCGTCGTAGATGCCGCGGATCAAGGCCCCGAGCCGCGTGTCTTCTCGGTCGTGTGCGCTCTCCTCACGACCGAGCCATGCGTAGAACCCGCTCCGCGAAACTGCCAGGGCCCGGCACATCGACGCGACCCGGAACTCCGTGGCGTTCTCGCGCATGAAAGCGAACTTCACTTCTTCGGTTTCGCAAAGTAGCCCAGGGCTTTTTTTAAAACACTGCACTCTTCCTCGGCGTTCGCCAGCCGGCGCCGTAGATCCCGCAGCTCCTCATCCACAGCGGTCAGCTTCCCGTTGCCGCGGAACGCCTCCGCGCCATCGCCTTCGATCTCGCTCTTCCACCGCGTCAGCATGTTGCGGTTGATGCCGAGCGCGTCCGCAACGTCGCCGACCGGCTTGCCCTGCTCCACGACCTGGCGGACCGCCTCCAGCTTGAACTCGCGCGTGTGCTTTCTTCTGGACGTACCCATGGGGATTCTTTGCCTGCTTGGAGCCTGCCGGCTCCTTGGTTGGGTGTCCACTTTTCTGGGGCAAGATCAGTTGAAGCGCGAGCAGCAGCGCGGGCTCTGTGCGATCTGCGCGCAGTCGCTGCCCGACAAGTACGTGGTGCTGGACCGCACCGAGGCGATGGGCGGCTACACCGACGCGAACACGCGGCTGATCTGCACCGGCTGCGACACCACCGTTCAGCGGAACCGCGGCTACGCGTAGGTCGTCGCCCTGTGGCAGTGCGCAGGTGCAACCACGCGCAACCGTGCGCGACTACACGCAACACCTTGTCCAGTAACGACTTGGGTTGACATGATGGCGAGGTCTGGGAGAATCGTGCTCATGAGCCCGACGCTCCAACCGAAGAACCGGATCACCGATGCGCGCCGCCGCCTGTTCCTCCAGGAACTCCGCGCCCATGGCATCATCCGCGAGGCGGCCAGAGTTGCATCGCCGGGCAGCAAGCACGCGCGTGGTGCCGAGCAGTCGTTCCGCGACCTGATGGCGCGTGACCCCGAGTTCGCGCAGGCCGTCGAGGAGGCGCGCCGCGAAGCCGACGCCGCCCTGGAACGAGAGATCCACCGCCGCGGCGTCTCGGGCTTCGAGGAGGAGCGAATCGACAGCCGCGGCCGCGTGTCCGTGGTGCGCCGCTACAGCGACGCGTGCATCCTCGCGATGGCGCGGGCGCGCCTGCCAGGCTACGCGAAGTCCGACGTCGCGATCAGCGGCGCGCTGAAGCATGAGCACACCGAAGAGGGCTCGCGCGCGATCGCCGAGGCCGTGCGCAAGCTCGCCGAGCAGATGGCGAGCGATGCGTTGCCGAACACCATCGCGATGCTGGAGGCCGACGCATGAACGCCGCCGATCGCCGCATCGCCCAGCAGGTTGAGCACCGTGCACGCCTCGCGCTGTACGACTCGATGACGGTCGCCCAGCGCCACGCGTTGCGTCGCTGGCTGGACCGCGCCTGCGCCTACCGCGAGCGATTCCCCGATGCGCCGCTCGACGAAGTGCGCAGCGCCGCGCGCGCGCTCCGCGACGTGCCCCTGAACGCGTACGCCCAAGCCCGCGCCGAGATCACCGAGCAGCAGGCTGCCGCCGAACTCGACCAAATCTGCGCCGACGTGCGGCGCCAACATCACCCCGAGGAGACGAACCACCGATGAACACTGCAACCACCGAACTCTGTCCCGATAGCGCCGCAGCCGCGAGGCAACTTGGCGCCCTGCGCACCGAACTCGACCTGCTCGAAGGCGGCATCGTGAAGCTCGATGCCGAACTGGTCGACGTCGAGTTTCCTGCACACCTCGGCGATGTCGAAGCCGTCAAGCGCCGCAAGGACCTGATGTCCTCGCGCGCCGCGGTGGAACGCCGCATCGCCGACGTGAAGCGCGCCATCACCTCGGGTGAGGTCCACGTCCGCCGGCTCGCCGACGCCGAGCGCGAGGCCGATCGCCTGGAGTGGGCTGCCCGCGCCGACGCCCTGCGTGACCAGCAGCTCGCCGCTGCCCGCCGGGTCGACGCCGCGTTGAAGGAACTCGAAGCCGCGCACGCCGCGTACCTCGATGCCGCCGGCGAACGCGGCACCGCGGTCCGCAAGGCCGGCGGCACTTGGAGCAACGGCGCCATCGTCTCGCACCTGCACCGGGCGATGCATGCGCTCTGCCCGCGCATCGCCACGCACGTGCACCTGGACCGCGCGCAGCGCGTCAACGCGGTGCCGCTGGAACAGATGGTGCGCTGATGAACCCGAAGCCGCTGGGTGAGGTCCTGCGCAAGGTCGGATGGTGGCTCGACGTCGTGGAGCGCCACGGGCACTCCGCCGACGTCCTGCACAACCACTTTCTCGACCTGATCGCGTGCGTCGCACACCGCGAGGAGTGCACGCCCGAGGTCGCGCTGGATCTGCTGCGCCGCGGCTACCTGCTACGCACCATCGAAGATGTCCTCGAAAACAACTCTCGCCGCCATCCGCCGGCGTCTACCAAGGAGCAATGCAACCGTGACTGACTTCAAGAAGGCCCTGTTGGCCGCCGACTTCGTGCTGAAGGGCGAGCCGTTCTCCATCTCGTCCGACGAACTCGAATCGTCGATGATCGCGCTCGCCGACTCGCAACGCGAAGCCGGCGAATCCAGCGCCGAGGCGTTCGCCCGCCTCGCGCGTGACCGCGACTCGGACGTTGCCAAGTTGTACGCCGCCATGGACGTGCGCCGCGTCGCCGAGCGACACGCCCAGGTGCTCGCCCGCCGCTCGTCGTCCATCTCCGACGCCACCAACGTCAGCAAGGCCGCGCGAACCTACGCCGATGCCGAGCGGCGGTTGGACGACTTCATCAAGCAGAACACAAGGCCGGGCGAGTCGCACTCCCTTGCGACTGCACGGCTCGCCCGCGAGGACTCGCGCTTCGTCACGCTGTACTCGGCGCTCGACGAAGCCCGCCGCCTCGCGGTCGGCTGATCGCATTTGGATGACTGGGGTCATCTCCTCCGCAGGGTCGCTTGGTCGCGACCCACAGGCGGCCGCGTTCCTGCTCGGGGCGCGGCCGCCGTTTTCTACGGGTTCGGCCGCGGGATGCGACCCTAAGCTCCGCGGAAGAGCAATGCTCCTCCGCGGAGCGGATCGGGTTCGGGAGAGTTACGCGAGTCCGCTCGGCCAGTCCTGGGATCGGAGCAGGACAATGGGCGACCCATGCGTGTCGAGCGCGTAATGGGGAATGACCGAGCCACCTGGGTGATGGTCACCCTGGTCTGTAGCTCGGCTTCCGTGATGTCCCCAAGGGAGGGGCAACGGAATGTGTCAACGAGAATGAGACACCGGGGGAAGGAGATTAGTGAGCAACGGCAAGGAGCCGCAGCTGGTTGTTGGCGCCAAAGCACCGAGCGGACGACTGCGTGCTGAAGCGTGTGAATGCTCGGTAGGAGTTGCAGTCGTGAAGTCGGGATTCAGGGCAATTTGCCTGAGCGGCGGGTTTGCAGGATGCCCCAGGATCGACGATCGAGGATCGATGACCTGGGAGACCATGGTTCCCGATCTCGATCGGATGCGGTGGGTTGATCCAGACCGCCGGAGGAGGGCGCTTCGCGCGCGGCGCGCGAGCGAAACGCTCGGGGTGGTCGGCGTAGGCTCGGGCGAGAGCGTCGTTGCGGACCGCGAGCACGTCGTCGACACGACCGTGGTGGACGACGGCAGGCGTCAGCAGGGCAATGCCGGTGTGGTAGTGCTGGTGGTTGTACCAGTCGAACAGGGATCCGCAGTAGGTGCGCGCATGTTCGATGGAGCCGAAGCGGTCGGGGAAGTCCGGCCTGTACTTGCCGGTCTTGAACAACGCCTCGGATGCGGATTGTCGTTGGAGACGTGCGGCCGGCTGTGGCTCTGGTTGATGCCGAGGTCAGCGTAGAGGAGGGCAAGCGGCTTCGACGTCATCGAGGCGCCGCGATCGGCGTGGACGACGATCTGGCCAGGGGTGATGCCCTGGCGCTCGTAGGCCTCGCCGATGAGTCGCTTGGCGAGTTCGGCGGACTCGCACGACGCGACCATCCAGCCGACGACGTAGCGGCTGAAGATGTCGAGGAGGACGTAGAGGTGGTAGTAGGTCCACTTCTCCGGCCCGAGCAGCTTGGTGATGTCCCACGACCAGACTTGATTCGGGGCGGTCGCGCGCAGTTCGGGTCTCTTGTAGGTGGGATGCCGGAGCTGATCGCGGCGTTCGCGCACGGCAGCGTTGCGAGCGAGCAGGCGATACATGGTGCGGATCGCACAGAGGTAGACACCCTGGTCGAGCAAGCACGCGAACACCTGGCGAACGGGGAGATCGGCGTGTTCGTCGCAGTTGAGAGCGGCCATGACGTCGTGCTGCTCCTGGGGCGAGAGGGCGCGACGCGACACAGCGGGCGGTGCCTTGATCGACGAGACCGACGCGGGCTTGGTGTGCCGGTAGTAGGTTGCCCGCGGCACCGACAATGCCGCACAGGCCGCCGCGGTGCCGACGAAAGGAGCGAGATCCGCGGCGAACTTCATGGCGCGGCCTCGTTGTTCGCTGGGGGCGAGTTCAGTGGAATCCCCAGGACGTCGTTCAGTTTTTTTTGGAACTCGATGATGGTCTCCGCCTGCTTCAGGCGGTGGCGGAGGACCCCGTTCTCGCGCTCGAGCAGCTGGATGCGCTTGGCCTCGGCAGAGATCTTGCGGGTTTGCGGCCCACGACGCTTCGACGACAGACTGGCCAGCGCAGCGGCAGATCGTTCCTGGCGCCAGGCGGTCAGGAGGGACGAATACAGTCCTCGCGGCGCAGCAGCGCGCCAATGGCACCTGGGATGTTGGCTGCGTCGGCCTCCCTGCAGGATCCGAAGCTGCACTCGGCCGTGAACGTCCGGCGCTTCGGTCGTTCGAGCGTCTCGGTTTCGGCGACGACGACTTCCGTCGAGCGCGCCCGTTGGCGGAATCCTCTCGCTACGTCCCGACTCGCTTCGCGAGCCAGGACTCCGCTCCGGGGATTCCGCCAACGGGCGATCATCTGCAGCGGACTTCGTGAGTTTGACCATGTCGATCCTGACCTACGCCCTCGACACTAAACCTGAGGCCATCGGTTGTCTCAGGCACGTTGGCACAGAGGGCAATGCCGATTCCCGAATCGCAGTTGCAAACGTGGGCCAACGCTGGCGCGTCGGTCCTGTCGCAGAAGTCGCACGAGTCAATCCGGGCCGCGCTGGGTTCCCAGCAATGGGCTGCCGGCGCCGACTTCGAGGTGTTCCTGCAAGGCTCCTACAGGAACAGCACCAACATCCGTGGCGACAGCGACGTGGATGTGGTGGTGCAGTTGAACTCGACGTGGCGGTACGACATCACCGCGCTGCCACACGATCAGCAGACCGCATTCCACGCACACTACGGCAGCGCGAGCTACGGATGGGACGCCTTCCGCGCCGACGTGCTGCGCGCGATGCGGGAGTACTACGGCTGGGGCAAGGTCATCGAGGGCCGGAAGTCGATCAAGGTCGCCACGCCGTATCTGCCAGCAGACGTCGTGCCGTGCCTTCAGTACCGCAAGTACCGCTCGTTCGGCAGCCTGCTGGGCGAGGACTACGTGGAGGGCATGACGTTCCACGTGCCCACTGAAGGGCGGTGGGTGGTGAACTACCCCAAGGTCCACTACGCGAACGGCACCGCAAAGAACAGCATCACGGGGCAGTGGTTCAAGCCTGCGGTGCGCATGCTGAAGAACGCGCGCTCGTACCTCGTCGACAAGCACGCGCTCCAAAAGGGCCTTGTGCCCTCCTACTTCCTGGAGTGCCTGGTGCACAACGTGCCCGACAGCCAGTTCGGCGACGACCACCGTGCAACGTACGGCAAAATCGTCAACTGGCTGGGCTCGGCCGACCTGTCAACGTTCCGTTGCCAGAATGGCCAGTTGCTCTTGTTCGGCGCGGGCTCGGACCAGTGGAACACGCAAGCGGCGAGGCAGTCCCAGCAGGCCCTGGTGAAGCTGTGGCACGAGTGGTACGGCCATGCATCCCTTCTCTACTGATTCAGAAGAACGCACCCGGGTGACGTTCGTGCTCGCCCTCGCCAGCATCGGGCTGAGTGTTGGGCTGAACGCGTCCATCGAGGCTGTCGCGACGCACGTGCCCGCGTGGGTGCATGCGCCATCCACCATGGCGGTCTTCGGCGTGCTTTTCGCGCTGTTCGACCACCATGCGTGGCGGTGGTCATGGGTGCGCCGTTGCGGGATCGTGAAGGTCTGTGACCTGACCGGCGAGTGGGAAGCTCACGTGAAACGCGCGCTGAACGGCGGCGATGGGGCTGAAGAGGAACTGCCGGCCACGGTCACCATCGCGCAGTCTTGGCGGTCGATCAGCGTCGTGTTGACGACGGCCACGTCCCGGTCGGTCAGCATCTCCGCATCCATGTTGGTGATGGACCCGGCGAATCGCACCCTGAGCTACGAGTACACCAACGAGCCTGGGCCCCACGCCCCGGCCACGTTGCATAAGCACCGCGGGACAGCCGTCGTGCAGATCAAGGCCGACGTCGAGATGGAGGGGCAGTACTACACGGGCCGCGGCCGGGGCACGTTCGGCTCGTTCAAGCTGGGGAAGCGGCGCTAGAGGAAGAGCCGCCCGATGTCGCTCGCGGCGTTGAGCCCGCCGCGGTGGTCGCTGCCACTCTTCGGCAGCGTGAACGTGTACCGATCGTCGCTCTTGAAGACGATCTTGTAGTGCTTGCCGTCGTCGTCGATGGCGAAGCCAAGGTCTTCCAATCCGCGCCGGATCTTGGCGTCAACCGTGGTCATGCCGCGCAGCAGGTCCTTCACGCGTTCGCGCATCTTTCCGGCGGCACCGCCTACCGCGTTCGCAGCGAGGATCGCCGCGAGCACGTGTGCGCGCCTACTGTCAGCGGTCACACGACTGGCGGCGTCCTCCATGGCGTCCCTCACGATGTCCGCTATCTCGGACTCGAACAGGTCGCTCTCCGTGCCCGTGCGCAAGACCAGTCCGGCGCCCATGGGTGCGCGCGCTTCGTACTTGCGAATCTCCGCCTGGAGGCGCCCGATTTCCTTCTCGGCGCCGCGGAGCAGGTCGTCCTTGGCCTTCAGCTCCTTGTCGAACTCGTCGCAGTACTTGTCGACCTCCTGCGACCCGGCTGCCTTCAGTGCATCGAGGGCGGAGCGCGAGACTAGGGTCTGGACTGCCGACCAGGTGCAACGGTCAAGAGACCGGCGGTTGACCAAGGCGGACCGCACCTCGTCGATGATTGCGTGAGCCAGGTCGCCAGGCGTGTCGTGCGCACCGCCAAGGAAGAAGGAGCGGCGCCCAGCGCCGTCCGGCCAGTAGACCCCGATCGTGCCCCCGTAGACGTTCTCGTCGCCGACGTCGAGTTTCAGGCGCAGCGAGAACGGTCGGTTCGGCTCGACGACCACGTGGGCCATCCCTGCCAGGTCGGACGCCAAGCGGTCGCAGTCAAGCGTGTAGCCGCCGTCGAAGCCGGAGCTGACATACACGACTGGGAGCCGGCACTTGGTCCGCCCGGTGAGCAGGCGTGCCGCCAGGTCCACGTCGGCGTTGTCCAGCCGGTGGGCAACGTTCAGGACGTCGAGTGCCGCGTCCGCTCCGCCGCCGAGGTCGTTGAGGAGCGTGCGCACAACGACTGGCTTCTTGGCCGGTGGCAGGCGCCGCGCTGGATTCGTGCACTCGCACGACACCCTGATGCCGACCCACGAACTGTCAGCCTCGCGGGAGAACACGATCGTTGTGACCCACTCCAGGTCGCCATCAGTCTTCGTGTACCGCACAGCGGCCGCATCGACGGTCGCCGATGAATGGCTCAGCACGTCAAGCCGATCGACTCCGCGTTGCGTGTTCCACTCGCCCCGTGTCCCCAGTCCCAGGAAGTCATCGGGCTGAAGGGGGGTGTGCGGCGATCCAAGGATCCACGTGCGAACCGCGTCGAGGAATCCCGGCAGTCGGTGTCGGTGGGCGATGGGGAACTCGGTTGCGAACGAGATCATCAGTCGTCTGCGTCCTCGGGCGCGTGCTGCTGCTCCTTCTCCACTTCGGCGGCTGCGAACATGGCGGCCATCGTCGCTACACGACACCGCTCCGCGCGCTCCAGCGCGGACGCTTGCTCGTCGTCTGGCGGCTGCTGTTCGGCTGTGGGCGATGACTCGCCCTGCCGCTCCTTGTCGAGGATCAGCGAGTGCACGGCCAGCCAAATGCGGTAGCGGGCGTCGTAGGACGCTCCCAAGCTCTCGCTTCGCGCCGTCAGCTTCTTCAGGTACTCGGCGTACCTTGGGAAGACGGTCGAGTAGTACACCGTCAGCAGCCCGCCCTCGGAGGTCGCTTCCGACGCGACGGTCGCGTGGTTGTCGGGCCAGCCAAGGTCGTTCCACAGGTCGTCGTCCGGGTGCACAGGGCGGACATCGAACGGCGGCATGACCAGCTTCTGCTTGCTGGGCTTTGCCTTTGGCGCGTTCTCGATGACGAGGGGACGCGAATCCGACAGCGTGCTGCGGCCGGGCACGCGCAGCTCTACCTGTACCATGCCGGCGTTGCCCACGGTCGCATCGGCCGCGCAGGTGACCACCACGCGCATACGCCCGCCGGCGAGCGGCGTCGTCCCCTGGGCGAGGAGTCCCGGGCCATTTACCACCACGTTGATGTGCGACTTCGCGGGATCCTTGGGGTCGTGATGCGTGCTGTTGGCGTCGGTTTCGACGCGCACGTAGCGGCGCTGTTCCGCGTACATCGGAATGGGCTCGCCTTCGGGCCACACGATCTTGATGTACGTGGGTGGCTCTGCCGGCGGGATGGGGACCGGCTTGGGGCGGGGCGGTCGCGGTGGACGAGGTGGCCGCGGTGGCTGATCACCACCCGTCGACGTCACTGCTCCCGCGTCCTCAACCTCGAAACCCTGAATCTGAAGGAGCTTCGCCACCTCCTTCCGCATCACGTTGGTGGCCTGCTCGTCCTCTGCCCGGTCCTTCTGATCCCGGGCTTCGGCGTTCAGGCGCGCAAGCTCGTCGTCGGACTTGAGTGCCTGCACCAGCTCGTTCTCCAGCAGCGCGAGCACGGCGCCGCGCCGGGCCTCCTCGCGGCCCGAGGTGAACAAGCTGCGCAGTGCCAACGTCGTCAGGTTGTTGCAGTCGATGTGGCAGATGAGGCGCTGCGCCAGGAATGGCAGCTCCGCGTCCTTCTTGATCACGCGAAGCGTCATCTCGTGCTGGTTCTGGCCGTTCAGCGTCAGCACGATGGGCTTCTGCGGATCGACGTAGCCGGCGGTGGGCCGTTTCTTGTCCTTCTTCGGCCTGTTGAGCAGCCAGTACTCGATGCCTGCACGTCCGTACTCGCCCAGGCTGACGTAGAACATGGGCATGCTGTGCGCCAGCTTCTGCTCCTCGCCTTCGTCATCGTCGCCCTCGTCGACGGCGCCGTTGAGTGCGTTGCGCGACCCCTTGATCACGCGCCGGTAGTCGTGCACCTCGTTGTCGAACCACAGCGGCAGCACCGGGTCGAACATCACCTCCTGAAGCAGCCCGTAGACGCTGTTCGGTCCAAGCGGCGAGGTCAGCTTCGTCAGGTCGTACCCGAAGTGCAGACACGTCGTGCCGGGCTTGAGTAGGTCCTGAACCCCGTCCGCCTCGGGAACCACGCTGCCTACGGTCAGGTAGACGTAGCTGCCGCCCTTGATGGCGTTCGGTGGCGGCGGCTCGAACCGAACGACCGTGAACGCGATCGAGTTGGAGCCGTGTTTGCGACTGGCGATCAGGGACAGTTCGCTGGATGCGAACGTCGCGGAACCACCCTGCCCGTACGTTCCGGCAAGGTGCGGCTTCTGCACCTTGTTCGACTCGTTCAGGCTGAGAATCGTCTTCGGCATCTCCGCGGCGGTGAGCCCGGTGCCGAAGTCCGTCACCTCCACGCGGCAGTGCGCCTTGTCGTCGCCTGGCGCCAGCCGCACGTGCACCGACTTCGTGGCCAGTTGCCGCCGCTCGGTGGTGGTCATGGCGCTGAGCCCGTCGCTGGGCACGTTCAACCATGACTGCCCCGCCTCGCGGGGCGACTTGCAGGCGGGCTTGCCGCCGTGCCTGATGTGCTCGGCGTCCAACACCGCGTCGATGGCGTTCGTGACTCGTTCCACGAGCGCGCGGCCCGGATTCGCGGACACCTCGATCGTGCCGCGGTTGTTCTCCCGTCCCCCGACTGGCACCCACTTCGTACCCGGGTTCGCGTGCTCGAACTTCTGCACCAGCGCCTTCGCTTCCCCGCTGGTCTGCACCTTCAGCAACCCCTTCAGGAGGTCAGCCGGCTTCATGTTCTTCGCCCTCCGGTAGATCCAGGAATCGCCCCAGTGACCCCTCGATGAAGTCCTTGTTCGCTTCCACGGTGACCCAGCGGCGCTTCAGGCGCTCGGCGGCGGCACCGGTGGTGTTGCTGCCGCCGAAGGGGTCGAAGACGAGGTTCCGAGGGCTCGTGAGGAACTTGATGAAGAACTCCGCGAGCCCGGAAGGCATTCGGGCTGGGTGGGGCTCTAGCCCGTTTCTCCTTGCAGGACGCCAGGTAGTCCTCCTTGCAGTTCGTGTTGGAGAACGTGAGGACGTTGGACGGGATGGCGTCGCCGTTGTCGGTCAGGAACGACTTCTCCCCGATGGCGTGCTGCGACGGTCGCTTGCCCGCGTTGTAGGCGCCGCGGCGCAGCAGGTTCTGCATCGCGCGGCTGTAGTCCTGGAGCACGCGGGTATTGCATGCCGACGGTCGAGGCGTCGCCGCGAACCACCAGACGTTGGTGAAGGAGTCCTTCACCCGGATCCGCTCGACGTTGACCCACTGGGCCGGCGTCGGCAGACGTGCGGGGTTGTGGCAGACGAACTGCTGGCACAGGTGCAGATCACCCTTCTTCATGAACGCCAGCAGCGCCTCCAGCGCCAGCGTGGACATCGTGGGCTCGCCCGGGTTCCAGCAGTTGCCCAGCTCGATCACGATGGAGCCCTCGGGTGTCAGCAGGTCGCGGAACCTGGGAGCGAGGCCGGCAAGCCAGTCCAGGTACTCGTTGCCCAGCAGGTTGCCGTACCGCTTCTTCCTGTTCAGGGGGAATGGGGGCGACGTGAAGATGAGCTGGACGTGGTGCCGCAGCGCGCGCCCCTCCTGGCTGTCCAGAAAGGACTCGATCGTGGCGTGGTAGGACCGCCCGCGTTCCGTCTCGAACGCCAGCTCGGGCGGTGCTCCGTTCTCCTGTTGCTTCGTCACCCCTGCGAACGGTAGCCGCGCGCCTCGGCGTGCTCCAGCAGGAAGGACCGTCTACGTGGCGTCGACCTCACGCAGTCGGTCCTTGTAGATGCACAAGCAGTCCTCAGCCTCGGCGGCGGTGAGCCGGTGGAACTCGGGCGGCAGATCGCGCAACTCCAGCGTCGCGCGGCCGCGGCCGAGCCCCAGCGCGCGGGCGCCGACCCGAGTGCCGCGGTGCAGGTACACGCGCTCCGGCGCGAGCCCAAGGTGGGCGCCGATCCGGTGCGCGATGTCGTAGATGGTCAGGTCGGCCACCATCCACAGGTCGCCGATCAGCGCGGCAACGGCGTCGTGCAGCTCGTCGAAGGTCGCGGCGGTGCCCAGGTCGGCGGCGAGCAGCCGAAGCCGGGCTTCGGCCAACGACGCCGGCGGGATGCGGTTCTGGTGTGGGTGGCGCTTGCCGTTGGGCGCCTTGCACAGCGCGGCCACGTCGATGGCATCAGCGAGCGTGGGCTGGCCCGCGTAGAACTGGAGTTCGAGCGCCGCAGGCAACTGCTTTCTGCGGATGTACTCGTCCACGATGTCGCGCAGAGTCGAGAGGTCGCCTGCGGGCGGGAGGCAGCGGCGTACCGGTGGCTCCTGTTCCATTCGGCCTACGTCGAGGCGCCGAAGAAAAGGCCGTTGACGATGGGGTCGGCCTTGGCAGCTTTGGAGTCCACTTCCTCGGACATCATCACCGTGTACGACGCCTCCTCGATCAGCTTCTGCGATGTCTTCGACCCTTCGATGTCGAAGCCCAGCACGAGGACGCGCGTGCCCAGTCCATTGACCTTGCGGATCAATGGCACGAAATCCGAGTCGCCACTGACCAGCACCAGCACGTCGAACCGCTTGTGCACGGCCAGGTCGTAGGCTTCGAGGGCCAGCCACACGTCGATTCCCTTCTCGCCCGGCGGCGTCGAGAACTCGTTCATGGGGTGGTAGTGGGTGACGACGCCGGCGTGCATCAGGATCTGGTCCTGAAGCCTGTCCGTCTCCATTTGCTTCGCGGGGTCGGGCAGTGCCTTCACCGCCTTCAGCGAGAACCGCCCGCGGAAGAAGTGCGCCTCCACGATCTGGCACATGGAGACGTTGTTGTTCGTCTCCAGCGCCGCGACCTTGTGGCGCAGGTACTCGTGCACGCCGTCGATGTCGAGGAAGCTGCCTCGTGCGTGGGTATCTGTAAGGCACTGGCTGACCTTCCAGAAGAAGCTGCCGTCGTAGAACACCGCGATTCGCTTCAGACCGTCCATCGTTCTGCTCCTCGTTCCGCCGGCGTCACCATGACCCGGACGAGGGGACGACCCTAGCAATCGGATCTTGGCAACACCAGCGTCAGGTGTCGCCAACGCCAGCGCTCCCGCACGAAGCTCACGTTCGCGGCTTTCCCCGCCGGAGGAGAACGGCGTCGGGCGGCAGGTCGAGTTCGACCTTTTCGACCGCGAACACGTGTTCACCGCGTGCAACCAAGTGCAACAGCGCGCAACCAAGTGCAACAGCGCGCAACCGCTTGCACCTGCGCCGCAATGGGTTAGACTCCATTCTGACCATCGCGTCGGATGCTCCGCGAGGCTGGCTGAACGGCTTTCGGGACGCAAAGGTCGGAGGTTCAAATCCTCTCGCCCCGACCAGTTTTTCGCGCCGAAGGCGCGAAAACTGTTTCGGGGCCAGGGACTTGGGCATGTCGCCCGCCGCAGCAAGCTGCGGCCGGCTCCAGCGGCAAATCCTCTCGCCCCGACCAGTTTTTCGCGCCGGCGGCGCGAAAACTGTTTCGGGGCCAGGGACTTGGGCATGTCGCCCGCCGCAGCAAGCTGCGGCCGGCTCCAGCGGCAAATCCTCTCGCCCCGACCATCTTCAACTTCCGTTGCCAGCGAAGCGGGATGCGTGGTTCGTGGACTACCCGGGACTACCCGGAACACGGCTCAGATGCCGATAGGAACCACGATGAGCACGCGAAGCACGCGCGTCCCGAGCTACCGCTTCCACCGAGGGAGCGGGCAAGCGCGAGTCACGATCGACGGCACCGACCACTACTTCGGCGTCTACGACACGCCGGAGTCGAAGGAGCGCTACCGGAAGGTGCTCGCCGAGCATCTCGGCAAGCAGCCGCGCACGATCGCGGACGACCTCGACGACGAAGGCACCGACCTGCACGCGGTGACGATCGAGAAGGTGCTCGCCGCCTACTGGGAGCACGCCGGCGCGGCCTACGTCGATCGCGACAGCAAGAAGCCGAAGCCCGAGCTGTCGAACATCAAGCACGCGCTCGCGATCGTGCGCAAGTTGTTCGGCGAACGCCGTGACCCGATCAGGTGGCGCGCGTGAAGCGCATGCCGACACCTACGGCTACCGCGTGCGTGTCGATGCGACGGGCATCGGGAACGCCGTGTGCTCGATGCTCCGCGACGCGGACGTCGACATCGTTCAGCAGGTCTTCACTCCGGCGAGCAAGCACAGCGTGGTGCAGAACGCGGTTGCGATCATCGAGAAGGGCGGCGGGTACTGCCGGCGCGGTCCCTGTGCCCGCAGCTCTACGATCAGCTTGTCGAGTTCAGCTACTTGGATGCCGACGACACCGGCGGCGACTTCAAGAAGACCGGCGCCCCATCGGGCCAACACGACGATGCCGTGATCTCGCTGTGCCTCGCGCTTGCGTTCTTCCGCCCAGGTGACGAACAGGAGGGTCGCGCGGTGGTGCAGGGCGTGGATCGCATTCCCGAGCGCGTGACGCCGCCGCAGCCGAAGGTCGAGCCGCAGCAGCCCGCGGCGAAGCCGAAGACGGCCGCGCAGCTTGAAGCCGAGAGGATGGTGCGCGCGCTCTAACCGAAGGCTTCGACGCAGGACGATGGCGAGCCGAACCGGCCGGGGACGCAGCAGCCGGGACGGGCGCGCTCGTCGGGCATCTGGGACCCTGCGCCGTGACAGCCGGCCGAGGCAGAGAGCGACGGCCGGGGTGGCCAGGCTGCGCGCGACCTCTTTCGACTGCTGGCACGCCCGACGGCCGCGATCCTGCGGCCCCCTGGCGCTTTTGCTAGGGGCCGGAAATCGCGGCACCATCGAGAGTTGTGGTTGCGGCTAAAGTGGTGCCTGCAAAATACCGTAGAACATCAGTAGATTTGCAGCAGGCATGCGCTACAACTCTAGCAGCCAAGTTCCGAGAGAGGCACCCATGACCATGAAGCGATTCACCCTGGACCTGACTTCGACGGCCGCCAGCGAACTCGACAAGCTGGCCGAGGACTTGGGAGTGACCAAGTCGGAACTGATGCGCCGCGCCCTCGGCCTCATGAAGGTAGCCCTGCGCGAAACCAAGGACGGCACGAAGAAGGTCGCCATCGCGAACGCCGATAACGTGGTTGAGAAGGAACTGATCCTGCGTGACTGAGGCAAGCGAACCGCAACCGGCTCCGAAGGACCCGGTGAAGGACCCAGCGAAGGAGCCCGCGAAGCCGGCGCCAGCGAAGGTGCCGGTTGAGCCGATCGACGGGACTCCCGATGCGGGGGACGTTCCTCGTATTCCGCTGTCCTTCGGCGGGATCAAGGGGTTTGAGCCCTTCGAGCGAGTGAAGCACAGGAACGGGCTCTGGATCTCGCTTTGCTTGATCGCGGCCATTGTGCTCCTGCAACTGGTCGCGGTCTTGGTCACGTGGGGAAGCCTGCCGACGCTCCCGGCCGATGCTGCTGGGCTGGTTGAGGCTCGCGAGAAAACGCTCACGTGGGGGAAGGACGTGATCCAGGTTACGACCTCATCTCTCGCGCCAATCCTTGCCGCGATCGCGGGCTACCTGTTTGGCCAGAGCACCGCATCGAAGTCGTCGAACGAAGACGCGCAAGGCGAGGAAGAGTAGTCGCGTCGTCGGATCGAGTCGCGTGTTCGGGCGCCCACGCAGGTGGACAGTCATCGAGGTGGTGGGGTCACCCGTCGGTGCGAGTTCGATTTCGGTGTCGCCGGCGATCCGCGCCGTGGTCTTGACGACTCCTTCGCCTTGGATCCAGGCGGCGATCTGGTTGGAGCCCAGCGCAACGCCCGTGATGGCGAACTTCCCTTGCTCATCGGTGGTTGCCTTGGCGACCGCGTTTCCGGGACGGGTCCTTGGCCTGGCGAACATCACGGCGGCGGCAACCGGCGCACCCGCGGCATTGCGCAGCACCCCGCGCACGGTGGCAGCCTCGTGCAGCACGACCCGAAACGGCGCGAACGGTTCCTGCAGTCGATGCGCGACGCTGCAGTGGCCGCGGGCCCTGGCGTAGAGGTGCCGGATGTCCTCGCGCGGCACGCCGAGGCGATACATGCCGTCGCCATCAGTCCTGGTGCGCCAGGCGGTGGCCTCCGGCAATGCGGATTCGACCCAGACCTCCGCGTCAGGCAGCGGTTCGCCGCGCATGTCGACGACGCGGCCGGCCAGCACGATCCGCGGGCTCTGTTGGCAAATGACGGGGGCCACCATGGCGCCCAATGCGGCCGCGACGTGCAGCGAACGCCGCCGACGGGGCGTGGTGTGCATGCCCCGAGTCCACTTCCGGGCATCGCCTTCGTGCGGTTGGCGCCGTGAACGAGGTGAGTAGCGGCCTCCCGGCGAGTATCCTCCACCGCCGGTGAAACCCGATCAGGAACTGCAGGTCATCGAACGCCACCTGCGCGGCTCCGGCTTCCGCTGGACGAACCAGCGCTCGCTGATCGTCAAGACCGCCCTCGGTTCGCACGAACACTTCACCGCCGAACAACTCCTCGACCTGTGTCGCGTACTCGACCCCAAGGTCTCGCGCGCGACCGTCTACCGGACCCTCGCCGTGCTCGAGGAAGCCGGCTTCGTCGAGGGCCTGGACACCGGCGACGGCGGCCGCCGCTTCGAACACGTGCTCGGCCACGAACACCACGACCACATGGTCTGCACGCGCTGCACCGCGATCGTCGAGTTCCGCGACGACGAACTCGAACGACGCCAGGAAGCGGCCGCGCGCCGGCAAGGCTTCAAGATCGAACGCCACAGCCTGCGGCTGTACGGCATCTGCAAGGCCTGCCAGGTCCGCGAGGGGGCCAGCCGGTGAGCCGGCGCGAGCGCGTGCTCGTCGTCGACGACGAGGCGGACATGGCCGAGAGCTGCGCGTTCTTCCTCGATCGCGCGGGTTTCGACGCCCGCACGGCGACTTCCGGCGAGATGGCCCTGGCGCTGCTCGAGCAGGAGCCGTTCGCGCTGGTCGTCACTGACGTCAAGATGCCACGGATGTCCGGCATGCAGCTGCTTCTGGCGATCAAGGCCCGCGATCCGGACATCGAGGTGCTGCTGATCACCGGCTACCCCGACATCCAGGCGGCGGTCGCGTCGATCAAGCAGGGGGCGTTCGACTACCTGACCAAGCCGTACGTCGAGAAGGACCTGATGGACCGCGTCGAACGCGCGGTGGCGCATCGCCGCGTGAAGGCGCAGAACGCCGGGTTGCGCGAACGGCTGCGGTCCGGACCGAGCGGCCGGAAACTGATCCACGCGTCGCCGGCGTTTCGCGACACCCTGGCGGTGCTGGAGCGCGCGGCGCGGACCGATGCGTCGGTGCTGATCCAGGGCGAGAGCGGCACCGGCAAGGAACTGCTGGCGCACCATCTGCACGACGTCTCCGCCCGCGCCGACAAGCCGTTCGTGCCGGTCGACTGTGCGGCCATTCCGGCGGAGCTGTTCGAGAGCGAACTGTTCGGTCATGTCCGCGGCGCGTTCACCGGCGCCATCGGCGGCAAGCTCGGGCTGTTTGCGCTGGCCGACAAGGGCACGCTGTTCCTGGACGAACTCGGCGAACTGCCGCTGCCGTTCCAGAGCAAGCTGTTGCGCGCGATCCAGGAACGGCAGATCCGGCCGGTCGGCGGCACCGAGCAGGTCGCGGTCGACGTGCGCATCGTCGCGGCGACCAATCGCAACCTGCAGGTCGAGGTCGAGGCCGGGCGCTTCCGGCAGGATCTGTTCTATCGGCTCGATGTCGTCCGCATCGCGGTGCCGCCGCTGCGCGACCGGCGCGAGGACATCGATGTGCTGGCGATGTGGTTCCTGCAGCGGTTTGGCGGCCCGACCGGCGTCAAGGAGTTCGGGCCGGACGTGCTGGCGACGTTGCGGGGGCACGAGTGGCCCGGCAATGTCAGGCAACTGCGCAACGTGGTCGAACGCGCGTGCGCGCTGGCGACCGGCCCGATGATCGGCATGCAGGATCTGCCGGCGGAGCTGATCGGCCAGGAACCGCTGCTGACGTTCGACGATGGCGAGGTGCCGGGCGGCACGTTCCAGCAGATGAAGGCGCGCAAGATCGCGGCGCTGGAGAGCGCCTACCTGGAAGGGCTGCTGAAGAAGCACGGCGGCAACGTCACGCACTGCGCCGAGGAGGCCGGCATGACCCGGTCGGCGTTCCAGAAGCTGATGCAGAAGTACGGCATCAAGAGCAGCGACTTCCGCGACTGAGTCGGAACGGCTCCGCGGCGGTCAGGCGGTCTTGGCCGGCTTGGGCAGCGATTCGCCGAGCAGCACACTCGGCTTCCGCTGCGGCAGCTTCAGGCCGAAGCGCTTCTGCGTGGTGGTGCGGATGTGTTCGACCGCGGTGGCGACGTCGTCGGTGACCAACAGGCGGTCGATGTCGGCGGCGTCGATCGTCCGTTCGCGCAGCATCGTTTCGCGCAGGAAGGACAGCAGCGGGCGCCAGTACTCGGTGCCCATCAGCACCAGCGGGAACCCCGAGATCTTGCCGGTCTGGATCAGCGTCGCCGCTTCGAACAGTTCGTCGAGCGTGCCGAAACCGCCGGGCAGCACGACGAACGCGTAGCTGTACTTGACCAGCATCAGCTTGCGGACGAAGAAGTAGCGGAACTCGACGAAGCGATCGATGTACGGATTGGGCTGCTGTTCGTGCGGCAGCACGATGTTGCAGCCGACCGACAATCCGCCGGCGTCGCGGGCGCCGCGATTGGCCGCTTCCATGATGCCGGGCCCGCCGCCGGTCATGATCGTGAAGCCGCCGCGACTCAATTCGGCGGCCACCGAGCGCGCGAGGCCATACCAGCGATTGGTTTCGGGAAAGCGCGCACTGCCGAACACCGTCACGCACGGCGGCAGGAAGTGCAGCGCCCGGAAGCCCTTGATGCACTCGCCGAAGATCCGCAGCGCGCGCATCAGTTCGGCGAAACGGCTGCGGGGCCCTTCGAGAAACGCGCGTTCGCCGGGGTCGCCGGATTGCTTGCCCCAGTCCGGTGTCGCCGGCTTGGCGTACGACTCACGCGAGGGCGGCGTCGTCATCAGCCTTCCGCGCGCGCGACCTTGACCATCTCGGTGAACACCACCATGCCGTCGCCGTCCCTTGGCAGCGTGCCGTCGGCAAGCTGCCGGCGGCGCCAGTCCGGCATGTGGGTGGGCAGGTAACTGCGGTCCGGGTGCGGCATCATGCCGAGCACACGGCCGCTGCGATCGCACAGCCCGGCGAACCCCATCGGCGCGCCGTTCGGATTCTGCGGGTACTGCTCGGTCGGCTGGCCCTCGGCATCGACGTAGCAGAGCGCCGCGTAGCCTTCGTCGCGCAGCACCTGCGCCAACCGGGTATCCCGTGGGATCAACCGGCCTTCGCCGTGCGCCGCCGGCCAACGCAGCGTCAGGTCGGGCGGCAAGAACACGCAGCGCGACTTCTGCGTGCGCAGTGTGACCCAACGGCATTCGTAGTGATTGCTGAGGTTGTGGGTCAGCGTGACCTCTTCCTCGAGCCGTCCCTGCGTGCACGGCAGCAGGCCGAGGCGGACCAGCACCTGGAAGCCGTTGCAGATGCCGATCGCCAGACCGCCGCGGTCGACGAACCGGAGCAACCGATCGCCAAGCCGATGGCGCAGTTCCTGGGCGAGAACGCGGCCCGAACTGATGTCGTCGCCGTAGGCGAAGCCCCCGGGCACCGCCAGCACGCGGTAGTCGAACAGCCGGTCGGGTGCCTGCACCAGCTCGTTGACGTGCACGAACGAAGGGGCGCCGCCGGCCCGCGTGAAGGCGTCGTGCGTCTCGCGCTCGCAGTTGATGCCGGGAGCGCGCAGGATCAGGATCTTGGGGGCGCTCATCGGCCAGCCTCCTGGACCAGCGTGCCATCGAAGTCGAGCGGCCGTTTCCACGCCCGTTCGGCGTCGCCGAGGCTGACGGTGCAGCAGGGCTTGCCGCCGTGCACGAACGTCACGTCGGTGCCGCCGGTCACTTCGCCGATCACGGCGAACGGCGTGTCGCGCAGGTTGGCCTGCAGATCGCCGAGACGGTCGGGCGGGACTTCGAGCAGGATCCGGCTTTGCGACTCGCTGAACAGCAGTTCTTCGGCGCGCAGTCGCTCCGGGGCCGGCACCTTGTCGAGGTCGACGCGGACGCCGATCCGGCCGCCGAGCGCCATCTCGACGACGGCGGCGCCGAGTCCGCCTTCGCTGCAATCGTGTGCGGCCAGAGCGGCGCGGGCGGCGATCGCGCGCGCGGTGCCGATCAGCACACGGTGGCCGAGCGCCGGATCGACGCGCGGCACCGAAGCGCCGAGCTGGCCCTTGGTCTTCCACCAGACCGAGCCGCCGAGTTCGCGCTTGGTGGTGCCCACCATGACCAGCAGTGAGCTCTTCCGCTTCAGGTCGGACGTCAGCGTCCGGGTGACGTCGGGGATCACCGACATGGCGGTGACCAGGATGCAGCCCGGAATCGAGATCGTCCGATCGCCGGTGCGGAACTCGTTGTGCAACGAGTCCTTGCCGGACACGAACGGCGTCCGGTAGGTCATCGCCAGCGCGCACAGCGCCTGCGTCGCCCGGACCAGTTCGCCGAGTTTCTGGGCCTGACGGGTGTTGCCCCAGCAGTAGTTGTCCAGCACCGCGGTGTAATCCGGATCACCGCCCGCGGCGACGACGTTGCGCATCGCCTCGTCGAGCGCGCACTCGGCCATCGCCGCCGGATCGATCCGCGAGTAGCGCGGGTTCAGGCCGTTGGCCAGCACGATGCCGCGCAGCGAACCGGGCTTGGGCTGCAGCACCGCGGCGTCGGCCGGGCCGTCCTCGGCGAGGCCGCACAGCGGCTTGCCGGCCGAGGCGGCCTGCACTTCGTGGTCGTACTGGCGGATGACCCATTCCTTGGAAGCGACCGCGAAATCGGCCAGCACGGTCAGCAGTTCGCGCCGCAGATCGGTCGGCGGCGGGATCTGCGGGTCGGCGAGCTGCGGCGCGCTCCAGACGGCGTCGCGTTCGCGGACCGGCAGGCCATGGTGCAGGAACTGCAGGTCGAGGTCGCTGTGTTGCGTGCCGCCATGGCGGACGACCAGGCGTCCGGATTGCGTGAACGTGCCGAGCACCGTCAGTTCGCACGATTCCTGCGCACAGACCTGGCGCAGCCGTTCGAGCTTGCCGGGCGGCACCGCCAGCACCATCCGTTCCTGCGCTTCGCTGATCCAGATCTCCCAGGGGGCGAGGCCCGCGTACTTCAGCGGCACGGCGTCGAGTTCGACTTCGGCGCCGAGTCCTTCCGCCATTTCGCCGACGGCCGACGAGAAGCCGCCGGCGCCGCAGTCGGTGATCGCCGAGAACAGGTCTTCGGCGGCCGCGGCCAGCACCGCGTCCATCACCTTGCGTTCGGTGATCGGGTCGCCGATCTGCACCGCGCCCGAACTGATCTTCTCGCTCTCCGTGTGCAGCTCCAGCGAACTGAACGTGGCGCCGTGGATGCCGTCGCGGCCGGTCCGACCGCCGAGCGCCACGATCAGGTCGCCGGCGTGCGCCTGCTTGTGCGCCCGCGCGGTCGGCAGGATGCCGATGTTGCCGACGTAGACCAACGGGTTGCCGACGAAGTTCTCGTCGAAGTGGATGCTGCCGTTGACCGTCGGGATGCCCATCGGGTTGCCGTAGTCGCGGACGCCGGCGACGACGCCCTGCATCACGGTCTTCGGGTGCAGGCAGCCCTGCGGCACCTGTTCCTGCTTCAGGTCCGGCGGCGCGAAGCAGAACACGTCGGTGTTGGCGATCGGTCGCGCGCCCAGTCCGGTGCCCAGCACGTCGCGGATCACGCCGCCGACGCCGGTGCCGGCGCCGCCGAACGGTTCGATCGCCGACGGCCGGTTGTGGGTCTCGACCTTGATGCAGACCGAGTCGACGTCGTCGAACTTGATGATGCCGGCGTTGTCGACGAACACGCTGACGCAGAAGTCGCGGTTCAACGTCCTGGTGACGTGCGCGATCGTGCTCTTCAGCAGGTTGTCGATCACCTTGCCTTCGAAGCGGACGCGGCCGGTCAAGGTCTTGTGCTTGCAGTGCTCCGACCAGGTCTGCGCCAGGGTCTCCAGTTCCATCCGCGTCGGGGCGCGACCCAGCTTGCCGAAGTGGGCCTGGATCGTCTCCATCTCCAGCGCATCGAGCGCGAGGCCGCCGTTCTTGGCCAGCGTCTCGAGGCCCACGCGGTCCAGATGCGCCAGCGGGATCGGGTGCACGGCGAGATCGGCCTTGCCGCCGGCGCCCGGCAGGCCTGGCGGCAGCCGGCCGTAGAGCACTTCCTGGATCACGTCGTTGGCGAGCGCGCGGCGCGCGCCCTGGGTCAGATCCTGCGGTTCGGCAGCCGCAGTGATGTCGAAGGCCTTGTAGGTGCCGGTCGCGATCGCCGGCAGCCCCATGTCGACCATCGCCTTCTGCACCGAATGCGCGACCGGATCGGTGACGCCGGGCCGCGGCAGCACGGTGATCCGGTGCTGGCCACGCGGCAGCACGGGGTCGCTGGCCCCCGGCGCGTGCACGACGAACTGTTCGACCACGGGGTCGGTCAGCACCGCACGCGCGAACTCGCGGACCTGCGCCTCCGGCAGGCCGGTGGCGAGCAGGTAACCGCGCCGGCTGCGCACTTCGGTCGCCTCGATGCCGGCGGCCCCGAGGGCGCGCTGCGCGGCGGTGCCGGCCGGGTCGGGTTGCTGCTTCTGGACCAGGACTTCGACGCGCCAGGCTTCCATGGGTTCATCGCAGGATGGAGCCGTGGCGCGTCCGCCGCAATGGCACGGGGCGGTTTCCCGTGGTGGGGATCGGTCCGTTGGCATGGCGGCGGCCGCGGCGTGGACAACGTTCCACGAACGGGTTGCGGCTGGTGCCCGGTGGATGCGCCGGCTTCCCCGGCGTACAGTCCCGGCCCGTGGAGACCAGCATGACCGAAGCTTCTGCCAAGCCCGCCGCCACCGACGGGCTGGCGTTCGAACGTCCCCTGCTCGAGCTCGAACAGAAGATCCAGGAACTGCGCAAACTGGCGTCGGGCACGCACCTCGAGCTGGCGGGCGAGATCCAGGGGCTGGAGGACCGGCTGCGCCGGCAGGCCGCCGAGGTCTACGCGCAGCTGTCGGCGTGGGAACGGGTCAACGTCGCCCGGCATGCCGCCCGGCCGCTGACGCAGGATTACATCGAGCAGATGCTCGACGACTTCGTCGAACTGCAGGGCGACCGGGTGTTCGGCGAAGACCGGGCGATCGTCACCGGGCTCGCGACGATGGCCGGCGTCCGGTTCCTGCTGGTCGGCCACCGCAAGGGCAAGACGCTGAAGGACAAGCTGGCCTGCAACTTCGGATGCGCCCATCCCGAGGGGTATCGCAAGGCGCTGCAGAAGATGCGTCTGGCCGCAAAGATGAAGCTGCCGATCGTCACGTTCATCAACACGCCGGGCGCCTATCCGGGCATCGGCGCCGAAGAGCGCGGCCAGGCAGCGGCGATCGCGACCAACATCCTGGAGATGTTCAACCTGCCGGTGCCGATCCTGTGCATCGTGATCGGCGAGGGGGGGTCGGGCGGCGCGCTCGGCATCGGCGTCGGCGACCGCGTCGGGATGCTGGAGAACAGCTACTACTCGGTGATCACGCCCGAGGGCTGCGCGGCGATCCTGTGGAAGAGCGGCGACAAGGCCCCGGATGCCGCCGAGGCGCTGAAGTTGACCAGCAAGGACCTGCTGCGGCTGGGCCTGGTCGACAAGGTCATCGAAGAACCGCTCGGCGGCGCGCATCGCGATCCCAAAGGCGCGATCGAGCGGGTCAAGGCGCAGATCCTGGAGTGGCTGCACGACCTGGGCAAGCTGACACCCGATCAGTTGGTCGAGCAGCGGTTCGAGAAGTTCCGCCGGATGGGAGTTCCGGTCGGCGGCTGAGGTCTGCACGGCGGCGCGCGAGTTCGTCCAACAGTCGGCCGGGCACGTGCGTAAGGAACCGAGTCACTGCTGGCCACTGATCACCATGCCGCATCCCATCCGCGCCCAGAAGCTGCGAACCCTCGAATCGACCCTGCCGGCCGGCCTGCCGGATCCGGTCGACCGTCTGGCCGCTGCGGTGGCGGTCACCGATGCCGAGTTGATCCGGCGGACGGCGGGGGGCGAGAGTGACGCTTTCGCGGCGCTGGTCGCGCGCTACCAGAAGCGCGCCTTCTGGATCGCGTTCCACGTCGTCGGCCGCGTCGAGGATGCCCGCGACATCACGCAGGAAGCGTTCGTCCGGCTGTATCGGTCGCTCGACAAGTACGACTACGCGCGCAGCTTCTACACGTGGTTCTATCGGATCGTGATGAACCTCGCGATCGACCATCATCGCAAGCACCGGCACGACCCGTCGGCGAGTCTGGAGGACTTCCAGGGTGGGCTGCCGGATGATTCCGCTGACGACGTGCAGCCGATCGAGGCGGCCGAACAGCATGGCCAGGTCTGGCGCGTGCTCGAACGGCTCGACAGCAAGTTCCGGACGGTACTGGTGCTGCGCGACATCCACGGCCTCAGTTGCCGCGAGATCGCGCCGATCCTGCGGATCACCCACGCGACGGTCCGGTGGCGCCTGCACCGCGGCCGGCAGGTCTTCCGTGACTACTGGGAACGGCTGACGATGGAGGATGCGTGACGTCAGCGTGTCAGTACTGCCGGGGGCGGCTGCCGTCGTTCGTCGGTGAGGAGTTGTCAGCGGCCGAACTGAACGCGGTCCGCGCTCATCTGCGGGACTGTCTGGCGTGCCGCAACGAGGCCTCGTCGTTCCTGCGCGCGCGGAATGCGCTGCAGGCGACGGGCGCGGCGACGGCGTCCGGGCCGGCGGAACCGTTCTTTGCGCAGATGCACGCCGACATCCTGGCCAGTGTCGCGGTGGAGCCGGCTCCGGCGCCTGCCGTCGGCTGGCCGGGTTCACGATGGTCGGTTGCGCGCTGGCGCGGGGTCCGCTGGGCCATTGCGGCAGCGGCGGTCCTGGCACTGACGGTGGCCGTCTGGCCGGTGCGCAACGGCCTGCTCGATCGGCGGGCCATTCCCTCGGCCGGGATCGTCGTGTCGCCGTACGCGGGCCCCGGCGCCCAGCCCATGCAGCCGTTGGGTTTCGAGGGGCCGGGCGAAAGCCGCAACCAGGGAATGCGCGGTCGCGCCGAACTGCACGGCATCGTCGATCGCGACGAACCGCGATCTCCGGTCCGCGCCATGCCGGTCGGGATCTCGGGTACGCATGCGGCGCAGGCAGGAATCCTGACAGGGCAGCGCCGCGCGCGGTAGGGGCCGGGAGTCCCTCGCGGTGGTGATCGTTGTCGGGCGCCGCATTGCGGGCGGTTGGCCAGGCATCCCATGCCGGGCAGTCGGTCCCGCGGAGTCGACGACCATGAAGCGAATCCTTCTCCCTGCTGTTGCGATCCTTGGTTTCCTGTTCCCCACGCTTGCCCAGGAGCCGACGAAGCCCGAGGTCAAGGAACCTCCGGCCGCGGCGCCTGGTACGGTTGCGGCAGCAACGCTGATCCAGGACCTCGGTGCCGCGAGCTTCAAGACCAGGCTCGAAGCCGAGCGGAAGCTGCGCGACCTGGGCAAGGATGCGTTGCCCGCGCTGCGCGAGGCTGCTGGGAGTGACAAGGATCCGGAAGTGCAGTGGCGGGCGCGACGGCTGATCGGCCAGATCGAACGCGGCGACCGCGGTGGACTGGCCGCGCGACCGGAAGCCGGCCGCGCACCGCGAACCCAGGACCAGGAACCGCCGCGCGATCGGCCAGCCCGGACGTTGGACACCGGCCGGACCGATGACATGCAGCGCCGCTTCGACGAGATGTTCCAGCAGCTCGAGCGCGACTTCGGCTTCGACATTCCGCGCGGGCGGTTCTTCCAGGACGACTTCTTCCGCGACCTGCAGTCGCAGATGGAAGCGCTGCGCGGCGGCCTGCAGCCGATGGCCGGGACGGGCCAGGCGATGTCGTTGCAGATCGGACCGGATGGTGTTCGCGCCGAGGTCCGGGTCAAGAACGACAAGGGCGAGGAAGAGAACAAGGTCTACGAGGCGCCGGACCTGGAGACGTTCCAGCAGAAGTACCCCGGCGTGCTCGAGGGCCAGGGGTTGGGTGGCGGCCTCCGGTTCTTCGGCGGGCTCTCGCCGATGCGCGGTCTGCCGTTGGCCCCGATGACGCCGCAGGCTCCCGGCCTGCGGCGGTTGCCGATCGACCAGGATCCGCTCGAACCGATGGACCCCGCGGCCGTGCCGCCGGCCGGCAAGCGGCTCGGCGTCGTCGTCCGGCAGCAGATCCCGGCGGATGTCCGCGACTTCCTCGGGCTCGAGGACGGCCAGGGCCTGATGGTCGAGGACGTGCAGGCGGGCACGCTGGCCGAGGCGATGGGGCTCATGCGCAACGATGTCGTGCTCGACATCGGCGGCAAGGCGATCGGCTCGACGGCGGACGTCCAGGACGCGCTCGGTGGCATCGCCGCCGGTCAGCAGGTCGAGGTCAAGGTGCTGCGGCGCGGCAAGGACCTGCTGTTGTCGGCGACCAAGGCCGAGGACGCGGCGACCGAGCCGCCGGCCGATGCGCAAAAGGCCAAGGGGCTGCGCGAACGCAAGCCGGTGATCCGCTGATCGCGGGGTCGTCGCCGGTCAGCCGTTCTCGAGGTCCCGCAACCGCAGTTGCCCGCAGGCGGCCGAGCGATCGGCGCCGCGCTGGCGGCGGACGGTGACCTTCAGGCCGCCGCGGCGCAGGGAATCCGCGAACGCATCGACTCGTCCGGGCGCCGGTCGATGCAGGTCATGCGCACCGGCGAGTTCCGGCACCGGGTTCCACGGGATCAGGTTGACCGTGCACGGGGAGCCGCGGAGTGCGGCGACCAGCGCCGCGGCGTCCTCGGGACGGTCGTTGCGTCCCTCGAGCAAGACGACCTCGAACGTCACTTCGCGGCCCTTCTGCCCGGCGTAGCGGTTGGCGGCGGCGACGATTTCGGCGACCGGTGCCGTGGCGGTCGGCACCAGTTCGCGGCGCAGCTGGTCGTCGGCGGCGTGCAGCGAGATCGCCAGTCCGTACGGCGTCGGCTCGGCGGCGAACCGTTCCATCTGCCGTGGGTAGCCGGACGTGCTGACGGTGATCCGGCGCGCGCCCATGTCGAGGCCGTCGGGTGCGTGGATCCGCGCCAGTGCCGGCAGCAGGGCGTCGAGGTTGAGCATCGGCTCACCCATGCCCATCACGACCAGGTTGGTCAGCGAGCGACCGGCTGCGAGGCGGTGGCGGGCGTGCAGCACCTGCTCGAGGATCTCGCCGGCGCCCAGGTTGCGCTGCACGCCGAACATGCCCGACGCGCAGAACACGCAGCGGACCGGACAGCCGACCTGCGTCGAGATGCACAGCGTCGTCCGGTCGCCGTCGGGGATCAGCACGCACTCGACCGATTCGCCATCGAAGAGCCGCAGCAGCAGTTTCTCGGTGCCGTCGTCGGCGGCGTCGACCTTGGCGACCGCCGTGCTCCGGGCGGGCAGCCGCGCCAGCAGTGCTTCCCGCAGCGACTTCGGCACGTTCTTGAAGTCGTCGGCGACGGTGGCGCCATGCTGCCACAGCCAATGGGCGACCTGCCGGACCTGGAACGGCTTGCCGCCGAGCTCTTGGACCAGCGCCTGCAGCGCCGCATCGTCGAGGTCGGTCAGGGCCAGCGGTGGACGTGACACGACAGCCATGGACGGCAGGCCGAGGCGGCGGCGCCGCTCAGGCGGTCTTCTTCGACTGCGCCGGGCCGTCGTCGATCCCGCGCCGGCGCAGCCGCTCGTTGACGTAGTCGGGGGTGACGACCAGCCGTTCGCCCTTGCGGTTGGCGAGCGTGAAGCGCGCCTCGAGCAGCAGTTCTTCGAACATCGTCCGCAGGGACCGGACGCCGGTTTCGCGCTCCATCGCCAGGTCGGCCAGCCGACCGAGCGCTTCGTCGGTGAACTCGAGCTGGCAACCCTCCATCTCGAAGATCGCGCGGTACTGGCGCACCAGGGCATTCTTCGGCTCGGTCATCACGCGTAGCACTTCGTCGCGGGTCAACGACCGCATCGGCACGTTGACCGGCAGGCGGCCGACGAATTCGGGGATCATGCCGAAGTCGATCAGGTCCTTCTGGTCGAGGAAGCGGATCAGCTTGTCGCGCTCGCGCTGGCTGGTGACTTCGTCGAGTTCGGGCACGCCGGTGCCTTCGTCGTGGCCGAAGCCGATGGTCTTCTGGCCGAGCCGCCGGGCGATGTACTGCTCGATGCCGGTGAACGTCCCGCCGCAGATGAACAGGATGTGTTCGGTGTTGACCTGGATGTAGCTCTGCTCCGGGTGCTTGCGACCGCCCTGCGGCGGAACGTTGGCGACCGTGCCCTCCAGGATCTTCAGCAATGCCTGCTGCACGCCCTCGCCGGACACGTCACGGGTGATCGAGACGTTGCCCTGGGTGCGGCCGATCTTGTCGATCTCGTCGATGTAGACGATGCCCTGTTGCGCGCGCTCGACGTCGAAGTTGGCGTTCTGCAGCAGCCGCAGCAGGATGTTCTCGACATCCTCGCCGACATAGCCGGCCTCGGTCAGCGTCGTCGCGTCGGCGATCGCGAACGGCACGTCGAGGATCCGCGCCAGTGTCCGCGCCAGCAGCGTCTTGCCGGACCCCGTCGGGCCGACCAGCAGGATGTTGCTCTTCTCGAGCTCGATGTCCGGGTTGTGGAACCGGGCATGCAGCCGGCGGTAGTGCCCATAGACGGCGACCGACAGCACCTTGCGGGCGCGTTCCTGGCCGACCACGTATTCGCCCAGGCGCTTGTAGATCTGTTCGGGCGTCGGCACCTTGTCCTTCAGGACGAGGTCCTTGACGAACGTCGGCGAGGCGCCCTTCTGCTTGCGGTCCTCTTCCTTGAGGATCGTGTTGCAGATCTCGATGCACTCGTTGCAGATGTAGATCCCGGGAGGTCCGGAGATCAGCGACAGCACGTGATGGCGCGACTTCTCGCAGAACGTGCAGCGCTCGACGGTCTTGCCCTTGCCTCCCATGGTGTTCTTTCGCCGGGTCCGTCAGGTTTGCGTTCGGACAACTTGGCAGGGGCATCTTACCGGCAGCGTCGCCGGCGCGCAGGTCATTCCCCCGAAACCGCCGCAAGTCGTGTCCGAGGGCCGGCCTGCGTGGGTCGCGCGGGTCGGGCGCGACTACTTGCTGGTCTGCACGATCTCGTCGATCAGGCCGTAGGCCTTGGCTTCGGTCGGGCCCATGAAGAAGTCGCGGTCGCTGTCCTTCATGACCTGGTCGGCGGGCTTGCCGGTGTGATGCGCCAGGATGGTGCTCAGCTTCTGCTTCAGCAGCAGGATCTCGTCGGCCTGGATCGCGATGTCGATCGCGGTGCCGCCCACCCCGCCCCACGGCTGGTGGATCATGATCCGCGAATTGGGCAGCGCATGCCGCTTGCCCTTGCTGCCGGCGGCCAGCAGCACGGCGCCCATCGACGCCGCCTGGCCGATGCAGTAGGTCGCGATCGGGCACTGCACGAACTGCATCGTGTCGTAGATCGCCAGTCCCGCGGTCACCGACCCGCCCGGCGAGTTGATGAAGATGTTGATGTCCTGGTTCTTGTTCTCCTTCTGCAGGAACAAGAGCTGGGCGATCACCAGGTTGGCCAGGTCGTCGTTGATCGGCCAGCCGATGAACACGATCCGGTCCTCCAGCAGGCGGCTGTACAGGTCGTACTGCCGTTCGCCGCGGCCGGTCTTCTCGATGACGATGAGGTCGTGGGCGGAGGGGAATCTGTTCATGGCTTCATCGGGGTGACCGCGGCTGGCGGTCACGACGCCTTCTTATCGACGACTGCGGCATTCTCTCTGAGGAAATCGCGGACCTTGCGCTCGAGCAGGCCGAGTCGCAACTCGCCGAGTTGCTTGTTCTTGTCCAGGTACTCGCGCACCTGGGCGGCCGTGACCTGCTGGCCGTCCTTGCTGTTGGCCTGCGCGATGTTGCGCAATTCGGCATCGATGTCGGTTTCGGTCACGAAGATCTTGTGCTGGCGCGCGACCGCTTCGATCAGGAAGAACAACCGGACGCGCCGTTGTGCATCCTGGTAGGCCTCGTCCTTGCTCTCTTCCAGCTTCTTCCGGATCTCATCGTCGCTGATGCCACCCTGCTGCTTGAGCCGGTTGCCGAAGGTGTTCAGCGAGGCGACCTGCTGTTCTTCGACCAGCGATCCCGGCAGATCGAACGGATGGGCGGTGGCGAGCGCCTGCAGGCACTGTTCTTCCTGCCGCATCTTGCCGACGCGGACCTTCTCGCTGGCGATCCGGGTCCGCAGGTCGTCCTTCAGCGCCGCCAGATCGCCGAACTCCAGTCCCTTCGCCAGCGCGTCGTCGATCGCCGCCGGCGTGATGCGCAACACCTCGTGCACCGCGATGTGGACCTGACCGGCCTGGCCGCGCAACGCGTCCTTCTCGAAGTTGTCGGGGAACGTGATGTCGAGCGCGATCTGATCACCGGGCTTGGCGCCGGCCAACGCTTTGGCGAATGCTTCCGGCGTGGCGCCGGCGATCGGGATCCGGGTGTTCAACTGGCTGTTCTTGCGCTCCAGCACGATCGTGCCGCCGGCGTCCTGGAACTTCAGGTCGGCCTTGACGAAGTCGCCGTCCTGCGCCGGCTCGTCGATCTTCTTCATCGACCGCTTCTGGTTGGCGACCTCGGCCAGCGCGTTGTCGACGTCGGTGTCGGTCGCCTCGGTCTCGTAGCGCTCGACGACCAGGCCCTTGGCGTTCTTGATCTCGAGCTGCGGCCGGACGTCGACCTTGGCGGTGAACTTCAACTCGGTGCCGATCTTCACTTCGAGCTTGTCATAGTCGTCGACGCTGACGCGGCCGATCGGCTGGATCTGTTGGTCGCGGCAGGCATCGCCGAGGAAGCGGTTGACCAGTTGTTCTTTGGCCTCGGCCAGGATGCTCTCGCCCCAACGCTGCTCGACCAGCTTGCGCGGCACCTTGCCGGGCCGGAAGCCCTTCAGTTGCACCTGCTGCGAAGCGGACTTGTAGACTTCGTCCAGGTGCTGCTGAACGCTGGCCGGCGGGACCGTGATCGTGAGGGTGCGGCTGCAGGGGCCGGTCTCGGCTACCTGGACTTCCATGGCTTGACTCTGTCGGCGGAGTAGGGAACGGGCGGCGAAGCACCGAGCGCTCGCCGTCGGGCAACGCCGTTGCTCCAAGAAACAGGGCGGAGCATCTTGGCGGTGCGCGTGGGCGGGGTCAAGGCAATCGGCCGACTTGCCGACCTGGCCGACTGCCTACTTGGGCAGCGACTGCAGCCAGGCCTTGATCTTGTCCTGCTGCAGCGCCTCCTGGATGTGCTGGTCCTCTTTGGCCAGCTCGACCATTTCGCTGTAGGCCGGGGCGGCCTCCCGCAGGTGCTTCAGGACGTTGACCCACTTGCCCCGGCGGGCCTCGCAGCGCCCCAACTGCAGTTCGGCCTTGCGGCGCTGCGCAGCGCCCTCGGTGAACTCGACGACGCTCTCGTAATCGGCGATCGCCTTGTCGATGTCGTCGATCGCGAAGAACAGGTTGGCGCGCAGCTCGTAGAGCCCTGGTTCCCGCTTGCGCTGTGGCTTGCGGATCTGCTCGGTCAGGCCGCGCTGCAGTTTCTGGATGCCGGACTTGTCGCCCAGATCGCGCAGCGTCAGCGCCGCCTGCAGCGCCAACGGGCTGGCCTCACTGCCGTCCAGCAGTTCGTGCAGCTTCTTGCAGGTCGGATCGTGGTCCCTGGGCGCCACGGTGCCAAGCACCTGCAGGAGCCGCCGGGTCTCCGACCAGTCGAGCTTGTCGCGTTCCAGCAGTGGCAGCAGGCGGCGTGCCGCGGCGTCGTGGCTCTTGGCCGTGGCGCCAAGGTATTCGACGTAGCGCATCAGCAGTCGAGGTTCCTTCTCGACCGACAGCGCCGCCAGCACCGTGTCGATGACCGCCGCGGCCTTGGCCGAGGTCAGATACTCGAGCACGGAGGCACGCAGGTCGCGATCGTCGGAGCCGAGCATGCCGACGACCTTGCCGGCGGCGGCCGGACTGCCGGTCTCGGTCAGGGCGTCGATCACGCGCGCGCGTTCGCCAGGCTGGCATTGGTCGAGTACCTGACCGAGCACTTCGACGGCGCGCGGCGTGTCGGCATGGCCCAGCAACAGGATGGCGTGCGCACGCCCCAGGTCGTGGGCGCCGTTGACCAGTTCGATCAGCGCATCCAGGAACGACGCCGGATCGAGCCGTTGCAGCACCCGCGCGCAGTTCTGGGCCAGGTGGCGTTGTGGGCCGCTGGCGTCGGTGGGGGTCAGTTTCTCCAGCAGCAGCGGGATGACGGCGTCGCCGAGTTCGGCCACCTTGGCGAGGCGGCCGTCGAGGAAGCGGGCGTTCTCGCGGTAGTCCATCCGCAGGTCCGGCCAGTACGGCTCCAGCGCCTTCTCCATCTCCGGTCGTTGCCGGTCGGCGCGGCCGCGCGCCAGCATCGGCAGTTCGATCAGCGAGGTCTGGGCCGACAGCAGCGCCAACGGCAGCAGGAACGGCAGCAGCGACGCGGCGCGGATCATGCACGCAGTCTAACTGCCCGCCTTCGCCCTGCGCGAGCCTCGAGGCCCTGGTAATCTGCCGCCGGCCAGACACATGCGCGACTTCGACGTGATCGTGGTGGGCGGCGGCCACGCCGGCGTGGAAGCCGCCAGTGCGGCGGCCCGGATGGGCCGCCTGGTGGCGATGGTGGTGCTCGATCCGGCAGCGATCGGACGGATGTCCTGCAATCCGGCGATCGGCGGCATCGCCAAAGGGCAGTTGGTCCGCGAGGTCGATGCGCTGGGCGGCGAGATGGCGCTGGTCACCGACGCGACGGGGATCCAGTTCCGGATGTTGAACACCAGCAAAGGGCCGGCGGTCCGGTCGCCGCGGGCGCAGTGCGATCGGGCGGCCTACAACCGGGTGATGGCGGCGCGGGTGCAGTCCCGGCCGGGCCTGACCGTGCTTGCCGGCGAAGCCGTCGCGATCGAACGCGCCGGCGGCGACGCGCCGCGGGTCGCCGGGGTACGGCTGGCGGATGGCACGTTGCTGCAGGCTCCGGCGGTGGTGCTGACGACCGGCACGTTTCTGGCGGGCAAGCTGTTCGCCGGGCCGTGGGAAGCGCCGGGCGGCCGCTACGACGAGGCGCCGGCGACGGCGATGGCCGCTTCCCTGCGAGACCTCGGCATCCGGCTCGGACGCCACAAGACCGGCACGCCGCCGCGATTGCACCGCGATTCGATCGACTGGGCAGTCTGCCAGATCCAGCCGGGCGACGATCCGCCGCAGCCGTTCTCGTTCCGAACCAGGGAACTGCGGGTCGAGCAGATGCCGTGCTGGCTGACGCGCACGACGCCGGCGACGCACGCGATCATCGCGGCGAACGCGCATCGGTCGCCGATGTTCTCTGGCCGGATCCGCGGCACCGGGCCGCGCTACTGCCCGAGCGTCGAGGACAAGGTCGTGCGGTTCGCCGACCAGGACAGCCACCCGATCTTCCTCGAACCCGAGGGCCGCGACGCGATCGAGGTCTACCCGAACGGCATCAGCACCAGCCTGCCCGCCGACGTGCAGACGCAGTTCCTGCGGACCATCCCCGGGCTCGAACAGGCCGAGATCCTGCGGCCGGGCTACGCGGTGGAATACGACTACATCCTGACCGACCAGCTGCGCGCCGACTTGCAGGTGGGTTCGCTGCGCGGGCTGTTCGCGGCCGGGCAGATCAACGGTACCAGCGGCTACGAGGAGGCGGCGGGGCAAGGGCTCATCGCCGGCATCAACGCGGCGCGATTCGCGCGCGGCGAGGAGCCGATCGTCATCGATCGCGCCACCGCCTACCTCGGCGTGATGATCGACGACCTCTGCCGGGTCAATCCGACGGAGCCGTACCGGATGTTCACCAGCCGGGCCGAGTTCCGGTTGCTGCTGCGCAGCGACAACGCCGACCGACGCCTGCACGCGCTGGCGGAACGGTTGGGACTGATCGACACCGCGACCGCCGATTCGGTCCGCGACAAGGAAACACGGATCCACGGCGCCATCGCGGCGCTCGAACAGCAGCGGCGCGACGGGCGCACGTTGGTCGAATGGTTGCGGCGGCCGGAAGTGACGACGGCCGAACTGCTGGCCTGGAGTCCGGAGTTCGCGAACCTCTCCCTGTCGGTGTCGGAACTGGCCGAAGTCGAGGCCGAGATCAAGTACGCGGGCTACGTGCAGCGGCAGGCGCTCGAGGTCGAGCGGCTGCGGCGGATGGAGGACAAGCGGATCCCGGAAGCCTTCGACTACGACGCGATTCCCGGGCTGTGCAGCGAGGCCAGGAACCGCCTGGCGCAGCGGCGGCCGTTGACGCTCGGCGAGGCGTCGCGGGTCGCCGGCGTCCGGCCAGCCGATGTGCAGTTGCTGCTGGTCCGGCTCAGCGCGCGCTGAAGTCCAGGACCTCGCCGTGCCGATCCCATCGGCATGTGGACCTACGTGATCCGACATCGCGAACTGCTGCGGGCGATCTACGCGCGTTCGAAGCCGCTGACCGCCGCCGAAGTGGCCGAGTTCGAAGCCGACGATCAGAGCTGCAGCACGGCCTTGACCAGTTCCTCGGTCGAGGCCTCGGCCAGCCGTTCGCGGACCTTCAGGACCTTGTCGCGGGCTTCCTTCTCGGAGTAGCCGAGTGTCAGCAGCGCGGCGACGGCGTCGTCGGCGGACTGGGTGGGCAGCACCACGGTCTTGCCGGCGGCCTCGCCGAGATCGAGTTTCGGCAGCACGTCGCGCAGTTCCAGGCAGAGCCTCTCGGCGGTCTTCTGACCGACGCCCTTGACCCGCTTCATCGCGGCGTGGTCGCTGCGGGTGATCGCGGCGACGACTTCGGCGGGGGAGTAGACGCTGAGGATCGACAGCGCCGTGGTCGGGCCGACGCCGCTGACGCCGAGGATCCGGCGGGCGAGTTCGCGTTCGGCCCGGGTCGCGAAGCCGAGCAGCGTCGGGGTGCCGTCGACGACATGCAGGATCGTGAACAGTTGCCGGCTTTCGCCGGGACGCAGCGCCGCGGCGGTGGTCAGCGACACCCGCAGGTCGTAGCCGACGCCGGCTGCGCGCAGCACCGCACGGGCGGCGGACTTCTCGATCACTTCGCCGACGATGTGGTCGTACACGCACGGCAGCAGAACCGAGGTCGGCGTTGCGGGCAAGCGCTGGTGCGACTCCTCCGAGTGCGTCGTTGTTGGCGACCACTCCCGTCGGCATAGTGGCGCGCCCGCGACCCCACCCATGCCCGAAGTCACCCGCAAGATCGGACTCTCCCTCGGCGCCGACATCTGCTGGCCGATCGCGTTCGAGGAAATCCTCGCGCAGAGCAAGCTCAAGCTCCCGGTCGGCAAGGACACGGTGTCGTTCCACTGCGAACGGACCACCCTCGAGCCGTTCGACCTGCAGGCCAAGGGCAAGTACGACGTCGTCGTCGATCGCCTGACCCACTGGTTCGCCCAGCAGCGCGAGTGGATCAAGAAGGGCATCCTGATGGATGGCCTCTACGTCTACAACAACCCGTGGTCGGTGCAGAGCTACGAGAAGCACTCGACCTACTGCGCGATGCTGGCGCTCGGCATGCCGATCCCGCCGACGGCGATGGTGCCGGCGAAGAACTACGTGCCCAAGCCCGATCTCGACTTCACGCTGAAGGCCTACGCCCGGCTGTTCGATCTCGGCGCCGTCGGCCAGCAGCTCGGCTATCCGCTGTTCATGAAGCCGTACGACGGCGGCGGCTGGCAGGGCGTGTCCAAGCTCGACGACGAGAAGCAGCTGCGCGATGCGTACGAACGCAGCGAGACCTGGCTGATGCACGTGCAGAAGGCGGTCGCCGGCTACGACCTGTTCGTCCGCGCCGTCGGCATCGGACCGCAGGTCAAGCTGATGAAGTACGACCCGAGCCAGCCGCTGCACGGCCGCTACACGCAAGAACGCGGCTTCTGCAGCAAGGACGAGCAGCAGGTGATGGAAGACACCTGCCTGACGATCAACAGCTTCTTCGGCTGGGACTTCAACTCGTGCGAGGCGCTGCGCAAGGACGGTGTGTTCCACCCGATCGACTTCGCCAACCCGTGCCCGGATTCGCAGGTCAACTCGATCCACTACCACTGGCCGTGGTACGTGACCTCGAATCTCAAGTGGGCGCTGTTCTGTGCGGCGACCAAACGGCCGATGCGGAAGACCCTCGATTTCGAGCCGTACTACGAGATCGCGAAGAAGGACCTGCCGTACCGCGACAAGCTGAAGGGCTACGCCAGGATCGCGCGGCAACGGCTGGCGGCCGATCAGTTCGCCGAGTTCGCCGGCAAGCATCTGGCGCACGTCGATGCGGTCGCCTTCGAGTGGTTTGGCAGCGAGCGCTGCAAGGCCGCGATCCGCAAGAAGGTCAGCAACATCTATCCGGCGCACGAGGTCGAGGAGTTCACCGAGAAGTTCTGGCAGTTGGTGCAGAAGTGGCGGCAGGAAGAAGGCAAGCGCTGAGCGAAATACCGTGAGCAAGCACAAGATCACCTGGAAGTCCCCGGCCCTCGGCGGCCGCGAGATCACGTTCGTCCGCTACGGCGTCATGGGTCAGCCGCTGCTGCTGTTCCCGACCGCCGGTGGCGATGCCGAGGAACCCGAACGGTTCCACCTGATCGACGCGATCGGGCAGTTTCTCGCCGACCTGCGGCTGAAGGTCTACACCATCGACTCGATCGCCGGGCAGGCCTGGGTGAAGGAGTGCGATTCGCTGGAACAGGCGGCGGCGGTGCAGAACCGCTTCGACACCTGCATCTACCGCGAAGTGGTGCCGGCGATCCGTCGCGACTGCGGCGACGACAAGGTCACCGTGATGACGGCCGGCGCGTCGATCGGCGCGTTCAACGCGCTGACGGTGACCTGTCGGCACCCGGACGTGTTCTCCCATGCGATCTGCATGAGCGGCACCTACGACATGGCCCGGTTCCTGAAGGGGCGCGTGACCCAGGACTACCAGGACAGCTCGCCGCTGCATTTCGTGCCGCTGCTGCCCGAGGGGCCGCATCTGCTGCAGCTGCGCAAGCGCTTGATCCTGCTGGCACACGGCACCGGCGACTACGAGGATCCGGACCAGAGCTGGAAGGTCGAGCGGGTGCTCGGGCCCAAGCGGGTGCCCAATCGCGTCGAGGCGTGGAGCAAGGAGTGGCGCCACGACTGGGTGACCTGGCGCAAGATGCTGCCGCAGTTCCTCGGCGAGCTGTTGCCGCCGCCGCAGAAGTAGCGCGGCGCCGACGGGGCGCGAGGAATGGCCGGCTGCCCACGACGGTCGAACACCTCGCAGACACGTCCGCCACCGGGGCAGCCGCCATGCCCATCAACGGCAGGCGCGCCAGGATGCGACGCACGGCAGCTTTTTTTTCAGGCGCCGCCGGTTGCCCAGCCCGTCGGATCGTTGCCGCGCGGGACCACGACGATGCCGCTGTCGGAGACGTGCCAGCGCTTCTTGTCCTGTTCCTTGTCGTAGCCGATCACGGTGCCGTCGGGGATCTTGTTCCACTTGTCGACGATCACGCGCCGCAGCTTGCAGCGTTTGCCGATCGTCGCGCCGCGCAGCACGATGCAGTCCTCGACTTCGGCGTGCTCGTCGACATAGACCAGGTTGGACAGCAGCGACCGGCGGACCTTGGCGCCGGACACCACGACGCCTGGGCACAGCATCGAGTCCTGGACCTCGGCACGGCGGCCAAGGTCACCGGGTTCGAAGAACACCGACTTTGCCGGCGGGTCGTTGTGCCACAGCGTGTACGTGGGCCAGTCGCGCCGGTACAGGTTCAGTCGCGGCGCCACCGAACACAGGTCGAGGTTGGCGTCGAAGTAGGCCTCGATCGTGCCTACATCGCGCCAGTATGGGTCCTTGTCGCCCGGCAAGCCCTGGAAGTGGTGCGCGTAGACCGGCACCTCGGTGATCATGCGCGGGATCACGTGGTGGCCGAAGTCGCCGCCTTGGCCGGCCGGGGCGTCCTGGTCCTGCTTCAGCCGCTGCAGCAGTTCACGGGTCTCGAACACGTAGATGCCCATCGAGGCCAGGCAGTAGCCCGGTTGGCCCGGAATCTCCGGGGCGTTGCTCTTCGGCTTCTCGACGAAGCCGGTCACGCGGCCGTCGGCGGCGGTTTGCAGGATGCCAAAGCGCGAGGCCTCGGCGACCGGGATCTTGACCGCGCCGATCGTCAACGCCGCGCCATGCTCGACGTGTTCACGCAGCATGTCGCGGTAGTCCATGTGGTAGATGTGGTCACCGGACAGCACGAACACGTTCGGCGGCCGCCAGTCCTCGATCGCGTCGCGGTTGTGCCAGATCGCATCGGCGGTGCCGCGGTACCACTGCCCGACCGTCACGTGATGTGGCGGCCGGCAGGTGATGAACTGCTCGAGCCGGCGCGGCAGGAAGTTCCAGCCGAAGCGGATGTGTTCTTCCAGCGACCGGGCCTGGTACTGGGTCAGCAGGTGGATCCGCCGCAGCCCCGAGTGGATGCAGTTGCTCAGCGTGAAGTCGATGATCCGGTAGCAGCCGCCGAACGGCACCGCCGGCTTGGCGCGGTTCTGGGTCAGCGGCTTCAGCCGGTTGCCTTCGCCGCCGGCCAGGATGAAGACCAGGGTGTTCTTGAGGTCGAGGGGGACCATCGGTGTTCCTCGGCGGACAGGATGCAGGATCGTGAGCTTCGGCGACAGGTCGCGGTCGGCAAAACGTCGTCGCGGCCGTGTGTTCGCTGTCGTCCACGGCACGAACTCGCGGCCCGCCAACAAGTGCGGAGGCCGCGCGCCACCCGGCCGTTGATACCGGCGGTTCCCGGCGTAGGCTCGCGGTTCTCCCGCCGCGCCCTCCGTTGAGTGATCCTGCTGACTTCCCGACCTTCTCGCGCCCCGCCGGCGCGCCGTGGCAACACGGCGACCTGCACACCCGCGAGTGGTTGTTGACCGATGGTCGCGGTGGCTACGCCTGCGGCACCGCGCTCGATCTGCCGACGCGGCGTTATCACGGCTGGCTCTGTGCGCCGATCGGCAGCACCGCTCGCCGCACCATGCTGGTCGCCGGCGCCGACGAACGTTGTGTCGTCGATGGGATCGAGACGATCCTGAGCACCGCCTGGTGGCAGGGTCAGGCCGGCCCGGACCTGCCGGGGGTGGCACTGCAGTTCGCGCATCGGCCGTGGCCGTGCTGGACGTTCAGCCACGGACGGTTCACCGTTCGCCGCGAGCTGCTGTTGCTCCGGGGCGGCGGGCAGCCGGCGGTCGCCGTGCGGTGGACCAACCGTGGCGAGCGGCCGTTGCGGTTGCGCGTGGCACCGTGGTTGTGTGGTCGCGATGCCGACGCCTTGCGCCGAGCCGGTGCGGAGCCGCCGGTCAGTGGATTCGTGCAGGGAGCGAGCTGGCGATTGCAGGCCGACCAGGATGGGCCGCCGGTCTGGCTGTCCGTCGAGGGCGTGGCGGCGTTCGTGCCGGCCGGGAACTGGTACCGCAATCTGTTCCTGGTCGAAGAACAGTCCCGCGGCTACGACCACGTGGAAGATCGCTGGAGTCCAGGCACGCTCGAGCTGGACCTGGGACCCGGACGGACGGCGGTTGCGGTGTTCGGTGCCGGGGAGCCCTGCCGGGCGCCGGCCGAGGCCTGGGAACACGCCGCCGGCGTCGCCGCGGCAACGGTCGAACGCGTCGGTGGGGAGACCGACCGATTGCGCCGACGGCTCTTGTTGTCCGCCAAGGACTTCCACTATCGCGACCACGCCGGCCGGCCGGGCGTCCTCGCCGGGTTCCCGTGGTTTGGCGAATGGGGCCGCGACACGTTCCTGGCGCTGCCGGGGCTGACGCTGAGTCACGGCGATGTCGACGGGTGCCTGCAGGTGCTGCGCGGGGCCTTGCCGTTCCTGCGCGATGGCCTGCTGCCGAACATCTTCGGCGCGACGCCAGAGGACAGTCACTACGGCGCCGCCGATGCGGCGTTGTGGTTTGCGCTGTGCGTGGCGCGACTGTGCGACCTTGAGGGCGGCAGCCGGATCGTCAAGCAGGAGTTCGCGGCGGCGCTGCGGCAGATCGCCGAGGCGAGCTTCGATGGCAACGCGATGCTGCGGGCCTGGGCGAGCACGGCCTGCTCGATGTGGGCAACAAGGACATCAACGCCACCTGGATGGATGCGCGCACGGCGGCGGGTCCGGTGACGCCGCGGCATGGACAGCCGGTCGAGATCGAGGCGCTGTGGTACTCGTTGCTGGCGCTCTTGCACCAGGTCGACGGCCGCAAGTGGCGCGCCCGCCGCGATCGCGCCGGGGCGACGTTCGTCGAGCGCTTCTGGCTGCCGGACGGTCGCTATCTTGCCGACCGTTGGCACGAGGGGCAGCCGGATCCGACGGTGCGCCCGAACATGGTGATCGCCGCCGCACTGCCGCGTTCGCCGCTGTTGCAGGGGCATCGCCAAGGGGTCGTGGCCAAGGCCGCCGCCGACCTGCTGACGCCGCGCGGGCTGCGGACGCTGAGTCCGGACGATCCCGCGTTCGTGTCGCGGTATGGCGGCGACCAGGATCGCCGCGATCAGGCCTACCACCAGGGTACGGTGTGGCCGTGGCTCTGCGGGTTCTACGTCGAAGCGGCGCTGGCGGCGGCAACCAGACGCGAGCGTGCGGCGGTGCGGAGCGACCTGCGCCAGTTGCTGGACGGCTTCCTGCCCGAACTGGACGCAGCCGGCCTGGACCACGTCAGCGAGGTGTTCGACGGCCTGCCACCACATCGGCCGGGCGGCACGTTCGCCCAGGCGTGGAGCAGCGGCGAGTTGCTGCGGGCGCTGGCGTTGCTGGCGGCCGAGGAGGAGGAGTCGTGATCGACGTCGTCTTCTACTTCCAGGTGCATCAGCCGTACCGTCTGCGCAAGCTGAAGCCCGGCGACCGGATCCGCAAGCTGCAGTACTTCGACGAGCCGCTGAACCGCCTGGTCGCCGAGCGCGTCGCCGACCGCTGCTACCTGCCGATGAACAAGATGCTGCTCGACGTCATCGAGCAGACCGAGGGGCAGTTCCGCTGTGCCTACTCGCTGTCGGGAACGGTGATCCGGCAGCTGCGGCAATGGGTGCCCGAGGCGCTCGACAGCTTCGTCGCGTTGGCCGAGTCCGGGGCCGTCGAGTTCCTGTGCGAAACCAGCCAGCACTCGGTCGCCGCCGTCGCGGATCTCGACGAATTCGCGGCTCAAGTCGAGACCCAGCGCCAGGTCGTCACCGATCTGTTCGGCGCACCGACTTCGTTCCGCAACACGGAACTGATCCTCGACAACGGGATCTGCCAGCGCGTCGAACAGCTGGGTTTCGAGTGCATGCTCGGCGAGGGCGCCGACCGGCTGTTGAAGTGGCGCAGTCCGCAGGTGCCGTACTCGCCGAAGGGCTGTCGCCGGCTGAAGCTGTTGTTGCGCAGCTACTCGCTGTCCGACGACATCGCGTTCCGGTTCTCCAACCGCAAGTGGCCTTCGTACCCGCTGTTTGCCGATACCTATTCCAGCTGGCTGCACCAGGTGCCGGCGCCGGCGCAGTTCATCGGCCTGTTCATGGACTACGAGACCTTCGGCGAACACCAGGGCGCGCACACCGGCATCCTCGAGTTCATGCGCCACCTGCCCGAACACGTGCTGGAGAACGACCGGTTCCGCTTTCGGACCCCGGCGCAGGTCGCTGCCGAACGCGCCGCTGCGGCGGAACTCGACATCCCCGACCCGGTGTCGTGGGCCGATGTCGAACGCAACCTGTCGGCGTGGCTGGGCAACCCGATGCAGAAGGCGGCGCAGGAGGCTCTCTATGGCCTGCGCGCCGAGGTCCTGGCAATCGGTGAGCGCAAGCCGGAGCTGCTGGCTGCCTGGCGCGAGTTGACCACCAGCGACCATGTCTACTACATGGCCACCAAGCATCACTCCGATGCCGAGGTGCACGAATACTTCAGTCCCTACGACTCGCCGCATGCGGCGTTCGTCGCGTTCATGACCGCGCTCGACGATCTGCGCGAGCAGGTCCGCAAAGCCAAGAAGAAGTGACCATGCCGGAACGCTCGTTCCAACTGTTCGAGATCAGCTGGGAAGTCGCCAACAAGGTCGGCGGCATCCACACCGTGCTGTCGTCCAAGGCCAAGACCGCGGTCGAGCGCTTCGGCGACGACTACATCGTCATCGGCCCGCAACTGTTGTCGGGGACCGGCGCGCCGCTGCCCTTCGACGAAGAACCGGGGTTCGAGACCTTCGCCGAGTCGTGCCGCCAGATGGGCGTGCCGGTGCGGATCGGTCGCTGGCGGATCCCAGGGCGGCCGCGTTGCATCCTGATCGGGTTCTCGGGGCTGTACGAGCAGAAGAACGGCATCCTGGCCGGCCTGTGGGAACGCCATCAGGTCGACTCGATCGCCGGTGACTGGGACTACGTCGAACCGCTGCTGTTCGGTACCGCCGCCGGCATGGTGATCGAGCGCTGGTGGGAGGAGTTCCTGGCGCCGTTCCATCGCCGCGCGGTCGTGCAGGCGCACGAGTGGATGACCGGCGCGGCGCTGCTGTACCTGAAGGAACGGATTCCGGCGATCGGCACGGTGTTCACGACCCACGCGACGATGCTCGGTCGCGCCCTGGCGTCGCTCGGCATCACGCCGGGCCAGGGACTCGGCGGCAAGACGCCCGAGGATCTGGCGCAGACGCACGGCGTGCGGGCCAAGCACAGCATGGAAGGCGCGTGTGCGCGCAAGTCCGACGTGTTCACCACGGTCAGCGCGGTGACCGCGGCCGAGGCCGATCTGCTGCACAAGCGGATTGCGGCGCCGCTGTTGCCCAACGGCATCGACCTCGACGTCGTCGACGAACTGGCGGGCCAGGACCCGGCCGGCGTGCGCGCCGCGATCGGCAAGACCGCCAAGGCGTTCCTCGGCGAGGATGTCGGCGACGCTTTGTTCGTCGGCCTCGCCGGTCGGTACGAGTTCCACAACAAGGGCATCGAACTGCTGCTCGACGCGCTGGCGGCGATGCAGAAGCACAAGGGGCGCCGGGTCGTGGCGTTCCTGCTGGTGCCGGCCGGCAACTCCGGTGTGCGCGGCGAACTGCTCGAACGGCTGGCTGGCGGCGACGCCAAGGGGCCGCTCGGCATCTGCACGCACAACCTGTTCGACGAGGATCGCGATCCGGTCGCGGTGCATTGCAAGCGCCACGGCCTCGACAACAAGCCCGGCAGCCGGATCAAGATCGTGCAGATCCCGATCTACCTGCGCCCCGGCGACGGCATGTTCGATCGCGAGTACGAAGCGGTGCTCGCGGCGATGGACCTCGGCGTCTACCCGTCGTTCTACGAGCCATGGGGCTACACGCCGCAGGAAGCGCTCGCGACCGGCGTGCCGACGATCACCAGCGATCTGGCCGGGTTCGGTCAGTGGGCGCTCGAACGCAAGCTGACGCCGCAGGACGGCGTCACCGTGATCAAGCGCGATCGCGTGCCGTACGCCGAGGTCACCCAGGCCGTGGTCGATGCACTCGAGGGGTTCCTCGACAGCCGCAGCGATCGCGAGGCGATGCGCAAGAAGTGTCGCGCGGCGGCCGGGCTGACCGCGTGGAAGGACCTGTTCGCGCACTATCTGCAGGCCTACGACCAGGCGATCGCCGCAGTGCAGCAGCGCAGCACGACCGGTGTCGTGCAGTTCCGACTGCCGCGCAAGGCGCTACCGTCCCCCGGCTCGGGCACGACGCCGCGGCTTTCGGGGTTCCAGGCGTCGGCGACGTTGCCCGCGAGCCTGCGCGGACTCGAGCGGCTGGCACGCAACTTCTGGTGGGTCTGGAACCAGGGTGTGCGCGGGCTGTTCGTCGACTTGGCGCCGGGTTTCGAGGCGGCGGGCGAGAACCCGGTGGTGTTCTTGCAGCGCGCCGGTCTGGACGCCTTGCAGCAACGCGCCACCGATGCCGCCTATCTGCGGCGATTGCAGGACGTGACGACGCGTTTCGACGCCTACATGGCCGGCGGCGCGCGCAAGCTGCCGGTGCAAGACGGCGGACCGGCGATCTCGGCCGAGCATCCGATCGCCTACTTCTCGGCCGAATTCGGCATCCATCACTCGCTGCCGATCTACAGCGGCGGGCTCGGCATCCTGGCCGGGGATCATCTGAAGTCGGCGAGCGACCTGGCGGTCCCGCTGGTCGGCGTCGGCCTGTTCTATCGCCATGGCTACATGGCGCAGCAGATGTCGAGCGACGGGCAACAGATCGCCGTCGACAAGGAGAACCTGCCGCGCCAGCTCGCGGTCGAGGCGGTGCGGACCGCCGATGGTCGTACGCTCGAAGTCACCTTGTCGCTGCCCGGCCGCGAACTGCACCTGCGGGCGTTCAAGGCAATGGTCGGGCGGGTGGCGCTGTATCTGCTCGATGCCAACCTGCCGCAGAATCGCCCCGAAGATCGCGACATCACCCGCAACCTGTACGGCGGCGACGCCGAGATGCGCATCCAGCAGGAGATCGTGCTGGGTCGCGGCGGCGTCCGCATGCTGCGGGCGATGGGTCTGCGGCCGTCGGTCTATCACATGAACGAAGGCCATGCGGCGTTCCTGACGCTGGAACGGATCAGCCGGTTGGTCCGCGGCGAGGGGCTGCCGTTCGAGGCGGCGCGCGAGTACGTCGCGGCGACGACCCTGTTCACCACGCATACGCCGGTGCCCGCCGGCCACGACCGCTTCGGCGAGGACCTGATGCGCCGCTACTTCGGCGATGCCGAGGAGTGGGTGGGGCTGCCGTGGGAACGGTTCTTCGCGCTCGGGCAGGCCGGGCAGAGTCGCGAATTCAACATGACGTATCTGGCGATGAGCTTCGCCAGCTTCGTCAACGGCGTCAGCAAGCTGCACGGTCTGGCGTCGCAGAAGCTGCTGCATGGGTTCTGGCCGGGGCTCTTGGTGCCCGAAGTTCCGGTGGCGGCGATCACCAACGGCGTGCACCTGGCGACCTGGACGCATCCCGGCATCGCCGGGTTGTTGCGCAAGGATCAGGACACGCTGCGACCGGCCGACTTCCTGAACGCCGGCAAGATCGATCGGCGCGAACTGTGGCGGGTGCGCAAGGCCAGCAAGTCGCTGATGGTGGAGGCCGTGCGCGAACGGTTGACCCGCGCGTTCCACGCGCGGAGCGACAGTCCGGTGATGCTGTCGTCGATGCTTGCCGGTCTCGACGACAAGGCGCTGTATCTGGGTTTCGCGCGGCGCTTTGCTCCGTACAAGCGCGCGCAGTTGTTGTTCTCCGATCCCGAACGGTTGCGGCGGTTGCTCGACCACAAGGATCGGCCCGTGCGTCTCGTCGTCGCCGGCAAGGCGCATCCGCGCGACAAGCTCGGGCAGGAGATCGCCAAGAAGATCGTGCAGTTGTCGCGGTCGCCGGAGTTCGTCGGCCGGATCGTGTTCGTCGAGGACTACGACATCGCCCTGGCGCGGGCCCTGGTCCAGGGCGTCGATGTCTGGGTCAACACGCCGACCCGCATGGAAGAAGCCAGCGGCACGTCGGGCATGAAGGCCGCCGCCAACGGCGTGCTGAACCTGTCGATCGGCGACGGCTGGTGGCCGGAGGCGGCCGATGGCGGCAACGGCTGGACGATCGGCGCCGGGCAGGTCTACGCCGACCACGAACTGCAGAACCAGGCCGACGCGACCGCGCTGTACCGGCTGCTCGAGGAGGAGATCGCGCCGGCCTACTTCTCGCGCAACGGCGAAGGCGTGCCCGATGTCTGGCTGGACTTCATGATCCACGACCTGAAGACCGTGCCGACGGTGTTCAACACCGACCGGATGGTCCAGGAGTACGTCGACCGTGCCTACCGGCCGCTGGCCGGGCACTACTTCTTGCAGCAGGCCGAGAAGAAGGCGCCGGCGCGCGAACGGGCGCGCGAGTACCTGCGCGTCAGGTCGGCGTTCGAGAAGGTCAAGATCGTCGCGGCGACGACCGTCGACCTGCAGGAGTTCCGCGTCGGCCAGCATCTGGATGTCCGGATGGAAGTCGAACTCGGCACGTTGCGCGCCGACGACGTGGTCGCCGAACTGGTGGTCGGGCGCGGCGCCGAACCCGACCTGCACGACATGCAGGTGGTCCGTCTGCAGCCGGTCGCCGGCGGCAAGGGCACCGTGCAGGTGTTCGAAGGCAGCTACCGCGTCGAGAAGGCCGGCCAATACCAGCATGGGCTCCGTGTGCGGGTGTCCGGCAATGGCGGTCACGACGCCAAGGTGCGCGGGCTCGTGCTCTGGGCGTGAGAAGCCGCGCGGCGTCGGCGATACTGCGCTGATGGCGCAATGGCACGTTGGCACCAGCGGCTTCAGCTATGACGAGTGGAAGCCGGCGTTCTACCCGCAGGAACTGAAGAGCGACGCGATGCTGGCGTTCTACTCTGCCCGGCTGCCGGCGGTCGAGTTGAACGCGACGTTCTATCGGATGCCCAGCGTGGCGACGGTGGCCAACTGGCAGGCCCAGGTACCGGCCGGGTTCGTGTTCGCGGTCAAGGCGACGCAGAAGATCACCTGGGTGCAGAAACTACGCGACTGCGGTGACCTGCTGGCGCGGCTGTTCGAGGTGCTGGCGCCGCTCCAGGGATCGTTGGGCTGCGTTTTCTATCAGTTGCCGAAGTGGGTCCGGAAGGATGTGCCGTTGCTGCGCGAGTTCCTGGCCGCGCAGCCGCCGGCAGTCCGTGTCGCGTTCGAGTTCGCGCATGCGAGCTGGAACGACGAGGACGCGGTCGCGGCGTTGCGCGAGCGCGATGCGGCGGTGGTGCTGTCCGACAAGGATGGCTCGCCGACGCCCGAACTGATCGACACCGGGACCTGGGGATACCTTCGGCTGCGGCGACCGGCCTACACCGACGACGACCTGCGCGCCTGGCGCGATCGCATCGACGCGCGTGGGTGGGAGCGGTGCTTCCTGTTCTTCAAGCACGAGGACAGTTGTGCCGGGCCGGCGCTGGCGCGGCGGTTCCTGGACCTGCCGCCGGTGTCGGCCTGAGAAAACCGCGTGGGTCTGCCCCCGTCCCCCCTCTGGTAGGTGGAGGACAACGATGGGGAACCACCATGACAGTCTGTTCCGGAGTACGTTTGCTCGATCACGTCACGCCGCACCCTGGCTGCGTTCGGCATTGCCACCCGAACTCGCCGCAGCGTTCGATTGGCGCACCCTGACCGCAGCCAGCTCACACTTCGTGGATTCCGCCCTGCGGCGGCATGAGCCGGATCTGGTGTTCCTCGTGCGGGCGCGACGGTCGCGGCACACGGTGGCACTCTGTCCCGAGCACAAGAGCTATCGGGATCCGACGTTCCGCCGGCAGGTTCTGCGCTACGTGGCGCAGATCGTGGCCTGGCGGCCGCCGCCGCGGTGGCGACCGCCGATTGCGGTGATTCCAGTGCTCCTGTACCACGGGGCTGAGGCCTGGGTGGCGCAGGACGAAGACCTGCTGCTCGCGGGTTTGCCCAAGGCCATGGCAGCGGTGCTACGGCGTTGGCTGCAGATGCCCGTCGTGCTGATCGACGACCTTTCGCGTTGCAGCGAACGTGCACTGCGGCGGCGCCGGCTGACCCGACTCGGTACGCTGACGCTGCTGTGCCTGTGTCGCCTGCGCTGGTTCGCGCCGCGTCAGGTCCTGGCGGCGTTCCGGCGTTGGGGCGATCTGTTGCGGGCGGTCGACCGGGAACCCGGCGGACGGGCGGCGATCGAGAGGGTATGTTCCTACGCGCTCCGGGTCACCGATGTGGCGCCGGAGCGGCTGGCGGCGGTTCTCGAGGAAGTTCTGCGACGACCGGAGTGTTCGATCATGAGTACGGCAACCAGGCTGATGGCGAAGGGTGAAGCGCGAGGTGAAGCCCGAGGTGAAGCCCGAGGCATCCTCCTTGGGCGGATCGAGATGCTCTCGCAGCAGCTGCAAGCGCGCTTTGGCGCCTTGCCGCCGCGCCTGCGGGCCCGGCTCCGTCGCGCCCGGAGGGCCGATCTCGAGCGCTGGAGTGTCCGGATCCTGACCGCCGCGACGTTGCCCGAGGTGTTCGAGAAGGACGAGCCCCCGCGCGCCAGGTCCACGGCCCGACCGCGCACCCGCCGTTCGGCCTGAGCGCTACTTCTTCGCCTGCCACTTCGCCAGCAGCTCTGCTTCGCGTTCTGCCTTCATGCCAGCGCCCCATTCGCGGTCGCCGCGGCCACTCTGAACCCACGCTGCGGTGTCCCGGATCGTCTCGGCGATCGGCCGGAACTTCAGCCCCGTCGCGATCGCGCGGGCGTTGCTCGAGTGGCCGTTCTTGGCCTTCGGCGTCCAGCAGCCCATCTCCTGCCACGAGCTGACGCCGTTCTCCTCGAGGAACGCGTCGCTGACCCAGGTGAAGTTGCAGCCGTGGTTCAACGTGCCCTTGCCGGTGTGCAGGAACTCGGCGGTCGTGATCGTGTTCTCGAAACCGACCGCGTTCAGCGGTCCGGACACCGAGTCCTCGATCAGCTTGACGATCCACGCACCGAGGTCGCGCACATCGATGAACTGCAGGTCGTTGTCCATGTCGCCCGGCGCCAGGCACTCGCCGCCGCGCAGGAACCGCGCCGGCCAGTAGGTGAAGCGATCGGTCGGATCCTCCGGCCCGACGATGTAGCCCGGCCGCACCAGCGCCGCGGCGCCAGGAAACGCCGCCGCCGCCGTCTCCTCGCAGTAGCGCTTCAATGCGCCGTAGAACTCGAAGTTCTTGCCCATCGTCTGCACGTACTTGTCCGCGCATTCGGCCAATGGACTCTGTTCGTCGACCGGCGTCGCATCGACCTCGAGCGTCTTGTAGACGCTCAGCGAACTGATGAACGTGTAGTGACCGACGTTGCCGGCGAGGATCTTGCAGACGTCCTCGACTTCGCCGGTGAAGTAGGCCGAGGTGTCGACGACGGCATCCCATTTGCGCCCCTGCAGCGCGGTCAGGTCCTGGGCCGGGCCTGGCCGATCGGCGCGTGGCCGCCGGCGCTGTCCCTGAAGCTTCTCGACCTCGGGAAACAGGCCGGGGTTGGTCTTGCCGCGATTGAACAGCGTCAGTTCGTGGCCCTGCGCGAGCGCCGCCCGCACGATCGCCGGGCCCAGGAACTGCGTGCCGCCCAGGATCAGGATCTTCTTCTTGGCGCGGAAGGTCGCGGCCAGTCGTTGACGGGCGACGGCGGGCACGAGTGGGGCGGCGGCGATGGCAGCGGCGGCACCGAGGAACGAACGGCGGGTCTCTGTGGGGCGCATGTCGTTGCTACGGTGCGGGTGCCGCCGTTGCGAGCGACTCTCACCCGATCGTTGCCACCACGGTCGGTGACAGCGCGATCGGTGGGCTGGCACAGCCGCCGCTGCCGAACAGATCGACACCCTGGATGCGCACCGGGGCCCCGAGGAACGCCGGATCGCATGGCACCGCCAGCGAGTGCGTGGTTCCGTACGTCACCGAGGCCCAATCGTGCCCGAGCCAGCAGCCGCAGAACGGCATCGGACCGAGGAACCCGAGACCGAGGAACGGCAGGCCCTGGACGTTGCCCAGCGTCGACAACAGTGACCCGCCGATCCGCGGTTGGCCCTGCACCGAAAGCGTCGCCGCGCCACACCCCGGCAACACGGTCGCGATCGATCCCGTGCCGGTTCCCGGCTCGACCACCAGTTCGAACTGCCCGGTGGCGCCAGCGAAGCCGCCGACCCGAACCAGGTAACCGGTGCCTTGGACCAGCGGCACGACCACGCGCGAGCCCAGGCCATCGCAGCCGTCGTCGTTGCAGCCGAGCGTCCACGGCGCCACGCAGTCGCCCTGCAGCACCTCGAGCACCGTGTCGAACGTGCGCGCCGGCGTGCAGGTGGTGAACACATGCGGCGCGGTGCACGTCGCCACGTAGACAAACCAGAGGTCATTGGCCATCGATCCGCACGGCGCGAGCGGCACCGAGGTCGTCGCCAGGCCGTTCTGGAACGGGCCGTTGGTGCCGTCGACGATCGCGACCGCCTGCGCGCACTCGTCGGGCAAGGGCGTGCAATCGACCAGCAGCTCGGCGATCCCGGTCGCGCCATTGTAGCCGCCGAGCCGGATCCAGACCGGTTGGTTGGCGACGGCGGGCAGGGAGAGCATCGAACCGGTGCCGCAGGCACCGCCGGCGTCGTCGTTGCAGGTCAGGGACACCAGCGATCCACACGGGCCGGAGAACGCTTCGAGGACCGTGTCGAACGTCCGCCGCGGCGAACAGGTCGAGATCGTCGCCTGGCCGCTGCAGGTCGGCGTCCACAGCAACCACACGTCGTTGCCGCCCAGTCCGCACGGCCACGGTTCTGGCGACGTCGTCGCGCCGCCATTGCCGAACGGTCCATTCCAGCCGGTCACCAGCGGCAGCGCCTGCCAGCAGTCGTCGTCGATCGGGCGTTCCTGCACGGTGAGCGCGAACGTGCCGGTCGAACCGTGGTTGCCGCCGACGCGCACATACAGCGGTGTCGGCTGCGGCGTCGTCACCGTGACCGTCGAGGCCTGCCAATTGCTGGCGCAGGCCGGCGTCCAGTAGTCGTCGTTGCAGGCCAGCGTGACCAGCGCGTGGCATGGACCGTCCAGGATCTCGAGCACGGTGTCGAAATTGGTCGCCGGGTCGCAGGTCGAGAACGTCCGTTCGATGTTGGCAGCCGCCGGGGGCATCACGAACCACAGTTCGTCGAGCACGTTGGTGCCGCACGCCCAGGGCAGTTCGCCGGTGCCGGCACCGAGGCTGTGGAACTCGCCATTGCGACCGGGTCGCAGCGGCAGCGCGCCGTCGCAGTGGTTGTTGGCCGGATACGGGGCCACGATGTCGAGATCGAACGCGCCGATCTGGCCGTTCTTGCCGCCGACGCGAAGGAAGTAGGTGGTCTCGGGCTGCAGATCGACGGTGACCAGCGAGCCGGTGCCGCAGGCGTCGTCATTGCCCGCGACCAGCACCAGGTTGTCGCCGACCTGGCGGAACACCTCGAGCACGGTGTCGAGCGTGCGGGTGGCTGAGCAGGTGCTGAACGTGTAGAGCGCCTCCGGGCGCAGCCGGCCGGTCCGGTAGCGGAACCACAGGGCGCGGGTCACCGACACCGACAGCGGCGTCGCCGGCCACAGCGACGAGACCAGGTTGTTGACGAACGGTCCGCTGGTGGCGGCGGTGAGCAGGAAGGCATTGGTGTGCGCCGTGCCGGGCTGGCCCGTCGTGCTGCAGACCTGGGCGATGCCCGCCTGCAGAGCCGGATGCGAGATCCTGGTGCCGTGGTTGGCGGTCGTGCCGACCGGCGAGCCGCAGCCGCCGTGCGTGTGGATCGCGACGGCGGTGCCGCCGAGCCAATCGGTGACCGGCGAGCCGGAGTTGCCGCCGCAGGTGTCGATCTGATAGCGCAGCGCGTTGCCGGACACCGTGACCAAGGGTCCGGTGGTGTGTTGCAGGGTCTGGTTCCACGACCCGGTGCCTTGCGCGGGCGAGCAGCCGCAGTGAGTGACGATCGGCGGCGCGCTGCCATCGCTGCCGTCGAGGCCGTAGCCGGTGATCCGCAGCAGCGTGTTCAAAGGCGGTGTGGTGGTGCCAAGGCCGATGCCGGCACCCTGGGTCTCCCAGGTGGTGAACCCCGTGACCGGATTGCGATGACAACGGAACACCCACCAGTCGTCGCCAACGCCGTTGTCGGCCCAGCGGGAGGTGGCGGAATCGACGGCGAACTGGCGCCAGGCGGGCGGGTGCACCAACGAGCAGTTCGCTGCCGACCGCGGCACGTCGAACTGCAGCACCTGACCGGGGCCAAAGCAGTGCCCGGCCGACAGGTGGCAGCGATCGACGCCGGTCGTCGGCACATGGGCGATCCAGGCCGTGCAGCCACCCGGCATCAGCCGGCCGACACGCGGCTCGATCGTCGGTTGCCGTTCGTCGGTCGGTCCACAGATCTCCTCCGGGATCTGGTTCGGCGGGTTGCGCTCGCCGGCGACGACCTTGTCGACCTCGACGTAGTTCTTCGCGGTGCCCGGACCGGCGATCAGTTCGACCATCACCGCGTGGCCGTTGAAGTATGCACTCGTGTAGCCCCATTCCTCGAGCTGCTGCTGGTTCAGCGTCATCACATCGCCGTCCAGCAGCGCGACCAGCCGCAGCGACGAGCCGGGCGACAGGAACGTGCGGCCAAAGCACAGGCGCAGCCATGGCGTGCCGGCGGGCAGCGTCACGAAGTCGCGGAACACGACGCCGTCGACCGGGGAAGGGTTGGCGTGGTTGCCGCTGCGCAGGCTGGCGGGCTCAGTGTGGCCTGCCAGTGGCGCGGTCTGGGCGGTGGCGTCGATGGCGAGCCAGAGGAGGCTCGACAGGGGCAGCAACGTGAGGAACGGTGTTCGATCCGGCGTGGTCATCGGTGGCTCCAGTGGTGGAAGTCGCTGCCAGCGGGCAGCCATTGGACCATGACCGCAGGTGGGCGCGTCTTACCGGGAAACCCGATTTCGGGCTCCGCCCCGTTCCCGGCCGGCCCGGTGTGGTCGTTGCCGCACGAGTGGTGCTCGGATGCTACCATCCGAACGCCCCGTCCCATGCCCCAGGATGACCGCGAGACCCCGCAGCTGACCCTGCTGTTGCAGCAGATCGGTGAGTCCGCGCCGGCCCGGTGTTCCGCGGCCTTCGCTGGCATCTACGAGGAACTCCGGCGAATCGCCCGCCAACACCTTGGCCAGGAACGAATCGGCCACACCCTGCAGGCGACGGCCCTGGTGCACGAAGCCTGGTTGCGGCTGTTCGGCACCCGCCGCGCGTTCGCCAGCGGCCAGGAGTTCCTCGCCGCCGCGGCCAACAGCATGCGCCGGGTCCTCGTCGACCATGCCCGCGGCAAGGGTCGGCAGAAGCGCCGCGCCGCCGGTCGGGCCGTGCCGCTCGACGCCGTCGCGCTGGCGACCGCTGACGATCCCGACCACGTGCTTGCGGTCGACGAGGCGTTGACCGCACTCGAACAACAGGATCCGCGGCTTGGCGAACAGGCCAGATTGCGGTTGTTCGCGGGCCTAGACGAAGCCGAGGTCGCTGCCACGCTCGGCGTCAGCGACCGGACCGTGCGCCGCGACTGGATGTTCATCCGCGCGTTCCTGCAGCGGCAGCTCGATGCGGAGGCGTGATGGACGCCGAGCGGTGGGACCGGGTGCGACGTCTGTTCGACGAGGCCCTCGACCAGCCGACGGGCGCGCGCGCTGCCTGGCTCGCCGGGCGTTGCGACGGCGAGGTGGCCACCGAAGTGCGGACCCTGCTCGCCGCGCACGAACGCGCCGACACCAGCGTCGTCGACCGCATCCCGACCCAGATCGGCAACTACCGCGACCTGTCGCTGCTCGGCGAGGGTGGCTTTGGCACCGTCTATCTCGCCACGCAACACCAACCGGTGCATCGGCGGGTGGCGCTGAAGGTGCTCCGCGCCGGCATGGACTCAGCGCAGGTCATTGCCCGCTTCGCCCTCGAACGCGAAGCGCTGGCGCGGATGAGCCATCCCAGCATCGCCGCGATCTACGACGCCGGCACGACCGCGGGCGGCATGCCGTTCTTCGCGATGGAGTACGTCGACGGCCAGTCGTTGACTTCCTACTGCGACAGTCATCGGCTCGAGCTCATGGCGCGCCTGCGCCTGTTCGTCCAGGTCTGCCGGGGCGTGCACCACGCGCATCAGAAGGGTGTCATCCATCGCGACCTGAAGCCCTCCAACGTGCTGGTCGCCACCGTCGACGGCGTGCCGGTGCCAAAGATCATCGACTTCGGCATCGCCAAGGCGCTGGCGGATGGGCGCGAAGCGGCGGCGGCGACGGCCGATGTCCGCGTTCTCGGCACGCCGGGCTATCTGAGCCCGGAGCAGGCCGCGCTGGAGAGTGGTCACGTCGACGCGCGCAGCGACGTCTACGCGCTCGGCATCCTGCTCTACGAGTTGCTGACTGGTCATCTGCCGCATGATCCGGCCGAGAACAAGGAACGCGGCTTGCTCGCCTACTTGCAGCGCGTGCGCGAAGCAGAACCGAGGCGGCCGAGCACGGCCGCGGCGACCTCCGGCATAGCCGTTGCCGCGGCGCGCGGCGTGGGTGCCCGGACGTTGCGGCGGCGCCTGCGCGGCGATCTCGACAAGATCACGTTGATGGCGCTCGAACGCGAGCCCGCGCGCCGCTACCCGTCCGCCGATGCCCTGGCCGCCGATCTCGAACGCCATCTGCGGCACGAGCCGGTGCTGGCCGGGGCGCCCGGAGTCGGCTACCGGCTGCGGAAGTTCGTGCGCCGCCATCGCGTCGTCGCCGCCAGCAGTGTCGCGATCCTGCTGGCCCTGGTGTTCGGTCTGGTCGCGGCGTTGTGGCAGAACGGCATCGCGCGGTCGGCGCTGCGCGCCGCGGTCGGCCACCGGCTCAGCGCCCAGGCGATCAATCTGGCGGAGGAGTCGCCGACGCTCGCCCTGTTGCTCGCGATCGAGGGCGCCGAACGGGCGCCTGGCGAGGACGCCGATGCGGCGCTGTACACGGCTCTGGGTCGCCATCACGAGGTCGACCAGAAGCCGGTCCACGATGGCGCGCCGCAGTGGTCGGCGGTCAGCGACGATGGCCGTTGCCGTCTCAGCGGCGACGACTCGCAGCTCGTGCTCTGCCACGACCTTTCGGCCGGCGCGATCCGGCACCGCTTCGATCTGCACGAACACCGGCTGACCGGCGTTGCCGTCGATCGCACCGGTCGTCGCGGTGCCAGCTTCGATCGCGACGGCGTGTTGTTCCTGCTGGACCTCGAGCGCGGCATCGCCCTGGCCCGGGTCGTGCATCCGATGGCGGTGGCGGCGGCTGCGTTCGTGCCGGCGCAGGACGCGCTGCTGACCGCCTGTGCCGATGGCGTGCTGCGCCGCTGCGAGCCGGATGGCACCTGTGTCGAACTCGTGCGGCACCGTCGACCGCTCGCGGCGCTCGGCATGGCGCCGGACGGCCACGGCGTCGCGGTGCTCGGCGACGACGGCCTGCTGTCCGTGCATGCACTGCCCGGTGGCAGCGAGACGCTGTCGCGACGGTTGGTGGCACCGACCCGGAAGTTCGAACGACCGGTGCGGGCCGAGGTGAGATTCGCGTCGGCCGCTCGTTTGCTGGTCTGCCTCGGCACGGCCGGGCAACTCGAGATCGTCGATCTCGCCGAGCCGTCCCGTTCGTGGCGCCCGGCAAGCCAGCCGTGTCTGGCGTTCGCGCTGGCGGAACAGGCCTCGTTGCTCGCCGTTTGCGAGACCAATCCGGTCAGCGATGCCGTGGTGTTCGTGCTCGACCTTGCCACGCGGGCCCGCACCGAGTTGCCGGCGCCGCAGAAGCAGATGGAGCATCTGGCGATGGATCCGGCCGGCTACACGCTGGTGGGTGCGGTCTACAACGAGCCGCTGTTGCGCGTCTTCGATCCGGTGCTGGGCCTCGACCTCGCGACCGTGCGGGGCAGCAACCATGCGCTGTACGGTCCGTGGGTGACGGCGGACGGCGAATGGATCGATGCGCTGGGCCACAATGGCAGCGTGCATCGCTGGCGCACGGCGGTGCTTGGCGAACAGCGGCGGCTGGCGCTGCAGCGCCTCCGCGGCGGCCTGCTGGGATGCGTGCCGATGCCACCGGGCGAACGGGCGATCTGCTGGCGCCGGGTCGATGGCGACGTCCGCTATGCGCTGGTCGATGTCGTGCGGGGCACGGAGCTGCTGCCGTTGGGGGACAGTGGCGAACGGCCGCCCGGCGCCGTGCTGGCGCCGCGCCACGATGCGGTGATCCTGGCCGTGGCCAACGGTACCGAGGTGGTGGGGCTCCCGGATGGCAAGTCGCTGTTCTCATGCCCGCAGCCGCTGTTCCGGCCGAGATGCAATGCCGGGCTCACGCACCTGGTCGGCCAGGTCGACGGACGGGTGCAGGCCTTCGACATGCGGACCCGCGCTCTGGTGTTCGATCGGGTCGCCGAGGGTGTTCAGTATGCGGATGTCAGCCAGGACGGCGCCATGGTGCTGACGGCGGATGGCGGCAAGAACACGACGACGATCTGGTCGGTGACCAGCGAGCAGCCGGTGGCGGTCATCGAGCACCGCGGCTTCGCCTTCGACGCCTGTTTCCTGCCCGATGGCCGCCAGGTCTTTGCGTTCGCCAACGATGCGACGGCGCGCGTCGTCGACGTCGCGACCGGTCGTGACGTGCTGCGGCTCGATGCGCCGACGGCCGACTTCGGCTGGGTGCACGTCGATCCGACCGGTCGGCACCTCGCGATCCGGACACCCGAAGAGATCAGCGTCTACGAACGCGCGACCGTCGCGCGGCGGCTGCGCCAGGCGATCGACGACCCGGTCGAACATTTCGAGGACGTCGCGTTCGCGGCGGATGGCAGTCAGGTGCTGGTCGTGCAGTCCGGCGGTCGGTATCGCGTGCTGCCGCTCGAACCGTTGGCGACGGCGCGTCGCCTGGCGCCACGGGAGCTGACGGCGGCGGAGCGGCGGCGCTACGACCTGCCGGTGGGGAGCGATGCCCCGCCCGCCAACATCACCAGCAAGAGCCTCGTCGATGCCGTGATTGCCCGGATGACGCGGCCGGAAGTCACCGCCGACCAGGTCGCCGAGGCCCTGGCGCAGCTTGCCGTTGCGGCCACGATCCGCCAGCGCCCGCAGCCGCGCTTCCATCTGGCCCGGGCGCTGACCTGGTCGCGGCATCTGGGTCTCGGCGGAACGCTGGCCGACGCCGATCGCGAGCAGGTGTTCTCGGGTGTCCGGGCATTCCTCGCCGCCGAAGGTGAAGCGGCGCGTCGCGTGCTGTCGACGCATCACGCGCTGGCGGGTTTGCGGCAGCAACCGGGGTTCGCCGAGTTGCTGACGCGGCAGGATTGAGCGCGGCGTCCGCCGTTCACAGGGCGCCGACCATCGCCGTCAACGCATTGGAGGCGGCGAGTCCGGCGGGGTTGCTGCCGCCCAAGGGAAAGCCCTGGAAGGTCAGGCCGAACCCGACGAACGCCGGATCGCTCGGCACGAACAGGGTCGTGCCGAGGACCCCGGCCGCGGTCGCCAACGAGTAGTGGATCAGGTCCACCGACGTGTAGAGCTGGCAGTTGGTCATGCCAAAGCCGTCGAGATCGAGGGGCAGCGGGATCGATCCGGCCGTGGTGGACGAGAAGCCGGTGACCAGGAAGCCGGGGGTGTTCGGCGGGGCGTTGGCCACCTCGACCACGGTGCGGCCGCCGAGGATCAGGTGCGGGTAGGTCGAGTTGTAGCGGATCTGCGGCCTGCCGACGCTGGTCGGGCAGCCGGTGCCGAAGAACACGTGACTCGCCAGTACCGGTCGGGTGACGACGCCGAGTGAGTTCATCAGCGCGCCGTACGTGCCCACCAGGCCGACGATCTCCTCGCCGGCAGGCGCGAGGAAGTTCTGTCGCGTCGTGCCGGCCGTGGTGCCGCCGAACGGCGTACGCAGGCCGCCGGCGGTCTCCAGGGCGATCCGGACGATGTATGAACCGTTGGCCCAGACGTCGATGCGGGTCAGGTAGTCACCGTCGGGGATGGCGAAGTTCGTCGTGATGCCTGTCAACTGGCCCAGTTGCGCGGAGGTGCCGAAGGCGGAGCCGTTGCGATGTTCGTACTGCAGCTTGATGCCGTCGATCAGCGCTCCCGAGTTGACTTCGAGGGTGCCGATGCGGCCGGTGGCGGGTGCGCGTTCGTCGAAGGCGGTGCCGCCGCTGTGGCCGTGCGGGGCCTGGACGGTGTCCTGGGCTATGGCGGGGAGGAGGGCGAACAGAACGGAAACGGCGGACAGAAGGTGGATGCGTGCCATGGTCGTGCCTGTTGGAGTTCGCCGCCTGGGAACGGCGACGTCGACGACCTTGGCGACGGATCGGGCTGCGGCCGGCCACTATGGGCCGGAAAATCCGAACGGTGTCGAGTCGTTCAGCCGCGCAGCGGGTTGTGGGTCGCGAAGTTCGCGATCCGCGAGAAGTCCCGATCCGCGGTCCAAAGCTCCCGGACGCCGTGCTGCCGACAGATCGCCGCAATGCGCGCGTCGTGTACCTGGGGGCCCTTCTGGCGACCGGCCATGAGGATGTCGCGAAGCGTCGACCAGTGCGTAGTCGCCTCGGCGAGCAACTGGGCGCCAGGGGCGGCGAGCCAGGAATCGACCTGTTCGATTGCCTGGGCCATTGTGGATGGAGGCGCGTAGATTTTCGGGTGGGTCACGATGGCCAGGAACTCATGCACGCATGGCCAGGGCAAGCCCCAATCCGCGGGGCCCTCGGTCAGGCGCCGCATCGCCGCCGCCGCCCGCGAGTGCCAGGTCGAATCCCGACGGTGGGCATGCACGAGAACGTTGGTGTCGACGGCGATCACGATCCGCGACCATCGTAGATCGTGTCGCGAAGGCTCGACCAGTCCGTGTCGTCGGCACCGGGTTGCAGCCCCTTGCCCCCGACGCTGGCATCACGCAGCTTGAACGCGACGCGCTTGCGCCGCTTGCCAAGTGCCCAGCGGAGCCCTTCTTCCAGCAACGCGCGCAGTGTGGTGCGCTCACGGGCCGCGACCTGCTTTGCCTGCCGCACCAGCTCTTCAGCCAGCTCTACGGTGGTCTTCATATGGCTACCCATATCGGCAGGAACAACGGCGGACAAGAGGGGCGGAGAAGACCCACCGTGGCAGTCTACGCGACGCTCGCCTGCACCTCGATCGACCGCCGCGTGTTCAACTGCAACCGCACCGGCTCCGCGACCTCGACCCCCGGAATCCACAAGATCCGATCATTGCCATCCACCAACAACGGCAACCGATCGCGATCGAACCGCGCCAGATGCCGGCTCTGCAGGAACCGCCGCAGTTCGAGTTCCTGCCCACACCCGAGCGGCTGGAAGCGATCCCCGGGCCGCCGCGTCCGCAACCGCCACGGCAATGGCGCCGTCCGCGGATCGAGCAACGCCCGCATCCGCCCCGCCTCGCGCGGCGATGGCACCAACGGCGGAATCGGATGTTCACTCGCCTGCAAGTACCACTCGGTCGCACCAAACCGCTGCCGCCCCGAATCCAGCAGGAACAACTGCCCGCCGGTGTCGGTCTTCGGCGGCGGCCCGGCGCGTTCGGGATCGAGGACCAGCAGCCCATCGCGCGTCCGTTCGACCCACAAGCCGCCGCGTCCCGCGACCCGCTTGCCGGTGTCCTTGCCGAGCAGGTCCATCGCCCGCTGCACCCAGCAGGTCAGTGGTCGTTCGCCCTGCGGATGCAGCATCGCATGCGCCTGCCGCAGCGCCTCCTCGACGAACGGCCGCGCCGCTTCATCGAGTCCGCGCAGATCGAGTTCGACCCGCCAGGCGGTCCGGTGGTGGCCACGCTGCGACAGGATCCGGATGCCGTGGGCTTCGAGGATCTCGGTGGCCGCGCGTGCGGTGCTCGCGACCGTCATCAGCGCGACATCGAGCCCAACCCCGAGCGAACGGCGCAGCGCCGGGATCGTCTCGAGCCGCAGCCGGTTGCGGGCCTTGTCGAGGTCCTGGTTGGTGCTGTCCTCGTACGCCGGCACGCCAAGCCGCGACAGGATCGTCGCGAGCGTGGAGCGCCGCGTCCGCAGGAACGGTCGGACCAGCAGCGTCCGTCGTTCTTGCTCGCAGAGCCAGCGCGCTTCCGGAATGCCGGCGAGGCCGCGCGGCCCCGTGCCGCGCAGCATCCGGAACAGCACGGTTTCCAGGTTGTCATCGGCATGATGACCGGTGATGACCATGCCAGCGCCATGTTCGGCGGCGATGGCGAGCAGGGCGCCGTAGCGCCGCTGCCGCATCAGTTCCTCGCTGGCATCGGGCGGCAAAGCGAGGCGATGCACGTGGACCGGCAGGTCCAGACGGTCCGCCAGATCGACGACGTGCTGCGCCGAAAGCGCGCTGTCCGAACGGACCCCATGGTCGACGTGCGCGATGTGCAGGGCCCCCGGCAACCGCCCTTCCCCCTGCAGCCGCGCCAGCGCCAGCGCCAGCACCGAACTGTCGACGCCACCGGACACTGCGGCCACGATCGCCCGTTCGGCCACGAGGTTCTCGTAGCGGCACAGGCAGCGGGCGGTGCCTTCGAGCAGCCGTTCGAAACTGTCCATTTGGGGTCGGCGGGGGACGGCGGTAGGATGCCTGCCCTTTTTCTCGGGCTGCATCCTCCACGGAGTCTACCTCGTCATGGCCATCAAGGTCGCCATCAACGGTTTCGGTCGCATCGGGCGTCTCGTGTTCCGCGCGCTGGTCGAGCAGGGCCTGCTCGGCACCAAGCTCGACGTCGTCGCCGTCGGTGACATCGTCCCCGCCGACAACCTCGCCTACCTGCTGAAGTACGACTCGATCCAGGGCCGCTTCAGCGGCACCGTGTCGTCGAAGAAGAGCTCGCCGGACAAGGCGGAAGACGATGTGCTGGTGGTCAACGGCAAGGAGATCCAGGTGGTGTCGGCGAAGACGCCGGCCGAACTGCCGTGGGCCAAGCTCGGCGTGCAGGTCGTGATCGAATCGACCGGCCTGTTCACCGATGCCGAGAAGGCCAAGGGCCATCTGACCGCGGGCGCCAGGAAGGTCATCATCAGCGCGCCGGCGAAGGGCGAGGACATCACCGTCGTGCTCGGCGTCAACGACGACAAGCTCGACCTGGGCAAGCACCACATCATCAGCAACGCGTCGTGCACGACCAACTGCCTGGCGCCGCTGGTGCACGTGATCCTGAAGGAAGGCTTTGGCCTGACCGAGGGCCTGATGACCACCGTGCACGCCTACACGGCGACGCAAAAGACCGTCGATGGTCCGTCGAAGAAGGACTGGAAGGGCGGCCGCACCGCCGCGCAGAACATCATCCCGTCGACGACGGGCGCCGCGAAGGCGGTCGCGCTGGTGCTGCCCGAGGTCAAGGGCAAGCTGACCGGCATGGCGTTCCGCGTGCCGACGCCGACGGTGTCGGTGGTCGACCTGACGTTCAAGACCGCCAAGGACACCTCGCTGGACGAGATCAAGCAGGCGATCAAGCGTGCGTCCGAGACCTACATGAAGGGCATCCTCGAGTACACCGAGGACGAAGTGGTGTCGTCGGACTTCATCCACTGCAAGTCGTCGTCGATCTTCGACGCCGGGTCGTCGATCGAGCTGAACAAGAACTTCTTCAAGCTGGTCGCCTGGTACGACAACGAGTGGGGCTACAGCAACCGCGTCGTCGAGCTGACCAGCAAGATCGCCGCGGCGCTCTGAGGCCCGTTCTCCCGCCGACACCGCGAACTCCCATGGCTTCGTTCAAGACCCTGCGCGACCTCCCTCTGGCCGGCAAGCGCGTGCTGATGCGCGTCGACTTCAACGTCCCGCAGGACAAGGCGACGTTGGCGATCACCAACAACCAGCGGATCGTCGCGGCGCTGCCGACGATCCGCTTCGCACTCGAACAGGGTGCAGCGGTGGTGCTGATGTCGCACCTCGGGCGGCCCGACGGCGAGAAGGTCGCCAGGTACTCGCTGAAGCCGGTGGCGGCCGAACTGCAGCAGCTGCTCGGCCGGCCGGTGACGTTCCTGGACGACTGCCAGGGACCGGCGGTCGAGGCGGCCTGCGCCCCGGGCAAGCTGAAGGCCGGCGACGTCGTGCTGCTCGAGAACCTGCGCTTCCACCTCGAGGAGGAGGGCAAGGTCAAGATCAAGAACGCGGATGGCACGACGACGTCGCGCAAGGCGGATCCGGCGAAGGAAGCGGCGTTCCGGCAGAGCCTGTCGCGGCTCGGCGACGTCTACGTCAACGACGCGTTCGGCACCGCGCACCGCGCGCACTCGTCGGTCAGCGGCATCACCGGCCTGCCGGCGGCCGCGGGGTTCCTGATGCAGCGCGAACTGGAGGCCTTCGGCAAGGTGCTGCAGGCGCCGGCGCGGCCGTTCGTCGGCATCCTCGGTGGCGCCAAGGTCAGCGACAAGCTGCCCGTGATCATGAACCTGCTGCCGAAGGTCGACACGCTGATCATCGGCGGCGCGATGGCCTACACGTTCCTGGTGCAGATGGGCCAGAAGGTCGGCAAGTCGCTGGTCGAGAAGGATCTGGTCGCCGAGGCCGGCAAGGTGCTCGCGCAGGCCAAGGCGGCCGGCAAGCAGATCCTGCTGCCGGTCGATCACGTCTGTGCGGCGGAGTTCAAGGCCGATGCGAAGGCGACGGTGTGCACGGCGATTCCGGATGAGCTGATGGGGCTCGACATCGGGCCGTTGACGATCCAGGACTACGTCGCGGCGCTGCAGGGGGCGAAGACGGCGCTGTGGAACGGGCCGATGGGCGTGTTCGAGATGGACGCGTTCTGCAAGGGCACCGAAGCGGTGGCCAAGGCGGTGGCCGCGTCCGGCGCGTTCTCGGTGGTCGGCGGCGGCGATTCGGTCGCGGCGGCGGAGAAGACCGGCGTCGTCGACCGGATCTCGCACGTGTCGACCGGTGGTGGTGCGTCGCTCGAGTTGCTCGAGGGCAAGGTGTTGCCGGGCGTGGCCGCGCTGCTCGGGAAGTAGCAGCGCCGGCGGTGTCGCTCAGAACCCGAGCCAGCCGCCGACCTGCACATCCATCCCGCTGCTGACCGCCAGTCCGAGCGAGTTCGCCGCCGCATCGACGACGACCCATTGCGCCAGCAAGTGAGCGCCGACCAGCGACGGCTCCAGCGGGAACTGCATCGTCGTCGCCGCCGAACCACCCCGATCCGCGACCGCCACCTGCGTCGCCGCCGGCTGCAGCAAGACGACACAGCCCGGCGCGCCAGCCGCGGTCAGGTCGAACACCGTCCGTTCGAAGCCGAACGCGCAGAATGCCAGCGCATTCGGCGCCGCCGCCGTCAGTTCGAGCTGCAGCCGTTCGCCGATCATCGAACCGCCCGACGTCGTGAACCGGGCCGTGCCGGTCGAACCGGGGCACGGATTGCCGAACGGCGAGGCCAGGTCATCGATCTGCTGGAAGCCGCCGACCCCGACGCTGCCGAACAGATCGTGCTGCGGCCACGCCGACACCAGGTTGGCCAGGTCGCTCAGCTCTTCGCCCTCGGTGCCGCCGAGCGCGCGATCGCCATTGGTGAACAAGACGAACGAGATCCCGTCTTCGCGCCGGCCGACATAGGCCCGCGTGCCCGGCAGGATGCCGTTGTGTTCGCGCAGCGCCAGCGTGCCGCCGACGCCATCGCCGACCGTGTTCAGGAACCAGCCCTGCAGCGTGCCGCTGGTGCCGGTCTGATCCCACATCGCCGCGGTCTGCGTCGGGTGCAGGATCGGGTTGAACACGCCGAGATCGAACGCCGCCAGCACCTTGGCGAAGTCGGCCGCCGCCATCACGTAGGCGCCGTGCGAGTCCATGTTCGCGTGGTTCCAGCCGCCGTAGTGGCGCGGGACGAACGGCTGATCGGCGTCGTTGACCGAGCGCGCCAGCGACAGCGTCAGCGGGTGGTAGAGCACTTCGCCGGGCAGCCGTTGATCGCGGTGCGCGCCGCCGATCCGGGGGCGCGTGATGCCGAGCGGCTGGAAGATCTGGTCATCGATCACCTGCGCATAGGTCTTGCCCGGGTTGCGGCGCTCGACGATCCGCCCGAGCAGGCTGTAGCCGTAGTTGCTGTAGGCGCCATTGTTGTCGGGCACGAAGTCGAGCGGCTGGTTCTGCATGTACTGCCGGATCTGCGTCGTCGTGATCGGCAGCGACACATTGGCCGCGTTGGCGACGGTGGTGTCGATGAACATCGGGTCGTAGTTGCTGCCGTTCTGCGAACGGTCCCAGCCGCCGCGGTGGCGCAGCAGGTGCTCGATCGTGGTGATGTTGTTGTTCGGGTCGACGAAGTTCGGGTTGTTGAACATCGACGCCATCGTCGTGTCGTAATTGAACGCGATCGGACTTGCGGCGATCGCGCGGTGGATCGCGATGCTGGTCAGCGGCTTGGTGCACGACGCGATCCGGAAGATGTTCGTCGGCGTGATCGGCGCGTAACCCGGCTCGGCCCAGGTGTAGCCGCGCGCGAGCTTCAGCTCGCCGTCCTTCACGATCGCCAGCTGCGCGCCGCGCACGCCGCCCTGCTGCATGAAGGTCTGCACCCAGGTGTCGAACGCCGCCAGTGCCGGCACCGCCTGGCCGGTCACGGTCCATTGCCGGCTCTGCGGCACGTCGGTGCTGGCGAAGATCGCCGAGAAGCGTGCGCCGCTGCCGTTGCCGGACGCGCAGACGTTGATCGGATAGCGGTTGTCCTGGTTCCAGTACTGGTTGGCGAGCGTGTCATAGGTCGCCGACGTCATGTCGTGGTGGATCGGGCCACCGCCGACCAGGGTGTCTTCCCAGCACGACAGGAACTGCGAGCCGTCGTCGTTGAACGCGGCGATCGTCTGCCGGCCATACAGCTGGTCCATGCCGGTGAAGCGGTCCTGATGGTCCTGCGCGTCGCTGGCGAGGTAGTAGCCCCAGCCGACCTGCTGCGGATTGGGCTGGAAGGTCACGACGAAGCGCGGATCGCCGCTGGTGCCATAGACGTCGGCGGAACGCAGACGCCAGTTGGCGCCCCGCGCGGCGGTCACGGCGTCGGCCATGCCCTGGACGGTCAGGCCGTGTTGCGCCCAGGCGCCGTAGCCGGTCTGTTCGAGCACGCCGGAGAACCGCGGGTTCGCCGCGGTCCCCAGCGCCGTCACCAGCGTCGGCACCATCGCCGGCGCGTTGGCGTCGAGCAGGGCCTGGTACTGTGCGGCCGTCAGGTCCTGGAACGGCAGGAACGCCGGACCATTGCGCTGCACCCAGACCGCTGCGTATTGCGGTGTGGCGGTGGTGCCGTAGAGCGCGAGGCTGATCGGCCGGTAGCCGGCGCCGGTCAGCGCGGCCACCTGGGCCTGATGCTGGGCGGCGGTGCGGTCATGGTAGGCGGCGATCTGGGCCTGCACGACAGCGGCGAGGAGGAGGGGGAAGAACGCAGAGCGGAGGATGGGTTGCATGAGGTGGGAACGGGGGGACGGGAGCCGCCGGGATGGCGGCGTTCGGTTCACCCCGTTCCAGCGGAGGTCGGGCAGCAAACCCCAGGTCCTTTCCTTGGGAATCCGTACGCTTGACGGCGGTGACCGAGTTCGTCCTTGTGCATGGGTCCGGGCAACATGCCGGCTGTTGGGAGCGGGTCGCGGCGTTGCTGCGGGGGGCGGGCCATGTCGTGGTGGCACCGGATCTGCCGAAGACGGTGGCCGGGTCCGGTCTGGTCGAACAGGCCCAGGTGGTGGCGGCGGCGGTGACGACCGCGGCGCCGATCGTCGTGGCGCATTCGCTGTGCGGGGTGTTGCTGCCGGTGGTGGCCGAACGGGTGCCGTGCCGGCGGTTGGTGTTCCTGGCGGCGGTGATCCCCGAACCGGGCGTCAGTGTGCGCGAACAGTTCGCGGCGGATCCGACGATGTTCCATCCGGCGTGGCTGCAGGCCGGAGCGAAGTTCGCCGATCCGGTTGCGCGCGCGGCGCTGGCGGCGGAGTTCTTGTTCCACGATTGTCCGGCAGGGGAGCTGCCGTGGTCGCAGTCGACGGTGCAGGTGATCGATTCGCAGCGGATGATCACCGAACGGTGTCCGGTGGCGGCGTGGCCGGCGGTGCCTTCGACGGCGATCGTCGCCGCGTCGGATCGCACGCTGACGGCGGCCTGGTGCCGGCGGCGAGCGCGCGAACGGCTGGGCGGCGAGGCCTTCGAACTGCCGGGTGGGCACTGTCCGCAGAACTCACGACCGACGGCACTGGCGGCGATGCTGGCTGGGCTGGCGTGAGGCGGCGTGTCGGCGGATCGTCGAGCTGATACTGTCAGCGGGCTGCAGCTTTGCGAGACCCTCGCCATGTCCGACCCGCTCCGCGAGAAAGTGAACCGGCTGATGCAGTCGCTTGCCGGCGAGCGCGCCGATCGCGTAGCCGAGAGCACGTTGCACCGCGAGGTGATCCAGCGCATCAAACGGGCGCACCTGGACCTTGGTGCAGCCGATGCCTCCCGACTGGGCCTGCACATGTCGGATTGGGTGTCCGATGCAGCGTTCGTTCTGGCGCTCCACCTGTTCCCCGAGGAGTTCTCCGATGCGGAGATCCGGGAGGGTGTCGGACAGTTCCTGTGCCATGCCCCCAATCACATCCGGGCCGCATGCAGGATCACCGGCCAGTACGTCTGGGAGGATTTTCCGGATGATGACACCTCGTTGTGGGATGATGAGCGCTGATCGTCGCCGGTGGCTTCAGTCGACTGCGCCGATGTCGGTCGCGGCGGAGCCGTCGTCGCGGCCTCCTTTGGCCATGCCTCTTTTCGTCAGGCCGACACACTTCAACGGAACAGGTGACCGACTTGCGCGCCCGTAGAACCGACAAGACCTCGAAGTCCGCAAGCCGGAAGCCAGCCAAGGGCCGGGCGGCGAAGGGCAAGGCTGCGACGACTCTGCCGGAATCCATGGTGACCGGCAAGGCAAGCCCCGCAAAGGCCGCAGTCGGCGACGAGCCGGTCTTCGCCTACATCGCCAGTCTGCCGCAGCCGCAGCGCGGCATCGCGGAACGCGTCGATGCCCTTGCGGCCAGGACATTGCCCGCCCTGCAGCGCTCCGTCAAATGGGGGATGTCCTACTATGGCGTCGGCGACGGTTGGTGTTTCTGTTGCGGCGGCTTCGCCGACCACGTCAAGCTGATGTTCGTGAACGGTGCCGCGCTCGAGCCGGTCCCGCCAGTGACGCCGGTCGCGATGGGCAAGTCCACTCGGGGCGTGGAGCTTCGATCACTGGACGACCTCGACGAACGCCAGGCCGCGGCATGGATGCTTCAGGTCGCGGCCGTGCCCGGTGTCGGCGGGAAGAAGCGGTAGCGGGATGGCCGTCGGGCCCAACCAGGCTTGGACTGGCTCCAAGAGACTCCAGGTACGGATCGTCGAGTCGACCGGCTGGGATCCTGATCGTGCCGACTCGGTTGCGCGCGGGGTGATCCTCGGATCGAATGCCCTGGCCGCATCACCGCGGGGCCAGAGCATCGCCTTCACCGCGGGGACACTCCCATGAACAAAGTCACACCGTTCCTGATGTTCAACGACCAGCTCGAAGCGGCGATCGAGTTCTACACCGCGACGTTTCCGGGCTCCGAAGTCCGCAACCTCGCCCGCACCGGCCATGACGGTCCCATCAGCGCCGCCGAGTTCGTCGTTGGTGGTCAAGTCTTCCTGGGCTTCAATGGCGGGTCGTACTTCAGCTTCTCTCAGGGCGTTTCGCTCTACGTGGATTGCGTGGATCAGGCTGAAGTGGATGAATACTGGGACCGGCTCGTGAAGGCAGGAGCGCAGCCCACGCAGTGCGGTTGGATCAGAGACCCCTTCGGCCTCTCCTGGCAGATCATCCCGAGACGATTCACCGAGTTGATCCGGGACCGGGACCCCAGGAAGGTCAAGGCGGTGATGGCTGCCATGATGACGATGGTGAAGCTCGACGTGGCGGAGCTCGAGCGAGCCTACGCCGAGGCGTAGTCATGGTAGTCCAGTCGGATGCCCGGGCTTGCCATCGATGCCCCCCGCCGAGCCGCAGCGGTCGGCCGACCCGCTGTTTGCGGTGATGCCGAGCGTTCGCGCCACGGCGAGCGACACGCAATGCCCATCGCCCGGAATCCAGTTGCGCCCGGAGCGGTTCCGCGCTGGAGTGATCTCGCCGCATTGCGGTGATCTGGTTCCGTCCTGATCCGCTTGCCATGCACTTCCGAGGAGCAACGCGATGAGCGCCGCCGCCGTCATTCCGTGTCTGGTCCCGGTGATCGTGGCCGTCGCGATGCGCCGAGCCGAGGCCCGCATCCATCGACAACTCACCGACGCTCACGCCACCACGGCGGACTCGGCGATCCAGTTGTCACTCAGCCGTTCGATGGACCGGCGACGCCTGCAGGGCCTGGTCCACGGCGGGGCCGTACATGCGACCGCGAACGGCCGTCACTTTCTCGACTCTGCTGGTTGGGACACCTACCACCGCAATCGCCGTCGCCGGGTGTCGTGGGCGGCGTCGATCGCCATCGCGGTGGTCGGCTTGATCCTGGTCGTGGTCTTCGCCGTAGCCTCGAGCAAGTCCTGAGGGAGCGCCGCCGCCTCGCGGTCAGTTGTCGAAGCGGACACTCCGCGTCCACAGCGCAAACCTGCCGTTGCGGCTGTCGCTCCAGATGAGCTGGAACTCGCCATCGGCGCGCGCGGCGATCCCCATGTAGTGGCCGCCGCCGGGGAACTTGTTGGCGACATCGCCATTGCCTTCCGTGCGCGGGTCGCTGGCCATCGAAGAGACGCGTAGCGGCGGCGAGAACGTCGCCCCGCCATCCGCCGAAGCCGCGAACCAGACGTCTTGACCGGCCTCCCCGGTCGCCGCGGCATCGATCCACGAGATGCCGAGCACGCCGCGACGGTTGCACACCGCGCTGGCCAGATTGGCGCGGCCCCCGGCGGCGCCGGGGAATCGATCGACCCGCGCATCCTCGCTCCATGTCGCACCGCCGTCGGCCGACACGTTCAACCAGACACCGTCGTGCTGATCGCCGCTGCCGAGGGCGCGGACGAAGTAGCAGCGGTCGCGCCAGCGGGAGACCGGTGACGTATCGGCGCACAGCCGCATGTAGCCTTTGGCGCCGCCCGCGCGTTCGGTGATCACGCGCGGGGCAGAGAGCCGGTCGCCGCCCGGCGGCAACGCCTGCACCCAGGCTTGCTGCCGATGCCGGGCGGCTGGCAACAGAACCGTGCCGTCGGCGAGCACCGCCGGTTCGCAGAACGCCAGGCGCTGGCCCTGGCCGGGCACGCGCGCGACTTCGACGAACGGTTCGGCGCCGCGCGCGCGACACAGCACGATGTCGGTGGCCATGTCCGCGACGAACTGCACGGTGGTGAACCAGAATTCGCCGTTGCCGACGGCCAGCTTGGTGCCGTCGTGGTTACCGCCGATCGTCTGCACCTTCTCGGACCAGGTGACGCCGCCGTCCGCGGAGCGGAAGAACTGGATCGGGTATTCGTCGCGGAACTTCCCCGGTGTGCCGATCCAGGCGAGCACCGCCTGGCCGTCGCCGAGCATCGCCGTCCACGGGTCGTAGTCCCAGGAGTCGTGTGCGGTCTCGGTCCAGGTCGCACCGGCATCCCGTGATACGAAGCTCGACAGCCGGCAGGACTCATAGGGTCGCTGGATGTCCGTCACGACCATCGCCGCGGCCAACAGGTGGCTGGCGTCAGTCGGATGCGCGCAGATGTGGGGTTCGACCAACGGCAGCGGCGCGAACCGGGACGGAATCGGATGCTCATCGCCCAGGCTCATGTCCGCTGGTACGGCGACGGCCGGTGCGGTGTCACCGGTTGGGCCGGTCGTCGGGGCGCCGCAGGCGGCGAACAGCAACAGGATGGACCAGGGCCGGAAGGACGCGGATTCGAGGTTCGGCATGGGGTCTCTGGGTGGTGGGTGGATCAGAGCGTCGGCCGGCCCGGCGTCCTGACCGGCAACAGCCGCAGGTCGATCGCGCGCACGACGGCAGCGGTGCGGTCCTGCACACCGAGCTTGTCGAAGACGTGCAGCAGATGGGTCTTGACCGTGGTCTCGGCGATGCCGAGTCCGGCGGCGATCTGTTTGTTGCTGCGGCCCTCGGCGGCGGCGGCGAGCACCGCGAGCTCGCGCGGCGACAACGCGGGCGGCGGTGTGCGCAACCGGGTCAGCAGCCGGGCGCCGATCGCGGGTGTCAGCACCGACTCGGCGCGGGCGGCAGCCCGAATGGCCTGCAGCAGGAACGCGCGGGTGCAGTCCTTCAGCAGGTAACCGATCGCGCCGGCCTGCATGGCGCCGTCGAGGTCGGCGTCGTCATCATACGTCGTCAGCACGACGACCTGGGTCCGGGGGTGCTCCGTCCGGATCCGCGCCGTTGTCTGCACGCCGTCGCCGTTCGGCATGCTCAGATCCATCAACACGACATCGGGGTCGTGCCGTCGTACGGCGAGCAGCGCGGTGACGCCGTCGGCGGCTTCGTCGACGACGACGAGGTCCGGTTCGCCGGCGAGCATGCCGCGCACGCCGGCCCGCACGAGCGGGTGGTCGTCGACCAACAACACGCGGATCGATGCGGCAGTCATCGGCGTCGACGAGGCAGGTGGACCAGCAGCCGGAAGCCATGCCCCGGGGTCGAGGCGAACGTGGTCGTGCCGGCGAGTCTGCGGACGCGTTGCTGCACGGTTGCCAGCCCCGCGCCGTGCGTCGGTGTCGTCGACACGACCGCCGCCGCGGGCGTACCGCGGCCGTCGTCGGCGATCGCCAGGGTGAGCTGCTCGCCGTCGAGGCGGAGGTCGATGTCGATACGCCGTGGCCCCGCGTGGCGAATCGCGTTGCGCAGGCCTTCCTGCACGACCCGCAACACGCACAGTTCGATCTCCGGTGGCAGCGTGGTGAGGTCGGGATCCAGGCTGGCCGTGATGTCGAGGCCGGTCTCGGCGACGGTCCGTTCGATCTGGCGAAGCAGCGCGTCGCGGAACGGCAGCCGGCTGCCTTCGGGGCGCAGGGCCCAGACCAGGCCGCGCAGTTCGGCGAGCGCCGAGCGCGCGGCGGCGGTTGCCGCGGTCAGATGCTCGGCGGCGGCCGGCGGCGGCTGCTGTCCGGAGGCCGCCGCCTCGAGGTGCATGGTGACGCCGGCAAGATCCTGGGCGATCGTGTCGTGGATGTCGCCGGCCAGCCGTTCGCGTTCGGCCCGTTCGCCTTCGGCGCGCAGCTGCAGGCGCGTCTGCTGCAGATCGACGACCGCCGCGATCTCGGCGATCGCGGTGGCCATGGCCGTGTCGCCGCGCGAGCCGATGCAGGTCCTGCTGTCCGGGCAGGCGACATGCGGTGCGCTGTCGGTGAAATCTGCCGTCGTGCCGTCCGAACTCGCCAGCCAACGCGTCGCTTCGCCGTCGGTGGCAAAGGCGTCGATCGGGCGCGTGGCGCGCAGCGAGTCGGCGAGTTCGACCAGCAGGCCCTCGAGCGAAGTCGTCCGGTGCAGGCGGTGCGCGAGTTCGCGGCGCCACGCGGCGCGGCGCCGTTCGCTGTGGCCCAGGGCCACGCCGATGGACGCGGCGAACGCAAGGGCGCCCACGAACACGCCGTCACCGGCGTCTGGCAGATGGCCGAACTGCCAGGTGACGAAGAGCGTCGCGGCACCAACGCCCGTGGCCAGCAGCAACCCGCTGTATTGCCCGATCGCGCGTCGACTGGCCAGCCAGCGCAGCATGAGCAAGAGCAGCAGGCCCTGGAGCGCGGGGCCGCCGCGTTCCCCGGTGGTGCGACCGAACTGCGCGATCGCGTCGGGGTCGGCGCGCCCGCCCTGGGTGGCGGCGAGGGCGAACGCATAGGTGGCGACGCACAGCGACACCGCCACCATCGCGGCGGCGGACGCGATGAGGCCAGCCACGGTGAGCACCAGCGGCAACGGGCCGCGGTCGGCCCATGCACGCCACTTGGAACTCTCGGACATGGCCGGCAGTGTGCGCCGCGGGCGGTGTCCTTGCATCCTCCGGTCGGTGGATGTCGGCGTCGGCCGGCACCTCGTTCGCGCATCATGCCATGGTGGGATGGGCGGGGACCGCGCTGGCGGCCACCGTGTGGTCATGGAATCACGAACCGTCCTCTGGTCGACCGTTGCCGCGGCCGTCGTTGCCGTGCTGGCCGCCGTCTTGCCGTTCTTCGTCCGCTTGCCGGCGGCCCCCGCGCCGTTGCCGGATCGCGAATCTGCCGCGGCGGTCACGGCGCTGGCGGCCCTGGGGGCCCAACACCAGTCGCTCCGCGGGGAACTCGCGGCGCTGCAACAGCGGGTCACGGCGTGCGAGGCCGTGCGCGCTCCGGCGCCGGTTGCTCCGGCAGTCGGGCAGTCGGCGGCGCCCGGCCCGATCGCGAGTTCGCCGCCGGTGACGGACGCCACTGCGGACCGCCGCGGTTTCCGGGAACGGATGCCTGCGATGCTGCGCCAGGGCTCGGGGTCGCCGGTGATCGACGAGGCCGAACAGGAACGGTTCTGGCGGCTGGCGCGAACGACCGATGTGGTCGACAGCCTGATTGCCGAGCTGGAGGCGAGCGTCGCCGCGAGCCCTCGCGACGTGGCGGCGCGGATGGAACTCGCCGATGCCTACACCGCCAGGCTGGTGACCATCCCGGGTGGGCCCGAACAGGGTGTCTGGGGCGGCAAGGCGGAACGCGAATGGCAGGCCGTGATCGGACAGCAGCCGGATCACTGGGACGCGCGATTCCAGTTGGGCTTCAACTACTCGATGTATCCGGACTTCGTCGACCGCAGCAAGGAGGCGATCGAGCATCTCGAGCACGCGCGCACCCTGTTGCCCGGCCGGGCCCCCGAGCCCAGGCAGGTCGATGTGTATCTCGGGTTGGCCAGGATGTACCGGCGGCAACAACGGGACGATCGTGCGGCGGCGGTGTTGGATGAGGGGTTGCTCCGTTTTCCGGGCCATGAGGGCCTGCAACGGGCTCGCCATCAGGGAGGTGGATCATCGCCGAGGTAGCGCGGAGGTTCTCACTCCGTCTGCTGTCGTGCGGAACTGCAGTTCCGGCCGTGAGGCTTTGTTGCGAGTGAGCTGGTCCTTGGATTCAATGGCCCAGGCCGCATTGCGGTCCCCGTTCATCGATCCCATCCGGCAGAGGTCGCAGGTTGTCTGCCGCGGTGGCATCCATCCCGCGCTGCCTCCGGGTGGAAGAGGCATCCGCCGTGTCCCTGACGTTCGTAGCCGTGGTTTCTGCGGTCGGTCTGTTCCTAGGCATGCTGCTGCTCTTCGAGGCCGGCCGTTACGTCGGCATCAAGCGATCGGCTCGCGACCCGGACGCCGCCTCGGGCTCCGGCCCGGCGGAAGCCGGCGTGTTCGGATTGCTGGGATTGCTGCTGGCGCTGACGTTCTCGGGCGCGGCTTCGCGATTCCAAGCGCGACGCCATCTGGTCACCGAAGAAGCCAACGCGGTCGGCTCCGCGTACCTGCGGGTCGACGTGCTGCCGAGCGAGGCGCAGCCGGAGGTTCGCCAGTTGTTTCGTCGCTATCTCGATGCCCGGGTCGCCAGCTATCCGCGCGATGAGGACGCGAGTGTCGCTCGGGCCTGGTCATCGGAGGTGGCGGCATTGCAGGCCCAGATCTGGTCGGCGGCGGTGGCCCTGAGTCCGCGCGATGCCACCGGGAACGGGGCAAAGCTCCTGCTGCCGGCATTGAACGACATGTTCGACATCGCCACGACCAGGACGATGGCCATGGAAGACCATCCACCGCAGCTCATCTTCATCCTGCTCGCTGGCCTGAGTCTCGTCAGTTCCCTGCTGGTCGGCTACGTCAGTTGTGGCAGCAGGACGCGGAACTGGTTTCCCCAGGTGATCCTCGCGGCGACCATGTCGCTGACATACTACGTGATCCTGGATCTCGAGTTTCCGCGCCACGGTCTGATCCGCGTCGACAGCGCCGACCACGTTCTGGTCGAACTCCGCAACAGCATGCGGTGAGGCGGCGGGTGACTGTGCTGCCGACGTTGTCCAACAGCAGATCGGGGCGCGGCTGCCTGGATCGCTGGTGGCTGCTGAGCGTCCGGTAGCGCGTGCGGTTGGCACCCGCCGGACGTCGGTACGAGCGTTCGCCGGGCGGCGCCTTGGCCTGGTCCGACGGCCAATCAGGCCTGTGGGGGCGGCGTGGTCCGGCGATGCCCGCCCTCTCGCAGCAACCGATCGACCCACGGCGTCGCTCAACGCCGATCCGGCGGCGTGTTCGGTGGCTGCTCAGGCCCCGGGTGGGCGACGCGCGTCAGCGCGATCTGCTTGCCGAGCTGCTCGACGAACACCATCTCGGTCGTGCTGTACGACCCATCGGCATGCCGGTACCACTCGATCCCGGCACTGCTGCGCTCGCGCCCGACGATCGGGCTCCACGGGAACGCGCCCCAGTACCGCTCCAGCGGCGCCGGATCGATCGCGCCGTTCAACGCCGGCACCGCCGACCCATCGGGCAGCAGGAGTTGGTGGCCGGTCGACGGTGCAACGCGCGCCGCGAGCGCCGGAGCTGTCACCACCGACGGCGCCGCCGCCAATACCGCACCGCCGGCAACGGTTGTTGGCGTTGGCGCCGGCGGCGTTCGCGGCCAGGCCAACGCCACCAGTGCCAACAATGCGGCAGTTCCGGAAACCCGGCGCATCAGAAACTCACCGCCTGCGCGTTGCTCCAGTTCGCCAGCCGCGTGTTCGGGTCCCACACGACGCCCTGGAACGCCAGGAAGTTGCCGATCATCGCCGTCGGGATCGTGCCGGGCAGCGCGATCGTCACTTCGGCGACGCCGTTCTGCAGTCGCGGCAGGCCGACGGTGATCACCTGGCCCGACGTGCCGATGTGGTTCGAGCCGATGATGCCCGGCTCCCATTGCGGCAGCGCGAAGCCGAGCGAGGCGCCGAGGAACGCGAACGCGAACGGCGTCAGGTTGTCGGTGAACCGCAGCATCAGGCCATCGCGGCGCGGCGCGCCGCCGACATCGGGGAACAGACCGTGGATGCCGAACGATGCCCCCGGTGCGCCGAGCCGATTGCTGGTCGGGTCGAGGCCACCCATGTGCAGATTGGGTGTCGTGACGAAAGGACCGCAGACATACGTCCACGGCGTCCGGAACGGCGCGCCATTGGCCGGCACCGCCCAGGTCGGCCCGAGCACGCCGGCGCGGTGGTTCTCGCCGACGGTGGCGCCGGTGTTGGCCGACAGCAAATCGGCACGGAACAGCGCGTGGCCATCGGTTGCGGGCCAGGCCGGGTTGGCGGGCAGACCGACGCCGAGATACCAGGTCTGCGACAGGATGGTGGTGAAGCCGCCCTGGATGTTGAAGCCGTCGTACATGATCCAGGTGCCGCGCGCAGGATTGGCCGACGGCGGCGTCGTCAGGCTGGCGACGCGGAACACCAGGCCGGCCGGCGTCGTGTCCGGCCCGCCGGTGCTGGCACCAATGCGGATGATCAGATCATACGTTTCGACCGTCGCCAGACGTTCGTCGGCCACCCAGTGGTAGACGCCGAATATGCGGTGGAAACCGAGCGCATCCCCGATGCCGCGGAACTGCTGGTCGTCGAACTCGACCAGCGCCTCGGCGGCCCGGCTCAGGTCGGGGCGACCGACGAAGGACGTACAGGTGAGGGCCTGGCGCTCGGGGTCCTGTGGGTAGAGAACAAAGGGATTGACCTGGGCCTGGGCCGTCGCGATCAGCGTGGCGACGACGAACAGGCCCTGCTTGGGCACTGGCATTGCATCGGAGTCGGAAGCGGGATGGAAAGGAGAGGCAGTGCTGCAATTGATGCGTCGCCAGGCGCCGCGACGGCCTTGGGCATCATTCCCAGGCGGGTTGCCGGCGCGGCGAGGGCCGGTGCTGCCGCGGATCACCGCGGCGTGAGCACTGGCAGCGCGGTCTTCTTCAGGAACAGCACAGCAAAGCAGGTGTCATTGGCGCCGCCCCAGCCGCCATCGCCGCGCTGCTGGCCGAGGATCTGCATCGCGCCCTCGAAGTACCAGTCGCGGTCGCCGAGCAACGCGACCTGATTGAGTTCGCAGGTACGCTCGAGTCCGTACAGATAATAGTAGACCCAGTGGTTCCAGACGTTCGGCGGACCGGGATTGCGGCGCACGCTGAGGTTGTGTTCAAGCCACAGGAAACCGCCGCGCACGGCCTCGTCGATGTCGCGCAGCACGTTGGCGTTGCCCTTCTTCTTGTCGCGCAGGCCGGCGCTCGCCAGCGTCAGGCCGGTGATGCCGGCGCAGGTCATCGAGCCGGTGACATCGCCCGTCCCGACATATGCCCAGCCGCGCATCGGCACCTTGCCGCCGGTGCGCGTCCGCGTGCCCTTGCCGCCGGCCGCGGCCTGCTTCGCCAGGTCCTGATGCGTGACCAGTTGCGGCGCGGCGGTCAGGTTGCCGGCGATCTTGCACTGCAGCCAGTGGTTGCCGGAGGCAGTCCACACCTGCGGCGAGATCTCGGCGCCACACAGCTGCGCGGCAAACAGACCCAGCAGTGCGTACTGGGTGTTGCTGTTGTCGAAGGTCGTCGACGGGCCGTAGTGCCAGCGGCGGATGTAGGCGGCATCGACGGTGCTGTCGATGTTGTCCATCAGGTCGGGCAGCCATTCGGCGAGCCGCGCCTTGTCACCCTCCGCGAGAACGCGCGGCATTGGCGCCTTCAGGCGGCCTTCGCGCAGATCCTGCCATTCGCCGGCCGGCGTGTACAGTGCTTCGGTGGCGAGGATCGCACAGGCCAGTTCGTAGGTGCCCTCGATGTTGCGCCGACGCAGTTCTTCGTAGCCCTTCTGCAGCAGTGGATCGCGCACGTCCTCGCCGGCCTTGACCAGCGTCAACAGCATCAGCGCGAGTTCACCGGGCTGATGGTCGTGATAGACATCGTCGGGTTTGTGTGGATCGCGTTCGAGGAACCGTTCGAGTTCCTGGCGCACGGCCGCAGCGCCGGTGCGGATGCCCTCGGCAACGCGGGCGCGGAACTCGGCTTCCTTGCCGTCCAGCAGCCGTTCGAACGTCCAATGATCGCGGATCGTGAACGCGCCACCGCCCTCCTTGCGTTCGGACTTCAGTTCGATGGTGCCGTCGAACTCGGCGACCCTGCCGGCGGCCTTGTCGATCCGGCGGAAGCCGCGCAGCGAACCGCTGACCTTGGCGATGTGGTCGGGCCGGCGCGCGGCGACCTTGTCGGCCTTCGGCGCGCCGATCGTGCCCGAGATCTCCTGTCGGCCGGTGGCGTCGATGGCGCCGTAGACGAGTTCGATCTTGACGTTGGCGAAGTGGTTTTCGTTGCTCGCCTCGACGGACGACTTGCCGGCCTTGGCCAGCGACAGGTCGAGGGCCGCGACGGCGAACACCTCGCGCAGGTCGATCAGCGGCTCGGTGCTGCGTTGCGCGGCGTCGTCGAGTTCGCCGGCCAGCACGACTGCCGCCGGCGGTTCGCCGCCCCAGGGAGCGCCCGGTGGGTGTTCGCCGGGAGTGAGCGTCCGTTCGCGGCGATACAGGGCTGCCCCGTGAGGAGGCAGGTTCCAACGCAGATCCTGGGCCAGGCTCGCGGTGGCGAGCAGGAGGGCAACGGGCGTTCGGAGCATTGGCTCGCGGGCTGGGTCGAGGGGCGGACTCAGCATAGTCGAGGATGCGACCGCCTGGAATCCGGGAACTCCGCCCGCAAACGAACCGCCGCGGCGATGCTGGCTTCATCCCATCGTGAACGTCGACCCGGCGCCAACCACCCACCCGCGACTGCGACCGTCACCACCGGCCGCGGCATCGGCGCCACCGGTCGATTTCCGCACGGTCTACACGACGCTGTACCAGCCCGTCGCCAACTACCTGTTGCGCCGGACCGGTGACGCCCACGCCACCGAGGACCTGCTCGCCGACGTGTTCCTGTCGGTGTTCCGCGCCCTGCCGGCCTATCGCGACCGCGGGCTGCCGATCCGCCACTGGGTGTTCAAGATCGCCAACCGGATGGCGACCCGGTGGCTGCGCCGCCGTCACGCCGAACATCGCTTGCTGGCGATGCGCGCCGACGTCGCCGACCTGGTCGCCCGGCCGGCCGACACCGGCCTCGAGGCGCGGGAGACCGCGCGGGCGCTGCTGGCGACGATGCCGATCGCCTTGCAGGAGGTCGCGGCGTTGCACTGGCTCGGTGAATGTCCACTCGCCGAGGTCGCGGCGGTGGTCGGTGTTCCGGTCGGCACCGTCAAGTCGCGGCTGGCCAGAGCCCGCGAACTGCTGCGCGAACGGATGGAGCATCGGCAATGAACGAACGCGATCCCTTGGCCGACCTGCTCGGCCGCTTGCGCACCGAGACCTGGCAACGGGAAGGCCATGCCGAAGGCTTGCTGGCCGCCGTTGCCGCGGCGCCCGTGCGGCGCAGCCGCGCACGTTCGCTGCTGGCGCTCGCCGCCGGCGGGACTCTCGTGCTGTCGACGCTGGCGGCGACCGGCGGCTGGCGCGTCGCGATGCGCTGGTTCGGGTTCGAGGTCGTCGAGGTGCAACGCGGTGCCGACGGCTCGGTGACCCGCATCCGGTTGCAGGACGCCGACGCCGCCCTCGACATGGAGCCGATGCGGCCAGACCACGAGTTCGCCGATCCGCCGGTGTTCTCGTACCCACGTCACGGCGGTGGCGAAGTGCAGCTGCGCATCATCCGTCCCGGCGACACGCACCTGTGTCCGACGTTCCGCGCGATCGGCACCACCGATGTCGGCGGCGAACTGACGGTCGAAGCGGTGCCCTCGCCGTATGCCGCGATCGCGGTTCATGACGATCGGCTGGAGTTGTTGCTGACGCACGGCAGTGCAGTACGGTCGCTGCCCAGGATCGGCGAAGCGGGCGGTGTGCCGCGCTATGGCGACGGCCGCGTGTTGGTGGAATTGGTGCCCTGAACGGCAAGGATTACCAAGGAGCAAGGCGATGCAACAGCGTGCGTGGTGGTCGTATGTACTTGCCTGCGTTCCGGTCCTGGGTCATGGCCAGGCGCAGATCGAGGTCGAGATCCAGCAAATGCCTAAGGCACAAGTGCCCGCGGCCCAGGCCGGGCGCCACGAGCGCGGCGGCGATCTCGACAAGATCGAATGGCTGCGGCCGTTCGGCGCGGCGCAGCAACGCGCGCGCGAACGGAAGCGCCTGCTGCTGGTCAAGCCGATCCTCGGCGGCAGCAACGCCGCCGATCCGAGCGGCGTGCCGTGCGGCGGCAAGAACGACTGCGAAGGGTCCTGGTGAGTCGTCGCCGAAGTGCTCCGGTCCGGAGCCTATGCCGACGAAGTGCTCGTCAATCTGGTACAGCGTCGGTTCGTTGCCCACATGTATGACGTCGCGCCGCCCGGCGAGAATGCCGGCGATGCTTCGGCATACGACGCCGATGCCGTCGCCGCGATCGGAGTTCTCGATGAGCGCAGCGCGGCGCGCGGTGGCGGCGGTTCCGAGGACGTGAACGGGCGCGTGCGCGCCGATGCCTATCCGACCGCGCTGTTCGTCACGCCCGAAGGCAAGGAACTCGGCGACGGCGTCTGGGGCATCCTGCCGCCGGAGCAGCTGCTGGCGCGGATCCGCGAGGTGATGGCGCAATGGCCGGAGTGGTTTGCCCCGACGCCGGAGGAAACCGCGATCGTCGCGGCTGCCGATGCGCATCCCGAGGATCCGGCGGCGCAGCTGGCGGCCGCGCGGCTGCACTGGGAACTGGCGGAGTTCGAGGCCACCGTGACGCGCGCAACCGCCGGCTTGCCAACCGCGCCGGCCGGAGCAGTGGCGGCCGAGCTGGACTACCTGGCCGGTCGGGCGCTGACCTGCCTGGGTCGTGACGCCGAGGCCCGGGCCGCGCTCGAGCGCGCCAGCAGTGTCGCGAGCGGGGAGCTGGCCGCCGCCGTCACCGTGGCGCTGGCGCGACTGGACCTGCGCGCGCGCGCGGACGATGCGGCCCTCGAACGGTTGTTGCCGCTGACGACCTGTCAAGTGCCCGGCAAATGGACCGGAACGGCGATGTATTTCGCCGGGTTGGCGCATTGGCGAAAGCGCGAGCCGGAGGCGGCGAAAGCGCTGTGGCGGCGGCATCGCACCGAATTGCCGTTCGACCGGCTGGCGCGCCGTTCGGCGGCGTCGCTCGGGCTCGAAGAAGCCGAGGCCTTCCGCAATCAGGAACTGTTCGAACGCAAGGGCTGGTGGTGAACATGAGAATCGCATCATTCTGGCTGTTCTGCTCGACGTCCTGGCTGTTGGCGCAGGCGCCGAGGCTTTGCGGTGTGGTGATCGATCCTGCTGGCAAGCCGCTGCCGGGTGCGCATGTTCGCGTGGTGCCGTGGGTCGAGCCGGGCGTGGACCCCGCGGCGACGGTCGACGCCCAGGCCGACGCCGCCGGCCGCTTCTCGGTGTCTCTGGGTTCGGCGACCGGCGCGTCGGTGTGGGCGTGGTCGGCCCGACTGGCGTCGCCGATCGCCGAGGCGGTGCCGCACATGGCGGAGTTGACGTTGGCGCTGGAGCCGATCGGCGCCGAACGTCTGACGATCGGCGGGCTCGCGGCGTGGCGCGACGAAGGGCCGCTGCGGGCGCGGCTGCTCGTTCCCGGGCATGGGCCCTGGACGCCGTTGCTGCCGGTCGACGGGCAGGGCATCGCGGCGCTGCCGCCGTGTCCGCCGGGGGATCTGTTCGTCGAGTTGTCGACCTCGCGCTCAGAGTTGCTGGCGCGGCTTCCCGTGGCACGCGGTGAAGGTGGCGCCACCGCGGAACTGCTGCCGCCGGTGCCGGTGTCGATCGTGGTGACCGACCCCGAGGGCCTGCCGTTGGCCGGGGCGGTCGTGCGGCACCGCGCCGCGGCGGCGATGCGACTGCGCCACGATGCGTTTCCGGTCCGGTCGAGCGCGATCTGGCGGCAAGTCGGCAAGAGCGATGCAGAGGGGCGCGTCGTGGCCCGGGTGCCGTTGCCGTGCGATCCGAGCAAGCAGCCGGACGATGCGCGGCTCGAGTGCGAGTTCGCGGTGGCGCTGACCGATCACGCGCTCGGCTGGGCCGGGTTCTCCGGGGGTGTGTTCTCCGATGCTGGGGCCACGGGTCTCGACGATGGCGCGCTGACCGTGGTGCTGCGGCCCATGGAGCCGTCGACCGTGCGCGTTCTGCGCGACGGCAAGCCGGTGGTCGGGCAGCAGGTGCTGCTGCTGCCACGCTCGTTCACGATGGACATGGCTGGCGGTGGGTTCAGTTTCCGGACTGCCACCTGGCCGGTGCAGGCGACCACGAGCGCCGACGGCATCGCGACGTTCCCGGAGCTGCCGTGGGAGGCTGCCGGATCGCGCCTGGCGTTGCTTTGGGCCGACACCACCGTGCCCGGGTTCCTGCCGGTCCCGACTGGAACGCTGCCGGAGGTCGATCTGGCGCAGGCAAGCCAGGTGGTCGTGCGCGTGCTGGCCGCGGACGGCAAGCCGGCCGCGGGTGTCCGGGGCCATGGGCAGCCGTACGCCAACGATGTTTCGATCGATCCGACCGGGTTCGAGCCGCGCTTTGCCACCGACGGCAACGGCAGCGCGCACTTGCGGCTCGCGGATGGCCAATGGTGGCTGTGGGTCACCGATGGCGAACAGTTCGCGCACGCGATGATCCGGACCGACGAGGTGAAGGCTGCGGTCGAACTGCGGTTGCAGCCGCTGGCGCGCTGGTCGGTGCTGGTGACGACCGAGGACGGCAAGCCGGCTGCCGGGGCGCGGTTCGACCTGGACGGTGGTTGGTGGATCGATGGCACCCCGATCCCGCCCGAAGACGAACTGCGGCCGATGCAGTTTGCCGGGAACCACGACTTCCAGCTGGTACAGTGCGGGCGAGCGGGCCGCGACGGTCGGATGGTGCTGCGTTACCTGCCGCCGGTGGCCATGCATACCGTGGGGTTCGTGACGCTCGGGGCGCTGCGTTCGGAGAAGCTGGTCCTCGATCCGGCGCGGTTGCCGGCGACGGTGGTGGTCCGCACGCCCTGACTGGTTCCGGTCGGCGGCTTTCGCGCGCCACACTCTTGCGCGGCGGCGAGGGGCTTCGATGATCGGCGGCCCCTCGTTCGCCCCTGCATGAAGAAGACTGCCCGCAAGTCCGCTCCTCCCGCCCGCAAGCGTCCGGCCAGCGCCAAGCCCACGATCGGCAAGAACGCGCGGTCGACGTCGCTGCTCGGCAAGGTGGCGTTGGTCACCGGCAGCAGCAAGGGACTCGGCAAGGCGATGGCGTTCGCGCTCGGCCAGGCCGGCGCGGTCGTGGCGCTGAACTACGCCAACAACAAGGCCGACGCCGGGAAGACGCTCGCCGAGTTCCGGGCCGCCGGCCTGCAGGGCGGTCTGTTCTGCGGCGATGTCTCGGACCAGGACAGCGTCGAGCGGCTGGTGGCCGACGTGAAGCGGCAGCTCGGGCCGATCGACATCCTGGTCGTCAACGCGACGCCGGCGCAGCCGCAGAAGCCGATCGAACTGTACGACTGGGCGTTCCATCAGCAGATGCTCGACTTCTTCGTCAAGTCGCCGTTCCTGCTGACGCGCGCGGTGCTGCCGCACATGAAGCAGCAGCGCTGGGGCCGGATCGTCAACATCGGCAGCGAGGTGTTCCGTCGCGGCGTGCCGAACTTCAGCGCCTACGTGGCCGCCAAGGGCGCGCAGACCGGATGGACGCGCAGCATGGCCAACGAACTGGCGCCCTGGCAGATCACCGTCAACATCGTGTCGCCGGGCTGGATCCCGGTGGAACGGCATGCCAACGACCCGCAGGAGCAGAAGGATGCCTATCTGGCGCTGATCCCGATGCGGCGGTGGGGCGTGCCGACGGATGTCGGTGGAGTCGTTGCGTTCCTGGCCAGCGACGCGGCGTCGTTCATCACCGGCCAGGACATCGCCGTCAACGGCGGCATGACCGTGACGTGATCCGGAGATCGAACATGAAACGCTCGACGATCCTGCCGTTGTTCCTGTTGCTCGCTGGCTGTGGAGGTGACAAGCCTGCGGCTGGTGCTGGCGCTGCCCCGAAGCTGGCGTTCGTCACCAACTGCGTCGCCGGATTCTGGACCGTGGCGCAGGCCGGGGTCGAGGCCGCCAAGGCGTCGACCGGCGCCGAAGTCAGCGTGCAGATGCCGGCCGATGGTCTGGCCGAGCAACAGACGCGCATCCTCGAGGATGCACTCGCCAAGGGCGTGCATGGCATCGCCGTGAGCCCGAAGGACCCGGCGAACATGACCGAGTTGCTCGACAAGATCGCCGGGCGCGCGGTCCTGATCACGCACGACTCGGATGCGCCGAAGTCCAAGCGCCTGTGCTACATCGGCGTCGACAACTACGAGGCCGGGCGCATGTGCGGCCAGTTGGTGAAGGATGCGCTGCCCTCGGGTGGCGCCGTGGTGATCATCGTCGGCACGCTCGATCAGGACAACGCGCGGCTGCGGCGCCAGGGGCTGATCGACGAGTTGCTCGATCGTTCGCTGGACAACACCCGGTTCGATCCCCAGGACGCGGTGTTGAAGGGCGCCAAGTACGAGGTCCGCGCGACCTACACCGACCAGTTCAACCATGCCGGGTGCAAGAACATCGCACAGGACGTGCTGGGCCGCTGGAACGATGTGGGGTGCCTCGTTGGGCTGTTCGAGTACGAGCCGCCGCTGCTGCTGGAGGCGGTGGAGGAAGCCCGCAAGGTCGGGCAGGTCAAGCTGGTCGCGTTCGACGAGGCCGAGCAGACGTTGCGCGGTGTCGTCGCCGGCAAGATCCACGGCACCATCGTCCAGAACCCGTACGAGTACGGCCGGCAGTCGATCGAGTTGCTCGCCAGGCTGGTTCGCGAACAGGATCCCGCGCGCCGTCAGGCGCTGCTGCCGCCGGGCGGGATCCTGTACATCCCGGCGCGCAAGCTGCAGAAGGACAACGTCCAGGCGTTCTGGGACGACCTGAAGCAGAAGACCGGCAAGAAGTGACGCCGTGACCGCGCCCGAGGCCGCCGCCGCCGCCACCGCCGTCTTGCTGTCGGCCCGCGGCATCGGCAAGGCCTTCGTCGGGGTACAGGCGTTGCAAGATGTGTCGCTGGAGTTGCGCGCGGGCGAGGTGCTCGCGTTGATCGGCGAGAACGGCGCCGGCAAGAGCACGTTGATGAAGATCCTGGCCGGGGTCCACCAGCCGGATGCCGGCAACCTGCACCTCGATGGCCAACCGATCGCCCTGCCGACGCCGGCCGCGGCGCTGGCGGCCGGGATCGCGTTGATCCACCAGGAACTCAACCTCTGCGACAACCTGACGGTCGCCGGCGCGCTGTTCCTGGGCCGCGAACTGCGCCGCGGGCCGTTCCTGCGCCAACGGGCGATGGATCAGGCTGCCGTGACTGCGCTGGCTCGCGTCGGCCTTCGCGTCGAGCCAAGACGACTCGTCGGGAGTCTGGCGCCGGGGCAGAAGCAACTGCTCGAGATTGCGCGGGCGCTGCATGGGCAGGCGCGCGTATTGATCATGGACGAGCCGACCAGCAGCCTGACGCCGGGCGAGACCGAACGGCTGTTCGCGGTGGTGCGCGAACTGCGCGCGCAAGGCGTCGGCATCGTCTACATCACGCATCGGATGGCGGAAGTGCAGGCCCTGGCCGACCGGGTGGTGGTGCTGCGCGATGGCCGCCTGGTCGCTGAGATCGATGGCCGCGAGGCCACGCCTGAACGGATGGTGGCGATGATGGTCGGGCGGCAGTTGCGCGGCGATCGGCGCGTGGGCCACGCGCCTGGCGAGCCGGTGCTCGAAGTCGCCGGCCTGCGCACGATGGCGTGGCCGGCCCACGGCGTGGACCTGCGGCTGCGCGCGGGCGAAGTCGTCGGCATCGCCGGCCTGCTCGGTTCGGGGCGTTCGGAACTGCTGCGCGCGCTGTTCGGTGCCGACCAGGCCCTGGCCGGCGACATCGTCTGTGCCGGCACCCGGCTTGCTGCCCACGGGCCCGCCGCCGCTGCCGCCGCCGGGCTCGTGCTGGTGCCCGAGGATCGCAAGCTGCAGGGCCTCGTGCTCGGCATGAACGTTCGCGAGAACCTGTCGCTGCCGACGTTGCGTTCGCGCGGGGCCTGGCTCGACCACGGTTACGAACAGGACCTCGCCGCACGGGCGATCCGCGAACTGGGCATCGCCACGCCGCATCAGGACCAGGTTGCGGCGGCGCTGTCGGGCGGCAATCAGCAGAAGATCGTGCTCGGCAAGTGGCTGGCGGCGGCGCCGAAGGTGCTGCTGCTCGACGAGCCGACGCGCGGCGTCGATGTCGGGGCGCGCGCCGAGATCTACGCGCGACTGCACGAACTGGCGGGCCAGGGCCTCGCCATCCTGTTCGTGTCCTCCGAACTCGAGGAAGTGCTGCTGCTGGCCGACCGCGTGGTGGTCATGCACGAGGGTCGGCTGACTGGCGAGCTGCGCCGCGAGCAGATGAGTGAACAGGCGATCCTGGCATTGGCGACCGGTATGGAGGTGGCGTGAAGAAGGTCTTCGGCATCGCCGGGCTGTTGTTCGCGGTGGTCGTGTTCACCGCCGTGATGTCCGGCCAGCCCGACGGCAGCAACACGTTCTTGTCGGCCTACAACCTCGAGAACCTGGCGCAGCGGATCGGGATGTTCGGCATCCTCAGCGTGGCGGCGGCGTTCGTGATCGTGACCGGCGGGATCGATCTGTCGATCGGGTCGGTGGTGTGCGTGGCGGGCTGCCTGCTGCCGTGGCTGTTGCGCGACCTCGGCTGGTCGCCGTTCCTGGCGCTGCCGGCGGTGCTGCTGCTGTCGGCGGCGATCGGTCTGTGGCATGGACTGCTGGTCGTCGGCCTGCGGCTGCAGCCGTTCGTGGTCACGTTGTGCGGGCTCCTGCTGTATCGCGGGCTGATGCGCGAGTTCACCAAGGACCAGATCATGGGTTTCGGTGACACCGCCGAGGGACTGCGTTTCCTGGCGACGGGGCGCGTGCCCGTGACCGATGCGTTCGGCATTCCGGTGACGGCGATCGCGCTGCTGGTCGTGGCGGCGTTGACGGCCTTGCTGTGGAACAAGACGGTGGCTGGGCGGCACCTGTTCGCGACAGGGCGCAACGAGGAGGCGGCGCGGTTCTCGGGCGTTGCCACCGGTCGGCTGACGGTGTTGGCGTACGTCGCGTGCTCGCTGCTGGCAGGGTTCGCCGGCGTGCTGTTCGTGCTCTATGTGAACTCGGCCCAGGCTTCGAGCGCCGGCAGCTTCTACGAGCTGTACGCGATCGCGGGTGCCGTGCTCGGCGGCGTGGCGTTGCGCGGCGGCGAGGGCACGGTGATCGGGGTCCTGCTGGGTGCGGCGCTGATGCAGGTGTTGGCGAACGCGATCAACCTGCTGGGCGACAGCAACCGGTTGGAGTTCGCGGTGGTCGGCGCGGTGATCCTCGCCGGCGCTGCGGCCGACGAAGGCGTCCGGCGGCTGTTCTCGCGCCGTCGGTGACGCGGACGCGGCTCACCGGATCGTGACGTCGACCGCGCTGGTGAACTTCAGTGCGCCAAGGCATGGATACGGCCCCCAGCCGATGGTGCCGGCGCCCTGGAACGCCAGCGTGACGCCGAGCAAGAACGGCGCGTTCGGCACGTTGACGCTGAGCGAGTTGCCCAGGAACGAGAAGTCGATCGCCCCGACGCGGCAGTTCGAGCAGCCCGGCACCGGCAGCGAGATCGGCGCTCCGGCGAGGATCACCGACTGGTTGCCGCCCGACGTGTTGATGCCGAAGGCCTGACCGCGCACCGGCAGGCCATGGTGGTAGATGTCGGCGCCGATGCCGCAGCCGATGTCGCGCACGGCGAAGCCATCGAGTGGCAGGTTGCGCAGCACGTATGGCTCCTGGTTGACCGTCCAGCCGGTGATCACCGAGCCGTCTGCCGAGATGCCTTGGATGGTTGCCAGGGTGTTGCCGACCAGGTCGACACCGAGCTGCCCCAGCAGGCCGTGCAGATCGATCCAGCCGCGCCCTTCCTTCCACAGCATCGCGCGCGATGGGAACCCGTTGGTCACGCCCTCGCCGCCGAGAAGCGTGCAGTCGGCGTTGGCGCACAGGATGTTCCAACGGGCGCCGGGGTTGAAGTAGAGGGGCTGGCCAAGGTCTTCGGCGACGCCGTTGCGCCAGCGGATGCTGCGGAACTCGAACTGGCTCCACGAGTGACCGGCGATGAGGGTGCCGTCACTGCTGATCGCGATGGTGTCGCAGTTGCCATGCCCGGGCAGCGGGGGCAGGTCCACGGGCCCGCTTGCCGCACCGGTCCACAGGATCCCGCGCCGGTTCCCGCCGCTGTCCTGGGCGATGCCGCAGATCCGGACGCCGAGGTCGTCGACTGCCGTGGGCCACATCGAATCCGGGGAAGTGCCGGTCGGCAGCCTCTGGATCACGCCGAGCAGCCACATCACCGGGGCGGTCGCCTGGGTCCAGGGCCAGTTCGGGATCGTGTAGTCGGCGGTGCCGACGATGACGTCGCCCGACGCGTCGACGGCCTGCGCCCCGGACCCCGTTCCGGTCGCCAGGAAGCCGAGGCCACCGAATTGCGAGTTGGGCAGTGCGCGCGTGGCCTCTGGCGGCAGCGGGCAGCAGAAGCTCGAGAACGATCCGGAACCGACGACGATGTCGCCGTTGCCGTTGACCCCGGCAGCGGCGGAGTTGTTGTGATTGGGCAGCACCCCGAGGTCCTGGAGTGTCGACTGGCGCAGCCGGTAGCCGTGATTGAGGGCGCCCGGCGGCCGGTAGTAGCCGACCACCGTCGAACCGTCGTCGCTGATGCCGTTGACGACGGCTCCCGGTCCGAGCACGTTGCCGAGGAACTGGATGGTGACCGGGGCCTGGGCCGCGGCTCCGGTGGCAAGCGCAGCCGACAGAAAGACATACGCGCGCATCGGCGTGTTCATGCCAAGGCCAGCGGGATCGGCTGCGAAACGACACGGCGTGCACTCGATTTTCGGGATGGCGCTGCGGCGCCCCGCCGATCTGCCAGCAGGCTCGTGGCCGGCCGGTGGGTCATCGCGGACGCCTTTCCGTGTAAGGTCCGGCCGGTTCCGGGGTCTCTCGGGATGGCGATGCCCTTCCTTGACCGAACACGCGTGTCGACCGGCGTTCTGCCGCTGCTGCTCGCCGCCGCCTGCAGTGCGCCGGCGGCCCGATCGCCCGATCTTCGCACCGTCGTCATCACCAATGCTTCCGGCGGTCCGCTGTCGCTCGTCCGGGTCACCCGCGACGGCTTCGATGCGCCGCTGGCGCTTGGCAGCGCCGCGACGCTGCGCCTCGCCATGGCACCCGGCCGCTATGCCCTGCAACTCGGCGACAGCGACCATCGTGTGCCGTTGCCGCTGCCGCCCGATGGACTCGGCTACGCGGCACCGAGCCCGATCGAGATCACCGTGCATCCGTGGCCCGCACCGTTGGCTGGATACTGCTGGATCCCCGCAAGCAGGGCCCTGCGCGGCGACGAACTCGGCGTCGGCCAGGAGGACGAACGGCCGCTCGCGACGCCGTTGACCGCGGGTTTCTGGCTCGCTACGCACGAGACCACCAATGCCGACTACGCGCGCTTCCTCGCCGCCATCGGTCGCGATCGCTTCGATCCGGCCTGGCTCGACCTCGGTGGCCCGCAGTGTCACGTTCGGTGGGACGATGCGGCGGGCACGTACACGACCGACGCCCCCGACCTGCCGGTGGTGAAGTGCAGTCATGCCGGCGCCCTCGCCTACTGCGCGTGGCTCACCGCCACGACCGGCGTCCCGCATCGACTGCCCACGGAGACCGAGTGGGAGAAAGCTGCGCGCGGCCCCGGTTCGCGCGTCTTCGCCTACGGGGACATCTGCACGGCGCGCGCCGCCAACCAGGCCAGCGGGCACCTGTGCGCCGTCGGTTCGTTCGGGCCTGACGGTTTCGGTCTCTACGACATGACCGGCAACGCGTTCGAGTGGACCGCCGACACCTATCGCGCCGATGCCTACGCGCTGGCCGTCCCGCAAGCCGAGGCGGCGCCACGCGAGTTCTACGTGCTCCGGGGTGGTTCGTTCGTTCTCGACGGCGTGTTCCTCCGCAACGCGATGCGCATGCGACTGGCGCCCGAGGTGCTCGCCGATGACTGCGGTTTCCGCGTGCTGCGCGAGGCCATTGGAGAATCCAGACCATGAACAGGATCCTGCTCGCGATGGTGTTCCTGCTGGCGGCATTGCCAGCGCAGATGGAGAAGCGGCTGCTCGACCGCTATGCCGCCAGCGAGTTCGCCAGGCAGGCTCCTGCCGTCGGCGAGATCGCACCGGACCTGCGCCTGTGGGATCTGCGGGGCCGCCCACGCAGTCTGGCGCTCGAGCGCGGTCGCACGCTCGTGCTGATCGGCGGTTCCTACACTTGACCGCCGTTCCGGCGCACTGCTGCAGGTCTGCAGCGGCTGATGGCGGCTCACGCCAAGGACGACTCGGTCCGATTCATCGTCTGCTACCAGCGCGAACCGCACGCCGGGCAGCTGGGTTTCGCCCGGGTCGAGCAGCCGAGGACGCAAGCCGAGCGCGCTGCCCTCGCGCGGAAGACGTGCGACGAACTGCAGCTCGCGGTCGATCTCTGGATCGACGACCTCGGCGACTCGTGCCGCGCCGCGTTCGGTGAACTGCCGAACTCTGCGATCGTGATCGAGGCTGATGGCAAGGTGCGATGCAAGCTGCCGTGGTGTGATCCGGCCGACGTCGGTCTGGTGCTGCGCGAACTCGCGGCGGAACGCGGCGAAGGCCGGCCCGAACCTGCTGACGCCGGGTTCCTGGATGCGATCGCAAAGCCCCTGGCTGCGTCGTCGACGGTCGCCGAGCGGCACGATCGGGCGGCGATGCTCGCCTGGCTCGTCGACCATCGCGGGGAGCACCATGACCGCGCGCGTTGGCTCGCCGAACTGCTGCAGGATGCGCCGCTGCAGCAACGCGCCTGGGTGGAACGGGCCACAGCACCGGTGCCGGGGGCATCGCCGGGCGGCGGCCCGAAGACTGGCGATGCGGGCGGCGGCGAGGGCAAGCGGTAGGTCGGCTTCCGCTCGCCAGGTGCCCTTGCGCGAGCGCAGGCGCCCGGTGTGGGCTCGTGGCGCGCCCCCGTTGACCGCTGTGCGCGGCGGACCGATCATCCGCGCATGGAAGACCTGCTGGTACAGCAACTGGACGGCGCCGGCCCGCGGGTCCGGATCGCGGTCGGTGGTGTCGTCGCGGCCATCGGCGTGGCGTTGCTGCTCGATCTCGATCGCAAAGGGCTGATCAGCTGGTTGCCGACCATCCTGATCGTCGTCGGCGCCGGAGCGATCGGTTCTGGCGTGTCGATGCAGCGGCAGCGGCAACGGCGCAAGCGGACTATGGCCATGATCGAGACCCGGTTGCCCGAATTCCTGGCGGCGGCGCAGCGCGTGCGCGCCGAAGGCGGCAACCTGGCGCGATACGTGCAGGGGCTTGGCATCGCCGATCTGGATGTTCGGCGCGAGTTGTTGGCGCAGCTCGATCGCGCGACCCGCGAACCTCGTCGGGAGGCGGTCGAGTCGTGAGGTGCTTCGAGGCAGGCCGCGATCGGGCGCTGGGCCGTTCGGCTTCGGCGATGTCGGCGTTTGGCTCCTGGTGGCTCGTCGCGTGTCTGCTGCTCGGCAGTGTGAGCGGTCAGAGCATCCGCATCACCTCGCTGCCGTCGTGGGGCACCGCCGGCTCGCTGCAGGGTGTCGTCACCGGCGTGCCGTTTGCGACCCACACCGTGGCGATCTGGATCCAGATCGAGGGACTTGGCTGGTGGACCAAGCCGACCGCGGCGGCCCCGAACGTGTCGATCCAGCCGAACGGCACCTTCTCCGCAAATGTCGTCACCGGCGGGCTCGATGCATTCGCGACGATCTATCATGTAGCGCTGCTCGGTCCCGGCGTCGCCGCTCCCGTCGCGACCGGGACCTGCGGCGTGCCCGCAGTCTCGAGCCTCGCCACCGACACTGCGCATCGCTTTGGCCGGATCCTGCAGTTCGCCGGCCGAAGCTGGGGCGTCAAGTCCTCGCCCGGCCGCGTGGCGCCGGGCAACAACCTGTGGACCGATGCTGCGAACGATGTGTTCGTCGATGCGCAGGGGCTCCACCTGCGCGTGGTCTTTCGCAATGGCGGCTGGTGGTGTTCGGAGGTCGTGCTGCTCGAGCCGACGGGCTTTGGCAGCTATTGGTTTCGCACCGACAGCCAGGTCGGTGCGCTGGACCCCAACTTGACGTTTGGCGCGTTCACCTGGGATCCGCATTGCGATGACCCGACGGTGCCCAACGCGCCGAACCGCGAGATCGACTTCGAGGACGGGCGTTGGGGCAATGCGGGCGATCCGACGTCGTCGCAGGTGGTCGTGCAGCCCTGGTGGGTCGCCGGCAACCGGATCCGCTACCTGACGCCGAACCTGGCGCCGACCGCCGCTTTGACGCGGGTGATGGACTGGCAGCCGGGGTCGATCGACTTCCTGGTCGCGCGGGGCAGCGTGGCGCCGTGCGCCGCAGCGCCGACGCAGGTCCTGCATCGCAGTCGCTATCTGCACGATCCGGCGCGCGGGCACTTCGTGCCGACTGCGGGCCGGCAGCGCTTCCGCTTCAACTTGTGGGTTGCGGCTGGTGGTGCGCCCGCCAACGGCCAGATGGCGGAAGTGGTGATCGCCGATTTCCGGCACGAACCGACCGTCGGTGTCATGCGGATGGGTTGCGGCGTCAATCCGACGGGCAGCCTGCGGGTGCTGAACGGTGAACCGGCGCTGGGGCGCACTCTCACACTCGGGGTCGACAATCCGGCGGGCACGCAGGCCGCTGGCGCGGCCGCGTTCCTCGTGCTTGGGCTTGCGGCGACGTCGGCGTTCCCGTGCGGTGTGCTGACTCCGGGGCTTGGAATGATCGGCAATGACGGCGAAGTGCTGCTCGACCGCGCCGCCGGTGTGACGTCGGCATTTGCCGGGTTTTTCGGCGGGGCGGGCTTGCCGGTTCCCTATGCGTTGGTCGTGCCGTCATCTGCAGCGCTGCTCGGATTGCCGGTGTTCGCCCAGGGGCTGTTGCTCGATGGCAGCCCGGGAGCCGCGCGGCCGCTGGCTGTCACCGATGCGTTGGCGTTGTGCGTGCATTGACGCCGACCTGAGGCAGCGATCGCTCAGAATGCCTGCACGCCCAGGGCTCTTGAGAACGCGAATCCGGCGCCGTCGAATGCTGCAGCCTGCAGCGCGAGTCGCGTGCCAGCGACGTTGGCTGGCAGTCCCAGGGGCAGCGAGAACGTCGCCGTCGGGCTGCTGATCAACAGGGCCGTCGACGGCTGCAACAGGTCGAGACAGACCGTACCGCCAAACAACGGCACACCTGGTTCCAGACTGCCGAACGAGATCACCAGTACGCCGGCGAAGGGTCGCCCCGGGCGGGTTCGCAATGACACTCCGAAACCGGCATTGCCCGCGTTCGGCAGGCCGTGCAGTGGTTGCGCCGCCAGTGCCCACGGAGTCACCCAGTCGAGTGCCGTCGTTGCCGTCGGTGTGGCCACACAGAACTGCCACGGATTGGCAATGACGGCCACGCCGGCCATCGCGCCCCAGCCGCCGCCGGGCGGTGCCTGCACGATGCTGCCACCGGTTGAACTCACGCGGCCGAACGCGACGGGCGGAATGCCGCCGCCACCGCCACCGGTCACGCATTGACCGGTGGCGGTCTCGAAGGCGATGGCGTTGATCGTTCCGATCGGGACCGGGATCGCGGTGACCGACCCGGTGGCCGGATCGACATCGAACAGGTTGGGAGGCCCGCCAAGGCAGGCGACCCAGAGGTGACCGGTCGCGGTATCGTAGGCAAGCGACGATACGCCGGCAGGGAGGTTGGCGATCGTGGTGGCGCTGCCGCCCTGGACCGGCATGGCCGAGATCACGCCGTTCTGCAGATCGACGAAGGTGCCGATCCACATCGTCGTGCCGGTGGGGTCGATCGCGATGGCGTTGGCCATGGCGCCGGGCAGACCGACGGCAAGGATGGGGGTCACGGTGCCGGGGTTGTTCGGCGAGTAGCGGACCAGCGGCGTGCCGGCGAAGTCGAAGCCGGCACAGACGACGATCGCATCCGCGGTGCCGGGGACGACGGCGATGCCGGAGATCTGCCGTTGCGGGCTGTTGGGGACCGGGCCGGGCACGGTGTTCAAGGTCGCGACGACGCGGTCCGTCCCGACGTAACCCGAACCCGGGACGAAGCGGACGACGACTTCGTGCAGGTCCACCGACCACGATGCCGGCAGGGTGTCATCGGTCATTTCGCCGACGTAGAACGTGGTGCCGGCGGTGTCGACGGCGGCGATTGCATTGGCGCCGCAGAACTGCGTGCCGGAGGCGATGCTGCCGGTCAGATCACTGCGCAGGCCACCGATCGGTGCGGCGGGGACGGCGCCGGTCGGATGATGCACGTACAGGCCGCCGAGTCCCGGCACGACGCCGACATGGAAATGGGCACCGACCACATGGCCGGGGGTGACCTGGGCCGGCAGTGCGCCGACCAGGAACAGAGGAAGGACACGCCATGACTGAGCTGACATCGTGATCTCCAGACCATGCCGCGCGGACATCGTGCGGCAGGCCCAGAAACACCGTGTGGGCGCCGGACCCACGCGGATCCCGCTCAGCGATCGATAGCCCGGGCCGGGCGGACGCCGAGTTGGGGCGAACGGCTGTCTGCCGGCGTGGTTGCCCAACGCGCGCAGCGCGGCATGTCGGCGAGGCTGTGCCAATGGCCGCCGCGCGTCCGCTTCTCGCCGGGGTTCTGATCGCTGCTCGAGCGACCCTTTGCCGGGACATCGAGCACCCACTCGGCGACGTTGCCGACCATGTCGTGCAGGCCCCAGCGGTTGGGTCGGTAGCTGCCGATGCGCGCGGTCACGGCGTTTTCATCCTCGAGCCAGGGGAGGCAGCCGGTCAGCCCGAACGAACCCCCGAATCGGTCGGCGAGGTTGCCGTGACCGGCCAGGCTCCGCGGATCGGCGCCGGTCGGGTATGGTGTACGGGTGCCGGCACGGTAGGCGTATTCCCATTGCGTGTCCGTCGGCATCGTCAGGCCATTGCGCTCGAGGACCTGCTTGCAGTCGTTCCAGGACACGCGTTCGACCGGGTGCAAGGCGCTCCACCCCTGATGCCGCTGGTTCCATCTCTGGTCGAAACCCGATAGGGAGTATTGACTCGGTTGTGTGCCGGTGAATCCCCACCATTGGGCTTGTGTCAGTTCATACTTGGACAGGAAGAACGGCGCGACCTCGAGTTCCTCGACCGGACCCTCGATGCGCGCCGCATCCGGATCGTAACCGGGTCCATCGGAGAGTCCGCGCTGGGCGCCCTTGTGGAATCGGCCACCCGGGACCAGAACGAACGTCAGGCCATTCTCCATCGCGGGCGTCCAGCGCTCATCCGCGTTCTTGCGCGGGAGGTTGCCGCTGCCGAGGTGCCAGAAGACCCAGAGGCCAGATTCCGGGTCCTCGCCCAGCGGCAGCAGGCCGAGTTGCGGCCGGATGGTCAGTCCGCTGTAGTGTGGTGACGACTGGATCGCCGGGATCGCGATGCCCCAGCCGCGGATCGCGTCCGGTCCGTGGATCGTGCGTTGCTCGATGTCGCGGGCGTTCTTCAGTCGCTGAGCGACACTGTGGCCTTTGCCTTGGATCAAGATCTCCTTCAGGTGGCCGCGTTCGGGATGAGTCAACTCGGCCAGTGAGTCGACGAGCGTGGCGAGTTGGTCGTGGTTGCGTTGGTCCGCGGTCACCTCGAAGCGGTAGGTCCGTTGGGTCTTGACTTCGCGTTCCGCTTGTTCGGCCTGGCTGGTCCACAATGCATGCTGCTTTTCGCGGTCGCTTCGCCGTTCGGTCCAGTCGGCGAGCTGGCGGCGCAGCGTGGTGATCCTGGACGTCACGATTGCGCGGTTCGTCTCGGTTGCCACGCGGGTCGCCTCGGCGGCAGCCTGCTCGGCGCCCTGGAGATCACCGCGCTTCAGCCGGATCATGGCCTGCGTTGCCAGTACCACGGCGCGTTCGTCCGCGGTCGCGAGCGGCAGGGCGCGATCGATCAGGGCGACGGCGCGGTCTACCTGATCGAATGGGAATGCGTCGGGGTCACCCAGGTGTTCGGCCAGCGCGCGGAGATCTTCGCAGTTGTCAGGCACCGGCCCGTCGCCGAGTGCCAGGGCGGCCGGCGGTGCTGGCGGCCATGGCTCCTTGGCGAGCATCCGTGCCGACCACGTCACCCGGGCCCGGAATCGCTCCGATTCGGCGAAACGCGGATGCGAGGTCTCGTCGTGGCGTCGCTCGGCGTCGGTCGGTGACTTCGCCCGTTGCCGCAGCGTCGCGAGTCGATCGCGCAGTTCGGTCAGCCCAGGTTGTCCCAGGTCACCGCGGCCAGGATCGCCCTGCCGACCATCGAGCAGCGCCTGGGCGCGTCGGACCCATTGCTCGAGGCGTGGGATCTGCTCCGGTTCCGCCGGCCACAGATCGTCGGCCTCCCTTTGCAGGTCGTCGACGGTGTGTTGCACGCTGTCCAGTTGCAGCGTCGAAATGTTGGCGGCGAGTTCGTCGGGCAGTCGCGGGGTTGGCGGCGGATTGCTGCTCTTGGCGTCCTCTTGGGCCAGGATCCGTTGCAGTTCGGTCGAACTGTCGTACCACCACAGCATGGCCATGAGGGCGAACCCGAGGGCCGCGGCAAGCAGGCTGCCGGTCGCGGTCAGCGCCCGATTGCGCCGGGCCCACTTCCACGTCCGGGCGATCTGCGAGATCCGCCGCGCCTTCACCGCATGCCCGTCCAGATAGTGCCGCAGGTCGGTGGCCAGGTCCTGCATCGTCGGATAGCGATCCGCCGGGTCGCGGGCCATCGCCCGTTCACAGATCGCCAGCAGATCCTTCGGCGTGTTCGGTGCCAACGAGCCCACTGGCTTTGGCGGCCCCTTGCACACTGCCGCGACGATCGGATCGGGTTTGCCCTCGCCATACGGGAGTGTTCCGGTGATCAACTGGTACAGCATCGCCCCGACCGAGTAGATGTCCGACCGTTTGTCGACCGCCGCGATGTCACCTGCGGCCTGTTCGGGGGCCATGAAGTTCGGTGTGCCGACGATCGTGCCATGGCGCGTCAGGCCAGCTTCGTCCGCTGCCACTGTTGCCGCCGCCGGCGTCGCTGGGGCCCCATTCGGCGACGGCGTGCGCACCGTGCGAACCACCGCCGCGTTCGGATCCGGGTGCCCGAAGGCGCGGGCGAGGCCCCAGTCGATCACATACACCTCCCCGAACTCGCCGACCATCACGTTGTCAGGCTTGAGGTCGCGGTGGATGACGTTCTTGCCATGGGCATAGGCCATCGTCTCGCAGACGCTCTGCACGATCGCCAGCACGCGGCGCAATGGCCAGTTGGCTCGCTGTCCCAGCAAGCTGGTCAGCGGTTGGCCGTGCACGCGGGCCATCGCGAAGTACAGCCGACCATCGGGCTGCACACCGAGTTCGTGCAGCGGCGGGATGCCGGGGTGTTGCAGCTGGCCGAGCGTCTGGGCTTCCGCCACGAACCGGAGCTGCCCTTCCGGACCATGCATCGCCTCCGCGCCGCCGTCCTTGTTGCCGATCTGTTTGAGGGCAAACTCCCGTTGCAGGTCGTCGTCGCGCGCCGACCAGACTTCTCCCATGCCACCAGCGCCGATCCGATCGAGGCGTTGGAAGCGGGTGCCGTCGGGCCCACGTTGGCGCAGCCGGTCCAGCAGCCGGGTCAGTTCGGAGCGCGCGCGCGCCTGCGAACGCTCGGTTGCGTCGGTCGGCGCGACCCGTGGGTCGCCGGCTGCGTAATTGGCGGCCAGAGTGCGCAACCGTTCAGCCAGCTGCGGATGCGCGGCGATCAGTCCTGCAACCGTCAGGTCGGCGCCTTGGTCGAGTCGATGCAGGAACTCGGCGAACACCCGTTCGGCGGTGTCGGGGCCGCGGGAATCGGCGGTGTCCATGGTGGCCTCCTCCGCTCGGTGTTCGCGCGATCAGGTGCTGGGCGTTTCGGCGGCCCGCGCGTCCGGCGGTTCCGTCCGACCCGCTCGGGCGCGCGCCATCAGCGCGGCCAGCTTGGTGCGGGTGCGCAGATGCAGTTGCTGGCAGGCGCCGACTTCGCGGTTCAACAAGCGGGCGATGTCGGGCCAATCGCGGCCGAGGTAGTCGCGTTCCAGGATCACCACGCGCCGGCTGCCGGTCAGCTGACTGACGCACAGATCCATCAGCCGCTTCTCCTCGGAGGCGATCACGGCAGCGACCTCGCCTGACGCCTGGCCAGGGAGCTGCCGCCAGGATCCCGAGGCCGTTTGCAGCGGCTCGGTACGAGTGCCGGCGCCGCGTTTGAGCGTGTTGGCGTCGCGCACCCGGTTCAAGAACAACCGCCAGCCGATGGTGACGACCCAGTCGCGCCAGGCCGCGTCCTGTTGCGGTTCGTATTGTTCGAGGCCTTCGATCGCGGCCAGCATCGCATCCTGCACCAGGTCCTCGACCTCGCAGCCCGGCGGCTGGCCGTGCAGCCTGACCCGCAGGCTGCGGAACACCGCTTCGTAATGGCGCAGGAACAGCTTGTTCAGGGCCTCGGTGTCGCCGGCGCGGTGTTGGCGGAGCAACAGGAAGGTCGGCGTGTGGTGAGGATCGGCGGTACTCGTGACGGAGTCGGTCATGGTGTCGGCTCGGATGCGTGGCCCATTGGACGGATGGTTGTCCGGGCAGGTCGGACACCGTGGGCAACACGGTGGCCAGCGGATCCTGACGGCGGAACGCGAGAAAAGCGGACGTGGGTTTCCTCACCGGTTGGGGTTCTGACACCGGCCCCGCCCGGTCAAGCACATGCTACGCAACCGTCCTGCCCGAGTCCTGTTCGCTGCCGCGATTGCGGCGGTCTCCGCTTCGTCCCAGACGCCGGTGATCCACGAGGCGACCTGGCGGCTCGTGGCGCGCGTGCCGGTGTTGGCGCCCGGTGGCGCGCACTTCCATCCGGATGGTTCGATCTGGGTCGGCTCGCGGCTGACCGCCGGGTCTGGCGGAGCGATCGTTCGGATCGATGCCACCTGGACGGCGTCGCCGATCGTCAGTTGCGATCGACCGGCGTCCGTGGTGGTCGATCCGGTTTCCGGCGACGTGTTCTACTCCGAGGATTACGGCGGCAACATCCACCGTGTGCCGGCCGGCTCGGCAGTGAGTCAAGTCTGGGTATCTGGGTTCCATTCCGGCGACGACGACCCGTGGGGGATGGCGATTGCGCCGAGCGACTACAGCGGGTCAGTGCTGGGTCCAGGTCAGGCACTGGTGTGCGATCATGGAACCAATGGACCGAAGGAGATCTGGCAGTGGACACCCTCCGTGGCGCAGAACGAACGGCTCGTGGTGCCCAACAACGGCGCGTTGGCCAATCCGATGGACGTCGCCATCAGTACTGGTTCGGTTTGGGTGGTCGACGGGTTGCCGCCCCCGGGCCGCGTGTTCGAAGTGCTGCCAGGTGGCGCCTTGCGGCTGCTGAACAGCTCGCCGTCGTTGCCGTTGGTCGGCGCGATTGCTATCGACCCGCAGAACCAGCATCTGCTGCTGCGTGGTCACAACACCGTGCATCGGCTCGACCCGTTGACGGGGGCGAACACGCTGGTGCTCGACGTGCCCGGCAATCAGGGCGGCGCCGGGGACGGCATCGATGTCTCGGCGGATGGTCGGCGGATGGCACTCGCCTTCACCAATCGTCACGAAGTCCTGATCTTCGAGCGCACGGCGCGCCATGAAGTGGTCGGTGCGGGCTGTGCTGGCACGGTCGGTGCGCCAGCCCTGCGGGCGGCCAACGGCCCGCCGCGTCTGGGGACCACGTTTCATGTCGACATCGCCCCGGTGCCAGCTGCCGGCCTGGCCTTCGGGATTCTCGGCCTGCAGCCTGCGAGCGTCGTGCTCGACCCGTTCGGAATGATCGGTTGCCGCCTGTTGGTCTCCAACCAGGCGACCGAGCTGGTGACCGTCCGGCCATCGCCAGGCACTCTGAACTGGGCGATCGCGATCCCGAACGAACCGGCGCTCGAGGCAGTGCAGGTGCTGCAGCAGGTGGTGGTCGCCGACGCCGGTGCCAATCCGGCCGGTGCGATCGTCAGTGATGCGGCGCGGCTGGTGCTCAGCTCGTTCTGACTGCTGCGTGGGATGCCGTGGGTTGTGACCCGGCCTGGTGTTCTCGAGGCTCCAAACTGGAGGTCATTCCATGCACTGTCGATTCGGGTGGTTGGCGGGTTTCGTCCTGGGGCCGTGGCTTTGCGCGCAGCAGGGCTGGTTCGAACGGGTTCTGCCGGTGAGTCCCGGTGCCGACCGGGGACCGGCCATGGTCTTCGACTCGGCACGGGGCGAGGTTGTCCTGTTTCGCGGCGAGGGCACCGGTGCCCAGACGTGGAACTGGGACGGGTCCGCGTGGACGCTGCGCTCGCTGAACACCAGTCCGCCGCCGCGCGTGCACGCTGGCATGGTGTTCGACTCGAACCGCAATGTTGCGGTGATGTTTGGCGGCAACAACCCGGTCGAACTCAATGACACGTGGGAATGGAACGGGACGGGCTGGTCCCAGCCATCCACCGGTCAGCGACCCGCTGCGCGGTTCCTGCCGGGAATGGCATTCGACCCGGCGCGGGGCGTCACCTTGTTGTTCGGCGGTCTGGGTCGCAGCGCGACTCTGAGCGACACCTGGGAATGGAATGGGCAGTTCTGGAACCCCACCGGCGCCATCGGGCCGTCCCCTCGCTTGGGACCGGGGATGGTCTTTGATCCGTTGCGACAGCGCACCGTCTTGTTCGGCGGCTACGACACGCAAGGCGCGTTGGACGACACCTGGTCCTGGGACGGCAACTCCTGGTCGGTTCGCACGCCGGCAGTCCGTCCGACCGCACGCCATGGCCACCGACTGGTGTGGGATGCCGATCGCAATGCGGTGCTGTTGTTCGGTGGCTCCGATTTCAGCATCAACTCGGTTGCCTGGGTGTGGAACGGAACGACCTGGTCACAGTTGTCCTCGAGGCTGCCAGCCTTCGGGTTGGCGCGGCAGTCACCGGCAGCGGCTTGGGATCCGCTGCGGCGGCGGCTCCTCGTCTTTGGCGGTTTCGGTGGGGGCCAGCCGCTGGGCGACACCTGGGAACTCGTCGCCGACAACGTCGCCAACTACGAGAACTACGGGCCGGCGTGCGCATCGCCTGCTGGTTCGCCATATCTCGGGTCCCACCAGGGTTCCCTGCCATGGTCGGGTTCGACGTTCCAGGCCGTGCTCGAACCTGTCAGCACACTTCCGGGCGCCGCCCCGTTCGGGATCGTCGGCGACTCCTCGAGGCAGTGGGGCGCCAACTGGCTGCCGCTGGCGCTGGCGCCTTGGGGCATGAACGGGTGCTTCCTGCTCACCAACCCAGTCGCAATCGTTCCGCTGGGTCAATCCGGCGGGCGAGCGATCTGGTCGCTGCCGATTCCGTCGTCGGCGTTCTTGATCGGGATGTCGTTCTACTTGCAGGCTGGTGTGCCGTTCCCGGGAGCGAATCCGACCGGGATCGTGACCAGCAACGGCTGCCGCATTCGCGTCCAGTGACGCCCGGGCTGGCGCCGATCGTGCCGCCGCGCGCTCAGCGCAGCGCCGCCCGCAGCCTTGGCAGCATCGCCTCGATGTCGCGCAGCGACACCGCGCCGACCGACAGCCGGAACCAGCCGCTGTCCTCACGCAAGCCGAACGCCTGGAACGGCACGACCGCCATGCCGGCATGTTCCAGCAAGTGCTTCCTGATCTCCTCGTTGGTCGCAAAGCGCTTGCCGATCAGATCGAACCGGACCGACAGATAGATCGCGCCCTGCGGGTCGACTGCTTCGACCGGCAGTCCGTCGGCCGCCAACGCCTGGCAGCCCTGGTACAGCGCATCCAGCCGCTGTTCGAGCTGGGCCGCGAACGTCGCCTGCCAGGCATGCCGTTCGCCCGCGTTGTCGAGCCACTTCGCCGTCGCGATCTGCTCGGCGCGCGGCGCCCAGGCCCCGACGTGGCCGAGGAAGTCGCGCATCCGCGCGATCAGCGGCGGCGACGCCAACGCCCAGCCGACCCGCATGCCGGTCGCCGCGAACGACTTCGAGATCGCGTCGAGCATGATCACGTAGGGCGTCACCGCCGGCACCAGTTCGACCGGGGTCACGTGCTTCTGCCCGCCGAACGTCAGGGTCCAGTAGACCTGATCGTAGAGCAGGAACAGCGCCTTCCTGCCCTGCTGCGCGCGGCGCTGGTTCTCCTCGACGACGAGCTGCGCCAGTTCGGCCAGCAGCGTGGGGGAGATCACCGTGCCGGTCGGATTCAGCGGCGAGTTGATGACCAGCAGCCGCGCGGTCGCCAGATGCGGCCGGACCTGCGCGGCGGTCGGGAAGAACCCGTGCTCACGCGTGACCGTCAGCGGCACAGCGGTGGCGCCGAACAAATGCACGTAGTGGTTGTTGTTCCACGATGGCACCGGGTAGACGACCTGGTCACCCGGATCGAGCACCGTGCCGTAGGCGCCGTACAGGATCGGCCGCGCGCCGCCGGCGATCAGGATCGACTCGACCGGATAGCGCAGCCCGAGTTCACGTTCGTAGTAGCGAACGACCGCCTGCCGCAGCTCGAGCACGCCATCGGACGGCGGGTAGTTGGTGTGGCCGGCGCGCAGCGCGGCCTCGGTGTCGGTGATCAGCTGCGGTGGCGGCGCGAACTGATGCGGATCGAAGTCGCCGACCGTCAGGTTGCAGATGTCCTTGCCGGTGGCCTTCAGGGCGCGGATCTCGGCCGCAATCTTCAGGATCTCGGAGCCGATCAGCCCACGCGCCATCTGCGAATGCGAGGCGTCGGCAGCCTTGGGGTCCAGGAAGTGGGCGGCGGCGTCGAACAGCTTGATCGCGAGCGGAGTGCCGATGGGCTTGGTGCCGGGCATCGGCCGAGCATACGGCGAACGTGGGCCCGGCTCCAGTGCGGTCGTCCGTACCGGGAGCCGGGGGGCCGTTCAGCGCCCGAGAACCGCGTGCACGCCGGCCGACGTCGCGATACCGAGTGGATTGCGTGGCGGATCGACGGCAAACATCTGCCCGTGCAGGGCGGCACCGAGCAGCGCGGGCAGGTTGGGCAACGCCAGGCTGTGGCGGATCGTGCCCGCGGCATCGGCTACCTGCGTCAACGTCGCGTCCGGCGACACCAGCAGCGAACAGCCGTTCATGCCCTGTGCGGTCAGATCCTGCGGCAGCGAACCACCCGCCCAGACGGTGTCCGACAGGCCGAGCACCAGGAACGTCAGTTGCCCTTGCGTGAGCTGGGAGCCGACCCACTCCATCGCCAACCCGATGCGCGGCGGCGCCAACGGGTCGACATCGAGCATGGGTGGGCTGACATGGCCCGAGCACGCGTTGCCGAACGATTGCACCGACGGCCGAGTCACCTCGCAGGTCCAGATGCCGCGCCCGAGCGTCGCGGCGATCAGCCGCCGCGTGCCGGCAAACCACGCGACCTCCTCGGTGGCGACGTTGGCCGGACCGTCGTTGCTGGCCGACCAATTCTGGCCGGCGTCGTCGCTGGCGAAGATGCCGACTTCGGTGGCGACGTAGACGACATCGCTGTCGTCGGGATGCAGCAACACGCAATTCACCGGCGCATCGGGCAGCCGGCGCGGTGCGGTGCCCGCGGCGTCGCTCCAGGTCGAGCCGCCGTCGCGGGTGACCCGGACGTTGCCGCTGGCGAAGCCGCCGAACGTCAGCCAGACGACGGCGTGGTTGGTCGGATCGATCGCCAACCGGGTCACGTAGCGGGCGGGCAGCGGGTTGGTGCCGGCGTTGTCGTCGACGGCGACCCAGGTCGGCGTTGCCGCCGTCGCGTTGGCGGTGCGATAGACGCGGCCGTCGTTGTGTGCGGCCCAGACGATGTCGGCGTTGCCGCGCGCGATCGCCACCGCGCTGATCTTGCTGCCGACCGGCGCCTTGATCGAACTCCAGCTGACCGTGCCGGCGCGGTTGTTGTTGGTCCGCCACAAACTGGACGCGCCGGCATAGGCCCGGGTCGCCAGATTGGGATCGATCAGCAGCGGCGCGACGAAGTTCGCCGTCGCGTCGGTCCGTTCGGTGATGCCGCCGTACTGGAACGACGAGCTGCCGCCGCCGTTGGTCGAGCGGTGCACCTGGCACCAGACGTACTCGCCCCAGACGTAGTTGGTGTTGGTGGCGTCGATCTGCACCTGGCCGCCATCGCCGCCGAACGGCATGTTGGACGTCGTCGCGGCGCCGACGAGCCGCTGCGTGCCGTTGTCCTGCAGGCCGCCGACCAGCAGATTGCCGGCGCCGGCCGCGCCATAGAACTGCGCACTGCGCATGCCATTGTCGAGATCGCGCCAGCCGGTGCTCTGGCCCGCGGCCAGGATGTCGTCGGCGACGTGCAGGCCGCCATCGGTGGTCACGTAGACGCGCCGCCGCGTGCTCCCGTTGTAGTCGGGATCGGCGACGACCGCGTGCACGTCGAGGTGCGGATCGACGGTCATGATGTAGCCATCGGTGATCCGCGCGAACGTCACGCCGCCGTCGCTGCTGCGCCAGACGTGCAGACCGGCCGCGACCTGCACGTTCTCGTTGGTCGGATCGACCCAGAAGCCGTTGAAGTACCAGGTGACGCCGGTCTGCGAACTGCCGGTCCGCAGCGTCCAGTTGCGCCCGCCATCGAGTGACCGCCAGACCTTGCCGCCGCTCTGTCCGCACGAGGCGTAGACCACGCCCGGGTTGCTGCGCGCATGGCAGAACTCCATTCGCGCGTCGTAGCTGTTCAGCGCGACCAGGCCGCTCTGCGCGACGCTCCAGGTGGCGCCGCCGTCGACCGACCACAGCGCATCGTGGATCGCCAGCGACGCGTCGACGCGATGCGCGACGGCCTTGCTGGGGTCGTTGGGGTCGAAAGCGACCATGTCGCTGGCGAACGCAGCGTGCACCTGCGTCCAACTGGCCCCGCCATCGGTCGAGCGATAGATGCCGCCCTGGCGCACGGCCGCCAGCAGCAGGCTTGGATCGTTCGGCGCGACGGCGACGCGCTGCACGTACTGCCAGTTCGCGGTCGCCGGCAGTTGCACCCACGTCTGACCGCCGTCGGTCGATTTGAAGACGCCGGCGCCGCGGATCGCGCTGCGGTTGACGCCGCGCGCGACGTTGTTGTTGAAGAAGCCCTCGCCGGTGCCGACGAACATCACGTCCGGGTTGCTTGCCGCCATCGTCAGGCAGCCGATGGACAGGTTGGTCCACCAGTCGTCGACGATGTTCCAGGCTGGCGCCGCGGTCGATCGACTTCCACAGGCCGCCGCTGACGCCACCCGACCACAGGATCCGGGTGTCGCGCGGATCGATCGCCAGCGTCCGGCTGCGGCCGGCGATGTTGAACGGTCCACGTTCGATCCACCCGGTCGGTGCGATGCCGCCGTCGTCGAGGACCTGGGTGGCGGCGACCACCGCGGTGCGTTGCGTCAGGGCGTTCTGCCACGCCTGATCGGGGATGGCGCCGTGTTCATCGGCGTAGCGTTCGGCGCGCCAGGCGGCAGCGGCGCCGGGGAAATCGGGATCCTCGTGTCCTTCGCGGATGGGCGACGACGTGCAGGCGGTCCACAGGAGCAGCAGGGCGAACGGGGTTTGGCGCATGGGGTGTGCCGGGCGGGCAGCGGTACCACTGTAGCGGATCAAGCGGCGGCCGTGGTTGTCCGTGGGCCTGCACCGGTTGTCACACTGGCGCGCTCAGCAACCTGGATCCGCCGCGCAGCCTGCCCGGTTCGTGTACGCGGACTGGCGCGCTCCAGGTGGCGCTCGGCGACCGAGCGCCGAAACGCCCTACTGCAGCGTCAGCCGCCGCACGTTCAGCACCGCCGACACCGAACTGCCCGACAGCGTGAACCCTTGCTGCCAGAACGTGAGTCCGGCGAACACGCCCGCCGGCAGCATCCGGAAGTCACTGCTCGGATTGGCCCGGCCATTGCCATCGAGGAACCCGGCCCACCCGGCCAGGAACGGCGGTGCATCGACCCCGGTCGTCGCCAGGAAGAACGGATCAATGTTCAGCGCCAGCGACCGCGCATCGCCGGGGAACTGCCAGCCCGGAAACACCGACGCCGACAACGCCAGCGTGTAGAACTCGCCGCCGTGACCGGGCAGATCCAGCGGGAACGAGAACAGCGCGCCAGGGCCGCTGCCCAGCGCCGTCGGGCCGGTCAGGAACGGCACGCGCGCCAGGTCCTCGATGTTGACCATCGGTGCACCGGCCGCGACCGTCGTCGCATTGCCGAGCGGATCGACTGCCGCGATCCGCGAGCCCGACGCTCCCGACTGCGCGACGAAGAAGCCGCCCCCGGAGTCCGGCACGATGCCTTCCGGATTGCCGCCAAGCGTCGCGTTCGGACAGAAGACCGTCACCATGCCGGTCCCGCGATCGATCCGATAGACGACGTCGGTGATGCCGTCGATCACCGCATAGTCGCCGTTCGGGAACACCGCGACTCCTTGCGGCAGCCGCAACGGCAGGCCGACGTGGATCGGCGTCACCACGCCGCCGGCGGTCACGCGAAACAGCCCCGGCGCGAAGTCATCGGCCACCAGATAGCTGCCGTCGAGATCCAACGACACGGCAAACGGCCGCACCAGCGGCGCGCCGCTGGCGACCGTCGTCACCTGGCCGTTGCCGGTCACGCGAACCAGCCGACGCGGCGTGATGCCGGTGACCAGGAACGTGCCGTCGGCGTCCTCGCAGACGCGCAGCGGGCCGCCGATGCCGGTCGCGATCGTCGTCGGCGAACCGGTGTTGCGGTCGAACCGCACCAGCCGATCGGCAGTGAAGTCGACGACCACCACATCGCCGCCCTGAGTCGTCGTGACCCCGGCCGGGCCGGCCAACGGCGCGCCAGCCCACCAGGTCGTCGTGACGCCGGCAGCGTCGATCCGATGCAGCGATGCGCTGCCATAGTCCGTCGTCAGCAGGTCGCCGCCGCGCAGGGCCTGGGCGAGCAATGAGTTGCAGAACGAGAGGGTGATGACCAGCGCGGCGCAGTGTCCAGGTTGCATGGTGTCCGCCAGTGTACGCCGTCGCACCGCCGCTTGGCAGCAGGGCCCGGTTCAGGAAGTTCGCGTTGCCATTGCCCGCTTTCGCCCCCGTTCCGTTCGTGTCCCGTTCGCGTTGCGGCTTGACGATAAACTCGCCGGCGGCGATCGTTCGGGATCCGCCAGTCCGGGCCCCTGAGCCCGCCCTTCCAGAACCATGCGTCCATTGCACCTGCTGTTGCCGTTCACCCTGTTCGCTGTTGCGTTCGCGCAGCAGGATCCCGCCAAGCCCAAGCCGGCACCGGTCGCGCCGCAGCAGCCCGGCGCGCTGCCGCCCGCAGTCCGGCCGATGACCGACGCCGAACGAGCGGAGTTGAAGCGGCAGGGTGAAGCCAAGCTGGCGGCGATGCAGGCTGCGGCGAAGGCCGAGAACCAGAAGGCCGAAGCCGCCAAGCTCGCCGCCGCCAAAGCTGCGGGGCAGGTGCCTGGACCGACGCCGCCGCAGCCGGTGCCGCCGAAGTTTCCGGGCGCGCCGCCCGGACCGGTGAAGGGCACCGAGACCTGGTTTCCGGGCGCGGACAAGACCATCGATGTGCCTGCCGGCCAGAACGAGGCCAAGGCGATCTACCCGTTCAGCAACCCGACCGGCAAGGACATCGACTGGCGACAGTTGACCGGCAGCTGCCAGTGTTCGAGTGCCAGGATCCGCGTCGGCGGCCGCACCTACGAGCTGAAGCCGAAGCCGTGACCAGTTGGTCGAACTGAAGGACGAGAAGGGCGAGGTCCGCGAAACCGTCACGGTGATCCCGGTTCACAGCGGCGAGAGCGGCGAAGTGGAAGTGCACATGGACACGCACGGCTTCGCCGGCAGCAAGCTGGTGACGCTCGACATCCACACGACCGATCCGGGGATGCCGATGGGTCGGCTGCAGATGACGGCGCGCGGTCAGATGCCGTACACGCTGACGCCGCCGCAGGTCGAACTGGGCAACATGACCTGGGGCCAGAAGCGCGAGTTCACGCTCGAGCTGGCCTCGCCCTCACAGCAGGACTTCGACATCGTCGGCAGTGATCCGCTGCCCAAGGAACTGACGGCGACGTGGACCAAGGGCAGCAAGGACGGCAGGACCGTCTGGACGATCACCGGTGCCTACGGCCCGATCGAGTCCGGCGAGGCGACTGGCTGCAATGTCTACTTGCGCACGAACATCAAGGGCGGCGACCAGATCATGCTGAAGGTGCTGGCATCGGTGAAGCCGCCGTTGACGGTGACGCCCGGGCTGTTGACGCTCGGCATCGTCCGCCGTGGCAAGCCGCGGATCGAGAAGGTCACGCTGACGCCGACGGAGGGCATTGAGTTCGACGTCTCCGCGGTGCGGCTGGAGGCCGCCAGCGTCGACTCGAAGTTCATCGCGACGCGCGTCCGCAAGGACGGCAAGAGTGTCGTCGTCGAGGTCGAGATCGCGGCGGACGTGCCGGCGGGTCTGGTCAGTGGCGATCTGGTGATGGATCTGACGCACCCGACCCTGAAGGTGCAGAAGGTGCGCTTCAACGGCTACGCCCGCTGAGGTCGCCGCGGTACCGTTCGCCTACGCCGGCTGCCCGACCGGCTCTGTCGTCGTCTGGCAGCTCAGCACGTAATCGCCATCGCGCACCCGCACGGCCACCGTCGCGCCGTGACCGAGATCATTGTCGAGGATCATCTCGGTCAACTGGTCCTCGATCCGCCGCTTGATCAGTCGGCGCAGTTCGCGCGCGCCGTATTCCTCCGAGAACCCCTGCTTGGCCAGCAGCACGCGCACGCCCGGCGAGAACGTCACCGCGATCCCGCGCTTCTTCAGCAGGTCGCCGACCTCGCGCAGCATGTTGCCGGCGATGCGCTGGCAGACCTTCTCGTCGAGCGGGTTGAACATCACCACTTCATCGATGCGGTTGATGAACTCCGGCCGGAAGAAGTCCTTCAGCGCCTCCATCGTGACCTGGCTCAGATCGATGTCCTGCAGGCTCTGGCGCCGATGCGCCGCCGAGAAGCCCATCCGCGTGCGGATCGAGTCGATCTTCTCGATGCCGAGATTGCTGGTCAGCAGGATCAGCGCGTGGTGGAACTGCACCGTCTGGCCCTTGCTGTCGCTGATGATGCCCTCGTCGAGCAGCTGCAGCAGCAGGTTGTGCACCTTGTAGTGCGCCTTCTCGACCTCGTCGAACAGCACCACCGAGTGCGGCTTCTTCTTGATCGCCTCGGTCAGGAAGCCGCCTTCGTTGTGACCGATGTAGCCGGGCGGCGAGCCGATCAGCTTGGCGTACTCGTGCGGCAGCGCATACTCCGAACAATCGACGCGGATCATCGCCGTCGGATCATCGAACAGATTGCGTGCCAGCACCTTGGCCAGTTCGGTCTTGCCGGTGCCGGTACGCCCGACCAGCAGGAACGTACCGACCGGCGAGCTCGGGCGCTTCAGTCCGACCGCGGCCTTCTTGACGGCGCGGATCAGCGACGTGATCGCGTCGTCCTGGCCGATGATCTGCTGCCGCATCTGCCGTTCGAGGTTGGCGACGCGGCGGTAGAGCACCTGGCGGGCGGCGTCGTTGCCCGGCCGCGGGATGAACAGGTCCTCGGGGTCGGCCTTGGCCTGCGCCTGGCCGTTCCCCGGAATGCTGACCTGGTGGATCTCCAGCGACGGGTTGACGTCGATGCAGATCTGGTAGAGCAGTTCCTCGACGATCTCGACGTCGTAGTCCTCGTCCATCCTGGCGACCGCGGCGAGAATCTCGTTCTCGAAGGTCGGCACGCAGGTGCGGACGACGCGCTGCCGGTAACTGGCCTTGTTCGAGATCGGTCCGGCGTGCAGTTCCTGCAGCAGCTCCTCGGAGCAGCAGCGCACGCGGATGAACTCGTCGACCAGGTCGAAGTACTTGATGACGAAGCCCGCCTCTGGATGCTTCACTGCTTCCGGCTCCCGGCAAGTAGGTGTTGGGCACGACGTGTCCGCGTCGCGCTGGGCCTTCATCGGCGGTCTCGCAGCAGGACCTTGACGGCGCGCGCGCAAACGGTTCGAACTGTCGGTGTTCTTCGAACTTGGAGCGACTCGTGTCGGCCGAACTCAAACTGCTGGCGATGCTGGTGCACCGCGGTCTGCTCGACGAAGCGCAGGCGCGCGCGGCGATGCAATCCGGTGCGCCCGGACGCTACCTGGTGCAGCATGGCGTCTGTACGCAAGCGCAATGGGAGCAATGGGGCAAGACCGAGGCCGGCAGCCGGCCGGTGCTGACCCGCTACGAACTCTCTGCGCTGCTCGGCGAGGGCGGCATGGCGCGGGTCTTCGCGGCGACCGACAAGACCGACGGGCGCAAGGTGGCGCTGAAGGTGCTGCGGCCCGAACTGGCCAAGGATCCGGCGCAGGTCGAGCAGTTCATCCGCGAGGCGAAGCTGCTGCTGGAGCTGTCGCATCCGCACATCGTCAAGGGCCATCGGCTGGCCAAGGAAGGCGAAACGATCTTCTTCGCGATGGAGATCCTGCCGGGCAAGTGTCTGCAGGACGTGCTGGCCGAGGAGCAGCGGCTCGACGAGGAGACGGCGCTGTCGATCGTGGTCGAAGTGGCGTCGGCGCTCGATGTGCTGCACGCGCGCGGGCTCGTGCACCGCGACGTCAAACCGGGGAACATCATCTGGTCGGAGGAACGCGGCGCGGTGCTGATCGATCTCGGCTTCGCGGTTCTGCGCGGCGACGACGGCGGCGACAAGACGGCCGGGACCGTGCACTACATCGCGCCCGAACAGGCGCGCGGCAGCGGCGGGCTCGACGTGCGCGCCGACATCTATGCGCTCGGGGCGACGCTGTACCATCTGGTGACCGGGTCGTTGCCGTTCGCCGGCGGCAGCAGCGAGGAGGTGCTGGCCAAGCAGGTGCTGGAGGCGCTGTCGGGCGAGGCGATCCGGCAGTTGTCGCTGTCGCCGCAGCTGCACTACTTCCTCGAGAAGATGATGGCGAAGGAACGGGAGATCCGGTTCCAGGATCCGCAGCAGTTGCAGACGGAGGTCAAGGCGCGGCTGGAGCAATTGCGGCTCGAGCGCGAGGCGGAGGAGCAGGAACGCGACCGGCCGAAGCTCGGCGGGCGGCGATCGCCGATGTTCGGCGATCGGCGGCGGCGGCGAAGGTCGTGAGCGACGCCGAGGTCGTGCGGCGCGAGGGGTTCCCGTTCGTGTTTTCGTGCAAGCGGTCGGGCAACTGCTGCGCGATTCCGGGTGGGTTCGTCCGGGTCACGCCGGCGGATGTGGCGGGGATCGCGGCGCACCTGGGAATGAGCGAAGCGGCGGTTCGGTCGCGTTTTGTGCAGCCGGATGGGGTCACGTTGAAGGATGGACTCGGCGGTCGGTGTGTTTTCCTGGCGGAAGGGCGGCTGGCGGCTTGTTCGATCTATCCGGTGCGCCCGGCGAAGTGTCGGGAATGGCCGTTCTGGCCGGAGGTGCTGGTGGATGCGCGGCTGCGGGAGCTGGTCGAGCGGACGTGCCCCGGGGTCGTGTCGAATGCTCAGTGACGGCGTCGCGGTTGCCCTTGCAGCGTCCATGTCGAACGATTGACCGAGAACTTCGAGTCGATGACCTTCTTGCGAAGGTCGGCTCGTTCGGCGGCGGAGCGGCTCTTTCGGATGGCGCGCAGTGCGTCGTCGCTTTCCTGGATGGCACGCATGCGGGACTCCTGGTCCCTGGAGTTGAAAGCAAGAGCTTCCTCATCGACCAAGTGCCTCTCGACCTGCTCCGCGTGGTCTCGAGCATCGAGTGCGGATTGGTGTTTGGTCAGGTCAATCAGGAACCAAACGTCGACCCTCTTGCCATCGATTTCCCCGAAGGACGGGAATCCGACGAAGGCATAGTCAGCGGGCATCGGCGGAAGTGGTGTATCCTGTGCGACGGTGATGTATCCACCCGAGCGCAGCATTTCACGACATGCGATTGTGTTCTCGTAATTGTACAGCTCTCGCAGAAAAGCAAGGTAGTCATGCGGGTCGCCATGCTCCGCCTTGGCCTGAGCGTTCGCGAGAGAACTCGAGTGGTCATGGATGTCCAGAGCCTGCAGCAGCAGCCGTTCTTCCTGGTCTGGGGGCAGCCTGCCCAAGCCTCGAGCGGAGGAGCGGACCTCGATCGCCGAGTCGTCGCTGCTTCCGGATTCCCGGGCGAATACTACGTTCGATCCGGACAGAAGCTCTCGGACCCATGCATCGGTGTCCGAGAACTCCAGGCGGTCAGCAACGGCATCACTCGCAGGCAGCGGCCCGGCAGGGACCCTCGGCTCGAGGTGGCAGTATGCAACCAGCCCGCAAGCGCAAAAGCCACCAAGGCAGCAGGCAAGCCAGGCTAGCCTGTGCATGGTGAGCACAGGTAGTTGAATGAAATGTTGACCAGCGTCCGTGGAACCGGCGTGCCCCCGGCGGTGCAGTCTGCGTGGAGCGACCCTTCGTCCGATGACAAAGGGTCGTCATCGTTGCCGCACCAAAGCGCAAACCCACCGATCAGGAACCAGTCTGACCATACCCCGGTTGTCACCCCTGGATCGGCCTGCCCGGCATCGACCCCAGCGGTGTGCGCCTCCATTGTGCACCCAGTCCATTTGCATGTCACAGGATTGCAATGGCCGTCCGGGTCGGCGCCGACGGCAGGAGTGAAGAGCCACTCTTCGTCTCCGTTGCCGACGTCGTGGGTAGCGTAGATGGGAACGCACCCATCGCACTCTTCGCGAACCGCGACCGCAGTCGGCGCAGCATTGTCCAGAAGACGAGGACACTCGAGGGGGACGCGTTGATCATGTCACTTGCTCCTCGATCGAAAAACCAGGGGTCAGACAGGCGACGCAAATGGCAACGAACTCCAGCCGGGCCCGGCACACCTGTTCGTGATAGATCTGCAGTCTGGGATCATCATATGTCGCTTCTCTGAGGCTCGCCCTGGTCGGACCGGGTCGTTCAGCGTTGCGCTCCCCGCTGGCGGGCGACGAAGTTGTCCTCGTCGATCTCGACACCGAACCCGAGCTTTGAAACAGTGTCGGACAGTTCTTGCGACAGGCGGCCCACTGCGTGTTGGTCGCCGCGCTGCCTTGCATCCGCAATCTTCTGTCGGATACCGCGTTGTGCCAGTACGAAGGCGCGACGGTCGTCATAGGAGCGATTGTTGAACCGCCCGATCGCCTCCTCGCGACAAGCTGCGCGCACTTGGTCGCGTTTCTGAGCCAGGTCCCGGACGGCGTCGTCGTTGTCGTGGAGGACTTCCAGAACCGCCAATCCTGAGACGTCGCCTTGTTCTCCGCATCGAACGGAGAATCCGTACGTTTCGCGATCGGGCGCCCTCGCAATCGCTTGCCCGGTTGTCTCGAGGCGGTATTGAACGCTACCAGAGTCCGTTGGTTCGGTCAGCCGCCGCAGGAACAACTCGAGAACTCGGACCGATACTCTGACATCCAACTCGTTCCGGAGATCATCCAGCGACTCGACTGAGAACGTAGCCAGCGTGGTTCGTGCCGCCTCGAGTTGTGCCTGAATCCGGTCCACGAGCCGCTGTGATTCACTGGCATTCAAGACCAGTTGTGCGGAGTCGGTCGATCCAGCACCGCTTGGCGTTCCCGGCACCTTTTGGCGAACGACAAGTTCGCTGCTCTGCAAGTGGGCGGTCACGTGATCACTACCCGCCGTTGCCGCCGTCGATCGTGAACTGGGTTCGCCGGCGGCGGGATACCTCAGGAGCCAGACGACTGCGGCAACGCTGACAACGACTGCTATCGGCGCGAGCGGCACATGTCGCGAACCGCAAAGTCTCAAGCTGACCCCCATGCTCTTTGCAGTTGTTGCACCCGAATCTGGTGGTCAAGGTCAGCAGCGCGATCCCATTGCACTTGACTTCGATGGTCCTGGGAACAGATGGCGAATCGCACGCCATCGCCTCTTGGGCAATGAGTATACCGGTGTTGGTGGCTGGGTTTGTCAGGAACGTACCGGTAGTCCAAAACCCAGCGAGGGCCACGCCGTCGACGAGGACCTTGATGGCTGTTGCGCCACAACAACTGGCATGAGTCGTGCAGGTCGTAAGTTGCAGCTTGACGTGGTACGACATCAAGTCACAATGGTCCAGTTCGCACTCAGGCAAGTCCAGGCATGTGCCAGGATCGGTAACGGACCCATCTCCCGCTGGTGCGTCCGTGTAGTCAATGCAGACAACGGGGGCTCCTCCAGTTGGCGTGCATGTCGTTCAGCGCCGGTCGCATCCATGTTCCGCTCGGGCGCGCAAGCACAGTCCTTCACTTGAACGATTGGGGATGTCGACTCCGGCGTCGGCGCGTCGTGCAGTGTCCGCGCTCCATGGGGGAGGGACGCACCTCCCATGATGCCGAGGAGAAGGGGTAGGAACGATGTATGCCTCATGCAAGCGAGAGGGGGGGGGGCTCCGTTTTCAATCGATTCTCAATCGATTTCTGACTGAAACGAGCATTCTTCTGAGGTTGTAGGGCGACATTCCCACCTCCTTCGCGTTGCGCTTCAGGGAGCGGTCCCCCGTCAGACGACGAAGCACGTCGCGCTGGCGCCTGGTGAGCGCCGGGTTCGAGGCCGCCAACGTCAAGAGTTCGGCCAGGTCGGACACTGCGTCGAACGAGCGGTCACCGTCGGTGTAGCCATCCGTCGTCGCGTCACCATCGCCCAACGACTGCGTGCCGCGGCGCTTCCCGGCCAGTTCCATCGCGGCGTGGCGGCCGACCTTGCGGGCCCAGCCCGGCACATGGGCAATCGGCTTGCCGGCGAGAACCGCGAGTTCATACGCCTCGAGCGTGCGTTCCCCGGCTTCGCGAACTACCGAGCGCTGGGACGTGAACGAACGCGCCCCGGCTTCGCCGGCGGCCACGACCCTCGCGAGCGCACTCGGATCGAGTGCAGGCAGCCGGGAGCCGCTCGCGCTCGCCGCGCGGCGGTCGCTTTTCCGCTGGGCTTGCTTTGGTCGGTTTCGGGCGTTGGCCATTCGGCTGGCGCGGGCAGGACAATGCATGCCCCTCTCGAGTTTCCTGTGCTGAACATAGCATGGCCACCGGTGGTGGCAACGGGCTGCCTTGCCGGTAGTCGACGCAAGCGCTCCGGGGCGCTTGGTGCCCATCCTCTGGAACGCGGCGGACGCTCCGATTCTCGGAGGACACCGGAAATCGGAGGCTATGACCTTCTTATGATGCGCCGAGAAGAGCGTGGCGGCGATCGCCGCTCACCTGGGAATCAGCGAAGCGGCGGTTCGGTCGCGCTATCTGCAGCCGGATGGGGTCACGTTGAAGGACGGTCTCGGCGGTCGGTGTGTGTTCCTGGCAGGGCGGCTGGCGACCGGCGAGGGCCTTGCCACCGTCTGGGCCTGGAATCGACGCTGGCCCGAAGTCCTGGCCGCCCGTGGTCTGGACCGCGGTAGGGCTGGGGCAACGCGGCCACGCGGGTACTCCAGTGGAAGCCTGGACCGCATGGACCTGCGATCCTGGTGACGCTGCCTTACGATCGCAGACGGGGCGCCCGGTGGCGGAACCCCCGCTTCGCGTTGTCGTTCGCCGCATCCCCATGTCCTTGTCCCGAGCCCGATCGTCCCGTTCGCATCGCCTGCCAGTCGTGCTGCACTGCGCCATCGCGGTGGGGCTTCCGATCGCAGACGTTTGCAGCCAGACTGCCCCCCAGCGCCCGGCCACGGTGTTCGACCTCGTCCGCGCCGACGATGGCCCTGGCCTGCAGAAGCACCTGGCGGCCCACCCCGGCGACCGCGACGCGCGCAACGAATCCGAGGAACAGCCGTTGCATGTCGCCGCCCATCGCGACCGTCGTGCGTGCCTGGACGTGCTGCTTGGGCTCGGCGCCGACCCGAATGCGACGACCTACAACCGGTTCACGCCGCTGCACCTGGCGGCGTCGAGCGGTCACCTCGAGGTCTGCAAGGCGTTGCACCGCGCGGGAGCGCGCCTCGACCCGCCGTCGGTTGCCGGCACGCCGCTGCAGATGGCGGCAGCCAATCGTGCCCGCGCGGTGGCGATGTGGCTGCAGAATGTCGGTGCCCCGCTCGATCTCGAGAGTGCGGTCTACCTCGACGACATCGCCTGGGTCGAGAAGCTGGTGGGCGCCGACCGCGAGCTCGCGGTGGCGCCGCGGCTGCTCGAACGCGCGGCTGCGCAGGGCAAGACGCGCATCCTCGAACTACTGCTCGAGCAGCCGCGCGCGCACGACCCGTGGGCGGGCATCCACGGCCCGTCCCCCGATCTGACCTGGTTTGCGGCTGCGCATGCCGACACGTTGGCCATGTTGTTCCGGCGCGGCGCCGATCCGGCGCTTCGCTTCCACGGCGATCGCATCCAGCCCGGGACGACCCTGCTGCACGTTGCCGCGAAGGCCGGCGCAACCGCCGCGTGCGTTCTGCTGCTCGACAAGGGGTTGTCGCCCGACGTCGCCGACGATGGTGGAACGACGCCGATGACGCTGGCCGCCGAGGACGGGCGTGAGGACGTCGTGGCGCTGCTGATCGCGCGCGGCGCCGTCGCCCATCGCACTGCTCGCGGCCGCGGCAGCCCGTTGCATCGAGCCCTGATCGCCGTCGATTCTGGCTACCGGGCCGAGGACCGCGCCGCGCATGTGCGCGTCGTCGAGCGCTTGCTGGCCGATGGCACGCCGATGGACATGACCGCGGCAGTGATCCTCGACCGACCCGATGCCGTGCGCGCGCTGCTCCTGGCCGATCCGAAGGCTTGCGGTGGAGGCGCGCCGGCGGTCGATCTGCTCGGCCGCGCCGCGCGCATGGGTCACCTGGAGATCGCGACGCTGCTGCTGGACGCGGGCGTGCCGGTGAACGGCAAGGGTTACAGCGATTACACGCCGCTGCATTGGGCGGCGTTCTGGAATCGTGTGGATGCCATCGATCTGCTGCGTGCGCGGAGTGCCGAGCTGGATCCGCGGACTGACTTCCAGGCGACCCCGTTGCACGAGGCCGTGCGCTGCAATGCGCTCGAGGCGGCGCGGCGATTGCTCGAACTCGGCGCCGACCGCACGGCGAAGAACCGCGACGGTCGGACGCCGGAGCAACTTGCTGCCGATACGCCGCGACCGGCGGAGTTCGCCCGGCTGTTCGCACCGGCGAAGTAGGGGGCCCGGGCGCGGCCGACTGGACCGGCCGGCGACATCGCCGATCAGCCCGGGATCTCCGGCTCGACGAGCATCGCCAGCATCTGCAAGGACTCCTGCCAGCCGAGATGGCAGAACTCGGCAGGAATCGCCGCCGGCACGCCTTCCTGGACGATGGTCAGTTCGGTGCCGACCTGCACCTTCGCCATCGTGATCGTCACGCGCATCTGGCCGGGCAGCCCGGGATTGTCGAACGCGTCGGTGTGGACGATGCGTTCGCCGGGAACCAGTTCGAGGTAGCTGCCGCCGAACGAGTGGCTGACTCCGGTGTTCAGGTTGGTGAACGACATCCGGTAGGTGCCGCCGACGCGGGCGTCGAGGTGGTGGATCCGGCCGGTGAAGCCGTGCGGTGGCAGCCACTTGACCATCGCGTCGGGGTCGGTGAACGCGCGATAGACGCGGCCTGGTGGAGCTTTCAGGATGCGATGCAGGCGGATCGTGTGGGTGGGGGCGGTCATCACCCCGATGTTAGCGGCGAGCGCCAGCCCAGGACCTACCCGAACCGCCCCTCGATGTAATCCGCCGTCTGCTGGCTCTTCGGCGCCACGAACACATCCTCCGTGACCCCATGCTCGACCACGCGCCCCATCAGCATGAACACGCACTCATCCGACGCCCGCCGCGCCTGTGCCATGTTGTGGGTCACCAGCAGGATCGAGTAGTTCCCGCGCAGATCCCAGATCAGATCCTCGACCGCCGCCGTCGCCTCTGGATCCAGCGCCGAACACGGTTCATCCATCAACAACACCGTGGGCCGCGTCGGCAACAGCCGCGCGATGCACAGCTTCTGCTGCTCCTCCAGCGACAACCCGGTCGCCTTGTGCGCCAGCCGGTCCTTGACCCGGTCCCACAGCAACACCTCGCGCAGCGCCGCCTCGACCATCGCGTCTTCATCGGCTCGCGACGCCGAGGTCTCGCGATGCAGCCGGTGCGCGAACAACACATTGTCGCGGATCGACAGCGGCAGCGGATTCGGCCGCTGGAACACCATGCCGACCTGCCGCCGGACCTGCAGCGCCGACGCATCCTCGGCGTAGATGTCCTGCCCGAGCACGCGGATGTGCCCGGTGGTCTTGACGTAGCCGAGCCGTTCGTTGATCCGGTTGCACGACCGCAGCAGCGTCGACTTGCCACAGCCGGACGGGCCGATCAGCGCGGTGACGATGCCGGCCTTGATCTGCAGGTCGACTTCGTAGAGCGCCTGGAACGTGCCGTACCAGAGGTTCAGGTCCTGCACCTCGATCGCGAGGCTCGGCGTGGTGCTAGCCAAAGCGTCCCTCCAGGTAGTCGCGCGTCCGTGGATCCTGCCCGTTGCCGCCGAACAGCTCTTCGGTCGGTCCCTGATCGATGCAGCGGCCGCCGAGGAACATCGCCGTCCGCGACGCCAGCCGGCGCGCCTGCTGCACCAGGTTGGTGACCAGGATGATCGTCATCTCCTGGCGCAGTTCCTTCAGCACTTCCTCGATCCGCATCGTCGTGACCGGATCGACGGCGATCGAAAACTCGTCGAGCAGCAGCAGTTCGGGCTCCTGCGACAGTGCGCGCGCGATCGTCAGCCGTTGCTGCTGGCCGCCGGACAGCAGCGAGCCGAGGTTCTGCAGTCGGTCCTTCACTTCGTCCCAGAGCGCGGCGCGGCGCAGGCAGCGTTCGACGATCTCGTCGAGTGCGGCGCGGCTCCGGATCCCGCGCAGTCGCGGACTCAGCGCCACGTTGTCGTAGATCGACAGCGGCAGGCCGACCGGCAGCGGGAACACCACGCCGATCATCCGGCGCAGCGCGTAGAGATTCCGCACGTCGCGGACGTTGCGGCCGGCGAACGTGATGTTGCCGTCGACCCGCATGCCGGGCACGAACTCGTCCATCCGGTTCAGCGCGCGCAGGAACGACGTCTTGCCGGCATTGGCCGGCCCGATGATGCCGAAGATCTCGTTGCGCTGGATCTGCAGATCGAGGCCCTGCAGCGCGGTCTTGCTGCCGTAGTGGATCGACAGGCCCTGCACGTCGAGATGCAGGTCGGCGGCGGTCACCATTTCTTCTTCCCCCGCAGGTGCATGCGCAGCGCGATCGCCGCAGCATTCATCGCCAGCACGACCAGGATCAAGGTCAGTGCCACCGCGAACGGCAAATGCTTGTGGTCGGCGTCGAGGTTCAGTTGCGTGGAGACGTTGTAGAGGTGGGTCGACAACGCCATCGTCTGATCCCACGGGCTGCCCGGCAGTTCGGCATAGAGCACCGCGCCGGTGAACATGATCGGCGCCGTCTCGCCGACCGCGCGCGACACGCACAGGATCATGCCGGTCAGGATGCCGGAACCGGAGTTGGGCAGCACGAGCCGCCAGATCGTCTGCCAGCGGGTCGCGCCGAGGCTCCAGCAGGCCTCGCGGAACGGCCGCGGCACCGCCTGCAGCGACTCGCGCGTCGACACGATGACCACCGGCAGCGTCATCACCGCCAGCGTGCAGGAGGCGGCCAGGATCGATTCGCCGAAGTCGAGGAAGATCACGAACGCACCGACGCCGAACAGCGCGTGCACGATCGACGGCACGCCGGCCAGATTGACGATCGCGGTGTTGATCGTCCGGGTCAGCCAGTTGTCGCGCGCGTATTCGGCCAGGTAGATCGCCGCGGCGATGCCGAGCGGCATCGCGGCGAACAGCGCGCCGGCGGTCAGCAGCACGGTGCCCAGCAGCGCCGGAAAGATGCCGCCCTCGGTCATCCGCTTCCTCGGCTCGGCGGTGAAGAACTCCCAGCTCAGCTCCGGGCCGCCTTCGATCGCCAGTTTGCCGAGGATCGCCAGCACCGGCACGATCAGGACCGCCGTCATCAGCAAGAACACGAGCCGGAAGCCGCTCTGTACCGCCAGTGCGCGCCGTTCGTGCCCGGTTGCGGCGAAGGTCGATGCGGCGGCCGCGGTGGCGTCGCTGCTGGTGGCAGCCCGGTCGGTGGCGTCGCTCATGCCTTCCTCTTGCGTCCACGGACGATCCGGTCGGCGGTGAAGTTGATCGCGAACGTGATCAGGAACAGCAGGATGCCGAGCGTGAACAGCGCGGCCCGATGGTCACTGCCCTTGCCGGTCTCGCCGAGTTCGGCGGCGATCGTGGCGGTCAGCGCGCGGACCGGATCGAACAGCGACTCGGGGATCCGGATGCTGTGGCCGCTGGCCATCAACACGGCGATGGTCTCGCCGACGGCGCGGCCGACGCCGAGCAGCACGGCGGCGGACAGGCCGGGGCGGGCATGCGGCAGCACGACCCGCCAGATCGTCTGCCAGCGCGTTGCGCCGAGCGCTTCGGCGGCTTCGCGGTAGGTGTCGGGCACCGCCTTCAGCGCGTCCTCGGCCAGCGTCGTCATGATCGGCGCCGACATCAAGCCGAGGATCAGCCCGGCGTTCAGCAGGTTGGTGCCGACCCCGGACTCGGGCTCGACATGGTGGAGGATCAGCGGCGAGATCACGTGCAGGCCGACGACGCCCCAGACGACGGACGGCACCGCCGCCAGCAGTTCGACCAGGATCTTCAGCCACTCGCGCTGGCGCTCGCGCGCGAACTCGCCGATGTAGATCGCGGCTCCGAACGAGAATGGCACCGCCACCGCCATGGCGACGCCGGTGACCGTCAGCGTGCCGACGATGAGCGCGAAAGCGCCGTAGGTCGGTGGGTGACCGGTGGGTCGCCAGAAGATCGACGTGAAGAACTCGCTCCAGTCGAGCGTGCCGAATGCAAAGCCCAGGCCCTGGGTGGCGATGAACAGGAAGATGCCGACGATGAAGACGATCGCCGAGACGCCACCGGCGAACACGGCGGCGCGCGCGCACCAGTCGAACCACCAGGCGCCGTCGCGGTGGTCGAGCGGCGAGCCGGCGCGCGAGGCCGTGATTTCGGGGTCAGTACTGGCGGGTGGCGGCGTCATGCGTCAGCAGGCCTTCTCGCCGCGCAGCAGTTCGAGCAGTTCACGGATCTTCGGGCTGGTCTGCCGCCAGGTCTCCTCGGCGCTGCCCTTGCCGTCGATGTCCCAGGTCAGCAACGTCGTGTGGAACGGCACGCGGCCGACCTTCTCGCGCGCGGTCGGCGACAGGCCGATGATCACCTGGAAGTCGTCGAGCTGGTCGCGCAGCGTGTCCAGTTCGGTCGGCCAGGCGCGACTCAGGTCGATGCCGGACTTCTTGGCCAGCGCGGCCCAGCCGGCGTCGATGCCGTCGGCCGCCTGCCAGCCGGCGCTGCGGTAGCGACCGCTCTGCGGGAAGTTCTTGCGGGTGAAATGCTCCGCGAGCTGGCTCAGGCCGTCGTTGCGTTCGTCGAGGAACAGGATCTGGAAGACCTTCTCGTCCTTCATCTTGCCGGTGCCGACGAACACCGTCTCTTCGCAGATGTTCTTGGCCTGGTGGATCACCCGCTCGAGCCGGTTGACCGTGGCCATGAACGAGAACAGGTCGGCGACCGGGCGGGTGCGCGCTTCACCTTCGCGCACCAGGTCGTCGAACACCTTGTCGAAGTGGTGCGTGAACTGGGATGCGGCGTTCAGTGTCGCCTGCGCCAGCGCGACGTCGCGACCGTGGAACGACCGCAGGCCTTCGTGCAGCAGTCGGCGGGCGTGCTCGCTCATCATCTCGATGTCGCGGGCGACGACCGGCGGGGGCACCGCCGACAGCTGCGCCGCCGTGCGCGAGATCGTCGCGCCGTAGTCGCCGATCCGTTCCAGCGCGATGTTGAGCCGCAGCACTGCCGAGACGTAGCGCAAGTGGGTGGCGGCCGGCAGGTGGCGCGCGACGAAGCCGTGGCACAGCCGGTCCAGCTCGCGGGTCTGGCGGTTGATCACGTAGTCGCCGAGCACGGTGCGGGCGGCGACGTCGCGATCGAGGCTCAGCACCGACGTGACCGCGTGGTCGATCGCCAGTTCGACCGCGGCACCGACCTCGCCGACCAGTTGCTGGATCCAGTCGAGGTCCTTCTGCAGGCGTTCTTCGTAGTGGGTCATCGCGCGTTGGTGGGGAGCCCGGAATCAGAGCGTGCGCAGCGGCGGATAGCCAAGCTCGAGCAGCACGTGTTGGCCGGCGTCGCTGACGATCCACTCGAGATAGGCCTTGGCTTCGTCCTGCGGCTGGCCGCTGGTGTACATCAGCAGCGGGCGGGAGATCGGGTAGGTCTTGTCGAGCACGGTGGCGATCGACGGCGGCACCGGGGCCGTCCCCGCCTTGGCGATCACCGGCACCATCTTGACGTCGGCGCCCTTGCCGTACGACAGGCCGCTGTAGCCGATCGATGCCTTGGTCTTGCTGACCTGGTCGACGACGTCCTTGCTGCCGTTCTGGTCCAGCGTGCCCATCTTGAAGTTCTGCTTGTGGAGCACCGCTTCCTTGAAGTACTCGTAGGTGCCGCTGTTGTTCTGCCGCGACACCATCACGATCTTGTCGCCGCCGCCCGGCAGCGTGACGCCGAGGTCGGACCACTTGCTGATCGAGCCGCCATCGCCGTAGATCTGCGCCAGCTGTTCGAGCGAGATCGACTGGATCGGGTTGTCCTTGTGGACGAAGATCGCGATGCCGTCGTAGCCGACGTGGAACTCGACCGGGTCGTGGCCGTGCTTCTTCGCCTCAGCGGTCTCTTCGGCGGTGAACTTCCGGCTGCTGGTGGCGATGTCGACCGTGCCGTTGATGATGCCGGCGATGCCGCCGCCGCTGCCGCCGCCGCCGACCGAGATCTTGACCCCTGGCTTGACGGTCCGGTAGGTCTCGGCCCAGGCCTGCGCGACCTCGAGCATCGTGTCGGACCCCTTGATCTGCAGGGCCCGGCCCTTGCCCTGTTCTGCCGGCGGGGTGGTCCCGGTCGTCCCGGGGGTTTCCTTCTTGCCGCAAGCGGTGATGGCGACCAGCAGTGCGGCGCTGGCCAGGAGAGTCGTGATCTTCATCGGGAGGTGCTCCGGATCTTCTTGTTGGCTGCTCGAATCGTCGGATTTGGCGACGAACAGTGTGCAAAGCCACCGTGAAGGTCTTTGTCTGTTTGGATGAAGAAAGCGTGAAGACCGCTATCGGCCCGAGGCGAGTGGCGGCAGCCCGTCGGCGCCCTGCCGTTCGCTCGGCGGCCGATGCCGGAACCGCCGGCTCTGCCAGAACCACTGTTCGGGCGCCAACCCGATGCCCTGCGTCAGCCCGGCGTTGATCCTGGTCGTGATCGCCAGGGTGTCGGCGTCGCGATCGCCCGTCGGGGCGTGGCGGATGATGTCGTGGACATGCAGGCGCCAGCGCATCCGGCCGGTGCGCAGCGCAGTGACCACGGCGATCGGGGCGCCGGTCGCCAGGTGGAGGATGGCGGGTGTCGCCACGGTGCTCGCCAGGGTGCCAAGGAACGGCGTGAAGACCGCCGCGTGCTTGCCGCCGCTGTCGGCGAGGATGCCGATGACCAGCCGTTCGGCGAGCGCTTTCTTCAGCGTCCACAGCACGTTCTTCTTGGCGACGACGGTCTGGCCGGTGCGCGAACGTTGTTCGGCGATCCACCGATCGAGCGCGGCGATGGGACTGGGACGGTAGACCGACGTGATCGGCAGGCCGAGGATACCGGCGACATAGCCAGCGACGTCCCAGACGCCGACGTGCCCGGTGACGAAGATCAGCCCCTTGCCTTCGTCGTACAGCGCGCGCAGTGGCGGATACTCGGCCAGATCGCAGTGGCGCGCCAGGTTGTCCGCCCGCAGTCGCTGCATCCGGCAGAAGTCGATTGCCAGCCACGCGATGTGCCGCGACCACCGCCACAGATGGCGTGCGGGCCGTTGTTCGCCGAGCGGAGCCCCGCGCCGGAACGCGATCCGGCAGTTGCGCCAGTAGCCCTTGGCGCGGCGCCCACGGCGGTCGGTCGACAGCCAATAGAGAAACCACGGGATGGCGCACAGATCGGCGAACAGGTAAGCCAGCGGCGCCGGCAGCCAGGCGAACGTCCACAGGATGGCCGCGAGGGCGCGGACGGCAAGGCGTTGCCATAGCGGTTCGCGGCGCGGTGCGGCTGGCCCGGCTTCCGGTTCGCTCACGCGCGACCCCCCGCAGCCGCCGGTGCAGGCAGACGGACCGCGGTCAGCAGAACCAGGCCGATGACGATCGGTATCCCTTGCGCCAGCAGTGCCGGCTTGCAGCCGGCCGTGTCGGCGAGCCAGCCATAGACGGTGCTGCCGACGACCGACAGCTTGACGGTGATGCCGTAGAGGCCGAAGAACTCGCCGATCCGTTCGCGCGGCGCCAACAGCACGATCACCTTGCGGCCGGCGGTCCAGATCCCTGACAGGCCGAGCGCGCCCAGCATGACCAGCGTCAGCAGGTAGCCGAGCGGAGAACTGCCGCCGAATGCGGCACCGCCCAGCAGGCCACACAGCAGGGCGATCGCCGATAGCCGCATCACCGCGAGCGGGTGCTTGTCGGTGAACAGGCCGAGCAGCACGCCGAACAACAAGGCCAGCACGTTCAGGCAAAGGCCGGCGAGCTGCACGAAGTCGCGCGTCGCGTTGGCGCCGGTGAACGCCAGGCCGAATACCGCCAGTTCGCCGCGCGCGGCCTGCTCGGCGAACGCGGTCTGCGTGAAGTCGGCAAAGAACAGGATCGCGGTGTTCAGCACGTCGACCAGGCAGAAGTTGGCCAGCAGGAAGCACAGCAGCGAGCGATGGTGCGGCAGTTCGCGCAGCGTCGCCAGCAGCGACCGCGCGGCGTCGTGGACGGTGGCGCCGGTGGGACCCGGCGCCGGCGGCCTCCGGTCCTTCACCAGTGCCATGCACGGCAGCGCAAAGAGCAGGAACATCGCGGCGGCGGCAACGAAACGCTGGCCCTGCGGGATGTCGAGCGGCAGCAACGTCACCAGCACCAGGATCGTGCCGAAGTAGCCGACGCCGGTGCCGATGCCGGAGACGAGGCCGGCGCGTTCGTCGCTGGCGACCGACGGCAGCAGCGCGTTGTAGAACAGCAGGCCGAGGTTGTAGGTGATGTTGGCGACGAAGAAACAGCCGAGGATCGCCGCCTGGCCGCTGCAAAGGCCCATGCCGGCCATCGCTGCGATGCACGCGAGCGTCGCGATCGTCAGATAGCCGCGGGTCTTGACGGTCTTGTCGGTCAGCGCGCCGAGCACGGGCACCAGGATCGCCGCCAGCGCCATCGAGATCGTCTGGGTGATGCCGAGGCTCTGGCGATCGAACTGGTCGGCGAACCACGGCGTGAACAGGAACGTCAGCGTCGCCGCGTAGACGGTGTTGGCCAGGTCGTAGACGACCCAGGCGGCGGCTTTGCCGCGCGAGAACCCGGCGGTGGTGGACGGCGGCGTCGGCACGGGCGCCACGATTAGCCGAGGCCGTGCGTCGGCGCCACGCGTCCTTCGGATCAGAAGGTCCCGATCTGCAGTCGCAGACCCGGGCCGGTTGACGGGCGAAATGGGCGTACTGCGGGGTTCCCTCGGGTCGATCGTACGGCGAGACTGGTCGCATGAGGCTGCACCCGTCCGGCTCGACGCGTCGTTCGTTCCTGCGGTCGTCGGTGTTGGCTTCCGGCGCACTGGCAGTGGGTTGTACTGCGACCGGGCGAGCTCGTGCCTTGGGTGCCAACGGGGACGTCCGGATCGCGGTGATCGGCCTGAATTCGCGCGGCCAGGAACACATCCACGGCTTCCGGCGCCTGCCCGGCGTTCGCGTGACCGCGCTGTGCGATTGCGACGGGGCCGTGCTCGATCGCGAGGTCGCGGCATTCACCAAGAACGGTGGCAGCGTCGCGGCGTTCACCGATATCCGCAAGCTGTTCGACGCCGGGGTCTGCGACGCGATCGCCGTGGCGACTCCCAATCACTGGCATGCCGCGCTCGGCGGCATGGCGTGCGAGCGCGGTCTGCACGCGTATGTCGAGAAGCCGCTGACGCATCAGTTCTGGGAGGGGCCGCGGCTGATGGCGCTGGCCGAGCGCCATGGCACCGTCGTCGCTTGCGGCACACAGAGTCGCAGCAACCCCGGCATGCAGCAGGCGATCGCGTTCGCGCAGAGCGGACAACTCGGCAAGATCGTGCTGGCCCGCGGGCTGTGCTACAAGCGCCGCAGGAGCATCGGCAAGGTCGCGGCCCCCAAGGCGCCGCCGGCGAGCGTCGACTACGATCTCTGGCTCGGCCCGGCCGCCGAACAACCGGTGCAGCGGACGCAGTTCCACTACGATTGGCACTGGCAATGGCCGTTCGGCAACGGCGATCTCGGCAATCAGGGTGTGCACCAGATGGACATGTGTCGCTGGGCCCTGCAATGCGAACTGCCGGCCCGGGTCTGGAGCCTCGGCGGGCGCTTTGGCTATGACGACGATGGCCAGACACCCAACACCCAGATCGTCTGGCTCGATTACCCCGGCGCGCCGATCGTGTTCGAAGTCCGAGGCCTGCCGGCGGCACCGGGTGACGACGCGATGGACAGGTTCCTCGGCGCCAGAGTCGGTGTCGTGCTGCACTGCGAAGGCGGTGTCGTCGTCATGCCCGACTACGAAGGCGGTGTCGCGCGCGATCTCGCGGGCCGGGAGATCGCGACGTTCGGCGGCGGCGGCGATCACTTCGCCAACTTCATCGCGGCGGTGCGGGCCGGTGATTCCCGCCTGCTGGCGTCGGATGCCCGGCAGGGCCATCTGAGTGCGGCGCTGTGCCACCTCGGCAATGCGAGCTTCCGGGCCGGACAGGCGGTCGATCGCGCGGCAGCGCGCGCGCGCGTCGCGGCCATGCCGGCGGTCTCCGAGGCCTGGGAACGGATGGCGACGCACCTCGGGGCCAACCAGGTCGACCTCGACGACGGCCGGCTGCAGCTGGGCAACATGCTCGAGATCGGCGATGGCTCGGGTCTGCCGGCGGTCGCCCATCGCGCGCCGTTCGCGTTGCCGGAGCTGCCCGCGTGAGGCGCGGTCTGGCGACGCTGGCGTTTGGTGCCGCGGCCATGGCGCAACAGGGGGATCGCGCCGGCGAGGTGCAGACCGGATTGCCCGCGGATCTGGTCGTGCCCGCCGCGATCGTCCGTTCGCCGGCCGAGGAACTGGCGACCTTCCGGCTGCAGCCCGGCTTCCGGATCGAACTGGTCGCCAGCGAGCCGCTGATCGCCGATCCGGTGTCCGCGCTGTTCGACATCGCCGGCCGGCTGTGGGTCGTCGAGATGCGCAGCTTCATGCGCGACGTCGACGCGACCGACGAACGGCGGCCCGATGGCCGCATCGCCGTGCTGCGGGATCGCGACGGCGATGGTGTGATGGATGAGGCCGTGCCGTTCGCGGACGGGCTGGTGTTGCCGCGCGCGGTGCTGCCGCTGCGCGGTGGGGCGCTGGTGCTCGAGCCGCCGACCCTGTGGTGGATGCACGATGCCGATGGCGACCTGCGCGCCGACGGCAAGGAGAAGGTCGCCGATGGGTTCGACGCCGGCCTGCTCAATCCCGAACACGCCGGCAACACCCCGCTGTGGGGCCTGGACAATTGGATCTGGCTGGCCAATGACGCGCGTCGCTATCGCCGGACGGCGACCGGCTGGGAGATCGAACGGACCGGCGGCGGCGGTCAATGGGGGCAATGCCACGATGATCGCGGCCGGCGCTACTTCAACTACAACGAGGACTGGCTGCGCTGCGACCTGGTGCCGGCGCACCACGCCGTGCGCGCCGGTCGCGATGTGCCATTGCCGGGTTCCAATCACCGCCTGCTGCCCGATCCGTCCGTGTTCCCGATCCGGATCACGCCCGGGGTCAATCGCGGCTATCAGCCGGACCGGTTGAAGAACTTCGTGCTGGCCAAACACACGGCGGTTTGTGGGCCGCACGTGCTGCGGTCGGCGGTGTTTCCGGCGACGATGCGCGGCGACGCGATCGTCTGCGAGCCGGCCGGGCACCTGCTGCGGCGGATCGTGCTGCGCGATGGCGACGGCAAGATGGCCGGCACCAATGCCTACGAGCAGGCGGAGTTCCTGGCGTCGACCGATGAGCGGTTCCGGCCGGTGCACGCCTTTGGCGGCCCCGACGGCGGGCTGTATGTGGTCGACATGTATCGCGGCGTGATCCAGCACAAGAACTTCGTGACGACGTTCCTGCGCAAACAGATCGTCGCGCGTGGGCTCGACCGGCCGATCGGGCTCGGGCGGGTCTGGCGGATCCTGCCGGCGGGAGTCGCGCCGCGCGTGCCACCGTCACTTGCCGCCGCGGCACCGGCGGCCCTGGTGTCGGCGTTGGCAGATCCCGACGGCTGGGTGCGCGACCAGGCGCAGCGCGAACTGGTGGAGCGCGGTGCGCGCGAAGTGGCGCCGGATTTGCGCGCGATGCTCGGTCACGGCGATGCCCGGGCACGGCTGCATGCGCTGGCGACGCTGCAAGGACTCGGTTCCCTGTCGGCCGGCGACCTCCGGCGGGCCTGCTACGACGAGGATGCCGGCGTGCTGGCGTTCGCGTTGGGCTGCGTGACGCCCCGCTTGCAGGCTGGCGATCCGGTGTTGTGGACGCACTGCGAAGAACGGCTGATCGCCGACTCGCGACCCGGTGTCCGCTGGCATCTGGCGCTGGCGATGGGTGGGCTCGGGGGCCGCTGCAGCAGCCGTGCCGTCGCGGTGCTGGGGGAACTGCTGGCCAACGACGCCGAGGATCCGATCCTGCGTGGCACGGTCATCAATGCCGCCACCGGCAGTGAGTTCGAACTGTTGGCCGCATTGACCCGGGCGCCGATGTTCGCCGACGAACGGCCCGGAAGGGTGCTCGTGCTGGAAGCGCTGGCCAGGAACGTGGCATCGACTCGCGATGGCGCCCGACAGCAGCAGGTGTTCGATCGGGCTGCCGGGGCGATGCAGGTCTGGCAGCAGCGGGCGCTGCTGCGGGGCATCCTGGCGGCACTGCCCAAGTCGGACCGCCAGGGTTGGTTCACCTTCGCGGCCACGCCGCCGGCGCTGGCGGCGCTGCAGCGGGCCGGGCATCCGCAAGTCGTGCCGCTGGTGCAGGAACTGCTGGGCGTCATCGCGATCGTGAGCGAGGTCCAGGTTGCGGCAGCACATGAAGAACTGTCTGCGGCCGAGCTGCAGCGGGTGACCGCCGGCGGGCGCCTGTTCGGCAGCAGTTGCGCGGCGTGCCATCAGCTGCACGGCAACGGCATGGCCGGGCTGGCGCCGCCGTTGCGCGGTTCCGAGTTCGTCGGTGGTGCGCCGGATCGGTTGATCAAGATCGCGCTGCATGGCCTGAAGGGGCCGCGCGAGATCGACGGCGAACGCTGGGATCTCGAGATGCCCGGGCAGTCGCATTGGAGCGACGGCGATCTGGCGGCGATCCTCAGCTTCGTCCGGCGCAGCTTCGGGCACCGGGCGACGACGATTGCTCCGGCCGAGGTGGGCACCGTGCGTGCGGCGCAGTCAGCGCGCAAGGAACCGTGGACGGCTGCGGAACTGCTCGGCTCAGGCCGATGAGGGGCGCCGCTGGCCGTGGCCTCGCGGCTCCTGGCGACCGCAGGTGCTACAGGCTTTCGAGCCGCAGCACGTGGCCGCGGGCGGGGAACACCAGACCCTGTTCGGGCTGCTGGTTGTTCAGCACCGGGGCGGTGATCAACGTCATCGGCAGCGACGGCGTCTGTGTCGCGATCGTCCAGGCCATGCCGTCGCTGTTGCGCAGCCCGTTCGGGCCGAACGAGAACCACTGGGTGAAGAACTGCGAGCCGAGGAACGCGGTGCCCGTCGGAATCTGCGCGACGACCGTCGCCAGGCCCTCGGCGCCGGTGTTCTGGCTGTGCGGCGCCGGGCCGATCAGCAGCGAGGTGCTGAACAGCGGCGCCGACAGCAGCGCTCGGCAGCCAGCAAAGCCATGTGGCGCCAGGTCCAGGTTGCCGGCCTGAACCGCGAAGGCGACCACCGCGATGTCCATCGGCGTGCCGGCGACATGGAACGCCACGCTGCCACCGGGCACCAGATTGGTGCTGGTAAGGTCGGCTGTCAGCGCGCGCGGCTGACCGCAGCCTTGGCCGTAGTGGCTGGCGCTGCCGTCACCGCTTTCCCAGACGGCGTCGGCGGGCCACCATTCGGCGGCGCCGGTCTGGCTCGGAGCGCCGGTGATCTCGAGCGCCAGGGTGCCGCCGAGGTAGAAGAACGGCGTGGTCAACTGGATCCGCAGCGTGTTGTCTGCGGTCCAAGCGACCTGATTGCCCTGGATGGCCGGCGAGTTCGGCAGCGTCACGGTGCCGGAGAAGACCTGCGTCCGGTCCGCGCCAGCGTTGACGGCGAAGGTCGGGCTGGCGTCACTCCAGCTGCGAGCCGCGTGCGACAGATGCACCGTGACGTTCGACGTGCCGCCGACGAATGACTCCGGCGCGGCATTGCGCCGCCAGGTGATGGCGGTGATCGGCTGCCCGATCTGACCAGTCAACAGACTGGCATCGATCAGCGTCATCTGCCGGCGTTCGGCGATGGTGCCGCCGACCCATAGCTGGTCGTCACCGTCGGGCATTGCCTGATTTGGCGGGATCACCAGGTACTGCTGAGCAAGCGCAGAAGGTGCGGCGAGCGCACACGAAAGGAGGACTAGGCGCATGGTGCAACTCGACTTCGGGGTCATTCGGTGGCCGGCATGATTTCGATCAGAATCGCCCGGAATGGGGGCGTGTTTGTGCTGACATAGAGAATGGTCCCGGCGGGGAATGTGCCAGGGATCGTGACCTTGCCGCCGCGCGGAACTGGAACCGTCGTGGTCTTGCCGTCGGGGCCTCCGGTGGTCACAACGATTGACCCTCCGTCATTTCCCTGAACCTCGACTTCGATCGGCGCGCCCTCTTCGGCGGTCTGCGGCCCCTTCAGACCGCCTGATCCCCCTTGCTGCGGGGTGTTCATGTCGGTCTCGGCCTCATTTGTGCCTTCGCGCGCGGACGAACCGATCGAGTTCCGGAATCCACTTCGCGAACTCCGTTGGATGCGGGTAGTGCTTCAGGCTGAGGAGCGCGTCGCCGACGACTCGATTGCCGTCAGTGGTCAGCACGGCGTCGGCAAGCTTGCCGCAGCCGCTCCAGAGCGTCGCGTCGATCGCTGCACGGTGACCCTGCTCCTGGACCACGGCCAGGAAGAACGCCGCCTCGGCGAGCAGTTCCTGCTGGTCCGCCTGGGTCGCCAATTGATGGGCGCGAACCAGGCGCGGGTTCTCCGCTGCTTCGACGGTGGTTTCGCGTCCAATGATGACGCCCGCTGCGCAACCGATCGTGATGCCCGCCAGCCCCGCCACAGCGGCCATCAGCAACGCTCGCCGCGTCGTCAGCGGTTCCTTCTGCTCGACTACATACACTGGCTTGATCAGCATGGGCCTCTTGCTGGCTGGCCTATCGCAGGAAGGCCGCAGCAGACAGAGTCTCATCGCCTTCCGCAACGACTCGCTGCAGTTTTTCTTCGGTGCGGCCGAAGTCTCGAGGCCCGGCGGCCGCCGGGATCACAGAGCAGTTCGCGGTTTCGGCGGCAAGGCTGCGGGCTCGCGGGCTGGCCGACGCGCCGTCGAGACCCATGCCTCGACGAACCGTATGGCAGACGCAACTTCTTGCGGATGGGTCACATGGATTCGGTGCCCGGCTCCCGGGATCGCCTGGATCGCGGTGGCTGGGCGGCACCACGCGAAATGGCGGGCATGGCGTGTCGGGTCCGCGATCCGATCCAAGTCACCGTACAGGATCACGACGGGAGCCGCGACCTCGTACTGCCTGCCGCGCAACGTCGCATAGTGGTCGGCGAACTCGGTATCGTCCTGGAAGGCAGCGCGCACCTGGCCGGGCCTGGAGAACTGCGACACGCTGCGGTCGAACAGTTCGGTGATCGCCGCCGGAATCGGAGTCGTGGTGTCGCCGACATATTCGCGCCGCATCGCCGCCGGCACCGTGGCAAAGCGCGCCGTCGGAGTGCCGATGGCCTCCTGCCACAGCGTGCCGAGCACCGGCACTTCACTGAGCGCCCCGGAAGCACGCCCGGGCTCTGGCTGGGTGATCGGTGCCAGCAACACGAGACCTGCGGTGCGTTGCGGGTGCCGGCGCGCGAACTCGATCGCCAGCGCCGCCCCGGCGCCATGGGCGACCAGGATCACCGATCGTCGTTCATTGAGCGCCTGCTCCAGCAACTCGACCTGCCGCGCAAACGGCCAGTTGCCGCGGCGCGTCGAGCTGCCGTGGCCCGGTCGATCCAATCGGACCCAGGAGAACTCGTTCTCCAGCAGTACCTGGTGGGGCCATGCTTCATCGCCAAAGCCCGGATTGCCGTGGACGAAGGCGACGCAGCGGTCGCCGTGACCGCCGGCGAGGAAGTTGATCTTGTCCTCGCCGACCTGCAAGCGCTGGTCGGTTGCGCCGTAGTTGGCGTTGGAGATCGCGGTGTGTACCGCGCCGCAACCGGTCGCGACGGCCGCCGCCAGCAGCACGGCGATCGTCGCTCGCGCGTTCACGACTGGGGGCCGTCGTAGCAGCGGCGGCCGGGCAGACAGGTCTTGGGATGCACGACTTCGTCGTCCGGGCCAACGCAGGTGCAGGTCTTGCTGCACCAGTAGTAGCCGTCGCCCGGCCATTGCCGTTCGTCGGTCACCACGTCATCCAGCGAGTGGGTCAGGATGTGCTTCATCAGCAGCGCCGGGCAAAGGCCGCGCGGCAACAACTGGCGGTGGGTCTTCTGGGTCTGGGCCATGGCAGCTACCTCGTCACCTCGGTCAATGCGGCGCGGACGATCGCCTTGCACAGGGACAGCTTGTAGGCGTTCTGCGACAACGGTGACGCACCGGCGACCGCCATTTCGGCGGCCTTCAGGAACGCGGCATCGCCCGGCTTCTTGCCGATCAACGACTTCGCTGCTTCGGCGCGCGGCCGCGGTACCGGCGACACGGCGCCGAGCACGATGCTGGCGTCCGTGATCGTGCCGTCCTGCAGTGTCACCTGCACGGCCGCCGCCGTCGTGGCCCAGTCGAAGCTGTCCTTCTCGCGGGTCTCCTGATAGGTCGAACGGACGTCGCCCGACGGCTTGGGCAGGTGGATCGCGACCAGGATCTCGCCGTCGCGCAGCGTGTGTTCGGCCTTCTGTGCGGTCGGCTCATCCGGGAACAGTGCCGCCAGCGGCCGGCGTTCCTGCTTGCCGTCGAAGAACGTCGTGTATTCGGCACCGCATGCGAGCAGCGCCGGCGCCAGGTTGCTTGGGTGGACGCGCACGCAGTCGTGCCAGCCCAGGATCGAGTGGTAGCGGTTCTCGCCGGTCATCGCCAGGCAGGTCGGGCCCTTGCCGCCATGTAGGCAGCCGAACGCGGCCGAACGCAGATACCAGCAGCGCGCCAGTTGCAGCAGGTTGCCACCGAGCGTCGCGCGGTTCCTGACCAGCGGGGTCGCGGTCAGCCCGGCGGCGATCCGCACCGCGCCGAACGCCGGGCCCTGCAGCGCCGCCGCTTCGGCGATCTGGCGCAGCGTGGTCAGCGCGCCGATCCGCAGGCCGCCGCCGTCGTCGGCGATGCCGGCCAGGTCGTTCTTCAGCGGCAGCAGGTTGACGACCTCCGGCGGCGCCTCGATGCGTTCCTTCAGCCGGTCGACCAGATCGATGCCGGCGCCTTTCAGCACGGCGCCGGCCTTCTTGGCGGCGGTGTGCGCTTCGGCCAGCGTGTGCGGCAGCACATAGGTGAACGGTTTCATCTCATGCCCTCCGCGCGGCGAGCGCCTGCAGGACCTTGTCGGGAGTGATCGGCAGGTGCCGGACGGGCACGCCGATCGCGTTGTAGACGGCATTGGCGATCGCCGCGGGTGCGGCGACCGACGGCGGCTCGCCCAGGCCCACCGAACTGGTGTTGGTGTGGCCGTTGGCAACCGACATCATGATGCACTCCATCGGCGGCATGTCGGCCGGGCCGGTGATCTTGTAGCGCAGGAAGTCGCCGTTCAGCATCCGGCCGCTGCGTTTGTCCATCAACCGCTGTTCGTGCAGCGCGTAGCTGATGCCCTGGATCATCGCGCCGAGCACCTGGCTCTCGGCGAGTTTCTTGGCGATCACGATGCCGCAGTCCTGGATCGCGAGCATCCGCAGCACCTTGACCTGGCCGGTCCAGGTGTCGATCCGCACTTCGGCGAACTGGCAGCCGCAGACGCCGTTGTTGAAGGCCTCGCCTTTGTAGTTGGGGAAGCGCGTGCCGCGGGTTTCGATCGGGTTGGGGCCGATCAGCTTGCAGGCGTCGGCCCACGACAGCATCGGCTTGGCCGCGGCCTCGGCGCCGACCTTGCCGCCGGCGAACGTCACTTCCTCCGGTTTGCAGCCGAGGTGCTGGGCGACGATCTTGGCGAGTTCCTGCCGCGCCAGCCACGCCGCGTGGCGAATGACCGGCGCAAGGCTAGGCGTGGTGGTCGAACCGCCGGCGGCCGGGCCGCTCGGGTCGGCGGTGTGGCCGACGAACACCGAGATCGCGCCGGCGGCGAGCCCCAGTTCTTCGGCCGTCAGCATCGCCATCGCGGTCTTCAGACCGGTGCCGATGTCCTGCGCGCCACTGCGGGTCTCGACCTTGCCATCGGCATGGATCCGGCACGTGCAGCCGTGCGGCGTGCGGCCGCCGTGGTTGCCCATGCCACCCCAACGCGCCGACGCCAGGCCGGCGCCGCGCAGATACCGCGGGTCGTCGCCGTCGCGGGGCGAGCCCGGCTTTGGGTTCCTGGCCTGCAGCCAGCCAAACTTGCCCGCGCCCATGCGCCATTGTTCCTGGCGAATGACCTGGCCGTCGTTCTTCAGCCGGAACTCGAGCGGATCGATGCCGATCTTGCCGGCCAGCTCGTCGAGGAACAGTTCGCCGCCGAAGTAACCCTGCGGCCAGGTCGGCGCGCGCATCGGGCGCGGCGGGTCGGTGTCGCAGACGAGGTCCTTGTGGGCGCCGCGCTTCTGCACTTCGGCGATGTAGTGCTGCGGGAACGTCACGCCGCCGCCGCCGGGCGCGAAGCCGACGCCGCCGAAGCTGCGGGTGTCCCACGCGACCAGCGTGCCGTCCTTCTTGGCCGCGGCGCGGATCTGCATCAGCGACGATGGGCGGTTGCCGGTGCAGGTGTGTTCTTCGAAGCGATCGAGCATCAGCTTGACCGGCGCCTTGGCTTCACGCGCCAGCAGGCACACGGCCAGCCCTTCGACCCCAGCGCTGAACTTGCTGCCGAAGCCGCCGCCGACGAACTCGGCGTGCAGCGAAACCGACGCGGGCTTGTGGCCCTTCTCGTCGAGCGCGCGCGCCAGTTCGCCGCGGACGCCGAACGTCGCCTGCGTCGACATCCAGATCTCCAGGTCGTCGCCCTGCCAGCGCGCGACGGCGCCGTGGGTCTCGAGCGAACTGTGGGTCTGCACTTCGGTCCGGTAGGTGCCCTCGTGGCTGGCTTCAGCGCCGGCGATCACGCCACCGATCTCGTGCTCGGGCCAGGCGTCGATCAGGTTGCCGTCGCCATCGAGCACCGGAGCTTCCGGGTTCTGCAGGAAGTCGACGTTGTGTTCTTCGGTCGTGTACTGCGCCCGCACCTTCTCCATCGCGTCGCGGATGACGTCGAGGTTGGTGCCCGCGATCGCGCACAGCGGATCGCCGACGAAGCGCACCTTGTTGCCGACTTCCTTCAGCAGCACGACGGCGGCGATGCCGGGCATCTTCCTCGCCTCATCGACCTCGAGCACGTCCAGCTTGCCCTTGGCGATCGTGGCGCGAACGATCACGCCATACAGCATGCCGGGGAAGTTGATGTCGTACGTGTACTTCGCCCGGCCGCTGGCCTTGGCCAGTCCGTCGACGCGATCGGCATCGGTGCCAACCACGGTGAACTTGCTGTTCGCGTCCCACGGCGGTGCGTCGCCGTCCGGAACGTCGACCTTGCGCTTCTCGATGTGCTTGCCAAAACCGACCGCGAGTTCGATCTCTTGCCGGGGCGTGGTCACTTGCCACCTCCTTGCGCGCCCTGCGCGGTGCGTTCGACGGCTTCGAAGATCCGGCCGTAGGTGCCGCAGCGGCAGATGTTGCCCGAGAGGTCGTGCTGGATCTGTTCGCGCGTCGGCTTGCCGCGCTGCTGCAGGCACGCCAGCGAACTCATCACCATGCCGGGCGTGCAGAAGCCGCACTGCATCGCGTCGCAGTGGACGAAGTTCTGCACCAGCGGGTGGACCTTGCCGCCTTCGGTCAGACTCTCGACGGTCGTGATCTCGCCGCCGATGGCGTCCATCGCCAGGGTCAGGCAGCTGTTGATCGGCTGGCCATCGAGGTGCACGGTGCAGCCGCCGCAGGCGCCGCGATCGCAGATCTTCTTGGCGCCGGTCAGGTCCATCTGGTCGCGCAGCGCGTCGAGCAGCGTGGTCCGGGTCTCGACCTTCACCAGTTTGTTCTGGCCGTTGACCTTCAGTTGGATCTCGTGGGTGCCGGGGCCGAAGGTCTCGGGTTTGCCCTGGGTTGCCGTCGCGGCGGTCGCGGCTGCGGTCGCAGCGGTGCCGGCGATCGTGGCGACGGAGGCGCCTTTCAGGAACGAACGGCGTGAGAAGGCCTCTTGCGGCTGGTCGGGTGGCGGCTTCGTCATGGCGACTTCGGTTCGGGGAGAGGGCCGGTCGGGAGCGCGCAGTGTAGCGGGGTGGCCGGTCCGGGAATACGGCTCGCGCTGTCCCGTGTTGGTGTTGGGTTCCCGGAGGCAGGCAGAAGTCCGTCCGCTGAGAGGTGCAGAGTCAGGGTCGGTGACGACTCCACCGGCCCGGTTGGCGAGTGCGGTCATTGACCGTCGTGACCTGTGGTTGCGGCCGGAAGAGGAAAGCAGTTGAACACGCAACGCGCCGGGGCATCGTGAGGCGACATCTGGATCATGGGTCTGAACTTCGAATGGGACGAAGGCAAGGCGGCGTCGAACCGTCGCAAGCACGGCGTGCCGTTTGACGAGGCGTCGACTGCGTTCGGCGACCCGTTCTCGATCACGATTCCCGACCCGTTGCACTCCGAGCGCGAGGATCGATTCGTGCTGATCGGAGAGTCCTTTCGAGGCCGACTTCTGGTCGTCGTCCACACTGCCCGCGGCGATCGGATACGCTTGATCAGTGCCCGGCTGGCAACGCCGAGCGAGCGACGAACCTATGGCCAAGAGTAAACGACAACCGTCTGAACCGGATTTGCTCGACGAGTACGACTTTTCCCATGGCGTTCGCGGCAGGTACGCGAAGCGATTTGCCGAGGGCAGCAACGTGGTCGTCCTGGAGCCCGACGTGGCGAAGCGGTTCTCGGATTCGGAAGCCGTGAACCAGGCTTTGCGCACTCTCCTCGCGAGGCGTCGATCGAGGCCCGCCGGTTCTTGAGGCGACGAACGCCGCGCGACGGGAAGCACTCATGGAGATCGTGTTGGGGGACAGGCGCCGCGTCTGGCTCGGCAGGATCTCCCGGCCAGATGAGTTCGTTTGTCCGGTTCGCCGCGAGTACGCGCTGCTGCTGTTCGCAGGCGACGAGCCGTGGTCGCCCGCAGCGCAGGCGGAACTGGCGGATCGGCTGGTTGGTTCCGGTTGTCGCTACGCCGTTTGTGCGGGAACGGGCAGCAGTTCGTGGGACGATGCGATCGACATGGCGTCGGTGATGGCGTCGGTCGAAGGCCGGCCGGCGCCGTTGGTGATGACGACCTGGCACGACGAGCCGCTCACCGAAGTGGTCGATTTCTTCGCCGCCAACACCCGTTTCGAGAACTGGCGCACCGACGAATACATGGTACTGCTGGTTGGCGCCAACGACGGCGACGAACGGCGCCTGCGTGAACTCGTCCATCGGCGGTTCGACCCGATGCCGTCCTGATCCACTACCGTTTCCCCGGGCGGCCGGGCATCTGGTGACGATGAAGTCCCCGTTCGCGCTGCTGCCCTTCGCCGCGCTGCTCGGTTGCGGCTCGCCGGACACCGCGCCGCCGCCGCCGCCGACCAACCCACCAGTAGACCAGAAGCCCCGCGATCCGATGCCGCCACCCGCTTCGCCCGAACGTCAATCCGGCGTCTGGTCCGGCCCGCCGGTCCATGCCAACTTCGTCAGCATCGGCGGCGCGCTGCACATCCAGCTGTCGGCGCCGACGGCCGGTTTCGAGTTCGTCTGCACCGAGATCACGCTGGTCGGCACGACCGCCGAGGTCCGCTGCCAGATGACGAAGCCCAAGGACGAGATCGTCGCGCAGGTCGTGACCGAGCACCCGCTCGAGATCACGCCTGACCGTCTGCCAGCAGAAGCCAAGGACATGGCGTTGCTGATCTCGACGTGGGAACGCGGCGTGTCGTACTTCCGGGCCCCCGACCACGAACGCGTGCTGACCTTGCCGATTCCGCGATGACCGCCGCGACGTTCCCCGGACTCGCCTGGGCGACGCCGCCGACGTGGGCCAGGAGCGTGGCCGCGCACGTGCCTGAACTGCTGCTCGAGCAGGCGCTGCTCGAGAAGAAGGCAGCGGCGGCGGCGACGACGTTCCTGTTCCGGGTGCCCGCCGATCCCGAGGCGCATCGGGCGTTGTCGGCGCTCGCGCGCGAGGAACTGGTGCACTTCGAACGGACCCTGCGGTTGCTGCAGCAACGCGGGTTGCCGCTCGCGACGCAATCGCCGGGGCCGTATGCCGAACGGTTGAAGTCCGCGGTGGCCGCCGACATGCCGCTGCGGTTGGGCGATGAACTGCTGGTCGCTGCAATCATCGAAGCGCGTTCGTGCGAACGGATGCGGCTGCTGGCCGACGAACTGCAGGACACCGAGCCGACGCTGACGGCGTTCTATCGCGATCTGGTGGCGGCTGAAGAACGCCATCACGAGGTCTATCTCGAGATCGCGATGACGATCGTGCCGTCAACGGTCGTCGCCGACCGTTGGCAACGGTTGCGGCAACACGAAGCGGCGGTGCTGCAGTCGATTCCGTGGCTGCCGCGTCTGCACGGCGGTCTGCCGGAGGCCTCGCATGGCGGCTGAACGGCCGCGGCGGCGAGGAATGCGGTGGATGTGGCGCGTGCTCTTGTTGTTGCTGTGCGCGTACGGCGGCGCGGTGCTGTTCGGGTTGCCGCCGTCGTGGCCGTTCGATGTGCTGTATGCCGCCGGTCGGAGTCCCGTGCCGGACGGACTGACGGTGCCGGCCGATGGCAAGCGGCGCGTCGTGGTCTTGCAACACGGGCTCTGGCGTTCGGCAGCCGGCATGGGACGACTCGAACGGACGCTGACGGCCGCCGGCTATGAGGTTCTCAATCCCGACTATCCGAGCACTGCAGGTTTCCTGGCGGATCATGCGGCGTCGTTGCATGTGGCGATCGAACGGCGATTGGCGGCCGGTGCGGCGGTCGACGAGTTGCATTTCGTCGGCCATTCGATGGGCGGATTGGTGATCCAGGAGTATCTGCGCCGAACGGCTGCGCGGGTGCCGACGTCGTGCGTCTACATCGCGGTGCCGCATCGCGGGGCGATGCTGTGTGATCTGCGCAAGCGCTGGTGGGTGTTCGCGCTGGCGATGGGCGACAAGGCGGCATTGCAGCTGAGCCCGGGGGATCCGTTCCATCAGCAGGCGATTCCGCTGCCGTGTCCGACGGGGGCGATCGTCGGCACCTTGGGGGCGGGCAATGACGCGATTCCGGGCGATGACGATGGCACGGTCGCGGTCGGTGAGGCGACGCTGGCTGGTGCCGCTGACACGGTGACGTTGGGCAAGGGGCACACGGCGATCGCGATCGCGGACGAGACCGCGGCGCAGGTGCTGCAGTTCTTGCGGCATCGGCGGTTCGCCCGCTGAACGACTTGCAGCTTGCGGGTGTGCGCCCTGTGGCCCGGTGGCGGCTTGGCCACCATCCCGTGGTTTGGGTTCGTAGCCGCCGGATGTCCGCACGGACTGGTGCATCGACATCGTTACGCTGCTGACGAACACCATCATGGCGACGCAACCGATCAGCCTCGAACCCGGGCCCACGCCATGGAGCGCGTTGCGCACCTGCGTGCGGCCGGTGGCCGTGCTGGGGACCGGCGCGGCGGTGCCCGAGCGAACGCTGACCAATGCCGACCTCGCCGCCATGGTCGACACCAGCGATGAGTGGATCGTCACGCGCACCGGCATCCGCGAACGTCGGGTCGTCAGCGGGCAGGCGACGTCGGACCTGGCGATCGCCGCCGGGCAGCGCGCGCTCGAGGTTGCGGGACTGTCGCCCGAACGACTCGAACTGATCGTCGTCGCCACCGTGACGCCGGATGAAGTCTGTCCGCCGGTGGCTTGCCGCGTACAGGCGGGATTGTCGGCGCGGCGCGCCGCCGGCTTCGATCTGTCGGCCGCGTGTTCGGGGTTCCTGAACGCGTTGATGACCGGCCACCGCCTCGTCGCCGCCGGTGCGTTCGCCAATTGTCTGGTGATCGGCGCCGACGTGATGTCGGCGATGACCGACTATCGTCAGCGCGAGCTCTGCGTGTTGTTCGGCGACGCCGCCGGTGCGGTCGTGCTCGGCGAGCCCGTTGGCCGCGGCGCGATCCTCGATCATGTCGTCGGTCTGGATGGTCGCGGTGCCGGGATGATCACGACGCCGGCGGGAGGTTCGCGCCGACCGGCGTCGGCGGCGACGGTCGCGGCGGGCGAGCACTTCCTGCGGATGAACGGCAAGGAGGTGTTCAAGTTCGCGGTGCAGAAGCTGCCGGAGGTCGTCGACGAACTGCTGGTCCGGAACGGTCTGCGGATCGACGATCTGGCGCTGCTGGTGCCGCATCAGGCGAACCTGCGGATTCTCGAGGCCGGGGCCAAGCGACTTGGCTTGCCGATGGAGCGGGTGGTCACCAATGTCGAGCGCTACGGCAACACGGCGGCGGGATCGATTCCGCTGGCGTTGGATGAGGCGGCGCGGAGTGGGCGGATCCGGGCTGGGGACCTGGTGGCGTTGGTGTCGTTTGGTGGCGGGCTCAGCTGGGCGGGGACGCTGTTGCGGTGGTGATCGAGGCGTGGCCGGAGCGAGCGAACCGCGGCTCGCGCCGCGTGCCCGAGTCTCGGGAACGCGATGGCGATTGACGGCGACCGTCCCTGCCGGCAACGTGTTGCCGGTTCCGGACCACCGGAACAGCCAGCAACTGCGAGGTGATCCGATGGTGGAGATCGTGCATCCGACGACATTCTCGTCCGTGGAGACCGCCAAGGCCCAGATGGAGGCTGACCATCCCGGCAGCTACACGGCACCGTGGTGGGGCGACAAGGCGACCGAACACATCAACAACCGCGGCTTCGTGATCGGTTTCCAGGACACCAGCAAGGCCGCGCGCTGGCGGTTGGACTACGACCCGCAGAAGGGCCTGCACATCAACTGGGTGCAGGACATCAAGGGCAGCGATCAGGCCAAGGAGTGCTACAAGATCAGCTCGATCCGCGCCGAGACGACGATGCAGGACTACATGATCGGCTGGACCAAGTCGCGCCACGACGACATCCCGGCCGACATCAAGCAACGACTGGGCGCCGACAAGCAGTGGCGTGGCGCCTATTGGGCGTGATCCGGCCCATGTCGCGCACGATGACCGCGATGTGGGGTGGGACATCGCGCGCGGTGCTGACTACTCTCCGGATACCGGCTGTCGGGGACGGTCCGGCAGGTGCGCGCATGCAGTCCGGGCCCGAGTTCCATCGGTTGCGATCACGGCCAGCTGGGTGGATTCGCGACTATGCGGGCGACTTCGCCGAGAAGTGGGTCGTTGAGACTGATCCCGATGCTCCTTGGGTGGATACCGGCAGAAGATACGGCCAGATTTCACGGCCTGGCACGAAGCGAAGCATGACCGGGCATCCATGGCCAGCGCATGACCAAGCCGCCGTGGACCTGGGAATCGCCTTGGCCACGGGTCCTGTGACCAGTGCATCGCTGTGCAGGGCGGTCGCCGCTGCCGCGGCCACCCTGCAACAGCCAGATGACGCGAATTGCCAGGGGGCGTATCCTTGCTAGGGCCTCGATCGAAGAGGCTTGTGTTGTCCGCAGTGCTGGCGACCGGGATCGCCGGTGCTGGTGCTGCCGTTCTGTTGTTGACCCCACTGGGCGCTCGGATGTTCATCTACTTCGCGTGGCGGCAAGAAGTGTTGGGGGTTGCGCTCAGCGTTGACGGTGCAAGGGAGTTCCTGGACAAGAACCGCTCTCCACTCGAGGAGTTGAGGGCGGCCTGTGGCGAACCTGCTGGCGCAAACGCGGAAAGCACGATAGCGCGTTTGAGCCGCAGACTCGGTGTCCTTTGGATTCGGCGGCACGAGGATGGCAAGCAGCCTGCCGGGTTCGTGTTCTGTTTGGCCGAGATCGGGCAGGCAGTCGGCTGTTCCTACTCGGGGCTGGCATGGTTGCAGGATCCGATGCTTGGGTCCGGAAACGAGATCGTAGTGGGAAGAACGACATATCAAGGGCTCCGGGGCAACTGGTTCCGTTGGTACGAATCATGAGCCATGCTGTCCGTGGAGGGATGCTGCGGGCGTACCGTGCGCTGCGAATCTTCGTCGGCGGGTTTGGTTGCGGCCGTAGTCTGGAGCGATGACCGGTCGCGCGAACAGATACATCAGGGACTTGCAGATGCTCGCGGGCGGCGCCGCCCTGTTCCTGACGGCAGGTCTGCTGCTGATCATCGTCTCCCCAATGCCGGCTGGGGTGTTCTCCCTCGTGTTGGGGCTGTTCCTGGCGACGCTCCTCGCGCTTGCCGTCTGGTTCGCGGTTCGAGGTCAGTCCGTGGAAGCGCGCGACCGCATGCGGGCGGCCTGTAAGGGGAGGTTAGAGGGCGGGCGCTCGCCAACGTTAGATCGCAATGGTGCTCGTGGTTGGCATAGCTCCGGCCTCTGCGCCAACGGCAGCAGCATCGCGCCCGGTTGCTCTGGGGATCTCTGGTGACACAACGCGGTGGGGGGAAAGTTGATCGTCGGCAAGCACCTGCCGCGCGACCGGGCCGACGGGCTTGATCGCTACGCCAGCCCGGAAGGGTCCTGGCGACGTGCCTGGTCGGTAGCCTGGTCTCGATCCTGCGCGCGTGGTCTCCGCAGGCCGCGGGGGTGTCAGAAGAACGGTGTAAGTGGCAGCGCGGCGGCGGGCGGAAGTCACGGGTTACAGCGCCGGGATGCGGCCTTGAAAGAACACCGAGGTTCGATGGGTCGTGCCTATGGCAGGCCAAGCCGTTGCAGTGTTGCCCGCGCGGACCAGATCTGGACACCTGCAACCTCGTGAAGCGCGAGCAAGTCCGCCTTGTCGCCGGAGACGACTGCCTCGGCTCCGCCGGCCATCGCGGTCGCCAGAATCATGTTGTCGTCCGGATCGGGCGAAGCGGTGACGTCCGGCAGCGATGCCGCCACGATCGCAAGCACCTCGAGGTTCTCCACGAAGTCACGTGCCTCTGCAGGGTCCAGGTAGCGGCTGAGCTTCGGGTAGGCGAGCACGCGGCGAAGTTCGTCGATCTGGTCCGCAGAGGTTACCAGTTCGAATCGGTGCTCGAGCCAGGCGGCGACCAATTGGCCGGGCGGCCCTTTCGCGGACAACAGGCCGGAGACCAGCACATTCGTGTCAAGGACGAGTCGCACGCGCGTTCGCTACGGCTTCCTCGGCCAAGCGCATGGCTTCGTCAGCGGTCAGGCTCGCGTTGCGGCCCTGCACTTCCGCGACGGTGCGGCGGAGAACTTCGGCGCGGCACGCGGCAGCAACGAAGTTGGACAGGTCGCCCTTCCTCATGCCCATCCTGGCGAGGAACACCCGCACAAGCCGGTCGGCTTCGGTCGGGATCGAGAGGTTCCATCGTGTTGTGCTGGCTTTCATGGGTGTCTATGCGTTTATACACACATTTTCGGCTTGGCAGGGCGGAAACACAAGGGGTGGGGCGGCGAGTCGCAGCATCGTTGAGGACTCCGAAGCCATGGGGAGTTCGGGCGCACGAGGCGATTCATCGTCAACGGGAAGCTGATGGCGGACGACGGGAATCCAGGGACCGCTTCTTGGCGCACTGCTCGGTCGACGGCTTCGCCCGATCATCGCGACAGCCGGTCGCGGTAGCTCCTGGCGATCTCCGCGATAGGCCGCGGGTTCCCGCGATCGTCGAGGCGCAGGTCGATGCCGGTCAGGCGCTCGAGGGCATGGCAGGCCGCGGCCGCCGTTCGCTGCCGTGAGCCCGTGCGTTCGGCATAGTCCGGCGCCGCGAACGCGAGAACGTCAGCCACCAGCTCAGCCGTGCCGAACGCTCCGGCCATGGCAACCGCGCGTTCGCGAACCCACCACCAGTCATCGCTGCCGACCCATGCAGCGCGGGCTTGCCGCCAGACCCGCGAAAACAACTGCCGCGCCGCTTGATCCGGTTGGCGGTCGATGTCGGCGCGGACGTCGCCGAACTGACTGTGGTGCCAGTCCCTAGCTGCGCGCAATGGGTTGAACGAGCTTCGCTCCGCAGAGCCGCGATAGCCGCACCACGCTCGCGTTGGACCGGCGGCTTGTACGACGATGGCGAAGTTGTCGGAGCTGTGCATCGAGACCCTGCCGGGGCCGGGCCACCATGGCAGGATCGTCGCATCGAGGATCGCGTGGATGCCGGCGCGCAGTTCGGCGAACGTGGCAGCCGGGAAGTCGGCGACCGCATAGCCGGCCCGATTCGTCTTGTTTGGTGTGGCCTGGTCGCGTTCTTCGATCAGCAGGAACCGATGGGCTCGCGCACCTTTGCCGCGGGCTTCCCAGATATCGAGCGCCAGATAGAGGTCGTGGCCATGGCCGTGCAGGACGAACACCGGGTCGGCCGCGGCCACCTCGTCGGCGCGATCGACCGGCAGCACGCGCAGCACCGAGGCCTCGCCGTCGCCCGCCCTGCATTGCTGGCTCAGCAACGCGAACGCGCGGCTCTTCGCCTTTGCATGTGGTCCAGAGAACGCGAAGTCCGTCGGCGGTCGCCATGGCGAGGGTTGGTGCAGGACCTGTTCGAGGTGCCACTCCTTGGCGGCGCGGAGCAGCAGTTCGCGGTCGGCAGCAAGCATTTCGCTGAGGTCGTCGCCAACCCCGAGCCTTGTCCGCAGCGGCGGGTGGCGCAGGAGCGCAGCGATCGCTTCCTCGCGCTGCGTTGTGTCGTTGAGTCCGAGTGCGATCAGTTCGCCGAGGTTTGCGTGGTCGCCGAGCGCCAGCAGTGCGCCGAGGAGTTCCGCGCGCAGCGGGCCGCCGGGGCGTGGGCTGTCGAGCAACGCGCGGATCGGCGGCTTGGAGGATGGTTGTCCGAAGCGGATCAGCGCGTGCAGCGCCGCCGAACGGACTTCGGGCGCCGGATCGGCAAGCAGGTTCTCGACGAAGGGCAGGGCGGCGGTGTCGCCGAGGCGGCCGAGGATCTGCACGATCCCGGCGCGAACCGGCGCGTCGTCGGTGCTGGCGGCGGTGGCCAGCAGGTCGGGCACCGCGGCTTTGCCGAGGCTCAGCAGTTCGGTGACTCCTTCGGAGTCGGTGCTTCCAAGGTCGTCTGGTTCGGCGAACGGCCCTCTGTGCCAACGTGAGCGAGACACCTGTTCGGTTCCTGTTTAGTGTCGAGGGCGCAGGCAAGATCAGATGACCAACCAGACGAAGACCGCTCCGAGAGCGCCCGATGTTGGGCTCACCCGGAGCGGAGCGCGGGCGAGCGCAGCGAGTCCGCGCGTAGCGGAGGTGAGCCCAACATCGGGCGGGCCAGAACCGTAGGATGTGAGGCGAACGAGACCCTGGAACGACCTCGTCGGAGAACGTTCACCGCCGAGTACAAGAACCAGATCCTCGCGGCGGTCGACGCCTGCGAGCCAGGAGCCATCGGCACGCTCCTGCGCCAGGAGGGGCTCTACTCGTCCCACCTGACGTGCTGGCGAAGAGAACGCGACGCCGGCGGCCTGGCGGCCCTGGGGCCCAAGCGCCGTGACCCGCGCCGCAGGCGGGCGCGGCTGAACGGAAGCAGATCGAGAAGCTGGAGAACAAGGTGATCGCGCTCGAGCAGCGCCTGCAACACGCGCACGCGATCATCGAGATCCAAAAAAACTGCACGACATCCTGGGGATCCCCGCTGGCCTCACCGCCACCCAGCGAAGGGCCCACTCGATCCGACTCGTCGACGAGGCCTCGCCGGTGATCGGCGTTCGCAGCATGTGAGGCTCTCGACGTGCCGCGAGCCACCGTCTACCGCCACCGCGCTGCCGCCAGGCTGCCAGCCAAGGTCGCAACGCCCCGCATCGCCGCGGGCGCTCGCCGTCGACGAACGCAACCACGTGCTCGCGGTCCTCGCGCAGCCAGAGCACGCGGATCGCGCCGTTGCCCAGGTCTACGCGTCGCTGCTCGACCGCAGCATCTACCTGTGCTCGATCCGCACCATGTATCGCATCCTCAACGCGAACGGGGCGGTCCGAGAACGCCGCGACCAGCTACGACACCCGAACTACAAAAAGCCCGAGTTGCTGGCCACGCGACCCAACCAGGTCTGGTCGTGGGACATCACCAAGCTCCTCGGCCCCGCGAAGTGGACCTACTTCTACCTCTACGTCCTGATGGACATCTTCAGCCGCTACGTCGTCGGCTGGATGGTCGCGTCGTGCGAGTCCGCGCAGCTCGCCAGGACGCTCATCGCCGAAGGCCTGCGGGCGCCAGGGCATCCAGGAAGGCCAACTCACCATCCACGCGGACCGCGGCAGTCCGATGATCGCCAAGAGCACGACCCTGCTCTTCGCAGATCTGGGCATCGTCAAAAGCCACAGCCGTCCGCACGTCTCCGACGACAACCCGTTCTCCGAGGGCCTGTTCAAGACCCTGAAGTACCGGCCCGACTTTCCCGACCGCTTCGGCTCGCAGCAGCACGCGCGTACGCACTGCCAACCCCTGTTCCACTGGTACAACGAGGAACATCACCACTCCAGCCTGGCGCTGCTCACGCCCTCCGACATCCACCATGGGCGTGGTGGCGACATTCTCGCCGCCCGCGACCTCGTCCTCGCCGACGCCTTCGCCGCCAACCCAGAGCGCTTCGTACGGCGAGCGCCGGTCGCCCCGAGACCACCCGCTGCTGCCTGGATCAACCGCCCCGTGCAGGTCCACCAGCTCGCCGACATCCCAGCCGAACTCAGCTCGGCCGTTCAGTGATCTTTTCTTCCGTGTGTCTCATTCACGTTGACACGTTCCGGTCTTCGGTTCTCCGACCGCGTGCTGTGGTGGGCCAAAGACTGCATCTGCGCGCGGTGCTGGCCGGCCACGCAGCTCGGTCGGTTGCCGACCTTGCCAATCGCCTGCCGGGGGACACCCAATGGTAGGACGCGCCAGCCGGTCTGGCAGAACTTGGGTCGCGAAGACGCCCAGGCTCGGCTCAAGGGCTCTGGGCAATGCTGGCCAGCAGCGAGCGATGGCTCTCTATGGTGGCAGTCTTGGGAGCTGGGCCATGGCGGGACAGGGTACGCAGGATCCAGCCAGCGGATTCTGTGAGCAGCAAGCGAAGGAAGACTGTGCCAAGTCTCCAAAGACTTGTGGTAAGAAGAAGAGTGATTGCGACTACAAAGAAGACGCGATCTGCTGCGAGTGGTTTCAGACAATCTCCGTGGGTGAAATAGGTTTCGAAATCAAGTGTGCTTGCTGCTGGAAGCTAGATTGCGTGTGTTGCAACATGGGGGACTCCGTTGGTGAGCGATGTGTCCGTGGTTGCGTGATGTGCAAGAAGGCTCGGGGCGAAAGCCTCGGCGTAGAAGCCCATGATAGTTGTTTCTCGGCCTGTAAGCCGAACTGGACGGATCCCAACGAGAGCAGGTTCCGCGAGGTCACCGGTGAGTGTGTTCGGTGTGGATGCGGCAACCCGGCTTGTCACGGTTGTAATGAATGCAAGGACAAAATGATGCAGGGTGTGAGATGGCGGGGTGGTCTCGCTGCCGATATCGGCATTTGGTGGTATGGTGTGAAATGTCGCTTCATACCCGGGGGTGACCGCGAGTCCAAGAAGGCAAAAGGGTGCAAGTGAAGTGAAGAGATGGCGGATCGCAGCCGCAATCGTTTTGTTGTCCGGCGTGACAGCATGGCTCTTGTGGTGCAATCTCAGATTGGGTGACGTTGACGCGCTAGTGATAGAGTCCAGGTCGGCTCCCGTGGTAGCCGGCGCGTCGGTATTTCAAGAAAGATGTGTTGCGTGTCACTCGGATCCTACCGACGACGTGGTGCCAAGATTGCCGAGTTCGCTCTTGCGGAGGTCATTTGGAGAAGACGAAGAACGCTTGAGGCGGTACATCGTCGAGTCCATTGTGGACCCTGATCGCGAGAAGAACGAGTACTGGATGTCCATGCCGAAGTTCTCGTTCTGGCCGTGGGAAGTCACGGCCGTTACGAACTACTTGATGTCACAGGTAGCGCTGTTGCGGGGAGAGGCCGGCAAGCAACCATCCGGGCGTTGATGGCGGGATGCACTGGCATGTGCTGACCTGCCGTGGGCTGGTCCCTCTGTGCTTGGGCGTGCTTGGGGAAGTAATCCCGACAACGGCGTGGCCGCGGGTGTGCTCCAATCGCTCGATCGCTCCTGTGGTGATCTTGGACGATGGCCGGGCGCTGACACTTCAGCGTAGGGTGCTTGCTGCCCGCGGCCAACCAACATTCGGCACAGTGGAGTCGCTGAGACGAAGGGGAGCACGCATCGGGACGAAGGCCGCTCCGGCTCCGGCTACGCCCACCCCCTATCCTCGCTGTTGCATTCCGACCGCCCGCTCAGCATCCTTCGCCGCTCCCCATGAAGTGGCTGCTCGAGTTCTGGCGGTCGTCGATCGGCGGCAAGGTGACCATGGCCGTCACCGGCCTGCTGCTGTTCCTGTTCGTGCTGATGCACATGCTCGGGAACCTGCAGTTCCTGGCCGGCCCGGCGACCATCAACGCCTACGCCGAGTTCCTGCACAGCAAGCCAGCCTTGCTGTGGGTGGCCCGCATCGGCCTGCTGGTGATCTTCGCGGTCCACGTCCGCACCGGCATCCGCCTGGCCACCCAGAACAAGGCCGCCCGGCCCGTCGGCTACGCCGTCGACGCCACCCTGCGCGCCGACTGGGCTTCCAAGTCGATGCTTCTGACCGGCTTGACGACCCTCGCGTTCGTGGTCTACCACCTGGCGCACTTCACCCTCGGCTGGGTCCACAGCCGAGACCACAACAGCAACAACGTCCACGCGATGATGAAGCACAGCTTCGGCCATCCCGGCATCGCGATCGTCTACGTCGCCGCCCAGGTCCTGCTGTTCTTCCACCTGCGCCACGGCATCCGGTCGCTGGCCCAGACCCTCGGCCTCAACCACGGCCGCTACACCCCGATGGTCGCGATCCTGTCGCTGCTGCTCGCTGCGGCGATCGCCGGCGGCAACATCCTGATCACCCTCTCGGTCCTGCTCGGCATCGTCTGAACCCATGAAGCTCGACGCCCGGATTCCCTCGGGTCCCATCCAGAAGAAGTGGGACGAACGCCGCTTCGAGACGAAGCTGGTCAACCCCGCCAACAAGCGGAAGTACAAGGTCCTCGTGGTCGGCAGCGGTCTCGCCGGCGCCGCCGCCGCCGCGTCGCTCGCCGAACTCGGCTACCAGGTCGAGTGCTTCTGCTTCCAGGACAGCCCGCGGCGGGCCCACAGCATCGCCGCGCAGGGCGGCATCAACGCCGCCAAGAACTACCGCAACGACGGCGACTCGATCTGGCGGCTGTTCTACGACACCGTCAAGGGCGGCGACTTCCGGGCGCGGGAGGCGAACGTCTACCGGCTGGCGCAACTGAGCGTCAACATCATCGACCAGGCGGTCGCCGCCGGTGTGCCGTTCGCGCGCGACTACGGCGGGCTGCTGGACAACCGCAGCTTCGGCGGCGCGCAGGTGTCGCGCACGTTCTACGCCCGGGGCCAGACCGGCCAGCAGCTGCTGCTCGGTGCCTACGCGTCGTTGTCGCGCCAGATCGGCCTGAAGGCCGTCAAGATGTTCTCGCGCACCGAAATGCTCGATGTCGTGCTGGTCGACGGCCACGCCAAGGGCATCGTCGTCCGCGACCTGGTCACCGGCGAGGTGCGCGCGCATGCCGGCGATGCCGTCGTGCTGGCGACCGGCGGCTACGGCAACGTGTTCTACCTGAGCACCAACGCCAAGGGCTGCAACGTCACCGCGACGTGGCGCGCGTACAAGCGCGGCGCCGGGTTCGCCAATCCGTGCTACACGCAGATCCATCCGACCTGCATTCCGGTCAGCGGCGATCACCAGAGCAAGCTGACGCTGATGTCGGAATCGCTGCGCAACGACGGCCGCGTCTGGGTGCCGAAGAAGCCGGGCGACAAGCGCAAGGCGGCGGAGATCCCCGACGACGAACGGGACTACTATCTGGAACGGAAGTACCCGAGCTTCGGCAACCTCGCGCCGCGCGACATCGCCTCGCGCGCCGCCAAGCAGGTCTGCGACGAGGGGCGAGGCATCGGCGACACGGGGCTGGGCGTGTATCTGGACTTCCGCGACTCGATCCAGCGCCTGGGCCGCGACGCGATCGCCGGCAAGTACGGCAACCTGTTCCACATGTACGCCAAGATCACCGCCGAGGATCCGTACGCGCAGCCGATGCGGATCTTCCCGGCGGTGCACTACACGATGGGCGGGCTGTGGGTCGACTACGACCTGATGTCGACGATCCCGGGCATGTTCGTGCTCGGCGAGGCGAACTTCAGCGACCACGGCGCCAACCGGCTCGGGGCCTCGGCGCTGATGCAGGGCCTGGCGGATGGCTACTTCGTGATCCCGTACACGATCGCGGGCTACCTCGCCGGCCAGAAGGCCGGCAGCGTGCAGGGCAACCGGCCGGAGTTCGCCAAGGCGATCGGCGAGGTCGCCGCGATGCAGAAGAAGCTGCTCGGCATCCAGGGCAAGCGCACCGTCGACGACTTCCACAAGGCGCTCGGCAAGATCATGTGGGGCCGTTGCGGCATGGCCCGCAACGAACAGGGTCTGCAGCAGGCGCTGCAGGAGATCCCGGCGCTGCGCGACGAGTTCTGGCGCGACGTCAGGATCGTCGGCGGCGAGGCAGGCATCAACCAGTCGCTGGAGAAGGCCGGTCGAGTCGCCGATTTCCTGGAGTTCGGCGAGCTGCTGTGTCGCGACGCCAAGGAGCGCCGCGAGTCGTGCGGCGGCCACTTCCGCGAAGAATGGCAGGACGACGGCGAAGCCCGGCGCGACGACGACAAGTTCTGCCACGCCGCCGTGTGGGAATACCAGGGCCCCGGCAAGACGCCGACCCGCCACCAGGAACCGCTGACGTTCGAGAACGTGCACCTCGCCGTTCGCAGCTACAAGTGATCCGCGCATGAAGGTCACCCTGAACATCTGGCGCCAGAGCAAGGCGTCGACCAAGGCCGACTTCCGGCAGGACGGCAAGCTGGTGCGCTACCAGCTCGACCACGTGTCGCCCGACATGTCGTTCCTGGAGATGCTCGATGTCCTCAACGAACAGCTGACCCAGCAGGGCGAGGAGCCGGTCGCCTTCGACCACGATTGCCGCGAAGGCATCTGCGGCAGCTGCGGCGTCGCGATCGACGGCGTGCCGCATGGTCCCGAGCGCGGCACCACCGCCTGCCAGCTGCACATGCGCAGCTTCCAGGATGGCGCCGTGATCACCGTCGAGCCGTGGCGCGCGGCGGCGTTCCCGGTGCTGAAGGATCTGGTCGTCGATCGCTCGGCGTTCGACCGCGTGGTCCAGGCCGGCGCGTTCATCTCGGTCAACACCGGCGCGCCGCAGGATGCCAACGCGATCCCGGTGCCGAAGGCCGATGCCGACCGCGCGTTCGATGCCGCCACCTGCATCGGCTGCGGCGCCTGTGTCGCCGCCTGCAAGAACGCTTCGGCGATGCTGTTCGTCGGCGCCAAGGTGTCGCACTTCGTGCATCTGCCGCAGGGCCGCGTCGAGCGCGACCAACGGGCCCGCAACCTGGTCGCGGCGATGGATCGCGAAGGCTTCGGCAACTGCACCAACCAGTACGAATGCGAAGCGGCGTGCCCGAAGGAGATCCCGGTGCGCGTGATCGCCGAGCTGAATCGCGAGTTCGTCCGCGCCAAGGTGCGCGAAGAACCGGTGGTCGACAAGGGTCGCGGCGGCGACGGCTAGCGTGCACCCGAAGATCGGCATCCTGACGATCAGCGATCGCGCCAGCGTCGGCGTCTACGAGGACAAGTCCGGTCCGGCGATCGAGGCGGCGCTGCGCGACTACCTGGCGACGCCGTGCGAGTTCGAGAAGCGCGTGATCCCGGACGAGCGGCCCGGCATCGGTCAGGCGCTGCGCGAGCTGGCGGCTTCTGGCTGCTGCCTGATCTGCACGACCGGCGGCACCGGCCCGGCACCGCGCGATGTCACGCCCGAGGCGATCGACGACGTCTGCCACAAGCAACTGCCGGGCTTTGGCGAACAGATGCGCGCCGCGTCGCTGCGCGCCGGCGTGCCGACCGCGATCCTGTCGCGGCAGACCGCGGCGATCCTCGACCGCACGCTGGTGGTCACGCTGCCGGGCAAGCCGGCGTCGATCCGCGTGTGCCTGGATGCGGTGTTCCCGGCGATTCCCTATTGCATCGATCTGATCGGCGGCCCGCGACTTCTAGGCAATCCGGCGGTGGTGGCCGTGTTCCGGCCCGAGGGCAAGTGACGCGGCGCCGAGCGAGCGAGACCCCATGACCGAGATGACCAAGGAACAGTTCGTCGAGCTGCTGCGCCCGCTGGCGGTCGCGCTGCGCGGCTTCGATTGCGATCAGCGTGATGCGGCGGCGGCGGCCGAGCGGCTGTTGCCGTTCCGCGGCGCGGCGGTGACCGCGGTGCGCAAGGCCGCCGAGGCGGCGATCGCATCCGCGTGGCTGCTGCCGAAGGAGAATGCCGGCATCCGTTTCGGCCGCGTCGCCAAGGACCTCGAGGGCTTCAGCGTCGACGCGGTGCTGATGGACCAGCCCGGCCCCAAGCACCGGCACCCGAACGGTGAGATCGACTTCTGCTTCGCGCAGGCCGGGACCCCGAAGTTCGACGGTCGCGCCGAGGGCTACGTGATCTACGGCAAGGACACCACGCATGTGCCGACCGTGCAGGGCGGCACGATGCTGATCCTGTACTTCCTGCCCGGCGGTGCGATCGAGTTCCTGACCAGCTGACCGCGCGGGCGATCGCTCAGTCGACCTGGAACGTCTGCACGAGCGTCGCCAGCGTCGCCGACTGCGCGGCGGTGGCGTCGGCGCTGTTCGCGAGTTGCTGACTGCCCTGCGAATTGCGGTTGGTGACGCCGTCGAGGTCGTGCACGCCGCGGTGGATCTGCTGGATGCCGCCGGTCTGTTCCTTGGTGTTGGTGGCGATCTGCTCCATCAGCGCGGTGACCTTCGTGGTCGTGGTGACGATCTCGGACAGCGCCGAGTTGACCTCCTCGCTGATCAGGCCGCCGCGCTGCGCGCGCTGGCTCGCTTCGCTGATCAGCGACGAGGTGTTCTTGGCGGCCTCGGCTGAACGTTGCGCCAGGTTGCGGACCTCCTCGGCGACCACCGCGAAGCCCTTGCCGGCCTCGCCGGCGCGTGCCGCCTCGACCGCGGCGTTCAGCGCCAGCAGGTTGGTCTGGAACGCGATGTCGTCGATCACCTTGATGATCCGCGAGATCTCGCTGCTGCTGGTCTGGATCTGGTTCATCGCCTCGACCATGCGGCCCATCGCCTGGCTGCCCTTCTGCGCGCTGGTTTCCGCGCCCTTCGCCAGTTCGTTGGCGTCGGCGGCGCTCTGGCTGGCGGCGGTGACCACGGCGCTCATCTCCTCGAGCGCGGCGGAGATCTCCTGCAGGGCGGTCGATTGTTGTTCGGCACCAGTCGCCACCGCCTGACTGCTCTTGCTGACCTGCTGCGTGCCGGCGGTGATCTGGCCCGTGCAGGAACGGACCTGCACGACCATGCTGCGAACGCGTTCGAGGAAGCCGTTCAACGCCTGGCCGAGCTGGCCGAGTTCGTCCTGCCGCGATTCGTCGAGTTTGGTCCGCAGGTTGTTGTTGCCCTCGGCCATGCCGCGCAATCGCTGCACGATGTCGGCCAGAGGGGTCGTCAGGTCGCGCGCCAGCCACCAGGTCGCGACGCCCGTCAGCATGGCGCCGAGCGCCAAGGCGACCTGGATCTTCCAGTGCGCGTCCGGGGCATTGCGCCAGGCCACGTAGGTCATCCCGACCAGCGGCAGGACGCCCGCGACGAAGGCGAACAGGAACAGCTTGTGGCGAAGGCTCAGATTCATGGATCCCGGCGACGTCAGCGCCGCGTCGGCCTCTTCGGCAGGCACCTGGCTCCGGGTTGAGACGATCGGGGTGTCGCGCGTGCTACCATCGGCCACCGTGACAACCCGCATTCCCGTCCGGTGGTGGTCGCCGCTGCTGTGTCTTGCCTCACTGTCGGCGCAACAGGCGCCGGATCTGGCGGGTGTTGCCGAACGTGCGGTCGCCACGGTCATGGCCAGCACCGGCGCGCCCGGCATCGCCATCGCGGTGGCCCAGGGCGAACGGGTTCTGGTGGCGCGCGGGTTCGGCTTCGCGGACGTGGAGAACTCGGTGCCGGTGACCTCGGCGACGGTGTTCCGACTGGCATCGATCAGCAAGCCGATCGCGGCGGTGCTGGCGCTGCAACTGCACGAACAGGGACGGCTCGATCTCGACGCCGATGTGCGGACGCTGGTGCCGGAGTTCCCGGCCAAGGAATGGCCGGTGACGACCCGGCAACTGCTTGCGCATCTCGGCGGCGTCCGGCACTACCGGCGCGGCGAGGTGGAATCGGTGGCGCCGTTGGCGACGCAGCGCGCCGGGTTGTTCCGGTTCGCGGATGACCCGCTGCTGCACGAGCCGGGAACCAGGTACCTGTACTCGACCTACGGTTATTGCCTGGCCGGGGCCGCGATCGAAGCCGCCGCCGGTGCGCCGTTCGCGGATCTGGTCCGGGAGCGCATTGCCCTGCCGAGCGGGGCGACGACGCTGCAAGCCGACGACGCGCGGCGGTTGATCCGCGGGCGGGCCCAGGGCTACGAACGGGTGGGTGGCGAACTGCGCAACAGCGAACCGATGGACAGCAGCTACAAGCTGGCCGGCGGGGGACTGTGCGCGAGCGCCGCGGACCTGGCCCGGTTCGGCCTGGCGCTGCTCGGTGGTCGGCTGCTGACCGCCGACGCGTTCGCCCGGATGGGCACGGTGCAGACGACGCGCGCAGACGAAGCCACCGGATACGGCCTCGGCATCCGGATCGGCGAACGCGACGGCCGGCGGCTGCTGTGGCACACCGGCGCCCAGTCTCGCGTCGCTACCGCGCTGCTGCTGCGACCCGACGACGGCACGGTCGTCGTCGCGCTGTGCAACCTGGAGGGCGTGCGCATGCTCGATCTGGCGCACGAACTGCTGGCGGCGGTGCCCCGGCGTTGAGATCCCGGGGCACGAAGGTGCCGATCAGATCTTGATCAGGCCCTTCAATTGCTCGAGCACCGGACCGATCGCACTCTTGACCTGCTCGTTGCCGAGCAACGCGCCGATCTTGTCGGTCACGGTCTTCATGATGCCGTTCAGGTCGCCGCCGCCGAGCGCCGCCTTGACCGTGTCGGCCAGCTTGCCGACGCCCTGCAGGTCCTTCATCGACCCGCCGAGCTTGCCGACCAGGCCTTCCAACGTCGCCTTGGCGGCGGTTGCCGAGGCGCCGTCGGTGATGCCGCCGAGCGCCTTCTGCAGGTCGCCCAGTGCCGAGAACGCCGACTTCGCGGCGTCGGTCTGCTTGGCCACGTCGGCGATGCCGCCGAGTGCCTTGCCGGCTTCGTTGGCGGCGTTGGCGAGCGGGTTGGTGCCGGCGCTGGCGTTCTGGTCGCCGCAGGCGGCAAGGATCAGGGACAGGGAGAGCAGGAGGGGTGTGCGCATGTGTGGGGCGTAGTGTAGCTGCGGCGATCCGGATTATTCGCTCGTTGCGTGGTCCGAGGTTCGGCCGCGCTCACGGCTGCTGGCGGAGCAGCGCATCAGCGGCGGTGCCGCGATCGCGGATCACGCGGGCCTTGCCGTATTCGACCAGCACCTCGGGTGGTGTCGGATGGCTAAGGAATCCGGTCGGCGAGAACGTCAATCCGTACGCGCCGGCGTTCAGCACGGCGACCAGATCGCCCGTTCGCAACGGCGGCATCGCCACGGCTTCGGCGAACTGATCCGCTGGTGTGCACAACGGGCCGCCGATGGCGACGACTTCGCGCGCGTCGGTCTGCAGCGCGGTGGCATGGACCAGCAACGGCGGTCGGCGCAGCACGGTGCCAACGCCGGCGGCAGCGGCACAGTGGTGCAGTCCGCCGTCGAGCACGACGAACTGTTGACCGCCCGACTGGCGGCAACGGACGACCCGGGTCAGGTAGACGCCGGCCGGAGCCACCAGCCAGCGGCCGAGTTCGACGAACCAGGTCCGGTCGTGGCGATCGTGCGCTTCGAGGACGCGGCGCAGCCCTTGGCCGGCCACCGTCACGTCGAATTCGGGATCGCCGCAATACGTCGGCACACCAAAGCCGCCGCCGACGTCGATCTCGGTCAGACGGATGTCGGCCGCGCGTTCCCATGCGGCCGCGGCCTCAGCCAGGCGCTGTGCCTGGGCAACGAACGCCTCGGCGGCGAACGACTGCGTGCCACCGTACGTGTGCAGACCGACGAGTCGCAGCGATTCCCGTGCCCGCACTCGTGCCAGCACCATCGGCACGTCGTCGGCGTCGATGCCAAAGCGGGCGGCGCGGCCGCTCATCCGCAACCGGGAACCGGCCGCTGCCTGCGGCAGGTTGACGCGCAACGCGATCGGGGCGACGGTGCCGCGCGCCGCTGCCAATGCCGCCAGGGCCTCGAGTTCGTCGAGCGACTCGACATGGAAGCCGCCGAGTCCGGCCGCCAGCGCGTTGGCGAGTTCATGATCGGTCTTGCCCGGACCGGCAAAGCGCAGCGCCGCCGCCGGATGCCCCGCTGCCAGCGCGATCTGCAGTTCGCCGAGCGAAGCGATCTCGGCGCCGGTGCCGGCCATGGCAAGGATCCGGGTCAGCGCCAGCGACGGGTTGGCCTTGATCGACCACAGCAGGCGCACGCGGTCGCCGAGCGTCGACCGGGCCATCAGGACGCGCTGTTGCAGCACCCGGGCCGAGAACAGGTAGGCGGGCGTGCCGAAGCGCTCGGCCAGTTCGGTGACCGGCAGCCCGTCGATCGTCAGCGTTGCCCCGTCGGTGCCCAGCCGGCCCAAGGCGGCCGCCACGGCCGGGTCCCGATGTGGGTCGACGATGCGTTCTGCCATGGCTGGATGCTAGCCGTGGTTGGCAGTTGCGGCGAACGTGTGCGATCATCGCGGCATGGACCCGTTGCTGCCGCCGTCGCCGCGGCCCGCCACGTGGCGGCATGTGTGGTGCCTGCCGGCGGCGTTTGGCGTCTTGTGTGCGCTCTCGGCCGCGTGGCCGGGGGAGGGCTGGCAGTCGTTCTCGATCGGCTCGATCGCCGGACTGTGGGTCGGACTGGTGCTCGGCGATCTGGTCAGTCATCCGTTCTGGCCGACCTTGCTCGGCGGCATGGCGACGATGGCCGTGTTCGGCCTGATGCTGGACGGATTGCGGGTGCCGATCGTCGTCTGGGTGCTGGTGTCGCCCGTGGCGGCGTGCGGTGCCGGCTACGTGTTGTTGCAGGGTTTTCCGGATCTCGATGCGGCGCTGGTCGCACGGGGTTCCTGGCTGGGTGCGGGCATCTGTGCGCTGCAGCTCGGCAGTTACGTCGCGGTGATGGTCGCCCTGGCATTCGGCGCCGGGCGATCGCGTCGCACCACCGTCATCGCTCGAGGTGATGATTGAACCTGCCCGAAGTGCTGATCCAGTTGCAGAAGCGCGGTACCGCGAAGAACCGCGAGGTCTACCAGCGCCATGGTGTCCGCGAGCCGGTGCACGGCGTCGCCTACGCGGACCTCGATGCGCTCGAGCAGGCGATCGGCGTCGACCATGCGCTGGCGCTCGAACTGTGGAAGACCGGCATCCACGATGCGCGGGTGCTGGCAGCCAGGATCGCCGATCCGGCGCAGGTGACCGCCGTACTGCTCGAGGACTGGGTGGCGCAGGTCGGCGACCGCTTCCTGTTCTTCGCCATGTCGCCGCTGGTCGCGCGTTCCCCGTTGGCGCCGGCCACGATGCTGCGCTGGATCGAGTCGCCGGCGGAATGGGTGCAGGCGAGCGGCTGGCAGGTGGTCGCGGCGCTGGCGCTCGATGTCTCGGTGCCGGACCAGATGCTGGTGCCGTTGCTGCCGGTGATCGAACGGCGATTGCAGAAGGCGCCGAACTTCGCGCGCTATGCGATGAACAGCGCGCTGATCGCGATCGGTGGACGGCCGGCGGCGCAGGCGGCCGCATTGGTGGTGGCGGCGCGGATCGGCAAGGTGGACGTCGATCACGGCGACAGCAGTTGCAAGACGCCGGATGCCGTCGAGTACATCGGCAGGATGGCGGCGCGCGCGGCGAGCAGGAGCAAGTCGGCGAAGCCGGCCAAGGCGCCGCCGAAGGCCGCGGCCAAGGCGAAGAAGGCGCCGGCGAAGGCGGCCGTTCGCGGCAAGAAGACGGCCGGCAAGAAGCGCGGAGCGGGGCGGTGACGCGCGGCGACGTGCGGTTGCCGGACGACCTGGTCGCGCGGCTGTGCGCGGCGGCGCGAGCGGTGCAGCGGCAGGCGTATGCGCCAGCGTCGAAGTTCCGGGTCGGTGCGGCGGTGCTCGCAGCCGATGGCCGCATGTTCGTCGGCTGCAATGTCGAGAACGCCAGTTTCGGCCTGACGATCTGCGCCGAACGGGCCGCGGTCTGCGCCGCGGTGGCTGCGGGTGCGCGTCGGCTCGGCGCCGTTGCGATCGCGACGCCGTTGGCGCGAGCGGCGCGGCCGTGCGGTGCCTGTCGGCAGGTGCTGGCGGAGTTCGGGCCGCGAATGGCGGTCTTGCTGGTCGGGCGCGGGCGGTCGCGGTGTGAGCACACGACGCTCGCGGCGCTGCTGCCGGAGCAGTTCACGTTCGCGGACGTGCGGCGGGGTCGTCGGTGAGAACATTCACGGCGGCGATGCTGCTGCTGGCCGGGTGTGCGTCCGCGCCGCCAGCGTCCTCCCGGCCGATCCAGGACCGTGTGCTGGGGCTGTGGCGCGGCACGCGAACAGGTGCCGACGGCACCGCGGCTCCGGTCTGGCTGCTCGGCTACCGTTCCGTCGCGGCCAACGTCGAAGACATCTACGTGCATCATCCGGGCCGGCTGTACATCGGCCGGTGCGTGGTCGTCGGTGGCGGGGAGCAGCCTTGGCGGCTGACCTACGCGACGATGCAGGCCAACGCTGGCGGCATCGGCATGTCACCGGTGCGCGAACCGGTGGTCTATGACGGGAAGGTCGGCGCCGCCGGGCTCGAGTGGGGTCGTCGCAACGAGGCCGGTGACGAGTTCTCGCTGACCTATGAATGGCGCGAAGATGGCACCTGGGTGCGCACGCAACGGCGCAAGCCGAGGAACGGTGTGTGGCAGGTGGTCTGGGCCGACGAACTGCGGCCCACCCGGTAGTTTGGATCAGTCCGGATAGGCGACGAACTTGGCGGAAGCAGTGATTTCGTTGACCAAGTACGATCCATGGAGCTGTGAATCTGATGAAACCTCGCTGGGTTGGCGATGTGTCGGTGATCGTCGTGCTGGCGGCCTTGACGCGTGGCATTCTCGCGCAGCATGCGGCGGTGGGCTGGGGTTGGCTCCATTTCGACTCGAGGGCCCACGAGATGGCCTGTTCCCAGGTAGCTGCCAGTGGGGCCGGCACGATGGCGATCCTGACGGGCGGGAATGCAACCTTCTGGGGGCTGAACCAGGGACTGATGCCGATGGTGCCCTCCGGTACTCAGGTGGTGGAGGTCGCGTTGGGTGGAGGGGACTATCCAGGTTTCCCACTCCCGTTCCCGTTCGTGAATTGGGTTGCGAGATTGGCGGACGGCAGCCTGCTGGCGAGCGGCGGTGCACCATCCTTCCCGAGCGGCACCCAGCCTGTCGCAGTCGCGGCCGGCGCTGGTCACCAGGCGGCTCTGTTGTCGAATGGAGGCATCCTGGTCTGGGGTAGTGACTACTATGGAATTCAGCAGGTTCCGGATCCTGGTCCAGGGCGTGAGTTCGTGAGGATCTCCTCCGGCAGTGTGCACATGCTTGCCGTCCGGTCTGACGGGCAGGCTGTTTGCTGGGGATTCAACGGCCACGGTCAATGCAATGCCCCGACGGTGCCGACACCGGTAGTGATCCTCGACGTGTCCGGTGGAGTCTCGCATTCCCTCGCGGTCCGGTCCGATGGCCGGATCGCAGCCTGGGGAGACAATTCGTTTGGCCAGTGCAATGTCCCCGCTCCACCAGTCGGACTGTCGTTCACCAGGACCTCTGCCGGCGCGGGCCACTCGTTGGCGCTCTTGTCCGACGGTTCGGTTGTCGCTTGGGGCGACAACTCGAGGGGACAATGCAACGTGCCGCCAGTGCCCGCCGGCTTGGCGGTTGTCGAGATCGATGCGGGCGACTACCACAACGTGATGCGATTGTCCGACGGTTCGATCCAGTGCTGGGGCGACACTCGGTGGATGAAGTGCAACCTCCCGGCCACGCCATCGGGTGTAGAGTGGGTTGATGTTGCGGTGGGGCAAGACCACGTTGCGGGATTGACTTCCGATGGCCAAGTCGTGGCGTGGAACTGTTCGAACGGCAGTGTCTGTGATGTCCCGCCTCTGCCGGCTGGTCGACGCTATGTGAGTCTGGATCCAAGAGGACAGGCCGCGGTGCGCTCCGACGGTACGGCGGTCGTCTGGGGTGGGCCGGGCGCCCCTCCTCCTGTGCCTGGAACCCGGTTCGTCGAAGTCGCGACATCGGGCGACTTCGGTGCAGCGTTGGCTTCCGATGGGAGTTTGGTGGCGTGGGGTGATGCGGGATCCGGTCCCCTTCAGGTCCCACCTTTGCCAGCCGGCCTGCGCTATCTTCGTTTTGTCGTCCGCGGCAACACCGGATTGGCCACTCGTAGCGACGGATCGTTGGTGGCTTGGGGGGGCTTTGGGTTGCCGCCGCTGTTGCCGCAGGGGCCGGGATGGGACCGCATTGCTGCGGGTGACGGGGGAATTGGACTGACTCGCTACGACGGGTCCGGCATCGTGGAAGGCGGGCTACTCCATTTCTCATTCCCCGGGAGCGAACCGGCTCACCGGTTTGCCCAGATTGCCGTGGGAGCTGGGCACTACTGGCTGTTGCGACGCGATGGTGCGCTTGCTTCTCTGACGTCGTCCATGTCGGTCCCAACCGGGGCATTGCTGCCGCCGTTGTCGCCGGATCATGCTTTTCATCGCGTCGCTGCGTTCGGGCGGCAGTGCGCGGGACTGATCGGTCAGGCGGGATCGCGGCCGCTCGGTCGAGGGACGTCAGGGTGCTCTGGCGTCTCGGTTGCGATTGCGAACGGTGTTCCCAGGCTGGGCAATCTCGAGTTCGGGCTGACCTGTCGGAACCTGTCGCCTGGTACAGCCGCGGTGCGCGTGCTCAGTCCTGCAACAACCGAGCGCGGTTCGGTGGATGTCGCGGGTGTCGAACTCTGGTTGAGTCCCTCGGTGGCGTTGGATGCGACGGTCTGGGTGGTCGGCGCGGATGGTGCGGTGGCCACGCCTTTGCCGGTCCCAGCGATCTCGGCGCTTGTCGGAACAACTCTGGGCGCGCAGTTCCTGTGCCTCGAGCCCCCAGGATGCGTGTTGCGTCCGATCTCCGCTTCCTCGGCGATCGAGGTCGTGGTGCGGCCGTAGGCCCAACGTGTAGTCGGAGAATGGAGCCGCCAACGAACAAGAAGATGCGAATCTCGATCGACGCCAGGCTGTGCGAAGAAGTCCGCCGCCTGACTGGCGCACGTTCCGCGACGGCCGCAGTCGAGCAAGCGCTGCGCGAGTTCGTTGCCAGGCATCGGCAACAGGGGCTGCTCGCGTTGTTCGGCAAGCTCTCGTGGCAGCCTGACTACGACTACAAGGTTGCGCGCGATCGACGCCAGACTGGCCGTGCGCGTCGCTGCCGCCGAGCCGGCCTTCCGCGGCGTTCGCCGAACCCGTAGCCTTCTTGGCGTGACGACCAACGACGAGGTGATCGCCCAGGTGGCTGCCGTGCTCGCGGCGGATCCTGGCGTCCGTTGGGGCTACGTGTTCGGCTCGGTCGCGCGCGGCGGGCGCTACGCGGATGTCGACGTCGCGATCATGCCCGGACCGCAGTTCCCACCCGGAGCCGTGGCTTTCGGCGACCTGGTCGCGCGGCTCGAAGCCGCGACTGGACTGAAAGTGGATCTGGTCGACCTGCAGCACGCACCGCTGCCATTCGTCGGACCGATGTTGACCGAACGTCGCGTGGTGGTCGATCGCGATCCGCGTGCGCGCCGGATCTTCGAGGCCGAGACGACCTCGCGTTGGCTCGATTTCCGGCCGGCGTTCGAGGAAGCGGAACGCGTGCGCCGCGCGGCGATGCTGCGGCGGCTGGCAGGGCAGCGATGATCGATCTGCCGACCGTGCTGCGCCGGCTCTCGCTGTTGCAGGATTCCCTTGCCGACCTTCGGCGCTATCGGGCGAAGTTCGATGCGACGGCACTGCAGAGCGATCGGGACGCCCAGCACATGGTCTTGCATGCCATGTACATCGCGGCACAGGCGGCAATCGACCTCGCCCTGCATGGTGCCGCGGGCGCCGAGGAACCGGCTTCGCTGACCTACCAGCAGGCCTTCGACCGCCTGGCTGCGGCCGGCATGATCACCGAGGAGTTGGGCAAGCGCATGCGCGGTTGGGCGGGATTGCGCAACGTGCTGGCGCACCACTACGCGACCATCGACTACGGCAAGATCGCGGCGACACTGGCCAACGAGCTGCCGGATCTCGAACGGTTCGCGGTGGTCGTGGCAGGCTGGAAGTAGCTCGCCGACCTACCGGATCAACAACGCCATGATCGCCTTCTGCACATGCAGCCGGTTCTCGGCGATGTCGTAGACGATGCTGCGCGGCCCATCCATAACCTCCTGCGTGACCTCCCAACCGCGGTGTGCCGGCAGGCAGTGCATGAACAGGGCCCCGGGCCTGGCGCGGGCCATCAGTTCCTCGTCGACCTGATAGGCCGCGAAGATGCCGTTGCGTTCCTCGATCTCGTCCTCCTGGCCCATCGACGCCCAGACATCGGTGTAGATCGCATCGGCGCCGTCGACTGCCTCGACAGGATCGTTGAGGATCTGGATCTCGGAGCCCGACTCCAGCGCCGTCCGCATCGCCTCGCTGACCACCCGCGAGTTGGGTTCATAACCCTCCGGCGAGCAGACCCGGATGTTGGCGCCGAGTCTGGCGGCGGTGTAGATCAGCGAATGACAGGTGTTGTTGCCGTCGCCGACGTAGGTCACGGTGCGGCCGCGCACGTCGCCCCACTTCTCGGTCAACGTGAAGAAGTCGGACAGCCCCTGGCAGGGGTGCACGAAGTCCGACAGCCCGTTGATCACCGGGATCTCGGCGTGTTGTGCCAGTTCCTCCAGCGCCTTGTGCTTGTAGGTGCGCGCGACGATGCCGTGCACCCAGCGCTCGAGGTTCTTCGCCATGTCCTTCAGCGACTCACGCGAACCCAGCCGGGCGTCGCGGTGATCCATGAACACCGCCGAGCCGCCGAGATCCTGCATGCCGATGTCGAAGGTGAAGCGCGTGCGCAGCGAGTCCTTCTCGAAGATCATCGCCAGCCGCTTGTGGCGCAGCACCGCGGTGTGCACCTCACGGCCGGCCTTCAGCGCCCGCGTCGTCGCGTAGATCGCCGAGATGTCGGCGAGCGTGCTGGCCGACGTGCACAGCATGTCCTTGGTGGAGAGGCGGGGCAGTTCGAGCGTCATGGCTGGTCCTGCGGCAGGGTCTGGGTCTGCGGGAAACGCTGCAACGTCGTCGCCAGCCGTTGCAGCCCGGTCTGGATCTGTTCGCTCTGGATCACGAACGGCGGCACGATCCGGATCACGTCGCCGGCGGTGCAGTTGGTGATCACGCCCGCCTGGTAGAGCGCCTTCTGGACCTCCGGCGCCGAATGCCACAGCCGCAGGCCATACATCAGCCCGCGCCCGCGCACCTCGCGAACGATCGGGAAGCGCCGCGCGAGGTCGTCGAGGCCAGAGCGCAGTTCCTGACCGCGCATCAGCACGTTGTCGAGCAGACCGCGATCGACTTCATCGAGGAACACCAGCGCGGCGCGGCACACCAGCGGGCCGCCGGCGAACGTCGAGCCGTGTTCGCCCTTCTCGAACGTGTCGGCCAGCGCCGCCGTGGTCAGGCAGGCGCCCATCGGCAGGCCGGCGGCCAGTGGCTTGGCCAGGCAGACGATGTCCGGGGTGACGCCGTGGTGCTGCGCCGCCAGGAAACGGCCGGTGCGGCCGCAGCCGGACTGGATCTCGTCGTGGAGCAGCAGCGTGCCGGTCTCGGTGCTCAGCTCGCGGGCCGCACGCAGGAAGCCGGGGCTCAGTTCGCGGATGCCGCCTTCGCCCTGGATCGGTTCGAGCGCCAGCGCCGCCGGCTGCTGGTCGCGCAGGACCTTGGCGAGGGCCGCCGTGTCCTCGGGCGGCACCCAGGTGACGTTCTGCAGCGGCTGGAACGGCTTGCGGTACTTCTCGGAGTAGGTGAGGGACAGCGCGCCGAGCGAACGGCCGTGGAAGGCGCCCTCGAGCGCGACGAACGACGTCCGCTGCGGCGTGCCGCGCTTGTGCATCGCCTTGCGCGCGAGTTTCAGCGCGCATTCGATCGCCTCGGTGCCCGAGTTGGTGAAGAACGCCGCGCCCATGTCGGCGAGGGCGCACAGCCGCGTCGCCACCTGCTCGGTGAACGGATGCCGGAACAGGTTCGACAGGTGCACGATCTTGCCGACCTGATCGCGCAGGTTGGCGGCGAGTTCCTGGTGGCCATGGCCGAGCGCGGAGACCGCGATGCCGGCGAGGAAGTCGATCCACTCGCGGCCGGTCGAGTCGGTCAGGATCGCGCCGTGGCCGTCGACGAACACTTCGTCGGCCCGCGCGTACGTCTTCATCAAGCCCTCATCCATGCGTGCTTGCCTCGGGATTGCAGAAACGGGTGCCGACGTCCTGGCGCAATGCGTGCCGGACGGCGTCGGGTGCCTTGGCGGGAGCGATCTTGACCAGTGCGGTCGGGTTGTCGCGCAGTGCGGTCAGCGCCGCATCGAGCTTGGGCAGCATGCCGCCGGTGGCGACGCCGTCGCGCACCAGACGCGCGCAGTCGGCCGGGGTCAACGAGGGCAGCAGCTGGCGTCCGGCGTCGAGCACGCCCGGCACATCGGTCAGGAACAGGATCGCGTCACAGCGCAGCGCGCGGCACAACGGGCCGGCGGCGAGGTCCGCGTTCAGGTTGAAGAACGGTTGGCCGGCGTCGGCGCCGGTGCCCGGAGCGACGGTGGCGAGGACCGGCGTGTAGCCGGCGGCCAGCAGGGCATGGCACAGGCGTGGGTCGACCCGATCGACGCTGCCGACGAAGCCGAGGTCGACGCCTGGGCGCGTCATCCTGGCCGCCGAGAACGTGCCGCCGTCGGCGCCAGACAGGCCGGCGGCCTGGACGCCAGCGTGTTGCAGGGCCGCAACCAGCGTCCGATTGACCTGACCGCCGAGCACCAGCAACACGACTTCGGCGGTGCGCGCGTCGGTGATCCGCAGGCCTTCGTGGTAGCGGTCCTCGATGCCGAGCGCCTTGCCCAGCGTCCGGATCTGGTTGCCGCCGCCGTGCACGACGATCAGTTCATGACCCTCGGCGCGGGCCGCGGCGATCGCCTGGCACAACTGGGTTCGTGGCGCGGCCTCTTCGAGCTGGGCGCCGCCGATCTTGACCAGGATCCTCATGACAGGCCGGCGCCTTCCGGCAGCCCGAGCATCAGGTTCATGTTCTGCAACGCCTGACCGGAGGCGCCCTTCAGCAGGTTGTCGAGCACCGACACGACGACCGCCACGGGACCGCACGCGTGCACGGCGATGTGGCACTGATTGCTCATCTGCACGCAGCGCAGCTCCGGCGCGCCCTTGGCATAGACCTGCACGAACGCCTCGTGCCCGTAGCGTTCCTGCAGGCACGAACGCATCCGTTCTGCGGTCGTGCCGGTCGCCGGCGTCAAATACAACGTGCTGAGGATGCCGCGGAACGTCGGCAGCAGATGCGGCACGAACACGACCCTTTCGGTGCCCGCCTGCTGGCAGATCTCGGGCTGGTGGCGGTGGTTGCCGATCCCGTACGCGCAGAAGTTCTCGTGGACGTTGCCGAAGTGCGTCCGTTCGCTCGGGTTCTTGCCGGCGCCGGAGGTGCCGCTCTTGCTGTCGCTGACGATCGGAGCGTGCGGGTCGAGCAGGCCGGCCTGCAGCAGCGGCAGCAACGGCAGCAGCACCGAAGTCGGATAGCAGCCCGGGTTGGCGACCAGACGGGCAGCGGTGACGGCCGCGCGCGCGTGCTCGGTCAGGCCGTAGATGGCCTCGGTCAACAGTTCGGGCGCCGGATGGGGAGCACCGTAGACGGCGGCGTAGCGCTCGGGCGAGCGCAGCCGGAAGTCGGCGGACAGATCGACGACCTTGCGCCCGGCGGCGAGCGCCGCCTTGGCGATCTCGCTGGCGGCGCCGTGCGGGGTGCACAAGAACACGCCATCGACCGTACGCAGCGCCTGTTCGTCGTAGGCGGCGATCACCGGGTCGTTCGGAAACGCCGGCGGCTCGGGTTGGGTGCCGGCACGCGCGGTCATCACCGCGGTTGCCTGCAGGAACGGGTGCTGCGCCAGCAGACGCAGCAGCTCGCGCCCCGTGTAGCCGGAGGCGCCGACGATCGCGACCTTCTTCTTCATGCGGAGGTTCCCTTGTTGGCCAGCAGTCGGCGCACCAGCGCCTTGGCCTTGCTGCCATCGCTGCAGACGCACAGCAGCGTGTCGTCGCCGGCGATCGTGCCGACGACGCCTTGCAGTTCGCCGCCGGGCACCGCCGCGCGGTCGATCGCGACGCCGAGCGCCTGGGCACCGCCGGCCGGCGTCTTCAGCACGACGAGGTTCTGTGCGGCCGTGGCCGACAACAGCCAGGCATGAACGGCGTGCCAGAGGCTGCTGTTGGCGGTGGCGGGGGTCAGCGCCGGAGCGGTCGGCGGTTCGTAGCCGTCCTTGCCTTTGACGACGCCGAGGTCGCGGAGGTCGCGCGACAAGGTCGCCTGATTGACGGCAAACCCTTCGGCGGCGAGCCGGCCGGCCAGTTCGGCCTGGCTGCGCACCTGCTCCTGGTCGATCACGGCGAGTATGCGCTGGCGGCGCGCGTCGCGGCTGTCGTTCGGGGTCGTGCGGGCTTGCATACTTATGCGTTACAGCAGCATAATTATGCACATGCTCCCGAGGTGCAAGGGGGTGGCGCGGAAAACCTCGCGCTGGACCCGCGGCGCGATCGTCGGGGCGCACAAGGGAATGGTTGCCGGTGACTGGCATTGGCCGCCCGCGGGCACTGCACTTGCCGGCGCCGCCGCCCATGTCCTTGCTGCGAGTCATGGTCCCTTGCCTCTGCGCGCTGTCGCTTCCTGGCCAGCAGGCGACCTGGCGGCTGCCCCCGCATGGCCTCGCGCAGTATTCGGCCACCGACACGATCGTCGGCGAAGTGGGCGGCAAGCCGATGTCCATGCTCGAGTCGGTGTCGACGCGCTGCCATCCGCTGCTGTTCGCCGATGAGCTGGTCGACGGTGGCCGACGCTGGCGCGAAGCGCCGTGGAGCCTGGACAGCATTCCGATGTGGTTGGCGTGGGACCTGACGACCTGGGACAAGCCGGGTGCAATCGATGTCCGCTGGCCGCGGATCGCCGATTACGGCGAAGTGCGTTTCCTCGGCAAGGTTGCCGTGGTGGATGGCTATGGCTGGCAGCAGATCAAGGGGCGGCTGACGCGCGCGGATCCGAAGTCGCCGGGCGGGTCGTTCGATCCCGAGTTGCTGCGGTTCGAGCGCCACTACGGCAGCGAAGCCCTGGCTGGCGAACTGGTCGTGCGGCGCCGATATGACCCGCAGAAGGGGGTCGTCGCCGAGTTCGTCTGGTCGATCGATGCGACACTGACGGTGGCGCCGCGGCACACGGCAGCGACACTGCGCGGAACGGAGACCTGGCGCCTGGTCGACGTGCAGGGCAACCGGGATCCGGCCACTGGCGACCGCCCGGGGTTCTCGGCCCGGATCGATGCGGCGATCGACCGCGCGGCCGCGCGGCAGTTGCGCTGGCTCTTGCGCCCGGACGGGACGCTCGCGGCGGGCGAGAATCGCGGAGCGGTGCACGGCCCGTCGCTGCATGCGCTGATGCTCCACGGTCTGGCGCGAGCCGGTCGTCGCGCCGGCGATCCGGGCATCGACGGCGCGCTCGCGGCACTGCTGCAGCGGCCGATGACCGAACCTCACGGCCACGCCCTGACGATCCTGGCCATCGTCGGCCTGCACGCGCCGGCGGCGGATCGGGGGCGTCGTGCCGCCGGCGCGGCGCCGGCCGTGGAACTGCCCGCGGCGATGCGGGCGGCGGTTGCGGCGCGGGTCACGGCGTTGCGAGGTCTGGCCAGGCGCGGCGACCGTGACGGCAAGAACGGCATCTGGTGGGCGTTCGCCAGGGACTCGTCGAACTGGGACTCGTGGCAGACCTGGATCAGCGTGCAGGCGCTGGATGCGGCGGCGCGCGCTGGCGTGCCGGTCGCCGATGCCGTGTTCGAGGACTGTCTGCGCCATCTGCTGCATGCCGCCGTTGCGGCCGGGTCCGGCCCGGAACCGGAGCGGCAACCGGAGTCGACGGCGAAGCCGCCATCGGGGACGCGGGTGAACGGGGGCGTGCCGATGTCGTGTTGGATGGATGGGCAGTGGCGGGCACCCTGGATGGGTCGGGGCGACGCGACCGCTGGCGCGATGGCGGCGATCCTGTGCTGTCGTCGGCGCGTGCAGGACGGCGCTCTGCTGCAGCAGGCCGACGACGCGGTGCGCGGCGGCTTCGCCTGGTTGTCGCAGCACTGGACCGGGCGCCACAATCCGGCCGTGCTCGGTGTGGAGACCCAGCATCGCGGCTGGATGGCCATGGCGTTGGCGTGGCTCGCCGACGAGTCCGGTGTCCGTTGGCTCGATGGCCGCGATCTCTACTTCGAAATGGCGGCGACGCTGCTCGAGGAGGAAGGCCCGACCAAGGGCGCGGTCCTCGGATCGGTGATCGAGACGCCTGCGGCTCTGGTGCTGTGGCGGCCGGGCGCCGTCGATGTCACGCCGCCGTTGACGCCGGCTCGCAAGTAGCGCCTGGTTCAGCGCAGCCGATACCAGATCGCGCCGTAGATCTCGTGCAGCGCCAGGCAGCTGTCGCGCAGCGCCGGCCACTGCGGCAGCAGCGACATCCAGTTATCGTATGGTTCGCCGCGGTAGCCGGTGCCGGCCGGAATCACGGTGATGCCCAGTTGCTCGAAGCAACGGCTGGCGCGCGGCAGATGCCACGCCGAAGTGACCAGCAGGATCGAACGGACGCCGGCCGGTTGCAGCAGTGCAACCGAGAACTGCGCGTTCTCGAACGTGTCGGCCGACCGATCCTCGGTCCAGCGGACCTCAGGGATCCGGAACTCATCGACCAGCGCGCGCCGCATCAGTTCGCCGAGCGGCGGCGCCGCCGCGGACGGCTTGCCGCCGCTGCACAGGATCGGCAGCCCGGTGCGGCGGTGCAGGAACGCGCCGTAGCGGACCCGCTGCATCGTCATCGGCCCGACCACCGCGTCGCCGTACTCGGGGGCCTCGCGATCGGCTTCGGCCGACAGGATCACGATGGCATCGGCCGGCGGCAATGGGCCGGTCGCCGGCAGGGGCGCGGCGGTCTGCCGTGATCGCAACAGGTGGCCGGCGACGAACGGCGTGGCCAGGGCCCAGAGCAGCAGGATGCTGCCGGCGACCAGCAGCGTGCCGGTCTTGCGCCAGCGACGCCGCAACAGGAATCCGGCGCCCAGCATCAGCAGCGGCAGCAGCGGGGGAGTCAGGCAGGCTTCGACGACGCGGCGCAGCATTCGGACCGAGCATAGGGCAACGAACCGCTCGAGCCGTCGATCCGGCACTGTCGATTCCGTCGACGGAGTCGGTTCCCCGCATGCGCAATGTCCCGTTCCTGGCCCCAGCCGCCAGCGTTCTCGCCCTTCCTTGCCGGCTGTGCCCAGCGCGGCAGCGACAGCACGGCGACCTGGACGACGGCACCGCGTTCCGCGGCGAAGTGCTGCGCTTCGATACGCAGGCAACGTTCGGGGCGGCGGCTCGTTTGCCGCATTCGACCCGGGCGGCGCCGGCGTCGGGCTCGATGGCTACCAGGGCGTACTGTTCGACGGCTCCTACGTGTTGTTCATCCCGCCGCAGGACGGCGGCGGCATCCACGGTCGGGTGCTGATCTTCGGCAAGTAGCCAGTCCTCAGAATCCGGGCGACGGCGGTTCGGTTGGGACACGGCTTCGCCATGCATTGGTGACGGCGGAGCACCGGCGGGCGGTGCCCCTCCCGTTTCCACTGACTGACGAGCTTGCGCATGAGATTCGCCTCCCTTTGTCTGTGCACGGCGCTGGTCGCCGCCTGCAGTTCCACTCCCGCTGCCGTGTCCGAGAAGGGCTTCGGCAGCGTCCGCATCGGCAACACGAGCCGCGCCGAGATCGACGAGAGGTTCGGCGCTCCGACATGGGTCGAGTTCCTCGACTGGGGGCAGGAACGGTTGATCTACCACCATCCGATGCCCTGGAAGCGGCACGAGTTCGACGCGTGGCACTACCACACCAGCAAGGTGCTGGAGGCGGTGTACGATCTTCGTGACGGTGTCGTGGTCGACAAGGCCTGGGCCAGGCTGCAGGACGGCGCGGTCGTCGAGCGCAAGGGGGACCGATGAACCGGACTCTCGTGATCACGTGGAGCGCTGCCCTGCTGCTGGCCAACGCGTGTCTTGGACCGTCGCGCGAGACGATGATCGCGGTCACCGAGAACGCGCGACAGCAGGCGCGCACGCAGCTCGCCGGCGGCACGGTGCAGCCCGGCACGGGCATGTGGAAGGTCAACTTCCTGGGCGAAACGCACCGCTGGTTGATCGTTCGCGATGGTGATCGCCTGCACATCGAGCCGGTCCGTCGCTGGGGACTGTTGGCTGCGGACTACTGGGTTGGCACGAAACTGGCCGCGTCCGATGCGGAGTCGAAGTGGCGTCTGGAACGCCACCAATACTACAAGACCACCGGTACCACGTCGCCCAACGTCGGGGTGCTCGAGTTCGGCGACGATCATCGGGTGATGAAGGTGACGTGGGAGGGCATCCGCACCAGTGGCGCGGGCCTGCTCGACATCCTCGTCGATGAGCTGAAGAACCTGACCGTCACTGCCAACGGCACGCTCGGCGAGTGGCCCAATCCCTGACGTTGCCATGACCGCGGCGGATGACAACTGGCTGGCACGATTGCCGCGACGTGGTAGTTGCCCGTGGCTCGAACCCTGCCGTCTGCTGGAGAAGATCGGCGAGGGCGCCACGGCGACGGTGTACCGCGGTCGGCACGACAATCTCGGCGTCGACGTCGCGGTCAAGGTCCTGCGGCCGTCGGTAGACGATGCCGCGTTCCTGCGCCGGTTCCTGCGCGAGGCCCGGCTGGCCGCCGCGATTCCCGACGAACGGCTCGTGCGGGTCTACGATGTCCGGCACGCCGATCAACTGCACTACATCGTGATGGAGTACCTGGCCGGCGGGTCGGCTGCCGACTTGCTGCTGCGGCAGCGAGCGCTGTCGTGGCCCCTCGCCGCATGGATCGTTCACGAGGCCGCACGCGGACTCGCGGTTGCACACGACCAGGGCATCGTCCACCGCGACGTCAAACCCGACAACATCCTGCTCGGCGCCGATGGTGCAGTGAAGCTCGGCGATCTGGGGGTGGCGCTCGCGACGGCGTGGGGCAAGGAACAGGCGACCGTCGCCGTGGCCGGAACGCCGGCCTTCATGGCTCCCGAACAGGCGCGCGGCGACCCCGGTTCGCCCCGCGCCGACGTGTTCGCGCTCGGCGCGACCCTGCACGCGCTCGTGACCGGCAAGTCGCCGCTGCCGCCACAGTGTGGCCTCGCGCCCTGGCAAGCCGCGGCCATGCGCGGGTCACTGTTGCTTGGTGGCGCAGGCGTACGGGTGCCCGACGCTTTGGCGGGTCTGGTTGCCAGCGCCACGTCGCCGGACCCAGCGGTGCGCCCTCCCGACGCCCGCGCGGTCGTCGAGGCGCTCGCCGCCCTGCCCGGTCTGGAGCCCTCGAGACGAAAGGAGGAACTGCGCGGTCTGCTGGGGCGGTGCGAACGGACCGTGACGGCGCTTGCGGCAGGCATCGGCGAGCCGCGTCCGCACGGTTCGGTCGCCGACGATCCGGCTGCGGCCGATGCCAACGCCAGCGTTGACCACGCGACGAGCCAGGCGACGACACCTTGGCGTCGCGCTGCCGTTCGCTGGGGCGGTGCTGCCGTGATCGGCGGCGTTGCGCTGGCCGCGGTGCTGCTGGTCGGGATCGAGCGAGTCGGGGGCGGCATGCCCACGGGTGACCCTGCGAACGCCACGATCGACGGCGACCAGCGGTTGGCGTCGGTATCGTCGCCGGCACCCGTGGTGGAGCCACCCGCGGCCGCGAGGCCGCGTGCGCCGGAATCCGAACCCGGGTTGCCGTCGGCACCCCCGCTGGTGTTCGTCGAACCGCCGCAGCCGAAGCAGCACGCGACCGCGCCGACAACCGTCGAGGAACCGGCGACGGCAGTAGCGGCGCCGGCCTTGACCGTGCCGCCGTCAGGATCGCCGCGCACGCGGATAGACCCCCGCACCGGCATCGAGTTCGTGCGCATCGACGGTGGCGAGTTCCTTTGCGGCGGTTCGCCGGCCGATCCTTGGCACCTGAAGACCGATCCGGTGCAACGGCGAGAACGCGTGGCCGGTCCGATCTGGCTCGCCGTCCGCGAAGTGTCGGTTGCCGAGTTCCATGCGCCGGCGCCGGTTCCGACCGCGGAGCCCGGCGAGGCCGCGTTGCCCAAGGTGCGGGTGACCTGGCACCAGGCGAACGCGTACTGCCAACGTCATGGCTACCGACTGCCGAGCGCCATCGAATGGGAATACTGCGCCAGGGCAGGAACCTGGAGCAGGTTCTGGTGGGGTGACGATGAGGCCGGGGCCGCAGCGCATGCCAACGGCCGCTCGGCTGGCGACCCGGGCATGCCGGCCTATCGCGCGGTATTCCCTGGCGATGACGGCTGCGATGGACTTGCGCCGGGTGGCAGCAAGACCGCCAATCCGTTCGGGTTGTTCGATGTGCTCGGCAACGCCGCCGAATGGTGCGGGGATGCCGACCCGCGCGCCGATGGCCATCGCTTCGTGCGCGGCGGTTCGTGGCGCGATGGGCCCGATCGTTGCCGGTGTGCCCATCAGATGTCGTACGGTGCGAGCTACTCGGCCGACGACCTCGGTTTTCGGGTGATCTGGGATGGAGTGGACTCACGATGAACAGGACAAGCACTGGCTTGATCGTGGCGGCGGTGGCCCTGCTCGGGTGTCGCGGTTCGCGACCGCGGATGCGCGTGGAAGACCCGGACACCGTGCAGCATCGGCGTGGCACGGGCCTGCAGGCCGCGGACCTGCGGGACTTTGCCGGTGCCATCGTCGCCCGACTCGAGGAAGTCGTGCCGGGGCGCGCCGATGGCCGGCGCGTGCTGGTGCGGATGGATCGGATCGTCAACGCCACCAGCCAGCAGTTCGATCCCGAGATCGTCGCCGATGCGGTGCTGGCTGCCGCCCTGCAACGTGAGCCGCGGCGGTTCGAGCTGTTGACCGAACGGGGCGAGAGCATCGGGGAGCGGTTGCAGCTCGAGCAGCAAGGTGGCAAGCGAGTGGGCTCGACGCCGCCGCCGGCCTTGCCGGTTCCGGACCTTTCGCTCAGCGGCACGGTACGCGAACACGCGATCCAGGCCGCCACGGAGTTGTCGCGCTACGTGCAGTTCGTGTTCCAGTTGTCGACGCTGGATGGCGTGGCTACCGCCAGCGGCAGCGTCGATTACCAGCGTGCCGAGGCGCGGCACCCGATCTATCAGCGGAGGTGACCGATGAACAGTGCAGGAGTTGTCGTGACCATGTGTCGGTGGGTCGTCCTGGTCCTGGTCGTGGCGGGCTGTAGCACGCCGAGTTCGGCGCGGGTGGGAGAGTTGGTGCGGGCCAACCGCATCGGCCCGGCGCAGCGAGAGGCCGAACGCGAACTGGCGCGCGCCAGCGAGGTGGATCGCACCATGTACTTGCTGGAGGCCGGAACCTGCCATCTGCTGGCCGGGGATCGGGAGCGGGCCTACGATCGGCTGCGCGAGGCTGCGGCTCGCATGGGCATCGTGTCCGGTGTGAACGAGGAAGCGGCGATGTCGGTGTTTCGTTCGGAGAGCGCCAAGGAGTTCAAGGGCGAACCGCACGAGCAGTGCCTGTGCAGCTGTTATCTCGGCTGGTTGGCGTTCCAGGAAGGCGCCTACGAGGCGGCGCGAGCGTGGTTCCGGGCGGCCCAGTTGGCGGACCGCACCGCGACCCGCGAATGCGATTTCGCGTTGCCATTGTTGTTCGACGCGCTGTGCAGTCTGCAGATGGCCGACCAGACCGCGTTCGACAACACTGCGGCCCAGCTCGTGCGGATCGCTCCCGGACTGCAACCGCTGCTGCACACGGCCCCATCCGGCGGCTGGAACACCGTGGTGCTGGTCGAGGACGGCAACGGGCCGCAGAAGCTGGCGTCCGGCACCGGGGGCGCGCACCTCGCCTACGACCTGGACCTGAAGCCGTTGCGGCCCGTGGAAGTGCAGATCGCGGGCAAGAGCGTGGCGATGTTCGACGTCGGTTCAGCGAATCACCAGGTCTCCGAGTCCGGGCTCCGCGTCGCCGACTGGATCAACCAGGGGAAGGCGGCGTTCGCCGGTGAACTGCGGCAGCGCGGCGGGGAGATCGTGCGGCTCGCCGGCGAGGCCCTGGCGAATGCCAGGCAACCCGGTGTCGACCCCGGCGCCTTGCGGCAGATCGAGAGCGGTGCCGGCATTGCGGCAGCGGCTGCGGTCGTGCTGTTCAGCGTGTCGCTGTTGGCCAGGCCCGGTGCCGACTTGCGCGGGTGGACGTCGTTGCCGCGGCGGTTCCAGGTCGGCCTGGCGGTGTTGCCGGCGGCGGGCGGTCGGGCAACCGTGCGGGTCGGGGATCCGCAGTTGGATCAGGAATGGTCTGACCTCCCGGCAACAGCGCTGGTGGCGTTGGGATTCCGGATCCTGCCGGGACGCTGCGGTGGTCGTTGGGCCGACTCCACGCGCACCGCGTCGGTTGCGGCGCGGTGACCGCTGCGGACCATCCGGGCGCAGGGCCCGTCACGCCAGCACTTCGCGGAGTGCGGTCAGCAGCAGGTCGACATCTTCTTCGGTGTTGTAGTGCAGCAGCCCGACCCGCAGCACGCCGTCCGGCTCGAGCCCTAGCGCCTGGCTCAGCGCCAGTGCATAGCTGTTGCCGGCCCAGGTGTAGATCTCGCGTTCGGCGAGCCGCCGGTGGAGTTCGTGTGGCGGGACCTGCGGATGGACGAACGACACGGTCGGGCACCGTTCGCGGATGCGCTGCGGGTCGTCGATGCCGATCACGCGCAGTCCAGCGATCGTGCGCAGCCCGGTCAACAAACGAACGCACAGTTGACGTTCGTGCGCTTCGATGGCGGCGAACGCGGCATCCAGTGCCGCGGCCCGATCGTCACCGCCACCGCCGAGATGACACAGGTAGTCGATCGCCGCCAGCGTGCCGGCGATGCCCTCGAAGTTGGCGGTGCCGGTCTGCCACTTCTCGGCGCCGTGCGGCGGGGAAGTGCGGACCTTGTAGGCTTCGAGCTCTTCCAGCAGTGCCCGTCGGCCGTACAGCAGGCCGACGTGGGGCCCGAAGAACTTGTAGGCCGAGCAGACGGCGAAGTCGGCGCCGAGTCGGCGCACATCCATCCGCCCATGCGGCGCGAAGTGCACGGCGTCGACGAACGTCAGCGCGCCGCGACTGCGTGCCAGTTCGGCGATCTTCGGCACCGCGTGGATCGTGCCGCTGAGGTTGCTGGCGGCGCCGATGGCGACCATGCGGCAGCGTTCGCCGAGCCGTTCGGCGGCGGCGTGCAGGTCGAGTGTGCTGTCCCTGCGGACCGGGATCCGGTGCACGGTGCAGCCGGCATCGCGCGCGGCGAGCACCCACGGCGTCACGTTGGCGTCGTGGTCGCTGTCGGTGACGACGATCTCCTCGCCGGGCCGCCAGGTCCTCGCCAGGGACCGCGCCAGATGGAACGTCAGCGTCGTCATGTTGGCGCCAAACACGACTTCTTCCGGATCGTCCGCCCCGAACAAGGCCGCGCCGGCGCGCCGCGCCTCGGCCACCATCGTGTCGGTGGCCTGCGAGGTCGTGAACTCGCCACCGTGATTGGCGTTGCTGTGCAGCAGATACCGGCTGACGGCATCGGCGACTGCGCGCGGCACCTGGCTGCCGGCGGGGCCGTCGAGATAGACCGCTCGCCGATCGCCGTTCCGGCGCAGCAGACTCGGGAACGCTCGGCGCACGGTCGCGACGTCGAGTGGTTGGTTCATGCCCGGGACGCTACTGTGCGCGGTTCCGCCGAGCCACGGACCGCAAGCACATGCCATTGTTCGATTTCTTCAAGAAGAAGCCCGCCGGCAACCAGCCGCCGACACCGCCGCCTGCTGCCGCACCAGCACCAGCCCCGGCCGCCGCGCCGCCATCCGTCAGCACGCCGCCCACCGCACCCGCTGCGGCGCCGGTCGCCGAGGCCCCAGCGCCCGCACCGGCCTCGTCGCCCGCACCTGCGGCCGCCGGCAAGGACACCGTCGAGGCGTTCGATGCGTTCGGTCGGCGCGTGCAGATCCCGCGGGAGCAGTGGCGCAACCAGATCCTGCCTGAACTGATGAAGCAGCACGGCAGCGACCCCGAACGCCTGGCCGGGATCCTGGTGCAGGCCCTGCAATCGGGCCTCGCCGCCGACGTGATCGCGGCCGCCAACCGGTTGACGGTGATCGACAAGGATCTCGACCGGTGCCTTGGCATCCTGGCCGCGGTGCAGCGCGATGCTGGCGAGCCCGATCTGGCCGCCGCGACGTTGCGCGAACTGCAGCAACGGCGTCCGAACTCACCGGTCGCGCGGGTTGGCCTCGCGTTCCTGGCCGAACGGCAAGGCGACGTCGGCAAGTGCGAGCAGTTGCTGTGGGAGGCGGTGCAGCTCGACGCCAATCATCCGGACGCGGTGCACGGCTGGCTGCAGGTGCGGCACCAGCAGGTCTCTGACCAGGGCTATCCGGCCGAAGTCGAGAAGCTGGCGGCGCTGCCCGGCAGTTGGCGCGGGCGGCTGTTCCTGGCGAAGATCCGGCTGCAGCAGCAGCGGATCGACGATGCGGCGGCAGCATGGCGCGAGGTCGTGCAGCTGGCCGGAGGTCACAGTGATGCCTTGCTGCATCTGGCCAACGACATCGCGCAGATCGGCCGCGGCGACCTGTTCGCCGAACTGGTGTTGCCGCGCTACGCGATCGCGCGCCACCATCCGCAGATCGGGCTGCACGTGCTGAGTTTCCACGTCGCGCAGAAGAACCTCGCCGCTGGTCAGGACCTGCTGCATCAGCTGCGGCTGCGGTTCCCGCGGATGCTGGACCAGCATCTGGCGCGCTTCGATGCCGAACTGGGCAAGCTGGCGACCGCGACGGCGCCGACGCTGCCGACCGGCCCGGCCAAGGTCGTCATCTATCGGCTCGATCGGCCGCTGTGGCTCGCCGGACTCGACGAACCGCAGTGGTTGCTGCCGCAGAAGCCGGAGCAGGCACCGGTCGTGGTGTTCGCGTCGTTGGCGGTGCAGAACGTCGCCGCCAACCAGCAGGTGCAGCGGGAGGACGACTTCGGTCGGCTGTCGCGCAGCCTGCCGTTGTTCCTGGCCGAACAGTTCTGGCTGCTGTCGCCGATTCGCGCCAGCGTCGCGTTGCCGGTTGCCGATGTCGGCGGCTGGGTGGTTTCGCAGCAGCCATGGCCCGAGGATCGGCTTACCGAACTGCTGCAGGACTCGGAACGCGGGCGCGCGCGCCTGGTGACCGGCTCTTTGCGGCCTGATGGCGAACAGGTCCGGGTCGATCTGTGGGTCTACGACTGTGCGACGCGGCAGCGAATCGGTCATGCCACGGCGACCGCCGGCCGTCAGGCTGGCGAACTCGGCAAGGCGGTGCAGGCGCTGCTGGCCGAATTGGCGCCCCTGCTCGGAGTGCCGGAACTGGCGTCGACCGGCGTCGGCAACGATGCCTGGTGGGAGCGCTACGTGCATGGTCTCGGCCAGCACGCCGCGTTCGTCGTCGCGCAGATGGGTGCGATGCCGAAGGATCGGCTGTTCGGGCAACGCTCCATCCTGGAGTGGCTGTTCGCGCTGGCGCTCGATGAGCCGCGCTGGCAGCCGGCTCGCTGGCTGCTGGCCTCGGCGCTGTGCACCGACGCGGCGCTCGGGTCGGTGATTCACCGGGAACTGGCGGCGCCGTTCGCGGAACTGTTCCGACTGGAACCGGCGCAATCGAAGTTCGCCCGGCTGGCGGTGCGGCCGCTCGCCAAGCTGGGGCTCCTCGGCTTGTGGCAGATGCGCCGCGGCGAGATCGTCACCGCGGCCGCGGGCGACACCGCCTACGCCGACTGGTTGCGCCGCGCCGAGACCACGTGAGCTGAGCGAGCGGCGCGGAAGCGATCAGTTGCCGATCGTCAGCGTGAGCGCATTGCTGACGGTGTGATCCCAGGCATTGGCCGGCGGGTCGTTGGCGACCAGCTGCAGGTAGAAGATCCGCCCCAGCAGGCCCGTGTTGGCCGCGATGGGCAGGCTCGCCGAATAGACACCGGTGCCGTTGGAGGTGCCGTCGCGGACGATGTCGGCGCTGACGCGCAGGAAGCACGTCGGGGCGCCGAACGCCGCCAGATCGAACGGCAGCGCGTTGCCGAGCCAGGACGTGCTGGACGTGCCCTGCACCAGCCAGACCACCTGATTGGCGACCAGGTTGGTGCACGTGATGTCGACATTCTCGCCGATGTGCGGGTCGGTGGCCGACAGCGCCGGCGTGCCTGCCGAGCCGGCGCAGCCGGCACCGAGCGCGGTGACGTCCGCTTCGCGGATCGTCGTCGTCCACATCCCGCGGCCGTGCGTGCCGACCAGCAGCGTCGAGGTGCCGTGCAGGAACGTGATGTCATCGACGCTGACGTCGGCCGGACCATCGTTGCTGGTCGACCAGGTGGCGCAGTTGTCGGACGTGCCGAACGCACCGACCTCGGTGCCGACGTAGTACCTGCCGGTCAGCGTCGGGTGCTGGGCGATGGCGTAGATCGGCGCCGATGGCAGTCCGGTGACGCCGACGCCGGTGACGTCGGTGAACGTAGTGCCGTTGTTGGTCGTGCGCCGCAGGTTGTCGCCGTTGAAGCCGCCGAGCGCGACCAGCACCGACGAGGTGTTGGTGCGATCGATCAGGATCGCGGTGATGGCGCGGGCCGGCAGCGGGTTGCTGGTGCCGTTGTTGTCGACGGTGGTCCAGGTCGGGGTCGCGGCGGTCGCGTTGGCGGTGCGGTAGACCTGGCCGTTGTTGTGCCCGATCCAGACGATGTTGACGTTGGTCGGGGCGATGGCGACCGCGCTGATGCTGCTGCCGATGCTGGCCTTGATCGAGGTCCAGGTCGGGGTCGCCGCCTTGGCATTGGCGCAGCGCCACAGACTGCAGCCGCCGGCGAACAGGTAGTTGACGTTGTTGACCGACAGCGCGAACGGGGCGATGAAGTTGGTGCAACTGCCGGCGTCGAGCAGGCCCGTGGTGATGCTGGTGCCGCTGACACCGCCGTCGGTGGACCGGTGCATGCCCAGGTTCTGGGTCTCGCCGTAGATGTAGTTGCTGTCGGTCGGATCGATGGCCGCGTAGCCGCCGTCGGCGCCGTAGGTCAGCATCGCCGTGTTGCTGCCGCCCGGGATCGTGTGGGTGCCGTTGTCCTGGGTGCCGCCGACCAGCTTGCCCGAGGAGTGACCGGCGACGCCGTAGTACTGCACGCAGCGCAGGTCCTGGTCGCGCCGCGACCAGCCCGAGGTGGTCGAAACGGTGCGGATGTTGGTGGTGCGGTAGACGCTGCCGTCGGTGCAGGCGTAGAAGACCAGGTTGCTGCTGCCGTCGTAGCCCGGATCGTTGGCGAAGAAGTGCACGTCCGGATGCGCCTGCGAGGTGTTGATGTAGCCGTCCGAGACCTTGGTGAACGTCTGCCCGCCGTTGCTGGAGCGCCAGATGTCGACGGCGCCGATCACGACGTAGTTGGAGTCGACCGGGTCGACCCAGATCGCGTTGTCGTACCACCATTGGCTGCCGTTGCTGATCGCGGTGGTCGTGCGTTGCGTCCACGAGGCGCCGCCATTGGTGCTGCGCCAGCACTGGCCGCTGCCGAGACTGGCGTACACCCAGCCGGCGTTGGCCGGGGCATATGCCAGTTCGATGCGCGTTCCGGTCGAGAAGGTGCCGGTCGCGTTCGTCCAGGTGGAGCCGCCGTTGGTCGAGTAGACGATCCGATGCACGCCGTCGTTGACGTGGGCCACACAGTTGTTGGCGTTGGCCGGATCGATCAGCACCTGGTAGCTGTTGCCGGTCCGGACCGTCGTCCAGGTCGTGCCGCCGTCGGTGCTGCGGCGGATGCCGCCATTGGTGGCCGCCAGCACGGTGTTGCCGTTGGCCTGCGACACCGCGATGCGGTTGGTGCGCAGGAACCCGGTGGTCGACGGCAGTTGGGTCCAGGTCGTGCCGCCGTTGGTGCTGCGCCAGATGCCCTCGCCGGCCAGCGCATCGCCGTTGCCGTAACCTTCGCCGGTGCCGGCCCAGATGATGCTGCTGTTGCTCGGATCGAACTCGAGGCAGCACACCGCCAGGTTGCCCATGAAGTCGCTGACCGGCGTCCACGACAGCCCGGAGTTGTCCGACCGCCAGATGCCGCCGCCGACGGTGCCGGCGAACAGGCGCGCAGGAACGGTCGGATGCACCAGCAGCGCGCGCGTACGGCCGCCGATGTTGTCCGGGCCGCGCTCGGTCCAGCCGTAGCGACCGATGCCGCCGTTGTCGATCGATTGATGGTAGTCGACGTTGGCGGCGCGTTCGGCCAGAGCGGCGCGGCGGGCGAACGGATCGAGGTTGCCGTTCTCGTCGAGCATGCGCATGCGGCGCCATTCGGCGGCCTCGCGGGCGCCGGAGGTGCCGGGCTTCTTCGGCGCCGGGTACCTGGCGCGGCCTTCGGCCAGCGTCAGTTCGCGGCCGGAGATCTGGGCGTTCGATTCGGTCGGCGATGGGGCGGAACAGGCCGCAGCCACGGCCAGCAGCAGGAACGTTCGAGCTTGCATGGTGGTCTCCTGGAAAGTCGTGTTTGCGGGATCAGAGGCCGAGGGTGAGGCGCAGGCGCTGGCTGAAGGCCAGCGTCGGGACGGCCGGGCATGGGCTCGTCGTGGTGTTGAACATCGCCCACTGCGTCTGCACGGTGACGCCGACGAACGCGATCGTCGAGCAGGGCAGTCGATAGGCGTAGGCGGCGGTGCTGCCCGACGGCAGCAGGAAGTTGCTCGACACCGGATTGACGTAGGTGCACGAGCCGCAGGCGACTTCACCGCCCGGGAAGCCGATCAGCAGGAACGGCAGCGCCCCGGCGGGCACACCGGTCACCGTGACCCGGAAGTCGGTGTTGCCGACCGCGAACGGCCCACCGGCGGTGCCGATGGTGCCACCGGCGCCGCAGATCGTGCCGAGGATCGTGCGGGCCCCGCCGGCGCCGAGGGCTTCGTAGCGATGCGCGATGATGCTGCTCTCGAACGGCAGCGTGTCGTCGGCTTCGCTGAAGGTGACCAGCGCCTCGTCACTTGCCAGGCCACCGCCGTACACGCTGGCGACCGCAGGCCGGAACTCGACGTTGCGGGTGAGCGAGCCGTTCAGCCCGGTCAGGTGGATCGGGTTGCCGCAGGTTGCGCAGTTGGCGCCGAGTTCGACGCCGCGGATGTCGTAATTGTTGGCGCCCGGCAGCAACTGGTCGGCGTAGAGGACCAGGTACTTGTATTGGCACAAGGCCACGGCCGGGTCCTGTTGATCTGTCGTTGCCGTGGTGTTGATCGCGGTGAACGCGGAGCTGGCGGTCAGTGCCGTGCCATTCCAGTTCAAGCCCCGGCACCAGACGTCGCGTTCGCCGTTGGTGGCGGCCGTCTCGGTGAAGTCGTAGACCACCAGGAACTCGGTGCCGTTGCCGTCGACATCGACGTTGCCCGGACCAGTGCCCAGCAGCGTCGAGCCGGTCGTGACGGTGATCTCGCTACCGAGCAGACTGCCGTTGCGGTTCAGGGCGCGAGCCCGCAGCCGCGTGTTCAGGCCCGACACGTCGGTCCAGACGATCGCGTAGGTCGTCGCCGACGGTTGGCTCTTCGAGATCGCCGGGTTGCTGGCGGCGGTGTTGGTGGTCACCACGGTAGTGCCCTGCAGCGTCGGCTGCGCGCCGGCCGCGGCGACGGTGACCGAGGCGATCTTGATGCCGGCACCGGGCTGCTCGTAGGCGATCATCGCCTCGTCATCGCTCGTGGTGTTGTCGCCGGTGGCATCCGGGTGGATCTCGTCGCCGGCAGCGGCGGCGATCGACGTCGCGACCGACGTTGCTCCGGTGGCGGCGTTCACCGACAGGCAGACGATGTCGTACGGTTCGAACATCGACGGCGCCTGCTGCCAGGCGACGACGAACGTGTCGCGCAGGTTCAAGTTGGCGACGGTCGGGTGATTCACGTTGATGGTGCTCACCAGGCTGAGGAACGAGCCGACCAGCGCGCCGGCGCCGCTGATCCGCTGCGCGCGGATGGCCTGCGACGCCGCCGAGAAGACGCGGCGGAACACCACCAGCCACATGTCGTTCGTGGCGTCGTAGGCGACATCCGAGGCGCTGTCATTCCAGCCGCCGGTCTCGGCAAGGAACTGGGTCCCGATCAATGGATCGAGCACCAGCGGGTACGCGGCCTCGTCGACGAACGCGGCGGCGAGGCGCAATTCGAGGACTTTCTCGTGCAGGCGTAGTTCGCCCGCGATGCGGCGACCGAGGGCATCGATGCCGGTGACGGCGCCGATGCCGACGCCGCCGATCCCGGGCAGGTGGAACGACAACGTTCCGGCTGCCGCCGCGGCCAGCGGCAACGTCGTGTCGAGGTCGTAGTGCACGACCAGATCGCCGGTGCCGGCCGGGGGTGTCGCGAAGTGCCAGCTCAACTGCAGGCCGGCGGGCGTCACGTCGTACCTTTCCCGCATGGTCTCGCCACGCGGGTAGGACACCTGGTGGCCGGCGATTGCCGGCTGAGCCGTCAATGCCGCTGCCGGGATCGGCGCCGAGGCTCGACCGACAGCGCGCAGTCGCAGCGCCAGTTGCTGCGTGCTTGCCGCCGCCATGCCGAGCGCCGGGACGAAGCGCATGCCGGTGCCATCCAGCGTCGCCTCGTAATCGAAACCGCCGGCGAACACATGGTTGCCGCGCTGCTCGATCGCGGTCGACTGCCGCACGGAAGTCGGGCCGGGAGGCAGTTCCCGCGTGGTCACGGGATCCTGCGCCGACAACGTCGTCGCGGCGACCAGCAGGAGGAACGGAACAACAGTGGGGTGTGAGTTCATGGTTGCCTCCGGGATCACTGGATGGTCATGCGCAAGGCGCGGGTCAGGTCGCTGCCGAACAGGTAGCAGCCGGGCGACACCGGTTCGGCCACCAGCCATTGCGCGTAGAACGACAGGCCGACGATCGCGGCGCTGGCGGGCAGGGCCGCGTCGAGCGCCGCCTGTCCGTTGCTGCCGGTAGTGGTCAGGAACACGAACCCGCTGTACGGGTCGGGGATCAGCCGGCAGCTCCCACACGGCATTCCGAGGTAGTCGCGGCTGACGATCAGCGCGGCGGTGGTGCTGGCGAGATCGCTGGCCAGACGCGCCGAGAAACCGGCGTTCCCCGAGCGCGCGCAGGTCAGATAGATGTCGCCGGCGTCGAGGCCGCAGGCGCTGGCCAGCTCGGCCAGTGTGCCGTCGACGCTCTGCCACCTCTGCGCCTGGATGCTCGAGGTGCCAGTGCCGCCGTTGTCGTTGGTCTCGATGACCAGCAGCGCCTCGTCCTCGTCGCCGCCACCCGAAGCCTGGCTGCAGCCCTTCAGGAAGTAGTCCCACGCGAAGCCGCCGGCGAGCCAGTACTGGCCCGTGGACTCGCAGGCGAGGCAGGTGAACGGGTCGATCGAGCGGAAGTAGGCGTTGTAGGCAGTGCCGTCGTTGTCGGTCCAGCCGACCAAGGTCGAGCCGCCGACCCAGGTCACCGACGCGGCGTATTCGTCATCGTTGGCGTCGGCGGTGATCGTGGTGATCGAACTGCCGAGCGCGCCCTGGTTGCCGGTGGTGGCCGCCGGGTTCCAGGTCAGCGAGCGGCACAGGATGTCCTGCATGCCGGGGAACGCCGATTCCTCGAGTTCCCACGCCACCACCCAGTGCCGGCCGTCGCCATCGACGTCGGGGAGCCGGGCGTAGTTGACGCCGCTGTCCATCGCCCGTGCATCGTCGAGGATCGTCAGTTCACGGTTGACGAGGGTCACGTACGGATCGACGTCGGTGGCCGAGTAGACCTTCTCGAACGCGATGGCATGGTTGCCGGTGTCACCGCCGCCCTTGGAGATGCGCGGATAGCGGCCAGGCAGGGTGGTCGACGCGTAGATCGTCGTCGGATCCCACCAGCTCAGCGTGCCGTCGGCCGCGACCGTGATCTGCGCCGCCTCGATCGCGGATGCCGTCGAGTTCCACCAGACGCACAACGCGTCGTCGTCGCTGGTCGTCGCCTCACCGCCGATGTCGCACTGCGTCTGGGTGTCGGTGCCGCTCGCGACCGCGATCTCGGCGGTGACTGCGCCGGTCGCGGCGTTGACGCTGCGAGCCATGATGTCGCCGGCCCGGTAATAGGCGACCACGAAGTGGTCGCGCAGGTTGACGTTGGCGACGGCGCCATCGAATTCGTTGGTGAGACCGTTCTCGATGAATACCCGACCGCCGACCAAGGTGCCGGCACCGCTGACCCGCTGACCGTGGATGTCGATGTCGGTGGCCGAGAAGGTCCGTTCGAACACCACCAGGTAGACGTCGTTGGTGACGTCGTAGGCGACATCGGGATCGCCGTCGTCCAGATCGCTGGTGAACGCGTTGAACACCGAGCCGATCAAGGGGTCCAGCACCAGCGGCAGGCTCGCGCCGTCCACGAACGAAGCCGGCAGCGACAGGTCCACGATGTCGCCGCGGACCTCGACCGAGCCGGTGGCCCGCTTGCCGCCGGCATCGATGCCGGTGACGCCACCGAGCCGCAGACCGCCGACGCCGGGCAATTCGAAGCGCCAGCCCAGGTGGTCCTGGATTGGTTGCAGTTCGGTGCCGAAGCGGACGCGGACGTGCAGGTCACCGCTGCCCGCTGGCAGCGAGGTGAACACGAAGCTCTGCTCGAGGCCTTGCGGCGTCACGTCGTAGCGCTCGACGCACTCGCGGCGCACGTACTCGACTCGCAGCGCGTCGTGCCGCCGTTCCGGTGCGGGCACCGGGGCGTGGTCCTGACCGCGGCCGATCTGCGCCAGCTCGAGGTGCAGCGGCTGATTGTGCGGTGCCCGGCGGCCGAGCGCCGGGATGAAGTCGACGTGGGCTGCGCCAAAGACCGCCTTGTAGCGATCGCCATTCGCGCGCAGTTCGCCATCGCGCAGTTCGAGCGCGGCCGAGCCTTCTGCGTTGGCGATCGTGGCCGCAAGCGGTGGTCGCCTGGCCGTCGCGTCGCCACCGCGTGCAGCTGCCGGTAGAACCACCGCGCTGCCCTCCCCTTTCTCGAGGGACTGCGTCGACTGCGACTGGGCGGCAGCCGGCAGACATAGAATGGGAACGAGGAACGCACCACAGCGGGCCCGCCGCTGTGCGCACCGGGGGGGGAACTTCATGGTCACTCCGAGGCTGGAGTCGGGAGGCGTGGAAACGGGACTGCCAGTGAACAGCGATTCGCTACGCTTTGGCAATCGGCCGAAGGCGGTTTTTTCTGCACCGGAGCCGCAAAGACGTTCCCCGACTCGGCGTCAAGCGGTGTGGCACTCCGGCAGTGCGGAGGTCAGTATTGCCGGATCGTTGTTCGCGAAGCGTGATTGGCCGGATTGGCCAGCCTGGATGGCTACCCGGGCCGATCGTGCTATCGTGCAGGCTCGGCCTGCCGTCACTTCGATGGTTGCGCCGACTTCCCCTGAGCAACCAAGACCATGCATCGCTTCAGCTTGCTCGCGGTCCTGGCCACCTCTTCGGTGGCGTTGGGCCAGTTCTCCCTGCCGACCCTGAGCCAGGGCGGCAACAACGGCAATCAAGGTGGCGGCATCTACTTCGATCTCGAGGTGATCAATCCGATCACGATCACCCAGATCGACTTCCTCTGCGGTGCCACCATCATCCAGGGCGGCGTTACGGTCCCGCTGCCCCCAGGTGTCGGCAACTTCGACCTGTACATGGGGCCTGGCTCCTACCTCGGCAACGCCACCAACCCCGCGCAGTGGGTGCTGGTGACGAGCAGCGCGCCGGTGGCTACCGGTGCCAGCATCATGGCGCAGGGCGTGTTGAACACGCCGCTCGGACTCGCGCCCGGCAACTACGGCATCGCGCTGAAGGCGACCTCGGCGTTCAACTGGGGCTACACCAATGGTGGCCAGTGCAGCAGCACGACCGTGCCCGGCTCGTGCCTGAGCCCGGCGTCGATGTTCGCTGATGCGAACCTGATCTTCCGCGGCGGCGCGGCGTCGAACGTCTTCCAGACGCTGCCGACGTTCCAGCCGCGCATCTTCAACGGCACCTTCCACTACCAGCTCGGCGGTACGCCGACGCCGGTCGCGTCCTGGCAAGCGGTCGGCAGCGGCTGCTACGGCCGCTGGTCGTCGTTCTACGAAGTGTTTGCCAACCCGGCCGGCCTCGACTTCGGCACCGGCTTCACCCCCGGCATCCTGATGACGCTGGTTCCCGGTGAAAACCGCTACAACGTCTCGGTCAGCAACAACCCGGTGGTGCCGCCGACCGGTACGCCGGTGACGTTCCCGGCGGTCAGTTCGGTGATCTCGGCGGCGCAGGCACTCGGCGGCACGGCGGGCGGCCCCTTCCCGAGCGGCAACGTGGTCCTGCATCCGGCTCCTGGAGGCCTCATTGCCGGCGCCGTCGACCTGCAGATCGCGACGGCGGGCTACATCAGTCCCCAGGCGGCAGCGATCACCAATGACGTTTCGCCGACGGCCGCCGAAGTCCTGTCGGGGCCCATCCGGTGGATGCCGCACTGGAAGAACACGTCGCCGTTCGGCGCCGTTGCTCCGGCGGGCGTCTACGTCGAAGAGGATCTGGCCAATGGCCAGTTGCGAGTGACCTACCAGTCGATCCCGGACAACGCCGCCACCAGCACGTTCCAGGTCGTCTATCACTACGCCACTGGCAACGTCGAGTACCGCTACGGCGCCATGAGCATCGGCGGCGGTGGCTCGTTCCCGGCGATCATCGGGTGGACGCTCGGCAACGCGGCGGCCAACCGCGGCAGCCAGGACCTGTCCGCCGAGATGCCGTTCGCGACCGGGTATCCGGACAACCTGCCACTGACGCTGACGATGGGCGCACGCCCCCTGATCAACAGCAACCCGGTGTTCACGATCACCGCCCACGAACTGCCGCAGGCGGTCGGTGGGCTGCTGGTCGGCTTCTCGGGCAGCGTCGCCGGCGCGCCGCTGGCGGGCTTCGGCATGCCTGAGTGCTTCAATTACGCGACGCTGGCCACCTCGGTGACCAACCTCTACGTGGTGAGCGGCGGGCAGGGCCTGATCAACTTCTTCATCCCCAACAGCCCGATGTTCATCGGCGTCGAAATCTGGTCGCAGGCCGCCGCGCTGGGCTCGACGTTCAATTCGGCGTTCGGCGTCGGTGCCAACGCTTCCAACGGCGTCAAGATGCGCATCGGCAACCTGTAGCCGATGGTGCGAGGTAGCGCCGGTCAGTGCTGGCGTGCAAGGCAGCGGTTGCCGCCGCCGGGACGACCTGGGTGTCGCCTCGGCGGGGCGCGGCCGATCGTCATCGCCAAGGCGTTGCTGGCAGTTTGCTGCCAGCTGGTGGCCCGCAGCATCGTCTAGTACGACAGGAATCGGCGGACGCGCTGCCACCAGTCAGCCGGCGCCGCGGCCAGCTTCTCCAGTTCGCTCCAGCTGCCGTCGCGATCGATCCACTCGCGCGAAGCCGGGCTGCCGGCCAGGATGTCGATCGGTGCTTTCTGCGTCTCGTACTCGTACGGCGGCTGCCGCCACGCGAAGTCGCGCGGCCACAGTTCGTGCACGGCCCGGAGCAGCGCCAGGGTCGTCCGATACGGCTGGAACGCCGCCGGGTCGGTGACGTGCAATTGCACGCCACGGCATTGCTCGCCCGCGAACTTCTGGAACGTCGGTTCGAACGCGATCGGTCGCAGCACCACGCCGGCCAGCTGCCGTGGCGTCAGGAACGCCAGCAGTTGCCATGGATCGACGAAGGGCGCGCCACAGACCTCGAACGGCGTCGTCGTGCCGCGACCCTCGCTGAGGTTGGTGCCTTCGAGCAGCACCTGCCCCGGGTAGACCAGCGCGCTCGCGAACGTCGGCAGGTTCGGGGACGGCGGGACCCATGGCCGGCCGGTCTCAGGCCACAGCATGGCGCGACGCCAGCCTTGTACCTGGATCACGTGCAGATCGCAGCCGTAGCCGATGGCGTCGTTGCAGTAGCGCGCCAGTTCACCGATCGTGAGCCCGTGCCGCATCGGAATCGCCGCGCGGCCGACGAAGCTGCGGTAGTCCAGATCGAGCAGCGGGCCCTCGGCCACCGTGCCGCCGAGCGGGTTGGGGCGATCGAGCACGACGACCGGGATGCCGGCCTGCGCGCACGCCGACAGGCAGTAGGTCAGCGTCCAGATGTAGGTGTAGACGCGCGTGCCGACGTCCTGCAGATCGACGACCAGCGCATCGAGCCCGGCCAGCATCTGCTGCGTCGGCTTCCGGGTCTCCGCATACAGGCTGTGCACCGGGATGCCCAGACGCGGATGCACCGCGTGTGGCGTCTCGATCATGTTGTCCTGCTGCGTCGACCACAGGCCGTGCTGCGGGCCGAACAGCGCCTTCAGCTTGTCGCGGTAGCGCTGCGCCAGCAGTTCGGGCGCGTGCCGGAACTGCAGGTCGACCGACGCCTGGTTGCACAACAGGCCGAAGGTGCGCGCCGAACGCAGGACGTCGGGCGGGGAATCGAGGCAGACTTCGAGGCCGATCGCAACGGTCATGGTCAGTCGTAGAGCAGGAACGGTTTGCGGCGCATGCGCCAGAGATCGAGGTCCTTCTGCCAGCGCGACTGCAGCGCGGCGGCGTCGGCGCCGGCGACGAACGCGTCGTAGGTGCTGCGGTCCTTCAACAGCCAGTCGAGCTTCTCGTGTTTCCAGGCCGGAAATCGGTCGCGTAGTTCGCAGGCGATGACGATGCCAAGCGCCACCGGTTGCACGCGCGCGCGATCGGTGACGACGATGTGGATCCCCGAGCAGGCTTCGTTGGCGAACTTGCTAGCGGTCGGCGTGAAGCGGATCGGCACGAAGGCGAGTCCCGGCAGATCGCGCTGCCGCAGCGCTGCCGCCAATGCTCTGCCATCGCACCACGGCGCACCGAGGTTCTCGAACGGCTGATCGGTGCCGCGGCCGACGCTCAGGTTGGTGCCTTCCAGCAGGCCGACGCCCGGATACAGCAGCGCCTGCGTGACGTTCCGCATGTTGGGCGACGGGTTGGTCCACGGTAGCCCGGTTCGTTCGAAGTGGTCGTGGCGCTGCCAGCCGCGGCAGGCGATGACCTGCAGGTCGACCTGCAGGCCGGTTTCGCCGACGATCATCCGCGCCAGTTCGCCGGCGGTCAGGCCATGCCGCAGCGGCATCGTGTAGCAGCCGACGAAGTCTTCGCGGCCCGGTTGCAGCACCGGGCCCTCGAAGGCCATGCCGCCGATCGGATTGGGGCGATCGAGCACGGCGAAGCGGAGCTTGTGCGCGGCGGCGGTCTCCAGCGCGAGCTTCATCGTCGACACGTAGGTGTAGAAACGGCAGCCGATGTCCTGGATGTCGAACACCAGCGTGTCGACGCCTTGCAGCATCGCGGCGGTCGGTTTGCGGGTCTCGCCATAGAGCGACCAGACCTTCCGGCCGGACGCCTCGTCCGTGCCGTGCGCGATGCCCGATTCGTCGAGCTTGCCCGCCAGCCCATGTTCGGGGGAGAACAGGCAGACCAGCTGCACGCCGTCGGCCTTGGCGAGCACGTCGATGGTGCGGCGGCCGTCGCTGCAGAGACCGGTGTGGTTGGTGATCAGTCCGATCCTGCGTTCGCGCAACGCCTCAGCGCCGGTCTCGGCAAGGATATCGGCGCCGGTGGCGACTGGCGGGGCTGACGCCTGCTGCGCGCACAGGGCAGTAGTGAGCAGGACAAACGGCTGGAGCGGGCGGAGCATCGACGCGTGCTGAGGCTAGCGCGGCCTGCGGCAACACACACGTGGAAGCTCGCCGGTTCCGCGGCGACGCGGCGTCAGCGGTGCACGCCGACGACGATGCCATCGGCGGATACGGTGACCGCCACTTCGTTGCGCCAGCTCAGCACGGTCTCCGCGTTCGGGTCGGTGCTGGTCGAGCGGTCGGTTGCGGGGCCGAGGGCGGCGATCACTTCGGTGACGGTCTGACCGAGCCATGGCGCCTGCGTCGGGGTCGGGTTCGGCACCAGCAGCACCGCATCCGTGGTGACCATCGTGACCTGCCCTTGGGTGAACTGCACCGCGTCGCTGCGTTCCTGGCCATCCAGACCGCGATAGCCCCAGATCATCGCTCCCGGTGAGCGCGAGATCGTCAGCGGCGGACCCATTCGCGTCAGCACTTGCTGGCGGGTCATGCCGGCCAGCCGCATCGCGACGATCGGTCCGATCTCGCGTCGGGACCAGGCGTCGACCTGCAGGTTGGTTGCCATGTAGACTCCGCAACCGGCGATGCCGAGCGCGAGCAGGCCGATCGTCAGGGGCAGCGCCCGCGGCAGGCGATCCACGAGCGGTTGTCTGCGGTTGCCGGCGAGTTGCCAGGCCTTCTTGATGCCGGCGACGGCTGCGGCCGCGATCACGAACATGGCCACGAACGGCAGCACGCCGGCGGTCGGTTGGGCGTAGCGCATCGCGATGGCCCATTGTCCGGCGGCGAGGCCGACAGTCAGCGGCGACGTCACCAGTACGAGCGCGGCGACGTACTGCCAGCGCGGTACCGCCGGGTGGCGCGCCCGCAGGAAGGCCGCCAGGAGGCACAGCCACACCAACATCCCGGTCGCGACGAGGGCCCAGCGGAACGGTCCGAGTCGCAACCAGTTCGGTAACGAGACCCGAGGCTGTGGTGGTGCGATCTCCGGCAGGGCACCGGTCCAGGGCTTGCCGTCGGCGACGGTGCCCTGAATGGCCGCCAACAGCTGCTCGGCCTGCCGCAACTGCTCGTCTGGGTCACGCTTGGCGAAGTCCGCCTGCACCTGAGCGTGCACCAACCATGCGATCGGCGCCGCGCAAGCGGCGGCGATCAACACGGCGGCGACCAGCCAGCGCAGCACGCCGCGCGGCGCTGGCGCAGGCGTCGGCGTCACGGCCGGAGGCGTCGCCGGCTGCTGCCGTTCGAGATCGCGCTGCACCTCGTGCGCGCTCTGGTAGCGCTGCTCGGGCTCGGGTTGCAGCGTCCGCTGCACGACCTGATCGATGCCCGCCGGCACGCCGGGCTGCCGCGACGCCGGTGCATAGGTGCCGACCGGCAACTTGCCGGTCAGCAGTTCGTAGAGCACAACGCCGAGCGAGTAGATGTCGGCGCGATGATCGACGCTGCCGCTGCCCTGCCATTGTTCCGGGGCCATGTAGTGCGGCGTGCCGAACACCGTCGTCGGACCCGTCAGCGGTGTACGCGGCGGTTCGCCAGCCAGCTTCGCCAGACCGAAGTCGGCGAGCTTGACGAGGCCCGCGCGGTCGACCAGCACGTTCTCCGGCTTGATGTCGCGATGCACGACGCCGTGTTGGTGCGCGAAGTGCAGGCCGGCGCAGATCTGTGGCACGATCCGCAGCACCTCGGCCGGCGACAGGGTCCCCAGGCGCATCAGCTCGCGCAGGTTGGCGCCGTCGACGAACTCGGTCAGCAGGTAACAGAAGCCCTGCCGTTCGCCGAAGTCGAAGATCGCCAGTACGTGCGGGTTCGACAGCGCGGCGAGCGCGCGGGCTTCGCGCAGGAAACGGTCGACGAACTGCGGCTTGGCGGCGAGATCCTGGCGCAGGACCTTCAGCGCGACGGTGCGACCGAGTCGGGTCTGTTCGGCGCGGTAGACCGCGGCCATGCCGCCCTGGCCGACCAGGCCGGTGATCGCCAGTTCGGGGAACGCGCCGGCCAGTTCGGCGAGTGCGGGCGGAGTCCACGGGGCGATGGAGTCGCCACCACCGGACATCGCGGCGTGCAGCAGGGCGGCAGGATCGGGCGTGCGGTGGGTCGGGTCCATGGCCACCGGTGCAGCAGGATGGTCCGGACGTTACCGGGATTCGCCGGAATTCCGACCGGGAGCACCGGCCTGCAACGCCGCCAGCAGTTCCTGCAGTTCGTGGCCGGGGTCGTGGTCGTCGGGCAGGGTGTCGCGGACTTCGGCGATCAGCAGTTCGCGGCAGCGGACGCGGAGTCGGTGGGCGGCGACGCGCAGCGCGCCCTCGGTGGTGCCGAGGCGGTCGGCCAGCACGGCCCAAGGCTCACGTGGCTGCGTGCCGTCGAGCACCGGCTTCAGTTCGGCGAACAGGGTCTGTCGGCCGGCGGCGAGTTCGTCCTGCTCGAGTTGCCACAGCGCGCGGTCGATGACGGTTTGTGCCCAACGCCGTTCGAACAGCGCGTCGGCGTCGAGATGGTCGACGGCAACGTCCTGCAGCCAGGTCTCCAGCGCGTCGGTGTCGATCGCTAGCGGCCGGCGGCCGCCGCCGCGTCTGCGGGCCGCCGCGCGATCGCGCTCGTTGCTCCACCAGTGCCGCGCGCAGGTCTTCAGGAACGCGCGGAAGCGGCCGCGCTGCGGATCGGCGGTGCGCAGGCTGTCGCGTTCGAGCAGGTCGGTGAACAGGCCCTGTGTCAGCTCGGCGGCCCGGTCCTGATTGGCGCCGTGCCGGCGGAAGAACGTGTAGACCGGGGCCTGGTAGGCCGCGCACAGCTCACCGAACGCCGCATGGCCCTCGGCGCCGGGCAGTTGAGCGCGCAGGATCAGGCTCCAGCGCGTGGTCTGGAAAGTCACGGCGACAGCATCGCGAGGTGCGGGGCGATCCGCAATCTCTCGTGCCCGTTGTCAGGGGCGTTGCCGCACGCGCTGCCAGTCCCGATAGGCCTCGTCCGGGTAGGTGAGATGCAGCTCGGCGTAGCCGCATTCGCCACAGCAGTCGGCTTCGAGAGTCGCGAAGATCGGGCCCTGGAGGAGCCACGCGTCGGGTCTGGTCGCCCCGAGCAAGACCTTCAGCGACGCACCCTGAAGCTGGCCCGGATCGACCAGCGGCAGCCTGGGCATGCGTTTGGTTGAGCCGCACCTGCGGCAGACTTGGCCTGCGGCGTCTGGTGGTGAACTCATTGGATCTCGGCAAGGTAGCCGTAGCCGTCGCCCTGCAGTTCGCGCAGCGAGAACGCCAGGTCCTCGCTGCCTGGCGTCAGGTAGATGCCGCAGCGGCGCACCGAGGTCCACGGCAACCGGCCGAGCGCTTCGCACAGCGAACGGTAGGTCGTGCGTTCGTGGAACTGCGCCTCCTCGAGATCGCAGACCTCGCGCAGCACATCCGCGGCGGGCTGGCCGTCGGGCATCAGCATGGCGACGGTGACCAGCACGTGATCGAGCGCGGCGCCGGAATGGTCGCTGACCCAGCGCTCCTGCGCATCGTCCTCGAGGCCGGTGGTCCACTCGTTCCAGGTGCCCTGGCCATCGGGCACCAGATCCCAGGTACCGACCGTCGCGCGATCGATCGCCTGCGTCAGCAGGTTGGCGAGCGCGCCGAACAGGCCGCGCTGATCGGCGAGACCGAGGTCCTTCTGGTGCAGCCGCACCAGATCGACGAGCTGGCTGCGCCACGGATCGCCGGGCTTGCTGCGGATGCCGAGCTGGACGCCGAAGAAGAGTTCGCTCATCGGTTCACCCGGAGAAAGAACTGCGGCCCGACGATCGGCCCCAACTGCCGCCACTGCCGCTCGGAGTGGACCGCCGGGTCGGATCCGGTGTCAGCCCGATGTGCGGCAGGCCGGGCGAGAACTGCGTCGATCGGGTGTTCGGTGTGTAGTTGCGACCGGTCAGCGGCACGCCGGGATCGGTCGCACGAACGGCGGCTGGCGGCGAATACCACGGGATGTGGTGCCAGAACCAGAAGTGCGATGTCGGCGAGCCGTGGTAGTAGTACGGCGTTCGCGTACTGCTGGTCGCCGGGGTCGCGGCCGCGGGCGCCGTCGCCGGCTTGAAGTCGCCGAGATCGATCATCCGCAGCTCGATGCCGTGCTGGCGCCAGGCGACGAACAGTTCGTTCAGGTCGTCGAGTTCCTCATGCGGCACGCCGGCGGGAACGAGGTACAGCACGCGCCGGATGCCGAGTTTCTGCATCGCGGCCACGTCGGGCAGGCGCACGCGGTAGCGGTTGTCGAACCGGTTCGGCTCGTTGCGGTAAGCGGCCAGCCGGTTGCGATCCAACGCGAACAGCACGGGTCGTTCGTCGGTGCCGCGATCGCGATACAGCTTCGGGCCGTGGTACAGCAGTGCCGCCAGCGTCAGGTGCGCGGGCACGACACCGAGTGGATGCGGCCAGTTGTCGAACGTCGGCACGACGTGACAGTGCGCCGCTAGCGCCGCGGCGAACGCGACCGACTCGGGGCCGGCCAGATCGACGACCAGCGCCAGTTCCTTGCCGGCCAGGCCGCGCAGCAGTTCCTGCATGGCCTCACCGCGGGCGAACGCGACGCCCATGGCCGCCGAGTTCATCGCCGAAAGGCCCATCAGGCGCGCGTCGGTGGTGTTCTGCAGCACCTGCATCAGCGTCGGGGAGTACCAGGGCAGCAGGTCGGCGCGCAGCGGCCGCAGTCGTTCGGCCAGCAGCGTGCGCGCGTCGTTGTCGAGCGGTTTGCCATCGCAATCGCTCGGCGTGGCGTCCTGCTGCAACAACGGCTGACCCGGCGTCGCGCCTTGATCCCAGCCCGCTTCCTTCTGCACCTGCAGCGAGAAGCGCATCGGCGGCGGCGTGTTGCTGCAGCCGCGCAGCAGCAGAGCCGGACCAGCACGGCGCCGGTGGCGAGCACACAGATCGTGCCGATCGCCGTGCGCCGCGTCGGATCCGCGGCGTTGGCGGCGGCGGCAGCGACGACGCTGCGCTGCCACCAGCGTGCCGACAGCAGTTCGTTCTGGTCGAACATCCGTTCGGCCGTGAACAACGGTCCCTGGCTCTCGCTCATGCGTGGTCCTCGGCGAGCAGTGCACCGGCGCAGCGCGCCGAGGTGTCGGTGATCGTCGTCGCCGGATGCCGGCGCAGCAGCCAGCCGGCGGTCCGGCCGCCGACCAGATACACGCCATGGTTGACGACCTGGCCATCGGCGTCGGCGGTGGCGGCAAAATGCCGCTGCGCGACCCAGCGCTGCGCGATGGCGTGCGCCAGCGCGTCCTCCCAGACCTCCTGATCGACCAGCGCGCCGACGATCACTTCGTCGCCTTCGCAACCGTAGTCCGATTTCAGCACCCAGTGTTCGCGCTGGTGCCACAGTTCGTCGCGCACGTGCTCAAGTCGACGCGTCGGTGGCAGCCAACGGGCGATCGCCTGCCGGCTGCGCGCCGAGAAGCGATCCTGCTGCTCCCAGCAGAACGCCAGCGAACGCTTGTTCTGCGGCAGCAGCGCGCCGAACGGATTGACGACGGCGGTCTTGTTGTGCAGATCGGCCTGCAGCAGCGCCGCCAGCTGGGGACCGAGCGGATCGCGATCCTGGGCCAGTTCCTCGTCATCGCGGACGGGCAACCGTTCGCACCACCAGTCGGTCTTGTAGTGGCGCAGCAACAGGTCGCACGGCTCATCCAGCACGGCGATGCGCCCATCCGGCGCCATCGTCAGGTTGAACGGCGAACCGAGCACGACGCGGTGGCCGGCGTGTTGCAGCCAGTCGCGGTACAGCGCGACCATCGCCAGGTCCTCGGTCAGTTCGGTCGGATAGACGATGCCGATCGTCGCCGGCCCGGCGGTGCCGACGCGGCGCAGATGTGCGGTCAGCATCGCCCGGAAACGGACGGGCAGGGCGGCATTGGGGTCGCGCAGCCCATGGTCCCTGGCGGCGAGCGCCGACAGGTGTACCGCCTCGGGCTGACCGCTGGGCGTGTCGCAGTTCAGTTCGCAGACCCGGGCGCCATCGGCGGTGAGGAACACGTCGGCGCGTGCCAGACCATGCCAGTGCGGCAACGATGCCTGCGCCAGCAGCCGTTGCCACGGCGACAGCACGAAGAAGCTGTCGAGCAGTGCCGGTTCGGCGGTCACCAGATGCACCAGTTCGTCATGCACCGCGGCGATGCCCTCGGCGGCCTGCGCCAGTTCGCGCGCGTGGGTCGGCGTCAGGACCACGGCGTGCGGGGACAGACGCGGATCGCCGAGGCACCAGGGATCCGTGATGCCGAGCGCGGCGGCACGGGCAGCGAAGTCCGGGTAGTCGTTCATCCGAGGGTCCTCAGCAACAAGGCGGCGCCGACGTAGGTGACCGCTTCCATGGCGCCGACACCGACATCGCGGTCGTCACCGATGGCCTTGTCGAGGGCGCCGCCGAACAACGCCGGCCGTTGGCGCAGCAACAACACCGGCACCAGGAACTGGCGCAGCGGATACACCAGCAGGCCCTCGGCGAGGGCGAGACCGTACTCGCCCAGTGCGGTGCCCCAGTCGACGAACGGCCCATCGGCGGCGCGCGCGATCAGCAGCGCCAACGCGATCTGCAGGCCGGCATGGGCGACGCCAGCCGCGATGTTGCCGCGCAGCGCCTGGTCGACATCGTCATAGGCGGTCAGTCGGCGGAACAACCACACCAGCAGGTGCAGCGACACCTGCGCGATGGCGACGAAGGTCACCGACAGGCCGAGTTCGCCCAGCGTCCGGCTGCCACAGAGGGCGCCGCCGAGGATGCCGGTGGCGACGATGTGGCCGGTGACGAGCGTCGCGATCGCCAGATTGCCGTTCTGCAGTGCGGTCGTGACCCGGCCGCTGGCGAGCAGCCGCAGGCCGGCCTGGACGATCAGCTGGAACAACACGAACGCGACCCCCGCAGACATCGCGACGTTGGCGATGTCCTGGCCGAGGTGCTCACCGGTGCTGGCATTGCCGACGGCGCCGGCGGTGATCAGGAACAACCCGAGCGTGCGGGCGGCAGCAATCAGCCGGCCCGCCGGATTGGCGGCGCCGGCATGGCCCATGCGGCCGGGCAGTGCCTGGTCGATCAAGAGGAGGCAGGTCCAGGTGACCAACGCGAGCGCGAGAGTGGTCAGCATCGATGGGGATCAGAGCGCGCCGCGGTGGGCGCGCGCAAGCACGGGATGCCGTCGACGGCCCGTTCTATTCAACGGCGGTCGGGCGACGACCGGGCAGGCCGCATCCGCATGCGTTACGATGCAGCCGCAGCCCGGTGGCTCCCGGGCCTGCAGCACCATGGCAGAACCCATCAGCGAACCGGGTGGCCAGCCGTTCCTCGGCCCACACGACCCGAACATGGCCATGCAGCTGACGGCGCTGCAGGCCGAACTGCGGACCCTCGCGGCGGGATATCTGCGCGGCGAGCGACGGAACCACACGTTGCAACCCACGGCGCTCGTCAACGAAGCGTGTCTGCGGGTGTTGCGGACCGGTGCCAAGGCGACCACCGATCGGGCGCAACTGCTGGGAGCGGCGGCGACGATGATGCGGCGGATCCTCGTCGACCATGCCCGGCGCCGCACGGCGGCGCGCCGCGGTGGTGGGCGTTGCAGCATCACGTTCGACGAGTCGGTGGTGCCCGCGGCCGACTCCGCGGCGGACGTGCTGGCCATCGACGAGGCGCTGCAGCGGCTTTCCGGCCTCGATGCCCGGCAGGCGCGGATCGTCGAACTGCGATTCTTCGGTGGGTTGTCCGACGACGCCATCGGGGCGGCCCTTGGTGTCTCGCGCCGCACCGTGCAAGGGGACTGGAGCATGGCAAGGGCCTGGCTCCGCCGCGAACTGGCCGGCGGTGCCCGGCCGTGAATCCGGAACGGTACGCCCGCGCGCGGGAGCTGTTCCTGCTCGCGTTGGAGACGCCGCCGGCGGACCTTGCGGCGGTGCTCGAGGCGCACGGCGGGGGCGATCCCGAACTGCGAGTCGAGGTCCTTGCACTGCTGGCCCAGCACCGTGCCGGAGCGTCGTTCCTGGAACGGCCGGCATCGAGCGCCCTGTCGGTGAGCCTGACGGCGCAGGTGCCCGGTTATCGGCTGCTCGACCTGATCGGCGAGGGCGGCATGGGTGTGGTCTATCGGGCCGAACAGGAACACCCGCGGCGCATCGTGGCGCTCAAGCTGGTCCGGCCGGGTTTCGCGACGCCGCGGACGATGCGCCGCTTCGAGCACGAGGCCGAGGTGCTGGCGCGGCTGCAACATCCGGCGATCGCGCAGATCCATGCCGCGGGTCAGGCGGACGGCGGCGCCGGCCCGCAGCCGTTCTTCGCGATGGAGTACGTGGCCGGACAGCCGTTGACCACCTGGGCCGATCGCCGACGGCTCGAGGTGCGGGCGCGGGTCGAATTGCTGGCGCGGGTCTGCGATGGCGTGCAACACGCTCACCAGAAAGGCGTCGTGCACTGCGACCTGAAGCCGGCGAACATCCTGGTCGACGAGGCCGGGCAGCCGCGCATCCTCGACTTCGGCATCGCCCGGCTGGTCGAAGAGAATCCGCTGGCGACCCAGCAGAGTGCGGCGCCGCAGATCCTCGGGACGCTGGCCTACATGAGTCCGGAGCAGGCGGCGGGCGATCGTCACGCCGTCGACACGCGCAGTGACGTGTGGGCCCTAGGCGTGATCGGCTACGAACTGCTGACGCATCGTCTGCCGGTCGACACCAGCGCCATGGACCTGCTGCCGGCACTGGCGGCGTTGCGGAGTCAGCTCCCTGTGCCGATGGATCGCCACGATCGGGCGTTGCGCGGCGATCTGACGACGATCGTGCACAAGGCGCTGCAGCACGATCGCGACCAGCGCTATGCGAGTGCCGCCGGTCTTGCCGGCGATCTGCGCCGGTGGCTCAGGCATGAACCGATCCTGGCCCGTCCCGCCAGTGCCTGGTACACGGCGCGAACGTTCGCGCGGCGGCATCGGTCGTTGGTGCTCGCGTCTGCCGTCGTCGCGGCGACGCTGCTGGTCGCCATCGTCGGTACCGCGACCGGCATGCTGCAGGCGCAGGCTGCCGAACGGCGGGCCACCGTGCAGGGCGGGTTGGCCGAGCGGACCAGCGACTTCCTGGAGCGGACGATCCTGACGCTGGATCCGGCGCACACCGGCAGCGAGGTGCGCATGGTCGATGTGCTGCGCGGTGCCGCCACGGCGGTGCCGGCGACGTTCGCCGATGCGCCGCTGGCCGCCGCGCGGGTCCGCACCACGCTGGGCCGGTCGTTCCTGGGCCTGTCGTGCTACGAGGATGCCGAGCGCGAACTGGCGGTTGCCTTCGATCTGCGGCGCGCACATCTGGGCCCGGACGCGGACGATACCGTGGCCACGCGCACCTGGCTGGCGATGGCGTTGAAGGCGAGGGGGCAACCAGCCGCTGCGGCCGCCCACTTTCAGCAGGTGCTGGAACGGCATCGACGACTGCTCGGGGCCGACGATCCGGTGACGCTGAATGCGTTGCACAACCTGGCGGAGATCCTGGAGGACCAAGGGCAGCTCGAGGCGGCCCGCGCCGCCTATCTGGAGGTGCTGGAGCGTCGTACCCGCACCGTGGGTGCCGACGACCTGCTGACGTTGGCGACCCGGAACAACCTGGCCGCCCTGGCGCAGCATGCCGGTGGTCTGGCCGACGCCGAGACGCAGCTGCGCGAGATCGTCGCGATCCGGACCCGAACGCAGGGCGCGGACCACCCCGAACTGCTGGTCGCCATCAACAACCTCGCCCAGGTGCTGACCGCGCGTGGGCAGCCGGCCGCGGCGGTGCCGCTGTTGCGCGAGGTGGTCGCGCGGCAGACCCGTGTGCTCGGTGCCGACCACGCCGACACGCTGGCAGCGCGCGACAATCTGGCGCGCGCGAATGAACTGGTCGGCGAAGTCGGCGAAGCGGAGGCCGAGTTGCGGGCCGTGCTGGCGGCGCGCGAACGGCTGTTCGGGGCGAATGCGGCGGCGGTGGTGGCGACCAGGATGGGACTCGCGACCATGCTGTTGCGCGTCGGTCGAGGACCGGCGGCTCGTGCCCTGTTGGAGTCGACCTGGGCAAGCTGGGACACCCTGTTGCGGGATGATGGCGAGCGCTGGCTCGCGGCGCAGCAGTACCTGGCGTGGGGTCTGCAGTCGATCGGGCAGGCCGCGGATGCCGAGGAACTGTGGGAGGATCTGCTGGTCCGGCTGAACCGCAATGGTCGGGTGCATGCGCACAGAGCGTTGACGGCGCGGCACAACCTCTCGGCGATCCGGTGGGGCAACGGCGATGCGGCGGGCGCCAAGGCGATCCTGGCCGAGGCCGTCCGCGTGGCGAGGGTCGAACTGTCGCCGGCCGATCCGGAACTGCACGAGTCGCTCTACGGGCTCGCGTTCATGCACTCCGTCGGCAACGAGCCGGCGCCGGCGATTCCGTTGCTGCGCGAGCTGCTGGGCGGTTACCTGGCCAGCATCGGTCCGCACGACCCCAAGGCGCTGGTGGCCCAGGCCACTTTGGCTCGCTGCCTGCAGCTGACCGACGATCCGGCGGCCGCAAGCGAGTTCACGGTGTTGGACGAGCGCATCGCCGCCGCTGGCTTGACGGCGGACCAGGGCACGATGACGGCGTTGAATCGGATCGGCGTGATCCTCGGCCAGGCCGGGCGACATGCCGGAGCAGTCGCCGCGTTCGATCGGCTCGAGCTGCTGGCGAACGAGCGGCCGTCGGCTCTCGGTCCGCTGGCCGCGGCCTATCCGCGCAACCGCGCCGAGTCGTTGGTGCAAAACGGCCGGTTCGCCGAGGCAAAGGCGGTGTTCTTGCGGTTGTTGGCCGAAGCGGAACGCGGCGGCAGCGGGGCCGCCGCGGAGTTGCCGCGGCTGTGGCGAGGACTGGTGCAGGCGCACGAAGGCATGGGCGAGACCGAAGCCGCGGCGGCGATCCGTGCCCGACTGGAGTCGGTCGGCGGTCGGTGAGTGCGGATGACGTCGTCTCTGCCAGCGGCGTCGGCGCGTACGTCCGGGGGGTGATCGAATGTCCGGTGAACGTCAACGGCGTGGCAAGATGTGCGACGCGAGCAGGCCGGCGACGAACGTCGTCGTGCTGCCGACCAGGCCGTACCACGGCCATGCGAGCGTCGACGGCGCGAGCCATCCGCCGACCCCGAACTTCAGGCCGAGGTCGACGCCAAGGCCCGCCGCCATGCCGATCAGCGCGGCGCCCTGTCCGACCGAGGTCGTCAGCGTGCCCAGGGCATAGACGCCGAGCAGGATGCCCGTCGTCAAGGACGCGATGCCGAGCACCTGGCTGACGACCGGCCCGCCGCCCAGGCCGGTGATGCCGACGACGATCTGCAGGGCACCGAACAACAATGTCGCCAGCCTGGCCAGCCGCAGGCCGCTCGGGTCGTCCATGCCGCAGCCGCGCAGCGGCTGCACGATGTCGTTGATGAGTGCCGACGCCGATGAGTTCAACGAACTGCTCAGTGTCGACATGGCCGCCGAGAACACGGCGCCGAGGACCAGCCCGAGCACCCCGGTCGGGGTATGGCGAACGATGAAATCGAGGAAGACCTGATCACTCTTGGTGAACGGCGCCGCCGGCGTGTGGTGCTGGTAGAACACCGCCAGCCCGAGCCCGAGCACCAGGAAGAATGCGAACTGGGCGAGCACGATGACGCCCGACAGCGACAGCGCGGCCGCGGCCTGGGCCTGGTTCCTGGCCGCCAGGTAGCGCTGCACGATCAGCTGGTCGACTCCGTGGCTGCCGATCGACAGCACGGCGCCGCCGAGCAGGCCGGCCCAGAACGTGTATTCGTTGTCGAGCGCGGTCGAGAAGTCGAACAGCCGAAGCCGCGATTCCTGTTCGGCCAGCGTCGCGATGTCGCCGGCGCCGCCGGGCAGCGCGGCCAGCAGCACGAAGAACGCGACCACCGCGCCGGCCATGTAGACGGCGAATTGCAGGACGTCGGTCCACACCACGGCGCGCATGCCGCCGAAGTACGTGTAGATCAGCGTGAGGATGCCCATGCCGATCACGGCCCAGGGCAGATCGATCGGCAACAGGGCCTGCACGACGAGTGCGGTCAGATACAGCCGCAGGCCATCGGCGAGGGTCCGGGTCACCAGGAAGATCCCGCTGGCGATCTTGCGGACGCCGCCGCCGAACCGTTCGGACAGCACCTGGTAGGCGGTGAACACCTCGCCGCGGAAGTACAGCGGCAGCAACCAGCGGACGACGACCAGACGACCGATCAGATAGCCGAGTGGCAACTGCAGGAAGCGCAGGTCGCCGGTGGTGCCGGCGAGGCCGCCGCCGAACGCGATGCCGGGAGTCGACAGGAACGTCACCGTGCTGGTCTCGGTCGCGACGATCGACAACAGCAATGCCCACCACGGCAGGTCCCGCGCGCCCAGCAGGTAGTCCTTCGCCCCGGTCGTGCCCCGGCCGACGCGCACGCCGACCCAGACCATCACGGCCATGTAGAGCAGCAGGATCGCGAAATCGATGGCGCCGAGGTGCACGGGGAGAACCGGGCGCAGAGCTATACTGCGCCGCATCCGCATGGCCAAACCGGAACTCGACGGGCTGACGACCGAGGCCCAGAACCCGAAGTCGCTGGAACTGGATCGGCTGCCGACGCTGCTGTTGCTGCAGCTGATGAACGACGAGGATCGCAAGGTTCCGGACGCGGTGGCGCGGGTGCTGCCGGCGATCGCGGTGGCGGTCGATGCGATCGCCGCGCGATTGCGCGCGGGCGGTCGCCTGCTCTACGTCGGCGCCGGCACGTCGGGCCGCCTGGGCGTGCTCGATGCGGCCGAGTGTCCGCCGACGTTCTCGACCGATCCGGCGCAGGTCGTCGGCATCATCGCCGGCGGACCGTCGGCGTTCCTGAAGGCGGTCGAGGGCGCCGAGGACAGCGCCGAACTGGGCGGTCGTGACTTGCAGGAGCGGCAGCTGACCGCACGCGATGCGGTCGTCGGCATCGCCGCCTCGGGCCGTACGCCCTACGTGATCGGCGCGCTCGACCACGCGCGGCAGGTCGGTGCGTTCACCGCTGCTGTGGTCTGCAATGCCGGCTCACCGGTCGCTGCGGCGGCCGAAGTGCCGATCGAGGTCGTCGTCGGTCCCGAAGTGCTGACCGGCAGCACGCGACTGAAGGCCGGCACCGCGCAGAAGCTGGTGTTGAACATGCTGACGACCGGCGCGTTCGTCCGGTTGCACAAGGTCTACGGCAATCTGATGGTCGATGTGCAGGCGACCAATGCCAAGCTGCAGGAACGGTCGGTGCGGATCGTCATGCAAGCCTCTGCCCGCGAACGGACGGCGGCGGAGGCGGCGTTGCGCGAGTGCGGCGGCGAGGTCAAGACGGCGATCGTCGCGCTGCGGCGTTGCTGTCCGGCGCCGGCAGCGCGCGCACGGCTGCAGGCGCATGGCGGCAGTGTGCGGCTGGCACTGGAGTCGGCATGAGCGCGGCGCCGGCGTCGCGCTGGCTCGGGCTCGACGCGCTGCGCGGGTTGACGATCGCGGCGATGATCCTGGTCAACAATCCGGGCGATTGGGGGCACATCCATGCGCCGCTGAAGCATGCGGAGTGGCACGGCTGCACGCCGACGGATCTGATCTTCCCGACGTTCTTGTTCGTCGCCGGCGTCGCGATCGTGCCCGCGTTGCAGCGGGCGCGGGAACGGGGGATTGCCGATGCCGAACTGATCCCGCGGATCCTGAAGCGGATGCTGCTGCTGCTCGGGATCGGCATGTTCTTGTCGGCGTTTCCGCTGATCACCTTCGCGGCCGGCAAGGATCTGTTCGATCCACTGTGGACGGTGCGGTTCCCTGGCGTGCTGCAGCGGATCGGCGTCTGCTATGCGATCGCCGCGATCCTGTTCCTGCGCACGACCGAACGGATGCAGCGGGCGGTGCTGGTCGGGTGCCTCGCCGTCTACTGGCCGTTGATCGAACTGATCCCGGTTCCGGGCCACGGCTTCCCGGACATCGGCGATCACCGGACGCACATGCACCTGCCCGGGTGGATGGATCGCCGGGTGTTCGGCAGTCATACGTGGGGCGGGCGGCCGTACGATCCCGAGGGTCTGCTGTCGACGATTCCGGCGGTCGCGACGGCGTTGCTCGGGGTGCAGGCGGGGCGGGTGCTGGCGCGTCCGTCGGCACTGGAGGGCAAGGTGCTCGAACTCCTGCTGCGCGGTGTGCTGCTGGCGACGGCGGGGGCGGTGTGGGGGTGGTTCTTCCCGATCAACAAGCCGCTGTGGACGTCGAGCTATGTGCTGTGGGCGGGCGGGTTGTCGACCGCGGCGTTGGGCGTGGCGGTCTGGGCGTTCGAGGTGAAGCCGTGGGCGCGGTGGGCGCGGCCGCTGCAGATCTATGGGGTCAATGCGCTGCTCGTGTTCGTCGGCAGTGCGCTGCTGGCGCGGGTGGTCGGGCGGCTGTGGACGGTGACCGGTGGCGATGGCAAGACCGTATCGGTGCAGAAGTGGCTCTACAGCGAACTGCTGGCCAGTTGGGCGGATCCGTATGTGGCGTCGCTGCTGTGGGCGGTGCTGTGGATCAGCGGCTGGTTCGTCGCGCTGGCGTGGTTGTGGCGGCGCGGCATCGTCTGGAAGGTTTGACGACGGAGAGAGAGAGAGAGTACCGCGAGCAGATGGGTGCGCGCGTGCACGGCCGAGTGAGCGGGTCAGCGTTGCGGAGCCGGCGGCGTCGTGGTCGGAAGGATCAGTTGCCTTCGGACCGCTGACGGTGTCGGAACGCGTGTGATGCTATCAACGGGTCCGTTGGACGTCCGATGGTGTCGTATTATCCCCCGTCTTGCCCGTAGGAAGCGGAGTGATGCGGTGGGAACTGCGGCGAGGAGAGCTACCATTGGTTCTCGCGATGTCAGGACGCACTGGGCGTCGTGATCGCAAGCGCACTGTTTCGTCCAACTCAATCGTTGGCGTGGAGAACGGAGAATGGAAGACCGACCAACCGAAGGCAGGACGCTCCGGCAGCACTACCATGCGCTGTTGCGTGGACTTCCGCCGGAAGTGCTCCTGCTGTGGCCGCCCAACCTGTTTGCGATGACGAGCGATGTTCTGCATCGCAATGGCGCCTACTTCGCTGCAATCTGCCCGCCTCGACCAAGAGGAAACGGGGGCTCGAGGAAACCGCGTTTCTGGCCGCCTCTTCCCACGGAGATGTATCAGCGGATGCCGCTGGAGAAAGTCAGTGATCAGATTCATCGCTTGGAAAAGTCCATTCGGCGCGGTGCCAATGAGCCGGCGCGAGAGCGGCTCGTCGCACTTTTCCGGCAGCATCTGATCGCCCTGCGAGCAAAGAACCAGATGCTGGTGTCGGTGGACGCGACCATGCGGGCCGGGCCGGAGCCGAAAGACTCGCCTGCGGCGACCCCGAACGGGCGTCCGGACGCCGGCCCGGCGCCCAAGGTTCGGATGGGCCGTAGCAACAAGGCCGGTATCAACCAGGACCCTTCGACTTCGGAGTGGGCGGTTGCGGTTCGCGAGACGGCACGACAATGGCGTCACGGTCTCTCGCAGTCCCTCGAGAATGGAATTCTGCAGAGCAACAGACGCGTCGTCAGACCGAGCCAGATCGTGTCGTGGGTACATCTTCGCGGGGAACTATGTGATCCGACTGATGTGCATCACTTGCATCCTGGACCGTACGAGTGGCTGTTGCGTGTTGCGCCGCCGTTGTTGATGTCGATGTGGGCACTGGTGCGTGATGGGGAGACGCGAGAACCCCGATCGAGGAGTCGGAGCGTTGCCCACGAATCCCTGGATGATCTGGCTGCACACTGGCCAAACGTTGTTGCGTTGCTGACTCTGCATGCAATAGCCGACGAGGCATGCGTAGGCTTCGGTCTCTGGGACCTTTCCGAGGGTCGCCCAGAACGCCAGGATCGGCCAGAGGGCCTCACCAAGTGTTCTCCCGCACTGGCCCGGATAGTGGATCGCCTGATGTCGAGATCGACGCGGGAGGGCGGCGCGAGCTTGGCGACGCTGCACCCATCGACGGTGCGGGTGTTGCCGAAGCGGCATACGCCGGAGGTGGGCATCACGCTGCGTTCGTTCTCGTCCTATCTCGGGCACCATCGGTCGTCGGTTGTCGTGACCTGGGACAAGGCCGAGGTCAACGACACGGCTCGTACGATCGAGCAGAAAGACAGGATGTCTGTGTTGCTCTTGCCGTGGCCGTTGGAAGTGAGGGCAATGGATTTTTCGGAGTACGACAAGAGTCGGTCCAGCGAGGGCAGATGCACCGGTTGTGACATGTCGGACGCCTTTGGCCTGTTCGAGTTCAAGCCAAAGCCTGAGCCTAATGGTGGCCGATTCCGTGAGCGATTGGTGCATGCTCTGCGGGTTGCAAGGTCGGAGCTCGGAAGTGTCGACATGGTCGTGATGCCGGAGTTGTCGATTTCATCGGCGGAGCGCATCATCTTGGAGACAGAGTTGATGCGCCACGGAGTCAGTTCGTACGTGGCTGGCATCCGGGAGGAAGCAAGGCATGACTTTCCGCGCAACGCGGTCTACTGCAAGCAGGTTGACGGGAACGGGAGATTTCCGGGAATGGGGCGCTGCGATCAGAGCCGTTGGAGTCGCTCCAAACACCACCGATGGAAGCTGACCGAGTCGCAGCTCGTGCAGTATTCCCTGGCGTATCGTTTGCAGGCCACGAAATCCTGGTGGGAAGCGATTCGAGTTGAGCGTCGGGAGGTGCGGTTCGTCAACCTCAGTCGTCGGCTAACGATCTGTCCGCTGATATGCGAGGACCTGGCCAGGCAGGACCCGATAGCGGACCTGATTCGCACGGTCGGTCCGTCACTGGTCATTACCATCCTGATGGACGGCCCGCAGATCGTCGAGCGATGGTCGGCCAGGTACGCGAGTGTGCTGAATGACGATCCGGGTAGTTCGGTGCTGACACTAACGAACTACGGAATGGTCAGGAGATACGGCCCGACCGAGAGTGACAGGGCGCGCCTGGGCGTCAATTCGCGAGCTGTGGCGCTCTGGCGCGACTCGACCGGGTCGCGACCGATCACGCTGCGGCCGGGTGACATCGGCGTGGCTTTGAGCCTGAACATCCGGGACCACATGGAACGAGTCGCGGACGGTCGGCGAGAGAGTGCCGTGACCTACGACGTGATCCTCGGCGGGGTGTATGAGATTCCCGACGCGCCACCTGGGGCGGGCCGGCCAGGACAGCGATCAGGCCGCAAGAAGGGCAGCAGGCGAGTCGTCTTGCAGCCGGCGCGCCCTCGTGGAGCGGGGGGGCCGGCTCGTGACGCGGCGGACGCGCGCACTGGAGCGCTGCAAGCCAAGGAGGAGCAGCGACGGCCTCGAGCACCCCGACATGCCCAATCTGACAGGTAGAGAGTCCGATGTGGATCAGGCGAGCGTCCGAGTTCGCCGCTGGCCACGCAAGTGGAAGTGGTACTGCGACGGCGGAGGTCCATGACCTGTGGCGCGCCCGATGGGCTTCCGTGTCGAATAGGGGCCACCGCCCGCAGCGGTGACACGTAGACAGTCAGTCTTCGGGAAAGAGTGCCGGGCGGGAACCGCGGCCGTTCGTGTGCATGATGGCGTTCGCATGCGCTCGTTGACCCTCGCGGTGGTCCCATTCCTGCTGCTCGTCTCCACCCTGGCCTGGAACAAGGCTCCCCAGGACCCGACCCCGGTCCCCTGGCTCGAACTCGCCGAACGCGCCGGTGCCGGCGCGGGCGAGCCAACCCGCCTCGCCACCGAACAACTCGCCGCCGCGATCGAACGCGACTACGCCGGCGCCCATACGGCGTGGCGAACGGCGACCGGCCGGGTGAAGGTCACCCTGCAGCACATGCTGCGTCTGCCGGCGATCGACGCCGCCGACATCATCGTTCGCGGCAAAGTCGTCGGCGCCGACGCGACCCAGGGTGGCGTGATCGACTACCACTGGGTGCACCTGCATCTCGACGCCGTCAAACTCGTCCGGGCGCCCGCCGACGACCGCGAACGGATCACCCAGGATCACAGCGTCCGGGTGCTCGCCGGCACCAGCCACGACTGGTGGCTCGGCGATCTGCTGATCCGCGACCTGCGCGGCAAGATCGGCGCCGAACGGACGTTCGTGTTGAAGGCGCGACCGATGCAGCACGCGAACGGCGACCAACGTGCCGTCACGATCTTCGAGTACTTCAATCTCCCCGCCGGCGCCGCCGATTGCATTTCGGGCTGAGGCCTTTGCTGGCGACGGCGTCGCGCCGGTTCACCGGCGCCCGACGTTGCGCAGGTCCAGGACAGATACCCCGGCCCCGAGTGTCGTTGCTGTTCGCATCCGCAGCAGCCGCCGAACGGCCGTTCGCGCGCGCTTTCGGTCGACCCGCTGTTCCTGAAAGCCCACTTGCTCCGGGATCGCCGCGGTGAGCGCCAACCGGCGCACGGCTTCACGGATCAGTGCGCTCGAAGACGCGAACGCGCCGGAGCCGACACGGGCGCGGACCAACGCTGCGAGTTCGTGGGGGAGCGAGACGGTGAAGGCGGACCCGGCCATGCCACAGAGGCTCCCGCATTTGCCCCGGCCGACCCTTGCGACCGCGCGGGCCGCTCCCGATCGTGACCACCATGACCGTGTCCTTCCAGGCCCCGCGCGGCACCACGCTCACCTGCGCCAACTGGCAGATCGAAGCCGCCTACCGGATGGTCCAGAACAACCTCGACCGCGACGTCGCCGAGGATCCCGAACACCTGATCGTCTACGGCGGTCTCGGCAAGGCGGCGCGCAACCACGACGCCCTGCAAGGCATCCTGAAGACGCTGCGCCGCCTGCAACCGCACCAGACGATGCTGGTCCAGTCCGGCAAGTGCGTCGGCGTGTTCGACACCCACCCCGACGCCCCGCGCGTGCTGCTGGCGAACTCCAACCTCGTCGGCGACTGGGCCACCTGGGACGAGTTCCGCCGCCTCGACAAGCTCGGGCTGATCATGTACGGCCAGATGACCGCCGGTTCGTGGATCTACATCGGCAGCCAGGGCATCGTGCAGGGCACCTACGAGACGTTCGTCGCCGCCGGCAGGAAGCACTTCGGCGGCGACCTGAAGGGCAGGCTCGTGGTGACCGCGGGTCTGGGCGGCATGGGCGGCGCGCAGCCGCTGGCCGTCACGATGGCGGGCGGCGTGTGCCTGGCCGCCGACGTCGAACGCTGGCGCATCGAGAAGCGTCTGCAGACGCGGTATCTGGACGAACTGATCGAGGACCCGCGCGCAGCGCTGCAGGCGGCGCTGGCCAGGAAGGCCGCCGGCGTGCCGTGGTCGATCGGGGTGCCGTGCAATGCGACCGAACTGCTGGCCGTCGTTGCCGACGCCGGCGTCGTGCCGGACCTGCTGACCGACCAGACCTCGGCGCACGACATGTTGATCGGCTACGTACCCGATGGCATGACCGTCGCGGCGGCGAAGGACCTGCGGACCAGGGACCCGAAGGCGTATCTGGTGGCGTCGCGCCGGACCGTCTGCAAACACGTCGCGCTGTTGCTCGAACTGCAGGAACGCGGCGCCATCACCTTCGACTACGGCAACAACATCCGCGCGGAGGCCCGCGACGGCGGCGTCGCCGAAGCGTTCCGGATCCCCGGGTTCATCCCGGAATACATCCGCCCGCTGTTCTGCGAGGGCCGCGGGCCGTTCCGCTGGGTCGCGCTGTCGGGCGATCCCGCCGACATCGCGCGGACCGATCGGCTGGCGCTCGAGATGTTCGGCGACAACGTGTCGCTGCGGACCTGGCTCGAGAAGGCGCAGCAGAAGATCGCCTTCCAGGGCCTGCCGGCGCGCATCCTGTGGCTCGGTTACGGCGAACGCAGCAAGTTCGGGCTCGCGGTCAACCGGTTGGTGGCCAACGGTGAGTTGAAGGCGCCGATCGTGTTCGGCCGCGATCACCTGGACTGCGGGTCGGTCGCGTCGCCGTATCGCGAGACCGAGGCGATGGCCGACGGCAGCGACGCGATCGCCGATTGGCCGTTGCTGAACGCGATGCTGAACGTCGCGTCCGGGGCCACCTGGGTGTCGATCCACCACGGCGGCGGAGTGGGCATGGGCAAGTCGATCCATGCCGGTCAGGTCACCGTCGCCGACGGCAGCGAGGCGGCGGCGGCGCGGATCCGGCGCGTGTTCACGTGCGATCCGGGCATCGGCATCGCGCGGCATGCCGATGCCGGCTACGAGGCGGCCCGGGTCATGGCGCAGAAGTCCGGGGTCGACCTCGGTGGCTGAGTGCTGGCGTCGATGAACCGCTCGCCCTGGCGCCTGTGGCTGGCGATGGGGGTCGCGGGGACGATCACGGTGGCGATCCACTGGGCCCTGTTCCCGATGCCGTTGCAGCAGACGCTGCGCGACTGGCTGATGCACGGCACCGCTGTCTGCGCGAGTTGCCTGGCGGTCGGACTGTTCGTCGGCGTGCCACAGCCGCAGCGGCCGGCGGAGTTCCGTTGGCGGCTCCGGCTCTCGTGCTGGCTGCCGCTGGGGATGCTGGCGCTGCACGAACTCGGCCAGTGGTGTTTTCCCGATGGGCCCCGCGATGGCTTCGATTCTTGCCGCGACCTGGCGCTGAACGGCGCCGGCACCGCCGCGGCGTGGTGGTTTCTGGCGCGCGAGGCGGCCATCCGATGGCCGCCGCGGCCCAGGTCCGCGGCCGTCGCCGATTTCGGGCGCAAACCCGTGGCCTGAATGGCATTGCCTACGGGGTCGGCGCCGGCTATGAGAGCGCCTGCGTCGCGGCTGCCGATGGCGGTCGCGGCGGCTCTGCACGTCCGATCGCCATCGTCGGTTCGCCGACTGTCGGACTTGCCGGCACGCGTGCGTTCGTCCTGCCCGGGTTCACCTCGTCGCGTCTCGTTCTGCGCCCGACTCAGAAAGCCCCTGACAAGTCCGCCGTTGCCGATGGCCGATGAAGCCGGCTGCGGGGACGCCGATCCGACCGACGCGATGTTCCGTTCCAAGAAGAAGAATCCCGAAACCGACGCTGCCCGTGTCCTCGACGAGGACGTGGTGGTGATCGTCGACCGCGCGATCAACCCGTACCTGGTGTTGTTCCACGAGCCGGCGGGCTTCCGCGCCGAACAGGTGCGCGCGCTGCGCAACCGGCTGGTGGCGTTGAACCCCGACGGCGAGCCGAAGACGCTGGTCGTCACTTCGGCGGTCCGCAACGAAGGCAAGACGGTGACCGCGCTGAACCTGGCGATGGCGCTGGCCGAGCTCGAACGACAGTCGGTTGCGATCATCGATGCCGACCTGCGGCGGCCGTCAGTCGAACGCTACCTGAACATCAACCCGGAACCCGGTCTCGCCGACCTGCTGCTGGGACGGGCGACCCTGGACAAAGTGCTGCGACCCGTCGGCTATCGCAAGCTGATGTTGATCGGCGCCGGCACGCGGGTGACCAATCCGGCCGAGATCCTCGGCAGTTCGCGCCTGGACGAACTGCTGGCGCGGCTGAAGGAACGGTTCCAGTACGTCGTGATCGACACGCCGCCGGTGCTGCCGAGCACCGACGCCGGCGTGCTGGCCGGGCGAGCCGACGGCACGCTGCTGGTGCTGCGACTGGAACGTTCGCACAAGAGCCAGAGCAAGGACGCGCTGCGTTCGCTGCAGGATCTCGGCGCCAACGTGCTCGGTACCTGCGTCACCGAAGTTCGCGGGCAGGATCCGGACAGCGATCGGCGATTGGCCTACGGTCCCGGCGAGGCCGAGGAGCTCTGAGGATGTCGTTGAAGGACACGCTGAAGGAAGCTGTCAAGCAGATGGCGTTCAAGACGTCGCTGGACAGCCTCAAGAAGAAGGGCGTGCAGCAGGTGTCGGTGCTCGGTATCGACCGGATCATCGCGCTGATCGATGAGGCGGTGCATCGCAGCCTGAAGAGCCGGCTGGTCGGCGTCGAACGCGAGGCGGTCGCGGACGCCACCAAGGCCGAGTTCCTGCGCATGCTGCGTTCCAACGAGGAGCTGCAGGCGCAGAAGAGCGAAGTGCAGAAGCTCAAGGAGCGGGCCGAGGAGGAAGTCGACCAGCTCCGCCGCGAACTGCAGAGCCAGCACCAGGAACTGCAGATCAAACTCGATGCCGGTGATCCGGCGCGGGCCTCGCGCTACGAGGGTGAGAACGCGGCGATTGCCGGCCGGGTCAACGAACTGTTCCATCTGCTCGGTCAGAGTGGCGGCGCCATCGGCTTGTCGACCGTGCAGGACAAGGTACTCGAGCTGCTGATGGAGGTCGTCGCCGGTGAGCGCAAGGATGCCGAGGCCGCGCGCAAGGCACTGCACGATCGGGATGTCGACCTGCTGCAACGGCGGATCGGCAAGCTCAACGAGTCGCTGGCGCACACCGAACGGCGGCTGCGCGAGGTCGCGGCGATGAAATCGCTCGACGACGGCATTTCGTCGGTCTACCGCGACGTGCAGGGCCTGCGCGCCGACGACATGCAGGTCGGCCGCAAGAAGGAACTGATGGCCGAGATCTTCAAGGCCAACCTGCAGTTGCAGAAGAAGAAGTCCCAGTGAACGGATCCATGGATCAGGAAGCGAAACGATGAGTCAGAACGAGGGTGGGGCCGGCACTCCGGCGAAGGACCACGGGGTGCTCTACATCGGCATGGACCTCGGCACGTCGCGGACGTCCGTGTCGGCCAGCAACGGCGTCCGGGAGACCGTCTACTCGATGGTCGGCTACCCGAAGGATGTCGTCTCGCGCAAGTTGCTGAAGAAGGACGTGCTGTTCGGCAAGGAGGCGCTGGAGAAGCGGCTGTCGCTGAAGCTGTACAAGCCGCTCGAGAAGGGCGTGCTGAAGTACACCGGCGACGGCTCGATGTCCGACGAGGCCAAGGCCAACCTGAAGGCGGCGCAGGACCTGATCGGCGAGGCGATCCGGCTGGCCAAGCCGCGCAAGGACGAACTGATCTACTGCGTGATCGGCGCGCCGGCCGAGGCGTCGATGAAGAACAAGGAGGCGATCATCGAGGCGGCGCGGGCGCACGTCGATTCGGTGATGCTGTGCAGCGAGCCGTTCTCGGTCGCCTACGGGCTCGAGTGGCTCGAGGACGTGCTGGTGATCGACATCGGCGCCGGCACGACGGACCTCTGCCGAATGCACGGCACGATGCCCGAGGATGCCGACCAGGTGATGTACGACATCGCCGGTGACGCGATCGACGCGGAGCTGGCGCGGTTGATCGAGAAGCACTGCCCCGGCGCGCAGTTCACGATCCACATGATCAAGGACATCAAGGAGCGCTGGGGCTACGTCGGCGAGCCGTCCGAGCGAGCGATCGTCGAACTGCCGGTCGACGGCAAGCCGACGCCGTTCGACCTGACCGAGCACGTCCGCACGGCCTGCGCGATCCTGATCGACCCGATCATCAAGGGGATCCACAAGCTGGTCGCGAGCTTCGACCCGGAGTTCCAGACCAGGTTGAAGAACCGGGTGCTGTTGGCCGGTGGCGGTTCGATGATCAAGGGGCTCGACACCGCGGTCGAGAAGGCGATGAAGGAACGGCTGGGCGGCGGCAAGGTGATCCGGATCGAGGAGCCGATCTACGGCGGCGCCAACGGCGCGCTGAAGATCGCGCACGACATGCCCGAGGAGTTCTGGGAGAAGCTGAAGTAGCGGGCCTCAGGCGACGCCGAACTCGGTGCGCAGGATCCGCTGCAGCGCGTAGAAGTCGCGGATCTCCCAGTGCGGCTGCGTCTCGCCGCGTTCTTCGGTGTGACGGCCGGAGCGGCGGCAATGAACCGTGAACCAGCCCTCGCGGTTGCACGGGTCGATGTCGTGGGTCGGGTTGTCGCCGACGTACAGGCACCGCGCGGGTTCGAGTTTCAGCCGCTGCAGCACGCGGCGGTAGAGCTTCGGGTTGGGCTTGCTGAAGCCCACCTGGTCGGTGAAGAAGATCGCGTGTGGCGTCAAGAACTCGAGGACCTTCAACCGGACCAGCTTTTCGGCCTGCTTGATCGTGATGCCGGCGGAGACGATGCCGCGCACCAGGGCAGTGCCGGCCAGCCAGCGCAGCACTTCATAGACGTCGTCATGAACCGACAACTCGCGCCACTTGGTGTCGTGGTAGGCAACGACGCCGGCCGCGACGATGACCGCGCGGTTGCGTCCCTCGACCGACTCCGGTCCAAGGCGGTCGATGACCTTGTCGAAGTGACCGCCATAGTTGCTGGAGAATTCGGCGATCACCTCATCGAGCTCGCGCAGGGCTTCTTCGCGGGTCGAGCGGAGACCGGTGGCGACCATCGCATCGATCGCGGCACGACGCGCCTTGTCGGCGAACACGGTCGTCGAGAACAGCGTGTCGTCGATGTCGAAGAAGATGGCGTCGAGCGGGCGGCTCACGGTCGTGGTGGGGCCTCGGTGTGGGAGGTCGGTGCGGCGGAAATGACGCAGGCCCCCGCGGCGGTTGCTCGCGGGAGCCTGTCAGTGTAGCGGCTCGTGCCCGTGGGGCAGTGACTCTCGTCGCGTCGCGTTGCGCTGCTTGCCGGGTGGTGCTACTTGCCGGCAGCTTCGTCGCGGATGTCGGTGATCGTCGCTTTGACCATCACCATCAGGCTGCGGTTCTCGTCGGCCACGCCCTCCTGCTTGAACAGGAAGCTGATCAGCGGCAGGCGGGCCAGCAGCGGCACCTCGGCGCGGCGTTCCTTCGACAGTGCTTGCCGCAAGCCGCCGAGCAACACCGAGCCACCGTCCGGAACCTTGGCGGTCGTCGCGAACGTGGTGACCGTCAGGTCGGGCAGCTGCAGCGTGACCGGCAGCGTCGAGCCGGCGAGCGACGTCGTGAACGTCGGGATCGGGCGGGTCAGTTCGGCAACGGTCGGCGTCAGTTCGAGCGTGATGTACTTCCGGTCGTGCTGGATCACCGGCTTGACATCGAGCACCAGGCCGTCCTGGATGACATCGACCTTGGGGTCGGCGATGAACGACGCCTGCGCAACTTCGACGTCGAAGTCGCGGACATACGCCGTCTGGTTGATCACGGCGACGTGGCCGCGTTCCTTGTCCATCACCGACAGCGTCTGGCTGTTGACGACTTCGGCGTTCTCCTGCTTCTCGATCGCGCGCAGGATTGCATTCAGCTGCAGGTCGTCCAGCAGCGTCCAGCTGGCGGTCAAGCCGCCGCGCGGCGACAACGCCTTGCCGAGGTCGGTGTTGAACAGGCCCTCGGTGCGCGCACGGATATCGCCGTCGCCGCCATCGTTGAAGAAAGCGCCAGCCAGCGGGTTCGCTGCCTGATCCTGGGTGCCGCCGTTGTCCTGGCCGCTCGAGGCATTGCTCTGCAGGCCGTTGGTGACGTCGTCCAGCGAAGGCACGGCACCCTTGTTGCCCGTGCCGCCGAGGCCGCGGAAGTCGACGCCGACTTCCTGCAGGAAGTTGCGCGTGACGGTCAGGAACTTCGAGTCCATCGTCACCACCGGCGTCGTGGCCTTGCGCATCGCCGCGAGGGTTTCGGCGACCATCGCGTGCATGTTGGCGTCGGCGCTGATGACGAGGTAGCCGTTGTCTTCCGGCGTGATCGATTGGTTCTCGACGCCGTCCCAGTACTTGGGGTCGGTCGCGTTCTTCAGCGTGGTCACCAGTTGGTCGAGCGGGATGATCGAGGTCTTCTCTTCGCCTTCGCCGCCCGTGCGGGGCGTTTCGTCATCCCCCGAGTCACTGCCCGGAATGTCGCGGATGCGCGGGGCGATGAACTCGGTCTTGGCGAAGATCAGGTCCTTGACCGACAGCACCTTGGTGAACCGGGTGCCGCCGGCAGTGGTCTTGTCGCCGATGATCACCGTGCCGTTCCGGACCGTCCAGGCCAGGTTCGGGCTGCGGCTGATCATGTGGTTCAGGAAGTTCTCGAGCGTGATCGAGGCGACCAGCTCGAGCACGACCTTCAGGTTCTCGCCCTCGATCAGCGTGCGGGCCTCCGGCGTCAGGATGATCGGCACGCCGGTGATCAGCGACAGGTTCTTGACGACGTCGGCATAGGTGCCGGTCTCCTCGGTGTAGGAGAGCTTGCCGACCTGTCCGGTGCGGACCTTGCGCCAGGCGTCCTGGTCAGCCGGATCCATGACGGCTTCGGGAGCCAGCTTGCCGGCGCGCCGCTGCGCGGTGGACCACGTCTCGGCGTCCAACTCGATCACCGCGGTCTGCGGCCGACGGAGATCCTCGTGCGCTTCGACCATCGCACGGATCTCTTTGGCCATCTCCTTGTAGTACTCTTCCGAGGATTCATCGCGCGCGGCTTTGCCCGCAGCGGTGTTCATCTCGAACGCGATGGCGTTGTTGGGCTCCAGCTCGAGCGCCTTCAGCGCGAGGTCCTGAGAGTACTGGAAGCGACGGGCCAGGTAGGCGCGCTGCGACTCCTGCAACAACGTGTCGACTTGCGAACGTCGGCGAGCGGTCTTGGCCGCTTCTTCCTCACGCAGCCTGGCGGCCAGCCGTTCGTTGAGTTCGGCGGCTTTCGAGCGGGTCTGTTCTTCAAGGCGGCGCTCGACGTCTTCGCCCAACGCGCGAACCTGTTCGGGCAGGTTGCCCCAATCGGTCTGGTCGTTGGCCTCGATCTCCAGCCGGGCCAGCCGCATGTCCTCGACCGCACCCTGGAAGTTGGACTCCTGCAGTTTGCCACGGGCGTCCTGCAGCCGCTGCAGGATCATCGCGCGATTGCGCTCTTCGGCGATTCGAGCGAGGCGAACCTGTTCGTCGTGGTAGTTGATCGCCATGCCGGCAGGCTTGCCCTGCTCGGCCTGGATGGCGCGGATCAACGCGAGCACTTCCTCGTTGGCCGGAGCCAGTTCCCTGGCGCGCAGCAATTCGAGCAGGGCAGCGTCGAGTTTGCCGTCGGCGCGCAGGTCGCGGCCGTTCTGCAGGAACTTCGCCGCCAGAGCGGCGCGGCGCTGTTGCGCGAGGTCGGGGTCCTGGCCCTGGCCTTGCGCCTCCGTGGGAACGCCAACCGGTGCAGCAGCGGCCGCCGGGGTGCTCCCGGGACCCGCCGGATTGGCATCGCCGGCGGGAGTCGTGGCAGTGGAATCGCTCGACGTCGAGCACGACACGCCGCAGAGGGCGGCGGTCAGGGAAGCAGCAGCGAGAAGACGCGAATGATCGAGGGCCATCGTGTCACGCTTAGGGGTGCCGGGTCACGCTAGGAAGAACGCGGGAGAGCAAGTCGCCGCCGTGGGGACGGTTCGACGCGAGCAGCAGCGGTTCCCAGCAGGGGTCTGGCAGGGCGTTGCGGTGCGCGGCGCGGCGGCGGATTGCAGGAGAGCAGGTGCAACAGAGAACGAGCGAACGCGGAGGCGAATGCAGGGGGTCGTTGGGCATCGGCGAGCAGGGCGGCCCGACGATGCACGAAGGCGCGACAAGCTAGCCACGCGCATCTCCAGGTGCCAGCGGTTTTTCGCGGACTTGGGCCGCCATCGCGGGGCCTGTGGCGGGTGTGGCGGCGGCCTGGAACGACGCGGCCCGCCAGGTCTGCACGACGTTGGCGGGCCGCTGGCGGGGAGTGCGGGGGAAGCGCGGCGGTGGTGCCGCGACCCCGGGCAGAACTACCGCTTCCTACTTCTTCGGCGCGGCGCCGAGGCCGCCGCCGAAGTTGATCTCCACGAATCCCGCTTCCTTGCACGCATCGGCCGTCTTCGCGGCGTCGTCGTAGAAAGTGCCCGGGTACGGTTCGATCACGACCGGCATGATCTTGGTCTGGCCGGGTTTGTCCTTGTCCGGTTGCCGGAGGCTCGGGTCGGTCGCGATCCGCTTCAACTCGGCCAGGAGCTCATCCATCTTGTAGATGGGCTTGGGTCCAACTTCCCAGTGGAACTTGTGACCCTCGCGACGGTACCGGTACGGCCGGCCCGTGTCCTTGTTGATCAGTCCTGGTCCGCCTTCGGAGCTCTCGTAGTGTCGGGAGCCTTCGGCATCGGCCTGGATCTTGACGGCGAGCTGCTCGATCGGGTCGACCTGGAAGCTCTGGCTGCCCTTGTCCTTGGGCAGGTACGCCGGCAGCTTGGCTTCGAGGACTTTGAAATCGATGCAGATGAAGAAGATGATCATCAGGAAGACGCAGTCGATCATCGGCGTCATGTCCGGCTTGGCCTCTTCCTGGGCAGCGTCGAGTGCTTGGTTCGACATGGTCAGCTCCTAGTTGCGCTTGCGCTTGAGTTCTTTGTCTTCCTCGCTGAGCGCGAGCTCGACCTTCCAGAACGCAGCCTCGGGCTGGCTGCAAGCCTTCATCACTTCACCGACGTAGTGCCACTCGGTCCACTTGTCGGCGCGGAGCAGGATCGGATCGTCGACCAGGGAGACCTTGCGGCCGCCGATGTCTTCGTCCTTCATGTTGAGCTTCGTCGTCCGCCGGATGTCGACCAGACAGGCCAGGATCTTGTCCGGCTTGTCGCCATTGTCCGGGTTGTAGACCACGGTCTTCTTGTAGACGACCGCACCGTTCTGCAGGATGTTCAGGATCGGGCGGTTCTCGGGCGGCTTCTCGTCGGGCTCCTGGTAGGTGGCCTTCGGCAACACCAGGTCCTCGAGGTTCTTCTGGCTCAGGTCGATGACCAGCACGAAGAAGATCATCAAGAGGAAGACGCAATCGATCATCGGCGTCATGTCCATCTCGACGTTCTGCTGGGCTTGTTTGAGCGCGTCACTCATGCGGTGTTCTCCGGCTCGGTGGTTTCCGGCTCAGGGAAGGAACGGGGGCCGTGGGCCCACGTTCACTGGGCCTTGCGGAAGCGCTCGAACAGATCCTCGGCGATCGCGTTGACCTCGGTCGAGATGCGGATCACCCGGTTGCGCAGGACGAAGAAGAACGCACCGACCGGGATCGCGACCGTCAGGCCGAAGATCGTCGTGATCAGTGCCATTTTGATGCCACCTGCGAGCTGGGCGGGCGACACCGAGCCACCGGCGGCCGCGATCGCGGAGAACGTCACGAACATGCCGGTCACCGTGCCGAACAGGCCCATCATGGGCGCCGTTGCCGACATCAGCGACAGCCAGCCGATCTTCTGGAACAGCTTGACCGACTCCTCGGTCTCCATCTCGCGGACGGCGACCTGGATCGTCTCGAACGGGTGGCCCAGCTTGCTGAGGCCGGCGCCGACGCAGTTGGTCAGGTAGTTCTTGTCCTGCTCACACAGCTCGACCGCGTCCTGGAAGTTCTCTTCGTCGAACAGCGCTTCGAGCTCGTCGATCAGGTCCGGCGGCGCGAGCTTCTCGCGCTTGATGCTCATGAAGTTCTCGATGATGAGCGCCGTCGCGACGACCGACATCAGCACGATGATGTAGCCGATGATGCCGGCGTTCTTGTATGCGAAGACTTCGGAGATGATGCTGCCTTGCGGTTCGCCTCCCGATGCGGCGGGCGCCTGGGCGCCTTCCTGGGCGAACGCGATCGAGGCCAGCAGCAGCGGCGCTGCGATGGCAATGATGCGGGTGATGGGCACTTGCTTGAGGTTCATGTCGACTCGGACTCCGGTCGTACGCGCGGTTGCAGGGATGGGAAGAGGGATCAGAAGGGGGTTTCCAGTGTGCGCGAGACGGGCGTTCTTAGGAAGCCCCGGCTCGGCGTATTGTCGTGGCTTTGCGTGGCGTGTCTGGCGTGGCGTTGGAACTCGCGTGGCGTTGGAAGAGGGGGTGTGGATCAGCCCTTGGCCAACTCGGCCTTGGCAGCGACCGCCCAACGGCTCGTCGGGTAGGCCTTGATCACCAGCGTGAAGTAGGCATTGGCCCGAGCCTTCGAAGAGTCATCGTCGCGGCCGGCAAGGGCCAGCAGGCACATGCCGAGGTAGTAGTTGGCCTTGGCACTGGCTTCGCCACTGGTGTGGTCGAGGACGCTGGCGTGGGCCAGGGCGATCTGGGCGGCGCGGAACTCGTCCAGGTTCTTGCTGGCGACTGCCATCTGATAGCGGGCTTCACCCTCGCCGGCGCGGCCGGCGGCGACCAGTTCGGCCTGGCCGCTGTTGGCCAGACCACGGAAGAACTCGGCGGCGCGGCCGAAGTCCTTCTCGGCCAGGAATGTCTCGCCCTCGCCGACGCGCCCCTGGATCTTGATCTGCTTCAGTTCTGCGTCGTCGCCGGAGGGGGTACCGAGGGCAAGGTCGGCGGCCGAACTGGCGGACTGGAACGAACTGCGGGCGTCGCCGCCCTTGTTCTGGTCGACCTGCGCCAACGCGAGTTCGAACTTGGCGCGCGCGGCCCAGACCGGCGACCAACCGTCGCGGCTGGCCCGGTCGTCGAGTTCCTTCAGCGCCGTTTCGGCATCGGCGCCGGTGCCTGCCAGCCGCAGCGCGCGGCCAAGCAGCAACATGCCTTCGGGAACCCGCCAGTTGTCGGCGGACTCGCTCAGCCAGGCCCGGGTCGCCCCCGCGGCATCGGCGGCGGCCTGTTTGCTGGTGGCGGCCGAGGCGACGGCAGCGCGGCACTGCAGGAACTTCGCTTCGGTCTTCAGCACCGGCCGCGTTGCCTGATTGGCGGCTTCGCCGAACAGTTGGCGGGCAGAATCGAAGTCGCCACGCGCCATCGCGGTGCGCCCGCTGACGAACGTCTCCGGCAGGTCCGACCATTCGATGTCGGCGACCTGGTGGGGCGGGATCTCGCGTTCTTCAGCGCCCTTCTTGGTCTTGATGCCGGTCAACGTGAATGCAGTGACTTCGACACCGCGTTCGCGTGAGCCATCCTTCTTGACGACGGTGTCGGCGATCTTCTGGGCGTGGAGACCGGAAAGCGCGATGCCGAACGCGGCGGCGCCGGCGACCAGGCGGTGCAGGTTCATCGTGGAGGTCTTCGGGTGCGATTGCATCGGGGAAGCGGAGGTCTTCGGGGGCCGAGTATGGGTGGGAAGGTCGGCCGGGTCACTTCACCGGCGGCTTGTTCTGGTCGAAGAAACGGGCGAGCTGATTGCCCTCGGCGCCCAGCTTCTTCAGCGAGGCGAAGTTGTCGGTGGACTTGGCAATCCGGAACAGGGTCTGGGCATTCTCCTTGGCCTTGGGGTCCTTCGCCCCGGCCTGCAGCGCGAACCAATACGCTTCCCAGTGGAAGCGGTACCACTCGATGCTGAACTTGCGGACGTCGGGCTGCCGCAGGCCCCACTGCTTGTACTCGACCCAGTACTTCTGATACGCCTCGGTCGGCTTGTCCAGGCCAGGAACCCGCACCGCGGCGCCGCGCTCGTCGAACTCGAACCAGCCACCGAGCGCCAGCGCGATCAGCCGCTTCAATTCCCATTGGTTGGGGTTGGCTTTCTCGGCCGCGACCAGCATCTCATGGGCCTGGGTGAACTGCTTCTGGCGCAGCATGGCTTCGCCGATCTTCGGGCGCACGCTGAGGTCCATGACCTCCTTGGTCTTCGCCTCGGTCTCGTTGCCATACAACTGCAGGGCCTTCTGGGCGACCTCGTCGACCTTCTTCCAGTCGGCGAGTTGCTCGAAGGAGTTCATCGTGTTGACCAGCACGCCGAGCTGGGGCTTTGGCGAGTTGGCCGCGTAGTCCAGCCCCAGCGCGGTCAGCTTCTTGCGAGCGTCTTCCAGGGCCCGCGTCGCGGCTTCGGCGGCGGTCTTGTCGCCGCCGGCCAGTGCCGCGGTCTGTTCCTTCTCCAGATTGCCGACGATGTTCAGGTGTTGGCGGAACATCTCGGTTGCCAGACGGCTCGCGGTGGCCGCGTCGACCTTCTTCAGTTCCGCATAGATCTGGTCGGCCTGGTCCATCTGCCCCTGGTCGGCGTGCAGACGGCCGAGGAAGTCGAGGATGATCGGCAACGACAGGTCGCCGTCCTTGGCGTGGTTGGTCCGGTAGGCGTTGAGCGCGGCCATCGCCGCCGGGTACTTCGTCAGGTCCTTCTGCAGCTTCAGTTCCGTGTTGCCATAGGCTTCGTAGTAGCCCATCACGGCCTCGGAGAACGCCGCCTCGGTCATCGCCGATTGCCGCAGTTGCTGCTTGTCCTTGCGGTTGTCCTCGATCGCCTTGCCGGCGGCCCAGGCGCGGTAGTCCGCGAACGTCTGGCGGGCCTTGGTGAAGTCGCCGAGTGCCTGATGGCAGCGGCCGATGCGCACTTGCGCGACCTCGTACTGCAGGAACTCGGTCGTGATCTTGCCGTACGCTTCCGCCGCCTCCTGGAACTTCCTCTCCTGGAAGAACTGGGCGCCGTCCTTGAACAGCTTCTTGTCGCCGGTCGCCGAGCCGCCCCACGCCAGCACGGCGCTGGTGGCCTCGTCGTAGATCGCGCTCAACGCGGTGTCGTTCTTGGTCTGCCGCTTCAGGTTGGACAGCGCCTTGTCGAGCACGTCGGCCATTGCCTCGGCCTTGGTCTTGTCGGCGCCGCCGTGGCGGGCCAGGCCTTCCTTCAGCGCAATGACGGCTTCCAGGAACCGATCGCTGAGGCCATAGGACTTGCCGAGCATGTCCCAGGCGTCGAGGCCGATCTCCTTCTGCTCGGTCGGGCTCATCGCGGCGATGGCCTTGCGCAGACCCTTGACGGCTTCTTCGTAGTTCTTGTTCTGGAACTCGCCCTTGCCGACCTCGAACAACAGCTTGCCGGAGATCAGCTTCTGTTGGGCGGACAGGATGTCGCGCAGTACCGCCTTGGCGCGGACACCGACGAAGTCGTACGGGTGCCGGTCGTTGATCTTCTGGGCGACCTCGAGAGCCTTGGTGACCTTCGCCGGGTCGCCGGAGTCAGCCAGGAAGCGGCACTCGGCGAGGAACAGCATGTGGCCCCAGCGCGGGTCGCAAACCTCGAGGTCGTCGGCCTTCTGGCCCTTCTCGCCTTGCTCGCCATTGTCGGCCAGGAACTGCCGCATCATCACGAACAACTCGGTGCCGCCGGCGACATCGCCCTGCTTGAACAGCACGTCGGCGAGCTTGGCGGCGACCTCCTGCGCCATGTTGAACAGGAACTCCTGCGTATCGGCGCCCATCTGCAGCCTGCCTTCCTGGGCATCCTTCAGTGCCGTCGAGATCTGCTTGACGGTGCCCTGGTAGGTGTCGATCGCGTCCTTGAGGTCGCCACCGACCTCGCGGCATTGCGCGACCTCGAACAAGCCGCGCAGGCCGAGTGCGGTCTCCTCGCCGACCTCGAGGATCAGGTCCTCCAGGATCGTGATGGCGCGCGGGATCAGGAACTCGCGTTCGCCCTTGACGGCGCGCGCGTGCTCGCGCGTCAGCACGCCCTTGCGCAGCCACGCGAGGCCGTGCTGCAGCTTCTTTTCCGGGTCCTTCTCGGCGGCCAGGCTTTCCATCACCTTGTCGCACGCCTCGGCGCCGGACTTGAACGTCGCGGCGGCCTCGTCTTCGAGCTCCTTGACGCGCTCCGGCGCGGTGTTGCGCGCCTCGTCGAGTTCTTCATTCAGGAACTGACCGAACTCCTGCACGGCGTCGGCGAGAGTGCCGCGGGCTTCGCCGACCACGGCGGGGTCGCTGCTGCGCTCGAGCAGTTCCTTGGTCTTGTCGAGCGCCTGTTTGTAGGCGGCGCGCTGCTCGTTGCGGTCGGACTTCAGCTTGGCGGTCATCAGCGAGACCTCGATGCCAAGCTGCTGGATCTTGTCCTGCGTGCTGCCATCCTTGAAGGCCTGCTCGAGGCGGCCGATCTCGGCTTGGGCCAGGCTCAAGAAGCGGAACTCGCGCGCCAGCCCACGCACGAACGCGATCTCGCGATCGGCCTTGGCACTCTGCGCGAAGCTCAGCGGCGACAGTGCGCTGACGGTCAGGAACAGCAGGGCGATCTGCGAGCTTTTCGTGCTCTGGCAACGGCTTGCGGTCACGGGCAGTCTCCGAGTTGCGAAGTCAACCAAGGCCTCGGACCTGGGACGCGCGGACCGATCGACGAACCGGAGCCTGCAGCGAACCAGGCGAACGCTTTCGACAGCACCGGGCCCGAGGGGCGCGGGTCCGGGTGCCGAAGAATGGGAACGAGCAGCATAGCGATCGGTTCACGAGATCCAATCGCGATTTGAGGGGCCGTTGCGGCGAATGCGCCGGCGGACGGACGTGGGCGCGTGCGCTTTGGCCGCGTCGGCAACGGTGCCCGGTAGTAACGCCACGAGCCGACGGAAGACATCCGTCGGCTCGTTTGGACCTGGCGGCCTTGTGCGGGGCGGCTGGAGGTCGGCGCGGTGCTACTTCGAGGCCGTCAACACCGAGCCATCGGGCAGCGCGATCGCCTTCGGTTCCTGCTCATCCATCAGGATGATCTTGGCGCGGATCAGGATCAGGACCTTCCGGTTGACCACCGAGTTGCCGCGTCGGCTGAACAAGAACGACAGGCCGGGCAGGTCCTTCAGGATCGGCACGCCCGAGCTCAAGTCCTGACGCTCGGCGATCCGCATGCCGCCCAGCACCATCGTCGCGCCGTCGGGCATCGTCACCGTCGTGCGGACCTTCTGCAGCGTGACCGACGGCAGCTGGATCGAAATCGGCTGACCGACGCCCAGCGTCGTCGTGAAGGTCGGGATCGGCAACTGCAGCGACATCACCGACGGACGCAGTTCCATCGTGATGAACTTCAGCTCCGAATCGACGACGGGTCGGACGTCGAGCGCGACGCCATCATGCACCGTGCCGATGACCGGGTTGGCGACCGCCGCCGCCTGCGCGATTTCGACCTCGAAGTCTTTGATGTAGGCAATGTTGCGCAGGTAGCTCATGTGCGCACGCGAGTTGTTGTAGATCAGCAGCCGTGGGGCCTCGATCTGCTCGCTGCGTTCCTGCTTGGCCACGGCGCGCAGCACGACCTCGACTTCGGTGTCGTCGAGGAAGGCATACTGCAACGACAGGCCACCCGCGTTGGTCAGGCCGCCGCTCCGTCCACCGAGGGTCTGGTCGTAGAGGTTCTCGACGCGGCCCATGATGTCGCCATCGCCGCCGTCGTTGTAGAAGAAGCCGGGCTCGGTGCCGGTCCCGATCAGGCCGGGCGTCGCGGCATTCTGCTGTTGCTTCGGACCGAAGTCGTCGAAGCCGGCATTCTGGCGATCGCCCTGCTTCTCCAGGCCGCGACCCGCCAAGCCTTGCGCCGCCTGGTCACCCAGGCCCCGGAGGTCGACGCCGACATCCTCCAGGAAGTTGTCCTCGACTTTCAGGAAGCGCGATTCGACATCGACCTGGATCCCGACGTGGCGGCGCAACTCGTTGAGCAGGTGCGCCACTTCCTTGTGGGTGTCCTCATCCGCGCGGACGAACAGCACGGCGCTCTTCTCCGGCGACTCCATGGAGAACGGCGACTCGTCGGTGCCATCCCACTTTCCGGGCTTGATCGTGGCCTTCAACAGCTCCATCAACCGGCTCTCATTGACCAGCGCCGGGGGTGGCTCCCCTTCTTCCACCGGGATCAGCGGCGAGTCGTCATCCGGCGTCTTCAGCTTCAGGTCCGGGCCGGGCCGGTTGGCGGTGCCGATGATCAGGTCGGAAACCGTGTACTTGGCCAGATAGAGCGTGCCGATGGCCTTGGCCGGCGTGACCAGTTGCACCATGCCATCCTGCACGCGGTAGGCCACGCCCGTCTGCGCTTGGATCACCTTCAGCGCATCGGCGACCGAGCGGCGAGGCAACCGGAAGTCGGTCAACGTGGTCACTGCCGCGTCGAGGCCGCGGACGTCTTCCATCACGAAGAACGTCACGCCGGTGACGTCGCCATAGTACTTCGCCCAGTCGGCCACCTGCGCGGACGGGAAGTTGTGCTCCAGGATGGTCTCGTTCAGCTTCTGCAGGATCCGCTGGTTGTCGACCGACGCGGCATCGATCGGCGCGCTGTAGGTGTCGGGCTTGCGCTTGGACACCTCGGCCCAGCGACCCGGGTCGAACTTGACGACCTCGGTCTGCGGCACATTGCTGCGCTGCAGTTCTTCGAGCGTCTTGTTCCAGTCCTGCTTGAAGCGTTCGCGGTGCAGTTCGACCGCGGCATTGTGGCGGGCGCGATCGGCCAGATCGCGCAACGCGACGCCGACCTTGTGGGTCGGATCGAGCAGCAGGGCCTGGTCGAGGCGATCGACCGAGGCGGCGTACTGGCCCCTCTGGAACTGCACGTTGGCGTCTTCGATCAGCCTCTCGACGCGTAGCTCGCGGGCGACTTCCTGCGCCCGCGCGATGCGATCGAGTTCGGCCGAAGACGCCGCTTTGGCGGCCGCTTCACGGTCCTTGTCCGATTGGATCTTGGCGGCGTGGGCCTGGCTGAGCCGGTTCTCGACGTCCTTCAGCAACGCGTCGCCGGGTTGCACGTAGATCGAGTTGCGCAACGCGATCTGCGCGCCTTCGAGGCGCTCGATGGCGCGACCGTGCTCGCCCTTGGCGGTGTGCGCCGCCGCGAGCTCCATCGCCTGGCGGACGAGGCTCCGCTCGCGTTCGGCGCGAATCTGGTCGCGGATGACCATGTCCTGGAACTGGCTGCCGATCGTCGCGACCTTGTCGCCGAGGATCTCGTGGCAACGGCGCAGGATGTCACGGGCTTCTTCGTTGCTACCATCCAACGTGAGCGCGAAGGCCGCCTCGTTGCGAGCGTCGTCGAACAGCTTCAACTCCATCGACCGACGGGCATTGCCGACCGCCTGGCTCACCAGGGCAGCGGCATTGGGCGCGCGATTCGGGTCCTGCGAGCCCGTCGGATTCGGCGCCGGATCCTGCCGTGATGGCTGTGGCGCCGGACCGCCGCCACCCGCATCAGGGTTGGTTCCGGGATTGGAGTTCGATGGCGTTCCCGAACAGGCGGCGAGTGCGAGCAGGGACGATGCACAAAGGCCGCGCAAGCGCAGGGTCTGGACCTTGATCATGCTGGATGCCTGCAAAGTGGCGAACGTGGGTTTGGGCGAGCGGTGGCCGCCAGAGGGGCTGTTGGAGGCGGGAGAGGGAACCGCGATCTCGGACAAAGAGCGAATCTCTGGCTACCACTGCTCACGCGAGCAGGGGTTCGGACGAAACCCTGCTGCGTCCAGATGGAGGCTGGACACCAGAGGGGTCGCGGGACGGTAGCGACCGCGATCGACACGGTCAAGAACGCAAATCCTCGCCGATGGCGCGTTCGCGCGCCGGGTCCATCATGGGGTCGGACCGGGGATCTCGGGTCGACCGAGCAACCGGTTGACGCGCTTGATGTCGTCCCAGGTTTCGCGCTTGTGCGATGGGTCGCGCAGCAAGAATGCCGGATGCCAGGTGACGACCACCGGGATGCCGTCGAACTGCAGATCGCGGCCACGGAGCGCGCGCATCGGTGTCTGGGTCGCCAGCAGGTTGTGGGCGGCGATGCGACCCAGCGCGACGATTGCCTTGGGACGCAGGATCCGGACCTGCTGCAGCAAGAACGGCAGGCAGGCGGCCACTTCGTCCGGCTCCGGGTCGCGGTTGCCGGGCGGCCGGCACTTGTTGATGTTGGCGATGTAGACGTCGGACCGCTGCAACCCCATGGCGCCTTGGATGATGCGGTCGAGCAGCTGGCCGGCCGGACCGACGAACGGACGACCGGTCTGGTCCTCGGTCTGGCCCGGCGCCTCGCCGATGAACATCACTTCGGCGGTGGTGCTGCCTTCTCCGAACACGACGTTCCGCCGCTGTTCGCACAGTTTGCAGCGACGGCAGGGGAGCACTTCGTTCCGCAATACGGCTAGCTGAGCTGCCGCGTCGCCTGGCCGGGTCGTGTCGTCTGTTCCGGTTGACGTCGCGGGCCAGGTCGAGAGGGCAGGACGCTCGACCTGCGGAGCAGGCTCTGTGGTTGCGGCGGCGGTTCGAGCAGCCGGAACGGGCTCCGGTGCCGACGCCGGGACCAAGGCCGGCGCCGGTCCTGGGACCCGGGCCAAGGGCGGGCTGGCGCCGGTAGCGGTCGCCGAACCGGAGTCGGTCCGCGCCTGTGCGTGACCTTGCGGCAGCAACTGTTCGGGACCGAACGCATCGATTGCCGCCTGCAGGTGCAGCAACAGGGAGTGCCGCCTGGGATCCACGCCTGACGTTCTAGCCCGGTGTCGTCCCCGGGGCCACCGGGTAGTCCGGCTGGCGCGGGAAGATACCGTAGCTGTGCGCGAGGCTCGGGCGCTGACCGAGCGCGATCACCGAATGCCAGGCAACGTCGTCGATCCCGTGCGAGGGCAGCAGGATGGCGTCACCCTGTTGCAGGGCAAACAACGCCCCGCGGGCCGCGAGATGGCCGGTGAACTCCGCATCGCGGTTCAACAGCTTCCACAACCCCCGGTCGTCGCCGGCATCCAGGCGCGCCATCGCCTGCATCGGCGTCTTCGCCGCGCCGCGCCGGACCAGCAGTTCCGCCAGCCGACGTTTGGACAGCGCCAGCCACGCGGTCTGGCCTTCGAGCTGGCTGAACGCGACGCCGAGCTGACCCGGTTCGGCATCGTGATGGAACACCGCACCACCGTCCGGCGCGTTGTTGTAGACGATCCGCTCCGACAACCGGTAGGGGCGTTGCAGCAACCGACCCAGCAGTTGCAGCAGCGGCTTGCAGCGCAGCACGGCCATGCATTCCGGGAACATCCGGAACGCCAGGATGTCGACCCAGCCCGCGCTGCGGTCGGTGCCGCTCATCCATTCCTCGATCTGCTCCTTGCCGTGCGAGAAGCGGATCCGCAGCGAGGGATCGGACTGGTCGTTGGCGATCCAGGTCAGTTTGGCCCACAGATCGGTCGCGACCACCTCACCGTCAGGCTCGGCATCGATGAACACCCGTTCGATCTCGCGCGGGTCGCTCTGGTCGACGGTGCTGCCGGCGTAGCGCAGGTCGTTGTCGTCGCGCAAGCGGCGTTCGACCTCGTCGAGGAAGCGTGCGCCGCGCCGACACCGATCGAACATCCGCAAGGTCTCCTCGATCGCGGCCGCGTGCCGCCGTGGACCATGGCCCAGGATGCCCGGCAGGAACACCGCTTCGCCATCGCGCCAGCGCGTCGCCGCATCGCGCGGCATCCGGCGGGCCGATGGCAACGGCACGATGAAACCGAGGTCCTGACCGCGGCGGTGCAGCGGTAGCACGGCGTGACCGCGGGCGCGCAGCTTGTGCACCAACGCGCGGGCGCCGGTTGGCAGGTGGCGAGCGGTCGGATACGGAACGAACGCAGGCAGGTGCGGCACGGGCGGCACGATAGCGGACCGTTCTTGTATAGTCCTCCGCCCTGCTGCGACCCCTCGCATGAGCCAACCCGCGATCTACCTCGCCCGCAGCGACGGTGTCCTACCGTCGCGCCGGCTGCCGCTTTGGGCCACGTTCGTGGTGTTCGTGGTGCTGGCGGCCGTCGTCTATCTGCCGACGGTGCTGCGCGCGCAGTTCCTCGGCTTCGACGACAACTTCTTCTTCGGGCCGGACAACCCCGAGTTCCGGGAAGGGGTCCTGGCGGTGCTCGATCCGCGGCGGACGATCGCCAACGCGTACCTGCCGGTCGCGCACCTGTCGCTGTGGCTGGACTGGAAGCTGTCGGGTGGACCGCTGTTGCCGCACCTGCATTCGCTGCTGCTGCACGTGCTGGCGGCGGTCGCGATGGTGGCCTGGCTGTCGGCGATGCGGATCGGCACCTGGATCGCGCATGGCGCCGGCGCGCTGTTCTTGTTGCACCCGGCGTTGGCCGAGTCGGTGGCGTGGGTCAGCAGCCGGAAGGACGTGCTGTCGGGGCTGTTCGTGTTCCTGGCCCTGTTGCAGACCGTCCGGCTGGGCGAACGTCCAAGCGGTGGCCGCCTCGTCGCCATCGCGGCGCTGGGCGTGCTGGCGATGTACTCGAAGGCAACCGCGATGGTGCTGCCGCTGCTGGCGCTGCTCGTCTGCCTGTGGACCGGTGACAAGCGCCGGCAGTGGTTGGCGCCGGTCGTCCTCGCGGCGGTCACCGGGCCGATTCTGTGGCACCATGTCCAGTTCGCCGCCGCCCAGGGCACGTTGGTCAGTGGCTCACCGGTCGACCGCCTGCCGCAGGTGCCTGGGGCACTCGCGCATTACCTGATGCAGGCGTTCTGGCCGGCGCGCCTGAACGTGCTCTATCCGGAAGTGCAGACGCTGCAACGGTTCGCCGAGGCCTTGCCGACGGCTTCGATCCTCGTCGGGGTGGTCCTGCTGCTGGTCTGGTTCGCCAGCACCCGGCCGACGCTGCGACCGGTCGCGCTCGGCTTGTCGGTGTTCGGCATCGCGCTGTTGCCGTTCAACACGGCGTGGCCGGCGTCATCGGTCGCGGCCGCGGACCGTTACCTGTATCTGGCGCTGCCGGGCGCCGCGCTCGCGACCATGGCCCTGCTGGCAGCCGTGCTGTCGCGCGCCGGTGTCGTTCTCGGTGCCGCTGCGGTGCTGGTGCTCGGCAACCAGACGATGCAGCGGGCGCGCGCGTTCGGCGACGACGAGGCGCTGTGGACTCGCAGTCTGGCGATCGACCGTGACAACGCCGTGGCGCACTTCAATCTGGCGGTGCACCTGCTGAACCGGCCCGAAGTCGACTTGCCGCGCGTGCGCGAGCACCTGACCGCGGCCGCGTCGGCGGCCCGCTATCCGATCCACGAACTGCGCGCCCGGCGGTTGCTGGTGGACCTGTCGCTGCAGGACGAACACTTCCAGGAAGCGATGCTGCACGCGGATGCGGCGATCGCGGTCGCCGATCGGATCGTCGCGGCCGAAGCCGCCGGGCCGCGACGCGACGGTGCGCGGGTTCTGCTGCTCGAAGCGCTGCTGCGCGGCCTGCGGACGCACCAGAGGGCCGGCGATCATGCCGGTGTCGATGCGCTGCTGGCGCGTGCGCGTGAGGTGGCGCCCGCACATCCTTCGGTGATCGCCGCCGAAGCGATGCTGCAGTTCGCACCGATTGCGCAGGAACTGGCGGCGCGGGCTGCGGCCGGCGATGCGGTGGTGCTGCCGGCCGACGATCCGCGCGTTCGTCAGGCCGTGGCCCTGCTCGAGCCGGCGTTGGCTCGAGCCGAGCTGCACAGCGAACTGAATCTCGCGATGGGGCAGTGGCTGGCGGTGTCCGGCGGTCGCACGCAGGCGATCAAGCACTTTCGCCGCGCGCTGCGCAGCGATCCGAACAACGTCGAGGCCTGGCTCGGGCTGGCCCAGGTCTGTCACCATGCCGGGCTCTACGCCGAGGCCGAACAGTACGCGCGCGAAGGTCTGGCAAACGCGCACGACCCGCGCCTGCAGCTGCAGCTCGGCCTCGCGCTCGCGCATCAGCAGCGGCTCGACGACGCGATCTTCCACCTCGAGAGCTACCTGCGGCTGCGGCCCAAGGATCGCAATGCCGCGCGGATCCTGTCGAACTTCGTCGCCACCAAGGCCGTGGCGCGGATGCACGATCCCGGCACCACGCATGGCGAACTGCAGGCGCTGCTCGACCAGGCGCTGGCGGTCAACCCGGACGAACCGCGGGTGCACATCGTTCGCGGCAAGATGGCGCGCGATCTCGGCAAGCCGCAGGAAGCGGTCGCGCACTTCGACGCGGTGCTCGCCCTGATGCCGCAACTCGACGATGTGCAGCAGATGCGGGCCGATGCTCTCGGCCACCTTGGGTTCGTGGCGATGCTGGAGCAGCCGCCGGACGAACAATTGGCCGGCGACTCGTGGCTGCGGTTCCTGCAGGTCGCGCCGCCCGACATGCCGCGCGACACGGCGAGACGGCAGCTCGCGGCGCTGTGGCAGCTCGCCGAACGGCGCGGCGTCGAGCAGCTGCAGAACGGGGATGCCGTCGCGGCGGCGGGCTCGTTCCGGCGCTGCCTGCAGCTCGATCCGGAGCAGCATTGGGCCAGCTGGCTGCTGGCGCTCGCGCTGTGGAAGCACCCGGATCCCGACCTGACCGAGCTCGAGTCGCTTTGCGAACGGGCGGTGGCGTGGCAACGCCGGAACGGCGACGACCCGACGCGACAGGTGACCTTGCAGGTGCTCGTGCTGCAGCGCGCCGGCAAGCCCGAACTCGCCAGGACCGCTGCCGAAGCGCTGCTGGCGGCGCCGCCGACGACCGCCGATGCGACGGCTCTGGCCCAGTTGCGTTCCCTCGTCGGCAAGTGACGGCGATCGGCATCAGCACGTGCTTGCTCGCGAGCGGAGAACCGGCTAGGTTGCGTGCAGCTCCGGCTTGGTCGGTCAGAGCGTTCCCACGGTCAGTTCAGCGGTCCCGGTGCGGTGGTCCCCGCACAGGAGGGAGCTTTGGTTCGCAAGGCAAGCGATCTGTTCAGTCTGCTGTCGTCGCGCGGTCGCGGGCGGCGGTCGCGCAGCGGCGGCTGGTTCCGCACCATCGGCGGTCTCGTCGGCGGGCTGCTGCCGCGGCGGCGCGTAGATCCGGTGGCAGCGCGGGGCTCCAGCGTACCTGGCTACGCCGCCGTTGCGCTCGCGGCCCTGAGCCTGTTGGTGGGCTACGTCTGCGGCACGGTGTTCCCGTTCCAGCGTGGGGCGGCCGAGCTGAATGCCGGCACGTCCGAGCGGCGCGAACCGCAGAAGCCTGGGCCGGTCAACCCGGTGGGCGCCCGGCGCACACCGACTGCCACCGACACCGAGATCTTGACCCAGGAGGCCTTGTGCGTGGCCAAGTATGAGGGCGACGGGTCGGACGCGGTGTTGGCGGCCGACTACCTGCGCCAGCACGGTCTGCAGCGCGCTCGCGTCTACCGGGTGTGGTTCCAGGATGGCACGTCGGCGTGGACGACGGTCGTCTACTACGATGGCGAACGCGATCGCGGTTCGGTCGAACAGAAGCTGCGCGAGATCGCCTCGCCGGATCCGACCTACGAGAGCTTCAAGATCGGCCCGAGCTGGCCGTTCCAGTTGGCGATTCGCAAGGAGTGACCGGGGCTCGTTCGCCGAGGTCGGCCAAGGGCAAACCGCCGAAAACCGTGTTCGGTACTGGCCATCCGGCAGCACTCCGCTACACTTCCCGCCCCTTTTCGCATCCACCCCATGAGGCCGCCGCACGGCCTCGAGCGTGTCATGTCGATCCACAGCAGCCTCCGCACTTCCACGACCTCAGCCGGCCAGCGCAACGTCTGGACCCGCGTCGAACGCATCCTCGCTCTCAAGAAGGCCGGTGGCTGGAAGGATGGCGACAAGGTGACCGGCCTGCGTAAGGTCCGGACCTCGTTCAAGACCAAGAGCAAGAAGAAGGACGAGCCGAAGGAAGCCAAGCCGGCAGCCGGTGCCGCACCCGCGGCTCCCGCGAAGGATGCCAAGGCCGCTCCGGCCGCCAAGCCAGCCGCGAAGAAGTAGTGCCGACGGCAGCTGGGCTGCCGCTGGTGTTGAATCTGGTCCGAGCCTCCGAATCCGCGCATGGCCGACCTCCATTCCGCGCTGCACAACCTGCGCGCCAAGGCGGTCGCCACGGAAGCCGCCAAGGCCGCGCCGCGGGCCCCGTTGATCGAGATCTTCTGGTCGATCCAGGGCGAAGGACGGTTCGTCGGTGTGCCGATGGCGTTCCTGCGGGTCGCCACCTGCCCGTTGCGGTGCACCTACTGCGACACGCCGCACTCGTACGAGGCGCCGCCCACGTTCCCGGTCAAGACCGCGCTGCGCGAACTGCGCGAGCCGAACCCGAGCAACTCCGAGCGTGCGGCCGACCTGGTCAAGATGGTGACCACGCAGTCGGGTCAGGCGCCGAAGGTGCCGCGGCTGTCGATCACCGGCGGTGAGCCGTTGGTGTTCCCCGACTTCGTCAAGGAACTCGGCCGCAAGGTCCGGGCCCACGGTTTCCGTGCGCATCTGGAGACCGCGGCGCACGATCCGAAGGCGCTGCAGCAGTGCATCGAGCAGGTCGATCATCTGAGCGCCGATTACAAGCTGCCGGAGACGATCGGCGGCCAGAGCTACGCGGCGCAGCACGTGCAGTGTTGCCAGATCGCGATCCAGCGCGGCGCCAGCGTCGACGTCAAGATCGTGCTGAACCAGCGGACCACCGACGCCGGGCTGGAGAAGGCGTTCGCCGATCTGCAGGTCGTGCGCGAGAAGATCCTGCTGGTGCTGCAGCCGGCGACGCCGATGCAGCAGGATCGCGGGCCGGAGAACGTCGACCTGCAGCGGTGGGTGGCTCTGACGGCGCGGGCGGGGTTCGACCTCCGGGTGCTGCCGCAGGTTCATCGGGCCTTGCGAGTTCCCTGAGCGGGGTCGCCGGGTCCCGCGAGAAGACACGGCGCCCGTTGGGTGACGCCGGACGCACCATTCGCGCACCAGGCGTTGCCACCCCTCGCGCCGTGCCTATCCAACCGCGACGATCCGTCCCATGCGTTCCCCGCTGTCCCTGTTGCTGCTCGCGACGTTGGTCCAAGCCCAGGACACCAAGCCGCCACTCCCTTGCCAACCGTGCACCAGCCACGGCGAACTCCCCTGCAAGGCCCACGGCAAGGGCGTTCTCGAACTCGAAAAGGTCGTCCGCTTCTGCAGCGTCGCCGCCGACTGCAAGACCTGCCAGGGGGCGCTCGCCACCGACTGCAAGAGCTGCCGCAACCAACCGGCCGAGACCGCGCTCGCCGAACGCGTGAAGCTCGCGCAACAGCTGCTGACCCAGCGCCGGAAGGACATCGACGCGGTCATCGACAACAAGCCGCTGCTGCACCTGACGACCGAACACCTCGACCTGGTGTTCTCGATCCGCCCGCTGACCATCGGCCGCGACAAGATCGAAACGCATCCGCTGATGCACCTGTACGGCCAACGCATCGAAGCGCTGCGCACCCTGTTCCTGCAGACCTTCGACGTGCCCGATGGCGATCTCCCCGGCCGTTTGCGGATCCACATGTTCCGCGACGAACAAGACCACGCCTTCTTCGGCCCGCGCGTCACCGGCATGGGCGGCGGCAGTTCGACCGGCACCAAGCTGATGGGCGCCGAGTGCGTCTACTCGATGTGGCATGACCCTCGCGGCATGCCCGACGACGAGGCGCTGCACCGGACCATCATCCACAACACGTCCCACCTGCTGCTGTCCAACATGACGCCGGCCGTCTGGCTCGGCAACCGCAAGCACGGCTGGATCGACGAGGGCCTGGCGCACTGGTTCGAGGACAAACTGACCGGCAAGTGCACCAACTTCTGCTACGAGGAGATCGCGCTGACACCCGGCGCCGGCTTCAAGGGCGGCCGCTGGCGCGTGCCGGTCCGCAAGCTGGTCGACGATGGCAAGGCCCGTTCGTTCGCCGAGCTGAGCGCGCTGAACACCGACCAGCTCGACTTCCAGGACCACGCCATGGTGTTCGCCTGTGTCGATTTCCTGATCACCGCGCACGGCGGCCCGAAGTTCCGCGACCTCGTGCGCCTGATCAAGCGCGACAAGCCGACTCGCGACGCCCTGCAAGAGGTCTACGGACTGAACCCGCTGACGTTCGACACGAGATTGCACGAATGGGTCAAAGCCACGTATCCGCTGCAGGAACGCTGATCGCGCTGTTCGCCGCCCCGCTGCTGGCGCAGGGGCCGCTGTATCGCGAGCGCTGGGGTTACCTGCATCTCGAACTGCGCCGCGACCTGGTGTTGCGCGAGCTCGCCGGTCGCGATCTGGACACGCGCCAGAAGGTCGGCGAACTGCTGGTGGCCGACGACAAGGGCATTCCGTTCCTGCCGGTCGCCAAGGCCTTGGCCCTGCTGCGCGCGGTGCCCGCCGATCCGGCGTTCGTCGTGCGGACGATGGCGTCGGCGTTCGTGTTGCCCGAGGTCGTCGATCCCGAGGCGGCCAACGAAGAGTGCCGCCTGGGCCACGTGTCGATGTTCTTGCCGTACTCGATCGAGCTGCCCGGCAAGGTGACGTTCGCGGTCGAAGTCGTCGACCATGCGGGGGCGCGCGTGTTCGCCGGCACCATCGAGCGCGACACCGACCTCGAGAACCTGCGGATGGGGCGGGCGGCGATCGCGGTGCCGGCCGCCGAGTTGCCTGACGGCGACTATCGGGTGCGGGTGCAGACGCTGATCGATGGCGACCTGCCGCGTGCCGCCGATCCGATGCTGGAACACCACTTCGGGATCCTGCGTGGCTACCAGCAGCGCGCCGAGAAGGCGATGCTGGCGGCTCGCGAACGCGATGCCACGTTGCCGCCGGTGCCGCGCGCGCTGCTGCGCGGCCTGGCCAGCGAGGTCGCCCGCGCCTATGCCGGCGAAGCGTTCGAGGTCCGCTCGACCGGAGTCGCGGATCTGCTGGCGTTCGAACGCGCGCTGGACAACCTCGCCGCCGATCGACCGTTGACCACGGGCGTGGCAGGCACGCTCATCGCCGCGCTGCCGGTCGGCGACCAGCAACTCGGTGCCGCGATCCGATGGCCGGCGGTCGACGACACCGACAAGAAGCCGCTGCTGGTCTTCGCCGCCGGTTCGCCGGCCTATGACGTGCAGGCAAGAAGACCGTCGTCGCCGGCATCGCGCAGCCCGCGCTGGCTGCTGCACGCGCTGCGCGACTTCGACCGCGAGGGCCGGTTCCGGATCGCCTGCCTCGAATCGCCGGGCAATGGCGTGTTGTACGGCGCGGCCCTCGAACAGGGCGTGGCGGCGTTGCGCACGCTGCTGCCGGTGATGCCTGGCGCGACCGTGCTGGTGGCCGAACGCGAAGCGGCGGTGGCGGCGACGTTCCATCCGAAGTGGCTGGCCAGCGACATCCAGGGCATCGCCCTGGTCGGTGCCGGATCGCTCGGCGCGCCGCAGCTGCAGCAACTGGGGTCGCTGCAGATCCTCGCGTGCTCTGCCCACGGCCATCCGAGCAGTGCCGGCCTGCAGCGCGTGGCCGATCTGATCGCCGGCAAGCACGGCACCTTCGAGTTCGGCGGCAAATTCGAACTGCTGTCCGGCGAGGGCATGCCGTGGCCGTTCGTGCTGCCCTTGCGGCTGCCGGAGATCGCGGCGTTCGCGCAACGCGTGGTCGCGACCCGCTGACTTCAGCCGGCGGCGCCGCGGTCGCGCAGCACCAGCTCGACCGCCGCCACCAGTTCGCGCGGCCGGATCGGCTTGCACAGCCACAGGCCGGGCAACAGGTCGTCGATCGCCAAGGTGACCTGCGCCCGGGCCGTGCCCGAGACCACCAGGATCGGCACCTGCGGCCCGACGCCGCCGCGCAGCCGGCGAACGACATCGACGCCGGAGACCGTCGGCAGACCGAGGTCGAGAATCACGACATCCGGCACCTGTTCTTGCAGCGCATGCAGTGCCTGCAAACCGTCGCGGGCGACGCGCACCCGATGGCCGACGTGGCGCAGCGTGCGTTCGAACACTTCGGCGGTGACCGGTTCGTCCTCGACGACGAGGATCCGCGATGGGCGGCACGAGGTCTCGGTGGGCCAGGCCAGTTCGGGCATCGGGTGGGCAATGGCGGGCCTGGTGTCGGGCATCGTCGGGGTTCCTTCCGTTCCATGTTTCGGACGACGGGCCGCGCGGTGTCAAGGAAACCCGCAGTCAGGCGCGGCCGCACAGCACCAGCGTCTGCTCGGCGACGAAACGGCACAGCGGCGCGAACGCGAGCGGCCGCAGGCCTGCAGCCAGCAGTTCCTGGCGCAGCGTCGCGCGCGAGATCGCGCCGCGGCCCGAGCGGTGCTTGCCGGTTGCGCGGCGCAGCAGCCGGCGGATGTGCTGCAGGCTGTGGGCGTCGAAGAACGAGACGACGATCGGGCCGCGCGTGACGCGTTTCAGTTCAGCCAGGATCGCGATCCGCTCGGCCGCTGTCGGAATGTGCTGCAGCAGCCGATGGCACAGCGCGCCGGCGAAGGTGTCTTCGGCGAACGGCAGGGCCTGGGCACTGGCGCACAGTCGCGGGTGGTCGCCCGGACAGGCCGCCACCATGGCGGGATCACGATCGACCTGCACCGCGGGGCCTGGCAGTTCTTCGGTCATCCGACCGGCGCCGCTCGGCACATCCAGCCATCGCCCCGCCGGCGTGGGACACCTCGCGAGCAACCGGCGCAGCGCCCGCCGTTCCCGGCGGTCGGTGCCCGGGCCATGCGCGGACCGGAAACGCGTGTCGCGGTAGCGTTCGGCGTAGCCCGGTTCGCGGCGGTACGGGGTTTCTTGCACGGAGTGCCGACGATACCGGCAACTGCGGTTCAGACGCATGGCGCTGGCGGCCGATCTGTCCTGCAGCGAGACCTCTGCGATGAACGAACGCCAGCATCAGGTGACGCAGGACAGCCGCCGCGATCCGCGGATCGGCATGGGCGAGACGGTCACGATCACGTTCGATGCCGGTGCGATCGTCGGGCCCGGCCAGAACATCTCGGCGACCGGCGTCTTCTTCACGGCGGCGGCGTCGATTCCGGTGACCGTCCGGATCGCCGGCGTCGAGACCGCGGTGCCGGGCGAGTTGGTCCGCGTCGAGTCGATGGGCGATGGCCGGGTCGGGATCGCGGTCCGGTTCGTCGCACCGAATCCGACGCTGCTGGCCTGACAGCTTTGCCGGCGGTCGTGGCTGCGGTACTGTTGGCGGCATGAGCCTGCGCGACCAGCTGAAGAAGGCCAACCTGCTGTCCGACAAGGACCACAAGCGCCTTGCACACCAAGCGCGGGTCGAGCGCAAGGACAAGGGCCGCGAAGGCCTCGAGCAGGAGGCGGCGGCGCGGCAGCAGGATCTCGACCAGTTGCAGGCCAGGGAACGCGAACGGATCCGGCGCGAACAGGAAGCGCTGGACAATGAGCGACGGCAGCAACAGGAAGTGGCGGCGGCGATCGCGCTGCTGGCGGAGGCCAAGAAGCCGGGGCCCGGCGCGGTCAAGTGGTACTTCGAGGCCGACGATGGCACGTTGCCGTGGCTTGAGGTGTCGCCGCGCGAGGCGCTCGAACTGCGGGCCGGCGCGATCTGTGTCGTGCGGGCGGGGGCGCCAGGAACGCACACGTACCGGTTGTTGCCGTTGGAGCAGACGCGACGGGTTGCGCGCGTGAAGCCCGAGGTGGTCGTGTTTGCGCCGCGCGGTGTGGTGCAGGCCGGCTGAATCGGGCGTTCTGCCTGTCGAGATCGGCCAGGCCGCGGCGTCGGTGAACCTGGCGGATCGCGCCCAGACCGCCACACCGTATTGCAACCGCCGCGAATGAACCTACTGCGTTGCGTCGTCGTCCCCGCCGTGTCCTCGTGGTTGTGCGCGCAGGGTCTGCTGAAGGACCTCAACACCACGCCGCCGCGTGTCGGCGAAGGTTCCTATCCGGAGAACTTCGCCGCGTTCGGCACCCGCGTGCTGTTCTCGGCCGAACACCCACAGGCCGGCCGCGAACTGTTCGCCAGCGACGGCACCGCCGTTGGCACCACGTTGCTGCGCGATCTGTGGGAGGGCTTCGAAGGCAGTTCGCCGGGCCAGGTGACCGTGCTGCCGGCCGTAGCGCTGTTCGCCGCCGATCATCCGCGGCTGGGCAGCGAGTTGTGGGTGACCGATGGCACGGCCGCCGGCACCCGGCTGCTGGTCGACATCTTTCCGGGCACCGAGAGCGGCGCGCCGTTCGAGATGTTCCGGCTCGGCAACGTCGCGCTGTTCACTGCCGACGATGGCGTGCATGGCCCCGAACTGTGGCGCAGCGACGGCACCACCGCCGGCACCGCGCTCCTCGCCGACATCTGGTCCGGAGCCGATGGGTCGTTCCCGCATCTGTTCACGGTGGTCGGCAATCGCGCGTTCTTCGCGGCCGATGACGGCCAGCTCGGCGACGAACTGTGGGTGACCGATGGTACGGCGGCCGGCACGCAGCTGGTGGCCGACGTCAACGCGACCGGCGGGGCGACGATCGTGGCGATCGTGGCGTTCGGCAACGGCGTCGTGTTCGTCGCCGACGATGGCGTGGTGGGGCAGGAACCTTGGATTTCGGATGGCACCAGCGGGGGCACGACGCTGCTGGCCGACGTCGCGGTCGGGCCGGGGGGCAGCAACCCGGCGTGGCTCACGGACGCGGGCGCGCAGCTGTTCTTCGTCGCCGACGATGCCGTGAACGGTGGAGAACTCTGGGTCAGCGATGGTACGACGAACGGCACGCAGCTCGTTCTCGACCTCGTCGCTGGCCCGGTGGGCGCCAATCTGCGGGATCTGACCGCCGTCGGCAGCAGTGTCGTGTTCGTCGCCGATGATGGCATCGTCGGTGAGGAGCCATGGGCCAGCGATGGGACTGCCGCGGGCACCCTGCTGCTGGCCGACCTGCAACCTGGGCCATCCGGGTCGGCGCCGACGTCGTTGCTGGCGCTGCAGCAGGCGCTGGTGTTCTTCGCCGCCGACGATGGCGCGCGCGGTGTCGAGCCGTGGCTGGTGGCGGCGACGCCGGGCACGGCGTTCCTGCTGGCCGACCTGAACCCGAATGGCGACAGCTTTCCCGCGGCGCCGCGGACGTTCGGCAACCAGTTGTGGTTCCAGGCCGACGATGGCAGTACGGGGACCGAGCCTTGGTTGTACGACCCGACGCAGGCGCCAGCCCCGCGGCGCGTGGCCGACCTCGGCAGCCTGGTCAGCAGTTCGTACCCGGATGCATTCGCGGCGCTGGGCCAGACGATGTTGTTCACCGCCGACGACGGAGTTGCCGGGCGCGAGTTGTGGCGCAGCGATGGCACGGTGGCGGGCACGACCCGCGTGGCGGACCTCTGGCCCGGGCCGGACAGTTCGGATCCGTATTGGCTGACCGTCGACGGCAACCGCTGCTGGTTCATCGGCAACGACGGCAGCAGCGGCGCCGAGATCTGGGAGACCGACGGCACCACGGCGGGCACGCGCATGGTCGCCGATGCCGTGCCGGGGCCGGTCGGCGTGCAGCCGTCGTGGCTGTTGCCGTTCCGCGGCAACCTGCTGTTCGCCGGCGTCGACAACGCCAACGGCGCCGAACTGTGGCGCAGCGATGGCACCGCGGCTGGCACGCGCGTGCTCGCCGACATCGAGCCGGGTCAGGGTTCGAGTTCACCCGGCTGGTTGACGGAACTCGGCGGCCGGGTCGTGTTCGTTGCGTTCACGACGGCTTCCGGGCGCGAACTGTGGGTCACCGATGGCACCGCGGCCGGCACGGCGCAGCTCGCCGACCTGTCGACCGGCAGCAGTGATCCGGAGGTGCTCGGCCGGTTCGGCAATCGACTGTTGTTCGTCGCCGACGACGGCGCCGTCGGGCGCGAACTGTGGATCACCGATGGCACGGCGGCTGGCACCGCGATGCTTGCCGACATCAACCTCGGCATCGAGTCATCGAATCCGAACGGCTTTGCCGCGTTCGGGACGCGCGCCTGCTTCGTCGCCGACGACGGCGTCCACGGTCGCGAGGTCTGGGTCACCGACGGCACCACGGCGGGCACGCAGCTGCTGGTCGACGTCTGGCCCGGAGCGGCGAACGGCGCTGCCGACCGGCTGGTGGCGGCGCAGGATCGCGCCTGGTTCATCGGCGGCGATCCGGCCCACGGCTTCGAGCCGTGGCTGACGGATGGCACCCCGGCGGGAACGGCACGCGTCGCCGACATCTGGCCCGGGCCGGGTTCGGGCGTGCCCGCCGATCAGCTGCTGGCGGTCGGTGTCGACCGGACGTTGTTGTTCGCCGCGACCGACGGCCAAGGCTCGGCGGAACCGTACCGCAGCGATGGCACGGCCGGTGGCACCGTCCGGGTCGCCGATCTGGTGCCGGGACCGCTCAGTGCTTCGCCGCAGCAACTGGCGCGGGCCGGCGCGACGGTGTTCTTCCTCGGTCACGATGCCACCCGTGGCAGCGAACTGTGGGCGCTGCCGGCGGCGCTGACCCGGGCCGCCATTGCCGATCCGTTCGGCGTGCCTTGCGCCATCGGATTGGCGGCAGCGACCACCGCCGATGGTCTGCCCAGGGTCGGCAACGGCGCCTTCGCGTTCGGCCTGCGCTCTGCGCCGGCCCAGGCGTTCGCGCTGATCGTCGTCAGCGTGGCGCGCAGCGACACCCCGCTCGGCGCCTGCACGCTGGCACCCGTGCTGCCGGGCGCGACCGGGAGTCTGGTCACTGACGGAGTCGGCAACGGTGCTTTGCCAGTGGCCATTCCCAATGATCCGGTGCTGGTCGGCACGCAGATCGTCGCGCAGTGGGGCTTCGTGCAGGCCAATGGGCCGGTGTTTGCGCAGTTCGGTCTGGCGGCACCGCTGTTCCTGCTGATCGGTGGCTGACGGGCCCACGGTCAGAACTCGATCTGATCCTCGCCGACGCCGAGCGCCTGCCGCCGCGACAGCCGCAGCCGACCGCGATCGTCGGCGCCGAGCACGCAGACCAGCATCTCCTCGCCCTCGCGCGCGATGTCGCCGGCGTGGCGCACCGGGCCGTGATCGAGTTCCTCGACCGGCACCAGCCCTTCGTTGACGGCGTTGATCTTGACGAAGGCGCCGAAGTCCTTCACGCCGGTGACCGTTCCGCGATAGCAACGCCCGACCTTCAGCACGCCGGCTGCGCGTTGCACCATCTGCATCGCGCGCCTGGCGCTGTGCTGATCGGTGGCGTAGACCAGCACCTCGCCGGCATCGTCGACCGCGACCTTGGCGCCGGTGGCTTCGGTGATCGCCTTGATGTTGGCGCCGCGCGTGCCGATCAGCGCGCCGATGGCATCGGGCATCACGGCAGTCCGCGCCGCACGCGGCACGAAGCGCGAGGGTTCGGCCGGGGCCGCCAGCGTCTTCTGCATCTCCGCCAGGATGTGCAGGCGCCCGTCGCGGGCCTGGTGCAGGGCCTGTTCCAGGACCGCCAACGTCAGGCCGCCGACCTTGTTGTCGAGCTGGATCGCGGTGATGCCTTGCGCACTGCCGACGACCTTGAAGTCCATGTCGCCGAGGTGGTCTTCGTCGCCGAGGATGTCCGACAACACGGCGTGGCGGGTGCCGTCGGTGATCAGTCCCATGGCGATGCCGGCGACCGGCGCGCGCAACGGCACCCCGGCATGCAGCATCGCCAGCGTGCCGCCGCAGACCGTCGCCATCGACGAACTGCCGTTGCTCTCGGTGATCTCGGACTCGATCCGGATCGTGTACGGATACTCGGTGTGCGGCGGCAGCACGGCACGCAGACCGCGGCGCGCCAGCGAGCCGTGGCCGATCTCGCGCCGGCCCGGACCGCGCAACGGTCGGATCTCGCCGACCGAGTACGGTGGGAAATTGTAGTGCAGCAGGAACCGCTCGGCGACGCCGTGCGGGTCGAGGCCGTCGTAGCGCAGCGCGTCGTCGGGGCTGCCGAGCGTGCAGGTCGCGATCGCCTGGGTCTCACCGCGGGTGAACAACGCCGAGCCGTGGGCGCGCGGCAGCAGGCCGACTTCACATGCGATCGGCCGGATGTCGGTGGTACCGCGGCCATCCAGCCGTCGACCGTGCGCCAGTGCCAGTTCGCGGGTCTCGGTCCACACCGCCAGCGCGAATGCCTGTTTGCCGAGCGCGCGCTGGTCGTCCGCCAGCGTCGCGACGAACGCCTGTTCCGCCGCCGCGGTCGCGGCGCGGCGGGCCGACTTGGTCGTGATCCGCAGCGCTTCCTGCAGCGCACCACGCGTCGCCGCCGGCAGTTCGGGCAGCGTCGGGGCGGCGGGGATCGCGGCCTTCGGCGCGGCCGCGGCCATGGTGCGCAGTTCGGTGAACGCGGTCTGGAACCGGCCGATCCATTCGGTGGCCGTCGTGATCGCCAGCAGCGCGGTGGCCTCGTCGACTTCGTGCGCCTGACCCTCGAGCATCACCAGCCCGTCCGGGCCGATGCCGACCGAGAACTCGAGCTCGGCGCGTGCGCGCTGCTGCTGGTTGGCGAACGGCAGCCACTGCCCATCGACGCGGGCGATGCGCAGTCCGCCACCCGGCCCGCGCGCCGGCACCGGGCTGACGTGCAACGCGGCCGCGGCGGCGAGGATCGACAGGCTCTCCAGGTCGCTGCTCGGCTCGGCCGACAGCACGGTCACCTGGATCTGGACGTCGCAGCGATACTCTTCGGGGAACAGCGAACGGACGGTCCGATCGATCAGTCGCGACACCAGCACTTCGTGGTCGGTGATCCGGCCTTCGCGCCGGCCGAATCCGCCGGGGATGCGCCCGACCGCGGCGTACTTCTCGCGGTACTCGACGGTCAGTGGAAAGAAGTCCTGACCGGGCTTTGGCGTCTCGGCGGCGACGACGGTGGCCAGCACGACGTTGTCGCCACAACGGGCGAGCACGGCGCCTTGCGCCTGGCGTGCGATCCTGCCGGTTTCGAACTCGACGTCGGTGCCGAGCAGGCGGACCTGCACGCGATGCGGGGTCAAGAGCATGCGCGGATCTTTCCGGCGAAGGCTGGTTGCCGCAATCGCGACGTTGGTCGCGGCCAGTACTGGCTGTGCTACGCGCATCGGCCCGGTTCCCTCGGGCCGCGGTTGCCGGCACGCTGCGGCCTCGTTTTCGCGCCCACTGCCCTCTTGCGCCGCCGGTCGGCCGCCTCTACAAGTGAGATCGAATCTCAATTAGCATGTCGCCAGCTTCGTCGGGTCCGGATTCCGCGGTTGTTCCCTGTTCGTTGGCAGCAGCCCGGTGTGAGGGCACCTACGAAGTCGTCGGCATCGATGGGGATGATGGGTTGGCGCGTCGGCTCCTCGACCTCGGTCTCTGGCCGGGCACGGTCGTGCAGATGCTGACGGCGGCGCCGTTCGGGGATCCGATGCTGTTCTGGCTGCATGGCTTCCGCCTCGCGCTGCGACGGGACGAGGCCCGGCGCGTGCGGGTCCGGCCGGCGACCGGGGGTGCTTCGTGAGCGCACCGGCCGTGGCGATGCCGGTCGTGGCCCTGGTCGGGCGCGCCAACTCCGGCAAGACGTCGGTGTTGATGCATCTGACCGGCACTCGGCAGCGACCCGTCAATTTCCCCGGCACGTCGGTGGAGCGGGTCGAGAAGGAAGCCGTCCATGATGGGCAGCGATTCCGCGTCGTCGACCTGCCCGGCATTGCGTCGCTGCAGTCGCTGAGTCCCGACGAACAGGTGACGTTGGACTACCTGCACGGCCGGCAGGGACCGGGTCCCGATCGGTTGTGCGTGGTGCTGGATGCCAGCAAGCTTGGCGTGGAACTGCGGCTGTTGCAGCAGCTGCGCGAACTCGGCCCCCCGATCGTCGTGGCGTTGACCAAGTTGGACGTCGCCGCTGCCGAGGGCCGACCGGTGGCCGTCGACGCGTTGCGGCGGGCGCTCGGACTGCCGCTGTACGAGGTCAACGCCCGCACCGGCGGTGGGTGCGCCGATCTGCTGCAGGCGCTGGTCGCGCCGGTCGTGCCGGCGGCGGCGGTCACGGCCGCGGCCGACGGTGTCCGGCTCGCTGCCCAGGTGCAACCGCAGCGGCGCGGCGGCGGTTCGCGGACCGATCGGCTCGACGCGGTGCTGCTGCATCCGCTGCTCGGACCGGCCGTGCTGTTGTTGGTGCTGTTCTCGACGTTCCAACTGGTGTTCACGGTTGCCGAGCCGTTCATGGCCTGGATCGAGATGGCGCAGGGAGCTCTTGCCGGCGCCTGCGAGGCGAGTCTGCCGGGCGGCGCCGCCCGCAGCTTCCTGGTCGACGGGTTGATCAACGGCGTCGGCTCGGCGCTGATGTTCGTGCCGCAGATCGCGCTGCTGATCGCGTTCGTGACGGTGCTCGAAGGCTCCGGCTACCTGGCCCGCGCGGTGTTCCTGCTCGATCGCCTGTTGCGCAAGGTCGGGTTGACCGGCAAGAGCTTCGTGCCGCTGGCGAGCAGCTTCGCCTGCGCGATCCCGGGCATCCTGGCAGCGCGGATCATCACCGACGAACGCGACCGGCTGGCGACGATCGCGGTCGCGCCGCTGATGTCGTGTTCGGCGCGGCTGCCGGTCTACGTCGTGCTGCTCGCCGCGTTCTTCCCGGCGCACCAGGCCGGGTTGCTGTTGCTGGCGCTGTATCTGCTCGGCATCGTCGCGGCGTTCGTGGTGGCCTGGGTGTTGCGCCGGACGCTGCTGCGCGGCGGTACGTCGGTCCTGGCGATGGAACTGCCGGTCTATCAGCGGCCGTCGCTGCGGGCGGTCCTGGCGCAGGTCTGGCTGGCGGTGCGCAGCTTCCTGGTCACTGCCGGTACGGTGATCGTCATCGCCACGCTGGTGGTATGGCTCTTCAGCTGGTTCCCGCGACCGGCGGCGATCCACGAGCGCTACGAGGTGCAGCGGATGGCGGCGCCGGCCGGCGAAGCTGGCGATGCCGAACGGGCGCGACTCGATGCCCATGAGGCGGCCGAGTATCTCGAACAGAGCTGGCTGGCGCGGATCGGCAAGACCGTGCAGCCGGTGTTCGCGCCGGCGGGGTTCGATTGGCGGACGACGGTCGGCATCCTGGCGGCGTTCCCGGCTCGGGAACTGGTGGTGCCGACGCTCGGCACGCTGCACAGCCTGGGTCCGGTCGAGCCGGACGACGCGGCACCCGATCCCTCGCTGGCGGCGGCGCTGCGCCGGTCGATGGATGGCCGGACGGCGCTGGCGCTGATGGCGTTCTTCGCGCTGTGCAGCCAATGCGCGGCGACCCTGGCGGCGATCCGGCGCGAGAGCCACTCGTGGTTCTGGCCGGTGCTGACGTTCAGCTACATGACGGTGCTGGCGTGGGTCGTTGCCGTGCTGATCCAGCAACTGGGCCGCCTGCTGGGAATCGGCGGCTGAGCCAGCGTCCGGGTTGCGGATTGCGGCAGCCACCGGGGACGAAGTACACCATCCGCATGTCCCTCGTTGCCGCCACGCGGACGTTGGTCCAGAGCATCCGTGGCCTGCGCTTCCCGGCACCGGTTGCGTACGTCTACAACCCGCTCGAATACGCCTGGGAACTGCACCAGCAGTGGCTCTTGCGCTACGGCTCCGGGAAGAAGCCAGTGCTGCTGGTCGGCATGAACCCCGGCCCGTTCGGCATGGTGCAGACCGGCGTGCCGTTTGGCGATGTCGAGGCCGTGCGTTCGTGGTTGGGTCTACGGGCTGCGATCGGTCAGCCCGAGCGCGTGCATCCCAAGCGTCCGGTCGAAGGGCTGCTGTGCCGGCGCAGCGAAGTGTCCGGGCGCCGGCTGTGGGGCTACATGGCGCAGCGGTTCGTGATCCCGCAGCGGTTCAGCCGCCGGTTCTTCGTACAGAACTACTGTCCGTTGGCGTTCGTCGCCGAATCCGGTGCGAACGTCACGCCCGACAAACTGCCGAAGTCGGCGACGGCGCCGTTGTTCGCGGCCTGTGACCGGATGCTGGCGCAGGCCACGGCAATCCTGCAGCCCGAACTGGTGATCGGGGTCGGCGCGTTTGCCGAGGCCAGAGCGCGCGCGGTGCTCGGCCAGACGGGAGTCCGCTTCGGGCGCATTCCGCATCCGAGCCCGGCGAGCCCGGCGGCGAACCGCGGCTGGGAGCAGCTGGTCGACGCGGCGTTCGCGGACCTCGGCGTGGCGATCGGTTGAACCACGTGGCCGGGGCGCCGTGGTCGAGGCTGGCGAAGGGCTACTGGAAGCACGCCGGCGGGCGGCGCAGACGATCCAGGTGCCGCTGCAGCGTGCCGAACAGGCGCTTGCGTGCGCGCATGATCCGGATCGCCACCGTGCCGGTCGGCAGCCCGAGTTGTTCCCCGGCTTCCTGGTACGGCTTGCCCTGGCGGACGCACAGGTCGAACACCGTCTGGTAGTGCTCGGGCAGTTCGTCGACGGCGGCCCGGAAGGCCGCCATGAACTCCTCTTCCTCGAGGCCGCGATCGGGCTGGCCGGCGGCGATCGAGTCGAGGAAGTCGCGGTCGCGGCCGTCGTCCTGCGCATGCAGGTTGCTGACCGGTCGCGGCAGCCGCTTGTGGGCCCGCAGCGCCGACAGGGCCTGATTGCGCGCGACCTCGAACAACCACGCCCGGAAGTTGGTGCCCGGCTTGTAGAGCTCGTGCTTCAGCAGCACCTTCTCGAACACCTCCTGCGTGACGTCCAGCGCCAGGTCGTGATCGCGGACCATGCCGTGCACGAAGTGCTGGATGCGCTTGCCATAGCGGGCCGCGATGCCCGACAGCGCGACGTCGGCCTGTCCGGTCTGCAGCATCGCGACGAGTTCTTCGTCACTCGCGTTCGTCGCGAGGTGATCGGGCGCAACGGTCGGTTCGAAGGCCACGGACGGGGCGACGGGCTTCATGCCGGTGGGCATCCAACCTTCGTACCAGGCGCTGGGGTTCTTCGTAGATGTCCACAAGTGACTGATAAACAATATCTTGCGACTGTCGGTCCGTCGCAGATCGACCCGGGTGCCGCGCGCTTGCGGCAGGGGAGTGCCGCCGGGGGGCAGCGCTCGAGGCGCCGCCGGTCGTTCGCCTTCGTCAGTACGGGAACAGGTCACTGCCGCCGGCGAGCGCGGCGTCCAACAACGCGAGGTTTGCGCTCAGGCGCGGATCCTCGTCGCCGTGCGTCAGATAACCCCAGCGCAGCCGGCGAATTGCCAGGTAGGCCACGGCCGTCCGGATGCCCCATTCCGCGCGGATCCGATCGCCACCGACCCGGCCGCCGAACCAGCGCAGCACCAGCTGTTTCTTCCATTCGAGGTGGCGGGTCGAGTGGATCCAGAACCAGGCCAGATCGTGGTCCTGATTGCCCAGGCCGATCCGTTCGAAATCGACCAGGAACGCGCGGCCGTCGTCGTCGACCAGCATGTTGCTCTCGCTGAGATCGCCGTGGACCAGGATCGGCTTCCGGCCGTCGGTCCAGCGGACCGCCTCGTCGAAGAACAACTGCACGCGCCGCCAGCGCGACTCGCCGAGGACGAAGAGCACCGCGTCGTACATCAGCCGGATCCGGTCCATGTAGCCGATCGGATTCCAGTGGTTCAGCGGGAGGCCGCGCCGGCCGAGCAGCCGATCCGGGGGCACCTCCGCGATCTTGTCGAGCAGTTCGAAGACGTGATCCATGCCGATCACCTCTTCCGCAGGGCCGGGCGCGCTCTGGATCCACTCGAGCAGCAGCCACTGCGGCGGGTCGCCTGGACCGAACGCGACCGTCTTGGGCGCCGGGAAGTTCCGCCGACCGGGGTCGGTGCTGTCGAGGAGCCGGTAGAAGCCGACCTCGCGGCGGACGTAGTCTTCCGGCCGGACGCCGGCCGGGTAGATCCGGTCCGGGCCCGGCGGCAGATACCACTTCAACAGGAACGTCCTGCCGTTCTGGCTCTCGCCGACGATCGGCAGCGACGACGAGTGGCCGGAGCTCAGCCGCTGCGTGCGTTCGGACTCACGCAGGCCGAGATCGGCGAGCGCCTTGCGGGCCGCCTGCCACCAGGTTGCGGTCGACGATTCGGTCACTCGAGCTCCAGCACCAGATTGGTCACGGTCGCGATGTGTTTGCCAGTCAGCTTGTGGTCGATCTGGATCTGCAAATCCAGGGTTCCCGGCACGGCGGCGACGACCAGCCGCCGTTCTTCGTCGACCAACAGCCGGTTGTCGCTGGAGAGCACGAACGGATGTTCCTTCAGCGTCTGGCCCTTGCTGTCGCGTTGTCGGACAGTGATCGGGAAACTCCTGGTCTGCAGGCCGGGCACGCCGTGGCCAGCCCGGTTGCGCACCAGCACGACGATCTCGGCGCCCTGGCGCGAGGCCCGCAGCCCGAATGCGTCAGCGCAGAACTCGGGATCGCCTGGGCCAAGCAACTCGTGGCTGCGACCGGCTCGCGGCTCGCCGACCGGCGTGCCGGTCGTCGGGTCCACCGCCAGCGGGCGGAGGATCTCGGGCATGTGGCAGCCGACGCAACTCTTGCCCTTGGCCCCCAGGTTGGCGGCGGCGAATTCGGCGGCCAGTGGCAGCACGTCGGCGATCGCCAGGGCGTGGCAGCTCGCACAAAGCGCCGTGCTGCCGCGTTCGGTGAATGTCAGGTCGCGTTCGGTCGGGTGCGCATCGGTCGTGGTCCCGAACGGACCGTGGATCGTGTCGCCGCGTTGGTGGCAGGAAGCGCACCCGATGCCGTGGTCGCGATCGTGATCCCGTACCTGCGGCCGGTGGCCGAGCCGGTCCAGTACGGATCCCGGGGCATGGCAGCCGTGGCAGTAGTGGGCATGTTCCTTGCCCCGCAGGGACTTCTGGTAGGTCGGGCTGGTCCAGGCCGCAGCGTGGGCGGTGCCCTGCCATTCCTGCAGGATCGCCGGGTGGCAGCGGCCGCAGGCCGCAGGCGAACTCGCCGCTGGCGAGCGGGCGGGGTCCTGGGCGCGGCGGGGTTGCTGGCGTGGGTGGTGGGGCCAGACCGACAAGCCGACCAGCAACAGCACGGCGGCGCGCATCGACGCAGCGTGGCCGATGGAACCTTGCGGTGCAAGGAGCGGGGACGCTATGCTGTTCGACCCTTTCGCAAGGCTTGACCGGTCCGGGGCGTTGCTTCGTCCTGTCGCCGGCAGGTGTCCAGACGGCTCTTTGCACCCCTGGGTTGACTTGCGGAAAGAACCGGATCGGATGAGTTCAGAACCTGCTTCTCCTGGTGGTGGTGCCGCTGGCACCCGGCTCCGTGTCGTCGCGATCGACGGCCCGTCGGGGGCAGGCAAGAGCACGGTCGCCAGGCTGGTGGCCAAGGCGCTCGGGTTCTCGTTCCTCGATACCGGGGCGATGTACCGGGCGGTGACCTGGCACTTCCTCGAAGAAGTGTGTGCTCCGGCAGAGTGCGCGGCCGAACCCGATCGCGGTGAGCTGCGGATGCGCGCCGTGCTGGCGGCCACCCGGCTCGAGTTCCACGGCCAACGCCTGTCGGTCAACGGTCGCGATGTGACCGCGCATCTGCGCACGCGCGAAGTCGAATCGCAGGTGTCGGCGGTGTCGGCGCTGCCGTTCGTCCGCGAAGCGATGCGCGACCTGCAGCGCCACGTTGCCGAACGTGGACCGGTGGTTGCCGAGGGCCGCGACATGGGGTCGGTGGTGTTCCCGAACGCCCGCTGGAAGTTCTTCCTCGATGCGGCGCCGACCGAGCGGGCACGCCGGCGGCTGCGCGATTTCGTGGCGCAGGGCCGGGTCGTCAGCGAAGCCGAAGTGCTCGAGGAGATCGAGGTCCGCGACCGCCTCGACAGCACGCGCAAGGATGCGCCGCTGCTGCAGGCAGAGGACGCCGTCTACGTCGACACGACCGGCCTGACGACCGACCAGGTGGTGGCCGCGATCCTTCGGCACATCGATCGCCAGGAGGCGGAAGTGGCCGCCGCGGCCCGTGCCGCGACCGTGCGCCATGGCGCCAGTGGAGGCGCCGCGTGAGGACCGCCAAGGATGGTACCGCGCCAGCCAGGCCGGCGACGAGCGGTCCGCAGCGAAGTGCGTTCTGGTGGTTCCTGTCGAAGTGGTCGGTACGGGCGCTCGCCAAGGTCTGGTTCCGCGCCAGCTACCTCGGCGTCGCCAACGTGCCGAAGTCCGGGCCGGTGCTGCTGGTCGCCAACCACGCCAGCTACATCGATCCGCCGCTGGTCGGCATCTCGGCTGGCCGCTGGGTGGCGTTCCTGGCGCAGGCCGGACTGGCCAGGATCGCGCCGTTGCGCTGGTGGATGGCGCAGATGGGTGTCACGCTGGTCGACCGCGACCAGCCGTCCAAGGAGGCGATCAAGATGGTCGCCGCCACGCTCCAGCGCGGCGAATGCGTCGGCATCTTCCCGGAAGGCACCCGGACCCGGGACGGCACGGTCGGCTCGTTCAAGTCCGGCGTCGAGTTCCTGGTCCGCCGGACCGGGGCGACGGTCGTGCCGGTCGGTCTCGACGGACCGAGTCGCGCGTTCCCGCGCGGGGTCTGGTTGCCGCGGCCGTACCGGTGCACGGTTCGCTACGGCGCGCCCTGGTCGGCCGAACGCGTGCTGGCCCCGGGTGGCGTCGAGGCCCTGCGCGCCGAAGTCGCGCGGCTGGCGAACCTGCCGCTGCGCGCCGAACTCGCCGGGACGCCGCAAGTCGCCCCAGGTCGGAATCTCCTTCCGGCCGATGCTCCTTCTTCTTCCGCCGGAGCCGGGACATGAGTCCCGGAACCGGCAACCGTCGGGCGGATGGTCCGTCCGGCGGGACTATGGACGTTCGCGGTCCCGTGTGCACACGGACCGCCGCGGACACTCATCGTCAACCCAGTGACTGTTCCCTTCCCCCGCAACCCCTTTTCGTTTGATGCACGGCAAGCAACTCGTCAAGAAGTTCGCCCTGGGCGCGGATGAGCTCTCCCGGCTCACCAGCGAGGCCCTCGGCACGACCACGCTCGCGGAGATCGACACCGCGATCGGCAAGACTGTCAGTGATCTGGCACCCAACAAGATCGTCAGAGGCAGGGTGATCAAGCGACTCGACGACGGCATGGTCGTCGTCGACGTCAGCTACAAGGCCGAAGGCCGCATCCCGCTCGAGGAGTTCGAGAACCCGGACGCCGTGCTGCCGGGCCTCGAGATCGAGTGCCTGGTCGAGCAGATCGAAGACGCCGAAGGCTTCATCCAGCTCAGCAAGCGCAAGGCCGACCGGATCCGCGGCTGGGAGAACATCATCCAGACGCACAAGGAAGGTGACTCGGTCAAGGGCACCGTCCTGCGCAAGATCAAGGGCGGCCTGCTGGTCGACATCGGCGTGCCGGTGTTCCTGCCGGCGTCGCAGGTCAACATCCGCCGCGCGGGTGACATCGGCGACTGGATCGGCAAGGAGATCGAGGCGCGCATCATCAAGATCGACGAGGAGCGGATGAACATCGTCATCTCGCGCCGCAAGCTGATCGAAGAGGAGCGCGAGAGCAAGAAGGCCCAGCTGCTGGCCGAACTGGCCGAGGGCCAGGTCAGGAAGGGCACCGTCAAGAACATCGCCGACTTCGGTGTGTTCGTCGACCTGGGCGGCATCGATGGCCTGCTGCACATCACCGACATGTCGTGGGGCCGCATCAACCACCCGTCCGAGATGCTCAAGCTCGACGACGAAGTCGAGGTCAAGGTCCTCAAGATCGATCGCGAACGCGAGCGCATCGCGCTCGGCATGAAGCAGAAGACCCCGTCGCCGTGGGAGAACATCACCGAGAAGTACCCGGTGAACCAGCGCGTCCAGGGCGAGGTCGTCAACCTGATGAGCTACGGCGCGTTCGTCAAGCTCGAGGACGGCGTCGAGGGCCTGGTGCACATCTCCGAGATGTCCTGGACCAAGCGCGTCAACCACCCGAGCGAGCTCGTCAAGCCGAGTGACAAGGTCGAGGTCATCGTGCTCGAGATCGACACCGAGAAGCAGACGATCTCGCTCGGCATGAAGCAGACCGAGGTCAACCCCTGGGACATGGTGGCGGAGAACTACCCGCCGGGCACGGTCATCCGGGGCAAGGTGCGCAACCTGACCAACTACGGGGCGTTCATCGAGCTGCAGGAAGGCATCGACGGCCTGCTGCACATCACCGACATGAGCTGGACGCGCAAGATCACGCACCCCAGCGAAGTCGTGAAGAAGGGCGAGGAGATCGAGTGCGTCGTGCTCTCGGTCGACCAGGAGAAGAAGCGTATCGCGCTCGGTCTCAAGCAGCTGCAGGCCGATCCGTGGTCTGGCGACATTCCGGCGCGCTACCACATCGGCGACAGCGTCCCGGGCACGGTCACCAAGATCACCAACTTCGGCGTGTTCGTCGAGCTGGAGCCCGGTCTGGAAGGCCTGCTGCACATCTCCGAACTGGCGGACCACAAGGTCGACAACCCCGAGGAAGTCGTCAAGGTCGGCCAGCGCGTGGAAGTGCGCATCATCAAGATCGACTCCGACGAGCGGAAGATCGGCCTGACGCTGATCCAGGCGCACTTCGAAGTCGAGGTCGAAGAAGCTGCGACCGGTGGCGGCGGCGGCGGCGGCGGTGGTGGCGGTGGCGGCGGCGCGCCGACACCGGCGCGCGAGCCGGAGCCGCGGCGTGAGGTCGCTCCGGCGGCTGGCTCGCTCGCCGATCAGCTGAAGGGCATCGGCCAGCGCGTCTCGGCGCGCGAGGCAGCGAAGAAGGCGGCCGAGGACGGCCCGGCCAACGGCTAGCGCCGGGCCCATGTCGCGACGTTCGGCCATCGTCATGCTCGCGCTGGCTGCCGGCGCCTGCGTGTCGGTGCCGATCGTCGGCGACCCGCTGACCCTGCCCGATGGCCTCGGGCAGGGTGTCGTGATCCCGATCGGCGAGCCGATCGATGAATCACAGCTGCCGTTGGTGGCGGTCTACCAGTCCGTGCTCGAACGGATGCAGGAGGCCTACGGTGGTCGGCTCGAGAAGACCGGCCCGCGGCGCCCGGATCTGCCGGCGCTGCGTGAACTGCTGGCGACCTGGCACCGGCCCGACATCCCGGTGTGGGCCCGCGATCAGATCGACGGCTATGCCGCCGCGGCCGAAGGCTTGGCGTTCGAATTGCACGCCATCGCGCACGGCAAGATCGCGTCACCGGGCGCCGACGGCGTCGGCGACGAGATCGGCGAGTCGTTGCGGCTGCAGATCGAACTGCCGGCGGCACCGACGCCGTTCGACCTGAGCGGCGGTGACGCCGCCGGGGGCATCGCCTTCACGATTGCGCTCGAGATCGAAGACCTGTTCGTCGACGGCAGCACGCGGCAGCACGAGGACAGCACGGTCGTCCGCTTGCCGGAGGATCTACGGCTGGCAGGCGGCGAGGGGCTGCGCCTGCCGTTCCTGGTCGAACTGACCGACACGGGCGCCGTGCGGCGGACGATCCGGGTCCGTGCCGATCTGTTGCCCGGGTTCGTCCATCGCGAGGGGCGACGCTGTCCGGTCCGTCGCACGCCGGTGACGGCGATCGTGCACACCCAGTACCCGAGCGGTTTCGACAGCATCCGGCAACGACCGTTGCAGTCGCTGCAGGCCGGGATCGCGCGCGGTGATTCGGCGCACTTCCCGCACGTGTTCCTCGGCGCGCTGTTCGCCCAGGGTGACCAACGGCGACCGGCGGAGGCGGCGTTGATCGATCTGGTGCGGCTCGGCCGACCCGATCAGGCGCACGTCGCGATGGCGGCACTGCGGCACCTGACCGGCGTCGATGTCACCATCGGCGACCGCGAAGGCTGGCTCGCCTGGTGGCAGGCAAGGCAGTAAGGCAGGGCCGTAACCGTCGCGCGGGTCACCTGGCCAGCGGGGCCGCCGGCAGCCCAAGCAGCTCGCTGACGCGCAGGAACTTGTAACCTTCGCGCTGCAGGTCCAGCACCGCCTCGAGTTTGGCGAGCACGCGCTTGTCGGCGTCGGCGATCGAGCGGTCGAAATCGTGCAGCAGCACGACCCCGCCGCCAGCCTTGCGCAACTGCTCGGCGAGCGCCTCCGGTGGCAGATCGGCGCCCAGGCGCGTGTCGTAGCTGTCGTGCGTCCACATGACGACCGGCGTCCGATGCCACAGCACGTAGGCGAGCGACAACAGGTTCAACTTCCCGAACGGTGGTCGGAAGGCGATCGTGTGGGCGTCGCGGCCGGTCAGTTCGCGCAGCCGGCGCCAGGCCTGCCAGGTGTCGACGATCCCGGTCCACGGCAGGGTGTAGACATGATGCACGTGCTCGTCGCCGTGCGAGCCGATCTCGTGACCGCGATCGCGGATCACGTCGACCAGATCCTCGTTGCCGCGCACGTTGCGCCCGAGCAGGAAGAACGTCGCCGGCACCTGCGCCTGCTGCAATCGCTGCACGACCGACAGAGTCAGCAGTCGACCCGGGCCGTCATCGAACGTGATGGCGATGGCGTTGCGCTGTCGGCACAACCGCGCCAGGCGCCGCTTCTGATGCTGCAGGTAGACCCGCGGCAGCAGCACGTAGGCCATGGCCAGGGTGAGGACCCCGATCAGCACCATCCCGTAGTCAGGGTGTTCCGTCAGTGGCATGCGGCCGAATCCATCCTACGCCGCCGGTGTCCTTCCGGCGAACATCCGGCAAAGCCAGTTGTCGGAAAACCCGGCGCTCGCGCTGAACTCCTTCGCCGATGTCGTCGGCGCCACCCGGCGGAACTACTTCTTGCCGTGTTCGATCAACGCCCACTTGCGCAGGTAGTCGAAGTCGGGCGACTGATCGAGGTCATGGCATTCGGTGCAGACCGTCGACGGCAGGCCGCCGCCGACCTTGCCGAGCCTGGTCGTGCCGTTGGTTCGGACGTGTTCGCTGGCCGGGCCATGGCACCGTTCGCAGCCGACCGCGACGAGGTCGGGGGTGTCAGCGAACGTCTTGAACCCGCCGACTTCGCGGTAGCCGACGACATGGCAGCTGACGCAGTCGGGGTAATGGGTCACCGGCCAGCCGTAGCGGGCGGCGTTGGTCTCGGCTTCCTCCAGCGTGGCCCAGGCTTTGGCGTGCCGGGTCGGCTGCCACTTGGTGTAGTCGTCGGCATGGCAGGCCTGACAGGCTTCGGAGCCGACATAGCTGGCGCCAGTCGCCGTCGGTCGGGTGCCAGCCATGGCTGCCAGCACCTTCTCGTCCTTCACGGTCTGCCGGTGGTTCATCAGCACGGCGCGGACGTCGGGGTCCTCCTGCGCTCCGGGCTTGGTCTGACTGCCCGCCAGCGGGATCGGGAAGTAGGAGACCCGCGCCTTGCCATCGATCCGCGCCAGTTTCAGTTCGAGCAGCACGCGCCCGCGGATGCCCGGATAGACGATCGGCACCGTGCCGACGAACTCCGGTTGCGCCGGCGGCTCGCTGACGCCGCCGTCCATGCAGACCAGCAGGTCGGGCGGCGGGTTCAGCGTCGGCGCCAGCTTGCGGGCCACTTCGGCGACGTCGTGCACCATCAACACCCGCAGCGTGGCGGGATCCGCGCCGGCCAATGCGCGCGTCCAGGCCGCCGCGGGCTCGAGCACGGTGACCTGCGCCGGTTCCTGGCGCAAGGTGTCGGGGATCCGGCCCGTCAGCGAGCCGATCCGGATCGTGTGATCGCGGACCTTCTTCTCGACGAACGGCACCGCCGGGAAGCTCGGGTCTTTGCTGTCCAGATCGCTGGCGACGACGCGGGGGTGCTTCTTGCCGTCGCTGCCTTGTTGGTAGGCGGACAGCAGGCCGCTCCAATCGGCATACGGCAGTTCGAGATCCTGCGCCCCGACGCCGATCGCGTCGTAGGCGGTCCGCATCATCAACAGCACTTCGGCGGCAGCGAAGAACTTGTGCAGGTCGATCGCCGAGCCGCCTTCGACCAGGTTGCCGCCCTCGAGCAGCAGGTCGTAGCCAGGGCTCTGTCCGACGTGGAACATCCGCCGACCGAGACCGCCGAGCTGGCCGCTGGCGCAGCCGCACGGCTCGAGCCGGCCGTTCAGGTTGCCGGATACGCAGAGGCGCACGAAGTCGACGCCGACCGGGATGGCCGGCTGCGGGTCCTGCGGTGGATGGCTCGCCGGGGTCCGCGCGACGGCGGCGCCGGGATCCTGCCGTTCGCCGCATTGGACCAGCGTGGCGATGGCGGTGGCGGTCAACAGGGCGGTCAGCAGCAGCGGCAGCGGAGTGATCTGCTTCATGGGCGCGGGACGTGGAAAGCTACGATCTCGATCGGCAGGAACGGGCCGGCTTGTCGATCTTTTGCCAGCACCAGTCGGCCACGGAAGTTGCCGCTGGCACCGCCGAGGGCGCGAATGCCGACCCGGTGACTGCGCGGATCGCCAGCGATCGGCGCCAGTCGGACTTCGAAGCGGTCGTGGGCATCGCGCCCCTGTTCGTCGACGAATTCGGCGATGACGAACTCCGGCGCGCGCCGGCGATCGTGATCGGTCACCAGGACCGACTGGCTGGCCAGCGCCGATTCGGGCTGCGGCGGGCCCAGGTCACCGCGCAACGAGATCTTCGCGAACGGTGTCGCCTCGAGGTCGGGCACCACCTTGCCGACGGCGGCCAGCTGCACGACGTAGCCGTCCGGCAGGTCGGTGGCGACCCGGACCAGCGCGCGGAACGGCCCCAGGTCGCCCGCGGCGGGCGTCCAGGTGGCGCGCAGGACCGTGCGTTCGCCTTCCGGTTCGAGCAACAGCCGGACGCGCGGGTCGTCACAGATGGCCGGTCCGAAGGCGATCGCGCGGTCCGGCAGGTCGCTGCGCAGCGTGGTCAGCACCTGCTTGTCGGTGCCAGTCGGTACCCGTTCGAAGTCGAGCACGGCGAACGGCTGCAGCTTGACCGGCGCATCGATGCCGAACCGGAACACCAGGGGCCAACGGATCCGGCGCAGCGCGGCGTCGGGGCCCTGCACCGGCTGCAACTCGACCGTGGCGTGGCTCTGCACCGGCGCCAGGTCGACGGGCTCCTTCTGCACGGTGTCGATCTGCACGGTGATCACCAGCTGTTCGCCGTCGCGCGCGGCGAACTCGGACAGCGGCTGGCCGGTGATCGAGCGGACGGTGCCATCGGCGGCGCGCAAGGCCATGGTCGAATGCGCGCACGAACAGTCGGCGCGGACCCCGACCGCGACGTAGTCGCCGAAGCTCCGGGTATCGAGGACGAACTGGTGTTCCGCGGCCTGGCCATGCCGAATGACGCCGAAATCGTGCAACAGGGCCTTGGGCGCTGCCGGCGGGTCTTGGGGCAGCGGCAATGCCGGAAGCGCTTTCGGATCGCCGCAGGCACCGAGGGTCAGGAGCAGCACGAGCGAGCACGCACGCATGGCGGCGGATAGTAGCGGAGCGCGGTCCGGGTACGGACGCCCGGCCCGTACGCCAACGCAACCGGGTCGGCAAAGACACCGGGCCGGCCTCGCATCGAGGTCGGCCCGGCTGCAAGGCTCCAGGTCAGGGAGACTGGGAACGGGAAGCAACGGCGATGCCAGGTCGAGGGCCGCGGCGTGCACGCGCTGGCAACGGCCGCTGGCCAAGATCGCCGGACCCGCAGGCCTCCGGGTATGGCAGCGGCGCCATGGCACCCCTGCGCTGCTGCCGTGGTCAGTCGGGCAGGCCATGCCGCTTCAGCTTGCGATGCAGCGTCGTGTAGTCGATCTGCAGCGCGCGGGCGGCGGCGGCCTTGTTGCCGTTCGCGTCGGCGATCGCCTGTTGCAGCAGCCTGGCCTCGAGCTGGTCGTTGGCCCGCCGCAGGTGCTCGGCAAGCGGCAGCGGCGTCTCGCCGAGTGCCTGGCCACCGGCCGGGCTGCCCGCCGACGCGATGCCCGGGTCAACCAGGGCGCCGGCGCTCAGATCGAGATCGCACGCGTCCAATCGCGGTGAGGTGCACAGCAGAACGGCGCGTCGGATCACGTTGCGCAGCTCGCGCAGATTGCCGGGCCAGTCGTGGGTGGTCAGCAGCGCGGATGCCGCCGGCAGCAGGTCCTGCACGTGGCGGCCCATTTCGGCGTTGGCTTCGGCGATGAAGATCCGGGCGAAGTGCAACACGTCTTCGCGCCGTTCCCGCAATGGCGGCAAGCGCAGCGCGAACTCGGCCAGCCGGTGGTACAGATCGACGCGGAAGCGGCCGGCCCGGACGTCGGCTTCGAGGGCCGCGTTGGTCGCCGCCAGCAGCCGGGCGGTGAACGGCACCGGTTCGCTGCCGCCGACCGGCGTCACCGCCCGTTCTTGCAGGGCGCGCAGCAGCTTGGCCTGCAGCGGTGGCGGCAGGTTGCCGATCTCGTCGAGGAACAGCGAGCCGCCGTCGGCCATCTGGAACAAGCCGGGCCGATCGCGATCGGCGCCGGTGAAGGCGCCGCGGCGATGACCGAACAACTGACTCTCCATCAACGGTTCGGGCAGGGCGCCGCAGTCGATCGCGACGAACGGTCCGCCGGCGACCGGCGAGCAGCGGTGCAACGCCCGCGCCACGACTTCCTTGCCGGTGCCCGACTCGCCGACGATCAGCACCGCCAGCGAAGGCTGCGGTGCCACCAGTTCGATCGTGCGCCGCAGGTTCTGCGCCACCACACTGGGACCGAAGTCGAGTTGTCTGGTCTGCAGCGAATTGCGCAGTTCGTGCACCTGCCGGCGCAGCGCGTGCTGCTCGGCGGCCCGCTGTACGGTGTGCAGCAGACGTTCCTGATCGAACGGCTTGGCCTGCCAGTCGAACGCACCTTCCTTGATCGCGCCGACGGCGGTGGCGATGTCCTCGACCGCGGACAACAGGATGACCGGCAGATCCGGCAGTTCCTTGCGGATGTGCTGCAGCAGCTGCGTGCCATTGAGGCCGGGCATGCGCACGTCGGAGAGCACGACGTCGGGGTTGACGGTCGGCAGCGCGGTGCGTGCCGCCATGCCGTCGGCGGCCTCGGTCACCGCAAAGCCGGCGTCCTCGAACAGGCTGCGCAGCACCCAGCGCAGGTCGCGTTCATCGTCGACGATCAGGATCCGAGGCTTGGTCATCGCGGCGCCCCGAGCGGTTGTCGCTCCGGCTGCGGCGTCGACGCCAGCGGCAGCAGCAGCAGTGCGCGGGCACCGCCGCGCCGGCGCGGCGTGATGCCGAGCCGGCCGCCCATCTCGAGCGCGATCCGTCGGCAACTGAGGAGGCCGAGGCCGGTGCCATCCGGTTTGGTGGTGAAGAACGGCGTGAACAGCTGGCGGCGGACGTTCTCGGGCAGACCACAGCCGCGATCGTCCACGGCGATCGCGACGGCGCCGAGTGCCGGATGACAACGCGTGCGCACCGCGATCGTGTCGCCGGCCCTGGACGCCTGCATCGCGTTCAACACCAGGTTCAGCAGGGTCTGCTGCAGCAGCGCGCGGTCGCCGCGCACGATCGCGCCGGTGGTCCGTGGCGACGAGATCGTCAGTTGCAGCCGCCGCGACTCGACCAGCACCAGCGCCAGCACGTCGCGGACCACGGTGTCGATTGCCGTCGATCTCGCGCCGGCGCGCGGCGGCCGCCCCAGGTCGATCAGCGCGGTGATCGTCTTGTCGGCGCGATCGATGCTGCGGCGCAGCACCTCGATGTGCTCCTTGACCTCGTCAGCACTGCGCGCGCGACGGCCGAGGGAATCGGCGGTGCCGCGGATGATCGCCAGCGGGTTGCGCAGGTCGTGGGCGACGCCGGCCGCCAGTTCGCCGAGCAGGCCAAGGCGGTCGGCTTCGACCAGCCGCGCCTCCATCCGCGAACGCGCGTGTTCGGCGTCCTGCAGCCGGCCGTGCGTCCACGCGAAACGCTGGCGCAGCAGCCGGTGACTCTCCAGTACCGTGGGCAGCCAGGACATCAGCCCGAAGGCGATCAGCGTCAGCCCGAGCAGGAAGAACGCGCCACGCTCACAGACCACCTGCAGTTGTTGCAGTGCCGGCGACTGTGCGGCGAGGCCCAGGAGCGCGATCGCCGAACTGGTCGCGAAACCGGCGGCCAGCACCAGGAACCCGGACTCGATCCACCGCATCGGCAAGCCGCGCAGATCGGCGTAGCGACGACCGATCCCGCGGAAGAACCAATACAGCAGCGCGAACCACGACGGGCGCAGCACCGCGTCGGCCAGCGGCACGCCGGTCAGCGACGCCAGCAGGACGGTGTGCACCGTCAGCAGTGCGCAGGGCAGCATGGTACCTGGCAGCAGCCCCGCGCCACCCGACGCGGGTGGTGTTGTGACCTCGCGTTCGCCGGACACCTCGTCGCTATCGGCAGTCCGAGACGCGGTGGGTGAGTCGGCGGCGGGCGGACGGCTGCGCCGCGGCACCGGCGACGTGGTCGTTCTATCGGGCGGCGGCAGCGACCCGGCCGGAACCGGTGCCGGCGCGCAGCTCGGCCGCCAGGCGCTGGACGATCGGAATCAGGTTCGGCCCCGGACACTCGGTCTGCACGAAGTCGCGGTGGCAGTGGATCGCGTCGCTGCCGAACCGATGGCGCGCGGCCAGGTCGTGGACGAGGCCGCGCAAGGCCGCGACCTGCGCATCGGTCGGGCGTTGTCCCTGCCGATCGCGGACGAAGTTGCCGAGCAGGCAGATGCCGATGTTGCCCACATTGTTGTGGTCGCGGGCGTGGGCTCCCTGCCAACGGATGTCGCGACCCTCCCAGACGCGGCCGGCCGGATCGATCAGATAGTGGTAGCCGACGTCGCCGTACTCGCGGGACTGCATGTGCGAACGCTGGATCACCCGCAGTTGAGCCGCACAGGCCGAGGTCGTCGTCTCGCGGAACCACAGCGCCGAGTGGTGCACGGTCAGCCGATAGATCTTGCCCATCGGCTTCATCCGACCGGCAATGGCCGGCGTCGGCTGCCAGGCGCTGCGCTTTTGGATCACGACCTGGGCGCCTGCGGCGGGGGTGGCGACGGCATCCTTGGCGACCGGCTCCGGCGCGGGCAGCCGGCGGCGCAGTTCGGGGTCCAGGGCGAGCTCGGTGGCGCGCTCGCGATCGAAGGCGCCGCGTTCAGGCTGGCCGAGTGCGGCGAACGACTCGGCGCGGATGTAGCGGGCCCAGGCCTCGGCGGCGGGTGACGGGCGATCGGCGCCCCACAGCACTTCGGCGACGGCGTCGATGGCCTCCTGCGGGCGACCGCGCTGCAGGTGGATCCAGCCGCGCCGCAGGCGACCCGGAGGCGAACGATCGGCCGCCAGCTCGGCCAGTTCGAGTTCGGCATCGCCGCGGACGGGCGCCAACAGGTAGCTGGCGGACAGCACCGGCGGTGGCGTTGCCGCGTTGCGGGAGGCTGGCGTTCGCGTCGCGCAGCCCACCAGCGTGGCGAGCAGCGCGGCGAGGCCGCAACGGAGGCGGCGCCCGGTGCCGGCGCGTACGAGGCGGTGACCACCGGCGGCCGGTGTGGCGGAATGCGGCAGAATCGTCGACAAGGGAACCTCCAGCCGACGGCCCGGGGACCAGTTCCGGGACCGAGTCGGCGCCAGTATCGGTGACGGAGCGTAGCGGCAAGTCGGTGCCGGTGCCATCGGACGTTCCGACCGGTCGGGCGTCGCCAGCCCCCGTCCGTGCCGTTCGCGGCAACATCGCCGCGCGGTGATCGAGCTCAGGCCGGACACCCGGCGTGCCGATAGCTGCCGGGTCCGCACTTCAAGGGACAAGACCACATGGCTGTTCACGTCCTCCTCAAGCTCACGGGTCCGATGGACCACCTGCGCCTCGCCTGGCAGACCGGCGAGACCCTCCTCGAGTCCGTGACCTTCGACGAGGACCCGGAAGGGACGCGCTACAACATCCTGCTGGCGTTGCAGGAGATGATCACGAACGTGCTGCGGCACGCCTACGACCTGGACGAGAACAAGCCAGTCGAAGTGTCGTTCGGGATCAGCGAGGATGGCTTCGAGATCAGTCTGCGCGATCAGGGACCGGAGTTCGATCCGCTGGCGCACGACACCGAACAACTCGCGTCTGCCACCGACATGCCGGTCGAGGTCGGCGGCTATGGCATCTACATCGCGCGCCTGGTGATGGACGAGCTGAGCTGGCAACGGCAGGACGGCTGGAACTGCCTGCGCATGCGCAAGAACATCAGCGTCCCGGCGCAGGTGAAGTGAGGTAACCGTCGCCGTGGCGATCACCCACGCCTCCGCCGAACTGCTGGCGCGCCTGCCAGCAGCGTTCGGGCACCTCGCGTTGTTCGTCTGCGACGAACAGGGTGCGGTCGTGGAGCGCCACGGCGAAGATCAGGGCAGCCGGGTGAGTGCCGGCGGCGATGGGCCGCAGGTCGCGACCGCGAACGACCGCGCCGCCTTGCAGGTGCACATGCCCGGCGGCGGTCACATCATCGCGACGTTTCCGCAGGACTCACCGGCGGCATCGTTGATCGCGGCGCTGCTGGCCGGGCTGTGCCAGCGCGAGCAGCTCGAGCTGGACATGGAGAGCATGAACACCAGTTCGCTGCAACTGCTCGAACAGGTGGCGATGCTCGGCGAGACGCTGCCGAAGCTGTCGGCCGGCGAGACCGACGCCGAGATCGCGGCGATGGGGCTGAAGGCCTGCGTGGTCGCCGCCGGTGTCGAGCGGGCGGTGTTCCTGACGTTCCACCAGGAGACCGGCCTCTGTGAGGCGCTGGTGCACATCGTCGCCGACGATGCCGGCCAGGCCAACGTCGCGCCGTACCCGGCCGACGACTTCGTGCCGGCCGATCGCGGGTGGTGCGCCCGGGTCCTCGGCGTCGACGAGACGATGATCCAGGACACCGTGCCGAGCGGCCAACGCCTGGGGGAACCTGGGTCGCCGGAACACCTTGCCGCGCGTGAATTGATCGGTGTGCCGGTCAGCTACGGCTCCGGCCCCAAGCGGGTCGTGCTGGGCGCACTGTTGGTGATGGACAAGCGCCGTTCCTCGTACTCGACGCAGGAACACCTCGGCAGTCAGGAGGGGCAGGTCGCCACCTCGTTCGCGGCGATGCTTGGCGCGGTGCTCGGCGCGCGCAAGACGGCCGAACTCGGCAAGGAACTGCACATGGCCCAGGTCATCCAGGGCCAGATCCTGCCCGAACGCCCGGCGCAGGTGCCCGGGTTCGATCTGGCCGGTGACTACCAGACCTGCGGCGAGGTCGGCGGTGACTACTTCGATTACGTGCATCTGGCCGACGGTCGGACGATGGTCGTCGTCGCCGACGTGTCGGGGCACAATCTCGCGTCCGGCATGATGATGGTCTCGGCGCGCGCGACGCTGCGCACGCTGGCCTCGGTCCGCGGCGAGCCGGCCCGCCTGTTCTCCGAACTGGCGGCGACGATGTATCGCGACCTGACGCGGACCGAACGGTTCCTGACCGCGGCCGCCGTCGTGCTGCAGCCTGGCAGTCACGAGGTCGAGATCGTCTCGGCCGGCCACAACGACCTGATGGTCTACCGCACGGCGACCGGCGAGGTCGAACGTCTCGCGTCCGAGAGCACGATCCTCGGCTTCCTGCCGGCGCCCGAATACGAAAGCCGCCGCGTGCACCTGCAGGCCGGCGACTTCCTGTTCCTCTACACCGACGGCATCACCGAGGCCTGCGATCCGAACGGCGACATGTTCGGCGAGGACCAGCTGGCGTCGGTGCTGCAGCAGGCGGCGGCCGGCACGGCGCGACAGATCGTCGCGATGGTGCTCGCGTCGCTGCATCGGCACCGCGGCAAGACCTCGCGGGCCGACGACGTCACCGCGGTCGTGGTCCGCGCCGTCGCCGACACCGGAGCCAGGCCATGACGCAGCGCACGGTGTTGGTCGTCGACGACGAGCCGTTCATCTGCCGGTCGCTGTCGTTCGTGTTGCGCAAGGACAACTACAAAGTCGTCGAAGCGCGCAACGGTGAAGAGGCGCTCGAGGCGATCCGGCTGCACAAGCCGGACCTGGTGTTCCTCGACGTGATGATGCCCAAGATCAATGGCTTCGAGGTCACCGAGCGGGTCAAGGCGGACCCGGAACTGCGCGCCACCAAGATCATCCTGCTGACCGCCAAGGGGCAGGACAGCGATCGCGAGATCGGCAAGAAGGCGGGCGCCGACGACTACATGACCAAGCCGTTCAGCCCGACCAAGATCCTCGAACGGGCGCGCGACATCCTCGGGAGCTGACGCGGCGCAAGACATCGGTTGGCGGCGGCGGTAGTGTCGGCGGCGATGGCGTATCCCCAGGTCGTTCGCGTCTACAGCACCTACCAGGACCCCGATTACGAGTGTCCCTGGCAGAGTCTGGTGCCGCGCGGCAGCACCGGGTCCGGCGTCATCCTCGGGCCGCGCGAGATCCTGACCGGCGCGCAAGTGGTCGCCAACGGCACGTTCGTGCAGGTGCAGAAACCGAGCGATCCGGAGAAGGTGGTCGCGCGCGTGGCGGCGATCAGTCACGACAGCGATCTGGCGCTGCTGCACGTCGAGGACCCGCAGTTCGCGCGCGGCATCCGGGCGGCGAAGATCGGCGAACTGCCGCGGCTGCGCGATCAGGTCGCGGTGGTCGGTTATCCGGTCGGCGGCGACGAGGTGTCGATCACCGAGGGTGTGGTGTCGCGGATCGAGGTCCAGCGCTACGAGCACAGCCAGCGGCACATGCTGGCGGTGACGGTCGACGCGGCGATCAACGACGGCAACAGCGGTGGGCCGGTGTTCGCCGACGACAAGGTGGTGGGCATCGCGTTCCAGTCGTTGCCGGATGCCGAGAACATCGGCGAGATGGTGCCGGCGCCGATCCTGTCGCGCTTCCTGGCCGGGGTGCGGCGCGGGCGTTCGCCGGAGGTGCCTGGGCTGGGCATCAGCACGCAGAACCTGGAGAACCCGGCGCTGCGGCGGTTCTTCGGGCTGCGGCCCGCCGATGGTGGGGTGCTGGTCACCACCGTCCAGTACGGCACCACGGCGTGGGGTGTGCTGCAGCGCGGCGATGTGCTGCTGAGCATCGGCGGGATGCCGGTCGCGGCGAACGGCACGGTGCGGTATCGGCGGCGGTTCCGGTGTCAGTTCGATGTCGTGGTCGGTGAGCACTTCGTCGGCGATCGGTTGCAGGCGGTGGTGCTGCGGGATGGCCGGCGGCGGCGGGTCAGCATGACGATGCGGCCGATGGCGTGGTTGGTGCCGCGCTATGAGTTCGAGCGGATGCCGAGCTGGTTTGTCTGGGGTGGGTTGGTGTTTCAGCGGTTGACGGCGGAGTATCTGCGCGTGTGGGGCGAGCATTGGTGGGACAAGGCGCCGAAGGAGTTCCTGCATCTGTTCCATGCCGGGGACCGGACGGAGGAACGGCAGGAGGTGGTGGTGTTGACGCATGTGTTGGCGAATGAGCTGAATCGTGGGTTTGATCATCTGGCGAATGAGGTGGTGGTGGAGGTGATGGGGAAGAAGCCGCGGGATCTGCGGGATCTGGTGGGGTTGGTGACGGCGGCGCGGGGGGATGTGGTGATCCGGTTGAGTTCGGGAACGATGGTGTTGCTGGATGCTCGGGAGGTGGCGCGGAAGGGCAGTGCGATCCTGCAGCAGTACCGGGTGCCGGGGGATCGGTCGCCGGATCTGGGGGCGACGACGGGTCCGTTCGCCGGGGCTTGACCGTTCGTTGTCAGGCGCGAGACTTCGGTGGCAAGGGAACATGGCATTCGCCCCAGACCACCCACCGTGCCCGAGTCAGCCTCTGCCACGAAGTCGTGGTTGGCTCGTCGCGCGCGGCGGTTCGTGCTGGGATGGTGTGGATCGAGTCCGCGAGGACGACGGTGAACCGTCGCCCGCAACCCGCGCGCCGCGACTGAGCGAACGCGCGCTGGCGGCCATGCAGCTGCGGCACTTCTCCGTCCGGACGCAGGAGACATACCTGGGTTGGATGCGACGGTTCCACGAGTTCAACGGCGGTCGCGATCCCGCGCGCCTTGGCGCCGAACAGGTGACCGCGTTCTTGAACATGCTCGCGACGCAAGGGCGGGTTGCGGCGGCGACGCAGAACCAGGCGCTGGCGGCGCTGCTGTTCCTGTATCGCGCCGTGCTCGAAATCGAACTGCCCTGGCTCGATGACCTGGTGCGAGCCAAGCGGCCCGAACACCTGCCGGTCGTGCTGACGCGGGCCGAAGTCACTGCGGTGCTCGGTCAATTCGAAGGGCAGCCGCGGTTGATGGCGACGCTGCTCTACGGTTGCGGTCTACGTCTGCTCGAGTGCTGCCATCTGCGCGTCAAGGACGTCGACTTCGGTCGCCACCAGATCACCGTTCGGCGCGGCAAGGGCGGCAAGGACCGGATGACGATGTTGCCGCGTTCACTCGAAGGCCAACTGGCGGCGCATCTGGAGTGGGTTGCCGCGCAACATCGCGAGGATCTGGCGGCGGGCGCGGGCTTTGTCGAGTTGCCCGACGCGTTGGGTCGCAAGTTGCCGAATGCCGGGCGCGACTGGGCGTGGCAGTGGGTGTTTCCGGCGACGCGGCTCTACACGTGCGGCGTGACTGGTCAGCGACGGCGGCATCATCTGCACGAGACGGTGGTGCAGAACGCGATGCGGCGGGCGGTGCTGGCGGCGGGGATCAGCAAGCGGGCGACGTGCCACACGCTGCGGCATTCGTTCGCGACGCACCTGCTGGAGGATGGCAGTGACATCCGGACGGTGCAGGAACTGCTCGGGCACAAGGACGTGGCGACGACGATGATCTACACGCATGTGTTGAACCGGGGACCGGCGGGGGTTATCAGCCCGGTGGATCGGCTGGGTGGGCTCGGCGGAGGGCGGTCGTGAGCGGCGGTGCGGGTGGTGTTCGCTTGGTCTGTCTATCGCGGGCCGAGAGGCTCGCGGCCGGAGTGGATTCCGTCGGAAACTGCTTGTTGACAGACTGTTATCGGTTGCGTTGTAGTGGCGGGTTAGGCCGACGAACACGCCGCGTTGGCGTGGATAGGCCGACCGGTCGAATACAAAGTTGGCCAGACGAATCGACTAATTATATGGAACCAGGCACTGGACTGACTGTGCTCGGCGCAGCGCTCGGCTCGGCGAAGGTCGTCGAGAAGATCCTTGGCCCCACCGCGGAGTACCTGGGTGGTGGTATAAAGGACTGGACGGCCCGCAGGGTGAAGAACGTCGCAAGGATCTTTGAGAGGGCTCAGCACCTGCTCGGATACAAAGTCGACTCTGCAGGCTCTGTGCCTCCCCGCGTCCTCAAAGAGGTCCTAGAGCAGGGGGCCTTCTGCGAAGACCAGTTGTGGGCTGAGTACTTTGGCGGGGTGCTTGCAAGCTCGCGCACGGCAAATGGTCGTGACGATCGGGGGGCACGATTCGCAGCTCTCATCGCCAGTCTCAGCTCCTACCAAGTACGTTTGCACTTTGTGATCTACCGATTGCTCAAGCTACTGTTTGACGGTGATGAGCACTCTGTCACGACGCCAGAGGGCCGTAACGCTTTAATGATGTTCGTTCCCATTGGAACATTTGGCACTGCAATGGAGCTGAGCCACGACGAGCATCCGGACGTGATTCTCCAGCACGCGATCATCGGGCTTGTCTCGGAAGGACTGGTTGGCGATCGCTATCACTTTGGACCCGCCGACTACATTCAACGCAGCGGGTTCAAGGAGGCGGACTCCACTGGTATCTTGGTCCAGCCGTCTGCCCTGGGCGTTGAGTTGTTCCACTGGGCACACGGACTGGGTGACGTTCATCCTGGACGCTTCTTAAGGGCAGACGTACAGTTCAGCTCTGAGGTGCGGTTGGTTGTGACCCCTGGCGTTCGCAGTGTCAGAGACCCCGGCCGGAAACTGGAAGAGCGGTTGCGCGAGGCACCCAAGAGCGGTTAGCAATTGCTGCGCTGGCCAACACGACGCAGCAACCGACCGGCGCCGGCGGCTGAGCGTCAAAGACGTTGGCCGGACCATCCGACCCCGACGGCCATCTGCTAGAGTGTTGCCAAGAAATGGGAATTGCCTTTTCGACCTTCCTGGGTGCCGTGAAGCCGAGGGACCGTACGGACCAGTACGTTGTGTTGGCGGCGTTGTTCTGCCTTGATGCACAAACGCTTCCCGTCACAGCAAAGCAGGTCTCGGACCTGCTCAAGCTGCATCTGCAGGGGAAGGCACCGACGAATGTCCACGCCAGCCTTCGCAGCTACACTGGTTATGTGGAGCCTGCCGAGAAGGGGCCGCCTCTGAAGTGGTCGCTGACCCCGAAGGGGCTAGATCAGCTCCGCAGCCAGAGCAAGCTCGCACTCCAGACAAGATCATCTGACGTCGACTTCGACTGCGACGTGGGAGTGATCTGCGCCCTGGAGCAGCCGGAGTTTGACGCCGTCGTCACCGCGATGGGGGGGGCTGCTGCGTGGAAGGACATCGGCAGCCAACGCTTTCCTCATGTCTATCGAGAGACGGCGTTGGCGACCGTGGGCGGCCGCAGTCTGCGTGTTGTCGGCACGACATCGACTTCCATGGGCCTTACCGCAGCAGCGATAGTAACGACTCACTTGGTGATGCAGTTTCGCCCTCGCCTTGTGGTGATGGTCGGAATCGCTGCAGGTACTCGGAGCAGCAGCAAGCAGTTCGGAGACGTCCTCGTTGCGGATCCGAGCGTCGACTACAACTCCGGCAAGGTGGTAGAGCACGGCGGCATCCGTGAGTTCCAGCCCGATCCCTATCCCCTCGGACTGAATGCACGGTTGCGCATGCTTCTGCAGAAGTACCGGGGAGACCACCCCGTGTTCGGGGACATCAGAAGTCGCTGGAAGCACAGCGCACCGAAGCAAGCCAACCGTCTGCACATCGGACCTCTCGGTGCGGCGGATCAAGTGATCGACGACGCGTCGCGTGTGCTGGAGATCCAGAAGCAGTGGCGCAAGTTGATCGGCGTTGAGATGGAGACCTACGGGGTCTACCGCGCGTGTCACGAAGCGCCCGAGCCCAAGCCAAGGTTTGTTTCGTTCAAGTCTGTGTGTGACTTCGCTGCGGAAAAGAGCGACTCTTGGCAGGCGTACGCGGCGTTCTGCGCGGCCGAGTTCGCGGCCGAGTTCCTCAAGCGCGAGTGGGATGGCCTCTGGCCGACTGGACCAAAGCAGGTGTAACCATGGCAAGCAAGAAAGCAGTGGCAAGTGTCGACCCCGAGTTTGCGGCTATCAGCGCTGTCTATGAGGCCCTGAGTTCGCTCGATGTGACCTCGCAGCGAAGAGTCTTGTCCTACGTCATGAGCAAGCTCGGAATAGAGACCGCTCCACCTGAGAGCAGCATGAGGATGGAGGACCGGACGGGCAGCGGTGCGGCCGATTCGGACGCCTCGCGAGATAGCGATCGTGGAGCCAGAGCGAGCCAACAAGGCTCGACGGAGGCCGACACCGATGGCATCAGCGCTGTTGCACTCAAGTGGATGAGGCGAAGCGGCCTTGATTCTTCAAGGCTCGGAGACCTGTATAGTCTCGGTGTCGACGACATCGATCTCGTCGTGAAGTCGGTACCGGGTAAGACCAAGAAGGACCGCATGCTCAGCGTGATTCTGCTCAAGGGTATTGCCGCATACCTGAGCACCGGCGTCGCCAGGGTCAGCCACGCACATGTCAAGGAGGCTTGCCTCCACTACGATGCCTATGATCAGGCTAACTTTGCAAAGCACCTCAGGTCCTTCTCGCCAGAAGTCTCTGGAGATGTCGGAAGTGGTTTCACTCTGACTCCCCGCGGACTGACTAGGGCAACTGAGACCATCAAGAGCATGCTCGGTTCAGGAGAATGACCCCAGTGTCAACCTTCTCGATGGATACCTGTGGCCGGCCAACAAGCCCATGCAGCCGACGGGCCGCCAGGCCGGCCCGCGGCTGATGGGCACAGACGTTGGGCCGCCGTGGATGACCCGATGACCACCCTGGGCCTCCCCGAGCCTCGGACTCCGATCAAAGATGGAGCGGCGCGTGCCTTTGAGGAGGAGCTTGCGAGCGAGCTCTGCCCTTTCACACGCCCTGGTGGGTGTCGCGGTCAAATGCCTGGCGCGCCGAGGTGATCGAGATGACTTCCTCTTTCGGCTACACGGCCACCGCAGCGAGTTCGCCATCGTTCACCTCACCTGGCATCGCGAGTCAGAGCCGGACTGGCCCTGGACGACGTTCTTCGCCGACAGCGACGATCTGGTGGCCAACTGGCAGCGGATCGATTAATGTCGCGGCCCAACTCCACGCAGCGGCCGACGGCCGTTCCGGGACGCAGCGTCGGACCGCCCCACCCTCCCTTCTCCGATGACCTTGCCACCGAACCGGATTCCCCCGCGATCTCTACCGAAGCCGCGGGCAGCAATGTTGCTTGCCGGCTTGGCGCTGCTAGGCCACGACGCCTTGGCCCAGGGATGTGTCACACCATGGCCCCAGTGCGCCTCCTATTGCACGCAGAACGGCTACGCTCACTCAGTAGGGATCGGCCAAACCCTGACGGTGGGCGTCGATTTCGCTGCGTTGGGTAGCTGTTCGAGGTCCTGGTATATCCTCTTCGGCGGCTTCCAGCGTCCGTCACCGCTGCTGATACCCTTCCCAATGGCTTGCGGCAGTGGTTGCCATGTCATGAACGGAGCGACATTGCTGACGCTCAGCCATCTCTACACCTTCACCGTGCCAAACAACGCGCAGTTCATTGGAACGAGGGCGTACTTCCAGGCCGGATGCCTGTATGCGACGTGCGTGACAACGCACTACCCTGCGGAGATTCTGGTCGTGCCGTGACGTCGGTCCGATCGCTCCGACATTTCTGGTATTGGATGTAGTTGGGGCCGAAGTGGGGTGCTGATCCCCGGCTTGCGGACCGGTGCGTCGATGGATGACGCTGGGGGCGAGCCAACCAGTTGCACGAACCGCGAAGCCGCGACCAAGGTCTCGTGATCGCCGACCGTCGCCGGGCGCCTTCGGTCCGCCGCGGCGTCGCCAATTGTCCCAGCTTGGGCGCGACGGGCCGAACCGGCGCCCCGGTACCACCGAGGCCTCGAGTTCGTGTTCACCGCAAGCCAAACCCAACCCTCCGGACCAACCCACCAACCGCCGATCCAGAACCATGAAGGTGGCGATCCTCGGGATCGTGGCGCTGTGCGCGGGCATGGTCGGCACGGTCGTGTTCCTGGAAAGCAAACGCGAACGCCCGCGCAGCGGCGAAGTCGTCGTTGCCGGCGAAACCCCGGACGTCAAGACGATCTCGACCGGCGAGGCCGTCGACATCAACCGGCACGTTCCGCAGACCGGCTTCACCATCGTCGAGTTCACCGGCGACTTTTGACCCGCGTGCCGCGTGGTCGGGCCTCAGTTGGAGGCCATCGCCGAAGCCCACGAGCAGATCTGGCTGCGTCGCGTCGACATCGGTTCATGGCAATCCGCCGCCGCGCGCCAGCACGGCATCAACCGCTTGCCGACGATCTGGCTGTATGAGAACGGCCGCCTCTACTCGAAGGACCGCGAGCAGATCTCGCAGCGGCTGCAGAAGCTGATGGACGGCGGGCGGCGCTGATCGCGTCACCCCGGTTGCACCAGGAGCCGCAGGTCGCGCACGTTGTTGCCGGGCTCGGTGACCACGAGATCGTGCAGCGCCAGGAAGAACGGATGGGCGGCGCACCGTCGCTCCGCAGTCGCCGCGTCGAGCCCGAGCCCCATCGCCCGCGCGATCGTCGTGCCGTCGGCGACCGCACCCGCCGCCGGCGCCGAACCGTCGCGGCCATCGGTGCCCGCCGACAGCACCGCGATGCGCGAACCGGCGATCCGTTGCGCCACATGCAGCACGAACTGCTGGTTGCGGCCGCCGATTCCCGGTTCTGGCGGCAGCGGCACCGACAGTTCGCCGCCGGCGACGATCGCGACCGTGCGACCGGGGTTGCGCGCGGCGAGGGCCGCGAGTTCGGCGAGCAACTGGTCGGCGAGGCGTGCGGCGGTGTCGCCGTCGCGCGTGTCGGCGATGCCGACGACCATGCCGGCCGCGCGGGCCTGGTGCGCGAGCGCGGCCGTGGCCGCATCCTGATCCAGCACGCAGTGCCAGGTCGAACGCGCGAACGCGGGGTCGTCGGCGGCGGGCAGCGGCGACAGGGAGGCGAGGTGCGTCCGCAGGCCTGGCGGCAGGTCGGCGAGAAGGTCGGCGGCCAGTGTCGAGGCGACGTCGCCATCGTCGCCGCGATCGGGCAGCGTCGGCCCGGACGCGATCGCATCGGGACGGGCCCGGGGCACATCGGAGACGAGGATCGTGTGCTGCCGCGCTGGCGCCGCATGCAACGCCAGACGACCACCCTTCAGTGCGGACACGCGCTTGCGCACCGCATTCATCGCGACGATGTCGGCGCCGCAGCCGACCAGCCGTTCGTGCAGGATCTGCAGATCGCGCAGCGTGACCTCGCTGTGCAGCGGCAGTTCGCACAGAGCCGAGCCGCCGCCGGAGATCAAGAACAGCACCAGATCGCGCGCGTCGCCGCCGGCCAGCAGCTCGAGCGCACGGCCGCCGGCGCGAAGGCTGCCGGCATCGGGAACGGGATGGCCGCCGCCCAGCACCTCGAACGGCGGCAACGGCGAACCGTCATCGTCGGCGCCCGGCGGCACGCACAGACCCCGCAGCGGCAGCCCGGCCAAGGCCGGCAGCACCGCGTGCGCCATCGGTCGCGCGGCCTTGCCGATCGCCAGCACGGTCACGCGCCGGAGCTGGTCGCAGTTCACCGCATGCTCGCCAAGCCTGAGCACGGCGCCGTCGCGCCGGACATGGCCCGCCGTGGCCGCGCCGACGTCGAGATCCTGCAGCGCCGCCGCCAGCAACGCGCGCAGCCGGTCCTTCACCGCAGCACCTCGGGATTGACCGGATGATCCGGCCGCTGGCCCTGCAGCACCGCCGCACAGTCCTTGGCCGCCATCGCACACATCAGCCCGCGAACCTGCACCGTGGCGCTGCCGATGTGCGGCAACAGGACGACGCGCGGCGAGCGGAGCAGCCCTTCGTGCACGCGCGGCTCATCCTCGAACACATCGAGTCCCGCGCCGGCCAGCAACCGTTCCTCGAGCGCGACGACGAGCGCCTGTTCGTCGACGACCGGGCCGCGCGCGGTGTTGATCAGACAGGCGCTCGGCTTCATCTGACACAACTGCTCGACGCCGATCAGATGGCGCGTCTCGGGCCGCAACGGCACGTGCAGCGAGACGAAGTCGGACTGCTTCAGGAGGAGGTCCAGCGGCACGTGGCGCGCACGCAGTTCCTGTTCGACGGCCGGCGGCGCCGGATTGCGACTGGCGTAGAGCACCCGCATCGAGAACCCGAGCGCGCGGCGCGCCACCGCCTGGCCGATGCGGCCAAAGCCGACGATGCCCAGGGTCTTCTGGTGCACTTCGCTGCCGACCAGCAGATCGACATCCCAACGCTGCCAGCTGCCGGCGCGCAGGAATCGTTCGGCTTCCGGAATCCGCCGCGCGGTGGCGAGCAGGAGGGCCCACGTCAGGTCGGCCGTGGCTTCGGTCAACACGCCGGGCGTGTTGGTGACCGCAATGCCGCGCGCGGTGGCGGCGGCGACGGCGATGTTGTCATGCCCGACGGCGACTTGCGAGATCACCCGCAGCTTCGGCGCCGCCGCGATCACTTCGGCCGTCATCGGATCGGTCAACTGGCAGACCACACCGTCGGCGTGCTGCAGCTTCCTGGTCAGCGTCGCCGCGTCGAGGATGTCGTAGCTGTCGCGATAGTCGACGACGCAATGTTCCTGCAGGATCGCGATTGCCTGCGGATAGACCTTCCGGGTCACCAGCACGCGTGGCTTCATGACCGTTCTCCGGCGAGACGGTGGTCGAGGAATGCGGCGCAGCGATCGCGCAGCGCCGGAGAGTCGGTCAGCGCGTCGGCCGCGAGCGCCAGTTCGACGCAGTGTTGATAATGAGCGTGGTCGCGAGCGCGATCCTCGCGATTGATCAGGAACGGATTGTCCTGGCGTCCGGCGAGCCAGTTCAAGAACGCCAGGCCGGCCTTGTAGTGCTGCGTCGGTGCTGCAAACACGTGCTGACCGAGCCGTTCGCAGGGCGTCATCAACGCCAGGAACGCCGCGGCGTCACCGCGGGCGAGTGCCTGCAGCGCGCGGCCGGCCGGACCGGCGATGCCGTCGAAGATGCCCAGCAGGCCGTGCGAGAAGTCGCCGAGCGCGACGCGATGAGGACCGATCGTCGTGTGCCGTTCGATGGCCGGTGCGGTGGCGGGCGGGGCACCCTGCGGATTGCCGCCCAGCAGCAGTCGGCCGAAGTGGAAGTCATCGCCGGTCAGCACGATCTGATCGCGCGGCAGCAACTGCCGCCGGAGCCGCAGTTCGAGCGCGTCGTCGAGCAGTGACAGCTTGCAGCCGCGGACCTTGTCCGGCGCCAGCGCCAGGATCCGTTCGAACGAATCGCCGGGGAAGTAGCCCTGCAGCGCCGGCAGGAACATCGGCCCGAGCCAATGCAGGAACAGTGGTCCATCGAGCTGGCGCACGATCTCGGCGTAGATGCGGACGTACTCGGCCGCGGGCTGTCGCTGTACGGACAACCAGGGCATCGGCAACAGCATCGGGATGCCGCCGCGCGCCTGGATGAACCGCGCCTGCGCGACCACTCCATCGATCAGGTCGGTGGCCGAACGGATGGTCGGCAGGTGGTCCGTGCCGGCGCCGGCGACGAAGCCGTGCGGCAGCGCCATCGCCGCCGTGCGTTCGATCAGTTCCCGCGCGCCATGCCAGCCGAGATGGAAGCGCTGCGCGGTGTCCATGGCTTCGGCGATGCCGAAGCCGTTGGTATCGAGCCAGCGCCGCAGCGCCATCGTCGACTCCCAGTCGATCGCCGCGGCGATCTCCGCCGGAGGCCCGGGCCGAACCAACGAGTGGCCCAGGCGACGGTAGTCGGGCAGCAGGACGACATGTGCGGCGGCGAACACCAGGCGGGCGGACATCGGTGCCAGCGTAGGGCGCTGGGGGACGTCAGGAAACCGTATCCGCAGCGGGGCCCGATTGCGGTCGGCGGCGCGAGCTCGCACTGTGCGCGCATGCGAAGTCACGCTCTCGTCGTCGCGGCGCTCGGTTGTGCGTTCCTGCCCGCACAGCTCTACCAGGGCATCGATGTGCTGCTGCCGATCCGGCGCTCGACGCTGCAGGGGTTCCCGAACGTCACCTGGACCTACCATGCGCCGTTCCAGGTCAATGCGATGGCGGCGCTCGACGATGGCCGCACGCTGGTGATCGCGACCGGTGCGTTCACGACGACGTTGCATCGCAGTGTCGATGGCGGCACCCCGGGGACCGGCCTGCGCGCCGGCATCGACGTGCACGGCCTGGGCTACGGCCGCGATGCGCTGTGGGGATTCTCGAACTTCGGTTCGCCGATGGGCATCTACCGGATCGATCCGAGCAACGGCAACGCGACGCTGGCCGTCGACACCAGCGGCCCCGGCTTCCGGTTCTTCGGGCTCGACTACAACCCGATCGATGGGTTGTTGTACGGCTACACCGAGTACGGCAATCCGACCGGGCTTTATTCGATCGATCCGGCGAGCGGCGTCACGCGATTCGTCGCGCCGGCCATTCCGGCCGCAAACACGCAAGGTCGTGGCCTGGCGATCGGCAATCACACGGTGTACCTGACCGCGACCCGCGGTCAGGACGGTATCCCGGTCTTTGCCTGGGATCTGCGGCAAGGCGCCAATGGCACCTGGGTGCCGTTCGGCATTCCGTTCCCGACGTCGAATGCGACCGGCGGCAGTGCGTTCGCGGAAGTGCGTCAGCCGGATCTCGGCTATCGCGGCGAAGGTGCGGTGACGATCAGTTGTCTGGGTGGCGAACTGCGGACCGGCCGTGCCGCGACCGTGCGCATCCACAGCACGCTGGCCAATGCGACGGCGTGGGTGATCGGTGGCACTTCGCTGACGCCGGCGTTCGTGCCGCAACTGAATGCGACGGTCGTGGCGCCGCTCGGCAGCGCCGCGCCCGTGCCGCTCGATGCGCGCGGCTGGTTCGAACTGCCGCTGCAAGGCGGTGGTGGCCCGGCGACGTTCTATCTGCAGGTCATCGTGCCGGATCCGAGCACACCTTCGACCTGGGCGGTCTCGAATGCGATGCGCGTCGAACTTCTGCCGTGAGGGCGGCGCGCGGCGATGGGTGGTTCGGTGAGGGGGTTGCAATGCGCGAATCGGGCATTACGGTCGCCGGAATGAAGCGACTGTCCGATCGTAACCCGACGCCCGACGAGCTGTATCTCGCCGACGAGGTGCGGTCGCCGATCCGCCGCGAGTGGGTCGGTGGCGTCGCCGAAGTGCATGAAGGGTTGGAGGCGGTCGTGCCGCTGCCCGAGATCGAAGCCCGACTGTCGCTCGCCGCGGTCTACGACGGCGTCAGCGTGTGAACGGGCGACGTCGTTGGCGGGCGGCGTTGCTGGCGATCGTGCTGCTTGCCGTGGCCTTGCTCTGGTGGGTCGGCGATGAGGACCCGGGTCCTGGTGAAGAGGCCTTGGCCGAGGCGGCGTTGTCGTCGGCCGGCGTCGTGGTTCCCGCCGCCCCGCTGGCGACACTGCCCGGGCCGGCGCGTGACGACCTGACCGGCAGCGTGCCTCCACGACTCGAGCAGGCGCCACCGCCGGCACTGGACCATCCGTTCGAATACGACCTGGAACTGATCGTTCGCGATGCGTTCGGTGTGCCGTCCCCGGATGCGCTCGTGTTCGCCGGGCCGCTGGGTTGTGGCCTGTCGCGTTGGCCGGAGGCGACCGGCGATGACGGACGGGCGCGTTTGCACTGGCAGGGCAAGCGCAATGCCATGACCTTGCGTCTGGCGGTCGTGGCGGCTGGCGTGCTGCAGCCACAGCGGCTCGTCGAACTCGATGCCGGCAGGCCGCGCACCCTCGCGCTGGTCGTGACCGGACGGCCGCAGGACGACGAGGCCCTGGCGGCGCTGCGCCGCCGCACACCCGATGGTCTGTTCGAGGACGCGCGGCGGGTCCGGCGGGCCAAACGCCGCCAGGATCTCGATGCGCTGTGCGGGCGCCACCTGCGGTTGTTCTCGGCCAATGATTGCACGGCCTGTCATGACCCCAGCAGCCTTGCCAGCTATTCGATGTTGGCGCGGGCGGCGGTGGCCAGGCCGGTTCTGCACGAAGCGGCATGGTTCTCGGACCTGTGGCCGACCCCGGTCGCCGACGAGGAGGGCAATGATCGGCAACACCGGCTGGCGGATTCGCGACGACGGGCCGCGGGCCACGGATCGCACGGAGCGACCGGCGCCGCGCACGGCACCGTCGCCGATGCCAGCGGCAAGGTGATCGCGGGTGTGCCGGTTGCCGCCCTCGCTGGCGAACGGCTGCTCGGCGTCGCCTGGACCGATGCCGAGGGGCGGTGGCAGCTCGGCAGCATTCCGCACGGCCCGGTGATGCTGCGGGCCGGCGGTGGCGAGGCCGGTGACGCGAGCACTGAGGTGGGGATCGGCGCCGCGCCAATGCAGTGGAACTGCCAGCTCACGGTGCAGAACGCCGTGCACGGGCAGGCGCTGGATGAACAGGGCGCCGTGCTGGCCAACTGGCGGATCGAGTTCGAGAGCATCGGCGGGCCGTTCGCGGACCTGGCGTTCGTCGACCCGGCGGGTCGGTTCACGCTGCCGGGCATCCCCGGTCCCGGCCTGTGCTACCTGTGGTCCGCGGAAGGGCGTCGCCGGTTGCCGATCGGCATCGGGACCGCGGTGTTGCCGGACACCGGTACGGTGACGCTGCGCCTGGATCCGGCGTTGCCCGCAGGTTCGCAGCTGCGGTTGCGCCCGGCGTTGCCGCGGGAGGCAATGGGCGGGGCCGTCGAAGCGACCATCGCCCAACTCGCGACCGGCCGGGTCGCGTCGCTGCACGCCAGCACCTTCGACGGGCGCTTCGAGGCCGATGGTCTGTGTCCTGGCGAGTATCGGGTCGAGGTCGCGGCGCCGAGGTTTGGCGTCGTCGACGCTGGCGTCGTGGTCGCCGACGGTCACGGGCCGATCGATCTGGGCAACATCGTGTTCTCGCCCCGTGGTCGCCTGCGGTTCCTGACCCCGGAACTCGAGCCGTCACCGCTTGCCGGCGAGCACGAGTTCTGCCGGCGGTTGACCGACGTCGACGTCCGGACCCCGTACGAACGCGCCGGCGACCAGGTCCTGCTGCCGCCGGGCACGTATCTGCTGCTGTGGCGCAACGACAAGGGCCGGCATGTCGTCGCCTTCCACGTGGCCGCCGGGGCCACCACTGAGGTCATCGTCAACACCCGTTGACCGGCGGCGGTCAAGGTCGCGATGCCATGGGGCCGATAGGGCCTGCATCTCCGGCCGAGACCACCGCGATGGGAATCACGACGCTGTTGCTTCTGAGTTGCTGTTGGCAGGATCCGCAACCCGGCGCGCCGCCGGCGCTCGACGTCGTCGAGCTGCGCAACGGCGAACAGCTGGTCGGCAGGATCAGGACCGAGATCGACGGCTACGTCGAGATCGAACTCGAGGCCGGCGCGACCGTCGGCATCGCCTCCTCGCGGGTCAAGGCGGTCCACCGTGGCGCCGGGCCGATCGCGCCGGCCGTACCGGCGATCGGCGCGCGCGATGCCTGGTTCGTGTTGCATGACAGTGACGGCCAGGCCGTCGGTTGGTTGCACGCCAGCTGCACCGTCGATGCGGACCAACGGGTCCGCGTGCACGAGGAATACGAGTTCGCGATCGGCGTCCGGCAATACGCCGTGACGTCGTTCGCGGTCGGCGCCGCGGACCTGACGCCGCACAGTTGCTACTTCCGCGAGCGGGTCCGCGAGCCCGTGCTGCTGCAGGTGCCCGATGCCCCGGCCGCGCAACGGGACCGCATCGTCACCGAACGGATCGTCGAGGCGACGGTCGAGGGCGGCACCCTGAAGCTGCTGCGGCGCACCGACGATGGCGCTGGCGAACGGACCCTCGTCTGGCCCGCCGGCGGCACGTTCCCGCTGCTGGCACGCGAGCAGGTCCGCCGCGGCGGCGCCGGCGGCGCGCGCGAGATGTTCGACCCAGCGACCGAAGAGCTGGTGACCTGGACGTTCGAGGCCGGCCGCGCGCGGCAGGTCGTGCTCGACGGCAAACCGCTGGCGCTCACCGAATTGGCCGAACAGGGAGCCGCTGGTCGGTCGGCGGAGTGGGTCGATGCGTCGTTGCGGACCGTGCGGCGGGAGCTGGCGGGGCCGAGCCTGGTGGCGGTGCCGTCCGACGCCGACAGTGCGCTGCGCCTCGCCCGTTCCGGGCATCGCATCGAACCGGCGCGAGTGACCGAATCCGCAGGTGCCTTCGCGCTCTGGGTGCCGAACCCGAGTTGGCAGGTGCAGCCGTCGATGGCGGGGCAGATCGCGCTGCGCAGTGGCGTGCACGACGGGCTGATTTCGGTGACCGCGTTGGATCATCTCGGGGCCGGGGCGTCGCTGGACACCGCCGCCGGGGCGGTGGCGCGGTGGCTGCCCTTGGTGCATGTCGGCATGACGCCGCCGACGCGTTCGCGCGGCACCGTGCGCGACAAGACCACCGAACAGCTGGTGGCCCTGGTCGGAACCGGTAGCGAACAGCTGCGCATCGAGATCGACGTGGTGCCGGCGGGGGAGCGCTTCCTGGTGCTGACCTGCCAGTGCCGGCAATCGGGCAGCCAGGAACTGGCCGCCGACTTCGCCTTCGTCCGGCGCAGCCTCGAACTCACGGCGCCGTCGACGCCGAACGCGCAACCGGCATCGATCTCGCCGAGCAAGGCAGTCGCGAGCCCGGTACCGGCCGACAAGCGCGAACTGCCGCACGTGCGCGTGCCACGCGATCCGGCGCGCGACTGACGTCAGGTGAGCAGCGGCGACTGCGCCGCGAAGCCGCGCAGTTGTGCTGCCTGCAGGATGTCGCCGGTGCCGACGGCGTCGCGATCGTCGAGATCGGCCAACGTCCGACCGACGCGCAGCAGGCGCACCCGCGCCCGACCGCTCTGTTGGTGGCGGCGGAGCACGTCCTCCAAGAGCCGCAACACCGCGGGCGTGGCGGCGCAGGCCTGCTCGAGCGCCCGATCGGCCAGCCCGGCGTTCTGGCCGAGTCCGCGTTGCCCTTGGCGGCGGCTTGCCGACTGCACCCGGGCGACCAGGGCCGCCGTGCCCCAATCGGGGTCCGGTGCGGCGGAGAACGCGGCCGGGTCCAGTGCGGGAACCTCGACTTGCAGATCGATCCGGTCGAGCAGCGGTCCGGAGATCCGCGCGCGGTAGCGATGCACGGCGGGCGGCGGGCAGACACACGGGCGGCGCGGATGGCCGCGATAGCCGCACGGGCATGGGTTCATCGCCGCGACCAGCGTGAAGCGGGACGGCATCACGACCGTTCGCTGCGCGCGACCGACGACGACGAGCCCGTCTTCCAGAGGTTGCCGCAAGGCCTCGAGCGCATCGCGGCGGAACTCCGGCAGTTCATCGAGGAACAACACGCCGTGGTGCGCCAGCGTCACCTCACCGGGTCGGGCATCGGGACCGCCGCCGAGCAGGCTGGCGGTCGAACTGGTGTGGTGCGGCGCGCGGAACGGCCGCCGATCGCCGCCCTGAACCGGCAGCCCGGCCGCGGTCTGGATCTGCAGCAGCGTCAGCCGTTCTTCGACCGACGGCGCGGGCAACAGGCCGGCCAGCCGCCGCAGCAGCGCACTCTTGCCCGAGCCCGGCGGGCCGACGAACAGCAGGTTGTGGCCGCCGGCGGCCGCCACCGCCAGCGCCTGCTTGGCGGTCTCCTGGCCGCGGATGTCGGCAAGGTCGGGAACCGCCGGATGCACCGGCGGCGGCGGCACCGGCGGCGCTGGCAGTTCGCGCTGGCCGGCAAGCCAGTAGAGGGCATCGGCCAGCGTCGGCGCGCCGCGAACGGCGATGCCCGGCAGTTCGGCGCACAACGCCGCATCGTCCGGACTGCACAGCAGCGTGGTGGCTCCCTGGTCACGCGCCATCCGCGCGACCGAGATCGCGCCGCGCGCCCGCAGCACGCGGCCCTGCAGGCTGACTTCGCCGAAGGCATACAGACCGAGAACGCGGGTTGCCGGGAACAGGCCGCCGGCGCCAGCCAGCGCCAGCGCCAACGGCAGGTCGAAGCCGCTGCCGTGCTTCCGCAGCGACGCCGGCGCGAAGTTCACCGTGGTGACGCCACGCGGTGTCGGCAGGCCGAGCGCAAAGAACGCCTGCAGCACGCGGTGGTACGCTTCGCGCACGCCGGCGTCGACGAGGCCGAGCAGGCGCGGGACGCCATCGCTGGCATCGCGCGCGGTGGCTTCGACCAGGACCGGCACGGCGTCGACGCCGAGCACCATGCCGCTGCCCAGGGAGATCGTTGGAGGTGTCATGATCTCTCTGTGGCGCGGATCCCGTCCCCGGTGACAGCCGGCTGCGTCGGATTTCCGGATGGCCAGACTCGCGTGGCATCGGCGACTCGTGGTCGCGGCGTTGCCAAGGGCCGTTGTGCGGGCGCCGCCGACGGTGGTTTCTGGGATACGATTGCCGATCCCCGTCGCCGTCCCCCGAGAACCCCGATGGAACGTCTGCTCGAACAGCATCCCCTGCGCCACGGTGCCCACCCCACCCGCGGCGATGGCATGTGCGCGATGGAGATGGTTGCCTGGTTGGCCGGTGAACCGCATTCCGACGAGCCGCGCTGCGCGTGCCCGGTGATCGCCGCGTTCGTCCGTGCGCTCAACGACGCGTTACCGAGCGATGCCGCGCGCAACCGGCTGCTGCGGCCCTTGGTGCCCAAGCTGGTCAACACGCGCGCCAATGGCCGGGTCGAGGCCCTGCGGGCGCGGCTGGCGGCGGATGCCGGCCTCCGCGAACTGTTGCCGGTCTGGTTGGAACGGCAGCGGCGGCATGAAGAAGCGGCGCTGCTGCGGCAGTTGCCGCCGCTCGAGGGCGACGAATCGATCGACGCCGCGGTGCGGGCGCTCGACCACTACGCGCGCGACCAGCATGCCATGCGTTGGGTGCTGCAGCGCGCGACCGATGGCACGCCGCCGGCGCGCTATGTCGCCGGCGTCATGCAGGTCGTACGTCGGATGGGAGACGCCAAGGCGTGGCAGTTGGCCGTGGATCTGATCGACCGGCTGGTCGCCGTCGCACCGAACACCACCGCGGCCGCCGAAGGCGTCTGCTGAGCCACGGCAACCCTCAGCGTTCGCTGCGTGTGATCACGCCGTCGCCGTTGCGATCGGCCCGCGCAAAGGCCGCCTGTGGTCCGGCGAACTCGGCCCGCGTGACCCTGCCGTCGCCGTCGAGGTCGTAGCGCTCGACGAAGTCGCGGCCCTCGACCCGCCGTTCGTAGCGCTCGGCTTCGTCGTGGGTGACCGCGGCATCGCGGTCGAGATCGATGCGCTCGAACAGGGCACGCGAGTTCTGCCACTCGTTCTGCTGCACCTTGCCGTCCTTGTCCTTGTCCCACTCGGCGAACGGCACGTCGAACGCCTGCGGCCGGCGCTCACGGGCCTGCTCGGCGGCGGCGCGCGCGGCCAGAACCTGGAGCAACGCCTCGAGTTCCTGGCGATCGAGGGCATGGTCCCGATCCTGATCGGCGAACGGAAACGCCGCCGGCAGCTGCTTGTGCGGCCTGGCTTCCTTGTCGTCGATCCGCTGATCGCCGTTCTTGTCGAGCGCCTCGAACAACGCGGTGATCGCCGGCACCTCGCGCCATGGCGGCAGTTCGGGACGCGGCGCCGGAGTCCCTGCCACCGCCTCGATGCGGTCGCGCCGATCGAGTACACCGTTGCCGTCGAGGTCGAGGGTCGCGAACGCGTCGGCGGCGCCGATCCAGGTCGCCTGGTCGATCTTGCCGTCGGGATCTTCGCGCAACAGTACCTGCAGGCGCAGGGCCGCCAGCGCCTCGAGGCTGGTGCGGGCGCGCGGTTCGCCGCGCTCGCGCTGCCGGGTGCGCAGGAAGGCGCGGGCCACGGCCGACTCGGCGTACTCGGCAAGGCTGGCTTTGCCATCGCGATCCCGGTCCATCGCCGCGAACTGGCGGTCGGACCCGGGGAACTCCTTGCGCGAGACACTGCCGCTCTTGTCGGCGTCCAGCCGTTGGAATTGCGTTGCCAGTTCGGCGCGGTCGGCGTCGCTTTGCGCCGCCAGCGCACTCAGCAGGCAAAGCGACAAGGCCGATCGCGGCAGGGAGGTCATTTGCGGCCTCGTTCGGTGGTGGTGGTACCCTGCCGTTGCAGTTCGCCGTAGCGCCCCTCGGCCTCGCGGCCGACCGGTACCGGCGTGCGCAGGAGCGGCAGGATCTCCGCTGGCGTCAGGTAGCGGCAGCCGTCGTGGGCGATGTCCTTCTCGGGCCGACCGCGCTCGTCCTGCAGCCGGTCGAAGGCGAACTGCTCGAACACCAGATCGCGGACGCCATCGACATCGTCCCAGATCGTCGCCGGCTGCAGGCCGGTCTGCAGTCGCGTGGCGTCGAGCACGGTGCCGAGTCCGCCGGCACCCGTGGCGACGACGAAGTGCTGCAGGAACGGCTCATGGTAGGCCGAGAACAGCCGCAGCGAGCCGCTGCCGCCGGTGACGCGCTGCCGTTCGCCGAGCGCTGTGGGGGCCAACGGATCGGTCACGTCGAACGTCCGGACATGGCGTTGGCGATTGTCGTCGGGGCCGTATTCCTCGAGCATGAACAGCACGTCGCGTTCTCGGCTCTTCACCGCACCGCCGGCGGTGCCGAGGTCGAACTGGCTGCGCACCGCGATGCCGCGCACGTCGGGGCGATCGCCGGCGAACGCGCGTTGGTGGGCCTGACCCTGCAGCACTTGCGGGGTCGCCGGTTCGGTGACATCGACGATGCGCACGCCGTCGAGACCGCAGGCGACGAATGCGAGGTTGCGTGCGCGGGTGCGGCCGATCCGGGCGCCGAGTTCGTCGAGGGCCTTGGTGCGCGAATACTGGAACAGCGTGGCGATGGCAGTGGCGTCGTTGACCGAACCCGAGCCGCCGTTCAGGTCGACGCTGGCGAGCGCGCGCGGCGCCTTGCTGTCGCTGACGTCGGCGATCAGCAGGCCGCCGGGGCCGTCGGCGACATAGGCCCACGGCCAGGCGAGGGCGACGTGGCGGGCCTCGATGCTCGGCAGCTTGCCGACCGGACGCGGGCTGGCCGGCTTCTGCAGATCGAGAATCCGCAGACCGGCGACGCCGTCGGCGACATACAGCCAGTCACCGGCGACCAGCATGGCGCGCGGATCGGCCAGCGAGTCACGCGTCTCCACGAGCTTCGGCGCCGTCGGGTTGCCGAGATCGACGACGTGCAGTTGGCCGGCGGCGGTGGCGACGTAGGCATGGGTGGCGTGACCATGGGTGGGGTCGCTGCGGATCGCCAGCGCGCGGTGGTCGCCCGGCAGTTCGAGTTCGGCGAACGGCTGGCTGCGCGCGAGTTGCCGACTGTCGATCGCCAGCGCCACCAGTCCGCGAGGCGCCAGCGCCCATGCGAACGCCCGCACCAGCCGGAAGTTGTCGGAGCCGAGCCCCCAGGTGACGCCGGTGCGATGGCATTCGACGCACTCGCGGGCGACCGGTTGGGTCGTGTGCGGCTGATGCGGCACCAGCGTGACGCCGGACAGGCCGTCGCTGGTCACGGGCGTCGTCTGGTGCAGGATCGTCTCGCCGCGGCTGTCGCGGGCGCTGCCTATGGTCGAGAACCCGACCATGTACGGCGCGATGCGCGCTTCATGATTGATGCCCGCGCGCAGCTGGTGGAATGTCGCGAACACCTTCTCCTGGGTCGTCACCCGGCCGGGCGTCCGCTTGCCGGAGAGCAGATCGAGCTGGGTGAACTGTTCGTTGCGGTCGAAGTGGAAGCCGAAGAAGTCGACGTTCCAGCCGGCGTGGCAAGTGTAGCACTCGAGTCGCCCATGGACGGGCGTCATCGCCGCCGCGGCGCGCGCGTTGTACTCGGGACGCTTCTGATCGACGATGTGCGCGACCTGCACGACCGGATGCCGCTTGCCGGTGACCTTGCTGCGCAGGAAGAACGCGTCGCCGTCGCGTTCGAGGTTCGGCACCCGGCGCCCGCGCGAGGTCAGCAGGTCGGTGACCTGCGTGAACGTGCCATGACAGCTTTCGCATTCGATCTCGACCGCGTGATCCATCTGCGGCCAGAGGTTGCCGTCGCCCATGGTGTCCGCCGCCGTGTGGCAGTCGATGCAGTGCAGGCCGCGTTGGTGGTGGACGTCGGGCGGCGTCTGATCGGGATCGTTCTGGTAGAACACGCCGTTGTGCAGCTTGCCGGTGGTGCCCGGCACGTCCGGACCGGCCGGCATGCCGGGCACCAGTTGCGCCATGCCCTGGAACGAGATGCCGATGCTGGCATCGCCATAGTGGCAGCGCGCGCAGGTCGCCGTCGGGATCTTGCTGGTGAAGCGGTGCTGCAGCGGGTGGCCGGGCTCGAGCTTGTCGATGGTCGGATCGCCGCTGCGCGAACGGCCGTCGTCGGCGTAGGTCACATGGCAGGCGGCGCAGCCCTCGGCGCGGTAGTCGCCGTCGAGGCCGACGCGGCCGCGCACCGCGCGCCCTTCGCTCCACAGGTGGCACTGCATGCACGCCTTGCGCGGCAGGTCGGCATAGTGCGACTCGATCCGATCGGCCGGTGCGGTCTCGGCGAACGCCGGCACCTGCGTGGTGGCCTTCAGCGCGCCCGGCGGGATCTCGCCGTCCGTATCGCGGATCGGGAACACCGAGTAGCCCGGCGTCTTGCTCTTGCTGAGCCCATGCTCGTAGTAACCGTCGCCGAGGTGGCCGGCGGTCGTCGCGTGCAGCGACTTCTTGACGTGGTCGACCAGCCGTTCGTGGCAGGTGCCGCAGGCTTGTTCGGCGACGCGCAGATTGGACGGATTGACGAAGCGCTGCCAGGGCAGGTCCCAGGTCTCCGGCAGCACGCGCTCATCGCCTGGCGGTGTTTGCCGGGGCAACACATGCGCGCGCTCCTTGCTGGTCGCGCGATCGTCGCCGCCATGGCAGTCGACGCAGGTCAGCGAGAAGCCCGGATGGATCTCCTCGATGCCGCGGTGGCAGTCGAGGCAGGTGCCGCCGCGCCTGGCGGCAAGGGCGCCGTCGGCGAACGGCGCGTTCGTCGGCGCCGGCCGCGCCGCGCACCAGCTCAACGCGGCGCTCAGCAACAACATCCACAGCAGCATCCGGCGCGGCGAAGGCATGCGCTCCGGGCTACGCGAACAGCTCGCCGATCACGCGACCGCCGACATGCTTGCCGGGGTTCTTGCGGAACATCGACAGCACGGTCGGGCAGACGTCGTGCGTCCGGCACTCGCCCTTGACGACCTTGTCCTTCTTGAAGTCCGGTCCGGCGGCGATCAGGAACACCTTGTGCAGGCACTCACTGGCGTCGCCGTGGTCGAGGCCATTGCGCTGGTTCAGGTCCTTGTCGCGGCCGAACTCCGGCAGCACGAACAGCGCCGTGCTGTCCTTCAGTTCGGGATCGGCGGCGATGGCGTCCCACAGCCGGCCGATCTCCTGGTCGTTGCGCCGGATCACCTCGACGTAGCCGTTGTAGCTGCCATGCGCGATGTCTGCCGCCTGCAAGGTGATGCCGAGCACGCGCGGCTTGAACACCCGCAGGATGTTCAGGCCGATCCGGATCGCCTTGGCGTCGCCGCTGGCCGGGCCGGTGATCTGCGCGGTGTTGCCCGCCAGTTCGTCGAGGATGAACTTCTCGACCCGGCGGACGGCCGCGGGATCCGGTGCGTTGCCGCCGAGCGACCGCAGTGCCGTCGGATCGAGTGCACCGGCGAGTTGGTCGAGCAGCGCCGCGTCGGTGTCGCTGTCCGGGCGCGGCCGGCCAAAGCGCTGCAGCACCTGCTGGAACTCGGCGTTGAAGATGCCATCGCCGTCCAGGACCTGCGCGCCGTAGCGGCTGCCGTAGTCGGGATGGTCGCTGTGTGCGAACAGCTTGCCCTGCGCGCCGTTGGCGGTCGACAGCCACAGTTCGCTGGTCGGGATCGCATCGTCCTTGGCCAGATACTCGAACAGCGTCGGGTTCAGGCCGTGTTCGTTCTCGCGGATGCCCATGACCTCGACGTTGCCGGTGAAGATCGACAACGCGGCGCCGTAGTGGCCGACGTTGCTGCAGCGGACGTTCGGCAGCGTCACGCCGGCGCTGGCGATCCGCAGCAGGTTGGGCACGTTGGCCGGGGTCTCGAGCACCTCCTTGCTGCGGACGCCGCCGGCGAAGGCGATGACGACCACGTGCCTCGTCTTGCCTGGCAGTTCGGGTTGCCGCCGTACCGGCAGCAGACGCGGGCACAACGGCAGCGCGGTCGCGGCGGCGGCGGACTGCAGGAATGAACGGCGCGTCGGTCCGATGGGCATCGTCGTCACAAGGACTCCAAGGCGGGGCGTCCACATGCTATCGGCCGGCGGGCGACCGGTCCTGGGGGCGGCCCGGATCGGGCGAGAATCCGTCAGGGCGTCAGTACGGTTCCCTGGGCGTTGGTCAGCACGAACGTTCCCGGGCCGGCGCCAACGGCGGCCTGGAACGTCAATGGCAGCCCGCCAAAGCCGGTCGGTATCGGCAGCAGCGCCGTGAATTCGCCCTTGGCGTCGAGGTCGGCGGAGCCAGGGATCAAGCCGTTGGCGACCACGCCGATCGGCACCCCGAGGTCCAGGTGCAGCAGGCCCCAGGTGAACAACGGCACGGCACTGGCCGCTGGCAGACCGTAGACCAGCACCACTGGCTGGCCGGCCGGCCCGGAGACGTTCAGTGCCGCGGTGCGGCCGCCGGTCAGCGGTGCCGCTGGCCGCGTCCCCTGACCGGCACGATCGCCGCGCTGGTCGACGCGCAGCGCCGCAGCGCACGACGGCGGTTGCGAGTTCGTCGGCGCCGGCCCCGGCGATTGCCGGTAGAGCAGCGCGACATCGGCGATCTCGTCGGTACCGAGGATGTCGAGCACGCCGTCGCGATCGAAGTCGACCAGCGTTGCGCACGAGCCAGAGCGCGGCGCGGTCAGCGTCGCCTGGTTCTGGAAAACGCCATCGCCGCGGTTGAACCACAGCGTGTAGTTGGCGCTGCCGTAGTTGGAGACGACGACGTCGGCATCGCCATCGCCGTCGAGGTCGGCCAGATCGATCGCTGCCGGCAGGCTGCCGACCGGGTAGCTGGTCACCGCCGAGAACGTGCCATTGCCGGCACCGAACAGGATGCCGAACGAACTGTTGCCGCGGGTCGCGAACGTCACGTCGACATGGCCATCGCCGTTGCAGTCGGCGTAGCACATGTTGAACGGATTGCCGCCGGTGGCGCGCGTCTGGCCGAGCACGAACGTGCCATCGCCCTGGCCCAGCAGCACACCCATGTTGTTGCTGGCCGAGCACCCGACGACGAGGTCGACGCGACCGTCGTTGTTGGCGTCGAGGCAGCCGACATGATCCTCGCCCGAGCCGACGTTGTAGTCGGTGCGCGGGCCGAACGTGCCGTTGCCCTGGTTCAAGAACACCGACACGGTGTTGCCGTTCGGCGCGCACAGATCGGGCCAGCCGTCACCGTTGAAGTCGCCGACGCCGATACCGTGCACGTAGCCGCCGGCGGCGTAGACCGCCGGGGTGCCGTACATGCCGGCGCCGTTGTTCAGCCAGACCGATACGCCGTTGCCGTTCTGGTTGCCGGTGACCAGGTCGAGCCAGCCATCGCGGTTGCAGTCGGCGCCGTCGTTGGGGCTTGGCCATTGCCCTGGATTGGGGATCCGGGTCATCGGACCGAAGCCACCGCAGCCATCCGCCAGGAAGACGCGGACATCGTTGCTGATCTCGTTCATCGCGGTGATGTCCGGCGCACCGTCGCGATCGACGTCGCCGGCGTAGATGCCATAGGTTCCGATCGTGCCTTCACCGGGGAGCCGCATCGACAGTGTCGCCTGGTTGGTGAACTGCCGGTTGCCCGGCGCCGACGTCACCATCAGCTGGAACATGTGGCCGCCCGTCAGGTTGCCGCCGCCGGCTCCGGCGATCGCCGACGACAGTTGGACGGTCAGCATCTCGCCGACGAACCACGGCCTGGTCGGCGTGAACGTGATCGTGCGGCCGTCGCCGCTGATGGTCCGGGAGCCCTGCGTCGTGCCGCTCCATCGGCCAAACACCCAGAACGAATGGGCGGTGACCGTGGTCGGAGAGATCGCGGCCTGAAACGTCACCGCGATCGGCTGCATCGGTGCGACCAGGGTGTGGCGAGGTGGGGACGTGGTCGAAACTACCGGGGCCTGTCCGTCGGCATCCGGTGTGGACAGCAAGGTGATGAGACACGGCACAAGGAGGCGTGGGCGCATGGTGGCGTTCCCTACGCGCGAGCCGAGACACCGGCGCGGCAAACTGGCGCCACGCGGCGGGAGTTCGGTTTCCGTCCGGCCGTTTTGCTGTAAGTGGTAGCAGGAGCCGGACTTGAACCGGCGACCTACGGCTTATGAAGCCGCCGCTCTAACCAGCTGAGCTATCCTGCCACGGGGGCGCAGAACACCCCGTTTCGGGGGGCGAGGATTTCACCAGACGGTCCGCCCTCCCGCAAGCGTTTCCTGCTGTTAAGCGAACAGGCAAACGGCCCGGTGCGAACCTGCCCGGTGTCCGGTAACTCTGGCATCGAACGCACTAGGAGTGGCCGCGGGTGGCATGGACCCGCGAAACGAGACGAGGTGGGCTCCCTGGCTGGATTTTCCCTCCGCTGAATCCTCTCCTCCTCCTCCTGACGACTTTCGACGAAGAGCTTGTTCAGCCAGGGAGCCTTTTTTTCGCCGGCGTCTCGCCAGCGGTCGTCCCAGCCGGTAGTTGCTGGCGCGCATGACACCGTTCGATCCGAACGCCGCGGCCACCGCTGACTCAGGCATCTTCGGCCTGCGGCATTCCCAAAGCGACGCGGTGATCCACCTGATCCCGGTGCCGTTTGCCGCGACCGTATCCTACGGCGGCGGCGCCGAGCTCGGCCCGGACGCGATCCTGGCGGCCAGCCGGCAGGTCGACCTGTTCGACCTGCAGAACGGCCGGCCCTATGAGCGTGGCATCTGCATGCTGCCCCCGGATCCGCGGCTGCGAACGGCCAGCGACGCCGCGCGCGCCTTGGTGGTGCCGATGCTCGCCCGTGGCGGTGCCACCGCTGCCGACGCCGCCGAACTCGCTGCCATCGACGCCGCCGGCGCCCTGGTCAACGACATCGTCGGCGCGCAGACCCGGCGCGTGCTGGCTGCCGGGCGGGTGCCGGGAATCGTCGGCGGCGATCACTCGGTTCCGTTCGGTGCGATCGCGGCCGCGGCCACGGCGCATCCGGGGCTCGGCATCCTGCACCTCGACGCCCATGCCGATCTGCGGGTCGCGTATGAGGGCTTCCGCTGGAGCCACGCATCGATCATGGACAACGTGCTGCGCGAGGTCGACGGCGTCGCGCGGCTGGTGCAGGTCGGCATCCGGGACTTCTGCGAGGACGAACACCGCGCGATCGTCCGATCCGAAGGCCGGGTCATCACCCACTTCGACCTGGAGTGGGGGCGCCGGCGGGCGCTCGGTGAGCCGTTCGATGCGCTGTGCCACGAAGTGGTGGCGGCGCTGCCGCAGCAGGTCTGGGTCAGCTTCGACATCGATGGGCTCGATCCGGCGCTGTGTCCGGGGACCGGCACGCCGGTGCCGGGCGGGCTGCAGTTCGGTGAGATGTGCCATCTGCTGGATGTGCTGGCGCAGAGCGGTCGCCGGATCGTCGGCTTCGATCTGGTCGAGGTCGCGCCCGGCGTCGGTGAATGGGACGCCAACGTCGGGGCGCGGGTGCTCTACAAGCTCTGCGGCTTCGCGCTGCGGACCCGCTGATCCGATCGCTGCAGGCGAACGTCTTCAGTCGCCGAGTCGGCGCGGTCGATGCTGGTCCGTCAGCCTGACAAGGGCGGAACCACCGATGCCGCTGAGCGAGGGAATCGACCGTTTGCACCGCGCTGCGGAGCGTCTGCGCCATGGCGGCCGGACGACTGCGGCGACGCTGGTGGCCGAGTTGGCCGCGCTGCGCCAGTTCGCCGAGAGCGACGCCTGCGATGATCTGGCCCGGCTGTGCCGCGTCGGCGCCGAAGCCGTTCAGCAGATCTGCGCCGACGAAGCCACGTTTCAGCAGCACGGCGAGGCCGCGGTGCAGCATCTGGAGCGGGTCGAACAGTACGCGCGGGCGCTGGTCCTGAGCCGGGCCCAGGGGGGCGATGGTGCCGACCTGGTGCCGCCGCCGCTGCTGACCGTGCCGGATCCCGAGGACGAGAAGCACTTCCTGGAGACCGTCGGCGTGTTTGTCGGCCATGCCTTGGGCACACTGTCCGAACTGGAGGACGACATCCTCCTGGTCGAGTCGGCCCCCGACCAGAACGAGGCGGTCGGGGCAATCCGTCGCGTCGTGCACACGCTGAAGGCGGAGTTCGGCGTGCTGAACATGACGGTGGCCCAGAAGCTGTGCCATCAGGCTGAAACGGCGATCGATGCCAGCACCGACAGCGGCCGCGCGTTCCCGGTCGACGTGATGCTGGAGATCGCCGACTGGTTGAGACAGTACCTCGACCGGCTGACCAAGGACGCCCACGGCGAACCGCCGGTCGCGACCTCGCTGCTGGAGAAACTCCGGCTGCTGATCCACACCGGCGCGGCGCCGACGCCCGCGCCGGGTGCTCCGCCGGCGGCCCCGGCGGAACTCGTCGAATTGCAGGTCGGTGGCGAATTCGCCGACAGCCTGGCCGAGTTCATCACCGAGTCGCGTTCGCACCTGACCGAGGCCGAGGGCGCGATGATCGCGTTCGAGGCGGATCACTCGGACGCCGAGCAGATCAACCTGACGTTCCGCGCCTTCCACACGATCAAGGGCGTGGCCGGGTTCCTGAACCTGAAGGCGATCGTCGAACTCGCGCACGTGTCGGAGACGCTGCTCGACGAAGCGCGGTCGCACCGGCTCGAGTTCCGGCAGCAGGATGTCGACTTGATCCTGGCGGCCGGCGATCTGATCAGCCAGATGATCGCGGCGTTGGAAGGTCAGCCGGCGCCGAAGAAGGCGCAGTTCGAGACCCTGGTCAAGCGGCTGCAGGCGGCGGCACAACGGGTGCACGTCGAGAACGGCGCCGAAGAAGTACTGGAAGCCGCGCCGAGCCATCAGGAGAAGATCGCGCAGAAGCGTGCGTCGCCAGCCAAGGTCAAGGACGACGACGACAGCGACGGCAATGGCGATGGCAAGGTCCTGAAGCCGGCACCGCGTGCGAGTTCGAACGCCGGTGGCGCCGGCGGCGCCCCGGTCGACGAGCACAAGGCCGCCAAGGTCGAGCGCACCGTCAAGGTCAGCACGACGCGGCTCGACATGCTGGTCGACATGGTCGGCGAGCTGGTGATCGCGCAGTCGATGGTGCTGCAGGATCCGGCGATCCAACGGATCGACAACCAAGGCCTGGCCCGCAACATCGGTCAGGTCGGCAAGATCACCCGCGATCTGCAGGAAGCGGCGATGTCGCTGCGGATGGTCACGCTGAAGGCGACGTTCCAGAAGATGGCGCGGCTGGTCCGCGACGTCGCCAGCAAGTCGGGCAAGAAGGTCGCGCTGGCGATCCAGGGTGAGGACACCGAACTCGACCGCAACGTCGTCGAGCAGATCTCCGACCCGCTGGTGCACATGATCCGCAATGCGGTCGACCACGGCATCGAAGGCCCCGACGACCGCCGGATGGCGGGCAAGGACTCCGAGGGCCGGCTGTTCCTGCGTGCCTACCATCAGGGCGGCTCGATCGTGATCGAGATCGCCGACGATGGTCGCGGCATCAACAAGGCGCGCGTGGTCGCCAAGGCGATCGAGAAGGGTCTGCTGCCCGCCGAGACGCGATCGGAGGACCTGTCCGACCAGGAAGCGTTCGGCATCATCTTCCTGCCCGGGTTCTCGACTGCCGAGAAGGTCACCGACCTGAGCGGCCGCGGCGTCGGCATGGACGTCGTCCGGCGCAACATCGAGGCGCTGCGCGGCAAGATCGAGATCGACAGCAAGCTCGGCGAGGGCACCACGTTCCGCATGCGGTTGCCGCTGACCTTGGCGATCATTGACGGCATGGTCGTCCGGGTGGGGCGTGAGCGCTACGTCGTGCCGACGTTGTCGATCGAGCAGAGCTTCCGGCCGGCAACGGCCGACGTGCATCACCTGGTGGATCGCGGCGAGTGCGTGCGGGTGCGCGGCAACGTGCTGCCGGTCTACCGGCTGAAGGACATCTTCGCGCAGGGCGACGGTTTCGACGATCTCGAGCAGGGCATCCTGATCGTCGTCGAGATCGACGGCGAGCGCAGCTGCCTGTTCGTCGACGAGATCCTCGGCCAGCAGCAGGTGGTCATCAAGTCGTTGGGGATGCAGGGCGAGAAGCTCTGCGGCGTGTCCGGCGGCGCGATCATGAGCGACGGCCGCATCGCCCTGATCCTGGATGTCGGGTCGCTGGTCGAAGCCGCAGTGGCGGTCCAGTAGGAGCAGACCATGGGCAACACGTTGGAAGCGAAGACCAAGGGTGCCGGGCCGCAACTGGCCGCTGGCAAGTACCTGTCGTTCTTCCTGTCGAAGGAGGAATACGGCATCGAGATCCTGCGGGTGCGCGAAATCATCGGCATGGTCGATGTCACGCCGCTGCCGCGGACTCCCGACTTCATCAAGGGGGTCATCAATCTGCGGGGCAAGATCATCCCGGTCATGGACCTGCGGCTGAAGTTCGGGATGCCGCCGGCCGAGTACACCAACGAGACGTGCATCGTCGTCGTCGATGTCGCGCGCGAAGGCGAGCCACCGGTCCAGGTCGGCTGCATCGTCGACACCGTCAGCGAGGTGCTGACGGTCGAGTCCGAACAGTTCGAGCCGGCGCCGCGCTGCGCGCACGCAGCCGGCGAGTACATCGCCGGTCTCGGCAAACTGAAGGATCGCGTGCTGATCCTGCTCGAGATCGACAAGGTGATCGGGGCGTTGGCACCGTCGCTGGCCGGGGCGGCCGCCTGAGCAGCCCATGGCGGACACCGGCCAAGGCGTGATCGTGGGGGTCGCCGACATGGCCACGGCCTCGGCGGCGCAGGGCCGGTTGATCACCTATGCGCTCGGGTCGTGCATCGGCCTGACGGCGTGGGATCCGATGCTGCGGATCGGCGGCATGCTGCACTTCATGCTGCCGCAGCCTGGTGAAGGTGCCGATCCGAATGAACTGAAGGTGAGCATGTACGCGACGACGGGCATCCCGACGCTGTTCCGGCGGCTGCAGGATCTCGGTTGCCGGAAGGATCGGCTGGTCGTCTGCGCGGCCGGCGGCGCCGAGGTGATCCACGACTCCGGCGTGTTCGCGATCGGCAAACGCAACCGCACGATCCTGCGCAAGATCTTCTGGAAGGATGGCACCGCGATCGCCGCCGAGGATTCCGGCGGCAACCAGGCGCGGACCATGAGTTTGTGCCTGCAGACCGGAGACGTGCGTGTCAAGACGCGCGACGGCGAGGCGGTCCTGTGGGCCGCCGGCATGGTGCCGAAACCTCAGGGAGTGAAGACGTGAAGTACAAAGTCCTCATCGTCGACGATTCGCCGTTGTTGCGGGCCACTGCCCGGCGGGCGGTGTTGCAGGCGGGCATCGGCGCCGATCAGGTTCGCGAAGCGGCCAATGGCAAGGAGGCGCTCGAAGCCCTGGCCAAGGATCGCGTCGATCTGGTGTTGCTCGACATCAACATGCCGGTCATGGACGGCTACCAATTCGTCGAGGAGAAGGCCAAGAACGCGGCGTTCGCCGACATCAAGGTCGCGCTCGTCACCACCGAGGGCAACAAGAAGCGGCTCGAGCGCATGACCCAGTTCGGCGTCACGCACTACCTGCGCAAACCGTTCGAGCCCGAAGACCTGCGCGGTCTGGTCGCGCAGCTGTTCGGAACCGGGAAATGAGGGGGGGCCAGCGATGACCGGCATCCGCAGCGAAGAGTTCCTTGGGACCGCGGCGAGCGCGCTGGAACGGATGGCGTTCGTCATCACCGAACCGTCGGTGGCGTCGGCGGGTGAAGTTCTGGCCGAGGCCGGCTTCGCGGCGCGGGTCGAGATCCGCGGTGACGATCGTTCGGGCTGGCTGCTGGTCGTCGCCACGGCCGGTTTCGTCCGCGAAGTGGCCGCCGGCATGCTCGGCCTGGAGGCCGATGAGGTCGATGTCGACGATCACGGCGACTCCGCCGTGGGCGAGCTGGCCAACGTGCTTGGCGGCGAGATGATCATGCTTGCGGGCGGCGGCGATGCGCCATTCCGGCTCAGTCTGCCGACCCCGGTCGATGACGAACGCACCGGCGAACTGGTCGATCAGGCGCTGGCCGGCGGGTTCGTCTGTGTGCTGGCGGCCGAGTCCGGCAAGTTGCTGCTGGCGGGGTCGCTGCACGCCGGCTGAGAGCCGCTCAGCGGGCCACGGCGCGCTGCAGCGCCAGGCGTGTCAGCCGGCCGAGGTCGTCGACGAACGTGTAGCACAGCGGTACCGCCACGGCCGTGAACACCGTGCTGACCAGCAGGCCGCCGGCAACCGCGATCGACAGCCCCTTGTAGCTGATGCCTTCGGCGTCATCGCCGAACACGGCCATCGGCAACAACCCGACGAACGTCGTCGCCGCGGTCATGAAGATCGGTCGCATGCGCACCCGCACGCCCTCCCCGATCGCCGCGGTGCGGTCCATGCCGCCGCGGCGCAGCCGTTCGATGTGATCGAGCAGCACGATGCCGTTGTTGACGACGACGCCGCACAGGATCACCATGCCGATGATCGCCATCGGATCGACCTGACCGGAGAACAATGCCAGTGACCAGGTCGCGCCGAGCAGCGCGAACGGAATCGTCACCAGGATCGAGGCCGGCAGGATCACCGATTCGAACAGCACGCCCATCAGCAAGAAGATCAGCACGATCGACAGCACCATCGAGCGCAGCAGTTCGGCGATGTCCTGGCTGGCCTGGCGGTGGCTGCTTTCTTCGGACCACGCATAGCCCGGCGCCAGCGGGAATCCGGCCATCGTCGCCGCCAGCGCCTGGGTCATCGCCGGCGTGGTCACCTGCGCGTGGCGGCGGCCGACCAGCACGACGTTGACGCGGCCGTCCTGGGCCTCGATCTCCTGCACCGTCGGCCGGAAGCCGATCCGGGCGAGGTCCTGCAGCCGTTGGAACGAGCCGGCGGCGGCCAGCACGCGGGTGTCCTGCAGGTCCACGAGCGCCGGCTTCTCGCGCGCGTCGAACTGCGCGATCAGCCGCACCTCGCGATCGGACTCCTCGAAGCGGCCGACCTCGCGGCCCTGCAGGCCCGACGACATCGTGCCGAGCACGTTCTCGGGCCGGATCGCGACCTCCTCGGCCCGCTCGCGGTCGAGTTCGACGATGACCTCCTGGCGATCTTCGATCGCCGGCACATCGACGTGCTCGACTTCCGGCAGGGCCCGCAGCCGCGCCAGCAGCGCATTGGCGCGTTCGAGCAGGTACTCGGAGTCGCGGCCGTAGAGCCGCACGACGAAGTTGCGGTCGTCTTTCTCGGTCTCTTCGCTGCGACCGCGCATGCCGCCGCCGCCCTTCTCGCCCATTTCGAGTTGCACGCCGGGCAGCTTCGGCCAGCTCGCCAGCACCTTGGTGCGCAGCGCTTCCTGTTCCGCCTTGGGCAACTTGTCCGCGGTGAACAGTTCGATCCGGCCGCTGCGCTTGCCGAATCGGCCACCGACATGGGCGATGCCCCACTCCTGTTTGCGCTCCTCGCTGTGCCGCTCGAACGTCTGGAAGACCGTCTGGGCAGCGACCAGGTCGGTGCCGCGCGGCATCGTGTAGTGCACGGTGATGTCGCCGCGCTTGAACGGTCCGCCGCCACCGCTCATCGCTTCGAGCATGTTCCAGGCGAGCGCCATCGTCGCCAGCAGTCCGACGCCACCGAGTGTCATCACGATGCGATGCCGGAGGCCAAAGCGCAGCAGCGCGCGGTTGCCGGCCAGCAGCCAGCCGAGCGGCGACCATTTGCCCAGGCCCGCGTCGGCCAGCTTGCCGCCGCCGCGCAGGGCGTGGAATGCGGCCGGCATCAGCAGCAGCGCCACCGCCAGACTGCCCAGTAGCGCCGTCGACAACGGGATGCCGACCGAGCCCATCAGCACCTGGCTGTTGCGGCTGCCCAGGAACGCCATCGGCAAGAACACGACGACCGACGTCAACGTCGACATCGTCACCGCCATGCCGACTTCGCGGGCGCCGCCGATGCAGGCATCGCGGACCGAGTGCCCCTGTTCGCGCAGCCGCCGGATGTTCTCGATCACGACGACGGCATTGTCGACCACCATGCCGACCGCCAGCGTCAGGCCCGCCATCGTGCAGATGTCGAGCGACATGTTGCCGAAGTACATCTGGCTGCCGGCGATCAGCAGGGTCAGCGGGATCGCCATCGCGATCACCGCCGTCATCGCCAGATTGCGCAGGAAGAACCACAGCACCAGCAGTGCCAGCGCGCCGCCCTGCAGCGCGGTCGACACCAGGTTGCCGAGACCCTCGCGGATGAACGCCCCCTGATCGAACAGCCAGCGGCTGGCCAGGCCCTGCAGGCGCGGATCGGCTTCCAGCTCGGTCAACGCCGCGTGCAGGCCGTCACTGGCGGCGACCGGGTTGGCGTCGGCGGCGCCGCGGACCACCGCGGTGCAGGTGTACTTGCCATCGAAGCGCGACAGCTCGTCGCGGACCTCGGGGCGCCGTTCGATCGTGGCGATGTCACCGAGCTTCAGGCCCTGGCGGATCGGCAGTTCGGCGATGTCGTCACTGCTGCGGAACTTCACGTCGACGCGGACCAGGTGGCTCTGGCGGCCCTCGTCGACATGCAGTTCGCCGACCGGCATCGCGAAGTTGTCGGTCTGCAACTTGCGCAGCACCGAGGCGTAGTCGACCTGGTGGGCGAGCAGCTTGTCGCGGTGGATCCAGATCCGGATCGACTGATCGAGCAGGCCCCACAGGTCGATGCGACCGACGCCGTCGACGGCCTCGAGCCGCGTGCGGACGATCTGGTCCAGTTTGTGGTTCCACTCGGCGTCCTGCTTGGGCGTCAGGAACTGCAGGAACGCCAGCGGCGCCGAGCCACCGTCTTCCTTCCAGGTGAAGTAGCGATCGACGCCGGGCGGCCAGCTCGGCATCGCGCGTTGCACCCGATCGCGCACCTCGGCGGCCGCGAGGCCCGGGTCCATGCCTTCGTCCAGGCGTGCCGACACCCACGCGCCGCCGGCGCCCGCGCGTGTCCGCAACCGTTGCAGCCCGGGAATGGTCCGGATCGACTCGGCCAGCGGTTCGACGACCTTCTCCTGCACCTCCTGCGGCGCCTGGTTCTGCGGCACCGGGATCCAGACGTTGATCTGGTTCTCGGCCATGCCGCCGGGCAGGAAGCGCAGCGGCAGCTTGGCGATCGCGACGATGCCGATCACGACGATCGCCAGCGTGACCATCAGTGAGGTCACCGGTCGATCGACGAACGCGCCGATCAGGCCACGGCGCAGGGGTGGCGCGGCGAGGGTCGGGTCGTTCATGGGGTTCCTGCCGGCGTTCGACGTTCGCGGACCACCAGCCGATAGGCCAGCGGCACCAGCAGCAGGGTCAGCAGCGTCGAACTGACCAGGCCGCCGATCACGGTGATCGCCATCGGGGAGCGCAATTCGATGCCATCGCTCTGGCCGCCGATCAACGGCAGGCCCTGCAGCCAGCCGGTCTGCGGCAACAGGCCGATCAGGGTGGTCAGCATCGTCATCATCACCGGTCGCAAGCGGCTCTGCGCGCCGTTCAGCACCGCGTCGTGCAGCGGCACGCCTTCGCTGCGCAGCTGGTTGATCTGGTCGATCAGGATGATCGCGTTGTTGACGACGATGCCGGCCAGCACGATGCAGCCCAGGAACACCACGACCGACACGTCGATCGCCAGCAGATCGAGCGCCAGGACCACGCCGATCAGCGCCAGCGGCACCGACACCAGGATGATCAGCGGTTGCACGATGCTCTCGAACTGCGCCGCCATCACGATGTAGACCAGGAACACCGCCATCGCCAGCGCCAGCAGCAGGCTCTGATTGCTGCGTTCGAGTTCTTCCTTCTGGGCGCCGAGCCGGGCGATCACGCCGTCGGGCAGCTTGACATCGGTCAGCGCGGCCTCGACCAGCAACTGGGTGCGACCGAGGTCGAAACCGCGGACTTCGGCATGCACTTCGGCGCCGCGAACGTTGCCCAGCCGGCGGATCTCGCTCGGGCCTTCGCGCCGCTCGATGCTGCCGACGGCCGCCAGCGGGATCTCCGGATAGCCCGCCGGGTTGACGTTGAGCGATCGCAACCGCTCTTCGCTGGCCAACTGATCGCGGTCGACGCGCACGCGGATGTCGATCTTGCGTTCGCGCTCGGCAAACAGGGTCGGTACGTCGCCGAGCACCTTGGTGCGGACCATCCGCGCGGTCGCCTCGGCGTCGAGGCCGTGCACGGCGAGTTGATCGCGATCGAGTCGGATCGTCAGTTCGGGATTGCCGCGCTGCAGCGTCGAGCGGACGAAGCCGAGGCCGGGAAGGCCCTGCAGCGCCGTGGCGACGCTGTCGCAGGCGCGGCGCAACGCGACCAGATCGTGGCCGATCACCTCGACGACCAGATCGGCCGAGAAGCGCAGCACGCTGGCGGTGGTGAAGCGGTGGGTCAGGATCGCCGGCTCCTCGGCGACGGCGGCCGACACCGCCGCGCGGACGCGCTGCTCCTGCGCGGGCCGGTCGCGGTCGTGGCGCAGCACGATCTGCACTCGCGCCGAGTGCTTGCCCTCCTCGCTGTCGTTGAGTTCATTCGGATCGACGCCGGACGCCAGGAACGTGCGTTCGACGTCCGGCAGCGCGCGGATCTTCTGCTCGAGGCCGCGCAGCACGTCATCGGTGGCCAGCACGGTCGCCGAGCGCGCCAGATACGCCTCCAGATAGAACTCGCCCTGGTGCACTTCGGGCAGGATCTCCTGGCCGAGATCGCGCAAGCGCCAGGCGGACACGCCGAGCGCCAGGCCGACGATCGCGATTGCCGCCAGCGGTCGCGCCAGCGTGGCCCGCAACAGCGGCGCATACAGGCGCTCGACCACGCTGTAGCCACGCAGGAACAGGCTGGCGACCGGCGCCAGCAGCAAGCGCAGCGCCGCGGCGGTGCCGCGCAGGGCCAGCACGGCGACGCGCAGGCCGGCCGTGGTGGCCCCGGTCATCGCCCGCGCGGCGGCGTGGGTGGGCGCCACGACATCCGGCGGCGGCGGCTGGCCTGCTTCCCGCATGTTGGCGCCCCGCGCGGCCAGCATCGGCACGACGAACAACGCCACCGGGATCGAGATCAACTGCGCATAGACGACCGTCAGCGCCAGGTCGCGGAACAGCTGGCCGGCGAGGCCTTCGACGAACACGATCGGGAAGAACACGGCGACCTGCGTCAGCGTGCTGGCGAACACCGCACTGGCGATCCTGCGCGTGCCTTCGACGACGGCGGTGGTCCGGTCGGCGCCGCCCTCGCGCAGTCTGGTGATCGATTCGAGCACGACGATCGAGTTGTCGAGCAGCATGCCGACGCCGAGCGCCAGGCCGCCGAGCGACATGATGTTGAGGTCGATGCCGCCGAGGAACAGCGGCGCGAAGGTCGCGATCAGGCTGGCCGGGATCGACACCGCCAGCACCATCGTGGTGAAGCCCGAGCGCAGGAACAGGTACAGCACCAGCACCGCCAGCAGGCCGCCTTGCCAGGCGTTGTCACCGACCTCGTCGATCGCCGCCTGCACGAACTTCGACTGGTCGGTCAGCAGTTCGACACCGATGCCGCGCTGCCGCATCTCGAAGCCCAGGAACGCGGTCATCGCCGCGCGTTCGCGCAGTGCCGCCTGCCGCTTCAGCCGGTCCTGTTCGACGGCCAAGGGCAGCGGCTGCTCGTGTTCGCCGGCGGCGACCTGGGCGCGTTGGCGCGCGGTGCCGAGCACGCGTTCGCGCACCTGCCGGCAGACCTCGACGATGTTCGCGTCCGCCTGCTTGAAGACATCCACCAGCACGCACGGCTCGCCGCCGACGCGCGCGATGACTTGCGGATCGGCCGGACGACGGGTGACCTTGGCGACCTCGCGCAGCCGGATCCGGGCGTTCCCGCGGCTGACCAGGATGGTGTTCTCGATCTCCGCCAGCGACTGGTATTCGTTCAAGGCGCGAACCAGGAACTCGGTCCGGCCCTCCTCGATGGCGCCGGACGCCGCGTTCATGTTCTCGTTGGCCAACCGCGAGGTCACCGTCGCGATGTCGATGCCATGCGCCGCCATCGCCTGTTCGTCGAGCGCGACGTGGATCTCCTCGACGTCGCCGCCGCGCAGCTTGACCGCCGCCACGCCTTCGATCTGCGCCAGCCGTTCCTCCAGTTCGAGATCGGCGTAGCGGCGCAGCGCCACCAGATCGATCGTCTCGCCGGCCTGCATCGCCGCCTTGGGCGACAAGCTCAGCGTCAGCACCGGATCCTGGCTCGGGTCGTAGCGCAGCACGATCGGCTTCTCGGCGCCCGGCGGCGGGAAGAAGCGATCGAGGCGTTCGCGCACGTCGGCGGCGGCGAACGTCATCGTCGTGCCCCAGCCGAACTCGAGCACGACGTCGGAGATGCCGGGGCGGCTGACCGACCACGCGCGCCGGATGCCGGGTACGACGGCGACCAGTTCCTGCACGCGCTCGCTGACGCGTTCTTCGACGTCGCGCGGGCTGGCGCCGGCGAACTCGGTGCGGACGGTGATGGTCGGATAGGCGACGTCGGGCAGCAGGTTGACGGCCATGCCGGACAGACCGACCAGGCCGAACACGCAGATCGCGACGGTCACCATGGTGATGGCGACCGGACGGCTGATGCAGAAATGGAAGAGCGACCGTTCGTCGGCGGTGCTCATGTCATTCCTTGGCGACGGTGACGGCGGCCTGATCCTTCAGGTCCTCATGGCCGGTGACGATCACCAGATCGCCGGGCCGCAGGCCGTTCTCGCCGCGGTTCTTGCACTCGATCCAGTCCTTCAACTCGAGACCCGGGTCCAGATCGACGCGATTGGCCTTGCCATCGCGGACGACCATGACGACCGACACCTGGCCTTCGCTCAGCACGGCGGTCTTTTTGACCATCAATGCGGGACGTTTGTCCTCCGCCAGGATCCTGGCGCGGACGAACATGCCGTGCACCAGCACGGCGGTGTCGGGGCCGCGGACCCGGAAGCGCAGGCGGAAATGGCCGGTCTGGCGATCGATGGTCGGACTGATCAGGTCGACATCGGCAATGAACTCCTTGCCGGGAACGGCGTCGGTCGTGAACTGGACGATGCGCGCCGACCGCACCTGTTCGAGTTCGATCTGCGGGCGGTCGAGCCACGACACCAGGTGGTCGGGATCGACGATGTCGAACATCGCGGCGCCGACCTGCACGGTGGCGCCCTGGGAGACGTGGCGCTTGACCAGGATGCCCTGGAACGGCGCCGACACGGTGTGATCCTCGATCTGCACTTCGCTCTCGCGGATCTTCGCGTCGAGTTCCTTGATCAGGTTGTCGATGCGGTCGACCTCCAGCCGGCTCTTCTTCTCGTTGAACTCGGCGACCTGCAGCGCCTGTTCGGCGGTCTGGAACGCGAGTTCGGCGTCCTGCAAGGCCTTGGGGGCGACGAACTCCTTGTCCATGCTGGACTGGCGGTCCCATTCGGCCTTGGCTTTCTGGGACTCGAGGCGGGCCTGTTGAATGCGCTTGCCGGCGGCCTCGATCTCCAGCGCGGCGAGGCTCTTGTCGACGGCCTTGGCGTCGCGTTGGACGGTCAGTTGCTGCAGCGCGGACTGGGCCTGGCGGTCGTCGAGGCGGGCGAGGGCCTGGCCTTTCTGGACGCGGGAGCCTTCATCGACGGTCAGTTCGCGGATCCGGCCGCCGACGCGGGCGACGATGGCGGCCTGGTGTTCGGACTCGAGGAAGCCCGGGGTGCGGATTTCGCGCTGGACGTCCTGGATCTGGGCCTCGGCGACGCGGACGAGGCGGGGTTCGTCGGTCTTGGTGGTGGCTTCGACCTTCTGGGCGTTGTCGCAGGCGGTCAGCAGCAGGGGGAAAGCGGCCAGGAAGGGCAGGCGGCGCGGTCGGCGGGGGCTTTGGGCTGGCATGGATGGGGCAGGCGGCGGCGCGCTGGTGCGCCGTGCGGCAGACTACGAGGGGAACGGGTCGGTTCGCAGGAGTTTGGGGGGGCGGTGGGGCGGATTTCCTGGGGGGTGGGGTGGTGGGGGTTGTGGCCGGTGGGGCGGGGGGATCTGTTTCGGGGGTGGGGTTGGCTTGCAGTCGGGCAAGGGGCAGTCTGGTGGGCGTGTGGTTGCTGGTGGTGATACCTAGGCTACAGGGCGTGGCGCCGTTGGAGGGCGCGTTGTGATGGGTCGTTCCCTTCCCTTCCCTTCCCTTCCCTTCCCTTCCCTTCCCTTCCCTGTTGTCGGGTAGTCGATGGCCGTCATCACTTGCTCAGCGCGGGTCTTGGAACGAGGGGCGGCCATGAGCGAGTTCGCTGAACCACAGGCGTCATGGGACGACGACCGCCTCGCTCGGATCCACGCGATGGTCCTGCGCCGGTTGGGTCAGACTGGGTTCTTCAGCCGCGATCCGGAAGCCCTGGCGCAGGAGGTGGAAGACGCGGCGCAGGATGTGATGGTGCGGCTGATGTCGCGCATGCGCCAAGGGCCGATCGAGGATCTCGAGAACTTCGCGCTGGGGATCGCCAAGAAGGTGCTGTTGGGGGCACTTCGCGACGCCAACCGGTCGCGACTGCTGCGCGACCGCGAGATGATCCTCGCCGAGGTGACCGAGGGGGATGTGGCGATGGTCGAGCGCCATCGGGACTCGGCGCGGGCGGAGATCGCGGAGTGCCTGGCCCGGCACACGGACCTGGAGCCGGACGCGATCGAGTTCGTGTTGTTCGTCTTCCTCGATGAGATGACGAGTGCAGAAGCGGCGAAACGTATGTCGCTGAGTTCGGTAGTAGCCAAGCGGCTTCGCGAGAGGGTGCGACGGGCCTTCTCCAAGAGAAGTTCGGGCATCCATCGACTCAGGGCGATCCTCGCATAGGATCATTCGCGAAAGAGAACCGACGACGCCACCACATTGAACTCGGCAGATCCGGGTCAAGATTACATCGGGCTTTCGGCCCGCTTCCGGCCCCGACTCTCCGGACGTGGGCGTACTGTAGCTGAGTCGCGCCCATACGCGGGCAAGGGACCAGAACCGTGGAATTCTGGAAAGTCCGTGTTTCTGGCAGCGCTCCTGGCACTCTCCCGTTGGCTGGGTGACCGTGCGAACTGTCCCCTTCCCACACATTCTTCACGAACCGATGGAGATCGACCCATGAAGCGTTCCATTTGGGTAGGGCTGTTTCTATTCTACTGCGCCGTGCTGTTGGCAGCGACTGGCGACCTTCAAGATCCGGATTGCGCTCTCGAAATCTCCGCAGGCTCGAACGGGACCATCAAGTTCACATGCCCGGAGGTGTTCTGCGACGACGCCGAAGTATGCAAGGCCGACTCCGTCGTCGAGGGTACGACACGTATTTGGACGTGTACTTGCGGCGGGCTGTATTCGCCTTACAACCCTTGCGAGGGCGTTGGTTACATCGACACCGTCACCAACGTGTGGAGCTTTGACTGCATTCGGACAACGTGCCCGGTTCCATGCACGGAGTTCAACTGGCCGCCCGTTGCGGCCCCTCAGCGAGTTTGCAACTGCTAGCCCGCTGGGTGCCTTCACGTGTCCAACCCACATCCTGTCGTCCGGCGCCGCGTAGTCGCCGCAGGCTGTCTCGCCGTTGTTGTGGTGGTTGCAGTTTTCGTGATTGCGACGCAAGCAACCCCAGACATGAGTCGCCAAGGGCTTGCTGGTCAGACCAGGGCGGCGTCGGCAGGCGCGGGTGTTTCAGCCGAGGTATCAGCGTCTGCGGCGGATGACCGCGAAAAGCCGTCGATTGGCCCAGATACAATCGTCGTCGTGCAGGTTGCGGACTCATCAGGCAGTCCAATCGAGGGCGCTTCCGTGTGCACCACCAACAGCCACGCGCGCCTGATCGCATCCGGCCAACTGACATCCCTTGGGGTGACTGACGCAACCGGGAGCGTGCTTGTGGCGCAGAGCCGCCTGGGGCCGTTGCTGGAGCCACACTCCAGTCGCGTTGCTGCTGTTCACGGAGGCGTCCTGTACAGTGCGGCACGATTGCACGATACGCATTACCTCTGTACGGTTGAACGTCCCGAGACTGACTGTCAAATCCAGTGTCTTGATGAGTCGGGGCGGGCAGTTCCCGGTGTCGTCGTCATGATGTCCAGGGCTGCGGTGCCGGCGGATCCGTCGTGGGAAGTGGCAGGGCCGGCGTCCCTCGTGAGTAATTCAAGCGCCGGAGACTATTGCGTCCATTACGGCGTGAGTGATGGCGCTGGCGCCATTCTTGTCTCGAATCTGGCGGCCGGGCTGTACCACTTCGACTTGTCTTGCGAGACTCATGTGTGTGTTGGAGGTTCGAGCCCGGGAGACTCACAGATCGCCGTCCCTGGGGGAGTTGTTCGTGTTGTCATGCGGGAGGCTATTGCCGTTGTTGCGAACCTGGCTGACGACTATGAAGTCCTGGCGGTACGGACGGTAGTGCCTGGAGCTGTTGACCTGCAAAACACCTTTTCCCCTCGCGAACTGCCCCGGCTGAACAGGCGCCTGCTGAAGAAATGGCCTGAAGCAACTGTATGTCTGGCAGGTGTGAGAGTTGGCGGCGGCATCGGCTCTGCAATGGAGGCGAGGACGCGAATGTTGCTGAGACAAGGATCAAGCCACGGCTGGGCTGAGGTGACGACTGAGTTCGTCAAGTTGGAGCACGCTGTCCCGAGATTATTGCGTCCGGAACTGGTTCCCGATAACGGAGAAGAGGTTCATGTGGCTCTCGTCGACGCCGGCGGTAACGAGTATCGCGGGGTTGAACTGGCGCTGCGACATAAGGCGGCATCGAAACAGTTGCCCGATGTTCCGGTGCTTAGCGGGTCTGCGACTTGGCTGCCAACGGGTACCTATCTCGTGAGATGCAGGAACCAGAGCATGAGGCAGTTCTTTGACCAAGCGTATGAGATTGACGTCGACGGAGTGGGCGAGCCGCTGCAGGTGAAGTGCAGGGTCGGCCAGAGGTTGGTCGGTTGGCGACTGGAGATAGAGACAGAGTTTGGCGCTATCGGTACCGGTGGGGTCTTCGTGCGGCCGACTCCCTTTGGCTTGAAATCAAGCGTGTTTGGATTTGATGGTAAGTCGACTGTGGAGGATCTGTGGGGACCGGTCGGGAGAATGGCCGTAGAGGTGTCAACGCCAGGGTTCTTGCCAGCCGAGGCTGTGGTGGACCTGGTCGATGGTGGGGCACCGCAGCTCGTCGCTATCAAACTGATGAGGGCGAACGGTGGGAAGTAGCGGTCTTCCGTGGCGGTTCTGGATAATCCGGACTTTCATGATAAGCGTACTGCTGTTCGTCGCCGGTGGGAAACTACAGTCGCTGGTCCTTGGAGTGGAGCATGATGGCACAACATGGGCCGCGGGACTGGGCTTGATCCTCGAGTTGGTCGCGCTCGCGATGCTGGTCGACGGCCGCACAGTGGCTCTCGCGTATGTTGGGTGCGCGGTCTTTGCTGCCGTTGCTATTGCTTGGCACTGGACTCACCCTGGGCGGGTCTGCGGGTGCCTTGGTGCGTGGGCTCGTTTGGCGGGAACCGAGGTTGCCGTCGCGGCCTTGATCGGGTGCACTGCCTGTCTCGGCGCGATGCTGGATTCGGGTGTCACCCGGCGACACCCAAGGAACCAGCCAGACCGCCGGAATCACCCGGATCCTGACCGCCGTCTGCAACGAAGAGTCCTTCCATGAAGTGGTGGTCGACGATGGTCGCCGCGATGTTGGCTGTCGCGAGCTTCTTGCCGTGTGTTTGGTGGCGCTGCTGTTCGATTGCCGACCTCCTGGCTGCCCACCCGCGGTTGCCAGAGGCCGGCATCCGCGTTGCGCTCAGGCATGCCGCCGCGGTTCTGCAGTGTGAGGTCCTCGTCACTCCCGTGCCTCGCGCCGTCGTCGCATCAGTCCTACTGCACGACGCGTGCGATCGCATTGCCGAGTCGTGGCCCGCTGACCGGCTCTGGCGCGAACCAAAGCGCCCGCGACTTGCGCGTGCTCCTCAGTCCACCAGCACCGCAAACTCGGCACACGACGCCCACGGCCGGCCGGCGACTTCCCGGTGCGCAACCAGCCGGACCATCCGCACCCCGGCCGCTTTGGCCGCCAGCCGCACCGTCTGTGCCACCGGGTTGTTCTCGATGTTCGAGAACGTGCCCTTGCCGACCGACCGCCATTGCCGGCCATCACTGCTGACCGCGAACTCCCAATCGGCGACCGTGCCATTGCTGCCCGAAGCGCGCGGCAGATAGACGAATCCCGTGACCTCGACCACTTCGCCGAGATCGATCGTCAGATGATGCGGGTGGGATGGCGTGTCCGGCCGATAGCGCGTGTGCCAGATCGTGTTCGGATCGCCGTCGATCGCGTGCTCCTGCGCTTCGCCCGGCGCCTGCTGGCTCGAGGAATCGAGGATCGTCCATTTGCTCGCACACAGACCGAACGTCGCCGAAGCCGAGGCGCCGGTCGTCAGCGCCAACGCGGTGCTGTCCGCCTTGGCGAATGTCGATGCGCGCACCGTGCCGCCGCGCGGCAGCGGGAACGGCCGGTCATACCGAGCTGACGCGGTCGTCGGCGTCGAGCCGTCGGTCGTGTAGTGGATCACGCCGGCCGTCGCTTGCAGGGTCACCTTGCCGTCGCGATCGCGCCGGATCGTCGGCGGCGACAGCAGGTCGGGGGAACGGTGCACCGAGAAGTGATGGATCGCCGCCTTGCCGCGCGTCTGCTCGAGCCAATAGCGGACGCCGTTGGCCTCGAGCCTGGGCAGCCGGAGCAGCCGACGATGGCCGATCGTGCCGCCGCGTTCCAGTTCGCGCCAGGACTGGCCATCCCAGACATCGATCCGGAACGCTTCGACGCGCTGCCCGGAAGTGGCGGTGTCTTCGCGCAAGTCGAGCACGTCGAACTCGGTCGGCGAGTTGAAGTAGATCTCGCCGGCCTTGGCGTAGGTCTTGCGCATGGCGCCGGCGGCGAGGTCGTTGCCGAACGTCGCGTCCAGCACGGCGCCGAGGTCCTGCAGTACCGCGACATCGGGATCGGGGATCCTGCCACGGCGATCGGCCGGCACGTTCAGCAGCAGCACGGCGTTGCCGCCGACCGCGCCGTACCAGTAGTCGAGCAGCGTCGCGAGCGGCTTGACCTGCGTGTCCTCGCGCGGATGCCAGAACCAACCCGGCCGGATCGAGACGTCGGTCTCCGCCGGCCACCAGGTCAGCCGGCGGGCGCCGCGCAGGCGTTGCCGGCTGCCCAGATCCTGCTCCTGATTGCGTTCGCGCAGTTGCCAGAGCGCTTGCCAGGCCGCGCGCGACTCGACCAGGGAGCCCGCGTCGTCGGTGGACAGCGGCAGCACGCTCCATTCCGCGGCCCGCGTGTGGCCGCCTTCGTTGCCGACCCAGCGAACGTCTGGACCGGTGATCGCGATCACGGCGTCGGGTTGCAGTTGCCGGATCAGCCGGAAGTGGCCCTGCCAGTCGAACAGGGCGGGATCGTCGGCCGGACAATGCGCGCCGTCGAACCAGACCTCGAACAACGGGCCATAGCCGGTCAGCAGTTCGCGCAGTTGGGTCGCGAACACCGCGTTGTAGTCCTTGCTGCCGAACGTCGGCTGGTGCCGATCCCACGGCGACAGATAGACGCCGAACTGCAGACCATGCGTCCTGCACGCGTCGGCAACCGCGCGGACGACGTCGCCCTGGCCGTTCTGCCAAGGACTGCTGCGAACACTGTGCGCGGTGGTCGCGGTCGGCCACAGGCAGAAGCCATCGTGATGCTTGCAGGTCAGGATCAGTCCCTTCATGCCGGCAGCGGCGAACGCGCGGACCCATTGATCGGCGTCGAGAGCGGTCGGCGCGAACGTGGTCGCCGACTCGGTGCCCTCACCCCATTCGCGGTCGGTGAACGTGTTCATGCCAAAGTGCACGAACGCGGTGAAGCCGAGCGACTGCCAGCGCACCTGGCGCGGCTCCGGGCGCAGTGCGGCCGCAGCGGCGATCGTGTCGGCATCGCTGGCACCGGCTGCCAGCAGGGCCGGTTGCTGGGCGGGCAACAGGAATGTCAGCAGGGAGAGCAGCGGGAGGCACGGACGCATGGCCGCGACGTTAGCGCGGCGATGGCCCTGGTCACGCGCCGACGGCGACTTCACGCAGGCGGCGCAGCAGGTCGGCAAACGCGAACGGCTTGCTGACGATCGGCGCCCGGCATCGGCGCGCGAACGCCGCGGCATCGGGCGAGGTCAGGTCGCCGGTGACGAAGACCAGCCGGCGGAGCAGGTCCGGTGCGTGCCGGGACAGGTGGTCGTAGAGCCCGCTGCCCGCCATGCCGGGCATCCGCAGATCGCACAACAGCGCGTCGAAGCGTTCGGTCTGCAGCAGCGGCAGGGCGCTCTCGGCGGAATCGGTGGCGGTGGTTCGCCAGCCGGCGGTCCTGGCGTGGCGCTCGATCGACGAGCGGACCTGGGGTTCGTCATCGATGATCAGCAGGCGCAGCGGGCTACCATCGGCGGCGTGGGGTGGCGGGGCCGGTGCTGGTGGTGCCGCGGGCATCGGCGCCGCGGCCGGCGCGCACGGCAGTTCGACGGTGAACTGCGCGCCGCCGCAGTCGGCGTCGCCGACCTGGATCGTGCCGCCGTGCGCGGTGACCATCGCCTGCGCAACCGGCAATCCGAGGCCGGAACCGCAACCCGGCGGCTTGGTGGTGAAGAACGGTTCGAAGATGCGCCCGCGGTCGGCGAGCGGGACGCCACGACCCTGGTCGGCGATCTGCACGATCCAGCGATCTGCGGCCGTGCGGGTCGTCACCGTGACGGTGCCAGGCCGCGGCGACGCATGCAGCGCGTTGACCAGCAGATTGGTCAGCACCTGCTCGATACCGGCCGCGTCGCCAATCAGCGTCGTCGTCGCCGCGTTGGCGGTGGTGCGGAGCGTCAACCCCGCCTGGGCGAACTGCGGCCGCAGCCCGGCGACCACACGTTCCACCAAGGCATCGGCGTCGATCCGGTCGCGCGTCTGCACCGGTTGGCGACCGAGCACCGACAGCCGTTGCACGATCGCGCGGCAACGGTCGGCCTGTTCGAGCACGATGCGGGCAGCTTCGCGGCGTGTGGGGCCATCGGCGGCGTCGAGGTCGGCGGCAAAGCCGAGGATCGCCGTCAGCGGGTTGTTGATCTCGTGGGCGACGCCGGACACCAGGGTCGACAGGGCGCGGAGGCGTTCATCGCGCTGGACCTGGGCCCGCAGCCGATCGCGTTCCGCAGCGGCCTGCAAGGCCTGCCGCTGCACGTCCTGGACGACGACGACGATCAGCGCGGCGCCGAGTGTCACCTGCATGACGACATCGATCAGCGAGTTGCACCGCAGCAGGAAGGACCAGGACGAGTCCACGCGCGGATGCACCGGGTCGACACCGATCACCGTGACGGCATAAGCACACCAGATCGCGGCCCAGGTGAGCATCGTGGCCGCCGCCACGCGGCAGCCGAGTTCCTCGGGCGATGGCCCCTGGCGCAGCGCGCGCGCGGCCAGCACGAATGCGGTGATGGCCAGGGGTGCCTGGACCAGCAGCGTCGATTCGATGGAAGGGAGCATCGCGGCCAAGGCCGCCAGCAACGCCACGGTCGGGCCGGTCCAGCGCACCCAGGTCGTCGGCCACGGCTGGCCCCGGAGGGCCCGTGCGCCACCGAGCAGGTACCAGAAGAACCCGACCTTGCCGACGAAGTAGATCGCGTAGCAGGCACGCGTCAGCAGGTGGTTCTCCGTCAGCGGCTCGCCGAGGACATGGTGGTGCGCGCCAAGAAAGCGCACGGTGATCGCGCTGAGCCCGACCGCGAGCAGCAGGAATGCGGTGGACCAACGACGAAGCCAGGCCGACGGCTGCAGTCGGCGGCCGAGCAGCATCAGGAAACCGGCGACGATCCAGGCGAGGATGCACTGGATCAACAGGGACACGAGGCTGAAGAACCCCGTGCTGTCGAGGAAGAACATGAGGCGGACCTGGGGACTGCCAGGATAGCGCGGCAGGTTGCTACTTTCGCGGTGTCGCGGCGAGGGTGGTGTCGAAGAACGCGAACACGTCCGGCAGCGCGAGTTGCACGATCGCGAAGTGCTCGACGCCTTCGTACTCGCGCAACTGGCTGGCGGCACCGGCGGACTCGAGGGCGGTGGCCAGGGATCGGGCTGCGGACCGGGCGAAATCGCGCGTGCCGACGCCGACGAAGGCCGGCAGGCCCGCCAGCCCCTTGGCGCCGCGGGCGTTGCCGCCGCCGCCGAGCGGTGCGATCGCGGCGACCCGTCGCGGCGAACGGACGGCGGCGGCGATGACCTGCGCGGCGCCCATCGAGTGGCCGACCAGCAGCACCTTGCTCTTGTCGATCGGGTAGCGCGCGGCCAGCGCGTCGACCAGTGCGAACACATCGCTGCCGGCGAACGCCTCGACGCGCGGCGCCACCAGCAGCCAGCCGCGGGCGGTGCACAGGCGGACGATCTCGCCGTCGCCGTAGCCGTCGAAGAACAGGTTCTCGGAGCCGCCGGCGCCGTGCAGCGCGACGACCAGCGGGCAGCGTTCGCCGTTGCCCGCGTCGGCCGGAACCGCCAGCCGGACCGCCATCGTCCTCGAGCCGACCGGGACGCGCAGCCAGAACTGTCCGGTCCGCGTCGCATCGAACCAGTGGCTGTCGGCCGGCAGCTTCGCCAGCGCCTCCGCCTCGGCGAGCAACACGGCGCCGGGCAACGGGGTTTCCTCGGCGCGTCTCCTCGTCATGCCGAGCAGCGTGCGAGCGTGCGCTCGCAAGGTCGCCGACTCGATCGTCGGCTTCGCCTCGCGGTCGCCGTCCGGGGTCACTGCGGCGAGGCGCGCCTGCAGGTCGTCGACGATCGACAGGGCGGTCGTGCGAGCCACCAGTTCGCGGTCGCCGCGGCTGATCGACCAGCGCAGCTCATGGTCACCCGCAGGCAGATCGCGCAGCGGCAGTTCGATGGTCTGCGGCAGCTCACCGATCCGGACGGACACAGGGGCCCAGGCCGGGTGCTGCGCAGCGGCGATCTGAAGAACGAGGTCGCCCGGCGGTTCTTCGTCGATCGTGTAGGCCGCGCGCAGCTCGGCCGTCGCCGCCGGGCTCGCGCGGTCGATCAGCCGGGAGGTCAGCGCCAATTGCAGCGTGTGGGCGTGCCGTTCGTCGGCGTCCGGGGGCTCTGTGCGCAGGGCGAAGTTCGCGCGATCGATCGCCTGCACGACGGCCTTGGTGTCGAGCCGGAAGAACGACTGGACGGCCAGGTTCATCTCGACCATGGCGGGATCGCGGCGCGCCGGATCGGTCACGCGCGCCAGTTCGCGTTCGAACGCGCGCAGTCGCAGGCCGAGTTCGAGGCGATCGACCTGGGCGGGCAGCGCGGCGGCGAACAGGAGCAGGCAGGTGCACGCAGACTCAGCCACGGGCGTTCGACGGGCCATCATGGGTACCTCGGTTGCGGCGTCGCTCCAGCAGCAGGCCGATCAACAGGCCGACAGCCGCGGCGCCAAGCGACGTCAGATACGGGTGCGGAATCGACACCGGCGTCTGGTCGTCCGTCGGCGCCAGGACGTAGCGGCCCAGCACCCAGGTGATCCCGCCGGCGAGCAGGCACAGATTGGCGGCCAGCGCGCCGCCGCGGCGCGAGAACAACGCCAGGGTGACGATCAGGAAGATGCCGGCGCTGCCAAAACCCGACGCCTGCTCGACCAGGTCGCTGACATCGGCCACGGCCAACGCCAGCCACCAGGCGATGACGCCGCAGGCGGCGACGCCGATGCGCACCGCCCACAGCCGGGCGCGGTCGCTGCGCGGCGCGGCGTTGCTGAACAACAGATTGCGCGTCAGCACCGACGAGGCGACCAGGAGACAGGAATCGACGGTGGACAGGATCGCCGACACCAGCGCGCCTGCGAACATCGCGTTGATCCACCAGGGCAGGTGCTGGCCGGCGAGGCGCGGCAGCAGCTGCTCGGGATCGGTGAGATCGGGCAGCAGCGTCGGCCCGAGCAGGCCGAGCGTCACCGGGATCAGACCGATCAGCACATACAGGCCGCCGCCGACGAGGCCGGCCGCGCGCGCGGTGCCGGCCGAACGCGCGGCGAGGCTGCGCGAGACGACTTCCTGGGCGACGACCGAACCGACCAGCACGACGGCCCACTGTTCGATCAGATCCATTGCCGGCGGTGTCCTTCCGGGTGTGAAGCCGATCCTGGCGTTCGCCAGTGCCTCGGCGGTCGGAGCGAAACCGCCGAGATGCCAGATGGCGCCGCACAGCAGCGCCAACAGGCCGAGCACCAGTGCCACGCCCTGCACGACGTCGGTGATCACGTCGGCCAGCAGACCGCCGCTGCCGGTGTAGATCACCGCAACGATCGCCGCGATCGCGATGCCGACGTTCTCACTCAGCAGGTCATCCGAGTTGACGTGCAGCACATGGCCGAACGCGCGGATCTGCGCGCCGGCCCACAGCAGCGACGTCGGGATCAGCAGCACCGCCGCGAGCCGTTCGGTCGAGCGGCCGTAACGGTCGTGGAACAGGTCGGCGAGGGTCGTGACCCTGCTGCGCCAGAACCGGCTGGCGAACACCAGGCCCATCACGACGAGGCATAGCCCGTACGCGAATGGTTCGACCGAGCCGAGGTTGAGGCCGTCGGTGTAGATCGAGCCGGCGGCACCGGTGCAGCTCTCGGCGCCGAACCAGGTCGCGAAGATGCTGGTCGACGCGAGGATGGGGCCGAGGCTCCGGCCGGCGACCAGGTAGTCGTCTTCGTTGCGGATCCGCCGCGACGCCCAGACGCCGATGCCGAGTTGCACCGCGACGTAGAGAAACAGCACGAACAGCACGTTGCGGGTGTAACCGGTCGCGTGCGGTGGCGCCATCTGGCAGCATGTGTCGATGCGCGTTGCTGCGGTTGCCGCATGGCTTGCCCCTGTCCTGCTGACGCAGGAGCCGACGATGTTCGAAACCGGTTCGGTCGCGATCGGCGACGTGACGTATCCGTACCGGCTGCTGCCGCCGTTCGGCGAACGACCGGCGGCGGGTTGGCCGGTGGTAGTGTTCTTGCACGGCGCCGGCGAACGCGGCACCGACAACGAACGGCAGTTGACGTGGCTGGCCCGGCCGATGGCGCAATCGCCGCTGCGCGAACGTTTCCCCTGCCTGTTGCTCGCCGTGCAGTGTCCGCAAGGCGCGATGTGGGTCGAGCGGCCTTGGGCCGACCGCCGTTCGACACCGATGGCCGCCGCGGCGGCGCCGGCGCTGCAGGCGGTGCAGAAGGCGCTGGCGACCCTGTTGACGCGGCCGGATGTCGATCAGGACCGCGTCTACCTGACCGGCCTGTCGATGGGCGGCTACGGCTCGTGGGAACTCGCGATGCGGATGCCGGAGACGTTCGCCGCGGTGCTGCCGGTCTGTGGTGGCGGTGACGAGCGGGAGGCGTGGCGACTGCTCGCCCTGCCGATCTGGGCCTGGCACGGCGCCGCCGACAAAGTGGTGCCGCCGGAACGTTCGCGCCACCTGGTCGAGCGTCTGCGTCTGCTCGGCAGCGAGGTGCGCTACGACGAACTGGCGGGCGTCGGCCACGATTCGTGGAAGCAGGCCTACGGTGCCGAGGGCGCGCTGGCGTGGCTGTTCGCCCAACGGCGCAGCCGGCCGCGCCCGGCGACCCAGATCGGGCTTCGCGGCTGGAGCACGGACCCGGTGGCTGTGCTCCCTGCCGCGATCGGTCCGCCGACCATCGGCGCCGACGGTGAACTCGGCGACCTCGCGGCGGCTGCGGCGCAGGTCTGGCAGGGGGCCCTGGGCGCGACGGCCCCGGCAGCCGGATCGGGTGAGCCATCGATCACCCTGCGGCTGGAACCGGAGTCGCCGCACCCCTGGCGGGTCGACGTCGGTGACCGGATCGCGATCAGCGGTCACGATCGGCGCGCAATCGCCGACGGCCTGGCGATGGTGCTCGGTGCAATGGCTGCGGGCGAACTTGGCCGACGGCAGCATCGCGGCAGCAGTGCGCGTCACCCTGGCTTCGTCTTGTCGCTGCAGGGATCGGCGGCGAACGCAACAGCGGCACCAGCAATCGCCCGATACAGCTGGCTGTGTGGGATCCGTTGGATCGAGTTGCCCGCGGACGTCGACGCGGCAGCCTGGCGGCAGGCGGCGGGGGTGTTCGGTATCGAAGTGGTACCGTCTGGAACCGCGATCCATGGTCACGAGTGGGAGAGCCCCGATGCCTTGCGTTGGAGCGGTGACCCGCAGCGGCTGCCGTCGCTGTCGGCGTTGTCGCAATGGCACCGTTCCCCGAACAAGCTGATCCGCATCCAGGTCGATCTGGACCCGGTGGTCTTGCCATCGACGTTGCCGGCGCGCCTCTTGGTGGTGACGTGCGGCGTGCCGCTCGAGCATGTGCCGGCGTTCGGCAGGTTGTTCTGGCCGCAGTGAGCGCCGGGCCCGCTCGGGGGTATCCTGCGGCGGTCCCCATGACCGCGATCGACGACGTCCTGCTCGAACGGCTGCGCACCGGTGACGACAGTGCGCTCGGCCCGATCTTCGCCTGCCAACGCGATAAATTGCTGCGGATGGTGCAGTTCCGGCTCGATCCACGCCTCGTCGGCCGGATCGATGCCGAGGACGTGTTGCAGGAAGCCTACGTCGATGCGCAAAAGCGGCTGTCTGCCTGGCGCGCCGATCCGCGGCCGTTCCACGTGTGGTTGCGGCTGGTGACGCAGCAGACGATGGTCGACATCCACCGTCGGCACCTCGGCGCCAAGATGCGCGACGCGGGTCGCGACCGGATGGCGCCGCAGAGCCAGAGCCTGTCCGGGTTCCTGGTCGGGACGATGACGTCGCCGAGCCAGGCGGCGATGCGCGAGGAACTGAAAGTCCAGCTCGAACAGGCGCTCCAGAGCATGGAGGAGATCGATCGCGAGGTGCTGGTGTTGCGGCACTTCGAGGAACTGTCCAACAAGGAAGTCGCCGAACTGCTCGGCATCGGCGAGAACGCCGCCAGCAACCGCTACGTGCGGGCACTCGGCCGGCTGAAGGGGCTGCTGTCGCGGCTGCAGGAACCGTGACGCCGACGGCGTCGCCGTCGGGCGGCGCGGCCGATGAGGCCCGCGATCCGCTGGACCTGCTCAGCGAGCAGTTCCTGCAGCGGTATCGGGCCGGCGAGCTGATCGACGTCGAGGCCTTCTGTGCGCAGCACCGAGAACACGCCGAGGGCCTGCGCGAACTGCTGCCGACGCTGCTGGTGCTGGAGCGCGCCAAGCGGGAACGCGAATCGACCGCCAGCGGCCGCGCGCGCGCGCAGGTGCCGATGCTCGAGCGGCTCGGCGACTTCAAGATCCAGGGCGAACTCGGCCGCGGCGGCATGGGCGTGGTGTTCGAGGCGGTGCAGGAGAGTCTCGGTCGGCGCGTGGCGCTGAAGGTGTTGCCGCGCGGCAGCCTGTTGACCGGCAACCAGCTCGAGCGCTTCCGCCGCGAGGCCCAGACGGCGGCGAAACTGCATCACAGCAACATCGTGCCGGTGTTCGGCAGCGGCGAGAGCGATGGCTACCACTGGTACGCGATGCAGTTCATCGATGGTCGCGGCCTGGACCATTGGTTCGACGAAGCCCGGCAACAGCCGGCGCTGGCGGGTTCGGCCGCGTTCGGTGAACGGGCACGCTTCGTGGCCCAGACGGGTGCGCAGGTGGCATCGGCGCTGGCGCATGCCCATGCGCATGGCACGCTGCATCGCGACATCAAGCCGGCCAACCTGCTGCTGGATGGCGAGGGTCTGGTCTGGGTCACCGATTTCGGCCTGGCCAAGGCGCTGGAGTCGACCGGGTTGACGCACAGCGGCGATGTGCTCGGGACGCTGCAATACATGGCGCCCGAGCAGTTCGCCGGCGTCTACGATGCGCGTTCGGAGGTGTATGCGCTCGGCCTGACGTTGTGGGAACTGCTGACGCTGCGGCCGGCGTTCGGCGGCAGCAGTCGCAGCGAGGTGATCGAGCAGATCTGCCGTGGCCGACCCGATCGGTTGCGCCGACTGTGCCCGTGGTTGCCGCGCGATCTGGAGACCATCGTCGAGAAGGCGATCGCGCACGATCCGCGCGATCGGTTCGCCGACGCGGCGGCGCTGGAAGCCGATCTGCAGGCGTTCCTCGACGGGCGGCCGATCGCGGCGCGACAGCAGTCGCTGGTCGAACAGGCGGTGCGCTGGTGCCGGCGCAACCAAGCGGTCGCGGCGCTGACGCTGGCGACCGCGGCGGCCGTGGTGCTGGCGGCGGTCGTCGGCTGGACGGCGTGGTTGGTGACCGCTGACGCCCTCGGCCAGGCCCGGCAGGCGGCTGCGGACGCGCGCGAGGCGCACGGCAAGAGCGAACGCAACGTGCAGCTGATGACGACGGCGTTCGAAGAACTGTTCGACGCCGTGGTCGGCCGTGATCCGCTGCACGTGATCGAGGAGGATCCGGAGACCGGCGAGGCCAGCGTCGTCGCCGGCACGACCGTGGAGGCGGACGATGTCGCGCTGCTGCAGCGGATGCTGCACTTCTACGACCGGTTCGCGGCCCAGAATGCCGACAACCAGCCGCTGCGGTACGAGACGGCGCGGGCGTGGCGGCGGGTCGGGGCGATCCACGCGCGGTTGGGCGACATGGCGGCAGCCGAAGCGGCCTGGCAGCAGGCCAGCGCGCGCTTCCAGGACGTCGCCGATCGCGACGTGACCCGCGACGTGGCCGGCATCCAGCTCGATCAGGCGCAGCTGTTGTTGCGGCGTGATCGCTTCCCGGAGGCTGTCGCCCGCCTCCGTCCGGCGATCAAGCTGCTCGAGGAGGACCTTGCCGACCAGAGCAAGGGCATGAAGTTCGATCGCGCTCGTGCGCACTACCTGCTGGCGTCGGCCTACGCGTTGCAGATGCGCGGCCCGTTCAGCGGACGCGGTGACGAACGGCGGGGTGGCGGTCGGCCCGAGGATCGCCGCGCCGATGGCGGGCGCGGCGAACCGCGGCGGCCGGCGGAGGTGCGCAGCGAGATCGAGCGGGCCCAGGAACCGCTGGCCGAACTGCTGGTGATCGACGCCCAGAACCCGGAGTTCCGCGCGTTGTCGGCGCGCTGCCTGCTGTTGCTGGCGGCCGGTCCCGGGGACGATCGCGACAACCTGAGGGAACAGGGCCTGCAGTTGCTGCGGGCGCTGGTGGTGGAGGTGCCGCAGGCCGACCAGTACCGCTACGAACTGTGTCTCGAGCTGCTGCGCATGCAGCGCTCGCGTCGCGGACCCGTGCCGGGCGGCGGCGGCGGCGACCCGCAGGTGCTGCGCGAGGCGCTGTATCACGCCGAACAGCTCGTGACGCTGCAGCCGGCGATCGCCGAGTATCGGGTGTTGCGCGCGCGGGCCCAGGCCTGGTGCGGTGAGTCGCAACTTCGGCAGGGGGGCGACGCGGAAGGCGGCGAGGCGCTGCTCCGGGCGGGACTGCAGCAGCTCGACACGCTGCTGGCTCGGGGTCGGACCGACGGCCGGATGGCGATGGATTTCGCCATCGGCTCGATGGTGCTGGCGACGCGGCTGTTCCGCACGGATCGCCGCGCCGAGGCCAAACAGGTCGCTTCGGCGATGGTCGCCCGGCTGCAGCCGCTGCGCGACGCCGCCCGGCCGCTGCGGGGCTTCGCCAACCGGGCGCCCGCCGAGTTCCACGACGTGTTGCGCGAACTGGGCGTGACGTGGCCGGATCTCGGCGGTGGCGATGAGCCCGGCCGGCGGCGCTGATCAGGCCAGGATCGCGTGCGCGACCTTGCCGGCGACGTCCGTCAGCCGGAAGTCGCGGCCGGCGTGGCGGAAGGTCAGCCGTTCGTGGTCGAGCCCGAGCAGATGCAACAGGGTCGCGTGCAGGTCGTGCACGTGCATCTTGTCGTGCGTCGCGTAGTAGCCGTAGTCGTCGGTGGCGCCGTACGAGAACCCCTGCCGGACGCCGCCGCCGCACAGCCAATGGGTGAACGCATGCGGGTTGTGGTCGCGACCGGTGCCGCCTTCGCTGGTCGGCGTGCGCCCGAACTCGCCACCCCACCAGACGAGCGTGTCTTCCAGCAGTCCGCGCTGTTCCAGATCGGTCAACAAGCCGGCGATCGGGCGGTCGACCTCGAGCGCATTGCTGCGGTGGTCCTTTTCCAGGTTGCCGTGCTGGTCCCACTTGTACGAGTGCGTGCACTGCACGAACCGGACACCGGTCTCCAGCAGCCGGCGCGCCATCAGGCACTGGCGTCCGAAGTTCTCGGTCTTGGGGTCATCCAGGCCGTACAGGGTCTTCGTCGCGGCGCTCTCCCGCTCGACGTCGAGCACTTCCGGGGCCCGGGCCTGCATCCGGAACGCCAATTCGAACGATTCGCTGCGCGCCGGCAGCGCCGAGTCCTCGCTGCGCGCCGCGGCGTGTTCGCCGTTGATCGCCGCCAGCAGATCGAGCTGTGCGCGTTGCTGATCGCGGGGGCGATCGGGATGCCGCAGATGCTGCACCATCGCCTGCCGGGCCGGCACCGAGGCATTGCCGAGCGGCGTGCCCTGGAACACCGCCGGCAGGAAGGCCGACGACCAGTTGTTGACGCCGCCGTGCCCGAGCGTCGGGCACAGCGTCACGAAGCCGGGCAGATCCTGGTTCTCGGTGCCGAGCCCATAGGTGACCCACGAGCCGATGCTCGGTCGCACGAACGTGTCGCTGCCGGTGTGCACCTTCAGCAGCGCGCCGCCGTGCGCGTCGTTGCTGCCGTGCAGGCTCTTCAGGAAGCACAGCTTGTCGACGCAGGCGGCGACGTGCGGCCACAGTTCACTGACCCAGGCGCCGGACTGGCCGTGCTGCTTGAAGCGGTATGGCGAACCCATCAGCGCGCCGGTCTCGGCGAAGGTCACCCGTGGCTTGGCGAACGGCAACGGCTTGCCGTGGTCTCGCTGCAGCAGCGGTTTGTAGTCGAAGGTGTCGACCTGCGACGGTCCGCCGTGCATGAACAGGAACAGGATGCGTTTGGCCCGCGGGGCGAAGTGCGGCTGGCGTGGCGCCAGCGGCGATTCCTGGCCTGATCGCAATGCCCCGCGCAGCAGACTGGCGGCCCGCAACTCGTCGGCGAATGCGAACATGCCCACGCCGGCAGCGCCGTGCAGCAAGAGCTGCCGCCGCGAGACTCCGGGACCGCGGGGATGGTCGTGGTGGTCGGTCATGGGACTCAGTCGATGTACAGGAACTCGTTGCTGGCCAGGGCGATCTGGCACAGTTGCGGCCACGGCTCGGTCACCCCGGACGCCCTGGCCTGTTGCAGCCATTCCGCGATCCGCGAGCGCTCGTTGACGGACGGTGTGCGGCCGAGCGCCTGCCGCCAGATCCAGTCGATCCGCGGGCCCGCCTCGGCGATTGCCGCAGCCGCCGCGGCGAACGCGCGCGCCTGCTCGTTGGCGAACGGACTGTTCAGCAGCAGCAGCGCCTGCGGCGCGACGGCACTGGCCGGACGTTGTTCGATGTGGACGCTCGGATCGCAGAAGTCGAATGCGGTGAAGAAATCGAACATCGCATTGCGGATCACCGGCAGATAAAGCGATCGCCGTGGTGCCGAGTAATGCGCGCCGTTGCCCGACTGGTCGTTGGTGACGTAGTCGCGGTCCTTGACTGTCAACAGCGTGCCGCCGACGGTGCGATCCAGGGTGCCCGCCACCGCCAGCATCGCGTCGCGGACGATCTCCGCTTCGAGGCGGACGCGGTTCTGACGCCACAGCAAGCGGTTCTCGGGATCGACGGCAGCAGCCGCCGGATCGTGGGACGACGCCAGTTGCCAGGTCCGCGACAACAGGATGCGGCGGAACAGCCGCTTCTGCGACCAGCCATCGGCGATCAGTTCGCGCGCCAGCCAGTCGAGCAGTTCGGGATGGCTCGGTCGGTCGCCGCGGACGCCGAAGTTGGATGGCGACCGCACGAGGCCGTGGCCGAACAGATGCTGCCAGGTGCGATTGACCTGCACGCGCGCGGTCAGCGGATGGCGTGGATCGAACAGCCACCGCGCCAGTTCGCGGCGGCCGCTCCCGTTTGGCGGCATCGCGGGTCCCGGCACGATCGACGCCAGCTCCGCGAGATAGCCGCGCGGCGTCGCCACTTCGGCCAGCGCCAGGTGGTTGCCGCGGATGTGCAGTTGCAGGTCGACCGGCTTGCCGTCGCGGACGCACATCGCCACTGGAGCCTGTGGCGGCACGGCGGCCTTGGCAGCGTCGCGCGCGGTCGTCAGTTCGTGCAGTCGCGCCTGCAGCGGCGCCGGCAATGCCTGCCGCAGCGCGTCATCCTGCACCGCCAAGAGCCCTCCGGGCTCGAACAGCAGCGCGCGAGCGCTCTCCAGCAGCGCGTCGCCGAGTTGCCTGGGTGGCTTGTCCTTGTCGGCTGCCGCGAGCGCGCGTTGCCACGCATCGGCCGCGGTGGCGAACAGGGTCTGGTAGCGGGCCGCGAGTTCGCGCCGCGATTGCGGCGGCAGGCCGCCCAGCAGCACCGCGAATGGTCCGCCCTTGCCCTGCTGCGCGCTGGCGCGTTCGGCGAACGTCGCGTCGTCGGCGTCGGCGAGCCGTTGCCACGGCTCGAGCAGCGGCGCATCGGCCCGCGTCAGCAGGGAATCGGCGACTTGCCGGATCACCGGCGCGATCAGGCCGTCGGCGAGCGGTGAGTTCGCCGGCCACGGGCGCGTCGAGCCGTCGCCCAGGTGCAGCAGCAGCAGCTTGTCGAGATGTGGCGTGGAGCCGTGCAGTCCCTGCAGCCGCAGCGTGTGGCGCCCTGGCGCGAGGTCGAACTCGGCGGCGACGAACCAACGCTGCTGCGCCGGGAACCAGTCGCCGGTGGTGTGTTCGAGCGTGCGATCGGCAATGACCTTGCCGTCGATCGAGAGCTGCAGCGGACGCGACTCCTTGCCGGCCATCCGGACTTCGAGTCGATGGCGGCCGGCGTGCGCGACGTCGACCTCGTACTCGGCGAACTGCGTGCCGCCCTGATGCGTGTGCAGCACGATGCAAGCCGGTGACCCCCAGTGCTCGCGGTCGGCGCGCAGATTGGTCCGGGCCGCGGATTCGGCTTCGATGAAGTTGGCATCGGCGAGCGCCGCCTGGGCGGCGAGCAGGTAGCGGCCGATGTCGGCGACGGTCGCCTGGCGCAGTTCCTGCGTCACGGCGCGTTCGGTCTGTTCCAGCTCGGCTGCCTTGGCATCGGCGAGGCCCTGCAGGCGCTTGCGCTCGGCGATCTCGGCGTCGGTCGCCAGTTCGCGATCGACCCAGCGCGAGACGTGGTCGAGGTTGGCGAACGTGTCGGTGCTCTTGAAGATGCCGGCCAGCGCGAAGTAGTCGCGCTGCGACACCGGGTCGAACTTGTGGTCATGGCAGCGCGCGCAGCCGATCGTCAAGCCGACGAACGTGCGGCCGACCAGATCCAACTGTTCATCGACGGTGTCGAACAGCAGCTTGTCCTTGTCCTGCTCGGCGAGCATTTTCGGGCCGAGCGCGAGGAAACCGGTGGCGACGATGCGATCCGGCAGCGGCGCGGGATCGTCGGCCGGCAGCAGGTCGCCGGCGATCTGCAGGCTGCCGAACCGGTCGAACGGCAAGTCGTCGTTGAACGCGCGGACGACCCAGTCGCGGTAACGGAACGCTTGTGCGAACGCGAGGTTCTCGTCGAGGCCGTTGCTGTCGCTGTAACGCGCCAGGTCGAGCCAATGCCGCGCCTGCCGCTCGCCGAAGTGCGGTGACGCGAGCAGGCGGTCGACGACCTTGGCGAAGGCATCGGGCGCCGGATCGGCCACGAACGCGTCGACTTCGGTCGGAGTTGGCGGCAGGCCGGTCAGCGCGAAGTGGGCGCGGCGCAGCAGCGTGCGGCGGTCGGCGACCGCGGCCGGCGTGACGCCGGCTGCCACTTGGGCCTGGCGGACGAAGCGGTCGATCGGCGTGCTGTTCCACGCTGGTTCGGCGACGGTCGGTGGCGACGCTTCCGCCAGCGGCCGGAACGACCACAGCGACGGCTCATCGGCGCGTTGGGCGACCAACCACGACGACAACAGGACGGCCGCAGCGACGAAGCGCTCTGGTTTGGCAACCAAGGGAAGACCGGGGCTTGGGACCGCCAGACGATAGCGGTCGATGGGTCAGCGCGACAGGCGCGCCAGCACTCTTTGCCAATAGCGTTCGGTCTGCGGCCGGGTCGGGCCCGACGGTCCGCCGTTGTGGGTGCGGGCGATGATCTCGGCGTCACCGATCGCCCAGGCACCGGGAACGTAGCGTTCCATGTAGGCGGTGAGGACCCGTTCGGCGTAACTGCGATCGCGACAGTCCTGGTAGGTGCCGCCGAGGTGCTTGCGGAAGGCGGTGGCGTCGCGCCAGTAGACTTCGTGGATCTGGTACGGGCCGATGGCGCGGCCGTCGTCGCCATCGGGAGGGTTTGGTCGGTCGCCGCTCTCGACGAAGCGGATGGCGGCGAGGATCTGGTCGCGGGGCCAGGTGGGGTGGGGGCGGGTGCTGCAGCGATGGATGGTCAGCAGGATCGCGATGACGACGCCGGTAGCGGCGAAAACGTGTTCCAGGCGCAGACGTCGCATCAGGCGCGAAAGCGATCGGTTGCGGCGGCCTCGCTGGTCGCCCTCGGCATTGCTCGGGGACCGGCGCGTTTCCTGCTCGTTGTGAGTCAGCGGATCAGGATCGACAGGGCGTCGCTGAACGCGAAACCGAACGCATTGACTCCGGACGAGGTGGCTCCTTGGGCAAACACTAGCATGCCTGCCAGTGCGGGATCGGCAGGGACGGGAATCGGGAAGCGATCGCGGCCATTGCTGTCGGCGACACCGACAAACGACACGTCCGGTGAAGCCCACAGGGCACATCCAGGGGCGCCAACCTGTGCGCCCAGAAACGGCAGAGCCCAGCCGGACCACGCGGCATCGCTTGTGCCAAGCCAAAACACCGAGAGTGAGCCCGCCTGGAGTTGTCGCAGAGTCAGCTGGAACGTCTGTCCAGGCCGTGGCAGCCCAGAAGAACCCATGCGCGGCTCGAGGCCAGCGCTGGTCACGCAGCCGCGCCCATACGACTCGAAGGGGCGCGGCGCCGCGGCGACAAGCGCTATCTGGACGCCACTACCAAAGGCGATCAGATGCCAGGCACTGCCGGGGACCTTTCGCCACAACGAGAGATAGGTGCTCCACGGCGCTGCGGCCAGTTCGGATGTCCACGGATCGATGACGACACTGCCGCCGCCGGTGGCGAACGCAGGGTCGCTCGGGGCAACCTCGGTCGCAAGAACGGCGCCCGAGTCGATGTCGATGCGGAGCACGCTGGTATGATCGAGAATCAGCAGGTCGCGATCGGCGCCCAGGGAAATAGTCGGTCCAATGCGTGGCTGGTGAGCCTGCGGCAGCACCAACAGTGGCCGGAACACCGGCCCCGCGGGCACGAAATCGACTGCCCACACGTGCGCAGGGTTCGTGACCGTGACGTCGACTGCGAAGAACACTTCACGCCCGTCCGTCGCAAGGCCGGACACGCGGCCAGTCAGACCCAGTGTCGCCAACATGCCATTGTGCATCAGCATCGCGGGGCCGATCCCCTGCTTGGGTGTGAAGCCGAGTTCGCCTTGGATCCCTATTTGCCAGATCGCGTGACGCGCCGCGGCGATGTGTCGTCCGGTGAACGGTAGCGACGGCAGGCTCGAGCCAGGTGCGAACGCCCGGGATGTCGGGTCGAACCAGAGTTGATCGACTGAACTCCGATCTGCGTAAATGTAGCCATCGCCACCGGACGCAAGGGAGATCGCGCCGGCCGGGTCACTTCCAAGCAGGCGGCCGTCCGGCGCGAACACCAAGATGTAGTTCACGCCACCGGCCACCCAGCCCGTCGAGGGGAGCTGCGTCGAACCCGCAACGGCCAACCCTGCGACAGCCAAGGCGCACTTACACAGAGCTGTCAACGAGGCCGGTATCATGGACATATCCCTATCCAAGCACCGCGCGAGGCGGCGGCGATTCCGGTCTCTTCGTATACGCCCCCTGGCTGTTTCCGGAACTCCTCGACGATCATCTGCGCGTACCAGATCGGTTGCTGGGGCGGTAGGTTCAGCACGAACACATCGTCGCCCATGCTGTTCGTGATAGTGCCGGTCAGCGTCGAAGTCAAGTCAATGTTCAGCGTAATCCCAGTCAGGGATGGGTGCGGCGCGGCGGTTTGTGGAGGAGTTGGTGTAATGTGCAGAGTCCAGACACAGTTGAGGTGGCTATAGAGATGCCTGTTCCCGTCTCGGACCACGAATGGGTGCCCTACTCTCGGGGGCCCATAGGGGGCGATGATTCTTGGGTGGGCGCCTGCTGGGTGCGCGGTGCCGGCGCCGAACGGCGTGGCGCTCCAGAACCGATTGAATCGGCCACGATTGACACGGAACACGAACCCGTTCTCGCGGCCTGCGCTGGCCAAGACGAAGCCTGAATCACTTGCAGTCGACACATCCCAGATCCCCAAGAACCTCTCCCAAGCGTACATGGTGCCGCTGGAGCCATCGAGTGTCGTCGTGTCAAAGCTGGCTAAGACTGACATCGGGACTGAAGGATTTGATAGGTCTACTTGATCAATTCCATCCATCTGGTGGGCTATGTATCCGGTTCTGCCGTCGGCCCGCAAATGATGTGCAACCGATGGTTGGACGGAAGCTGTCGGGTAGTTTGGGTTGTCAGGTATCATTGAGACGAGCGAGCCTGTCTGCGCAAGCGATGGCAGCTGAATTGTCAGTGGTATTGCGGGTATGTTGGGAAAATTGACTTGCGAAATGTTGACGGCGTCAATATTGCGGAACGGCGACTCTTGTAGGATCCACATCGTCGCCGGCGATACGGACTCATCGACCCAAACCGAATGCGGCGCCGCAGCGAAGAGGGGGTACGTTGGGGTCGCGCCAAGGACTGATGGAGGGAGCAGCGGTGCGACCGGAGGTGGGACCACATGACGTCTAGGTCGCCATTGCCCCGGGTTTGACAGTGATAGCTGCGCCAAGTCCAGTATTGTGACTTGGCGTCCAACCCAATCACATGCGTAGAGTCGATTGTTGAAAATCATGCTGTCGTGGATGCTAACGGGCTGCCACAAGTCTGACGAACCGGATGTCCAGGTATGAAGAGCGGTTGGGGTCGAAGGGTTGATGAGCGATAGCAGATAAACGTCGTGGAGCGCCGTCTGAATGAAAAGCAGTGACCGGCTCGAGTCAATCGTAATAGTGTGGCAAAAACTAGGTAGGGCCATCCAGGAGTTCGCTACATGGGCGAGGGTGTTCTGTGTTCCTGCACGCTGGAGCTCGATTATCCAAAGACCGGGTCGAAGGTTGTTAATGGCGTACAGGAATGTGCGTTGCGACGGGCCGTGAAAGTGCGCGACGATCTCTCGATTTGTGCATAGGTTGGAGTCGATTGGGACCGGACCCTGGCAGTAGGGTGTCGCTCCGTTCAGGGCAGCCTGGAGGGCAGGGTTGCTCACTGGGATTGGGGCTTCCGCCACAAATATTGGCGTTGGTGGAGTCAGGCTCTGAAGATGGACGTTGGCGGGAACTGCGACTCTCGGGGCCGTGACATCGACCACCATGACTCCGTTGTTGCGGCCAAGCGCCAGGTACTCGCGATCATCGTTTGGATCCGCTGGATTCAGTGGGTCGGCGAAAGCCGCTAGGCCGGACGTCCAAGGATAAGGGCAAGGTCCTGGGGCGGGCACGGGTGCCTGATAGATTATGGAAAAAGTGCCATCTCCTGAGCTTCCCGCCAAATGGCCGGGCGGGTTCGTCGCTGGTCCATTCTGTCCCAGGGCTAGTCCAGCAAGCAGATGCACCGCGAGTATGAAGAGCGATCTCATCGAGGCGAACTCTAGTGAACGGTTCGTCAACCGGTCAACTCCCGGCGAACCGGAGCGCGATTGCGGTAGAGCGGAATGAGAAGCCATTCGTGACAGCCTCAAAGCACGTTGCGGCGTTAGGTTGGGTTCCAGTCGGTTCCGCACCACCAGGAAGTCCGGCGATCACCAACCCCGTGCCGACGATCGTCGCTGCATCGATCTTCCCATCGCCGACCGCGACTCCGAGCAGCGTCGCCAGCACCGGCGTCACCAACGAGATTAGACTCAACTCGCCGGCCGGCTGGTGCCGCAAGAGCCAGAAGTCGGCTGCCAGCGCCCTGGCCATTGGAGCAAGGAAGCGGTGTTCAGCCCTTCGGCTCCCGCGCCACCAGACAGACTCCGGCGATCACCAACCCGTGCCGACAATCGTCACCGCATCGATCTTCCGATCTTCCCATCACCGACCGCGACCCCGAGCAACGTCGCCAGCACCGGCGTCACATACGAAATCAGGCTCAGCTTCCCCGCCGGCATGTACCGCAACAGCCAGAAACAGGTCGAGAACGCGAACCCCGTGCCGATCAGCGCGAGCAACGCCATCGACATGACACCCTGCGTCATCCAAACCTCCGGCTGCCAGCCCGCGCGCAGCAGCGGGTGGCCAAGGCGTCATCGCTCGGGGATCACCCCAAACTCCCGCGCATCTTCAACGACCCAGGTCCGGCCGGCCCGATGCAACGTGCCCATGCAGCGGACGACGGCGCCGGTCCGGTGCGCAGTGATCGCGGCCTGGTAGTCGTTGCCATCGAGCGCGATGGCGACGTGCCTCCAGCCAGTGTCGACTTCCGTGTGCACGATGGCGGTGCCGCCAACGGCGGCCGCTGTGCTGTCGAGTCGGACGACGTGACCCTTCACTTCGAAACTGACGTAGGTTGCGGCCTCGCGGAGACCCGTCGCGGCTTCGCGCAGCTGGCCGGCGACGTCGGCGCTGAACACGACGCTGCCGGGGGTGGGGTCGAGGTTGGGGCGTTGCGTGGCGAACGAGAAGGAGGCGCGCAGTGTTTCGGCCTCGGTCGCGTCGAAGACCTCGGCGATGGCGTCGCAGAGGTTGGCGTTGACGCCTTGACCGATCCGGCGGCGGAACGGCTCGAGCGTCGCCTCGGCTGCCGCTTCGCGGCTGGCATCGCCGACGCCGCTCAGTGCGTGGGCCAGGCGAACACAGGCCAGACGTTCCAGGGGTTCGTGGCCGATGTCCTCGGTCGTCGTGTCGTCGAGCAAGCGCTGCGGAACCTCGCATTCGATCGTGAGCACGAAGCTGCCGACCTCCGGCTGCCCGAACCTGGCGCGCCGGATCAGGTCCATCGCCTCGGCCGTTTTTCGGCGGGGGAACGATGCGCGCGGCTCCCGCACCGAGCAAGCTGCCGAAAGCAGCATGTCGCGGGCGGCCTCGTAGACCCGGTGGCCCGCTTCGACGGAGATTCGGCCATCTCGAGTGATCCGGCTTTCGATGCCCAACCGGACGACGTCCAGCGAGCAAGCCCGGATGTCGCTCAGGATGGGCGTGGGAGGTCGTTCTTCGAACCTGGCCAGGTCGGCCAGCAGCAGGTCCACGGCGCGAGAGTAGCCGCCGCCATGCGCCTGCATCGGGATCTCGAGATCGAGGATCGCACCGCCGCGTGACAAGGTCGCGGTCGCCCAGGTGGCAGCCGAGCTCGTGATCGTCCAGCCGCGGCTGCGCAGATACGCGACGATCTGGCCCGGCGTCGGTACGGCGACGCGATGCGGCACCCACACGAACGGGCTCACGGGGCGTCTCCCTGGTCAATGCGGTTCATCAGGATCTGCAGGTTCGTCGGGTGGAAGCAGTTGGCCTGCGGTATGTGGACACGAACTGTAGCAGTGTTCAGCGACGCCGGCATGCCTCGCAGGGAGCGCCAGTAGCCGCAGTGCCGCAGTGCCGCAGTACCAGTTCTGCCGCCGTGGCGGAGGCCCAATTCGCGCGCTCGGCCGGCAGCGCGACGACGACGAGGATCCGTGGCGGGATCGCGGTGTCGTCGCGGAGTTCGTCGTAGTTCTTGATTCCCAGGTCGAAAGGGAAGGGGTCTTGGGTGATCGGCTGGGTCGTGGCCTTCAGTTGCAGTTCGAGCCGTGGCCCCCTCGTCGACCCGCTCGGTGATCTCGCGAAGAGCACCGCGTCGACGCCGTCGGCGTCCATCATTCGGTTGCTTTCTTGAACGAAGTAGCCTGCGGCGTGGGCGACTGCCCGAACGTAGGCGTGACTGAATTCCGACTTCAGGTCGTTGGAGGTCATGTTGCGGCGAGCGCGTTGCAACGCGAACAGGCGGCGGGTGGCGCAAGGTGGCAGGGGGCGCGCAGGTCCTTCTTCGAGCCCCAAGACCGTTGTGCATGGTAGCTGCAGGGTCGCCGACTGCCAGCAATCTGACCGAGCGAGTGGTCTTAGCCCTTCGGCTTCCGAACCACCAGGCAGACCCCCGCGATCACCAACCCCGTGCCGACGATCGTCGCTCCATCGAGCTTGCCATCGCCGACCGCAACCCCGAGCAGCGTCGCCAGCACCGGCGTCACATACGAAATCAGGCTCAGCTTCCCCGCCGGCATGTGCCGTAACAGCCAGAAGTAGGTCGAGAACGCGAACACCGTGCCGACCAGCGCCAGGGCCGCCATCGACACGACACCCTGCGTCGTCCAGACCTCCGGGCGCCAGCCTTCGCGGAGCAGCGCCGCACCGCCGAGCAGCACCGCGCCGAGCACCATGCCGTTCCGGTTCAGCACGATCGAACTGGTCTTGCTGCCGTGTTTCTTGATCAGCACCGTGCCGACCGCCGACACGATTGGCGAGCCGAGCAGCAGCAGCGCCATCGGCAGCGCTTCCGGACCAACCCCGAGATCGCCGGAGAACATCGCGACGATGCCGCTGAACGACAGCAGAAGGCCGCCGGTCTGTCGCCGCGATAGCGTCTCGCCAAGCCACACCGTGCCCGCGATCGCCATCAAGACCGGAAAGATCGCCCACAGCACCGCAGCGACACCGGAGGGGACCACCGTCTCGGCGACATACAGGATCCCGTACGAACCGGCGAAATTGGTGACGGCGGCGGTGACCCACAGCCAGGTCGGTGGCGGCGGCGCGCCCTCGAGGCGCCGCAGCGTCGGCGTGATGACGATCATCACCAGACCCGCGAGCGCAAAGCGCGCGCCGGCGGCGGTCAGCGGCAGTTCTTGTGGTCCGAGCCGGATGCCGAGCCAGGTGCTGCCCCAGATCAGGCACAGCACGGCGATCAGCAGCGGTCGCAACCAGGCAGGTCCGTTCATGGGCGCAATCCGTGGGCGAGCACCGGCAGCAGCCGGAGGCGGGAGCCCGTGGCGTAGAAGGTCGCGAGCGCGCGCAGGGTGTCGAGGCCGCGGCGATGCCACGGGAACTGCGGCGGCAATGGGCTTGGGATCGGCGGTCCGCGCAGGATCACCTGATCGACCGGCAACAGCGCGACGCGCGGTCCATGCACGAAGCCGCGACCGGACCCGCGCGCATCGTCGATGGCGTGTTCGCCGCCGAACGCACCCCACGGCGTGTTCATCAGCGCATAGCTGAGCCCTGGGTTGGCGTTGATGGCCACGGTGCCCTTCCGCAGCGCGCGCGCGGCGCGTTCGAGATGCGGTTGGTCGGTGGCGCGGAGCGTGGATGGCACCGCAAGCTGCGCCGCGAGCGTGCCGAGGCAGTCATTGGCCAGGCTCGTGGCCGCACCCAGGAACGACGCGACATCGTCACCGGGCAGCGGCACCTCGAGCAGCACCGGCGCGAAGCGTTCGGCCATCAGGTGCGTGGCATCGCGGCTGGCTGAGCCGTCGGTGCGCAACAGGCCGGGCAAGCGCCCATCGGCGGGAACGGGCCGTTCGGCAGCCGCCTCGAACCAGGTCGCCGCCGCCGGATAGAATGGTCGGCGCGGCGGCAGTTCGGCCAGCGTCACCTGGATCCGGTCGAGGAACGCGCGCCGCTGCGGCCAGCTGCTGGCGGTCAGCAGCACCCTCGGCGTCACGCAGTTGCAGCCGGCATTGAAGAGCAGTTGGGCCGCGAGGGCACGCGCCTGCCAGTCGAGTTCGCGTTCGGGCCAGTTGCCGGGTAGCACGATGACCGGCGTGACGTTGCCGAGTTCGGCGGTCCAGCGCTTGTTGGCGAGATGCGGACCGGCGCGGAGCGCAGCAGCGGTGGCATGACTGCCGGTCAGATGCACGGCGGCGATCCTGGTGTCACCGGCAAGCGCCTGACCGAGTCCGGCGTCGCCGACGCGGAAGGACAGATGGCGTTGGGTCACCAGCGGCGCGAACGCGCGCTCGAGGATCGGTTGCAGGGAGGCGTGCAGCGGGCTCAGCTTGCAGAGCACGGCCTGGCCATGCACGAACAGCGCATGCAGCGCATCGGCGACCGGCATGCTGCTGACATTGCCGGCGCCGAGCACCAACGTGATGCCGGGCGGCGGTCGGTGCGTCGCCGGGCGATGACCGAAGAGCGCATCGGCCCGATGGCCAGCGAACAACCAGCGATCGGCGAACGCCGGGTCGGGAAACAACTGCAGCGAACGGCCGGCCGGCGTCATCGCGATCGGCGGTGCGTCCAGGCAGCGCAGCAGCCGCAGGACCGGCAGCGGACCGGTGGCCCATTCTTCGGTCAGGATCGTCCGATCGTCGGCGCCGTGCTTTCTGGCGGCGGCGGCGGCGACCCATTCGTCGGCGGCGGCATGGACGCTGCGGCGGCAGGCGGCAAGCAACTGGCGACGTGCGGCGGCATCGCCGGGTGGCGGTTGCAGCGCAGAGAGCGCAGCGTCGACCTCGACGGGCAGCGGGGCGGGCGGCACGCCGGCAGCAGAGCCGGACGGGACGTCGGCTGCAAGCGCTCGCCGCAGCGGTGCCGGGTCAGTTGCTGCGCAACGCGAAGTCCTGCACGACGCGATCCGTGCCCTCTGCGATCACCAGCGGCCGCTGCGTCTGCTTCTGCTGGACGAGGATGTCGAACGGATTCTCTGTGCCAGCCCGCCGGACTGCATGGATCGTCCAAGTGCCCGGTGGCACGCGCTGCGTGAACGTGTAGGTGCCGTTGCCGTCACTGGTCGCATTCGCCTGGAAGAACTCCGTTGGCGGCGCGGCACCGGCGGGGGCCGGTGGTGTCGTCAGCGTGACGTTGATCTGGCCCATTGGCTGCCCATCGAGCGTCGTGGTGCCGGTGACGATCGTCCCGCGCCGGAGCCGCAATTCGCCGGCGTCGACGCGCTGCCCTTCGCTGCCGATCGTCACGATCTGGCTTTGTGCCCCGCAGAAGTCCGGGTGCCGCACGCGAATGAGGTAGTCGGCGAACGCCAGGCGCGTCAGCCGGAAGCGCCCGTCGGCGTCGGTTCGCGCGCTCGCCGTCGAGTGCTTCTCCGGCATGAACTGCCGCAGCATCTGGCCGAACGCGTTGCCTGGGTCGAGCAGCATGCCGCTGCTGTGATCGGTCACGACCACCGCACCGCTGACCGGTCGGCCTTGGTCGTCGACGACGTGACCTTCGATCACGCCGCCCAGCGTCAGTCGGCAGACGACCTCCGGCGACGTGCCGTTGGCGACGACCTGGAACGGTTCGCTGAGGCTCTTGGCGTGCTGGCCGTTGTCTTCGATCTGGAACACGAAGTCGCCGATCGGTACGCCGCGGATCACGGCCCATTCGCCGGAGAACTCCGGTGGGTAGTCGCCCGGCGTGATCCGGAGATCGCGGAACTCCGGAACGTTGCCGATGCCGAGCGGGTTGTCCGGAAAGAAGCGCTTCAGCGCCAGCTTGTAGGCCTTGATCGGCGCGCCGTTGGCGGCAAGGACTTTCAGTTTGGCGAACGCTCGTGGCTCCAGCGCGACGCCGAGATCCAGCATGCCGGCCGGCACCGGCTTCTGTTGGTGTTCTTCGTAGCCTTTGGCGGTGAACGCGAGCTGGAACTCGCCCTCACGGAGGCCCTCAAGGCGGAACCGGCCATCGGTGTCGCTGCTCGCCGTGCCGGTCTGCGGCGCTTTGGCCGACAGCGCCGTGGCCAGGATCGTGCAGCCGCGGATCGGATTGCCTTGGTTGTCGGTGACGACGCCGGCGATCGGCAGGCCGACCGCCAGTTCGAGCACGAACTCGTTGGTGGTCGTGGCGGCGATCTGCAGGTTGTGCTTCTCGACACGGCAGAAGCTCTGCGCTTGTGCGGCCAGGTGGATCAGCCCCAGCCGCGGTGCATTGGCGAAGCGGAACAGGCCGGCGGCATTCGTGCGCGCCGTGATGCCCTGTTCGCGCCCCGGTGTCGGCAGCATCTGGTGCGTCGCATTCGCTTCGTTGAGGAACACCTGTGCGTCGGCGATCGGTTGGCCGGTGCCTTCCTGGACGACGCGACCGACCACGATCAGCCCCTGCTCGAGCTGCAGGGTGCCGGCGTCGTACCAATCGTCGGCGCGGATCTTGATGCCCTTGTGGTGCAGTTCCGGATGCAGGTCGCTGACGACGCGCAGATCGATCGGGGTGTCGATCTTCTTGACGCCGAGCGCGAACGTGCCGTCTGCCGCCGTCGCACTGAAGGCAAGCGGCGGTGTGCGGATGCCCGACTTGCTCTTCAGGTAGGTGTCGATCGGGTCGTGCATCGTATTCGGCATCAAGAACACCGGAATGCCGGCGGCCGGTGCGCCGCCTGGCAGCAGCACGCGACCGCGAATGCCCTGGCCGGCGTCGACCTGGCTGTCGTCGACCAGCCGTTCGACCTGCTGCCGCTGGTGGTCTGCCGCCGTCGAAGGTGCGGCGGTGCTGGTGGCGGGGGCCGGCGGCGAGGGTTCCGGCGTTGCGGGCGACTGCGGACTCTGGCGCGCGGCATCGGGCGATGCCGGTGCGGGCGGAGTCGGGCCGCCAATCAGCAACAGGAAGGTGATGCCGGCCAATGCCAGCAACGACAGAACGGTCCACCGGGTGGCGTTCATGGCAACTCCAGGGGCAATGAGATCGCACCGCGCCGCAGGTCGGGCGGTCGTGATCATTCCGGTGCGGCACGCGCAACCGGGCAGGTTGTCCCTGCGACGTCGCCGTTGCCGCGGTTCTTCCAGGAAGGTCGCGAAATCGTCGCGCGGGTGTCCGGGTTGCCGCCGTGTGGCGATTGAGTTTGCCGGCGTTGCGCGCGACGCTGTCGCCATGCTGCGTTCTGTCGCGTGGGTGGCGGTGTTGGTGACGGTGGCGGTGGCCCAGGAGACTCCAGTGGTGCTGGGTACCCAGGTGACTGCGGCGTTCACCGACCTGCGCTGGCAACCGCGCACGCTCGCGGACCTCGGCGACGTGCCTGCGACCGTGGTGTGGTTTGCGACGATCGAATGTCCACTGGTGCAGCGCTATCTGCCGCGCGTGCAGGAACTGGCGAAGGACCTGGCGGCTCGGCGGGTCCCGGTGCTGATCGTCAACGTCGGTCCAGGCGACTCGCTGGTCGATGCCACCGCCCAGGTGGTGGAAGGCGCACCGGCAGCGATCGCGGCCAAGGACTTCGATCTGTCGTTCGCGCGCGCCTGCGGCGTCGAGCGGACCGTGACTGCGGTCGTGCTCGATGCCCAACGCAGGATCGTCTACCGCGGTCGGATCGATGCCCAGTACGGCTACGGCGGTGTCGCGCAAGAGCGGGGTCGCGAGGACCTGCGCGCCGCGATCGACGAGGTGCTGGGCGGGCGGCCGGTGACAGTGGCGACGACGCCGGTGGCCGGCTGCAAGATCACGCCGCCGGCAGTGGTTGCCGGAACGGTGCCGACGTGGAGTCGCGACGTCGCGCCGCTGTTCCAGCAGCACTGTCAGGAGTGCCATCGGCAGGGTGGCGAAGGGCCGTTCCCGCTCGCGACCGTGCATGAGGCGAGAAAGCACGCAGCGATGATCGCCGAGGTGGTTCTGCAGGGCCGGATGCCGCCGTGGTATGGCAGTTCGCGGCATGGCACGTTCGTCAACTGGCGCGGTCTGGATGCGGCGCAGAAGCAGACGATCGCTGCCTGGGTGGCGGGCGGCATGCCGGAAGGCGAGGCTGCGACGGCACCAGCGCCGCGGTCATGGCCGAACGACGAGTGGCGGATCGGCAAACCGGATCTGATCCTGAAGCCGGTGGCGCCGATGCGGGTGCCGGCCGAGGGGTCGGTGCCGTATCAGTACTTCGTGCTGCCGTACCGATTCGAGCACGACACCTGGGTCGAAGCGATCGAGATCCTGCCGAGCAACAAACGCGTGCTGCATCACTGCAACATGGCGCGCGTCAAGTTCGGCGAACGCTGGTCGCAGGATGGCTTCATCACCGGCTACGTGCCCGGTGGCGATGCGATGGTGCTCGACCCCGGCACGGCGGTGAAGATCCCGGCCGGCTCGGTGCTGGTGCTGCAGGCGCACTACGTGACCACCGGCCAGCCCGAAGAGGACCGGCTGCGCGTCGGCCTGCGATTCCCTCGTGTCGTGGTCGAGCAGGAAGTGCGGGTCTTGATCGCCGCCGATTTCCGCTTCGAGATCCCAGCGGGCGCGAACGCGCATCCGGTGCGGGCGCGGCGGCAGTTCAAGGCGGACGCGGTCGGCATCGGGCTGTTCGTGCACATGCACGTGCGCGGTCGCGACATGGCGGTGTTCGCGGAGCCGGAAGGCGGCGAACGCCAGCCACTGCTGCTGGTGCCGAATTACAACTTCGACTGGCAGCAGTCCTACCGTTGGGCGCCCGGGACGCAGAAGTTCGCCGCCGGGACCCGGATCGCTGCGTTGGCGCACTTCGACAACTCGCGGTTCAACCCGTTCAATCCGGACGCGGACGTTGCGGTGAAGTTCGGGCTCGAGACGACCGACGAGATGATGTACGCGTTCTTGTTCTACGTGCACGAACACGAACGGCTCGCACTGCGCGTCGACCCGGCGACCGGTCGGGTCGCCGGCGACGCGCCGCGCTGAGCGCGGCGCGGGCGAGCCTCAGGCCTTCGGCGGCGTCTTCGGGGCCGGGCCTGCGGCCGGCGGCGGCATCGGCACGGCGCCGGTCGGCATGGCCGCTGGCGGTTCGCTGAGCTTGCCGAGGAACTGGGGCATCTCGACGCCGCCGATGTCCTTCATCATCTGCAGCATCGGCGGCAGGCTGCCGGCCAGGCCCTGCAGGAAGTTGGCCGTCGCGTTCTTGCCGTTCTGGCTGCCGCCGTCCCAGACGACCACCTTGTCGAACTTGACGTTGGCGATCGCCTTGGCCGCGGTCTCGGCCAGCTCCGGCAGGTGCTCGAGCATCAGCATCTGGAACGCCTGCTGCGCGCCGCCGCAACCTTCGACGATCCGCTTCAAGCCCTCGGCCTTCTTGGCCAGCATCTCGTACTCGCCGCGCGCTCGGGCCTCGAGGCGGGCAAAGGTCGCCGCCGCTTCGGCCTGGGCCTGCAGCCGGATCTGTTCGGCCTGGGCCTCGGCGTCGACGATGATCCGCGCCTTCTGCGCCTTGGCCGCCGCTTCGAGTTCGGCGCGCTGTTCGTTCTCGATCTTCTGCGCCATCGCTTCGGCGGCGCGCGCTTCGGCCAGGTACTGCAGCTCGCGGACCTTGGCATCGGCCTCGCGCTTTCGCGATTCGGTCAACTGGTAGGCTTCGGCCTGCTTGACCTTCAGCGTCGCTTCGGCTTCGACCGCCTTGGCGCGTGCCGTGTTCTCACCGGTTACCGCCGCGGCTTCGTTCTCGGCAACGGTGACACGCATCTGCCGTTCTTGTGCCTTGACCAGCGCCTGTTGCTCGAACGTCGCCTGGCTCTTGCCGACCTGGGCGTCCTTGTCGAGTTCGGCCAACCGGACGATCTGTTCCCGTTCGGCTTCCTTGGTGCCGATCGTGCGCGACTTGTCGGCGTTGGCGACCTGCACGTCCTGCTCGCGCCGCGCCTCGGCGACGCCGATCGAGCCCTTCTTCTGCTGCTGCGCGACGTCGATCTCGGCCTGCTGGATCGCTTCGCTCGCTGCCTTCCTGCCCATCGCTTCGATGTAGCCCGACTCGTCGGTGATGTCGGTGATGTTGACGTTGATCAACACCAGGCCGATCTTCTCGAGTTCGGGCGTCAGCGACTTTTGCACGCTGTCGAGGAACTTGTCGCGGTTGCGGTTGATCTCCTCGATCGTCATCGATGCGATCACCTGGCGCAGCTGGCCGAGGATGATGTCCTCGGCCTGTTTGGTGACCTGGCGCACGTCGAGGCCGAGCAGGCGGATCGCCGCCGTCTGCATCACCGCCGAATCGGTACCGACCGCAACGGTGAACACGCTCGGCACGTTGACGCGGATGTTCTCGGCCGACAGTGCACCGCGCAGCGGGATCTCGATCTGCATCGGATCGAGCGACAGATAGGCATAGTCCTGGATCAACGGCCAGACGAACGCGCCGCCGCCGTGCAGGCAACGGGCGGACTGACCGGAGGCGACCTTGCCGTAGATGACCAGGATCTTGTTGCTCGGGCAGCGCTTGTAGCGCTTGACGACGAGCAGGATCAGGCTGAAGACGACGACGCCGACGGCGGCGACGATCCACCACAGGTAGTCGATGCTCTGCAGGCCTTGCAGCAACAGGATCATGAGGGATCTCCTTCTCGGACGGGTCAGGGGAAGTTCAGGCGAGCGGGCCGACGACCAACAGGTCGTCGGCGGCGCGGGCGAGCACGCGGACGCGGTCGCCGGTGGCGAACTCGGCGGCCTGGCTGACGGCCTTGACCTCGAGCTTGCGACCTTGCACGGTCACCAGCACGCGGCCGTTGCCTTCGCCGGCGGCGGGAATGCGCAGATAGACACTGGCTTCCTGGCCGATGGCGTTGGCGAGGTCGACATTGCCCGACGACTGCAAGCGCAGCAGCGTCGACGTCGCCTTGGTGACAGCCCACAGCGCGACCACGCCGGCGACCACCGCGGCGAGCGTCGCCATCGCCGGCGACCAGCCGGCGTTCTGCGTCGCCAGCCCGGTCAGGCCGAAGAACGTCGCGAACGCGGCGACCGTCTGCAGCGACAGGTACTTCAGGAACAACGCGTCGTGCGCCGACCCGTCGACCGACGGCGGGCCATCGCTGGCGTCGCCATTGCCGCCGATCGCCAGCAGCACGAACTGGATGACCAGCAGGGCCCCGCCGATCGCTGCGCAGTAGAGATAGAGGCTGTCCATCGTGGTTCTCCGCGGCAGGCCGGCTGCCGCTCCGCCAGACGTCATGCGCTGTTGCGCACTTGGACTGGATTTACCGGGAAGTGACGTCGGTATTCCATCAGGTAGCCGAGGCCGTCTTGCCGTCGTCGGCCGGCAGCCGGTCGATCCGCACCCGTTCCGCACGCTTGTTGTTGGCCTTGGTGACGGTGAAGCGATAGCCGGCGATCTCGACCTCGGCCCCAGCCCACGGCACGCTGCCGAGGCGTTCGGCCAGGAAGCCCGACAGCGTCTGGCTGTCGGTCGACACCTCGTGGATCTGCAGTCGGGCGAACAACCGGCGGGTCTCGGCGATGCCGCGGCACAGCAGGGAGCCGTCGCGGCGCGCCAGCACATGCGTCTCCTCGGCGTCGAGTTCGTCCTCGATCTCACCGACGATCTCCTCGAGCACGTCTTCGAGCGTGACCATGCCCTGCACGCCGCCGTACTCGTCGACGACGATCGCCAGGTGGCGCTTCTCGCGCTGGAACCCGCGCAGCACGTGGTTCAGCGTGTTGGTCTCGGGCACCACCAGCAGCGGGATCAGCAGGTCCTGCAGGTCGGTCGCGGCATCGTCGCGCAGCGCGAACAGCAGTTCCTTGGCCAACAGCACACCCTGGACCTGATCGAGTTCGCCGTTCGGCGTGAACGGGAAGCGGCTGTGGCCGGTGCGCCGGACGACTTCCAGGATCTTGTCGATCGACCAGGTGCCCGACAGGAACGTCATCCGCGAGCGCGGCACCATGACGTCGCGGACGCGCGTCTCGCGCAGGCGGGTGGCGTTGGCGATGATGCTGCCGGTCAGCGCACCGAACACTCCCTGGGCCTGACCCGCGGTGGCGAGCAGCCGGATCTCCTCGAGGGAAGTCGTCGTCGAGTGATTGTGCGAGCCCAGCGCCCGGGCCAGGACGCGCGTGATCACCAGCACCGGGCGCAGCAAGATCGCCATGCCGTGCACGGTCCAGGCCACCGGCACCGCCAGCCGGTTGGCGTGCAGCACGCCGAGGGTCTTGGGTGTGATCTCGGTGAACAGCAGCACGGCGATCGTGAACACGCCGGCGAACCAGGCGGCATGGATGCCGGGAAACGCCCCTTCGAACTCATGGCCGGCGACGACGCCCCCGGCGGTGTTGGCGATCGTGTTCAGCACCAGGATCGCCGCGATCGGCTCGTCCGGCTGCTGCTTGAACCGGCGCAGGATCGCGCCGACGCGGTGGCCGGTGCGTGCCAGCGCCTCGACCCGCGCATGGCCGACACTCAGCAGTGTCGCCTCGGCGATCGAGCACACGAACGAGATGATCAGCGCCAGCGAGACGGCGGTCAGGAACAACAGCATGGGGTCGCGGCCGGCGGGCCGCACCCCGCAGCCTACGATCCCGCGTGACTCGTTGCCACCGTCGCCGTCCGTCCCGGCGCCGAAACCGCAGCCTGCGCCGGGCTCGCCGCGTGCAGGTACTCGTCGAGGGTGAAGGAGTCCACGGCAATGGCCTCGGCGCGGGCGGACTCGGCGTCCCGCAGCAGCCGTCGTTCGTTCTCGGTCAGGATGCCGGCTTCGACCGCCGGGTCGAGCAGGTGTTCGGGACGGGCCTTCGGCAGCCGACCGCTCTTGACGGCTTCGCGCAGCTTCTTTTGGATCGGTTCGGCATCGGCGCAGAGTTGCAGCGCGCGTTCGAGCCGGCCGAGGGCCGACGTCGGATCGCCTGGCACCCAGATCCGTTCGGTCAGACGTTCGCGGGCGGAGCCCGGCGTCAGCAGCGAACGCGCCAGCCGCGAGCCGAGCCGGTCGCTGGGCTCGCTGCCCAGCGGGTTCAACCGGCGCAACCAGCGCAACGGACCGCGGACCAGCCAGGTGAGTCCGGGCAGTTCCAGATTGCCCATCAGGCCGAGCATCCCTTCCTGCATCCGGGCGAACGCGTACTCCATCGCCCAACGCATCGCCGCGACATCGTCGGGCTTGCGGCCGTCGGCCTCGAAGCGGCGCAGCGTGGCCGTGCCCAGGTACAACCAGGAGAATACGTCGGCGAAGCGACCGGTCAGCTTCTCCTTGCGCTTCAGGTTGCCGCCGAGCGTGCCCATCGCGACGTCGGCCCACAGCGCGAACGTCGCCGAGGCCCAGCTCAGTCGCCGCCAGTACGGCGCGGCGGCGCCGCCGACCGGGCTCCTGGCAAGCCGACCGCGCGTCAGGCCGAGCAGCAGCGCCCGCGTGCCGTTCCTGATCACGTGGCCGACGTGACCCCAGAACGCGCGGTCGAAAGCCCGCACGTCGTTGCCGCCGATCGCCTCGAGTTCGGCGAACGCGAACGGATGGCAGCGGATCGCGCCCTGCCCGAAGATCATCAGCGTGCGCGTCAGGATGTTGGCGCCTTCGACGGTGATGCAGATCGGCGTGCCGGCATAGGCTTGCGCCAGCAGGTTGCGCGGCCCGCGCGAGATCGCCGCGCCGCCGAGCACGTCCATGCCGTCGTTGATGATCTTGCGCCACAGTTCGGTCGCGTTGTACTTCGCGATCGCAGTGACGACGGCCGGCTTGGCGCCGGTGTCGAGGCCGCCACAGGTGAGCCGCCGCGCGGCCTCCAGCACGTAGGTGAAGCCGGCAATCCGCGCCAGCGGTTCCTCGATGCCCTCGAACTTGCCGATCGCCATGCCGAACTGCTGACGGACGGCGGCGTAGGCACCGACGGCGCGGGCGACCAGCTGCGCACCGCCGGTGGCGGTGGCGGGCAACGAGATGCCACGGCCGGCGGCCAGGCATTCCATCAACATCTGCCAGCCGCGGCCGGCGCCAGCGGCGCCGCCGATGATGGCGTCTTCCAGCGCGACGACCACGTCCTTGCCGGAGGTCGGGCAGTTGTAGAACGGCACGCCGAGCGGATCGTGACGCCGACCAAGCTGGACGCCGGCGAGGCCGGTCGGGATCAGCGCGCAGGTGATGCCGGGGAACGGGCCCTTGCCGAGCAGGTTCTCCGGGTCGTGCAGCTGGATCGCCAGACCGAGCACGGTCGCGATTGCCGCCAGCGTGATGTAGCGTTTGTTCCACGACAGCCGCAGCATCAGGCGGCCATCCGTGCCGGCGAACACCACGCCGGTGGCCGAGATCGCACCGGCGTCGGAACCGGCACCGGGCTCGGTCAGCGCAAAACACGGGATCTCGGCGCCGCTGGCCAGCGCCGGCAGCCAGCGTTGTTTCTGTGCCTCGGTGCCGTAGTGGGTCAGCAGCTCGGCGGGGCCCAGGGAATTGGGCACCATCACCGTGATCGCCAGTGGCAGGGAGCGCGAAGCCAGCATCGTCACGACGGCCGAGTTGGCGGAGGCCGATAGCCCGAGCCCGCCGTACTCGCGCGGGATGATCATGCCGAAGAAGCGTTGTTCCTTCAGGAACGACCACAGCTCCGCCGACAGGTCCTTCTGGCAGTGGATCTGCCAGTCGTCGGCCAGCGCGCAGGCCTGGGCGCAGGGGCCGGTGACGAACGCGCGTTCTTCCGCAGTCAGATCGGGGAACGTTGCCGACGCCAGGCGTCGGAGGTCGGGTCGGCCGGAGAACAGTTCGCCATCCAGCCACACCGTACCGGCGGCGATCGCCGTGCGTTCGGTGTCGGAGATCTGCGGCAGGAAGCCGGCGTTGCGCAGCAGACGCAGCACGCGGGCACTCAGTACGGCCCGCCGGAACGGCGCGATCGTGACCGCCAGCAATGGACCGAGCAGCAGTGGCCACAGCCACCATGGCGCGGCCAGGGTCCACAGGGACAGCGTCACCGTGGTCGTCCACAGCCACAGCCGGGCGCCGGTGTGGCCCAGCGTGGCGAACACCACGACCACCGTCGCTGCTGCCGCGAACGGCGGCAGGGCGGTCGCGGCCCCGTACGTCTCCAGGATCAGGTTCATGCTTGCTCCGACGCGCTGTTGCGCTTTCGGCAGTCGCGCGTGCGGCACTTGGGCCGAACCTTCCTAGTGACCGGCGGGGCCTTGGCTACGGCTCCGTGGCTACCCGACTTCGTAGCGTACGATCTGGCCGTTGCACTTGTAGACCATGACCGACGGCCCATCGAAGTACAGGAAGACGCAGTTCGGGTTGTCATCGCACGGTGTCGCCCCGCCGCTTGCGTTCGGCGGTGATTTCGCTGCTCCTTTCGGTTCCTGGAGCGCGGCCTCGAGCAGTGCCAGGGCCGCCGCGCGCAGGGCTTTGCCGCGCAGCTTCGAACCGCTGCTGTCGAGACGAAGACGCAGGATGTCGAACTTCGCCTTGTTGAACTGACTCTTCTTCTTCTTCGCAGCCATCGTGATTTCCCGATCGGGCGGTCAACGATGCAGCGGTATCCGATACCTCACCAACCGGATGCCGTGCCTCTCCTGGGTCGCGGTCTGGGTGATGCCACCGGGGCCATTCGCCCCTGGGAACGCCACCAGCGGCGGCGCCCGGTACGTGTCCGCCATCAGCCACTCGCTGGCATTGCCGCGGATCCAATGCGCGCCGCACGTCGACTTGTCCGTGTGCGGCGGAGCGTCGACCGGCAGGCGCTCGCCAGGGGGCCGGGTTTCGCCGATGGCCCCCGCGGCGGCCCGTTCCCAATGCCCTCGCGTCGGCAGCATGGCACCCAGGGAGGTCGCCAGGCGCCACGCTGCCCAGAAGTCGGCAAGTGCCGGCAGCGTGGACCTGATTCCGGCGGCAGGCGTCGCCAGCATGGCGGGCAACGCGTCGGCGGGTTCTTGCGGGTGCGCGTTGTTCGACAGGTGGTCACCCGCCAGCGCTTCGCGGGTGTGCAGCTTCAAGAACGCGCCAAAGGGCCCTTCTCCGAACTCATGACGGAGCACGAAGAGGGGCGCACCATCGGTTGCGATGCCGACCGTCGGCGCGGGCGGAACCGGCAGCCAGGGTTCGCCGGGAAGCCAGTTGCGCAGGCCCTCGAGCGTGTGGCGGACCGCGGTCCAGGGGGCCTGGGCTGCAGCGGGTTCCTCGGTCGGGCCGGCGGGTGCGAACTCGCGCAGATAGAACAGGCACAGTGGGTCTTGTTCGTCCCACCACAGCGAAGCGTGAACCGGCACGACCAGCAGCCAGGTGTAGCCGGGCCGTGCCAGCAGCGTCGTGCCGGCGATGGGCCTGACGAACGTATCCAGTGACGGCGGCGGGTCGGTGACACTGCACAACGCGACCTGGAACGTGTCGGTGGCAGCGATTTCGACGGCCGCGAGGCCGCAGGTCCGGGCCATGTGTCGCAAGGCGTCCGGGGCATCGGCGAGCCGCTCGTTCAGCGGTTGCAGCAGGTCGTCCTGACGGCGCGGCGACAGTGCGTGCCACATCCGCAGCAGGTCCGGATCGCGGTCGCGGGCCGCAGTGGCGAGGCTGGCGGCGCGGTTGCGATCGAGCAGCCAGTCGCGGACCAGGAGCCCACCGACGGCCAGCGCAGCCACGGTCAGCGTGAGCAGCACCGCGCGCCGATGGTGACGCCAGGTCCGGCCGACCGAGAACGGAATGTGGATCGGCAGCTGCCGCTCGCAGCGCAGCAGATCGGCCAGCAAGGCCGCGGCATCGGGGTAGCGATCGCGCGGGTCGAGCTCGAGTGCCCGCGTCAGCACCTGCGTCAGTGGCCGCGGCAGGTCCGGCCGGAGGCGGGACAGGCGGGGCAGCCGCCAGGTCGACGGTGGTTCCATCGGCCGTTGGTGCAGTGGCGACCAGCCCGTCAGGCAGTCGAACAATGTTGCGCCGAGGGAGAACACATCGGACGCGGCCGTGCACCGGCCGGCGCCGGCCTGTTCCGGGCTCCAATAGTGCGGCGTGCCCGAACGGTGGTCGACGCGCGTGATGGTCGACACTCCCTCCTGGTGCGCCATGCCGAAGTCGGTGATCACGGCGCGAATGCCGTCGTCGACCAGCATCACGTTGGCCGGCTTGATGTCGCGATGGATCAGGTTGATCGCATGCAGGTGGTCGAGGCCACGGGCGATCTGCAGGCCGATGCCGATCACCCAGTCGGTGTGGTCCTTGGTTCGCAGGCCAGCAGGCACGTCGTCGGGGCGGAGTGTTCGCGACGGGGCGATGCGTTCGCGCTCATCCGGCGACAACACGCGGGTCGCGTCGGGATCGCTCGGCGGAGTGGTCGTCGGTGTGACCTGCGCGGCGTCTGCTGGCAGCGGCATCCGGGCGATGCCGGCGCGCCGGTTGCACTCCTTCGCCAGGCTCTCGCCGGCCAGCAGGTCCATCACCAGATAGGAAGCACTCGCCGTGGTCAGCAGTTCGTGCACGGCGACGACATGTGGTGAGTCGACGGTCTGCAGCAGCCGGGCCTCACGGCGCAAGCGGGCGATCGCGTCGGGCTGGTGGCGGTCGAGATCGTCGTGGCGGACGACCTTGATGGCGAATCGCCGTTCGTCGGCCAGTCGAACGCCGAGCATCACGTCGGCCTGGGCACCGCGGCCGAGTCGACCGAGCAGGCGGTAGCCGGGCGGATCCTGTTCGGGCTGTTGCCGTTCGTGCGCGCTCACCATCACTTCCGACTCTTCTCCCGCACTGCGGGACTGCCGAGAGCATAGCCGGATGTGCGCTTCCCGCCAGGGGATGGCCCCGCGCGTCTCGTGTGCGCGTCAGTTCCCTGCGCCGCGAGTGCTGGCGCTGTCCGCTCTGGCTACGCCGCTTGCTGGCGTGCCGCCGTTCGACGCCAGAACAACAGGCCGAGGCCGAACGCGAACGGCAGCAGCGGGAACAGCAACGGCCAGGTCGCTGACGGTTCGTTGTCGAGCGTGCACTGCGTCGACCCGACCGTCGCTCGTCGACCTGAACGTCGTGCACGGCGCCACCACGACCGGGGGCGCGGAGCGGCGGGGCAGCGGGAGGCAACCTACCGGCGGCGGTCGGGATTGTTCTCCCTGCCCGCAACTCGCCGGAAATCGGTACTATCGGACCGCGAACATGCGGGTCGCTGCGATGGTGTTGTGGTCGTGCGTCGCCGTACCGGCTCAGGGCAGTACCGTACCCGGCAAGCCGTTCGCGATCCGCGTGCACTTCCAGGACGATGCGATCGCGCAGCACGCGGCCGAACTGGCGGCAGCGACCTGGGCGTTCGGCAAGACCGCGTTGCGGCTGGATCCGGCAACGGTCGATCGCAGCAAATTCGAGGTCCACATCTACCGCGATGCCAAGGCCTACCATGCGGCGGGCGAACGGCTGCGGTCGGTGCACCATCGCGATGCCCCGGGTTTCGCCGACTTCAAGTCGAAGTCCGCACACTTCCTGCTCGAGGAAGCGCTCGACGAGCCGGGTTTGCCCGAGCATGCGCAGCGGCTGTTGGTGCACGAGTGCATGCACCTGGCGACCTATGCCGGCAATCCGGGTTCGGCGTTCCTGCCCGAGTGGTACATCGAGGGCCTGGCGCTGTGGACGGAAGGCGAAGTGTTGCGGCAGCGGCTGGCGCTGGCTGCGGTCGACGATGACCCGTATGAACAGCGCTACAACCAGCACGCGCAGAAGGCGATCGCGGCGGGGGAGTTCCCGACGCTGCGGCAGATCATGGCGCAAGACCTGAAGGGCGTGACCCGCCGGCAACGCTATGTGGTCTACCGGCAGTTGCTGCGGTTCCTGCACGGTCGCGGCGATCTCGCGGCGCGGTTGTGGGGCGCCAGCAACATTGCGTGGGGGCCTGCGGTCGTCGAGCGCTTGCGCGACCTGGTCGCCGCGGAGACGAACGGTGGGCTCGATGCGCTCGACGAGGAACTGCGGGCGTTCGTCGGCAAGCGTGCGGTGCCGGCGCCACAACCGGCGGTGCCGGTGCCGGTCGCCGATGCGCAGGGTCAGCCGGGGCAGCCGGGGTTCTTGCCGGGATCACCACAGGTTCGCTGGGTCGGGACGCATGGTCGGCGCGAACTGGAGTTCTCGGCCTCGGTGACGCTGCGCGGACAGGTGCCGCAGGCGGACCTGGCGTTCGAACGCGGCGGCGAACGTTGGCTGCGCGTGACGATCCATGGTGGCGACGGGATCCACGTCAGCGAACGACAACCAGACGGCGCGTGGCGCGAACTCGGTGTCCACCTCGCAGCGGCGGAAGTGGTGGCCGACAAGCCGATCCAGATCCGCGTGCTGGCCCGCGCCGGCAAGCTGGAGGTCGAACTGGCGAAGAAGCGCGTGCTGGCGATCCCGATCGCCGGCCTCGATCTGCAGTGTCGCTGGGGACTCGGCGGGCCGATCGGCAGCAGGGCGCGCTGGTCGGATGTCCGCGTGAAGTGACGCTCACCCTTCCCGCAGCACCTGCTGCAGCGCTTCGATCGCCGGCAGCAGATCCTGCCGATCTTCCAACAGCGGCCGCAGCAGATCACCGCGTTCGCTCACCCGGCCCGGCATGTTGAAGATCGAGAAGCGCGACGGATGCAGATCGTCGTCCTCGAGTTCATCCCACGCCAGCGGCGCCGACACTTGCGCTCCGCGGACCGGCCGCGCCGAATATGGCGGCACGATCGTCTGGCTGCGCCGGTTCTGCAGGAAGTCGAGGTAGACCTTGCCATCGCGAGCGTCGGGCAGCCGTTCGACCGTCGCGATCGACGGCAGTTGCCGCACCAGCACGCGCGCCACCGCCTCGGTGAACATCTTGCTGTGGTCGTAGGAGTAGCCCGGCTGCAGCGGGATCACGATGTGGATGCCCTTCTTGCCCGAGGTCTTCAGCAGCGGCCGCAATCCGATCCCGCGCAGCAGCTTGCCGGCCGCGCGCGCGATCCGCACCACGTGTGGCCAAGGCGCTTCCTTGGGATCGAGGTCGAGCAGTGCGAAGTCCGGCGCGTCCGGCGTCGCCGCGCGCGACAGCCACGGATGCAGGTCGATCGAGCCCAGATTGATCGCGTACAGCAACTGTTCGCGCGTGTCGATCACATGGTGCGGTGTGACGCCGCCATCGTGCGGGACCGGTGTGGTCCGGACCCAATCCGGCGTGCCATCCTTGGCCTCGCGTTGATAGAACGATTTGCCGTCGATGCCGTCGGGAAAGCGGTTCAGGTGCACCGGCCGGTCGCGCAGATGCGGCAACAGCACGTCGGCGATCTGGTCGTAGTAGGCCAGCAGGTCGCCTTTGGTGTAGCCCTCGGCCGGCCACCAGACCTTGTCGAGGTTGGTCAGCCGCACGCGCGAACGGGCGGTCGGCGGTCGTGTCGCGGTGGGCGCGGCTCGCGGGGCCGCCGCGGGGTTGCTGCCGACCGGGATGCGCAACCAGTCGGCGGACGGACCGTCGACGAAGGCGCCGGTTGCGCGCTTGCCGACTGCCGCCGGCAATCCTGCTTGGGCGATCACGTCGAGCAGTTGCGGGCCGCTGCCGGTGACGTGGTCGACGTACAGTACCCCAGGGTTTGGCGCGACGATCGCACGGAGCGCCGCCTTGCGATCGAGCAGCGGCAACGGCCGCAGGTCGTAGTCCTCCCAGAACAGCAGATCGAAGGCGTAGAACACGACGCCGTGGCCATCGCCGGCCAGCGCGCGGGCGAGGGACTCGCGACAGGGTCGTTGCGCCGCATCGAGGGCCACCAGCACTCCATCGAGCACCGCCGATTCGGCCCGCAGGCGAAGTGCGCCATGAGCGACTGCGGGCGGCAATGGGACTCCGCGCACGTCGATCGCATCGCCGCGCTTCTGCAGCAACGCGCGCTGGCCGATGAACTCCATCTCGAACAACCAGCCCGGATCGACGAACGGACCGGCGGTGCCGCCGATGCGTTGTTGGCCTGGAGCTGCGAGGAACGGCGACTCCGGCGCATGGCCGAGTTCGACTCCGAGCGCGCTGTCGCGCGAGGTTCCGGCGTAGCGGTCCTTGCTCTTGAACAGCAGCCAGGTGTTCTTGCCCTGCGTCGTCTTGACCAGATGCCACTCGCCGCGCAGCCGGCGCCCGCGCAGCACGATCTTGACTTCGCCGAGCTGCATCGCCGTTGGCCAGTCCGGCACCTTGACCAGGTCGTAACGGCCGCGATCCCAGATCTGCATCGTGCCGGCGCCGTACTGTCCCCGCGGGATGCGGCCGTGGAAATGTTCGTATTCCAACGGATGGTCCTCCGTCTGCACCGCCAGTCGCTTGTCGCCGGGGTCGTACGAGAACCCCTTGGGCACGGCCCACGAACGCAACACGCCGCCGGTCTCGAGCCTGAGGTCGTAGTGCAGGTTGCGGGCTTCGTGACGGTGTACGACGAACACCGGCGCGCGCGGCGCGGCCGCGTCGGCCGGACCGCCAGTCGGTTCGGGCGTCGCGTCGAAGTCGCGCTTCTTGCGGTAGTCGTCGAGCGGGTCGGCCATCGGATCGGCAGTTCGGCACCGGTGCATGCCTGTTGCAACCGTCCACGTGGGGCGGCGGCGGGCGTGGCCGTAATCGCCAGTGGACCACGATACGGAACCAGACATGAAACGACTGCTCCTTGTGTGTGCGATGTTCGCCGGCCTGCTGTCGGCCCAGGAAGAACCCCGGCAGAAGCCCGAGCGCGAGGCGCCGCGGGCCGAGATCCGCGAACGGGTGCGCGAGCGCCTGGAAGCCGTGCGCGAGCGGGCCGCGGCGGGGCAGGAACGCGCCGGCGAATGGCGTGAGCGGGCCGAGAAGCTGCGCGAGCAGCTCCGGCAACGCCAAGACCAGCGCGCCGGCGGTGAGCCGGGCGCTCGGCCGGGCCGCGGCTTCGGTCCGGTGCGGGCGGGCGGTTTCGGCGGTCCGGGCCGGGGCGCGTTCGGTCGACCGGGTCAGGGCGGTCCGCCGCCGGAGGTGATCGAGCGACTGCGTCGGATGGAGCGCCGCCTGGCCGAACTCCGGCAGCGCCTCGAGCAGCGGCAGGGTGGTGAAGCATCGCGCGGCGGTCGCGGCGAACGCGGCCGGCGCGGTGGCGACCGACGGCCTGGCGAACGTGGTCAGCGGGGCGAGCGCCGCGGCGGCAGCGAGCGCGGTCCCGGCGCCGAGCGCGGTGACCGGCGCGGCGGCCAGCAGCGCGGCCGCAGCGAGCGCCGCCGCGGTGGCGGCGATGAGGTGGTGGCGGTCTGAGCGATTGCCGACCGCCTGGCCCAAAATGGGCCGACCGGATTTCGCGCGCGCCGGGCGCCGTTCGTAGACTCGGCGCCCTTCCCAACCTCTGCGCAATCCGGCATGAACCTGACTGCTCCGTCGACCGCCAAGGTCGCCTTCCTCGGCGCGCTGCTCTGCGCGCCGGTCTTCGCCCAGCAACACAAGGATCTGGGCCGCATGTGGACCTTCGAGAACGCGCCGATGGCGTGGTTCCAGGAGGCTTATGACTTCAAGCCATCCAAGGAGTGGCTCGAGCACGCGCAACTGTCGGCGCTGCGCTTTGGTCGCGGCTGTTCGGCGTCGTTCGTCAGCCCCGAAGGGCTGATCATGACCAACCACCACTGCGCCCGTGACAACATCGCGCAGGTCAGTGCCAAGGATCAGGACTGGTTGCGCGACGGCTTCTATGCCGGCAGCTACGACAACGAAGTGAAACTGCCGGGACTGACCGTGCAGCAACTGCTGGCGACCAAGGACATCACCGCCGACATCAACGGCAAGATCGCCGCCGGCAAGTCGGTCGCCGATGCGACCGCCGAGGCGCAGAAGGAGGCCGAGACCGCCGATCCGACGCGTACGCACCAGATCGTCACGCTGTACCAGGGCGGCATGTTCCAGCTCTACAGCTACCGGATCTGGGACGACATCCGACTGGTCTGTGCGCCGCACGGCCAGAGCGCGCATTTCGGCGGCGATCCGGACAACTTCTGCTTCCCGCGCTGGGGCCTCGACTTCACGTTCGTCCGCGCCTACGTCGACGGCAAGCCGGCCGACACCAGCCAGCACTTCTTCGGCTGGAACACTGCGGGCGCCAAGGAGGGCGAACTGGTGTTCGTGGTCGGCAATCCGGGGCGCACCGGTCGCCTGCAGACCTTTGCGCAGTGCGAGTTCCTGCGCGATCACTTCTATCCGACGCAGCTCGCCGGCATCCGCAGTCGGCTCGCCGATCTGAACGCCGCCGAGGACAAGGACGATCCGAAGAAGCGCGCCGAGATTCTGCGCTTCGAGAACACGCGCAAGGCGTTCGAGGGCTTCCTCGCTGGTCTGCAGGACGAGCGGATCATGGGCATCAAGCGCGCGGCCGAGGCGGCGATCCGGAAGGCGGTCAGCGAGAATGCCGAACTGCAGAAGAAGTACGGCGACGCCTGGGACAAGATCGCGGAGCTGCAGGCCAAGAAAGCCGAAGTGTTCGGCACTCCTGAGGCCGCCAAGGCGATGCCCGGTCTGCAGGACCAGGAACGCCTCGAGCAGAAGCGCATCGGCGAAGCGTTCTTCGCGGTGCATGGCACCAACATTCCGCCCGACGCGACGCTGACGCTGCGGCTGTCGGATGGCGTCGTCAAGGGCTACAAGATGAACGGCACGGTGGCGCCGCACTTCACGTCGCTGTACGGCCTGTTCGCGCGGCACACCGAGTTCGGCGGCAAGTATCCGTTCGACCTGCCCAAGGCCTGGCTCGATGCCAAGGACAAGCTCGACCTGACCACGCCGTTCAACTTTGCGCACACCAATGACATCATCGGCGGCAACTCCGGTTCGCCGGTGCTCGACAAGGACCTGAAGGTGATCGGCCTGATCTTCGATGGCAACATCGAGAGCCTCGGCAACAACTACGTCTTCGACGACGAGGTCGCCCGCTCGGTCTCGGTGCACCCGGCAATCATCATCGAGTCGCTGCGCAAGATCTACGGCGCCGGCAAGCTGGCGGACGAGATCGAGAACGGCGGCAAGAAGCAGTAGCTCGGGTCCCGGCGTCGAAACGAACGGCGCCGATTCACGCCGTCGCGCTCAGGGCAGCGGCGCGCGCAACGCCGCCCGCAGCCGTTCTTGCTCGGCAGGCGACAGTTCGTCGGCGAGCAGACCGTGTCGCAGCAGGAAGTCGATCACGACCAGGCTGCAGTTCGGCTTGAACCGCTGACTGTCCCGCGCGATCGCAAGGACCTCGGTGGCCGCGAGCAGGCGAAAGCCGGCCATCTCGCCATCGATCGGCCTGGGCACGAAGTCAGCCGGCAGCTCGAGGTCGAAGCAGAACAACGTGTCCGGCTTCAGTCGCCGTTCGTCCTGGGTCACGTAGGTGATCGTGCTGGCCAGGACGGCCTGCTGCACCAGCGCCGCGCCGATGCCTGCCTCTTCCGCACATTCCTTCTGGAGGTTTTCGCGCAGCGTCAGGCCGAACGGCTGACCGCCGGCCACCAGGTTGTCGAGGCGACCGGGGAACGTCGGTTTGTCGTGCGCGCGCTCGCCGAGCCACAGCCAGAGGCCACCGTTGCGGCGCACGAAACCGTTCAGGTGCACGCCAGACGGCCGGACGCCAAGCCACGGCACCGCGACGCGTTCGACCGTCGCCAGCGGATCGGCGCCGAAGGTCGTGGCGACCGGGTAGCGTTCGCCGGTCGGCTGGCGGATGCGGCGTGCGCGCGCCAACGCCGCCGTCAGACGGTCGAGCGCCGCCACGCACTCGGCGAAGCCGGTGGCCTGCAGCCGCAGCGCTGCGCCGTCGCGAACGAACTCGGGCGCCAGCCGCTGCAGTTCGTCGACGTGCGCTTCGTGTACGAAGCCGGCGACCTGCGCGCCGATCGTCCACGGGACGAACTGCCGCAGGTCGGCGTTGTGATTGTCGGCAATGCGATCGAAGTAACCGATGGCCGCAGCTTGCCGCGGCGCCGCGTCCGGCGCCAGCCGTTCAGCGGCGGCGCTGCGCGCGCGCCTGGCCGCCGGCGAGTCCCTGCAGGCCGGAGAACACCGCATCGAACTCGGCCTGCGTCTTGGCCGCGGCGAACTGCTTCAGCACGCTGTCGGCCATGCCGAGCCCCATCCGCATCTGCGCCTGATCCTCCTGGTTGCCGCCGGCCGGCATCGCCGCGAGCGCCATCTTGGCCTGCTTGATCACCGTCGGCCACTTGCGCACCAGTTCGACCGGCACCCACTTGCCCTCGACTTGCAGGTACTCTTCCTTGCTCGGCTTCTGGCCCGGGACCGTGAACTGGAGCAGCACGCGGTTGCCGTTCTGCGCCAGCGTCTTCACCGACATGCCGGCGAGCATGTCGGCGCCGGTGGAGCCATCGGCCTGTGTGGCCTGCATCAGTTGCTGCAGCAACGCGCTGCCGCCGCTCTTGCAGAACCTGGCCCCGTCGAACTTCTGCAACGCCGAGTGCTTGCCGAGTTCGCTGCCGCCGATCGCTCGCAGTGCTTGCACCAGCTGGTCGTACCCCGCTTCCATCTGGGCCTTCTGGGCGCCCGGTGACAACTGCTTCAATGCCGGCGTGTTCAGCACGAACTGCTTCTTGTCGGCGAGCACCTCGGCGGCCTGCTGGAGGATGACGAACGCCTGCTCGTACAGCCGCGCATCGACCTTGTCGGCCATCGTCCGGACGGTGGTGTTGACGTCGGTCTGCCAGCTCTTGGGCAGGAACTCCCACAGCGCGGCGCCCTGGCCATCCCGCAGGCTGGCGATCAGGTTCTTGCAGGCCTGCTCGGCGGCGCTGCCAGCGGTGGTGGCGGCGCCGCCTGGCGCGGCTGGAGGCTGTTGGTCCTGGGCGGGCAGGACAGTGGCGAACAGGGCGGTGGCAACGGACAACAGGCCGCGGTGCAGATGCATGGTCTCCTTCCCTCGAAGTGCGCACGGCGACTGCCGCCGCGTGCTGTCGGGGAATCGGACGCTGCGTGCCGCCGCTGGAGCGTTGCTCGACAAGTTCCCGCAGCGGGACGTGGCGGGCGTGGCGTCTGGCGACGCCTGGCGCCGTCGGTGCGGCGGGACGCGGCGGTTCAGTCGTTGCGCCACAACCAGGCGCCGCCGCGGATGCCAGCGACGTTGTCGACGAGCGTGATGTCGGCGGTCGTCGGCTTCGGCAGCAAACGCGAGTTGCCGCCGCCGATGTACAGGTGGTCGAACAGCGTCAGCGTGCGCATCGCCTGCACGGCGAGTTCGACCCGCTGGCGCCAGGCGTCGTCGCCGAGCCGTTTGCGCGCGGCGTCGCCGACCTGCTGGTTGTAGGTCTCGTTGTCGCGGAACGGATGGTGCGCGAGTTCGAGGTGTGGTCCGAGGCGGCCGTTCTCGTATAGCGCCGAGCCAAAGCCGGTGCCGAGCGTGATGACCAGCTCGAGGCCCTTGCCGGCGATGACGGCAAAGCCCTGGATGTCGGCGTCGTTGCCGAGGCGGCAGGGCTGGCCGAGGCGCTGCGCGAGGGCGTCGGCGAGCGGGAAGCCGGGCCAGTCGGCGTGATGCAGCAGGGGCGCCGAGCGGACCCGGTGGCCGCGAACGACCCCGGGCCAGCCGACCGCGATCCGATCGAACGGCGGTAGGCGGGACGCGAGTCGGGCGAGTTCTTCGACCAGCTGCTGCGGCGGTGCGTTGACCGGGGTGTCGAAGCGCAGTGGCTCGTGGAGGAGGTTGCCCGCCGGATCCAGCACGGAGGCCTTGGTGTGGGTGCCGCCGATGTCGACGGCGAAGATGGCGGTGGGGGGCTGCGCGGGCACCCGGTCACGAAAGCGGATCGTCAGAGCTTGCGCCAGTGGCCAGCGTCGATGCGCAGCGAATCGACGGCGGGGCCCTCGTTGTTGCCTGGACCATGCCCGAACTTCGGGAGCCTGAGGATCCGTGAACCGGCGCGCCGCGGTACCGTTCCTGTCGTCGTGCCCTTGCCGGTGTCCTTGCCCTGGTTGCTGCTGATGCTGTCGACCGTGGCGTCGGCGCAGTCGTTCTTCGAGAGTGCGCGACGAGCCGACGGGTCCTGGCCGGTCGTCGATCACGGGGGTCGGCCGGAGGCCGAACTGCGCGTGCAAGCGTTGGTCGTGCTGATGTACGTCAACGATGGGTCGAACAGCCGTTCCGGCCCATGGCGAGAGATCGTGCGACCGTCAGTGGCCTGGTTGCAACGCACCCAGGATCGGCAAGGGCGACTTGGGCTGCGGTCCGATCCAGACTGGCTGCTGGATCATGCCTTCGCCACTTGCGCGCTGGTCGAACATGCGCGGCATGCCGGGTGGCAGGCGCGCAAGAACTGGTCGTCTGCGCTCGCCGCGGTCGCCGCCCTGCGGGTCCAGCTCGGGTACCAGCGGCACGGGATCGCCGCAGAGTTGGCCTTGTGGACGCGATGGATCGCGATGGCGTTGGCCGCCGCTTCGCGTTCTGTCGGCAACGCGCGCGAGGTCGTGGCGCCAACCCTCGAGGCGGCCGCGTGCCAGCTGCGAACTGCGCTGGCGTTGCAGCGCCTGCAACACCCCGAGTCGGTGCGCGATCGAGCGGCGGCGTTCTTGCTGGCCGAGGTCACGGGCTGGCAGTCGATGAGATTGTCGGTCGCGCCGTGGCCCGAAGATCCCGTCGCCGAGCCACTGGCGGCGTTCTACGTGCTACTCGCACGCTTCCGGATCGGTGGACACCCGTGGATGCCGGCGAGTCGATGGGCCAGACAACAGTTGGTTCGCAAGTTCGGCGCGGGGGAGCCCGCGCACTTGCGCGACACCCTCGCACCAACGGGGGCATTCGGGGCCGAGAACGGCCGGATCGGCACGACTGCGGCCGGGATCCTGGCCACGACGGTCTACTACCGCTACTGCCGGTTCGCGCTGCTCGAGGACTGAGTCACTGCACCGGTTGCCACGCGGTTGCGTCCGGTTCGGTCGTCAGGTCGATCTTGCCGGCGGGGAACACGGCCCTGGGCGACAGCGGTTCGGTGAACGGCTCGGCGGCGGCGGTGCGGCGCAGCACGACGCCCGCTTGCGTGACCAGGAAGGCATCGACGCCGCTCTTGCCTCGTTCGATCGGCCAGGCCAGCACCAGGAAGTGCTGTTCGGCGAGGCCGGCATCGATCGGCGCGGCGGCATCCGCGCCGTCGGCGGCGATCGGCACCCCGTCCTTGCCGGGCAGCCAGACCTGGAAGCAGTAGCCGGCGCGCGTGACGACGCCGTTCTCGGCTTTCGCCAGGGCCTTGCTGAGCACCGGCGGCGAGATCCTCGTCGACTCGGAGCCGCGGACCACGGTCGTGCCGGTCAGTTCGAGGAAACCGCCGAACTCGCCTTTGCCGTCGCGATCGACGTCGATCACGCTGCTCGCCAGGCACTGCATCTGCGCTGATGCGATGTTGCGCAGCGTCGCGATCGCCGCGCTTTCGTTGCGGAACGCGATCCTGGGCACGAGCGCATCGCTCTGGATCACGACGACCAGTCGTTCGTTCCGGCTCTCCAGTCGCACGCCGGCGGCACGCACGGCGTCGTCGCCGAGTCCGAGCAGCAGCGCGGTGGCGCCGCAGCGCGGGCCGTGCAGGCGGGCGCTGCCGGCGGTGTCGGCGCGCGCCTGGGCGATCGGCAGCGGTCGCGGCGACGCGATCGTGTGCTGGTAGCCCTGTCCCTGGGGCACGACCTGTACCTGCACGTTCGCGAGTGGCTTGCCGTCGGCGTCGACGAACAGGATCTCGTCGCGGGCGCTGACCTGATCGAGCCAGAGCCACAGATGGCCTTGTTCGCCGGTGCCCGGCTGCCGCAGCACGTCCGCGAACGTGCCCACGCTGCCCTTGGCGAGCGCGAGCTCGGCGGCGGGCTCGATGGCGCTGCCGGATTCCAGTTCGCAGACGAGGGTCGTGCCGTCCGCATGCAGCAACAGCCCACGCTGCGCGGTTGCGTCGGCGGTCGTCGGCCAGGCCAGCGCGAACCACGGGGTGCCGGGACCCAGTTCGGCTGCAGGGACGATCGCTTGTTCTTCGGCGCGGAAGAACAGGATGCGGTATTGGCGGATGCCGACGCCTTCGCGCGGCATCGGCGTCGTCTTGGTCTGCAGTTCGGTGCGGCGTTGCTGCAGCCAGGTCAGTGCCTGGGCCTCGACCGGCGACCAGTCGCCGCTGCGGACCTCGCCGGCGGGCACTGGGTCCTGGCCGCTGGCCGCGACAACCACCAGGGCGAACACGAGGGCGGCGGATCCGATCGGCATGGCCCTGTCATCGGCATTCGGTCATCGCGAGCGCAACAAGTTGCCGCTGGGTGGAGGCGTTGGCGGGGTTCTCCGGGCGTGCCTCACCAGATGGGAACCGGCTCGCCGCGTTCACAGGCCGCGAGCCGTCGTTCCAGCAGCCGGCGCTCTGGTTCAGAACACGGTTGCGCCAGGGCCATCCGCAGCGCCGTCGTCGCCGCCGCCAGATTCCCGAGTTCCCAGTGCATCTGCGCGCGTACCGCGCCGAACAGGAAGTAGTCGTCGAGCGCCTTGTCCTGTTCCAGATCGGCGAGCGTGGCCAGGCCGGCCGTCGCCCCGTGCACCTTGCCGACGGCGACCGCGCGGTTGAGGCGCACGATCGGCGAGGGCGCCAGCGCCAGCAGGCGATCGTACTCCCGCAGGATGCGCTCCCAGTTCGTCGCCGCGTAGCTCGGCGCCGCCGCGTGCAGCGAGGCGATCGCGGCCTCGACATGGAAGGCCGTCAGGGTCGCGTCGCCGATCGACCTCTGGAAGTGCAGGAACCCGTATTCGATCCAGGTGCGGCGCCAGCGAGAACGATCCTGTTGCGCCAGCGGCACCAGATCGCCCTGGTCATCGCTGCGGGCCGGGATGCGAGCGCCGAGCAACAGCATCAGCGCCATCAACGCATGCGCCTGCCTGGTCGCGGTCACCGGCATCTCCAGCACCAGGGCCACCAGCCGGATCGCTTCGTCGATCAGGTCGGCCCGGACCAGATCGGCTCCGGCATGGCTGCGATAGCCTTCGTTGAACACCAGGTAGATCACCTGCAGCACCAGATCGAGGCGGGCTGCGAGTTCCGCCGGTCCCGGCAGTTCGAAAACCGCATCGCTGGCCTGCAGCTTCGCCTTCGCTCGCACCAGCCGCTGCGCAATCGTGCCTTCCTTCTGCAACAGCGCGCGTGCGATCGCCGGCACGCCGAAGCCGCAGACCGTCTTCAGGATCAGCGGCACGCGGGCGTCGGCGGGTACTTCGGGATGGCTGCAGACGAACAGCAGGCGCAGCGTGTCATCGGCGAGGGGCTCGGTCTCGGCGGGGGTGTCGCCGGTCGGCACTTCGCGGCTGGCCCATTGCCGCAGTTGCTCGTCGACTTTGGCGGCGATCTTCTGGCGGCGCAGCGAGTCGAGCGCGAGGTTGCGCGCGACGCGGAACACCCAGGCCTCGGGCTGATCGGGAACACCTTCGGCGGGCCAGACCCGCAGGGCCCGCAGTAGCGCTTCCTGCACGACGTCCTCGACGAGGTCGAGGCGGCCGGGCCCGAGCACATGGCACAGGCCGGCGACCATGCGGGCATAGCGGTGCCGAAACAGCTCGGCGACCAGGTCCGGCGGCAGCGGGGCCATCGTTCGGCCCGGGTTGTCTAGTTCTCGGGACCGCCGAGGAAGTCCAGTTCGCGCACTTCGATGCTGCCGAAGATCAGGTTGGGGTGGCCGTCACACAGCTTCACGGCGTGCTCGTAGCTGTCGGCTTTGACGATGTAGATGCCGCCGACGACTTCCTTGGACTCGACGTACGGGCCGTCCTTGACCTCGACCTTCTTGCCGCGGGGCCAGATCACCTTGCCGCCCTGGTCGGTCAGCTTCTGGCCGAACTGCAGGCGGCCCTCGGCGCCGAGCCTGGTCGCCCAGGCTTCGTATTCGCCCAGGATCCGGGCGAAGTCATCGGGCGTGAACTGGCTGTAGTCGGCGGCAGCGTCGCCGCGCAGGATCAGCATGAACTTGGGCATCGTCGTATCGGGGTTGCGCCGGGGGTGCCGGCTGGGGCAAAGCTGACGATCGGCGGCGATGCGGGACGACTGCGACTTCGGAAATCGCGTGGATTCGCGGCCGCGCGAACAGGCGAAATCGCCTCGGGACGATCAGCGCCCCTTGCCCGGGCGAGCCGCCTTGCCGGCCTTGCCCTTCGCCGCCGCCTTCTTCGCCATCGGTTTGGCCACCTTCGTTGGCTTCTTGGCAACCTTCTTCGGCGGTGCCTTCTTGGCGGGCTTGGCCGGCTTGGTCGGCTTCTTCGCCACCTTCTTGGTCGGCCTGGTTGGCTTGGCCGCCGGCTTCTTGGCCAGCTTCTTCGCCGGGGTCTTCTTCGCGGGCTTGGTGACCACCGCTTTCTTCACGGGGGCGGTCTTGACCGGAGCCGGCTTCTTCGCGACCGGAATAACCGCCGGCGTGGCCGCCGGCGCCGCCACTGGCTTGGACTTCACCTTCACGCCGGGCTTCGGCGCCGCCGCCTTGCCGCCGCCGAGCAGCTTGCGCAACACGGTCTGCAGGATGCCACCGTTGCGGTAGTAGTCGACCTCGACCGGCGTATCGATCCGGCACAGCGCCTCGAACGTCCGGCTCTCGCCGGTCGTCGCATCGGTCGCGGTGACCGTCAGCTTCTGCCGCGGCTCCACACTGTCGTCGATCGCCACCGAGAACACTTCGGTACCGGTCAGCCCGAGCGACTCGCGCGTCTGGCCCTCGAGATACTGCAGCGGCAGCACACCCATGCCGACCAGATTGGAGCGGTGGATGCGCTCGTAGCTCTCTGCCAGCACGAACTTGACGCCAAGCAGGAACGTGCCCTTCGCTGCCCAGTCGCGCGAGCTGCCGGTGCCGTACTCCTTGCCGGCCAGCACACACAGCGCCGTGCCATCCTGCTGGTAGCGCTGCGCCGCGTCCCAGATCGCCATGGTCTCGCCCGAAGGCAGATGCTTCGTCAGGCCGCCCTCGCCCTCGACCAGGAAGTTGCGCAGCCGGATGTTGGCGAACGTGCCGCGTGTCATCACGCGATCGTTGCCGCGGCGGGCGCCGTACTGGTTGAAGTCCTTCGGTTCGACGCCGTTCTCGATCAGGTAGCGACCCGCCGGCGAGTCCTTCTTGATGTTGCCGGCCGGCGAGATGTGGTCGGTGGTGACCGAGTCACCGAGCACCGCGAGTGCACGGACGTTGGCGATGCCGGCGATCGTGCCGACCGTCCGTGCCATCGTCTGGAAGAACGGCGGATCCTGGATGTAGGTGCTCTTCTGGTCGAACGCGAACAGGTCGCTCTTCTTGGCGGTGATCTTGCGCCACGCTGGCGGGCCGTCGGCAACGGTGGCGTAGGTCTGCCGGAACGCCTTCGGCGACATGCTCATCGCCATCGCGTCGGCGATCTCCTGCTGCGTCGGCCAGATGTCGCGCAAGAACACCGGCTGCCCCTGCCTGTCGGTGCCGAGCGGCTGATTGGCGAGATCGATGTCGACCGTGCCGGCCAGCGCATAGGCGACGACCAGCGGCGGCGACGCCAGGTAGTTGGCCTTGACGTCGGGGTTGACGCGGCCTTCGAAGTTGCGGTTGCCGGACAGCACCGCGGCGGCGACCAGGTTGCCGTCCTTGATCGCGGCGGAGACTTCAGCGGGCAACGGCCCGCTGTTGCCGATGCAGGTCGTGCAGCCGTAGCCGATCACATGGAAGCCGACGGCTTCGAGGTGCGGCAACAGGCCGGCCTTGGTCAGGTAGTCGGTGACCACGCGTGAACCTGGTGCCAGCGAGGTCTTGACCCAGCTCTTTCGCGTGAGGCCGCGCGCCGCCGCCTTCTTGGCCAAGAGCCCGGCGCCGATCATCACCGACGGGTTGCTGGTGTTGGTGCACGACGTGATCGCGGCGATCACGACGGCGCCATGGCCGATGCTGGCTTCGCTGCCCGCGACCGTCGCGGTGGCACCCAGTGCCTGCTCGGCCAGCGCGAAGCCGCGCTTGTCGACCGGCTTCTTCAGGCTGGCGGCGAACTCCGGCTGCATCGCACTCAGCGCCACGCGATCCTGCGGCCGCTTGGGGCCGGCGAGACTCGGCACCACGGTTGCCAGGTCGAGCGAGAGCCGGCTCGTGTACTCGGGCACCCTGGCGTCGGCGATCCAGAACATGCCCTGCGCCTGATAGTACGAACGGACCAGATCGACGAGCTGCGCATCGCGACCGGTCCGCCCCAGGAACCGGCAGGTCTCCTCGTCGACCGGGAAGAAGCCCATCGTGGCGCCATACTCCGGCGCCATGTTGGCGATCGTCGCGCGATCGGCCAGCGGGATGTCGCCGATGCCTTCGCCGAAGAACTCGACGAACTTGTTGACGACGCCGGCCTTGCGCAGGATCTCGGTGACGGTCAGCACCAGGTCGGTCGCGGTCGCGCCTTCCGGTAGCCGGCCCTTCAGTTCCATGCCGACCACTTCCGGCAGCAGCATGTAGGTCGGCTGGCCGAGCATCACGGCCTCGGCCTCGATGCCGCCGACGCCCCAGCCGAGCACGCCGAGCCCATTGATCATCGTCGTATGCGAGTCGGTCCCGACGACGGTGTCCGGATAGACGATCGTGTCGTTGCCGTCCTTCTTCGTCAGCACCGCGGTGGCAAGGTACTCGAGGTTGACCTGGTGCACGATGCCCATGCCTGGCGGCACGACGCGGAAGTTGGTCAGCGACTGCTGGCCCCACTTCAGGAACTCATAGCGTTCGCGGTTGCGCTCGAACTCGAGGTCGAGGTTCTGTTGCAGCGCTTCCTTGCTGGCGAACGCGTCGACCTGCACCGAGTGGTCGATCACCAGATCGCACGGCACCAGCGGGTTGATCTTGTCGGGATTGCCCCCAAGGCGCCGCATCGCCGCGCGCATCGCCGCCAGGTCGACGACGCACGGCACGCCGGTGAAGTCCTGCAGCACGACGCGCCCAGGCAGGAACGGGATCTCGACCTGGCCGGCGGTCGAAGGTCCCCAGTTGGCGATGTTCTTGACATCGTCGGTCGACACGACGTAGTCGTCGTGGTTGCGCAGTGCCTGCTCGAGCAGCACTCGGATCGAATATGGCAGGCGCGTCAGATCGGCGCCGATCTGCTGGGCGAGGGTCTGCAGCGAGTAGTAGGTGTAGGTCTGGTTGCCGACCTTCAGGCGGGACTTCGAGGCGAACGGGTTCGTTCCGGGCATGGTGGGGGGAAGGGTTCTATCCGCGCGCCCGGCACGGGGCAAAAGCCAGCGGTCGCGGCGCTGGATTTCTCCACAACGCTCCAGTCGGACGGGGAATCTGCCGATGCCATCGGGGCGATGACCAAGCGACTCCTGGCCGTGCCGTTCTCGACCGTGCTCATGTTGCTGGCTGCTTGCGAGACGCAGCAGCGGGCGGATCTGGCGACCAACTCGACGATCTACGAGGGGCGGCCCTACGTGGCGCGCGAGCCGGGGGACCGGGCGATCTACGTGCTGCCGGTTGCCGATGGCCGGTCGGCGGTGGAGCCGGCAGCCGGTCAGGACGGGTTCCCGGTCGCCTACGACGGCGATGCGCGCTGGGACCGGCCGGTGGACGCGATGGTGGCCGAAGTGCTGCAGCGCGAACTGATCGATTCGGGGGTGTTCAGCCGCCTGCTCGACGAACCGGATCGCTGCGAACTGATCCTGCGGCCGACGCTGACGTCGTTCGTCACCGGCGCGATGGAGGTGGACACCGGTGGTCGTTCGCTGGCGGAGATCGGTTTGCGCATCGAGATCTTCGGACCACAGGAAGCGACCGGGCAGCGGCCGCTGCTGCACGATCAGGTCTACGGCGATCGGCAGATGTCGTCACCGGCGCTGTTGCCGCCGAGTTCGTACCTGATGGCGGGGCGGGCGCTGCGGATGACGATGGCGCAGGCCCTGGCTGCACTCGACAAGAACGGCGTGGCGCGATCGCTGCCGTCGCCGCTGGCGCCGGAGCGGTTGCTGCAGCTCGGCATTCCGGCGACGCCGGCGGCGCCGGCGACACCGGCGTCGCCAGCGAAATGAACGTCACTCTCGGGGGAGGCCAGCGCCACCGGTGCATGCGGCAAGGCTTCGCTGGGCGCCGCGGCGAAGGGCGCTGAGCCTTCGCTGACCCGACTCTGGCTGAACGGCCTGGTCGGGTGCGGACTGGTGACCGCGCCAGGTGAGGGCGCCCGCACGGAGTCGAAGGCGCTGCGGCTGCCGACTCGACCGGCCACTTTCTTCAGGATTCCTGGCCGGACTTGGCAGTGGGGAACGGAGAAGGCCATGGGCCAACCGCCCTGGCATGCACCCACACTTCGCGCACCGTAGCGATTCCAGCGCAGCATCGGCACCGAAGGCCCCACGGGAACGCTTTGGCGGCTGGCGGCGGTCGGTCGAACACTGCACACTGCTCGAAGCGGAAGTGGGTAGTCATGTGGTCTTGTGACCTCTGCAACCAGTCTGTCGACGGGGTTCAAGGCGCCATGTATGCTCCTGGTCAGTTCCGCCAACTCGTCGCTGCCGGCTACTCGCCGGCCGATCGAATGGCATATCTGGCCGTTACCGCGCAGATCGCCGCCCTGCCGGTCGACGTTCTGCTCGAACGCTGGCGAACCAACGTGGTTGCCGGCCGCACGACCGACTGGCGGCTATGCCCCGGGTGTGCCGAGGGGGCCTCGAAGTTCGTCCAGGATCGTGATCCGCTCGCCGCGGCGATCGATGCGCTGTATCACGCGGAGGAACGGGGCGAGGCTGCGGCCAGCTACCGTCTCGTCGGCGAAGAGTCGGCAGGCGTCGAAGTCACGGTCCGGGGTCTCCGCAAGCTGATCCTCGGCCCGACCTTGCGCCAAGGAGCGTGGGAGTGTTGCCTCGGGAAAGCAGGGCCATGGCTACCGGTAGGCCTGCTTCGGGACTCGTTGCTGGTGGCCATGCCGACTGCGGCTGTCGCCCCTCGCCAGCCGCCACCGTTGCCAACGACGCCACCAAGCGGTGGTGGCGACGCGCAGAGGCCGAATCGTGCGGCCATGGAGGCGACGGCACCGGTGCTGATTGTCGCGCCGCCGCAAGTCGAGGCGGCGATGGCGCCACCTGAGAAGTCATCGTTGGCGACCCAAGGCAACCACCACGCTCCCATCGTGGCCGCGGGCGCGGCTTCGTCGCATGAACACGCGTTTCGCGACCTGGTAGCCGAGCAGCTGCGCCGTTCGCCGTGGCTTGGTCTGTTGCTGGCGATGCATGGGGTGGCAATCGTTGCGCTGTGGTTGCTCTCCCCAGTAGCCAACGAAGCAGTTCGATCGGCCCGTACTGCGATCGTGTTGAACCCTGCCGACGTCGTCGTGCTGTCGCCCCAGGCGACCCTGCCGCCGATCAATGCAGAAACTTCAGATGTGCCGACCGAGCTGGAGGCCCAGTTGCTGTCGGAGGAGGCGCAGATACCTTTCGTCGACGAGATCGAACCCTTCACCGACTTCGAAGCCGATGAGATCGGTCAGGACGAGACCGGGTGGGGCGCCGCGATTGCGCCGACCGGCCGCATCGGGGCGGAAGCCAGCGCCCGCGTGCGCCGCAAGCAGGCAAGCAACCCGGCGTTTGCTGCCGCGATCGATGCCGGTCTGCGTTGGTTGCGAAACCACCAGGACGAGGACGGTCGCTGGGATTGCGGCGGGTTCATGAAGCACGACAAGAACGGCGTGCCGGGCGACGGTGGTGGCAACGCTGCGTACGACGTGGGCGTGACCGCGTTGGCTCTGTTGGCATTCCTTGGCGATGGGCACACGCTGCGCGAAGGCACCTATCGCGATGTTGTTCAAAAGGCCGTGAAATGGCTGCGATCGCAGCAGCAGCCGGTTGGTCGATTCGGTGCAGGCAACCATGGAAAGGAGTTCTACAATCACGCGGTTGCGAGTTATGCGATCTGCGAGGCCCAAGGGTTGTCTGGCTACGAGTCGCTGCGCCCGATGGCACAGATGGCGCTGGACTATCTGGTCAGTCGCCGGAATCCGGGTGCGGCGTGGCGATATTCGCCCTTCGACCGGGACAACGATCTGTCGGTCACCGGCTGGTGTATCATGGCCTGCAAATCGGGGCAGCACTTTGGTCTGCAGGTGGACCCTGAAGCGCTGGCGCAGCCCGAGCGTTGGATCGATAGTGTGACGGACGAGTACGGCGTCCACGAATACATGCCCGGCTGGCCCTGGGCGCGCGAGGGCGAGGCTGCCCTCGCGCGGTATCCCGGAGACAAATGCGCGACCATGACCGCGGTCGGTTTGTTCTGTCGTTTCTTCCTCGGCCAGGATCAGAAGCGGAATCCGTGCATGCGCCTGGCTGCGGACGAGATCCTCTCCAAGCCGCCGACCTGGGACGAAGCCGGTGGCTCGATCGACTGCTACTATTGGTACTACGCCACCTACGCGCTGTATCAGATGGGAGGAGCGCGCTGGGACAAATGGCGCCAGCCGCTGACGACGGCGGTGGTGCGGACGCAGATCAAAGATGGCCGGCGGCCCAACGTGTTCGGTTCATGGGATCCGCACAACGATGTGTGGGGCGAGGCCGGTGGACGTGTCTACATGACCGCGATGTTGACGCTCACTCTCGAGGCCTACTACCGTTACACGAGGCTGATCCGATGAAGCTGCACTGCCGCTCGGGATCCGACCGCTCAGCGGGCGTCCAACCGCGAACTGACGCGGTGACGCCGCTTCGTACTCCATGCTTGTTTCCCTGCCTCGGCGTGCTACCTTCGCCAGCCCAACGGAGGTTGGTTCCGAACGTGGCGATCCCAGATTACCAGCGTTGGCAGTCGGAGCTGGCCGGAACTGCAGAACAACGCCGGTCTGCGTGCGGCGAGATCTGTGAACACGCCTGGGCGATCGCCGGTCGGCGGATTCGCACTCGGCTGCACACTTCGATGGCCCAGCGGTGGGAACAGACCGGGGATCTGTGGTCCGACATCTCCACCCGGCTCTGGAACATGCTGCGAACCGGCAGCGTGCCATTGAAGGACGACCGCCACCTGCTCAACCTGACGAACCAGGTGGCGGGGCGTGTGCTCGTGGACATGTTGCGACGGCACTACGGAGAACGCGGCATGGGGAACCTCGAGACCCGGGCCGCAGTGAGAAGTGGCGACGGTGCAAGTGAGGCTCCGACGGCGGAGGCGGTCGAGCGGGACTCGGTCATCGATCTGATGATGTGTCGCGAGTTCCACGAGTGGGTCGCGAAGTTGGAAGAGCCGGCACGGGAGCTTTGCTACCTGAAGTTCTACTCGGGCATGACTGACGACGAAGCCGCAGCGATCGTCATCGAATCCGCTCGAAACGTGCGGCGCGATTGGGCGTTGATCAGAGTGAGGATTGCGGAAGCGGCCGCAGAACGCTGGCCGGACTGAAGCACATCTGCTGACCAAGTTCGGTCTCCTGGTGTGCCGGCGGTGTTCTCTTTTGGATCGGAGGCAGCATGACTTCGACGACACCCGAGGATCCCGTCCTGGCAATGCTCGACGAATGGCAGTTGGCGCGAGACGCTGGCGCGCCGCGCGCGCCGGAGGAGATCTGGGCCAGGCACGTGGAGTGGCATCACCTGCAACCGTCGCCGTGGCCACAGTTTGTCGCCAAGGTCGCGCTGCTGCTGAAGGCCGAGGGGATGGGCTTGCATGGCAATGCAAGTCTCGCCCCCCCGATTCCCGTCGAGCAGATGCCGGCGCCTGCACTCGGGCCGGCCATCACCCATTTCCGTGACCTGAAGCACGTCGATCACGGTGGACTCGGCGTGGTGTATTCGGCGATGCATGACGAGTCCGGCCGTCGGGTGGCGATCAAGGTGCCGCGACCGGACAAGATCATGCTGCGGGAGACCGAGGAGCGGTTTCGACAGGAGGCGGTGCTGACAGCAAGGCTGGATCACCCGGGGATCGTGGCCGTCCTGGGCCAGGGATGTACAGGTGACGGGCGACCGTACTACGCGATGCAACTGGTCGAGGGCCGGTCGCTGCAGGACTGCATCGAGGAGCACTTCCAGGACTTCCCGGTGGGCGCGAAGTCTGTCGACCAGAGCCTGAGGTTCCGGCAGCTCGTTGGCTACATGGTGATGGTCTGCAACACGGTGGCCTATGCGCACGAGCAAGGTGTCCTGCATCGGGATCTGAAGCCGGCCAACATCCGGATCGGCACGTTCGAGCGTGTGCACGTGCTCGACTGGGGCCTGGCGAAGAGCCGCGATGCCGGCAATCAGGGTGACGATGGGGTCACGGGCCCGACGCCACCGGGACACACCACACCCGGGCGAGCCATGGGAACCGTGTCGTTCGCGAGTCCGGAACAGGCGGCCGGCGACACCGACGCCATCGACCATCGCAGTGACGTGTATGGACTGGGCGCGACGCTCTACTGCATCCTGACCGGCAAGCCACCGTTCGGCGAGGAGTCGCACTCGAAAACCAAGCGGCGAGTCCTGAGCGGGGATTTCCCAAGACCGCGGTCGGTGAATCCATCGGTGGACCGGGCCCTGGAGCGGATCTGTCTCGTCGCCATGGCGCTGCGACGGGAAGATCGATATGCGGCGGTGGCGAAGCTCGGAGACGACCTGCGCCGTTGGCTTGCGGACGAGCTGATCAGCGTGGAGAAGGACAACTGGCTTCGCTGGACGGTGCGGTGGCGGCGGCGCAACCGAGCGGTCGCGCGGGTGATCGACGGGGGGCTGGTGGTGGCCACCGTGGCGGTGATCGCCCTGGCGACGGTGTGGGGAGAGTATTCGCGCAAAGCCGAGACAAGGCAGCGGGTCGAGGCGCTCCTGCGCGACGGCGATGCGAAGCTCTTGGCCCACCAGTATGACGGTGCGCGTGCTGACTACGTGGCGGCGCAACGATTGTCGAGCACCGAGACGGACCTCGAGGAGCTGGTGCAGCGGGTTCGTGGCGCGACGGACCGTCTTGGTGTGCATTGGCGGGGTCGTGAGTTCCTTCGTCGAGCCGAGGAGGTGGAGTTCCAGATCATGGGCAGCTACTGGAAGCTGCTGCCATCCGAAGAGACCCCGGACCGCCGAGCGATCCACTATCCCGGGGAACGCCTCGGCGACCTCGCGACGGGCGAGGCCGGGGCTCGCCAGGCGCTCTTGGACCTCGGGATTGGCCCGGTTCAGGATCCGTTCTCGGAGCTTGCCAAGGCGCAGGTTCCGGCGCCGGAGGTGGCGAAGGTGCGCCGCCGAGCTGCCGAGATCACCTTCCTGGCCGGAATCGCTCATGAGCGCTTGGGTCAGGCCGAGCCGGAACCCGCGCAGGTGGTTTGCCGGCAGCAGGCGCTGGCGGATCTCGACGCCGCCAAGTCACTTGGCATGCGCGACCGCGTGGTCGACTGGTTCCGCGCGGAGATTCTGGAGCGGAGTGGCGCAGCCGACGAGGCAAAGACAATCCGTGAGACCCTGAACCAACGCCCTTACGAGAGTATCCTCGATTTCCAGTTCGCTGCGGTGGAGCATGCTCGCGGATTGCGCTGGGAGGAGTCGATCGAGGCCTATCTCGTGTCCGGCGTGATGCAGTCCAAGAACTACTGGACATTCTACCGGACCGCGAAGGCCCTGGAGCGGGCAGGACGGCCCAAGCATGCCGAAGCCGTGTTTCGAGCGTGTCTGCGACTGGTTCCGGGTGACGCAACATCGCAGAACAGTCTTGGCTCGCTGCTTTCGGATCAGAAGCGGTACGCCGAGGCGGTCGTCGAGTTGGAGGCTGTGATTCGGCACAACCCTGACTACCTGATGGCCTACACCAACTTGATGCTCGCCCATGCCGAGTTGCGCGATTTGAACAGCGTGCTTGCCGTGCATCAACAGCTGCTGGCGCGGCCGATCGACAAACACACCGAAGCCATTGCCTGGGAGAATCTCGGCATTGTTCATGAGCGGCTTGGCGATAACGCCATGGCGTTGGCCAACTACGACAAGGCGGTGGTGGCCGATCCGCAATCGAAGAGTGCGAAGCGCAATCGGGCAGTTGCGCTGACGAAGCTACGCCGTTACGAAGATGCCGAGGCCGAATTGGCGAGCGCGATTGCTTTGGCGCCGAGGGACGGCGAGCTGCGCTACCTGCTGGGCAATGTGTTTGCGGAAAACGAGCAGCTTGCCAGAGCCGTCAGCGAGTACACCGCGGCCTTGTCGCTGGCACCGGGTTTCGTGGCCGCTCGGCACAACCGAGCGCTCATGCTGAGCAAGCTCGACCGGTTCGAGGAGGCGATCCTGGATCACCGTGCCGTACTCCAGGCAGAGCCAGCGCATGCGACGGCGCTGCCGGACATCGGCAGTCTGTACGCCAGAATGGCCCGGACCCAGCGGGAACCCTTGCGCCGTAGGACCCTGCTCCGAGCGCAGGCGGTCTACCTCGAGCTTCTCGACAAAGAGCCGCGCAACGTCGAGGTGCTCCTCGATGCGGGCCAGATTCACGGGGACTTGGGCCAGTTTGTCGAAGGGCACGGACCGGACGCGGACCTTCGCCGGAGCGAGGATCTGCTGTCGCGCGCAATCGAGCTGCAGCCGGCAGACGCGCGGAACTTCCGCGCCCGCGGGGTCACCAGGCTCAGGGCCCAGGAATGGCGCGGCGCCATCGACGACTGGCAGGAGTACCTGCGTCTGAAGCCGGATGCGCAGGATCGCGACGGGATCCTCAACGACTCAAGCAATGCCTGGTTGGGTCTCGGCGACGCGGCCAGGGCTGTCGATGCTCTCGATTCGATCGACGGGCGTCTGCACGACTCGCGGTACCTGGGCAACCTGGGCAACGCCAGGCTGCAGGCGGGCGATCTGATTGCCGCGATTGCGGCCGTCGAGCAGGCAATCGCCGAGGGGAAGCCGGACGACCCGGACGCCCGGCCATGGGCGCTGCGAGGGCTCGCGCGCCTGCGGCAGGGTCGGTTTGCCGAGGCGGCCGACGACTTCGACGTCGCGCTCGAAATAGTGCCGGGGTTCTACGAGACGATCTGCCTTGCGGCAACGGCGAGGCTCGGTGCCGGCGACGACGGGGCGAAAGAGATGTTCGAGCAGGTTGCTCGCGAACGCCCTGGCCATCCACGCGGTCGCTATGCGCGCGGTCGCCTCGCCCTCCTGGACGGTCGCTACCCTGAGGCCATTCAGGAACTGACGGGTTGCCTGACCGACGCCACACTGCGCCCGTTCGCGCTGGCGGCGCGGGCCGAGGCATGGCTGCAGCTCGGAACCGGTGGATTGGCGGCGGCGGCAGCCGATGCCGAGGCGCTGCACGCGGCGTTGCCGCGCGACGCCTTCGCGCGGCTGCAGGCAGCGCGGATCCTGGCCCAGGCCGCCCAGCGGGCCGAAACGCAGGTCGGCGACGAGTGGCGACGGCGTGCCTTGGTCTTCGTTGAACAGGCGGTTGCCGAGCAGCCGGATCTGCGCGCGACCGTCGCGGCGGACGCATCCCTGCAGCGCCTGGGCGCCGACGGCCCCGGCACCGGGACTCGCCGCTGACGGAAATCCGAGGGAAGTTGGCCGAGTTCATCCCGACCGAACGGAACAGGCTCATGAGCACTGGACATCACCCGGTCGAGGCGCAGTCCTCATGAACGGCTGCGGTCGCCCGCGGCAAGGCGACTGGAAACTCTCGCAGCAGCCATGAGTCACACTCCTCCAAGCCACACAGTGTCTGCAGTCGGCTTGCCGCCCGCGACTTCAGCCACTTCGCAGGCTCGGAATTTTCTGCGTGGGCCGCGACCCGTACCGGTGTTCTCGGACCAAGAACTGCGCCCCGCGCCGGACCATCCCCGACTTCCCCAACCTGAAAGAACGCCATGCTTCGCCGCTGTGTTCTCGCTGTGCCCCTGTCCTTGAACCTCGCCTCCGTCTGCGACGCCCAATGCACGATCGGCACGAATGCCGCTCTGGGATTTGACGGGGTGAATGACATCACCTACGTTCCGCAACACCCAGTCGTCTCTGGGCTCTGGGACTTCACGATTGAGTTCCTCGTTCGAACCTCGCAGCGATCATCGGCCACTCCAATTCTGATTTCGAAATGGCGAGGCAACTCTGGCACCAGTAACGACGACACATTCTCGGTTCGGATGCAGTCGAGTGGAGTTGTCACCGTGCAGCTCGCCACAGGAAATACGTGGGCGTGGGGCGCGACGGGATCACTGGCCGTCAACGATGGAGCTTGGCGCCATGTCGCAGTCTCCCGCCGCGGTACGGTTGTCACCATTTACGTGGATGGGCAGCCGGACGGCGCCGGCACATTCGCAGGTCTGCTCAATTGGTTTCCCACGCCGATCACGTTCGGAAACGGTCTCTTCTACGCCAGCGAGACCCCGGGCGCGACCACTTGGTTCGATGGCGACATGGACGAGATCCGCATCTGGAGCGTCGCGCGCACGCAGGGGCAGATCGCGGCCATGAGAACCGTCGGGCTGCTCGGCACGGAATCGGGGCTCATTGGCTACTGGAGGATGGACGAGGACCAGGGGAGTCAATCTCTTTTCAATTCGGCGGCGGCGACGGGAAGAGCTCTGGACGGTTCGCTTTGGGCAAGCCTGCTTGCCAATTCCGACGACCCGACGAGGCTCTACGCCAATCTCTCGTCGATGCCGTACTGTCGCCCATGCCCGAATCCGCCCTGCGGCCAGGCCAACTCGACGTGTGCATCTCTGGTTGTCAACGGAATCGGAACGGGTGGCCAGGGACCGTTTGGCGTCACAGTTCCGCGAGGCGGTAGCGTGTCCTTCCAATGGTCCGGGCCGGCGAATCAACCCTGGGTGCTGATCGGTTCTTCCAACCTGGTCCCTGGCCAGGCGCTCTTCGCCCCAACCTTTGTTGTCGACCTGAATCTCTCCAGTACATACCTGTGGCTCAGTGGTCTCTCCCCTGGTGGTGCTCTCTTCTTTACAGGGGACATGGGGACAGGGTACGGGGCTTCGACGTTTTCGATTACCGTCCCCGGAAGTGCATCAGGAGGCACCATGCACGTCCAGGGAATCGTGCTCGATAGTGCGAACCTCTGCTCCGGGGGCTTGGGAATGATGAGCACGGCGAGCTTCTCGATACTTCTCTGAACATCGACGCCGGCCAGAACTTCGTCACCCAACACGAGCACGCGACCCATGAACCCCATTCCGACCAACGACACCTTCCCAACGGTGTGTTTGGTAACCCGTGGCCTGATCTACGTTGCGGTCTTCACCGCCACCGTGGCGGCGCAGACCGTCGTCATCCACGAGCCGGGTTGGCGCGAGGTAGCGCGGGTCCCGGTGACCGGGCCACGCGGGGCGCACTTCTCCGCCTTCGATGGAGCGATCTACGTCGGCTCCCGCCCGTCGGACTCGAATCCGATCGGTTGGATCGTCAGGATCGCACCTGACCTGGCAACTACGACCGTACTGACGAGCTGCGACCGGCCCGCGGCCGTGGTCGTCGATCGCGTCCGCGGCGACGTGTTTTTCACCGAGGACGTCGGCGGCGTCTTGTTTCGATTGCCGGCCGGTGCAGCAGGGCCACGCGACGTCTGGGTGAGCGCGTTTGGCGGTGGCTCCCACGATCCGTGTGGGATGGCGATTGCGCCTCCGGACTACGCCGGACCTGCGATTGTGCAGCCGGGTGACGCACTGCTGGTGGACTACGCACCCGACCAGATCTGGAAGTGGCGCCCTGGACAACCCGAGGGTGCACAGTTGGTGTTCAGCGACAACCTTGGGCTCGCTGGGCCCCGCGACATAGCGATTGGCCGGCGAGGGATCTGGTTCGTCGACAACGGTGCCACGACGGCGCTGTACGAGCTTGCGGCGCCGGGTCTCGGGAGGCGGATCCCAACGCCGTTGGCGTGGCCCGGGGTCAACGGCATTGCCGTCGACCCGGCAAATGACACGTTGTTGCTGCGATCGGACTTGAGCGTGTTCCGATTCGATCCGGCGACGGGCCTTGGCACCGAGGTCCTGCAGGTCGCGACCGGCACCTTGAACGCCGGGTCTGTCGCCGGAGTGGACGTTTCGCCCGATGGGCGGTTCATGGCTCTCAGCCTCCGCGCCGCCAACTTGGTTGTCGTGTTCGAGCGGACCGCGAGCTACGCCCTGGATGGGACCGGCTGTGGCGGTAGCAGTGGCGTACCAGGGCTGTCGAGTTCGGCCCTGCCCCGCCTCGGTACGGTGTTCCCGGTGTTGGTGGGCAATCTGCCCGCATCGGCACCGGCGCTGGGCCTGCTTTCGCTGACGACAAACAACTCGGCCCTCGATGGAATCGGGATGACCGGCTGTCGTCTCCTCGTCAACACGGACGTCGCGACGGTGCTGACTGTGCGACCGACGGCGAACTCAGCTCTGTGGACGACGAGTCTGCCGTTCATGCCCGTTCTCGAAGGTGTTCGATTCCATCAGCAGGCGTTTGCGGCCGATCCGACGGCCAACCCGGCTGGCGTGATCGCGAGCAACCGCGGCAACGGCGTCCTGAGCTCATTCCAATGAAGGCACTGGATTCCGGTTTGCGCGCCCTCAACGCTATTGATCATCAAGCCTCAATCCAACTCAAATCAGGCTCGGCCATGACACGGCCGTTCTTGCTCCCGCTGCTGTTGTCCTTCACGATCAGTGCCACGGCCAGCGGCCAGTTCGGAGGCCATGGTCCGAGTCGCTGTACGGCAGGTGCACCTTCAACAGCTGCGGGTGCTCGTTGATCACCGCCGGCAATTCGAGCCGTTGCACCCGCAGTTGCATCGCGCCGATCCCGCCGTTGGTGATCGCCCGATCCCGCGCGGACACCTCATAGTGGATGTTCTGCGCAGCCAGGACGCGCTCGTCCTGCGGCGACCACACCCGCAGACGATGTTCGATCCGCTTCTTGCTCCGCTGCAGCGCTTGCTTGGAATTCACGTTGACTCGAAGCGCCCCGCCCAGGGCTTGATATGTTGTTCTCGCAAACGCCAGCATCGCGCGCGGAGGGTGCGTTTCGAGCGATTGCCCGACCTGGAAGGTCCTCGGGTCACACTGGTTCAAGGGCTGGTCGAGCCAGTGCTCGAGCAGCCCAAGGAAACATTGAAACATCTCGTGGATGTCTCGAAAAGGAAGCATCGAGACGTTACGCAGCGGGGCCTTGGTTTCCGGGTCTCAGTACCGCGACTGCGTGCACAATCCGGGATTCGATGCGTCGCGCCCGTTCGTCACCGAGATGTGGCGCTGTTTGCAGTTCGGGGCCTTCAACTGAGGCATAGCCGGACTGAACATTCAGCGACCGTATCGTCGCCGGCACGGTCGGAGGCTTTTCTGAAGGGGAGACTCCAGTCTTGACGGCCGTTCGCGGCCGGCAGCCGATACAGCGGGTGGGCCCGATAGTGTCCGGTGCTGTCGGAAAAGTGACTGGTGGCTTCGGCGTGCTGCGGCTGTGAGTCCGGCTCACGGTTGCCCCGGTTGCACTTCGCCTCGGCACGGCTCCGCGCCGGGGTGAGAGACCGTTGGAAGCTGGACCGAACGGGACCGGTCCTCGACCGGTCCCCCGGGGCTGACATTCTGCAGTTTCTTGGCCGCGATTTCGTTGTCCGGACGGTACTGGCCCAACAGACAGTGGTGGCTGCGGGTGAGGCCGTGGCCCACCGACGTTGGGCGGACTGCCCTATCGACCACAACGAGGCACTCATGAATACTGCGATACCGTCGTGCGGTCGGCGCGAAGCATCGGGGCCCGGTCGCGTCGCGTCATGTTGGTTGGCGGCGTTGCTCGCGAGCGGGCTCTCGTGCCAGGACACGACGCCGGGACTGTTGTTCGACACCAAGCAAACATCCCTTGCGGCGGGTGCGGCCGGGGAACTGGCGAGCGGAATCGTGGAGTATGCACATGCCCGGGCCCAACAGCAGCCAGGCTTCCAGGTTTCCGCGGCGTACCGGAAGCTGATCCGCGTGGCCTACGAACTCAGCAGCGAGACACCGGCGGTGGCTGCCGCGCATACCCGGATCCAGCAAGGGATGTCACCATCGCCGCCGAAACAAGCGTTCTCGGCGGTCAAGGTCCTGGAGGCCACGCTCGGACAAGCCGACGCTGCCCAGCGGGGTGATGGCGCCGATGACGGGCGCCTTGCGCGGTGCCTGTTCGAAGTTGCGTCGACGATCGACCCAGGGAACGTCAGGTGCCTTGCCGGTGTCGCTGCGCTTCATAGAGTCCCGCACGCCGATGTTCGCTGGGCGGACGCTCTGGCGGCGTATCGTCGCGTGGTCCCGAACGGGTTCCAGAGCTCGATCCTGGGGCTCGCCGTCAGCAGTCCGGATGGAACTGCTCAGGTGGGAGCCGTGTCGCGCATCCTGATGACCTGGGCGGCGCTACGGGAGGGCGACGTGTCGGTCGAGTTCCTGAGGCCCGGGGGCTCCGACATGCAGATTTCGAGCGAAGAGGCCGTCCGCTACTGGGACCAGTTCCGTGTCGACACCGAGCTGCCGCCAGGGAGACTGCGAATCAGCTTCGAGGAAAAGTTCACGACGAAGGACGGTCCGTCTGCGGGAGCGGCGTTCGCCGTCCTGTTGCGGTCGTTCTCCGACCCGTTCGTGATCGACCCTCGTTTTGCGATGACGGGAGACGTATCGGTAGAGGGGCGTGTCCTGCCGGTCGGTGGAGTCTTTGCCAAGGTGCGGGGTGCGGCGCTGGGCGGTTGCACCCGAGTGGGTATTCCGCTGGCCTGCGCAGGGGAACTGGTCGACGCGCTCGTGCTGGCCGGTCCGCAACCGGTCCTGGCGTTGGAGGTGATCGGTCTCGCCAACGTGGAGGATGCGATTGCACTAGCACGTTTGGATCGCAGCGAACGCGTGCTCTTGGCATCCGAGCGTTTCGGTCAGTTGCGGAAGGCCGCTGAGGCGCAGATGGTCCCGAAGCCGCGCGCCCGGTCTGCTGAGATCGACCGGCTGGTGGCCGACGTCCTCGCAATGGTCCCGAACCACATTTCGGCACGCCTGATCGGGGCTTGGAACGCAGGTTCTCTCCCCGCGCGTCTCTCAATCGGTGGATCACTGGAAGCAGTCCGAATGAACTTGATACGGTACCTGACGACCATTCGCGTGGGCGAGTCTCCGGATATCAAGGACGTCAAGACCGAGGTGTCATCTGCCCAGGCCCAGGCGGCGCAGGAGGCGCTGCGAGTCGCCGGGACCAAGCTCGCTGTCGAGTCAAACCTGTGGTCGAGAAGCTGGATGCCACCTACGGCAGCGTGATGCGGTACGTGTCGCTGGGCACTGTTCTGGGGAGGTTGCAGAGAACCGCGACGGAGCGGGCAGCGAAGGTGGAGGAACTTGCGATCAAGGTCATGCGGGCGGCCGCGGAAGGCAAACGGCCGAGCGAGTACGACCGTCTCGTGCGGCAGCACAATCAGGCGGTCGAGAACTCCGCCAAGGCACAGCGCGAAGCGGAAGCCAAGGCTGCCGAGCGCGATGCCGTATTCGACACGGTGATCCAGAACTACAACCGTTATATCGAGAGCATGCGCAACTTGCGGCAAGATCGACAATTGCTGGAGAAGTTGGTGCACGACAAGTGACAAGTGCGCGAGTGACGGATCGTGCTTGGACACACGGTGCCGATCGTCCGCAGCATTGCCGGTGGTCCGGCACCGGGCATGGCGGTCAAGGACCAGCTTGGTGTCCGTTGGGGTGGACGTGGAGTTGGTACCGCGTTGCCTGTGCTGCAGGCGCGTGACCGTCACCTTCTGGTGACACGGCGGTTCGCCCAGGAAACTGTCAGCGAAACTGCATCGGTGCGTAGGGGGTCTGCCGCCGTTCGCCGCGTCGTGGGTTGGGAGGGCGAGTCCCCCAGAGCCCGTGGAACGAAGGCGTAGTCGGCGATCCCGGCACCGAGTTTGCCTTGGCGAGGTGTCCCTTTCGAGGAACCTCCGCATGTCCAGGCTTCTGCATCGCATCGCCGCTTCGCTCGTTCTCGCCACCGTCGCAACCGCCCAGGTCCCCGACGGCTACTTCGTGTTCGGCTCGTTCCAGGGCACCGCCGGCCTGAACGGCATCTACTTCGCGCACCCGCGCGACACGACCGCGGCACCGATCCCGGTCACCGGCTTGCCGGCTGCGCTCGGCTACGACCCCGCCGGTCGTCGCGGGGTCGCGTGGCTGAACTGGCGCAGCAGCGACCAGATGCTGTTCGCGGGCGAACGGGCGCCAGCCGGCACCTCAGTCGATCTGCACATGCTGCGGTTGAACGGCGCCGCCGTGGTGTTCGATCAGTTGTTCTCCGTTGGTACCAGCGCCAACGTCGGCGAGATCCCGCAAGCCGGCTTGCTGCCGGATGGCCGCATCGTGCTGGCAGCGACCGATTTGATGGCCGGCGGGCCGCTCGCCCAGTTCCAGACCCTGCAATACAACTGGGAGGGCGTCGGCATCGTCGACCCGATCAGCGGCGGCGTCACGCCGGTGCCGATCAGCAACCTGTCAGCGTTCCCGGGCGTGATCAACGGACTCGCGGTGACGCCGGATGGCGCGACCATCTACATCGGCAACTACATCTCGGCGACGTCCGGCGACCTGTGGTCGGTGCCGATCACCGGCGGTGTCGCCACGCTGGTGGCCTCGTTGCCGGCCGGTTCGTCCAACGTCGCGATCGACGGCGACGGCACGGTGCTGGTGACCACGCTGAACGGCCCGCCGAATCTGTTCCGCTACGATCCGAGCGCACAGACGACGACGCCGGTCGCGACCACGACCGGACCGTTGAACGCGATCGCGGTCGAATCGGTGACCGGCAACTACGTGCTGGCCACTGCGAATGCCGGCGTGCCGAGCCGCTCGCTGGTTTGGATGACCCCGGGTGGCCAGGAGAACGTGCTGCTGAATCCGAACTTGGCGACGATTTCGGCGGTGGACGTCAATCCGAACCCGGAAGCCTACGGCGTCGCGACCGTGGGCACGGCCAGCTACGACTGGCAACTCGCGCCGAACCCGGGCGGTCTGCCGCAGAGCGGCAACGCTGGCTTCTCGCTGACCCTGACCGCCTCGGACCCGTTGCTGGTGTCGTTGTCGGCACTGGTGTTGAGCCTCGCTCCCGCGGTGCCGCCCGGGAACATCGCCGGTCTCGGTGTCGAGGTGGACCTGGCACTCGCGAGCACGACCGTGGGCTCCTTCCAACGCAGCAGCACGACCGCCCTGCCGATTCCCGCCAGTGCTACGCTCGTGGGTTTGTCGGTCTTCGCGCAGATGTTCCTCTGGGAAGTCGCGCCGTCGACCGTGGCCGCTTCGCGCGGTGTGCAGTTCACGATCCTCTGAGTGCGCGCGCCGGCGCGTATTCCACCTGCCCATGCTTGCCATCCGCCGCTGTGTTCCATTCCTGTGGCTGTCGGTGATCGTCGCCACGCAGACGCCGGCCGATGGCGAGGTGCCGCTGCCGGCGCTCGGCGACTGGCGAGCGACACTGATCCACCGCGGCGATGCCGGAGTCTGGTATGCGCACGTTGCCAAGGCCGTGCCGCACTTTGGCGCCAACGAAGTGCTGCTCGGCGACGACAAGGGGCGCTACCTGATGCTGACCGTCTACAGCGGCAAGTGGACCGCGCACTCGGTCACCTGTGATGGCCAATGGCTGGCGCCGACGCGCCCGGCGGATGTCGATCCGCGCTGGCCGGGGCACGAACTGTACGCCGCCGGCAAGGGCGGGTCGGTGTTCCAGATCGTGCTGCCGAGCGGGCCGTTCGGGCGCTTTGTGCTCGAGTCGACCGAGATCGGGCACGCCGGTGGCGAGGAGTTCCACGCGATGCTGGCAGCGGATGTCGATCCGACGCAGGCGGGTGCCGAACTGCTGGCGTTCGGGATCACCGGTGCGGTCTATCAACTGACCGCCGAGCCGCGCGGCGAAGGCGCGAATCGGCCGTTCGCCATGCGGCTGCTCGGTCGTGTCCAGGGCCGGGTGCGCGACACGGTGGTGTTGCCGGCTGCCAAAGGCCAGCCGCCGGAGATCCTCGGCGCCAGTCGTTCGGGCGATCTGCTCGCGATGCAGTTGTCGGCAACCGGGCTGGCGCTGCGCGTGCTGCTGCATGAGGACTCGGGGCTCGGTCGATTGGCGATGCGACCCGGCGGTGGCGACCCGGTCGTCTACGCGACGCGCGACGATGGCGTGCTGCTGCGGTGCGAACGGCAGGCCGACGGGTCGTGGTCGCGTGCCTTGATCTTCGTCGGGGCGCAGGGGCTGCGCGGCGTCGCCGCCGGCCGGTTCTTCGCCGATGCGCGCGAGTCGGTCGCGGTCTACGGCTATGGCAAGGAAGTCGTGCTGGTGTCGCGTGTGGGCAGCGGGCCGTGGCAGGCGGAGACGATCTTCGCCGGGGACCAGCAGGGCCATTGGCTTGCGGCCGGCGAACTCGATGGACGCAACGCCACCGACGAACTGGTCGCCACCGGTTTCGGCGGCGACGTGATCCTGCTGGCGCGGCCCGTCGGTCATGGTCTGCCAGGAACGGCCAAGGTCGAAGCGGCGGTGCCCGCGCCCGCTCCGCGACCGGTGCGCATCGCGGCGCGGGCCGGCGACATCGCGTTGCGCGAACTGTCGCCGCTGCGCTATCAGGGCGGCTTCGAGAGCAAGTCGCTGCTGTACGAGACGCTGGTGACCCGCGGTGCCGATGGTCGCATCGCGCCTGGGCTGGCGACCTCGTGGCGGATCGGTGGCGATGGCCGGACGTTCGTGTTCACGCTGCGCGAAGGGGCGACGTTCCATGATGGCAGTCCGGTGACCGCAGCCGCAGTGGCGACGCACTTCCGACGATGGATCGGTTTGCCCGAGCATTCCTGGTTGCGCAGCAGCGACCGCATCACCGATGCTCGGGCGGTGTCCGAACGGGAACTCGCGGTCGAACTGGATCGACCGTTCGCGCTGTTGCCGGATCTGTGTGCGATCAATCCGACGGCGGTGCGGGCGCCATCGGCACTCGATCGCGAAGGCAACTTCGCGGCACCGCACGGGTCTGGGCCGTACGCGTTCGTCGGCGTGCAGGAGGGCGAGCGCGTATTGCGCTATCGGCGGCACAGTGGCACCGGGCCCGTATTGGTGGACCTGCTGCGGCTGCAACCAGGTGAGGACGCGCTCGACCTGCTGCTGCGCGGCGATGTCGATGTCGTGCTGGGTTCGTGGACGGTCCCGGTCGATCCGCGGCATGCGGCGGCGCTGGCGCGCGATCCGCGCGTCGCGGTCAGCAGTGGACCGGGTTCGGCGATGCTGCACTTGTTCTGTCGTGGCGTCGGCGTCACCGCCGATCGCGAGCTGCGCCGCGCGATCGGCGGCGCGATCGATCGCCAGGAACTGGTGGCGACCGTGGCGCATGGCTTTGGCGATCCGAGCACCGGCTGGGCAGCGCCGTCGGTGCAGTGCTGGCCGCAGGGCAAGATCGTGCCGCCGACGCGGAATGTCCCGGCGCCGTCGACGCCGTTGCGGCTGCGAGTCGATGGCCTCGGACCGTGGTCGGAGCCGCTCGGTGCCGGCCTGATGGCGCAACTGCAGCGTGCCGGGTTGCCGGCGACCGTCGTTGCGGAAGGCGACTGGGATCTTCGCGTCGAACAGACGCATGGCGTGCCGTACGACCCGTTCACCACGCTCGTCAGCCGGTTCGCGCCGCCGGTCGAGCACGCGACCGCCGCGAGTGCCCGCGAACGCCACTTCGACGGCGAACTGGTCGCGCTGGTGCAGGCCATGCTGCAGGAACCGGACGAGACCCGGCGCGAAGCCCTGCACGCCAAAGTGCAGGCGCGCTGCGACGAGGAAGTGCCGTTCGTGCCGTTGTTCGCACCGCGCAAGATCGCAGTGGTGCGTGCCGGGTTGCCGCTACCGGCACTCAATCACGATCTGTACGCCCTCGACGTATCCTGGCTCGGCGCGCCGCGCTGAAGGTCACTTCGGCGCCGGTTGCCGCGCTGTTCGAGTTCGCCGAGCCAGCGATCGAAGGTCGGGCACTCGCGGCGGATTTTCGGCAAGCCGATTTCCTGGGCGGCAGCTTGAACAACGTCGAGGAAGTTCGACTTGCCGGAGCCGTTGGCGCCGATCAGCACGTTCATCCGCCGCATTGGCAGATCGCGGATCGACGCGATGCTCTTGAACCCTTCGATCGTGATCGCGTCGAGGATCGGTGCAGCCATCGGGGGCCAACGGTAGTCAGCGGCGTCCCTGCTGTCACCACCCAGCGCCAACCAGGACGGCCACGCCCTACTTCGCCTTCGGCAACCGTTCGAGCAGCCGCTCCAGCATCGGCACGTGGTAGTCGCCCTTCAGCTTGCGCTCCTGCAGGAATGCCGTCCCGCCCGCATCGCCGAGCAGCGCCAGCGCGAACGCGGCCTGCACGCGAACGTCCAGAATCTCCTGTTCGTCGGCCAGCAACGCCTGCAACTGCGGCGTCGCCGCCGCGTGGCCGAGCACGCCGAGCGCGCCCGCGGCCGCGGCGCGGACTTCGGTGTCGACGACGCCGAGGCGGGCGACGAGGTGTTCGGCGAACTGCGTGGCACCGATCTCGCCGAGGGCGCGCAACGCGTACGGCGCGGTCAGTGGATCTCCCAGCAGCGGCAGGATCGGCTCGGCCAACGCCGCCGCGGTCTTGCCCAGTTCGGCGGCGACCTGCAGCACCATCGTGCGCAGATACGGTTCTTCGGCGACCAGTGCGGCCCGCAGGTGCGGCACCATCAGCTGGCCGCCGCGCGTCAGCACCCAGCGCGCCTCGTCGACCGGTCGCAGCAGCGTGCCCTGCGTGGTGACCAGATGAGCCGCCACGCGCGCCGCCACCGCGTCGGCCGGTGGTGCCGTGGCCGTGCACCTGGCGACCAGACCGGTCAGCCGCCAGGCCTTGTGCAGATCCTGCATCGCCGCTTGCAACTGAGCCCAAGTCGGTTGCTCTTGCACCGCGACGCCGCAGTCCTTGCAGATGCCGATCGCGATCTGGCCGGCATCGTTGGCGGTCGCTTCCACGCCCATCGCGCCGTCGATCCACGGCAAGCCGGCATGGTTGCCGAGCCGGTGCAGGGCGTCGGCCAGCCACAGCACGGCCTGCGGGTCGTTCTCGTACTTGAGCCGGAACAGCAGCGGGAACACTCCGAGCGGCTGCCCGGAACGGCCGATCAGCCAGGCGGCGCGGGCCCGGACGGCCGCTTCGGCGTGTTTCAGCGCCGGTTCGAGAACTGCCAGCGCGTGGTCGTGTCCGAGCAATGCGCGTTCGGCGCGCGTGGCCGTGCGCGGGTCGACCTCGCTGGGCTTCAACGCGATCGCCGCCAGTTCGTCGAGTTCGCGTTGCACGGCTTCGCCGGGGCGGGCGATGGCCTTGGCTTGCGCGTGCAGCACGTCGATCAACGGTCGCAGCTGCAACGGCGGCAGCGGTGGCAACACCGGCGCCGCCGGTTCCTGCTTCTTGCCGCACGCGGCGCCGAGCATCAGCAACGGGATGACGAGACTGATCTGGTTCATCGCAGTTCGATCGTGCGTTCTTCGAGCAGCGTGCTGCGCGGATCCTGGTCGTCGCAGAACGGCGTCAGACGGTACCAGAGCCGGGCCTCGGCGCGGACCGCGTCGGCGGGAATCGGCACCGTGAACGCCACCTTCTGGCCCGCGGGCAGTTGCGTGTTCTCGCCCGGTTCGTCGCGATACGGCTGGCGGCACCGGTGCACGAGCTGCCAGTCGGTGGCCGAGCCGTCGGCGCGCAGGAAGCGCAGCATCATGTCGACCGCGCGATGCCGTTCCTCGGTCGGGAAGTTGTGACCGGCGCCGATGTTCTCCAGTTCGAGCGTGACGCCGGCGTCCTGCCGCGTCACCGTGAACTTGCCGGCCTTGGCGAGCATGTTCTTGTCGTGGGCGCCGGGCCACAGGTGGCCGCGGCCGATCCGGGTGCTCAGGTCGGCGCGGCGGCGTTCGACGTGCGGCATGTGGCAGTGGGCGCAGTCCTCGCCCTTCTGCGGATAGTGGCTCGCGCGCCACTGATCGGTGGTCCAGTGCTGGTTGTGGCAGCTGGCGCAGGCATCGACGGCGAGGAACTCGGCGGAAGCGCGCGGCTTGCACGGCACGTCGGGACGATCGTTGCGTCCCAGGATGCCGCCATCGGCGGCGAGGTGGCAGGTGATGCAGGAGACGCCTTCGTCGAAGTGCGTGCGGCGCGGCAGCGTCCGTTTGCCGAAGCCGGTGTGCGCCAACGGCCGCGGCAGATGGCAGTCCATGCACTCTTCCTTGCGGAAGTCGTCGGACATGTCGGGTCGGCGGACCTCGGGGTTGGTGAACGCGATCGCGTGGTGCGATTGCCGCCACTCCTCGTAGACGTCCTGATGGCACTCCTGGCACTGGCGTGCGGACTCCCAGCGGGTCGCGCGCACCGCGCCTGGGGCGCCTCCCTGCAGCCAGGCGAAGCCGCTGCCGAGCACGGCGAACAGGATCACGACGATGCCGATGCGGATGCCGAGGCTCATGCGGAAGGGACCGATGGGTTGGACCAGGGGAGCAGGCGCGGGGTGGCTTGCAGGGCGACGCTGACCATCGCACCGGCATGGTGCGGCGCCGCGGCAGTCGCCTGCACGATCTGGCCGGCGAACGCGACGCGCAGCGAGAACGCGCCGGCCGCCGGCGTGCACGCCAGCACCTTGCCGGCAGGCAGGTCGGCGGTGGCGGCCGTCGCGGTCGCGTCCCCGGGCATCACACACAGCAAGAGGTCGCCGGTCGTGCCGTTCGGGCGCCGGAACGTGCCGAGCGGCGTCTCGATCGCGGTGCCGCGATCGGTGGTGGGCAAGCAGGCGGCGGCGCCGAGGAACGCCGCGGCGAAGGCCGTGCGAGGCTGCTGCAGCAGCGTCAATGCCGGGCCACGTTCGACCAGCTTGCCGTCGTGCATGACGACGAGGTCGTCGGCGAGCGCGAGCGCTTCGTCGCGATCGTGGGTCACCAGCACCATCGTCAGCCCGCGTTCGTCGACCAGCGAGCGGATCAGCAGCACCAGCTCGTCGCGCCGATGGACGTCGACCGAGCGCAGCGGTTCGTCGAGCAACAGCACCCGCGGATTGGCCGCCAGGGCCCGCAACAGGCCCAGGCGCTGGGCTTCGCCGCCGGAGATCGTGTCCGGCTTGCGGTCGGCGAGGTGGCCGAGGCCGCCGCGGGCGAGCAGCGCGCGGGCCGCGTCCTTGCCGAGGCCGGGGGCCGCGAACGTCAAGTGCTGCAGCGCCGACAGATGCGGCCACAGCGCGCCATCCTGGAACACGAAACCGACGCCGCGGCGATCCGGCGGCAGGCAGGTACGGGCGTCGACGACGGTGTGTTCGCCGATGTGGATCGTGCCGCGGGTCGGGCGTTCGAAACCCGCGAGGCACCGCAACAGCGTGGTCTTGCCGGATCCGGAGGGACCGACGATCGCGGTGCGGCTGCCCCTGGCGACCGCCAGCGTGAGCGGACCGAGATGGAAGCTGCCGCGCGGCAGTTCGAGGTCCAGGATGGTGACGGCGTCCATGGGGCTACGACAGGGAACGCAACCGGCGGCCGGCCAGCAGCGAGGGGATCAGTGGGACGAGGACGGCGGCGAGCAGCAGCAGCAGCGCGATGACGCCGCTGTAGTCCTCGTGTTGAAAGTGCACGGCGTTGGCCAGACGGCGCACGGCGGTGGCGTTGGCGGCCGGCAGCACGACGGCGAGATCGAGTTCGCGCAGCGCCAGCACGAACACCAGGACCGCGGCCGACCACATGGCCGGCAGCAGCGGTGGCAGATGGATGCGCAGCGCGCGCGCGGTGGCGCTCCGCTGCACCAGCGCCGCCGCCTCTTCGGCGGCGACCGGTTGGCGCCGGACCTGCGCGGCGAGCGTCAGCGCCGCGAATGGCAGGAAGCGCGCGCCATAGCCGCAGACGGCAAAGCCCCAGCCGGCGTAGAAGTCGCCGCCGAGCGCCCGCAGCGGCGCCGCGTCGAAGAACGCGCGGACCAGGCCGATCCCGAGCAGGATCGCCGGCACCGCCGCCGGCAGCGCGCACAGCAGTTCGAGGCCCGGGCGGCGCCGGGCGGCGGTGCGGGCCAGCGGCACGGCGAGCAGCAACACGACCAGGGCGACGCCGATCGCCAGCCACAGCGAGTGCAGCAGGTCGGGCAGGCACTGATCGATCGCCTTGGCGAAGCTCCGCTGGACGAACCGGAGCGACATGGGTTCGGCCTTCTGCGCCGAGCCGGCGGTCCAGCAAGCGAGCACGTACAGCGGCACCCCGACGCCGGCAGCCAGATAGCCGAGCGGCAGCAGCAGCGCGGGCCAGCGCCACACGCCGAGGGGTCGGATCGGCAACGGCCGGGCCACGCCGCGGTCGGGTGCCTTGCCGCGCAGCCGCAGGGCCGCCCACAGCAACAGGCCAAGCGCGCCGATGAACGGCAGCGCGGCGACGATCGGACTCTGCAGGTCGGCGAACGTGGTGCCGACGGCGCGCCGGTTCCAGCGGGCGAAGATGCCCTCGGCGTAGGTGTGCCAGGTCTTGCCCTTGACGGTCAGGAACTCGGGCACGCCGTGGTCGGCGACGGTGAACAGGAACGCCAGCAGGCACCCGGCCAGCAGTTCGGGCAGGATCGCGCGCAGCAGCCACAGTTCGGCGCGCACGCGGCCGCGCAGCAGCCACGCGGCCTCATAGGCACGACCGTCGATCGCGCGCAGGCCGCGCGCCGCCTGCACGGCGACGAACGGTGCATGGCAGATGCCGAGCAGCCACGCGCACGGCCAGAAGCCCGACATGTCACCGAGATCGGCAAACCCCATCGCCACGAAGATCGGGGGCAGCACCAACGGCGCAACGCCGAGGGGCAGCAGCAGACGGGCTCCGGGCAGCTCCCGACCAAGGCACAACCAGGTGTGGCCACCGCCGAGCAGCAGCGAGATCACGGTTGCCGCCAGGCCCAGCCGCAGCGACGCGAACATCCGGGTCAGCAGATGTTCGTCGGCGGGCAGTTCGCGCCATGCTTGCAGCGTCAGCCCATCAGGACCGGCGATCGTCTGCCAGGCCAGCACGCCAAGCGGCAGCAATGCGAACAGGGCGAGGAACAGCAGCGCCAATACCACCGGCAGGCGGTGCAGCAGGTCGGCGAGGCGGCGCGCGAACGTCATGGCGATGGGGGGGCTCGGACCTACAGGCCAAACCGTTTGCCGAAGTCGGCGCTGTATTGCGCCAGCGCACTGGCGGTGCCTGGGATGTCCCAGTCCATCGCCCGGAAGCCATCGATCGGCTTGATTCCGGTGTCCTTCGGGCCGGGGACGCCGGCGCGCAGCGGAATCTGCGCGCCCGCCGCGGCCGCGAGCAGCGCTTCGGTCTGTTTGCTGACGATCCTGTCGACCAGCGCCTTGGCATGTTCGAGGTCCGGCGCGCCGGTCACGATGCCGCAGGAATTGGGAATCAGCATCGTGCCGATGCCGCCGTCGTGCTGGTCGGGAAACACGCACGCGACCTTGTGGCCCTTGGTCTTGGCGACGTGGTAGTCATCGGTGTCGGTGAACGCCCAGGCGACCTTGCCGGCGACCGTCTCGCGCATCGTCGCGCCGTTGCTCTGCAGGAACTTGACGTCGTTGGCGAACAGCTGGTCGACGAAGCGGTTGAACTCGTCGTCGCCGAGTTTCTTGCGCAGCGCGGTGAAGTGCGTCAGCGTCGTCCCGGTCAGCGGCTTGGCGACGGCGCACCGGCCCTGCCACTTCGGATCGGCGAGGTCCTGGTAGCTGCTCGGCCAGTCCTTCGGATCGGGCAGCAGTTCGGTGTTGACGATCAGCACCCGGGCGCGCGCGGCGAACGCCGTCCAGCGCTTCCCCGGATCGCGCCACTGCGCGGGCACGTCGGCCGCGGCGGGTGAGTCGTACGGCTGCAGCAGGCCCATCTGCGCGAGCCGGACCGTGTGCGCCAGTTCGTTGTTCCAGAACACGTCGCAGCGCGGCGCCTTCTGTTCCTCGAGGATCGCGGAGACCAGGCCGATGGTCTTGGCGGCCTCCGAATCGAACTGCGTGCGGACCTCGACGCCGAGTTCCTGGCCGAACTGCCGCAGCAGCGGCTCGCTGAACTGCTGGTCGAGCGCACAGTAGACCAGCGGAGTCTTGGCGGCAGCCGTGCCGTTCGGGTTTGCGGGGGCGTCGCCACCGCAACCAGCAAGCAGGAGGAGCCAACAGAGCGACGCGAGGCGAAGGGACTTCATGGGCACGTTGCGGCCCGCAGGATGGCGTCGCCCGGGGCGGTGGGCAACGGCGGGGTGCGATCCCCCGAAGCAATCCCCGTTCCCTCGCTCGAGGTCCCCTGGCGGTCCCGGTTTCGCCCGGGGGCTGTTACGTCGCCGAAACAGCTCGTCGCGCGGATGTGTCGCGCGGTGCTCCGATCACTGATCGCGATAGAGCTTGTGGCATTCCTTGCAGCTCTTCTGGACCGCGGCGAACGCCTTCTCGGCGGCATCGGCCTGGTTGCTGCGGATGGCCGCGTCGAGCTGCCTCACGACTTCGTGCGAACGCTTCAGGATGTCCTGATACTCCGCCGGCTTGGCGGTCGAATCCGGCTCGGTGTGCATCTGGGTGTAGAGCGTTTCGAGACGCGCGCTCTCCTTGGCCGGAACGAGGTCCGGGTGGTCCTTGGGCACTTGCCAGCCCGCCTTCTGCACGGCCTTGAGGTTGTCGTTGGCGATGTCGACTTCGGTCATGATGGCGACCAGGCCGCTGACCTTGGAGACCGAAGGGAACTTCGCGGGATCGGCGCGCAGCGCCTCCTTGGGCATCGGTCGGGCATCCTTGGCCTCCTGCCAGAGCCCCTGGTAGTCGGCTGCGGTGCCCGAGACCTTCATCCGCGCCTGGGCGTGTTCGTTGTCGAACAGGCCGTTCATCACCCCCGCGGCGGCCAGTGCGCCGGCGCTGCGATGCTTGCCGTGGTGGCAGTGCAGGTAGATCGGACCCGGCAGGTTGGCGACTGCCTGGGCCAGTTCGAGCCCACGTTCGTCAGGGAAGCCGCTGTAGCTGATCGGCAGGTGCACGTAGCGCAGCCCCAACTTCTCCGCCGTGGCCACGTCCGGCGCAGCGCCATCGACCGAGATCACCGTCTTGATGCCCATCGCTGCGATCGAGCGCAGCCCTTCTTCGCCTTCTGGGGCGCCACCGCAAACGAGGCCGTCGCCGTAGGTGACGACCTGGTGCAGGCCCGGCCGGTGCTCGGCCGTGCCGGCAGTCACTGCGGGCGGCGCGACGCGGGCGATCTGCACCTGTGCATCGGAGGCTGGCGCGGTGCACCCCGACCAGAACGGTGCGGTCGACAGGATCAGCACGGCGGAGAGGTGGTGGGTCTTGGTCATGGGTCGGCTCATGGGTGAATGCCTGGGACCCAAGGCAACGACTGTGCCACATCAGGGGTCGCCGGTCCGGCGCGGCTCGTCGGGCGCCGCGTCGAGGTCGCGGGCCACGTCGACGGCGGTGCGCAGTTCGCGCAGCCGCCGGTGCAGGTGCCCTCGCGACAGGCCGGCTCGCTTGGCGGCTGCGGTGATGCTGCCCCCGCAGCGCATCAGCAGCGCCGTGAAGTAGGCCCGGTCGAAGCGCGCGCGCGCCGCCTCGTAGTCGGTCGGGGCATCCGGATCGGCGTCGGTGCCGCGGATCTCGGCCGGCAGGTCCGCGGCGGCTAGCACTGCTCGGCCGCCGCTCATCACGACCATCCGTTCGACCAGATTCTCCAGTTCGCGGACGTTGCCCGGCCAGTCGTAGGCGGTCAGCGCGCCGATGGCTTCGGTGGTCAGCGATGGCGCCTGGCCGCCGTGACGCGAGGCCAGCCGGCGCAGATGCTCGGCGACCAGCAGCGGAATGTCCTCGCGGCGTTCCCGCAGGGGTGGCACCGGCAGCGCGACCACCTGCAGGCGCCACAGCAGTTCGGCGCGGAACCGGCCCGCCGCCACCGCTTCGCCGAGGTCCTTGTTGGTCGCCGCGACGATCCGGACGTCGACCCGGACCGGCTTGCTGGCGCCCAGCGGCAGGAACTCGCGTTCAGCCAGGAACCGCTCGATCTTGGCCTGCGCCGGCAGGCTCATCTCGGCGACCTCGTCGAGGAACAGCGTGCCCCGGTGGGCGCGCGCGCACAGCCCGGTCTTGCTGGCCACGGCGCCGGTGAACGCGCCGGGTTCATGGCCGAACAGTTCGCTCTCGACCAGGTTGTCCGGCACCGCCGGACAGTTCAGCGTCACCAACGGCCCGTCGCGCCGCGCCGACAGCGCGTGCAACGTCCTGGCGATCAGGCTCTTGCCGGTGCCGGATTCGCCGGTCAGCATCACGGTCGCATCCGAGCCGCGCAGCACGTCGAGCTGCTGCAGCAGGGCGCGCATCGCCGCACTGTGGCCGACCAGTCCGAGGTCGTCGGGAGTCTGCAGCCGGGCGCGCAACTGCACGTTCTCCTGCAGCAGCCGGCGTTGGGCCAATGCGCGATCGAGTCGCAGCAGCAGTTCCTCGATCGGGAACGGCTTGGTGACGAAGTCGGCGGCGCCGGCTTGCATGGCCTCGACCGCGGTGGCGATCGTGCCATGCGCGGTCATCAGCAGCACGACCGCCGCTGGATCGGCGGTCTTGAGCCGCGCCAGCACGGTCAGACCGTCGGCCCCGGGCATCCGCAGGTCCAGGATCGCCGCGTCATACGGTCCAGCGGACCAGTGCGGCAGCACCGCATCGCCGGTCTCGACCGCGTCGACCTGATAGCCATGCCGACGCAGGCCGCGCTGCAGGAAGTGCCGCATGCTCTCTTCGTCGTCGGCGATCAGCACGCGCAGCGGTGTGGGGGGCAGACCGGTCATCGCAGGGCCGTTCCAGGTTCGTGGCGGGGTGTCGTACGGATGTGACGCTCAGCTTGCCGAAGGGGCGGGCTGCGCCGGCGATGCCGGCAGCCAGATCCGGAACGTCGAGCCCCGATCGGGTTCGCTCTGCACCGTGACCTTGCCGCCGTGCGCCTGCACGATCGTCCAGACCATCGCAAGCCCCAGGCCGGTGCCGCGCTGGGCCGGGTCCATCTGCTGGTTCTTCCTGGTGAAGAACGGCTCGAAGATCCGATCGAGGTCGTCCGGTGCGATGCCGGTGCCGGTGTCGGTGACGGTCCACGCGAAGCCGGCGTCGATCGCGGCGCCCGTCACTTGCAGCCGACCGCCGTCGGGCATCGCCTGCAGCGCGTTGGTCAGCAGGTTCAACAGCGCCTGGTGCATGGCGTCGGCATCGCCTTGCAGCACCTGCCCGACGGCGAGGTCGGCCTCGACCCGGACCCGGCGTCGGCGCGCCTCCGGTTCGATCAGGGCGAGGGCATCGCTGGCTACCCGGGCCGGATCGAACGGTGCAACCTGCGGCGCCTTCTTGCGCGCGAAGCCGAGCATCTGGGCGGTGATCGCGGCGGCCCGGTCGGCCGCGCGCGCGATCACCAGCAGTGTCTGCCGGCGATCGTCGTCGCGCTCGTCTGCCAGCAGTTCCTGGGTGCACCCGCGGATGCCGCCGATCAGGTTGTTGAATTCGTGCGCGATGCCGCCGGCCAACGTGCCGATCGTCGCCAGCTTCTCGGCTTGCGCCAGATGGCGATGGCTCTGCTGCAGGTCGGCAAGCGCCCGTTCGAGGTGCTTGGTCTTGGCGGCGACCTGCTGTTCGAGGCCCTGGGTCAACCGTTCGACCTCGCTGCGCTGCTGGCGCAATCGCTCGACCATCGCCGCGAACGCCCGCGTCAGTTCGCCCAGCTCGTCGCGCCGACCGCCGGTCGTGGGAGCGGAAAGCTCGCCCGCGGCGACCCGGGTCGCGGCCGCCTGCAGCGCCGCCACCGGCTGCAGCACGAACCAGTGCAGTCCGACCCATGCCAGCAGCAAGGCGAGACCGACGGCGGCCGCGATCCAGGTCAGGTGCCGGGTGCGCAGGTCGGCAGCGAACGGCTCGGCCAGCCCGTCGAGCTGGTGCTGCAGTTCCTCCGCGTGGGCCGCGATGCGGTTGCGCGTCCGGTCATCGAGCCCGCGGTCCAGCGTCGGTCGCCGGGCCCGCAACGCGGCCGGGTCGGTGCCATGCGCATCGATCAGTTCGGCGAAGGCGTGGTCGGCGGCGACGGCCTGGGTGCGGGCCAGGTCCTGCATCGCCGTGGTCGCCATCGTGCGCAGCGTCGCCCCATGCTGCATGAACGTGCGTGTCGTGTCGGGGCCGACGATGGTCAACAGGCCGACGGCGAGCACCAGGCTCAGCAGCGCCAGCGCCGCGAACAGTCGCGTGGTCAGCCGGGACCAGGCGGTGGCAGCGGGACGATCGGGCATCTGCTGACGATTATCGCGACACTGTCTGGCTGGCCACTGCGGCGGTCCGTTCCGGGCGGCCGCCAGCCGGCCGCGAATCGGCTCAGGGTGATCGCGAGGCGTTGTCGATCAGGTCGGCGATGGTGTCCGAGCCGAAGTCCCCGCTGCCCATGACCGAATCCGCGGCGGCGGAGGCCGGGGCGGTCGCGGTCGTTCGGCCGGTGCGGGCCTTGCGGGATGGCCTGGTGGCAGGGCTTGGCATCCTCGTGCTGTTGATCGCGTGTTCGGTGCCGATGTTCTGGCAGTGGCGGCATGCGCTCGACGACGAGATCCGCGGCATGCTGCGGCGGCGCGCCAGCATGGTGGCGGAGCTGATCGACGTGCCAGCGCACGCCACCTACCTGCGTCGCGGTGACGAACGCGTGCCCGAGTATCAGCGCCAGATCGACGTGCTACGCCGGGTCCAGCGCGGCGACGGGCTGATCGTCGCGATCTACACCTGCGTGCTGATCGACCAGCAGGTCTGCACGATCGTCGATGCCGCCGAGTCGCGTGATCGCGACGGCGACGGCAGCCCGGACGACATCGGCATCCGGATCCCGGTTGCCAATCCGGATCCGATCCTGCGGCGGGCCCTGACCGAGGGCGTGCTGACCGAATCGATCGCGCCCAGGACCGATGCCACCGGCACGTTCCTGCTGGCCTGTGCGCCGATCGGCGGTGACGGCAAGGTGGTCGCGGTGGCGTGCGTCGAGCTCAGCTACGGGCTGTTTGCGGAGCGACAGGCGGTGCTGACGCAGACGGCGTTCGCCGGCGTCGGCTGCGCGGTGTTGTTGGCGCTGCTGGTCGGCGTCGCGGTTGCCCGCCTTCGCCGGCACGCCGGCGACGCGCAGCGCCGCCTCGCCGATTCGGTCGCGCAACTGGGTGCGGCTCGTGATGAAGCCGAGGCCGCGACGGCGGCCAAGTCGACGTTCCTGGCGACGATGAGTCACGAACTGCGGACGCCGATGAACGGCGTGGTCGGCATGCTCGAACTGATGGCCGGCACGCCGCTGAATCCGCAGCAGGGCGAGTACATCGAGACCGCGCGGCGCTCGGCGCAGGGCCTGCTCGGCGTGCTGAACGACATCCTCGATCTGTCGAAGATCGAGGCTGGCCGGCTGACGATCCATACGGAGGAGTTCGACTTCGAGAATCTGATTGGCGACGTCGCCGACATGCTGGCCGAGCTGGCGCGCAAGAAGGGCATCGAACTGGCCTACCAGATGCGCCCGCTGCCGTTCCCGCGCGTGGTCGGCGACGGCCAGCGCATCCGCCAGGTGCTGGTCAACCTCGTCGGCAACGCCGTCAAGTTCACGCAACGCGGGTTCGTCACCATGCGGATCGCGATCCTCGGCGAGGACGGCGATGGGATCCGGATCCGTGTCGAGGTGCAGGACACCGGTCCGGGCATCGGGCCCGGCGAGATGGAGAAGCTGTTCCGGCCGTTCTCGCAGCTCGATGGTTCGCATCGGCGTGTGCATGGCGGCACCGGTCTTGGACTGGCGATCTCACGGCGGCTGGTCGAACTGATGCAGGGCACGATCGGCGTCGACAGCCGGCTCGGCCAGGGCAGTGTGTTCTGGTTCGAGGTGCCGCTGCAGCGGGCCGGCAAGGCGGCGATGCGGCTGCCGGTGTCGCGGTCGCTGACCTTGATCGGACCGCCGAGCCTCGGTCAGCAGCAGTTGATGGCCGACGCCAAGGCGCTGACCTGGCCGGCGACGTTCCACACCGAACTGGCCAAGGGCGTGGCGGCGATCACGCAAGCGGCGGAACCGAAGGCGATCGTCGTGATCGATGCCCGGGCGCTGCCCGACGACGACGCCGTACTGGCGGCGATGTTCGGCGCCAATGGCTCGCTGCGCGGCAACTGCGACCTCGTCGTCGTGCTCGGCGACGGCCGCCGGACGAAGCTGTCCGGGCTGCAGGATCCGGCAGTGGCACTGCTGTGGTACCTGTGGCCGTTCCCGATCATCCGCTTCCTGCGCGAACTGGACAATCGCGACCGCGGCGGCCCGGCCGCGGTCCAACGGATCCTCACCAAGGAAGCCTCGCTCGGACTGCGCGTGCTGGTCGCCGAGGACAACGAGGTCAACCAGCGCGTCACGCTGGCGATGCTGCGCAAGCTCGGCTGCGAGGCGGTGGTGGTGCCCGACGGCGTGCTGGCCGTCGCCCAGGCCGAACGCGGCAGGTTCGACTGCATCCTGATGGACTGCATGATGCCGCGGATGGACGGCTATCAGGCGACGCAGCAGATCCGCCAGCGCGAACGCGCCGGCAGCGCGCGGCTGCCGATCCTGGCGTTGACCGCCAATGCGATGGTCGGCGACAAGGAGCGTTGCCTGGCGTCGGGCATGGACGGCGTGATCACCAAGCCGGTCGTGCTGCAGGATCTGTCTTCGGCGCTTTGGGACGTCAAGCGCGGCAAGGACAAGAAGGCCTGAGGGCACCTGCGGCGCCGCCGGCCAAGACGTTCAGCGGGCGCGCACTTTGACGGTCTTGCCGACGGTGTCGAGCATCTCGCGCAGCGTGTCGTAGTTGCTGTGCCGCATGCGGACCCAGGCATTGGCCATGTAGCCGCCCTCGACCCCCTGCGTCGGCGTGCCCGGCGGCGGCAGGTGCGAGTCGATCAGGAACTCGCCAAAGCGTTGTTGGATGGTCTCGAAGCCCTCATAGCGATCGATGACACCGTCCTGGTCCGGCCGCAGCGCGACCATGCCCGCCGCCAGCCGGCGCGACGGTTGCGTCTTGACGTTGCCGTGCACGATCGCATGCGCCCAAGCGGCATACAGGTCGAACTCGTTGGCGGCGCAGTACAGATCCCAGACGCCGACGCCCGGCGGCCGGCAGCCGATCTCGGAGAACTTCAGGCCCTTCTCGCCGAAGAACCACTCCATGTGGGTCGGTGACGTCCAGATGCCGAGTGCGCCCAGCACCTTCTGCCCGAGCGTGCGCAGTTCCTGGTAGCCCGACTCCTCGATCCGGTTGGTGACGACGATCTGCGGCGAGATCCAGCGCGTGCGCATCGCCTCCAGCACGTTCGGGTAGTAGTGGCTGACGAAGTCGACGGCGACTTTCCCTTCGATCGTGACGGTGTCGTAGAAGCCTTCGTGGCCGGACAGGAACTCCTCGACGGCGATGGTGCGACCGCGTTCGACACCGATCTCGCGGATCGCCGCTTCGAGCCCGGCATCGTCGGCGACCTTGACGGTGCCCGACGCACCGGCCGCATCGAGCGGCTTCAGGATCAGCGGATAGCCGTTTGCTTTGGCGAACGCGCGGACTTCCTCGCCGTTGCTGGCACGCGTGCTGGCGGCACAAGCGACCCCGGCGGCGCGGACGGCGTCCTTCATCGCCGGCTTGTCGCGGCACAGCCACGCCGTGCGCGACGTCGTGCCGTAGATCTCCAGTTGTTCGCGAACGTGTGCGGCGGCGAGCACGTGGGCCTCGATCGTGGCCTCGAGCCGATCGACCGGCGCGCGTTTCTCGCAGCGCCGCACCGCCTCGGTCAGCGCCGCCTCGTCGACCACCGAACGGACGCGTTCGAAGTGAAACAGCCCCGCGCGCAGGTTGGCGGGCAGCGCCTCGGCCGGGCGTTCGGAGATCGCGGAGACGCGGGCGCCGGTGCTCAGCAGGCCGCGCAGGAACTCGCGCTGGTTCTTCGGAAAGGCCGGTTCGACGAAGACGACGTGCATCGCCGCATGATGCCGGGCGCGCTGCCGCGGCGACAGTCCGTTCTCAGCCCACCAGCGACCGGTACAGGCCGATGTACTCCTGGCCCTGCTTGTCCCACGAGAAGTCCATCGCCATGCCGTTCTGGATCAGCCGCTTCCAGCCAGCCTGGTCGCGCCAGGTGCGGAACACCCAGTCCAGCGTGCCGGCCAGCGCCTGGCTGCTGAAATCCTCGAACAGGAAGCCGGTGCCTTGCCGGGTCGCCGGATCCCAGGCCTGGACGGTGTCGGCCAGGCCGCCGGTCTTGCGCACCAACGGCGGCGTGCCGTAGCGCAGGCTGTACATCTGGTTCAGGCCACACGGCTCGTACCGGCTCGGCATCAAGAACACGTCGGCGCCGGCTTCGATCCAATGCGCGAGTTCGTCGTGGTAGCCGCGGTAGATGCCGACCTTCTTCGGCCAGGTGTCGCGCAGCCACTGGAAGTACTTCTCGTGGCTGTCCTCGCCCGAGCCGAGCACGCACAACCGCATGTCTTCGCGCTGCAGGAAGATCGGGATCGAATCGGCGAACAGTTCGAAGCCCTTCTGGCTGGTCAGCCGCGACACCACGCCGAACACCGGCGCGCGCGGGTCGTACGGCAGGTGCATCCGCTCCAGCAGCGCCTGCTTCATCTTGGCCTTGCCCGCCAGGTCCTTGGCCGAGAACGGATGCGGGATCAGCGGATCGTTCGCCGGATCCCAGTCGGCGTAGTCGACGCCATTGACGATGCCGAGCAGGTCGCTGCTCCGGGTGCGCAGCAGTTCGTCCATGCCCATGCCGAACTCGGCGGTCTGGATCTCCTTGGCGTAGGTCTTCGACACCGTCGTCAGTTTGTGCGCATGCAGCACGCCGGTCTTCAGGAACGAGAAGCGGCCGTCGCGCAGGTCGCCGTGGTGGACGTGGGCCCGCTGTTCGCCGAGCCCCAGCGTGTCGAGCTGGCTGTCCGGGAAGCTGCCCTGGTAGCCGATGTTGTGGATCGTCAGCACCGACTTGGTGCGCGCGAACAGCCGATCCCACGCATACACGGTCTTCAAGTACAACGGCAGCAGCGCGGTGTGCCAGTCGTTGCAGTGCACGACGTCGGGCGCCCATTGCAGCCGCTGGCAGGTCTCCAGCACCGCGCGGCACAGGAAGCCAAAGCGCAGCGCCTCGTCGCCGTCGTCGGTGTACAGCTCCTTGCGGCGATACAGCTCCGGACAGTCGATCAGGTGGACCTTCGCCTCGCTGCCCGGCAACTCGACCGTCTTGATCGAGAAGCGCAGCGACCGGTGCGGCAGCCGGACGTCGATGTCCTGCGCGCCGGCCATCGGCACCAGGTCGAACTTGCCGTTCTCGATCCGCTGGTAGAGCGGCAGGAACAGCCGCACGTCGTGGCCCTGCTTGTGCAGGACCCTGCCGAGGCCTTGCAGCACGTCGGCCAGGCCGCCGGTCTTGGCGAACGGGGCGGTCTCGGAGGCGACAAGGCACAGGCGCATGGGACGCATGGGCGGCAGTTTGCTCGGCGGCCGTCCGGATATCCAGGAGTCGGCGATGGCGTGGCCGGTTCGCGTTGGCGGCTCGAGGCGCTACCATGCGCCCGGTCCTCGCCCATGCGCGATCCACGTGACACCGACCTGACCCGGACGCAGTTCTCGCTGCCGCGCAATCCGCCGGCGACGGACGGCAATCGGCTGGCGGTGCTGATGGTGCTGCGCGGCTCGCAGGTCGGCCGCCGCTATCTGCTGAACGAGAACCAATTGGTGCTGGGGCGCCGCGGCGATCGCGCCGATCTGGTGATCCCGGACGATCCGATGGTCTCGGCGGTGCATTGCCGGATCGAGCGCGGCGGGCAACCGGACACCTGGCAGCTCGTCGACCTGTCGTCGACCAACGGCACGCTGGTCGGCGGCCAGCGGATCACCACGGCGATGCTGCGCGACGGCGACCGCATCCATCTCGGCGACACGGTGCTGAAGTTCTGCTACCACGACGAACTCGACGAGCAGTTCCACGCGCAGGTCGACCAGATGATGAACGTCGACGATCTGACCGGTCTGCCGGTGCAGCGGGTGTTCCAGCAGCGCTTCCACCAGGTGCTGGCGACGGCGGTCCGCGCCGGATCGCCGCTGGTGGTGTTCATGGCCGACATGGATGGGCTGAAGAAGATCAACGACCAGCATGGGCATCTGCTCGGCGCGCGTGCGATCGCGGTGACCGGGCGGCGGCTGGGTGCGATCGTCACGGCGGCGGGTGGGGTCGTCAGCCGGTTCGGTGGGGATGAGTTCTCGATCTTCGTGCCTGGGATCGGGCGTTCGGTCGGGCTCGAACTCGGCGAGAAGTTGCGGGCGGCGGTGGCGGGGGAGCCGGTGACGCTCGGGGGGGTGTCGGCGCAGCCGACGATGTCGATCGGGATGGCGTGTTGTCCGGATGACAGCAGCAATGCCGAAGTGTTGACGCGGCATGCGGACGAGGCGCTGTATCGCGCGAAGGCCGACGGGCGCAATTGTGTGCGGACCTGAACGCGCGTCGTTGGGCCGCCACCGGGCTGGATGACGCGATCTCGCGACCAAGAATGACTTGCAGCCGGTGTCGTTCGTGGATGCCCGGGTGGTGAGCGCCCCCGCATTCCGGTCATTTGCCTTCATCGGCCCACCGCGGTCCCCATACTGACCGCGGTTCCCGTCACCCTGGCCCCGCATCCGCACGGAACACATGCCCGCCAAGCCGCGCCCTTCCGCCCCAACAGGATCACGCACCACCACCACCACGAACGCAACCGGTGCCACCAAGCCTCGGCCCCCCGAGCCAGCGGTGAAGGGCCCGGTCGCACCCAGCGATGCTCCCGCCGCCAGCATCACCGAACGCGGTTTCGACGGCTGGCCGACGCCACCGACGCCCGATTACCTGATCCCCAAGATGGGCGAACTGCCGGTGTCGTCGACCGTGCACTTCCGGACCGTGGTGATGAACCGCCTCGACGCGTTCTCGTGGCCTGACGTCTGGCGCCGCCTGAAGCCGTTCCTGGTTCCCGCCCTGCAGGAACGCGTCTCGACCGCCGAGATCGAGGTCGCAGGTGTGGCGCCCGACGCCGATGCGCTGATCAGCGACCTCGCACCGATGCGTGAGCGTCTGGCCGAGCATCCGCAGATCGTCCGGCTGGTGCACTTCGCCTTCGAGACGTTGGTCAGGATCCGCGGCACCATCGAGAAGGCGCCGCAGCGCGATGTCGTCGAACATCTGGCCGGCGCCCTGATGCGGGTCGTCGAAGTGGTGCGCGGTGAACCGGGCGCCGCGGATCTGGGGGATCTGCAGGATGTCGCCCGGCGTGCCGCCGCACTGCACGCCAGACTGCGCGCCGCGCTCGACGCTCCGGCTGTGCCAGCGGTGTCGGACCCCAGTGCGATCGAGCGGCGGTTCCTGCACCCCGAACCCGCGACGCTCGAAGAACTCGCCGACCGCATCTCGGCGACCGGTCTGACCGCCTTCGATGTGTTCAATGACCGGCTGCCGATCGACGGCGATCCCCGGCAGCTCACCATGACCGAGGCGCTGCATGGGCTCTGCGGCATCGCCAGCGACAGCCTGGTCGATCCGCTGCACGCCGGCGAGCGCCTGGATCTGCCCAACCTGCCGGCCGAGGGCGTGATCTTGTACCAGGAACAAGGCTGGTTCGCGCGCGGGCTGGCGCTCGGCAACCTGCTGCACTCGGTCGCGCTCGCACCCGGTGAAGTCACGCAGATCGCGATGACCCACTGGAACCACAGCACGCGCGCCACCGACTCGGAAACGGAGACGCAGGTGGACACCGCCGCGGAATCGGACCTACAGGATCGCGCCGTCTCGGAGATCCAGCACGCGGCGACGGCAGAGCATGCCAGCGGTGGTTCGACCGCCGCGTCGTTCTCGGCCACCGAACAGGCGTCCGTGTCCGGTCTGTTCGTGTCCGCGGCGGCGGCATCTTCGCAGAGCGTGTCGACGGCGGTCAGCTACAACGACGCCGGCAAGGACATGCTGATGACCGCCAACCAGGCCGTCAACGCCACTACCCAGCGGCATGCCGAGGCGGCGCGCACGCGTCGTGCATCGGTGGTGCGCGAGGTGTCGCAGAGCGAGGACGAGACGCTGACCACGCGCGTGCTGGCCAACTACAACCACATGCATGCCCTGACGGTCATGTACTTCGAGGTGGTCGAGGTCTTCGACCTGAAGACCCGCGTCGTCGACGCCGAGCGCGTCGTGTTCCTGCCGTTCAAGGTGCGCGAGGTGACCGAGCTCATTCCGCGCTACCGCGCGATCCTGATCGATGCCGCGATGCGCGCCGGCAAGCCGGCGCTCGCGGAGGCAATGCGTCACTACCGGGAGTCCGAGGGTGCTGCGGCCGAACGTGGCAAGCAGCTGGCGGAACGGCTGGCAAGGCTCGCGCAGGCGGACGCAGCCGACCAGGCTCGCATCGACAAGATCGACGGCGAGATCGCCGGGCTGGTCGCCGAGACCGCCGCCGACCGCAAGGTGCTCGCCGAGGGCCTGGCGGCCGAGAACGTGCGCCTTGCGACCCTGCAGGACGAAACCGCGCAACGGCACGCGCTGGCGGCCGGGCCGATGGCGGCGTTCTTCGGGATCCAGTTGCGGCAGGCATTCGAGCACGAACGCGCCGGGATCGCCGCCGCGGTGCAGGCGGCGCGCCAGCGTCTCGAGCAGTTCGATGCGGCGCTGCGCACCCGCCGCGGGGCACTGCAGAACGAGAAGGATCGGCTCACGGCGGCAATCCGGGCGCGTGCCGGCGAGCGCGAACTGATCGAGGCGACGCAGTCGTTGTTGCGACCGCGCAGCGATCCCTCGGCGCCCGGTCCGTTCGACGACCATCGCCTGTACTTCAACCAGGCCGTCTGGCTGAGCCTGTCGCCCGGCGACGTGTTGGCGCTGGCGCGCCGCTATCACCGTGGCCAGTTGTTGAGTACGCAGATCGATCCAGCGCCAGTCGCGATCACGGGCACCTACGTCGGTTACAAGTGGCGCATCGCCGATCCCGTGGCCGCGGTCGCCTTCAAGCGGCAGTTCGTGGAGCCGTTCGTTGGCGATCCGAAGCGGGAACTGGCGACCGCGCAGGCGACCATCGCGGTGCCGACCGGTGGCGTGTTCGGCGAAGCCGTGCTCGGCCAGGCGGTGTCGGCCGAGAAGATCGACCTGTCGCGGTTCTGGCACTGGAAGGACTCGATGATCCCGATCCTGCCGCCGCAGATGAAACCGCTGCAGGCGGCGACGCCGGGCGTGCAGGATCTGAACGCCAGGCCGACCGGACTCGATCCGACGTCGGCGAAGCTGGGGGCGCTGCAGGACCTGCCGGCGCCGTCGGGCTTCAACGCGCTGGCGGAGGCGATGCGTTCGCAGATGTTCCGCGATCTGAGCGGTCAGGACCTGGTCAAGGCGATCGGCGAAGCAACGGCAAAGCACGCGGCGGATGCGGCGGCCAACGCCGCGAAGACCGGTTCGGAGAACTTCAGGTCCGGGCTCGACTTCGTCAAGCAGATGGCGCCGATCGCGATGTCGGCCCTGGCGGCGCCGGAGACCGGCGGCATGAGCCTGATCGGCGGCATCATGAACGCCAAGGGTGCTGGCGGGGAATCGGACATGCTGGCGAAGGCCGCAGACTTCGTGGTCGGCAACGCGCTGAAGGGGGGCACACCGGGCACGGGCGGCGGTGGTGGCGATGCTGCGGCGTCGTCCGACACCGACGGCCAGACGCCGCCGGAATCGGAACTGGAGCCGGTCAACCCGAAGCCCTGAACCGAGGCTCCCAAATGACCCAGGCCCAATTCGCCCTCGACCTGATGCGTGATCCGGAGTGGGTTGCCGAGAGCGCCGTGCGACGTTCCCTGGACGCCGTCGTGGAGTGCCTGCGACGGGCCGGCACGATCACCCAAGCACAGGCCGCGCAGTGGCGGCAGATCCGGTACGAGGGCGACTTTGCCGCAATGATCGCGCCGAACGCTCCGCTGCTTGCCGCGGCCGGCATCGAGCATGCGCGGGAGGTGATCCGGACCGTGCCGCCGGGCGCGATCCTCGGCTTCATCGATGTCGATCCGGACCGGACGTGGCTGGTCCGCGGTGCGGCGATGGGGGTGCGGCGTCTGGTGCATGTCATGCTCAGCCTCGGTGGTGGTTGGGCGATCGGTGCCAGGAACGACGAGATCGGCCTGGGCGGCAACGCCTGGCGCCCCGTCAACCTCGTGCGCGAGGCGCAGTGGATCGTGCCTCAGGGCGGTGCGTGCGTGGCGGGTGGGCGGCTCGGTCGCGGCCCGGCACGGCCGTTGCGCATCCGCTATCACCAGTTGCCCGGTGGCGGGGCCGCCGCGGCCGGGGCCGCCGCCGAGATGGTGGGGGCGCTGCAGCGTGGCGTTGCCTGGGCCGGTGTCCCCGCGGCCGGATCGTTGAAGCCCCACAACTGCCACGAGGCGGCCATGGGTTGGCTGCTGCAGGCCGGCGATGCGGCCCAACGCGCCGTCGGCGCCGCCGGCATACCGGGTGTCGAGGGGGTCGAGGCGGCCTGGGTGACCGTTCGCGCGATCGTCGACGGCATTCCGCCGTTTGCGGGTGTGCGGCAGGCGACCGGGCCGTGGATCGGCGCGCATCTCTACCAGGGAGCGCCGGCGTTCACCAACACCGCGGTGCCCAGAGACCTTGCGGTTGGTGATCTGATCGGGTTCGGTGACCCGGTTTCACCAGTGCATTCGATGATCGTGGAACGGATCGCGCTCCCGGCGGTCTGGCTGCGCGGCTTCAACAATGCCGGCGGGTTCGGTGATCCGCGCCAGGACCTGTTCATGCAGTGGGACCCGGAGTTGCGCAATCTGCTGGCCGGCGATCGCTGGACCGCCAATGGCAGGTTCCGTGCGTATGGCGACGTGCCGGTGTTGCGCGTGCCGTTGGCGACGGCGGTGGCCCGCGTGCAGGCGATGGTGCCGCAGGTGCAAGTTGCGGTCTAGGGCGGTTCCGCGCGCGGCAGGCATGGTTCGCGCTGGCAGCCCGCCGCAACCGCGTGGATGACGCAGCCGGTCAACCGCGGTGCAGGGCTTCGTCGAGGTTCAACAGCAGGCCCAGCGTCAGGGTCCAGGCCGCGAGTTCCGCCGGGTCCAGGTCGTCGGCGCGCGGGCTCGCGCCGACCGCGATCAGGGCGGTGGCGGCGATCCGGTCGTCGGCGAACGTCTGCCGATGGCGCACCAACGCCGCGCGCAGCACGGCCAGTTCGGCCGGCTCAGGCACTCGCTGCAGCAGTCGCCGCCAGGCCGCGACCAGCCGTTCGTCATCGCTGCCGGCACTGCGCAACATGTTCGCCGCGAACGCGCGCGCGGCCTCGACAAAGGTCACGTCGTTGCGCAGCACCAGCGCCTGCAGCGGCGTGTTGGTCTGGGAACGTTCGATCGTCGGTCGTTCGCGCGCAGGCGCATCGAGCGTCGTCAGTGACGGCGGCGGCGCCGTGCGCTTCCAGAACGTGTACAGACTGCGCCGCCACAACGCGTCGCCAGTGTCCTGCCGATAATGCTCGGTGTTGCTGCCGGGGAACGCGACGGCATTCCAGACCCCTTCCGGCTGGTACGGGCGGACCGGCGGGCCAAAGAGCGTGCGCACCAGGAGCCCCGACACCGCCAGCGCCTGATCGCGGATCGCCTCCGCCGGCAGCCGCAGCCGGTTGGCGCGCGCCCACAGCACATTGTCCGGGTCGACCGTGTGCAACGTGGTGTCGGCGACACCAGCCTGCCGCCAGGTCGCCGATGTCACCATCAGCCGGACGAGATGCCGTTCGTCGAAATCCGAACGGACGAACTCGGTCGCCAGCCAATCGAGCAGTTCGGGGTGGCTCGGCCGGCTGCCGCGAATGCCGAAATCGTGCGGCGTCGCGACCAGACCGCGGCCGAACAGCCAGGTCCACAACCGGTTGACGTGCACGCGCGCCGTCAACGGGTGATCGGGCAAGAACAACCAGGCGGCCAGCGCCCGGCGATCGCGTGGCGCGTTCTCGGGCAGTGGCGGCAGGAACGCGGGCGTGCCCGGCGTCACCTCGTCGTCGGGTTGGTCATAGCGGCCGCGGCGCAGCACGAACGTCCGGCGCGGCGTCGGCAGTTCATCGGCGACCGGGCACCGTGGCGCGGCCGCTTCGACGGCGGCGAGTTCCTTGCGCGCGAGGTCCAGCGTGCTGCGGGCAGCGGCGGCTTCGGCGTTCAGACCGAGTCCGGCGTCGGCGACCTCGAACGCAAAGCCGCCGGGACCGCCGAGATTGTCGATCCGCAGCAGCAGCTTGTGCTCGCCGGCCGTCAGATCGAGGTCGACGGAGTCCTGGCCGCGGGCAGCGGCGCGCTGCACGGCGCGCGTGAACACCGGCTCGCCATCGCACCACAGGGTCGCGTGGTCGTCGCTGCCGAGCGCAAGGGTCAGCCGGCGCGCGGTCGGTACCGTCAGCGTCCGGCGCAGGAAGGTGGCACCTTCGCGGTTGCCGAGGTCGTGCACGACGGCATCGCGCCACTCCGGCCGCTTCTGCCAGTTCGCCTCGGCCGGTACGACGGCGGCGTCGGTTGGCCCGTGGCTCTGCCACGGTTGCAGAGACGGCGCCAGCCAGCGCGGGTCGCGCGAGCCGGTCATGCGCCAGCGGCCGAGCAGGTGCTGGTCGTGTTTGCTGTCATGGCGCATCGTGAGCTGCAGCCGTGTCGTTCCCGGCGGCAATGGCGCCGCCAACGCCAAGGTCAGCGCGATCGGCTCGTGGCGACCGGCGATTGCCCAGCCGCTGTGCGGATCGTCATCGATCGTGAAGCGGGGCTCGAAGCCGTTCTGCGCGAACGGCGCGGTGGCGGCGCCGAACGGGAGGCGGACTGTGCCGGCATCGGAACCGGCGGCGAGCGCGACGTCGGTCAGCACGAAGTTGCCGTTCTCGGCGCGACCAGGGCCTCTGGCCGGCAGGCCTTCGTCGGGCAGCGCGTGCAGCCACAGGGCGGTGAGGCCGGCAAAGTCGCCATCGACGGTCAGCGTGTAGCCGCCACGCGCGGGTGCAGGGCCACGGGCCAGAACACTGCCGTCGGCCAGGGTCGTCAGGGTGGTGCCATCGTCGGCGACCGCAACGCCGTGCAGTGGCAGTTCACCAGGCTTCGGCTCGACCAGCAGCCACGCCGCTGCCGCCGCCGCGACGGCTTGCCGCCGATGCGCGAGTTCTTCGATCGCGGTGCCGGTCGGCGCGGCGATCGCGGGTGCCGGTGCGGCGGCGCCGCCGTCGTTGCCGTCCTCGCCGAACGATGCGAACCAGGAGAACAACCGGTAGTAATCGCGCTGCGTCAGCGGGTCGGACTTGTGGTCATGGCACTGCGCACAGCCGACGGTGAGACCCAGGAACACGGTGCCGAACGCATCGGTGCGATCCATCGCGTAGCGGGCCAGGAACTCCTCGGGAATCAGTCCGCCTTCGTCGCTGCTCGGATTGCAGCGCAAGAACGCGGTGGCGACGCGTTGGTCGACGGTGGCGTCCGGCAGACGATCGCCGGCGAGCAGTTCGGTGGCGAAGCGCCGGTACGAGTAGCCCTGGTTGTGCGCGTCGATCACGTAGTCGCGCCAGCGCCAGATCGAACGCTCCTGATCGCGCTGCATGCCGTGGGTGTCGGCGCAGCGGGCGAGGTCGAGCCAGCGGCGGGCGCACTCCTCGCCGTAGTGCGGCGAGGCCAGCAGGCGGTCGATCAGCCGTTCGAACGCGTCGGCGGCGGTGTCGGCCAGGAATACGGTGGTCTCCTCGTCGGTCGGCGGCAGCCCGGTCAGCGCGAACGTGGCGCGGCGCAGCAGTTCGTGGCGTTTGGCCGCGGGTGCCGGTTGCCGGCCCGCGGTCTCCAGTCTGGCGAGGACGAACTGGTCGATCGGGTTGGTCGGCCAGCTGGTGTCGCGGACGGCGGGGGGCTCGGCGCGCGTTGGCGGCACGAAGGCCCAATGCGCGCGTTCCTGCTGCGCAAGCAGCGGGAACGACGCCAGCAGGATCGCGGCGACGAGGCGGGCCGCCATGGTGCTGCCGATGGTAGCGGTTGGGGCCGACGTGGTCAGGCGGGTGTCGCCGGGGCCGAGCCAGTCGCGGGCGGCGCGCCCGGCGCCACCGCCTGTTCGAGGATCATGATCTTCTGCCAGATCTTGCGCGCCAGCGACGTCGTCAGGTCCTCGACCTCGTCGACCGCCTCCATCGCCTGCTGATCCGGGAAGTTCTGCCCATACAGCGCCGCGACCTTGCCCATCAACGACAGCATCTCGGTGCAGTAGTCCAGATACCGCGTCAACTCGAACGCCGTCATCGTCCGTACCGGCGACGCCGGCGTGCTCGGGCCTTGATGCAGCACTCGGTCGGGGTCCTTGGTCAGCTGATGCATGTCGACGATGTGCGCCATCGCCCGCAGCTCGTGCACCGCTTCGAGGCAGCGGCGCCGCTTGACCCGCAGTTCGAGCGACAGCATGAACACCGCGCCGGCGCCGAGGAAGAACATCATCTGCGTGCCGGACTCGATGGTCTGCACCTTGTCGGTCACGGTCCAGCGCCCCGAGGCGATCTCGGGCCAGGCCGAGACCAGCAGCAACACGATGCAGCCGATGCCAGACAACAGCAGGAACCAGGAAGTCATCCGGAGCGGCCAGTGCGGCCGCTTCATCGCCGCCGAACGTTCGGCGTGGGCACGGGCCAGCGCCAGCAGTTCTTCGGCGACGTTGCCGAGGTTGGCGTGCGGAAACCGCTCGCGGATCCGATCGCGCAGCCGCGCGGCGGTGTCGATGACTTTGGCTGGATCGAGTTCGCGGTACATCGGTCAGTGGGGGCGAGGTGGGGACAGCATTGCCCGCAACGGTGACCACAACAGCAGCGGCGCGACGACGGTCGGAACCCACAGCAGTACCGTCGGCACCGACGACGTGGTGCCGAGCCGGTCGAGCGTGGCCGCCAGCTGGTCATTGCCGCGCAGGAACGGCATCGCCCAGCGATCGACCAGCCACAGCAGGATCGCGATCGCGGTCAGCAGCGCGCCGACCAGCGTGCGCCGGGTCAGAGGCGCCGAGGGGCCGAACGCGGCGATCGCCGCGACGTGGCAGATCGTCACGACTGCCCACATGGCCATCGCGAGCAGCAGGCACGGCAGGCCGACCTGCAGCGCGGCGTCGACGTCACCATGGGCGAGGCTGACCAGCAGCAGGGCGATGGCCCACGCGGTCAAACCGATGAAGGAGCCGATCACGGCGCCGCGTGGCAGCGGCGGCGATCGCGTGGGCAGCGCGCTGGGAGCCGGCATGCGTCGTTCCTATGCCGACTGCCGCCGTTCAGCAGCTGTGGCTGGCGCCAGCGGCACCCCGGCTTGCCAGCGGGTGCCGAACCGATGCAGCAGCAGCGGCAGCAACGACCACAGCAACGCGCCGGTGGCCAGCGCGAACAGCGCGTATTCGCGCAGTGTCAACTTGTCGAGCGGCGAACTGTCGCCGACGCCGGCGATCTTGGCGAGCAGATCGCTGCCCAGATGCTTCTCGTTGCCATCGTGGTAGGCGCCCGACAGACGCACCGCGATCTGCTTCAGCGTCGACCGGTCCTGTCGCGACTGCGCGCCGTCGAGGAACCGCCCGGTGATCGGATCGCCGATGCCGACGACGAGCGTGTTGCTGACCGACGGCGGCATCTTCGGCATGCCGGTCGGCGGCACGCTGTCGCCGTCGGAGACCAGCATGACCGTGGTCGATCCCGGCGGCCACGGTCTGGCGATCTTCGCGGCTTCGGCCAGTCCGGCGAAGATGTCCGTCTTGCCGGCCGGGAACGCCTGGCTCAGGGGCAAGTCGCCGAGGATGTTGCGCACCACCTCGACGTCCTTGGTGTCGACCACGACCGGGATCGCGCCGGTGTAGGTGGCGATCACCGAGATCTGGAACTGCTCGATCGCGACGCGCTGGAAGAACGACTCCATCACGTCGCGCGCGCGCGCCATCCGGCTCTGCTGCTTGGTTGGCCCGGCGTCCTGCAGCCGCATCGACGGCGACACGTCCAGCACCAGTACCAGATGCCGCGGATCGCCATCGCCGTGCGCGCCGAGCTTGTGCACCTTCGGCTTGGCCTCGATCAGCACCATGGCACCCCAGACGAACGCCGCGGCGCCGAAGGCGCGCAGGAACGGTTCGACCGCGACCCAGGTCGCGGGCCGCCCCGACGGCCCGAACGCCAGCCGGGCGACCCGGGCGATCCGGCGGCGGTGGAGCAACTCGGCACCGGCGACGACGAACGCGGCCAGCGCGGCCAGCACGGCGGCGGTCACCATGGCGTGTACCTCAGCGAGAACCGGCACAGCAACGAGGCCAGCAGCAGCGACGCGGCGATCACGCACCACGGTTGGAACCAGTCCTGGGTCTCGGCCGTGACCTTCTCGATCCTGGTCTGCTGCATCTGGTCGATCCTGGCGAACACCGCGCGCAGGCCGTCTGGATCCTCGGCCTGGAACGCTTCGCCACCGGTGATCGTGCAGACGTTCAGCACTTCGCCCGGCACTTCGCCCTCGGCCGCGTGGATGGCGTAGACGGTGATGCGGTCCTGGCGCAGCTTGCGACCGATCTCCTCGTCGGCGCCGTTGCCGAGGTCGAAGCTCTCGCCGTCGGAGATCAGGATGATCATCCGGTCGCCTTCCTCGCGCTGGGCCAGCAGCGAGCGGCAGGCCAGCAGCGCCTTGCCGATCATCGTGCCGCCGCTGAACCAGTTCGGCAGCTTGTTCGGATGCATGAACGGCGGCGCGCAGCGGATCGCCGACACGTCGGTGGTCAGCGGTGCCCAGTGGATCAGGCTGTCGCCGAAGAACGTCAGCCCGAACGCATCGCCTTTGCGGAAGTCGAGGAACTGGTCGATCGCCTTCATCGCGCCTTGGTAGCGATCGCCGTCGCCAAACGAGGCGGTCATGCTGCCGGAGACGTCGACGCACAGTTCGATGTTGGTCAACACGCGGCGCGACTTCGGTTCGCCGAGCTGCTGTGGGCCGGCCAGCACGATGACGACGATGGCGAGTGCCAGGTGCGGCAGCGACTCGGCGACGTCCAGCACCACGCGCAAGAAACCGCCGGAGCGGCGGCGGCCATGGTCGAACGGCAGCGCGAGGCGGCGGTCGGCGCGGCGCCAGACGAACGCCAGCAGCAGGATCGGCACCATCAGGAACACGAGCACCCAGGGGTGCGAGAAGCTCATGCGGCGCCTCCGCGGGCCGTGGTCGGGACCGGGGCCTGGTACGGTCGCAGCAGCGCGTTGACGTCGACCGTGCGCATCCGGCCCGGGGGCTCGTGCAGCCAGGCGTCGAGCTGGCGCAGCAGTTCGCCGGCCTCGGGGTGGTTGCGCAGCGTGGCGACGGCCTCGGCGGCGGTCCGTTGCTGCAGGCCGAGGCGATCGCGCCACCACGACAACAGCAATCGTTCCAGTTCGGCCCGGCGCTCAGGCTGCAGCCGATCGGCCATGGCATCCTCGACCAATGGGCGCAGGCGATCGGCAAGCGTGATTTCGGCGGTCGCGCCGGCGGTGGTCACGGCCTTGCGGCGGCCGACGAACAGGATCGCCAGCAGGCCGGCGATCCACGCGAGGATCGCCAGGATCACCCAGGTGGTGTAGCCGCCGACGCGCGGCAGCGAAGTCGGCTGCAGGTCGCGCGGCTCGATCACGTTTGCCGGCAACACCGGCGAGACCTGGATCGGGATCGCCGGCAGATCGGTGGTGGGTGAGCCATCCTTGCGCCGCAGGTACGGGCGCAGGTCGTGGGCGCCGGGCTCGAAGCCGGTGAACTCGATGTCGTAGCGGAACAGCGAACCGTGCGGACGCGCTGCGGTGATCCGCAGTACGATCCTGGTGTGCGGCGGCGCCGGCGCGGCTGCCAGCTCGGTGCCGGGCAGGATCAGGTTCTCGATCCGTCCGGGCATGCCGACGGTCTCCTGCGGGGTCGTCGGCGGCGGGCTCGACGGCGCCGGCTGCTGCGCGCTGGCAAGCAAGCACAGGGCCAGTGCGGGCCATGGTGACGTGCGGTTCATCGCGCTCCCTTGCCGAGCAGGTTGCGGTTGCCGAAGAAGTGTCGCAGGCGCCACGCGAACGGCTGCTCGGTGTCGATCAGCAGATGGTCGATACCGGCGCGCCGCAGTTGCTGCGCCAGTTCGGTCGGATCGGTCCAGACAGCGCGACCGTGTGTGACCAGGGACCGACCGGTCTCGGCTTCGCGCGCGCGCAGGAAGCCGGCGCCACGCAGTGAGCGCTCGGCCGGATCGCGCAGCTGCAGGACGACGACATCGTGGGCCTGACCGAGCTGCTTCAGCGCCGGCAGTGCTTCCGGATCGTGCAGGTCCGACAGGACGATCAGCAGCGCGCGGTTCTTCAGCGATGGCTGCAGTTCGAGCAGGCGGCGGTGCAGCGTCGTGCGTTCGTCGCAACGGTAGTGCCGCAGCCGGTGCAACCACTGCAGGATCATCGGCCGCGACAGGCTCGGCTCGACGCGCAGCGTCCGATCGCCGATGCCGAGCACGCCGACCGGGCTGACGCGGTCCAGGCACGCGAACGCGAGGCCACCGGCGATGTGCACGGCGGTGCCGTACTTGCTGCGGCGCGTCGAGCTGATCGTCATCGAGGCCGAGGTGTCGATCAGCAGCCAGCAATCCATCCGCTTCGGCGCTTCGTACTCCTTGACGAACACCTTGCGCGTGCGGCCGGTGATCCGCCAGTCGATGCACTTGACCGGATCGCCCGGCACGTACGGCCGCGATTGCACGTATTCGAGGCCGCTGCCAAGGAACGGTGACTTGTCGCTGCCGTAGCTGAGCGCGTCGGCCAGCCGGCGGACCGCGATCAGGAACTGCCGGCTGTCGAGTGTGTCGAGCGATTCGAGCTGACCCTGCATGGCCTCAGCGGCGCTCCGGCGCACCGACGTCGGCGAGCAGCGACTGCAGCACCTGCAGGCCGGTCAGGCCGTCGGCCAGCGCTTCGTAGGTCAGCCGGATCCGGTGCAGCACCACGTCTTCGGCCAGCGCGAACAGGTCGTCGGGCACGACATAGTCGCGGCCGTGGATCAGCGCGCGGGCGCGCGAGGCCTTGATCAGCGAGATGCCGGCCCGCGGGCTGGCGCCGAGTGCCAGCGACTTGTGGTGCCGGGTCTTCTCGACCAGTTGCACGACGTGGTCGAGGAACGTCTCGCTGACGTGCACGTCGTGGACTGCTTCCATCGCCGACACCAGGTCCTCGGTGCTGCCGACCGGCTTGTCGTCGATCATGTCGAACTCGGTGCGCGCGATCGCGCCCTTGTCCTCGCGGCGGACACCGAGGTGGATGTTGCGGCGCAGCACCTCCTTCTCCTCGGCAGGCTTCGGATAGCCGAGCCGATGGCACAGCATGAAGCGGTCGAGCTGCGCTTCCGGCAGTTCGAACGTGCCGGCCTGCTCGATCGGGTTCTGCGTCGCGATCACCAGGAACGGCGCCGGCAGCTTGAACGTCTCCTTGCCGATCGTCACCTTGCGTTCCTGCATCGCTTCGAGCAGCGCACCCTGCACCTTCGGCGCCGCGCGGTTGATCTCGTCGGCCAGCAGCAGGTTGGTGAAGATCGGGCCCTTGTGCACCGCGAAGGTGTTGGTCCGCGGGTCGAGGATCTCGCTGCCGAGGATGTCGCCGGGCAGCAGGTCGATCGTGAACTGCACGCGCGCGAACTTCAGGTCGATCGCCCGCGACAGCGTCGAGGCCAGCAGCGTCTTGGCGATGCCGGGCACACCCTGCAGCAGCACGTGGCCGCCGGTGAACAGCGCGATCAACAGCCGTTCGACGACGGTATCCTGGCCGACGACGATCGTGCCGACCCGCTGGCGCACGGCCTGGATGAAGCGGATGGTGGCCTGCGTGCGGGGATTCTCTTGGGTCTTCTGTGCCATGGGGTCGGGTGGTAGTGCTGAGTTGGTGGCGCGCGAATCGTTGGTCGGCGGGGTCCCGGTCCGTGCGTGAGTCTAGGAGCGGGACGACCCGGCGGCCAACGTCGAGCCGGGTTCTGCTGCGGCGGACCGCCGTTGCCAACGAACCTGCGGGCCGATTGCCCGACCCGCCTGCCGATGCCGGCTTCTTGCCATACGCATGGTGCAAACACCCCCTTTCCTGCCGGGCAGGTGGGTGCCATCATCCAGGAGCGCCATCGCGGGCTCCCCCGATCAGCGACCGGCGCGCTGTTCCCTTCACCATTTCGGAGACTTTCGCTTCATGCGAGCTACTTCCCTTGCCACTCTCGCCCTCGCCAGCGCCCTCGCCGCGCAGAACCAGGAACTTGGTTTCGATGACGGGTGGGGTACGACTTTCACCGACCGCGTCGGTGCAACGACGATCGAGGCCGACCTGCTGAATCACTTCAACGATCGCGACATGCGCGACTGGATGTTGGATCCGGCCGACCCGACCGGCGCCACCTACACCTGCGCCGGCTGCCGTCTGGTCACGCAGGACCAGATCGGCACCACCCCGGCATCGTTCACGATCGTCGGCTACGTCGAGGACACGGTGACGCCCGCCCCGAACACGCCGGGCGCGCTCTGGTTCCGCACTGGCATCGTCAACCTGCCGGCCAGCACGGCGACCGGCCCGGTCGCCTGGATCTGGACGATCAACTTCGCACCGCCGGCGACGCCCAAGGGCGACGTGTTCATGGGCGCCAGTGTCATCGCCGAGACCTGGCCGACCGATGGCGTGTCGTTGCACTGTGCGTTCAACGGCGCGACGGGCGACAACCCCGGCACCGGCATCACCAGCCTGAACAACGCCAACCTGTGCTGCTTCATGCCGACGGCGGCGCAGGTGCCGACGCCGCCCGCGGTGTTCCCGGCCGGCGGCGCGACCGGCCTGCGGCAGATCCGCTTCGAAGTGATCGCCGCCATCTCCGCCGGCGTCGCAGTCACGCAGACCAACCAGACCAGCTACCCGGTCAGCAACCCGGGCGCTGCCAATAGCACGCCGCTCGGCGGCACGACCAACTGGCTGTCGGGCCTGCACCCGGACGTCTATGACGGCAACCTGTCGGCGACGCCGCGAGCGGACGACATCGGCTTCCTGTTCAAGGATCCGTCGATGGCGAACCAGCCGGTGTTCATCGTGCTGGCCTTCGGCCCGAGCCCGCTCGGCAGCTTGCCGGTCAGCAGTCTGTCGCCGATCGTGGCGCACCCGACGACCCGCGGCAATGTCTGCGTCGACTTCGTCAATGGCACGACGTTCTTGTCGTTTGCCAATGCGACCGGAGTGGTGCAGCAGATGATCCCGTTGAACGCTGCGACCCGGACGATCGTGCAGTCGTTTGCGCCGTTCGATCTGTGGTGGCAGGGCCTGGGTCTGAACCCGGGGGCCGGTGCCGCGCCGTTCGAGGTGCACGCCTCGGGCTGCATGATCCAGCACCTGTGATCCGACCCTGACCTGATCCAGGTCGAAGTCCGAAACTACCGATGCAGGACCGGCGCCGTGGACCACAGCCGTGGTCCCGGCGCCGTTTGCTACCATGAGTGACTCGAGTTTCTCCGTGTCAGGCGGCGTTGCCGCGGTGCTCGTGCTGGGCGTTGCCGCCGCCGGCGGCTACTACTGGCTGAGTCACCGGGAGGCGCCGGTCGCACCGGCTCCGGTTCCGGCCGTGACGGTGCCGGCGGCTCCAGGGCCGGTCGCCCCAGTCCGGGCGGAAGTACCGTCGCAGCCACCGCAACCCACGACGCCCGCCAAGCCCACGGCAACGCTGCGCTACGCCGGAGGCCAGACGGCCAAGGCGTTGAATGGCGTCACCCAAGACGTCCGGCTCGACTGGGAAGGGCCATGGTCGCCGATCGCCAAGACGGTCGTCGAACAGGGCTGGGAGTGGTATGTGCACGAGGACGGCAGCTACAGCACCACGCGGATGATCGACATGAACGGGGTGCCGCAGGCGATGGCGCTGCGGGCGCAACCGACCGCGCCGCTGCCGGTGTTGGACGACGCCGCGCTGAGGGCCAGGATGCAGCGGCGGTGACCCGCGCGCGCCGATGCCGGGTGGCGAGATCGCCGATCGCCGCCTATCGTCGAAAGGGTGGACCCGTCGCGCCGCGCATTCCTCACGACTGCTGCCGCAGTGCCGTTCGTGTGCTCCTGGCCGCAGGACCCGTCGCCGGTCGATCCGCATCCGCCGCTGCCGCGCCGTCGGCTCGGTCGCACTGGTCTCGAGGTGCCGATCCTCGGGCTTGGCACGCATCCGCTCGGCACGTTGCCGGACGAACAAGAAGACGCCGCGGTGGCGCTGATCGCGCGCGCGTTCGACCTCGGCGTGCGCTACTTCGACACCGCGCCGAGCTACGACCACCACCGCGCCGAACGGCGGCTCGGCAAGGCCTTGGCCGGCAAGCGCGATCAGGTGGTGCTGGCGACCAAGTCGTTCGAACTGCCGGCCGCCAAGGCCCTCGCCGAACTCGACGACAGCCTGAGGGCGCTCGGCACGGACCATGTCGACATCTTCCAGATCCACGCGATCGGCGACGACGACGATCGCGTGCGCAAGCTCGACGCCGAGAACGGCGTGCTGGCAGCGGCGTTGGCGGCGCAGAAGGCCGGCAAGTGCAAGCACATCGGCTTCACCGGCCACGCCGAGCCGGCGGTGCTGGCGCAGTGTCTGGACGCGTTTGCGTTCGCGACCGTGCTGGTACCGGTCAACTGTGCGGATCCGTTGTGGGTGTCGTTCGTGCAGCAGGTGCTGCCGAAGGCCAAGGCCAAGGGCACGGCGGTGGTCGCGATGAAGGTGTTCGCCGCCGGACAACTGGCGCGGGCGGACGCGAAGGTGACGGCGGCCGAGTGCGTGCGGTGGGCCCTGTCGCAGGATGTCGCGGTGGCCGTGCCCGGGTGTCGGACGATCGCTGAACTCGAAGTCGACATCGCCGCCGTGCAGCCGTTCGTGCCGATGGACGCTGCCGAGCAGCTGGCGGTGACCGAACGGGTCGGCGCGCATCCCGGCAATGCGCTCGAGTGGTACAAGAAGGACCGCAAGTAGCGCGCGGCGCGCGGCCAGCTCGCTGGTGAAGACAAGAGCGCACCGCTACGGTCAGGTGATGGTGATCGGTCAGCTGACGGCGACGTTGCACGGGAAGACCGTCCGGTTCGAAGTGAACGCGGATGTACCTGTCGTTCTCGGTCGCAGCAGCGACTGCGCGGTGCGGCTGACTGACCCGAAGGTGTCGCGGCAGCACTGCCAGATCGTCGTTGCCAACGGTCGCCTCCGGGTCGTGGACCTGGGTTCGTCGCAGGGTCTCGTGCATCGCGGCGAACGATGTGCCGAGTGCGAGATCGAGCTCGGCGATGGGTTCCACGTCGGGCAGACGTTCGTCCGCTTCGAGTCCGTGCAGGAGGATCGCGCCGTCGCGACCGCTGCCCCAGGGGACGCTGCGGCGTCGACCGAGGCCGGTGGGGCGGATGTCGGCGCCACGGAGCCCGAGGTGGGCAAGGCGATGGCCGGCTACCAGCTCGAAGACGTTCTGGGGCGCAGCGATCGTTGCACGGTGTACCGCGCCAGACCTCGCGATGGCTTTGGGTCGCTGGCGCTGAAAGTGCTGCGACTGTCGCCGCAGGCCGACCGGGCGACGCGCGAACGCGCGGCGTTCGAGGTCGATGTCCGCACGGCGGCAGCGATCGTCGATCCGCGGTTGCTGCGGGTGCTGGGTTTCGGGCGGGCGGAGCCCTGGTGCTTTGCGGCACTGGAAATGGTGCCCGGCAAGAGCCTCGCGGCGATGCTGGCCGGTGGGCAGCGCTTGCCGGCGTCGCGGTTGCTGCCGTTGCTGCGGGATCTGCTGGGAGCCCTGGATGTGCTGCACGAACAGGGGTTGGTGCACGGTGGTGTCCACCCGGGCAATGTCTTCGTGCTCGACGACGGCAGCGGCCGGCTGGCGGATGCGCGGGCGCACGCCCGCCTGCGCGCCGGTGAGGCGCCGACGTTCGCGGCGCCGGAGGTGCTGGCGGGCGGCCCCGCGGGTTCGCGCGCGGATCTGTACGCGCTCGGGTGTGTTGCGTACGCGGCACTGACCGGCGCTCCGCCGTTCGTCGGCACTGCTGACGAGGTACGGGCGGCGCAGGGCGCGCAGAAGCCGGGGCCGCTGTCGGCGCGCGACGCATCGATTCCGGCCGCGCTCGATCGGCTGGTGCGGGAACGGCTGCTGGCGATAGCGCCAACGGATCGACCGCAGTCGGCCGCGGATGCGTTGGTCGAGCTCGAGGACGTCGAGGATGGCGTCGGCAACGGATCGGCCAGGGTGACTGCACCCGCGGCGAGCGCGGCGAGCGCCCGGCGCGATGCGATCGAGCAGGTCGGTGAGGGCCGGCGCCGGCAGGCTGGTCGGGCGACGGTCGTGGCGGCGACGCTGTCAGCGCAGGCGGTGGTGTTCGCGATCCATCTGGTGGCGGCGGCGGCGTTGTTGGTGTTGGCGAAGGCGATCTGGGGGTTCGATCTGTACGCGCTGTTTGGCGTGGCGGGGCCGGGCGGGAAGGGCTGATCAGGGTTGCAGGCGGAACCCACGGCGATCGCCTGCCGCGGCGTGGTGCCGGGCCGTCTGCTCGCGCTGCTCGGTGCGCGGGTCGGGTTCTCGCAGACGGCCGGCCTGGTTGCCCGTCTGACCGGGGGATCGGCGAACCGGCCCTCGCGCGCCTCAGCTCTTGCCAGCCGCCTGCCGCCGGACCTTGGCGCGGTGCGAGAACGACGCCTTGACGTCGGGTCGCCCCATGTTGGCGACCGTGCAGTTGGCGCAGACGTCGCGCAGTTCCATGTGGTACAGCTGCCGTCGCAGTTCCTTGAACTTCGGCCCGGTCCAGATCTCGGCGAACGTCTGGGTCTTGAAGTCGCCGAAGCTCGAGAACTCGAACCAGCAGCCGCACGGGAACACCGTGCCGTCCGGATTGACGTGGATGTAGTACCACGGGAAGTAGCACGGCCGGTTGTGGTACCGTTTCTCCTTGACCTTCAGCAGGAACTCGCGGTTCTTGTGGTTGAGGTAGTCGGCCACGACCGGTGAGTCGGCAATCGCCTCCGGATCGGCGTTCGCAGCCAGGATCGCCACGCCGCCGCCTTCGTCGCTGCGCGTCTGGTCGGTCACCTCGCCGGCGGTCGCGAAGTTCTCCGCGATCGGGAACGGGATCACCACGTTCATGCCGACTTCGGCCGCGACCCGCCTGGCCTCGGCCATCGTGTCGTTGCACAGCCTGGCGTCGTTCATCAGCGATTCGTGCTCGATGCCGAGCCCGCCGATCACCGACATGTGCACGAAGTTCATGTGGTCGACGCCGCGGTCGCGGAAGAACCGGATCATCGCCGGGACCTCGCGGATGTTGCTGCGCATCAGCACGACGGTGACGCTGACCTCCGGGGTCTTGCTGCCGCGGGCCTGCTTGCGCGCGCGGATGATGTCGAACTTGCGCAAGAACACGTCCCACTTGCCCGGCGTGCGGATCCGTTCGTAGGTCGGCGGGTCGATGCTGTCGCAGCTGACGGTCAGCAGCGGCATCTGCACGTCGATGATCTTGTCCATGATCTTCTCGGTCATGGACAGGCAGTTGGTGCTGAAGTGGAACCACGGCACCTCGTACTTGCGGGCCAGGTCGAGTGCGAGCGGCAGGTCCGGCGCCATCAGCGGCTCGGCGGCCGACGACAGCACCAGGTCGTGGGCGCGCGGGAACAGCTCGGCGGCGACCCGCTCGAGCAGCGTTCCGCCCATCGTGATCGGGCTCTCCTGGAATTCGGGGTGGGCGAAGTGGCACATGATGCAGCGCAGCTGGCAGCGCGCGACCATGTCCAGTTTGACGCGGAGGAATCGACGTTCGCGGATGACCGGCACGCAGGCAGCATAGTGCGGGCGTGGGCCGATGCATGTCCCAGTTCGAGGCTCTGGTCGGTATGCTGCGCCGCCTCGTGTCGTCGGTCGAGCCAGACCTGTCCGCCGCAATGCCAGAGCAGACCCCTGGGCAGTGGGCGGTCCGGTGGCACGGTGTGGTGCTGTTCGTCGGCCTGGCGGTGCTGTCGCCGTTGCTGCACCTGGGCTGGCACGGCCTGGCTGGCAGGTCGGAGCCGCTGATTCGGACGAATGCCACGGCGAGGGCGCCGGTCTGGTCCTGGGGCGCGGCGGCGGACGGGAGGTTCCAGAAGCAGCTCGAGACCTGGCTGCAGGAGGACTCCCCGGTCACCTGGCTGCTGCGCGGCAGCTACCGCGAACTACTGTGGCACCTGGGGCAGTTGCAAACCGATCACGTGCATGTCGGCAAGGACGGCTGGTTGTTCGCGCGACCGTCGCTGGATGCCGACCCGGAAGTGGTCGAAGGCCGGGCCGAGAAACGGCAGGCGCTGTTCGCCGCCATCGGTGCCGAGGCCAGGCGGCTCGGGGTCGAGCTCGTCGTGATGGTCGTTCCCGACAAGGAGCGGATCTACCAGGACTTCGCCTACGAGTCGGGTGCGATGCCGGCCCGCAAGGCAGAGCTGTACCCACGCCTGTTGCGCGAGCTGGCGGCGGCAGGGTTGTTGGCGATCGATCTGGCGACGGCGTTGGTGCAGGCGCGCGCGCTCGGCGGCGAACCGGTCTACCAACTGCGCGACTCGCATTGGTCGGCGCCGGGCGCTTTGGTCGCCGCGATGACGGTCGCCGGGATTCTGCAACAGCGGGTTGGCGACCGGCTGGGTCCGGCCCAGGAGCCGGTACTGGTCGGCCCGCACCGGATCGACGGGATCGAGGACCTGGCCGGCCAGCTCGGCATGCTGACCAGGTATGTGCAGCGGCCTGGCCTGCTCGATCCGATCATCGTGCCAGCGAGCCTGACCACGCACGCTCTGGCACGACCGCTGGACTACTGGGGCGTGTCGTTTCCGCACCCATCGGATCCAGCCCGGCGCCTGGGGTTGGCGGATTTGGCGCCGGATGCGGCGATTGCGCTGGCCGGTTCGAGCTTCAGTCGCGCCCACGGCGACATCGCCCTGGCGTTCGCGCTGCGGCGGCCGATCGACAACCGCTGGCCGCGGGCCGGCGCCGATTCGACGCCGACGTTGCGCGCCCTGTTCGATGCGATCGCGCGCGGCGAGTGCCAGGCCAAGGTCGTGATCTGGGAGTTCGTCGAACGGGCCGCGATCGAGAACCTGCGGGGGCCATGGCGCGCATCGCGTTGACCGGCGGCACCGGTCTGGTCGGTGGTGTGCTGGTGCCACTGCTGCTGGCGCGTGGCCACACACTGCGGATGCTGGTGCGACCGCGGTCGGGGCGCGTGCCGACGGCCATGCCCGGGGTCGAATGGGTCGTCGGTCGGCTCGACGAACAGGCACCGATCCGGCAACTCGTGCACGACGTCGACGTGATCCTGCACGCGGCGTACCTGCACCCGGAAGAGCCGCCGCCGGACCGTTCGCTGGCCGAGCATTGGGTGCAGACCAACTTCGTCGGCAGCATGCGCCTGCTCGAGAACACGATCGGCGTCGGGTTGCAGCAGCTGATCTACGTCAGCAGCCTGGCGGTCTACGGCAACGATCCGGATCAGGACCCGCTCGGCGATCGCTTCGTGCGCGACGAGGACTTTCCGCTGTGGCCGCGGGAGTTCTACGGCAGCATGCGGTCGGCGACCGAACGGCTGGTCATCACCGCCGCGCACGCGTACGGGCTCAACACCTCGGTGTTCCGGCTCGGGCATGTGCTCGGCCTGCGGCAGCCGTGGACCGACAGTCCGTTCGTCGGCACGGTCCGCGATGCGGTTCGGCACGGCGAGATCCGGACGGCGGTCGGCTCCTGCGTGCTGGCCGTCGAAGATGCGGCGGCGATCCTGGCCGATGCGGTTGGCGACCGCGGCCTCCGCGGCCAGGTGTTCAACACCTTCGACCGCTGGCTTGACCATGCCGACATCGCGCCGATCGTCGCGCAGGAACTCGGCCGGCCGGTGGCGGTGCGGTGCGCCGCGGCGAAGCGCCCGCGTTCGCCGATCGTCGGCGAGCGGATCCACGCGCGGCACACCGCCTGGCGAACGGCGGCCGCGATCGCCGACCTGGCTCGCGAACTGACCCATCGCTGCCAGCAGGAATCCGGTGCCGCAGGCTGACGTTGGCGCTGGCCGGGGCTCCAACCGGGTGTCGATGAACTTCCTCGGAGTCAGAACCATGCGAGTCGCCCACCTGTTGTCGTCCGTGGTTGCCGGATTGGCGCTGTTGCCAGCCCAGGACCGCGCGTTGCGCTTCCTGCCCGTGCAGGACCTCGTCACCCCGCGGGAGACCGCCGAGCCGTGGCTGTGGCTGCCCCTCGGTGCCCGTTCCCGCGGCGTGGCCAACGAGGAGAGCCTGTTCGGGCTCGAGCATGCCCGCGAGCCATTCAGCGATCCGCGCTCGCTGCCGCGGCAAGCCTGGTTCGGCGAGGGCCTTGGCGAGATGCTGGCCGCGATCGGCTACGGGTCGGATGCCACCTGGCTGCGCGGTCGCGGCGTGCTCGCCGTGCCGGCGAATCGGGCCGAAGCGCTGGGCGAGTTGTTGGCCGCAGTGCGCCGGCGGTTGCCCCCGGTCGTGCATGGCGAACTCGAATTGACGCGCAGCGACGCCGGCAAACGAGTGGTGGTACTGCAGCGGACGTTCGCCGCCGCGTCCGGCAGCACCGAGGTGTTGTCCGATGTGACCGCGGCGCATGGCATCGGCGACTACGAGGTCGAGATCGCGCAGTCGGCGTCGACCGCCAACCCGGTGCCCCGGGCCCTGCTGTCGGGGGCGATGGTGGCGCTGCGACCGCATGTGGTGCCCGGCGGCGAAGCTGCGATCGTCGAGGTGCTGGCGCGGTCGGCGCGATCGGGTCCGCGGCAGGCGATCAACCTCGGGCATCCGTCGTTCGGTCCGGTCGATCGCGGCGCGCTGGCGGTCAGTTCGTGCGCGGCGGTGGCGCGGGTCCATCTCGGCGGTACCTCGAGCCATCGCTGGCGCGGACCGGACGGTGCCGAGTGGGCGCTGACGATCCGGATGCAGTGGCAGGTGCCACAGCCGGCGCAACCGGGCGGGCAGGCGTTCGAGTACCTGGTGCTGCCGCCGAGCAACCTCGGCTTCCGCAGTGAGCAGGTCGGCTTCGAGGTCGAACGGGAGATCCTGCCGGCGGATGACGGTGGCGCTGCGGATCTGGCCGCACAGGTCGGTGCCGACGTGCGCTTCAAGAACGGTCGGGCGGCGGTGTTCGTCGGGGAGGCGGCGCCGCGGATGGTGGTGGCGGCCAACGCGCTGTTGGAGACGCTCGCCGCGACGCCGGCCGTTACCATGACCCTCGTGGATGTGCCGACCGGCAGCCGGCCGGCGCCGGACGGTGCGCTGCCAGCGGATGGCCGCATCGTCGGTGAGGCGACCATCGCGCCGGTGCAGGGCGTGTGGTCATCGATCCAGGTCTACGATGACCAGAGCTATTTGCGCGATTGGGACGTCGAGGTGGCGCAGGCGTCGCGCATTCCCGACCCGAAGGTCGACCGGCTCGCCAGCGGTCTGTTCGTCGACATGCGGTGCACCGCCGATGCGGTGACGTTGACCGGCGAGTGGGTCCGGCTGCTGGAACTGACGACCGAGAAGGTCGCCCTGAGCGCGGCGATCGGTGTGCCGCCGGCGGCGCGCGGCAGCGGCGGCAACAACAACGCGCCGGTGCAGGTGCACGAGTTCCCGGCCCTGCACCTGCCGCCGGACGAAGTGAACTTCGAACGCCCGGTCGTGCAGCGGCTGCCGCTGCGGGCCACGCTGCAACTCCAGCAGGGCAAGACGACGAGTGTGCGCGCCGCTGGTGATGGCGCCGCCGCACCCGGCCGCGAACTGTGGTTGTGCGTGCGCCGCGCCGACTGAGCGAGCCGCGCGTTCAGCGCGCCATGGCGTCGAGTGTGCTCGCGGCGTCGAACCACAGACCCAGACCCAACGTCGCGGCCGCGCAGATCGCCAACACCGCCATCGCGCCGGCGTCGGGTCGCCGGCTTTCGCGCGTGGTTTCTGGCGGCGGCAGGGCCAGCACCGCCGCGCGCAGGATCTGCAGATAGGCCCACGCCGCGATCGGCGTCGACAGCAGCAGCGCGACCGCGCCCCAGGTGACCCACGGTCGATCGGCGACGCCGGCATCGCGCTGCAGTGCCATCGCCAGCACGTTCCACTTGGCCAGGAAGCCGGCCAGCGGCGGCAGGCCCGCCAACGACAGCAGGAACAGCGACAGCAGCGCAGTGATGCCCGGCCGCCTGGTCCACGCGCCCGCCAGATCGGCGAGCGCGCCGCTGCCGTTCTTCGGCTCCAGCAGCCACAGGCACACGAACGCGCCGAGGTTGGCGGCGCCGTAGGCGAGCAGATAGTGCAGCGTCGCGCCCAGCGCCTGGCCGGGCAGGCAGGCCGCCGCCAACAGCAACGCGCCAGCGTGACCGATGCCTGAGAACGCCAGGATCCGCCGCGCGTCGTGCTGCACCAGCGCGGTGAAGCAGGCGATGCCGAGGCTGACGATCGCCAGGCCGGCGAGCGCGAGGTCGGCGCCGGCGAACGGCAGGTTGGTCAAGAGCCGCACGACCGCGGCCATCGCCGCGATCTTCGGCGCGATCGACACCGCCGCGACCGCGATCGCGGGTGCACCCTGATAGACGTCGGGCGCGTAGAAGTGGAACGGTACGACCGTCAGCTTGTAGCCGAGCCCGATCGTGGACAGGCACAGGGCCGCCACCAGTGTCGGCGACAACGGACCGGCTGGAGCCGCGAGACCGAAGTCCAGTTGGCCGGTCAGTCCGTACAGATGACTGATGCCAAACAACGTCAGCGCCGAGGCGACGCCACCGAACAGCACGTACTTCATGCCGGCCTCGGCGGCGCGGCGATCGCGCGCGCGCCAACCGGCGAGCACGTAGCCGGGCAACGACATCAGTTCGAGGCCGAGCCACAGCGTGACGAAATCGGCGGCACTGGCGGTCAGGCTGGCGCCGAGGCCGATCGCGAGCACGTTGGTCGACCAGGCGCCGTGGTCCTGTTCGCCGACGCGAGTGTTGGCGAGCAGCACCAGGCCAATGATCGCGATCGCCGCGGTGCGGGCCGGCGTGCCGAACGGCAGGCCGGCGACCGGAGTGTGCCAGGCGATGGCCATCGCCACGGCCGCCGTCAGCACCGCCAGCCACGCGGTCAGCTGCTGATGCGTTCGCGCCAGCACCATGTCGGCCAGCAGCACGGCCAGCAGGCCAACGCCGAGGCAGGTTTCTGGCGAACCCAGCGTGAACGGGGTCCCGGCGATCACGGCCTGGCTCCCTGCACGTGATGCAACAGCAGTTCGCACGGCGCGCGGAGCACGTCGACCAACGGTCCGGGCCAGATGCCGATGACCAACAGCAACAGCACCAACGGCGCCGCCGCCAGCCGTTCGCGCGCGTCGCAGTCGGCGAAGTCCTGGTGTTCCGGGTGCCGCAGGGGGCCGTAGGCGACCCGCATCTGTGTCCACAGCAGATACGCCGCCGACAGCACCACCGACCCAGTGGCCAGCAGCCCAAGCCACGGCCAACGACCACCGGCGGTGAACGCACCGGTCAGCACCAGGAACTCGCCAGGGAATCCGGCCAGCCCCGGCAACCCGGCGCCGGCCAGCGCTGCGAGCAGCAGCAGCCAGGCAAACTTCGGCATCGGCCGCGCCAGGCCACCGAAGCCGTCGATCCGGCGATGGTGGGCGCGGTCGTAGAGCACGCCGACCAAGAGGAACAGCAGCGCCGACGACAGTCCGTGCGTGAACGCCTGCACGATGCCGCCGGTGGCGCCAGCGACCGTTCCGGCGGCCAGGCCCAGCAGGCAGAAGCCCATGTGCGAGACCGAACTGTAGGCGACCAGGCGCTTCAGATCGGTCTGGCCGAGGGCGACGAGAGCACCCCACAGGATGCCGGCCACGCCGATCCAGCCGAGTGTCGGCGCGAAGGCCGCCGCTTCGACCGGGAACAGCGGCCAGGCGATCCGATAGAGCCCGTAGACGCCGAGCTTCAACAGCACGCCGGCGAGCAGTACCGAGATCGCGGTCGGCGCCTGCACGTGCGCGTGCGGCAACCACGTGTGCAGCGGCACGGCCGGTACCTTGACCAGGCACGCGAGCATCACCGCCCAGAATCCGAACGTCGACAGCGGCACGCCGAGCAACGTCTGCTGGTGCCAGACGTGCCATTGCAGCGCCAGATGGCGCAGGTCGAAGCCGCGCGGCAGCGTCATCTGCAAGGCGTCGGCCGGCAGCGACAGCCAGGTGCGGGCGGTCACGTCGAGGGCGATCTGCTGCCCCGCGGGCTCGGTGTTGGCCCACAGCGCGACGATCAGGAACAGCATGCCGACGGAGCCGGCAAGCGTGTAGACGAAGAACTTGATCGCCGCGTAGCGCCGTTGTTCACCGCCCCAGATGCCGATCAACAGCAGCATGGGCAGCAGCACGACCTCCCAGCAGACGTAGAACAGGACCAGGTCCAGCGCGGTGAACACGCCGTTCATGCCGGCCAGCAACAGCAGCACGAGTGCGTGCCACAGGCGCGATCGGTCCTGCTGATGCCAGGCGAGGATCGTGGCGACGGCGGTGATCAGTCCCGACAGCAACAGCATGGCGGCGCCGATGCCATCGACCCCGAAGGCGAAGCCGATGCCGAACGCCTGGCTCCACGGATGCTGTTCCTGCAGCACGAAGGCGCCGGGGTGTGCCGCGCACTGCAACAGGGCATGGCCCCCGATGCCGAAGGTCAGCAAGGCGCCGAGAAGGCAGAGGTGGCGGGCCAGCCGTTCTCCGGGGAGCAGCCAGGCCAGCACCGCCAGCAGCAGCGGTCCCAACACCGTCAGCGCGAGGAGGCCGATCATCGCAGCACCAGCACCAGCAAAGCTGCCGTCGACAACAGTGCGGCGAGCGCCAGGTAGACGCCGATGCGGCCGGAGTGTGCGGTGGCCGCGCCGGCGCCGAGACCGGCACAGCCGCGGCCGATGCCGTCGATCAGACCGTCGAGCGAGGTCAGTTCGGCCGGCGCGCGATCGTGTTCGAGGCGTTCGATCCGGGCGCGCGAGCCGAGGTCGAGTCGGGCGGTGGTGGCGGCGAGGTCGCGACCGAGGGTGCGTCCGAACAGGCGGGCTTGCAGCGCGTCCAGCCAGAACAGTTCGGCTGCGGCGCGGTGCAGCGTCGCCAATCGCTGCGCCAGCATGCCGGCGAGGTCCTGCTGGCGGCGCGGAGCCCGGAACCAGATCCACCAGGCGGTCGCGGCGCCGACGGCCAGCAAGCCCAGCGCCAGCACCATCGCTGTCGAGTGTGCGGCGTGGTGGTGTTCGTCGTGCGGCGCCAGCAAGGCGTGGTCGAGCCAGTCACCGGCGGTGAACGGCAACGCCAGCGTGCCCGTCGCGAGCAGCATCAGCACCCACTTCGCGGCGCCCTCCGGATCATGCGCATGGTCGGTGATCCCGGACTGACGCGCCCGCAGCGCGAAGATCCGCAGCCACCAGCGCAGCATGTAGCCGGCGGTCAGCAGCGAACCGGCGGCGGCGAGCAGCAGCGGCGCCCACGCCAGGCCACCGTTGGTCTGCGCGTGCAGCAGCGCCGCCGCCAGCACGGCGTCCTTGCTGTAGAAGCCCGAGAACAGCGGCACGCCGGCGATCGCCAGCACCGCCAGCAGGCTCGTCATCGCCGTGACCGGCATCGCCTTGCGCAGTCCGCCGAGCCGATGCAGATCCTGATGACCGTGGCAAGCGTGGATCACCGCGCCGGCGCCCAGGAACAGCAGGCACTTGAACAGTGCGTGCGTGAACAGATGCGCGAGTGCGGCCGCCTGGCCACCGGCTGCGGTGCCGGCGCCGAGACCGACGAACATCAAACCGAGCTGACTGATCGTCGAATAGGCCAGCACCGCCTTCAGGTCCCACTGCACACACGCGATCACCGCGGCCAAGAGGCAGGTGATGCCGCCGAGGCAACCGACGACCGTCAGTGCTTCCGGTGGAAAGAACGGCAGGCAGCGCGCGACCAGGAACACACCGGCGGCGACCATCGTGGCCGCATGGATGATCGAAGACGCGGTGGTGGGGCCCTGCATCGCGTCGGGCAGCCAGGTGTGCAGCGGGAATTGTGCGCTCTTGCCGATCGCACCGCAGAACACGCCGAGCGCCGCGAGCGTCAGCAGCATCGTTCCCGACAGGCCGAGGAACGTCACCTCCGCCGGTTGCAGCGTTGCCAATTGGTCGAAGCCGAGCACGTTGCCGGTGCCGCCGTTCGCCAGTGCGAGGCACAGCAGCGCGCCAATGCCGAGCAGGAAGCCGGCGTCGCCGACGCGGTTGATCACGAATGCCTTCAGTTGCGCGTGCGCCGGACTCAGCGTCGCCTCGGCGACGCCGCGCGCGTTCGCGCCCTTTCTGGCCTGATAGTCCGGATCGTCGGCCGCCGCCGGCTTGTCGAACCAGAAGCCGATCAGCAGGTAGCTGCCGAGCCCGACCAGTTCCCAGCAGCAGAAGCTCAGGAACAGATTGTCGGACAGCACCACGCCGAGCATCGCGAACAGGAAGCCGCAGAACTGCCACGGGAAGCGGCCGGCCAGCGGGTCGTCGTGCATGTACCAGCGGTTGAACAGCAGCACCGCGGTCGCCAGCAGGCAGACGAGCACCGCCAGGATCGCGCCCATCGGGTCGGCGAACACGCCGACCTCGAGCGTGAAGGCCGACAGGTCGAGCCAGGTGAAGTGTGGACCGCGCACGGTACCATTCCGCAGCACGGCGATGGCCTGCCACAGCGACAGACCCGGTGGCGACTGCCATTGCCGCGGCGGCGACCCCATGCGCCAGCCCGGCCCGCGGCCGCGGCAGCAGGCCGACGACGACGGCGACGCCAAGCGGCAGGAGCCACAGCAACAGCGGCAGCCAGGTCGGAATCACGACCGCAGCTCCCGCGTCGACTCGAGATCGACGTCTCTGGTGGTCTTGTAGACGGCGAACAGCAGTGCCAGCGCTACGGCGGCCTCCGCGGCGGCGACGACGATCACGAATGCGGCCGCGGCCTGGCCCTGGGGACCCGGCGTCGTCGCGAACCGGTCGTAGGCGACGAACTGGAGCGCCGCGGCGTTCAGCATCAGTTCGATGCCGATCAGCACCGAGATCGCCGATCGCCGCGTGCCGATCGCCAGCACGCCAGCGGCGAACAACACGCCGGCAACGAGCAGATAGGCCGGCAGGGAGTCCGGACCGAACTCAGCCATGCGCCACCTCGCGGGTGCGCTGGTGGCGGCGGACGGTCGCGACGGCGCCCACCAGCGCCACGGTCAGCAGGAAGCCGGCCGCCAGAAACGGCAGCAGCCAGTCGCCGAGCAGCAGGTCGCCGATCGCACCGACGTCGTGCCCTGGCGGGGTCTCGCGAACGGCCGCCGGCGCCGGCCTCGCCGCGAGCACCTGGCTGCCCAGCTGCCACGCGGTCGATCCAGCGACGGCGGCGCCGACGGTGCCCAGAGCCAGAAGCCAGCGGGGCGTTCGCTGCAACCGGCCCATCACGTCGGCCGAGAACAGCGTCGCGAACAGGATCAGCACCAGGATGCCACCGACGTAGACGACGATCTGCACGCAGGCCAGGTAGTAGGCATGCAAGAACAGATAGAGTCCGGCGACACCACACAAGGACAGCCCGAGCAGCAGCGCGGCGTGGAACAGGTTGCGCACCAGCGCGGCACCGAGCGCGCCGGCGATCGCGAGCCCGCAGCATGCGAGGAACAACGCTGCGGCGATCACGCCGGGCCTCCCGCCGCCGGCGGTTGCGGTTTCTGTCGCGCCGCGGCGGCCGCCGCGTCCTTCTGCTTCTTCTTGGCCTCGCGTTCGGCGTCGACCCGCGCCTTCTCTTCGGCGGTGTAGTAGCCAAGCCCAAACATGCCGATCAGGTGCTGGCCCTTCGGATCGATCCGTTCGTGCAGCCACTGGCGTTCGTCGGCAGTCAGTTCGGGCGCGGCCTTGCCGCTCAGTTCGTGCAGCCGCGCGACGTCGGCGGCTTCGAAGTGCTGGTCGATCTGGCTGCTGTTGCGGGTGAACAGGTAGCGCTGGCCGTGCTGGCGCGGGTCGAGCTCGAAATCCGCCGTCATCGACAGCGAGTCGGTCGGACACGCGCGGACGCACAGGCCGCAGTAGATGCACTTGCTCAGATCGATGTCGAAGCGCGACGCGCGCATCTTGTTGTTGGCGTCGCGTTCGCCGTCCATCTTGAAGCAGTCGACCGGGCAGGCCTTGTCGCAGGCATGGCAGACGATGCAGCGGGGGGCGTCGTTGACCAGGTGGCCGCGCTGGCGATCGCCGACCCGTTCGGCCGGTTCCGCCGGGTACTGCCGCGTGATCGCGGTGGCGCCGCCTTCGCCGCGCAGGTTCTCGAGCAGGAAGTGGCCGGTCGTGCGCAGCCCGCCGACGAAGCTCTGCAGCGAGTCGCACAGATCGTTGACCCAGGCGAGGATCATCCATGACCTCCGGGTCGCGGCGTCTGGGTCAGTTGCAGCAGCGCCGGATGCCGTTGGCCATGGCGGGCCCGGGCGGCGCGGATCAGCAGCCAGCCGCCAGCGACCGGAATCGCCCAGGCGAACAGCCAGCCGAGCAGGCCCGGCGCCAGCTGTGCCCGCGCCGCGAGCCGGCCATACGCGGCACCGTCGGCGACGCCGCCGATCGCGAGCATCGTCAGCGCCACGCCGAGCAACGCCACCAGCGCCAGCGGCACCAGGGTGAGCCAGCACAAGCGCATCACCTGATCGACGCGGTAGCGCGGCAGCGTCCACCGGATCCACATCATCGTCAGGTAGCTGAGCAGCACCTTGCTGCCGAGGATCAGCACGTGCAGCAAGGTCGCCGGCAGCGGGTGCAGCCCGACGATCCACTGTTCGCCGATCGGACTCTGGTAGCCACCGAGGAACAGCGTCGCGAACAACGCGCCGATCAGCACCATCTCGGCGTACTCGGCCATCGCGAACATGCCCCAGCGCAGCCCCGAGTACTCGGTGTTGAAGCCGGACACCAGTTCGCTCTCGGCCTCGGCCATGTCGAACGGCGTGCGCTGGCACTCGGCCAGGCCGGCGAAGAAGAACACGCCCGCGAGCACGGCGAAGAACGGACTCTGCAGCAGGTTCCAGCCCGTCAGTGTCAGCACGCCGGGTCGATACTGTTGCGCGACGATGCCGTGCAGGTCCATGGTGCCGCACCACAGCACCACTGCCGCGACGCACAGCCCGATCGGGATCTCGTAGCTGACCATCTGCGCGACCGCGCGCATGCCGCCCAGCAGCGACCATTTGTTGCCCGAACCCCAGCCGGCCATCTTCAGCGCCATCACCGTCAGGCCCGACACCGCGATCGCCCACAGCACCGACACGTCGGACTCGAGCATCACCACGTGGTGCGCGAACGGCAGCACGCAGAACGGCAGGAACGCGCCGCACAGGGCGACGTAGGGCGCCAGCCGGAATACCACGCCGTCGGCGCTGCGCGGCACGATGTCCTGCTTGCCGAGCATCTTGACGCCGTCGGCGGCGAGCTGACCGAGCCCCAGTCGCCGCGCCAGCGGCAGCAGCGAGCGGATCATCGGCAACCGACAGAAGCCGGCGAACAGGCGGTCCTGCCGCGCGCGGGGCAGGAAGCAGAACGCGAGCCGGAACGTCAGCAGCAGGGGGCCCTCGAGGCCGGCGGAGTTGGGGCCGTGACGGCGTTGGATGGCAGCGGCGATCTTCCGTTCGAAGATCTGCCCGACCGCGGCCAGCGGGAACACCGCCAGCAGCAGCGGAGCGACCTGCACCAACAGCACCGCGATCGCGATCGCCAGCCAGCCGGCTTCCGGGCCGCCGAGCCACTGCGCCAACGCATCGACGCTGTAGCCCAGGCCGTTCATCGATCGATCTCCGGCACGACGACATCGAACGAACCGATCACCGCGACGACGTCGGCCAGGAACACGCCGCGCATCACCTTGTGGAAGATGCCGGCCGCCGAGAACGAGCCGGTCCGGCAGCGAACCCGCCACGGCGCCTTGCCGCCGTCGCTGACGATGAAGTAGCCCATCTCGCCGCGCGGCGCCTCGGTCCGGCAGTGCACGTGGCCGCGTGGGGGCTTCTTCAGTGCGCGGTTGGCGTCGGCCTGATGGCCACCGATCGGGTCGGTCGCCTTCTCGGCGGCCGCCGGCAGCAGCTTCAGCACCTCGCGGCACAGTCGCACCGACTCCTGGACCTCGAGCAGCCGGACGATGTAGCGGTCGTAGCAGTCGCCGACCTGGCCGCGGCGGCCGGCGTAGCGTTGGCCCGTGGGCACGCGCACGCCGAGTTCGCCATAGATGCCGTACGGCCGATCGCGCCGCAGATCGAAATCGACGCCGCTGCCGCGCAGGTTGGGGCCGACCAGGCCCCACGCGATCGCCTCGCCGGCGGTCACGGTGGCGACCCCGGCGCAGCGGTCGCGGAAGATCGTGTTGGTCGTGATCAGCTGGTTGAAGCGCACCATCTCGCGCTCGAACTGATCCAGGAAACGGACGATCTCCTGCGGCGCGTCGGGATACAGGTCGAAGGCGACGCCGCCGATGGTGATGTAGTTGTAGGTCAGCCGCTGGCCGCACAACTTCTCGAAGATGTCGTTGACCAGTTCGCGCTGGGCGATGCCGTGCAGGAACGGGGTGTAGGCGCCGACGTCCATCGCCATCGCCCCGACCGCGATCAGGTGGCTGCTGATCCGGTTCAGTTCGGCGACCAGCACGCGGATGCACTCGGCGCGGCGCGGCACCACCAGGGTCGTCGCCGGATCGGTGGCCAGCAACTGCTCGACGGCGAGGCAATACGCCAGGTTGGCGTTCATCGCGCAGACGTAGTCGATGCGGTCGGTGTAGGGCACGAACATCGGCCATTCGACGTTCTCGCCGATCTTCTCGATCGAACGGTGCAGGTAGCCGTGGTCGGGTGTGCACGACGACACGACCTCGCCGTCGCTCTCGATGACGATCCGCAGCACCCCATGGGTGGCGGGGTGGTGCGGGCCCATGTTGAGCGTCATGCGCTCGCCGTCGGGCGTCATCGCATCGACGGTCACGGCTTCTTCGCCTCGCCGCCGCGCGGCAGTTCGGGTTCGGGTTCGGCCGTCGCGGCTGGCACTGCCGGTGTCGGTCGGACCGGACCGCCGTCGAAGTGCTGGCCGTCGCGCAGGTGCGGCACGCCCTGATACTCGAGTGGCCAAAGGTAGTCTTTGCGCAGCGGATGACCCTGCCAGTCGTCGGGGCACAGGATCCGTTGCAGTGACGGATGGCCAAGGAACTCGACGCCGAACAGGTCGAACACCTCGCGTTCGAAGTAGAGCGCCGCCGGCCAGACGTTGCTGATCGACCGCACCCGACAAGCCGCGCGCTCCGCATGCACCTGCAGCGTCAGCGTGCGTTCGTGCTGGTAGCTGCCGAGCAGATAGACGACGGCGATCGCATCGCTTGGCGGCGTGCCCGGAAACCGCAACAGGTCGTACGCAGTCAGGTCCAGCAGCACGGGCATCGCCACCTGCAAGTCGTCGCGGACGAACTGCACGACCTCGGCGATGCGAGCGGCCGGCACCAGCAGGAACGGTTGGCCGTTGTCGCTGCGGCGATGCATCACCTCGGGGAACTGCGCCAACACGCGCGCCGCGGTCGGCGTCGGTTCGGCAACGGGCGGCGGCGGTGTCGGCGCGGGCGTGGTCACGTCGTCGGTCCCCGGTCGAGCGGCACCGCACAGCCATGGCCGCCGAACGCCTGGTTGCCGACGGTGACGATGTGCGGCTCGGCTGCGCGTTCGCCGGTCGTGCGGTAGCGCTTGACGCGTTCGCGCAGCGCCATCACGCCATCGATCAATGCTTCCGGCCGCGGTGGGCAGCCGGGGATGTAGATGTCGACCGGCACGTACTTGTCGATGCCGTTCAGCACCGAGTAGCTCCACTTCGAGAACGGGCCGCCGGCGTTGGCGCAACTGCCCATGCTGACGACCCAGCGCGGCTCGGTCATCTGTTCCCACAGGGTCCGCACGCGGCTGGCCATCTTGTGGGTGATGGTGCCGGCGACGATCATCAGGTCGGCCTGGCGCGGGGTGGCGCGCGGGATCATGCCGAGCCGATCGAGGTCGTAGCGCGGGCCGCCGGCCTGCATCAGTTCGATGCCGCAGCATGCGGTCGCGAACAGCAGATAGAACAGCGAATGCTCCTTGCCCCAGGCGAGGAACTCGTCGACGGCGGTCAGTTGGATCTGTTCCTTCAGGTCATTGCCGGGCCGTTCGGTCACGGTTGTCCCTCCGGGGCGACGTCGCGATCCCAGGCAAAACCGCCGGCGCGCGCGACCCAGCACAGGCCGAGTGCCAGCGTGCCGACGAACGCGGCGATCTCGCCGAACACCAGGCGGCCCTGACCCTGCTGCAACCAGTGCAGGCAGCGCGGCAGGATCGGCCACAGCAGCGCCAGTTCGACCTCGAAGATCAGGAACGTCAGCGCGACGGTGGTGAAGCGGTTGTTGAAGCGGAACCAGGCGGTGCCGACGGGCGCCTCACCGCATTCATAGGTGGTGAGCCGGCTCTGCGGGTCGGCGATCTTGTCGATCACGCGGGTGATCAGCCGGACGGTGGCCATCGCGCCGCCGACGAGCGCGAAGGCGAGCACGGTGACGACGGCGACGGCGCTCCAGGCGCCGTGGGGCGTGGGGTCTACCGTGGTGGTGGTGGCGGATGCCAGCGCAGCCGTCGCGTGCAACATCTTGGGGGCTGACCGGAAAAAAGGGCCGAGTGTTGTACCCAGCCAGGGGGCTGGCAACAACATCGGCGCGCGGAGTGGTCGGGCTGCACCGGTGGCATCGGATCGATCGGCATGCCAGAAGGGCAACAGTGGAACCGATTGCCCTGCCCGGCACACTACGGCGACCGCGATGGCCACGATCTCTCTCGCCACTGCCCTGCAGCGCGTGCTGACCATTCCGTGCCCGCGCACGCCGACCCTCACCTTGCCCCTCGACCAGGCCCACGGCCACACCCTCGCAGCGGGCATCTGCAGCGACACACCGTGGCCGCAGACCGACCGTTCCGCGATGGACGGCTTCGCGATCGTCGCCGCGCCCGAACTCCCCCCCGGCAGCCAGCACCAGGTCATCGGCAGGAGCCTCGCCGGCCATCCGTTCACCGGCACCGTCGCCCGCGGCCAGGCCGTCCAGATCATGACCGGCGCCGTCGTTCCTGAGGGAGCGGATGCGGTCATCCCGGTCGAACAGACCACCGGCTTCGACCAGCCGACCGTCACCATCCAGACCGCTGCCCGCCCCGGCATGAACATCCGCCCGCGCGGCAGCGAACTGCGCCAGGGCCAGCAGGTGCTGCACGAAGGCCAACGGCTCCGTGCGGCCGAGATCGGCGCGCTCGCCGTGCTCGGCATCGCCGAAGTTCCCGTGTTCCTGCGCCCGCGCGTCGCCATCCTCGCCACCGGCGACGAAGTCGTCCCCGTCGACAGCGCGCCAGCGCCGCATCTGGTTCGCGAGAGCAACTCGTGGGCCCTCGCCGCGCAGGTCCGCGAATGCGGCGCCGAACCGCACCGACTCGGCGTCGCCCGGGACGAGCGCGACCACCTGCTGCCGCTGTTGCAGCACGGCCTCGACGGCGCCGACGTGCTGTTGACCATCGGCGGCATCAGCAAAGGCACGCACGACCTCGTGCACGTGCTGCTGCAAGAACTCGGCGTCGAAGCGGAGTTCCACGGCATCGAACTGAAACCCGGCAAACCGACGTTCTTCGGCGTCCGCCGCCGCGCCGGCGCGCGCGAGACCTTCGTGTTCGGCCTGCCCGGCAACCCCGCGTCGTGCTTCACCGTGTTCGATCTGCTGGTCGCACCGCTGCTCGAACGGATGGTCGGCCGTGAGCCGCCGCCATGGGCCGCGCAGGCGGCGCTACGCGGCGCGTTCAAGCCCAATTCGCGGTTGCAGGCCACACCGGCGCGCGTCGCGATCGATGCCGAAGGAACGGCCATCGCCGAACTGCTGCCGCCGTCGCCGAGCGGCGATCCGTTTTCGCTGCTCGCTGCCAATGGGTACTCGTTGCTGCCCCCGAACAGCAAGGCTGGCGAGCTGGCTCGCGCCGTCATCGTTCCCTACGCCGACGGTCTTCGCGGTTCATGAACCCCGACCGCTCGTGGCGCCTGGCGGTGGTTGCCGCCGTGCTGCTGTGGCTCTCGACACCGCCGGCGCGACTGCCGGCCGGCGAGTTCCTGGTCCTGCCGGGCCTGATGCTGTTCTACGCGATTGCCAGCGGCCAGGGCCGCGCCGTTGCCGCGTGCTACCTGCTCGGCTTGCTGCACATGGCCGCGTTCTCGTTCTCGGTGCGCCACGTGCTGTTCGTGGCGTGGATCGCGATCGCGGTGCTTGGCGGCTTCTACTACGCGGCCGCAGCGGTCGCGACGCGGAAGTTCGCGCGTTGGCTGAAGCCGTGGGCGTTTGGCATCGCGCTGGCTGGCAGTTGCTGGCTGCGCGCCGAGATGCCCGAGATCTGCTACCCGCATGGCCAGCCGGGGCACGCGTTGTGGCAGTGGCCTCTGCTCCTCGGCAGTGTCGCGCTCGGCGGCGAACCGCTGCTGCATCTGCTGCTCGGGACGTTCGCGGCGGCGCTGGTCGATCTCGGTCGGAGTTGGCGAGTGGCGATTCCGGCGTGGCCGCCGGCGTGGCGGCAGCTGATCGCGGTCGCGGTGGTGGGGATCGCGCTGACCTGGCTCGGCCAGAGGCCGACGCCGGGTGGCGAACGGCAGCGGCTGCAGGTGCTCGCGATCGAACCGGGCCTGCACCCGATGGACCCGTACGCGGACACCAGGACCAGGGAGGAATACGAACGGCGCTTCTACGAGTTGTTCGCCGAACGGCTGCTCGAGCCGACGCGGCGCGAAGTGGCGACCATGGCGCCGCCGCCAGACCTCGTGCTGTGGCCGGAGAGTTCGCTGTACCACCACATCGAGTTCGACGGGGCGGGTCGCCCGCGCTTCGAGGCGCTGCACGGCCTGCAACTGCCCGCAGCGAGCCATCTGTTGGTCGGTGCCGGCGTGCTGCCGGTCGGCGCGACGCAAAAGACCGAGTCGACACCCGCCGCGGTTCTGGTGGACGGTTCGGGCCGTTATGTCGGTCACCACGAGAAGCAGCGCCTGGTGCCGGGCGGCGAGTTCCTGCCGTTGGTCGGCTGGCTGCCCGACGTCGTCACCGGCTGGATCCATGCCGCCTTCGAGGCGGCGCTCGGCAGTGCCCCGGACTGCCGGCCCGGCCGCGCGCTGCCGCCGCTGCGGGTAGGGGGTGTGACCTTCACGGGTCTCTTGTGCTACGACAACGCGTTCCCAGGTCCCGCGTTGACGGCGGTGCGGAACGGTGCCCGCCTGCTGGTCGTGTTGTCCAACGAAGGCTGGTACCGGAACGGCGCCGAACTCGACCAGTTGCTGGCAATGACGGTGTTCCGGGCCCTGGAGACGGCGACTCCGATCGTCCGCTGCACCACGGACGGCATGACCGCGGCCGTCGATGCCGACGGTCGGGTGTTGGGTGGGCTGCCGAAGGATCTGACGCCAACCGCGACTGCGCGGGCGTTCTCGATTTCCATGCCGGTCCGGGACGAGGGCGTGCCCGCGGTGGCATGGTCAGGTCCATGGCTTGGCGCGACCGCCGGAACGTTGGTCCTGCTCGCAATCCTGCACGCGGCCTCGGTGTGGGCTAGACTTGCAGGACTTCGGCCAAGGCCGTCCCCGGACCGTTCGTCACCGCCAGGTGCTTGAACGGCAGGAACGTGGTTCTTGACCAACCCGTGCATGAAGTTAGGATTCTGCGCCCAAGGCACCCTCTCGCCGCGGCCGTCGACCTCTCTCCCATGCTGGGCGTCGACCACGGTGGGCCTGCGCCGTAGACCCCTTCCAACCCCTCTCTTCGCAAACCTGACAGATCGGTCGTCTGGTTCGACCCCGCACCCGACGCCAACCAATTCAGGAGTTACCTGGTCACCATGAGTCCCATCGGCCGCGTGTTCATCATTCTCAATCTGCTTCTGGCCGGAGCCTTCGTGGGCTTCTCGGGCACCTACCTCCAGAAGCAGCATCACTGGAAGACCGAGCAGGAAAAGGCGGTCAAGGCCCACGACGAGGCGAAGAAGGTCTGGGACGCCGAGCAACAGCGGTTGAACACCGCGCTCAGCTCCTCGGACAACGCCAAGACGGCGGCCGAGACGACGGTCAACAGCCAGCGCAACGAGATCGATCGGCTGAAGGAAGAGAATCAGCGCCTGGACCTGCGCGCGGCGCAGATGGAAGGCGACATCAAGGCCCTGCGGACCACCGCGGAAGCCGGCAACAGCGAGTCGAAGGCCGCGTTCGCGCAGTCGAAGGCCGCCTATGACATGGCGATCGCCGCCGAAGCCGCCAAGAACGAGGCCGTTCGCGCCAAGGACGCCTCCGACGAAGAGAATCGTGGCCTGAAGAACCAGATCGCCGCGCTGAACGAGACGGTCACCAACAAGGACCTCGAGATCGCCGGCCTGGGCAAGGTTCGCGGCGAACTGCAACTGATGGTCGACGTGGCCCGCCAGATGGGCTTCCTCGAATCGATGGCGCAGCCGAAGCTGGCCGGCACGGTCAGCGCGGTCCAGGGCAACCTGGTCACCATCTCGATCTCCGACAACCCCGACAGCGCCGAGATCAAGCCGGGCTACAAGTTCGGCATCTACGACGCCAGCGGCTACAAGGGCGAAGCCCGCGTGACCGACGTCGACGCCACCAAGAACATCGCCTTCGCGACGATGTTCGTCACCACCGGCAACGTCAAGGCCGGCGACAGCGCGTCGACCCGCATCGGCACCAACTGATCCTCCGGATCCCAACCTGAACGGAGCATCACCATGGCCAAGAAGAACAAGGAAGCCGCGGCCCCGGCCGAGGCGATCGAAGCGGTCGAGACCGGTGGTCTGGGCATCGACGAAGGCATCGTCATCACGACGTTCCTCGTGCTGATCGCCGCGATCACGCTGATCTACTTCGCAGTCGAGACCTACAAGTAAGCACCCTGGAAGGGGTGTCCGAAGTCACCCGGAAGGGGTGACTGGCGACCCTGTCAGAGCTTGGCTCTGGCGGGGTCGCTTGCATTTCCGGGCGAAGGCGCGGCGCGCAGCGCTTTGGGGGCGACGCGCGTGTGGAGAACTGTCCACCTGTCGATCTGCCAATCCGAAGCGGATGCCTCGCTCGACGATTGCCGAGCCTGCGGCGTTCGCTACGTTCGGAAGCGTTCGCCGTTGGTCGCGGCGACCTCGTCTGCTGGTCACGGTCTGATCCCGCACCGTCCCCTCGGGATCGTTCAGGTCTCATCATGTTCAAACCGATCGAGTGGCTGCTGGGCCGCTTTTCGGTCGATCTCGGCATCGATCTCGGCACTGCCAACACGCTGGTCTGCGTCCGCGACAAAGGCATCGTGCTCGACGAGCCGTCGGTCGTCGCGGTGAGGAAGGGCACCAACGAAGTGCTGCTCGACGGCATGGCCGTCGGCGATGCCGCGCTGGAGTATCTCGGCCGTACGCCGCCCGGTTTCCAGGCGATCCGCCCGATGAAGAGCGGCGTGATCGCCGACTTCGAGATCACCGAGAAGATGCTCCGCTACTTCATCGCCAAGGCGTGCGGTGGCAAGCGGATGATCAAGCCGCGTGTCGTCATCGCGGTGCCGTGGGGCATCACGATGGTCGAGAAGCGGGCGGTGATCGGCAGCGCCGAACGGGCCGGGGCGCGCCGGGTGTTCCTGGTCGACGAGCCGACGGCGGCGGCGATCGGTGCCGGACTCGCCGTGCATGAGCCGCGCGGCACGATGGTCGTCGACATCGGCGGTGGCACCAGCGAGGTCGCGGTGATCTCGCTGGCCAACGTCGTCACCGCCGAGTGCCTGCGCGTCGCCGGTGACGACTTCAACGACGCGATCGCCAGCTACATCCGCAGCAAGTTCAACCTGCTGGTCGGCGAGATCACCGCCGAACGGTTGAAGATCGCCGCCGGCTCGTGCATGGCGATGGAAGAGGAGATCGAGGTCGAGATCCGCGGTCGCGATTCGCTGACCGGTCTGCCGCGGCGCGCGATCATCACTTCGGTCGATGTGCGCGAGGCGCTGCTGGAGCCGGTCCGCAAGGTCATCGGCGCGATCAAGTCGGTGCTCGAGCGCACGCCGCCCGAACTGGCGTCCGACCTGGTCGACACCGGCATCACGATCTGCGGCGGTGGTTCGCTGCTCCGCGGCTTGCCGGAGCTCATCGCGCGCGAGACCGAACTGGACACCCGGGTCGCCGATCGGCCGCTCGAGTGCGTCGCGCGCGGCACCGGCATCTTCCTGGAGAACCTGGAGCTGTACGCGCAGTTCCTCGAAGGCGGCGAAGACCTCGGCTGAGAGGCCGGGAAGGAAACCATGATCCGGCCTTGCAGAGGCATGTCCGGCGGCTGCGTTCGCGGCCGCGCCGAGCCTTCGATGGGCTTCTCTTCCGGCTTCTGACTGTTGGCCCGCGCCAGCGGGTGGAGGCGATCCGATGCGGCGTGTGGGTGGCGCAGCGTTCCCGGTCGGGCTGTACGGCATGCTGCTGCTGGCGCTGTGCTGGCTGGCGGCACCGGCCGTGTTTCTGCCGCTCGAACGCCTCGCGCTGGCAGTGCCGACGTTGCCGCACCGATTGGTCGCCGCGATGGCGAGCGAAACACACGCGGCGACCGATGCCGAGGCCGTTCTGCGGGTGGACGAACTGCGCGCCGGACTGCAGCAACGTCTGGTGGTCCACCAGGTCCATGGCGGTCGCGCGTTGCTGCCCGCGACGTGGCTGCCGGTCCTGAGCCGTGTGGTCTCTGTCGCCCGGATCGGCGGCGGCGGCGTGCCCGCCGAGTTGCGGCTCGAACATCGCTACCGCGACCTGGCCGGCTGCCAACCGTTCGTGACCCAGGGCGACGTGCTGCTCGGGCGGCTGGCGATCTGCGGGCACGGTCTGGCCATCGACGATGGCCCTGACGATCACGCGCGTGTGCTGCTGTTGCACCACCCGCAGGCGGCCCCGGTCGCGGCGGCGATGCCGTTGCCCGACGGCGGCTTGCTGCGGATGGTCGTGCAGCCGGCGGCCAAGGTCGACCAGGCGCCGTTGCGCGTGCAGATGTGGGACGACCCGTACCGGGCGGCGCAGTTGCGCACGGGCGGTGAGGTCGTCCGGACCATGTCGCTGCCGGCGATGGCGACCGACGCGGTGCCGCCGGACCTGCGGCTCGGCACCAGCCAGGTCTGGGGCTACGGCAGTGGCGACGATGTGCTGACGATCGGCATGTTCGTCGAGCCGGCCGTCGACGTGCGATCGCTGTCGCACGTCGTGCTGTGGACGGCAGCACGGCCGCCGCAGCCGTTGCCAGCGCCGCGGACGGTGGCGTGCACGTTGTGGCGGCTGCCCGGGGTCGGTGGTCGGTGGTTGTTGTCGGCCAGCGCGTCGGTGCCCGACGGTGCCGCCGTGGTCGTCGATGGTGTCTGTCTCGGCATCGCGCGCGGTCTGGCGTTCGGGCAGGCGCTGGTGACGTCGTTCCCGAGGTCGCGGCAACGGCTGGCATTGCTGCTGCTGCCGGACGATCCGGAGCAGCGACCGCGCGAACTGTGGGGCGAGGTCGTTCGCGCCAGCACCGCGACGGCGTGGCTGTCTTGCCGCGGTGGCGACCGCGCGGCCCTGCCGCCCGGCTTCCTGTTCACCGGCAGCAACGGCCGGCATTGTCCGCCGGGGCTGCTGCTCGGCCGGGCCATGCCGCAGCCAGGACAACCGGATCTGCTCGCGGTCGTCGTGCCGACCACGGCCGACGTGCTGACGGCGCAGGTCGTCGTCGCGGAGGAACGGTGAAGCGCTGGCTGCTCTGGTTTCTGCTGGCGCCGCAGTTGTTCGTGCTGCAGGGCGCGCTGGAGACGATCGCCTGGCCGCCGTGCGATGTCGCGGTGCTGCTGTGCCTGTTCCTGGCGCTGTTCGCGAAGCCGCGGGCGCTGCCGGGCCTGCTGCTCGGTGCCGCGATGGGGCGCGCGCTGATCGATGAGGCGTCGTTGCCGGTGCAGATCCTGGTGATCGGCATCCCGGTCGCGGTGCTGGTGCCGTTGCGATCCTTGCTGTTCGGTCAGCGCTGGGCCTGGCAGGTCGCGGCGGCGGCGCTGTGTGCCCTGGCGGTGCCGCGGCTGTCGGGCCTGTGCGGGTTGTGGTTCGACCAGCCGTCGGCGGCGGCGACCGTCGATGCGTGGCGCGTCGGCTGGTCGTGCGTGCTGGCGCCGCCGCTGCTGTGGCTGCTCCGGCGCCTGCCGCCGCTGCGCGCGTTCGTCGAGGTGTCGCCGTGAACGCGAGCTCGTCGCGGATCGGCATGGTCGCGGTGCTGTTCGGCGTCGCGCTGATCGCGGTGCTGGTGCGACTGTGGATCGTGATGGTCGAGCAGCACGAGACCTGGTTGCTTCGCAGCCACCAGAACCGCTGGGCGTTCCGCGATGTGCCAAGTGCGCGCGGGGCGTTGCGCGATCGCCAGGGTCGGGTGCTGGCGTGGGATGAACCGACGGTCGACCTGCACTGCCTGTATTCGCGCTTCCGGCGGCGGCATCCGGTCGGCGCCGCGGTGCACGGCGCCACGACGTGGCTTGCGGTCTGCAACGGCGACGACAGCGTGCGCTTTGGCTACGGCGAAGGTGCGCTCGATCCACAGGCTGCGTGCACGGCGTTCCTCGACATGCCGGTCGGGCAGTTGCAGCGCGGCCGGCTGCCGCGGGCGCAGCGCAACGAACTGCTGACCGCGGCCGTGACGGTGCTGGCGACCGGCGCCGAGTGGCCGCGCGCGCGGGTGGCCAGCGCGGTGCTGGCGGCGGCGCGGACGACGCCGCGGCGGTCGCTGCGCGACGTGTTGCCGGGCGTTGCCAGTGACATCTACGAACGCGCGTTCGCGGTCGTGCTGACGCGCTTGTCCGCGCTGGCGGCGGAGCTGCCCGGCTCCGGCCCGGATGGCGGCCTGCTGGCCCGCCTGGACCGGTTCCGGCGGGATGCGCTCTCCGGTGCGCGGGTTGGCGGCGGGTCCACGACGCCGACCCCGGGGGGCGGTGAGGCCGACGACGACCGGAGCGCCCGTGGGCACCTGCTCGAGGACCTGCTGCGGCCGTTGGTTCGCGAAGTGCCCTTCGACCTGGCGGCGGTGATCGGCACGGTGCCCGGCGGCGAACCGGGTCTCCAACTGCAACCGGGACTGCGGCGCGTCCGCTCGCCGCTGTGCGAAGGCTCGCTGGCGCTGATGCTCGGCGGCGTCAAGGACCTCGATGTGGCCCTGCCGTCCGCGGCGTGGCTCCAGCAGCGCGTCGACGAAGCACTCGATGCCCAGGCGCTCGACGACCTGGTGCCGGCGGCGGCCGTTCCGGATGGTGACCACCTCGAGGACCTGCGGCAGGCGGCGCGGCGGCGGTATGGCGACACGCTGCGCCGGCAGCAGCGCCGCGGCACCGCCGGCATCGAAGGCGCCCTCGATGACACGTTGTCCGGGCAGCCGGGTCTGCGGTTCATCGAGCGCGATGCGCATGCGCAGGAACAGTTGTTGTGGAGTCACCTGCGGGTACTGCCCGGCGAGGATGTCGCCCTGACGCTCGATCTCGATCTGCAACGGCTGGTCGACGAGGTCGCGGCCCAGCATCTCGAGCGCGCGCAGCGCCGGTTGCAGCAGAAGGGCGGCGATCCCGCCAAGGTCGATGTCGGCGTTGCGCTGATCGACGCGTGGTCGGGCGACGTGCTGGCGCTCGGCGGCGGCCCGTTGCAGATCGACGGCGTGCCGCGCGTGCCGGCATTGGCCTGGCGGACGTCGGGCGATCTCGGGTCGGTGATCAAACCGTTCGTGTTGCTCGAACAACTGCGCGCCGAGGCGCTGGGGGGGCAACATCAGCCGTGGGGAGCGTTCACCGCCTGCAGCGGTTCGCTGCGCTTCCTCGGTCAGACGCTGCGCTGTTCGCATGCGCATTGGGACGAGGGCAAGGACCCCGTCGTCGCGCTGGCGAAGTCCTGCAATCTGTTCTTCTTCCAGGCGGCGATCGGGCTCGGTGAGGACGCGCTCATGGGGTCGCTGGCGCGCTTTGGCCTGTGTCCGTCCACCGACCCCGCCTTCGCCGCGCATTGGCAGGCGCGACCGCGCGAACTGGCGACGGCGCCGCCGCGGCGGTCGCAGCGGCCGGTGCTGCCCAATCGCGCGATCGGTTACGGCGTGGAGGCCGGACCGCTGCATGTTGCCCGCGCCTATGCCGGGTTGCTGACCGGTGCGCTGCCGACGCTCGGACTGCAACGGGCCGCGCCGAGGCCGCGCGTCGAACTGGGCCTCGACCCGGAGCACCTGGCGGTAGTGCACGAAGGCCTGCATGCCTGCGTGCAGCGCGGCACCGCCGATCACCTGCGCGGGCTGCAGGAACTCGGCGTCGCCGGCAAGACCGGCACCGCCGAGATCGGGGCCAACGACGAGAACAACGCCTGGTTCGCCGGTTGGCTGCCCGACCGGGCGGCGGACGGCACGCAACTGTGCTTCTGCGCCGTGGTCTACTACGTGCCCGACGGCGATCACGGCGGCGATGCTGCCGGCGGCCTGATCGAAGACCTGTTGTTGCGCATCCGTCGCGACCCCGAACGGGCAGCTCGCTGGCTGCCGGGCGGCGGCCGATGAGTTCGCTCGCCGTGCTGCAACGGGTGAACTGGTGGCTGCCGATGGCGGCACTCGCCCTGACGCTGACCGGGCTGGTGTTCCTCGGTTCGGCGACGCAGGACGATCCGCAACAGCAGGGCCAGCACGGCAAGCAGGCGCTGCTGGCGGCGTGCAGTTTCGGGGCCGGGTTCTTCGTGTTGCTGCCGCACTATGCCCGCGTGTTGCGCGGCGCCTGGTTCGTCTACGGCATCGTCGTGCTGGCGCTCATCGGCCTGCCGTTCTTCGCGCCGGAGATCAACGGCGCGCGCCGCTGGTACATGCTGCCGGGCTTCTCGGTGCAGCCGAGCGAGTTCGCCAAACTGGCGGTCGTCATCGCGCTCGCCGCCTGGCTGCGCTTCAAGTCTCGCGCCGACACGTTCGAAGCATTGATCGTGCCGTTGCTGCTGACCACGGTGCCGGCGCTGCTGATCCTGCGGCAACCGGATCTCGGCAGTTCGCTGGTGTTCTGGCCGGTGCTGGTGGCGATGTGCTGGTGTGCCGGCGCCTCGACGCGCAGTGTGCTGCTGTTGATCGTCGCGGGCCTGCTGGTCGCGGCGATCGGCGGCCTGTTCTTCCTGCACGGCTACCAGCAGCAGCGACTCGACGTCTGGTGGTCGCAGTGGCACTGGGACGAACTGGCGCTGGCGCAGGATCCGGTGGTCCGCGACCTGGTCCGCGGCCCCGGCTACCAGCCGTGGCAGGCCTTGATCGCGCTCGGCGGCGGTGGGCTGCTCGGCTTCGGTGTCGGCCAGGGGCCGCAGAACCGCTACGACTTCCTGCCGTACCGGACCGAGGACTACATGTTCGCGGTCGTCGGCGAGGAGACCGGGTGGCTGGGCTGCCTGGGTGTACTGCTGCTGCACGCCGCGATCGTGCTCGGCTTGTTGCACGTGGCGACCAGGACGCGCGAACGCTTCGGCCGGCTGCTGTGTGTCGGCATCGCCACCTGGCACGGCGGCCAGGTGCTGCTGCACGCGGCGGTGTGCGCGTGGCTGCTGCCGGCGACCGGTCTGCCGATGCCGCTGCTCAGCTATGGCGGCAGTTCGCTGCTGGCGACGGTGCTCGGCATCGCGCTTTGCTGCAACGTGGGCGCACGGCGCGAGCCGGTGTTGGCGGGCGACGGCTTCCGTTGAACGGCGCCCTCGCGGCCGCGGGCTCTAGACCGAGCCCTTCAGGCTGGCGCCGCAGCGGAAACCGACGGTCCTGCTGGCCTTGATCTGCATCGGCTGGTTGGTCTGCGGATTGCGGCCGACGCGGGCCTTGCGATTCTTCACCGCGAACGTGCCGAAGCCGACGATCTGCACCGCCTTGTCCTTCTTCAGGCCGCGCTGAATCGACGACAGCAGCGCATTGACGGCCTTCTCGGCGTGGGCCTTGCTGCAATCGGCGCCGAGCTGCTTGCGAACTTCCTGGACGAGGTCTGCCTTGTTCATGGGACGACTCTGACGTGGGGAGAACGAACGAGGGAACGGGTTGCGCCTCGCGGGCGCGACCCGTCGGGCGATCATGGTGGCGCAAGACGTCGTTGGCAAGGGGTCGAGCGGCGCGCGGGCGGCGAGCGCGGCGCGGTGATCCGCCGACGCGACGCGCGCATTCGGGGGAAACCGTCGCTGCGTGGATCGCTCAAGTGCGGACGGCGGTTGCGCCGATAGCGCCGGGGTTCCCGCACCGCCCGGTGGCGGGCCATTCCCCGATCGAGGTAGCCATGAGGATCGCCGCCCTGACTGTTCTTGCGCTGCTGCCGTTCGCCGGCTGCACGTCGAGTGCGCCGCAGAACGCCAGCTCCTACGCCAAGCCCAACTCGCTGATGGCCGACGAGATCACGTCGCGCATCGAGCAGATTCCCTACCAGCACCGCGAGGAACTGCTGCTGAACCTGCAATGGCTGTCGCAGGCTGGCGAACAGGCGATTCCGTCGCTGCTGTCGGGCCTGCAGCACGACAACGCCAAGGTCCGCAGTTCGTCGGCCTGGGTGCTGGGCCGCATCCGCGACCGCCGCGTGATCCCGGAGATGCGGGCGTCGCTGCAGGACGGCAACGAGACGGTGCGGCTGGAAGTCGCGCGGACGTTGCTCGTGCTCGGCGATCTGGCGACGGCGCCGACGCTGATCGAGGGTCTCGACAGCCAGCGCAAGGAAGTCCGCTATCTGTGCCACGAAGCGCTGAAGTCGGTGACCGGTCGCGACTTCGGGTACGACCACCTTGCCGAGGACGCCAACTCCCGCCGTTCGGCGGCGCTGTCGTGGCGGCAGTGGTGGGGCGAGTACTCGGGCGACAACTTCTTCGCGCAGAACTATGCGGCGCAGAACGGTCTGACGATGCCGGCGGCGCCGCCGTCGGGTGAGGTCAAGCCGATCCAGCCGACGCCAGGACAGGCGCCGCAGCAAGTGCCAGAGCAGGTCCCGCAGCAAGTGCCAGAGCAGGTCCCGCAGCAGGAGCCGGAGATCGAGCCGAGCAGCCCGCAGCCGGTCCAGCCGAACGGTCAGGGCGGTGGCAGCGCTCCGCCCGAGCCGCGGGGCGGCAAGCAGGGCTGAGCCACGGCGCGGCGGCACGGGCCTCGGTGCGGAACGGGTGGCGCCGACGGCATCGGCAGGATCCGGCCGGTTCGGGCAAGCCGGGGGTTCTCGCGGGTCGCGAGGCGGGTACACTACCCGTCGTGCCCCTGACCCCTCTGCCGGACGCACCCTACACGATGTCTGCGACCAAGACAGCCCGCGCGGCGGGCTTCACGTTGATCGAATTGCTGATCGTCATCACGATCATCGGCTTGCTGGCGGCTGCGCTGGTGCCGAACATCCTCGGCACCAAGGCGGCGGCGAATGCGTTCGCCGACTCGACCAACCTGACGCGGCAGTTCGAATGGCTGACCCACTACAAGCGCAACGTCGGCCACGTACCGACCGAGGGCGGCCACAAGTTCCTGCTCGACATCTGGGTCAAGAAGGTGTGCGAGCACAGCGAAGAGAGTTTCGACCGTTTCTTCACGCCGGGCGCGCGCGAGGAGGACCCGCACTACATCGAGTTGCGCAAGAAGGTGCAGAACAAGGAGAACCCCTGGCCCGACCTCAACGCGGTGACCTCGGCGGACACCCACTACGCGGGTCGCAGCAAGGACCACCTGCGCGGCATGGAGAGCGAGAACGAAGCCTGGATCGCCAACGACAACGAGGGTGGCTGGTGCCTGCAGGACGGTACCATCAACATCATCTACGGTGGCAAGAACATCCGCTCGCTGTCGATCCAGCAGCTGACCGAGCGATTCCAGTGGGTCGGCCTCGAAGAGGTGTTCCCGACCTGGGGGCCGCAGTCGCCGCATCCCGATCTCAAGAAGCTCGACAAGTAGCGGTGCCGCGGCGCTACCAGCTCTGCCGCCAGTAGACGAACAGCAGTTCGGCGCCGTAGTCGTCGAAGCCGTTCGCGTCATCGTAGCGCAGTTGCCGGAACTCCACGCCGAACGCGCCGCCGCCACCGACCTTCTGCTGCAGGTCGGCGCGCCAATCGAGCAGATCGACGGCGAACGTGCCGGTCGTCGTCGTCCATGCCGCCGCCACCGACAACGTCGTCGCGCTCGACGGCTTCGCCGTCAGAGCCGCAGTCACGGTGTGCGTGTCGCCGTGAAAGCCGACGAACGTCGCGGCGGGGTTCGGGTCGCCGTCGAACCAGAAGTTCGTCACCGTGCGCAAGTCGGTGCTGGCGAACACATAGCTGCCGGACAGTTCCAGGGTCTTCCTGGTGACACCAGCGGTCAGGCCGACGGAACCGCTCTCGAGGTGATGCCGCGAGATCGGATTCTCGGCGCGCCGATGCCGACCGAACACCGTCGCGAAACTTTGGTCGCCACGCCACCCGAGCGAGCCTTCGACGCTGCGCGTTCGATCCGGAGTCAGTTCGTGCAGTGCGATGCCGCTCTGGCCGAAATCGCGCAGCGACACCTTGGCGGTCCAGCTCTTGCCCGGCCGCCAGGTCGCCCCGCCGAGCACGCCGTCGTCCTGCCGCAGCCCGCGGACGAAGTCCGTGTCGCCACCGACGAGATCGGGTACCCGCAACCATTCACGAGCGAAGCCATAACCGGCGCGCAGGTCGAGGCTTTGCAGCGCGCGCCATTCCAGGCCGATGGCGCCATCGAGCATCCGATCGGCGGTCTCCTGTGCGCGCGTGGTCGCCACCGTCGTCGTGGTCGCCAGGGTCGGGTAGGTCGTCACGTCGATCTGGGCGATGTCGAGCTGTTCGCGGTGGTCGCGCCAGTGCAGGTCGCCGACCAGCGCGAACGCGTCGTCGAGTTCGAGCGTCACGTCGCCATCGAACAGCCAGGTCCGCGCCTCACCGGAGGCCACGGCGATGGTCGTCGTGTCGTAGCGCGCGATGTCGAAGCCCGAGCCCGTGCCGCCGCCGACGATCTTGCGGTCGACATCGAGATGACGGCCGCGCAGATCGAACCGCAGCGGCCCGGCATCCCGCGCCAGACCCAGTCGCAGGCCCGGGCCGCGCAGCGTGCTGGCGCTGCCGAAGTCTTCGCTGGCGACGAAGGCCGGATTGGCACTGGCCGGCTCGGTGTAGTACCACCGGTCGTTCTGATCGTCGTCGCGATAGCTGCCGGCGACGAGCCACTGCCAGCCATCGATCGCTCCGCGCAGGCCAGCCTCGGCGTCATCGCCATGGAACCGCCGCGGACTGGCGACGCCGTCGATGCTCGTCTGCACCGGCAGATTGCGTTCGCCGATCCGCTGGGTCAGCCAGAAGCCGCGGTCGCTGCGCCGTGAGAACGTCGCGAAGGCATGGGTGTCGCCGCCAATGGCCACATCGATGTCGTACTCGGCGACGCCGGCACTGCGGTCGACGCGATGCCAGTCACCGCTGCTGTGGTAGCGGATGTGATCGCGCTGGTAGCCGCCATGCAGCGACTAGTTCTGCGAACGTTCGGCTCGCCCGTCGACCGACCACCGTGGGTCACCGATCCCCTCGGCTTGCAACTGCAGCAGGCTGGCGAACGCCTGGCCGCCGCCTTCACCGCGCAGCTCGGCGTCGCGCAGCCGGAAACCGGGCTCGAGGTCGATGTCGGTTCCGTAGCGATCACGGCTGCCGATGACATGGGCCAGCCGATAGCCGCCGACCACGAAGCCGGACCAATCGAAGTCGCGGCGCTGTTCCTGGGTGAGCACTTCGGCGAGGGTTTTCTGGTCCTGCAGGAACGCGTCCGGCGGCAGTGTCGGCGCCGGCTGCCCCGGCGGCACCGCGGTCGCCGGTCCGTGCGCCGCAGCATCGGTCCTCATCTGCTGATCCTGGTGGCAGTTCGTGCAGCTCGCGACGCTGACCGGTGTCGCCCGCACGGCGGCGCCTTCGGCCGGCCGGCGGTGCGAGGCGGCGTGTTCTTTCTGGTCGCCGTGGCAGCTGGCGCAGGCGACCGCGGCGGTGGCCGGGTCGTGCAGCAGGCGGCGGTGGATCGACTGTTCGAGGGCACGGGTGGCGCCGGGGTGGCAGGCGCGGCAGGACGCTTCCTGGGCACGCGCGCCAAGCCACGGCAGCCACGCGACCAGCAGCGCGATCGACAGCAGCGGGAGCCGGCTCATCGGAAGTAGAACCGGTCGTGGTTGCTGCCGTGGATCTGCGTGTGGCAGCGCAGGCAGTCGGTGTAGACGGCGCCCTGGGTCTGGTCGTGGAACGCCGGGAAATCGCCGTGGCATTGCAGGCAGTTCTGCTGCGCCGTGGTCTCGGCGAGCAGCCGACGGTTGCTGGCGCCGTGCGGCAGGTGGCAGGTCACGCAGCCCTCCTGGCGACCGGTCTGATGCGCGTTGAACGGAAACGGTGACCGCGTTTGCGGATGGCAGCGCACGCAGGCGCCCTCGGTCAGCGCGTGATCGCGCAGCCGCGGTCTGGCGCCGTGCACTTCATGGCAATCGGTGCAGCCCATGCGGCCTTCGGGCACCGGATGGTGGTGGGGCAATGCGAACTGCGCCTGGATGTCGGCGTGGCAAGCCGCGCACTTCTTCTCGGCGTCTGCGCGCACGCGGCCGCGTTCGACTGCCGGTGAATGGCACTGCAGGCAGCCCACTTCGTGGCGATGGTGGCTGCCCGAACGCACGTGCGCGAGCTTGTCCTCGGCGCCATGGCATCGGGTGCAGACCGCGTACTGCACGGCCGCCGGACTGGCGTGCATCGACTCGAGCAGGTGCTTGCTGCCCGGCGAGATCGCATGGTGTAGCGCGCCGTCGTGGCAGATGGCGCAGCCAGTGGCCAACGGGCCGTCCAGGCGTCCGAGGTCCTCGTGCACGGTGCCGGGCAGCACGCACATCGCGGTGGCGTGGCAGCTGGTGCACGAACGGTTGGTCGCGCGCGCGAGTTCTTCGGGTTTCGGCGGCGCGATCGTCCGGTCGGCGTGGATCAGATGGCAGGTCGTGCAGGTCATGCCGACCGACAGCAGTGGCTTGTGGCGGTCGCGCCAGTGGAAGTCCTTCGGATCGACTTCGGCGTGGCAACTGCGGCACAACGCGATGCTGGCCGCCGGCCCCAGTTTGTGCGGATGGGTGATCCGTTCGGGCGCGGTGTCCTCGTCGTCGGCATGGCCCTGGCCGGGACCATGGCAGATCTCGCAGCCATCGAGACCGGCATCGAGCAGGCCACCGTGGTGGCCGCGCTTCAGTTCGCGTTCGCGCTGCTGATGGCATTCGGCGCAGCGTTGCGGACCGGTGTAGTCGCCGCGGCGTGGCCAGGGCGCGGTGGGGTCTTCAGGGTCCTGGTGACCACGCGGGCCGACGAGAGCCGGTGCGACGAACAGGACGAACAACACCAGCGCCCACCGCAGCGCGGTGGTCGGGACTGGCGACATGGGACGGGTGCTCCACAGGCAGGGAGAAGCGGCGATGATGCCGGTTCTCGCGTCGGGCGCAATCGCGTGCGGGCAGGATGCCCGGGCCCGGTCAGTGCGACGCCATGAACTCGGCGACGCGCTCGTACGGGGTGCGCGCCGGTTTCCGTTCGGCGTCGACGCGTGCGCGGTGGATCTGCTGCAGACCGCGCATCAGGTCGAAGCGGGTGACGACACCGACCAGGGTGCCGTCCTGGGTGATCACCGGGATCCGACGGGCCGGCGAGTCCTGGAACAGCATCGTCAGCGAGAACAGGTCGGTGTCGGGACCGATGGCGTCGAACGTCGTGCGCATGTGGTCCTGTACGTAGCCAGACGGTTCGTCGTCATAGGCGGCGCTGGCGACGATGGCCATGCAGTCCCGTTCGCTGAACATGCCGACGACCTTGTTGCCGACGACGACCGGGGCCCCGGAGATCCCGTGGTGCAGCAGTTGCTGGACGGCCTCGAGGACTTCCTGCTCGGGCGAGAGCGTGAACACCGGGCGTTGCAGGATCGCCGCAGCGGTCAGCACGATCGGGTGGGGGTTCATCACGCAGCATGGTATTCGGTGCGGCGTGCGGTGGGGAGCCCCCCAAGCCGCCCACGACCGCAAGCGGCAACTTCCGACGTCGAGAAACGGCCGATCCGCCGCCTCACCGTCTTCGCCGCCTCGTGCGGGCTTGGCGGGTGTCAGTCGACCGTCCAACATGACACCCATGATCAAGACGCAGGTCTACTTCCCGGAACAGGACCTCGCTGCGCTGCACCGGGCGGCACGGAAGGCCGGGAAGAGCGTGGCCGAGATGGTCCGTGAGGCGGTTCGGCGAACCTGGCTGTTGCCAGAGGTCGATGGTCCGATCGCTCTGTGGCCGGGCAAGCTGCCACGACCAGCTGTGTCCGGCCAGTGAGTCCGGCTTCGACTACCGCCTGTCGAACACGTTGATCGCCACCGTGCGCTGACCCGGACTCGCAGCGCCGCCGCCGCCCGCGTATTGGCGCGGCATGGAAAGCGCCGCCCCAGCGCCGGTCTCGCCGCTCGAGCGGATCCTGACCATCGATGTCGTCCGCGGCCTCGCGGTGCTCGGCATCCTGGTGATGAACATCGTCGAGTTCGCGTGGCCCGAACAGGCGTACGAGAACCCGGCCTACGCTGGCGGCGCGCACGGACTCGATCTGGCGAGTTGGTATCTGCAGGCCACGCTGTTCGACGGCAAGATGCGGGCGCTGTTCTCGATGCTGTTTGGCGCCGGCCTGGTGCTGATCGCCGCACGGATGGCGGCCAAGGGCCAGGGCGAACGCACGGCGGATCTGCTGTTGCGGCGGTGCCTGTGGCTGGTGCCGCTCGGCATCCTGCATCGCTTCGGCCTGCAGTGGACTGGCGACATCCTGTACCAGTACGGCCTGCTGGGCGCGCTGGCCGTCGCGTTCCGCAACCTGCGGCCGCGGACCCTGATCATCCTCGGGTTGTGCGCGTTGACCGCGTTCGTGCCGATCGGGCTGCTGCGACATTCACGCCAGGTCAAGATGCGCGAACAAGCAGCGCAGGCGGTGGTGCTGGAGGAACGTGGCGACAAGGTCCCGGACGAACTCACGGCGGCCAGACGCCGCTGGGAAGCGCTGCAGAAGTCGGTGCCCGGTGATCCGAAGGAGATCGAGAAGGTCGCGGCACCGCTGCGGAGCGGCTACCTGGAGGTGTTCGCGGCGAGGTGGGACTACCACCACACGTTCCAGTCGGCGTATCTGTACTACTACTTCGTCTGGGACGTGCTCGGCATGGTGTTCCTGGGCATGGGGCTGATGAAGCTCGGGTTCTTCTCCGGGCGCTGTCGGACCAGCGTGTACGTCGGCTGCCTGGTCGTCGGCGGTCTGGTCGCCGCCGCGCTCGCGGCGTGGGCGCAGCGCTGGCATGCCAGCGGCTTTTCGCCGACGGCGATCGATCTGCGGATGCTGAAGGACACGACCTACGGCTACACCCGCGGCGCCGTCGCGTTGGCGTGGGCGTCGGCCCTGATCCTGGTGGTGCGCGCCGGATGGCTGACGTGGGTGACCGGCGCGTTCGCCGCGGTCGGCCGGATGGCGTTCTCGAACTACATCCTGCAGACCGTCTGTTGCACGCTGCTGTTCCTCGGCTATGGCCTGGGCCAGTTCGCCACCTGGTCGCGGTCGACGCTGATGCTGGTGGTCGCGATCGTGTCGTTGATCCAGATCCTGTTCAGCCTCGCCTGGCAGCGGTGGTTCCTGTTCGGGCCGCTCGAGTGGGTGTGGCGGGCGCTGACCTACTGGCAGCGACCGCCGTTGTTGCGGCGCGCGCCAACGTCGACCCCCGGGTGATCGTCAGGGTCGTTCGGCGCACGCCTAGCGTCGCCGGCGTCGACCGCCACCGGGCCCGCGACGGCCGGGGCCACGCCCGCCGTGACCTGGCCGGGCTGCATGGGGCCGCGGTGCGGGGACCGGATCCGCCGTGTCGACGGTCTTCCGTTCGCTGGCCGGCAGTGCTGGCGTTTTCAGCACCGGGATCCTCTGCCGCGTCAGTTTTTCGATGTCGCGCAGGTACTCGCGTTCTTCCGCATCGCAGAACGAGATCGCGACGCCGTCGCGTCCGGCACGGGCCGTCCGCCCGATCCGGTGCACGTAGCTCTCCGGGATGTTCGGCAGATCGAAGTTGACGACGTGCGTGATCTCCGGCACGTCGATGCCACGTGCCGCGATGTCGGTGGCGACCAGCACGGTGATCTTGCCCTCGCGAAAGCCGTCCAGCGCCCGTTCGCGGGCGCCCTGGCCCTTGTCGCCGTGGATCGCGGCGACCGGGAAGCCGGCCTTGTGCAGGTGGCGGGCGACCCGGTCGGCGCCGTGCTTGGTGCGGGTGAACACCAGCGTCCGGGCGAACGCCGGGTCCTCCAGCACCATCGCGAGCAGCGCGCGCTTGTCGTTCTTGGCGACGAAGTAGAGCGACTGGGTGATCCGGTCGACGGTGCTGGCCGGCGGCGTCACCTCGACGCGCTGCGGGTCCACAAGCAGCGAGTGCGCCAGGTTGGCGATCTCTTTGGGCATCGTCGCCGAGAACAGCACCGAGTGCCGGTGCTTGGGCAGCGCGGCGATCACCCGCTTGACGTCGGGCAGGAAGCCCATGTCCAGCATGCGGTCGGCTTCATCGAGGACGAAGATCTCGACCGCCGACAACGCCACGTGGCGCTGCTGCATCAGGTCCAGCAGCCGGCCCGGCGTCGCGACCAGCACGTCGAGGCCCTTGCGCAGGGCTTCGACCTGTGGCGCCTGGCCGACGCCGCCGAAGATCACCGCCGCATCGAAGTCGAGGTGATGGCCGTAGGTGACGAAGCTCTCATGGATCTGCGCTGCGAGCTCGCGCGTCGGCGCCAGCACCAGGGCACGCGGCTGCCGTGGCTTTGGTCGTTCCTGGGTCTCCGTCAGGAGCTGCAGCATCGGCAGCGCGAACGCGGCGGTCTTGCCGGTGCCGGTCTGGGCGATGCCGAGCAGGTCGCGGCCGGCAAGCACATGCGGGATCGCGCGTTGCTGGATCGGGGTCGGCGTGCTGTAGCCCTTGTCGTGCAGGGCGTCCAGCAGTTCGGGGACCAGGCCGAGGGCGGCGAACGGACTCTTCGTCATCGCGGCGTCAGTTGCCACGGTGGCCAGCGAGCGCGCGACGGCGCCGGCTGGCGCTGTCGCCGCGGGCTTCCTGGCGAGCCTGTTCGATCACGTGGGCGGGCACCCGTCGCAGGTTGTAGGTCAGACCGAGCTTGCTCAACGTCCAGACCCACCACTTGGTCGGATCGAAGTGGTACCAGCGGATGCCGTTGCGATAGTCGGACTTGAAGCGGTGGTGGAAGTTGTGATAGCCCTCGCCAAGCGTGATCAACGCGGTGACGAAGCTGTCCCGCGCGGTGCTGCGCTTGCAGAACGGCTGCTTGCCGATCAGGTGCGCGAACGAGTTGACCGAGAACGTCGCGTGCCATTGGACGACCAGACGCAGGAAGCCGGCGACGAGCACGGCGCCGATCGGATCGCCCCAGATCAGCCCCAGGCAGAACGGCGCGATCGCACCCATGAAGATGGCGATCGGGACGTAGTACCGCTGTTGGAACCGGAGCAGCGGATCCGCGGCGAGGTCCCTGACGACTTCGGGGCGCACCGGCGCTTGCGCGCGACAGAGCACCCAGCCGATGTGCGCCCACCAGAATCCGCGGTTGATGCTGTACGGATCGTTGTCGGTGTCCGTGCGCGCGTGATGCAAGCGGTGGTCGGCTGACCACTTCAGCGCCGAGTTCTGCACCGACGCCGCGCCGAACAGCAGGTAGAACAAACGCAACGGCCAGCGCGCCACGTACGTCGGGTGCGCGAACAGCCGATGGTAGCCGCCCGTGATGGACACGGCACACGCCAGGAACCAGGCGGCGCCCAGCAGGATCGTCCAGGGCGAACAGTGGATGGCGGCGAGGTAGACGATCGCGAAGATCGCGAGCAGGTGGAAGGTCGACAGGACGATGGTGTTGGTCCAGTCGAGGCGCTTTCGGTTCAGCATGCGGAAGTTTTGGGGTCGGCGGCGTCGCGAAGGAAGGCGGCCATCGTAGGTACCATCGTTCGCCGCGCGAGCATTCCCCAGGATTTGCCGGAGTTGCCGATCGATCGTCGCTGCCATGCCATCGGTATCGGCACCATGCGGCGCCCGGAAACAGCGCAGGCGGCGAAACCATCTGGTTCCGCCGCCCGCGTTGTCTTGCCGGCGGGTATCCCGCCGACGGTATGCTTCGCTGACTGAGGGTCGCGCCTCAGGCCTTGGCGACTTCCATCTTCCGGACGCGCAGCTCCTTGGTCGCCTTGAAGGCTTCCTTGGCCTTGGCCTCGGTGAACAGCTTCTTGTCGCTGACGTAGACCAGCGCCTTGCCGTTCAGACCGTTCGGGTGCACGCGGATCACGCCTTCCATCTTGCTCAAGACCTCACGGGTCTCCAGGGCGGTCGCCCCTCAACCCAGGCCGGCAATCTGGACTTCGTAAACCACTTCGGCGCGCGGCATGTCGACTTCGGTGAGGGTCTTCACCTTGAAAGCCTTCATGCGCTTCTTGGCCAGCGCGTCGTTCAGATCGGCCATTTCGGGGACTTCCTTGCCGCCCTCGAAGTAGCCGGTGCCGCAGGTGTCGAACACGAGGTTCTTGATGCCCTTCACGTCGGCCAGGATCTCACGGATCCTGGCAGCATTCGAAGCGGCCCCTCAACCTCCCAGACCCGCGACCTCGATCTTCCACAGCTTGTCCGTGGGGGTCGCGGGCTTGCTCGGCTGGGGGACCGTCTGCGCGGCGACCGAGGTCGCGAACGCAAAGGCCGCCAGCAGGCCCAAAGCCAAAGTTCTCATCGTCGTAACTCCTTGTCGCCGGGGCAGAGCCGGCTAGGTGACAGTATCGAGTCCGGGAGACGTCCGCAACAAGTGGGGTGCTGCTGGATTCTTGTCGCAGAATCGTCGCGGGTGTGGGGGTCGCCGGCAGTCGGACGGCAGAGGCGGGCGTTCCTGCCGGCCGCGGTCAGCTACAACCGCGGGCCTGCCCCGCGGATCGCGTCGCTGGCCTTGTCGGCATACTTGCCGAAGTTCTTCTGGAACAGCCCCGCCAGGTGACGAAGCTTCTGGTCGTAGGCGGCCTTGTCGGTCCACGTGTTCTTGGGGTTGAGCACCTCGGCCGGGACGTTCGGGCAGGCCTTGGGCATCTGCAGCCCGAACACCGGATCCTCGACGGTCTCGGCCTTCGCGAGCGAACCGTCGTGGATTGCATCGAGGATCGCACGCGTGATCCTCAGGCTCATCCGCTTGCCGACCCCGTAGCCGCCGCCGCTCCAGCCGGTGTTGACCAGCCATGCCTGGGAGCCGTTCCGCTGGATCTTCTCGGCCAGCAGTTGGGCGTACTTGGTCGGATGCCAGACCATGAACGCCGCGCCGAAGCAGGCCGAGAACGTCGCCTCGGGGTCCTTCACGCCCATCTCGGTGCCGGCGACCTTGGCCGTGTAGCCGGAGATGAAGTGGTACATCGCCTGCTCCGGCGTCAGCTTGCTGACCGGCGGCAGCACGCCGAACGCGTCACAGGTCAGGAAGATCACGTTCTTCGGATGCCCGCCGACGCACGGGATCTTGGCGTTGGGGATGTACTCGACCGGGTAGCTGCAGCGCGTGTTCTCGGTGATCGACTGGTTGGTGTAGTCGACCACGCGCTGGTCCTTGTCGTAGACGACGTTCTCGAGCACCGAGCCGTAGCGGATCGCGGCGTAGATCTCCGGCTCGCTCTCCTTGCTGAGGTTGATGCACTTGGCGTAGCAGCCGCCCTCGATGTTGAAGATGCCGTCGTCGCTCCAGCAGTGCTCGTCGTCGCCGATCAGCGCGCGGCGCGGATCCGCCGACAGCGTGGTCTTGCCGGTCCCGGACAGGCCGAAGAACAGCGACACGTCGCCGTCCTTGCCCTCGTTGGCCGAGCAGTGCATCGACATGACGCCCTTCTTGGGCATCAGGTAGTTCATGATCGTGAACACGCCCTTCTTCATCTCGCCGGCGTATTGCGTGCCAAGGATCACGAACTCGCCGCGCTCGAAGCTGAGGTCGACCGAGGTCGAACTGCTCATCTCGTTGGTCAGCGGGTTGGCCGGGAACAGGCCCGAGTTGAAGATCACGTAGTCCGGTTCGCCGAAGGCCGCCAGTTGCGCCGGCGTCGGGCGGATCAGCATGTTCCACATGAACAGCGCGTGGTAGGCGTTCAGGCAGACGATGCGGACCTTGATCTGGTGCTTTTGGTCCCAGCCGGCGAAGCCGTCGACGACGTAGAGCTGATCGCGGGTGTTCAGGAAGTCGATCGCGCGCTGGCGGTTGATCTGGAAGGTCTTGTCGGCCAGCTTGATGTTGACGTCGCCCCACCAGATGTCCTTGCTGGACGGCTGCGCGTCGACGATGCGCTTGTCCTTCGGCGACCGGCCGGTCTTCTGGCCCGAACGGGCGGCCAGCGCGCCGCTGCTGACGATCTCGCCTTCGCCGCGGCGCAGGGCTTGTTCGTAGAGCAGCGAGGGCTCGGCGTTGCGGTAGACGTTGGTGACTTTGATGCCGTACTTGGACAGATCGAACGTGGGCATGGTGCGGGGGAGGGGAGGGGCGAATCCGGGTCGCGCGAGTGTAGTCCGACGAAGTTACCCGACGACCTAGGCTCGTTCCAGGCGGACCCCCGATGCGGCTCGCCGTGTCGGTTGTCCCGTTCCTGCGAATGGCGGCCGGGATGGATGGCTTTGCTCTGGCGCCGCGCTCCACTGACGGTGTCGGGCGTGCGACCACGGTTGCCGCGCCGAACACCGTTCCCCTTTCCCCAGGAGAGACCCATGGGCACCACCCACTTTGCTTGCGCAGCGTTCCTGTTGTCGTCCCTGGCCGTCGGCCAGACGCCGCCGTGTCTGGCCTTCAACGACGCCAACACGAACGTGAACGCCAACATCGTCACGTCGTACGGTTTCGGCGGCCAGAACTCGTTGGCCTGGCAGATCACACCGCAGACCACCCTGGCCGTGCTCGCAGCCCAGATCTACACCCGCAACACCGCGTTGACCGGGGACCGCTTCATGATGTTGGAGATCTGGTCGGACAACAACGGCCTGCCCGGGTCGCGGATCACCGGTGGCGCCTGGCGGATCGTCAACGCCCGGCCGTTCGCCTGGCAGGGCACCGACTTCGACGGCGTCGCGGTGTTGAATGCGAACACGCCGTACTGGGTCGTCTGGGTCGAACCCGGCTTCAGCAATCCGCCGCTCGAGACCGGCGGATTCGATGTGCTGCCCAAGACGCAACGGACCGGCACCGGTGCCTGGGGAGCGGTGACCAACGAATCGCCGAAGATCCGCTTGTTCTGCAACCAGTTCGACAGCCCGCACATGTCGATGTATGGCCCGTTCTGCTTCACTTCCGGCGGCTCGCTGCCGAGCGTGTTCTCCAACGAAGATCCGGCGATCGGCAACGCGACGTTCCTGCTCGAGACCAGCGGCAGCCCGAGCGGCGTGCCGGTGTTCGTCGCCCTGGGTCTCGATCCCACGTACGTGTCCAACTGGCCGGGGTTGACGCCGCCGGGTTGTTTCCAGAACACCGACATCGTCGAGGCGTTGCTGCTGACCTCGGGCACCGGGAACAGCCGCGGTCCGACCTGTGCGAGCCACGCCAGCGTCACTCTGGCGATTCCAGCGGACAACGCGCTGATCGGCCTGACACTGGCGGCGCAGTCGGTGCCGTTCGACGCCGGGGCGATGGCGCCGTTGCCGTTCGCGACCAGCAGTGCAGCGCGCTTCGTGCTGTTCTGAGCTGGCACCTGCCGGCAATGTGCGCGCGCGCCTGGCGATGCTGCCGCCAGGACTCTGAGCCGACTACTGCAGAACGGCGGACACCGCCTGTGTCCACGCCGCACCTGCCGGCACCAGCGGGTCGAGCAGCAGGCCTTGCGCGAACACCGACAGGCCAGCGAGCGTCGGCGAGAACGGCACGAGCAAGGTCGACGCCGCAACTCCGCGCGCGTCCGCGACCCGCAACTCGGTCGCTGCCGGCACCACGTAGAGCGTGCCGCCGAGCGCTGGCACCAGGGAACCCTGGACTCCGAGAACGGTGATCGCGGCGCTGCCGGCGGGCACCGAATGGACCTGCAGTTCGAGACGACCACCGGGTGCGCCGTTGCCGGACAGGCCGATCCCGGGGACGCCGAGGCTGCCGTTCGTGCCGGCACCGAAGTGACCGGCGGCGCCGCCGCGTTGCCGGCTGCGGAGCAGCATCGCGCCGTCGGCGATCACGCTGCCCTGGGTAGCAACGAGGACCTGCACCGAGGCCGGGCCGAGCGCCGGGTCGAGCCAGACAGTCGCGAGTTCGCGCCAGCCGGCGCTGCCCGGGGCCGTCAGGTCGATGTGCACACGCGTGCTGCCGGCGGCGTGGTGGACGTGGACCGGTGCCGCGGTGCTGAAGCTGGCGCCCGAAGGTGCGTGGAGGAGCACGCGCCAGAGTCCGGCTTCGGTCGGTGCCAGTGGGAACGTCGCGGCGGCGGTCGGCGGCTGTCCTGCCGGCAGGGTCCGCGCCGCGCCCTGGTGCCAGGCGGTGCCGGTGACGGTGTTCCACGCGCCCACGAACGCGACGGCCGGATCGGCGTCGTCGACGATGGTCGGCGCCGGCCGCCAGTTGACTGGACGCGGGGGTACCGACGCCGGTTGCTGGTAGTACTGCGCCGCGAGGCTCGGCAGGTCGTCGTACAGACCTTCCGCGTACCAGAACACCGAGCCCGGCAAGTTCAGCTGCCGGTTCAACGCCACCATGGCCAGCACGTCGGCGGTGGGAGTCCCCGAGATCGCGCGGATGCCGGGAGCGAACCGCGCGCGATCCTGCGTGCGCACGCGCGACAGGTTCAGGTTCAACAGGGAAGTGTAGTCGGCGATCGTGGTCCGGTAGATCTGCGGATAGACGAAGTCGACCGCACCGGCAACCAGCCATTGTGGCCAGTCCTGCAGATAGCTGTTGTAGGCGGTGTCGGCCGGCACGGGCGCGTTGGTGATCGCAACCGTAGACCGCCGCGCGCGGATCGCCTGCGCCAGTTGCAGCGCAAAGGCGTTGAGTCCGTCGGCGCGCCAACGCTTCCAGGCCGGGTTGTTGGTGTTGGCCGGCGGACTCTGGTTGTTGTGCGCGGCGCGGTAGCGCGCGATCGTCGTCGGGTCGTAGCCGAACGCGAGCGAGGGGTAACGAATCCGGTCCCACTGCACGCCGTCGACGTCGTAGCGATCGACGAGTTCGGTGGTCAGATCGATCAGGAACTGCTGGGCGGCCGGATGTTCGTGGGCAAACCAGGTGAAGTAGCCACCGTTGCCGTCGGCGACACGCGTGTTGCCGGACTGATCCATCGCGGCCCAGTCCGGATGCGCGGTCAGCACCGGACCGTTGCCGGTGTTGCCGGGGAACCAACCGCTCCAGCACGCCATGAAGCCGTACTCGAACCAGGCCTCGACCTGGATGCCGCGGCGATGGGCCTCGGTCAGGAACTCCTGCAGCGGGTCGCGACCGATGAACCCCGGATCCTGCCGGACGCCACCGGCCGACTGCAGCACATCGCTCGGCCACAGCGTGTAACCGCGGCTCCAGACGTTCACGGCGACCAGGTTGATGTTGGCGGCTTGCAACCGGTCGAGTGTCGTCTGGATCTGGCCGCGCGAGGTCAGACCATCGCGGGCGACCCAGACGCCGCGGATTTCCGCGGTCTGCGCGGGCAGTGCGGCGAGGAGGGCAAGGAACGGGGCGAAGCGCATCGTGGGTGGGAGTTCAGGCGTGGCGTCAGGAACGGGGTTGCACGCCGGCGATCGCCGGTACCTGTTCGGAGTTCATCTCGGCGTCGACCCACAGGTTGTCGAAACCGGCGGCCGCCGGCGGTACGTCGACGGTCAGGGTGCGCAGGCCCGCGAAGCGCGGCGTGGCGGTGAAGTCGGCGGTCACGGCGGCGAGTTCGCGTTCGCCGAGCCGCAGCCGCAGCGTGTAGCGCCGTTCAGGCTGCAGATGCAGCAGCAGCGAACGCGCCGACACCGGCGCGCCACAGTCGATCTGCACGCCGCCATGATAGATCAGCCGGATGCGCGGATCGTCGAACCAGAAGGTCCCCACCGGCGGTGGGTTCGCCAGCTCGGCGAGCGGGATCCGCAGTCGCGGCGGGGTCCGATACTGCTCGGCGACGAACGCGCGCAGGCCGTCGGCGTCGGCGCCGGTCAGCAACCTGCCGACCGCAGCCAGGCGGTTGCCATCGGTCAGCGGACCACGAATGGCGAGTCGCAGGGTGTCGTAGTAGCGGGCCAGGCCCGGGTGGTGGATGCGGTTGCCGCCGAACGCCAGCGTCTCCAGGTAACCCTCGGGAATACGGCGCACGAAGTGGCCGATCCGCCAGACCTCCGGGTTGCCGAGCGGCAGTCGCATCAACAGCGGATCGAGCAGCCACGAATCGACGATGTGCACCAGTTCACCGGCGTCGTAGCCATAGCGACCGACCTGACCCCACGGCGCGATGATCGGCCGGTCGCGGTTGCCACTCGCGCGCAGGCCGGCGGTCAACACGCCGGGGTTGCAGGGCCCGCGCTCGGCGCCAAACAACCCGTTGGTGACGTAGTAGAAGCGGCGCTCGTCGACGATGCCGTGGTAGCCGGAGGGCTCGCGCGTGTCGGCCGCCGGTGGCCGGAGGAACTGCGGTAGGCCCGGCAAGAACAGCAGGCCGAGCGCGATCGCCGCCAGCGTCCAGGCGTGAGCCTCTGAACGATCGCGGCCCCAGCGCGCCAGGATTGCCACGGCGATCACGAACTGCGGGGTGTAGAAGCGTCCGGCCATGAAGTCGCCGCCGACGCGCAGCACGTAGGCGGAGTACAGCAGCATCCCGAGGGCGAGCCAGCGGCAGCGCAGTTCACGGCGGAGCAGGCCGAGCACCATTGCCGTGATGATCGTCAGCGGGGTCACGGGATCATGGCTGCACACGTACCACAGGTGCCGCAGGCCCTGTTCGAACAGCACGCCGGCCGGCAAGTCGACGGCAAAGGCCTTGCCGTACGCGGTGATCGGGAAGGGTGACCCGTAGTAGAACGTGGCGAACAGCAGCCACGCGAGCAGCGGCGAACCGCCGAGCAGCACCAGCTGGCCGGCGCGCGACCAGGGGATGCCGCGCAGCGCGGCCAGTGCCGTCGGCGCGCACAGGAGCCCGAGATCGAAGCGGTTGGTTGCCGCCAGGGCCGACACCAGCACGATCGACAACAGGCGGTTCGTGCCGCTGGTCGCCCCGGTGACGATGGCGACCAACGCGGCCAGCAGCAGTGAGCTTGCCGGATTCTCCAGGCCGCCGGTCGCGAAGTCGGTGAACGATCGCGACGCGATCGCCACGCACAGCACCATGCCGGCGGCGCTGGCGGTGCCCGCGATCCGCATCAGGACGAGCACTGCCAGCAGCGTCACGGTGATGCCCAGGAAGATCGTGCCGTAGAAGGCTTCACCGGTCAGCGCCCGCACCGCCGCCAGCAGGAACATCCACAGCGGGTGCGTGTAGGTCTGCACGCGTTCGCCGACGTTCCAGACCAGCCCGTGCCCCTGCACCCAGTTCTCGACCGTGCGGAGCGTGATGAACGCGTCGTCGCTGAGCCACGCCAGCCGCAGCAGGATGGCGAGCAGGGCGCAGAACAGCGCGGCGACGAGCAGGCGGGAGCAGCAGCGAGGCATGGACGAGCGCAGGATAGCGCGGCGTCAACGCGCCGCCGCGAGGCGTTCGCCGGTCGCGAAGAACACGCCGCCCTTGCTGTGGTGGATCGTGCGGCGACCGCCGACCGGAAAGGTCCATTCGCCCTGTTGCCACAGATCGGCATCGGCCCATGCCGCCAGCGCTTCCAGCACGAACAGGTCGTGGCGGTCCTGCAGGTCCGGTTCGGGCAGCACCCGACACTCGAGCCACGCGGCACACCCCTGGATCAGCGGCGCGTCCACCAAGGTCGCCGGTTCGGTGCCGATCCCGAGTTGCTCGAACTTGTCGCCGTCGCGGCCCGAACAGTTGCCGCAGCGCCAGGTCAGGTCGATCTGCGCGGTCGTCGGTGCCGCCAGCACGCACGTTCCGGAGGCGTCGAGCAGTTCGCGGGTGAACGTGTCGGCGGCGATCACCGCGGCGAACTTCGGTGGCGTGAAGTCGAGTGGCATGACCCAGGCGGCGGCCATCACGTTGCGGCGGCCGCCATGGGCGGTGGTGACCAGCGTGGTCGGGCCGTGGTTCAGCAGGCGGTAGGCGTGCGGCAGCGGGACGGCGGTGCGCATCGGGGCGATGCTAGTCCCCGGTCGATCGGTTCGCAGCAGCGCGGATCGCCGTCAGCAACGCGTCGAGATCGGCTGTGGTGGTGCGCGGATTCAGCAGCGTGCAGCGCAGGAACAGGCCCCGCGGCAGCGTCGTCTGCACCAGATAGAAGGTGCCGCTCTGGACGATCGCGGCACGGATCCGGCGGTTGTGGCGGTCGAGGTCGGCGATGCCGGCTGGCGTGTGCCGGAAGCAGACGATGTTGCAGTCCGGCAGCACCGCGAGCTCGAAGTCGGTCGCGGCCTGCACCGCGGTGGCAAGATGCTGCGCCAGGTCGAGGGCGTGGTCGAGGGCCGCGACGAACGGCCGTTCGCCGAGCGTCTGCAGGCAACCGTAGGCGACGGCGCCAAAGCCGCGCTTGGTGCACTCGAGCGTTCGATGGCCGCGGTTGAACCACTCGCGATCGGCGCTGTCGGCGAACAGGTAGGCGGCCTGCTGCGCGAACGGCGCGGTGGCGTGGCGGCCATCGCGATACAGCACGGCGGTCGACAGCGCCGGCATCTGCAGCATCTTGTGCAGGTCGCAGACGATCGAGTCGGCGAGTTCGAGGCCGCGCAGCCGTTCGCGCAGTCGGCTGGTCATGGCGAACGGGGCACCGTGCGCACCATCGACGTGCAGCCACAGCTGTTCCTGGCGGCAGATCGCGGCGAGTTCGGGCAGTGGATCGAACGTCCCGGTCGCCGTCGTGCACGCCGAAGCGACGACCGCGAGCGGCTGGCGACCGTCGGCACGACAGTGCGCGATCGCCGCCCGCAACGCTTCCGGTCGCATCCGGAACTGCTCGTCGACGGCGATCGGCACGCAGCCGGCGGCGCCGAAGCCGAGGATCCGCGCCGCCCGATCGATGCAGTAGTGTGCTTGTTCACTGGCGAAGACGGTCGCCCGTTCGCTACCGTGTTGCCAGGCATCGCCGCGAGCGCAGAGCTGCCGTGCCGCCAGCAGCGCCGTCAGGTTGCCGAGTGACCCGCCCGACGTCATCACGCCGCCAGCTTCGCCCGGCAGGCCAAAGCGCGCGGCCAGCCATTCGAGCAGCCGGTGCTCCGCCATCGTCGTCAGCGGCCCCATCTCGTAGACCGCCATGCCGTTGTTCAGCAGCGCGGTGACCGTCTCGAACAGCACGGCCAGCGGCAGCGGCGCACTGACCTGGTGGCCGACGAAGCGTGGATCGTGCAGGTGGTTGGCATCGCGGCACAGGCGCGCGGCGAACGCCAGCGGGTCGGCGCCGCCAGCCGGATCCACCGGCGGGACGCTGGCCAACATCGCCTCGGGTTCCTGCCAACGCAGGACCGGTTCCTGGCGGCGAGCCGTCGTCCCGAGGTGGTCGGCCAGCAGGTCGATCAACCGATGGCCGAGAGTCCGGAAGTCCTCGGCATCGAGCGGGTCGGCGTTCATGGCGGCCTTGTATGCGCCCGGGGCTTTGCCTCGCAACGCCTGCCGCGCCCGCGGGAGCCGGTCGGCAGATCCGCGATCGTCACTCGCGTCGGGCCGCGGTCAGCGTTACAAGCGAGCAACGAAGGAACCATCATGCGCATCTGGTCGCTCCCTGCGGTGTGTCTGTTCGTGGTCGGATTGTCGGCACAGGGGACGGAGACCGTTCCGGATCCGGGTGCCAGGCCAAAGCCTGCCGATGCCGCACCGCCGGAACCGCAGGGTGGTCCCGAGGAGCCCAAGGACCTGAAGTTCGAGACCGGCAAGGTCACGGTCCCGGGTCTGGCGACGATCGACCTGCCCGCGGGCTGGCGCTACCTGCAGGCGCGCGATGCCCGCAAGGTGCTGGAGCAGATGTGGGGCAATCCGCCGGATCGGGACACGCTCGGTCTGGCGTTCCCGGCGGGTGGGGGGCCGGTCGCGGAAGGTGGTTTCGCGGTGGTCGTGTCGTTCGATGATTCCGGCTACGTCGAAGACGGCGACGCGGCCGGACTCGACTATGCGCAGATGCTGAAGGACATGCAGGCCGGTTCCAAGGCGGCCAACGACGAGCGGCGCAAGCAAGGCTACCCGACTGTCGAACTGCTCGGGTGGGCCGAGCAGCCGCACTACGACGCGACCGAGAAGAAGCTGTATTGGGCCAAGAAGCTGCGGTTCGAGGGCGAGCAGTCGCCAACGCTGAACTACGACGTCCGGATCCTCGGCCGGCGCGGCTCGCTGGTGCTGACGGCCGTCGCCGACGCGTCGGCGTTGACCGAAGTCGCGGCCGGCTGCAAGCAGTTGTTGCGCGCCACGCAGTTCCAGTCCGGGCAGCGCTACGCCGACTACAGCCCCGGCGTCGACAAGGTCGCGGCGTATGGCATCGGCGGCCTGATCGCCGGCAAGTTGCTGCTGAAGGGCGGCTTCCTGAAACTGCTGGCGGCGCTGTGGAAGCCGTTGGCGGTCGGTGTCGTCGTGCTGGTCGGCCTGATCGGCAAGCTGCTGGGCCGGCGCAAGCCGGCTGTGGCGCGTGCCGGTGTCTCCCGGCGGCGAGCGGCGGGTCGCCGTGGCGCCGATGACGGCGACGACGCCTGACGGCTGCCGCGGCCACCGCGAGCGTTCAGCGCGCCGGCTGCAGGCGCCACGCGAACACGAACGAGTCGATCGCCGGTGACGCCGGCGGCGACGTGCCCATCGCATTGGCCATCTGCAGCCGCCAGTTGACGTAACGGACGTTCTCGGGGGCGAACCCTTCGGCCGGCGTGCCGAACGGTCGCGTGAACGCGCGATCCATCAGTGTGTTCGGCTCGCGGACGTAGTCGGTGACGACGCGATGGTAATAGCGCGTCCAATCGGACCGGCCGGCGCGGTCGTCGGCCTTCTTGATGTGCGCGTCGCCGGCCTTCCTCGGGTCGAGCGGCACGTTGTTCTCGTCCGGCCGGCCGTAGCCGCCGACCTGGCTCAGCACGTTCTCTTCGCGCCACAGCCACGGCTCCGGATCGACCGGACCGGCGGCACGGAACTCGGGCACCACGGTCGTGCCGGCGACCTGGCGCGACTCGGGCGGATCGAGATACCAGGTGAACTCGGGCAGGTAGCCGGCGGGCCACAGCGGCTTCAGGCGCGGGTCTGGCGTCGGGTCGGGGATCCGATGCGGATCGCGCAGGTCGATGAAGCCGGCGGTGACGATCGTCTGCCGTTTGGCGAAGTCGACCATCGTCCAATACAGCGTGTTGTCGATCGGCGGGGTCCGTTGGCCGTTCAGGTCGAACCCGCCTTGCGCGGTGGCCCAATCGGGCGTTCCCGGGCTGACGCAGTACGACCCCGTTCCGCGGTCGCCGCGCCCGCCGGACACCGCGCGGAACGCTGGGGTCACGAACGACTGCACCGAGATCGAAACCTGCCAGCCGTTGGTGCCGATGGCGCGGAACGGGTCGCCGACCGGCAGTTCGGGGCTGTCGCAGAAGGTGTGGAAGTCGCACAGCAGGGGCAGCGCGATCGCCGCGAGCAGACCGCCCGTCGCCGCATCCGCGGTGTTGCGGTTGGCCAGGCGCAGGTTGTGACCGTTGTTCCAGAACGCCTGGACCGGCTGCAGCGTGCCGTTGGCGAGTGCGAACGCTTCGCCGCGACCGTTGCGGAACGGCGACAGGATGTACGGCTGGTACGGCATCGTCGGGTCGCCGAAGCCCGGGAACAGCGGCAGCGTGCGGTTCTGCACCGTGTCGCTGGCATCGATCGGCGAGCGGCCGAGTTCGCCGCCCTGCTGCATGACGGTCTGGTCGCGCCAGACGAAGTACGGCTGCCGCAGGCCCGGCAACGGCAGGAAGCGGTTCTGGCCGGAAGCCTCGAACGTCGCCAGCGAGGCATCGATCAGCAGCGACTCGTCGATGTAGCCGGCGTGCGGCGCCGGCGCGGTCTCGGTGGCGCCGGCCAGCGAGTTGTCGTGCAGCCAGTTGTCGAGGAACGTCCGCGACAGGCCCGATCCGGTCATCACCGGCAGCGCCGACTGGTTGCCGATGCAGGGTTCGGGGCGTTGTTCGGAATGGCCGAAGAACAGGCTGATCCGGTCGAAGCGGTCGAAGCGCACCGCATCGTTGCGGAACGGCGCCCAGAAGATCCGTTCGACGTCGAGGTCCATGTCGTTCGGATCGACGCGCGACAGGCTCAGGTCGATTTCGCGCCAGACGGTCTGCAGCCGGCTGCCGAACGGGTTCAGCGGATTCTGGATGCCCTGGGTGAACGGCGTGGTCGCGGTCTGGTTGGCGATCGATGTCGTCGGGCACCAGCGGAACACCGAGTTCTGCGCCGCCGGCGGCAACTGGTTGACGTTGTCGACGACCTGGCGCACGCGCGAGGGCGGGCGGCCGAACACGTGGCCGGACAGCAGCACGTGGTTGCCGAACACGTCGTCCTGCCGCTGGCTGCGCGCTGGCAATGAGCCCGGGCCGCCGTTCTCGTCGCTGCGGTACAGCGACGGCTGTTCGTCCTCGTCGCCGGTCGCAAAGCGTCGCGCGCAGTAGACCACCAGGTTGTCGCCCTGGGCATTGCGGCCGGAAAAGCGCCGCGCATCGACGGTGAACGGCACGACGATCTGCGTGCCCAGGACCGGATCGTCGGCGCCGAGGTCGAGCGTATTGCCGGCCAGGTCGGTGACGCCGTCACGGCCGGCGAGCAGGTGCACGAAGTACGGGAACTGCTGCCCGGCCGCCGCCGCATCGCGCATCCGGTCGTCCAGATAGAACCCGGCGAGCGACTGCAACCGGAACGTCGTCTGGGTGCCGTCCTCGTCGTACAGGTTGGCGCCGATCAGGTGCGGTGTCCGGTACTTGTCGGCATCGAAGCGGTCGGGTGGGATCTGCAGTGCGGCCCGGAATGCCGCCATGCTGCCCTCCGACAGCAGGTCGCGGGTGCCGAAGAACACCGTGTCGAGCGGCCGCAGCGTGCCGAAGTCCATCGGCTTCGAGAAGCGGACGACGGCGCCGGCGAACGTCGACAGGTTCTCGACTGGCGGTGCACCGTCGACCAGATCGGGCGCCGGCGAGAAGCGGACGAACCAGCGCGCGTCGTCGCGGACCTCGACATTGCCGGGCCGGCGCCGCAACGCCTGGAACGGGCAGTGCAGGGTCGCCAGTGGCGCGTTCGCCAACAGCCACGGTGCCAACGCCGGGCCTTCCCCCGGCCAATCGGCGCGTTGTCGCGGATCGCGTTCGCGCAGTCCGGCGACCGCGCGCACGCGGACCCGGACGAATGGTTCTTCGGGGCGCGACCAGTCCTCGGCGGGATCGGCGGTGATCGTCGTCAGCAGCGGCGACGCCGACGGATCAGCGGCCGCGATCGCGAACGTGTCGCCGGCATCCAGTTCGTGCACGATGCCGGCCTTGTAGATGGTCAGCGTCAGGCCGCCGTCGCCAGCAGGCGTCACGCCCGCCAGCCGCATCGGCAGTTGCCCGAGCAGTTGCGGCGCCTCGGTTTCACGGACGAAGCCGCGCGCGATCGCCGCCGAATCGTCGGCCCGGTTGCCGGCGCGGAAGTCACGAACCACGGCTGGTTGACCGCGGGCATCGCTGCCCTGCAGCACCGCGCTGCGATCCTCGCGCAGGCCCGGAATCGCCAGCGGCCCGGTCAGCGGCAACACCAGCCGGATGTTGGCGCCGTTCTGCGATGACGACTCCGGCAGACCGGCGGGGTTGTTGCGCGCATTCCAGCGCAGGCCTTCGTTGCCGAGCAGCACCGGATCGACGATCAGTTCGGCCCGGCGCACCGCAATGCGGATCGACAGTGGTCGCGTCGTCGCGTCGCCCTGTTCGTCCTGACCGGTGATCTCGACCAGTTGCACGGCCTCCGGATTGCGCACGCCGAGGTCCTCGCCCCGGCTGCCGCGCGCGGTGAAGAAGTCCTGATCGATGCCCAGATCGCGGGAGAAGCGCAGCCGCAACGCGGCGTTGCGCGGCACCACCGAGAAGATCGCGTCGCGCATGCCGACTTGCAGCGGGGTGACCTCGGTCGTGCGATCGTCCAGTGCGGCGAACGCGCGTTCGAAATCGGGCGAGCCGATCTCGAACGGGATCAGCAGACGCGGCTGCAGCGAGTCGGCGTCGGCACCGAGGAAGTCTGCCCGACCGCCGCCGGCGTTGCCCGCCAGCGCCGCGGCGTCGACGTCGTCGGCGATGTCGGAGCCGAGCAGCTGGTCACTGGCGAACAGTTCAGGCTGCAGCTGTTCGCCCGCACGCCGCAGGCCGTAGACATCGGCGAGCCGGCCCCAACGGAGTTCGACCAGTTCGGCATCGCCGCGGTTCTCCGGCGGTGGATCGCCGGGATTGCCGCCGCCAGAGCATGCCGCGAGCACGAGCGCGCAGGCAAGAACGGGGAGAAAGGCACCGGATGGTTGCCGCCGACATACGACACCTCTCGAGCCAGGCGCTTGGCACAAGCGCCAGCCGCGGCCGCCGTGGGGGACAACGGTGGTCGTCGAGGCAGGTAGCCCGGGACGACGCCGCGGTATCAGCCCCGGGCGCGAAAACCGCGGCGGCGCAGCTACTTCGCGGTGGCGAACAGTGCGGCGGGCAGCGGTTCGTCGACGGCGATCGTCTCCCAGGTCCAGGTCAAGCCGGCCGCCGGCTTGCCATCGAACGTTCCGCTGACCTTGCGGGGCAATCCGTGCGGGCCGAAGTCGTCGTAGTGCAGTTCGATGGCGCCAAACCACAGTTGCGAACCCCGGCCGCGGTAGCTGCAGCTGCGGATCCGGCCGTCGTCGGCGATGCCGAGCGTGATCGACAGTCCGTCGATCCAGACGGTCACCAGTTGTACGGCGTCGTCGCCGACCTTGCTCCGTTCGCCCGCGACCGCGACGACGCCTGGCTCGTCGATCCGCCGCAGCAGCAACACCGGTTCGTGCAGCAGTTCGCGCTGCAGGTCGCGGCGCGCCGCCGCGCCCATCGGCTCGGCCTTGTCGCCTCGCAGGAAGAACGCGTCGTCGCCGCGCAGGACCTGCCCGTAGCGCCAGCTCTGGTCCTTCTGGATCCAGTCGTGATCGGTGCGGGTGCCGAGCGCGAAGTCGACGCGCAGCTGGCGCTCCTGGCGCATGTCGCCGTTGGTTTCCGAGCGCGACCATGCCAGCGTCTTGCGCGCCGCGAACGCTTCTTTGCCGCCGAGTGCCGCGATCGCCAGGTCGAGGGCCTTGCGGGCGGTGGCCTTCGCCTCGTCGGTGCCTTCGGGCGCCGCGACGTCCGGATCGAAGAACTTGTCGGGTTGTTTCTGGAAGCCGGCGCGGCACTGGTCGCTGGCAAAGATCCAGATCCGGTCATCGTGCAGCAACCAACGGTCGGCGTTGCCGCGACCGCTGCGGGGTCCCATGCGCGCGCAGGCGCCGTCCCATTGGATGCCGTGTCGTTCGGGGTCCTTCTGGAACGTCGCCAGGTTGTCGGCGGTGGCGAAGCGATAGTGGTAGCGGCCGTGGACGCAGGTCAGGTCGTCGCGGCCTGGTGTCTCGGTGCCTTGGACCAACGCGATGGGGTCGTTGCCGGCGAGGGCCAGGGTCGGGTCGGGCTGTTGGGCCGGCAGGGCCGCGGCGAGCACGAGAACGGTGAGCAGGGGTCGGTGCATGGGTGATTGCCACCAGGACGGACAGGCGGGATCGGAATCGACACGACAAAACAAAGCCAGGGCTTGCCTGCATGCTACAGATGTAGTAGTAACTGCGACACCTGTGGTAGATGCCGCCGAAACGCCGACCCTGACCGACGCCGAATGGACCGTCATGCGCGCCGTCTGGCAGGGATCGCCCTGCACAGCCCGCGACGTGCTCGAACGCGTCGCCGACTCCGGCTGGGCCTACACCACCGTCCGCACGCTGCTGCAACGGCTGGTCGACAAGGGCGCCGTCGCCATGCGGCTGCGCGGCAATACCAGCGTCTACGAGGCACGGCTGCGGGAACAGGATGCGAAACAGTCGGCGGTCCGTTCGCTGTTGCAGAAGGCTTTCGATGGCTCGTTCGGCGCCCTGCTGACGCACCTGGCGCGCACGGAACGGCTGACGGCGCGCGATCGGGCCCGTCTGCAGCGGCTGCTCGACGAGCAGCCGGAGGAACGGTCGTGACCGGCATCGCGTCGATCAGCGGCTGGTTGCTGGCAGCCAGCACGCTGCTGTTGTGGCTGGCGCCGATCGTCGCGCTGATCGATCGACTGACGGCGCCGTGGTGGTCAGCGAACGTCCGGGCGTGGCTGTGGCGCCTGATGCTGCTGCGGGTCCTGATGCCGACGGTCAGCGTTCCCGGGCCGTTGGTGGTGGCGGTGCCAGCGCTTCGCCCTGCCGAGGCTGCGGTTGCCGACGCCTGGTTCGTCGCCTGGAGTGTCGGCGCCGTACTGTTCCTGCTGAGTGGTTCGGTCGCCTCCTGGCGACAGCGCCGTCGTCTGCTGGCTGGCACCGTGCCGGCGAACCGCAGGTGGCACGACTCGCTGCGGGCGGTGGCCGAGCGGATGGGGTTGCGGCGACTGCCCGCAGTCCGGGTCAGCGCGACCGGCGCTGGCCCCTGCGTCGTCGGCATCCGACGCGCGGTGATCGTGCTGCCGGCACACCTGCTAACACTCGCGGATTCCGCGCGCGCCCACCTGCTGGCGCACGAACTCGCGCACATCGTGCGCCGCGATGCGCTGCGCACCGCGCTGTTCCTGCCGGTGCTGGTGGCCTTCTGGTTCCACCCGGCGATGTGGTTCCTGGCGCTGCGACTGCGGGCGCTGCGCGAAGTCGCAGCCGATGCCGTCGCCGTCCGCTCGACGAACGGCGCGTTCGTCGCCACGCTTGCCGCGTGTGTGCAGGCACAACTGCAGCCGGTGCCGGCCCTGCGCGGGCTGACGATGGTCGGCACCGTGGCCGAATTGCGCGAGCGTTTCGCGGCGCTGCGGCGGCCGCCGTGCCAGAGCCTCCGGCACCGCGTGCTGGTACCGTTGTTCGCGGGCCTGCTGGTGGTCTGTTGCGTGCCGGTGGCCGCCCGGATGCCGTCGCTCGGCGAACTGCCGGGCTGTCTGCAGCAGCGGTTCCTGGTGCTGGGCGCGCTGGCGCGCGAACATGCCGAGGCGTCGCGCTGAGTTCCGTTCCCCCGTTGTCCCTGTCGTTCTCGAGGAGACCCCGATGTCGATCCGTCTGTCCGTTGCGTTTGCCGCCGGCGCTGCCGCGGTCCTGTGCCTGTCTGCCGTGATGCGGCCCACGCCGCAGGATCCCGAGGACATGCGCCGGATGATGGAGAAGGCCAAGGCGTTCACGCAGCCTGGCGACAAGCACAAGCTGCTGAACCGGTTCCTCGGCAAGTGGAACACCGAGTCGCGCTTGTTCGCCGCCGGCCAGCCGACGCCGCCCGAGAAGGGCACGTCGGAAGGCACCTGGCTGATGGATGGCCGCTGGGTGCAGCTGCGCGGCAGCGCGTCGATGATGGGCATGAAGTACGACGTGCACACGGTGCTCGGCTACGACAACTTCAAGCAGAGCTACGTGTCGACGTCGGTCAACACGATGGACACCGCGATGCTGCGCGCCGAGGGCGATCTGACGCAGGACGGCAAGACGCTGATCACCTATGGCACCCTCGACGAGTACCTGACCGGCGAGCACGACAAGATGGTGCGCTACGTCTGGCGGTTCGTCAGCGACGAACAGTTCGTGCTGGAGGTGCACGATCTGTCGATCGGCGAGACCAACACGAAGGTCGTCGAGATCACCTACACGCGCGCCTGACGACGGTCAGTGCAGCGTGATGCTGGCGACGTTGCTGGCGCGCGCCGTCCCGGTCGCCGGATCGAACGCCAGTGCCTGCACATGCACCGGAGTGCCGATCAACGTCGTGACGTTCGGCAGCGACTCGCCGCGATAGACCCGATCATCGGCCTGCACGGCCAGGAACGGCAGCACGACGTCGATCGGCACCAGCTGGTCGCCGAACGGCGTCGGCACCGGCGCCGGCAGCCGCGTGGTCGAGATCCAGGGCACGACGATCTGGCCGTTCCGAGCCCGGAAGCCAAACGTCAGGCTGCCGCCAACCGACTTGTTGGACACTTCGAGCACGTTCGCCGACGGCAGTGATTCGCCGGCAAACACGTAGCGGCCGATCTCGTCGCCGCCGCGGTCGCTGGCATCGGTGTGCAGCACCCACAGATTGCCGTCCGGGCCCATCTGGATGTCGAAGTTGCGGAACAGGTCGTCGAACAGGAACTGCGCGGTCACCGTCGTGCCGGTGGCGTCGAGGGTCACGCGCCGCACACGGCCATACATGAAGTCGACGAAGAACAGCGTGTTGCGGTACTCGGGTGGATAGTTGGTGCCGGTGTAGAAGCAGGTGCCGGTCGGATCCGGCGTCGGCGTCTGGTAGACCGCGACCGGGTCGACGGAACGCCAGGTTGGGCGTGGTCTCTGGCCCTTCGACCGTCGGCCAGCCGTAGTTGCCGCCGCGGACGATCCGATTCAGTTCGTCGTACAGCAGATTGCCGTTCTCGGTCTCGAACAGGTCGCCGGTGATCGGATGGACGGTCAGGCCGAAGTGATTGCGGTGGCCGTACGACCAGATCGGCGACCCGGGGAACGGGTTGTCGGTCGGGATCGCGCCATTGGGCAGAGTGAAGCGCAGGATCTTGCCGTTCCACGACGTCAGGCTCTGCGCCAGCGCGGCGGCCGTGCGTTCGCCGGTGCCGGCGTACAGGTGGCCATCCTGGCCGACGACCAGCCGACCGCCGTTGTGCAGCGTCGTCGCGGGGATCGCCATGTCCGGGGTCAGCAGGGTGTAGTTGATGCCGACGCCCTGGACCTCCTGCAGGCGGGCGATGCGGTTCTGCGTGCCGCCGATCTGGGTGTGGAACACGAAGACGAAGCCATTGCGCAGGAAGTCCGGGTCGAAGGCGATGCCGAGCAGGCCCTGTTCGCCCGAAGCGGTGGTCAGCACCGGCACGGTGGCCCATGGTGTCGGCTGCAGCACGGCATCGCGGATCACGCGGATGCGTCCCGATGCGCGTTCGCAGACGAACAGGCGGCCGTCGGGGGCGAAGGCCATCGAGGAGCCGACCTGGATCTGGTTGTCGGTGACCTGCTGGTAGGTGAAGCCGGGCGGCGGGGACTGGGCGATGGCGGTGGCGGCGAGGAAGAACGGCAGGGTTCGGGTCGGCATGGCGAGAGCAACGGCGATTGCCCGGCGGGGCGGTCGGTGCGACTGAGCCGGGAGCGTTTCCCGGTGTATCCGACCTGGTACGGCGACCAGGTCGGCGTGCGAACTCTGCACTGCCCCAGGCGGCCTGCGGTGTGGCCGTTCGGGCCCCGTGCGTAGCGATGACATGCGCCATGCCTTCGCGGCGTTGGTTGTTGCCATGCGTCTTCCGGCCTTGCCGCCGCAGAGTCCGTTCGATCCGCCCGCGATCCATGTGGCCGCGGCCGCAGGCGACGTCGACGGCATCGGTCGTGAACTGGCGGCCGGCGTGCCGATCGATCTGCGTACGGCCGCGATCACGTGCAGTGGTCGCGATGGCGGCGACACGGCGCTGCATTGCGCGGCGCGCGCCGGGCAGGTGGCATGTGTGCGGTGGCTGCTGCAGCGTGGTGCGCGGCTCGACGTCGAGGACAACCAGCGGCGAACGCCACTCGATGCGGCGGCGGCGGCTGGCCAGGACGAAGTGATCGAACTCATGCTGGCGGCGGCTGCGCCGATCACGACCTCGACGTTCGTGGCGGCGGCGCGTGACGCCGACATCGTGCGGCTGCTGGTGCAACGCGGCGGCGACCCCCGTTGCGGCGATCGGGACGGGCGCACGCCTCTGCATCTCGCGCCGGTGCTGGCTTGCGCGGAGACCGTCGCCGAACTGACGTTCGACCGGGCGATCTGGTTTGCGCCGGATCATTCCGGCAAGATGCCGCTGGCGCTGGCGGTGGAGTGGCGGCTGCACGCGACCGTGGAACTGGCGGTGGCGCAGGGCGTCCTCGAGGACCAGAAGCTCGCCGCGGACAGTCCGCTGCGCGAACAGGTGGCGGATCTGCTGCGCGACGCGCCGCGCCAGGCCGGGGGCGGCGGTGTGCGGAGCCGTCAGTCCGCGCGGGTCAGGGCCAGCGCCAGATCCTGACACAGCCGTCCCGTCAGCCCCCAAACGAGGTCACCGCCGAACGCGAAGTGCGGACTGGTCGGCCCGGCCCCGCCATGCGGCGGCGGCAACGATTGCCAACGCGCGCCGTAGCGCAGCAGCCCCCACGGAATCGCCAGCAACCGTTCGACTTCGTTCGGATCGATGCGCAGTTCTTGCGGATCCGGGATCCGCGCGACGACCCCGTGAACCAGAATCCCCGACGAACTGACTCGCGGCGCCAGGCCGCCTAGCACCGTCACCCGGTCGACCGCGAGCCCGACTTCTTCGGCGCTCTCGCGCAGCGCACACGCCACCGGCCCTTCGTCTCCCGATCGCATGCCACCGGGGAACGAGATCTGTCCGGCGTGCTGCCGCAGATCCGCGCGCCGCACCGTGAACAGCACGAAGTCCTCGCCGTCGCGCGCAAACCACGGCACCAGCACCGCCGCCAGCCGCAACGACGTCGGCGTCCAATCGACCGGCGCTGCCGGCAGCCGGGCCCGCAGCACCGCGTCGGCGAGCGCGTTCACCGGACCTGCAGCACCATGACCTTCAGGTAGCGCGTCTCCGGACACTCGAGCGCCACCGGATGATCCGGCCCGGCGCCGCGGATGCTCAGCACCCGCGCATCCCGCCCCGCCATCGCCGCGGCATCGCGCAAGGTCCACAGGAACGACTCCTCCGACAGCGCCCCGGAGCACGAACAGGTCACCAGGATGCCGCCGCGCGCCAGCTTCTCGAACGCCAGCCGGTTCAGGTCGCGATAACGCGGCAGCCCGGCGTCGATCTGGTCCTTGTTGGCGATCCACTTCGGCGGATCCAGGATCATCAGGTCGTGCTCGCCACCGCGCAGCGCGCGCAGGATCTCGAACGCATCGCCGTGGTCGACCTGGGCGCGCAGCTTGTTGCGCTTCAGGTTGGCCCTGGCCTGCGAGACCATCGCCTCGTCGAGGTCGGCCGCCAGCACCGAACGCGCGCCGCCGGCCGCGGCGTTGGCGGCGAAGCCGCCGCTGTTGCAGCACAGATCGAGCACCGAACGGCCGCGCGCCAGCGTCCGGACCAGCTGCCGGTTGTCGCGCTGATCGGCGAAGAAGCCGGTCTTGTGGCCACCGCCGGCCGTCACTTCGTAGCGGATGCCGTGTTCTTGCACCTCGACCTGGACCGGCATCGGCGGCGGCATCCGCTCCATCCCCTCGCGCTTCTGCGCCTCGCCATCCTGCAGCAGCACCAGCTTGGCGTCGCGGTTCTGCGCCAAGAGCGCTTCGCCGAGCGGCTCGAGCTGCAAGAACATGCCGAGTGTGCTGACCTGCGCGACGAAGGCATTGCCGAGGCGGTCGAGGATGAAGCCCGGACAGCCGTCGGCTTCGGCATGCAGCACGCGATAGCCGTTGGTGACCTCGGGCAGCCGCAGGATGTCCTCGCGCAGCAGAAGTGCCGAGCGCAGCGTCTGCACGAAGTGCGCGGCGACGTCGTCGACCGGGCCGCCGGCGAACATCCGCAGCGCCAGTTCGGTGCGCGGGTTGTGGAAGCCGGTGCCGATCGGTTTGCCGTCGCGATCGACGACGCTGACCGCCGAGCCCGCCGGCAGCGGCCGTTCGGGCTTCTCGATCATCTTGCGGTAGAACCACGGATGGCGGCCGCGCACGCGGACCTTCAACCGGACCTGCGGAGTCGTCACCAGCGGCAGGATCGCGGATCGGCGGCGGTGATGCCATCGCGTTCTGGGATGTCGACTCGTCTCAGCGTGCGACCGATGGCATCGGAGCTTGCCGCGAGCGGTGAAAGCCCGGGCGATCGCCTGCGAACGGGAGAGATACGGTTGTCCGGCAACTCATGGAAGCACCCGCGAACTGCGCCCTCCCGCTGGCCCCGTCCGATCGCCGTCATACCGATCGTCGCCAGCGGCCGACCCCGATGTTCTCGCGGCATGCGTGGTTTGGCGGGCGCCGCAGCGGCGCGCGGCGGACGGAAGAACAGGTCGGTTCGTTCGTCGATCTGCATGGTCCGGCGCTGTTCCTGGTGGTCATCGGGATCGTCGCGCTGAACCTGCTCGATGCATGGTTCACCCTGTTGTTCCTGTCGCACGGCGGTCGCGAACTGAATCCGGTCGTGCAGTCGTTGCTCGACTTCGGCTACGGCCCATGGCCGTTCCTGGCCTTCAAGACGCTCGGCATCGGCGCGTGCGTGCTGTTCCTGACCGTCACCAAGAACTTCAAGCCCGCGCGCTTTGGCATGGCGTTCGTGCTGATCGGCTATCTGCTGCTGCTCGGTTGGCACCTGTATCTGCTCTGGCGCTTGTCGGCCTGGGCGAGCTGATCGCGCCGCAGAACGGCAGTGCTCCGTTGCACCGGCCGGTCGAACGGCCATAACTGCGGCCGTGTGCGGCATCGTCGGCGCCCTGGATTCGTGGTTGCGGCAGCGCGGACTGGTGCCGGCGGTCGCGATGCAGGCGGCGATCGAGCGGCTCCGCTGGCGCGGGCCCGATCAGGCGGCCACCATCGCGGCCGGTCGGTGGTGGCTTGGTTGCGCGCGGCTGGCGATCAGTGGGGCATCGAGCCGACAGCCGGTCGCGCGGCGCGGTGGGCGCTTCTTCGGCGTCAGCAACGGTGCGATCACCGATGCGCGCAGGCTGTGGCAGGAACTGCGGCCGAACGTCGCGCGGCGGCCGGTGCTGCCGAACGACGCCTGGTTGCCGCTGTTGGCGGTGGCGGCGCAGCGCCCCGATCTGCTGGCCGACTGTGCCGGGCATCGCGCGGCGGCGGTCGTCGATGCGCAGGCTGGCACGTTGACGATCGCGGTCGATCCGCTCGGTGAGAAGCCGTTGTTCGGCGTCTGGCAGGATCTCCAACTGGTGGCCTTTGCGTCGTCGCCGGCGGCGCTGGTGGCGTTCGGTCTCGTCGCGCACATCGACGAACGCGTGGCGCCGTCGTGGTTCGCGCAGGGCTTCTCGGCACCTGTGCTGGTCAGCGAGGATCCGCCGGTTCAGGTGGCGGCGTGGCCACGCCAGGCGCTGACGGTCGTGCCGTCGATCGCGCCGCCGGCGCCACCGTTGGCGGAACGGTCGATCACGGCGGACTTCCCGGCGATCGTGCATGCGGCGGTTCTGCGTTGCGCCGCCGCCGAGGTGCCGGTGGCGTTGAGTCTGTCGGGCGGCATCGACAGCAGTTGTCTGGCGGCGTCGTTGCACCGGCTCGGGCTGGCCCTGCCGGCGTATCAATTCCAGGCCGAAGGCGAGCCCGAGGACGAACGTCGGCTCGCGCGTTCGGTGGCGGCGCATTGCCGACTGCCCTGGCGGCCGGTCGATGGCGGTCCGGAAGTGCTTTCGGCGTTGCCGCGGCTGACGGCACTGGCGGGGCTGCCGCTTGGCGATCCGTCGATTCTCGCGGTGCACGCGCTGGCCACGGCCGCGGCTGCCGACGGCATCCGCGTGCTGCTTGGCGGCGAAGGCGGCGACGAGCTGTGGTTTGGCTATCGGCGCCACACGCTGGCTCGCTGGTGGTCGTGGCTTAGTCCGTGGGCGCCTCTGCTGCGGCCATTCGCGGATCCGTGGCGGCGGCGCTCGTTGGATCGGTTGGTCGCCGCGGCCTCCGAACGGGCGTGGTATCCCGCGCTGGCCGCCGTCGTGCCGCCGGCGTTTCGCGAACGGGTGCTGGCGGCGGCGCCCGCCGCGGCGCCGGGCTGGGACGGCGCGGCGTTGCCGGCAGTCGAACGGTGGGAGCTCGAGCAGTACCTGCGTTGGGATCTGCTGCCGAAGGTCGATGTCGCGACGATGGCGGCGGGGGTCGAGGCGCGGTGTCCGTATCTGGATCCGGATGTGGTCGCCTGGTCGCGCGCGCAGCCGATCGCAAGTCGGTGGCAGAAGCAGCCGCTGCGCCGGACGTTCGCCGCCAGCCTGCCGCCGGCGGTGTTTGTGCAACGAAAGCGTGGGTTTGCGTTGCCGCTGGATCGTTGGTTTCGCGGCGAGCTGCCGTTCCTGGATCTGTTGCGCGAGGCGCGAACAGTGCAGCGGCCGCATCTGCGGCCTGGTGGTGTCGCCGAAGCGATCGATCGGCATCGGCGCGGCGCGGCCGATCTCGGGCATGCGCTGTATCTGCTGGTCGCGTGGGAGTGTCATCTGCGTGCGGTGGAGGAGGCTCGGCGATGCGGGTGATGCGCATCCTGACGCGGCCGAATGTCGGCGGGCCGACGGCGCAGGCGATTGCGCTGTGGCATGCGCATGCGCGGCGCTCGGTCACGACGCTGCTGGTGACCGGGCGGTGTGGTCGGGACGAAGCGGCGATGTTGCCGTCGGCGCATGGAGTGCCGCGCGTCGATCCGTTCGCGGAGCCGGCGACCGGTGGTTGGTTCGAATTGTCGGAACTCAGCCGCGGCATCGCGCCGTGGCGCGATTGGCGCTCCTTCCGGCGATTGCGCGACCTGATCGGGCGGTGGCAGCCGGATGTCGTGCATACGCACACCAGCAAGGCGGGTGCGCTCGGTCGATTGGCGGTGCCGGCGCGGTCAAGGGTGCGGTTGGTCCATACGTTCCATGGGCATGTGCTGGCGGATTACTACGGCCCGGTGCGGTCGTTCTTGTTGCGGCGGGTCGAACGGTGGCTGGCGCGGCGCGCGGATGCGTTGATTGGCGTGAGCCCGAGCTGTGTCGACGAACTGGTGGCGTTCGGGATTGCGCCGCGGGAACGGTTTTCGGTGATCGTGCCGGCCGTTGCGACGAGCGTACCGTTGGCGCGCGAGGTGGCGCGGCAGCGACTCGGGTTGCCGGCGAACGGGGTGTGCATCGCTACCGTGGGTCGGCTGGTGCCGATCAAGCGGATCGATCACTTCGTCGCGGTGGTGGCGGCGTTGCCGGAGGTGACTGGCGTGGTCATCGGCGATGGGCCGTTGCGTGCGCCGTTGATTGCGCAGGCGGCTACCCTTGGCGATCGGTGTCGTTTCGTCGGTGTGCGCGACGATGTCGGTGCCGTGCTGTCGGCGTTCGACGCCGTGCTGTTGACCGGGCGACGCGAAGGGCTGCCATTGGTGGCGGTCGAAGCATTCGCGGCCGGGGTGCCGGTGGTGGGCTACGACGTGCCCGGAGTTCGCGACGCGCTGGCGACTCTCGGTTCCGGGATCCTGGTGTCAGAGCGTGGCGGGCCTGCTTCGCTCGCGGAGGCCGTGAGTACACTGCGGACGCGACCCGAGGAGCGCAGACGTCTGGTCGCTGGTGGCCAGGCTGCAGTGGATCGGTTTGCACCGGATGACATCGCCGGTCATCTTTGCTGTTTGTACGCAAGTCTTTGGCGTTGAGCCGGCACTACGCTTGGGCCTGCCACGACACGCACCAGACCCAGAGCAGGGCGCTGGTCGTGACAGCCAACACGAACTTGAACAGCGCCCACGCTTGTTGGTGGGCCACATGCCGACCGTCGCAGAAGTGGTCGAAGCGCTCGCCGAACCTGCGCCATTGCTTCTCGCGAACGACGAGCGAGACAAAGCGACCGAGGTCGTTGGCCATCCGGATCAGAGCGGTCTCGTGACCTCGATGCAGGTCGCGCCGGACGCCCTTCACAAGAAGCCGCGTGGTTTCACCGAGCCACTCACCAGCCATGATGCCAACCATGGGCACGAGCGTCAGCAAAGGCTCTGCAAGGGCGGCAGCGGCGGCAGCCGCGACCGGAAGCAACAAGGCCGCAAGCTCCACTGCGTTTGGAGCACTGCGGTAGACATGGGCGGGATGCAAAGCATGCAGCTTCGAATCACCGAAGGCCCAACGATAAAACCTGCGGTAGTTGCGCCGATTGCCCGGCCAGAAGTCGTGGTGCACCACCGCGGCTGGAACCGCCGCGAACTTCGCCCCCGCTTGTCCGGTGAGTCGCAGGAAGACATCGATGTCCTCGCCGCCGCCCGCCTTCGGGAACACGTGGCTGAACCGGTGGGATCGCATGTCGCGTCCTCGTACGATGACATTCGACGTCGTTGCCCAGGGCATCTCGGCGTACCACGCTGCGATGCCAAAGAAGGTCAGGATCTCAGATGCCAGGACTCCATGCTCAAAAGCGGTCTTGGCGACCGGATACCGCGTCGTGCCGAAGAAGCCAGGTCGTCGTGCGCCGTCATCAGAAATGGCTTTGGCGTAGACCTCGAGCAGCCCAGGTTCGGGCAAGACATCGTCGTCCAGGAAGAGAATCCACTCTGCAGTACTCGCGCCCACACCCATGTTCCGCGACTCGGGCGCACCGAGAGTCGACACATTGCGAATCACGGTCAAGGCAGGATCGTTGCACCGCGCTTTCAACACCGGCGGTAGGTCAATTGCTGGGTTGTCTGCAACGACAATGAACCTCAAGGCGACACCCGCGGGCCGGCGCATGTTCAGGATCGCGGCGAGAGGGCCATCCTGGAGTCGCACCGACGGGATGACAACATCGACGGAGGTCACGATGCATCGCTCCCTGAGCGCGCCCATCGATGCGACGGCTTTTGCATGCAGAAACAGTTGGCGCCTGGCCTACAACCGTTGGACTCGGTAACGAAGCGCCGCATCGCGGCCGCCAGTCCTCCGTCGCCCACGGTGCCGGCCTGGATCCATGGGCAGATCATCAATCCATCTCGGTGAAGTGCCCAGCTTTGGCCAGCCAGACCGCAGCTGCTGCCGGAGAACTGCTGCCCACCCAGCATGGCCGCCAAGTCCTCCCAAAAGCTCGTCGGGTTCGAGAGCAACGAGTGCATCGACAACGCACGTCCACACGCGATGACGGACTCGACATGACGTGCTTCCAGTCGCAACTCCGGCGCCGAGGAACCAAGGTACCCATCATCGAAGATGGGCTGAAACTTCAGCCAGCCGGCGCCCCGATGCTGGACCTCGTTTGCAAGATCGACGAGCGTCGTCGGATGGAGGTTGGCCGAGGACAGAACAGCGTTGACGGAAACCTCCCAGGCGTCGCTTCGCATTGCCCCTGCAACTGATAGGTGGTCCAAGACGCGAGACAGTTGGGCGGCCTCGAGGCGGCGAGTTCGGTAAGCGATCTCGGGGGCAACGCTGTCGAGGGAGAAGGCGATTCCGGTCGCACCAGCGCTCTGCATCGCGAGCAACTTCTCACGCGACGCCAACAGCCCGTTCGTGATGACCACGATGGAACGAACACACAGCGCGGCGTAGTTTTCGATCACCTGAAACAGGTGCGGGTGCAACAGGGGCTCGCCACCAGAGAACACCACGCGATCGATGCCAGCCTCACGGAGCAATGCGCCGTCGAGAACCAAGTCTCGAGGAGCGCGGTGAGAGTCTTTGCGAGTCGCTCCATCACCCCAGCGGCAGTACACACAGCGCATGTTGCACTGCAGGGTCGTGTCGACGACGAGTGTGGTCTGTCTCGCGATCCGCTCCAGCATGGCTACCCGACAGTCGCTTGCGCGTCATGCCCAACCAACCGCCGCACTTTCGGTCGGGGCAAGAACCGAGTCAACATCCTGGTCTCGTCAGGGGCCTCGCCGCAGAACGAAGGACCGCGCCATTGACTGGTTGGAACCGGCCCCTGACGAATCCCGCCAGAATCGGTTACGGTACCCCTCGCCCGGACTACGCCCGCCGTCGGTCGTCCATCCCCGGAGTCTCCATGCGCTGGTTCTGCATCGCCGCCGCTGTCGCCGCAGCCGGCTGCACCAAGGTCGAAGTCCGCTCCACGACCCGCCCCGGCGGCGCCCTCGCCGCGCTGACCGGCGCCTGGATCGGCTCCTGGCACAGCGACGGCGCCGCCGGCACCGGCACCGTGGCGATCCAGGTCCGGGCGTTCGGTGACAAGCCGGTTGTCCGGCTGCAGATCGACAACCCGTGCCTGACGCCGCGCAGCTACTCATTCGTGCAGACCGGCACCCACGTCGAACTGCGCGCCGACGGCGAGCCGGTGTTCTGGGGTGACCTCGGCGCCAACCGCACCCTGACCGGCAACTACGGCTGTCCCGAGGACACCGGCGCCTGGACCGCGACCTGGCAGAACGAACTGCCGGTCATCGCTGATCTGTCCGGCACCTGGCACGGCAGCTTCGCGGCGGCGGTGCCGCCGGTCCAGGGCAACTTCGAGCTGCAACTCACGCAGGTCTGGGACGATGGCCTGCTGGTCGTCGAAGGCCGCCTGGCGTCGCCGACCTTCGGCATCGCGCCGGTGCTCGGCCGCGGCCTGGTCGAGTGGCGTGACACGAGCTTCGACCTGCAGTTCGTCACCGCCGATCCGGCCGCGCCGCAGGTGCTGCTGGCCGGCGTCGGCGACACGGCGCTCTTGCGCATCGTCGACGGCATCGCGACCTTCGCGCCGGATCCGCGCGTGCCGTTCCGCCAGGCCCTGTGGCAGGCGATGCTGCAGCGGTGACCGAACCCGATCCTGACTTTCGCGAACGGCATCTGCGGACGGCGGACTTCCTCGGCGCGTTCGGCGTGCTGCGCCGGGACGACGCGATCCTGCTGGTCGGCAACGAACGGACGATCGCGGGGCAACAGCGGCTGTGCTGGGATCTGCCCGGCGGTCAGGTCGAGCCCGGCGAGTTGCTGGAACAGGCTCTGGCGCGCGAACTGCGCGAAGAGATCGGCGTGGCGGTGACGGCGCCGACGCCGTTCCTGTTCGTGCAGGAGGGCGAACGGGTGATCGGCGGCGTGCGCCGATATGCGTGGCGCTCGTTCTTCTTCGCGGTGCCAACGTGGCTCGGCGAGCCGGTCGCGACCGGGGAAGTGTGCGGCCTGCGGTGGGTGCCGATCGCTGGCTTGTCGGCGGTGCTCGATGCGCCCTACCACGACTCGTTCCGCCAGTGGCTCCTGGGCGGCGGCGTCTGGTTCCACGGCCGCTGGGCCGATTGACCGTCAGGGCGATTCCGTCAGCACCGGTGCGCTCTCGAACGCGATCGAACGCGCCTCGGCGTGGTAGCGCATCGACCAGGTCGTCTGGCCGTCGGTCAGTTGCAGGGTTTGGCGGGCGGCATCGATCCGCAAGCCGGTGATCGGGTGCGCCGCGGGAGTCTGCGGCGTCACGTCCTGCCGATGGAACGGCTGGTCGGCAGTCGCCAGCGGCGCCACGCGCAGCTCGCTGCGTCCGGTCGCGAAGTCCGTCCACACATAGAACGCCAGCCGGTTGCGTTCGTCGAGCGCCAGCGCGCTCGGACCGGCGGTCGGCGTCGCCGTCAGTCCGGTTGCGATCGTCTGCACCGGCGTCGGCGGACTGGAGAGCTGGCAGATCGTGATGACGCCGGCGCTGTCGAGCACCCACAGTTGTTGGACCGAAGCGAGCACCGCGAGGCCGGTGGCGACGGCCTCGGGTGCGGACTTCGGGCACGGCATCGCCTGACCGTCGTGCCCTGGGCAGCCGTGCCAGGTCAACAACGTGCCGTCCGTGCGCCAGGTGGCGCTGCTGCCGGGCTTGCTGCAATGGTCGCCGGCGTAAGGTGGCTTGCTGGCCGGGGCAGCCGGTGGTGGCGGCTGCTGGGCCAGCAAGCCGCCGGCAAGCAGGCAGGCAGCGAACAGGCGCGGAAACGGGCGGTGCATGGGTGTCCTCGGTGCGTCCACCAGGGGAAGAACGGTCGGCGCGGCGGCGCACGCGGTTTTCTGCGGATTCCCTGTTCCCGGCGGCTGGATTCGCGGCACAGCAGGACATGAGCAACCTCCTGACGATGGGCCTGCAGATCCTGCTGGCGATTCCCCCGAGTGCCGAACCGGTCCGGTTCGGCGTGGCCGTGCCCGCGACCGCGATCGCCAACGGGCTGCGGTTGACCGGTGCCGACGGCGTCATGTTCCAGTGGCGCATGCTGCTGCCCGGCGTCGATCGGCGCGGGCAGGTGTGGATCGAGGTCGCGGCGACGCGTGGTGGCGGCCGGTTGCTGGCGGGCGGCCAGGCGGCGACGGCGGCTGGCGAGGGAGCGGCGTATGTCGTGCGGCAGGAGCGAACGGCGGCCGACGGCGGTGCCGACGTGGTGACGACGTGGCAGTGGGCCGATGGCACGGTCGACCGGTTGCGGCAGTTCGAGTTCTCGCGGCCGCTGCAGGTCGGTGGCGAGTGGTTCCAGGCCGGCGAGATCCGCAGCGTCGATGAAGGTGGTCTGGCGGCGCGCGCGAGTGTGGTGGCCAGGTTGCCGCGGGCCTTCTGGACCAGGGTGGGACTGTTGCCAGCGGATGGTGGGATCGGCGGCGCCGCGCGGCAGCGGTTGCTGGCGGTCGTGCCAAGGCTGCCCGAGTTGCCTGGGGTTCGCGGTGCCGGCGACTTCTCGCGTTCGGGCGGCACGATCACCAACCTCGAGTACGACACCACGCTGGGGCTTCTGCGCCTGGCGTTGTGCACACGCGAACCGGAAGTGCTGGTGCGCGCGCGTCGGTCGGCGCGGCATCTGGTCGATCGTGACCTCGACCGCGCCACCGGGCTGCCGTTCGCGCATGGGCCCGACCATCGCCTCGGCATGCCGCAGACCGGGCATGCGTGGCTGACCGGGTTGTTGTGGACCGGGTTGTTGACCGCGGATGATCGGTTGATCGATGCGGCGAAGGCGCTGGCGCAGGTGTTGGCGGTGACGCCGCCGGCGGGCGAGGGGCGCAACGAACGCGCGCGCGACTGGGCCTGGCCACTGCTCGAACTCGAGCGCTACCTGCAGACGTTCGACGATCCGCTGATCGCGGCGGCGGCGGACCGGCTGGCCGCGTCGATCGCGCTGCGTTTCGATGGCAGCGTGCCGACGTTCCGGTTTGGCGAAGGCGAGGTCGACCACGTCTGGTTCGAGCGCGGTTGGATCACCGGCGGCATCGTCGTGCCGGCGCTGCGCGCGCATCTGGCGCGGCGCCCGGCGCCGAGCCTGCAGGCCCAGGTCGATGCGGTGGCGGCGGCGCTGGCGGATCGGATCGGGGTCGGCAAGCCGGGGTTGCCGACCCACTGGCGCGTGGCGGGAGGACGGCCGTTCGCCGAACATCGCGGCGAACGCGATCCGAAGTCGTTCTTGTTGCTGGAAGCGCTGAGGCCGGCGGATCTGCGGCGGGTGCTGCGCCGCGAGGACGTGCGGGCGGCGCTGGTCGAGGTGCCGGAGTTCGAGGATCCGGATCTCGCGACGTCGTTCTCGCTGCTGGCGCGGTGCGACTGGGTGTGTCGCTGATGCCGGCGGTGCCGATCAGCGGCGCAGGCGGCGCAGATCGAGCTGACCGTCGTGCTTGACGCCGTTGCGGACGATCACGATGCGGACCGACCGGCCGGCAAACGCCTGCAGGTCGGCGGCGAGGCCGCGCAGCGATTCGATCGGCAGTTCGCGTTCGCGGACGCGGCCGAACAGGTCGCGCTCGAGCACGGTGGTCGCGAGCAGCACGTCGCCCGCGGCCAGGCCGAGCGAACCGGCGGGGCCGTCCTGTTCGATGGCGGTCACGCGGATCACCGCCGACAGCAGCGGGAACTCGCGCATCCGGCTGCCGGCGTAGAACTGCCGGGTCATCGCTTCGACCAGTTCGCGGTCGGCGGCGCGGTCGATCTCCTCGACGGTCATGCCGGCCAGCGCATCGATCGTCAACTGCGAGCGCGTGCGGGCCTGGGCCGAACGCTCGAGCGCACGGCCGTCGCGGCGCAGCTGCAGCGCGAACGGCCGGTTCGTCGGTGAGGTCAGCAGCAGCCGGGCGTAGTCGAGCTTGTTGCGCAGCGCGGTTTCGTTGATGGCGGTCAGCACATCGCCGCGGCGGACGCCGGCGAGATCGGCGGGACCGCCGCTCGTTACTTCGCGGACTTGCAGCGCGCCCTCGACCTCGTCGACCTCGAGCCCGAGCCAGGCCCCGTCGCCCCCCGAGCCGATCAACTGCTGCTCGAACACCTCGCGGACCTTGTCGATCGGGATCGCGAAACCGATGTTCTCGGCGCCCATCGCCATCGCGTTGTTGATGCCGATCAGCCGGCCCTGGATGTTCAGCAGCGCGCCGCCGCTGTTGCCCTGGTTGATCGCCGCGTCGGTCTGCAGCAGCCCGGTGTACTCGCGCACCTGGTTGTCGGGTGCGCGGACCTTGATCGAACGGCCGGTCGCCGACAGCACGCCCGAGGTGACGGTGTTGGCGTGGCCCTGCGGGTTGCCGATCGCGATGACGGTCTCGCCGATCATCAGGTCTTCGGAGGTGCCGATCTCGATCGGCTTGACCCGGGTGTCGGGCGGCAGTTCGAGCTGCAGCAGTGCGAGATCGTTCTCGGGCGAACTGCTGAGCACCTTGGCGGCGTAGGCGGAGCCGTCGCGGAACTTCACCTGCGCGGTGAAGCCGTTGAAGGCGAGCAGCGGGAACGCGACGTGCCAGTTGGTGATCACGAAGCCGTTCTCGTCGAGCACGACGCCGGAGCCCTGTTCTTCCGCCGGCTGGCCGCGGCGCGCGAGCTGCGCGTTCTGGATGTAGACCGAGACGACCGAGTCGGCGACCTTCTGGACGGCGCGGACGACCGGCGTCATCCGTTCCGCCCGATCGTGTTCGCCGGCTTCGGCGACGCGCAAGGCGCCGCGGGCCTTCAGCGGTGGGTCTTGCTGGCTCGGCAAGCCAGGCGCCAGAGCGGCAGCCACGGACAGCAACAACGGGAAACTCGGTGTCAGCGGCGTTTGCATCGCGGTCAGGTCTCGCATCGCGGGGGTGGTCACATTACGAAGCGGACTGGCGATAGCTCCAGACTCCACCCGAGACAACCTCGCGATGAGCCCGACCGGTCCGTTCCGTATTGCCGTACCGCTGCGCTGGGTCGACGTCGATGCCGAGGGCATCGTCAACAACGCGGTCTATGCCAGCCTGATGGAACAGGCGCGCTACCAGTACTTCGCGGCGCTCTTGGTGGTGGCTGGCGGCAAGGTGCCCTTCGTGCTCGCGGAGGCGACGACGCGGTATCTCCGGCCGGGCCGCCATGGCATGCGCACCGAGGTGACGGTGCGGACGACGCGGTTGCAGAACAGCAGCTTTCGGATGGAGTATGAGGTGCTGGGCGACGGCGAAGTGCTGGTGACGTCCGAGGTGGTCTTGGTGTGGGTGGGACCCGATCTGCGACCGTGCCCGATTCCCGACGCCGTCCGGCAGGCGATCGCGGCTCGCGAGGGCATCGTGGTGCGCGCGTAGCGCCTAGGTTCCGGCCCGACGCGCGGCGGCGAACGCGCGTTCGACGTCGTCGGGCTCGGCGTGCAACATCGCTGCCAGGGCGGACCGCAGTTCGGCCTGGCCGTCGGGCCCCAGGCCGGCGCTGGCGCCGAGCCCGAGGGCGAAGGCGTCGGTGTCACAGGGAATGTCGCCGGCGCCGCGACTGTGCCGTTCGCAGGCCGTGGCGTCGAAGGAGGCCCACGAACGACAGGGCAGCGGGCGCGCGGCGTAGACACTGCAGCGGCCATCGATCAGCAGCGGGCAGGCCAGTGCGGCGAGTGCCCCCCAGGGCATGGCCGCCGTGCACGTCGCGGCGGCGGTGACGGCGGCGATGCGTTCTTGGCGCTGCTGCGGCGGCAGCCGATCGATGGCGGCGCGCAGGTGGATCGCTTCGGGCAGGGTCACGCCCACGGGGTGCCGGCAGCAGAACGAGCAGCCGGCCTGGCAGGCGCGCACGGCGGCACTCGGGGACGCGGCGAGTTCCCGGTCGACTGCTGCTTGCACGCTCGCAGCCCGGGTCGCCGGATCGGCGGCGGCACCGCGCGCCGCCGTCTGCGCCAATTCGAGCCCGCGATAGAACGCCGAGTTGCTCATCGGCGGGCAACCGTAACCTCGCCAGGGGCGTCGCGCCGGATCGGGAACAACTCCGCGATTGCCGCCGGCCGACGGAAATCCGGGAAGCTTGTTCAACTACCGGAGTAGTTGCTGCCGACTACCTCGGTAGTAGAATGGCCGTCACGATGAAAGCACCGAAGAACCTCGGCGAACTGCAACTGGCGATCCTGCGCGTGCTGTGGGACCGCGGCGAAGCGGCGGTTGCCGACGTGCACGCGGCGTTGGCCGATCGCGGCCTCGCGCTGACGACGATCGCGACGATGCTGCGCAAGATGGAGGACAAGCGGCTGGTCAAGCACCGCGAGAACGGCCGCCAGTTCCTCTACAGGGCGGTCGCGGCGCCGGAGCTGGTGCACAAGCACATGGTCGGCGATCTGGTCGAGCGGTTGTTCGACGGCGATCCGCTGGCGCTGGTGTCGCACCTGCTCGCCGAGGGCGACGTCGATCTCGAGGAACTGGAGGCCCTGCGGCAACGCGTCCGCGCAGCGCAGGCGGCGCGCAAGGAGGGACCGCGATGAACCCGACGTTCCTCGACGTGCCGTTGGCCTGGATCGGCACCTGGGCGATCCACGCCGCGATGGTGACGTTCCTGCTGCTGGCGATCAGCTGGTGCGGTGGTGCGCGTCGGCTCACGCGGCCCGGCGTCTGGCGCTTTGCGCTGCTGTCGGCGCTGGCGACCGCGACGCTGCAACTGCTGGTGGCGCCGACCTGGCTGGATTTCACCGCCTGGGTTCCGGCGGAACCGGGTGCGTTGGTCGGGTCGTTCGCCGCGGACGCCGTACCGGCGGCCGACCTGACGATGCCGGCACCGGCGGCGTCGGCCGGACCCGACTGGACCGACGAGCTGCCGCTGGTCTTCGCCGCCTGCGCCGTCGCACTGGCGACCTTGGGTGTGCTCGGGCTGTTGCGTTCGCGCGCGGCCCTGCAGACGTTGCTGGCGCGCCGGCAACCGGTCGATGATCCGCGCGTGCTGGCGATGGCAGGCTCGGTCGCCGGCCAGCTCGGACTGCGGCAGACGCCGCAGTTGTCGCGCTGCGAAGCCCTGGCGACGCCGGTGGCGTTCGGGTTCGTGCGGCCCGAGATCTGCTTGCCGGCACGCGTCGCGACGCTCGACGACGAGGCGTTGCGCGCGCTGCTGGCGCACGAACTGGCGCATCTGCGCCACGGCGATGCCGGCTGGCTGTGGGCTGGCGCATGGTTGCAGGCCCTGTTCCCGTGGCATCCGGCGGTCCGGATCGCGCGGCGACGGCTGTACGACGCGACCGAGCTGCGCTGCGACGCGATTGCCGCGAGCTGCGCTGGCCCGCTGGCGGTCGCCAACTGTCTGCTCGAGGTCGCGACCTGGCTGCGGCCGCCGGCAACCCTGCCGCGTGGGGCGCTGGCGATGGCGGCGCGACCGTCGGCGCTGCGCGTGCGCGTCGAAGCGGCGCTGCGTGGCGAACGGGTCGCGACGTGGCCGCGCTGGTGGCCTGGCGCTGCCATGGCAATCGCGACCGGCGCGCAGGTGCTGGTGCTGCCTGGCGTCGCCATCACGGACCCGCCGGTCGCCGAAGCCCCGGATCCGTGGTCCGCGACCGGCGACGCGAACGAACTGTTCGCCGGGCTCGCGACCGGATACGCGCATCTGCAGGCGGAGGCCTTGCAACTGCGCCAGGAACTGGCGTCGAGCGCCGATCCGGCGCTGCGTGCCATGCTGACCGAACTCGAATTGCGGGTGGCGAGGCTCGCGGCGGCGCAACTGCGCCTGCGCGATCTTGCCGCGATGACTGCCGAAGAACCGTTGGTTTCCGACCCTGAACGAAGGAGTTCCCGATGAAGCCTGTGACCTGGTTGCGTATCCCGATCCTGTTGGCCGCGTCGTCGATGCTGGCGTTCGCGCAGCAGCAGCCTGCCAAGTCGACCCAAGGGGGCGGCGGCGCCCGTCAGGCGCACGAAGCGCGGATCGATGAACTGCTCGAACTGCTGGCGCAGGATGAACTGTCGCCTGAGGCGCGGGAGCAGATGCGGGCGACCCTGCAGAAGCTGCGGGCCGAACTGCGCGACGCGAGGAGCGCCGCGGCAGCACGCTCCGACCGTGCGCGCGAGGTTCTGGATCGGGTCAAGGAAAAGCAGGTGAACCGCGAGAAGGCGGCGGCTGACGCGACGGAGATTCATGCCCAGCACCTGCAGGACCTGTTGCGCACGCATGGCTTGGGCGGCGCCACTGAGGAGACGGTCAAGGCCTATGATCTGCTGCTGCGAGAGCACGCGATTGCGGGTCAGGGCAAGGCGGCGGCCGAGGCGGCCGAGCTGTGGCGCGGGCTCGTGCACGCGGGTGACGGTCAGGTCTGGGATGAGGCGCACAAAAAAGCGTTCGCGCGGGCGACGGCGGAACAGTGGCACAACCGTGCGATGCAGGAACACGCCCGCGCGATGGCTGAGCAGGCCAAGGCGCACCACGATGCAGCGGCAGCCGAGGGCGGCGATGCGGGAGCCCTTCGCGAGCAGTTCCTGGATCTCATCCGGAAGGCGATGAATGACTCGAAGGGGGGGCAGCAGGCCGCAGCCGAAGCGATCGACCAGGCCAAGGTGGCGCACGAGCAGGCCTTGGTCGCCGAGCGAGCTGCTGCGGCGGCCGCCCACGACGAAGCGGCGAAGGCCCACGCCAAGGCCATGGCCGAACACGCTGCGGCGCATCAGCGCCAGCCGGCGGCCGCAGCGCAGGCTGAGGACGTGCGCGCGCTGATCGAGGAGATGCGCGCCGAGATGGCGCAGATCCGCAAGTTGATGAAGGAGATCCGCGCGCAGGCCAAGAGCGGAGCCAGCGGTAGTGGGGCCGGTGGCATGGCGCAGACCAACGATGCGACGACCGCTCCGCGGTCACTGTTTGGTGGCACCGGCGTCGGTCAGCATGGCGATGGCCATGGGGACGGCCATGGGGAAGGGCATGGTGGCAGCGCGGGTGGTTCGTCGCTCTTCGGATCGGGCAGTTCCGGTTCCGGACAAGGTTCCGGAACGAGCGAGCGGCGCAGCGCCAGGTCGTTCTTCGGCGGAACGCACGGTGGCAGTGGCACAGGTGTGTCCGTGGGCGGCGGCCGCTGACCGGTCCCGTTCCTGTCCCAGCCAGCAGGTCGGTTGACGGAACGACGCGCACCGCGCAACGTGATGCGCCCCATGCGTTCGCTCGCGCTGCTGTGCGTTTGGTTGTCGTGTTCCCTGCTGCTGGCGCAGACGCCGGTGGTGACGTTTGCCGGTGAAACGATGCGCCTGCGGTCGGCGTCGGTGACGCCAAGCGGCGGCCAGTTCAACGTCACGTTGACGATGGAGAACGACAACGCCGACGGCGGTCTGCCGACCAGCTATCGTCGCTGGTGGCACTGTCAGATCGGCAACCTGAACCCGGCGGGCACGACGCTGGTGATCACGATTGCCAATGCCGGCTACACCGACGTGATCCTGCCGGTCTGGGCGCAGTCGACGAATGGCACGGTGTTCTCGGCCTACACGCGCTGCCCGCTGAGTGCGGTGCCGACGCAGCCGAGCAGCACGACGCATCGGTTCACGCTGACGACGCCCGCCGGCGTCACCGCGATCCGGCTGGCGAAGTACTTCCCGTACACCGTCACCCGCAAGGATGCGTTCGTGCAGTCGCTCGTCGGCCAGCCGCGATTGCGCAGCCTGTCGGTACTCGGCAACTCGCAGCAGGGTCGGCCGATCCATCGGCTGGTGTTCACCGACGGCAGCGTTCCGGACACCAACAAGCAGCGGATCTGGATCCACTCGGGCATCCATCCGGCCGAGACGACCAGCTACTTCACCTGCGAAGGGCTGGTGGCGTGGTTGCTGTCGGGTGATCCGTACGCCGAGGTGCTGCTCGATCGCACGATCCTCGAACTGGTGCCGATGGCCAACCCGGACGGCGTCGCGCTCGGCAACTATCGCGTCAACGCCAATTCGGCCAACCTGGAGGACGAATGGGCGTCGCCGTACGCCAGCCCGGAGCCCGAGATCGTCGCGCTGCGCACGGCGATCGCATCCCACATGGGCACGCTGGCGGCACCCGGCAGCAATCCGATCACCGTGCTGCTGAACCTGCACAGTTCGCACAACGTCGCCTATCCGTTCCATTTCCAGCACACCGCCAACGCCAACTGGAACCCGGTGACCAGCAACTCCGGCGTGATCCCGATCGTCAACCAGATCGAAGGGCAGTGGATCACGCGCTTCCGCGCCGCCAGTCCGTTCGTCGCGCGCGGCAGCACGCAGACCAGTTCGGCCGGGGCGCCGACGCGGCCGTTCGTCGAGTCGATGATGCACGATCGCTGGAGCGCGCAGGCGACCTGGACCGGGGCGCCGAACTTCGAGCGGCCGGTGATGGCGATCACGTTCGAGGGCACGTACGGGCGCGCGGCCGACACGTTGACGTGGAACACCGAGGCGGACTACCGGCAGGTCGGCGCCGAGATGGGGCGGGCGTTGTTCGACTATCTGGGGCTGCAATTGACGGCGTCGGTGACGCCGATCGGTTCGCCGTGCGTCAGCGTCGCCCTGCAGGGATCCCTGGCGCCGCAGGGCAATGCCTACGTGGCCAACCTGGCGATTGCCGGCGCGCCGGCGAACGCGCTCGGCTTCCTGGTGTTCGGCTTTGCGAACCCGACCGTGCCGCTGCCCGCGCCGTGGCAGAACTGCCTGTTGCGCGCGTCGCTCGACGCGACGGTGACGGTGCCGATCAACGGTCTGGGACTCGGCCAGAGCCAGCTCGGGCTGCCGGCGTGGCCGGGTTTGCGGGTGTTTGCGCAGGCGGTGGTCGCCGATCTGACGCAGCCGGTGCCGGCGGTCGACACCAGCAACGCGCTCGAACTCGCGAACGACTACTGATGCCGCCGGGATGCGCCGGCGAACCGTCGGGCTGGCTGCTCCGGCATGCGGCCCTGCTGCCGCCGGGAGGCACGGTGCTCGATCTCGCGTGCGGCGAGGGTCGGCATGTGCGCTGGCTGCGGTCGCTCGGGCGCCGGGTCTGCGCGGTGGATCGCGATGTCGCCGCCGTGACCGCAGCGTGGGGGAGCGATCCGGAGGTCGAGATCGTCGCGGCCGATCTGGAGGGCGCACCATGGCCGCTCGGCGAACGGACATTCGCCGGCGTGGTGGTCACCAACTACCTGTGGCGACCGCTGCTGCCGCGCGTTGTCGCGGCGGTCGCGCCGGGCGGCGTGCTGCTCTACGAGACGTTCGCCGTCGGCCACGAGGTGTTCGGCCGGCCGCGCAACCCGGGCTTCCTGCTGCGGGAAGGGGAACTACTGGCGGCGGCAGCGGGGCTGCGCGTCGTCGCCTGCGAGCACGGGTCCGACGGGGTGCCGCCGGTCGCTGTCCGGCAACGGATCGCTGCGGTGCGCGATCGCGACGGCCGATGACGGTGTCTGGTGCCTCCCGGGTGCCCCGGCGACGCTGACGGGTCCGGTCCACAGCCACCTCGACACCGGGAGCGAGCAGAACGGCAAACGCGCAAACGGGCAAGTCCAGGTCTTGTTCTACGCACTGGCCCCAGGCACGATTCCAGTGACATCACCCGGACGAATCGGGAAGGCTCCGGTCGTGATGAGCTGTCGGTGCGATTGAAGACCAGGAGAACACCATGAAGAAGGACAAGATCGCCGAACTGCTCTTGCATTTCGAAGCCCTGGTCAGCGTCGAGCAGGGAATCGAGTTCTGGTTGGCGCGGGATCTGCAAGCCCTGCTCGAGTACGAACGGTGGGAGAACTTCGCGGCTCTCCTGGATCGTGCCAGGATCGCCTGTGGCACAGCCGGCCAGAGAGTGTCCGACCATTTTCGTGACGTCACGAAAATGGTCCGTCTCGGGTCCGGCGCCGAGCGCGCGGTTGCCGACGTCGCCATGACGCGCTACGGCTGCTATCTGCTGGCCAGACGGGGACCCGAACAGGCAATCGCCTTCGCCAGACCTACTTCGCGGTTCGGGGCGATCGAGCAGACTGCTCGAAGTCGATCGGGTTCGCGCTCGGGGGTGGGGGGCTGTCGGCGGTGATCTCGGGGTGGGGATGGGCAGGCTTTGCGGGCGCGAAGGGCGACAAGGCGTTGTTCGGTGGACTCTCGACAAGCCAGATGAAGGAACGGTTGAGCGTGCCAACCGGCCGACCCCTGGCGGCTCCTCCCGACGGGACATCAAGGCAGGATCGCCAAGCGGATGACGTCCAACCCGTGGCGCGACTGCGCACGAACCGGACATCACCCGGGAGCACGTCGACAACAACACCCAAGTGCGTGTGGCGATGGCCGCCCGCGGAATCATCCCCGAGCAACTCCCGCCCGCAGAGGATCTACTGCGTGTGCGGCGCCGTCTGACCCGGGAGGCCAAGGACCTGCCGTCGCCGCATTCACCGCCAGCGGCTGCGAAGGGCGCAAGGAAGGCCAGAGTCAGGCGTAAGCGCTGACCGGCGGGCAGGCGCAGACCAGGTTGCGGTCGCCGTGCACGTCGTTGACCCGCCGGATCGGTGGCCAGAACTTGTGCACCCGGGTCCACGGGGCCGGGAACGCCGCGCGTTCGCGCGCGTACGGATGCGACCACGTCGCCGCGGTGACCGCCTCGGCGGTGTGCGGCGCGTTCTTCAGCAGGTTGTCCTGCTTGTCGGCTTTGCCCTGCTCGATCTCGGCGATCTCGGCCCGGATGCTGATCAGCGCGTCGCAGAAGCGATCCAGTTCGGCCTTCGACTCGCTCTCGGTCGGCTCGATCATCAACGTGCCGGGCACCGGGAAGCTGATCGTCGGCGCGTGGAAGCCGTAGTCCATCAGCCGCTTGGCGATGTCGGAGACCTCGACGCCCGACGTCGGCTTCAGCTGCCGGACATCGAGGATGCATTCGTGAGCGACCATGCCGTTCTGACCGGTGTAGAGCACCGGAAAGTGATCGCGCAGCCGCCAGGCCACGTAGTTGGCGTTCAAGATCGCCACCTGCGTTGCTTGCCGCAGGCCGTCGGGGCCCATCATCGCGATGTAGGCGTACGGGATCGGCAGGATCGATGCCGAACCCCACGGCGCGGCGCTGATCGGTCCGATCGCCTGGGTGCCACCGGTCTTGATCACCGGGTGGCCGGGCAGGAACGGCGCCAGGTGCGCGCCGACGCAGATCGGGCCCATGCCCGGACCGCCGCCGCCGTGCGGGATGCAGAACGTCTTGTGCAGGTTCAGGTGGCAGACGTCGGCGCCGAGATCGCCCGGGCGCAGCAGGCCGACCTGGGCGTTCATGTTGGCGCCGTCCATGTACACCTGACCGCCGTGCTCGTGGACGATCGCGCAGATCCGCTTGATGCCCTCCTCGAACACGCCGTGCGTGGACGGGTAGGTCACCATCAGCGCGCTGAGGTGGTCGCGGTGTTCGGCCGCGCGCTTCTGCAGATCGCCGATGTCGATGTTGCCGCTGCTGTCGCAGGCCACGACGACGACCTTCATGCCGCACATCGCGGCGCTGGCCGGGTTGGTGCCGTGGGCCGAGCTCGGGATCAGGCAGACGTTGCGCTGTTCCTGGCCGCGGGCGCGATGGAACGCGCGGATCACCAGCAGACCGGCGTACTCGCCCTGCGAGCCGGCGTTCGGTTGCAGCGAGCAGGCGGCGAAGCCCGTCACCTCGGACAACCAGCGCTCGAGATTCTGGTGCATCTGGGCATAACCGCGCGCCTGATCCTGCGGCACGAACGGATGCAGCCCGCCGAACTGCGGCCAGGAGACCGGATACATCTCGGCCGTCGCGTTCAGCTTCATCGTGCACGAGCCGAGCGGGATCATCGACGTAGTCAGCGACAGGTCCTTCTGCTGCAGCCGATGGATGTAGCGCAGCAGTTCGTGCTCGCTGCGGTACTGGTGGAACGTCGGGTGGGTGCAGAACGGCGACGTGCGCGCGAGCTTGCCGGCCGCCGGCGCGGCGACCGCCGGCGGGGCGCCCTTGCCGCCGAACGCCTGCAGCAGGTCCGCCAGGTCCTGGTCCTCGACCGTCTCGTCGAGCGCGATGCCGAGGCTGCCGTCCCCGAAGTCGCGAAGATTGATGCCGAGCGCCAGCGCCGCCTGCATCGCCTTGCCGGCACCGTCCTTGGGTGTCACCCGGATCGTGTCGAACAGCACATCGCCGTGCACCGTGTGGCCGAGCCCGCGCAACGCCTGCGCCAGGCTGTGCGTGGTGTTGCGGACGCGGCCGGCGATTGCCTGCAGGCCGTCGGGCCCGTGGTAGACGGCATACATGCTCGCCATCACGGCCAGCAGCACCTGCGCCGTGCAGATGTTCGAGGTCGCCTTCTCGCGGCGGATGTGCTGTTCGCGCGTGCCGAGCGACAGGCGCATGGCCGGCTTGCCGGTCGCGTCGATCGACAAGCCGACGATGCGGCCCGGCAACTGGCGGGTGAACTCCTTCTTCGCGGCCATGAACGCCGCGTGCGGGCCACCGAAGCCGAGCGGCACGCCAAAGCGCTGCGAACTGCCGCAGACGACGTCGGCGCCCATCTCACCCGGCGGCTTCAGTACCGTCAGGGCCAGCAGGTCGGCGCAGACCGCGGCGAACGCGCCGGCGGCGTGGGCCTTCCGGATCGTCGGCTCGAGATCATCGATGCGGCCGTCGGTGCCCGGGTATTGCAGCAGCACGCCAAAGCAGTCGGGGCCGAATGCGGCGGTGCGGTGGTCGCCGACCGCGATCGCGATGCCGAGCGGCTCGGCGCGCTGGCGGACGACTTCGATCGTCTGCGGGTGGCAGTTGCGATCGACGAAGAACGTCATCGCGGCGTCCTTTTCGTGCAGCCGCTTGCACATCGTCATCGCTTCGGCGGCGGCGGTGGCCTCGTCGAGCAGCGAACTGTTGGCCACCTGCAGGCCGGTCAGGTCGATGACCAGCGTCTGGTAGTTCAGCAGCGCCTCCATGCGGCCCTGCGAGATCTCCGCCTGGTAGGGGGTGTACTGGGTGTACCAGCCCGGGTTCTCGAGGATGTTGCGCTGGATCACCGGCGGCGTGATGGTGCCGTGGTAGCCCATGCCGAGGTAGGTGCGCAGCACCCTGTTCATGTCGGCGAGCGCGCGCAGTTCGGCCAGCGCGTCCTTCTCGGACTTCGCCGCCGGCAGCTTCAGTTCGCCGCGCCAGCGGATGCTGCCCGGGATCGCTTTCTCGGTCAGGTCGTCCAGGCTCTTGCAGCCGAGCGAGCCGAGCATCGCCTGCAGTTCCTGCGGGCGGGGACCGAGGTGGCGGGACGCGAACGCATCGTGGCGGGGGAAGGCGCTGGACATGAGTGCGGAGGCGGGGGGGAACGGCCGTCGGAGGGTCGCGCAGTTATAGGCGCCGGCCGGCGCGGAAAAAGCTCCTGGCGGGCGTTGGTCCGCCGGGTGCACGGCGGGCCGTCAGTGCGGCAGTTCCTGCCGGCTGCTGCGGCCATCGGGCAACGTGATCTGCACCGCGATTGCTCCGGGCATCGTCAATTGGACCGTCGACTGCGACAGGTAGCCCGAGCCGGCGTGGCGCTCCGTCGCGCGTTTCCGGCCATCGGCGAACTCGAACACCAGGCGGGCGCCGATGGCGGTCGGGTTGCCGGGGTGACCGACCACTGCAGGCGCCGGCGCGGGCTCCGACCGGGTCACCGAGAACGTCGCGACGCGGTCGTCGTTGCGGGCGATCGCGATCACGGGCTGGGGCTCGTTCGGCAGTTCGCCGAGCGCGAGCCCTTTCATGTCGCCGCCGAGCACCAGGCCGTGTTCATCCGGCGGCACGACGACCAGGTTGCCACCGACGGCGCGCAGCACGAGCCCGGTGCCGCCGTCGTGGTGACCGGTCTCCGGTTCCGGCGAGAACGAATTCTGCGCCGCGACCAGCAGGTTGCCGTCGATCACCGCCATGCCGAAGATCGGCGCGATCTGGGCGCGGTGCGGCAGCGGTTCGATCGTGAAGTGACCGTTGCCATCGTTGCGCAGCAGGCTGTTGGCCAGCGTCGTCGCGTGCAGCTTGCCGGCCTTGCCGAGTTTGTCCTGCTGGTAGATGTCGCCGAGCACGGCGCTGGCGAAGCGTTCATAGGTCGGGAACTTGTCGGCGAGGAACGGCATCGCCTGGCTGCTGCAGGAACGACCGCGCACCGGCAACAGGCGGTCGCCTTCGTACTTGGCCTCGATCAGATCGCGCGTGCCGTTGCCGTCGAAGTCGTCGTACCACAGCGTGGCCGGATGCTCGGGGTCGGCCTTGTACTTGCTGTTCTTGCCCTGGTTGCCAGCGACGTAGTCGAGGTCGCCGTCGTCGTCGACATCGATCGCGCACAGGCTGTTCCACCAGCCGGTCGCGTCGGCGAGCCCGGCGGCAGCAGTGGCGTCAACGAGCCGTTTGCCACCGTCGTTGCGCAAGAGCCGGATCGGCTGCCAATGCGCGGCAACCAGCAGATCGACGAAGCCATCGGCGTCGACGTCGGTCCACAGCGCACTGGTGACCATGCCGGCGGCCCGCAGCGCTGGCGCCAGTTCCGCGGTCACGTCGACGAAGCGGCCACCGTCGTTGCGCAGCAGGCGGCTGCCCGGAGCATCCGGATAACGACCGGGGATGCAGCGACCGCCGAGGCACAGATCGAGATCGCCATCGCGATCGAAGTCGGCGGCGACCGCGCAGGAGCCGCTGTCGCCATCGGCCGGCAGCGCGTCGTCGTCGCGGACGAAACGATGCGCTTCGTTGCGGTACAGCCGATCGCGTTGCCGCGGATCGCCGGCCGGACTCTCGACACCGCCGCTGACGACCAGCAGATCGAGATCCGTGTCGCTGTCGTAGTCGAGCCACAGCACGCCCAGGTCCTCGGCGTCGGCATCGGCCTGCCATGGCCCGTCGACGGTCTTCCAGCCAGTTCCGTCGCGTAGACACAGTGTGCCGGGTTGCCCCTTGGCGCCGCCGACGAACAGGTCTTCGTCGCCATCGCCGTCGGCATCGCCGAACGCGACACCCGGGCCGAGTTGCGACAGGCGCGCCGGCAGCAGGGGTTGGTCGGCGAAGTCGTCGAACAGCATTTCGCGATGGGTGGCGGCGGGTCCGTTGGCCTGTGGCCGGAGGGCCGGGGCGAGCAAGACTCGGGTCTCGCTGATCGGGCCGGGAGCCTGCGGTTCGACCAGGGTGTGCAGGTGGTCGACGGCGAGGTCGGCGAACTCCTGCGTACGGCCTGACGGCCACCGGACCGTCGCGCGGATCGGGCCGGTGTGGCTGCCGAGACCGAAGTGCAGTCGCGGTTCCTGCCCCGACAGATAGCCGCGCGACAGCCAGTTCTCGCGCAACAGCCGCGCCCCCGGCAGCTCGACGCTCACCCGCGCGCCGATCGCGAACGGGTTCTTGCCCTGGCCGCGCAGCGCGAACGCGATCGCGTGGTGACCGGTCGTCCGGTTCTCCCAGATGCCGATGGGCGCGGTGAAGTTCATCGTGACGACATCGAGGTCGCCGTCGCGGTCGAGATCGACCAGCGCGGCGCCGTGGCTGACAGCCTCGAGATCAAGACCCCAATCGGCGCCGGTCTTGACGAAGCGCAGATCGCTCTCCTGCCGCAGCGCGAGGTTGCGTTCGGGCACCGCCGGAATCGACTTGATGACGGCGACCGCTTCGTCGTGGCGATCGCGTCGCGTCAACGCCTCGACCTGCATCTGCAGATCGGGGTTCATGTCGAAGCGCGAGATGCCGTTGGTGACGAACAGGTCCTGGCGGCCGTCGTTGTCGAGGTCGCCGAACAGCGTGCTCCAGGTCCAATCGGTGCTGGCGACGCCGGCCAGCATCGCGGCTTCCTGGAAGCGGCCCATGCCGGTGTTCAGCAGCAGCGCGTTGCGCATGTACTGCTGCGGCCGCGCGAAGATCAGGAAGTCGCGCTGCCGGTTCATGTCGCCCATCAGGATCTTGGCCTTCTTGTGCGTCGTCGCGCTCATGTCGGCGACGAACAGGTCGAGCCGGCCGTCGTTGTCGACGTCGGCGGCGTCGCTGCCCATGCCGTAGTAGGCGGTGTGCGGCAGCACGTCGGCGGTCACGTTCTCGAAGCGGCCATTGCCGAGGTTCCGCCACAGGATGTCGGGGGACTCGAGGTCGTTGGCGACATACAGGTCCGGCAGACCGTCGGCGTCGAAGTCCCACCAGGTCGCCGACAGACCCATGCCGAAGTCCTGGATGCCCGAACGTTCGGTGACGTCGACGAAGCGGCCGTCGTCCTGGCGCAGCAGCCGATCGGGCTGGCCCGCCATGAACGCCTTGCCGCGGAACGTCAGGAAGTGCGGGCGCAGGTGCGAGGGGAGCGCGTCGTCACTGGTCAGCTTGCCGCCGCGTTCGAGCGCGCCGAGCGTCGCCAGGTCCGGCAGTGTCGGCACCAGGTCGCGCGCCGTCTTGCCGACGGCGGCCGGCGGCTTGATCGCATCGAGCACCTCGGGCGTCTGCGCCCAACTGGCGTGCAGCGCGCGGTTGGTCAGCAGGTAGCAGTCGAGATCGCCGTCGCGGTCGTAATCGCAGAACGCCGCCATCATGCTCGCGGCGACGAGGTCGAGGCCGAAGTCGGCCGCGCGTTCCAAGAACGTGCCATCGCCCTGATTGACGTACAGCAGGTTCTTCGATTCGACGTTGCAGACGTACAGATCGAGATCGCCATCGCCATCGACGTCGACGAACGTCGCGCCCGCGCCCCAGGCATCGCCACCGTCGACGCCGCCGGCCGTGGCCGTCGCATCGACGAAGCGCAGAGGTTCCACCTGACGGAACAGCCGGTTCTTGCCGTCCTGCGAGATCAGGTACAGATCCGGCAACCCGTCGCCGTCGCAGTCGCCGACCGCCAGGCCGCAGCCGTTGGTCAGGTACTGGAAGCGATGCTCCGGTCGCAGTTCGTGCACGAAGTCGACGCCGCAGGCCTCTGGGGCGAGGCGCAGGAACTTCGGTCCATCACCGCCGCGCGGCGCGCGCAGCGGTTCCGCCTGGCCGGCGAGAGCGAGGGTCAGGGCGCAGATCGGCACACCAAGCCGCAGGGTCGTCGGGCATTCCATGCTGGGAGCGCCATGCTACGACGCAGCCGCGCTGCCGACACCCGGCCTCAAAGGCGAATCGCCGGCGATCAGGACTTCTTGCGCGGCGCGTCGGCTTCCCAGGCGTGCGCGAACGGTTGCGGCTGCACTCCGTGCAGCAGGCTCGAGCGGTTCTGTTCGATGTCGGTGCCGACGCCGGCGACCAGCGCGCGCAGCCGTTCCATCTGCCACAGACCGGTCAACAGCCGCAGGCCCTTGACCTGCGCCATCAGCTGCTCGCAGCGCAGCGCGGCGACCCGTTGTTGGCTGTCGTCCTGGTACTTCACGTGGTGGCACAGCACCAGCATCGACACCAGATGTTCGATGACCTTGCCTAGTCGTTGCAGGGGGATTTGTGCCCGGGTCAGTTCCAGCTGGAAGAACAGATTGATGCCGAGGTACGCCCACCGCAGCCACCGCAGTCGCCGTTCGGCGAAGCGCGCGTAGCGACGCAGCGGCGGCGCGACGAGCTGATAGCGCGGCAGCAGCGCAGCCGGCACCAGGTGCAGCGGCAGCGTCAGCACCTCGAGCAGAAGGTTCCACAGGATCCAGCCCTTCAGTCGCCAGAACGCCCCCTTGGTCAGCAGCCGCAGGGTCGCCTGCAGACACCGCCTGGGTTCGGCGAACAGCGTCGTCGGCGTGATCCGCAGCAGGCGTTGCGCCGGCGGCAGCGGCCTGCCATCGGGTCCTTGGTTGATCGATTGGATGACCGAGAGCAGCGCCGCCATGTACTTGCCGGTGAACGTGTCGGTGACGTCCTTCACCATGCCCATCAGGATCAGGTCGTCCTCGCCTTCGACGACGCCGAACACATGCATGTTGGCGCGGGCCTCGTGCACGCGCGAACTGCGATCGAACGACCGGCCGCCGATCACCCGTTCGGCCGCGATCTGCGACGCCAGCGCCGAAGTCGCCGCCGCCGACTTGGTCAGATCGCGCAGCCCCGCGAGGTCGACGCCGTCGGCATCCTGCTGCAGCGACAGATGCGACAGCGCGCGACTCTGCAGCGCGCCGCCGAGCATGGTGCCGAGGTGCTGGCGCGGCAGTTCGTGCTTGCTGACCTGGCCGCCGACGCCCTCGCGCGAACGCGCGTACAGCGCCGCATCGGCCGCGAACATCCGCTGGTAGCCCGCCGCCATCGCCGCCAGCATGCAGCGACCCATCCGCAAGCAGTAGAACAGCACCTCGACGCCGTCGGCCTGGATCTGCGTTTCCTTGCCGAGCGGGAAGTTCTGGAAGTGGATCCGGGCGTTGAAGTTCGGCGTGAACGCGCCGACGTTGGAGCCCTGGCACCAGAACTCGTGATCGGCGATGCCGGCGGGCACGTCGCGTTCGGGCAAGCGAGTGACGAACAGGCCGACCTGCTTGCCGTCCTTGCCGAGCCGCGCGACCAGACCCACCAGCGCGCCGTGGGTCGCGTTGGTGATCCACAGCTTGTTGCGATCACCGTCGGCGAACAGCCGGAAGCCGCCGGTCGCCGGATCGGGTTCGACGTAGGCGCGGACCTTCTTGGCGTTGACGCCGATCTTGACCTCGGTCAGGCCGAACGCCATCAGCTGGCCTTCGGCGATCAGCGGCAGGAACGTGCGCTTCTGGCCGTCGGTGCCGTACGCGAGCAGTGAGCCCGCGCCGATCGTCAGTTCGCCGGAGATCTCGACCGCGAGCGCGCCGAGGCCATTGGCGGCCATCGCCTCTTCCGCCAGCGCGAGTTCGGGGTAGCTGCCGCCAAGGCCGCCGAACTGGACCGGTACCGTGAAGCCGTAGGCCTTCTCCTTCGCGACCGCCGCCCGCAGCGCCGCCGACAGCTTGCCGTCGGCGGTGAACGCTTCGCCGCGGGCCATGCAGGCGATCGCGGCTTCGACGGCGGCCGCGCCGCGGTTCTGTGCGCGGTCGTGACCGTGGGCACCGGATTGCAGTTCGCTGGCCTCGGGACGCGGTCCGTAGATCAGTCGCTCGACCAGGCCCTTGCGCTGCCGGCCCAGCCGTTCGGCGGCCTGCCGCGCGGCGTCGTCGAGAGCGCTGACGTCGCGGGCCGACTCGGCATCGCCGGCGGCCGCGAGCGCGCGTGCGGCAGTGGACATCGAAGGGGCGGTCGGTTGCGGGTTGGTCGGTTGGCTCACGGAAGGGGGAAGGATGGTGCCGGCGGGCTCGACGAATGCAATGCGGCGGATGGCGCGCGCAGAACTGGTGGCTTTCGGTGGCGGCGGTCGCGGTGCCTCGCTACTATTTGAGCCCCAATTCAGGACGCATTTCCCCAAGAACCCCACATGAGCGAAGTGACGACGATCCAGGTCGGGCAGTCCGTTCCGGACTTCACCCTCAACACCTTCGAACCGACAACCAAGGGCTTTGGCAGCTACTCGCTGGCCGAGGCGAAGAAGAACGGCAAGTGGACGCTGCTGTTCTTCTACCCGGCCGACTTCACGTTCGTTTGAGCGACCGAATTCGCTGCTCTGTCAGAGCAGCAAGAACGGTTCGCGAAGATGGGCTGTGAGATCGTCACCGTCTCGTGCGACACGCACTTCGTCCACCTCGCGTGGCAACGAGACGAGAAGGAACTGGCGAACGTCAAGTTCCACATGGGTGCCGATCGCGATGGATCGTTGGCGAAACAATTCGGGGTCTACAACGGCGGGTTCGCGCTGCGCGGCACCTACCTGATCAACCCCGAAGGCAAGCTGATGAACGCCGAAGTGAACTTCCTGAATCTCGGCCGCAACATCGACGAGATCCTGCGCAAGTTCAAGGCCAACCTGTACCTCGGCAAGAACCCGAAGGAAGGGTGTCCGGCGAAGTGGAAGGACGAGGGCGACAAGACGTTGAAGCCCGGTCCGGAGATGGTCGGTCGCGTGCACGAGGCCCTGAAGGGCTAGTCGGCGGCGACGACCGGGCGGCGTCGCGGTCCCTGGACAGCGATGCCGCCCGTCGCATGTACCTTGGGGTAGCCGAGCCGTTGGCGGAGTCGGCTGGGTCGGTGGCTCAATCGGCGACGAACCGCGCCACCAGGCGCGACTCCAGCCGGGAGTTCCTCGTCTCCGCTGCGGCGTCGAAGCACTCGTGCCACAGGAGGATCGGCTCGTCGTCGGATCGGTGGTTCTGCTCGAGCTGACGCCCGGCAAGCAACAGCGGGACTTCGCGCCCCGATTGGTACTGACCGTGCGGGCGGCGGAACTCGAACTGTCCCTGCACGCGGTCCGCGGGCCTGTGCGTTGATCCGTCCGGGGTCGATCGGTACCAGGACGGACCGAGGATGCCGAGTTCCACCCGGTGGGTCGTGGCATCGCCGACAGGAAGCTCGACGGCGAGCAGCAGGGCTTGGAGGTACTCGGTCAGTGGTTGGCTCAACTCGCCGCGGTAGGACGTAGTCGTCTCGGACCACCGCACGGAGCGACCGAATGGAATCCGGAACAGCAGGTCGCTGGTGACGATCCGCCCCGCGTCCAGCACCTCGTGCCAGACGGCGAGGTGCGTCCGCGGACCGCGGTAGTCGAGCAACGTGACCGAATCGACGTTCGCCATCAGACTGCTCGCGCCGCCGAGCTCGGCAAACGTGTAGTTGCCGCTGGTCGGTGCCGGCAGTCCGCTGGCGGCGACTTCCTCCAGCCAGGCGTCGAACGGGCCCGGGTCCAGCGTCGCCGGGCCACCTGCCGCGAGCGCTCGACGGTGCCAGACCTGCGACTCCAGGATGGCGGCCGCACCGGCGATGGCCAGCAGGATGGTCGCGAGGACTACGCATGCAAGCGCCTTGTTCTTGCATGCCAGCGGCCATGACCGCCGCGGGCTGCGTTCGCGGGTCGGGCCGCCGCTGCACTGGCGGTGGTTGCGGGCGTCGTCGCGCGCCTGCGTGTTGCTCAGGACCATGGGATCTCCGCGCTCTGGAATCGGGAACATGGCTACGACCTCGGCATCGGGCGTTGGCTTCGCTGGCACCGTGGACTGACGAAGGCCGCGTTGGCGCGGGTCGTCTGGTCACCGGACCACTGTCGTTCGGCACTGGAACCGTCGGAAAGGAGGCCGTGGCGCCGACGGTGTGACGGGGAAAGAGCGGGAAACCAGGATCGAGCGTGCGCCGGGTCGCTTCGGACTTGCTTCTTCCGCAAGGCCAGTTAACCAGGTCCGGTTCATGCCCAGGATCCTGGTCGTCCGACGCGGTGGTCTGGGTGACACGCTGCTGATGCTGCCGGTGCTGCGCGCGCTGCGGCGCGAGCATCCGGGAGCCGCGATCGAGTTTGCCGGTGTGCGCGAGTTTGTCGATGTCCTGGCCCGATTCGGCGCCGTGGATCGGGCATTCTCTGCCGAGGACCTCCGGCTCTGGTCGGTGCCGGGCGGCGATGACGAGGCCCTGCGGCGGTTGCGGATGTTCGATCGGATCGTCGGCGACGATCCGGCGCTGCGAACGGTGAGTTCGGCGACCACGGCGGTGAACGTGTTCGATCCGCGGCTGGTGGTTCCGGGTTGGCCGCACGGCCAGACCCTGCTCGACCAGCTCCACCTCGAGGCCGCACTCGACGAACCGCTGTGCGAACGCGTGGTCGTCGGCACGTCGGCGCCGATCGCGCTGGCGCCGGGAAGCGGCGGCAGGCACAAGTGCTGGCCACGTGCATGCTGGCTCGAACTGGCGGGCCATCTGCGCGCTTGTGGCGAGGAGATCGCGGTCGTGGTCGGACCGGCCGAGGGGGAACGCGACGATCCGCGCCGCTGGCCATGGCCTGGGTCACCGCGATTCCTGGCGGATCTGTCCGCGACGGAGCTCGCCGAGTCCCTGCGCCGATGCCGGTCGTTCGTCGGCAACGACAGCGGCGTCACGCATCTGGCGGCCGTGATGAATGTGCCGACCGTCGCGATCTTCGGTCCGACCGACCCGACCGTGTGGGCGCCACCTTTCCCGTGGTCGAGCGTGCTTGCCGGTGACCAAGGCGAGGTCGCGTCAGTGGGCACCGCCGACGTGCGGGCAGCGCTCCACCGTTAGGTCGGCGGGTCGCGATGGGAGGGTGCTCGCGATCGTCCAAGAGCCCGGTTGCGTGGGTTCGCGGGCCAGGATCCCGCAGGTCGTTGAGGAGTCACGCGACGTGCGTGCGTACCGACGTCGAGGCAGTGCCGATGGTTGTCCACCCGAAACGATGGCCGCCGCAATGGTGATGCAGGATTCAGGTGCGGGACCAGGACAGCCGCAGATCACGCACGCGGGTGACCGAAGCGGTCGCGCAGGCACGTCGTGGAGTCGGCAAGCGCGCGCCGTGCGGCGACACATGGGGTTGTCGGCAACGATGCAGCGCTCATGCAGGAACGCTGGCGGAAGGCTGAACGCCGCATCGATGGCGTCGAACGCTGCAAACGCTCGTGGTGGTCGCCCGCAGAATCACTCGCGTCACACACTGTCGAGGGGGTCAGAAGCCGAGCCAGAGATCCGCCGCCTGGGAAGTTCCGTAGCTTGCCAGCGGCTGCCCGGGCAACCAGAAGTGCCATTGATGGTAGTAGTGCAGGCAGGCCAGAGCTGGGCTCAGCGGCACGGGGATCGCGACGTCCGTCAGCGACATCGGCGAGGTCGACACGGCGGTGCTCGCCATGACGCCATCGAGGGAGATCCAGATGAGGCAACCCACGGCTCCGATGCTGGTCAGGTCGTATGGCAGCGGGATGCCGGCATGGGTGGTGCGCGAGAAGCCGAGATACAGGAACCCGAACCCCTGTGGGGCCCAGCCCTGCACCGTGTAGCTGCCACCGACGCGGGGCAGTCCCTGGATCGCCAGGTCGCCGCCGCAGCTCGTTCCGAACAGCACGGCCGCCGCGGCGCCGAACTCATCGGCGCCGATGTCGACCTGGGTACTGAGCAGTCGCGGCTCACCATCGATGTCGCTGGTGGGCAACAACGACGACGCATTGCCCGCGTCCAGGCATGGCGACCCGGGCACCAGGTGCAGGTCGCCATGCAACACGTCGACGAAGCCTGGATCGCTGGCGATGTTGGCGTTCCCACCCAGGGCGCCGGTCAACCCTTCGATGCAGCAGTGGTCGGGAGCCGGCGCCGAGGCGCCGATCTGGATCTGCACCGCTTCGCCGCCGGTCAGCAGTCCGACGGTGTTGCCCCAGAGCACATTGCCGAGCAGTTGCGCGCCGCTGCCGCCGATGCCCAGGCCCCCCGGCGCGAGCCTGGCGTCGTTGCGCGCGAACGTGCAGCCGGCAACCACGTGCGGCCCACCGTCCAGGGTCGCGCCGCCGCGCCAATCCGCGCGATTGGCGAACACCACCGAACCGGTCAGCCGGCACGTTCCGCCTTGCGCGTGCACCGCGCCACCGGCGCCGAATGCCTGATTGCCCTCGAAGCGGCAACGGTCGAGGTCGACGGCAATGCCGATCGCCAGCACACCGGCGCCGTCGATGGCGTAGTTGTCGCGGAAGGTGCAGGTGCGCAGGACCGCCGAACCTCCGCCCGCGAACAGACCGCCGCCACCGCGCCCAGTGCCCGAAGCCGCGCCCGACACCGATGCGTCGTTGCCGAGGAACGTGCAGTCCTCGACCTCCAGCAGGCCGCCCAGCAACGCGATGCCGGCGCCCCGCGCGGCCACCGAGCCGGTGATCTGGCAACGGGTGACGAAGGCGCCGTTCTCGAGCGCCAGCGCGCCGCCAGTCTGGGTTGCCGTTCCTCGTGGTGGTGGTTCACCGCCGCCGAGCGTGCACTCGGTGAAGGTCGGCCGGCCGGTGCCGAGGCTGACACAGCCGCCGCCCTGGTCGACGGCATGTCCATGGATCGTGCAACCGTATATCGATGGGGAGCCGTTCTGGATGCGCAAGCCACCGCCGCCGCCCGTTCCGGACGGGGCCGAGCCGCCGAAGACCTGGAAGCCATCGAGAACCGTGCCCGGCCCAACCCCGGTCATGCGCACCACGTGGCGAGCCCACAATGTGGTGATGATCGGGTGCGGGTACCTTCCGGACAGGATCGTCTGATTGGCGACCGGGTCACGCTGCGAACGCGCCGTCTCGTTGCCGGCGAAGCCGCCATAGATCCTGGCACCATCGGGCACCACGAACGAGACCGACAGGTCGGGCAACTGGCCGGGCAGGGGCGTCATCGGCCGGTAGGTGCCGTCGGCGACCCAGATTTCGTTGGTGGATCCGCAGCCTCCGGCGGCCGCGGCCAGCGCCTGCTCCAGGAACCGGAACGCGTTCAGCCAGCTGGTGCCCGTGCCGTTGCCCGAGGCGTTGGCGTCGACGTAGAGGACGGCGGAGTTGGGCCGCGTCACGTTCACGGACAACTGGTAGAGCTGCACGCGTTCGCCGCTGCTGCCCGCCGAGAAGATCCGGATCGCCGTGCGTCCGCTGACGCCGGCCACGGTGGTCGATTCGCTGCCGCCGGCGCTGGTCGCGTTGAGGATCGCGCGCAATCCGCTGGGATAGACGACCTCGATCGCCAGGTCCTCGATCGCCGCCGCGTTGACGACCGTGCCGTTGGTGCAGTTGGAGGTCTGCGCCCCCTGTTGGTAACTGCCACCCATCGGTGTCGCCAGGATCTGCACGGACTCCAGTGGACAGGTCTCGATCGAGAACCAGTCCTGGTCTCCGACGGTCTGCAGACCGAGCGGTCGCAGCAGCAGCGGGGCGCCCGGCGCGGCGCCGAGGCTGTTGAGGGACACCGCGGCGCCGATCGAGTCGTTGGGTTCGAGGCGATCGCCGTAGAGTTCCTGGCCGCCGCGTGCATCGTCGACCTGCGGGCCCTGCAGTTGGGTCGCGAATGGCTCCATCAACTTGTTGCCCTGGGCTGGGCAGACGTGTGCGAGACCGACCGAGTGGCCGATCTCGTGCGTCGCGACATTGACCAGGCTGGCGGTGGAACGTCCCAGATCGGACGTGTCGAACACGATGTCGCCACCTCCCGCCGGGTAGCGGGCGTAGCCCAGCACCTGGCCGCCGCCGTCGACGTTGCGCCCCACGACGCGGATGTCGCCCCGGCTGCCACTGCCGGGCGAGCCTGGGAACGCCGCGCCGTCGTCGCCGACTTCACGGAACGTGAGGTCGGTCGCTTGCGACCACAGCGCGAACACGCCGCGGAACCAGTCGCGCGCCGCCTGGTTGCTGCCGAACCGGTTGGTCATGGCCTGCTGCAGCACGTTCGGTCCCGCGAGCTCGCCGCCTCGTGAGGATGGCACGAACACGCCATCCGGGGGGAAGCTGTAGGTGAGTTCCCGACCAGAACCTGCTGGCGCCGGCCAACGATCGGCGGTCTGCGCCTCTGGCCGCCGCCAGATCGTGCCGAGGAAGCTGCGTTCGATCTCGGCGACGACCTCGGGTGGGGTCTCGGGAGCAAAGCAGGCGGCGATGGTGGGGTGCACGGTGACGCGTCGCTGGCGCGTCTGCGCGGTCCCGGCAACGGTGAGACTGGCAACGATGGTCAGCGCGAGGGGCGTGCGTTGCATGGTGGTGTGTGGAGGTGCCAGGTCAGCGGGTGAGCCGCAGCGCGGTGGGGTTGTAGGTCGGCGTCAGCGGGTGTCCGGCGGGTGGGATGATCGTGAGGGTGCCGGTTCGCGAGCCGTAGGTGATCGCGTCGAAGAAGTCGCCGGGGTTGGGTGTGAAGCCGCCGATCAAGGAGCCCTGCAGGGAGCCGGCGAACGTGGCGGCGCCGGAGATGGCAAGGCGGTCATGCCCGGATCCGGGAATGAGTCCGCCGAGGTCGATGTCGAGGGTGCCCACGGCTGTCTGCGTGTAGGTGCCGGTGATCGTGAGGGTGCCGGCGGACGCCGCGGCGGGGCGGATGGTCGCGGCGTTGGTGACGTTGCCGGTGATGGTGCCGACTCCGGAGAGGATGCCACCCTGCAGGTTGAGTGGGGCGGTCAGGTTGCCGCCAGCGAGGGTGATCGATCCAGCGGTCTGGGTGAGGGCAGTGGTCGCTTGCAGGGTGCCGGACTGGACGTCGATGGCGCCGGTGTTGTTGAAGGTGATGGCTGTGGCATTGGTCGTGAACCGCAATGTCCCGGCGCCTTGCTTCAGGAAGGTGCCGCCGTTCTGGAACAGGTTGGTGCCGCCTTCGCCGCGGGCGGTGAAGGTGCCCGAGGCGATGTTGGCGACGAAGGTGGCGTTGGCGGTGTTGAGGAAGGTGCCGGCGTTCCAGAGCCAGAGGTTGGTCGACGTGCTGAGCGTTGCCGTGCCGCGGTTTTCGAGGATGCGGGAGAGGGTGGTGGTGGTCGAGGTGGTCGACATCGCCAATGTGCCACCCTGGGCGATGATGGTGCGACCGGTGCCGGACATGACGCCGCCGCTCCAGGTGGAGGCACCGCCGAACGTCAGGTCGCCCGAGCCGCGGAGAATGCCGCCCGTCAGCAGAAGGGACGTGGCGCTGAGTGAGGAGTCGAAGCTCGCAGTGCCACCGGCGACTTGGATGGTGGTGGTCGCGGTGATCGCTCCGGAAAGCGCGCTGACACCGGAGAAGAAGTTCATGCCCAGAGCGTTCCATGTGCCGGCGGAGGTGACGCTGCCGACGACCTGAACGATTGCGTTGCCGGTGCCGTTCATTGGGGCAGTGGTCAAATCGTGAGTGCCACCCAGCCCCAAAGCCGCATCGGCTGCGATGGTGAACGGCCCAGAGCTTGCGCCGCCGTTCAGCAGGCTGAGTGTTCCAGCTTGGACATCGGTGGCGCCAGAGTTGTTGAACGCAATGGCCGTGGCGTTGTTGGTGAATTGAAGGGTGCCGGCGCCCTGCTTGCGGAAGGCGCCATCGTTCTGGAACAGGTTGGTGCCGCCGTCGCCGCGGGCGGTGAAGGTGCCCGACGTGATGCTGGCGACGAAGGTGGCGTTGGCGGTGTTGAGGAAGGTGCCGGCGTTCCAGATCCAGAGGTTGGTCGACGTGCTCAGCGTTGCCATGCCGCGGTTTTCGAGTACGCGGGACAGCGTGGCGGTGGTCGAGGTGGCCGACATCGCCAATGTGCCACCCTGGGCGATGATGGTGCGACCGGTGCCGGACATCGCGCCGCCGCTCCAGGTGGAGGCGCCGGCAAACGTCACGTCGGCGGAGCCGGCGAGCGTGCCGCCGGTCTGATTGAGGGCGCCGCTGCCGATCGCGGTGGTGTTGAACACCACCGTGCCGCCCGACAGGTTGAGCGCGCTGTTGGTCAGCGTCCCGGCGGTGTTGAACGTGACGGCGCCGCCGGTGCTGTTGATGGTCGCGGCGCCGGAGAACGGGCCGCTCAGCGTGCTGGTGCCGGCCGAACAGCCGAGCACGCCCAGGCCCGTCCAGGGTCCGCTCGAGGTGACGTTCCCCGCGATGCTGACGGCCGCGGTGCCGGATCCAGTCACCGATGCGGCACCGAGATTGTGCGAGCCGCCAAGGCCGAGCGTTGCACCGGACGCGATCGTGAACGCCCGGAACTGGTGCTGCCACCGAGGATGCTCAGTCCGCCGGCCTGTGCGTCGAGGGAACCGGTGTTGCTGAACGCGATGACGGTGTTGTTGGTCGTGAACTGCAGTGTCCCGGCGCCCTGCTTGCGGAAGGTGCCGTCGTTCTGGAACAGGTTGGTGCCGCCGTCGCCGCGGGCGGTGAAGGTGCCCGACGTGATGTTGGCGACGAAGGTGGCGTTGGCGGTGTTGAGGAAGGTGCCGGCGTTCCAGATCCAGAGGTTGGTCGACGTGCTGAGCGTTGCCGTGCCGCGGTTTTTCGAGGATGCGGGACAGCGTGGCGGTGGTCGAGGTGGCCGACATCGCCAATGTGCCACCCTGGGCGATGATGGTGCGACCGGTGCCGGACATCGCGCCGCCGCTCCAGGTGGAGGCGCCGACGAACGTCACGTCGGCGGACCCGGCGAGCGTGCCGCCGGTCTGATTGAGGCGCCGCTGCCGATCGCGGTGGTGTTGAACACCACCGTGCCGCCCGACAGGTTGAGCGCGCTGTTGGTCAGCGTCCCGGCGGTGTTGAACGTGACGGCGCCGCCGGTGCCGTTGATGGTCGCGGCGCCGGAGAACGGGCCGCTCAGCGTGCTGGTGCCGGCCGAACAGCCGAGCACGCCCAGGCCCGTCCAGGGTCCGCTCGAGGTGACGTTCCCCGCGATGCTGACGGCCGCGGTGCCGGATCCAGTCACCGATGCGGCACCGAGATTGTGCGAGCCGCCAAGGCCGAGCGTTGCACCGGACGCGATCGTGAACGCTCCGGAACTGGTGCCGCCACCGAGGATGCTCAGTCCGCCGGCCTGTGCGTCGAGGGAACCGGGTGTTGCTGAACGCGATGACGGTGTTGTTGGTCGTGAACTGCAGTGTCCCGGCGCCCTGCTTGCGGAAGGTGCCGTCGTTCTGAACAGGTTGGTGCCGCCGCGCCGCCGCGGGCGGTGAAGGTGCCCGACGTGATGTTGGCGACGAAGGTGGCGTTGGCGGTGTTGAGGAAGGTGCCGGCGTTCCAGATCCAGAGGTTGGTCGACGTGCTGAGCGTTGCCGTGCCGCGGTTCTCGAGGATGCGGGACAGCGTGGCGGTGGTCGAGGTGGCCGACATCGCCAATGTGCCACCCTGGGCGATGATGGTGCGACCGGTGCCGGACATCGCGCCGCCGCTCCAGGTGGAGGCGCCGGCAAACGTCACGTCGGCGGAGCCGGCGAGCGTGCCGCCGGTCTGATTGAGCGGCGCCGCTGCCGATCGCGGTGGTGTTGAACACCACCGTGCCGCCCGACAGGTTGAGCGCGCTGTTGGTCAGCGTCCCGGTGGTGTTGAACGTGACGGCGCCGCCGGTGCTGTTGATGGTCGCGGCGCCGGAGAACGGGCCGCTCAGCGTGCTGGTGCCGGCCGAACAGCCGAGCACGCCCAGGCCCGTCCAGGGTCCGCTCGAGGTGACGTTCCCCGCGATGCGACGGCCGCGGTGCCGGATCCAGTCACCGATGCGGCACCGAGATTGTGCGAGCCGCCAAGGCCGAGCGTTGCACCGGACGCGATCGTGAACGCTCCGGAACTGGTGCCGCCACCGAGGATGCTCAGTCCGCCGGCCTGTGCGTCGAGGGAACCGGTGTTGCTGAACGCGATGACGGTGTTGTTGGTCGTGAACTGCAGTGTCCCGGCGCCCTGCTTGCGGAAGGTGCCGTCGTTCTGGAACAGGTTGGTGCCGCCGTCGCCGCGGGCGGTGAAGGTGCCCGACGTGATGCTGGCGACGAAGGTGGCGTTGGCGGTGTTGAGGAAGGTGCCGGCGTTCCAGATCCAGAGGTTGGTCGACGTGCTCAGCGTTGCCATGCCGCGGTTTTCGAGGATGCGGGACAGCGTGGCGGTGGTCGAGGTGGCCGACATCGCCAATGTGCCACCCTGGGCGATGATGGTGCGACCGGTGCCGGACATCGCGCCGCCGCTCCAGGTGGAGGCGCCGGCAAACGTCACGTCGGCGGAGCCGGCGAGCGTGCCGCCGGTCTGATTGAGGCGCCGCTGCCGATCGCGGTGGTGTTGAACACCACCGTGCCGCCCGACAGGTTGAGCGCGCTGTTGGTCAGCGTCCCGGCGGTGTTGAACGTGACGGCGCCGCCGGTGCTGTTGATGGTCGCGGCGCCGGAGAACGGGCCGCTCAGCGTGCTGGTGCCGGCCGAACAGCCGAGCACGCCCAGGCCCGTCCAGGGTCCGCTCGAGGTGACGTTCCCCGCGATGCTGACGGCCGCGGTGCCGGATCCAGTCACCGATGCGGCACCGAGATTGTGCGTGCCGCCAAGGCCGAGCGTCGCACCGGACGCGATCGTGAACGCTCCGGAACTGGTGCCGCCGCCGAGCAGGCTCAGACTGCCGGCCTGCAGGTCGACGGAACCGGCGTTGCCGAACCCGACGACCGTGTTGTTGGTCGTGAACTGCAGTGTCCCGGCGCCCTGCTTGCGGAAGGTGCCGTCGTTCTGGAACAGGTTGGTGCCGCCGTCGCCGCGGGCGGTGAAGGTGCCCGACGCGATGTTGGCGACGAAGGTGGCGTTGGCGGTGTTGAGGAAAGTGCCGGCGTTCCAGATCCAGAGGTTGGTCGACGTGCTGAGCGTTGCCGTGCCGCGGTTTTCGAGGATGCGGGACAGCGTGGCCGTGGTCGAGGTGGTCGACATCGCCAGCGTGCCACCCTGGGCGATGATCGTACGGCCGGTGCCCGACATGGTGCCGCCGCTCCAGGTCGAGGCGCCGCCGAGCAGCAGCTGCGAGTTGCCCGTGAGCGTGCCGCCAGTGAACTCGATCCCGCCGTCGACGTTGGCCACCCGGCTTTGCGTCGGGTCGAACACGTTGAAAGTCACCCCGCCCAGACGCAGACCCTCGGCACACCGGATGTTCGCACAGGTCGTGTTCTGCCCGATGGTGATCCGCACCGTGCCACTGATCCTCTCCACCACAACCTCGTCGAGTGGCCCCGGTATCACCCCATTGCTCCAGTTCTCGGCCACGTGCCAGTTCTCGTCACCGGGAAACAGCCAGACGCCGTTGGGCAGCGGCACGTGCTGGTCGACCCATACCTGATAACCACCGCCACCGGCCGCCGCGTGCACCTCGACGCGATACGTCTGCCCGCTCTCGACCGGCACGTCCGCCAGCCGAAGCCGCTGGCCGTTCACCGCCCGCGCGACGGCATATCCGTTTGCATCGCGCAACGTCAGGGCCAGCAGGTTCGTGGTCCCGATCGCGGCGATGTAGGCCACCCTGCCCGGCTGGGCCTTGAACTCGACACAGTGTCGTTCATGAGCGCCCGAGAACGTCCCCGACACGAGCGTGCGGTTGCCGATGGGGCCGCGGTGGACGCAACTCAGTTTCACCAAGGCGTGGCCGACGAGTCCCAGGCTGCTGGTGGCGCGCACCAGGAACGGGAATTCGCGAGCAGCAACGAGGCTCGGTGCCGTGTACTGGCCGGTCGACGTGACGGACCCGACGCCGGCCGTGCCGCCGTCGGCGTCGACGACCGTCCAGGAGGTGATCGTGCCGCCGCCGACCACGGTCGCCGCGAACTGGCGGATCTCGCCGTAGCCGACTTCGACGACGCTCGGCGTGATGCGCACGCCGTGCAGGGAGAACGTCCCCACTGCCATGGGATTGCCGCCACCGATCGCCAACGTGACCGTGCCAGTCGTCGCGGCCGCCGGCACCTCCACGGTGATCACCCGGTCGGCGACCCTGACCACCGAGGCGGCGATACCGCCGAAACCGACCGAAACCAGGCCGTTCTGGCCGGCGGGGAAGTTCCGGCCGAAGATGTTGATGCGGTCGCCGCCCACTGCGCGTGCGGGCTCGATCATGTAGCCGGCCGCCGCGGTGAAGCGGATCTGGTTCGTCGCGGCCACGCGGTTGCCAACGTTGTCGAACGTGTAGCCACGGGTCTGAGCCAAGGCCACCGGAGACGCCAGGACGAGCGCGAGGAAGAGCTTCATGTTGGACCCGACGAGAGCTTGCCTGTTGGTTGCTGGCAGTTGGTCGTTGAACGGCGTGCGCACGGGAAACGGTCGTTCATGGCTATCCCCGGACACCGCCGCCCTGCCACGTCCTCGGGAGGCAGGGCCGTGGATACCGGGACCGCTTTAGGATGATCCGGGAGTAGTCCGCACCACGAGCAGACCTGCCAGATCGCGAACCGCCTGCGACTCCCGCCGCATCCGCGCTCGGCACGATCATCTCCAACAGCCCTGGCAGCGCGCCAGGGAACACCGTTGTCACGCCATAGAGGGCCAATGCCATGCCACCGACGAACACCACGCCGGTCGCCAGGCCAGCGGTGACACCAACTGCCTGCAGGATCGACGTCGAGGCAAGGAAGGTGCCGAGAGTCCCCGACCCGCTCATCACGACGCCGCCGATGGTGGTATATGTCAGCCCACGACCGAACCGTCCCGCCACACTCATCAGTCCGAGCCGATCTTCCATGGTTATCGGGTTCCCGAGCGCATACGAGTACTCGTTGAGGCCGCCGACTCCCCCGACCGGATCCGCAGTCAGGAACCGCCCGGATGTCGGATCGTACCACCGTGCACGCAAGTCATGGAAACCGGTCTCGGGGAACTGGGGCCGACCCAGGAATGACGTTCGGCCGGCGGCCCCCGAGATCCACTGACCGTACTCGTCGTACTGGACATCCTCCAGCAGCGCACCAGTGTCATCGGCCGTCGCGATCACGGATCCCCTGACGTCGGTGAACAGGTGCGTAAGCCGCGAGCCACCCTCGGTCACGACTGCCAGGAGATCGTCGAGTCCGGGTGCCGCGACGCTGGTGGCGGTGATGGCGCCGTACTGATCGGTCTCGTGCAGCGGGTTCAGGCCGTCGTAGAGGCGGCGCGTCACGACGCCGTTGATCGAACGTTCACTCAGGCGCCCGAGTGCGTCGTAGGCATAGTCCACGGTCATCGTCTCGATCGGCCCGGCCCCACCCGTGTAGAACTGGCGCACACGGATCAACCGGTCCTCGGCGTCGTAGTCGAAGGTCTCGTATTGCGGCCGGTTGTTCCACGTGCGCCGCACGAGCCTGCCATCCGCATCGTGCGCGAAGGAATACTCGTTGGTGGCCAGGATCTCGTTGGCGGCATCATAGGTCAGGGTCTGGCCGACGCGGGCGTCGCCGAACGTTGCCGAATCGCCCGCGGCGACCAGTTGGGCGGCAAGGTCATAGGTGAAGGAACGCGTCAGGACCGCCCCGCCAAGCCGCTCGTCGATGCGCGTGATCTGGCCCGCGGTGTCGCGTGACTGCACCGTGCGTTGCATCGACGGGATGGTCGCGTGCGACGTTGAAGTCTCCTGTCCGGCGGCGTCGTAGGTGTGCACCGTCGGGATGCCATTGTTGCGCAGGATGCGCGTGAGCCGGCCGTCGGCGTCATGGGTGAACGCCCAGACTCTCGCCAGCGGAGCCGTGAGCTGCAAGGATGTCAGCCGATGCAGGTTGTCGTAGGCGTACGAGGCCGCGTAGCCGGCGCCGTCGGCGACGCTCGTGCGATTGCCGACACGGTCGTACTGATAGGTGACCACGTGCCGCGAAGTGGCTCGCAGGCCGCCCGGCAGCACGATCGCCATGATGGTCGTGGCCGTGAGTGGACGTGAGAGGCTGTCGTATGTGAACTCGACGCTGCCACGGGCGTCGGTCGCCGAAGCCAGGTTCCCGAGCAGGTCATGAGTGTAGGATGTCGAGGATCCGTCGGGCAACGTGCGTCGGACGAGCTGTCCGGCGGCGTCACGGGAGAAGACCACGCGTTGGTCCTGTCTGGTGGTCCGGACGGTCAAGCGACCCTCCGCATCGTGCTGGAACCGCGACGTGCGCCCCAGTTGATCGGTCTGTGCCTGCAGGTTCCCAAGGCCGTCGTAGACAAAGGCAAGCGTCGTGCCGTTCGGCAGGCTGGCCCCGGTGAGCCGCGGGCTGGCACTGCAGCCACATGCCGGATCGTCGTAGCGCAACGTGGTGACCCGCAGCAGGGCGTCGGCAATGCTGACGAGTCGGTCGAATGCGTCATGGCCGAGCGTCATCGTCGCCGAACGGGGGTCGGTGACCGACGCGATGTTGCCGCGGGCATCGCGGGGCATGATCCAGGTGCGCCCGGCCGGCGTGGCGATCGGATCCGGGAAGTCGGTGGATGTGACGACGTTGCCGTGCACATCGTAGGTCAGCGCCTCGGCGTGCCCGGCGGCGCTGGTAATCCGGGTTGGCAACTGACGGAACCGCGCATCCGCGTAGACCATGACCATGGTCCCGCCGTCATGATCGGTGACGGTCGTCGGGCTCCCGTGCGCGTCATAGGTGACCAGCGTCTGCTTGCCCTCTTCGTCGACGAAACGGCTGGGCTGGTGGAAGATGCCGTTGTACTCGGTTGTGGCGGTGGAGTAGACGGCGCCGGCGATGGTCCGTTCCGTCACCGAAGTCGGTTGACCTTGGGCATCGTACGTGTAGTGCGTGGAGGAGTTGTCGGGGCGGGTACGGGATTGCTGCAATCCGTCAGGGTGGTAGGCAAGGTTCGTACGCCGCTGCAACGGATCCTCGACGCGACTCACCTGACCCTCGCCGTCACGGTACACGTATTCGGTGGCACCGGTCCCATCCGTCCACGCGTCGATGTCCTGCTGGTGCACCGCCATCGGCTGGGCCAGCGTGCCGCGCCCGGCCGCGAGCGCGGCGCCGATCTCGGCCGCCAAGGAGCTTGGAACGAACGTCCGTTCCCGCAACAGCTTGGTGCCGCCGACCTCGTACTGGCGCGTCCGCACCACTCGGCCATTGCTGTAGGTGTACTCGGTTCGCTCCCCGCGCGGCCCGACGTTGGTCACCATCCGGTGCTCGGCATCGTAAGTGAACTGCCGGACCGAATTGACGACGTCGCGGATTGCGGTGAGATCGCCCGCGGCATCGATTGTGAAGTCCGTAGTGCGATTGTCCGAGTCGACGACGCGGTCGAGCTTGCCGGCGCCGTCGTAGAACAACCGGTAGTGGAAGCCGGTCGGGCTGGTGACCTGGGTCAGCAGTCCCCCTGTGTAGGCGAACACGGTGGAGTGTCCGTAGCGGGTCGTCTTGCGCTGCAGCAGACCCGTTCGTGCGAACAGGTGCACCTCGCCGTCGGGGAACGTCCGGTTGAAGACCTGCGCGGCGGGGTCGTAGACGATGGTGGTGAAGTCTCCGAGGCGCGATGTCCACGTTCCTGGAGTGGCTGTCGCAGGCGTATACCGGTGATAGGAGCCGTTGCCGTAGGTCAGGACCAGGCAGCCATCGGCGTCGATGTGGATGCGATCCTCCTCTTCGATCGACCAGCCGGCACCGTAGGCCGATGCGCGTTGATTGACCAGCACGACGCGGTCGGCCACCTGCGTGGCGCGCAGCTGGAGCTGACCAGGGTATGTCGCTGCGAACGTGCGCACCGACGTGCCGCCGAACGTCGCCGGCACCGCCACTGGAACGTTCGCATTGAGCGTCGTGATGTCCATCGTGAACGGGTACGAACCCGTCGGCATCAGTTCGCCCAGCGCGTTCCGGCCATCCCAGAAGAACCGCGCGATCGGGCGCTGCGCGGCGGTCGAACGATCGAAGGCAGCCTCGATCACGCGGCCCTCCAGCGCGAAGCGGAACAATGTCCGTTCCACTGGCCGGTTGTTGGCCTGCGCGTAGCTGCCCTGGCCCCGCAGCGTCACCGTCGGCGATGCCGTGTTGCTGGCATAGGCCAGGTGCAGACTCCAGTCGGCGTCGAACTCACGGAAGCCGGGCAGTCCGATCACCTCGTCCAGGAAGCCCTCCTGCGTGTCGACGGTCGAACTTCCGGGAACCCGGCCGGGCCCGCACGGTCGGCGCGGCGGGTCGCGCGGGCGCGGCGGATTGGGGACGATCGGCGGAATCGGCAGGCAGTAGTTGCACACGATGGTGCAGAACTCGTCGAACCGCACCTCGATCACCGTCCCGCCCGTCCCGTTCGCAACCACGCGCCCGAGCGCCGGATGCGGCGTTCCGGCCGGCACATTGCCGTTGTAGACATTGCGCAGATCCACCCATTGCAGCGTGTTGTGGTCGACCTTGCCGAACGGCACCTCCGTGCCGAGCGGCAGATTGTAGGTGTTGGGCACCCGCATCGTCACCGGCGTCGTGGTCGCTTCGCCGAACACACCGGCGACATCCACATAGGTGCCGGCGGTACCCCCGACCACTTGTTGCGGCAGGCGATCGCGCACTGCGGTGCTGTCCGCCAGTCGTGTCATGCCGATGTTGGATGTCCGCTGCAGAGCGCCAGCAGGGATCGTCAGCGTGATCTGGCCGGTTGGGTCCTGGATGGTTCCGCCCGAGAGACGATCCACCGTGGTGCGCGGCGCCAAGGGCAGCAGCGTGGCGTCGTCGATGCGCGCGCAGCCACCGGCCAACAAGTCGACCCGACGCAGGATCTCGGAGAACCCGGCCTTGCTGACCTCGACCAGGAATGACTGCTGCCCGGTGAACGTCGATGTCGTCCACTGGAACTCACCGGTCGCATTGCTTTGCGCTGCCAGTACCGGCAGTGGCTGCTGGCCCTCGAGTCTCGGATAGTACCAGCCACGCACCACGGCGTCGGGCATCGGGTTGCCGTTGCCGTCCAGGACGCGGCCCAGCACCACTGCAGTGCCCGAGCGCAACGGCGGCGTGTTGCCGCCGTTGCCGGTGTCGAAGAAGCGCCGTGCGATGCCCCCGGGTCGACCGTCGAGGTCCAGGTCGACCTGCTGACCTGCCTGATCGCGGATCGCGGCGCAGTCCAGCGTCACGTCGACTCTGGAGTTGGGCGGCAGCAGCTGCGGAAAGCCGATCAGGATCGTGCGCGCGTCGACCGACAGCGAGTAGCTGGCGATCACCGGCGCGCCGCCGACGGTCACCTGCACGGAGTCCTCGTTGATTGTATGGGCATTGAGCGGCGCCGTTGCCCGGATGCCGGCAGACTGATTGAGTGGGACGTTGGTGGCGCCCTGGCCCGGAGTCATCGACTCGAGCTGCGTGAGCGTGCCGAGCTCGGAGATCGGCAGCTGCGCCCTGAGTCCAACGGCGGCCAACACGACAGCGATGCACGACGCCAAGAGTCGGTAGCACGGGTGGTTGGAGTTCATCGAGGTCTCCCGGATGAGCATGAGCAGACGAAGGGTCGACGACGGGCAACGCGTCGTCATTGGAACTGCACGTACGAACGCAATGGGTCCGTCGGATCATCGGCAAGCACGCCCTGCAGGGTCCCCGACAGTGTCGTGTCGACCGTCACCGCGATGCCGGCCATGTCCGCGCCGCTGATGCCGCGGCCGAAATCGGTGTCGACGCTGAACTCGAACCGCCTGCCGGGATCGAACGTCGAGAACCGCCAGGTGAGGTCCTTGGTGGTCCCGTTGACGGCGTCGTAGTGTGCGGCCGTGAACGTGAAACCGCCGTTCTCGGCCACCTGGTGGCAGGCGGTGCGATGGTTGCCGGCGAACGCATAGTCGAGCCCGCACAGCGCGTCGCACGCAAGGCGGTAGGTGCCGCGACAGCCCAGGGCCTGAGCGTTGCCGCCATCGAAGCGGTCCGCCATGCCGATCTGGTCGAGGTCGAACACCAGCGTGTCGTTCGGCGCGGCCATGCCGATCAGGCTGAGGGTCACCCGCGTGATGCGCCCATGTCGCGAGTTGGCGTGATGATCGACTCCGAAGAAGCCGGCCGTCGTGTTCGCGTTGAAGCTGTTGCCGCCCGACGCGTAGACCGTGATGCCGCAGGCGGCGTCGGCGACGAAGATCGCCTCGTTGGTCGACATGAACACCTGCGGGTGCTGCGGTTCCACGTGGATGCCCTGTACGCGGATGATGTCACCGGCGCAGACCGGATAGCTGGCTGGCAGTCGTTCGCGAACGGTCTGCCCGACCGTGTAGCTCGAGGTGTAGACGAAGCTCGATGGCGTCGTGCTGATCTGGTTCAGCGTGCGGTGCTCCCACATCGTTCCGGCTCCTGGCAGGATCAGCCCGAGCGGTGTGTAGCTGTCGGTGCGGGCTGCGCCGAGCACGTTCCAGAACAGCCATGCGGGTTGCCCCGTGCGGGTGCCGGTCGGGTCGGCGAGGCGGACGTCGAGCGTGCTGCCCGCGCCGTACGACTTCGTGGCCGTGTCCAGGGGGCGGCCATCGACGGCGTTCTGCAGGACGATCTCATCCCATCCACGTCGGTTGGGCAGCAGATGGACGCGATGCAGGGACACCCGGTCGGAGTCGCCGGGCAGGCCGGTGGACTGCGTCAGCGCAGCCAGCACGAACGAAGTCGGCCACGGTTCGTGGTGGTTCTGCACGTTGCTGGCGCCTGAGAGTCCTCCTGGCGCGCCGGCGGGCGAGACCGCGATACGCCGGCCGGTCGCGGTGAACGACGGGCGTTGGATCTCCAGCAGTTCGCCCGTCAGGGCATCGCCGTTGACCCAAAGGTTGCCGGTCACCGGATCGAGCGCGAGGCCGAATCCCTGCCAGTTCACCCCGGGAGGCGCCGGATGGGTCGACAGCACGTTGCCCTGGACATCGAACTGCACCAGCGGACCTGTGCCGTTGATTCCGTAGAACGCGCCATTGCCGCCATTGGCGGCGCGATCCCAACAAAGTCCCCGCACGACGCCGCCGAGCGCGGTCAGCGCGGCGCCGGCAATGGGCGGCGAGAACGTCCGGGGCCCGTTCAATGCCTGGACCTGGGTGACGACGGCCCCCGAGATCGAGAAACCCGTGACGCCGACCTCCGAGCCGCCGAAGAAGTTCGCCCCATCCGTCTCCAGGTCGCGTTGGCCCCATGGACTGCCATCGTGTGCAGGATCCTGCAGGAAGCTGCCGAGCAGGGCCCCGGTCCTGCCGTCGAGCCGGAAGATCCGGTGGGGAGGAGTCGACGCGCTGCGTGCCGACACCAGGATGTTGCCGGTGCCCGGATCGACGGCAATGCCGACGCTGCCCGGGTTGCCGGTCGTGGGGTCCAGGGCAGCCGTCAGGTATGCGCCGCCGAAGCCGGCATTGTTGCGCTGCTGCGCTGTCAGCAGCGGGCCCGGCAAGAGAAGGCACGACACGAACGCACACGGGATCTGGCGCATGGAACGGTCTGCACGGAGAGAGGGACGCACAAGGAGATAGCCGTTGCCAACGATCGTCAACCCCTGGCGACGGATCGCGGTGCTGTCACCGCTCGCCATGCGGGAGACCGTTTCTGGCGACGGAAGCGCCGACCCTGCCCCGACTCGAACTGCCGCTTCGCATCCACGACCTCGCGCTTGATCGCCACCACCGCCGCGTCCAACCGCGCCGCCAACTGCCCCTTGCCCACCGCGATCCGCACCTGCCGCATCATCTGGATCGCCATGCGCAGCGTGCGCACCACATCGCCCGCATCCGGTGGTGCGGGTGCCGCGCGGTCGTCGTGGACAGCTGGAGGAGCCCACCCAGATTGCGACTTCGCGGGGCCGGCGATGGCCGCGTAGCCGCGACGATCACGTTGGCGGTTCCCGCGTGGCAGGGCGAAACCGATGTGTGCACGCCACGGTTGGACCGTGGACAACTCCTGCGGGGCGATGACCCGATGACCCTGGCCACCGTCGATGCGCCCAATCACCTGGGGCGGTCCCGGTTGCCTGATCTCGAGGTGGTTCCGCTTGCCCGAGCCGGGGTGGTTCCGCTTGCCCGGACTCAGCGGTCCCGCTTGGCCGAACCGAGACCGGTCCTGATAGCCCGGATGCTACGCGCGGCCGCAGAAGGACGTGCCGTGGCGGTCAGCAGCCAGAGCCAGCAACACATGCACGGCCGTCCCCTCGGGCCCGATGCGGCTCAGCCACCCTTCCTGAAGCAGCCGGTCGTCGGGCCAGCCGAACCGACCCTTCCGGCCGGCGGATCTGGACGGGGCGCGAAGGCAGCATAGGACGTCGCGTGGTGGGCCGACAACCAGTGCCGCCGTCGATTGCCCATTCCCATACAATCACGGCCATCGCCATGACCCGCCTTGCCATCCTGTGCGGCCTGCTCGCCGCGTCCCTGCCGGCGCAGAACTGCAACAACACGTCGATCGGCGCCATCCCACTGACCGAACTGGGCTCCGGCACCTACCAGGGCTTTGGCGGCGGCCTCTATCCGAACGGCATGAACGTGCCGCCGGTCGCGCACCAGACTCGCGCGCAGGCTGCCACCGCCCGCGTGCAGCCGCTCGACGCCCAGGGCAACCCCGACCCGCTGGGCCGCATCGTGTTGTTGTCGGTCGGCATGTCGAACACGACCCAGGAGTTCTCGACCTGGCTGCCGATGGCCAACGGCGATCCGAATCGCAATCCGCGGGTGACGATCGTCGATGGCGCGCAGGGCGGTCAGACTGCGGCGATCGTCGCCGACCCGACCGCGAACTTCTGGACGGTGGTCGACCAGCGCCTCGCCGCCGCCGGCGCGACCCGCTCACAGGTGCAGGCCGTCTGGCTGAAGGAGGCCAATGCGCGGCCGACCGAGCCGTTCCCGCAACATGCGCAGACGCTGCAGGGGCAACTCGCCCAGATCGCTCGCAACCTGCGGTTCTTCTATCCAAACGTGCAGCTGTGCTTCCTGAGCAGCCGTACCTATGGCGGTTATGCCACGACGACGCTGAATCCGGAGCCGTATGCGTATGAATCCGGCTTCGCCTGCAAGTGGACGATCGAACAGCAGATCCAGGGCGATCCGCAGTTGAACTGCGATCCGGTGGCGGGACCGGTCCTGGCGCCGTGCCTGCTGTACGGGCCGTATCTGTGGGCGGACGGCACGACGCCGCGCGCCGACGGGTTGACCTGGCAATGCGCCGACTTCAGCACCGACGGCACGCACCCGAGCACTGCCGGCCGGCAGAAGGTGGCGACGCTGCTGCAGCAGTTCTTCACCGGCAGTCCATTCGCGACGCCGTGGTATCTCGGCGGTGGCGGCGGCACCACGGCGGCCACGATGCCGTTTGGCGCCGGTTGCGCCGGTGTGACCGGAGTGCCGGAGATCATCACCAATGGTCTGCCGCGGATCGGCAACCTGAACCTCCGGATCGGCCTCCAGCGCGCGGCGCCGAACCGGTTCGCGCTGTTGATGCTGTCGCTGGCCCAGGCCTCGATCCCGCTGACCGGCAGTTGCGCCCTGCTGCTCGATCCGGCGCAGGGCCTGCCGACCGACTCGTTGTTCACCACGGCCGCGGGCAATGGCTCGATCGCGATTCCGGTGCCTGGCAATCCGGCGCTCGCCGGCTTCGAGATGTCGGCGCAGTGGGGCGTCGATGATGCCGCCGGCGCGCCGCTGCCGCCGCTCGCGGGGCTCGCGATGACGCGCGGTCTCTGGCTGCGCGTCGGCTTCTGAACCGTCAGCGCGGCTCGCCCCGCAACGTGTGCAGCAAGAACGCGAGCCGATCGGCGGCCTCGTCGATCAGCTTGCTGGTCGGCTTGCCGGCGCCGTGGCCGGCGCTGGTCTCGACGCGCAGCAGCACCGGAGCCGGGCCGGCCTGGGCCGCCTGCAGCGCGGCCGCGAACTTGAAGCTGTGCCCGGGCACCACGCGATCGTCGTGATCGCCGGTCATCACCAGCGTCGGCGGGTACTTCGTTCCCACGTGGACGTTGTGCAGCGGCGAGTAGCGCCGGAGCCATGCGAATGCCACCGGATCGTCGGCGCTGCCGTACTCCGGCGCCCACGCCCAGCCGATCGTGAACTTGTGATAGCGCAGCATGTCGAGCACGCCAACCTCGGGCACCGCGGCGCCGATCAGGTCGGGCCGCTGCGTCAGCACTGCACCGACCAGCAGACCACCGTTGCTGCCACCGCCGATGCCCAGCCGCGACGCCGTGCACCAACCGTTGCGGATCAGGAACTCGGCGCAGGCGATGAAATCGTCGAAGACGTTCTGCTTGTTGCCGAGCATGCCGGCCTGGTGCCAGGCTTCGCCGTACTCACCGCCGCCGCGCAGCACCGCCATCGCGAACACCCCGCCGCGTTCGAGCCAGGCCAGGTTGGGCAACGAGAACCCGGGGGTCATCGCGGACTGGAAGCCGCCGTAGCCGAACAGATACGTCGGATTCCGACCATCGAGCCGCAGGCCTCTCTGGTGCACGAGGAACATGCACAGCCGCGTGCCGTCGCGGCTCTGCAGGAACACGCGCTGGGTCTGCAGACCCGCAATGTCATATCGCAGCTCGGATGGGCGGACGACGCGGGTCTGTCTGCTGGTCAGTCCGTAAGCGAGCACTGCCGGCGCATGGGTGAACGACTGGAACGTGAAGTGCAGGTCGGCGTCCTGCCGCCGGCCGCTGAGGCCCGAGACTGCCCCGAGATCGGGCAGTTCGATCGCACCCGCGGCAGTGCCATCCAGGGCGAACACGCGCAGCGCGGAAGCCGCATCCTCGAGGTAGTGCGCGACCAAGTGCTCGCCGACGACCAGGACTTCCTCCAGTGCATGCTCCTGCTCGGGCACCAGCGTCGTCCACGCCGCGGTGGGATCACGGCGCGCGATGCCGACGATGCGACCACGTGGGGCGTCCTTGTCGGTCTTGAACCAGAAGGTGTCGCCGTCGTTGCCGAGGAAGTCGTAGCCGGCGTCGTGCGCCATCAGCAACGCCTGCACCGGCCAGCCTTCCTGCTGCAGATCGGCATAGGCGATGCGATTCCTGCCGGCCGAGCCCGACCAGATATTGACGATCAGGAAGCGGCCATCCTCGCTGACCTCGGCATCGAAACCCCAATCGGGCTGGTCGGGACGTTCGTAGACGACACGATCCTGCTGCTGCGCGGTGCCGATCCGGTGGTAGCACAGCTGGGCGCCGCGGGTCTGTTGTCCAAGCACCTGGCCATCCGCCGGGGCTGGATAGCGCGAATAGAAGAAGCCCTGGCCATCGTTGGTCCATGCCGCGCCGGTGAACTTCGTCCAGCGGAGTAGATCGTCGCGCACGCGGCCGGTGGCGACGTCGAGGACGCGCCATTCCTGCCAATCGCTGCCGCTCTGGCTGGTCGAGAACGCGAGCAGTTCGCCATCGTGGGACGGCGCGACGGCGCCGAGTGCGACGGTGCCGTCGTCGCTGAGGCGGTTGGGGTCGAGCAGAACGCGCCCTCTGGCATCGGCGCCCTCGGCGACGTGGAGCACTGCCTGGTTCTGCAGGCCGTCGTTGTAGCGGTAGAACCACTTGCCGTGGCGGTGCGTCGGCACGCTGTGGCGGGGGAAGTTCCACAGTTCGGTCAACCGGGCGCGCAGCAGTGGCTGTTCGGGGATGGCATCGAGGAAGGTGCGGGTCGCAGCGTTCTGCGTGCGCACCCAGGCGGCGACGTCTCTGTTGTCCTGGTCCTCGAGCCAGCGGTAGGGATCGGCAATCGCGGTGCCGTGGTAGTCGTCGACGACGTCGTCCTTCCGGGTCGGCGGCGACTGCCAGCGGGATGCTCCGCTCTGGGCCGGAGTCGCGGCTGGCGGCGCGGCGTCAGGAGAACTGCCGCAGGCGGCGGCGAGCAGGGCGATCAGGAACGGCAGCAGGTGGCAGGCGGTCGGAACCGGCATGGAGGCACGTTACGGAGCGAACGGGGAGGCCAGCGAGTCGCAGGGTCGTGACTTTCGCAAGGGGCGGTCGGAGTTCGTCGGAAGCCGGGACGTGGCGGCGCCGGTCGGAGCGGCATGGGCGATCTCCGGTCGGTGCGGTGGATGGTGGTGAAGCCGGTGCCGTTCGTTGGGATCGCGGTGCTGGCGGCGGTGATCGGGTGGTTGGAGGCGCCGCGATGGTGGGTGGCCGCGGGGTTGGTGCTTGTCGGATGATCGGCGGCGCGGGCGCACTACTTGCGTTCTCTGTGGTGGAGCACCGGGTGGATCAGCGGTTCCGGTTTGCGGGGTTGTGGGCGGGCGCGGTGTTGGGGGTGGCGGCGGTGTCGGCGTTGGGTGCTGGTGTGGGTGGTGCGGAAGTGATGGGATGGTGCGGCGGAAGGGGCGGGAGGTGCTTGACGCCGGCGGGCGGGTGGCTAACCTTCCTCGCCGCTTTCGGCCGATGAGGCCTGGGCGAGTTCCTCGATAGCTCAGTCGGTAGAGCAGCTGACTGTTAATCAGCGGGTCGCAGGTTCAAGTCCTGCTCGAGGAGCCACTTCCGTTCGCAGGAGCGGACGGGTCCGCCTCGCGGTGAAGAGCCGCGGGGCGGTGTCGGTTTTGGGGGGCGTGGAAGTTGGCGTGGGTGGGGCGGTTGGGCGTCTGGGGCGCGACGGCGGCGAGTTCGCGAGAGCGGGCGGAGTGGGTCTCCCAGGCGGGAAGGGCGGGGGTCGGGGTGGCGCCCGGTTCGGTGCTCTCTCGCGAACGCCGGAGAGCGGGTCGGCTGGTTAACAGACTGCGGTTCCGCTCACCCAAAGAACCGCCGATCCAGCTTGGGCACCAACGACTCGTCGATCGTCAACTCGATGCCCCGCGCCTGCCGCGGCACGCGGCGGATGAACCCGGCCTTCTCCAGCCGAACGAGCATCGAATTCACCGACGGCGCCGTCAGTCCGAAGAACCGCTGCAGCACCGAGTGGGTCGGGGCGACGCCGCCGTAGTTGCGCCGCATGTACTCCCGGATGTAGGCCAGGAACTGACCCTGTTGCGCAGTCGGCGTTCCCGGGGCCCGCCGCGCCACCTTCGGCGCGCGCAGGATTCCGATGCACTCATCGATCTCGCCGACCGCCAGATGCATGGCCGTCTGCACCTCGGCCGGCGACTCGCTCAGCAACAGCTCGTCGTCGAGAACTTCCTGGAGATGCTCGTGCGCTCGCCGCAAACGCAATCGGACTTCGGCCGTCGGTGTCCCGTCGTCATCCTTGGTGATCTTCGCCATGGTCAATTCGTCCACGCCTCCGACAACAACTCCGCCTGCTGCAGCACCGTGTTCGTCGCCGCCTCCTGCTTGTCCGGCGGGTAGCCGTACTTCTTCAGGATGCGCTTGACGATCACCCGCAGTTTCGCCCGCACGGACTCCTTGATCGTCCAGTCGATGCTGACGTTCTTGCGCACCGAGTCGACCAGTTCGCGCGCGATGGTCTTCAACGTGTCGTCACCGAGCACCTTCACCGCGCTGTCGTTGATCTCCAGCGCATCGTAGAACGCCAGCTCATCGGCATTCAGCCCGAGATCCTCACCGCGTGCCTGCGCCGCCCGCATGTCCTTGGCGAGCTGGATCAACTCCTCGATCACCTGCGCCGCCTCGATGGCCCGGTTCTGGTAGCGCCGGACCGAGTTCTCCAGCAGCTCGGCGAACGATCGCGCCTGCACCAGATTCTGCCGCGACCGGGCCTTGACCTCGTCGGCGAGCAGCTTGCGCAGCAGCTCGACCGCGAGGTTTCTGTGCTTCATCCCGGCGACCTCGGCCAGGAACTGATCCGACAGGATCGAGATGTCCGGGTTCTTCAGCCCGGCAGCCGCAAAGACGTCGATCACCTCATCGGACGCGATCGCTTCCGACACGATCTGCCGGATCGCAAAGTCCAGGTCCCCCGAGGACCGCCGGTCGCCCGCCGCGGTCTTGGCCACCGCCGCGCGCACGGCCTGGAAGAACCCGACGTCGTCCCGGATTCGCAGGGCTTCATCGCTGGGCACCGCCAACGCGAACGCCGCCGACAGCGCCGTGACCGCCTGCAGCAGACGTTCCTTGCCATCCTTCTGCGCGAGCACGTGTTCTTGCGCGGCCGGCAGCAGCGAGAGCCGCTGCGCCGGGGTGCCGCTGCGCCAACTGGCGCGGTCGAAGCCGAAGAACAGCGCTTCGCACACCTCGAAACGCTCCAGCATCACCGCCACGGCCTCGCCCTGGTCGATGGCGGTGTCGCCCTGCCCGCCGCCCTCGGTGTAGGCGTGCAGCGCCTTCTTCAAGTGCTCGGCGAGCCCAAGGTAGTCGACGACCAGGCCGCCGGGCTTGTCCGAGAACACGCGGTTGACCCGCGCGATCGCCTGCATGAGCCCGTGGCCCTGCATCGGCTTGTCGGCGTACATCGTATGCAGGCACGGCGCATCGAAGCCGGTGAGCCACATGTCGCGCACGATCACGATTCGCAGTTCATCGCCTGGGTCCTTGAGCCGCTTGGCCAGTGCCTCGCGACGTGCCTTGTTGCGAACGTGTGGTTGAAACCCCTCCGGGTCCGAGGCCGAGCCCGTCATCACGACCTTGATCGAGCCCTTGTCGTCGGCCTCGTGGTGCCATGCCGGCCGCAGCTTGACGATTGCGTGGTACAGGTCGACGCAGATGCGCCGGCTCATGCAGACGATCATCGCCTTGCCGTCCAGGGCCTGCAGCCGCGCTTCGAAGTGGCGGACGAGGTCCTGGGCAATCAACTGGACGCGGCGCTCGGCCCCGACCAACGCCTCCAGCGCCGACCACTTCGTCTTCAGCTTCTCCCTTGCCGGCGAGTTCTTCGCCTTCGGTGGCCTCCTCGAACGCGGCGTCGAGCCTCGGCCGTTCGCTCTCCTTCAACTGCAGCCTGGCGAGCCGGCTCTCGTAGTAGATCGGCACCGTGGCGCCATCCTGCACCGCGCGCTGGATGTCGTAGACGCTGATGTAGTCGCCGAACACCGCCCGCGTGTTCTTGTCGGTCAGCTCGACCGGCGTACCCGTGAAGCCGATGAACGAGGCGTTGGGCAGAGCGTCGCGCAGGTTGCGCGCCAAGCCGTCGATGAAGTCGTATTGGCTCCGGTGCGCCTCGTCGGCGATCACCACGATGTTGCGGCGATCGGACAGCAGCGGGAATGCATCGCCCTTCTCGCCCGGCAAGAACTTCTGGATCGTCGTGAACACGACGCCGCCGGCCGCGGCTTGTCGCGCCAGACCAGGAACGGATGGTTGTCCGAGGCGAGTGTCGGCACGTTCCCGCCGTTGGCCACGATCCTGAACAGGTGCGGCGACGTGTAGGGGTGCGACGACACGTCAGCGACCGCGTGGAACTGGCCGTCCGCCGCGAACACGTTCGTGCCGGTCGCGATCGTGCTGATGGCCCGCCAGCCGGCGTCGGTGAGAACCAGCGCGTCGGGATGCAGGCACGGATGCTCATTCCCGACGACGCGCGCCTTCCCGTCCCAGTCGACTTGCCAGACGCTTGTGTGCTCGTGCACGCCGTCGTGCTCCGGCTTGTCGCCCTGGCGCCAGCCCATCACGCACGGCTCGTGCTGGAAGTGCCAGTAGACGCGGCCGAACACCGGCGTCGGCTTGACCCAGACGATCTGCTGGTGGTCGAGGATGCCGAGGTCGCGCCAGATGCGCTGGATCTCGCCGCAGCGTTTGTGCGCGTGCCAGCAGTAGATCGCGGCCTTGGGGCCGAGCACGTCGAGCACGTTGGTGAAGACCGCGCGGAAGAACCCGTCGGCGTCGTCGATGTCGATCTCGCGGTAGGTGGCGGTCCAGTCCTTGCCCGAGTCGTTGGGGCGTTCGCCGGTGTAGTCGACGAGGTACGGCGGGTCGGTCGCGACGAGCGCGGCCTTGTCGCTGGCCATCACGCGGTGCACGTCGGGCAGGTTGGTGCTGTCGCCGCAGAGCAGATGGTGGTCGCCGAGGACCCACAGGTCGCCGCGCTGGGCCACGGCGATGGCTGGCGGCTCGGGCGGTCCGTCGTCGTCCAGGTCCTTGTCGATCGCCTCCCGCGCCTTCAGTTCGGCGACGAGCGCGTCGAGGTCGTCGGCGGTGAAGCCCGTGGCGTCGAGGGCGTCTTCCTGGCGCAGGTGTTCGAGCAGCTTGGCGAGCTCGGCATCCTGCCAAGACGACAGTTCGTGAAGTCTGTTGTCGGCTATCTGGTAGGCGACCGCGTCCAGGTCGCTGCCGTGGAACCACCAGACCGGCACCTCGGTCATGCCCAGTTCCTTCGCGGCCTTCAGCCGGGTGTTCCCGGCCACGACCTCACCAGACGGGCGCGCGACGATCGGCTGCTGCCAGCCGAACCTGCGCAGGCTGGCCGCGACGTGCGGGACAGCCGCGTCGTTCAGCCGTGGGTTCGTCGGCGAGCAGAAGAGCCGGTCGATCGCGACGGTCTCGACCGGCGGTGATGCGGACGTGTCCAAGCGAAACCTCAGGTTGGCGGTGGTGAGCCGCTTGGAGGTGCGCTCGGACGTTTGGCTCGACCAAGGCAGTCTAGCAGATGGCGCTGCGACAGGCAGTCAGCAACGCCGAGGTGGCGGGGTCGGTGGCCTGGAAGCACCAGACCGGGACCTCTGTCAGGCCGAGGTGCGCGGCGGCTTGAGTTGAGCTTGCCGGTGCGGCGTGGGCGACGAGGTCTGCTGCCCACCGAAGCGTCGCAGAGACGCGGCAACGGGAAACACAGAGGCGTCGTTACGGCGAGGTTGCTGGGCGACCCGAGGAGCATCGTGGCAGATCAGGATCCCGGCAGCTCGGCAACAGTGCCGCTGTGGTCCGACCCGACCGGATTAAGGTCCGCGCACAATTTCACGTGTCCTCAGGAAAGTTGGTGTGGGTGCGTTGACGAGCCATCGCAGCGTTGCTACAGGGCGTCATGTCTCGTCCAAAGGCCCCCGCTGGAGCGTGATTTCTCGCGGCTTTGAGCAAGGAACTGAAGATGAAGTCCATGTCGTCGCTTGGGGCTCTAGCCGCCGTGTCTGGCTGCCGTCGCATCGCTGCTGTCTGGGTGCCATCTCGTGCACTTGTGGGGCTAGTTGTGACGCTGGGCGTGGCCTTTGCGCAAGAAGGGCCCAAGCCGCCGGAGTGCAAGGAGCTGGTGCAGGATCCGGTTCCCAGTCACGACTACGTTCTTCCAACCCCGCCAACCGGTGGACAGCCGCGCATCCCTTCAGGTCTGCCGTCCGGAGGGAGTGGGCTACACTACTCACCTGAGTCTCATGTGGATGAGAACGGTGACCTGCGGGTTTCGACTGGGATCGCGATGGTGGACTATTCCTCCAACCGTCTCATTCAGAAGTTCCCCAACGCGGCCACGGGGATGGATGATTATCCCGCGACACCCCCGACGCCGACCGACGGTGGGCCAGGGCAGCCCAACCCGGCGGCTCCAGGGCCGCTTCCGACTTTTCCGTGGCCTTTTGGGCCGATGGGCCCCGGCACGGTGACATGCGAGGAAGTCAGGCTCGACTACGAGAACAACAGATGTGTGACGGTTACCTGTCCGGGGTGTGGACAAACAGACTGTTCTTGCGAAATCTCTCTTTCGCCAAGAGGCTCGAACCTCGGCATTGGGACCGGCTGGTCGTACTACTTGACCCTGCCGTCAGTCGGTGACGATCATCCGCTGGTGTTCGGGCGACCGGCGGAAGGCTATTTTCTGTACAAGTTTCACAACGCTATTGGCCAGGAACGGCCCTACTTTGAGGTCCGTTCCGTCGATGGCACCATTCAGCGATTCACCTCGGTCGGTCCGGCATCGGGAACGTATGGCCGCCGCCGATGGAGGATCGAGTCCAGCACTGATGCCTACGACAACACTACCCGATATGTGTATGACACGAGTGGCCGGCTGTCGTTGATTTCGCATCCCCAAGGGATCGAAGAAAGATGGAATTACCATCCCTCCTGGATATCTGCCGGTCAGTGGGATCCGGATTACTACAGCGGCATCGAAATCACTTTTCACGACATACGGGTCTCTCCGCCTGCCGCGATGTCGCAGAAGGCGCAGGCCATGCTCTTCCGCAGAATGCGAACCGAGACTGGCCCTGTTGCCGGTTCGCGGCCCCTTGGTGGCGATTACCTGTATCGCGTCTACCTGGGCACTGGACAGTTCCTCGACGACATTCCCCAGGGCCAGCACGACACGCTGTATGCGTTTGACCCGAACAGCCCGCCGCCAGAGCGTCGGGCAGTACGCCAGTACGAGTATCTTGCCAACACGAGCTTGGTGACGTCTGTCAGCCAGTTTGTCGCGGATTCAATCGCCATCCACTTCGGGTGCAGGGGGACGGAAGGGCGGTGGAAAGAACGACAAACACGGAAGGTCCAGAGGTGTAGAGCACGCGAAGCGGATAAGGGATTTGTTGGCCGAGATAGAAACGTTGACGCGGATGCATCCAAGTTGTCCTGAGGCGAAGGACCGCAAGCGGAGGCTGAAGGACATGAACATCAAGCTTCAGAACCTAATTAAGGAAGATGCAAATGCCATGAAGGGTGAAAACCATAGCCAGCGCGCCAAGGGTCGGCGATGAGGAATGGCCGATTGCCCCCGCGTGTGCTCAGGCTGGCCCGGAAGGGTCCAAGTGGCAGCATGCGTTGCATTGTGAGCACGTTGTCCGGCGAATGCAGGCGCGAGCGGGGGGTGAGATAGACGATGCTGTGGACGCCTGGCGTGGGGGTTGGCGCATACGCTTTCGGGCTTCCTGTGCCCGAGGGTGAGGTTGTGGAGTTCTTGCGCTGCGAGGAGCGACGCGACATAGTTGGAAGTGATGAGAGCCCCGTTTGGGTGGAGTTTGTGGCTTATGTCTACGAGGATCGATCTGGTAACGAAGTATATGTGGTGGATGGAGATGTCGTGGAAGTGGCATTCATTCGGAGTATCGAGCTTGGGGGGCAGCAGCTCTGCGGCATGCCAGCTTCCTCCTTATCTGGTATCATAGGTGAGAATGCGGAAATCCTTGGTCCAACTTTGTTCGGCGATGGTAGTGAAAGAACTATGTGGTTCTTTCATCGCAACGGCTTGGTTGCGACAGCGAATGAGTCTGGATTCGTAACGCACGTCACAGTGAGCCGCGGGTTTTGATCGCGTGCTGTCCCCGTGCTGTCCGTTTTCAGAAACGAGGCAAGCTGCCGGTTCTCTGGCGACGCCGAGCGTTGTTCCGGGACCTCGCTCGGCCGAACTCGGTGCTTCGGGTACGCACTGGGACCCCGTGCTGTCCGTATTCAGGAACGAGGCAATCTGCGGGTTCCTGGGCGACGCCGAGCGCTGTTCCGGGAGCCTGCTCGGCCGAACTCGACGCTGCGAGTACACACCGGGACCCCGAAGTCGTGCCCGAAACCAGCCGTTCTCCCCATTCCCGCCGCGACCGCGCGACTCAGCTCGCGCACCGTCTCCGGTAGTAGTAGCTGAGCAGCCCGCCGAGTCGTTCGCGGCGCAGCACCGCGCCATCCGCCGGCATCAGGTCGCGGCTCGGCTTCGGGACCACGTTCCCAAGTCCCTGGTGCGGTCTCTCTTCGTGGTAGTGGACCACGAACTCGGCGAGAGCCCGCCGCAGCATCCCGTCGCCGAAGAAGATCATCCGCGACAGGCATTCGTCCTTGATCGTCCGCACGAACCGCTCGGCAAACGCGTTCATGTTCGGCGCCGCCACCACCGTGCGAACCACGCGCACGCCCGCGTCGTGCAGGATCCGGCGAAACTGCCGATCGAAGTTGGGCGCGCGATCGGCGATCAGGAATCGCTTGCCGCGCAGCACACCCTCGCCACCGCTGGTGACGTTCCTGGCCACCTGCGCCATGAACACGCCATCCGGGTTCGGTGTGACACCGAAGATCTCGACCGCACGCGTCGCCACGTCGATCGCGAACAACACGTAGTGGGTGACGAGCCCACGGGCCGTCCACGCCTCGACCGTGAAAAAGTCCGCCGCCGCGATCTCGCCACGATGCGCGCGCAGGAACGTCCGCCACGACGTGGGCCGCTCGGGCGCCGGCGCGATGCCAGCCGACTTCAGGATCTTGGCCACGGTCGTGCGCGCCACGTCGTGGCCGAGCAGTCGCAGCGCGCCGACGATCCGCGAGTAGCCCCACCGGTTCTCGCGCGCCATGCGGATCGCCAGGTCGCGTATCTTGCGCATGACTGGAGGCCGACCGGCGCAACTCCTCGTCGACGTGAACGTCCACTTGGCGGCGACCATCCGTTGGTGCCAGCGCAACAGCGTGTCGGGCGTCACGATGGTCGCCATCGCGGCGAGCGCCGACCGGCCGAGTTCCTTCGCGCGGGCGGCCAGCCGGGCGCGTTGACGATCGTCAAGGCGCAGGCGGCGCTTGCCGAGCAGTTCGCGCAGGACGCGGTTCTCTTCGCGGAGATAGTCGATGGTCTTCGCCTGTTCGCGATTGACGAAGCCGGCGAACAGGAGCAGCAGGAAGCGAAGCGGAGCCAACCTGTCCGTCATGAACCAGAGTAGCCCGCCGGGTCAGACTGGCGTTGTTGCTCGCACTGGGTGTGCCCCAGTTCAGGCAATCGGCAACCGCCGGACCCGGATTCGCGATGGCTCGATCGTGACGAGCGCGCCGTTCGTCAAGTCTTCCGCGAGGGCGTCGAGATTGGCGAGCAGGATCTGGACCTGCAGTGCTGGGCGATGTTCGGCACCGTGCCGGAACAGGATGACCGAGGGTTCTTTGGTCGCGCGCACGGCCAGCAGTGCCGCGAAGTCGGTGTCGGCGGAGACGAGGATGCGGCTCTGGGCGACGGCGCGCGCGAAAACGCGGTCATCCGGATCGGCCTGGATGCCGAGGTCACGGGCATGAACGGAGTCGTGACCGGCGTCGAGCAACGCGCGGCTCACGAGGGGCGAGATCGCGTTGTCGATCAGGAACCTCACTGGGCGCGACGCAGCGGCAGTTCTCGCTCACGGACGGCTTCGGAGGCGTAGCGCAGTGCTTCAGGGATGTCGTCGGGCTCGAGATCCGGGTAGGCCGCGAGGATCTCGGCAGCGCTCATCCCGGCGGCCAACATGCCGACCACGGTGGCTACGGGGATGCGCAGGCCCCGGATGCAGGGGACTCCCGCCATCTGTCGGGGGTCGGTCGTGATGCGCTGGAACGTCACGTTTGCAACGCTACAGGCCGGGTCGGTTGGTGGCGAGGGGCGGTGAACAAGTTCGCGTTCGCGCAGGGTCTGGGGAGCCACTTTCGGCTGTTGGAGCCGACGGGTCCGCCTCGCGGTGAAGAGCCGCGGGGCGGTGTCGGTTTTGGGGGGCGTGGAAGTTGGCGTGGGTGGCGGGGTTGTGCGCCTGGTGCTCGACGGTGCCGAGTTCGCGAGAGCGGGCGGAGTGGGTTCCCCAGGTCGGAATGGCGGGGGTCGGGGTGGTGCCCGGTCCCGTGCTCTCTCGCGAACGGCGGAGAGCATGGATCTTGGTCAACAGTCGGAGAGTACCGGAGGCGGCGACGACGGGGGCGTTGGCCGACGGCCGGGCGATGCTGCCAGCTGCGGCAACGAGAAGGGCAACCGTAGGTCGCTGCCCACCGGCCGGATGGTCGGGATTGGCCGGTCAGAGACGCTCGAACTTCGCCAATCTGAAGCCAGCCGTACCGTCGATGCCGCTCGCGCTTCGTTCAACGCAGATCGAGCAGGGCGCAACGGAACCCGCCGAGTTCCCTGACCTCGAGACTTCCGGGGCGCAACACGGTCTCCTTGCTTCCCTCGGGAACGAGGCGGATCTCGGTCGCGCCGTTGCCAAAGGCGCGCAACAGCCAGGTGTCCGCGGGTGCCACGGCGCTGCCATGTACCGTCCCCGATGCCCCGCCGCCTTGCCACTGGATGGTCATCGCCTTGCACGCGTCCAGCTGGACCAGGACCTGGACGCACGACCAGACCGGCAACTGCCAGATGCCGGCGTCCGCATCCTCAGTTGGCGCTGCCCGTAGCGGATGTCTGAACAGTTGATCGGATCCGGGATGGCCGTCCAGCCACAGTCGACCACAGGCGTCGCTGACCAGGAAACAGGCCCGATTCCTGGCCCCGAAATGGGCCATCACCACGGCAAAGGGTTCCACCGTCCCGTCCGGCCCGAGCGTTCGGCAGCGATGGCGCGGCGTCGCCGCACAGGTCCAGGTCAGCGTCTCGGCTCGATCCCCTGCCGCCCTCGTGCAACCGACGGGGATCCCGTACGCGTAGCCATCGGCAACTACGCACACATCGGTCGGCGTCAACGGATGTACGAGACCGTCAAGCCTGACCGTCCCCTGCGCGTCGGTCAACAGACCGCGTTCCGCCACGCACGCGGAGGCGAAAGCCGCGCAACTGAACTGCAGTCGCGCCCCAGCGATGGGCGCCCCGTGTTCGTCCTGCACCCGGACCACGGCGGAACGGTCGCCACGGCGGGATGGCGGCAGCGGTCGCAGCGGTGCCCGCGACAACGAACGCTCACGCAGGCGCTGTGCCGGTTCGATCAGGTCGGTGTGGACGTCGGCCGACATCATGATCGTCGGCGGCCAAGGCATCGCCGCGAACGGGCCGGCGGCGGTGATCTTCGGCAACACAACACGCGATCCGACGTAGCCGCGCAGGCCGGTCGTCAAGGGTTCCTGCCAGGTAAGATGGCCGGGCATCGTCACCAAGAGCCACACCATGCCGTCGCCGTTGCCTGACCAGGCGCCAAGCGATCTTTGCTCCGGCGTGAGCGGTAGAACAAAGTGCCCATCGCGGTCCGTGCGCGTTGCGGGCAACGGATTGCGCGCGAGGATCTGCGCCATCGCCAAGCCAAATCCCTGGTCCGAGAACTCGCCCAGCAGCGCCACGTCGGCGCCGGCGATCGGCGCACCACTCTCGTCTACGACCGTGCCTTCGGGATCCGTGTCGGGTTGCGGAAACGGATCCTGCCCGAGCAACACCAGTGACAGAAGGAGCATCCGGACAGGATACTGTGATCTCGCACGTTGCAGGTCAGTGCCACCGGGAACGACCGCGGCAATCCGAATCGGACGCCCCTACCTGCACGGGGCTCAACCAGCCTCCCCCAACCAGCGCGAGGGGCGCTGGCCAACGGCCAAGTATGTCGCCGATCGTGAGGTCGGCGCGCGTCTTCTCGCAGAGATCTCCAAGGGGACGTCTCCTTGGCGTTGCGGTTGGGGAATCTTGCGACCTTCAGCCCGCCGCGTTCGAACGGCAACCGGCGCCGCGGGAACGTCGCGATCTCTCTGAACCGGCATCCTCGCGGCAACGGCGACGGTGAAGCTCGAACTTGCGGATGGCTCCAGAGTTACCGGGACGTAGCTGCCGCTCGGGCTTCGTTCAACGGTCGGAGAGCACTGAGGTCGCCGCGGCGGGAAGGCGTTGTCCGACGGCCATGCGATGTTGCATTGCGGCGTCAGAAGAGCGGATCTACGGGTTGGCGGCGACGTGGGGATTCGCGGTCATGGAAGCGCCGGCCGCGAGCCGCGCCACGGGCAAGCCATGCGGCCATGCGGCGTCTGGGGGTGACGCGCCGAACGTTCCGTGCCACGATGCCGTCCATCGATGCCCATTCGACTGGCCTTCGTCGCGGTGGCGTTCGTGTTCCTGGCGCTCGGGATCTGGATCGGACACACGTTCGTTCCGGCCGGTGGTCAGCCACCGGTCGCGTCGCCGGCGCCGATCGCAGCCGCGCCCGCGCCGCGGCCTGAGCTCGAACATGCCGCGCCAGCAGCGCTGCTGGTTCGCGAAGTGCCCGCTCAGGCGGTCCCCGCACCGAGCGTCGACGCGCCGCACTCGTGCACGGTGCGCATCGACTTCCGGGAGCCGGACGGCAGCGCGCGGTGGCCGACCGACGCGTTGCTGCGCTCGCTCGATGCGAAAACCGGCGAGCAGCGCGTCGAGCTCGAGCGCACCGAGCGCGGCGTCGTGTTCCCGTGCGTCGCTGCGAGCGGGACGCTGTTCCGCCTCACGTATCGCTTCGCCAACCATCCGGCCTGGGGTACCGACATCGTGATCCCGGGCACCGACGTGCTCGATCTCGGCTATGTGGGCGAGGGAGCGCTGGCCGCGGTGACCGTCCGCATCGTCGACACCGAGGGAGCGCCGCGTCGCAACCTCGACGCGAAGGTCCTGCGGATCCTGCCCGCAGCCAAGCCGGTGGGCGGTGGCGCTCGGACCGGCGTCGACGGTGTGTTGCGCTTCAAGCACCGCTTCCTGCCGGGAACCTACCGGGTCGAAGGCGAGAAGCTCGAGGCCGTCGCCGGTGCCGAGTTCGTCGTCGCTCCGGGCGCCGAATCCGTGGAGGCGGTCGTGACCACGCGCGTGGCGCGCGACGAAGTCGTCGTGGCCGGCGTGCTGATTTGGGAGAACGGCAAGCCGGTCTCCGGTGCCGCGCTCGGCATGAGCGATCCCGAAGCGCGGCCGGGGCAGCCCCAATCGGTCGGCGGCGGGATGACTTGAGAGGACGGATCGTTCTGCATCAGCGGCCCGGCCGGCCCTCACTCCGCAACGGCGCAACTGAGAGTCCACATGGTGGAGGGCGCCACATTCCACGACCTGGAGAACGAGGGCATCCTGCTGCCGAACGCCGCGTGGGGCGTGTTCGACTACCGGCTGACGCTGCGTCGACGCGCGGCCGCGACGATGCGCCTTGACTTCCAGTTCGTCGATCCGCGCGCTCAACGCGCCCAGGTCGGCTACTGCCTCTATCCGCGCAAGTGGTCGAAGGAGCTGCGCGAGTCGGCCATGGGTGCGCAGGCTGCGTTCAAGGCGTGCGAAGCGACGCCGGCGCCGCAGGTCTCGCTGACGTTCGGCCGGGATTACGTGCTCTATCCGTACGTGGAGCACCGCGGCGAGTGGCGGTCCGGAGCGCCGATCCGGGTGGATGGAGCCTCGCTGCCCGCGGCGCTGGCCGTCCCGGTGCGGCTGCCGACCTACTCCCGCGTGCAGGTGACGCGCGCCGGTGCTGGTGGCGAAGTGCCGGCTGTTGGTATGGAGGTGCACCTCGTCGAACCCGAAGGTTCCGTCGCGCCGACGGCGGCTTCGCCGGTCGTCGCCGATCGCGAGTTCCATCGCGGCGACTGCAGCTTGTTCCACGATGCGGTGTGGAGGTCGGTCGCCAGCGGCAAGACCGATGCGCAGGGCACGGTCGAGCTCGGCGGTGTGCTGACCGATGCGTCGCAGGTGCTTGTGAGCGGCGACACCGTCGTCGTGGTTCGGCGAAGCACCAAGGCGCAGCAGGCGATCGCGCTGGGCCGGTAGCGGCGGCGGTGACCACGGGGTGTAGTGGCCGCGAACGTTTCACCGCCGATGGCGCAAGGTTACCAGTGGCCGCCCGTGGCACGTCGACTCACGTCGTCGGAGACGTATCTATCCCACGATCGATCGGCGGGCCTTGGTCCATGGCACCAAACGGATCCGTCCCTGATCGATCTCGTCCAGGCGGCGTTGGATCTCATGGTCCCACGCAGCTTCGCGGTCGGCTGCCGTTCCGGCGGCGCAGCCGTTCCGCTGCGCCTCGGCCAAACACAGGCGCGATCGGCGCGGCAGCCGCTTCGCGCTCCGCAGCGGGTCTTCGTGGTCAGGCACTCCTGGAGATTAGCCAAACGTCGATTGCCTACGACCATGGTCCGCCGGCCGGCCACCGTTCGGGCATCGGGGCGCTTCCCCGAAGGCCAATGACGATCGGCCACAGGAACGCCCGCAGCTTGGCCACCACAGTCCCGAACTCGGCATCGCTTCCCGTCAGTCGATTCCGCCGGACGAACGCGGTCCACTGCGCCTGCTTGTCCTTGGCCTCGGAGAAGTCCGGACGTAGCGCCACCGGCTCGGTCTCCGGCAAGGCCGTCTGTCGCCGCGCAAACGTGGCGGTGATCGCTTCGCCGAGGCGTGGGCCGGAGAACGGGAACCGCGCCGACAGCACGGTCAGGTCGAAGAAGTCCTTCATCCGGCTGTTCCACATGCCGAGCGAGACCATGGCGTGGAACTTCTCCGCCACGACGGTCTCCCGCGCATAGGTCAACAGGCGCGGCGCCGGATGCTCCAGGATGGTCGGAAACACCATCTCTTCGGGCGGCGGCTGCATCGCGTCACCGAACCCGACGTCGACCTGCACCGCGATCCTGGCAGTGCCGACCGCCGCGGCCAGCTCCACCCGCACGGCCTCGTAGAGTTGATCCTCGCGGATCCGGGACGTCACCACGCTCGCGGCATCGAACGCCACGCCATCGGCCGCCACCGCGACCGCGCAGAGGTCCTGGAAGATCGTCGCCAGACGCTGCAGATCCGGGGTGCCGCTGCCGTGCAGGTCGAGGTCGCGGGTGGCGCGATGTGGCGTCTGGGTCCAGGCCAGGAACAGCATGGCGCCCTTCAGCACGAAGTCGCGCCGGTGTGGCGAAGACGCGAGCCGGTGTAGCAGCCGTTCGAGAACGAACTGGAGCAGCAGCATCTGCATGTCCTCGCCACGCTCGCGAGCGACGTTGCGCAGACGCGCCTGCACCGAAGCGCCGAGGTCCTTCGGTACCCTGGTCACAGCATCGCCTCCAGGTAGGGGCGGACCGGTGCCTGCACACGGTCGATCCCGGCGTAGTGCAGCAGCCGATCCACGTTTCGCCGCGGGCGGCGGAGGTACTCCCGCATCGCTTCCAGCGCGACGTCGAGTCCGATCTTGTTGCGATAGCGGAAGCAGTCGACGACGGTCTTCTCGAGGTCGAACACCGGCACGCGGACACCGTCGATGGTGCGGTGGACGACGCCGGCGGCGAGCGGTCCAGGCGCCATGTGCACGATGCGTGTCGGCAGGCCGTCGAGCTTCGGAGGCCGGGCCCGGGTGGCAATGGCGATCCAGGTCTGGAATGGCGCTTGCGTGGTCAGGTCGTGCAGGCGCAGCGCCGACAGCAGACAGATCACGGCGTGTGGGACCCGGCGCGCAACCGCGGCGAGGTTGCTTTGGGGGGAGAGTTCGACGTCGGCGAGGGTGTACAGCCCGCGGCCGAGGACTTGGAGTTGGCCGTTGTCGACCAGCCGGCGAAGATGGGTGCGGGGGAGGTCGTACTCGTCGAGGTCGCGTGCGCGCAGGACGCCGAGTTTGCGGACGAGGGTCAGGATCTTTCGCGCGGCGTCCATGGATACAAAACGTAGAGAGTGGGATGGCCAATACAACGTTTTGTAATGGTGCAGGCGGGGTCGGTCGATGCCATGAGGAGCCCGGCGGTGCTGTCGGCGGAGCTTCGCTTTCACGCATGGTTTGGGGAGCCACTTTCGGCTGTTGGAGCCGACGGGTCCGCCTCGCGGTGAAGAGCCGCGGGGCGGTGTCGGTTTTGGGGGGCGTGGAAGTTGGGGTGGGTGGCGGGGTTGTGCGATTGGTGGCCAGGGGCGCCGAGTTCGCGAGAGCGGGCGGAGTGGGCCCCCAGTCGGGAACGGCGGGGGTCGGGGTGGTGCCCGGTCCGGTGCTCTCTCGCGAACGGCGGAGGGCGTGGTTCCTGGTGAACAGTCGTAGAGTACCGGCGCGGCGACGGCGGTGGCGTAGGCCGCCGGTCGTGCGATGGGCCACGGCGGCGGCCGAGGGGCACTGCAGGTCGCCAACGAGTCGGATGGTCGGGATTAGCTCGGGCCTGGAGTCGCGGTGTCCGCTTGATGGCGTTGTGCCGGCCGATCCTCGCCCCGTCGGTGCCGGAGTGGCGGCAGCCGGGCTCCCGTCCCCGATCGTGAAGTCGGCGCGCATCTTCTCGCAGAGATCTCCATGGGACGCCTCCTTGGCGTTGCGGTTGGGGAACCTCGCGACCGTCAGCCCGCCGCGCTCGAATGGCAACCGGCGCCGCGGGGGACGACACGATCGACGGAGTCCGAGCGGCAGCAACGTCCCTGAAACTCTGGAGCCCGCCGCCGGTGTGTACTCGCCGCGAGCCGTGCCGTCTCGATCTCGAGGGTCCACTTGTCGATATCGGGGGTTGGTCAAGGCGACCTCGATCGCGGCGGTCGCCTCCTCCTTGGCGGCCTCCTTCGCCGCGCGTTCGAGTTCGTTCGGCGCAAACTGGAATCTCGGCGGCCCACGCCTTGGTCCCGGTTTCGACCATCTTCCCGACCGCGGTCTTGGACGGTTGGGCTCTTGACGGTCCTCGGATGCTCCGTGACACTCGATGGTCCGTGCTCCCCGAAGAGTCCGGCTCCGCAACAATGAACTATCCAGGCATCGCCATCGTCCCGTTCGTGCTCGCTCTGGCCAGCGCACAGCGGACCCTCGTCGTGGATTCGGTGGCGGGCCCGTACATACAGATCACCGCTGCGATTGCAGCAGCGCAGCCGGGCGACCGCGTTGAAGTGCATCCGAGCGCGGTGGCCTACGACGGCTTCGCAGTATCGATCGGTGTCGACATTGTCGCGCCGCTGCCGGACACGCGCGTTGCCTGGATCACGATCGCCAACGTCGCGTCAGACCACGGTGTTCGGGTCGATGGGCTAGTCGTGCGGCGTTCGTCTCGCGACGCGTCCGTGTGCAGGATTGTGCCGGCATAGTTCATTTGAGTCGCATGCTTGCGGCAGTCGAGGTGGTGGGCTCGCATCGCGTCGGCATTGATGACTGTGCATTGATTGGTGAGACCAACTTTCTTGGCGACCATGGCTCGCCTGGTTTGCGGCTGATACAAGCTTCTGCAACGGCGGTTTCGTCGACCATTGTCGGCGGCAACGGTGTTGGCGCACGGAAGGACGGCGGGGCGGGGATTCGGCTGGAGGACGCTTCGATCACTTTGTCCGATTGCACCGTTGTCGGCGGCAACGGTGGCACTACCAATATTTGCCTTGGCGTGAGCAGATTCCCTGGCAACGGCGGCAATGGTGTGGATGGCAGCGGCGTGGTTGCTTCGGTTCGCGCCGTGGGGACTGGGTCGATTCTCGGCGGCTTGCAAGGCACACCCAACCCGTGCGTCGGGACTGATGGCATTGGAGTTGGGTTGGGACTTCGATCAGTGCGGCTTGGCCCGCGCATCAGCGCGACCGCTTCTCCCGTCGCGCCCATAGTCGCCATTTCCGAGCCACCACATGTGCGTATGCCGGCTCTCCTGCCCATCGGGACCATCGTTACGATTGCGACGACGGACACCGCGGATCAGTCGGTGCTGCTCGGGCTCGATTCGTGGAACGACATCATCACGATCTCGGGCGTCGAGCTGCCTTTCGTCCTCACGGGTGCCGCGACCGCGCTTGCGTTCGCCGCGCCTTCATCGGCGGGAAGCACGCAGTTCTCGCTCGCGGTACCGACGGCATCGTGGCTGTTGCAGCAACCCGCACACGTCCAGGTCGCCACAGTCGGCAACGACGGACAGCTGCGGTTGAGCAGCGGCGCGTTTGGCCGGATCCTGTAGTTGTCCCGTGCTGTCCCAGAACTCATCCGCGCCTTCCGGCTTCTGCGGCACGGGCGCGGTCGGTTGCCGGATCGCGTTCGGCCGACCTTCCGCGCCGGGTACGGAATCCGAGCCCGAGTTGCGGCGAGTGTCGCACTTCCTTGAGCATGCGACCTGCGCCGCGCGAGTCGGCAGCCACGCAACACCCGGGCCGGCCGCGGGCGCCCATCCGTTGGACAACGGTGAACCAACGGTGAATCGCGGCAAAGTTCCACCAAGAACCGCGCGCAGGGGCCGTGTGCGCGTTGGCGGGCGCAGTGGTGCCCGCGCCAACCGCGGAGCGAACTCGTGGTGCTGGTCAACTTCGCCGAGCTGCTGCCGAGTCGGGGCCGCCTCCCGACCCATGCCCGTCCCGCCTTTGCGCGCGACTCGCTCGCATTAGCTCAGTGGGGTTCGCCGAGCGCATTGCTTCGGAGGTGGACACGGCTCATTCGATGGTCAGCCGCGATACCTTGCCGTCTAGGCCATTCCTGGGGTGAGCCGTGACCAGCACGTCCCCGCTCGACACCGCAGCTTCGAAACGACTTGACGATGTACTTGGCCACATCCTTGGTGACCTTGATCTGCTCGTCGACCTCGGCCAGCCGCCCGGCGATCGTGTTGGCCGCGACACCGCCATGCTGCAGCGCGTCGAGCAGGTTCTTGCGTTGGCCGGCGAGTTGGGCGCGGTCGTGCGGCCTTGCCTGCCACCGTCTGGATTCCGCAGCGCCGTCGGTCGCGTCTGGCGGCCTTCGTCCTTGTTCGAGAGGATCCCGGCCGTGAGACTCCGCGCCGATGTCGAACGCGCGTCTGGTGTCAGCCCTGCGTTGGCTCGCGATCGCGTTCGCGGCGATCGGCGTGGCGGGCTTCGGCCTGGTTCCGATCGAGTCGATCCTGCGCGACTGGTCGAGCGACGACAGCTTCTACTACGCCCAGGTTGCGCGCCGGTTCGCCAACGGCGAGGGGTCGACGTTCGACGGCGTCGAGCCGACGAACGGTTACCACGCGCTGTGGATGCTGCTCCAGGTGCCGCTGCACTGGCTGATCCACGAACGCGAAGGTGCGTTGCGTGCGATCAAGATGATCGAAGTGTTGCTGGCGCTCGCGTCGTTCCTGCTGCTGCAGAACGCCATCCGGCGTGCCGCCATGCATCCCGCGGTGGCAGCGATCGTGCTCGTGCTGCTCGCCAGGACCCCGCTGCTGTATCAAGGGATCGAGACGGGCCTGTTGCTGACCGTGGTGGCTGGCACGTTCGTGGCGCTTCAGTGGCACTGCGATCGACCGGGCTGCACGTCCTGGTGGGCGCTGGCCTCGTTGCTTTTGTTGCTGCCCTTGGCGCGGCTCGAGGCCGCGGCGCTCGTCCCGTTCGTGGCATGCTACGCGGCGGTCGCGACGGTGCCCGGCGGTTCGCGCCGGCTTGCGGCGGCGGCGAAGATGCTGGTCGTGCCGGGGCTGGGCCTGGGGAGCTACGCGTTGGTGAACCACTTCGCCATCGGCAGCGCAGTCCCGATCAGTGGGATCGTCAAGGGCTTCTGGTCGCACGGGCGTGGGAACCCACCGACGTGGCAGGGGCTGATCTCGCACCTCGGCGTTCTGCTGGGATCCGGGCAGGTCCGCGACGGTCTGTTGTGGGGCGGCATCGCCGTGATGGGGGCCGCGTTGGCGCGCGGTGTCGGAACGCGGATCTCGGCGGCGCAGCGGGCCGGACTGGCGTTCCTGATCGGGTTGTCGCTGCTCCATGCCGCGCGGCTCTTGTGGTTTGGTTGGACGACGGCACCGCCGTTCGGCAGCTACGCGCACTATTGGATCCAGAGCCGCTTGCTCCGCTATTTCGTGCTGATTGCGCTCACAGGTCTGGTTCTGGCTTGGTTCGTCCGCCGGAACTCGTGGCTCGTCGTCGCTGGTGCCTGCGGGCTTCTGGCATGGGCCGTGATCGCGATGGCGTTCAGCGTGCGCAACTTCGTCGCGGCGGCGCGCGACAGCACCCCGGACTGGGAGATCGCATCGCGCCGTGGCGCGGCGTGGCTTGATGCGAATCTGCACGAGCCCGTCGGTTCGTTCGATGCCGGAGTGCTCGGCTACTTCAGCACCGCGCCCGTGTCGAACTGGGATGGTCTGATCAGCAGTCCGGCCTACGTCGCCGCGGTGGTCGCTGGCGACGGCGACCATGCGGCCTGGCGTTCGGGGCGACGGGTGCTCGCGAATGTCGTACCGGTAGCCACGCAGGACATCGCTGCGTGGCTGCGGTGGAAGTGGTGTTTGCAGCGTCCGCCGGTCGGCCGGTTCGAACTGATCCATGTCGACACCGACTGCACGCCGGTTATCGACGGCGAGCTCATGCAGTTCCGTGTGTATCGGTGGTTGGCGCCGTAAGTCCTGCAGGCCCGCGCAACTTCGCTCAGGGCAACAGCCCACGGCTGTGCAGTTGTCCCGCTGCCCGAAAAGCTGCCCTCCTGAACGAGTGTCGACGGCGGGTGGCGGCGCGGGCTTCGTTCAATGCGCAGGACAGGACTCTCTGCGACGGAAGCCTTGGCGGGGCACCTGCCGCCGGTCGCGGGACGGCGCTCGGGGATTGGAGAAACTGAGCAGGCACTGGATCAAACCAGATTGCACTCTACGGCAGCAATTGGTCTACGTGCGCTCGGTGTGATCCACCGCCGCACTCGACTTCCACAAAGAGCCGGTGTCTGCCAAGCGCATCCACGGACACGTAGTCAACCTGCATCGCCGACAATGGCAGCGCACTTTCGATGTATCCCACGGGCCAGTCGTCGAACTCCACCCGCCACCGCCCTGCCTTCCTGCCCGTGGTGCGACACTGCAAAGACGTGCCCGGAGCCAGCGACTCGAGCAAGAACGGCCCGTACCAGCAGCCAAACCCCATCACCTCGTACCGCCGACCCTGGGCCGCAGGTTCCGCGGCCACGCCGAGCCAAGGCATCGACGCCGGCAGCAGGAGCATCTTGGTCACGAACTGACGTCGATCCGATTTCATTTGCCGCGCTCCTTGATCCGGTTGCGCAGATACACAGCCAAACCTTCCATCGGCCCGGAACCGGCAAACGCGTCGAGGCGCGCCGGCGCCAGCCCAAGACGCAGTTCAGCGAAATACGCCGCCATGGCGAGAAAACGATCCGCTCCCACCTGCCCCGACGGCCGCAAGACCTGTTCGGCAAGCCGCCGAACGTCGTCGGTGGCGGTGGCGTGGCGGAAGAAAAGCACAGCGGCCTGTGCCCAGACGTACCACTGCACCGAATCACGCTTGCTGAGCACCGTGTGCGCGAACGCGATCTCCGGCGCGCCAGCCGTCGAAACGTCTGTCAGCAGGCGCAGGATCCAATGCTGTTCCCACGGCGAAACCGCGCTCGCGGTCAAGCGGTGACGCAAGCGGGCAAGCATTGCCGTTTGCGCATCGAGTGAGTTCCGGTAGTTGCGCCCCCGCTCGCTCATCGCGGCGGTCTCCGAGGGCAGCAGCAAGCAGTCGCTGCGGCGACCGAAGTTCGCCAACCGCAGCAGTTCGAACACGGCACTGAGCTGTGGCGCAGAGTCCGGCGTCGCGGCGATGCGGCTGCACAGATGCAGCCAGGCGGGGGCACATGCAGCGAACCGGTAGCGCGTGACCGCATCGGTGGTCTCCCAGCTTATCTTGAGCAGCGCGTCAGCCAGGATCGCAGTCTCATCATCATCGGCCCCCCGCGTGTCTTCGGCGTCCAGGTTGAACGACACCACTCGCTGCCGCCGCTTCAGGCCGAGCTTGCCGAGTTCACGATCGAAGTCGCGCTCGAATGCCGCAACGTCGAACCCCTGCGCAGCCCGCTCGTCGCCGAGCTGTTCGAATACGAAGTATTCGTCGCGGCAGCGGAAGAACAGCACGCGGCCCTTGCGCAACCAGTCGTCGATCGGAGCCAAGTAGCTTGCCAGCAAAAACCCGTTGGCGTCGTCTACTGACACGAAACCATCCGGGCGCGTCGCCAGCGCGTTCAACACGTCGCCGTAGAAACGTGCGTGCCCTTGCTGCCAACCGGCGCTCTGCAACCATTCGAGCAGCTTCTTCCGCGGCACTGAATCGGCGAACGATTCGATGTCGTACCAACGGAACGCGAGCCCCTCGAACCCGGCCGATTCACAGAGTTCGGCCACCTTCGACAAGACGGTGTATGTGCCGTCCTCTCCAGTCCCAAACACGGCCGACGGCGCCGCGCTCGCATCGCGCTGCTCGTGCGCCGAATCGAACAGCGGTTGGTTCTCGTCGGTGGGCGCTCCGGTGTCGTCCGAGAACATTCCCGCTGCCTGCCACGAGGTTTCGGCTGCCTCGGCGAAGTAATCGATCGTCCAATACGGCGCGGTGTCGGGCTTGACCCCTGGCGGCAGATACTCGAACCCGAACGTCTTGTCGGCCACCAGACGGCGCTGCAACGGCCGCGCCTGCGACGCAATCACGTCGGCGAGCACCACGCGGAACGGCAGAGGCAGGTACGCCGCAGTGAACTTGCGGCCGCCAAGCGAGTGGATCTCGATCGCGGTGGCGCCCGCCGCATCTACTTCCCTGCTGCGGATCGCCGCCTGGCTCGCAGCGACCACCGCGGCCTGATCCAGATCCTGGTAGCAGATCGGATCGGCAATCCAGTCGTCGTACTGATCCACATCGATAACCGAACGTAGCACGTCGGCGACACGGAACCCACGGTAGCCGTCAGGCAGATTGATCTTCATCACCTTTCTCCTGCTTGCCAACCAGCGTAGCAGTGGCATCGAACGCAGCGAACGCCGGCAGCACGGTGCCACCGACGGCCGCCAGCGCGAACGAGAGCCACGGCCGCAGACGGTCAGGGCCAGAGACCATCGCCAATGCAGCGTCCACGGCTGGCGCCAGAACGCCGGCGATGCCCGTCGCCAGCACCGCCATCGCTATCAACAGGCGCACGGTCAGCAGGCGGCGACGACCAAACGACCACAACGCGGTGCAGGCGGCAAGGCTCGCCATGCGCCACGATCGATCCGTTGGCACACGACGGTCGTCGACTAGCGCCGTGCCACCCTCCCACGCACTTCGCAGCGCGACCGCGAGCTGCTGCCGCCGCTCGTCGCTCTTAGCCCAAGTGCCGAGATACACAGTGTCGAGGCCACCTCCGCGCGCGTGCTGGATCGATCCGAGCAGCGTGGCGCCCAAGATCCGGTGCAACGACAGCGCTGGCGATTCCTGCAACAACAACGGCATCGCCGCCGAGCGACATCCGTGCTCGCGGGCCGCCGCGAGCGCGGCCGCGACGTAGCGCGCGAACCGCTGTTCGTCAAACTCGGCAGAGCTGGCCCCCGGTCGGCCACGCACCGCAACGCCGATCAGCGCCAGCACGCCAGTGCGGCGACCGAACGCGGAAGTCGGCGGCAGCGTGTACGCCACCACCTGGCCGGGCAAGAACGGCGCCATGCGGGGCATCGTGGCCCGGACGAACGCCACCGCTATGCCGAGCTCCGAATCAGCCGGCGGCTCGTCCGGCCCCGTGGGCGCAACAGCCGTCGTAATCACCGACATCGTGGCGTTGGCGGAGGTCGGGCCGAGCATCGCCTCGACGATTGTCGTGTACCAAACGAGCGGGCATTGCTCCGGCGTGCAGTCGGCGTGCAGCGGAAAGATGACCGCGTCGCGCGGGGCTGGCCACGCGGCTGGCGGCGACGCCACGACTTCGTTGGCGGTCGCCCGCACCGAGGTGCGGCCGATCCGCGCGACCTCCGGGCTCGCGTCGAGGGCCCCGTTCGCTGCCGGCGGCCTGGTTACCGCCGCATCCGTCAGTACGGGTGCACGACAAAGGACAGCACGGCCGAGGCGGCGACGAGCAACAGTGCCCACGCGAACGTGACTCGGCGCGCGAGCAGGCCTGACAAGCTGCCACGGTGGTGCACCGCTTGGCTCGCCGCGGCCTTCGGCTCGGCGTTCTTGCGTTTGCGACGACGCACCATGGTTACGACTCGCGGACGCGCACCGCCGCGGCACAGGCAGAGTAGACGACAGACCGCGATTCCGCGCAGTGGACGGCGACGAACTTCTGCACACGCTTGGAATCGTGGATGGAGAAGTTGTCGAGGACGACGTGGATGGCCTTGGCTGACGAGTGCTTGTCGGCGGGGCTTCTGCCCGTAGAGCCGAATTGCGCACGGACCCGTGCTGTGCGAGAATCGAAGGCGTCGTTTCCTGGTCTCCGATGGGCGGGTTACGGGCCGAGCTGCTGCAGCGGCAAGGCATCGGTGGCGTGGTCGTGCGACACGCGCGGTGCGGAAAGGAACAGGCGGACCGGATCCGCCCGGTCGGGGAACTCCTGGGCGGGGTCGAAGGTCAGCAGTGAGACCACCTCGCGCCGCAGCAGGAGATCGGCGCCGCATTCGCCGGCAAGGAACGCATGGCGCTCTGCCTCCGGCAATGCGGCGGCGCGCTCGAACAGATCTTTGACGCGTTCCGCGGACACGACGTCAGATTGTGCCAGTGCCCGGGCGACGTGGAAACTCCACCGACCGCATTGGCGCATGGGCGCGAGGTACCCCGGGGATGGCCGTGCTGTCCGTTCTCTCGAACGCGGTAATCTGTCAGTTCTCTGGCGACGCCGGGCGCGGTTGCGGGAACATGCTCGGCCGAACTCGGCGCGCGCGTACACACCGTGACCCCGACGTCGTGCCCGAGACCGATCGTTCTCCCCTTTCCCGGTTCGCACCGTTGGGCGGTGCGGTGCCCACTCCAGCCGCCGACGCGAACTCGTGGTGCTGGTTGACGGAGGCGCGAACCGGTGCCGGGTGCCGTCGCCGGCCACTTCGCCGCCTGGATCCGCCGGGCCTGCGCCATCGCCTCGGCCACGTGGAAGTGCAGTGACGCCAAGCCGTCCTGGGCAGCATCGCGGTCGGTGAAGCCGGCGAGCACCCGGTCGCTGGTTCCCGCCGCGGCGAGCGCGCGAGTGGCTGGCAGCAGCCTGTCCAGCGCCGGCAGCACCACGTCGTCGAGCATGTGCAGCACCTCGAACGCGATCTGCGGCACGATGAACGTGGTGTCGCTGCCGGCGGGTCGTGCCGAAGACGAAAGCCTGCGCCGAGTGGGGGCCATGCGGGCGTGGTGGGGAGTGCTCGCGTTGAGCGCCGCCAGCCGGGAGCATGTGCACATGCAACAGGATGACTGGATTGACGTCGGTTCCGTGGACGAACTCGCCAAGCGCCCTTTGCGGCAGGTCGTCGTCGGCAAGCGCTCGATCGCGCTGTCGTTCGCGGACGACCGGTTCGGTGCGATATCCGGCACCTGCAACCACGTCGGTGGCCCACTTGGCGACGGCAAGCTCGACGGCGACTACGTCGTGTGCCCGTGGCACTACTACAAGTTCGAGCGTACGAGCGGCGCCGGCGAACCGGGCTACGAAGCCGACTGCGTGCCCAAGCACGACGTCAAGGTCGAGGGCGGCCGCGTGCTGGTGAGCCGCGAGCCCGTGACGAAGCGCAGCAAATTGCCGCACGCCCCGCACCCTGTTGCGCGTGAGCCGGCGCGCCACGACGGCCCGCTCCGAGTGCTCGGCATTTCGGCCACCGCCATGGACCCGGCGCAACCGCGCACGTCGACCTCGGAACTGCTGCTCCAGAGTGCGCTCGACCACGCGCGCAGCTCCCTTGGGCTCGAAACGCAGCTGCTGCGCCTCGCGGCGCTGAAGTTCCGGGCGTGCGAGGGCTTCTATTCGAAGAGCGCGCGAGCATGCACGTGGCCGTGCTCGATCACGCAAATGGATCCTGGGGACCAGATGGAGCAGGTCTACGAAGGGATCGTGCACTGGGCGGACGTCATACTGGTGGCAACGCCGATTCGCTGGGGTGCTCCGAGCTCGCTCTACCAGAAGATGATCGAGCGCATGAACTGCGTGCAGAACCAGATCACGATCCAGGACCGCGTGCTGATCCGCGACAAAGTCGCCGGCTTCATCATCACGGGTGGTCAGGACAACGTGCAGGCGGTGGCCGGCTCACTGCTGGGGTTCTTCGCCGAGATCGGCTGCGTGTTCCCGCCGTTCCCCTACGTCGCGCACAGCCGCGGCTGGTCGGCCGAGGACATGGAGAACAACGTGCGTGCCGTGCAGGACAGTGCCGAACTTCGAGCCGGCACGAAAGGGCTGCTCGAACGCGCGGTCGCGCTTGCGCAGCGCCTGCGCGAGACCGCGACTTGCCCTTCCAGGTTGCCACGCGGCGGCCGCAAAGCGCATCGGCAACGGCCCGGTGATGGGAGCGCGTAGGGCACGGCTCCGTTCGTTCGCGAGAAGCGGTTCGAGTGGTGCCGGGTTCAGCCTGCGGTGCGAATTCGGCGCGCCGGTGACGGCGCGGGCCGACCATCTACTTGGTCGGCCCGGGCAGCCGGATCCCGTCGCCACGTCGCCGAGCGGGATGCGTGCGAGACGCCGCCGCCGCCCGCCTAGGGCGTGCGCGCGCCGATCCACAGGGCCACGGCATTGCTGAGCAACCACTGGCGGCTGTTCGAATCGGGCCGGTGGGCGAACGCCTGCTGGAAGAGCCGCATCCCGCGCAACGGCGCGGCCGCCGGCACGTTCATGCTCCACGACGCCGTTCCGCCCGAACTCATCACCAGCCACGATGCCTGCACGTCGGTGTAGAGGACACAGTCGGGCATCCCGAACGACGACATCTCGGCCGGCAGTTCGAGGAACCAGTAGCGGGTGTCGGAGAAGCCGAGGACGAACACGCACGGCTGGCTCGTCGGCGCCGGGACGGACAGCGTCGCGGTCAGCGGCTCGCCGAGCCACGGCTCGGTCGTCGCCAGGTGCGTGGGCCAGCAGGGACTGCCGAAGGTGGCCTGGCTGGCCGGCGACGGGCTGCCGCGGTAGCTCCAGAGGTCCTGACGCAACGGGCCGGCGCCGATGAATCCACCGAATGCCAGCGTGCGTTCCGCCACTTCGTCGAACACGAGTCCGTGCCGGGCGCGCGCGGGCGGCGCCGTGTCGGTGTGGATCTGGGCCCAGAAGGCCCCGTTCCACTCCCAGGTGGGGTCGTCGGCCGAGCTGCGTTGGTAGCCCCCGTGCATGACGATGACGCGGCGAGCCGCATCGAACGCCATCCGGTGGCCGTAGCGCGAGTCTGGACCGCCGCTGCTCGGGCGTGGGGTCCAGGTCAGGCCATCCCACTCCCAAGGCGATGCTTCCACGAAGCCGGTATCGCCGCGGCCGCCGAACATCATCACGCGCGCCCGCGCGGCGTCGAACGCCATCGCATGGCTCATCCGGGGCGTCGGCGCGGTCGGCGGCAGGCGCTCGACCCAGTCGCTGCCGTCCCACTCCCAGGTGTCGGCCAGGAACGTGCTGACGCCGCGCTGGCCGCCGAACAGCACGCAGCGAGCCCGCGCGGCGTCGAACGCCATCGCGTAGCCATCGCGGGCCGGCGGGACGTGCGCTGGCGTCTGCAGCAACCAGTCGGAACCGTCCCATTCCCACGTCCCGGCGCCGAACAGCACGGCGCGACCGCGACCCGAATCGTAGGTCAGTCCCGCGCCGCCCCCGGGCGGTGCGTGGGCTGGTTGCACCTCCTGCCAATGGCCGTCCTGCAGCAGCCAGGTGTCATTGCCACCCGTGCCCCCGAGCAGGACGGTCGTCGCGCGCAGGCGGTCGTAGACCATGCCGAAGTCGGCTCGTGGCGATGGGCTGATCGGTGGCGTGATCTCGAACCACTGCGGTGGCGGCTGGGCTGACAGCACGACCGTCAGCAGAACCGGGACCGAAGCGGCGGTGAGGATGGCGCGCATGGCTGCAACTGGGCCACTTCGGCCACGGATTCCCATGGGCCATTGGGCCCGGCCGGGCGCCACAGAGGCGGCAGGCCCCGGGGGGTGGGTCAGGTCTCGTGCCTGGCCGGGACCTGCGCGTTCACCGCCGACAGCACGCACGTCCGCAACCAGCGATGGGCGGTGTCGCCGTCGAGGCGCGGGTGCCAGAGCAGCGAGACTCTCATCGCCGGCATCGACACGGGCAGCGCGAACGTCGCCATACCCTCCAGTAGCACCCCGCTGTGGTGGAGCGGCACGGTGGCGACGAGGTCGGAGCGGCGCGCCACCGCCAGCGCGGTGGCGAAACCGCCGACGACCGCCGTGATCCGGCGTTCCAGCCCCTGGCGTTGCAGTTCCGCGTCGATCGGGCCACGTTCGAGGACCCGGCGGGCCACGGCGATGTGGTCGCAGCCGGCGTAGCGCGCGGCCGTCACCTTGCCGCGAGCGAGCGGGTGGCCGTCGTGCACGGCGCCGACGAGGTGGTCCTCGAAGAGCGTGCGCGCCCGCAACTCCGGGCCGGTCTCGTCGTCGATCACGCCGGTCTCGAGGTCGACCGTGCCATCGCGCAACAGCGCACTGTCCTTGCCGAGCTTCGGCAGGAACCGCAGCGTGACCCCGGGCGCCTCCGCGACCACGCGCGCGATCAGGGCGGGGCCGAAGTTCTCGACGAAGCCCTCGCTCGTGCGCAGCGTGAACGCGCGCGCGAGCCGGCGGACGTCGAGCTGCTCGCCGGGTTGCAGGACTTCCTGCACCTCGCGGACGAGTCGTGCCACCCGGTCGCGCAGTTCGAGTGCCCGCGGCGATGGCACGAGCACGCGTCCGGCCTGCACGAGCAGCGGATCGCCGGTCGTCGCGCGCAGCCGCGCCAGCGCCCGGCTCATCGCCGACGGGCTGAGCCGCAGCCGCCTGGCGGCCCGCGCCACGCTCTGCTCGACCAACAGCACGTCGAGCACGACGAGCAGGTTGAGGTCGGGGCCGGCCATGTGCTGGCAGCATAGGAACGGCAGGCATGGCGTCCAACGCACACGTGCCGTGCGTCCGGTGCGCCTTCCGCCGCCGCGGTGGCGGCCTAGCTTGCCGGTGATGAACGCGAAGCAACGAGGCGGTGTGGTGGACGGGGTGCGGGTGATCGCGGGACCGACCCCGGTCGCATGGGGCGTGGCGGGGCTCGCTGTGGCGATGCTGACGGCGTCGCTCGGCGCCAGCATCCAGAACGTCGCGTTGCCGAGCCTGGCGATTGCGTTCGGGGCATCGTTCGCGGCGGTGCAGTGGCTGGTGGTCGGCTATCTGCTGACGAGCACGGCGGTGATCGTCGCCGTCGGCCGTGCCGGCGATGTGTTCGGGATGCGGCGGTTGCTGCTCGGCGCGCTCGCGCTGTTCCTCGCGGCCGCGGTGGCATGTGGTCTGGCGCCGTCGCTTCCCGTGCTGATCGCGGCGCGCGCGGTGCAGGGTGTCGGCGCGGCGGGACTGACGGCGTTGACCGTCGCTCTGGCGCGGTCGGTGGCGACCCGGGATCGCACCGGGTCGGTGATGGGGCTGCTCGGTACGATGTCCGCGCTCGGAACCGCGCTGGGCCCGGCCCTCGGCGGGGTCCTGCTGACGACGGGTGGTTGGCGCGCGGTGTTCCTCGCCGTCGTACCGCTCGCCGCGCTGGCGTTCGCGCTCGTCCATCGTCACCTGCCGCCCGCTGCCGTCGCTGCGCGCGAGGCCCGCGGCAGCTGGGCACCGGTCGGCACGACGCTGCTCGCCCTGACGCTGACCGGGTTCGCGCTGGCGGTAACCGGTCGCGATGCCGGCTGGCGGCTCGTGGCCGGCATCGGCGCGGTCGCCGCCGCGATCGGCTTCGTCGCCAGCGAGGGCCGCACGTCCACGCCGCTGATTCCGTGGTCGCGATTGCGCCAGGGCGGGCTCCGCCCCGCGCTGGTCGGCAACGGCGTCGTGGCGATGGTGATGATGGCGACGCTGGTCGTCGGGCCGTTCCACCTGGTGCATGCGCTCGGCATGGCGCCGGATCGCGCGGGCCTGGTGATGGCCATCGGGCCGGCGGTGTCGGCGCTGGTCGGCGTGCCTGCCGGACGCCTGGTCGACCGCCTCGGTGCGCCGCGCGTGGTGCGCGCCGGATGGCTCGGCGTTGCCGCCGGAACGGGCCTGCTCGCGGCGCTGGCTGGCCAGCCGAGCGTGCTCGGCTATGTGGCGCCGCTCGCTTTGGCGACCGGAGGCTATTCGCTGTTCGTGGCCGCGAACAACACCGCGGTGATGACGGCTGCCGACGCGGGCGGCCGCGGCGTGTTGGCAGGGTTGCTGAACCTCGCGCGCAACCTCGGCCTGCTGACCGGGGCCACCGTGCTGGGTTGGGGGTTCGCTGCGGCATGCGGCACGGACGACATCGCCCGGGCGTCGCCCGATGCGATCGCGGCGGCGATGCGGATCACGTTCCTTTCGGGGGCCGCGATGGTCGCGGTGGTCGGCGTCCTGTCGTGGCGCGGCGGCGACAGCGAGGTGCGCGCGTGACGAACTTGCGGGCGCTGGCGGCGTGGTGCGCGCTCATGGCGGCGACCGCGGGGCGAGGGCTGGTCGTGCAAGCGCCGACGGTGCGCGGCGCGTTCCCTGCGCCGGCTGCCGGTTGGGGACCACCGGCGGGCGGTTGGCTCCAGCACTGCCGTTGGGCCGTCGACCTGTACGCCGACCCGGGCGGTGCCGACGGCGGCGGTCAGCAGCACGCGAACGCCTGCCGTTGCTTGGGTCGGCCTCGTTCATCTTGCGGTTGTGGGATGGGCCCCCGTCGCGTCCGGCCCTGTTGCTCCTTGCGCTCGATCGCCAGGACCAGGCCGTAGCCGGCACCTGCAACCTGTTCCTGGCTGGCAACATGGTGCCCCACGTGATCCTCACCGACGTGTTCGCGGTGCGACTTTCCATCAGGCGCTCCCCAACGTGATCGGCCTGCTCGGCCTGCGGGTCTTTGCGCAGTGGGCGCCGTTGGACCCGGTTGGACCGGTCCAGGGCGTGGCGACACTGAGCGACGCGCTTCAGTTCGTCCTCGGATCCTGACGGGCTGCCTCGTGGACGGGATGTAGGCCGCCCGGGCGGCGCGTGATGGTGCACAGTGGCGGCAGACGGGCAACCGAAGGTCGGTGCCGCACCGTCGGATTGTCGGGACTACCGGACTACCCCAGGTCCGAGGTCGCAGTACCCCGAAGTTCAGGCTCTTGGCCCAGACTGGCGGCATGGCGAGGCGGCTCGCATTCCGGAGCCTCACTGCGTTCCGAGCACGACGCGTAGGGCGTTGCTCGTGAGGATTCCGGCCGCGTTCGCGGCTGGCTCCGTGACCCAGGCTTGCGCGATCACGCGAGTTCCCGCGATGCTGGCGACGCTCGGAACCAGCATCGAGAACTGGGCTGTGCTGGTGCCCGTCGAAGCGCATGGCAACATCAGACCGATCGCAACGTCGTGATACGCCCAGCACCCTGGCAGGCCGAATCCGTCGAGGGGCAGAGGCAGCATGAACGGGCCGACCAGGTCATCGCGCAGGCCAAGGCTCATCCACACGACTGGCGTGCCCGAGGGAACGTTCGTTACCGGCGCCGTGAACATTTGGCCGACGACAGGCGGGGTGAGCCCGGGACCAAGCGTCAGCGCCGGACCACCGCAACCGGTGCCGAAAGCAACTTGGGCAGCGGCGTAGCTACTGCGCCAAAGGTCGCCCCGATAGGTGGTGTCGAACCCGCCGAACAGCAGCACTCGCTGAGCAATTGGGTCGTATGTCAACGTGTGATGCCGCCGCGCTGAGGGTGCCGAAAGTGGCGACGCGACTTGCCACCCTGCGCCGCCGAGGATCCAGGTGTCGTCGCGGTTGCTTCCGTCGTAGTCCTCGTCGTTGAGGTTGTTGGGCTCACCCGGGCACCACGCCGCGTACACGAAGGCCTCTCCGCTCGTCCACCGCCACAGACCTTCGGTCACTTCGTCTGTCAAGCCGATCCAGGACCGCACCGGAAACGTCTGCACCAACCAGGCGTTCTCCCCCGCATTCCGAACGGTCGCCAAGTGTCCGCCAACTCGCATGGCCTCGGCCTCGGCCTGATGCCACGTCATCGGTGTGGTCAGCGCATAGGTGTGGCCGTTGGCGGGGTTCTGGATCCAGGCGTACTGTGCCGGCAGGGCCGCAGCAGAGAGTATCGACACGTAGGCTGGTGAGAATCGCACTGGACCTTCCACCGAAAGGGGAGTGGGAGCTTCGTCTCTCAGTCACGGACCCGTCCGGAACTGACGCATCGATGCATCAGTATGTCTGTGGTCCAGTCTCTCACCGCACGCGGATCACCAGGCCGGCGGTCGCGGAGAACCCTTGCGGGCCGCTGTTGTCGAGCACGAAGGCCTGCGACGTGATCGAGATCCCGCTGGTGCCGGCCGGCACCAGCGCAGCGAACGAGGCGGCGCCCGCGCCGTCCAGCGGCAGGAAGAACGTGCCCCCGATTCCGGCCACCAGCAGGTTGCAGCCGAACAGCGGCAGGGACGTCGGTGACAGGCCGAAGCCGAGGATCGCCACCGAGCCGACGGGACCGTTCGACAGCGCAAGGCTCAGCGTGCCGCCAGCCGGTGGGCAGGCATCCACGGCGCTGAGGACCGGCACGCCGCCAGAACCCGGGCATCCGCTGCCGTAGGTCCCATCGCAGCCGACCGTGACGCACGTGCTACGCACGCCGCCGTTGTTGCCGTGGTGCATGAACACGGAGCTGCCGGCACCGAAACCGGCCGTGAAGACGGTCAACGGCACGATGATGGTCACCATGGTGCCCGACGTGCAGAAGTGATTGGCGACATGGGTGAGAGACCCGGACTGCGCACACGCGGCGTCGCTGAACCGCATGTGGGCGCAGGTCGCGAAGTTCTTCGAGTAGACGACCCTGACGTCGTTGTTCGCGTCGATCGTCACGCTGTGCAGCGTGACCATGTCCTGCGCGATGGCCGGTGCACCGGTCGCGAGCATGACGAGAGCGAGGAGGGCCGCCGGCGGGTGATGGCGATGCATGGCTTCATGAAGCCAGGGTTCGGCAGGTCTGTCAACCAGGCTCAGGGGCCGACCAGGACAGCGAACCCGCCGTAGGGGCAAGCGGGACCACCCCGAGATCGGACAACCGGACCACCGCCCAGGTGATGGGCGCCATCCTGCGTGGCATCAACGACCAACGACCAACGGAGGACCGCCCGGAGTGTGGAAATGCCAACGCCTGCAAGAGCTTGTTGGGCTGCACGGCCTGGAGACCAGCGCCCGGGAAGTCTGCCGACTGCTCGGCATGGGCCCGCACGACGGCGTGGCACTACCGCCAGGCCCTGGCGAAGGCGGGGTTGCTGATCGGCGACCCGAGCGACCTGCCAGCCGTCGAGGTGATCAAGGCAACGGCGAGGAGCACGGTGGCCAAGGTCACCGTCCAGCAGGAGCTGTCCACGGTCGAGCCGTGGCGGGCACACATCGAGCTTTCGTGGTCAGGCCCTGCTGGCGACTACCTGCCTCGGACCGGATCAGTAGAAACTGCTCGCCGTGTCGATCCGCAACCCGTAGTTGACCACCGAGTAGTCGGTCGTCAGTTCGACCGTGATCGTGTTGCCAGGAATGTAGACCCAGCCATCGGTCCGCCCGAACGCCGAGCCGGTGCCATTGGTGATCGGGCTCCCGGACACCGAATACAGCACCGTCCCCGCGGCGTTCTTGATCCGGACGAAGTCATACCCCGACTCCGTCGCGATCCGGTTGAAGTGCACGCCGACCTGGCTCGCTCCGGCCTTGGTGAACGTGTAGGTGTAGGTCTGGTTGTTGGCGTAGTTGTGCGGCGTCTCGCGGATCCAGCTCTCGTTGTGCCAGGTCCCCGATGTGCCGACGGTCCAGCTCGCCCGGATCGTGCCCGAGGCCGCCGCATAGCCCTGGATCCGCACGTTCCACGTCGCCGCCGCCGGCGCCGGGAAGGTCACCGACTCGGCGCTGCCGCCGAGGTAGGGCGACTTGAACTCGGCGTCGTTGTGCGCGCCCTGATCGGTCGGCCACACGATCGCCAGCTTCTTGACGTAGAGATCCGCGTCGCCGGTGCCGGTGATCGTCACCGTGAAGTTGGTCGCGTTGGCCGGGATCGCGACCGTGTAGGCGAGGCCGGCGCCGGTCGCGACGGTGTAGTTGTAGGTCGTGCCGTTCGCCAGTGCGGTCGGCGTCGTGCCGCCACCGGCCTGCGTGATCGCTGCGGTCAGGTTGATCCGCCGCTTGCTGGTGTCGCCGGTGACGGTCGCGCCGGTGGTCTGGTAGAGACTGACCAGGCCGTTCTTGTTGCCGATGTAGGTCGCCCGCGCATGCAGGAACTGCGCGGTCAGGCCGGCCGCCGCCGGGCAGGCCGACGACGTGCCGCCGAGCGCGAACGTGCCGCCGCCGCAGCGCGCGCAGATGACCTGTTCGGACGGCGCGTAGATCGACAGGAACGACGCGGTGTCGGAATAGCAGGTCCGTTCGTCGACCAGGCGCGTGGTGTCGCTGCAGTTGGCCGGCGGGAACGGCGAGTACGGCGCGCTGTTGGCATCCCAGGTCGCGCCGACGGAGATGCAGTTGGTGGACGCGGCCGGCGAGCCCATCGACGTGGTCCAGCCGTCGTTGCCCGACGCGGCAAAGCACAGGATGCCGTTGCTCAACGCGGTGCCGCAGGCCGTGTGCAGCGTGCCGGACGTGACCGCCGAGTAGTAGCGACCGCCGCCGAGCGACATGCTGATGACCCGGATCGGCGCGCCGCCGCCGGTGCCGTTCTTGTTGGTGACGCACCAGTTGATCGCGTTGGCGATCGTGCTGTCGTAGGCGTTGGGGAACACCACCAGCGTGTAGAGCGAGCAGCCGGGCGCGTAGCGGCGGACGATCGACGCGGTGCCGGTGCCGTGGTAGCAGTCGTTGAAGTTTTGCGAATGGATCGCGGCGCCGGGCGTGCTGTAGTTGTAGCCGCCCTTGACGATCGAGTTGGGCAGCGTCGTCGAGCCGCCGAGTTCGGGATGCAGCAGGTCGAAGTTGGTGTCGATGACCGCGACGCCGACGCCGGCGCCGGTGTGGCCTTGCGCGGCGGCGGTGGCGGAGCCGGTGACGGCGCGCCCTTCGTTGGTCAGCAGCTTGTTGAGGCTGTCCTTCCACAGCATCTTGGTCTCGGGCATGCCGGCGAGCGCAAGAATGGCGTCGCCGTGGGCGACTTCGGCGACCAGCATGTATTGGAGTTCGAGGGCACCGATCAGCTTGATCGCGGTGCGCGCCTGCGGCGCCAGCAGGTCGAGCGCCTTGGCATACTCGGCCTGACGGTGGATCACACCGGCCTGCACGTCGGCAAGCTGGTCGCGCGCGGTGCTGGTCTCGAACGTCGGGTCCTTCGGACCGCGAACCAGCTCGATGACGATCCGCAGGTCACCGCGGGCGTGATCGCCCTCGCGGACGAACCCCGCGGTCGCGAGCTGCTGCATGTCGTCCCACAGCAGTGGGTCGATCTTTTCCGGCGGCGGCTGCTGTTGCCGCAGCGCCGCGGGGTCGGCGAGCTCCTGCGCCGACAGGGTCATGGGGAACGAACAGAACGCCACGCCGGCCGCAAGCAGGGTGCGGCCAAGCCACGACTTCGTCATGGATCGGACTCCTTAGGGGAGTGGGAACGCAAGCCGGCGCCGGACGAGACGAGGGTGCATGGAAAAATCCCGTCGGCGTCGCTGTCGGTAGTTTGACGCCGGGATCGGCGGCGGCAACGGTGTCGTTCCGCGTTTGGCCGAGATCTGGCGCTCGGTGCCGACTACTCGTGCCGCAGCGTCATCACCCAGCGCTGCCAGTCCGGTTGCCATCGGTCAACGTCGTCGACCGCGAGGGCGCGGCGCAAGGCCGCGGCGCCGGTCGGGTCGGCCGCGCGCGTGCCGGCCATGTCCGCCCAGAATGTCCGCAGACGGCCCTGTTCCTGCAGCCACAGCAGCAGATAGCGCGCCATCGCGTAGTGCAGCCCGGAGCGGGGTCCATAGAACTCGTCTGACGTCGTCGCCACGAGTTCCGACAGCGGCGGGATCGTGCCGTCGGCGATCGCCTGCTGCAGGCCATCCAGCCGCCAGTTCACCAGTCCGTGGATGTGGCCGTCGTGTTCGTCGCACTGCTCGAACAGGGAGCCGAGCCCCTCGTTCAACCAGCTCGGACAGTCGCTGACGTTCGCCGCCACGTACGGATGCACGATCTCGTGCACCAGCGTGCCGCCGCCGGTGCTGATGTTCATGATCAGCGCGCCGTGGTGTGCCGAGTACCAGCCGAACGGCGTCGTCGGTGCCTGGCCGAACAGTTCGCGCACGTGCTTCTCGTAGCTGCCGCGGTTGGCGAACAACCAGATGTCGAGGATCCGGTCGGGGTCGTCGGGGAAGAAGTCCTGGCGCAGCAGACGGACGGCCCAGCGCACCGTGCGTTCGGCCCAGCGGCGGACGTCCCGTTCACCGCCGTCACCGATCACGACGAACGGCGGTTCGACGACGATCGCGAATGCGGCGCTCGGCAGCCGTGGTCGCAGCGCGGCGACGTGGGATTCAAAGTCGGGGGCTGGTGGCCTGGGTGTGGCTTCGGATGCTGCCGCCGCGGTGGGGGCACCGGTGGTGACGACCGGACCGGGGGTCGGCTCCGGTTGGCAACAGGAGGCCAGCAGTGCGGCGCCGATCCAGTGTTGACTACGCATGTAGACAACGACGGCCGAGGCCCGTTCGTCCGGCAAGAACCCGGGGAATCGGCGGCGCCGCACCGGCTACTTCGGGAGTCGTGGCGCCGGCGTCGGCGCCAGCAGGGTCGCCAGGTGGCTCTGCTGCCCGGCGGTCGCCGTCGGATCGACCTCGAGCCGCCAGCGCGTTGCCTTCGGCGCGTCCGCTTCGGTTGACGGCCACCGCAGGCCGAACCAGGAAAGCGTCTCGGTGTAGTCGAGTTCGTCCGTGCCGCGCACCGCGCGATCGAAGAACGCCGTCTGGTCGGTGCCGGCGATGGCCGTCGCCAGCGCCTCGAATTCGGCATGCGTGAACCCACGTTCGCCGGAATAGCGCGCGTAGGCCTGGCGGATCAGTTCGTCGAGTCCGGCCCGACCGGCGGTCGCGGTCCGCAGCCGTGCTTCGAGCACCAGTCCCACCACCGGCCCCTTGACGTAATAGCTGATCGTCTTGCGTGGATCGCCGCCGACGCCGGACGTCGTGCCGGTCCACACCGAACGCGAGGCGTCGGCCAGTGTCTGCATCCGGCGGCCGGGCGATCGCTGCAGCGACGCGATGTGGCCACTGACCAGGCGCAGCCAGGCCGCGGTGTCGACGACTCCCGAACGCACGAGCGCCAGATCGCCGAACCAGGTCGTCAGTCCCTCGGCGATCCACAGGCCGTCCGTGGTGGGCGGATTCTCGTAATCGAACGGGCCGAGTTCGACCGGCCGCAGCCGTTTGACGTTGAACGCGTGCGCATACTCGTGCGCGACGAACGACAGGAACGACGCGTCGTCGGGCTGTTGGCGGCGCGACACCGACAGCAGCGTCGAGTCCAGGTGTTCGAGGCCACCGTTGGCCTGGCGGAAACCGGCGAGGAACACGTAGCGCGAAAACGGCACGGCGCCGAACGTCGCACACAGTTCGCCGGCGATCTTCTGCAGCGTTGGCGCGATGGCGTCACCCGTCCAGGTGCCGGCGTCACCGAACTGCGCCCATTCGTGCCGCGCGCCGAGCACGTCGAATGCGGTAGTGGCGATCGTGCCGAGCACGATCGGCGAGTCGACCAGCCAGTCGTAGTCGCGCGCCACATAGTCGTTCGCCGGGTCACCCGGGTTCTCCGGCAGCCCGGTGGCGATGTTGCGCCAGCCGTCGGGCAGTTGCACGTGCACGATGTGCGGGCGCGGCGGCGCCGAGACTTCGCCGAGGAACGTGGCCGGCCCGCAGAACACCGCGAAGTCCTGGGCGATCTGGTTGCCGGTGACCGAAGCGGTGTTGCAGCGCAGGGTCCAGGCGACCGTGATCTGCGCGGCGCCGCCGGTGGCGAGATGCCAGCGGCCTGGCTGCGGCTGGGTGCATGGAATCGCCTGTTCGCCGTCCTTGGCGGTCAGCGTCAGGACGTGGCGGTGGTAATCCTCGACGCGGTAGAAGCCCGGTGACCAGCGCGGCAGGAACAGTTCGAGTGCTTCCTTGCCGGCAGTGGGGAACGTCGCGGTGACCTCCGCGAGCTTGTCGGCGGTGTCGACGATTCGCAGTCGGTAGTGCACCGGCTGCTGCGCCAGCAGCGGCAGGCACGGCGGCAGCAACGACAACAGGAGTCGGCGCGAATTCGAGCGCATGCGGGCAGCGTAGGGATCGGCTAGACTCCCGCCCATGCGGCTCCGGCAGTTCTGCGTGTTGCTGATGCTGGCGTCGGGCGCCGTCGCCCAGCAGCGGATCTCGCTGCGCGGCAACCAGGCGCCGCGCAACGAACTCGAACGGCAGATCGTCCGTCTCGAACTCCCCGACCAACGGGCCGCCGCGATGCAGGAACTGTGGCAGACCGGCGAGCCAGCGGTGCCACTGTTGATCGCCGCGATCGAACGGCATGGGCCGGCGGCGCTGCCGGCGATGCAGGTTCTGGCGCTGCTCGGACACCCGGCGAAGTCGGCGCTGCCGGCGCTGCGCAAGATCGCGGCCGCCGGCGAGCTTGGCCTGCGCGGACCGGCGGCGTTCACGATCGCGCAGATCGGCGAGCGCGAGTCGGTGCTGGTGCCCGCCTACATGAGGGACCAGATCGTCGAGATCGACGTCGATGGCAAGGAGCTGCGAACCTTGACAGTGGAGAGTCCGTGGTGCGTCGTGCCGCTGGCGGACGAACATGTGCTCGTTGCCAGCTACAGCCAGGCCAAGGTGATCGAACTCGACGGCAAGGGCGCGGAAGTGCGTTCGTTCGCCGTGCCCGACAACCCGGCGGCGGTGGTGCGACTGCTGACCGGCGAGACGATCGTCGCGTGCTTTGGCGGCAACGCGATCGTCGCGCTGGATGCGGATGGCAAGGAGCTGTGGCGCATCGGCGAGATCCAGGCGATGGATGTGCGGGTCCGCTGCAACGGCAATGTGCTGGCGTGCCTGCGCAACAAGAACGCGGTCGTCGAGTACGATCGGGACGGCAAGGTCGTGCGGACCATCGACGTTGGCGCCAACCCGATGGCGGCGCGTGAACTGCCGAGCGGCAACCTGCTGGTCGCGTTCGATGACGGCAAGAAGGTCGTCGAGTTCGACATGGCCGGCAAGGCGGTGCGCGAATGGGCCACCGAACATGGTCCCTGTGGTGCGGCTCTGTGGACCAACGGCGGCGAACTGATGGTCACGGACGATCGCGGAGTCGCTCGCTGTCGGCCTGATGGCTCCGCGATCTGGCGCGCCGACCTCGGCCACACCGGCCATCCGTTCGTCCGGCTCGGCGATCGCTGATCGCGGTCAGTCGACGTCGACGACCAGGTGATTGGCGAGCGCCAGTTCGCCGCGGGAGCCGATCACGAGGCCCTGCATCTGCAGGCGATCGAACATCGCCACTGCAGAGCCCCGAGCGAGCAGCAGTTCCAGTTCGGCGTCGCGATCGAGTTGCGCCAGGGTCATCTGCAAGCAGCCCGGCAACGTCACGGGTTCAGCCGTGAACACACCGGTGCCGTCGTTGCGGAGCGTCCGAGTCGTCGATCGATCGCCGCAGACGATGTCGATGTCGGCGTCGACATCCAGATCGCCCGACCGCCACCAACGGCAGCAGCAGCAGCACCGGCAATGCCGACGACGTGATGTTGGTGAACACCAGGCCGCCGTTGTTGCGCCAGAGGGTTGGCGGCCCCGACCCGAAGAGTAGCAGGTCGCCGTTCCCATCACCGTTCGATGTCGGCGGCCAGGACGCCGTCCGCCCATGAAACCGTGGTCTGCGAGCCGGCGGACTGGAAAGTGCCGGTCCCGTCGTTGGTCCAGAACGACATTCCGCTCGAATTCTGTCTGACGAAGTCGTTGTCGGGCGAGCCTGACGGCACCGCGATCTGCCGAATCGAGACCGGCCACTGGGCCATCCGTTCGTACGGGTTGGTTGCCGAGTCGGTCAAGTCGATCGCTACAGCGACAGGATTGGCGAGCGCCAGCGCGCCGCGGTCAGTCGATCGCGAGCGCAATGTGATTGGCAAGTGCCAGCCGGCCGACTGAGTCGATGACAACGCCCTGGATCTGCAACCGGAGGCCAGACAGTGCCTGATCGTTCGGGATCGGCAGGCTGCTCGTTGCGGTCTGGCCGAAGGCCGACACCATCGCTGCCAATGGCACGGAGCCAGCCGGTTCGGGCAGGAACCGGCCATCGACCCATGGCCGTCCGCGCGAGCTGCGAACCAGGCCGAGCGTGGGGACTGCGATCACCGCGCCGCTGCCGTAGCCGGGCTCCCCGACAAAGCTCAGAGCGAGTCTGCCGCCGAGAATTGGCATCGTCGTCACTTCCAGTTGTCGATGCCGGTTGATCCAGACGTGCCTGCCGTCGAGGATCTCGGGATCGCCATCGCCATCGATGTCCGCTGCCGCCAAGCACGCGGTTGGCAGCGGTCCTCGCTCCGCCGTGGCGTCCCGGAAGGTACCGGTGCCGTTGTTGAGGAACAGCGACACTGCCGAGCTCGTGAGGAGCAGATCGAGTGCACCGTCGCCATCGAAGTCGCGGCAAATCAGCGAGCGAACATCGAATCGCGGGGGTGGGAGGCGCGTGCTGAGATCTGTCCAATTGTTGCCAACACGATCATACAAAGCCACGGTGCTGCCCCGCGCCAGCAGCAGCTCCACTTCGACATCGCGGTCAAGTTGCGCGAGGGTTGGCTGGAAGGAGCCGGGCAGCACCTGGGGCTCCGCCGCAAACACTCCGTAACCGTCATTGAGGAACGTTCTGGAGACCGTCCCGTCGCCAAACACGAAATCGACATCGGAGTCGCCGTCGAGGTCGCCTGCCGCCGCGATGGGCAGCGTCAGTTGCGGCGTGGGAAACGCGGTCGCGGTGATGTTGGTGAATGTCAGGTTCCCGTCGTTGCGCAACAGGGTTGGCAAGCCTGAGCCAAACAGCAAAAGGTCGGTGTCGTAGTCGGCATCGACGTCTGTGCCCAAGGCTGTGTTGGCCGGCTGGGTCGCTGGCAAGGTGCGGGCAAACTGATACATGCCGGTTCCGTCGTTGGCCCAGAGCCCCCAGTTGCCCCAGTAGTCGGGGGCGGCGAGATCGACATCGCCGTCTTGGTCGAGGTCGATGTAGACGCCGTTCTGGTATCCGGCGTACCTCAGGTCGATACGGCGAGTCCCGCCCTCCTGGGTGAAGCGTAGACCCCTGGCTAGTGGGTCCAGATCGCCATCGCCGTCGACATCGACGGCGCCGACCGCGTTGCAGGGGATCAGGGGCACGAAGCTGATGCCTCCGTCATTGCGTACCAAAGCCCCCTCGTCCACCCAGTCGTCATGACGGTCGCCGTCGAGATCGCAACGCATGACCCCTTCGACGGCAACCCCGCGTGCATACGCGAAAACACCTCCGCTCTGTCGCAACACATTGGCGCCGATCAGCAGATCCAGGTCGCCGTCCCCGTCATCGTCGAACGCCAAAGGTGCACCAGGGGCGTACGGCATCGGCGAGAGCAGGGAGCTGGCATCGATGAAACGACCGGTGCCGTCGTTGCGCAGCCACCAGGCTCTGTCGGTCAGCGCCGCGTAGCTGCCGAACAAGTCCACGTCGCCGTCGTTGTCGATGTCGGCGACTGCCAGGTCGCCGATGACGGCAGGTGCAGCCGTCAGTCGCAGGACGGTTTCGTCCACCAATCCGGTCGACTGGTTACGCCACAACAGCATGCCGCCCTGGCGATCGCGCCCGATCAGGTCGCTGCGCCCGTCCCGGTCGACATCGGCGACCCGGACCTTGGTCGGGAACCGGCCCGATGGCACTGGGCCGCCCCAAGAGGCAAATGTACCCTGACCATTGTTGGCCAACACACCAGCTCGCGAGGTGCTTGACCCGAACACGTCCAGGTCGCCGTCCGCGTCGACGTCCAGGAAGCAATACGTCGTCGGTCGCCCCGGGTCGATCGCGGGCAGCTCGACGCCGGTCGGGTCCAGTCGCGAACCCACGTCACGGAACAACAGCGGTGCGTTCGTCGCCGAGGCGACCAGCAGGTCCTCGTCGCCATCGAGGTCGACGTCGCCGACGACGGCCCGCCGATCCAGCGGAGCTGCAACCGCAGGCGTGGCCCGTTGCCGGAAGAGGCGAAACCGAGCGGGGCCGAAACGCAACCAGGTGTCCATCGCCGAGTCGTCCGTGAAAGTGACGGCGTCGTCCAGGCCATCGCCGTTGACGTCGAGCATCGCCAGCAGGCCGTTCTGCGAATGGATCCAAGGAACATCGTCGCCGACGAACTGTTGCGCGGTGAGCGGCAGCACGACGAGAGCTGAACTGACGACAGCAAGGAGCGTTGGCATTGGGGGTTGGTATGGCTGCGCCGGCGAGATCAACTGGGCCAGGCGCTGTCCGGTGCGGTAGCAATGGTATCCTCAATACCCCTTCCCAACCCAGACCCCTCGCATGGCAGTACCCGCCCGCACCAGCTGGAAAGGCTTCCTGAAACTGAGCCTGATCTCCGTTCCGGTCAAGGCGTTCACCGCCAACGACACCAGCGGCGAGATCCATCTGAACCAGCTGCACAAGGGCTGCAACAGCCGGATCAAGTACCAGAAGGTCTGCCCGGCGCACGGCGAACTCAGCGCCGAGAACATCGTCTCCGGCTACGAACACCAGAAGGACCAATACGTCGTCATCGACCCCGACGAGGTCGACAAGCTGCGCACCAAGTCCGATCGCGCGGTCAGCATCGACGGCTTCATCCCGGCCGACGCGATCGACGAGATGTACTTCGCCGGCAAGACCTGGTATCTGCTGCCCGACGGCATCGCCGGCGAACGGCCGTATGCGTTGCTGCAGCAGGGCATGCTCGACAACCAGGTCTGCGCGATCGCGCAGGTGGTCATGAGCGGCAAGGAACAGCTGGTGCTGGTGCGGCCGCACGGCCGGATGCTGGTGATGACCGGGCTGTACTACAAGAAGCGCGTTCGTGCCGCCGACGACTTCGAGAGCGAGGTCGCGGAGATCGCGCTGAAGCCGGAGGAGAAGGCGCTGACCAACACGCTGATCGGCGCCACCAAGATCGGCCAGTTCGACCTCGGCAAGTACCAGGACACCTATGTCGACAAGCTCGGCCAGTTGATCCGGCTGAAGGTCGAGGGCAAGGAGGTCGTGCAGGCGCAGGATCACGAGGAACCGAAGATCCTGAACCTGATGGATGCGCTGAAGAAGAGCGTCGCCGAAGCGCAGGCGCGGGCGGCGGGATTGCCGGCGCAGCCGGCGGTCGAGGCCGTTGCCGAGGAGCCGAAGATGGCTCCCTCCGCCGGGTCGAAGAAGGGGCCGCGCAAGGTCGAAGGCGGCTGAACGGATCGCTGAGCCGGCATGTCGCTGCCCGAACACATCGCGCCGATGCTGTGCAGGATCGGCGAACCGTTCGACGGCGATGCGTACTGGTTCGAGTTGAAGTGGGACGGCGTCCGGGCGATCAGCTATGTGGACGAACGCGGGCTGCGGCTGCACGGCCGGCGGCGGCGCGATCTGGCCACGCGCTACCCCGAATTGCAGTTCCTGGCCTCGCTGCCCAACGACACGATCGTCGACGGTGAACTGGTGGTGCTGCAGCCCGATGGGCGGCCCGACTTCCCAGCGATCCTGCGGCGCGAGAACACCCCGGCCGAACGCGCGGCGGCGGCGGCGAAGAGCCACCCGGTGGTCTATGTCGCGTTCGATCTCTTGTGGGCCGCCGGCACGCGGCTGCTCGACGAACCGCTGTCCGTTCGCCAACAGGCGCTGCGGACGATCGTCGACGGCATCGGCCATCCGCGGCTCCTGCGCAGCGATGGTGTGCGCGGCCAGGGACTCGATCTGTTTGCCGCCGTGCGCCAGCGCGGCCTCGAGGGCATCGTCGCCAAGCGGCTCGACTCGCGGTATCGACCCGGCGAGCGCACCGACGCCTGGCAGAAGATCAAGCCGACGCAGGTCGTGCAGTGCCTGGTGCTCGGCTACGAGCCCGACGGTGAACGCGATTTCAAGTCCCTGATCATCGCCACCGACTTCGATGGGGTGCTTGCCTGTGTCGGCCGGGTCGGCAGCGGGTTCACGGTCGCCAGCAAGAACGACGCCTGGGAGCGGCTGCAGAACCTGCGCTGCGACGCGCCGCTGATCGAGGCCGGCATGACGGGGCAATGGGTGCGGCCGGGTCTGTATTGTTCGGTCTCCTATCTGGAGCGCATGGCGAGCGGTTCGCTGCGCGCGCCGGTGTTCCTGGGATGGATCGATGGTTGAGCCGCCTGCCGACGCCGGACGGACGTTCACGCTGCCGCAGCTCGCTGAGCTGTGCGGCGTGCCGCCGGCCGTGGTGCGGTCGTGGGTCGAACGCGAACTGCTGGTGCCGAGTCGTCGCGGCAAGGCGCCGCTGTTTCCGTTCGCGCAGGTGGCGGCGGCGAGGACGTTGACGCAGTTGCGGGCGGCGGGGTGGACGGCGGCGCGGATCGCGCGTTCGCTGCAGCGGGCGCGGACGGTCGTGCGCGATCGCGACGCGGCGTTGTCGGGACTGTTGGCGTCGATCGATCAGGAACGGCTGTGCGTGCGGACGCCCGATGGTCGGCTGGTGGAGCCGGGCGGGCAGTTGCTGTTCGACTTCGGAGCGCCGGTGGGGGCGACGATGCACGATCTGCGCTCGGCGGCCGATTGGTTCCAGATCGGTGTCGATGCCGAGGCGCACGGTCGGCTCGACGACGCGGTGGCGGCGTATCAGCGTTCCGCCAGCGACGACGCCGAGGTCGCGTTCAATCTCGGCAACTGTCTGTGGCGGTTGCAGCAGAAGCCCGAGGCGCTGGCGGCATTCGAACGCGCGGTGGCGCTGGCGGCCGACTATGCGGAGGCCTGGAACAACCTCGGGATCGCGCGGCGCGCGCTCGGGGATCTGGCGGGCGCGGTGGTCGCCTGTTCGCGGGCGTTGGCGCTGGTGCCGTACTATGCCGATGCGCACTTCAATCTGGCGGATGCGCTGGCGGCGAGCGGCGATCGCGAGGGGGCGCAGCGGCACTGGCGGGCGTATCTGTCGTACGATCCGAACTCGCGCTGGGCGGACCAGGTGCGGCGGCGTCTGCAGGAAGGCGGCGACTCCGGTCCGGGCTGATCGCAGCGGCGTTGCCGTCTACTGCAGCACCCACGACAGGCAGTTGCTCATCGACGACCCGCCCGTCGGGCACAGACCGACGAACTGCGACGCCATCGGCAAGCCCACCAGGCTCGGCGGCGGTGCCGGCAGCGGCTGGATCAGCGTGATCGAGGCATTGCAGCCGCCGCCGCCGACCTGCATGCCGAAGCCGTTCGCGAACAGCGAGGCACTGATCGGCACCAGCAGGGGCCCGCACAGCGGCGGGAACGACGGCCCGGTGGTCTGGCAGCTACCGAGGTTCATCACGCACCAGTAGGGCACGCCGAACTGCGCGAAGTCGAGCCCGAGTTGCAGGTTGGTGCCGACCAGCGGCGCGTTGCGCAGCACGTGGATGTTCGGGCACGGCAGACAGGCGCCGTTGGCGCACGGACCACCGGTCGACGTCGCGGCGCCCCAACGGATGCCGAGGTCGATGAACGGATCGCCGCCGGGATTCTGCATCATGCAGCAGGTTCCCGCCGTGATCACCACCGAACCCGGCCCGGGCGTGCCGGTGTAGGTGAACGTCGCGCGGTAGGTATTGCGACCGTCGGTCCAGAAGATCGCCGGGTTGCCGCCATCGACCGCCAGGCCGGTGATCCGGTGGTTGGCCGTCGAGAAGCAGTCGACCACGTTCCAGAACCCGAACCAGGCGCCTGGATTGGTCAGCGGCGCGATGTAGATCCGGCCGTCGCCGGTGCCCGACGCGAAGTCGACTGCGCTGTAGAACACCAACCCGCGCGCTTCGTCGACCGAGATGCCGGTCGGCGTGTGGGCGCCGAGCGGCGCGATCAAGTGACTCTGCGCGAACGTCAGGTTGCAGTCGTTGCTGACCCGCGTGATCACCGCGGCGCTGTCGATGATCCACAACTGGTTGCCCTGGTCGTAGACGTCGAGCCCGCAGACGTCGGCGCCGGGCGTCCTCGGGCAGTTCTGCGGCGCGCACACGATCGCGCAGGTGCTCGGGTTGGTGCTGACGATCGTGCTGCCGTCGGAAGCCCACGTCGCGTTGCTCCGCGCGTCGTAGGCGATGCCGCCTTGCCACAGGAACTGGAACGTCGAGGTCAGACCGGGTGCGGCGCAGAGGCCGATCTGCGCGCACGGGTTGTGGGTGCCTTCCCAGATCTGGTTGCCGAGCAGCGTCAGCGCGACCAGGTTGGGCGGGGTCTGTGCCAGTGCGGCGGCGGCGGGGAGGAGGAACGACAGCAGATGGGTTCGCATGACGGGCTCGCGGTGTGGTTCTGGGTTGCCCTGAAAGGACCATTCTCGCACCGGCGCACGACGTGGGGGCGGTTTTCCGGTCGGCGGTGTACAAGTCGGCGGTTTCCATCCGTCTGGTGGCTCGTTCCCCAACCTGAACCATGAACAAGCTCCCCTCCGTCCTGTCCGTTCTCCCCCTGCTGCTGTCCCTGCCGCTGCTGGCCCAGGAGATGCCGGCGCCGGCCCCCGAACTCGCCCAACTGAAGCCCCTCGAAGGCCATTGGCAGGGGAAGGGCACCGCGACGATGATGCCGGGCGCGCCGCCGTCGACCTGGACGTCGGCCAGCACCTACCAATGGGTGATGGGCGGCTTCTGGCTGCAGTGCGACACCGCGATCGACTTCGGACCGATGGGGACGATGCGCTTCCGCGAATATCTCGGTTGGGATGGCGAGAACAAGCAGTTCGCCACGCTCGCGGTCAACAACCTGGGCGAGGGTGTGCTGGCGCACGCGCATCTGAAGGACGGCGAGATGGTGATGATGATTCCGAAGGTCCAGCCCGATGGCCCGGCGACCGAGTGCGCGCGCGTCAAGTTCACCGCCGACAAGATGGAGATGGCGATCTCGTTCCTGCGCGTCGATGGCAAGGCGACCCAGGATGTGACCGGGACGTTCACCAAGGTGGCCAGGCTCGAGATCCCGGCCCTGGGCGCCAGCAAGGCGATGATGCCGGCGGCGCCGCAGATGGCGGCGATGGCCAAGATGGCCGGGAAGTTCGATTTCGCCGGCCAGATGATCATGGCTCCCGGTGCGCCGGAGATGAAGATCCGCGGTCGCGACACGATCACGTCGCTGTTCGATGGCGCGGTGGTGATGGTCGAGACCGTCGGCGAGAGCGATGGTGGACCGCAGTATCTGGCGACCGGGTTCTATGTCTGGGAACACGGCAAGGATCGCTACCGGATCCTGTCGGTCGACAACATGGGCATGGTCATGGCCGGCGACGCGTGGCTCTCGGGCCAGAGCATGGTCGCGACGTTCGCTGGCCCGCGGATGGGCCAGCCGACCGTGTCGCGGATGGTGCTGACGCTCGGCAAGGACGGCGGGCCGGAGAAGATCGTCGGCCACAGCATCACGGGCGAACATCCGCCGGTGCAGGACTTCTCCGGCACCTACACCCGCAGCAAGTAGCGCCGGTCAGCGGTCGCCGGCTTCCTGGTCTGGCGCGACGCGCGCCTCGACCGCCGCTGCCACCGGCAGGTCCTTCGGCAGCGGCGGCGCCGCGACCGGCTTGACCGCCAGGATCGATGCCGCCGGCAGCACCTCGGGTGCCGCTTCCGGCAGTTCGCGCCGACAGCGCTGCGACGCCGACAGCAGGATCTGCGCCTCGGCCAGGTCGAGCAGCCGCGGGAACGGTGCGCGCAACTGGATCGCCAGCAGCGGCTCGCCCTGCGAGCGCGGCATCTCGAACTCATCCCAGTCGTAGACCGTGCCGTCGATGTACTGCAGCACTCGCCGCGCCAACGTCAGCTTCGGCAGCAGGTCCGCGGTCGGTTGCAGCAGACGCAGCTGTTCGACGGTCAGCAGTTCCTTGGGATCGGCGACCCGGGGCAGGCCACTGCGCGCGACCAGACCGCTGCTCGGGGTCCACTCGAGCCAGGTCTTGATCAGGTCGCAGTTGGCCGAGATCAGGCGCACGCCGACGCTGTTGCAGTCGGTCGTGTGACCGCGGTTGATCGCGACCTGGTAGCGCGTGCCGCTGACGACGCTCCAGATCGGGCAACCGCTGGCGCCGCCGACGGAGCGGACGTTGGACAGCAGGTAGCGGTCGCCCACGCTGGCGACGCTGTCCGACTCCCAGAACTGGAAGAACGTCGAGCCACCGGTCGGTGAGGTGGCCGGGTAGCCGGCCATGTTCACGCTGGACGGGCTGTAGGCGAACTTCAGCGGCATGAACACGGTCAGCCCGCCGAACGCCGAGTCGAGGAACGCGGCGCCGTAGTCGTAGAGATAGGCGGTCGAGCTCGACGCGCCCGCATACAGCGAGTTGGTGCGCAGGCGGACCGCGGTGCGGCTGCCCCACGGGCGGACGAGCGAGCCACCGCTGACATACTGCGCCGGACTGACCTGGATCGAACTGGCCGACTTGTAGCCGGAGCCGAGGTCGTAGACGCAGTGGGCGGCGGTCAACACGGTGTAGGGCGACACCAGGTGGCCGGAGCCGCGGGCGCCGCCGATGGCGAGGTAGCAGACCTTGTTCCAGGGCGCGTCCAGGATGGTCGGACTGACGATCGGCGTGCGGACGTCGCACTGGGCGGCCAGCGGCGCGCAGGCGAACAGGGCGGCGGCAACGGTGACGGACAGCGTCTTCATGGGATTCCTCGATTGGGTAGGACAACCCGACCAGCAGGAGCCCGGCGCCGCTGTCACCGGGACGGCGCGCGAATCCTGGCGATCTTGGCGGGCGGGCAGCGCCGGCTGCGTTGACGACCATGTCTTCGGCCCGCTCGGCCGGTTCTCGTTTTCAGTCCGTCGTTTCCTGGAGGTCGGATCTGCATGCACCCGGTTGTCGTTGCTCGTGTTGTTCTCACCCTCGGAGTGGTCCTCCTGGCGGCGTGTGGCGGTGGCGGGGAGACGGCGGGACCTGCGCCTGCTCGGCCGGTCGCCTCGCTGCACGTCGAGCCTCTGGCGCCGCTCACCGTCGAACTGCTCGACGGACGCCATGTGTTCCGACACTTGATCGTCGTGCGCGGTGTGGACACGGTGTCGGGACAGCTCGAGCCGTTGGAGGCCAAGGACTTCGACACCGAGATCCTGATCGACGGCGCGCCGCTCGACAGCGAGTCGCTGCTGGCGGAGAACGAGATCGACGCCGACCTGATGGTCTCCCTGGTGCTGGACGCGAGCTACTCGATGGTCTCCGACCACTCGCCACGAGCCTTCGAACCCATGCTGGCGGCGGCGCGGGTGTCGCTGGAACGCATCATCCAGCGTTGGATCAGCAAGGGCGATACGGCCTTCTCGTCGTGGATCTGGTTCGACGACTACATCTATGACCCGTGGCAGGCGGCCGACTACGCCGCCGAGAACATCACGCGGATTCCCGCACCGCCGGCGGGCACCGACACCAGACTGTTCGGTGCGATGGACTTCATGCTGGCGCGGCATCAGCAACTGCGCGCCGGCGGCGGTGGTCAGCCCCCGCTCGCCGCTGGTCCCGTCGATCGTCACGTGATGATCGTGTTCACCGACGGCACCGACAACCGCAGCCACTTCGCCGAACCCGTGGCAACGCAGTTGCGGACCAGCCCGTTCGCGCACGAGCGTTCGCGGCCGGCGCAGCCGACGTCGCTGGCGGCCCTGGAGGCACGCCTGCAAGCCCTCGACTACCTGGCGGTCTACGTGATCGGCTTCGGCTCGAGCATCCAGGCGGCCGACCTGGAGCGCCTGGCGGCCGCCGCCAATGGACAGTTCATCCGCGCCGACGCGACCAGCGAACTACCGGCGGTGTTCGACACGATCTCGCGGCAGGTCACGGCAATCCGGGAGATCGGCGCGCGCGACCCAAGACCACTGCGTGGGCCGCACGAGTTCCGCGTGGTGGTCCGGTCGCGGCATGACGCGAGGATCACGGCCTCGGTGATGACCCCGTTCACGGGGTTGACCCGGTGAACGCCCCGCCGGCGCAAGGCCCGCAGGCTCGCTGCGCCGCGATCCTGTTGGTGGGGCTGCTCGGCGTGCTGTCGGCCATTTCTCACCAGGCCGCGGCGGAACTCCCGCCCGAACCAATCGTGGGTGGCACGGTTTCGTTGGGCCACCGCGCGGCTGCACCCGCGGTCGCGACCACCGGGACGGCCGCAACGGCGACCACGGACACACGCCGCATTGCCGCCGGTACCGCGGCGGAGAACGCATTCTCGGTGATGCTCGTGGATTCGGCGGCGCGGGCGGTCGGCGGGGTGACCGTGGCTCTGTTCGCGGTGGAAGTCGATAGCGCCGTGTTGGCGGCAGCGGTGGATGCTCGTTGGGGGCGGGCAGATCCCAGCGGCTTGCCAGGGCTCGGCGATCTCCGGCCGATCTGGGTGGGTGTCAGCGATGCCCGAGGTCGGGTCGACAGTAGCGTCGTCGCGGCCACGGCTCATGCGGTGGTCGATGCGATGGGCGCGTTTCCGACGTTGCTCGTTCGTTGCGACTGCGGCACGACGCAGTCGGTGTCGCGGCCTCGGTCCATTCGCGGCAGCGTTCACGGCGGCGGTGTGACCTGGCAGCGAGTGGTCCTGATCGGGCCGAGAACGCACGTGGAAGCGCCGGTGACCGATGCATGGTTCCTCTGCCCACCGACCGCGGATGCGTCGCTGCGCCTGATCGCGGTCGGCGCGACCCGTGAGGCGCTGGTGCTGCTCGGTGCACCCGTGGGGGACGACTCGGAGGTCATCTGCCTCGATCCAGCGGCCCTCGCATCGGCATCCCGATCGCCTCGGGCCGAACGCTCGGGCTGGCTCGGTGTGCCCTCGAGAGCCTCGACGGGAGGCATGCACCTGCTGGCCGAACAACAGGTTGGGCAGGTGCTGTGGAGCTGCGGTGTGGACGTCGTCCCCGTCGACACCAGGATGGAATCCGACCTTGCTCGTGTCCCGCGAGTGGCGATTACGTCGCCAAGCGGGCGAGCTCGGCGACCCGATTCATCAGCGCGTGCAGGCGGCCGAGCAGCGCCAGCCGATTCTGCCGCAGCGCCGGCTCTTCGGCGTTGACCATCACCGCGTCGAAGAAGGCATCGACTGGCGCCCGCAGCCGCGCGCAGGCCACCAACGCCGCCTGGTAGTCACCGGCCGCAAAGCGCGGCTCGGCCACCGCAACGGTGGCGGCCAGCGCCTGCGCCAGTTCGCGTTCGGCTGGTTCGCGCAGCAACGCCTCGGCGACGCTCGTGCCGGCCGGCGTATCGCTCTTCTTCAGGATGTTGCCGATCCGCTTGTTGGCCGCCGCCAGCGCCGCCGCTTCGGGCAAGGCGGCGAACGCACGTACCGCCGCCAGGCGCCTCGGCACCTCGGCCACCTGCATCGGCCGCAGCGCCAGCACCGCATCGACTTCCTGCGCGGTGTAGCCCTGGTCTTTCAGCACGCCGGCGAGCCGGTCGAACACGAACTCGACCAGGGCGGCGGTCGGATCCTGGATCAGCGCACCGAACGCCGGCGTCGCCAGCGCGATCAACTGGTCCAGTCGCAGCGGCAGTTGCCGTTCGATCAGCATCCGCAACGCGCCGAGCGCATGCCGCCGCAGCGCGAACGGGTCCTTGTCGCCGGTCGGCACCTGGCCGATGCCGAACAGGCCGACCAGCGTCTCGATCTTGTCCGCCAGCGCGACGGCGATGCCGACCGGATCGCGCGGCAGGCTGTCGCCGGAGAAGCGCGGTTTGTAATGATCGGCAACGGCCTCGGCGACCTGGGCGTTCTCGCCGTCGAAGCCGGCATAGTAGCCGCCCATGACGCCCTGCAGTTCGGGGAACTCGCCGACCATCTCGGTCAGCAGGTCGGCCTTGGCCAGCATGGCCGCGCGGTCGGCCAGTGCCGCCAGCGCGTCGCCGCCGAGCGCCTGCGCGATGCCGCGAGCCAGCGTCCGGACCCGCTCGACCCGGTCGCCCTGACTGCCGAGCTTGTTGTGGTAGACGACCTTGTGCAGGCCCGGCAGCCGGCTCGCCAGGGTCTTCTTGCGGTCCTGTTCGAAGAAGAATCGCGCGTCGGCCAGGCGCGGCCGCACGACGCGTTCATTGCCGCCGATCACGGCGCTGGCGTCCGCCGGCCGGATGTTGGCGACGACGAGGAACCGCTCGGTCAACCGCCCCTGCGCGTCGAGCAGCGGGAAGTACTTCTGATTCTGCTTCATCGTCAGGATCAGGCACTCCTGCGGCACCGTCAGGAACTCCTTCTCGAAGCGGCACCGCAGCACGTTGGGCCGTTCGACCAGCGCGGTCACTTCGTCGACCAGCGCCTCGTCTTCGATCGGCGTCAGTCCCTCTTGCTGCGCGCGAGCCTGCAACTGGGCCACCAGCTCGGCGCGCCGCTCGGCGAACGACGCGATCACGGCGCCATCGTCGCGCAGTTGCTGCGCGTAGCCATCGGCGTCGCGCAGTTCGATCCTGGCCTGGCCTTCACAACGGTGCCCTTGCGTGATCCGATCCGCCTGCAGGCCGAGCGTGCCGACCGGCACGACGTCCGCGCCGTGCAGCGCGACCAGCCGATGCGCCGGGCGGACGAACTTGACGATGCTCCAGCCGTCCTGCGGCTGATAGCTCATCACCTTCGGGATCGGCAGCCTGGCGATCGTGTCGTCGAGCGCCTTCTGCAGGGCCTGCGCCAACGTCGCCCCGGGCACGACCTTGTCGAGGAACAGCGCTTCGGCCTTGCCGTCCGGCGCGCGCACCAACGCGGCAACGACCGTCGCGTCGGCGCCCATGCTGGCGAGCTTCTTCAGCAGCGCCTGGGTCGGTTGCCCCTGCGGATCGAGGCCGACCGACACCGGCACGACCTTCTGCCGCACCTGCTGATCGCGGCCGCGCGCGGCGACCTTGCTCAGATGGGCTGCCAGACGCCGTGGCGAAGCGAATGGCGTGACGACCGTGTCCTCGGCCAGCAGGCCCTGCGCGCGCAAGCCCTCGGCCAGCAGCGACGCGAACGCCTCGCCGAGCTTCTTCAGCGCCTTTGGCGGCAGTTCCTCGACGAACAATTCGACCAGCAGACTCGCGGTGCTCATGTCAGGCGCTCTTCTGCTTCTTGGCTTCCAGCGCGGCGATCACTTCGTCGGCCCAGGCTTTCGGCGCCATCGGGAAACCGAGCCGCGCGCGGCTGTCGACGTAACTCTGGGCGACGGCGCGGGCGAGGTTGCGGATCCGGCCGATGTAGGCGGCGCGTTCGGTGACCGAGATGGCACCGCGCGCGTCCAACAGGTTGAACGTGTGGCCGGCCTTCAGCAGCTGCTCGTACGCCGGCAGCGCCAGCTGCTGTGCCATCAGATGCTTGCTCTGCTTCTCGTGCGCCGAGAACGCCTGCAGCAGGAACTCGACGTCGCTGTGCTCGAAGTTGTAGGCGCTCTGTTCGATCTCGTTCTGCAAGAAGACGTCGCCGTAGCGGATGCCCTCGGCGTAGGTCAGATCGAACACGTTCTCGACGCCCTGCAGATACATGCACAGCCGTTCGAGGCCATAGGTGATCTCGCCGGTGATCGGCCGGCAATCGATGCCGCCGACCTGCTGGAAGTAGGTGAACTGGGTGACTTCCATGCCGTTCAGCCAGACTTCCCAGCCGAGTCCCCAGCAGCCCAGCGTCGGGTTCTCCCAGTCGTCTTCGACGAAGCGGACGTCGTTCTTCGTCAGGTCGAAACCGACGGCGCGCAAGGAGCCGAGGTAGAGGTCGAGGATGTCGGCCGGCGACGGTTTGAGGACGACCTGGAACTGGTAGTAGTGCTGCAGGCGGTTGGGGTTCTGGCCGTAGCGACCGTCCTTGGGGCGGCGGCTGGGCTGGACGTAGGCGGCGCGCCACGGCTCGGGGCCGAGCGCGCGCAGGAAGGTGGCGGTGTGGCTGGTGCCGGCGCCGACTTCCATGTCGTACGGCTGCAGCAAGGCGCAGCGTTGCTTGTCCCAGTAGTCCTGGAGGCGAAGGATCAGCTGCTGGAAGGTGATCATCGTGGCGGGCGGCGGATCCTACGGATCGGCGGCGCCGTCGCCAGCGTGCTCAGCGTTGGACCAGCGGCGCGAGCATCAGCGCCAGCGTGCCGACGGCCTGGCGCGTGCGGCCGAGATCTTTCCGGGCGACGAGATCCTGGGCCTCGCGACGCAGCTCGATGCTCTGCCACAGCGTCTTCAACGCCGCGAAGCGGGGATGCGTCTGCAGTTCCTCGAACAGCTTCTTCGCCGCCGCTTCGCTGGCTTCGAGGCCGGCTTTGCCGAGGCGATGGCGGATCACCGCCTCGATCTCGAGGTGCGGATCGTCGCGTTCGCCGGTGATCCGGACCCGAAACAGCAGGTGGGTGGGCACATCGTCGTCTGGCCATTCGACCTCGCCGAACAGCCGGCCGAACGTGCGCTGGCGGACCGTCTGATCCGTGGTGGTGACCACCAGGTAAGCGACATGTTCGCCGCGACCCGACAGCAGCGACTGTACGTCGGCGCCGGGCTTGCCGTTCCAAGGCTTGCCCTCCAGCACGGGCGCGATCAGGTCGCGCGCTCCCTCGATCCGCAGTTCGGGTCTTGGAGTCGCGACCAGATCGGCGTCCTCGCCGCGCTGGCGGACGAACACCGGATACTCGCCGATCGCGTCGCGCTTCCAAGCCTGGTTGCGGGTGATCGACTCCGGCAGGCCGAGTCCCTGGTTGCCTTGCAGGATCGTCAGCGTCTGCGGTGGCTTGCCGTCGCCGCGCCAGACCGAGTTGACGAACGCGCGGTCGAGGTCGGCGATGGGGCCGCCGAGTTCGCGTTCGAGGCCAGGCAGCGCGAGACCGATCGCGGTGGCCTGCAGTTCGTCCCAGATCTCGCGTTCGCGCAGCTGCTTCAGGTCGAGGAACATCAGCTGCTCGCAGTCCGGCAGGAAGAAGTGCTCGGGCTGGAGTTCTGGAGGCTTCTTGTCCTGGGCCGTGGCCGTCAGGGTCAGGCAGAGGAGGGCGAGAGTGATCTTGGCGTGCATTCGTGGCCTTGGATCAGGGCATTTCTGCGCAGGAGAGTGTGATCATGCGCTTGCGGGGTGCCAGAGCGATCGATGGGAGCCAGAATCCGGGGATTCAGGTTCGCTGGTTCGGGTCGGGCGCCGCGCCACGAACGGGCGAGTTCGACGCCGAATGGACGCCGTTGGGGAGGCCGCGTACTTGACCCACCTCGGTAGCGGTGGATATCCCGGAATGGTCGATCCTCGGTCGGGTGACCGACGATCGGCGAGGCAGTTCACAGCCATGCAACACTCCAGGAGCCGCACCGTGTCCCCACGCAGGAACCCTCTCGATCGTCGCCGCATCTTGGTCCCCGCTGCCTTCGCCCTCGGGGCGACGCTGTTGCCGGCGCAGACCCAGTGGCTGGCGGCCAATCCTGGAACGAGCCCCGCGCCCCGGGGCAACCGAGCGATGGCGTACGACTCGACTCGCGGGCGCGTCGTGCTGTTCAGCGGTTACGCGATCCCGGTCAGTGCGGAGACGTGGGAGTGGGACGGTGCGAACTGGGCGTTGGTCACCGCCGCGTCGGCGCCAGCCGCGCGCATCAACCATGCGCTGGCGTTCGACTTCGCCCGGAGCCTTGTCGTTCTGTTCGGTGGCGACACCGGCGGCGGCACGTGTCAGGGCGACACGTGGACCTGGGATGGTGCGGTCTGGGTGCAGAGAAGCCCGGCGACGAGTCCCTCGCCGCGCAACCAGCACGCCATGGGCGGGGCTCCCGGCGACCGTCTGGTGATGTTCGGGGGCCACGACGGCAGCTCCGTCGTCGCGGATACCTGGGAATGGGACGGCACCGATTGGACGTTGCGCAACCCGGCCAATAGTCCGAGCGCGCGTTATGCGCACGCGATGGCGTACGACTCCGGCCGCGGTCGGTCGGTGTTGTTTGGCGGCGATTCGGGGCCCGGCTTCCTCTTGGCGGAGACGTGGGAGTGGGACGGCAGCAACTGGATCCGGGCTATTCCGGTGGTTGCTCCAGGGCCGCGCGTGAATTTCGCGATGGCCTTCGATTCCGCGCGTTCGCGGATCGTTCTGTTCGGCGGCCAGTCCCCCGTTGGTTTGCTCGCCGACACCTGGGAGTGGGACGGCTCGACCTGGATCCAGCGACTCACGCCGATGACCCCGCAGGCACGCCGTGTCGCCGGATTGGCGTTCGATACGAGCCGCGGGCGCACCGTGATCTTCGGCGGGCAAGGCGCGGGCAGCCTCCTGGGAGACACGTGGGAGTATGGGCCGGTCCATCCGGCGGCATACGTCGCCACCGGCAGCGGTTGCTCGGCTGCCGCGGCGACGCCGGTGCTCGCCGCGACGGCGAGCGCGCCGCTGCCGTGGCTCGGCAGCACGTTCACGCTAAGGGTGACGCAGCTTCCCGTCGGGGCGCAGTTCGCGCCGTTCCTGGTCCTGGGCTTCAGCAACCCGAATCGGCCGTTGCCGTGGTTGCCGTGTGTGCAACGGGTCGATGGCGAGGCGTTCCTGGTCCCGGCGTCGGGTGGGGCCGCTGGCTTCGACCTGAACATCCCGGCGGACCCGGCGATCCTCGGCACGATGTTCCATGCCCAGGTCGCCGTGCTCGACGCCGTCGGGCAGCCGCTGTTGCACGCACTCTCGAACGGGATGATGGGGACTGTGGGAGGCCGTTGATCGGACTTCCATGGACGTGAGGTAGCGGCCGCTCGGTCACGCCGCGTGTGCCGGGAACCTGCAGGCCATCCGATGCAACACCCAATTCAGGGTCGCGAGGGTTCGCGAAGTCGAGACTGCGCACCTGGTGCAGCCATGATCCACTCGCCACGACCGGAGTCTCGGCCACGACGACCGCACCGGTCGCCTGCATGTGCGCTGCGTCTTCGAGGACAGCCAGGGCCGGCCGTGGATCGGCAACAACCTATCGGGATTGCCGCGGCGATCTGTGGCTGGCGGGGAACGGCGTGTTCACGTTCAATGGCACCGCGTTCGAGCGGTTTCTCTGAGGTCCGGGCTGCGACATGACTGACCTTCCTGACCCGACTGAAGCCTTGCGTCGCGAAGCGGCGGCGTTCGCTGGCGTGGAGCAGGGCACCGCCTGCAACCAGAGTTCGTTCCGGGCGGGAAATGGGGCCTTCCTGTTCGTCGGGCCGGGGAGCAAGGGCGTCGGCTTCAAGGCGATGTTCAAGCTCGACGCGTCGATGGCGCAGGCAAAGAAGCTCGCCGCGCAGCATCCGGATCGCTTCGACGTTGGGACCACGGGCTGGGTCACCGCGCGCTTCACGGCGGCGGAACCGCTGCCAAGGGCGATCTGGAGCAAGTGGTTGGCCGAATCGTACGAACTGATGCGCGACGGCAAGCCCAAGCCCAAGCCCAAGCCCAAGCCCGCGGCGAAGCGCGCGCGTTGAGGACGCGATCGAGGACGGCGACGCGATCAGCCCTTCCTCAGCCAGCCGAGCACTTCCTTCAACCGCGGCGGGTTCCCGGTCATCAACACCCCGACCCGGAAGATCTTGCCCGCCGCTTTGAACGCGAACAGCACGCTGCCGAGGATCAGCGCCGTCGTGATCACGTACTCGATCATCGGCGGCGGCCCGGACGCCCGATTCATCATCGCGAACGGCGTGTACAGCGGAATGTAGGTGAACACCCGCGCCATCAACCCGTTGGGTTCCTGCACGATCGGCACCATCGCGAACAGCGGCAGCATCAGCAGGATGAACACCGGCTGCAGCAGGTTCTGCGCTTCCTTCAGGCTGTTGCACACCGAACCGATCGCGACGAGCACCGCGGCGAACAGCAGGTAACCGGTCAGGAAGTAGCCGACGAACGACGCCAGGTAGAGCGGATCGCCGACGATCGCCATCAGGTTCCACTCGGCGAACTTCGGCACCAGTTCGGCGCCGATCTGCACGCCGAGGATGCCGCACAGCGCCCACGAACCGATGATCGTCAGGCCGGTCGCGCCGATGCCCCAGATCTTGCCGGCCATCAGTTCGCCCGGGGACACCGACGACAGCAGCACCTCGATGATGCGGTTGCTCTTCTCCTCGACGGTGTTGGTCAAGAGCATCTGCGCCGCGGTGAACACCGCGATCCACAACAGATAGACGAAGACGACCGGCGCGAACTTGTTGGCCTGGTCCTCCTTCTTGACGTCCTCGATGGCACCGCTGGCGGCGATCTGTTTGGGCGCGAACGCGATCGCCTCCTGGATGTGCGCGGCGGTCGCCGGCGCAATGCCCTCGGCCTGCACGCGCAGCTTGCGCACCACGGTGGTGGCGGCCGCCGTGTACCAATCGCGCAGCGAACTGTCGGTCAGGTTGTTGCAGACGAACGTCAACCGGTCGGCTTTGGCGACCGGATCGCCGTCGATCAGGAAGTAGGCGAACAGATCACCGTTCTTGATCTTGTCGTTCAGCCGTTGCTCCTGCTCGGCGCGCGGCAGGTCGGCGACGCCGAGATCCTGGATCGAACGCAACCGGTAGCGCTGTGCCGAGCCGAGCATCGTCAACTGCTTGATCTGGTCGGGTCCGAGGTCGGCGGCCCACGAGAAGAACCGTCCCATGGTCGCGGCGGACGGCGTCGGGCGCTTGCCGGCGGCGGCTGCCTGCTTCATCGCCTCGATCTCCTCGGGCGGGGTGTCCTTCAGCGCAGCCAGCAGACCGCGCAGCGGGTTGTCCGCCGGGATCTTGGCCTCCGCCGCCGCCAACGCCGCGGCGAAGTCGCCGTCCTTGGCGCCGCCGAACAGTTCGGCCAGGTAGCGCTCGAGATCGCCGCCGCGCGCCTGTTCCTCGATCCTGGTCCCGAGCTTCTGCTCGCTGTAGTCCAGGATCGCGTAGCTCTGCTGCGCCTTGGTCTTCTCCATGATCCAGCCGATCCCGATCGCGATCGCGAAGATCGCTGGGAACGCCAGGATGCCGAGCCAGAACGTCTTGGTGCGGACGTTCTCGAGATACTCGCGTTGCGCGACCAGTAGCGTTTTGTTGGCCATGTTCAGCGACCTCCGGCGGCGGCCGCCGCTTCCAGCTTCTGGTTGGCCTGTTCGACCGTGCGGACGAACACCTCGTGCAGCGACGGCTCGCGGACGTCGAAGCGGCGGATCCTGACCTTGCCGACCAGCGCGGCGAGCACGGCTTGTGGATCGGCGTTCGGCGCCAGGAACAGTTCGGCGAACTTGCCGGAGTCGTTGACGCGACTGACGCCGGGCAGCGACCGCAACGCCGCGCCATCGCCGTCGTAGTCGAGCTGGATGCCGAAATCGCGGCCCTGTCGGACCTCCGCCAGCGGCCCCGCGAACTGCAAGCGGGCCTTGTGGATCATCATCACGTAGTCGCAGAGCTGTTCGGCGCGTTCCATCTCGTGAGTGCTGAAGATCACCGTGCGGCCCGAACGCTTCATGTCGAGGATCAAGTCGCGCATCATGTCACGGTTCACCGGGTCGAGGCCGGAGAACGGCTCGTCGAGGATCACCAGTTCGGACTCGTGGATGATCGTGCCGAGAACCTGAACCTTCTGGCCCATGCCCTTGCTCATCGCCTCGCACTTCTTGTCGATCCAGTCGCCGAGGCCATAGCGGGTCAGCAGTTCCTTCGCGCGCCGGTTGGCGGTCGCCGGATCCAGGCCCTTCAGCTTGCCGAAGTAGGCGATGATCTCGCCGGTCTTCATCTTCTTGTAGAGGCCTTTCTCTTCCGGCAGGTAGCCGAGCCGGTCCTTGACCTCACTGGCATCGGGATGGCCGAGCACCGAGATCGTGCCGCGGTCGGGATGGAAGATGCTCATCACCATCCGGATCGTCGTCGTCTTGCCGGCCCCGTTCTGGCCCAGGAAGCCGTAGATGCAGCCGCGCGGGATGCGCAGCGAGAGGTCGTCGACGGCGGTGAACGAACCGAAGCGTTTGGTGACGCCGTCGAGGGTCAGTGCGTAGTCCATGCGGGAGGTCGCGGGGTAGCCGCGGCGCGGCGAACTTTGTCGGGGCGATGCGGGCAGCGCAAGGTTGCGTCAGCGCGCCAGCGCTTTGGCGAGGGCGGCGTCGTCGAGGATCGGGTCGCCGCCAAGGATGGCGCGGTCGCGGATCCGATCGACGAAGAACGACAAACCGCCGGCGCGCAGCAGTTCGGGGGCTTCGGGCAACCGGTTGCCGTGGTCTTCGTACGCAGGGCCGACGTCGTCAGCGATGACGCGCTCGATCCGGTCGCACAGGGTCGCCGCGACGATGGCGGCTGGCCCGCAGGTGCCAAGACCGACGAGGACGACCCGGGCGTCGCCCGGCAGGTTGCGGCAGACCAGGGCCAGGTCATGCGCTTGTTGGTACAGCTCACCGCGACCACACCACAAGCCGTTGCGGCGCCAGAAGGGTGCAAAGCGCTGCCATTCTCCGCACCAACGTGGATCGACGAGTGCGACCCGGGTCTCGGTCCGGAGCCAGCCCGGCGGCTGCTGGCGCAAGGTCGCCTTGCCGAGCGGGCTGGCGATGACGGTCCAGCGGGTCCGTGGATCGCCGGCACGGTCCTGCAGCAGGAACGGCACCGGCACGCGGTCATCGCCGCGGACGCTGCCACTGCGCCAGCCATCGGCCGTGTGCGCGCGCCAGTCGATGGCGGCGATCGGCGCGTTCCAGGGCAGGTCTGGCGCAAGGTCGCGCGGTTCGGTGATCCTGGGCCGGCGCGCCAGCAGTTCGGCGCCGGCGCTGCGGTCGTCGACGAGATCGTGGGCCGGTGGGCCGCCGAGCGCAGCCAGCCGATCGACCGCGAACGCGGCGAACGGCGGCTCGGCGATCGCCGTGCGCGGTTTGCCGTCGGCAGCCGGGGGCGTCAGCGCGTCGTGCAGGAAGCCGTACACCGCCTCGCGCATCGGCGGACTGTAGTCGTGCCCTTCGTCGCGATGCAGCGCCCGGATTGCCGCGCCGCCGCCGAGCCGTTGCCAGTGGGCCTGCAGTTCGGGGAAACCCTGCCGCGGGAACAGTGCGGTCCAGTCGCCCGTCACGCTGCCGAAGAACACCGGCTTCGGCGCGAACACCGCACACATCTCGATCACATCGATGCGCGGGATCAACCGCGGCAACTGATTGCAGCGGCAGTGCACGTCCTCATCGCTGACGATGCTGGCGAGGTAGCAGGCCATGCAGATCGGCGCCGCGGCGGCGAACTCGTCGCTGACGGCCATCAGGTAGTAGGTCTGCTGACCGCCGCCGCTGCAGCCGGTCACGCCGATGCGCGTACGGTCGACATCGTCGCGCTGCTGCAGCAGTTCGAGCGCGCGCAGGTTGTGCCAGGTCATCGTGCCGATCGGCGAGGCGCCGGCGGCGACGTTCTCGGCGTGGCTGCTGTCGACGGCAAGGGCGACCCAACCGAACTTCGCGAACGCGGCACAACGCGCCTGCACGATCGGATGGCGGGCGCCGTTCTGCCAATGGCCATGCGGGCACAGCATCGCGGGTGCCGGCGCCGCCGGACGACTTTCGGGTCGCCACAACCAGCCGGTCGCGCGCCGTTCGCCGAACGTCCGCCAGCTGATCCGTTCGACGACGATGCCGTCCTGCTCGAGAGCGCCGTGGCGGGTGACGTCGAGCGGAACCCGCTCGGGCAACGGCTGCAGGCCGAGGGCATCCAGCACCTGCGCGCGAACAGCCGCGCGACGCTGCGGCCAGTCGGCGGCGGCGCGTTCGTCGAGCGATGGCGTCCGGGTCGGCAGCAGCCGCTGCCGCAATCCCTGCAGCGCGGCGCGCTTCTCGGCCAGCGGAATCACCGGCGCGGCCCAGGCCAGCACGTCGGTGCGGTCGCAGGTCGGCTGGATCGTCAGTTCGTCGAGATCGCCGGCGAACGGCTGATGGGTGCCGATGTTGTTGCCAAGTCGCAGAACGGCGTCCGGTGAGGTGCCGGGGCCGAGCTCGGCGAACCCCTGCAAGTCGTCATCGACGAACAGCAGCGCGGTGTTCGTGCCGGCGTCGTACGCGACCTCGATCGCATGCCACTGGCCATCGTCGATGCGTTGGCGGGACTGCAGCTTGACGCGCTGCCAGCTCCAGGATTCGAACGCCAGGTGGCCAGTCTGCCGACCGAGCACGAGCGAGATGCCGACCTGATCGCCGTGGCGCGCCATCAGCGGCGTGCAGAACTCGCCCTTGGTCGTGCGGATCCTGCACCGCAGCGTGAACGACCGTTCGCTGTCGATCGGGCACGGGCCGGCGTCGAGGTGGCCCTGGTCGCCATCGAAGCGGGCGGCGTTGCCGCGCACGCCATCGGCGATCTGGCGGACGCCATGCCAGTCGGCGGTCACCTGTTCGAATGGCAGCTCGAGTCGCTGCGCGGCAGCGGCGGCGGCCAGCCCGAGGGCGGCGGTGGCGAGCAGGGGGAGCCTCGGCATGACTGCGCAGTATCGCCGAACGCACGGAACGCGTGGCGACATTTGCGGTTCGGTGACCGCGGCGCGACAGTGCTGGCATGCGCTATCGACAGGTGCCCGGGACCGACCTGCAGTTGTCGGTGTTGGCGATCGGCGGCTGGTTGACGTTCGGCGGCAGCGTCGACGAGGCGACCTCGCACCGGATCCTGCACACGGCGGTCGACGCCGGCATCAACTTCCTCGACCTCGCCGATGTCTACAGCCATGGCGCGGCCGAACAGGTGGTCGGCAACTTCCTCGCGCAGCGTCGGCGCAGCGATCTGATCGTGTCGAGCAAGGTGTTCTTTCCGATGAGCGATGCGCCTGGCGATCGCGGGCTGTCGCGGGCGCATGTGCTGGCGTCGATCGATGCGACGCTGCAGCGGCTGCGGCTGTCGCATCTCGATCTGTACTTCTGCCACCGCGAGGATCCGGCGACGCCGCTGCCGGAGATCGTCGCGACGATGGGTGGGCTGGTGCAGGCCGGCAAGGTGCGGGCGTGGGGCACGAGCTGCTGGCGGCCGGCGACCTTGCGCGCCGCGGTGGCCGAGGCCAGGGCGCAGGGCGTGCCGCCGCCGAAGGTCGAACAGCCGTGCTACAACCTGTTGCAACGCGACATCGAGGGCGAGGTGTTGCCGACCTGCCAAGAACTCGGGCTTGGCGTCGTCGTCTGGAGTCCGTTGGCGGGTGGCGCGCTGACTGGCAAATACATCGATGGCGTGCCGCCGGGCAGTCGCGCGGCACAGAGCCGTTGGCTCGAGCCGTGGTTGCAGCCAAAGCCTCAGGCGCAGTTGCGCGCGTTCGTCGCGGCGTGCCGCCAGCGCAGCGTCGACCCGGCGGTCGTGGCGCTTGCGTTCCTGCTGCAGCGGCGGGAACTCACGTCGGTGATCACCGGTGCGACGCACGAGCGCCAGCTGCAGACCAACCTGGCGGCGGAGGCCTACGTGCCGGATGCCGCGTTCCTGGCCGAACTGGACCGCCTGTTCCCGTTTTCGCCGCCGTCGGCGCTCGGCAAGTCGTGGCAGAAGCTGAAGGGTGCGGTGCGGCGCCTGCGCGGGAGCTGAGAACTGCGCACTGGTGCGCATGGCGGCAGGCCGAGCCAGCGGCGGCAATGTGCGGGTGACGATCCACACGTCGAATCCAGCGGCCACCCGTTCGGTCGCCGCATTGCGTCAGCTCGTCGGCGGCACGCCGCTGCTCGAGATCCACTATCGCTGTCAGGGGCAGGCGCGGCGGCTCTACGCCAAATACGAGTCGATGAACATGACCGGCTCGGTCAAGGACCGGATGGCCTGCCACATCCTCGGCGAGGCCTACGCGCAGGATCAGCTCGGCCGCGGTGACCTGATCGTCGAGGCGAGTTCCGGCAACACCGGCATCGCGTTCGCGGCGCTCGGGCGCGCGCTCGGGCATCCGGTGCGGATCTACATGCCGGACTGGATGAGCCAGGAACGCGTGGCGCTGATCAAGAGCTTTGGCGCCGAGGTGGTACCGGTGACCGCGGCGCAGGGCGGGTTCGTCGGTTCAGTGCAGATGGCCGAGCAGTTCGCGCGTGCCAACGAACGGGTGTTCCTGCCGCGGCAGTTCGAGAACCAGGCCAACGTCCGTGCGCACGCGATGGGCACCGGGCCGGAGATCCTGCTGCAGATGGAGGCGTTCGGGCAAAGGCCGGCGGCGTTCGTCGCCGGCGTCGGCACCGGCGGCACGGTGATGGGCGTCGGGCGCGCGCTGCGCGCGGCGTTTCCGCGGGCGCGCGTGCATCCGCTGGAGCCGGCGAACTCGCCGACGCTGCGGACCGGGCACAAGGTCGGCAAGCACCGGATCCAGGGGATCTCGGATGAGTTCGTGCCGGCGGTCGTGGACCTCGAGGCGCTGGATGCGATCGTCGATGTCTGGGATGGCGATGCGATCCTGATGGCGCAGCAGCTGGCGCGGCAGCTCGGGCTGGCCGTCGGCATCTCGTCGGGCGCGAACTTCCTCGGCGCGGCGCAACTGGTCGAGGAACTCGGCGGCAGCGCCGCGGTGGTGACGGTGTTCCCGGACTCCAACAAGAAGTACTTGTCGACGGATCTGTGTCGCGAGGAGCCGGTGCGCGAGGACTATCTGACGCCGCAGATCGTGCTGGATGGGTTTGCGGCGGTGCGCTGACTAAGGCGGCGAATAGCGGGCCAGCAGGCGACACCACGACGCTGCGAACGCGCAGGCGCCGTGCCAGAGCGTGCGCAGCCACCACGGCACGTCCTGCAGCGCGTAGGCCTGTTCGACGACATACTCGACGAGGCCGCCGACGATCAGTCCGACGATGCCGACGAAGCCGGCGGCAAGCGTGGCCACGATCCGTGGGTTCGCCTGCGGCGGCAGCGGCACCGGTGGTCGTTCGGGGCGTGCTCGCCGCACGATCAGGTGCAGCGCGAAGGCCACTGCCACGATGCCCATCGCCTGCAGCGGATCGAGTTCCCACTTGCGGAAGCGCGCGATGCCGAGCACCCACAGCGCGGCGATCGGCGCGGGCAGCAGCTGCAGCAAGCGGGTGAACGGATGGCGGCGAGCAGGCATCGGACGGCGGTTCAGGGAGAGCCCAGGTCGAGCAGCACCTTCAAGGTGCCGCGGCTGGACGCGTGGCGGAACGCGGTGAGCCCATCCGCCAGAGGGTAACGGGCAGCGACCAGCCGTTCGACCGGAACCGCATGTTGCGCCAGTGCCGCCAGCGCCGGGGCGAAGCGGCCGCAGCGCGAACCGACGATCCGCAGTTCGTGGATCACGACCAGGGCGAGGTCGGCGGTGACGGGACGTTCGGTCGTGGTCTTCAGCACGACGAGGCCGCGCGGCTGCAAGAGCGGCAGCACCGCTGGCAGCACCGCGGGATTGCCAGAGGCGTCGACCGCCAACGGGAATGGCGCGACCGACGCGGCCGGGCGGTCCGTTTCGAGCAGGCCGGTCGCGAACGCCGTCGAGGGCGGCAACAACGCACGGCGTTCGGGATGGCGGCCGGCCATCGTCACGCGATGGCCCAGTCGGGCCAGGGCCCATGCGCACAGGATGCCGAGTTTGCCGTCGCCGATGACCAGCGCGCGATCGGGTGCTCGGTCGCCGAGTTCGGTCTGCAGGTGCAGCGCCGCTGCCAGCGGTTCGGTGAACGTCGCGGCGACATCGTCGATCTCGTCGGGCACCGCCAGCAGGTTGCGGTCGGGCAGCGACAGGATCTCGGCGAATGCGCCCGGTTGGCCGACGATGCCGAGCACCGTGCGTTCGGCGCAGTGGCGGCTGTCGCCGGCCTGGCACCGGGCGCACGTTCCGCAGCCGGCATTGATCTCGCCGACGACGCGGCGGCCGCGCAGCCGCCCATCGAGGGCAACGCCGACGAATTCGTGGCCCGGCACGCCGGTGAAGCCCAGGTAGCCCTTGGCCAGCGCCTGGTCGGTGGCGCAGATGCCGGCCAGGGTGACCCGGACCCGGGTCCAGCCCGGTCGGGCCGGCGGTTCGGGCAGGTCGGTCCGGAACGTCAGGTTTCCGTGTTCGAGGTAGAGGCCGCGCACGTCGCGGCGTCATCCTAGCGGTCGCCGATGCATGAGCACGCCGAACTGTCGTCTCCGCCGCTGCAAAGATCCGACGAGCGCTTGCCGGCGCTGGACTGGTTGCGCGGTCTGGTGATGGCGTTGATGGCGGTCGATCATGTCGATGCCGTCGTCAATGCGCACCATGCGCAGGGGGATTCGGTGGCCTGGCAGCAGCCGTATCCGCTGTCGGCGCCGGACTTCCTGACGCGCTTCTGCACGCATCTGTGCGCGCCGACGTTCGTGTTCCTGGCGGGCGCCGGCATCGCGTTGTCGCGGGCGGGCACCGGTCATCTGATCGCGCGGGGGCTCGTGCTGGTGGTGCTGGAGCTGACGTTGGTGTCGTCGTACTGGCGCGCCGGCGAAGGTGGCGGCGGCTGGTCGTTGTTCGCGCTGCCGGTGTTCGTGCAGGTGATCGCCGCGATCGGGGTCGCGATGATCGCCGCGGCGCTTCTGCGCCGCGCGCCTTCCATGGTGTTGGCGGTGCTGATCGTTGGGCTGCTGGTCGCGACCGAACTGGTGCGCGGCTCTGCCGGCACGGGTTGGGCCCAGCCACTGTGGCGTTCGCTGTCGTTCACCGGCGGCACGTGGCGTGCCGACGGTGGTCGCGGCTGGCCGGTCGACGTGATGGTGCTGTATCCCGTGCTGCCGTGGGTGCCGGTGATGCTCGGCGGTCTGTGGTTTGGCCGGCGGCTGCAGGCGGGCACGGTGACGCCCGTTCGCGTCGCGCTGGCCGGAGTCGTGGCGATCGCGGCGTTCGGCGTGGTGCGGTGGCTCGATGGCTTTGGCAACATGCAGCTGCACCGGCGGGGTCCGGGCGTGCTCGAGTGGTTGCACAACAGCAAGTACCCGCCGAGCTTCACGTTCCTGGCGCTCGAACTCGGTCTGATGGCGCTGGTGCTGGCGGCGTTGCTGGCCTGGCAGCGGCGTCGACGCCCGATCTGGCGTGCCAATCCGCTGCGGATCCTCGGTCAGGTGCCGATGTTCTTCTATCTGTTGCACCTGCCGTTGATCGGACTGGGCGTGGCGCTTGGCGTGCTGCCGACCGGGGCGACGTTCGTGACGTCGTGGTGGGGCGCCGTGCTGGTCGTCGCGCTGGCGCTGCCGCTGTGCGCGGGTTATCGCTGGTACAAGCAGACGTTCCGGCACCGGTGGACGCGGTATCTGTGACCGGGCTGGTCAGCCGGTCGCGGTGGTCAGGTCGAGCAGCAGGCGCGATCTTTGGCGGGAGGCGACGGGGCGGCTTCGGTGGGCAGCGAGTGCGCTCCTGCTTCGTGCTCCCGGACGGCTCCCTGATGCGTCGGACCGGGGGCTCGGCGAGGTGCCGACGTGGCGGGCCAGGGGGAGCGGCGGGGCCCGGCTATTTGGCGGTTCGGGTACGGCGGCTCAGTAGCTCTCGTCCGGCCCGGGGAACGCCCCTTGCCGCACATCGGCGCCGAACGCGCGCAGCGCCGAGTCGATCGCCTTGCCGAGTTCGGCATACCGACGCACGAACCGCGGCCGGAACTTGCTGAACAAGCCCAGCATGTCCGCGGTGACCAGGATCTGGCCATCGACGTGCGGCCCGGCGCCGATGCCGATCACCGGGATCGTCACCGCCTTCGCCACTTTCCGGCCGAGCGCCGCCGGCACCTTCTCGAGCACCAGTGCGAACGCGCCGGCCTGTTCGAGGCCCTTGGCGTCGGCGACGATCCGTCGCTGTTCCGCCGGATCGATGCCGCGCGCCTTGTAGCTGCCGAACTGATGGATGCTCTGCGGCGTCAGACCGAGATGGCCCATCACCGGAATGCCGGCTTCGACCAGCCGCGCGACGGTGGCGAGCACCGGCGCGCCGCCTTCGAGCTTGACCGCCTCGACCAGGCCTTCCTTCAGCAGCCGGCCAGCCGAGCGCAGTGCGTCTTCAGTGGAGACCTGATAGCTGAGGAACGGCAGGTCGCCGACCACCAGCGCGCGCTTGCAGGCGCGGGCGACCAGTTCGCAGTGGTAGACCGTCTGGTCCATCGTCACCGACACGGTCGTGTCGCGGCCCTGCACGACCATGGCCATCGAGTCACCGACCAGCACGACATCGATGCCGGCCTGATCGAGCAGGCCGGCGAACAGGTGGTCGTAGGCGGTCAGCGCGACGATCCGTTCGCGCTGCTGCTTCATCTCGCGCAGCGCGGCGGTGGTGATCTTCGTCCGTGGCGGCGGTTGCGGTCTGGCGGCGGCCATCACCTCACCAGTCGCCAAACGTGTCGGGTTCGCGTTCGGGCGGCGGCGCCGGCGGCGGTGCATCACCGCCCCCGGGCGGTGGCGGTGGCTTGTAGTCGTCGATGCCGCTGTCGTCGGGCAGCCGCGGCGCGCGGCGTTTGGGCCGGCCCTTGCCTTCGACGATCGAGCCGAACGTCGGCACGCGCTTGGGGTCGAGTTCGACGTCGAAGGCGGTCAGGTCGAGCGGCGGTGGTTCGATCACTTCGACCTTGCCGCGGCGGTCCTGATGGCGGGAGACGACGTCGACGTCGCGGCCGGCCGCGCGCTGGCGGTTGCGGTCGTGCTGGCGTTCTTGGCCGCGTGGACCCTGTTGCGGGCGCCCCTGACCGTGGCGGTGCTGGCCCTGGTGCTGGCTTTGCTGGTGTTGGCCCGACTGCGGTTGGCCATGCTGCCGTTGACCGTGCTGCGGCTGGCCGTGCTGGTGCTGCCCATGCTGCGGCCGGCCTTGTTGGTGTTGCCGTTGGCCCGGGTGACCATGCGGTCGCCCCGGTTGTCCATGCTGGCTGTCCTCACCACGGCGCTGGCCGTCGGGACCCCGCGCCGGATCGTGACCGCGATCACGGTCGCGACCGCGGCGCCGACGTCGGCGACCACGCCGGCCCTCCTCGTGCTGGCCATGGCCCGATTGGTGGTCGGCTTGTGGTTCATTGCCGTCCGGATCGGTTTCAACCGGGGCAGGCAGGCCGGAACGGTCGATTTCGTCGGCCGCGTCACCCGCCGGTCCGGACTGGTCGGTCGGCGCGTCTGCGCCCAAGTCCGCGGACCTTGCCGGGTGATCCTCGGCGTCCGCCGCGGTGGTGTGCGCCTCGGTCGCCGCGTCCTGGCGGGAGCTGCGGTCGGCTCGGTCACCCGCATCGTCGCGCTGACCACGGCGGCGCCGACGCCGACGTCGGCGCCGACCCGGCTCGAAGCCCGGGCCGTCACCTTCACCCGGTTCGCCAGCCGATGCGGGCGAGCCGTCGTCGAATTCCGGAGCCGGCAAGCCGGTCGGCTCCTGTCGAAGGTCGTCGTCGCTCCGCGAATCGAACGGCGGCGGCTCGTCCGGATCCTCCGCCGGCGCACCGCCACTCGGCGTCGCGCGTTCGCCATCGGCGATGTCGGGCAGCACGGCGTTGGGATCGACGTGGTGAGAAGGACCGTCGTCGCCCCGGTCGCGACCGCGTCGCCGCCGGCGTCGCCGGCGCCGGCGACCTGGTTCGAACGGTTCGTCGCCCCGTTGCGCATCGGCGGGGCCGAACGGCTGGTCGTGGCCAGCCTCGGGCTCATCGGGGCCGGAATAGGGGTTCGGCTCGTCGCTTGGCCCGTTCTGCCGGTCGTCGGTTTCGCCCTCGGCGAACGGCTCGGTTGGCCGTTCGTCATCGTGGCCATGATCGGCAACCGGCGCGCCGCGCGGACCGGCGGGCCGCGGCCCATACTCGGACCGCACACCCTCTGCCCGCGCCAACGCCTGCCATTCGCCCGCCATGGCCGGGTCGATCCCGGTCGCCAGCGACTGCAGTTCGAACAGATCGAGCGCTTCCCAGAAGTACGGCCCGTGCAGGAAGCCCTGCACCTTGAACCGCTTCTGCCCTTCGAGCTGCGGGAACCGGTGTTGCACGCCGCAGATCCGCTTCAGGCAGCCGGCATCGCGGCGCGACAGGCGCAACGTCGTGCTCAGCGGGCCAAGCAGTTCTTCCGCGATCGAGGTCGGGCTGCGCCCCGGCTGGTGCAGCGTCTCGAAGCCGACTGGCGTCGCGAACAGCGTGCCGAGCAGCACCGGGTTGGCGGGCACACGGCCCTGGTGGACGACGTGGTCGAGCGCTTCGAGCAACCGCCAGAAGCCGACGCGGTCGGGCTGCGGCGCCCGGCCGAGGAACTCGGCCACGATCGGCAGCAGGCTGCGCATCGCGCCGATGTCGCGCAGCAACTGGAAGCTGTCGAGCGCGTGGCCGCCGCGGAGCAACCGCAGGATCTCTTCGAGCAGCCGCGGCGCCGACGCGCGCATCAGATCCGGCGCCACTTCGGCCATCGCCGCCAGCGTGTCGTCCTCGACGTGGAAGCCGAGCCGCCCGGCGAACTTGGCGGCCCGCAGGATCCGGACCGGATCCTCGCGGAATCGGACGCGCGGATCGCCGATGGTCCGGATCACCTTCGCGCGCACGTCCTCGAGGCCGTTGGTGTAGTCGAGGATGCAGTTGCGGCTCGGATCCAGGAACAGCGCGTTGACGGTGAAGTCGCGGCGGAGCGCGTCCTCCTCGGCGGTGCCGAACTCGTTGTCGCGCGTGATCAGCAGGTCCTCGTCGTTGGTCTCCTGCGGCGTGCGCCGGAACGTCGAGACCTCGAGGATCTTGGTGTTGTTGTGGAAGTGCAGATGCGCCAGCTTGAAGCGGCGGCCGATGATCCGGCAGTTGCGCGGGAACGTGCGCTTGACCTGCTGCGGGCGGGCCTCGGTGGCGATGTCGTAGTCCTTGGGCGACCGCTCGAGCAGCAGATCGCGGACACAGCCGCCAACCAGATAGGCCTCGTAACCCCGCGCGATCAGGCGCTGCGTGGCTTGGATCGCGTCGCGGTCCAGCTTGCGCAGGTCGATGCCGGATGGGGATAGGATCGTGGGCTCGATCGTCGTAGGTCCTACAGACTTGGGAAGATGGGGGCGTTCTAGCGTGCCGGTGGTATCGGCTCAACGCTCGGCTGGACCTTATTGCTGGGGGGCCCGGCTCCCGGGCTCAGCCGCGGAAGTGCTTGCTGAGCTTCAACCCCTGCCCCTGGTAGTGCGAACTGAGCCGCCGATCGCCATACACGACCTCCGGCTCCTCCAGCGTCCGGAAGAACTCCAGCTTGAAGAACACCTGCCCGTCCTCCAGCAGGAACGGCACGTCGTGCGGCCGCACTTCCAGCACCGCCCGGGTCCCGTGCTCGCCGCCAAACCCGTTGTCGAAGAAACCGGCGTAGTTGGTCCGCAGTTCGCCGATGCCGACGTCATATGCGACCATCTCGGCCGCCAGATGCCGCGGCACCCGGATCCGTTCCTTGCTGGCGAAGATGTAGAACTCCTCGGGCACGACGATGAACCGGCCGTCCCGCGGTTCCTGGATCGCTTCGAAGAACTGATCGGCGTCGTGGCCGCCTTCGTTCTGCAAGTCGACGATCCCCGAATACCGGCGCGCGACGTAGCCGATCGGGCCGGTGAGATCCCGGTCCCGCCGGATCGCGACGCCCATGCACAGACCGCGGTCGACCTTGAGCTTGCTGGCCGGCAGCGGCTTGCCGTGGTCGTCGAACAGCAGCGGCGAACGGGCATGTTCGTGCCGCAGTTCGTCGTCGGTCAGCGCCGAATGGCCCTGCGAGAAGCGGATCTGGCACAGCGACAGCCCGGTGCGGATCCGGACCGGGAAGCTGCGCGGCACGATCTCGAGGAACAGTGGTCCGGTGTAGCCGGGCGGTACCGTCTCGAAGCGGCCGCAGCGGTCGGCGAGCAGGCGGGTGAACAGGTCGAGGCGGCCGGTCGACGACTTCGGGTTGGCGCGGATCAGGTACGGCAGCGGCTTCTCGATCCGTTCCAGCAGCGGGACGATGTAGCAGTGACCCTTCTCGAGGACCGCGCCGTCGGTCAGGTCGAACGTGTAGAGCGTCATCTCCTCGAGGCGGTCGGCGACCCGGACGTTCTCCGGCAGGAAGCCGCTGCGAACGCGGTAGCCGCGGGTCGCCAGGCGCAGGTCGAGGGAGCTGGGTTGGACCTGGGTGGGGGCGATCGCCGGGCTCGAGGCGAGCGCGCCCTGTTCGATCAGCTTCTTGATCTGCTGGAACACCAGGATGCCGTCCATGGGGCCGCACGGTAGCGGCGTGGAGGCGCCTGGCCAACGGCGGCGTTGCGAACGTTCAGCGCCCGGCGGCGAGCAGCGCGAACGTCCGGCTGATCGCGCTGGCGGGCACGCGCAGTTCGAGGGTCGCAGGGGCGGCGACGTTGCCGGCGAACACCGGTTCGCCGAGCGCCGCACGCAGCCGCTGCTGCCACGAGAACGCGTCGGCCGTTGGCAGTGCCGCGACGATGCAGGTCGGTTGCCAGAACCAGGGACAGGACTCTGCGGGCACGCCGGCAGCTTGCAGCCACGGGCGCACGCGGGTGGCGAACGTGTCCAGCGAGTCGTCGCCGGCATCGGCGGTCAGCAAGGTGCGGCGTTGCGGCAGGTCGATCGTACGGGTGCGGACTTCGTGGTCGTTCAGCGTGGCCGCCACCGCGGTCAACCAATTCCTCTCCTCGGCATCGTCGGCTTCCGCGATCGCCGGCCATCGCGTGCCGTCGTCGATTCCGCGACGGGGCAGCGTGACCTTGGGCAGTGCGCGCAACAGGAACAGTGCCGTGCGGGGATAGGCGAGCAGCGACGTCCTGCCGTTGTCGGCCTCGGCGAGTCCGAAGTGGGGGTAGATCCACCGGTCATCCTGCAACGGTGGGGAGCGCAGCGGCAGCTTCGTCGAGATCCGGGGCCAGACGTTCGTGGTCAGGACGAAGGGGCGGCGGCGCTGTTCGAGAGTGTCGGCGACGCGGTCGGCCCACGGGCGGTCCTCGTGTGGCTCGAGACTCGTCAGCAACCGGGACTCGGCGGCTTCGAGGTCTGGTGCCGGGACGTCGAGGAACAGCACGTTCACTCTGGGGCCGGGACCGGGGACCTTCTCGATGCGGGCGGCGAATCCCGCGTGGACGAGCTGGGCGCGCCAGCGAGACTGACGTCGCTGGTCGATCGGTTGCCACGCCGATTCGATCGGCACGGGAAACGGCGCGAGCGCCATGGCGGGCACGGTAGCCGAGCGTAGGCTCTGCGGCGACGATGAACGTTCCACCGAAGTCGCAGCCAACCCACATTCTCGCCGCCGGCGGCATCGTCCGGCGATCAGGGCCAGGCGGCGTCGAAATCGCCATCGTGCAGCGGCGGCGGCATGGCGATCTGTCGTTGCCCAAGGGCAAGGTCGATCGCGGCGAAGGGCTTCAGGCGGCAGCGGTGCGGGAGGTGCGGGAGGAAACCGGGTGTCTGGCGGCGATCGTGGGCCCACCGGACTTCGCGGAATACGAGGTCGGCGGGATCCCGAAGGTGGTGGTGTTCTTCCCGATGGATCTGTTGGCGGTCGGCGCGATCGAGGATGCCGACGAGGTCGCGGACGTGGTCTGGATGACGCCGGATGCGGCGTTGACCAGGTTGTCGTATGCGGGGGAACGACAGGTGCTTCGGCGGATGTCCCCGCCAATCGGCGGCTAGAACGCACCGTCTGCGTGCGCCGCGTGCGCCGCCGCCGCGCCCGTGAAGCACTGGGTGTTCGGCGGCGGCGACGGCGTGCCGGCGGTCGACAACGCCGCCATCGAACGATTCGACAGCACGAAGGGCCTGCGAGATACCCTGGCAATGACCACGCTTGCCGCGGGTTCGCGCCGCACGTTCCACCGCTACGATCTCGACGGTGCCGCACTGTGGTTCCACCCCGCGACCGGCACCAACGTCCGGGTGGATGCGCCAACGACCTCGCACCTGCGGCGCCGGGTGCCGCGCGTCGTGATGTTCGGGATCACCAACGCCTGCAACCTGACCTGCAGCTACTGATCGCGCGACCCGGGCCGGCCGAGCACCTGGACGGTCGATGGTAGGTGGGCCGATCGTCGATGCCGTCGCCCGTGAGCTCGACCTGAACGTCTGGCACCGGATCGTCGAGCCCGACCACCTGCTGTTGACGATCCAGCGCCTGCTGGCAGAACAGTGTCGGCGCCGGTGACGGCACTCGGGCTCGTCCATCGGCTTGGCCCTGACGCGGGCCATCACTGGATCGTGAACGCGGCCCCGGCCGTCACCGCCAGCGGCCACGCGTTGGGGGCGCCGGGATCGCCGATTCCCCATTGGCAGAACAGCCGTAGCCCGGCAAGGCCCGGGTCGGCCGGAATCGGCAGCGGCTGGCTGGCAAAACCCTGACCCGGACCACTGCCCGCGATCGGCGCGACCCACAGCGCCCCGGTGCCGACCAGTTGCCAGCAACCACCGCCGAGCGGCAACGGCGCAGAGTTCGCCAGATCGAGCGCGAACAGCCCGACCGTCGGCGCGAACGCATCGTGCACTTCGACCGCAAACGCACCACTACCGATCTGCGGCCAGTTCACCGAGTCGATCACCGGTACCACTTGTCCGCTGCCGGGACACCCCTGACCGAATACCGAACTGACCGGAGATCCGATCACGACGTCATCGACCCAGATCGTGTGTCCGGCGACACCCGCAGTCGGCAAGCCGTTGTCGAGCCGCAGCTCGGCCCGATAGAGGCCGCCGGTGGCGACGAACGTGCGTTCGCCCGTCGCCCGGCTGGTCGATGCAGTCGGGTTCGGGCTGACCAACGCGAAGGTGCAGACGACGGTGTTGGCGGCGTCGCGGATCAGCAACTGTGCGGCGTTGCCGGTCGGCAGCGGCAGCGCATCGTGGTTCTCCCACATTGCCCGCACACTGACGGTGTGCTGCTGCGCCGGCAGCGCGAACGGCGCCGACTGGTACCAGCTGCCGTAGACCGTCATCAACGGTCCGGTCGGTGTGGGCATCGACGAGAACATCGCCATCGACGGGCCGTTGCCGGCGACGCGGGTGCGGGTGAAGCCGGTCGTACCACTGGTCATCGGCAGGAATTGGCGCGTCCAGCCGACGCTGCCCTGCTCGAACTCACCGTTCGGCACCAGGTTCTGGGCCGGCAACGCCAGCGCGAGCCCGATGGCCGCAATGCCGGCCCGGTGACTGCGCGACCGCCGGTGCGGTCGCGACTCGACATTCCAATGCGCGGTTGCCATGGGTTCGCTCGTGTGCGTCCCTGGCGATCTTCGGGCCCGGCCGCCACGCCAGCAACCGGGCCGTTGGCAGCAGTTCGCGACTCAGCCGATCACGACGACCTTGGTGTCCGACAAGGACACCGCCGGCGCCGCACAGCCACCCGGCGTCAGCAGCCCGGCACCCTGGAACCGCACCTCGACGCCGATCAGATCCGCACGGCACGGCACCGACAGCGCGGTGCTGGCGCCGAAGTTCGCTGACGCCCAGTTGTGACCGAGCGCGCACGAACCGCAGAACGGCTGGCCGGCACCGAACCCGATGCCGACGAACGGCACGCCCGAGCCGACCCCGGCCACCGCGGCACCGAGGATCGCGCCGATGCGCGGTTCGCCGACCACCGCGACGACCGCCGGACCGCACGCCGTCGCCAGCGTCGTGATCGTGCCGTTGTCGGTGCCCGGCACCGCGCGCAGTTCGAACGAACCGGTCGCGCCGTTGAAGCCGCCGACCCGGACCTTGTAGGTCACGCCGTTCGTCAGGTTGACCGTCAACTTCGACGCCAGACCACAGGTGCCCGTGCCGTCATCGTTGCAGCCGAGCCGGGTCAGCGTGCCGCAGCTACCGCTGAGCACTTCGACGACGGTGTCGAAGTTGGTGTTGGCCGAGCAGGTCGAGAACGTGTGCGGCGCCGTGCAGCCGGCGGTGTAGTTGAACCACAGGTCGTTGCCGCCGCTGCCGCAGCCGAATGCCGGGGTCGAAGTCGTCGCCGAGGCGTTGCTGAACGGGCCGTTCGCGCCGTTCACCAGCGCGATGGCGCCAGCACACTCGTTGTTGTTGCCGGTCGTGCCGGCACAGACCTGCGCGATCGCCGCCTGCAGACCCGGATGCGTGACCTTGGTGCCCGAGTTGTTGCTGCTGGTCGACGTCGTGCAGCCGCCGTGCGTGTGGATCGCCACCGCCAGCCCGCTCGCTTCGGCGATCATCACCGAACCGGAGTTGCCGCCGCAGGTGTCGACGAAGTAGCCGAGGTCGTTGGCGCCATTCACCGTCAGCGGCCCGGTGTGCGTCTGCAGCACCTGGTTGCGCGTGCCGGCCGTCGTCGTCGAGCACGAGCACGAGTTGTTGGCGCCGGAGGCATTGTTCGTGTTGGTGCCATCGACACCGAAACCGGTGTTGCGCAGCGTCGCCGCGATCGCCGGCATCGTCGTCGCCAGGGTGAACGCCGCGCCCTGTTCCTGGAACGTCGTGCGGCCGGTCGACGGATTGGGGAAGCAGCGGAAGACCCAGTAGTCGTCACCGACGCCGTTGTTGGCCGAACGGGACGAGGCCGAGTCGATCGCGAACTGCTTGCTGGCGGGCGGATGTTGCAGCGAGCAATCGCCGCTCGATGCCGGCACCGCGAACTGCAGCACCTGACCGGTCTGGAAGCAGTGGCCCGCCGACAGGTGGCACTTGTCGTTGCCGGTGGTCGGCAGGTCGATGATCCAGCCGGTGCAACCGACCGGATCGAGGCGGCCGACGCGGGCATCGGTCGACGGGATGCGATCGTCGGTCGAACCGCAGATCGACTCCGGGATGATGCGCGGCGCAGGATCGCCGGCCAGCACGCGATCGACGGTCACGTGGTTGCCGGTGGTGTTCGGGCCGGCCACCAGTTCGACCAGCACCGTGTCGCCATTGAAGTAGGCGGTGCTGAGGCTCCACTGCGCCAGGTGTTCCTGCCGCATCGTCATCACGTCGCCATCGCGCAGCGACACGATCCGCAGATAGCTGCCGCGATCGAGGAACGCGTCACGGAAGTAGACGCGCAGCCACGGCGAGCCGGGGGGCGCGGTGACGAAAGAACTCCAGACGACGCCTTCGACGGGGTTGGTGTTGGCCAGCGTGCCGCTTTGCGCCCAGACCGGCGCGAAGCGACCGGGCGGCGGCGACATCTGGGCGGCGAGCGGGGCCAGCAGGGACAGCAGGACAGGGACGGACCCGAGCAGTGGGCGGACCATGGGCATGTTCGGCGGACGGAATGGAATGGCGGCGCTGCGTACGGCGGCGGCCGGGACCCGACGTGGGCATCGGTCCGGCGGCAAGAGCGGGAGAACGCCGCGACCGGGATCAACCAGATCGGGATTCGGCTGCCGGCCATCAGTTCTTGGACGCCGCCGCCGGTCCCTGGGTGATTGACGGACGGATGGGCGCCGTTGATCGTGGCGGCTCTGGCGCATGCCCATGTCCGCCGATCCGCCAACCCTGATGATCCTGCAGGACCACGACCTCAGCGATGCGGAACGTGCGCGCCGGCTGTTGCCCCTGGTCTACGAGCAGTTGCGGGCGGTGGCAGAACGGGCGCTGCGCGGCGAGCGCCATGGCCACACGCTGCAGGCGACGGCGCTGGTGCACGAGGCGTTCTTGAAGCTGGTCGGGCCGCGCGAGGTGCCGTGGCAGAGCCGGGCGCACTTCTTCGCCGCCGCCGCCGAGTCGATGCGGCGGATCCTGGTCGATCATGCGCGCGCCAAGGCGGCGGCGCGGCGCGGCGGTCCCGATGCGCGACGGGCGGCGGTCGACCTCAGCGGTCTGCCGGATCCCGATTCGGAACGGGAATCCGCCGGTTTCCTGATCCTCGACGAAGCGATCACGCGCTTGCAGGGTGTCGACGCCGATGCCGCCCAGGTCGTGCGCTTGCGTTACTTTGCCGGTTTGTCGGTCGATGAGACCGCGGCGGCGTTGTCGGTGTCGGCCCCGACCGTCAAGCGGACCTGGGCGTTCGCGCGCGGCTGGTTGAAGCAGGCGATCGAGGCCGACGCGAGTTGACGGTCAGCGCCCTTGCGGCGGCGTTGGCTCCGGCACGTGGTTGTCGATCGCGGGGATCGACTGCAGGAACGCGAACACGGCCCGCAGGTCGTCGTCGGTCAACTGGCTGATCATCGGCCACGGCATCGGCGGCAGGATCTGGCGACCGCGACCCTGGTGGCGACCGGTGCGCAGCGCGGCGAGGAACTCATCGGCGGTCCAGGCGCCGAGTCCGTGTGCTTTGCTGGGGGTCAGGTTGGCGGTGTAGCTGATGCCCCACGGGCCCGACCAGGCGGTGTTCGTGGTGTTGACGCTGACCGGCCACGCTTCCGAGCCGGCCGGCGGGTCCGGCAGCTTCGCGTCGGCGGGATGTCCCGACAGCATCCGGGTCATGTCCGGCGCCGGGCCCTGCGCGGTCATCGTCCACGGCGTGTGGCAATCGTTGCAGCCCATCGCCGTGACCAGGTAGCGACCGCGAGCGATCGGGTCCTTGGTCCCGGTTGCGGCCGGGGTCTGCGTGAAGGCGACGGTGGCGGCGATGGCGAGGATGGTCAGGGCCGGAAGGACGATCCTGGTGGCGTTCATGTCAGTGCGTTCTCGGTTGGGTGGTTTGGGTGGAGGCAACGGGCAGGCCTGGCAGTTCGCTGCCGAGCCAGTGTTCGAACAGGGCGACCGCCGCGGTGTCGGCGACGTGGCGACCGAACGGCGGCATCTGCGTCAGCGGGTCGGTGGCCCGCAGGCGCCGCACGATCACCGAGTGTTCCGGATCGCCGGTGACCAGCCGATGCGTGGCATCGCCGCGGCTGAAGTGGCTGGCGACGTCGAGTGCGGTGGTCAGGGCCGGCGCCGTCGATGCCGCGAGCGGATGATCGAAGCGCAGACCGAGACGCTGCAGCGGGCCGTCGGCGTTGTGGCAACCGGCGCAGTTGCCGAACAGGTAGCCGACGGCGGCGCGTTCGTGCGGGGTGCGGGCCGCGATCCTTGGCGCACTCGTCTGCCAGCGCTCGGGTACGTGGGCCAGCAGGCCGCGCGCGAGCAGAGCCGGCAGGTCGACGTCGCCAGCGGACTTGGGGGTCGCATGCGGTGCCAGTGGATCGCGATCGGGCGACAGCTGCAGCGCCGAGAAGCCGAGCACCGGCGAACGGCCACCCTCGTGACACAGCCGGCAGTCGACCAGCCCGGGAATGTCGTGGCGCGCGCCGTCGCGAGTCGGCACGACACCGGGCAGGCCGCGCTCTGGCGCCAGATCGGCGTCGGTGCCGTCCTGGTTCCAGACGTAGGTCGCGTACTGCCAGCCGGCGTCGGTGCGCAGCATGAAGCGGGTCTCGACCGGCCGATCGAACGCAAACTCCTTCCACAGCCGCGTGCCGATCGGGAACTGCCAGACGTCGATGTCGCGCGCGTCGATCGCCGTTCCTGCCGGCAACGCGATCCAACGTTGCTTGGCGGCACCGTCGGTCCACAGCGGGTACTGCGGCGAGTACGTCAGGACGTCGGCGGCCAGCGTCCGCGAAGAAGGATCGGACCACAGGCCAGTCGCCGACAGCTTCGGCGGCGGCGTGGTCGCCACCGGCAGGGGCACGGAGTTCGTCGGTGCCGGCGGTTGGTCACAACCGCCGAGCGCCGACACGGCCGCCGCCAGGGCGATGTAACCTTTGGTTTGCCAGATGGTTGAGTTCACGGTTGGGGAGCAGCAGACGCTGCTGTCCCCAGCACGAGGAACCCACCGACCCGGTTGTCACACGAAAGTCCCGGATGTTCCGGGACGGCCGGGTCGCTACCGCAGGCCGTCCAGGGCCGTTTTCGCCGCGCGCTGGTTGTCGGCATCGCGATCGTCGCGCGCCATCCGTTCGAGCGCGGCCCGGGCCGCGGGATGCCGCGGCGCGAACGCAACCAGTCCATCGATGGTCGCGCGCCGGACCGTCGCGTCACTGTCTTCGCCGGCAACCCGGATCAGCGTGTCGCGCGCCGCCTCGGCGCGGTGCTCGCCGAGTGCCGTCACCGCGTCGGCGCGCACGGCCGGCGACGTGTCCGACAGTCCGCGGTCGAGCAGCTGCCGAGCGGTCGGGGTATCGAGGTGGCGCAGGGCGTTGCCGGCCGCGGCGCGGACCCGTTCGTCCGCGTGATCGAGGTAGCGTTCGACGTGCGGCAGGATCGCCGGCGTGCCGACATTGCCGAGCGCATTCAGCCACAGATCCTCGCGACCCTGTTGCGCGCTCCGGCCTTCTTGCGCGAGCAGCGCGGCGAACGCCTTGCCGCCGTTGGCCGCGGTGTCTTCGGCGCGCGGCGCCAGCGCGCCGAGCAGCAACATGCCCATCGCCGTATCGCCGGTGAACTCCGGGGCGCCATCGAGGTCGGTGGCCAGCGCGGCGAACACGCTGCTGGTCGGCCTGGCAAGCTGGAACAGCGCGACCGTCGCCGACGTGCGCAGCGCCGGCGTCGCCGCCGCATCGCTGCGCATCGCCAGCAGCACGTTCTGGGCCGCCTCGGTGCCGGCGGCGCCGAGCGCCGAGATCAGCATGTCGGCGAGGCGTGGCTCCATCCCGGCGACGCGCACCGGAATGCTGGCGGCGACCTCGGGGTCGAGCTTGATCCGCCAGATCAGCGCCTGCCAGGCGCGATCGATGGCCTGCGGGTCCTGGGGATCGGCCGCCAGCAGCGCGGCCAGCTCGGCCGTGATCGCATCCACCGTGACACCTTCGAGCTGTTTGCGCCATCGCGCCCGTTCGGTCGCCTCGTGGCCGGCGGCGAGATCCTCGCCGTGACCGGCGGCTGGCGCCGTCGCCGCGGCCCAGACTTCCGCCGTCGCGTGCGGCGCACCCAGACCGTGCGCGATCAGCGCCGCATGCAGCACCGTGTGCAGTTCGATCGCCATGCCGAGTTCCTGCATCGTCAGTGCGATCCGTTCGTCGACATCGACCTCGCGGAGCCAACGGCAATCGGCGGCGAAGGCGGCGCGCGAACCGCCGGTGATCGTGTGCGGATGCAGTTCGGGGCCGGCCATCGCCGTGTAGCGCAGCTTGCGCCGTTCGGCCGTGGTGGTGGTGCCATCCCCGTGCAGTTGCCACTTGGCGACGAACGTGCCCGCAGCATCGTGATCCTCGGCTTCCCAGGCAGCGGCGGCGTCGACCGGCACGGTGTGCAGCAGCGCCGCGAAGATCCCGCGGACGAAGTTGCGGTGTTCCCCGGTCATGCCGTCGGCAAAGCGGTAGCCGAGCACACGGCCGTCATCGCCCAGGCGGACCTCGAACGGCTGCGCCGCCGCGGCGGCCAGGCCGCCTTCATCACGGCCCTGCGTGCCGGCCAGCGCCGACAACGCGATGTCGGTCAACTCCACGCGGGCCAGGATCTCGGTGTCCTTGCGGTCGAGCACCGCCATCTGCAGTTCGGCATGGAGCTGCATGCCAGAACGCTGGGCGCCGCCTTCGGGGTGCCGGACCGCGTAGTCGAACTTGCCGGTCAGGTCGTAGCGGAACGTCGCGCCGGCGGGGGCGCCGTAGTAGCCACGGGCGGCCGCAGCCTGCTGGCGATCGGACGGCCCGGCTCCCTGGGCGTCGGCGGCGACTTCGACATGGCCGTTGGGGTCGAGGGGGGTGGCCGCAGCGACCTGGACCTCGGACGAGGCCGACCACGCGATCAGGGCGGGGATCGCAAGACCGGCGAACAGGAACAGCAGCAGCAGGCGAGGATGGCGCGGGTTCATGGCAGTGTTGCCGGGCAAGCGACGCGCCCCGGTCGCCGTTCGCGGATTCCAGAGGAACGGCCCGGAAACGGCGACGGCCGTCCGGCACCCGAGGGCGCCGGACGGCACGTTCGCGACTCGGTCTACGGTCGAGCGATCACAGGTTCAGCAGGTCGCGGCCGACATAGCCCGAGCCCCAGCTGACCAGCGTCGTCGAGTAGACGCGCGTCCAGAAGGCCTCGAGGTAGGCGATCAGGCGCAGGCTGATGGCCTGGATCTGGTAGTCGCACATGCCGGACAGGCCGTTCAGCGCATTGACGATCAGGCTGACGGTCAACCGCTGTTCGGCGAAGCGGGCCTGCAGTTCGAGGCCAGCGTAGAAGCCGACGGCGCCAACCGACACGCGGGCGCGGCCGACGATCGCGGTGTTGCCCGACAGCAGCAGGCGGACTTCCGGGGCCGTGGTCGGCAGGATCACCGACGCACCGGCGCCGAGCGTGACACCGGCGTTGCCGCTCAGCGTGATCGTGAACGGCCCGACGCCGACGGGCGCGCTGGGGTCGGTCGGGAACAGGTTGTAGGTGCGGGCCGGGATGCCGCCGAGGCTGCCCGTGGTGGTCACCGAGCGATCCCAGACGGTGTAGCCGGCGAGTTGCAGCCGGAACGCCGCGTTCGCCGACTGCGTGGTGGGGGTCAGCTGCGACGTGGTCACCCGGTTGCTGGCGATGCAGGTCAAGCGCGCCGCGTTCAGGCTGCGCGTCAGCACCGAGGCGTTGACGTTGGCGGTCAGGTTGGCGTTGGCCGCGCGGGTCGTGGCGAAGGTCCTGGTGCTGGTCGTCGTGGTCGTGGTCAGCGAAGCGCTGACGTTGACGCTGCCGCCGAGCCAGGAGTTGCCGATGCTGCGCACGTAGGAGCCGCTGCGCGAGTATTGCGCGGTCAGCGAGGTGGTCAGCAGGGCGGCGGCGACGAGGACGTTGCGGAAGAGGTGGAAGGACATGATCGGAGTCTCGGAAGGATTGGTTGTTGGTGGGGCGCGCTCGAATGCGCGTGCCGGTCGAGCGACACCGCCAACCCGACTGTTCGCGGTAGTTTCCTGGCGGCGGATCGGCGAGCGAGGTTCGCGGCCGGCCCGGAAACGGCGACGGCCGTCCGGCACCCGAGGGCGCCGGACGGCACGTTTGCGACTCGGTCTACGGTCGAGCGATCACAGGTTCAGCAGGTCGCGGCCGACATAGCCCGAGCCCCAGCTGACCAGCGTCGTCGAGTAGACGCGCGTCCAGAAAACCTCGAGGTAGGCGATCAGGCGCAGGCTGATGGCCTGGATCTGGTAGTCGCACATGCCGGACAGGCCGTTCAGCGCATTGACGATCAGGCTGACGGTCAGCCGCTGTTCGGCGAAGCGGGCCTGCAGTTCGAGGCCAGCGTAGAAGCCGACGGCGCCGACCGACACGCGGGCGCGGCCGACGATCGCGGTGTTGCCCGACAGCAACAGACGGACTTCCGGGGCGGTGGTCGGCAGGATCACCGACGCACCGGCGCCGAGCGTGACACCGGCGTTGCCGCTCAGCGTGATCGTGAACGGCCCGACGCCGACGGGCGCGCTGGGGTCGGTCGGGAACAGGTTGTAGGTGCGGGCCGGGATGCCGCCGAGGCTGCCCGTGGTGGTCACCGAGCGATCCCAGACGGTGTAGCCGGCGAGTTGCAGCCGGAACGTCGCGTTCGCCGACTGCGTGGTGGGGGTCAGCTGCGACGTGGTCACCCGGTTGCTGGCGGTGCAGGTCAAGCGCGCCGCGTTCAGGGTCCGGGTGAGCACCGAGGCGTTGACGCTGGCGGTCAGGTTGGCGTTCGCCGTGCGGGTCGTCGCCATGGTCCTGGTGCTGGTCGTCGTGGTCGTGGTCAGCGAAGCGCTGACGTTGACGCTGCCGCCGAGCCAGGAGTTGCCGATGCTGCGCACGTAGGAGCCGCTGCGCGAGTATTGCGCGGTCAGCGAGGTGGTCAGCAGGGCGGCGGCGACGAGGACGTTGCGGAAGAGGTGGAAGGACATGATCGGAGTCTCGGAAGGATTGGTTGTTGGTGGGGCGCGCTCGAATGCGCGTGCCGGTCGAGCGACACCGAAGCGGCGGCTGTTCGCGGCTGCTAAGATTCCGGAACGTCGGAACGTCCAGGTCCGGGTTGTCGCCAACCTGCGGCGGTGGCAACATCCGGCAGTGGCAAGTCGATGGGCTGCCGTACTGCTCCTGGTTCCATGGCTGACTGGCTGCACCTACGTTGGCAACCGGGCGAACGACCTGCTCGACGTGTTCTGGCTCGACGCGGGCGTTGGGCTCGGCGTCGACGCCGACGTTCGGGTCACCGAATGGGCGGCCGTGGGCACCGTCGGCGCCTGGTCGACCGGCTATGGCCTGCACGGCCGGTTCTTCGGGCCGGTGCGATGGATCGGTTTCGGCCTGCCGCCGTTCTTCCGCGGCACGATGTTTCGCGGCGATGGCCCCGGCGACGCTCCGCAGCTGGCGCCGTTGCTGCCAGGTGATCCTTCGGTCTACCACCGCGGCATCGAGCCGCTGCCGTGCAACTATGCGGTGTTCATCCCGAGCCCATTCGTGGTCGGGCCCGACTCCACGACCGACTGGCAGTACCCGCCGACGCTTTGGATGCACTCGGAACGTGAGTTCTTCGGGGCGCGTGGACTCCGGGTCGCGGATGTCGCCGTCGGCGCGAGCTGCGGTGTCGCCCTCCGGGTCGGTCTCAGTCCCGGGGAACTGCTCGATCTGCTGCTCGGATTCGTCGGTCTCGACGTGGCTGGCGACGATCGGCTCGGGGAGCCGGCAACCGATCAGAAGGCCAACGAGCCGCCGAAGCTCCAGCCGGTCACGTCTTCGCCGATCATCACCGCGCCCGACAACGTCAGCAGCGTGGTGTCGCCGACGGTCACCGGCACCGCCAGACCGGCGCCGATCTCGAAGTAGTCGCGGAAGCCGAGGGCGTCGTCGTTCTCGCCAAGGAACCGGGACCAGGCGACGTGCGCGTTCCAGTCGAGCGGTCGTTCCAGCAGCGTCGCGCCGGTGGGGCCGGCAAGAGCGGTCCGCAGCAACAACCGCTGCAGCGTCTCCGGTTCTTCCTGCGCGGCGTCGGTGGCGTTGAAGCCCTCGAAACGCCGGAGGTCGTAGCGGGCCAGTGAACTCAACCGGTGCGACTCGCCGACCGGCAGTTCGTGATCGAGGCGCAGGGCGCCGCCGATCGCCGCGCTGGTCGAATGCCAGTTGAACAGGATGCCATCGAGCAGCGTCGCCGAACCCGCGGCGCCCGGCCCGCCGTAGTAGGCGACGTTTTCGGTGTAGGCGAGTGCGCCGCTGAGCAGCGGCGACAGATGCAGGTGGCTGGCCAGCGCCAGCCGTGGCCCGACGCCCAGGTAGGCGCTCCCGCCCTGCCAGCGGGTGCGGAGGGACGTCTCGCCTCCCGGCACCGCGCCGCTCCAGATGTCCTCGTGGCGCACGCGCGCCGAGAACCAGCTGAGGCTGCCCTCGATGTGCAGTTCGGTGCCGAGGTCGGCCAATGACACGTCGCGCTGGACCGGCAGGTTGATGGTCGTCAGTTCCATGCCGCCTTCGCCATCGACGTCGAGACGCCCGCTGGAGAGTTCGAGGTTCTCAGCCTGGTCGACGAAGCCCGCGAGGAACGCATTCATGTGCGCCTGGCGCGTGCTGGCGCGCACCTGGTCGCGCAGCTCCTCCAGCGTCTGCGCTCGCACGCCGGTGGCGCAAGCGAGCGTGACAATCGACCCGACGACGGCGCGCGTACGCATGGCCGCAGGCTAGCGACGGCAGCAGGTCGAGGGAAGGTCGATCGCGATCGAACCGACGGCGAGGTTGCCGGGTGGCCGACGTCCGTCGTACGATTCGCAAGGTGTCCAGTCCGCCCTCGCTCGCCGGCCGCGTCGTCCTGGTCACCGGTGGTGGCGTCAACCTCGGCCGGGCGATCGCGATCGCGGCCGCCGCCGCCGGCGCCGCGGTGGTGGTGTTCTCGCGCCGGCGTGCGCTGCTGGCGGAGACGGTGGCGACGATCGCGGCCCACGGTGGCCGCGCGCTCGCCGTCGCCGGTGACGTCACGCAGCTGGCCGACCTCGAGGCTGCGGTTGCCGCTGGCGAACGCGCCTTCGGCAGCATCGACGGCCTGGCGGCGATCGCGGGCGGCGGCGGCGCCGAGCAGGCGGTCGACCGGGTCGATCCGGCGGCTTGGGCCAACGTGATCACCACCAACCTGGTCGGCACGTTCCATTCGGTTCGCGCCGTGTTGCCGCGCATGCGCGCCAGGGGCGTCGGCACCATCGTCACCTGCGTCGGCGGCGGCGCGTTCTTTCCGGCGCTGGGTGCAACGATCAGTGCGTATGCCAGCGCCAAGGCGGGGTTGTGCCGGCTGACGGATCAGCTTGCGGTCGAACTGCTGGCCACCGGTATCCGGGTCAACGCCGTCGAACCAGGCCAGGTCGTCCCCACGGCGATGTGGCTGGCGACGCCGCCGGCAGCGCGCGCCGGCTGCCATCCACCCGAACACGCCGCCGAGCTGGCGACGTTCCTGCTTGCCGAGGCCAGTGCGCCATTGACCGGCAGGACGGTCACCGTCGACGAGGACTGGTGGCGCGATCGGACCCGGCTGCTGGCGGTGGCGCAGGACCAGCACGCCGCGTGCTTGCGGCGCATCGTGCCCTGATCAGCGGCGCTGCGCCGGCAGCCCGAAGACGTTGCGCAACCGTTGATGCGCGGCGGCAGGAATCGCCGGCGAGAACGTCAGCTGCGGGCCGTGGCTGCCCTGGCGAGCTTCGAGCCAGCCGCTGCGGATGCCGAATTCCCCGGCGATCGCGTTGCAGTCGTCGACGAAACCCGCCGGCGCGCGCCCGTGCGTCAGGCTGGCGAGGCCGTCGCGGAACTGCACCGCAAACAGCGGTGGATCCGCGAGACGGCGCAGCCAGGACTGCAGGCGCAAGAACATGCTCCGCGGGCGTCAGCCGGCGTCAGGCCGGACGCGTCGAGCCAAAGCGCGACTTCGGACCGTTCGCCGGCGTCACGCGCAGCGTGCGCCCCAGGAACTCGGCGCCGTTCAGCGCGGCGATCGCAGCGGTGGCGTCGGCCGGCGTCGCCATGTCGACGAACGCGAACGGGCGGGTGACGCCGATCTCGCGCGTGCGCACGAGGTCGACGCGGGCGACCTGGCGGCCATCGCGCTGGAACACTTCGGTCAGGGCGGCGGCGGTCAGATCGGTCGGGATGTTGCCGACATGCAGACGATGGGTCATCCAAAAAAGCGGTCCGCACGCTGGCGGACGCGTGACGCGAGGTCTTCGAACGCAGCCTGCGGTCTCCGGGCGGAGGGCAAATGCGCAGGGCGGCAGCGAGAACTGCGTCGGTCGACGCTGGCGCGACCAGTCCCTTCATGGATCCCGACGGCCAACGACTGGTCTGCAGACCGGGGAACCCAGCCATGCTACGGCAATCGGGCGATGCTGCAAGGTCGGCGTGGAACGGACGGTCGCGACCGAGGGTTTCCGGTCGCGGTGCCCCTCAATGATCGCCCGCCGCCGGTGCGAGGCGCGTGCGGCGCTGCCGCAACGCGATGGTGTCGGCATGGCGTTCGCCGAGGCTCCTCTTGTGCTCCTCGATCGCGACATCGAGCAGGGCCGCGGCATCGTCGGCGTTGGCATCGGCGGCCCACAGCGCCAGGCGCGCGCGGCAGGCCCGCGTCAGGAAGTGGTCGGCCGGCAGCTGCTGCGCCGCATCCAGAACCAGCGTCCGGATGGCGGCGAGCGACTCAGCGACCTCGCCAGCGGCGTGGCGGGCCCGCAGCAGGTTGTTGCGGGTCAGCAACCGGTCGAATGGCGTCGCCGTCGGCAACCGTTCGCGGATCGCCAGCACCGCGGTCAGCTCGGTGACCGCCGTGCTGGCGTCGCCGGTGTCGAGCAGCATCGTCGCCAGGTTGCTGCGCGTGATCAGCGTGTGCGGATGCTCGGGCCCGAGCACCTGGTTGCGGGCCGAGAGGCATTCCCGGGCCTCGACGGCGGCCTCGCCGGGTCGGCCCAGGCGCTGCAGGTACTGGGCGTGGTTGTTCAGCAGGTTCAAGGTCGTGATGGCGCGATCGCCGAGACGGCGGCGGGCGCTCGCCAGCGCCGCGGCGGTCACCGACTCGGCTTCGGCGACCGCGCCGCTCTGCGCCAGGTAGAACGCCAGATTCGACGACGAATCGAGCACCGCCGGGTGTTCGTTGCCGAGCGTCTGCTGGCGCGCGGCGACGACCTCGCGCAGCAGTTCGATCGCCCGCCGGCCGTCCCCGCGCGTCCACGCGATCGCCGCCAGGCTCTCGTTGGCCGCCGCCCGGGTCTGGCGCACGGCTTCGTCGACGTCGTCGCTGGCGAGCACCACCAGGAACGAAGCCTCGGCGGCGTCGATCTGACCCATGCGCATCTGCGCCAGACCCAGGTTCTGGAACAGGTGCGCGGCGTGGGCATCGATCCGATCGGCTTGCCGAACCGCCTCGGCCAGGGTCTGCAGGTCGGCGACGACATCGGCATAGCGACCCTGCAGATGCCAGACGCGACCGCGGTTGGCCCGGGCAAACAGGGTCAGTCCGGCGTCGTCGCCAAGGCCGGCGGTGGCCGCCGCCACCGCCTGTTCGGCGGCCCGTTCGGCATCGGGCAACAACGACAGCCGGCAGTACAGATCCGTCAGCTTGAACAGGAAGAACAGCTTGCCATCGAGATCGTCGCCAAAGCGCTCGCCGAGCCCGCGCTCGGTGGCGCGCAGCAGTTCGACCACGCGCACATCTTCGCCAGCGCGGTCGGGTGCCGCCGCGGTCAACGTGTCGCCGAAGAAGTCCATCGCCGCGGTGGCGCGCCGCGCCGAGGCGGCGGCCAGGACCTGTTCGGCGCTGGCCTGCTGCCAGCCGAGCAGGGCGCTCGACAGGCCGACGACCAGCGAAACGAGGGCCAGCGCCAGCGCCGCGAACACCGCGCGATGCCGGCGGGCGGCTTTCCGCAGCAGGTAGACGACGCTGTCGCGCTGGGCCGCGACCGGGTCGCCGGCAAGGAACGCGCGCAGGTCGCTGGCCAGCGCCGCCGCGGATTCGTAGCGTCGTTCGGGTGCCGGTTGCAGGCAGCGTCGCACGATCGTGTCGAGATCGACCGGCACGATGCGGTACCGCGACCGCAATGATCGCGGCTCCGCGGTGACGATCGCCGCCAGCACGTCGCCGAGACCGCCGTCGACGCGGAACGGAAACTCACCGGTCAACAGCCGGTACAGCATCAGCCCGAGCGCCCAGACATCGGCGCGCGCATCGATGTCGTCACGGCGGCCCTGCGCCTGTTCGGGACTGCACCAAGGCAGCGAGCCGAGCAGCACGGCGTGGGCGGAACCGGGCACGATCGTCAGGTCGTCCGGCGGTGCGGTCAGGTGGCGGGCGAGACCGAAGTCGAGCACCTTGGGCGTGCCGTCGGCGTCGAGCCGGATGTTGGAGGGTTTCAGGTCGCGATGGATGATGCCGCGGCGGTGCGCATGGGCGACGCCGTCGCAGACGCCGATCCAACAGCGGACCAGGTCGCGGATCCGGGCTCGGGGCTGGTCGGCAGCCACCGGCGCGGTGGCGAACGCGACATCGATGGTGGGGCCATCGATCAGCTCCATGGCCAGGAACGGCCGGCCATCGGCGGTCTGACCGCCGTCGAACACCGCCACCAGGTTGGGGTGGCGCAGCGATGCGGCGAGGTCGAGTTCGCGTTCGAAGCGCCGGCGGGTGCGTTCGTCTGGCCTTGCGTGCAGCAGTTTGACGGCAACGACGCGCCGGGTCGCCTCATGCACCGCGCTGTAGACGATGCCCTGGCCGCCGCGGGCCAGCTCGCGCAGGTCGCGGTACCCGGCGATCGCCGGCGCCGGCGCCTCGGGCAGCGAGCGCGCCAGTTCGCGTTCGAGTTCGGCGTCGTCGTCGTACCAGGAGGGGTTCATCGGCTGCTCCGGGTCACGGCGCGACTCAGCCCTCGTCGGCGACCTGGTTGGCGATGCAGGTCCGCAGTCGCGCGAGGATCCGCGACTTGATCTGGTAGATGGCCGCCGGGGACACGGCGAGTTCGACCGCAAGGTCGGCGGGCGCTCGCTTTTGCTGCGTCAGTTCGGTGAACACGCGGACGTCGGTGGCGCGGAACTCGCGTTGGATGCAGGCCATGGCCGACCGCAGGTGGTGCTGTCGCCACTCGGCTTCCCAGGCGTCGTCGGCCGCCGGATCGGCCACGTCGGCATCGCCCGCCTCCGGGCCGATCGGCTCCGGGTCGCGGCGGCGCAACCGCTTGCCGATGGCGCGCATCGCGATCGTCTTCAGGAAACCGCGGAAACGCCCGCGATCGCGGTCGTAACGGAACTCCGGCAGCTGCCGGCTGAGCTGCAGCCAGAGATCCTGCAACAGATCGTCGGTGTCGGCTTCCTGCAGGCCGCGGCGCCGGGCGAAGCCGATCAGCAGGTCGCGATAGCGCGTGGTGAACTCGAGCCACGCCCCGGAATCGCCGCCGGCAGCCAGGCGCTGCAGCAGGCTCTGGTGGGTCGATAGCGACGGTTGCACCAGGACACTGTACCACGGGGGTGCACGGCGGGGTGCCCATGCCGAGCCATTGCCCGGCGGCCAGCCGTTCTGACCGGGAGTTGGGCGTGTCTTTGGCAGTTGGCGAGGTTGTCGGGGCGGCGGATGGACGCGATGGGTCGGCGGCGGCATCGTGTCCGCCGATGAACCGGCGGATCGCAGGCAAGTTCGGCTCCTGGCATCGGGCGATGGCGTGGTCGTTTTGGGTGATGGCGGTCGGGACCGTGCAAGCGCAGGCCGCCCCGGATCCGGCGCCGCCAGTGCGGGTGTTCGTGCTCGCCGGGCAGTCGAACATGGAAGGCTATGGGGCCATCCAGCAGGCCGATGCGGCCGGCCGCGAACTGCCTGGCACGCTGCGCACACTGCTGGCGGATCCGGCGACGGCGCCGGCGTATTCGCACCTGATCGATGCCCGGCCGGCGGCGGCGCCGCAGCAGTTCACGGTTCGCGCGGCGAACGCCTGGTTCGGCGATCCGGCGCCCGGAGTCCGCAAGCAGCTCGCGCTGGCTTGGTCGGTCGATGGCAAGCCAGCGCAGCGCACGATCCAGGAAGGTGACGAGGTCGTGATCGCGGCGCCGCCGGCGCGGGTGCAGTTCACCCTGGCGGTGTACGGCGATCTGCCGGATGGCGCGCACACCGACGTGCTGACTTCGGTTCGCCGGATGGCCGACAGTGCCGCAGTCGTCTGGCGCGAACGCGACGACGTCGTGGTCGCGTTCGGCGAACGGCGCGGTCCACTGCGGCCGGGCTTTGGTGCCAATGCCGATCTGTTCGGCGTCGAACTGCAGTTCGGCCAGGTGCTCGGCGATCGGCTCGACGAGCCGGTGCTGTTGGTCAAGACGGCCTGGGGTGGCAAGAGCCTGTTCACCGACTTCCGGCCCCCGGGCGCCGGCGGCAAGGTCGGGCCGAACTACGAACTGCTGCTCGAGCAGGTGCGCGCCGTGCTCGCCGATCCGGGCGCGGTGCATGCGCCGTGGCGCGGGCGCAAGACCCGGCTGTCGGGCCTCGTCTGGTGGCATGGTTGGAACGACGGCTGCGACCCCGTACACGCGGTGCCGCAGTACGAAGCGAACCTCGTGCACCTGATCCGCGATCTGCGCCAGGACCTCGCCGTCGCCGACCTGCCGGTCGTGGTCGCCGAGCTGACCGGACCCTGGGTCGCGCCGGCCGAACCGGAATGGCGCAGCATCCGCGCGCAGCAGGCCGCAGCGGCGGGACGCGAGGAATGGGCTGGCACCGTGGCGTTCGTGCCGACGGCGGCCTTCGTTCGTCCCGAAGCGCAGTCGCCCGGCGGCTGGGCGTGCCATGAGTTCAACAATGCCGAGACCTACTTCCTGGTCGGCGACGCGTGTGGCAGGGCGATGGCGACGCTGCTGACCGCTCGTTGACCGGCAAGCTGCCGTGGCGTGGCGTGATGCCGCGGCAGAATCGAGCGCGGAGAGAGTTCGCGGCGGGTAGGCAGGCGGTGCATGCGGGATAGCCGGGGTGCCCCCGAACCCCGCGCGAGAAACCCGTATGCACAGTCTCTGGTTGCCCATGATGTTCGCCCTGGCCGGCGTGATCCCGGCCCAGATCGTTGCCGAGAATCCCGAACCCAATGACCTGTCGGGCACGCCGACGCTGCTGCCGGTCGGTGCCGGTGGCGAAGGCGCCTTGACCGGCGGTGACGTCGACTACTGGATCGTGCCGATGCCCGCCCCCGGCGTGCTGACGGCGTGGACGAACCGCGGTGTCGGCGGCGCCGCCACGGTCGACACGATCCTCGAAGTCCGCGATGTGATGGATGTGTTGCTGACCGACAACGACGATGGCAGCGCGTGTTCCACCGGTTCCGAACTGCGCGTTGCGCTGCCTGCCGGCGTGCACTACCTGGTCGTTCGCGGCTTCACGCCGACGACTGCCGGTGGCTACAACGTTCACTGGCTGACCGACTTCCTGGTCGTCGCCGAGACGCCCGAGAGTGCCGAACCCAACGGCGATCCGGGTGGTGGCGGGATACCGACGGTGGCCCCGCTCGAAGCGATGTGCCGCGGCACCATCACGGCCGGCGACGCGGACTGGTACGCGATCGCGATCGGCTCGCCGACCGCGATCTCGGCGTTGGTGATGCCGGGTGGCAACCAGGGCACCAATCAGTTCTTCACCGACCCGCTGCTCGACATCCTCGACAGCGCCGGCGCCACGGTGGCCAGCGACGACGATTCGGGACCGTGCTCGGCGAGCCTGTTGAACGTGACGTTGCAACCGGGCAACTACCACGTGGTCGTACGCGGGTTCTCCAACACCGTGGTCGGTGAGTACGTGCTGCGGCTCAGCGTGTCGTCGACGGCGGTGATCGGCAAGTTCAACCCGGCACCAGCGGGCTCCACCGGTTGTGCCGGCTCAGCGGGCACGCCGCTGCTGACCAACCGCAGTGCGGTGTCCGGTTCGATGCCGGTGATCGGTTCGACGTTCTGCCTGGATGTCCGCGACCTGCCGACAGGCGCGGTGACGATCCGCATCCTCGGCTTCTCGGCCCTGGCCACGCCCTTCGACCTTGGTCCGCTGGGTGCGCCAACGTGCTTCATCCGGGCGACACCGGTCAGCACCGACCTGGCGATCGCCGGCGCGGGCACGGACCTCTGGTCGCTGATCCTGCCGCCGAATCCGTTGTTCCTGTCGCTGCCGCTTGCCGCGCAGGTGGCGGTGTTCGATCCACTGGCCAACACGCTTGGCCTGTCGGTCAGCAACCTGGCGACCGGAGTCGTCGGCAACATCCGCAGCTGGTCAGGCGCCGACTGAGTCGAAGCGACCGGATCACGACAACGGTGGCAGCTGGCCCGCGCGAACGTAGGCCCGCTCGTAGAGGAACAGTCCGGTCCAGCAGGCCATGGCGTTGACCGCCAGCGCGACCGGATGCGCCAGATTGCCGAGTGCCAGCAGCGCCGGCAGGGCCCCGGTTGCGGTCGTCAGCGCGAGTCCCAGATGGAACGCCGACCAGCGACTGCCGGGCCATGCCGACACGGTCGGCAGCAGCATCGCCGCCATCTGGGCGTTCCTGGTCTCGTGATGACCGTGTCGCTCCAGCAGACCGAGGCCGTGGTGCAGCAGCGCCAACGCGAACACGACGGCAGCAAGCTTGCCGTCGGCGATGAACGGCAGCAACGCGATGCCGCCCAGCAGCAGCGCCTGCACGATCAGATGCGGCAGCAAGACGCGCGTGTTCTGCCATAGATCGCGACCCTCGCACTGCGCGAACAGGAAGGCGGTGTAGGCGGCGGCCATCGAGGCGGCGACCAGGTTGGTCCAACGCAGCCCGTCGGCGAGGCCGTCGAGGCCGAGCAGCCGTGCCGCGACGATGGCGGTCGTCAGCGCGCCGAAGGCCATCAACACGAACGCGCCGCGGACCAGCCAGCTCTTGTGGTTGGGGCGCGTCAGGATGGTCAGGAACAGCCGCGGCCGCTTCAGGTCGACGACCAGCAGGATCGTCGTCACGGTCGTGAACACCAGGGCCAGGATCTCCGGCAGCCAATGGCGGATCGCCGGGTCGGCCGGCATGAACGCGACGAACGGCGCCCACATTGCGGCGCCGGCGGCGATGCCTTTGGTGACCAGGTAGGCCGCGACCTTCCAGCCCCAGTGCAGCTTGTGGTCGACGTCCAACGCGACGTGCGCGTCCGGCCGCTGGAACTGCTCGATCGCCGACTCGGGCATCGGTGGCGGCGGCAACCGGCGGTCGCTCCACAGGTACATCGCCGATTCGCGGGCGCTGCCCGGTTGCAGCGACGCCGCATGGGCGCCGAGGTAGATGACGTTCGGGCCGGTGGCCTGTTCGGGTGCACGGACCTGGCCGCCAACGTCGCGGATCAGCCTGCTGACCCGGCTCTGCGGGTCGTGCAAGTCGCCGGAGATGATTGCCTCCTCCGGGCACACCACTTCGCAGGCCGGCTTCAGGCCGCGTTCGACGCGGTGCGCGCAGAAGTGGCACTTCTCGGCGCCGCCGGTGTCTTCGTTCAGGTAGAGCGCGTCGTACGGGCAGGCCTGCATGCACGACTTGCAGCCGATGCAGACGTCCTTGTCGAGATCGACGATGCCATCGGGCCGCTTGTCCAGCGCGACGACCGGACAGATCGTCACACACGGGGCGTTCGTGCACTGATTGCAGCGCAGCACCGCAAAATGGCGGCGCACCTGCGGAAAGCTGCCGACTTCGGTGTACTTGACCCAGGTCCGGAAGTCGCCGAGCGGCACCTCGTTCTCCGACTTGCAGGCGACCGTGCAGGCGTGGCAGCCGATGCACCGGCGTTGATCGAGGACGAAGCCGTACTGCATGAGGGGCGTGACGGTAGCGACGGTGGCCCGGTGATCCACGACGATCCGCGCCCGGTCGAGCCCGTGCCCGAACGTTAGCGGAAAAAAAGTCGTGGCGGCTTGCGCCCGTGCGCACTTTCCCGGATCCTTCCCCGCGTTCGTGACTAGCATGGACGCGCAGGCCTGTTCGAGTCGAGCAGGAGGCCATCGTGGCTTCGCCGAAGTGTTCGTCCGTTTCGTTCTGCCTTTCCGATGCGTGGGTGCCTGCCCCTGCCCCGCGCTGAATCAGAGTGGGGCCCGTGTGTGATCGCGATGGGTACGAGACTGTACGTTGGCAACCTCTCTTTCCAGACCGACGAGAACGCTCTGAACGCCGCCTTCGCTGCCGACGGCCGTCAGGTCGTCAGCGTCAAGATCATGACCGACCGTGAGACGGGCCGGTCGCGTGGCTTCGGGTTCGTCGAGATGGCGTCCGACCAGGACGCGCAATCGGCGATTACCGCGATGAACGGCGCCGACCTCGATGGCCGCAAGCTGCGCGTCAATGAGGCCGAACCGCGTCCGGCCGGTGGTGGCGGCGGCGGTGGTGGCCGCGGCGGCTTCGGCGGCGGCGGCGGTGGTCGCGGCGGCTATGGCGGCGGCGGCGGTGGCCGCGGCGGCTACGGCGGCGGCGGTGGTGGTGGCGGCTATGGCGGCGGCGGCGGTGGTCGCGGCGGCTATGGCGGCGGCGGCGGCCGCGGGCGCGGTGGTCGCGATGACCACGGCGGCGGCGGTGGTGGCGGCGGCGGCGACGAGTGGTAAGACTGTCGCGAGGATCCGCCTCGCGTGGTTTCGCTTGCCGTGTCGAAATGACGACCCGGCCCAGTCACGACCCGGCGCAGTGCAGTTCCGCACCGGTGCCGGGTCGTGGTGCGTACCGGCTGGGCGTGCTGGTCTGCGGTCGGTGCGCCGCCGACGTGCCGTACGAAGCGCCGAAGAACCCACGGCGCCAGAGAACCTGCCGCAAACGGCCGAGCCGACCGTGCGGCGACGGCGTCCCAGGGGCAGCCTACTGGTGCGGAATCGCCGCGTGGTTGACCAGGAACGTCTGATCCAGCACCGTGCCCAGGCCGATGAACAGCACCAGGATGCCGAGGCCAAGCACGAAACCGATGGCAATGGTCCGGATGTCGATGGGATTCTGGTTCTGGCTGCTCATGTGGATCCGTTCGGTTGCGCGGGGACGCTAGCTGGAGCGGTGGTCCAACGCCAGTCGCCGCCTCGTTTTTCAGCGGTCGCGGCTACGGTCGGAAACCGAGCATCTGGTCGAGGGTGCGGACGGCGACCGCATGGTAGCGCGGTCGTGCGCGCCGATAGACCGCAAGGGCGCGCTCCTTGCCGCCGCTCGACGCCATCAACGCCTCGTACAGCGGCACCAGGAACTTCCGCCGGCCGACGGTCACCAAGAACAACTCGGTCCGCCGATCGACTGCCGCGTAGCCGTTTCGCAAGCCGATGGCGAGCCACGCGCACAGGATCTCGCTGTTGCCGGAACGGGTAAGCGCAAACGCCGCATCGAGCTCCTGCAGCTGCGCGACGGTGAGTTGTTCCAACCCGGAAAGGAACCGCAGCCATTGCTGCGTGACCCAGCCGCCGGTCTGCAGTTCGGCGGCCGGCTTGCCGGCAAGCCATGCTTGCCGCTCGGCATCGACGGCTGCGAACAATTCCGCGGGCGGCACCGGCGCATCGTCGGGGAGGCCCGGCTGCCTGACCCACCGCGCGATGTCGACCTGCCGGGCCCGCTCCGGGTCCCCAGCCAGCAGTTGCGCTTCGAGGAACTGCAGGAACACTTCGGTCGTGACGCTGGTGAAGGCGTGCTGGTCGAACCAGCCGCGCAGGAACGCGTCGAACCGGTCGCGCCCGTACACCTGCTCGAGCCGCCGCAGGAACGCCGCACCTTTCTGGTAGGCGATCTCGGTCATGCCATCGTCGGGGTTGCGTCCGGTCAGATCGAGGTGCAGCACCTGATCCCCCGGTGGCAGGCTCGCCAGGTCCTTCTGCAGGTCGCGCATGCCGAGGTTGATCTCCATCGCCGCGCGCGGCTGCCCGAACACGTGTTCCATGATCCGGTTCTCGAGGAACACCGTGAACCCTTCGTTCAGCCAGAAGTCGCGCCAGGTCGCGTTGGTGACCAGGTTGCCCGACCACGAGTGCGCCAGTTCGTGGGCGATCAACGCCACCAGCGAACGGTCGCCGGCGAGGATCGTCGGCGTCGCGAAGGTCATGCACGGGTTCTCCATGCCGCCGAACGGGAAACTCGGCGGCAGGATCAGCACGTCGTAGCGGCCCCACCGATACGGCCCGAACAACTGTTCGCACGCGGCGACCATCGCCTCGGTGTCGGCCAGTTCGCGCGCCGCCAGGTCCAGCGTCGCCGGCTCCGCCCACACCGCGCAGCGGTGGCTGATCTCGGCGCGCGCCAGATCGCCGCACGCCAGCGCGATCAGGTAGCTCGGCACCGGTTGCGCCATCGCGAACGCGAACCGACCGTCGCCGTCGGCCCGCCGTTCCATTGCCGACATCACCGGCTGCATGCCGGCCGGCGCCGACACCTTGGCGGTCCAGGTCGCGCGCACCGCCGGCGAGTCCTGCAGCGGGATCCAGCTGCGCGTCAGGATCGCCTGGCCCTGCGTGAACAGGAACGGCTGCTTGCCACCGCTGGTCTGTTCGGGCAGGAGCCACTGCAGCGCCGACGCCTCGGGTGCCGTCTGGTAGCGGATCGACACGTGTGACGTCTGGTCGTGCAGGTGGATGGTCAACGGCCGGCCAAGCACGGCATCGCTGCTGAATTCGTGCGCGAGTTCGCGGCCATCCTGATCGGTGATCGACTCGATGGTCAGCCCGTCGGTGTCCAGTCGCAACGGCGCCCGCCGATCGCGCCGTTCGAGCTGATGCCGGACCTGGCCGCGGACGATGTGGCGTGGGAAGTCGAGTTCGAGGTCGAGATCGAGGTGGGTGATCCGGACCTGATCCGGCCGGGCATGGCTGTGGGTGTCCATCGCGTGAGCGGACGGGGTCTCGACGTCCGTGGTCTGGCAGCCGGCGGTCAGCAGGGCGAGCAGCAGGGCAAGGCGAACGGCCATGGCGCCGGTTGTAGCGCTGCGCGGGCGGCCATCGCAACGGCGGAACCCGGCGGCCCGGCGTGTGCCGCGTGGGTAACTGCTGCCGGATCGACGACTACCTGCTAAGGTCCGGATGCCCCCTCTCCGGATCCTGAACCCGATGTCGTGTCTCCCCGGCCGTCTGGCCGTCACCGTGTTGCTTCTCGTTGCGGTCGTGCCGCACGCCCCGCTGCTGGCCCAGCGCGCCGCCGCCGGCAAGAACGCCGCGGCCGAGGCCAAGGCCAAGGAGCCGGAGCCCGAGATCCCGGCCCTCGGCAAGGCCGCGACCGAGACCCTGGTGCATGCGTTCACCCAGGCCGAGTCCTGGTCGTTGAAGGCGATCACGCTGTTCTCGCTCGGCAAGGACTGGCACCCGGTTGCCGTGCCGATCGTGCTGGCGTGTCTGCGCGACAAGGACGAACGGCTGGCGGCAGCGGCGCTCGAACTGCTGCGGCGGATGGACGCGACTTCGGTGCAGCAGGTGGCGCTGCCGGAGTTGGTCGGCGAGCTGATCGGCAAGCAGTTGAAGAAGAAGAACGTGCTGTTCGCCGCGCGGCTGCTGGAAACGCTCGGCAAGATGGTGCCGGCCGCCAACGCCCAGGATCGCAAGGGCTACGAGGAGTGGTGGAGGGCCAACGAAAAGACCTGGGCGCCCAAGGCCTGGGAGGCGCCGCCCGATGCCAAGGCCGAGGGCAACGGCAAGGGCACCGTGGTCGCGCAGACGGTCGAACGCGCGTTCGACCTGCGCGACTCGGGCCTCGACGTCGCGATCGTGATGGACTCGACCGGCTCGATGCAGATGGTGATCGACACGGCGCGCGATGCGATCGACGACGTCACCGCGCTGCTGGCCAGCATTGCGCCGAAGATGCGGCTCGGCCTGGTGCACTACAAGGACCTGGAGGACATGACCGACGGCGCCGACGTGCTGGTGCCGATGAACAAGAACCAGAAGGAAGTGCGCGACAGCCTCGGCCGGCTGGTGGCTTCCGGTGGCGGCGATCTCCCCGAGCGGATCGAGAAGGGCATCGAGAAGGCGCTGTCGAAGGAGATGGGCTGGAACAAGGACGCCAACCGGCTGATCCTGGTGATCGGCGATGCGCCGCCGCATGCCGATGCCGAGGCCGGACTGCTCGAGATGGTCAAGCGCGCGCACGATGCGCCGTTCCAGGATCAGGGCAAGCCAAAGGGCAAGCCGACGACCGGGCCCAAGCCGAAAGAGACGTACCGGCCGTTCATCACGTCGACGATCGCCACCAACCCGGAAGTGAAGAAGTCGTTCGATCCGATCGCCGCGGCCGGCGGTGGCACGTCGGTGGCGATCGAGCCGATCAAGAAGGTCGACGGCAAACCGGTCGCCGGGCAGGGGTTGTCGGCCGTGCAGCAGGTCGTCGAGCAGATCATGCTGTTGTCGTTCGGCCCGGAGCATCGGGCACAACTCCGCGCCTTCGTGACGACCTACTTCGAGTATCGCGACGCCGGCCTGTTCAAATAGCGGGATGCAGGAAGCCTGGACGGCACGGCAGTTCGACTTCGCGGGGCCGGTCGAGCGGATCGGCGTCTGGCGGTCGCGGCTTGCCGGCACGGCGCCGCGGATCCTGGCGGCGACGCGCGGCCTGGCCTCGGCACAACTGGCAGCACGCCGCGGCGAGGCCTGGTCGATCCAGGAACACGTCGGTCATCTGCACGATCTCGAAGCGCTGCATCTGCGGCGACTCGACGAACTGGCGGCCGGCGCGCCGACGTTGTCGGCGGCGGACATGCAGAATCGCGCCACCTGGGACGCGCGCCACAACGACCGGCCGTTCGCGACGGTGTTCGCCGGGTTCGTTGCCGGGCGGCAACAACTGATCGGGCGTCTGGCGGCCCTGGATGCGCACGGCCTCGGGCGCGCGGCGTTGCATCCGCGCTTGCGGCAGCCGATGCGGGCCGTCGACGTCGCGTTCTTCACCGCCGAGCACGATGACCACCATCTGGCTCGGATCGAGGAACTGGTCCGCACCGCGCCGGCCGCGCCGCCGCCGCTCCCGGTGGTGTCGACGTGGCAGTCGCTGCCGATGGATGCGCCGATGGCCAGGCTCGAGCGGCGGCGGGTGATCGGCGAGCAGGCGATGATCTCGCACATCACGCTGCACGACGGCTGTCAGGTGCCGGTCCATGCGCATGCCAACGAACAGTTCACCTGCGTGCTGTCGGGCAGGGTCGCGTTCACCGTTGCCGACGGGGAACGGCTGCTCGGTCCCGGCGAGGTGATCTGGTTTCCGGCGCACGCGCCGCACGGCGCCACGGCGCTGACCACCGCGGTGGTGCTCGATGTGTTCGCGCCGCCGAGCACGACGACCGGGATCGACGATCGCGGCAAGTCGCCGGGTCGATGATCGCGTGGATTCGCGCGGCCGCTACTTCTTGCCGTCGCCGTCGAGTCCGAGCTTCTGCAGCTTCGGCACGATCCAGGCCTGGCTGTACGGATGACCCTCGTTGCCGCGGAAGAAGTCCTGGTGGTAACCCTCGGCCGGCCAGAACGTGCTGGCGGCGGTGATCTCGGTGACGATGGGCGCGGAAAGCCGCGCCTGCGCGTGCACCTTGCGGGCTTCGGCGATCGCCCGTTGGTCGTCGTCGTGGACGAAGATCGCCGAACGGTACTGGGTGCCGTGGTCGGGGCCCTGCGCGTTCTTCGTGGTCGGGTCGTGCAGTTGGAAGAACCAGTCGATCAGCCTGGAGTACGAGATCTTCGCCGGATCGAACTCGACCTGGACGACCTCGGCATGGCCGGTGTCGCCGTTGCAGATCTGGCGATAGGTCGGGTTGTCGATCTGGCCGCCCATGTAACCGGCGGTGACGGTGAGCACGCCGTCGAGTCGTTCGAGCACCGCCTCGATGCACCAGAAGCAGCCGGCGCCGAAGGTCGCGATCGCGGTGGTGGGGCCTGCAGACACAATGGGCTCCGGGTCGGTGGGAGGCGTCGTGTTGGGCGTGACCATGGGGCCTTGCGGCGCGGTCGCCGGTGTGCTGGTGGTCGCCGGTGGGGAGGCCGTCGTGGGTTCGTTGCCGCGGCACCCGGTGAGAGCCAAGGCGACGAGAACGGTTCCGAACGAACGGTGGCGTGCGGCGGTCGGCAGCATGGGTGTGAGGATACGGGCAAACCCGCGGTACGGCCGTCGGATGCGCCGGGCCGAGGGCAGTTTCCGTTCAGGTGGGCGGTGCAGCGACGCGCTTTGCCTCGCCTGGTCACCGGCACGGGCCACGGCCACCGAGGCAAATGGCCGACCGCGCCCACTTTCTGGCCGAGGTGCTTCCCGAATGCCGCGCAGACCCTATCATCCGCGGCCGATCCAGCGACGTCCGTACGCCGTTGGACACATGCATCGGACCGCGCTCTGTACGAGGCGACTTCCTCGGCGGTACCCGATCGTGGGACCACTCCGTCTCGCACGAGGAAGTCACCAGCGAATGGGCAAGAGACTCTACGTCGGGAATCTCCCGTACGACGCGGACGAAGGCGGCCTCCGGGACGCGTTCGCCCAAGACGGACGGGTCGTGGAACGGGTGTCGGTGGTGATCGATCGTGAGACCGGGCGGCCCCGCGGCTTCGCATTCGTCGAAATGGCGAGCGAGGACGACGCGCGCAAGGCGATCACGGCCATGGATGGGGCGTCGTACGGCGGCCGGGCGCTACGCGTCAGCGAAGCCGAAGAACGCCGCCCCGGGGGACCGTCGCGCGGCCCAGGAGGTCCGCCGCGTTCGGGTGGCTTCGGTGGCGGCGCGCCGCGCCCAGGAGGCGGTGGTTTCCGGGGCCCCGCTGGTCCCGAGGCCGCACCTGGCGGCGGCGGCGGCCCACCGCCCCGCGCGTTCGGCGAAGATGCTCCCAAGGGCGGCCGCAAGTACCCGGAGAAGAAAGCCCCGCGGCGCCGGCATGACTCCGAGGATGACTTCGGCGGCAGGCGCGGCGGCTTCGACGACGACGAAGAATAGACTTCGGCGCGGATCGCCGCAGCTCCTGGTGCAGCGGGGCCAATGGCGTGCAGTGTCGCCGGATGCCGGCGCGGTCCGAGGCCTGGACGCCTGCTCGGGCCCCCGTCACAATCCGGATCCCGTCGCTGTCCGACAGGACATCCTGAACTGCACCTCCGGAGGATCCTCTGCACGCGTTTCGCCTCTTCCTGTTCGTCCCAGCCCTGCTGACCGCCAGTCTGTCCGCCCAGGTGACGATGGTCCACCTGCTCGAGGTCGACGTCGCCAACGCGGTGTCCGGCGTCGGCAACAACCCGAGTTGCATTGCCTGGGACGGCACCGACCTGTTCGTGGGCGGGTTCAACGGCGCGGTCACCGTGCAGGCCGTGGCGATCAACAAACTGACCGGCGCGCTCGGCGCGACCCCGACCTGGGGCACGCCGTTCGGGCAGCAGGTCAACGCACCGGTCAACCGCGGCTACATCAACCTCGCGATCGACTCCGTCAACGGTCGCCTGGTGGCAGGCTACGATCCGGGCACGGTCGACAACTTCGGGCTGACGGCATGGGACCTCTCCGGGATGTCGCTGTGGTCGAAACCGATCCGCGGCAGTTCGGGTCTCGAGTTCGATCCGGGGTTCCCCGGCGGCAATCCGGCGCTGGGGGCCGGCGTCGCGTGGGGGGCGTTCAACCAGCCCGGCCGCGCGCTGCAGGATGCGGCTCTTGGCACCGACATCTGGACCGTGGCCAACGGCATGAACGTGCTGGTGCCTGGCGCGGGCGGCTTCCTGCGCGACTGGGATTTCGATCCAGCGACCGGTGACATCTACATCCGCGCGTCCAACGACGTGTTCGTCGGCCGGCGGACGGGGGACAACACGACGGTGACGTCCGTGCTGGTCGATCTGGTCGATGCCAATCTGGTGGCGCTGCAGAACATCGGCTTCCTGCACACGCCGAACGGCAGCCTGGTGCTGTTCAACGACCGTGCGACCGGCGCGATCAACCAGCCGTTCGCCGGCGTCGTCAAGGCGGTGCGCCCGGACGGAACGCCGGAGACCATCGACTGGGGCACGTTCGCGCCCAACAACGGCGCCGCCGCCTACGACTTCAGCTACGACCAGGCGACCAACACGCTGGCGCTGTGCGACTACTTCCTGCGCAAGGTCCACATCTTCGCGGTGTCGGTGCCCGCGTACTACCCGTACGGCGCCGGCTGCCCCGGCCAGGGCGGGTTCGTGCCAGCGCTGACCGGCAGCGGCCAGATCTCGGCGCTCGGCGGACCGCTGACGTTGAACCTGGCGGCTGCCGCGCCGCTGTCGGCCGGGTTCTTTGCGTTCGGCTTCGAGCAGGGCAACCAGCCGCTCGGCAATGGCTGCACGATCCTGGTGCAGCCGATCACGTCGTTCTACCTCGGGCCGATCATCACCGGGCCGGGAAGTGCCGGCACGGGCACGGGCACGGTCAACTTCAACGTTCCGCCCGGCTTCTCGGGTTACGGCGTGACCATGCAGAGTGTCGTGCTCGAGAACATCAGCGCGGCGTCGATCGTGCTCAGCAACGGTCTGCAGCTGCGCATTCCGTGACCGCGGTACCGGCGAGCGCGCGGTCGAGAGCCGCGCGCACAGCCGCGACCGGCAGATCGACGAGACAAGGCCAACCGCGGCGCAGGGTCCGCCACAGCGGTGCCTCCCGGCACAGTCCCTGACAGCCGGCACAGCTCGAGAAGCGCGGGTCGCGGATGGCCTCGACCTGAGGGCGCTGCAAGGCTGCGGAATACGGAAAGAACAGTCCGGGCAGCGTCGACGGCAACACGCACACGGTCGGGCGGCCGGCGATCGCCGCCGCGTGCGTCAACCCCGAATCCACGCCGACGAACGCCGCAGCGCTGCCGGCGATCGTCAGCGCCTGAACCAGCGAAGTGCTGCCGCGCAGGTCGACGACGTTGCCGGGCATCGCGCCGGCGGTTCGCGGCGGATGACCGAGCAGCACGAAGCGGCGGTCTCCGCACGCCTCGAACAACTCGAGCCAGCGCGGCCACGGCCAGTCCTTCTTCGGCTGGGCGCTGGCAGGTTGGCACCCGACGAAACCCGGTGGCAGTGCCGCGGGCGGCACGTCCAGTGCGAGCGGCAGCAGGGCGTCGGGCAGCGGAAACGCGTGGCCGAGGCGATCCCCGAGTTGCCGGTGGTGGTGTTCCAGGTGCTGCCACAGATGCCCGGATCCGGTCAGGCCGGGCAGGACGTCGGCAGTCGTCGGCAGCGAGGGGCGGGGCAGCACAGCCTGTGGCCAGCCGAGGCCGGCGCTGACCAGCTTGCGGCGCGCCGCCACGCGGTCCAGCAGTTCGGCCAGGTCCTCGCCACCATGGGCCAGGTGCAGGTCACCGAACGCGACTTCGAAGCCGCCGGACAACGCCGCCAGCAGTCGGCGCCGGTCGCCTTTGTCGCTCCGCAACCGGGCCGGAACGAACGGAACGAACTGATCGACCTGAGGCCCCAGGACCACCTCGGTCTCGGGTCTGCCCAAGGCGACGATCGGGGCCCCGAAGAAGCGCTGGTACCGCGCGGTGAACGCCGCCGCCAGCAGTGAGTCGCCGAGCCTGCCGTTGGCGACGTACAGTACGCGCCGACCGGCGCTCGCGCCGTGCAGACCTCGTCCCAGCCGGCGGCCGAGCCGACCCACGCCGGCCAGACGGCGGACCGCGTGGCCCGTCCGATACAGGCAGCGGTTGCAGGCGGCCCAACCGGGCTGGCGATCCTCGGGCGGCATGGGCCTTGGATCGGATCGCGCCGCCGGTGCGCTTGATCTACACGTCTCGCTTCCAGATCGACTTGGCCGCCAGCCGATCAGGAACGCATCACTCTGCCCTTTTTTTGCAAGCCCAGAACCATGCCAGGCCATACTGTCTCCGGCCCTGTTTCGTTCCCGACCGCTGACGTTGCTGCGCCGATGACCAACGAGACCGTGCCGAAGACCGCCAAGCTGACGCTTGGTGACCAGGAAGTCGACCTGCCCGTGATGGTGGGTTCCGAAGGTGAAGTGGCGGTGGACATCCGCCAGCTGCGCGCCAAGACCGGCGCGATCACGTACGATCCTGGCCTGGGCAACACCGGCGCGTGCCTGAGCAAGATCACGTTCCTCGACGGCGAGCAGGGCATCCTGCGCTACGCCGGCTACCCGATCGAGGAGCTGGCGCAGAAGAGCCACTTCGTCGAGGTGATGTGGCTGCTGCTGCACCAACAGTTGCCGACCACGACGCAGCTCGCGCAGTTCACGCACGACACCACCTACCACACGATGTTGCACGAGAACCTGAAGCAGCTGTTCAACAGCCTGCCCAAGGACGGCCATCCGATGGCGGTGTGCGCAGCGGCGGTCGGCGCGCTGTCGACCTTCTACCAGAACCCCGGCCAGAACACGCCCGAGCAGAACTGGATCGATGCGATCCGGCTGCTGGCGAAGATGCCGACGATCGCGGCCTACTCGTACAAGCACAGCATCGGCCAGCCGTTCATGTATCCGCGGAACGACCTCGGCTACGCGGCGAACATCCTGCACATGATGTTCGGCACGCCGTGCGAGAAGTACGAGCCGAATCCGGTGATGGCGCGGGCGCTGGACCTGCTGCTGATCCTGCACGCCGACCACGAGCAGAACTGTTCGACCAGCACGGTCCGGACGGTCGGCAGCTCCGGCGCCAACCTGTTCGCGTCGGTCTCCGCCGGCATCTCGGCATTGTGGGGCCCGCTGCACGGCGGCGCCAACCAGGCGGTGATCGAGATGCTGATGTCGATCCGCGATGGCAAGCGGACCGCGCGCGAGTTCATGGAACTCGCCAAGAAGAAGGACAGCGGCGTCCGGCTGATGGGGTTCGGTCACCGCGTCTACAAGAACTACGACCCACGCGCGGTGATCCTGAAGAAGGCCTGCTACGACGTGCTCGGGCAGCTCGGGCGCAAGGATCCGCTGCTCGACATCGCGCTCGAACTCGAGCAGATCGCGCTGTCGGACAGCTACTTCGTCGAACGCAAGCTGTACCCCAACGTCGATTTCTATTCCGGCATCATCTACAAGGCGCTGGGCATCCCGATGGAGATGTTCACGGTGTTCTTCGCGATCGGCCGGATGCCGGGTTGGATCGCGCAGTGGCTCGAATACCACCGCGATCCGGAAGCGCGGATCACGCGCCCGCGGCAGATCTACATGGGGCCGACGGCGCGGAGCTACCTCGCGCTCGAGAAGCGGTAGGCGGCGCCGGGGCGCTCGGACCCGGGCCCGAACGTGCGGCCATCCGCGCGCCGACCTGGCCATCCTCGTCGCCGCGTGCTGTTGGCCGCAGCGAGTCTGTTGCTGGCGCTGATCGGCACCGAACTGGCGCTGCGGCTGTTGTTGCCCAAGGCCTGGTTCATTCCGAACGGACTGTTGCGCATGTACGTGGAACAGGCGCAGGCGGCCGGCGGCGGCCTGCAACCCGACGACGAACTGGGCCACGCGCCGGTGCTGCAGGGGCGGCTCTACGATCGCTTCGGGCTGTTTCTGGGCCAGGGGCTGCCCGAAGGCGCCGCCGGCAAACGACCCGGCGTCCCACGGGTGCTGTTCCTCGGCGACTCGGTGACGATGCGCGGCAAGCTGGTGGGGCCTCTGCGCGAGCTGTGGTCTTCTGGCGAAGTCGAGTTCCTGAACGCCGGAGTCGAGAGCTGGAATCCGATGCAGGAGGTGGCGTTCTACTTCCGCCACCAGCAGCAGCTGTTGCCCGACCACGTCGTCCTGACGCTGCACAACAACGATCTGACGGCGACCACGACCGGCTTGCTGCGCGCCGGTCAGTTCACGCTGTGCACTCCCGGCGCGTTCGTGCCGCTCGATCCGGACTGGTACCGCACCAGCATGCTGTACCGCCTGCTGATCCGCGCCCGGCATCGCGATCTGTCGACAACCGAACGCTACCTCGATCACGCCGAACTCGTGCGCGAGGCGTTGCGTCGGTTGCGCGACGAAGTGCAGGGTCGCGGCGCGCGGCTGACGGTGCTGGTGCTGCCGATCCTGGCAGCGCCTTCGGCCTGGGCTCCGCATGAACAAGCGGCGCGGCAGCGATCGCTCGGGATCCTGCACGAGCTGGCGATCGAGGCGATCGATCTGCTCGCGCCGCTCGAGCGGCTCGCGGCGGCCGGGGTCACGGTGCGCGAACAGCCGGGCGACTCCTGGCATCCGAATGCCGCATGCGGCGCGCACCTGGCGCTGGCGGCGGTCCAGGCCGGCCTCTGGTCCGCCGCGCCACCGTTGGCGACCGCGAGCGGCGAGGTTGTGGCTGTGGATGCGCCGCAGGTCCTCGAGGTGTCGGCCGGGCCGGCGCTCGCCGGGCGTTCGTTCGTGGTGCTGGGTTCGCTGGCCGGCATCGCTCCGGCAGCGACGACGCCGTTCGGGCGGGTGCCGCTGTGTGCCGACGCCTACCTGCAGGTCACGCTGCAGGCAACCGCGCCGCCGTTTCGCGGCGTGCTGGATGGTGGGGGCAGGGCCACCGTGCGGTTGCCGGTGCCGGAGCTCGCGGCCGAGGGTGGGGTCGTGTTCCACGCGGTCGTGGTGCTCGACGGCGAGGGGCAGGGCCCGGCGAGCGTCGGCCGGCCGCTGGCTATGGTCGTGGCGCGGCGGCAGTGAGCGGCGGTCGAGGGACGACGCGGCGCCAAGCCCGAGCGCCTTGACGCCCCGGTCGTCCCGGGGAACATCGCGAGATGCCACCGGACCCGAAGAACGCCGTTCCGCAGTGCACTCGCCGTGACGCCTTGGCGATGCTTGGCGCATTCGGCACCATCGCGATCGCGCCGCGCGCGAAGGCAGAGCCGCCGCCGCAAGGCACGCTCGTGGAGCGCAATGACGCGGCGGTCACCCGGTTGCTCGAGCAGCAGATCCACGACATTGCGAGTCCGTTCTGCGGCGCGGTGTCCGACCAGCATGGCCTGCATGGCGTGGGCTCGGCGTCTGGGCTGATCACCACGTTCGCGGCGTCGTTCGTGCATCCGCAGTCGGCGTTCCATCACCAGCAAGAGCTGCTGGCGCGCATTGGTCTGGCGGCGGACTTCCTCGTTCGGTCGCAGTCGCCGCGCGGCAACATCGATCTGCTGGTCACCAACTTCGATTCGCCGCCGGACACCGGCTTCGTCGTGCATGGCGTGGCGACGGCGGCGGCGATTGCGCGGCGGCACGGTCGCGAGGATCTGGTGAAGCTGCTGCAGCCGTTCCTGCAGAAGGCCGGGGCCGGCCTTGCCGTCGGCGGCATCCACACGCCGAACCATCGCTGGGTGGTCTGCCAGGCGCTGGCACAGATCCATGAACTGTGGCCGGACGCGAAGTACCTGCGGCGGATCGACGAGTGGCTCGCGGAGGGCATCGACATCGATGCCGATGGGCAGTTCACCGAGCGCAGCACGGTGGTCTACAACCCGATCAACGATCGGGCGCTGTGCGTGATGGCGCACAAGCTCGGTCGCGCCGAACTGCTCGAGCCGGTGCGGCGGAACCTGCGGACGTTGCCGTTCCTGCTGCATGCCGATGGCGAACTGGTGACGGAGATCTCGCGGCGACAGGATCAGTTCCAGCGTGGGATGGTGGCGGGATACTGGTTGCCGCTCGCGCTGCTGGCGCGGCAGGACCAGGACGCGCAGTTGGCGGCGCTGGCATTGGCGGCGGAGCCGGGGGCGACGTTGGCGTCGGTGCTCGAGTATCCGGAACTGCAGCAGCCGACGGTTGCGCCGTCGGTGTTGCCCGACGACTTCGTCCAGGAGATGCCGGTGATCGGCATCGTGCGGATCCGCCGGCAGCGCCGCAGCGCGACGGTGCTGCTTGGCGGCTCGAGTCGGCTGTTGACGTTGCGGAGCGGTGCGGCGGTGCTCGAGGGTCTGCGGATGGCGGCGGCGTTCTTCGGCAAGGGCCAGTTCGTGCCGGATGTCGTCGAGCGGATGGAGGGTGGTTGGCGGTTGCGGCAGTCGTTGGTGGCGCCGTACTACCAGCCGTTGGCGGAGAAGGTGGAGCCGGCGGATTGGTTTGCGGCGCGGGCGCGGCGGCAGCAGAGCGAGGTTTGTCGGTTGGAGATGGTGGCGGAGATTGCGGAGACGGAACGGGGGCTGCGGGTGCGGCTTTCGGCGGATGGGACGAAGGGGGTGCCGGTAGCGGTGGAGTTCGGGTTCCGCGCCGGTGGGGAGGTCGTCGGTTGTCGGGCGCTCGCCGAGGAGCCGGGGTGCTTCGTGCTGGAAGCCGGGAGTGGGGTCTATCGCGTCGGTGGCGATGAGATCCGGTTCGGGCCGGGGTCGGCGCCGCATCGCTATGTGCAGGTGCGGGGTGCGGAGGCGCGGATGGGTGGGACGAGTGTCCACGTCACCGGGTTCACGCCGTTTGAACAGACGCTGGAGATCGAGGCGTAGGCCCGAGAGTGTCTGCGCGATTGCGCAGAGTCGTTCGCAGCGTTCCGCGATGCAGCCGGTCGAGCCGGGACCGCAGGAAGACTGGTGGGCGTTACAGGGTCGAACCTGTGACCCCAGCGTCGATCGAGGCCGA
>JADJPQ010000005.1 GCA_016713175.1 Planctomycetota bacterium
CAGCCGACACCATGGGCCACCGTACCAGTGCGGACACCGCTTCAGGCGAACAGGGCCTGCTCGGCATCGCCTTCGACCCGGACTTCCTGCGCAACGGCTTCGTCTTCGATGTTCACAGATCGGCACGCAGAACCGCATCGCCCGCCTGCAGGAGGTCCGGGGCGTCGGCATCAACCACACCCTGCTACGACCCCGGACGCTAGCGATCCCCCGCGACGACGCTGCACAACGGCGGTCGGCTGGTCGTCGACCAGGATGGCCACCTGTGCGCCGGCACCGGCGAACGCACGGCACCGCCGCGCTGGCGCAGGCCTGACGTCGTGGAACGGCGAGATCCTGCGCTTCACTCTGCCCAATGGCGCGATCCCGACCGACACCCCGTTCCCCGGGTCGCCGATCTGGTCGTACGGCCACCGCAATCACTTCGGCCTGACCGTCCATCCGATCACCGGCGACCTGTTCGAGACCGAGAACGGCAATCTGCTGTACGACGAACTGAATCGGATCGTCCGCGGCGGCAACTACGGCTGGCCAACGGTCGAAGGGCCGGAGACCACGCCCAACCCGGCGTTCGTCGACCCGGTCGCGGTCTACCAGACGCCGACGCCGGATCCGACCGGCACCTGCTTCTACACCGGCACCAACTATCCACCCGAGTACCGCAACACGCTGTTCTTCGTCGACTTCATGTCATCGGCCGTGTGCGCGCGGCGCCCTCGACGCCACCGGCACGACGGTGACCGCGCAGTTCCTGTTCGACGACCTGTTCCGCAAGCTTCGACATCCAGATGGGCCCGGACGGCAATCTGTGGGTGCTGCACACCGATGCCAGCGACCCGGCGGCGACCGAGATCGGCCGCTACGTGTTTGCCGGCGAATCACTGCCGTCGGCGAACGTCCTCGAAGTGTCCAGCAAGTCGGTTGGCGGCAGCCTGACGTTTGGCTTCCGGGCTCGGAACGGCCAGATCGTCGTGCCCTGGATCTCGACCACGCGGCTGCCGGCGCCGAGTGCCGACGCCCGTTCGGCGACCAAGCTTGGTGCCGATCGACGTCGTGCTGCCGTTCCTGGCCGTGCAGGCCGATGATCAGGTCTATCGCGGCGAGTCGCTGCCGAACGTCACGACGTTGATCGGCACTCCGGTGCATAATGCAGGCACTGGCGTTCGATCCGGCGACCGGGACGGCGCCGCGCCAGCAACGTCGCCAGCATCACGCTGCACTGACCGTCGTCAGGCGCGCGTGGAGAGTGATCTCGACGACCTTCGTGTTGGTCTCGCCGATCGACAGATCCGTGCACCTCCAGCACGAACTGTTCGTCGCTGACGAACCACCAGACGTAGCGCACCATCTTGTCGTGCTCGCCGGTCGAAATTACCCGTCGAGGTGCCATGGGTGATCAGCGTCTTGCCGTCCTGCGTCAGATCGCCCTCAGGCGCCCGCAGCATCGCGTTGTCCCATCGTGTTGACCGACGTCGACACGTAGCTCTGCGAAGTTGTCGTAGCCGAGCACCCGTGTGCACGTCGGCTTACTTCATGCCCATCATCGACGCGCTTTGCCGCTTTGGCTGCACCCAGCAGCCATCCCATCAGCCAGGTGCCTTCCGACGTGCCCTTCTCGGGCGGCGTCGGCTGGCCGGCGGCGTAACAAGCGCGACTCGGTGTTCCACTTGCCCGAGAACCGGTTCAGCGGCTTGTGCTTGTCGCCAGGCTGCGTGAACGCCTTGGCGCTCCATCATCCGGCACGCGCCGCAAAGGATCCTGCGGCGTGGGCCGCATCACGGCAGACAGGCACAGGACCGCGGCAGCACCGGCAGCAAACGCAACGGACGTACGAATGGACATTTGGTGTCTCCTCGAGAACAACGGGAACAGGGAACCACGACTCAGCGCGGCTCGGCGGCCTGTTCGCGCGCGAGCGCGCCCAGCACCAGGAACCGCTTCTGCAGACAACCCGGCAGTTCGCCGAGCTCGGTGAGCGACGGCATCCGCGCCGCAACCGGCACACAACAGACAGCCAGCAGTACCGCCACCAGCAACGCCAGCACCGGCCGGCGGCGACCCGGTGGTCGCCGCAGCGCCGCGAAGCGTTCGCGCAGTTCGGCCAGGGTGCCGACCATCGCCAGGCCGCGCACCGGCTGCAACTGCGCCTGGACGCACGCGCGCAGCGTCGCCGCGAACGCGCCGCCGGTCGAACGCACGGCGGCGGCGTCGGCCGCGACTTCGCGCAGGGCCCGCAGCCGCAACGTCAGGAACCACATGCCCGGGTGGAACCAGAACACCACCAGTACCGGCAGCAGCAGCAGCGTGCGCAGCGCATCGCGCCGGACGATGTGCGCCAGTTCGTGCGCCAGCAGGTGATCGCGCGCCGGCCCCGGCAGTTCGCGCAGGTGCGCCGGCACCAGGATCTCAGGCCGCAGGATGCCGACGACGCACGGCCCGGCGCCGGTGGTGCTGATCCGCAACGCCGGCAGTCGCGACAGCGAGAATCGCCGGGCGACGCTGCGCAGCGACGTCTGCCATACCACGTCACTGGCCGTCGTTTCGCGGCGCAACCGGCAGCGCTGGCGCCAGGCCGACAGCGCGCCAAACCACAAGAACAACACCGCGCCGGCAAGCCACAGCCATAGCGTCACAGCAAGACCGCCCTCGCCTTCCCCCACGAGTGCCGGCATCGCCAATGGCGTCGTTCCGGGGATGACTGCGGTCGGCAGCAGGGCTCGCACCAGCAGCAGGCGCCACAACCAGGCACGCACGTCCGGCGACCACCACCGGGCCGTCAGTCGATCGACAACCGCGACCACCGGCACCAGCCACAGCAGCAGCGTGCTCGCCGCCATCAGCCAGCCGAAGACCGCGAGCATCGCGCCGGTCACGACCGTTCCTCCGGCTGTTCATCGAGCAGTTGTTGCAACCGCGCTCGCTCGCGCGCAGAGAGCCGTTCCGTTCGCGCCAGGTGCGCCAGCAGACTGCCGAACGAGCCATCGAAGGCCCGTTGCAGCAACGAGCGAACGGCCGATTGGCGCGCCTGCTGCTGCTCGAGCCGCGCTTCGTAGATGCTGGTGTTGCCGCGCAACCGCATCGCGACGGCGCCCTTGTCGATCAATCGCTGGAGCAGCGTCCGCACGGTCGTGTAAGCCCAGCCGGAGTCAGCTACGCGCTCGAGGACGTCGCGGGCCGTGCAGGGAGAACCCTGCCAGACGGCGCGCATGACGGTCCATTCGGCGTCGGTCAGGCTCGGCGATTCGGCGGCGTCTACCACAGGTGTCGCAGGTTCTACGACATCTGTAGCATGTCGTCAAGAACCGCCCCTCGGATTCCGCCAAGGCACTGCAGTCCGCTTCGGCTCGCCCCCAAGGGTGGCGGCAACCGCGTCAGTTCAGCCGGCCAACGACGGCGCGGACGGAATCACTGACGACCAGGCCGGCGGCGTTGGCACCCGGGGCCAGCACCAGCGCTTGCTGGAACAGATGCTGACCGAGCAGGGACGCGGTGTTCGGCACCGGCAGGTTGGCCGTGGCGCGGCTGTTGTTGCCGGTCAGCAGCACGGTGGTCTCCGGCGTGATGTTCAGCATGCAACCCGGCATGCCGAGCGGGGTCAGGTCCATGGGCAGTGGCTGTTGGCCGTGTTGCTGGTCACCGAAGCCGGCGGTCAGCATCGCCAGGTTGGCTGGCAACGGGCTCACGGCGATCGAGTAGGTCTCGCCCAGCCAGGGTCGGGTCCATGGTTCGGTCGGCAGAATCGTGGGAACGGTGCCGCCGGCGGCGCAGCCGGTGCGGTGCAGGTCGACAGTGGCGGGGTTGGTCGGGACGTAGGCCCAGTAGTCGCCGTTGGGCACCGCGAACAACGTCCGGCCGCGGCGAGAGTCGTAGGTCAGGACGCGGCACCCGCCTTGGAACGGGGACACTGCGCCGATGGTCCAGGCTCCTGTGCCACTCCATTCGTACGCACGCACGCCCGAGCCCCATGGTCCCACGGCAATACAGCGCGAACGCCGTTCGTCGTAGACGAGATTGTAGGCTTCGTAGCCGGTAGTCAGCACTTCCTGCCAGCCGGTCGATGCCGACCATTCCCATGTGCCAGCGCCGAAGACCGGTATCGTTGTCCTTCTTGGATAGAGCATCCTCCCACTGACCACCAGTCGATCGCGGCGACCATCGTAGGCAAGGGTTTCATACAGGGCGTTGTTCAGGGTCCCGTTCTGTACCACCAGGGTTGGAGGAGGGTTGTTGGCGGGAACCAAGGACCAGACGGTCCCATCCCAGTCCCAAAGCTCATTCATGCCCTGGGGCGCGCTCTGACCCGAATACAGGCCCCCGCCAAACAGCATCACTCGCTGCCTCGAGGAGTTCCATGTGGTCGTCGCTGCCCACGCAGAGGGCCCGGTGATGGCAACAGTCTGCCAGCTGGCGCCGTCCCACTCCCATGTCAACGCGTCCGTGTACGCGTAACAAACCACTCTCTGCCTGGCCCGATCATACGCAAGCGGACCGCCACTTGGCGTCGTTCCCGGAACCGCACTCCAAGTCTGTCCATTGAACAGCATCGTCGTCGGCCCGTGGAGTGCGACTAATTGATCCCGACCTGCGTCATAAGCGTCATTCAGGCACCCGAACTGACCGGTCGTGACCCTCTGCCAGGACGTCTGCGCTACAGCTGGCAGCATCATGGCAAGGATGGACGTGCATGCGGGGAAAGCCCTCACAGCGACCCTCCCACGCGCACCCGCAGCGCGTTGGAGAAGAGTACCGTTGGGCCCGCCAGGAAAACCGCCTGGATGCCAAGCTCGCTATGCAGGGATGCTCCATTGACAGGAAACGGCGATGCGCTCAGGCGGACGAATCCGGCCGCGTCGGCGACGAGGAACGGAGTGGTGATTGCGTTCGTGACGAACGTCTGACATGGCCCGAATGGCACGCCGTGGCCAAAACCTCCAAACGCCATGGCAACCAGAGCATTCGCAGGGAGTCGTCCAACTTGCAATTCCAGACCCTGACCGATACGCGGTTCCCCGTGTGCAACAAGCACCGCAGTGGACTGGATCAACGGGGTCGCTCCAGCGAGCAAGCCGATGATCGGGATGCTCCCCACTGTCGCGACCTGCCGGTTGACCGGGATCGACGCCTGGTAACTGGTTCCGTACGTTGGATCCTCGTCGGCTGTGCAGTCAACCTGGAACTGCTGCGCCGTTGACGTGCGCGAAAACCGAATCCAGATGTCCAGATTGCCATTGATAGTGTTGGGATTATGGGCAAACGACGTCGTGAACGGCAAGACGACGGCATATCGATCGAAGCGCGGTTCCACCCAATCCGGTCCTGGGTCGGCAAGCACGACACTGCCCCCCACGACCAGGTTGGTTGCATTCGGATTCGGCAGGCTCCCGAGAGATCCGGGTGTGACGAACTGCGTCGCACTGTTTTCCATGAAGACCTCCTCGACCACGAGCGTGCCGTCGATATCGAACGGCCGCCAGGTCCGAAAGGCGAGTCCGCCGATCACCACCGGCCCCGGTATGTCCGGCGGCGCCACTTGGAAGTGCAACAAGGGCAATGGTCCGAAACCTGGGTTGTCGACAATCACTTGTGCCAGATTGCACCCGACGTACGTCGGGGGCAACCCGGGTGCGGTCGCTGGCGGGAAACCCGGGGCTGGAGACCGGGCGAACGGCCCGCTCCCCCAGGCGTCGACGTAGCCTTGCGGCATCATGGCAACGACATCCAGGTTGCGCGAGGTCGGCGTCGCGGTCTGACACGCGACGCCTGCTGGGACCGAGGCCACATCGCCACTGCCGGCATGTACCGAGTCCTCGGCACTCGGATCGAGATCGTCCGGTAGCCGACGCGCCGCGATCGTCACGACGACAGACTGCGGCGCAAAGTTGGGCGTCTGACGCGTAACGGTGATCCGAAACCCGCTGGCCAACTCCGGGACACCCACGGCGACTTGGAAGACAGCCCGTTCGTAGGCATTGGCCGGGCTTCCAGACACTGCCAGTCGCCCGCCACCGGTCGCAAGAGAAAACACTTCCAGGTCGACTTCCGGAAGCGGCCCCTCCGGCTCGGCGGCGTCGTCGGACTCGAAGCGACGCCAGCACGCCACGACTGCATACCGACCCGCTGGCAGGGGCACCGACCCGCTGGGCACGAGGTCGACTGACGCTGTCGCCGCCGGACCGATGCCGAGCGTCCGGGTCACCAAGAGCGCCTGCGTGATCGGCTGCAGCCTTCGACACATTTCGCCCACAGCAAGGGAGAACCGCGCGTCCGCCCAGACGTGCCAGTCACAGTACGCATGCCGCCGCCGACCCCATCCACAGCACACTGGCGCCAACCGTCTGTGTCGATTCCGATCTCCGCCATCCGTCCTGGTGACCAGACCATGCCACGATTCCTGCCGATCCTCCCGTTCCTGCTGAGCACAAGCCTGCCCGCCCAGCATCCCGACCCGACCCTGGCCCTCGCCGGCAACGACCCCATCGCGTTGGTCCAAGGCACCGAGACACCAGGCCGCGACGACCTGACCTGCGTCCACGGCCGCTACCACTATCGCTTCGCCACCGCCGACAACCTGGCGACGTTCCAGGACCCCGAACGACACGGCATCCAATGGGACGCGCCTGCGCGCGCATGGGACCCCGCAGCGGTCGCGGCAACGCCGACCGTTGGTTGCTGCACGATGACCGGATCTGGATCTTTGCCAGCGACCAGTGCCGCGCCGGCTTCCAGAAACAACCCGACAAGTTCTTCGATCCGGACATCGCCGCGCCCGAAGGCACCGATGAGGCGAAGGCCACCGCCCGCAAGGCGCTCGACCTGGCGATCGCGGCTCTCGGCGGCAAAGAAGCGTTCGCGGCGCGCAAGACGCTGGCATGGTCGCGCTCGGAGACCACCAGCGACATGCGCCAGGAGCGCCAGTGCGCGTCGACTTCGCGCTCGGCACCGCACCGATCACGACTGGATCCAGAAGGACCAGAGCTGGCGCTAGCGGGCAGGTCCTGCGCGGCGACGACGCGTTCTTCCTCCGAGGCGACAAGGCCGAGCCGATGGGCGTGGCGGCGCGCCGCGACCTGCAGCGCGAACTGCTGCACGAACCGGTGTTGCTGCTGCGGCGGATCGACGAGCCAGGCGTCGTCGCGGTCGCGGGCGAACGGAGCAAGGTCGGCGACGACGCCGTACAACTGGTGACCGTCTGGATCGACGGACTGTCGATCACGCTCGGCATCGCCGACGACGGCCGGATCCGCAGCTGCAGCGCTACCGCGGCCGGGGTTCGCAACTGTGGTTTGGCGCCATCGAACTGCACTACGACGACTTCGGCCCGACGGATTGCCCCAAGGTCAGCGGAACGTTCGATGGCAAGCCGGCGGCCGGCTTGACCTGGACCTGGGAGACGATCGCCGTCGACGAACCCGCTGCCCGCCACACTGTTCGCCACCGCAGTAGCTGCGCCGCCGCGGTTTTCGCGCCCGGGGCTGATACCGCGGCGTCGTCCGGGCTACCTGCCTCGACGACCACCGTTGTCCCCCACGGCGGCCGCGGCTGGCGCTTGTGCCAAGCGCCTGGCTCGAGAGGTGTCGTATGTCGGCGGCAACCATCCGGTGCCTTTCTCCCCGCGTTCTTGCCTGCGCGCTCGTGCTCGCGGCATGCTCTGGCGGCGGCAATCCCGGCGATCCACCGCCGGAGAACCGCGGCGATGCCGAACTGGTCGAACTCCGTTGGGGCCGGCTCGCCGATGTCTACGGCCTGCGGCGTGCGGGCGAACAGCTGCAGCCTGAACTGTTCGCCAGTGACCAGCTGCTCGGCTCCGACATCGCCGACGACGTCGACGCCGCGGCGCTGGCGGGCAACGCCGGCGGCGGCCGGTACGACTTCCTCGGCGCCGACGCCGACTCGCTGCAGCCGCGTCTGCTGATCCCGTTCGAGATCGGCTCGCCCGATTTCGAACGCGCGTTCGCCGCACTGGACGATCGCACGACCGAGGTCACCCCGCTGCAAGTCGGCATGCGCGACGCGATCTTCTCGGTGGTGCCGCGCAACGCCGCGTTGCGGCTGCGCTTCTCCCGCGATCTGGGCATCGATCAGGACTTCTTCACCGCGCGCGGCAGCCGGGGCGAGGACCTCGGCGTGCGCAATCCGGAGGCCGTGCAACTGGTCGAGATCACCGGTCAGGACAGGGGCGACGCTGACGACGCGCACCACTGTCGATCCGCATTGCGGTGCGCCGGGCCGAACTGATCGTCGATCCGGTGCCGCTCGGCAACGAAGGCCTGCGCTGGAATGCGCAACAACCCCGCCGGTCTGCCGGAGTCGTCGTCCGGCAGAACGGCGCCAACATCCGGCTGGTGTTGCCGCTGACCGGGCCGCTGGCGATTCCGGGCCTGCGCGAGGATCGCAGCGCGGTGCTGCAAAAAAGGGCAGCGATGCCCGCGGTCAACCGCCGTGGTCCGTGACTTCCGCGCCGGCAACCGGGCCGACGATTCGGCGGCGATCGCGCGCGGCTTCGTCCGTGAAACCGAGGCGCCGCAACTGCTCGGGCAACTGCCGATGCGGCTGGCGGGCGTGACGCCTGCGGGCGACGGCGGCCCTGACGCTGACCATCTAAGGCCGGCATCGTGCACGAACTGAATGACGGCGACACGTTCGATCGCGGCCGCGCTGATCCGTCGGCGTCTCGCCGCTGCTGACGACGATCTACCGCCGCATCCCGCCGAGGACTGGTCGCGCCCCGAAGAAGAAACATTCGTCGGGGTCAGCGTGCGGGCGGTCGCCGGACCGCGCGGACTGCGATCCGCGACAACGCGCGCCAGAATTGGCCGGGGAAGGCCCGGCGCGTTGGCGCCGTGGCTGTTGGCGAACGCGCCACTGGCGACCCCTGCTGCCCCTTCCAGGCGTTGCGGCGCCGGCCTGGCAATGTCGAGGTCCGCGACGACGCGCTCTGGTTCGTCCGCTTCTCGCCGGCGCCCGATCTGGTCGACGGTGCACCGCCAGTCGAGAACCTGTCGACGTTCGCCGGCGCTGTCCGTCCGCAAAAGCCGATGGACTTCGGCACGCTGCGGCCGCTCGACGCGGTGTTCTTGGCACGCCCGCGACCTGCTGTCTGGAGGGGCATGGCGGCATTCCGGGACGCTCCAGATCCCACCGACCGCTTCGATACCGACAA
>JADJPQ010000006.1 GCA_016713175.1 Planctomycetota bacterium
CATGGTGATGTAGCGGAAGATCACGCTCTTGCCCGAGACCGCCGACGCGACCCGTCGGGTCTTGAACTTGGCGGCCTTCAGCAGATCGGACAGCGCGTCCTGCCGCGCCGATTCGGACGTGACGTCGACCTGGGCGTAGCCGGTGATCAGGAAGTCGTGCTTCTCCTGGGTCAGTTCGACGGCTGAGTGCAACTCAGTGCCGATGTCGAGGTCCGACGATGCTCGCTGCTTTCTGCTTCAGCATTGGGAACGTTCCTTCGGGGATGCCAGCCCGAGGCCCTATCGGCAGTTCCTGGTCGCCGGATTGAGGCCTGCCAACGGTCGCGCGTTGCCCGCGGGCCCGGGCCGGTAGCGTTCCTGGACCCTCAGCCGCGAAAGCCGGGCGCGGCCCCGGGTCCGCGAGCCGTCAGTCCTCGCCGAAATTCGCCGCGATCAGCTGCCCGATCGCCCGCACCAGCTCGGCCGCATCCGGGCCGTCGGCGCGCAGTTCCGAGTTCGGTGCCGCGTTCGGCAGCCAGCATCATCATCGCCATGATCGACTTGCCGTCGACGCGCTCGTCGCCATCGGTCCGCCCGACGGTCAGCCTCGCCACGCGAGCGTTCGCCGTCTGCACGAACAGATGCGCCAGCCGAGCGCTGCGGGCCGTGCTTGTTCTGCAACGTCACGCGGGTCGTGCAAACCTGGCTCGGATCGCCCATGGTCTCGTGGAACAACGGTGGTTCTGCGACTGGCGGAGGTACGGGGCGCTCAGGTCTTGGGCGTCATCTCGCGCAGCAGTTCGCGCAACGCCGCCTCGTCGCGGGCATCGAGGAAGAAGCGCCGGAAATAGGCCGAACGCGCCAGCGTCGAGATCCAACGCAGGCACTGCAGGTGGTTCTCCGGTTCACCGCTCGGCACCAGAGAACATGATGTGCGCCGGCCGACCGTCGATCGCCCGCCACTCGATTCCGGGCTTTGCTGCGCGCCAGCACCAGCGCCGTCTGTGACGTCGTCTTCCTTAGCGTGCAGCACCGCCACGCCGTTGCCGAGGCCGGTGCTGCCGATCGACTTCGCGTTCGGCCAGCTTCTTGGCCAGGGCGGTTTGGCCGCTGCTTGCCGAACAGACCGGCCCCGTGGGCGTTCTTCAGCGGCTCGCCAGGCGCTGCGTCCTTAGATGCTGGCCGCGATCTCCGCGACGATGCCGAAGGCGGCGACCAGCTTCCGGATCGTATTGCAGGTTGGAAAGCGAAAGGGGCGCTTCGTCTTAGCCCTTCAGCGCGTCAAACGGACAACGTCCTCATGCGTCTCCTCATCCCCGATCAGGCCTTACCTTGCCAGCAGAACAAGGTTGTGCGCCGCCCCGCCTGCTTGTGGTCCTTCCAGTTTCTCCTTCTGCTTCTTCAACTGCTTCTCCATCTTCTGCGCTCAGCTGGTCGATCGTGGCCGCGAACGACCGGGCCCGGTCACAGGCCGCAGCAGCGCGCCGCGCCGCATGTGCGCCGATCGGTTGGACCTCCCCCCGGTTCTCGTGCGCATGGTCGGCGATGACCTCGATGCGCTCAGGCCGATCGTTGTAGCGGGCGGGGCGGCCAGCTTCTTCAGCGCGTGGCTCTGCATCCGTTCGGTGATGGTCGTGACGCCCCTTGAACTCGATCGCGACGGCGCTTGGTTTCGCTCATTCTGCCATCTGATCAGCGATGGTCGTGGCAAGCGCGACTCTCACCTGGCGGTGGCGCCGGCTCCACGGCAGCAACTGCGGCTCATCGCACCGACAGCAGGTACGATCCGCCGGCCGGCGCAATCGCCCCGGCTCCCGCCGCCGATCAGCCGCCGCCAACGTCGCCGACCCACGCCGGCGACCGCCGGCAAACCCGACGTCGAGCAACGTTCCGGCGATCGTGCGCACCATGACATGTCAGGAACCCTCCCCCTGGACGCACAGGTCGAAGCCGTGGCGGCGGCTGCGGCGCGCGCGCTGCCAAGTGGATCCGTTCGCAACGTCCGGACGGTGCCGTGCCGGCGCACGTGCCCGATTGGTCGCGAACGACGCGAAGTCGTGCCGACCGCGCAGCAACGCGGCTGCCGCGCGCATCGCCGGCAGGTCCACCGCGCGGCGCACCCAATGGTAGTAGCCTCGCGCGATCGCCGGCCCGCACCGGTGAGGCCACGACGCGATAGACGTAGCGCTTGCCCTTGGCGTGGAACCGCGCGTGGAACCCATCGGGCGCCGGTTGGACCGCCTGCACGGCGATGTCCGGCTGCAGGTTGGCGTTCATCGCCAACCGCAACAGGCCCGGCTCCCAGACCCGCGGCAGCACGACGTGCGCTGCCATCGCCAACGCATGCACACCGGCATCCGGTGCGACCGGCGCCTTCCATGGATCGGCCCGCCCGAAATCCGCACCGCCGCCCGTTCGACGCGTTCCTGCACGGTGTCCTGGCCGGCCTGGCGTTGCCAGCCGGCGTAAGGGCAAACCGTCGTAAGCGATGGTCAGCAGGTAGGTCGGCACCGCCCGCAGATTACCAGCGCGGCGCCGAACGTCAGTTGCGCGTCCAGATCCAGGTGAACGCCATGCCGACGCCACCCAGCGCGGCGCCGATGCCGGCGAACACCGGATTGGCGAGCGTGACCCGAACCCGCAGCCGCGCCGCCGATGCCGACTGCCAGCACGAGGAATGGCAACGCCGCACCCGAACGCCCAACCGCGGCGGCTGCCGGAACCAGGCTGCGGCCGCGGCGCATCGAGCATCTTGCCGCGCTTCGCCCGCCGGCGCCGGCGTTAGCACCGTCGGCGCTGCCGGCACCGCCAGGCGCGGCGCGGCGCCGGGTGCCGTCACCGCCGGCTTGCGCCCGCAAGTCGGTCGCGCTCACGGCCCGTTCGGGTCGTCGCGCCGTCGTGCGCCGGCGCCGGATCGTCCGGCACCTCGCCCAGGATGTCGGCACCGAAGTCGAGGCCGGACTCGGCGCCGCCCGGCGACAACAACCCGCCGCCGCCGTCGGTCGGCAGATCAACTCGAGTCGGCCGCCGGCGGCGCGCTACCGTGTCGAACAGGATGTCGTCCGCCGCCGGTTCGGCTGCCGGCTCGCCAGGCTTGCCGAGTTTGACCTGTCCGAACGAATACGGGTCGTGCTGCTTGTGTTTCTTGCTGCTCATGCTCCGCCCTCGTGCCGCCGCCGCCGGTAGCTGGATGCGATGCCCAGCTCCTTGCGGTACTTCGTGACCGTCCGTCGCGCCACCTCGATGCCGCGTTGCCGAAGCGCCGCGACCAGGTCGTCGTCCGACAGCGGGTGCCGCTTGTCCCTCTTGCTCGATCAGTTCGCCGGGCCGTTGCGCGACCGCCATCTTGCCATGCCCCTGCTCGGCGACCGCATCGCCGCGACCGCCGTCGAAGAAGTCGCGCAGCAGGAACACGCCGCGTTCGGTCTGCACATGCTTTGCCGGCGATCGCCCGGCTGACCGTCGACGGGTGCAGGCGCCAGCCGCTCCGGCAATCTCGGCCATCCGCAGCGGCCGGATGCCGCCCGCCCTTCGATCAGGAACGGCTGCTGTTCGTGCATCACCGCGGCCACGACCGCCAGCAGCGTGTCCTGGCGTTGCGAGATCGCGCCGATCAGATCTTGGCCGAGCGCACCTTGGCGCGCAGATAGGCGCGCACCGAGCGGTCGACACTGCGGTCTTCGGCCAGCGACGCGTACTCCGGCGACACCGCCAGTTCCGGCAGACTCCGATCGTCGAGCGCGACCTTGACCTCGCCGTCCGCGAGCCAGGCGAAAGCCTCGGGCCGGACGGGGGCCGCCGCCTGCGTGCCGAACGCGGCGCCCGGGCGCGGATCAGTTCGCCGATCCGTCGGAGCAGCGCCTGCAGGTCGTCGAGCGAGATCGCCAGCGCGCGCCACTTCCGGCAGCACGTTGCGCGCCAGGGCATCGAGGTGTTCGCGGAGCAACCGTTCGATCGTCGGCAGGTCCGGATCGCCGGCGGCCTGCAGCAACATCGACTCGATCGGCGAACTGGCGCCGATACCGGCCGGCTGCAGCGACTGCAGGACGCCGGGAGGCCTCGGCCAGCAGTTCGAGCCGATCCCGCTCGCCGCCGCGATCTCGGCGACCGGCACGAGCAGCAGGCCCCGTTCATCGAGGTTCTCGGCCAACAAGATCACCGCCGCGGCGAAGCTCCTTCGGCAATCCTCCACGCCACTTGCAGGCTGGCGTAGTCGACCAGCGACCTGACTTCGGCGCCGGACTGGTTCTCCAGGAACGCCCGCTTGCCGTCCTCGCCGTCGTCGTCCCCACCGGATCCACGCGCCACCGGCTCCTGCCAGCGCTCTCCTCCCAGTCGGGCCGCGGCGGCGTGTCGCTGCCGGCAAACGCTTCGGCGACCGGCGCGACCTCGAGGGTCTCGTTCTGCTGCAGTTCCTCGTCGATGCGAGTCAACAGTTCGGCCGTGGCGAGCTGCAGGATCTCGATGGACTGCAGCATCTGCGGCGCAGCGCCATGCGCTGTTCCTGCCGCTGGCTCATGCGGACTTGCAGGCTCATGTTCCGGAACTCGGTCCATGCCGAGTTTCGACACTGCACCGGATTCTTGAGCAGTCCGCCCGCCGATCGCTACCGCTTCTTCTTGTGCGCCGGGCAGGCGGCGTTGGCGGCGTCGCAGGCGCCGCAGCCCGCAGATAGCCGAGCCGGCCGTTCTTCTCGATCACCGACGCGGCCTCGGCCGCGATCTTGGCCGCCTTGGTACCGCTGAACGTACTGGCGATCGCCTTGTACTCCTTGTGTGCCTTGTCGTAGTCGCGGTTCTGGTCGAACTTCTGGGCGGCGGAGAGCTTCTGGCCGGCGGCGATCTCCCTCTTCAACTTCGGATCCTTCGCCAGTTCCTGCAGCTTCCCGGTCGCCTCCTCGGCGCGCGGCACCTTGGCGTAGCCGCGGGCCACCGCGTCGAAGGCTTCGAATGCCGCGAACGGATCACCGGCGGCGAGCCGGTCGATGCCATGGTCGACCAGGGTCGCAGCCTTGCCTTCGATCTCGGTACACAGTTTCTCCGCCTGGGCCTGGGCTTCCGCCGACAGCTTGCCGTCAGTCAGCAGCTTCTTGCACTCGGCAAACGCGCCGCCAAAGTCTTTGGCCCCGAGCTTCTTGGCCACACCCTCCAGGCCCTTGGCGTAAGTCGCCGGCCGGGCGTTGGCCAGTGCCTGGGCAAGCGTCGGCTCGTCCAGTTCGGTCGGCAGCCCGGTCCACAGCACCTTGCCGTCCGGATCGATCAGCAGGGCGCTCGGGATCATGCGGACCGCCCAGGCCTGGTTCCAACCGATCGCGATCGGGTAGGTCACTTTCTGCGCCGCGATGAACTTGGTGACCTCCTTGTTCTCGTCGCTGGTGACACCGACAACCACCAGACCCTCGGGGTAGCGCTTTTCGTGCAGCGCGTTCAGGCACTCGACCTGACCGATGCTGGCTTTGGAATCGGCCGCCCAGAAGGTCAGCAGCACGGCCGAACCCCGCAACTGGCCCAGGCGCTGGGCCGGCAGATCACCGAAGTTGAACCGGGAGTCGAAACTCAACTCGGGAGCCTCGGCACCGACCTTGACCTGGGCCGAGACGGCAACGCCGAGCAACAACGCGGACAGGAGTGGAAATCGCATGCGTCCTCCTATGGACGTCCCGTAGACGGGTAGTGTTGCAGGAGATTCCCGTTCCGTCCACACCCCCTGACTTGGGTTGCTTGGGTTCTCGGGTTCCTTTCGCAACCGCCGTTACGTCCGTCGCCACCATGAGCCAACGCGGTCCTCGGTCTGCTCGGCATACGGGACCTGGGTAGTCCGCCACGACGACGAACACTCGAGCCGCAGCGGCAGTCCGTTCAACAGCATCTGTAGCCGCGGAACAGCATCGACAGGAGGTCCTGCGTCGGCGGAACTGCTGACCGACGTCGCACAACAAGCAGGCTCACCGCGGCAGGCGCGAGCGACCGATCTTCGCCTCGCGGTGCGACGTCGACACCAGGTGACGGGGCCGGAAAGACGCGTGGCCGCAGCGCAGGCATCGGCGAGGAAAACGCGCTTCGGGAGTTCTCACGGCCAAGCGGCGGTGGTCTGAACGCAGCGCCTGAACCAGGGCATTTATCCCGGATCGGCCGGCCCCTGCCTCGCCGCCAATCGCCTGGTTCGCCGCACGAATCGCCATCGCCGCACCACCCGACCGGCGAAAACCCCCGTTGTTTCACCGATCCCGAGTGGCACCTTGACGGTCTCCTATTGATCTAGTCCACTAGATCAATCATGTCTGGACGCGTCCTTGCCCAAGCTCGTGCCACTGCCGCGCTGTGGCGTGCACTGGCGCGGCGGCTCGATCGCTCGGCACCGACGCCGCTCTATCACCAGTTGGCGGCAGCGCTGCGGTGGGAGATCGGGATGGGGCGACTCACCAGCGAGCGGCCCCTACTCCCGATCCGCGCCGCCGCGGCCGAGCTGGCGGTGAACTACCACACCGTGCGCCAGGCCTACGCAGAACTCGTCCGCCTTGGCGTGGCGACGTCCGTGCGTCGGCGTGGTACCGTGGTGCGAGACGACGCACTCCCCCGGTATCCGGTCGCCGGCTCGGACTCGTGCGTCGCGGCGGAGTGCAACTTCTCGCAGGCGGCGCAGCTCGCCCGCGAACTGCACGACGCTGCAGGCGCGCCCGTGGTGCCGTGGCAGCTGGATTGGCCTGAGCCACCGCCCGGAAAGCTGGTCACGACGACCTTCCATGCAGGCGAGGTGCGCAGCCGCTGGCCCCTGCGGCAGGTCTGCGACGTGCCACTCGCCCCACACGAAAGCCTGGCGGAGCTGATCCAAGCCCGAGCTGCGGCGCTGCGGCTAGAGCAGGCGGTGGTGGTCGAGCGCGATCCTGACACCGGCTGTGCGCTCGCAGCGGAGGTCGCGCCGCTGCTGCGCGCCAGCGGCCTCGACTGGCGGGCCGCGACCGCCACGAGCTTCCCGAAACTGCTTGCTCGGAGTGCACGCGCAGTGGTGCTCGTGGCTCCACGGGTGTTCGACGGACTGCCCTGGCGCCTGCAATCGCATCCGCGCGTGATCGAAGTCCGCTGTGTCGTCGCGCCGCGGGCCTGGCCTCGGCTGCACGCTTTTCTCGCCAAGCCCACGGGACGCTGAGCCATGCACACGTCGCACATCGCCGCCCTCGCCATCACGACCCTGGCCTTCCGCGCTGCCGCACAAGAGACGGGTTCCCAACCCTTCACCCAAGAACGCATCGATGCGATGGTCGTGGAGGAGGCCATGACCCGCGGCGTTCCCGGTTTGGGCGTCACGATCGTCGCAAACGGGCAGGTCCTCATGTGCCGCGGCTACGGCGTGGCGGACGTGCGCACCAGCAGCCCGGTGACCTCGGCAACCGTGTTCAACATCGCGTCGGTGACCAAGCCACTGACCGCGATCCTCGCACTGGACCTCGTCGATCGCGGAGTGCTCGACCTCGACACGCGCGCGCGAACGCTCCTGGCCTGGCTGCCCGCGTCGTTTGCCGACATCACGGTCGCGCAGCTCCTCTCGCACACCTCAGGCATCGTGCGGGACGTGCGTCGGGACAACGCCGACGACCCGAGTGGCGAAGAGTACCGCGAGCGCATCGCCGCGGCGGACTGCGCCTTCGCCGCCGGCGCGCGGTGGGAGTACAGCAACACGGGATACGCCGTGCTGGGCTTTCTGGCCGAGGCCGCGGCCGGGATGCCGCTCGACGAACTGCTGCGTCAGCGGATCTTCACGCCGGCGCGCATGGACCAGGCCACGTATCGCACCGCCATCGTCGATCCTGGACGCGCGCAACCGCACCAGGTCGTCGGGTCGCGCGCCGTCCCCGTGCCTTACGTCAGCGGCGGTTTCGGATCCGGCGGCATCGCGCTGAGTGCCGCGGACCTCGCGAACTTCGCCGTCGCGCTCCAACGCGGCCAACTCTTGTCTGCCGCACGCCTGGCCCAAGCGTCGACGCCGGCGCGCCTGGCCTCCGGTGAAGAGGCGCGCTGCTCGGTGCTCAGCGACGACGACCGCTATGGCTATGGCTGGTTCTTGTCAGCCATGGCCGGCCACCGGCTGCTCACGCACGGCGGCGCCATTCAAGGCTTCTCCGCCAACCTCTACCACTTCCCAGCCGAGAGGCTCACCATCGCGGTGGTTGCCAACTGCAAAGCCCGCGACGATGGTCAGGCGCCGGTCGATCCACTCTGCCGCCGCCTCGCCACGTTCTGCTTGCAGGAGGGGCGCGCCGTAGCCGCTGCCAACGCCGAGGCGGCGACGCTGCGTTCGGAACTGGCGGTGGCGGCCGCCCGTTTGTCGACCGCCGTGATGGCCGGTGATGCGCAGGCACTGCGCGCGACCAACTTGACCGTCAGCCCCAACCGCGTCTTCCACCGCTTCTATGGTGAGCGCGTGACTCGTCACGGTGACATCGCCACCGAGCACGCGACCTGGTACGAGCGCCACCTCGAAGGCGCGGGCCACGCGGCGCGCACCGGCCACTGCCTGAACCTGTGGCGGCGTGCGGATCGGGAATGGGCTCTGGTCGAGAGCGTCCCCTTCCCCCAGGTGCCGCCGCCCACACCGACGACGCCCGCCAACGCCGAAGCTGCCGCCGTTCGCGCCGCCGTGCTGGACTACGTCGAGGGCATCTACGGTGCCGATGTGGAGCGCGTCGCCCGGAGCGTCCACCCGACCCTGGCCAAGCGCGGCTACTGGCGCGAGCCCGGTAACGACGACTACAGCAGCGAACCCATGACGCACGAGCAGCTCTTGGCGACGACCCGGACCTACAACCAGGACCGTCGTCCGATGGGGAGCGCACCGCGCGAAGTCACGGTCTTCGAAGTGCTCGACCAGACCGCCTCCGCCCGGTTGGTCGCCCAGTGGGGCATCGACTAATTCCACCTGGCCCGCATCGAGGGTCGGTGGCAGATTGTCAACGTGATCTGGCAGAGCCCGCCGCGACGTCGATAGCACGACGCGGCGTCGCGCCCAGGGTTGAGCGCAGCGCCGAGCGCTCAGGACCCGGGTCATGGGATGCGCGCCAAATCGCGCGCCAGGTTTCGCGGATGTTGCGCCCACGGCTCGGCAATCCGGGTCCGGGTCGAGGGACCAGGGAAGTCCGCCACGACGACGAACACTCGAGCCGCAGCGGCAGCCCGTCTCGACCGTTTGGCGGGGCTATGGTGGGGGCGAGCCGGATACGGTCAACGCGCGTCATCGTCGCAATACAACCGAAGACAGCCACCGTTGCTCGTCGATTTCGATATCGCGTGGTAGATTCTGTTCAGCCCAGCGCGCATCCGCGCTCCTCTTCTGCGCAAGCTGCCTCCGCTCCTCCAATGGTCGGGAATTGAAATCCCAAACGATCTCGTTCAACCACAAGCCACGCTTGGCGGCAACGGATTCTGCCGCATCGGCGATACGCGGATCCGAGTCGATGAAAATGTGGACAGCGCCTGCTACGCCGTTGGCCGTGCAGCCTACGACCAAGCAAGGCAAAGCGCCGGGTGTCGCGTCGGCGCCGCGTAAACCGGGTTTCTCCCCTGATACTACGAACTCATATCGTCCTTTCCTGAAAGCCTCAATATAGGCCTCCTCCATCACCAACCTGTAGAAGACCTCGGCTTCGCGGTAATCTGCCTCGGACCTTACCCGATTCGATGCATTCTCCGCGAGAGCGCGACTGAAATGCGCATTGATCTTCCGAGTCGCTCGCGCAATCCTTCGCTCCAGCCCCTGCGTGACCGAGACTGAGTTGCTATCATTGAGCAGCCGCGAGCCGGCCAGTGAAGCCGCCGGGGAATCCGGATCTCGAGCCGTGCTCGCAGTCAGTTGACTTGACCTTGCATGGACGGACTCTCGTTCACCGTCTCGAGTCGGTTGCATCGCTGCGGGACGCGTCGCATCGCTCGCAGACTCCGACCCTGAGTTGCCTTGCGGGACCATGTGTGGCAGAGTCACGCCCAAGTAGGCGCTGGCGCCCGTCAACAAAACAACCGCAGCCACGATTGCGATGAAGAGACGGCGCCGCATTAGCATAACGTCTCCGGGGCAGGGTCACCGATACATACGAGGCGGCACAAATCGTCGAGAACCAACCGCAGCCACTTCTGCAGTCTCTTCCGGCTTTCCTTGATGGACTTTACATCGCGGCCAAGCGCCCTGGCAAGGCCTCTACTCGTGCGAACGCCCACTTGGATGAGGTCGAGCAATCGACACCAGGCTTCCGTGGGCACCGATCCCATCGAAATCAGATCCTTGGACCACGCGCCGCGGCTCGCTGAAGCTTGCTGCGGTGCGGCCAACTCGCTCGTCACACCGTCCATGGATGTTTCACGCGAGCGGCTGCGAAACTGATCCGTGGTTCTGCGCCGAGCGATCGTCAGCGCCAAGGCCCTGGGCGACGGGTCTGGCTCTGTCCCTGAGCGGCAGTTGATTTTCATGCGGCCCTCGTTCGCACGGAAGTGCGCTGGGTAGCGAAGAGCTTCTCCATGGCGCCATCCCAACGATCGCTGAGCGCAAGAGCGCGCAGTTCCAGCACGTGATTCCCGGTAGGGACATGCCAGCGCGCGCCACACCGCTTCATGCGCAGCCCGATGAGCGTCTTGCAGGTCGCCTCGACTGTGCCGGTGCCGACCGGGAAGCCCCACCAGAGCGCGCCCGCGTAGTTCATGCGGTCGGCGTGGTTGGTCAGATAGGTGATGGCGTCGTGGACCGGCTGCTGGCCGTCGACGGTGACATCCTCACGGCCCGAGGCGTGAAGCTGGTCGCGAATGGTGGCCGCAGCATCGCGGCGGTGCCGCAACAGCTGTCGCCACTGTTCGAGCAGTTCCTCGGCTGCCGGCTTGCTCGCGGTCAGGAGTCTGGCAGCGGGGCCAGCTTCTCGATCAGGTGCCAGAGGTCGATGAGCTGGGTCGCCTTGCCGAACACGCTGGTCGGGAAGTTGGCTTCGAGCAGGTTCCACAGTTCGGGGGCACCGTCAGCAAGCAGAATGAGGCGCAGCTTCTTGCGGCGCTTCTCGAGCAAACGCAGCACATCGTTGGCGATCTGGTTGCAGAGGCTCTGGGGGTCGAGTCCCGGCATCAGTCCTCGACGGAGTGTATGCATGGCCTTGCCGTCCTTGTCGTGGATGGTCACGGTGGCGCAATACGCCATCCGGAACACCCTGACCACGTTCCGCTTAGGCGCGTCCTTGCGCGGTCGGCCCCCGCGGACGCTGCGCCGGTTCCTCCATCGGCACCGCCGCTCGATCCAACGACACGCTGATCGACGCCGCGCCTCTTGGGATCTTGAACTCCCCGATCGAGCAAATCGCCTCGATATCTGCATGCTCTTGCCGCCAGATCTCGCCCACTGCATGCGCGACGCGTTCAAAACTCGCACGCGAGTACGGCAGCCGAGCAAGCAGTTTGGTCGCCTCGACCGCCTCTCGCGACGTCCCTTGCTGGACGTAGTACGCCATGGCCTGCGCAGTCCGTGGCAACCAGCCGTCGCCGATTGCGCCGATGCGCAGGCCGACCACATCGATCGTTGGCCCGTTGCGCTCGCCGAGGAGTCGATACAGCGGTCGCGGAAAACTGCATGGTCCGGTCATCGACCGGTAGGTGCCGACGCCCTCGGCGACACGCGCGTACTCGTTGCCTTGCACAACGACGCGGGGTGCGTCCATGACCGCAGCCTTCAGCGTGCACTCGTGAACTGCGGTTTCGACCTCAGCGACCAACTCGGCGATCTCGTCCTCGATCTTCCCGTAGTCGATCGTTCTGCCGTCGTGGCTCACGTCAGCAGCCACCTTGGCCGTTCGCTTCAGCAAGCGTCGCACCGATTCGAGCAGGGGCTTGAGGTTGGCGGGGCCGTTGACGACGATCTTGGCGGCCGCAACGCTGCGGCTTCGCCTCTCCGCGGATACGGTTTGCATCCTTCATCCGATAGGGAGAGGCGATTTCTTGTACAAGTACCATATTTACAACAGCTTGCGTGCGTCGACGGAGAACGGACCGGTTGCTCAGGGGCAGAGCCAGACCCCTGGGCGACTCGATCTCTTGACCTGATAGGACACAGGCGAACACCCAGAACGCCGGCGGCTGCAGCATCCGCGCACTCGACGGCCTGTGCGCAACCGCGCAAGCTGTGCAGTGTCCATCCAAACAAGTCCTGGTAGAGGCGATCTTCTGGCTGCACGTTTCTCTCCCGAGAAGTGCCCATCTTGGGGACACGGCATTGTATCGTTCCCACGGTCCTTTGCAACCCTCGGCGGGGCGATGGACTTGGGTTGTTTGGGTTCTCGGGTTCCTTTCGCAACAGCCGTTACGTCCGTCGCCACCATGAGCCAACGCGGTCCTCGGTCCGCTCGGCATACGGGACCAGGGTAGTCCGCCACGACGACGAACACTCGAGCCGCAGCGGCAGTCCGTTCAACAGCATCTGCAACCGCGTAAACTCCGCCCCGGTCTGGTTGACGACGAGCAGCACGCCTCCGGGCCGCAACCTCTCGGCCGCGCGCTCCAGCAGCCGGCGCGGTTGCAGCACCCGCAGCGGCAACCCCCACCGCAGCAATGGATACGCGGTCAGGAATGGGAACAGCATCGACACGAAGTCCTGCGTCGGCAACGACATGCGGGTGAAGTCGTCGACCTGATACTCCACGCCCGCACCCGCCAACGACGCATGCGCGCGACCATGCGCCGCCCGGGTCGAACCGTCCGGATAACGCCCATGGCCATCGATTTCGACGCCGGTCAGTGCCACCCAACCACCACCCGCGCGAGCGAGGAAACGCTGCAACGCCGTCGCGTACTGGAACGGCCCTGAGCCGACGTCGACCGCGTGGAACACCCTACCCACCTTACCCGCCAGCGGCACCGCCGAACGTTCCAGCAGGTCGAGCAGCGCCACGTTCTCCGCATAGTGCAGCTGCGACGACGTCCCGCGCAGTCGCGCCAGTTCGTAGCGATCACACAGTTCCCGTTCGCGCCGCGCAGCCGCTTGCCGTTCGCCGGCAGCCAGATGACCAAACAGCTGGTCCTTCCCTTCGTTCACGACCTGCGCCACCCCGCCACCGGCCCGGCGCTGCCGCAGCGCGAACCGCAACGAGTTGCCGGGGGCACGCAACAACGCCAGTGCCCGCACGATCGCCGAAGCCATGCCGCATCGATCGGCCGGCGAGGCACCCCACCTTCAGGAACATGCCACCGGCGACCAGCCCATGGGAAGATGCCGAGCGCCCCGGAGTCTGAGCCGACCGTATCCCATGCGCCTCCCCATCGCCGTCACCCTGCTCGCCGTCACCCTGCTCGCCGCCACCGCCGCCGCCCAGACCGCCGACTACGTCGTGCTCGCCGCGTTCGCCGCCAGCGATCCGTTCGACGCGCCGGCCCAGACGCTCGCCAGGCACCGCCAGGCGACACTGCTCCGCTTCGACCCGCAGCACCTCGACCCGGTCCGCGCCGCGCTCCGCGAGGCGAAGCCGAAAAACGTCGCGCTGGTGCTCCGCCCCGACCAGCTGGACTTTCCGTTCGCGCGCCGCTTCCTGCAACTCGCCACCGAGATCGACGACGATCCGTTCGTCGACTTCGCCTTCGGCTACATCACTGGCCGCACCGCCGCCGATGCCGAAGCCCTGGTGACGGCAGGGGTCCGCCGCCAACCGGAGGCCGTCGAACGCGTCGCCAGCGTCGCCGGTGGCGCCGAACGGTCGCAGAGCTCGACGATGCCACATGGCCTGCGGCGGACGGGCATTCCCGGCCTGCAGCTCTGGTCCGCCGGTGCCGAGCGTTTTCCCGAACAGGGCCGCGACCGCGAGTTCCTGGCGAGGAACCTCGGCAAGATCGCCGGCGCCGATGCCGTGACGTTCATCGGCCATGGCATGCCGAATGAAGTCGTCGGCGGCCCGACGCCGGCCGAACTGAAGGACCTGAAGCTGACCGACGCCGTCGTGCTGAACGTCGCGTGCTACACCGGCGTCACCGAACGTTGGTTCGAAGAGGACTATCAGCATGGCTTGTGGCGCCAACGCACGGTCGCCGCCGAGGACAGTTTCTGCCTCGCGCTGCTGCGAACCGGCGTCGTCGGCTACACCGCCTACGTGTGCCCGCGCCCGGCCGGTCCGGAGCTCGACACCGATCTGGCGGCCCTGCTGGCGAGCGGCGCGTCGCTGGGCGAGGCGCGGCGCCGCGATTACGACAAGACGGTGCTCGGCTATCTGGGCTTTGGCCACGAGCGGCTTGTGCTGGCGGCGATCCAGGATGGCGACAAGCTCGCGCCCGGTCGCGATGCGGTGCACGACATCATGCTCGAAGGCGCGACCGGCGGCGTGCTGTTCGGCGATCCGGCGGTCGTGCCGTTCGTGCCGCGGCCCGCCGACGAACTGGTCGCCATCGAGGTCGAGACGATCGGCGACGGCCTGCGCGTCGACGTCGAAGTCCCGGCAGCGGCGCTGTTCCTGCAGTGCAATGATCCGACCGCGCGTTTCGACGGCCAGATGGCGATGAAGGTCCATGCGCGGGTCCCGCTCGGTGATCGGCACGTACGCGACGTCGTCGTCGACTCGCTGCAGGTCGGCCGCGCGCGGCTGCCGCATCGCGTGCTTTGGGCCATCGAGGAGGACCAGGGCCAGCGCTTCGTGCAGCTGAAAGTCAACTTCGCCCGTAGCGAACGGTTGCGCGGCAACCTGGCGTTGACCGCCCGCGTGCTGACGACGGCCGACGCCGCAGCGGGGCAACGGCGCGGCGGCCAGGTGCTGCGGCCACCGCCGCCGCCGGCCGATGTGAAGGTGCGCGCGATCACCGACGCGATGCGCGAACGCGCGGCGGCGCGGCGCGTGTCGGCAGCGGCGTTGCAGGCGGCGATCGACGCGACCGCGCACGGACTCGGCGACGCGGACGCACCCGCCGATGCCGTGCCGCGGCTGGCGGGCTTTGGCCGCGAGGGCTTCCAGGCGCTTTGCGTGCTGCTCGAAGTCGGCCACACGCACGGTGGTTCCTGGCGGCTGTTCCGCGAGACCTGGCAACCCGGCGACGAACGCGAACTGCTGGCGCTGGCGAGCGGCGACCCGTTGCCGAACTGGGCGCAATGGACCGCGATCGAGGCGCTGGGCATCGCCGACACGCCCGAGGTGCGCAACTGGGTGCGCGACCGGTTGAGCGCCGAGACCGACGCCGGCCTGTGGATGTCACTGGCCAACGCCGCGGCGCATCTCGGCGCCCGGGAGCACGCCAAGGCGATCGGCGCGCGCGTGCTCGAGTTCCGCGAGGATTGGTCGGGAGTGGAACCGTACCTGCTCGCATCGTTGGCGGAACTCGGCGGCGACGACGCCATCGCGGCCCTGGAGGCCATTGCGGCGCACGCCGAAGCCAAGACCTGGCAGCAGGCGTTGCAATACCTCGACCGGTTGGCGCCCGAAGCTGCCGCCCGCGCGCGGGCAGCCCGCAAGTAGCGCCTACTTGCCGCCGTCGGTCTTCTTCGGCGCATCCACCGGCGCCTCAGCCTTCGGCTTCTTCGCCGCTGCCTCCAGCGCCTCCAGCGCCGCCTTCGGGTCCTTGCCTTGCAGCGCGGCGCCGACGAACTGCAGCGACTGCGCCAGGTTGTCCTTCATCGTCGGACTGCTCCACGCGTGGCCGCCGCCTTCGATCGTCCGGAAGCAGTGCGCGAGGCCCTTCTCGGTCATCAACGCATCGAGCCGCTGATTGGGTTCGCAGAAGCCGTAGCGATCCTCGGTGCCGGCGTCGAAGTAGATGTGCATGCCGGCGAACTCCTCGGGCTTGCGCGTGGCGACCAGGCCCATGGGCATCTGTTCCTGCCACTTCGCCTTGTCGATCGGATCACCGAACACCTTGTCGAGGCCGCGCTGCAGCATCATCTGGGCCTGCCGGGCGTAGCGGTCCGGCAGTTCGGCCGGATCGGCGGGCAGGATCGCCGAGGAGTGCACCGCGATCGTGCCAAAGACCTGCGGATGGCGCATCGCGATCTTCATCGCCCCCATGCCGCCCATGCTGACACCCATCACGGCGCGCTGCGCGCGTTCCTGCCGCAGCCGGTACTTGCCCTGCAGGTGCGTGACCAGATCGCCGACGATCACGTCCTCGATGTCGCCACCGGCTTCACCGTTCATGTAGGTCGTGCGGCCACCGGGCGAGCGGAACACCACCATCACCAGCGGTGGCAACTTGCCTTCGCCGGCGAGCTTGTCGAGCACTTCGGCACCACCGCCGCCCTGGAACTCGCCGAAGCCGCCGAAACCGTGCAGCCACAGCACCCATGGGTACTTGGTGTCCTTGTTGGCCTCGTCGGCATAGCCCTTGGGCAGGTAGATGCCGTAGCCGGGCTCACCGCGGGTGACCTTGGCGCTGGTGAACGAGCCCTGTTCGAACGTGAAGTTCTCGAGCTTCTGCGGCTCCGCGTCGCGATCGCGACCAAAGCGCCCGCCGCCTTCGCGCCCTTGTCGCTGCGCGGCCAGGGTGGTCAACAACGTGAGGAACGTGACAGCGACGGTCAGACGCGACATGCGGAATCCTGTGGGAGTGGGACGCGGCGATTCTGCGAACCAGAACAGTCGCCGCCAAGCCACCGCCACCGACTGCGCCACGCGAGACGAAGGTGTTACCGCTTCACTTGGCCGGCAGCGCGAAGTCCTCGGTGCGCTTGCCGTCGACGGTCTCGACCTTCAGCGCCCGATCGCTCTGCTTGATCGCGACCAGCCGTTCGAACGGGTTGGCACCCTCCGGTTGCGGCGGCAACGCGTGGATCCGCCAATCCCCGGCGGGGATCCGCATCGCGAACGCGTAACGGCCGGTCTCGTCCGTCACCGCCTGGAAGACCCGCGCCTTCGCCGGGTTCTTGTCGACCCCTACCTCGATCGGCGCGTTGATCGTCACCGTCACCCCGGCCTTCGCTTCGCCACCGACCGTCACCGTGCCAGAGACCAACGTGCCCGGCTCCAGGACCAGCGTGGGCCACTCACCGTTCTTGTCGTCGGCGACCGCAGGTTCGAATTGCCCGCTGCAGTGGTCTTGGTGCGACACCACGATGCGGTACTCGCCGACCGCCAGCCGTTCCAGCTTGTAGCGACCGTCCTTGTCGGTCTTCGTCGCGGTCGTGGTGACGACCTCGGCGATGAACTGCCCGAACAGCGCTGCCATCGGCGAATCCTCGCCGAGCGCGTTGCGTCCGCATGTGCGGACTTCGGCTCCGGCGACCGGCTTGCCCTTGGCGTCGGTGACAAGCCCTTCCCGGGTCACGCCGCGGCTCAGTTTGACGACGACTTCCGGCGGTTCACTCGCACCGACCCCGAACGGCTCCGACAGCGTCGGCGCGTGCAGATCCGCTTTCGCCAGCAACACATAGCGACCGGCGGCGACGCCAGCGATCGTGCAGAAGTCGCCCTGGAAGTCCTGCGGCGTCAGTTTGCGTTCGCGATGTTCGGGCACGACGCCGTAGCGGCCCGGCACCTCGAATGCGCGCAACAGGGTCACGGCACAATGCTGGGTCGGGCCGCCCTGCGCGTCGAGCACCCGGAGCTTGACGGTGTCCTGGGCGTGGACGCCTTGGGTTACGGCGAAGACGGCAAGGAGGAACAACGACTGGCTCATGGGTCCGGACATTGTCGAATGGTCTTGCAGGGGTACGATCCGGGAGCAAGGAATCGACGACACCCCGGGTCTGTTCTTCCCGGGAATCACGTGCCGTCACCGGGAAATCGTGAACGCCACCGGCGCTGGATCCACGCCGGCCCTTACTTCGATCGTCGTCGACTCCCGTTCGGTCGCGTGGCTCCACGCGATCTGGTAGGTGCCGGGCTGCACGTTGGCGAAGTGGATCCGCCCGAAGCTGTCGGTGCGCATCTCGCGCTGCGCGATGCAGTAGTCGCGGCCGCGATCGCCCTGGACCCCCTCGAGGCCGAGCAGCGTGCCGCGATCGGGGTTGCAGCCGGCGAGGGTCACCTCGATGCCGGCGACCGGCTTGCCGTCGCCATCGGTCAGGGTGCCGCCGACGTACTGGCCGGCGCGCAACTGCACGTCGGGCAGATTCACGTCGGCATCTGCGAGCACCGGCAGGTCCGCCAGCAACGTCGTGCCGTCCGCGGCCCGCACGAACAGCGTGTGCGCCACCCCCGGAGCCACGGTCGACAAACGATAGCGGCCCTCGCCATCGGTGATCCCCGACGACCAATCGAACGTGTTGCCCATGCCCTCGCCGGCGCCGCCGACCGCGGCGACATACACGCCGGCCGCCGCTGCGCCGCCGGCGCCGAGAATCCGACCGCTGATCGCGCGCGCCGGCGCCATCTGGAAGTCACGCTCGGCGTCCGCGGCGAGCCTCAGATCGATCATCGTCGGGCAGTAGCCCTCACGGCGGACATACATCTCCTGGTAGCCCGGCGCGCCGTAGCCGCGCATTTCGTAACGGCCATCGGCATCGGTCACCACGAACTTGTCCTGGGTCCAACCCTCGCCGACCGTGGCACCGGCGATCGGCTTGCCGGTACCGACTTCGGTCACGCGCCCGCGAACCGTCACGCCTGGCCGCAGCGTCAGCTCCATCGGCGTCGTCTCGCCGGCGACGAGGTTGATCTTCTGCCACTCGGGCCGCATCGCCAGAGCCGGCGCGATGTCGACGGTCCACGACCCGACCGGAACCCGGTTGCTGATCCAACGACCGTGGTCGTCGATTGCCGCGTCGATCCATCGCACATGGCGATCGTTCCAGCCCTCCAGCAGGCCACCGGGAACCGCCTTGCCGTCCTCGTCGACCAGCGAGATGACCAGCGTCGGAGGGGCCACCAGCAACAGCGTCAGATCCTCGCCGCCGTAGACCTCGCGACGGACGATCGGCGCGTGCACGCCGTCATCGAGCCGGACCTCGAACGGTTCACCGCGCGGCACCTGGGTCGCGAACGAGCCGTTCTTGCCGGTCTTCAGCGTCTGCACCTTGGTCACCTGACGCGAGAACGGCAGGTCGAGGCAGCAGAAACCCTCGGCGTGGCGACGGCATAGCTCGACGTTCGCGCCGGCCACCGGCTTGCCGCTGGCGTCGAGGACGGTGCCGCGCAGCACCTCGGTCTGCGGGCCTTGAGCCACGGCGAGCGTAGCCATCAGCAGCAGCGGAACGACACGACAACGCATGGGACGGCTGGCGATCACGGCGGGCAGTCTAGCCGGGATCGACGACCCGCGGTGGCCAGCCACCTTTCAGCGGGCGACGAACAACCAACCGGCAGCTCGGCCGCGAGTTCGCGCCACTCCGGCTCGCCGCGGCTCGGCCAATAACGTGGCCCGGGCGGCGGTGTGAGCCGGCGAGTGGCCATCGGGAACCGTGACGGACATTGTCACCGCACCAGCACCAATCGCGAATAGAGCAGATGGAAGCCCTGCCGCTGCACGTTCTGCATCGACTTCGAACCGGGCTGCGTGGTCACCACCGCGAGTCTCCCCCCATGCGCCGCCGCATCCGCGAGCCGCCAGGCCAATAGTGCGGATTGCACGCCCTGTCGCCGTGCCGCCGGCAGCGTCGCCGCGCCGCACAGCTGCGCGATGCCATCGCCAAGCCGCATCGAACCGCCGCCGAGCAACTGGCCGTCGCGGCGCGCGAGATAGCGGATGACGCCGGCGGCGCGACCGAACTCGCGCAGGATCCGATCGACGGCCGCGCGGTCGAACGCCTCATGCGAAGCCACGCCCTGCGTGTCTGGATGGGCGAAGCCGGTCGCGACGACGTCGGCCCACATGTCGAGTTCGTGATCCGGCGAACGATCGATGCGCAGCCCGGCAGGCAGCGTCGCCGGCGCCGACGCGAGCTCACGGCCGAGCACGTTCTCGACACCGACCAGGCGATAGCCCCGTTCGGTCAACCGGCGGGCACAGTCGGGCGCGGCCAGCGTCGACACCTCGACCTGCACCGGGACCTCGCGCACCGCGTACTCGCGTTCGATCGCCGCCCACGCTGCGGCATCCGGCACGGCCTCGAAACCGACGCCGACCACCTTGTTCAACGGCGAGCCGGGCATCGCGCAGACGGCGATACCGCCACCGATCGGCAGCGCGAACGCGCCGGCCGGCGCGCCGGCCGCAAACGCTGCGGCGACCGAGTCCCGTTCGGCCCGCTCGATCCGCGCGGCGAGTTGGACGTCGCAGAACATCACGCGCAGGGTAACCGCCGACCACACGCGAGACTGCGCCGGAAACCATTTCGCACTACGCTGAAGGCACCGGTGGTGACGGCACCGCCGGTCATCCACTTCTTTTTCGTCGTGAGGATCCCCATGCGCTGCCTGCCGCAAGTCGCCCTGCCACTGCTGGCCTTGCTCGTTGCCTGCCACACGTCCGCAGACGTGATCGAGGACAACCTGATCACACCCGAGTCGATCCAGGCGGTCGCCCTCGGCACGATCCGTTTCGACTACTCGAGCTGGACCAACCGCGACGAAAAGGACATCGCCAAGTCCAAGGAGCACGAGGCCGGCTGGTCCAAAGCCCTCGGCGATGCGTTCCTGGCGCAGATCCGGGAACGCGGGTTGGGCAGCACCGAGGTCCGGACTCCGGTCGACATCACGATCATCGACCTCGACCCGGGCAGCCAGGCGGCTCGCGCCTGGGTCGGTTTCGGCGCCGGCACCGGCAGAATCACGGCGCAGGTGGCGCCGTCGACCCACGGATCGTTCCGGATGAACGGCAAGATCACCGGGGGCTCCTGGGGCGGCCGGTTCGAAGACGTGATGGCAACTCTGGGCGAGGCGATCGCCGACCACCTCGCCGATCGCGTGCAGAAGAAGTAGCGGGCGCTCCGGACGCTGCCAGTCTCGACGCTCGCTATGCTGGTGTCCTCGTTTCCCGAGGACACCCCATGCACCATCGCTTGCTTCCCGCTCTCGCGCTGACCGCGTTCGTCTCCGCCCAGGTCACGATCACCGCGGCCTCGCCCGGCAATCTGGTCCGCATCATGGAACCGTGGCGGCAGAGCCTGGTCGCGATGCCGGACGGCTCGCTGCTGGCGATGGTCTTCGAGAGCGATGGCACGGTCACCGGGCAAAACCTGCGGTTGTACCGTTCGTACGACTCGGGCACGTCGTGGCTTGGGATCGCCGACACGCCAACGATCGCCGACGGCCGCGGGGCGATCGCCGCCGGAACCGATTGCCAGACGCTGCACGCGACCTGGTACGCGCTGGACACCGGTGCATTCGCCAACCTGTACCACCAGGCCTTCGACCTGGTGACCGCGACCTGGATCGGCGCGCCGACGGTGCTGCTCGCCGGCACCAACGCCAACGACCAGTACTACGCCACCGACATCGCCATCACGTCGCGCGGCGCCATCGGCGTCGCGTTCCACACCCATCGGACACCGACGACGGCCGGATTGACGGCGTGGTCCGGCGGACTGTTGGTCAAGCGGCCGAGCGACCCGTCGTTCCAGGGGCCGTTCCGCTGGAACACCGACACCTACGGTCTCAACGCCAGCATGCATGCGATCGGCGAGACGCTGCACGCGACGTTCCGGACCAACACCGGCGGCTATGGCATCCGCTACCGCGCGTTCGACACCACGACCCTGGCGTTCGCGACCGCGGCGGACGTGCCGGTCTACGCGCTGCAGGCGACCAACTCGAGCGTGTTGACGGCCGATGGCGACGGCAACCTGTATGCGCTGTTCTCGCGCGGCGGCAGTGCCGCAGGCAGCGGCGAACTGCAGCTCGGCTACGCCGCGGCCGGCAACTACGGCACCTGGACGACGCAGCTGGTCACTTCGGATCCGGACCTGCTCGGCGGCAACACCACGCACACGCACTTCGCGTTGGCGCGCGGCGAAGGCAACACGGTGTTCGCGCTGTACAGCAAGCGCACGCTCGAACAGCACCAGAACCTGTGGCTGACGATCTTCGCCAACGGCCAACCGGTGTCGCCCGAGGTGCAGATCCTCGCCGGCGCGGGGCCCGATCAGTTCGCGACGCTGAACGGCATGCGCGACAGCCATGACCACAACGACCTGCTGGCGGTGGCCGGTGGCCTGCCGGCCAGCGCCGCCGGCGGCATCGCGGTGTTCCTGCCGGCGGCGAGCATGGCCCGTACCGTCGCGTTCGGGTCTCCATGCCAGGGCGCACTGCCGACGACGCCGTCGCTGCGATCGACCTCGTTGCCGCGCGGCGGTTCGACCTACGGCGTGCAGGCTCGCGGATTGCCGGCCGGGGCGTTCGGACTGCTGGCCGCCGGTACGAGTTGCCAGATGCCGCCGGTGCCGCTCGATGGCTTTGGTCTGACCGGCTGCCTGTTGTTGACCGACATCGCGGGCACGATCGGCTTCTTCGCCGACGCCGCGGGCGAGGCGACGTTCGCGCTGTCGCTGGCGTCCAACCCGGTCTACGCCAGCATCCCGATCCACTTCACCGCCCTCGCGCTGGCGCCCGGCGCCAACCCTGGCGGCGCGGTGATCAGCAACACGCTGATGACGTTCGTCCGCTGACGCAGCGGCGCGGCACCACGCCGACACCGCCCAGAAGCCCATACCGGCGGGGCCAAGGCCGGTCCAAGCTTTTGCATGGGCCCGTTGCGCGTGTGGTGTGTCTGCTGGTCGCTCGGTGCGTCGCTGCTGCTCGGTCTCCTGCACGGCTGCAGCAGCCAGGCCAGGGCCGCCCCGCCAGCAGACCGCGGCGCCAGCCTGTTCGCGCGTCACTGCGCCGGTTGCCACGGCGCGCGCGGCGCCGCCGACACCGAGATCGCCGGACTGATGACCCCGCGACCACGCGCGTTCGCCGATGGGGTGTTCAAGCTGGTCAGCACGCAGAACGGCGTACCGGCTCTCGCCGACCTCGAACGCAGCATCCGCCGCGGCATGCCCGGCTCGGCCATGCCCGGCTACGAATGGCTCGCGGCCGAGGATCTGACTGCGGTGGCTGCGCACGTTCGCGAACTGGCGATCGCCGGCGTTGCGGCCCGCCTGCAGACCAACGCCCGGGTGTTCGGCCAGCAACTCGCCGACGCCGACGCGCGCGCCGCCGCCGAGCGCCGACTGACGCCGGGCCCCACCGTCGTCGTACCGCCGCCGGCACCCGATCGCGCCGGTCTCGGCCAGATCCTGTACCAGCAGCACTGCGCCGCCTGCCACGGTGTCGACGGTCGCGGTCGTCAGCCGACGCTCGACTGGGCTGGAGCCCACGAACTGGCCTGGGCCCGTGACTTCACCGTGGGCTTTCTGCGTGGCGAACCGAGCGCCACCGAACTGGCGTATCGGATCCGCGCCGGCATGCCTGGCGCGCACATGCCGCCGACGCGCCTTGGCGACGAAGAACTCGCCGCACTGATCGCCTGGGTGCAGACGTTGATTCCCGACGGCGCCGATCGGCAACACCTGCAGTGGCGGCACCACCTGCAGGTGCCGCGGCTACCGACGCTGCCCGCCACACCGGCGGACTGGGAACGGCTCGAAGCGGTACGCCTGCCCATGGCGCCGCTGCGTTGGCGCGTCGATGCGGTGTTCGAGGCCGAAGTCCGTTTCGCCCACGACGGCAAGCGCCTGGCCGCGCAGATCCGCTGGTACGACGACACCCGCGACGACAAGCTCGGCAACGCCCCGCAGGGCGACGGCGTCGCGCTGCAGTTCACCACCGCCCAGGATCCGCCGCTGTTCGCCATGGGCGGCGACGACACCGTGGCGATGTGGCACTGGAAGGCGTTCCGCCGCCAGGACATGGCCGGCGTGCTCGATCTGCTGGGCAGCCAGCGCGGCCTCGACGTGCCCGAGGCGATCCCCGGCTTCAGCGGCCCATCGCGCACGGCCGAGTCGCTGCTGGTGCACGGCCCGACCGACATGGGCCAGCAGCGCGGCAGCGGCACCACCTGGCCGGTGCAACCGCAATGGCACGATCGCCACTGGACCATCGCGATGACGCGCGACCTGACCGCGCGTTCCGAACAGGATCTGTCGCTGCCGATCGGCGAACCACTGCTGGTCGCACTGGCGATCTGGAACGGCTCGATCGACGCTCATCCCGGTTCGAAGTCGGTCACCACCTGGCATCGGCTCGAGCTGCAGCGCTGACCTTCAGCGGATCACCAGGGTCCCCGGCGTGCTCAGCGCCGGCATGCCGGTCAACACATCGATGCAGGCCGCTTGGAACACCAGGTTCATCGGCGCGATCGCCGGGATCGACAGCGTCAGCGAATCCGCCGGCATGAACACGGTGCCGATGAACCCGTTCAAGTAGATGTCCGGATGCGCGACCGCCGGGGTCCAGGGCGACGGCGCGGACAGCGCCGCGGTGCCGGCCGCCGTCGGGCCCGCCGACAGGATCAGGATCCGCGGCAGGTTGCCGCCCTTGCTGCCGATCTGCACGGCCGCCGGCGCGATGACGACCGGTGTGCAGGTCTCGACGAAGAACGGATACGGGCTCGGGGTGAAGCGGATCGCCAGCGCGTTCAAGCTCGCGGTCGCGGCGCCGCCGCCGGGAGCCTGCACGCCCATCTCGAAACCGGTGGTCGGGCCGGTCAAGCAGCCGGAGCCGCGGGCGAGTTGCAGGCAGCATGGCACAGTGCCGAACGTGAAGATCGCACCACCGCCGGCGGTGGACAGCACGCCGAGGCCGGTCAGCGTCTCGCCAGCGAACGCCAGGTGCGGGAACGTGTAGACCACGCCGCCCCAGGTCAGACTCAGCGCCGGCGGGACCGTTTCGTCGACTTCGAGCGCATCGAGATCGCCGATCGCGGTCACTGGCGCGCCGAGGTGATCGTTGACGGCGGCATGCACGACCGCGGTGTTCACCTGACCTTCGTTGAGCAGGATCATCGCCGAGTTGGCGACGACGCCGGCGACGTTGGCGCGCGCATCCCAGGTGATCGCCGTGGCCGGAATCACCGCGACCGCACCGTCGTGCAGCGTCCGCGGCAGGATCGCCGCGCCGACGCGCAGGTTGGCGATCACATCGGTGTCGAGCGACAGGAAGATGTTGCCGGCATCGTCGCTGGCGATCGCATCGACGTCGATGTCGGCCGGCGCCACGGTCAGACCGAGGGCGTCGCGCACCTGTTCGGCCCGTAGGAAGAACTCGAGTTGACCGTCGGCACCGCCGCGACGGACGATCGCGGCGACATCGCCGGGCCGCAGCCGTGGCGTTCCCGACACCGCCGTGCCGAGCGCCCGCTTGGGCGACAGGAACAGGTGCCGCATGTCAGGTGCCCCGGCACCGGCCCGCTTCATCAGCACGGCGTCGATCTCGCCGAACAACGACGCCTGCCAGTGCAGGGCGTCGCCGTCGTCGTCACCGACCAGCGTGTTCCACGCCAGGTGCGGCGCGACCTTCATCGCGCAGTCCTGGCAGGTCGCCTTGGTGACCACCGCGACATCGCGCGGCCCGATGTCCTGCACGCAGCAGGGGCTGCCCGCGTGGCACCAGCCCTCGACCGCTGCGGTCGGCACGAACCAGACGTGATTGCCCTGGGCAACGGCCGCAGCGGCGAACGACAGAACCATCGATGGAGCAAGGCGCATGATTTCCTCCGGGCAGGGCCCGTTCAGGGGTGTTGGATCCGCGACGGATCCACCCTGTCCAGCAGCAGCGGTCCCGGGCCGTCACAGCAGCCGCAACGAGTTTCCGGTCGCCGCTGCCGCCCCACCGCAACGCCCTGCGCACTCCGGCCGCCTTGGCCCCGGCCAGCGACGGGGCACGATTTGTGGTGTCACCTGGATCCGCCCATGTCCCCATCCGTCGCCGAGGGCGCCCTGCAGACCTGGCTGGCCGAAGCTGCCACCCAGCGACAGCAGCCGCCGCATCTCGAACTGCTTGCCGAACACGTGCTGATGACCGGCGTGCTGAGCGCGATGGACCGGGAAGCCGCGACGATGGTGAACGGCGGGCCGCTGCGGCTCGAGTTCTGGCAGGACGTCGTCGACTTCAACGGCAATTTCGTGCACCTGAGCCACCGCGTGAAGGAGGAGTCGCACCTGATCCCGGCGATGCTCGCCGCCGGCGTGCTGCCCGCCGATCACGAACAGGCGATCCGCCGCGAGCACCAGGCCGCCAAGGATCTGACGCTCAGCCTCTGCGATGGCGTCGGCGAGGGTGACTGGGAACAGGTGCAGCGCCTCGTGTCGCTGTATGTGTTCCGGATGCGCGCCCACATGTCGCACGAGGAGAGCAGTCTGCTGTCGCATGCGACCCGACTGTCGACCGCGGCCCTGGCACGACTGCGGGCCGGGTTCGATGCGGTCGAAGCGGCAGCGCTGCGCGGTCGTTCACGCCTCGAGATCCGCCGGCTGGCCGAACGGATCAGCAGCGCGTCAGCGACCCGTTGAACTGCGCGGATCGAGCTGCACGACGAACCCGCCGTCGGTCGCGAGCGCGAGTTCGAGCGTGTCGGCGGCGGTGACATCGTGCGTGCTGATCGTCAGCCGATCCGGCTCGGCCTCGCAGGCCTCGCTGTCGGCCCAGATCCGCGCGGTGAATGGCCGATCGCCCAGGAACGTCAACGGCACTACGACCCGGCGGGGCGCGCCGGCCGCCAGGCCACCCACGTACCAGGTGTCGCCGCGCCGCCGCGCGGTGACCAGCAGCGTCGAGACTTCGGCGAACAGCACCCGCGTCTCATCCCACCAGGTCGGCACGCTCTGCACGAAGTCGAACCCGGACTGCCCGAGATACGCTGCCGGCCGATCGGCGACCATCGGATTCGGGTTGTCGAAACAGACGTACAGGGCGAGCTGGTGGCAGCGCGTACCGAGCACGTTCGGACCGACATGCCGCGGCCGGAACTGCGCGCGCGGCACAGAGCGGAAACCGCCGAGGTGGTAATCGACCGGCCCGGCCAGCAGCCGGGTGAACGCGATCCGCAGATCGTGCGCAGGTGTGCAGCGATCACTCCACTTCAGGTACTCGAGATTGAGCGCCGCTTCGTGGTTCATCAGGTGCGGGAACGTGCGCTGCCAGCCGGTCGGCTTCCAGACACCGTGGAAGTGCACCAGTACGCGGTGGCGCGCTGCGGCCAGCAGCACCTGTTCGGCGAACTCCACCGTCGCCTGGTCGTCGTGATCGAGGAAGTCGATCATCACGCCGCCGAAACCGTGTGCCGCCAGCGCCGCGAACACCGCGTCGATCTTGCCGCGCAGCGCCCCGTGGTGCACCCAGGTCCACAGGCCGACACCGCGCTGCCGCGCGTGGTCCTGGATGGCCGGCAGGTCGAGTCCCTCGCGCACGCGGGTCGCATCGGTCTGCGGACCAGGGAACAGCCCGTTCTTGCCCTGGTGATACCACGGCGAGTCGGTTTCGTCGGCGATCCACGCATGCCAGGCGATGCCGTGGTCGGCGCAGAAGTCGATGTGCCGCTTCGACGCCGACAGCGACAACACCGGTTCGCCGGGCTCGGCGTCGAACCGGTAGCCGTTCCACCAGGGCCACGTCATCTTGCCGGGGCGGATCCAGTCGGTCGCCATCGCCGGCGGGTCGTTCAGGTTCCACAGCGTGTGCGACTCGAGCAGCGCGCCGAGCCGATCGGCGAACCAGACGACGCGCCACGGCGAACGCGCCGGCAGCGGGCAGCGCACCTTGCTGCCGTCTTCGCGCGGCGTCAGCGCCGTGCGCATGTGGCCGGCGGCATCGCGCCGCAGGGCCATGCCGGCCCAGCCGCGCAGCGCGGCTTCGGTGATGGCGACGAACGGGCCCGCGGTACCCGCCGGTGGGGTCAGCAACAGCGGCAGGTCGAGCAGGCGATCGGCGGGCAACTGCGCGACCGCGACGTCGACGACTTCGTGTTCGTGCGAGGTCTTGTGGTGTTCGAGGTACTGCACCCAGGCCACCCGATCGGCCGGCACCGCGAAGGTCGTGAGTTCGTCCTGGACGTGCAGTTCGGCGAGTCCATCCTGCGCCGGGATCTCGTAGCGGAACGCCAACGCATCGTCGTAGCAGCGCAGCACCAGATCGATCCGTTCGCCGTCGCGGCCGCGCAGCTGCAAGCGCAGTTCTTCGTGGTGGTCCCGTGCCGTCGCCGCCTTGCCGAACAGCACCGGCACGGTGGCGTCCCGCCGCGTCCGTTGCTGATCGACCACCGCCGCGCCGAGCAGCGGCCTGCCACCACCGACCAGTTCGAGGCCGAATCCGCCGCGCAGCCGCACGCCAATGAAGGTCGCCGACCACTGCGGTGTTCCTGCCGCGCGCAGTTCGACCAGCACCTGCAAGCGGCCATCGGGTGACGCCAGGGTCGCGGTCGGCGCCTGCGCCACGGCAACCGCAAGCAGCGAACCGACGATCGACCACGGCGTGCGCATGCCGGCATGTCACGCCGGCGGACCGCAGCCGTCAAGCGACGGCTCGCCGCCGCGAACGGCATCGAAATCGGAGCGACCGGACGCACGATCCTGCACGGCACGTCGCCGCGAGACACTGGATCACTGGCACTCGATCCCAACCCAAGCGTCTGAACCACCTCCATTTCCACCACCACCGGCCCCGATGTCGCCGGTGGCGCGACGAGGTTGTCCTGATCGATCCTGGACGGGCCTCCCTCCCCGAAGAAGGTCGGCCCACACCGAGAGACTGCTACGCGGGCGGGCGGCCCGGGTTCGGCACCAGCCGTGCGATCGTCTCGAACAGACGGCAGCGTTCGATCGGCTTGCCGAGGAAGTCCGTGCACCCGGCGGCGTTGCAGGCCTCGCGGTCGGCGTGCATGACGCTCGCCGACAGCGCGACGATCGGCAACACGTGGCCGGCGGCGCGCAACGCGGCAGTCGCGGCGAGCCCGTCCATCACCGGCATCTGGATGTCCATCAGCACCAGATCGAAGCGACCCTCCGCGGGCGCGCCGACCTTCACGAGCGCCTGGGCGCCGTGATCGGCCAGCGTGACGTCGACGCCGACCTTGCGCAGCACGTGCGTCAGCAGCCGCTGGTTGTCCCGGCCGTCCTCGACGACCAGGACGCGGGTGCCGGGGACCGGCAGGAGCGTGCTTGCCATCCCGGTGTCGGGGTGGCGATCGGCGCGGGCGACGGCGCCGGCTGCGGGCGCGGCAGCTGCGGGCGCGTGCGCGGCGACGCGAACGGTGAAGTTGCTGCCGACGCCGGCTTCGCTCGTGACGGTGACGCCGCCGCCGAGCAGCTCGGCGAGCTGCCGCGAGATCACGAGGCCGAGGCCGGTGCCGCCGTACCTGCGGGTCGTGGTCACGTCGGCCTGTTCGAACGGGCGGAACAGCCGCTGGACGGTGTCTGGTGCCATGCCGCAACCCTGGTCTCGCACGCTGAACACGATCTGGTCGCGATCGGCGTCGAACGCCGCCCCGACGCGGACCTCGCCTGTCGACGTGAACTTGATCGCGTTGTCGATCAGGTTGAGCAGGATCTGCCGCAAGCGCAGCGGATCGCTCACGATCGCCGACGGCAGCTCAGTCGCGACATCCAACGCGAGGCCCACGCCCTTGTCGTCCGCCTTGGCCTGCAGCATGTGGACGACGTCACGCACCACATCGCGCGGCGAACACGCGATCGCCTCGACCTGCAGCTTGCCAGCCTCGAGCTTGGAGACGTCGAGCAGGTCGCCGATGACCAGCACGAGGTGCAGCGCATTGCGGTGGATGGTCGCCAGCGCATCGCACTCGAACGCCAGGTCGGCGCGGCCTGCCAGGCGCTCTTGCGCCTCTTCGGCGTAGCCCACGATGGCGGTCAACGGCGTGCGCAGCTCGTGGCTCACATTGGCGAGGAACATCGACTTTGACCGGTTCGCGGCCTCGGCGGCGTCCCTGGCGTGTTCGAGGTCGCGGTTGGCCGCCAGCAACGCGTCACGCGCAGACTCGAGCGCGGCGGTGCGGTCGCGCACGAGCGCATCGAGCTCACCGAGCGTCCGTCGCGCCTGGCGCTGCAGGTTCCACTTCTGGGTCAGCGCGTGGGCGACCTGCAGGACCTCGACCCGGTCGAACGGCTTCTTCACCACGAGCAGCCGGTCGGTGTGCCCGAGCCGCCGCACCGTCTCGTCCCACGAGTAGTCGCTGAACGCCGTGCAGATGACGACCTCGAGATCGGGGTCGAGACGCCACAGGTGTTCGATGGTCTGCAACCCGTCCCAGCCGGGCGGCATGCGCATGTCGACGAACGCAACCGCGAACGGGGCGCCGCCGGCATGCGCCTGCTGCGCAAGCTCGTAGCCGACCTTGCCCTGGTTGGCCGAGGTGAGTTCGAACGCCGGGGCCACCGACTGCGCCGGCGCGTCGCCGAACAGCGCCGCTTCGGCGGCGAGCAGTTCGTCGCTGGGGCCCGAGGCCGGGGTCAGGATCTTGCGGAAGTCGGCGTGGATCGCCTCGTTGTCGTCGATGACGAGCACGCGGCGGTTCGGCGCCGGTCCGAGGGGGGCCGCAGTCACGCCTTCACCTCGGCCTTCCGGCGCACCGGGAGTTCGAACACGAAGGTCGCACCATGGCCCATGCCATCGCTCTCCGCCCACAATCGGCCACTCATCTCGGCAGCGGCATTGGCGCTGTGGTGCAGACCAAAGCCATGGCCCTCCCGCCGGGTGGTGAAGCCGTGCCGGAAGATGCGTTCGAGGTCGTCGCTGGCGATGCCGACGCCATCGTCCCGCACGCGGTAGCGCACGTTGTCACCGTCCCGTCCGATGTGGACCGCGATGCGGCCCTCGCCCCGGCCGGTCTCGCGGATCGCCTGGCGGGCGTTGCCGATGAAGTTCATCAGGATCTGCAGCACGCGGGCGCGGTCGAACTCGCCCTCGTCGTCACCGGCAACTTCGACGTCCACGGCAACGTGGTCCTGCTGCAGCGGCAGACGATGCATGTCGAGCGCCTCCTGCAACAGGTTCCGCGCCGACGTCGCGACGGCCACGCCGCTGCACCGGGCATGGTCCTGCTGGCGATCGACGATCTCCTTCATGTGGTCGATGCGCGCCAGCAACTCCCCGGCCTCGCCGAGGAGGACGTCCTGCTCGCCACGCAGGTGGTCGGCGAGCTGCTGCAGGTAGCCCGGCAACGCCTTGCCCTGCGGCGAATTCGCGAGGAACTCGCCGAGGTCCTTGCCATGGCCGCGCAACAGGTCGGCGACGCGGCTGAGGCCGTCGATGCGCGAGTCGCGCAGGCGCTGGCGCAACACGTCGGCCGACACGTTCACGCTGTTGAGCACATTGCCGACGTTGTGCAACACGCCGTTGGCGAGTTCAGCCATGCCCGCGCGCCGCGAGGCGTCGACGAGCTGCCTGTGCATCTCGTCCTTCTGCGCTTCGGCGCGCCGCCGCTCGCCGATCTCGCACTCGAGCCGTTCGACCGTCGTCGCGAGTTCGCGCGTGCGCTCGACGACCCGGCCCTCGAGCTCGGACCACGCGCGTTGGATCGGGATCACGAGCTGCCGCGAGAACCAGGTGACGAACGCCGCCATGATCGCGACGCCGACGACGGCGATGGCGAGGCTCGCGCGCAGCGGCAGGTCGCGCACGTCCTGTTCGCGCTGCATGCCCCGTTCGGCAAGCAGACGCAGCTCGACCTGCGCACGGTGCAGTTCCTGGTCGAGATCCTGCGCGGCATCGTCGAGGAACGCCAGCGTTTCGGCCACCGCTTCTTCGTCATTGCCGTCGCCGATGCACTCGGTGGTCTGCGCGAACTGGTTCTGGACGCGCGCCAGGACCGGCGTCAGCTGCGGCACGTGGCGCGTGGCGTCGGTGGGCGCCTTCCGCGCGACCGTCGCGATCTGGAGCTCCAGCTCTTCGAGGTAGACCCTCAGTACCGAGACGTCCACGCCATCGACGCCATCCCGGGCGATGTGCGCATGCAGCTGCTGGTTCACGTCGAGGCCGTTCTGCACCGCGACGTTGGCGGCGAGCGTGCCCGCGATCAGCGCGGAGACTTCCTGGAGACGCGCCGTGAACATGTTGCCGATCGCGATCTGGGCGACCTGGAGCACGAGGGCGAACAGGAAGCCGAGGATCAGCTTGCCCGTCAGCGACATGCGGTATCCCCCGTGCGAACCCATCGTCCACGTCTGCATCGGGTTCCGATCGACCTCGGCTTGATGGTTTGGCGACCTCGCCAGGGAGTCCCGTGCGCCCGGTTCCAGTCGAAGTCACCGAACGGCCGATGGCATTGGCAGTCGCTGCCGCAGGCCACGCCATGACATCCACTTTCCATGCCATTCTCGCGACGTCCGCCGCGAGTCTCGTCCTCGCGCTCCCCGGCCAGTCCCAGGATCCGGAGGCAGCGAAGGCGATCGCCGAACTCAGGTCCCGCATCGACGAACTCGAGGATCAGCAATCGAAGCTGCTCGAGCAGGTCGGCGGCCGCGCCGTGCTGCAGGCCTACACCGCCAGCAACTTCGACTTTGGCGGCCACGTGACCTCGCTGTTCGCGCACATGCGCGGCGAGGATCGTTCGACCACGGGCCACGTGGTGTCGCTGCTCGAGCTGTACCTGAAGGCGCGCCTCGACGAGCAGTGGTCGGTATTCGCGACGCCGGGGTTCTACCTGTTCCAGGGCGCCCTGCCGGACGACCCGCTGACCGCATCGGCGGACCCGGCGTTCATCGCCGACGACTCGGGGCAAGCGCGCCTGTTCCTGTCGCGCCTGCAGGCCGAGTGGCGCCTTGGCGACGCGCTGCAGGTGCGCGGCGGCATCATCGGGTCGCCGCACGGGACCACCAACCGCGAGTATTTCATCCCGGCCCGCACGATCGGCGAGGGCAGCCTGCACACCCGGGTGTTCCTGACCAACGCGCTGTATCCGCAGCAGCTCGACGGCATCGCAGTGGCCGGCAAGCTCGAGGTCGACGAACGCCACCGCATCGACTACGACGCCTATTTCGGTTCGCAGGACGACTCGCCGACCGACGCGATCGGCGGCGCCCGGCTCGCCTTCGTCTTCACCGATCTCGGCCTCAGCATCGCCGGCAACTGGGGCACCGGCCGGCGGCCCGGGGTCGCCGGTGCGGACCTGCTGGAAAACGTGCCATTGCTGCAGGCGCCGTTCAGTCCCGAGTTCAACGGCGCGCGCGACTACATGTTCGGCGGCATTGACGTGGACTGGCGGCTCGGGGCGTTCGTGAACAAGACCGAACTGTACTACGGCGCCGAGGACGGTTACGCCGACCAGCGCGCGGTGTCGACCGAGTGGACCTGGTTCGCGCTGCCCGAAGTCGGGCTGTCGTACCGCTTCGACTACTACGACCGCGGCAGCGACGACGTCGTCGTCGCGCTCACGCCGGCCATCGCGACGATGGAACTCGACCAGGGGCACGCCACGGAACACGTGATCGGCGTGTGCTACGACCCCAACCCGTCGGTGCGGCTGCGCCTGGACTTCCACCACTTGCTGCTGCCGCAGAGCCGCAACGAGGTGGACATGTTGAACCTCAGCTGGTCCCTCAGCTTCTGACCCGGAGCCCTGCCATGACGACAGCCGTGCTCCCGATGCTCGTGATCGCAGCCATCCTCGGTCGGGCGCAGGACCCGGCGCCGCCGAAGAACACGACCACCTACGTCGTCGTCGTGAACGCCAAGAACGCGGCGACCGAGACCGGCGACGCCGCCAAGGCGGTGGTCAAGAAGCTGTTCCTGAAGGACCTGACGCAGTGGCCGGACGGCGCCGAGGCGAAGCCCTATCGCCGCCCGGACAAGAGCGGCGCCCACGACGCATTCCAACAGCTGGTGCTGGGCATGTCGGACGCCGAACTCGCGCGCCATTGGCTGCGCGTCAAGAACCAGGACGGCACGACCCCGCCGAAAGAGGTCGACAGCGACCGCATGGTGCTGAAGTACGTCGCCCGCTACCCGGGTGCGTTCGGCATCGTCCCCAAGGACGCCGTGAAGGGAGTCGAAGGCGTGCGGGTGCTGATCGAGCTGTAGGGCCTGCGGCCAGGCCCGCGGTCCGCGGCCTGCGAACCGCCGTTCCTGCGCGTTGGTCGCGAGTGCGCCGGAGTTGCGGAGGTCGCGCCGCGGATGCGGTGGCGCTGGGGCTGCCCCGTCGGGCCGGAACGGCTTCGCTGCAGTTGCGGAACCCCGGTCTGGCGCTCCCGACGGAGGCAGTGCCGATCCTCTTGCGACGAACGCGAGAGGCCGGATCGCATGCGGCGCTACGCATGGAGCCGGATTCACGGGGCTGGACCAGGCTGGCCGCCCGCCATACAGTTCCCGCGAATCCGAGCGACATTGCCGCATTTCCGCTGGAGTCATGCATGTTCAGCCAACCGCAAGATTCACGTCTATCTCGTTGGGTTGTTTCACTGCTCGCGGCAATGCCGCTCGCCGCCCAGGCTGCCTGGAGTCGGGTGTACCCCGCAACGCCGCCGGCCGGGCGGCAGAGTGCGGCCTTTGCCTTCGACGCTGCGCGCGGTGTTGGCGTGCTGTTTGGCGGCGCCGGCAGCGCGATCTTCGCGGATTGCCATGTCTGGGACGGCGCGAACTGGAGTCCAGCCGCCAGCGGCCCGTCCGCGCGCTACGCGGCTGCCATGGTGTACGACGACCAACGCCGGCGGATCGTGCTGTTTGGCGGCTACGACGCAGCCGGCCGTCTCGACGACACCTGGGAATGGAATGGAACCGGGTGGCTGCAGCGTTCGCCGGCAATTCGGCCCATGCCCCGTTCCTACGCCGCGATGGCGTATGATCCCGGTCGTGGCGTCAGCGTACTGTTTGGCGGCGACGCCGGCTCTTCGCCGCCGCCGCTCGACGACCTGTGGGAATGGGATGGAAACGACTGGCGACAACGCACGACCAGCCATGGTCCCGGCCGCCGAGCGGCGGCCCAGATGGCGTTCGATCCAGTCAACGCCGCGGTGCTGATGTTCGGTGGCCGGGAAGATCAAGGCCAGACAAACTTCGACGACACCTGGACCTGGAACGGCAGTGTCTGGGTCCAGCACCAACCGCCGATGGTCCCCGCGGCCCGCTACGGCCACGCCATGGCCACCGACCTGCATCGCCAGCGGATCGTCCTGCATGGTTCGACCGCGGTCGACCCGTTCACCTGGGAGTGGAATGGCACGACGTGGGCCATCCGGCTGATGGCCTCGCCGTCGTCGCGCGCGTTCCCTGCAATGGCTTATGACCCGGTTCGCCGGGCGGTGGTCTTGTTTGGCGGCTATGTCGGCACCAACACGCGGGCTGGCGATACCTGGATCCATCGCACCGACGACCCGGCCACGGTGACGACCCATGGCCATGGTTGTCCGGGGTCGATCGGCGTGCCGTTGCTGCGCGCAGACGGCTACAGCCTGCCGTGGCTCGGGGACACGCTGACGATTGCCGCCGAGGCGCTGGCGCCCGCGGCTGCCGGTGTCGTGTTCGCCACCGGCATCACCTCGGCGATGCAGGATCTCGGCAGCTATGGCATGCCGCTGTGCACGGCCTGGTTGGTGCCGATGGCGACGGACTTCGTGCCCGCGAGCAACGGCAGCGCGCGGTGGTCCGTTGCCATCCCGGCGGCGACGGCCCTCGTGGGGGTTCGCGTCCAGCAGCAGGCGTTCGTGTTCGAGGCCGGGGCCAATGTCGCCGGCGTCATCGCCAGCAACGCTGCGGAACTGACCGTCGGCATCCGTTGACGGGAACGTGCCGCCTCCCGGCGGCACCGGCGCTCCCGGCGCCGAACCAGTCACTGTGGAAAGCACGCTGCAAGGCGCGAACGGTTGCCCTGCACCCTTCGCCCGCCCATCCTTCCGCGCATGCCGGGCCTCCGCCGCGTTCTGTTCTTGCTTCCGGTCGCGTTGCCAGCCCAGGCGCCGCCGACCGACTGGCTGATCGACCCGAGCCCCTTCGTCGCCCGGGCCGAACCCGACGCCGACCGCGCCGAGCTGATCCTCGACAACGGCCTGCTGCGCGCGCAATTCGTCACCCGCCCGGACTTCGCGCTGGTGTCGCTGCGCCAGCAGGTCACCGGCCGCGAACTGGTCCGCTCGGTGCGCGCGATCGCGACGCTCACGATTGACGGCAACCAACTCCCCCTCGGCGGCCTGCTTGGACAGCCCGATCACGCGTTCCTGTTGCCGCAGTGGCTGCCCGAACTGAAGGTCGACCCAGCCGCGCTGCACTTCCGCGGCGTCACGATCGCACCGATCAAGGAACGGCTCCAATGGCAGCGGTCGCGGCCCGCGGCGCCGGACGCCGTCTGGCCGCCGCGCGGCGTGCATGCGGCGATCCACTTCGGCGCCGACCTGGGACAAGAGCCGCAGGGCATCGCCGCGACCTGGCACGTCGAACTGTACGACGGCCTCCCGCTGCTGTCGTGCTGGCTCGAGGTCAAGAACGGCGGCTCGGCGCCGCGTGAACTCGACTCGTGCACGACCGTGCAGATTGCCGCGGTCGAAGGCGAATCGCGCGTCGACCCGGCGCAGACACCGTGGACCCTGCCCGGGATCCACGTCGAAACCGACTTCGCGTTCTGCGGCATGACCGCCGGCGACGCCAACTCCCACGTCGTGCATTGGGTCGCCGACCCGCTGTATGACACCCAGGTCCACTACGAACGGCAGACTCCGTGCCTGCTGCAAGTACGGCCCAAGATCGGACCGGCGGCGACGCTGGCACCGGGCGGCACCTTCACCTCGTGGCGGACGTTCCTGCTGTTGCCGGAGACCGACGACGCCGATCGCCGGAGCCTGGCGCAGCGGCGGATGTATCGCGTCGCGGCGCCGTGGGTCACCGAGAACCCGCTGATGATGCACATCCGTTCGGCCGACGCCGACGCGGTGCGGCTGGCGGTCGACCAATGCGCCGACGTCGGTTTCGAGATGGCGATCCTGACGTTCGGCAGCGGTTTCGACATCGAAGACGAGAGCGCCGCCAATCTGGAGAAATGGGCCGGACTGCGCGCCTACGCCGAACAGAAGGGCATTCACCTCGGGGGCTATTCGCTGCTGAGCAGTCGCCGCATCAGTCCCGACGGCGACAATTGCCTCGACCGGACGACCGGCAAGCCCGGTGGCCAGCGCTTTGGCTTCGCGCCGGCGCTGGCGTCACCGTGGGGACAGGACTACTTCCGGAAGCTGTATCAGTTCTACGAACGCACCGGCAGCTGGCTGCTCGAGCACGATGGCAGCTACCCCGGCGACTTCGACGCCGCCGCGCGACCGCCGTTGCAGAAGGGTCACGACGATTCGCAATGGGTGCAGTTCTCGATCATCCGCGATTTCTATCGCTGGTGCCGCGGCCGCGGCGTCTACCTGAACGTGCCGGATTACTATTACCTCGCCGGCGCCAACAAGTGCGGCATGGGTTATCGCGAGACCAACTGGTCCCTGCCGCGCGATCTGCAGGTGCTGCACACGCGGCAGAACCTGTTCGATGGCACCAAGAGCAAGACGCCGTCGATGGGGTGGATGTTCGTGCCGTTGACCGAGTATCACGGCGGCGGCGCGGCGGCGACGATCGAACCGCTGGATGCCCATCGCGATCACTATGAACGGATGCTGATCGGCAACCTGGCGTTTGGCGCGCAGGCGTGTTATCGCGGGCCGCGGCTGTACGACACGGAGGCGACGCTGGCGATGGTGCGCGGGTGCGTCGATTGGTATCGGGCGCATCGGCAGATCCTCGAGAGCGACGTCGTGCACGGCAGTTCCCGGCGGGCGGATGGCCGGGATCTGGACTGGGTGTTCCACGCCAATGCGCGGCTGGCCGAGAAGGGGATGCTGGTGGTGTTCAACCCGCTCGGCGAAGCGGCGCGGCGGTCGCTGCGGGTGGATGTGCGCTACACCGGGTTGGCGGGCACGGCGAAGGTGCGGACCGCGGGCGAACGGGAGTTCGCGCTGCCGATTGATGCGCGCGGCGTGATCCAGGTGCCCGTCGAGGTCGCGGCCGGCGGCTACGCCTGGTTCGTATTCACGGGTTCTTGAGCGAGCTGCGCACTTTCGCGGAATCCGATGCAACCGGCGACCAGTTCGGCAGCACGGAAGAACAGCGAGCGAGATCCATGTTTGGATCCGGCAAGGGTGCGGCCGGTTCGCCAAGCCGCTCACCGTGCGGCGCAGGCGCGCACTCGGGAAGTCGTGCCACCGAATACTCCAGGCAACGGATGCGAAACACGCACAAGAGCCGAGGACGCACTCCCGACACTCCAAGGCTCGCTCCAGCCGTTCGAGTCCGTGGTCGACACATCGCCTGCTGCGCTGGAACCGCCGTCGCCATCGCCCCTGCTCACATCAGCAGGCAATCACGACGCCGTCAGCGGCAGGCCTGCAGCGCCCGCGCCACGTACACCGGCGCCACTTTGCGCCGCCAGTAGACGTCGAGATCGGTGTTGTCCATCGTCCGCGCCGGCTTCATCGCCAGCGCCCCGGCCGCCGCGATCACCTCGTCGGTCAGTTCCCTGCCGACCAGCGCCTTCTCGGTCTCGGCCGCCGGGATCGCATACGAACCCGCACCGCCGAGCCGCACGTTCGCCTTGGTGATCGTCTTGCCGCTCATCCACAGACACGCACCGACCCCGAGCACCGGGAAGTCGAAGGTGCCGCGCCGCCGCAACTTGACGTAGCTCGCCTGCCACCCACCCGGCGCCGGCAGGTGCAATCGCGTCAGCAGTTCTTCCGGCTTCTTCGTCAGGTACTGGATGCCATCATCGCGATACAGCTCGCCCGCGACCAATGAACGTGCGCCCTGCGGCCCGACCAGATCGACCGTCGCCTCCAGGGCACACACCACCGGCACCGTGTCGCTGCTCTGCACCGCCCAGCACCGTGGACTGCCCGGCGCCACCCAGCAGATCGCACCGTCCTTCTTCATGCAGAAGTCGATCGACTCGCGCCACTCGTGCGTCTGGTCGTAGTAGGTGCAGCGCGTGTCGAGCAGCAGGTTGCCGCCGATCGTGCCCATGTTGCGGAGCAGCGGCGTGCTGATCTCGGCGACCGCGTGCACGAACGCGGGATAGTGCTGCCGCAGGTACGGATGCGCTTCGATCTGGCTCAGCAGCACCATGGCGCCGAGACTGACGCCGCCGTCCTTGCGCACGTCGATGCTGCGCAGTTCGCCGATCTCGCCCAACGACACGACGTGCGTCGGGGTCTGCTGGCGGCGCTTCATGTTGGGATACAGGTCGGTCCCGCCGGCGACATACATCGCCTCGTTGCCGTGGTCGCACTTGATGCGCACGGCTTCGGCGGCGGTCTTCGGCCGGTGGAACGTGAACGTCGGCAGTCGCAGCATGGGTGTTCCTCGTTCCTACCTGGCGGCCTTCTTGTCGCGCTTGGGTTCGTTCCAGGCAGTGCCGTCACCGCCCTGCCACGGCGTCTTGACCTTCAGCGAATCGCCGAAGTCGACCGGCGGCACGTTGTCGGGCCCGTAGCGGCCTGGCTTGCCGTTCTTCTGCGCTTCCAGCGCAGCGAACACCTTCTCGAACGAGACGGGGATCTCGTCGACACGCACGCCGACCGCATCGAACACCGCATTGGCGACCGCCGGCATGATCGGCAGCAGCGGGCCCTGGCCGACCTCCTTGGCGCCAAACGGACCGTTGCGATCCGGGTCCTCGACCACGTAGGTCGTGATGTCCGGCATCTCGAGCGTCGACGGACTCTTGTACTCGAGCAGCGACGGGATCTTGTGCACGAACACCCGCTGGCCTTTGTGCGTGCGGTCGCGGTAGGCCATCTCCTCCATCATCGCCTCGCCGAGCCCCATGTAGACGCCGCCTTCGATCTGCCCCATGGCGACCGCGGCGTTCAGCGAACGACCGATGTCGTGCGCGACCCAGATCCTGGGCACGCGGTAGACGCCGGTCGCCGGATCGACTTCGACCTCGACGACCGCCGCCGAGTAGCTGTAGCTCGGACTCGGACCGACGCCACCGCCGCGGAACTTCGCGGCCGTCTTCGGCGGCGTGTAGCTGCCGACCGTGCCGATCGTGCCGTATCGCGACTCGGCCGCGATCACCGCGTCGGCGAACGACACGCCCTTCTGTGGGTCTTCGGCGTCGAACACGCGGGCATCGGCGAACACCAGGCGCGACGGCGGCACGCCGAGATGTTCGGCCGCTCCACGGGCGATGATCTCGCGCGCGCGTTCGGCGGCCTGCATCGCCGCGTTGCCGGTCATCACCGTAACGCGCGAGCTGTAGCTGCCGAGATCGACCGGCGTCAGGTCGGTATCGGAAGTCACCACCCGGATGCCGAGCGGATCGATGCCGAGCACTTCGCCGATGATCCACCCGAGCACCGAATCACTGCCCTGACCGATGTCGGTGCTGCCGCAGAATGCCGTCACCAGGCCGCTGCGATCGACCTTGAGCTGCACGCCGGAGTGCGGCATGCCGTTCCAGTAGATCGGCAGACCGGCACCGCTGAGGTAGCTGCTGCACGCCAGGCCATAGCCGCGGATCCAGCCGTCGGCGGTCTTCTCGCGCGTGCCGCGGCGCGTCTTCCAGGACGAGCCTTCGACCACCTTCTGGATGCAGGGGCCGAGTCCCATCGAACCGATGCGCAGGAAGTTGGCGGTCAGCGAATCGCGCGGTGCCAGGTTGTCGAGCCGGATCTGCGCCGGATCGAGACCGAGGTCATGGGCGATCTTGTCGAGCAGCACTTCGAGAGCGAAGCGCGGCTGCGGCGTGCCGTGACCGCGCTTGGGCCCGCACGGCGCCTTGTTGGTGAAGAAGCGGACACCGCGAAAATGGTAGTTCTCGACCGCGTAGGTCACCGTCTGCAGTGCCCCGGTGTAGAACGTCGACGCGGTGCCGTAGCTGCCATAGGCGCCGCCATCGAGGTAGCTCTGGAAGTCGAGCGCCTTGATCCGCCCGGTCTTGCTGACGCCGACCCTGGCCTTCATCAACACCGGATGCCGGCCGCGATGGCACCAGAACACCTCTTCGCGGGTCAGCGCGATCTTGACCGGCCGGCCGGTCAAGATCGTCATCTTGGCGGCGCAGATCTCGTGGTTGAACGGATCGCTCTTGCCGCCGAAGCCGCCGCCGTTGGGGCAGGCGATCACGCGGATGTGGTGCGCCGGCAGCGGATGCAGCACGCGGGTCAGCGCCTTGTGCAGGTAGTGCGGCGTCTGCGTGCTCGACCAGACGGTCAGCTTGCCGTCGCGGTCGAAGAACGCGAGCGTCGCATGCTGCTCCATCGGCAGGTGCGTGTTGCCCTCGAAGAAGAACGTGTCCTCGCGAACGTGGTCGCTGGCGGCGAAACCGCCGGCCAGGTCACCGAACTCGAGGTTCTCCAGGCGATGGATGTTGCCGCGCACGCCGTAGTCGTGGATCCGCGGTTCCTCGGTCGCGGCGGCCTCGTGCACCGAGCCGACGGTCGGCAGCGGTTCGTAGTCGACCTCGACCAGCCGGCACGCATCCCAGGCGATGTCCTCGGTGCTCGCGGCGATCGCGACCACCGGATCGCCGACGAAGCGGACCTTGTCGGGACACAGCGCATGCTCGTCCTGCGACACCGGCAGGATGCCGAAAGGGATCGGCAGGTCGTTGCCGGTCAGCACTCCCTTCACGCCGGGCAGGGCCCTGGCCTTGCTGACATCGAGGTGGCGGATCCGCGCATGCGCCTGCGTGCTGCGCAGCAGCTTCATGTGCAGCATGCGCGGCAACGTCAGGTCGTCGGCGAAGCGGGTCAGACCGCTGACCTTGCTGCGCGCATCGACCTTGCGGATCGGCTTGCCGATGACCTTCAGATCCTCCTTCTTGACGTCGTGGCGCCACGGCGCATCGGTGCGCGCCTGCGGAGCCGGACGGGCCGCCGGGTCATCAAGAACCATGGATCGTCTCCTTGCGCGGCTCGGCCGGCTCACCACGCAGGCGCGCGGCGGCGAGTTCGACGGCCTCGAAGATCTTCAGGTAGCCGGTGCAGCGGCACAGGTTGCCCGCCAGGCACTGCTTGATCGTGTCGCGGCTCGGGCAGCGATCGCGGCGCAGCAGCGCTTCGGCGGTCATCAGCACGCCAGGGGTGCAGTAGCCGCACTGCGCGGCGCCGAGGTCGGCGAACGTCTCCTGCAGCGGATGCAACGTCGGACCGTCGGCGAGACCTTCGACGGTGCGGATCTGCTTGCCAACCGCTTCGAGGGCCACGACGAGGCAGGACAGCACCGGCACGCCGTCGATCTGCACGGTGCAGGCGCCGCACTCGCCGAGTTCGCAGCCGTGCTTGGTGCCGGTGAGTTGCAGGTCTTCGCGCAGCACTTCGAGCAGGGTCTTGTGCGGCGCGAACGCGCATTCGTGGCGCTCGCCGTTCACGAAGAACGTCGCGAGCACCTTGCCAGGGTCGGTCATGGGGGCAAACAGGATAGGGACTCGGCGGCGCCGGTTGAAGGCTGGGCCTGGGACAATCGCGCGCACCGCACCGACATGCGGCACGGAGCGGCGGAACCGGTGAATTGCACGCTCCGGTGGCAACTGGCGATCCATGATGGCTGGCGACGTCAAGACCGACGCCATCGCGCCATGCCAGCCCGCGACATCGCGTCTCGTGCCAAGCGACCGTCGATCATGCGTGCCGTCGGGCAACAGGCAACCTCGGCCGAGCGCGCCCTAACCGTCGTTCCTGGCACTTCGCGTCGATGGCCCTGCACCGCCGCAACATCCACGACCGGCAGGTACAGGCTCCCATGGGCATCCCACCCCAGGCCCTGGGATCCCACTGGCTCGCCACACAATCGAAGGCCGTACCCGTCTGTGTTCCACAGATTGCGTCGGCGCTGATCCACATGCGACAGGCCACGGCGCCAAGAGCAGCAGCAGCGCCGCCAAGCCTCGAGCCGACCGGTGCATCATGGGACCATGGTCCACCGCGACCACAGGTTGCCCGCAATCGATCAACGAGCCGCATCCGCCCGAGCCTGCCACGCCGCCGCCTTCGTCGCACGTTCCGCGTCGGGCTCGGCGGTGTTCCAGGCGGCGTAACCGGCAGCGAGGTAGCGCTCGGCTCGCCGGAGATCGGCGCGGCCGTCCGGGCGCGTCGCCACGAGGGTCGCATGGCCTTCGACCAACAGCGGTTCGCCTTCGGCGAATCGCCCAAGCAGTTGGCAACAGCGCCCAAGTTCGATCCGAACGGCCGCGGTACGGGGGTCCTTCGGCCCTCGCACCTTGGTGTAGATCGCCTCGGCCTCGCGCAACACCGGCTCGGCCTCACCCGCGCGGTCGGCATCGCACAGCAGGCGCCCGAGTCCGATGGCATGCTCGCAGAAACCTTGGTTCTCGCCGCCCAGTGCCTTCTTGCTGATCGCGATCGCCAGCTCGAAGTGGCGCTGTGCCTCGTCCGTGCGCCGCAGCTCCGCGAGGATGTGACCCATGCTGCTGTGAGCCAACGCGGTATTCGCGTGCCCGGGGCCGAACACCCGGGTGAAGGAATCCACGCACTCGCGGCCGAAGCGCTCCGCCGCCTCGAGATCGCCGAGTTCGCGTTCGATGTTGGCCAGGTTGTAGCGTGTGATCAGCGTGTTCTCGTGATCGGCCCCTTCGGCCTCCTCGCCGATCTCCAGGGCTCGTCGGACGAACTGCTTCGCTTCCGCGAAACGCCCTTTGCCCATCAAGAACACACCGTAGCTGTTGTTGGCGATGACATGGACCAGATTGTCTTCGCCGAGCGCGGCCACACTCCTGGTGATCACGTCCTTGAAGATCGCTTCGGCCTCGTCGGCACTGCCGGCCCCAAGGCTGTTGGCAAGGTTCAGCGCCGAGTTGAGGGCCTTCTCGCTGTCGGCGCCACGCGACCTGGCGTAGATCGCGATGAGGTCACGTTGCAGGGTAGCCGCGCGTTCCGCCTCGCCCAGCCGACGCAACGCCAGAGCCAGCGAGTGCTTGGCATCGGCAACACCCTCGGTGAGTTCGCCTTCGCTGCGGACACGGATCGCGAGACACTCCTCGAGCAGCGGCACGGCGTCCCGGAAGCGGCCGGCCCGGCGATAGAACTCGCCGAGCAACTTGGCCGCATCGCCGGTCCGCTGATGCGTGGGGCCGAAGACACGTCGCATGTCCGCGACCAGAACGACCATCTGCTGCTCGTCCGCGGCGTTGCGGCCTTGCCTCTGCCGCAGATTGACGAGGTTGAGGCGTGCCGTCAGCGTGTCCGGGTGCCGGGCGCCGAGGTCCCGTTCGCCAACGGCGACGGCCTCGCGGTACAGCTCCTCGGCTTCATCGAACCGATCCAGCTTGTTCAACAGCACCGCAAGGCTGTTGAGCGCGACCTGCATGTCGACGCCTTGAAGCCCGGGCCGACGGCGCCGGATCCCGACGACCTCGCGCAGCATCTGTTCCGCTTCGACATGCCGGCGAAGCTCAGCCAGCGCGTTCGCGTGCAGCGTGCGCATCCTGAGGGTCGTGGCGTGTTCGGCACCAACGGCGGCGGCCGCGATCTCGGTCGCTTTGGCATACTGGGCCGCCGACGCCGCGGCGTCGCCGCGGTCCAGCTTCAAGCCAGCAAGCCCCATGACGCATTGCGCGTATTCGGCGCTCGACTCACCGTGCACCCGCCGGTTCAGCTCGAGGGCGGCCTCGAGCTGAGGCTCGGCCGCGTCGAGCTGACCCAGCGACGCGTAGGTCTCGGCGAGGATCAGCCGCACGGCGGCTTCCACCTCGGGGCGCCCCACGAACGCGGACTGGGTGGCCGCCGCGGCGTAGTCGAGTGCTTGCGCGACCGTCGCGTCGCGACCGAGGATGCGAACGTCGGCGGCGCCGAGCATGTCGAGCAGGAACTTGTTGATCGTGTCCGCCGTGGCCTGGTTGCGCTCAGCGAGGCCGCGCTGTTCGTCGGCAATCCGCCGTTGGGCCGCTTCGGCCCGCTGAGCCATGACGGCCGTGTCGCGTTCGCCCTGCGCCACGCTCGCCTGCCAGGCGAAGCCCACGGCGCCGATCAGCAGCGCGGCGACGACCGCACCCGCAGCGGCGACGAAGGCGCGATTGCGGTGAACGAACTTCCGCAGCCGATAGGTTGCCCGCGGCGGCGCCGCAACGACGACGTCGCCGGCGACATGGCGGCGAATGTCGTCGGCCAACGCGTTGGCGGTCTCGTAGCGGCGCACCCGATCCTTCTCGAGCGCCTTCATGACGATCCAGTCGAGATCACCGCGCAACAGCGTGCCCAAGCGGGTCGGATCGACGCGCCGATGTGCCGCGATGCTGGCCAATGTCGCCTTCGATTCGTGCAGCCGCGTCGACGGGCGCGGCGGATCGGTTTCCCGGATCATCCGCTGGAGCTCGCCATACATCGCATCCTTCATCGCCCGCGTGTCGAACGGCGTGCTGCCGGTCAACAGTTCGTAGAGGATCACGCCGAGCGCATACACGTCGGTGCGGGTGTCGATGTCGAGCGAACCCTCGGCCTGTTCGGGGCTCATGTACTGCAGCGTGCCGACCACCTGGTGATGCGCGGTGAACAGGGTCTTGTCGGTCAGCCGCTGCGCAATCGCCTTGGCGATGCCGAAGTCGATGATCTTCACCAGCGGCCGGCCATCCTGCGTGCCGACCAGGATGTTCGACGGCTTGAGATCGCGATGGATGATGCCCTTGCCATGCGCGTGCTGCACGGCGCCGCAGACCTGCGCGAACAACTCGAGGCGCTCTGCGACCGTGAGCTTGTTCTGATCACAGTACTCACCGATCGGCGCGCCCTTGACCAGGTCCATCACGAAGAACGGACGCCCCGTGGCCGTGACACCGGCGTCGAGCACGCGCGCGATGTTGGGATGATCCATCAGCGCCAGCGCCTGGCGTTCCTGCTCGAAGCGGGCGACCACTTCGCGGGTGTCCATGCCGAGTTTGACGATCTTCAGCGCGACCCGGCGAGCGACCGGCTGCAGTTGTTCGGCGAGGAACACGACGCCGAAACCGCCTTCGCCGATCTGCTGCAACAGTTGGTATGGACCGAGTTGGGTCCCTGGCCCCTCGCGCGACGAGACGGTAACCGGCGCTGCCGACAACGCCTCGGGATCGCGCAGCGGCTCTGGTGCCTTCGGCGGCGTGTGCACAAGCGCCGCATCGGCTGCCTGGAGCATGGCGAGCAGTCGTTGCTTCAGGTCGTCATCGGCGCCGCACTTGTGGTCCAGGAAGACCGGTCGCGCCGCCGGCGGCAAGTCCACGACCTGATCGAACAGACGACGCAGCCGCTCGAGCCGGGAATCCGACATTCGATCGAGAGTAACGCATCGACGGCGTGCACCGCCGCCTACTTCGGTTGCTCCGGGTGCAGCACGATCGGTGTCTGCAGCGATCGCGGGCCAAACCGGATCCGCAGCGTCGCACGATTCGTCGCGCCGTCGTCGAGCGTCAGTTCCAGGTCGAGGGCTGGCGACGGGGCTGCCGCCGCCATCGGTGCCAATGGCACGACGATGCCGCCGCTGGTCTCGTTGGCCTGATAGGCGTCCAATCGCCGTTGACGCACCACCTGCGGATCCAGCAGGACCAGCTCGACAGCACCTTCGTCCGCCGCCTGCAGCACGACGTAGTACTGCCCGATCGGCACCTCGACGCCGCCGATCGTCAGCCCCATGTTGGTGTCGAGCGTGGTCCAGAAGTTCTCACCGAATCGCCAGCGCCGCCCCGCTGGCGCCTGCAAGAACTTGCCGAACGCCGGCTGCCACCGCGGCCGACCGAAGTCGATCGCGACCTGCCCGGCCGAGCCCGGGCCAAACCAATAGAAGATGCGCGTGTTGCCGCGCTGACTGGTTTCGGCGTACGGTGTCTGCGCCGTCGGTGCCGGCTTGCCCGCCATGCCTCCGGTCGGCGCCCGCGCCGACGAGAAGAAGACCAGCACGTCGAGATCGGCCTCGATGTCGACGAACCGGTGCGGCACATGCGCCGCGACGAACGCCGTATCACCTGCCGACATCGGCTGACTCTGACCGCCGGCTTCGAGCCGTGCCTTGCCGGCCACGACGAAGTAGATCTCGTCGCGGTCGTGCGGTTGCTGGCCATCGGTGCCGCCCTTCGACAGTCGGTATCGGCCGGCGGTCAACGTCGGCGTATCGACGAACGGCAACCACGGGCCACCGGCCTGCTGGTGCGCCGTGCCGATGGTCGCAGCGGGAAACCAGGCGACCTTCTGGTCGGGCGACATCTGACCAGGCAGCGGCGCCAGCAAGGCAGCGGATAGACCACACGGGACGAGCGGAATGCGCATCGGCGTGACATACGAGGCCGGCGCCGTTCGTGCGACCGCCAGACCTTGCTTCGGGCGAAATGCCACCGGAGGTCACTGGCCTCCGCTTCGGTTCTCGTCACTGCGTGTCGCCGGAACTCGGAACCAGTCGGCAAGATCGCCGTTGCTGCCCCGATGAAGTCACTGTGCGCGTCGATCGTCGTGTTCGCCGTCGGCATTGCCGCCCAATCGCCACCCGAATTGGCATCGGCGCTGACCCGCCCCGCCGAACGCACCCGCGCACTCGGTGAACTGAAACGCCACGGCGACGCCGGCGCCGCCGCCGTGTTTGCTGCCTGGCGGGAAGCCGCGCGCGACTCGACCGCCGCCGCGACGTTGTCCGCGGCACTGCCCGAACTCGGCACCGCCACCGCCCCACTGCTCACCGAGCTGATCGCGACACTGCCCCAGATCGACGAGCCGCATCGCAGCCCACTGCTGCGCGCGATCGCCAACGGCGCATTCGACGCGTCGGACGACGCCGTCGATGTCCTTGCCCAGAAGTTGCCCGAATGGGCGGCCGCTGGCGTGTTCTACACCCAGGATGCCGGGCAGCCGACGTTCGCCTGGTACGAGTACGTCCGCATCGTTCGCCGTCTGCAACTGCGCGGCAAACATCAACAGCAGGGCGGCCTGCAACAGGCACTGGCTGCGATCCGCGCCGGCCGGAACGGCATCATGATCCTCCCGGTCGGATTCCTGGGCGGCGGGCCCGCCGGCGTTCCCCCCAAACCGCACGATCTCAACGCTTTCGGCCAGCACGGCACCCGCGAAGAACTCGAAGCCATCGCCGAACTGGTTGCGCGCGAAACCACTCCCGACCGCGCCGTCATCGAAGAACTCGCCCGCTATCTCGAATGCGAATCGCCGCGCCCGGGCATCATCCTGACGGAGCACTGTGCCGGCATCGGTGAGAACGCGCCGTTCGAAGCACCCGAGGTGCGCCTGCCGACCCTGTGGCGGCGCGACGACTGGCGCTTTGCGATCGCGCGAGTGACCGTGCAACACCACCCGGAAGCCAGCGCGCGCGAACACGCGTTCCGGCACCTGCTGCACGCCGACGGCGCTTGGGAACGCATCGAGATGCTCGGCAAGCTGCGTACCTGGCCGCGCCCGTGGACAGGGTTCCTGCCTGAACTGCTGGCCAATCTCGATCATCCGGACCGGCTGGTCGTTCGCGAGACCCTGCTGACCCTCGCACTCGCCGGCGGCGACGCGGCGGGCGCCAAGGAACGACTCACGGCAATGACCTCGGGCAACGATCGGGAGATCGCGACCCTGACACAGCGGGCACTGCGTGCACTCGACTGACGATGCCGCACCGCAGTGACGCCTGCGTCGCTATGCTGCGCCGCTCCCGAGGTACGACACGTGCGAAGACCGACACTCTGGCTCTTGCTGGCACTCACCGCGGCGATCGCGCGCGCCCAGGCGCCGGAACCGGCGATCACGCTGCGCGGCCGCATCGTCACGGTCACCGGCGACGGCGTCCCGGCAGCGAGCGTGCAGGTGAACGACCCGGCGGGCACGCAGCTCGGCAAGACGGTGGCGGATGGTGATGGCTACTTCCAGGTGCCAGCGGTGCCGCCGCTGCGCGAACTCGATCTGCGCGTCAGCGCGGCAAGACTGATTGCACCGACCAGCCGCATCGATCGCCGTCGAGGCGATCAGGTTCTCGAGGTGACGATGGTCGACGCGCTGCCACTGGCCGGCGCGATCAAGACCAACACCGGCGGCATCCCTGCCCGCGCCGTCATCGCCATCCGAGCACTCCCGGACGCCAATGTCACCACGGTGTACTGGCAGGACGAAGCACCTGCCGATGAGCGCGGACGGTACCAGTTCGCGGCCGTGCCGGCGCTACCGCTCCTGATCACCGCCTGGGCCCCGGGCCATGAGCCGGTGATGGGAGTCCGTCGAATCGACCCCGGCGTCCCGCTTGACTTCGAACTGCCGACCACGGATCTCCGACCGCGGACTGTCACGGTGCGCGGCGTCCCGGCGGGCGTGCCGGCGACGGTGTTCGTCGAGAACCAGGGCCAGCGCACCGGCGGGATGCCGCTGCCGAGGGCACTCGCAGAAGCGCCTGTCGGCGCCGATGGCACCGCCGAACTCTGGCCGCTGACGTTCGCGCATGTCGTCGGGTTGCACGTTCCCGGTTGCACCACCGCACCGCTGCGCATCCACGCCGCCGAGAACTCGGTGAAGCCGCAGTCGTTCGAGGTGCAACGCACGGAGCCCAGGCCATTGACGACCTTGCGCGGCATCCTCGTCGACGAACTCGGCCATCCGCTGCCCGACCTGCTCGTCCGGTGTGCCGAGCTGAACGGCGACCACGAACAGCAGGTTCGCACTGGCGCCGATGGCACGTTCGCGATCGAGACCACGGTGTCGCCGCAGACGCTATGCCGCTTCGGCCTGCCCCCGGGGATCTGGCGCATGGGTCATCCCGCGGCGCAACTCGACCACGGCGGGATCACCTGGTGGGACACCCTGGCAACGCCGACCGAACCGATCAAGCTGCACTCGCGTCGCGGCGCGGTGATCACCGGCGTCGCCTGCGACGACGCGAAGGCGGTGCTGCGTTACACCACCGTCGAACTGCTGTTCGATGCGGCCGGCAAGTTGCCGTTCGTCGCCCGGACCATCAGCGACCGCAACGGCAGATTCGCGTTCCAGGGCGTGCCCGGTGGCAGCTACCGCGTGCAGGTGCAGGCGCCCGGTCGTCGGCTCGGCACCGCGGGCTTCAAGGTCGCCGAACCAGGCAACGCCGAAGTGACCGAGTTCACCTATCCGCCGTGCGGGGAGGTCACCGGAGTGCTGCGCGACGACCGCGGCAACCCGCTTGCAGGCGTCAACATCGTCGATGCCACCCGCGAACAAGGCGGCTTCCGGCGCGGCCGGCCGATGTTCGTGCGGGCTTCGTCGGCGCTCACGGACCGCGCGGGCCGCTTCCGGATGTTCGCAGTCCAGCCGGGAGCGAGGACGATCGTCGCTCAAGATGGCGTTCTCGGGCAGAGTCAGCCGGTCGAGGTGAACGTCGAGCCGGCAACGGCCGCCAACATCGACCTGACCCTTGCGCGCAAATAGTGATCGGGCGGTGCCTCAGCGGCCCATGGCACCAGCACCGTCGCGCGCTAGCGTGCAGCGATGGACTGGAAACTGTTCGCGACGGTGTTCGGCAGCGTGTTCGTGGCGGAGCTCGGCGACAAGACGCAGCTCGCGACGATGGTGTTCGCGGCGAACGCCCAGACCAGCCGCTGGGTGATCTTCTTCGGCTCGGCCGCGGCTCTGGTCCTGACTTCGGCACTCGGCGTCGCGGCCGGCTCGGTGCTGACCCAGTGGATCTCCGAGAAGACCCTGCACTGGCTTGCCGGCCTGGCGTTCATCGCCATCGGCATCTGGACGCTGTGGCGGGCATGATCGCGCGGCGGCGATGCCGTCGCGCCCCGCCACGACCCGAGGCTACAGCGCGCCGACCGTCAGGCTCAGGCTGTTGCTGCCGACGATCGAGGTGATCGCGAACGACCCGTCGACTTCGACCTGCAGCACCTGCAGTTCGAGCGGCAGGCCGGCGAACATGGTGCCGGCGGGGACGGCGAAGCCGAACCCGACGCTGCCGCCCGACGGCAGCAGCAGGCTGGTCGCATCGGCCGTCGCCAGCAGGTTGCAGCCGGCGAGGCCCGCCGGGTGCAGCGCCGCCAGCGGCACCGACTGCGGCGCGAAGCCGAACACGCCGAAGCCGAGCGAAGTCGCGGCGAAGCCGGTGCAGCTCGACTGGAACTGCCGGCCGGTCCACGGCGCGTTGGCGGCGCTCAGGTTCATCACGCCGGCGGTCGCGGCACATCCGGTGCCGTTGACCACCGAGGCGGCGACCGGGTTGGCCTGATACTCGTAGACGTTGTACAGCGGCCGCGAACCGGTCGACGCCGGCGTCTGGCCGCAGATCTTGTAGACCTTGCCGGTGGCAGGGACGAAACCGCCGAAGTAGCGGCTGACGCGGCCGATCACGGAGTCGTTGTTGTTGAACGGCGTCGCGCCGGTCGTCGGGTTGGCGTAGATCTCCCACGAGTTGGTCAGGCAGTCGAACTCGCTGGTGTAGTTGCTGGGCGAGCCGCCGTAGTTCGGGCCGTAGATCCAGGTCGTATTGCTCGCGATGGTGATGCCGTTGCCGCCTTGCACGACGACCCGGCGGCGCAGCGCGTCGTAGACCGCCTGGTTGCCGAGGACGCTCGCCGGCCACGTGGTGCCGATGCCGGTCGGGTTCGCGACCACGTCGCAATCGCTCAGCAACGTCCAGGCCCCATTCCACGTCCACACGTCGAGGAAGCGGTTCTGCTCCAGGGCGGTGCCGGTGCCGTTCAACGTCGAATTGTCCATTCCGCAGCACAGCAGCACGTCGAAGAACGAATCGGCGCGAGTGCACAGGCTGTGCTGCGAGCGCGCCGGCGGCGACATCGGCGGCGTCATCAACGTCCAGTTGGTGCCCGACAGCACCCAGGTCTCCCCACTGATCGCCGGCGGCGTCGGCGGCGTAGTCGTCGGCGGCAACGACGTCTGACCACCGAACAGCAGCATGCCGCCGGTGTTCGGATCGAACGCCATCGCGGCGAACTGGCGCGGAGTCGGACTCGTGGCCGTCATCACCTGCGTCCACGCGTTCGTCGTCGGATCGTACTCCCAGGTGTCGTTCAGTAACGTGGGCGTGGCGCCCCTGGTGTTGCCGCCGAACACGACCAGCTTGCTGGTCAGCGGATTCCAGGCCACGCAGTGGTTGCCACGCGCGGGCGGAGCGCCTGGCGAAGCATCGGGCAGCAGCTGCGTGAACGAGCCGGCGACCGCATCGAACGCCCACAGGTCGTTGGTCGTCGTGGCGGTGTTGTTGCCGAGGCTGCCGCCGAAGACCCAGATCTTGTCGGCGCTGGCGGCGCCGCAGGTATCGGCGCGGAACGAAGTGTTCGGCGTCGGCGTGTAGGCGCCGCCGCTCAGCGGACCGCTGGTCGTGGTGCCGGCGGAAGTCACGGCCGTCCAGGCCGCGCGCGGCGCGGTTCGGGACGTCAGGGTCGGGGCGGGCAACTGGGCCAGCAGCGGTGCAGCGAAAACCGGAACCAGGGCAAGTCGGACGATTCGCATGAGTGATTCGGGGGGGGATGGAGGCCGGACAGGGACTCCGCCAAGGCGACATCTCATTCACGGCAGCCAACAGAAAGGCCGCCCCGACCCCACTTTGTCGCTCATCGCAGCCCGAGCTTGCGGTCTGGCGAGTCACCTGAACGCCAGGATGGCCGGAGAAGTCAGCGGCGCTCGTGCCGAAGCACCGCTGCTGCGGCGATCGCGAGCGGCGCCGCCGCCGCATCGACTTTCGCCAGATCGACGAACATCTCCTGGAACGGCGTGAACTCCGGTACGAGCAGGTCCCGCCGCAGTTCCAGACACAACGTCCGTTCCGCATGCCGAACGGCGAACTCGTGCGCCAATGTGATCGGATGCAGGTGGTAGGCCCCGTCGACGGCAACTTCGAATCCAGCTGCAACGAACGCCGACCGGGCCTGTTCGAACAGCACCGGCGAGGCCAGGCGCCGACCGTCCGGATCGTCGGCGATCAGATCGACCGGCGCACGCAATGCCCAGCTGCCGACCTTGTCGTTGGCGTAGGCCGCGCGCAGATGCTCGACGATCTTGTCGTCGACCGGCACGTCGACGCTGCGCGGGGCATAGCTGTGCAGCATCAACCCGAGTCCACCGTGCCCACACACCTCCGTGAACGCGGCCGTCGCCAGCCGGCGATATGCGGCGTAGCGCGCAAGCAGCAGATCGCGATCGTGCGGATCGCGGACCCACGAGTGCAGGCCGGCCGTGATGCCGCCAGCTCCGCCGGTGCCCGCCACCGTCGTCGTGTCGATGATCCGGTTGCAGTCGACGAACGTCCGCGGAATCAGACAGCGTACGACCATCGCCGCCGTCGTCGGGAGTGCGGTCACCAGCCGTTCGCAGACGCGCAGTGCCACTTCTGGCGCACCGACGTCGGTGTTGACGAAGAAGAAGTCCTGCAGATCGCCCGGGTATTCGCCCACCAGGACGCGGCGCAGGTTCTGGAAGTGGCGGGCGCGCGTGGCGCCGTGCGGCACCTCGATCAGCAGTTCAGGGCGAGCATCGTGGGCACAGGCAGCACCACGGAGGACCGTCACCTCGGCGACATCGGGCAACGACTCGAGAGCGGCAACCATCGGCGCGGCGACTCTACGCGACCGCCGCGTTGCGTGCAGCTAACGGTCGCGCGGATCCGTCACCCGGCCGACGAACAACAACAGTCCGGTCCGCAGGTCGCGGATCGCGAACGCGAACTCGCGATCGAACACGACCTTGCGCGGCTGGCCGGCAGGCGCCCCGGCGCGCTTCATCACCACGGCCGTCGCCGCCGCCGCCTCGGTGCCGGTCTCGTCCACCTGGATCCACGCCTGGTGCGCGACCTCGCTGACGACGAGCTTGTCGGGCCCGCTGGTCTTGCCGTTGATCGGACTGAAATCGGCGGCCACGCCGTCGAACGCCGCTCGCATGCCGAGTGCCTGCAGCGCCGGCACCAGCCGATGCCGCGCCTTGGCGGTGAACTTCGGCAGCCGCAGCGCGATGTGTTCACTCTTCAGCTCCGGCGCCTTGCCGAGCAGCGCCGATTCGGCGACCTCGATCCCCTGACCCAGTGCCGGCAGCACGAGGTCCATCGCCAGATCCGCGCCGAGATAGCGCAGCCGCAGCAAGGTATGCGTCGGCGCCTCGGCAAACCCGAAGTGATCGGTCCGCGCCATCGCCGGCACCGGCACCTGTTCCTTGCCGATCAGGAACGGCAGGTCCTTGGCCTTCGAGAACGACTCGTCCCAGTTGGCCTTCAGCCACATCGCGTTGGTCAGCACGACGCGCGTGTCGGGCGTGATCAGGTCCGGCTGCAGCAGGTCCCGGATCCGGTCGCGGGTCGCCTTGGCAACATGCTCGTTGATCTGCTGGCGGGCCGCATCGGGCTGCCGGTCGAAGTCCACCTGACGCACCGCGGCGCTGAACGCGTCGCGAACGGCATTGGCATACGGATCGAGCAGCGGCGACCCGGTCTGCGCCCAGACGTCGTCGACGATCGTCAGCGTGACGTCCTCGTCGGCGCGCACGGTCAGCCGCAGCAGATCCTTCGCCGCCGCCCGCAACGGCTCGCCGCGCAGCGTCTCCGGCAAACGCAGTGCGGCGGCGATTTCCTGCTGGGTCGGACCGGCGGCACCTTCGAGCAGCATCAGCAGCGCGATCGACACACTCGCCGGACCGCAGGTCGGGTTGCCGGTCTTTGCCAATTCGCCGTGCAGGGCGGCGGCGAAGCCGTTCAGGCTGGAAACCAGTGCCGTGGTGTTCGCGTCGGGTTTCTGGGCGGACAACAAAGTCGGGAGCATCGCCACGGTCAACAGGGTCAGGATTCGCATGTTCGCTCGCATTGTGGGAAAGCCGGGCCTGGACGTCAGCGCCGCCGACCGGTTCCTGGTCGGGCAGGAAGCCATGGCCCGATCCAGGCTCGCAAATCGACAAGCGCAATGGCGTCGCACCATCCCCCAGCGGATACGACTGCGATCCCGGATGCACGACGAACAACCGGTCGAGACGAAGGTCCTCGCGCGCGACATGCATCGAACGGGTCAGTTTCGGCGCATCCGCATACTTGAACTCGAACCCGAGCCGCTTGCCGCCCGACATCGTCAACAGGTCCAACTCGGAGAACGGTCCCAACGGTCCCCCGACGCGGATCGCCGACCTCCGGTAGCATGGGAACCATGTTCTTGGACCTCGCCCGCGCGAACCTGGTCCTGGCCGCAGTCCTGGCCATGGCAGGCAGCATTGCCGGCCAGACAGCCACCGCCGATCTGCATGGCCTGGTCCTCGACCGCGCGGCAAACGCGCTCGCCAATGCCGACGTGGAGGTCTTCGACGGTCAGCGACGACTGGCGACCGCGACCACCGGTGCCGACGGTCGATTCGACATCCCCGCCTTGCCGCTGCGGCGCGTGCAAGTGATCGCGCGCGCCAAGGAACATGCGCTGCGGGCCCAGGAAGTCGACCTGATCGACTTCGATACCCGCCACGTCCGGCTGCAGTTGTTCGACGGCCGCAGTGTGCACGGCCGGGTGCTGCAGGACGAACGGCCCGTCATCGGCGCCACGGTGTTCGCCTGCAGCACCACGTGGAGCGGGCAGCCGGACGCCGGGATCGCGGCGCCGCACACCACGACCGACAACGAGGGCCGCTATCGCCTGGACCATGTGCCGTTCGGACCGCTGACCGTACGCGCCTGGCACCCCGGCACCGCGATCGCATGCCATCAGGATGATGGTGTCGACGACGAGATCGGCGACGTGACCCTGACCGCAACCACCACCGCGGTGACGTTCTCGCTGGTCGACGCGACTCCGGCACAGATCGAGACGACCACGTTCTTCGTGCGCACCGACCACGCGCTACCGCCGATCCTCGCGTTTGGCCGACCCGACGCCGCGGGCAACTGGGTGGCCACCGCCCCGCCAGGCGACTGGCGGACGGATTGCGAATTGCAGGACCACGGCGTGGTGCCGGCGAGCAACCTGCGCATGAGCCGCGAATTCGCGCGCTTTCGGCCGTTGGCGCAATCGCTGCTGCGCGGACGACTGACCTCGAGCCAGGGGGTGCCGCTCGCCGATCGCGACCTGCTCGTCCAACCCGAGCACCGGCGCGAACCGCGGTTCCTCGCTCGCACCGGCGCCGATGGCTCGTTTGCCGTGCCGCTGCCGGATCCCGACTACGCCTTGCGCTTGCTCGATCGCGAACTTGCCGTTGCCGATCCAGCCGATGACGCGCCAAAGGGCGCGCCGCAACTCCGGCCAAAGACGAGGCCCCTTGCTCGCTCGGTCTGGCACATGGCACACGCCGACGGCACCGCGGCCGAAATCGTTGCCGAACCGGCCCACAAGATCGTCGGCAGCGTGGCGGCGACCGACATGGACCTGACCGGCGTGACGGTGCACCTGTGGAATGGACGCCGCGAGGTGGGCTCGGCAACCTGCGCCGCCGATGGCACGTTCTTGATCCACGGCATCCGCCTCGCCGAGGACGTCGAGCATACGCTGTACTTCGACAACAACGGCCCGTCGTGGATGACCACCATGACACCGTCCACGCCGGAGAGAGTCGAGGTGCGTGGCACCGCAAGCACCGCCGTCGTGCAAGGCTTCGTCCGCGATGCCAGCGGCGTTGCGGTGCCCGGGGCGCTGGTGGAGTTGGTCGACGATGGCTCCCACCGCCACATGTTGTCGGGGCGCGACGGCAGCTTCCGGTTCACCGGCGCTACCGCCCGCACGATCGTCAAAGCCAACGACCAGTCGCGCAGCGGTCTCGCCTGGTGCGGGGGCGAAGGCGAGCCCGACATCGTCGAACTGATCCTGCGCTGAACGACACCGACGCTATCCTGCGCACCGCGTGCTGACCGTTCCCGCCTCGCTGCGCCAACGCTACCACCAGAGCCTGCTGCACGCCTGCAGCCGCCCGACGCGGCCCGCCGCGTTCTTGCGCGCCTACCTCACCCACTGCATCGACCGCGTCGCCTGGAACTGCGCCGCGCTCGACACGCTGGCACGCACGCGCCGCTGGCTCGACATCGGCGGGTTCGGGCTGGAGCCGTTGCTGCTGCGCGCCCACGGCGTGCCGTGCGACCCCCACGTGCTGTCGTACGAAGGCGATCTGCTCGGCCTGGATGCCGATCGGTGCCTGACCGACGACCCCGCAGCCATGCGCCATGCGCAACGCATTGCGACCCTCGACGTCGAGCGCCAGCCGCTGCCGTTCGGCGACGGCTCGCTCGACCTGGTGACCTGCTTCGAGCTGCTCGAACACCTGAAGTACGACCCCCGCCCGCTGCTGCGCGAGATCCGCCGCGTGCTGGCCCCGGATGGCGAACTGTGGCTGACGACGCCCAACATCCTGTCGACGCGCTCGACGGTGCGCGGCCTGCTCGGCAAGAACCCGCACGAGAACCCGCGTTTCCACGGCGATCCGCGCTATGGCGTGATCCATCCGAAGGAGTACGCGGCCTACGAACTGGCCGTGCTGGCGCGCGGCTGCGGCCTCGACCTCGTGCACCTCGGCAGCCAGACGTTCCGGCCGACGGGCGTCGCCGAACGTGCGTTCGGCCTGCTGCTGCGAACGCTCCGCCGGCCGGCGCGCGCGCTGCTGCGCTGGCCACACGCGTCGGTCGACACCGGCGACAACCTGGTGCTCTGCGCGCGCCGCGGAGGCGCCGAACGACCGATGCCGCTGCTGTTCGAAGCCTGAGCGTCAGAACCGGAACGGCAGCACCAGATTGCGCAGCGACGGTCGCAGCGAGCCGGGACTGAGCCGGTACTGCGGGTCGTTCGGTGACCGCGACCACGCGATGTCGAACAGCACGTCCCACTGCACCCAGCTCGCACCGAACCGCCGGACCGCCTCGGCGACCGCCGGATCGGCCAGATCGTGCACGAACTCGCCGACGCGCGACGGATAGCGATCCGGATCCTCGCCACTCTGCACCGCCGCCGGACTGTTGCGATGGAACGCGAAGCCGATCCGGACGTTCGCCGCCGGTGTCGCCGCGTTGCCAGTCCCGGTCACCGCACCGAGGCCCTCGCTGCCGTCGACGTCGACGTCGAAGAAGTGTGCCCGCACCTGCAACCGACCAGCCCCTTGCGGCCAGGGCGCCGTCGCCGCGACCACCAGACTCTGTGCCTCGTGCGCGAGAATGCGGAACGAACCCAGGGCATTGCCGGCGACATCGGCGATCTCCACGCGGTAGTGCGCATAGCGATCGGACAGTTCGCCGAGCGCCGCTTCGCTGAGTTCGATCCGGTGCGCGGCCTGGCCCCGGTGCACGATGCCCACTTCGGCGCGAGCGATGCCTGCCGGCGTCGACAGCACCGCTGGCGCCGCCGCCAGCGCGCGACCACCGACGACGTCGAACGCCACCCAGCCCGGCCCACCGACTGCCGCATTCGTGGTGGTGCCGGCAAACGAGAACTGCGGCCCAGGAACCGCGCCGTTGCCGCCATTGGCGAGCAGGTAGCGCGCGCCACCATCCGGCGCCGCCAACGGCCGCCGGACCGCCGCACCGAGCGGCAGCCAGCGCGATCGCGCCCGCGAGCGCGCGCTGATCGGTGTCGGCAACAGCTGCGGCGCCGGCCGGATATCGCCTTCGTTGGCGCCGATGTCGACCACATTGCCGGCATCGTCGACGCGCCGGCCGTCGGGCTGCGGCAGTCCGCGCCACGCCAGCATCCTTTGCTTCTGCGCGCCACTGAGCTGCTGGCCGCTGCGGAAAACATCGATGCCATCGTCGAGGATCGTGTTGGTGCCGTCGGCATTGTCGCCAGGCGGCGCCATCAACTGGATCACGCCGAGGCCGCCGAAGCCGCCGAGCGGATTCTGGTCGTACTCGACGCCGGTCATCGGCAACTGCCCTGAGGCCGGATACTTGCCGGTGACATTGGGGCCACCGAACGTTCCGGTCAACGTGACGCCGCCATCGGCCGACAGCACGCAGTCATAGTCGTTCTCCTGATAGGTCCACGCCGCATTGCTGCCGCGCGTGTGCAGCACGATCCGTTCGCCCGCCATCAGCAGGATCATGCCGCCGGAGCCGCCGCCACCGCCGCCGCCTTCATTGCACGAGCCGGCCTGTTCGCCGCCGCCGCCATGCCCGCCATCGGCAACGATGCGCCCGGTCGCTTCGACCGTGATCCGGCCAATCGCCTGGATGACCAGACAACCGCCGCCACCACCGCCACCGCCACCCTTCCGGTCATTGATGAAGTTCGGATCGACTTCGGCGCAATTGCCGGTGTCGCTGAGGTCGCCACCGCCGCCGCCGCCAGTGCCGCCGCGCGGCACCGCGATTTCGCCGGTGATCCGCAGTTGCCGCCGTGGGTCGATCGCGGTGCCGAAGAAGTCGTTGTCGGCGCGCAGATCGGTGAACGCGCCCGGACCGGCGGCGCCGCCGGCCATGGTCCGCGTCGCCGCACCGGCAGCCCCGACACAACCCCGCCCGCCGGCCCCGAGCTGCTGCGGGAACACCGTTCCCGGTCCCGCCAACCGCTTGTACCACGGATCGCCCTGAGTCGCGAACGAGCCACCACCGCCGCCGCTGCCGCGCCGACATGGACCACACGCCAGTTCGCCGCCGACACCGCCGTCGCCGGGCACCTGGAACGCGCCGAAGCCGTTCTGGCCGCGACGATCGCGCGTGTTGCCGGAGAGACTGCCGGCACCGCCATTGCCGCCGGTGCAGACGCCGACGCCGCCCGCAGCCGGGAAATTCGCCGAGCGCAACGTGTTGACGCGCTGCCCGTCACCGCCGCGGACCGACAGTTCGCCGGCAATGGTCATGTTGCCCGAGCACAGGATCACCAGCGGATTGCGGCCGAGCCCCTGTACGCGCACGCCGGCCGGAATCGTCACGTTGCGGAACTCGAACACGCCGCCGGACACGTTGTACGACGGCCCGTTCTCAGGCGTCACCTGCGCGAAGTCGGTGTTCAGCACGACCTCGCGTGCGATCGGACGCCAGTCCCGCGTGGTCGTGCCGCCAGCGAATTGCAGGCCCGCGCGCAGTTCGCCGCGCCGCACCTCAGCCGGCGGTTCGACGAAGGCCACGTCGTCGTCGATCCGCTCCCGATCGACGAACGCCTCGACGACCGCATCGAAACGCGACTGCGGCGAGGCCACGGTCCGCACCCGTGCAGCGACCGGAGTCCAGGCCGCGACGGCACTGTTGTCCTGGCCGGACAGGTCCTGCAACGTCGACTGCACGACCAGTCGCAGCGCCGCATCATTGGGCAGCACACCCCAGGGTCGTAGGACCACGACCGCACCCGCCGCGTCGTTGCGTTCGAGTTCGACGTCCGCCGGCAGCCACACCGACGGCCCCCGCTCGACATCGTCGTACTCGAGCCACAACCGGCCGCGATCACCGGCCGCCACGCGCCGGGCATCGACCCGCGGCACGTTGCGCGCGGTCGGCTCCAGCGGCTGGTCGAACGCCACGCGGATCTCGAGCGGATACTGGCCCTGTTCGTTCAGCGGCAGCGCCTGCAGGTCACCAGTCGACGCCGTCACCGAGACGACGCGCGGGCCGCCGGGCCGGCGGTCGCGGAACAGCTGCCGCGGCGTGGTGCCCATGGCGGTCCGCACGCGGAACGAGTACGGCACCTCGACGGCACGACCGCGATCGTCGCGGAGCGCGGCGTCGTTCTGACGGTCACCGCCGACGACCGCGATCAGGTAGGTCCGCCCCGGGCGCAGCCCGCCGTCGCCATAGTCCTCGGCCTCCGGCAGCTTGGGTTCGAACAACAGCCGTCGCTGCGCCCCGGTCGGCGCATCGACCACCGAGAAGGTCCCGGACGGCTGTTCGGTCAGCGGGTTGCCGTTCTCGTCGAACGCCTGGAACCGGATGACGTCGCGCGACAGGCTGTCGGCCGCGATCGGACGCGTGAAGTCGATCGCGATGGTGTCGTTCAAGAACACCGTGCCGTCGGAGGGCGGTTCGGTCGTCAGCACGAAGAACGTGCTGAGCGGCGGATCGATCGGGGCGCCGTCGCCACCACCCCCCGAACAGGCGGCCAGCACGGACGCAGCGGCGCACAGCGCGGCCGGCGAAACACGATTGCGGAACGGACGGTTCATCAGAGAAGGCCTCCGTGCGCCGTAGCCGCGCGATCTCGCGCGGTATCACGTTGCGCGGAAACGCTCAAGGCGGAGGGCGATCGAGCACCGACCAGAAGCGGAGTTTCTTGTCGCAACCTGACCGCCACTGCGTTCTGGAATTGGGCCGGAGTTCACCAGCCGGCCGCCCAAGTCCTCGAGGAGACCATGCGCCGTCGCCATTCCAGCGTCTTGCTCACAACCTGTGTTCTGGCTGCCTGCTCCACGTTCAGTCGCGGTGATGTCCAAAGAGAGTGGAACAACACGTTCCGCGAACTCGGCATCCTGCCGATCTACCCGCCGCGCGAAGATGTCCAGGTCGGTGATGTGATGCTGCGCCGCGGCAGCGCCACGGACCTGCAGGGTGCCTACGAATCCGGCTTTCCGCCGATCGACCTCTACCTCGCAACCGCTGGCGTCAACACCAAGGTCGGCGACCACTATGCGGCGCGACCGGACTTCGCGACGACGCCGCCGGATTGGGCGCAATCCATCGCCCGGGTCCCGGTCAAGGAGGGCGGCACGACCTTGCCGGCTGCCGGCGACCGGAGCGGCCGCCCCCAGGATGCGACGAGCCCAAAGACCCCGGCCGGCATGTTCGGCGAAGGCCATGTACGTCGACTGCGGCAGGTCGCATTCCCCGAGTTCTCGACGGTCACGATCACCAAAGGCGACCTCTCCGGCGTATTGCCGATCAAGGCCCTGAGCCTCGCGTTCGCAGCGTCACGCGCGAGCATCAGCAGTGTGCGGCTGAAGGTGCCCAATGGCGAGAGCTGCGGCCTGCCGGCCCTCGATGTGCTCGCTGCGATCACGGTCAAGGACGGGGACGGGTATCCGGCGCTCGATCCGGAGCGTTTCCCCGTGCACGTGCTGCAAGCCTTGCATCAGCAGACACAGGAATGGGCGAAGACCGCCCCAGGCCTCGGCTGTTCGGCTCGCTGGCGAATCCAGAACGACAGGCTCGTCTACCTCGACTTGATCAACGAGGTCTACTACGCCCGCACGTTCGAGGTCTCGGTCGACCGCGCCGTCGATGCTGGCGTCGCGCTCGACATCCGAACGATCGATGCGGCGGCAGCACAGACGGCGCGCAGTCAACCACAAGGAGCGGCGCCCCAACAACCGACGCCGCAGGACCCGCCGAGGCTGGACGCACTGCAACGCGCCAATGCGCTCAATGCGCGGTTGCGTGACTCGGTCACCGACAACAACGGCACGCCGCGTGGCGCCCTGTCGTTCACGTCGGTGTCCGAAGCCCACGTCGGGATGCTCCAGACCTACGAGCACCCGATCGCGATCGGCATGCGGGCGATGACGATCGCGGTCGATCCGGCGACCGGCCGCATCGTCGGCGGCGGCCCCAGTGCCGCGCACACGACGGCAGGCAATGCCACCGCGTTCCTCGTCGATGCTCTGCGGAGCAACCTGCCCGATGTCGCCACCGCGACCTTCGGCGACGGCAACACGATCGTGCTGACCCTCGGCGGAGGCTCGCTCGAAGCCGTCAGGGCGGAGTTCTCGCCAGCCGGGATCGGCGACGCGGCTCTGCGACTGGCCAGGGCCGCCAACAAAGCCGACGACAAGACAGTGCGGGAGATCGAGAAGTTCAAGACCACGGAGTGGATCCTTGTCGCGAAGCCGAAGTAGCCGGACGGACGAGCCGGTGCCGATCCGGTCGATCGATCGTCTCGTGCCCGAACTGCTGTCCGCCATGCGCCGACGCTTTCCCGCCGCCAGGATCTGCGGCGGCGGGCTCGGTTGGCGGCAGCGGCGAGCCGCCGCTGCCGACGAGCCGCGCGAGCGCGCGCTGCGGGTCTTCGTGCCCCGCAAGATCTGCCGACAGCAGGCACGGCGCGAGGGTCGCACCATCGTCTGGCTGCCGCCGCGGACCCACGCGCTCGTCCGCTTGTTCAACCGCACCCACGAGATCACGGTGCCGATCGACGTCGACGAGATCCAGGCCGCGATCCCGACGTGGTTCTCGATCGGCACCCCGGGCAACGACACCCAGTCGGCGGCGGCGTTCGCTACCTGGCGCGCCGACAGCGGCATGGTCCGCACCGGCGTGGTCACCGCCGGCCATGGCTTCTGGCGCAAGAACAACGCGGGCGGGTTCGACCGCCTGACACGATCCCGCGTGCAGCTCGCCGACGGCACCACCGTCGCCGGCCGATTGTTGGACGCCTCGCTCCTGGGGCCGGATCGGGTCGACGTGGCGCTAGTCGCGGTCGCGCCGCAGGATCTCGTGGGTCATGGCTGGCCGGTCGCGCCCGACGGTCTGCCAGGGACACAAATCCCGGGCCTGGGCCGCTACGCCGGGCTGCTCGGCGGCCTCGTCGACGACGACGCCGTTCCCGCAAGCCTCCGCGCCGCAAACATCACCAGCGACCGGTGCATCGCGATGGCGTGGTACGAGCGCGTGCGGGTCCACGTGAGCGAGTTCGGCACGCTATGGATGAACGGCGTAGTCGAGACACACTGCGGCCCCGACAGCCCCGGGTTCTTGCCGGGGACGAGTGGCGCGCCGATCTTCGCGACGGCGCCAAGCACGATGCCGCTCGGCATCCAGAGCCTGTGCCTCGACCCGGGCACTTGGCGTCGCAGCTATGCCACCGACTTCCGAGCCGCCGAACGCTGGCTTCGCGAGCGCGTCCACCCGTCTCTGCGCCTGCACTGGCAGCCGGCCTGACCGACTCGGCTCAGCCCGCGGCTTGCAGCGCTCGCGGCCCGCGATGCGAACGACCAGGCCGGCCGCCGCGGCTCCGTTCACCGCGTTCGCGCTTGCGCCCACCGCCGCCGCCACCACACGGCCGGCCATACCCGCGACCCGGCGGCCGCGGCGCATCGTCGGTCGGCGGCTGCCCCTTCAAGTGCCTCGCCACCGCGTCGTACAACCGCTTTTCGCTCGGCGCCACCAACGACAACGCGCGCCCCGAACGTCCGGCCCGCCCCGTTCGCCCGGTCCGATGGATGTAGTCTTCGACCGCCAACGGGAAGTCGTAGTTGACGACCAGATCGATGTCGTCGACATCGATGCCGCGCGCCGCGACGTCGGTCGCGACCAGGAATCGGACCTTGCCGCGCGAGAACGCCTGCAAACACACATGCCGCGCCTCGGCGCCCTTGTCGCCGTGGATCGAATCCGCCGGCAGACCAAAGCGCTGCAGCGACTTGCCGAGCTTTTCGCAACCGAGCTTCTTGTTGACGAAGACCAGTACTTTGCCGTGTTCCTGTTCGAGCACGCGCTCGAGCAGCGCCAGCTTGTCGGTGACCGGCACCGCGACGAAGCGGTGCGAGATGGTCTTCGCGGACTGGCTGCGGGTGCCGATCTGCACGCGTTCGGCGTGCGGCAGGAAGTCCTTGACCAGCGCTTCGACTTCGTGCGGCATCGTCGCCGAGAACAGCAGGTTCTGCCGTTCCTGCGGCAGGCGCAGGAAGATGCGCCGGATCTGCGGCATGAAGCCCATGTCGAGCATGCGGTCGGCTTCGTCGAGTACGACCATCTGCACCTTCTCGAGCGACAGGTTGCGCCGCTCCAGGTGATCGATCAGCCGGCCCGGACAGGCGACGATGACGTCGACGCCCCGCTTGAACGCCGATTCCTGGATCGCCATGTCGACGCCGCCGAACGCGGTGCAGACGTGCAGGTTGGCGAACTGGGCGTAGACGCGCAGGTTCTCGGCGACCTGGACGCACAGTTCGCGGGTGGGCACGACGATCAGGCCGCGCAGGCCGGGCGGCCCGCCGCAAAGGCGGTCGAGCATCGGCAGGCCGAAGGCCGCGGTCTTGCCGCTGCCGGTCTGGCCCAGCCCGATCAGTTCGGCGCCTTGGATGATCTTGGGGATGGCGTGCTGTTGGATCTCGGTCGGCTGTTCGTAGCCGGCGGCGCGCACACCGTGGAGGATGGGCTCTTTGAGCCCGAGGGAAGCAAAACTCACGTAGCAGTCACTCTGGTTTGGCAGAACGCGGTCAGGCGGCGCGGGAACGATCCCGCACGCGCAACGCGTGGGTCGGCGACGGGTGTCGCGGAGGTCGACGCGCTGCAGGGGAAATCGGCATTCCGAGGTCTCGGCTTGAGACTCGGAGGCCGGCGCCCGCCGCGGGGGAACGTCACGCTCCCCTGGGCCCGCATGGTAGGCCGCTGGCGCCGCAGAACAAAGCGCCAAGAACCTCACGCCCTTGTTTCGCAACCGCCAGGCGAGGGATCGGGCCGCGAAACTTGCCCTGCCACGGCCCCACCCGTAACCCTAGCCGTCGCATGACCACCATCGTCTCCGTCCACGGCCGCGAAGTCCTCGATTCCCGCGGCAACCCCACCGTCGAAGTCGAAGTCGAACTCGAAACCGGCGCCCGCGGCAGCGTCATCGTCCCCTCCGGCGCCAGCACCGGCGCGCACGAAGCGGTCGAACTGCGCGACGGCGACAAGAAGCGCTACCTCGGCAAGGGCGTCACCAAGGCCGTCGAGAACGTCAACTCGACGATCACCGAAGCGCTGCTCGGCCAGCCCGGCGACGACCAGTACCTGATCGACTCGCTGCTGCGCGAAGTCGACGGCACCAAGAACAAGGGCAAACTCGGCGCCAACGCGATCCTCGGCGCCAGCCTCGCGACCGCCAAGGCCGCCGCCAACGAAGCCGGCCTGCCGCTGTTCCGCTACCTCGGCGGCGCCCAGGCCCGGCGGCTGCCGGTGCCGATGATGAACATCCTGAACGGCGGCGCGCACGCCGACAACAACGTCGACTTCCAGGAGTTCATGGTCATGCCGATCGGCGCGGCCTCGTTCCGCGAAGGCCTGCGGATGGGCGTCGAGATCTTCCACGCGCTGAAGGGCGAACTGAAGACCCGCGGCCTCGCCACCGGCGTCGGCGACGAAGGCGGGTTCGCGCCAAACCTGAAGAGCAACGCCGAGGCGTTCGAGGTGATCCTCGCCGCGATCAAGAAGGCGGGCTACAAGGCCGGCAGCGACGTGATGCTGGCGATGGATGCGGCGGTGACCGAGTTGTTCCAGAAGGGCAAGTACACGCTCGAGGGCGAGGGCAAGACCATCGACAGCAAGGGCATGGTCGAGCTGTTCACCGGCTGGTGTCAGCAGTTCCCGATCTTCTCGATCGAAGACGGCATGGCCGAGGACGACTGGAAGGGCTGGCAGATGCTGACCGCGGCGATCGGCGGCAAGACCCAGCTGGTCGGCGACGATCTGTTCGTCACCAACACCGAACGGCTGCGCCGCGGCATCGAGGAGAAGGCCGGCAACGCGATCCTGATCAAGGTCAATCAGATCGGCACGTTGACCGAGACGCTGGAGGCGATCGATCTGGCGCGGCGGGCCGGCATGCGCGCGGTGATGTCGCATCGGTCGGGCGAGAGCGAGGACAGCACGATCGCCGATCTGGCGGTGGCGACGGGTGTCGGTCAGATCAAGACCGGCGCGCCGTGCCGCAGTGATCGGGTGGCGAAGTACAACCAGCTGCTGCGCATCGAAGAGATGCTCGGCGAAGCCGCTACCTACGGCATCTAAGCCGGCTACTGCCCGAGCATCAGCCGCAGCCCGCCGCTCAGCGCGAGCCCCTGATCGAGCGCCGCGCCCTGGTCGATGACCGCATACTGGCAGAAGAACTGCATGCCCAGATAGCTCGGACTCGCCGGCACCGGCAGCGGTGAACGCGCGAAGCCGACTGCACTGGTCATCACCGCCGGCAACCCAGCGATCGCTGGCGCGATCAGCAGACGACAACCGCCGATCGACACCGCCGCGGGCGCGAGGCTGACCCCGGCGAACGCCAGCGTGTTCGGCCGCGCATTCGCCAGATCCAGCGCAAACCCGGCATTGCCGAGCCGCGGCAGCCCATGCGCCGCGATCGTCGCCGTGATGCCATTGCTGCCCGGACACCGACTGTCGCCATACCCCACCGCCGCCGCGGCCTGATTGGCGCCGAGCACGATCACCCACAGTTCGTCGCCGAAGATCCCGTCGTTGGCGCGAAAGAACAGCTGGTCACCGACGAACGTCAGGTCGGCAATCGACGCCGCGCCCTGGCCCACAGCCGCGCCGATCCGGCCAAGCCGCGAAGTGCCGGTCGCGGTGCCATCACTGAGCCACAGCTGCAGCCCATCCACGCCATCGCTGCCAGCGAACGCCACCAGCGACGTCGCCCCCAGGCGAGTCAGCGAACCAGCCTGCACGCCATGCGCGAGACCAGGGTGCAGATCGCGCACCAGCACCGTCCCGTTCGCCGTGCCATCGCTGACCCACAGTTCGCTGCCGTGCAGCGCGTCCTCGGCGACGAAGTAGAGCCGGTCGTTGACCGCGACCAGATCGTGGAACGTCGTCGCCGCGCCGCCTGGCGTCAGGTCCACGATCAGCCGCGTGCCGGCGACCGTGCCGTCGCTGACCCACAGTTCGCGCCCGACGCCAGCGCCGATCGCCGTGAAGAACAACCGGTTGCCCGCCGCCGTCAGCTGTGCCGGCGTCGAACCGCCGCTGCCCGCGAGCAGATCGGCGAACAGTGCCGTGCCCGCCGGCGTGCCATCCGTGCGACACAGCTCGGCACCGACACCCGGCGCTTCGGCAGCGAACCAGCCAAAGCCGCCGAACACCGCAAAGCCGCCGACGAAGCCGCGGGCCGGTCCGGGCATGAGGTCGGCGAGCACACGCGTGCCGGCGAGCGTGCCATCGGACACCCACGCCTCGGTGCCACGCGTGCTGTCGAACGCCGAGAACAGCAGCCGATTGCCCAGCGCGGTCAGGTTGGCAGCGCTGCTGCCGTTGCCGCCAGGCTGCAGGTCGAACTCGAACGTTCCGGCACTGGTACCGTCGGTGACGAACAGTTCATTGCCGGCATTGCGCGCACCGGTGAAGAACAACCGATTGCCGACCGGCACCAGCTGTCGCGGACCCGACGACACGGCACCTGGATTCACGTCGACGCCGATGCCGGTGCCCGCCGTCGTGCCATTGCTGCGCCCGAGCTCGACACCCAGCGGCGGGATGCCGGCGCCAAACCAGACTTCATTGCGCCACACCACCGCATCGACCGGCGACGAACTCGACGTTCCGGCCGCGAGGTCCAGCAACTGGCTGGTGCCACCGACGGTGCCATCGCTGATCCACGGCTCGGAGGCAGCGCCGGGCGTCCAGGCGCGGAAGAACAGCCGGTCGCCGAACGCGACCATCTCGCCGATGCCCGCATCGCCGCCATCGGTGCGCAGGTCGGTCACCAGCCTGGTGCCTGCCGCGCTGCCATCGCTGACGAACAGCTCGCTGCCGACCGCGCCGACATTGGCCTGGAAGAACACGCGCGCGCCGACCGCGCCGAGGTTGGTCACCCCGCTCGCGACCGGATTCGACGGCAGCGCGAACGTGCCCGCGACCGTGCCATCGCTGCGCCAGAGCTGCGTGCCCGACCCGGGCGCAGCGGCCGCGAAGGCAACGCCACCGAACGCACCGATCGGCGGCACCGCCAGCCCGAACGGACCGGCAAGTGGCGTCGTGCCGGCGATGCTGCCGTCGGTGACGAACAGCGCGAACGCGGGGCCGGCGCCGCCGATGAAGAACGCACGATTGCCGGCGACCGCGAACGTCGTCTGGCTCGTTCCCGAGCTGCCGGCAACAGTGTCCCGCAGCATGACGGTGCCCGCCGGCGTACCGTCCGAACGCCACGGCTCGCGACCGCTGCCGTTGGTCGCCCAGAACACCACCTGGGTGCCAAGCGCGGTCAGCCCGCGCACGTCGGCGCCGACGCTGCCGGCGCCGATGTCGGCCACCTGCCGCGTGCCCGCGACCGTGCCGTTCGTGCACCACAGTTCGCGCCCGGCCGCCGCCGTGCTGGCGGTGAAGAACAGCTGGCTGCCGGCGACGCACAGATCGTCCGGCGCCGCCGAGCCGGCCCCGGCCACGATGTCGAGCGCCAGCGTCGTGCCACCCGGCGTGCCGTCGGTGCGCCAGAGTTCCTGGCCCGCGACGCTGGTCGCGGCGAACCACAGCTGACCGTTCCACGAGGTCAGCGACGACGGCGACGACGAACTCGCACCGGGCGCGAGGTCGACGAACACCTGGGTGCCGGCCGTCGTGCCGTCGCTGCTCCACAGTTCGGTGCCCAGCGTCGCACTGCTCGCGGTGAAGAACAGCCGGCCGCCGAACGCCACCATCGAATCGATGGCACTGCTGGTTGCCGGCAACGGCAGCAGATCCCGCACGAGTCGGGTGCCCTGACGCGTGCCGTCGGTCGCCCAGAGTTCGCGGCCCAGGCCATCGACACGGGCGACGAAGAACAGCGTGTTGCCGACCACCGTGAACAATGCCGGCGAGGAACCGTTCTGCCCCGGGTTGATGTCCTTCAGCAAGAACGTGCCTGCGGCGGTACCGTCGCTACGCCAGAGCTCGGTGCCGAACTCATCGGTGGCGGCGAAATACGCGACGCCGTTCATCGCCACCGGCGTCTCCGGTGAGCTGCTCGCCGCACTGCCGGGCGGCGGATAGATGTCGCGGATGAGATTCTGCGCGGGAACCGCAGCCAACAAGGCGGCGGCAACGAGGAGTCGGGGGATCGAGTGAGTCATGGCGATGGCGGTGTCCGCGCTCACGAGGATGAGCCGCTCGTGCGCGTCACACGCTCGCCACCGAAGTCCGGTTCGACCGACCCTCAGGCGGCGGGCGGCACCGGCACCGGCAACTTCGGCTCCAACGCCTCCAGCAGCCTCTGCGCCTCGGCAAGCTCCCGTTCGCACACGCCATCGATGTCGAGACGCCTGGCCTGGGCGAGATGCTCGCGCGCCGCTGCGAACCCTTCGTCGCGGCTGCTGCCCGCCGCATGCGCCGCCGCGCGATGCGCCACCGCCGCCGACAGGTTGACGAAAACCTCAGGCCGCGGATCCGCCCGCGCTGCCGACTCGAGACTGCGACAGGCCGCCTCGTGATCGCCGGACACCAGCTGGGCCCGCCCACGAAAGCGCGCACAGTTGCCGATCCAGGTGCGCTTCAGTTTCGCGTCGGTCAGGTCGCGCAGACAACCCTCGGCCTGGTCGACCGCCGCCAGGGCGTCGGCTGCGGCGATGCGGCGATCGATCAGCGTCGACGCCAGACCGAGGTACGCGTAGGCAGCTGCGATGCCGCGCGGCACGTCGTCGTCGGCACCACCGTCGATCATCGCATTGGCTTCGGCAGCGTCCTTCGGCGCAAGCTCGGCGGCAAGCGCGACGAATCGCTCTTCCGCCTCCTGCCAGGCGTGCGTCGTCAGCAGGCAATCGGCGAGGTGCAGGCGGATGGCCGTCAGGCAGTACTGCCGCCGTTCCAGCACGCGCAGATGGGCGATCGCCTCGGCATCGCGCTGCGCCGCCGCCAGCACCCGGGCCAGCAGATGCTCGGTGAACCGTAGGAATGCCGGCGACTTGCCGACCTCGAGCGCGGTCTGCAGGTGGTCGATCGCCTGCGCGAGATCCTGGCGCCGCTGCGCGCGTTCGTCCGGTGCGCGGGTCCGGCGCAGCAGGCATTGGCCGAGGAACCGGTGCAGATCGGCGTCGTCCGGCGCAAAGCGCAGCGCGCTGGTGAACGCCGGCACCGCCCCTTCCCACTGCGCCAGCGCCATGTGCGCTTCCCCGAGTTCGCGGTAGTCGTAGGAACTCAGCGGATCCTCGTCGACCCCGGCCTGCGCCGCCTCCAGCGCATCGGCCAGCCGGTTCTGCCACCGCAGCGCGCGGGCCAGCAGCCCCTGCAGGCCGCGCTTGCGGACCTGTTCGCGATGCACGCGCCCGAACCAGTCGATCGCCTGACGCAAACGGACTTCGGCATCCTTGGGCCGGCCGGCATCGAGCAGCACCCGGGCGAGTCCTTCGTTGGCAATCGCAGCTTCCCACGGCATGCCCGCGGTCTCGCGCTGCTGCACGAACGCCTCGAACGCGGCGATGCCGACAGCACCCTGGCGGTGCAACTCCGCGCGTCTGGCCTCGATCTCCGGGAACCGCTCGAGCCGCTCGCGAACGGCGGCGACCGCCTGCTCGAGCTGCTGCAGCAGCGGCTCGGCCTTCGACGGCTCGGCCTGCCAGGCGCGCAGTTGCTCGAGCACGGCGCCGTACCCCAACAGCCGATGTCCGGCGAGGGCCCACGCCAGGGCGACGGGAGCCTTGCGGGCGCGCGCCCGGGTCGATGGCGCAATCGCCGTCCGGATCGCGCCGATCCGGACGGTCAACACCCGGAGGGCCTCCAGGACGCGGGCGCGCGCCCCGACACCGAGTTCGCCGACGCGATCAGCCGCGCGCTGACAGCTGCGCAGCGCCGCATCGAGCCGATCGCGGTGGGCTTCGGCCAGCGCCAACGTGCACCTGCGATCCGGATCGCCGGCCGCGTGCGTGACGGCAGCCGCAGCGTGCCGGCGTGCGCGACCCCACTGCCGGGCATCACCGGCGAGCAATGCCAGCGTCTCGTGCGTGTCGACGATCCACGGCGCCAACGCGCGCACCAGCAGCAGCGACCGGCGCGCCCGCAACGCCGCCAGCCAACGGATCCACCGGCTGGCCGTCGGGTCCTTCGCGGCCAGCACATACAAGAACGCGATGTTGCGCAGCGTCGCCGCGGCGTGATCCCGCGTCTGTTCGCGTCGCAGTCTGGCTGCCGCCGAATCCGCGCCGGCCAGCAGCGCCCCACACATCGCCCACCACGCCAGCCGCACGGCCTTGCGAAACGCCACTGCGCCCTCGGCCAGGACCATGACATCGCGCTCGATCTGCCAGCGATCATGCGCCACCAGGCCGGCCAGGTTCCACGTCAACGCGTGCTGGAACGTACTCGGCGCCACCAGGCGGGCCTGGGCGACCAGATCCCCCGCCTGCTGCAGTTGCGCAACCGCCACGGTCGGATGCGCGGCCGCGATCGCCAGCGCCTGCTGCCACTGATTCCACGCCATCGGATAGAGCAGCCGCCAGTGCCCGCCAGGCGCGGTGTTGGACCGCGCGAACGCCTGCTGCGCGGCCTCCAGCCGACCGAGTTCGGTGTAGACGACACCGAGATTGTGCCAGCCGACGTCGAGGCGGTCGTCGGTGGTCACCGCCGCCACCAGGTGCCGTTCGGCTTCGCGCAGATTGGCGCGGCGGTCCTGCGGCGCATGCTGCGCGCGGCGGAACGCCCGCAGGCCGGCGACGAAGTGCTGCAACGCGCGCCACTGCACCTCGGCGGGCAGCGCGATCGCCGCGAAGATCCGACAGGCGAGTTCCTGCGCCAGATCCTGCTGCGAACGCGACGGTTCGCCGGCGTGTTCCATTGGCGCCGAAACGACCCAGCTGCGCGTGCGCGCGACGCCGTGCAGTTCGAGTGCGATCACGCGCGCGGCGCCGTCCTTGCCGACCTGGCCGCTGATCCGCGGCCCGCGGACCAGCCGGCCGAACAGCCCCGCCAGGACGCCGACTGGAACCTGGAACGGCCCGAGACCGAGCGTTGCCTGCGAACTGATCGCCTCCTGCAACGTCGGCAGCGGCGCCTCGATCAGCACCGCCTGCTCGGCCCCGCGGGCGCGATGCTCGTCGAACTGGGTGAACAAATCGCGCAGTTCGATCAGCTGGGCGGCGATCAGCCCGCCGAGCCCCTTGCCGAACGCTGCCTGATCGTCGTCGATCGCCGCGATCGCGCCGACCACCAGCCGACGCCTGGCCGACCAGACCGCGACGGCCACGACGATCAGGGCGAATGCCCCGAGCACGTAGGTCGCGTCGAGCAAGGGCCATGGCACCGGCACCTCGGGCAGCAGCTGCCACCACCAGCGCTGCCCCTGCTCCAGCCCCCATGCCACCGCCGCGATCGCACCCAACGACGCCGGAATCCAGACCAGGGGATGGCGCAGCGGCACCAGCAGAAAACGCAGCAGGCGCGTCGCCAGCCACACCACACGCAGCAACAGTCCGTCGAGCACACACCGATGATACCGGCGGTCCGGCACCAGGACCGGAATCCCCACGCCGATGCTGCAAGACCGCCATTCGTTCGTATTGTCCCGCCCTTCCCCAACCGGAGTTCCACTTTTGACCAAGCAGACGATCCTGGGCGTTGCCACACTGGCCGCGACCCTGCTGTTCGCCGCGTCGGCGGTGGCTCAGGGCCCATCGCAGGACCAACTCAAGGCCAACAAAGCCGAGAAGTTGAAGAAAGAGTTCGCCACTGCGGCCCCCTGGATCACCGACTACGACAAGGCCCGCGAGGAAGCGAAGAAGAGCGACAGGCTGATCTTCGCCTACTTCACCCGCAGCTACGCGCCTTGACCACCATGCAACCAGCTCGAGGGCGGTCCGCTCCTCGAACCCGCGTTCGCTGAGTTCTGCAAGGGCGTCGTTCCCTTCCTGCACATCACCACCCACGTCGAAGGCGATCCGTACCAGGATCTGCTGTCCGAGAAGGGCGGTGGCGGCTTCCCGTATCTGTGCGTGCTCGACATCGATGGTTCGATGCTGCAAGCCCAGTCGTACGAGACCGGCTTCAATGCCGCCGAGTTCCAGAAGACGGTCGATGCCGCCAAGGCGATCAAGACCGAACTCGCCGAACTGACCGCCAAGGCCGGCAAGGGCGACCGCGAGGCCGCGATCGCGCTGCTGCAGAGGGAGATCGACCTGAATCGCATCGGCGCTGCCGACGCGAAGAAGAAGGTCGCTGAGTTGAAGATCGATGGCGACGTCAAGAAGGCGATCGGCGTCAAGCTGGCCAAGTCCGAGGTCAGCGAACTGGTCGGCAAGATCCGGGGTCAGGACGACAAGGAGAACATAGCGAAGGCGGCGGATGCGCTGCTGGTCATGGTCAACGAAGGTCGCATCCCGGAGGAAGGCCGGGAGCAGTTCAACATGTGGATGGTGCTGTTCCTGCACGGCCAGGCGACCAAGAACGTCGACATGCTGACCAAGGCGCTGGCCGGCGCTGATGGCATGAACCCCAAGAACCCGCGCTTCATCGACGCCATCAAGAAGGCGCTCGAGGAAGCGAAGGCCGACGGCGACAAGAAGGAAGAAGGCAAGGACGGCAAGTAGCCGTTCCTCATGCCGGTCCGCAGCGGTGCGGACCGGCCGTTCGCCGCCTCAGCGACCGATCACGAGCCGCAGGCCGCGCGACAGCGCGACGCCTTGCGTTCCCTGGGTCGACAAAATCGCCGCCTGGAAGGACCTCTGGGCGCCGACCGCAGGCCGTTGCCTTTTTATGCTCTACAGTATAATATCACTGCGCATAATCTTGCCATGGACTGGATGAACCGTACTGCCGAACTGGCCCGCCTCGACCGCCTGCTCGGTCGCCGCGACGGCTCGCTCGCGGTGATCTGGGGCCGGCGCCGGATCGGCAAGACGCGGCTCCTGGTCGAGTGGACGAACCGGTCGTCTGGCGTCTACTTCGTCGGTGACACCGCCAGCGCGCCGGATCAGCGCCGCCGTCTCGCCGAGAGCCTCGCGACGCGCTTGCCGGGCTTTGCCGACGTGGACTACCGCGACTGGCACGGACTGCTGACCCGCCTCGCCCAGGAGGCCCGAACACGTGCGTTCCGCGGCCCGATCGTGCTCGACGAACTGCCGTTCCTCGTGCTGGCCTCCCCTGAGCTCCCGGGCACGCTGCAGCGCTTCCTCGACCACGACGCCAGGCAGGCCGGTCTCATCCTCGCGATCGCCGGTTCCAGCCAGCACATGATGCAGGGCCTCGTCCTCGACGAATCGGCGCCACTGTTCGGCCGCGCCACCGAGGCGTTCGCCGTGCGCCCGCTCGCCCCGCGGTGGCTCGGGGCGGCGCTGGGCCTCCGCAGCGCCAGGCAGATCGTCGCGGCGTGGAGCGTGTGGGGCGGCGTGCCGCGATACTGGGAGCTGGCCACGGCATTCGCCGACCGTCGAGCAGCCGTTCACGACCTGGTGCTCGATCCCGCGGGCGTCCTGCACGACGAACCGTCGCGCCTGCTGCAGGAAGAACTGCCGCCCGCGATCGGTCTGCGCCCGATCCTGGACGCGATCGGTGCCGGCATGCACCGGGTCAGCGAGATCGCGGGCCGCATCGGCTCGCCCGTCACGGCGATGGCCCGTGCGATGACGCGGCTCGTCGAGCTCGGCTTCGTCGTGCGGGAGACACCCTTTGGCGAACCCGAACGTTCGACCAAGCGCTCGCTCTATCGGCTCGCCGATCCGTTCCTGCGGTTGTGGTTCGCGCTCGTTCCGCACAAGCGGGCGCTGCTGCTGCAGACGGATCGGGCGGGTCGCCTGGCGTTGTTCGACCAGCGCGCGGCGCAGCTCGACGCGGCGAGCTGGGAGGAACTGTGCCGCCTGGCGGTGCCGGGCCTCGGCGACCAGCTCGGCGCCGACTTCGGGCCCGCGCAGCGCTACTGGGGCGGCAATGGTCCGGGAGTGGGATGTCGTCGCCAGCGCCACGCGGAACGACACGGTGCTGCTCGGCGAGGTGACGTGGTCCGACCGACCGCTGAGCACCGAGGCGCTGCTGCAAGCCCACGCGCAGCTCGTCGCCAAGGGCCGCCCGCCGTCGGCGATGGGCAAGGTCGTGCATGCGCTGTTCGTGCCGACGCTGCCGCGGTCGCGGTCGCGGCGCTTGCCGGCCGACGTTCGCCTGATCGATGCCCGTGCCGTTCTGGGCGCGGTTCGCGACTGAGCGACACGGCCTCAGGGCAACTGGAACGCCTCGTCCTTCAGCAGGACCTTGTCGAAGGTCGCGACCGCCGTGCAACCCGCACCGCGCGCCTGCTCGCGCAGCACGTAGTCGGCGAAGTCGCCATTGCCGGTGCCAAACGCATCGAGCGCGCGGGCGACGACGTCGGGTTCGGCGAACGTCAACTGCCGCACCGTCAGCAGCCGGCGCAGCGCGTCGACGATCGCGGTGCGTTGGTGGCCGTAGCCAGCCTGGAGAACCCACACCAGCTCGCACAGTACCAGCACCGGAACATACGCGGTGTCGTCACTCGCCTCGAGCCGCGCCAGCAGGCGCAGCGCCTGCTGCACCTGCCCCGGATCGTCGCGCACCAGGATCCGCACGAGGATGTTGGTGTCGAGCGCGATCATCGCCGCCCTGCGGCGGCGCGGTCTCGAGCGCGTCCGGATGGGCCGACCAGGTCTGGTAGACCACCATCGGTGACAGCGTGCCAAACAGCAGTGCCCGCGCGCGCAGCGGCGCCTGTTCGGGGTCGGGCAGCACGGTTCGCAGCAGCTGCAATGCCGCCGCGACCATCGCGATGACGCCGATTGCCGAAGCCAGCATCAGTCCGATGTGGGTGCCGTACCATGCCACCAGCGGCGCCGCCGACCACGAGAATCCGATCGGCTTGTCGTACGACAGCCGCGAATCGGCAATCACCGGCAGTGGATTGCAGCCGTGCGCGAGCAGGTGTTCGGCGACGCGCGCGTAGACGAGACTGTTGCGCACCAACGGCTGATCGAGATTGACCAGGATGGCCAGAATGCCAAGCGCAATGACCGCCATGGCGGCAACGAAGTCGCCTGGCGGTCGCGGCCTCAATCGAGCCACGCCGGGGCCTTCGGCAACTGCCGGTTCGAGTCGCCATCGTGCTGGATCACCAGCGTCGCCCCATGCTCTTGCAGCAGCGCTTGCACACGCGCCATCGACCGGACGGTCATTGCGCGATCGAAGTTGGAAATCGGCGTCCGGCGCTGCTGCCAGTTGCTCTGCATGTGGACGACATCGCCGGACAGCAGCAGTGGTCGGCGTCCCGCAAGCCGCACCAGCAGCGACTGGTGGCCCGGCGTGTGGCCGGGCGTCGCCAGCAGCACGCAGGAACCATCGCCGAAGACATCCTGATCGCCGTGCAGCAGGACATGGTTGCCGCCGCGCAGCGCCGCGTAGCCGTTCGCGTCGTAGCCGAACTTCTCCGGCGTCGGCCCGAACGCCGCTGCGTGCTCCGCCGCCTGGACCAGCAGCGTCGCGCCGGCAAACAGTCTGCTGTTGCCGGCGTGATCGATGTGGAAGTGCGACAATGCCAGATGCGTGATGTCGCCAGGGGCAATGCCGATGTCGCGCAACTGGTCGATGAGCGGTCGTCGCACTCTCACACGGATCGAGTCGCCGAGCGCCAGCCCGTCCGGCATCGCCGCGATCTCGTCGGCAAATCCTGTCTCCCACAAGAGCAGCCCATGGCGATGCCGGATCAGGTAGCAGTGGTTGGCGAACACCCACGGTCGACTGGCCTCGGCCGTTCCGGTCCAACGCGAGACGTCCTGGGCGTGGCACTCGCCGACTTCGAACACATACAGTCTGTCGACGACGCCTCGGGGTTGGCCGACGGTCGCACAGGCTGCGGCAAGCAGGCTCGCGGCGAACGCGGCTGGGTGTGCGGCTCCGGACATCAGGACACCTACGGCGGGGGCGGCCGGCGTGCAGGTCGGTGTTGTGCTCACGCGCCGGCCCCGTCAAGCAGGCGTCAGAACCGCTGCGACCTCCGCCAGATCGAGGCAAGGAACAGGAGATCGCCGCCGAGACCCGGCATGCGTGCTTGGGGAGTATCGCGTCCTTGCGATTCCGGCATGCGGCGTTCACGCACGGCCACAACGCGCCGCCTTCCCGGCAACCCGCCTCTCCGCTACCCTTCCCGAGAGTGCCGAAGCCCCTGGACGACACCGCCACCTCCACCTTCCCCCAGTGGGTAGCCTGGGGCAGCCTCGTCCTCGCGCTCGCCCTCTTCTTCGGCAACACCACCGACGCCCTCCGCGAACAGGACGACCTCGCCCGCCTGCGCGCCGAGATCCTGACCAAACGGATGGAGTTCGACGACGCCCTCGCCCGCGCCCGCCCCGGCACGCCAGGCATGGCCGGCGACCAGGAAGACCTCCAATCCCTCCTCGTCGCCATCGACCGCCTCGGCTACACCCCCGCCGAACTGTTGCAGCACTACCCAGAACCGCCGCCAACCCCCACCCCCGATGGCGACGACGCCCCACCGGTGCCGCCCGCCGACCCTTCCTCCGGCACCCAGCCGACGAATCGCTGACCGAACCGGCCACCTGCCCCCGCCGATTTCCACTTCGGCCTGAAGTTTCCCTGACGGACTTCCCGTCTCAGCAGTCCAAGACCCCGGGTGCACGCGCTACGCTTCCGCCCCACCGACCTCGCGCCGCATCGCTTCGGCCCGTAGTTGGACAGCCCCTCTTCCGAGCGACCCCACACGAACATGAGCCAAGATCAAGCCACTGCCCAGGACCTGCAGCAGGTCGAGAAGCTCCGCAAGGCCTACGCCTCGATGAAGGAGGAGATGCGCAAGGTCATCGTCGGGCAGGACCACGTCGTCGACGAACTGTTCATGGCACTGTTCTGCCGCGGCCACTGCCTCCTGATCGGCGTGCCGGGCCTCGCCAAGACGTTGATGATCTCGACGTTGTCGCGCGTGCTGTCGTTGTCGTTCAACCGTATCCAGTTCACGCCCGACCTGATGCCGAGCGACATCACCGGCACCGAGGTCATCCAGGAAGACAAGTCGTCGGGCCGCCGCGAGTTCAAGTTCCTCCCGGGTCCGATCTTCGCCAACGTGATCCTGGCCGACGAAATCAACCGCACGCCGCCGAAGACCCAGGCCGCGCTGCTGGAAGCGATGCAGGAGTACCAGGTCACCGTCGGCGGCCAGCGGCACACGCTGCAGAAGCCGTTCTTCGTGCTGGCGACGCAGAACCCGATCGAACAGGAAGGCACCTACCCGCTGCCGGAAGCCCAGCTCGACCGCTTCATGTTCATGGTCAAGGTCGACTACCCGACCATCGACGAGGAACGCGAGATCCTGCGCCGGACAACCGAGGACCGGACCAGCCAGGTCAACGCGATCCTGAGCGCGCAGGAGATCTTCGAACTGCAGGCCATCGTCCGCCGCGTGCCGATCGCCGAGCACGTGCTCGACTACGCGCTGCGGCTGACCCGCCAGACCCGCCTGACCACCGTCGATGCGCCGGCGTGGATCAAGGAATGGCTGCAGTGGGGTGCTGGTCCGCGCGCCAGCCAGAATCTGGTGCTCGGCGCCAAGGCGCACGCGCTGCTGCAGGGCCGCTTCTACGTGTCGGCCGAGGACGTCCGCGCGGTCGCCAAGGCGGTGCTGCGCCACCGTCTGATCACCAGCTTCGCCGCCGAAGCCGAAGGCATCACCACCGACAAGGTGGTCGAACGGCTGCTCGACGAGGTCAAGCCGAACGAGAGCCAGGCGCTGGCCGACGGCAAGCTCCCCAAGGTGATGGGTTAGGCCAGTCCTGAGGCCCGACCCCGGTCGGGCCCGTTCCAACAGGAGCACCCATGGCCGAGACCGCCACCAACTACCTGGACCCCAAGGTCCTCAACAAGGTCGCGCGGCTGGAGCTGCGCGCCCGCCTCGTCGTCGAAGGCTTCGTCAACGGCATGCACCAGTCGCCGTACCGCGGCTTCTCGGTGGAGTTCGCGCAACACCGCGAGTACGTGCCCGGCGACGACCTGCGCTACCTCGACTGGAAGATCTTCGGCAAGTCGGACCGCTTCGTGATCAAGCAGTTCGAGGAGGAGACCAACCTGCGCGCGCACCTGTTCCTCGACCAGAGCGAGTCGATGAACTACGCGCACGACGGCGGCATGGCGAAGTTCGACTACGCCGCCACCGGCATCGCCAGCCTCGCCTACCTGATCCAGCAACAGGCCGACGCCGTCGGTCTGACGATGTTCGACGAGAAGGTCTGCAAGCAGCTGCCGCCGTCGAACACCCGCGCCAACCTCGGCAACATCTTCCAGAGCCTGGAGCAGGCCAAGGCGCGCAACCAGAAGACGAAGATCGGCGGCGTGCTGCACGAACTCGCCAGCCAGCTGCGCCAGCGCGGCATGGTGATGATCTTCAGCGATCTGTTCGACAAGCCGGAGGACGTGCTGAAGGGCCTGCGCGAGATCGCCCAACGCGGCCACGACGTCGTGGTGTTCCACATCCTCGACCGCGACGAAGTCGAGTTCCCGTTCGAACGGATGACGTTGTTCCTGGGCATGGAGCAGATGCCCGAACTGCTGGTCGACCCGAAGTCGCTCCGCGACGCCTATCTCGCCGAGATCCAAGGGTTCCAGGAGCAGATCAAGAAAGGCTGCCTGCAGCACCGCATCGACTACGTGCGCGTCGTCAACAGCACGCCGCTCGACGTCGTCCTGACCAGCTACCTCACCGCCCGCGCCGCCCGCAAGAAGCGCCGCAAGTAACGCGTGTCGTTCCTCAACCCCGCCCTGCTGGCCGGCACGGCCCTGTTCGCCGTCCCGCTGATCATCCACCTGCTCAACCGGCAGCGGCACAAGAAGCGGCCGTGGGCGGCGATGGAGTTCCTGCTGCGCGCCTACCAGAAGCAGCGCAACCGGCTCCGCAACGAGAACCTGCTGCTGCTGCTGCTGCGCTGCCTGATCCCGGTGCTGCTGGCGCTGGCGATCGCGCGGCCGATGTTGCAGCAGGCCGGCTCGCTGTTCGGCGGCGGCGGCACGACGCATCACGTCGTCGTGCTCGACTGCAGCTACAGCATGGGCGAGAAGCGCGACGGCCAGAGCCCGTTCGAGAAGGGACGCGGCCAGATCGCGCGCCTGCTGGAGCGGTTGGAAGCGCGCACCGAGAAGAACGACAAGATCACGCTGGTCGCCGCCGGCGTGCGGCCGCGGTTCCTGGTCCGGGCCGACATGAACCTGGCGACCGCGCGTTCGCAGTGGTTGATGCTGCAGCGACCGGATGACGCCGCCGGCAACCTGAAGGAAGCGCTGGTCCAGGTCGCGGACGCGATCGAAGAGACCCCCGAGGCCGACACCCAGGTCTACCTGCTGTCCGACCTGCAGAAGCAGGCGCTCGGCAGCGCGCTGCATGATCAGAAGCAGGGCCCGACCGGCCCCGAGTTCGAGGACACCGTCCGCGACGTCGTCGAACGGCTCGGCAAGCTGCCCGGCGTGGGGTTCCATCTGATCGACGTCGGCCCCTACGGCAACCAGCGCAGCGGCGGCGTCGTCGACAACGTGCAGGTCACCGGTCTGCGGATCGACCAGCCGGCGGCGGTCGTGCGCGTGCCGGTGACGCTGACCGCGACACTGAGGAACCGCGGCCAGAGCCCGGCCTCCGTGCAGGTCACGCTCGACGTCGACGGCAGCGAGCCGACCCGCAAGGTCGTCGCCCTCGAACCGGGCACCGAAGGCGAAGCGGAGTTCCAGGTGACGTTCCGCGAGACCGGACGCCGCCGCGTGCACGTGACGCTTGGCGCCGACGTGCTCGAGGCCGACGACGAGTGGTTCCTGACCATCGACGTCCGCGAACGGATCCGTGTGCTGCTGGTCGATGGCACCGGCGGCGACGATCCGCTGCGCACCGACACCTGGCTGTGGCAGTCGGTGCTCGATCCGACGCTCGGCCAGGGCTCACCGGACCTGACCGTGTTCGAAGTGCGCAGCGTCGACACGCTGGCGCTGCTCAGCGGTCAGGTCGATCCAGCCGCGCACGACCTGGTGATCCTGAGCCAGGTCGACCGGTTGTCCGACAAATCGGCCGAACTGCTGCAGAAGGCCGTGCAGGCGGGCAAGGGGCTGCTCGTCGCCTTCGGCGATCGCACCGACGTCGAGAGCTACAACCTGCACCTGCATCAGGCCGGCGATGGGCCGCAGCCGTTCCGGCTGTTGCGCACGGCCGGCGGCGCCGCCAGTTCGACCGTGGCGCGTGCACCCAGCATCGCCCTGCCCGAACACCCGCTGCTGAAGGAGTTCGAGGAGGAGATCTACCGCGAGATCTTCCAGAAGGTGCCGGTCTACCGCTGGCTGTCGTGTGCGATGGACACCGACCGCTCGGCGCCTGGGGCGGAGACGCCGCCGGCCAAGGACGCGGCAACGGCCCCCGGAACGCCCCAGGTCGTCGCCCGGCTGACCGACCCGGATCAAAGTCCGCTGCTGGTCGCCCGCCAGTTCGGCGAGGGCCGGGTGGTCTTCCTGCTGTCGGCGCCGATGTCGGAGTTCCGCGCCGATCGCTGGAACCGCTTCGACGACCGCGTGGTCGCGTATCCGCTGCTGTTCGGCATCGTCAAGTGGCTGGCGCTGCCCGGCCAGGACCCGTTCAACGGCACGGTCGGCAGCGAGCTGACCTGTTCGCTGCCGGCGCGGCCGGAGAACGTCGAGGTCGTCAAGCCCGAGCGCGAAGGCGCCGCCAAGGTGCCGCTCAGCGAGGACACGCGGCCGCTGCCCGGCGGGCGCTACGCGCTGCCGCCGTTCGCGCCGACCCTGTTCGCCGGCTTCTACACGTTCGATTTCGTGCTCGATCGCGAGTCGGGCAAGGAGCACCTCAGCCTGCCGTTCGCGGTCAACGTCGAACCGGCCGAAGGCGATCTGGTGTACGCGCCGCACGACGAAGTGCGGCAGGCGCTGGCGATCGACCGCGTGCTGACGGCACTGCCGACCGCCGACGGCGCCACCGCCGAACAGCAACGGACCGAGTTCGGCCCGATGCTGCTGTGGGCCACCCTGTTGTTCGTGCTGGCCGAGGCCGCCATGGCACGCTACGTCTCCGTGCGCCGATCGTGATCGCCATGCTCACGCCCCTGTCGTCGCTGGTCCCTACCCTCGCCGGGCCGCAGCAGCCTGCGGGCAGCGGGGCTCCGACCGAAGGCATCGCGCACGTCGACGAGACGTTCCGCTTCCTGGCGGCACCACCGCTGTGGGTGATCGCGCTGATCGTGATTCCGGGCGCCGCGGTATGGGCGTGGTGGTCGTACGGCGGCCTGCAGCGGCTCGAGACGCGCATCCGCTGGACGCTGACGGTGATCCGCGCCTTGGCGATCCTGTTCTGCTGCCTGTTGGTGTTCCAGCCGGTCTGGGAAACCGTCATCTACCGCAAGACCCAGAACCAGGTGCACGTGCTGGTCGACGACAGCGCCAGCATGCAGCGCAAAGACAGCTACCCCGATCAGGACCAGGCGTCCGCGCTACAGACCGTCGCGGGTCCGGGCGAACTGGCGGGCCGGACACGCGGCGAACTGGTGCAGGCGGTGCTCGAACGGCAGGGAGGGCTGCTCGAACAACTCGCCAAGACGCACGAAGTCCGGCTGTTCCGCGCCCCGAGGAAGCCGGTGCCCATCCGCAGCCTGTCCGAACTGACGCTACGAGCCAACCGCACCCACCTCGGCGACGCGCTCGACCTGCACCTGGGCGCCGTCGGCGGCATCAACCTCGACGCGGTGATCCTGGTCAGTGACGGCCGCAACAACGCCGGCGTCGATCCGGTCGAGATGGCCGCCAAGTACGGTGTCCGCGGCATCCCGATCCACACCATCGGCGTCGGCGATCCCGAACCGCCGCACAACGCCTGGATCGTCGGTCCGCCCGGGCCCAAGGAAGCGCTGCGTGAGGAACAGGTCGCGTTCGATGTGTCGCTGCGCGCCGAAGGCCTGGCCGGCAAGCCGGCGCGGGTCGAACTGCAAGGTTCGCGCGATGGCGGCCCGTTCGCGCCGCTGACCGCCGCTCAAGCCGAACTGCCAGCCGACGGCGACGTGACCCGTGTGCGTCTCTACCACGCGTTCCCGCTGGCCGGTGACTGGACCCTGCGCTTCTCGGTCGCGTCACAGCCCGACGAGAGCCAGGTCGACGACAACCAGGACACCCGCTTCCTGCGCGTCAACGACGAACGGATCCGCGTGCTGTACGTCGAGGAGCGGCCGCGCTGGGAATACCGCTACATCAAGACGGCGCTGAAGCGCGTCGATCCGAGCATCCAGATGCAGGCGGTGCTGTTCGAGGCATCGCCGGCGTTCATCCAGGAACACAGCGACGACCTGCCGCCGCTGCGCGACATCCCGCGCACCGAGAAGGAACTGCTGCAGTACCACGTGATCCTGCTCGGCGACGTCCATCCCGAACGGCTCGGCGCCACCGAAGAGGAGATCCGCCGCTGGCTCGAGATGGTGGTGAAGTTCGTCGAGTTCGGCGGCGGCGCCGGCTTCCTGTTCGGCGCCGAAGCGATGCCCGAACGCTACCGCGGCACGCCGCTGGCGGACCTGCTGCCGGTCGTGCTCGAAGATCCGGTCGCGCTCGCGGGCATGCCGCGCAAGTGGGACAGCGAGTTCCGTGCGCTGCTCGAGAACCCCTTGCAGCCGCACGACATCCTGCTGCTGCAGCGCGACGTCGCGTTCAATCGCAAGCTGTGGGAACAGGGTCTGCCCGGCTTCCGCGCCTGGTACCCGCTGGCCCGCGCCAAGCCCGGCGCGACCGTGCTGCTGCGCCATCCGACCGAGGAGAACCGCTACGGCAAGCGGCCGATCGCCGTCGTCAGCCCGCACCCGCGCGGCAACACGTTCTTCATCGCCACCGACGAAACGTGGATCTGGCGCGACACCTACGCCGAGCTCTACATGGACGCGTTCTGGCGCAACGTGGTCCGCCACCTGGCGACCGGCAAGCTGCAGCGCCGTTCGGACCTGCTCGAACTGACCCTCGACAAGACGCTGGTCGAGACCGGTGACAAGGTCCGCCTGCTGCTGCGCGTCCACGATGAAGAGCTACAACCGTCGACCGCTGCGGAATACCCGGTGTTCTTGCGCGATGCCGCCGGCAAGACCGAACGGCGGACGCTGCGGGCGACACCCGGCGATCCCGGCGCCTTCACCGCTGCATTCACGATGCCCGATCCCGGGGCGTTCAGCTTCCTGGTGTTCGCCAATGGCAACCCAGCCGACGCCGTGCTGGCCCGCGAGGACCTGCTGGTCCAGATTCCCGACAAGGAGATGGCCGAATCGAGCCAGGACGCCGAGATGCTGCAGCGCATCGCCGAGGCCAGCTCGGGCGCCGATGCGCGCGGCCGTCATGTGTTCCTGGCCCAAGCCGACGAACTGGCGGCCGACTTCGCCCAGCGGCGCCCCTTCGAGCAGCGCGAAGAGACACGCACGCGACCGGCATGGGACACTTCCTGGTCGCTGGCGATCTTGCTGGCAGCCCTGGCGATCGAGTGGATTCTCCGCAAGCGGGCCCGCCTCGTATAGGCGGCCTGCCACCGCGATACTCTGGCCAGCAACCGAGGCTGCCGGCCGGAATAGAACCAGTGGCAGCCCCGGCGTTTCCGATCGATCCTAGCGGGCGAGGCTGACACCCCACCTGGCAACGATGACAACGGCACTTCCCCGCGTTCGCACCCGCCTGGCGGCCTGGCTGCTTCCGGTTGCCACCCTGGCGCCGCTCGCCAGCGCCCAGGAACCGGCTCGCGAACTGCCGCGGCCGACCGAATTCGTGGCCGGGCAGGACGACAACCTGTTCTCGGTCGCACGCCGGCAGGAGGACATCCACGGCTGGGTCGAGGCGCTGAGCGCACTCGAAACCGGGGACCACGCCGCGGGTGTCGAACGCCTGCATCGGCTGTTGCAGAACGAAGCCGGCGGCGTCGTCGCCGTCGGCCCGACGCGTTACCTGGGGCTGCGACTGGCGGTCACGATGACGCTGGCCAACCTGTCGCCGGCGGCGAGCGATGCCTACGAAGCGTTGGTCGCACGCGAAGCGGGCAACCTGATCGGTCGACCGCTGCACGATCTGACGCCCGATCAGTTGCAGCGCCTGGCCGATCGCTACCCGACGTCCAAGGCCGGGCGCCGCGCGCGCCTGCGACTGGCCGACCTGGCGCTGGAAGCCGGGCGCGCCACGCTCGCGATCGGCCATCTGCGGCAAGCGCTCGACGCCGCGCCGATCGGCTCGTCGGACGAGACCGCGATCCGTCGCCGGCTGACGGTCGCCAACACGGTGCAGCGCCCGCACGAGTTCGAAGGCCGCACGGTCCCGGGTCGCGATGCCGCGATCGTCGGCGATGTGTTGCCGGTCGTGGCGATCGACACCGCCCCGACGACCTGGCGCGCGGTCGGCGGCGGCAGCGACGGCGCTGCGCCGATGCAGGAACCGGTCGGCCAACCGGTGCCGCAGTGGACCCGCGAAGTGTTCGCCCCCGGATTCGACCGCAACGACCCGGGCCTGTTCGCGATGCACGCCGTCGGCGACCTCGGCGGCATCTACGTCAACACCGGGCTGGAACTGATCGCGATCGATCCGTTGGCCAAGGAGATCGCCTGGGAATCGCCAGCGCCGCTGAAAGAGCATGCCGGCGACGCCTGGTCGGCGATCCAGGAGTACGAGGAAGGCCTCAACATCCAGATGGTGCTGGCGCCGGCCTGTGCCGACGACGTCGTCGTGGCGGCGCTGCAGGTGCCGGAACCGGGCGAGAACGTCCGTTTCCAGGGCCACTTCCAGATCATCAGCAAGATCCCCGAACGGCGACTGTTCGCGTTCAAGCGCAGCACCGGCAAGCTGCTGTGGGCCCACTTCGATTCGCTGGACGGGCCGCTGACCCGCAGCTTCCGCGGTCACTCGTCGTGCGGCCCGCCGTTGATCCTCGACGACATCGTCTACGCGCCGGTCTGCGACCGATCGGGTGCGATCGCGTTCTATGTCGGCGCCTATGACCTGCACACCGGCCAACCACGTTGGCGACGGCTGGTCTGCTCGAGCCAGCAGGACGTCAACATGTTCGGCAACGCGCGCTCGGAGTTCGCGTCGTCGCCGCTGTGCGCCCACGACGGCGTGCTCTACGGCGCCAGCAACCTCGGCGTCGCGTTCGCGGTCGAACAGCGGACCGGCCGCTGCCGCTGGATCGCGTCGTACGAAGTCATCCGGATGCCGGCGACACAGCTGCACCACCAGCCGGATCGACCGGTGTTCTTCGCCAACAGCGCGCCGGTGGTCAGCGACGGCGTGCTGTGCACGACACCGCTCGATTCGGCGTGGGTGCTGGCGCACGACGCCGACGACGGCCGACTGCAATGGCGCCTGCCATTCGAGGCCAGGGCCTCCGGGGAGAACCGCGTGCGCTGGTTGTGCGGCGCGCTGGGTGACGAATTCGTGCTGGCCGGTGCCGGCATCGTGGCCGTGCGTGCGCGACCGGATCCGCAGGCCGAGATCCAGGCGCGCAGTTCGGCCTGGGCCGCCGCCGAACCCCGCGTGCGGCAGTTGGTCCGCCAGCAGGCGCTGTCGGCCCGCGGCGACGCCCGCGAGATGCCACGCCCGGCGGTCACGCGCGACCATGTCTGGGTGCCGCAACCGGGTCGCATCGCGGTATTCGACCGCAAGGGCAACCTGGCGCCGATGGACGGCGAACTGCGGCCGCGCGGCCAGCACGGCAACCTGCTCCTGGTCGACGGCCTGGCGGTGACGCTGCGACACCGGACGCTCGACATCCTGTATGACGCCGAAGGGCTGCGGCGCCGGGCCGAAGAAGCGCTGCGCGCTGCCCCCGACGATCCGGCCCGGATCATCCGGCTGGCGACGATGCGCACCGCGATGCTCGGCGCCGACGGCGATGCCGCCGCCCGCGCGGCGGTCGGCGAACTGTGGCAACGGGCCCTGCAGGCCTGCCGCCGCCAGGGCCTGCCGGACGGCCATCCGTTGCTCACCAACTGTCAGCGCGAGTTGTATTCGATCGCGATCGCCAGTGCGCGAGCGGCCCTGACCCGGGGCAGCCCTGACGCCGTAACGCTGCTGGCCGCCGCGCGCGACGCGGCGCCCGACCGCGCCACGATGTTCGAAGCGTGGATCCTGTTGCTGCAGGCGACCGCCGGGGATCGCATCCGCCAACTGGCCGAACTGGAACGGATGGCCGCCGTCGCCGGCATCGATTCGTACGTGTTCCCAGGCATCGGCAATGTCCCGGTGATCGCGTTCGTGCTGCTGCAGAAGGCCCGGCTGCAGACCGAGCCGGCCAAGGCGGTGGCGTTGTGGCAGGAACTGCTCGAACGATTCCCGACGCAGTCCTTCGGCGGCCGCAGCGGCGATGACCTCGCGCGCGACGCAATCTCGGCCGCCATCGCGCAACACGGCCCGGCCATCTATGGGCCGATCGCCGAACGCGCCGACGCGGCGCTGGCCGCCGCGGGCGACGATCCCGAGCAGTTGCGGGCGCTCAGTGCCCAGTTCCCGCACGCCAGGGCCGCCGCGACCGCGCGCACGCGCCTGCTCGACCTCGCCGTCGAACAGGGCAATCTCGCGGCCGCGGTCGAGGTCCTCGCGCACGCGCTGCACGGCGACGGCCCGACGCCAGCGATCCTGCGGCGGGTGCTGGCCGCCGCCGAGAAGCGCGGCAATCTGGCGTTGGCGGCGGCGATGGCCGACCGGCTGCGCCCGTTCGCGGCGACCGTCAGCGACTTTGCTCCGGACGGCGGGCGCACGATCGGCGCCGTGCTCGCCGGCCGCGCCACCCAGACCGCCACACCGCCACCGGCCCCCGAACTGCCGGCGCGGGAGATCGCGCGGATCCCGGCGCTTGGCCCGGGCGACCCGTACCGGCTGCTGCCGGTGACGATCCCGGATGGCTTCGTGCCGGCGCCGAACGCACCGCTGTTCGCGATCGGCCGCGATCCCGACGACCGCGAACACCAGACCCTGCACGCCTGGGATCTGAGTGCCGGCGGCGCGGCGCCGCCGCTGTTGTTCCGGCATCCGATCAACTACCTCGAACACGTGTGGCTGTGCGGCCGCGTGTTGGTGGTCCCCGACATCACCCGGATCTGTGCGCTCGATTACCGCACCGGCGAGCTGCTGTGGGAACTGCCGAACCTCGACAACCGGATCTACGAGTGCCTGGGAGTACAGGCCGGCGTGCTGCACCTGTCGGCCCAGTCGAGCGATGTCGGCGGCGGCGCCGAGTTCGTCGGCCTCGAGCCGGTCACGGGCAAGGCGCTGTTCAGTCGACCGCTGATCGCCGAACAGATGCCGCCGGCACCGAAGTCGACCGGCGACCACCTGTTGCTGCTCGAGGTCCGTGGCAACACCGACCCGCTGATCCACCGGCTCGATCCGATCACCGGCGGCTCGGTGGCGACGATCCCGCTCGGCCCCGCGACCCTGCGCAGGCTCGGTCTGCGCGCCGAGTCGCTGCAATCCGCGCCGTTGTTCACCCAGAACCTGTCGGCGACGGCCGAACTGGTGTTCGTGCGGCTCGACAGCACCGGCGATCAGGACGCGCCGCGGGTCGCCGCGATCGACCGCACCGGCGCCGTCGTCTGGCTGTGGCAAGGGCACGTCGACCACCATCTGGAGATGGCCGCGCTGCGCGGTGACCGACTGGTCGTGCTCGAATCGAACCCGAAGGACAAAGGCCAACTCACGGTGCTGCAGGCCCAGGACGGCAAGCCGCTGCGCGAGGTGGCGCTCGGCGCCGACATCCAGCGCCTGAACTGGCATCCCGGCTGGCTGCCGACGCCGGCGCCGGCGGCACTGCTGGTGATCGACAAGACCGCCGATCGCCGCAGCGCCCCGCGCCTGACCTGCATGGGCGTCGACGACCAGGTGCAGGGCTTCCAGTACGACCTCGCCGCCGACGATCGCGACGGCGAACGGGCGCCGGTGATCGGCGCCGACTTCCTCGCCTTCGGCATGCGCTCGGCGCAGGGTGGTCCATTCCGATTGTATGCGCTGCGTACCGCCGACCGTTCGGGCGCCCTGCCGGATGGGCGCAAGTCGATCCGCCTGCCGGTCGGTCAGACCTTTGGGATGACCACCTGCGGGGTCTACACTGTCGTCTCTGCCATCGAGGGCCTGATCGTCCTGGGCTCCGGGAGCACCGTCCGATGAACCTTCCGCTCTCCGTCTTCGGCCCGACCGCGCTGCGCGCCGGCCTGTCCTGCGCCGCCCTGTTGGTGGCCGCGTTCGCCCCGGCCCAGGAAACCACCCGTCGCGGCGCCAGCAACGAGCAACTGATCGATCCCGAGCTGCGCGAAGCAGTGACCCGCGGCCACGACTGGCTGGCCGCCAATCAGGACCGCGACGGCTCGTGGTCGCAGTTGGTCGGCTACAAGCTGAACACCGACTACGACGTCGTCGACTCGCGGCCGCTGCCACACGTCGGCGTCACCGCACTGGCGTTGATGAGCTTCCTGGCCGGCGGCCATCTGCCCGATCGCGGCAAGTACGGTGCGGTGATCAGCAAGGGCCTCGACTACGTGCTGAGCTGCAGCCAGGACGACGGCCAGATCACGATGCACGGCACGCGCATGTACAGCCATGCGTTCGCGACGCTGCTGCTGGCCGAGATCTACGGCATGTCGGACCGGCCGCAGGTCAAGGCGGTGCTGCAGAAGTCGGTCAACCTGATCGTCGATTCGCAGAACGCCGAGGGCGGCTGGCGCTACCGGCCGTTCGCCCGCGAGTCGGACATGTCGATCACGGTCTGCCAGGTGCTGGCCCTGCGCGCCGCGCGCAACGTCGGCATCTTCGTGCCCATCGACCGGATCAAGAACGCCCAGCAGTACGTCTACCGCAGCGCCGTGCGCGGCAACGACCGCTATCGCGGCGGCGGCTGGCGCGGCGGTTACGGCGACGACGGCGGCTCGTTCCGTTACCAGTTGCGCCCGCAGGCGCGCGCGACCTTCCCGCTGACCGCGGCGGGCGTGACCACGCTGTATGCCGCCGGCGAGTACGACAGCCCGATCATCCGCGACGCGCTCGACTACATGGACCGCCAGGTCGAGTCGTTCAACGACGAGTGGGGCCACGGCCACTACTTCTTCTACTACGGCCACTACTACGCGGTGCAGGCCTACTACATCACCGGCGACCCGAAGTGGACCCGCTACTTCCGGTTGGTGAAGTCGCAATTGTTCAAGATGCAGCAGCGCGATGGCTCGTGGCCGTGCACCGCCGGCCCCGGCGAAGCCTTCGCCACCGCCGTCGCGACCCTCGTGCTGCAGATCCCGCTGCAGTACCTCCCGATCTTCCAACGCTGACCCCCGAACAAGTCCGTGACCGCCTCCGCACCCCCTGACGTCCCACCGGCCAGTGGCCCGGCGCCGCTGACCGAGGCACAACGCCAGGCGATCGGCGGCGAACTCGATCGCCTGCTCGGCCACCAGCTCGGCCGCGTCCGCCGGCGCTTCTTCGTGCACGGCCTGGCGTTCACGCTGGCGCTGCCGGGCGCCGCGATCGCGCTGTTCTTCCTGCTCGACCACGCGCTGCGCCTGCCGGCGCCGATCCGGTTGTTCCATACCGCCGCGGTGACGGTGCTGCTGGGTTGGGCCATCGCGCGCTTCCTGCGCTACCCGCTGTCGCGGCACTTCGCCGCGACCGACGTCGCGATCCTGCTCGAACGGACGTTCCCCGGACTGCACCAACGGCTGGTGTCGGCGATCCAGCTGAAGGACGTGCCGGCCGGGGACCTGCGCAACCAGTCGCCCGCGATGATCGCGGCCCTGCTGCAAGAGACCGCCACCGCGGCGCGGGCGTTGCCGCTCGAACGACTGTTCGACGGCCAGCGGACCCGACGCGCCTGGGCCGCGGCCGGCACGATCACGACCTTGCTCGCAGTCGGCAGCGCCATGGCTCCGGCCACGGCCATCGCGTTCGTGTTGCGCCACCTCGGCTTGTCGGTCAGCTATCCCAAAGCCACTCGACTGATCGTCGATCTGCCACCGGCCGGTCCCGAACTGCAGCGCACCGACCACCCCGGCCGCACCGAGCTGGTGCTGCCAGCGGGCGCCGACCTGCACGTGTCGGTGCTCGCCGAGGGTACCGTTCCCAGCGAAGTCCATCTCGACGTGACCGGCGTCGGCGGCGACGAACGCTCGATCACGTTGGTGCCGCGGCCGGGCGACCGCTTCCGGCACGTGTTCCGACGCCTCGGCAACGGCTTCTCGTTCCACGCCCGCGGCGGCGACGACGACACCGGCGACAAGATCGTCGAAGTTCGCACGATCCACCCGCCGCTGGTCGGCCAGATCAAGGTCGAACTGACGCCCCCGGCCTACACCGGCAAGCCCCCGGCCACGCAGGCCGGCGGTGCGATCGAAGCGTTGGTCGGTACCCGGGCGACCCTGATGGTGACCGCCACCGCGACCGTGCATGACGCCACGCTGCTGTTCCTCGAGAGCGGCCGCAAGCTCGACCTGGTCGCGACCACGATCCAGGACGACTCCGGCGCGGCGACCGCGTACACGGCGCAGTTCACCGTCGAACAGAGCGATCGCTACCAGATCGACCTGACCGGGGAAGGCGGCCTGCGCAACCCGACACCCGGTACCTACCCGATCGTCGCGATGCAGGACTACGCGCCGGTCGGCCGCTGGCTGCAACCCGAAGACGAGTCGGCGACGCTGCTGCTGCCGCAGGCATTGTTGTGCGTGCGCGTCGACGCCCACGACGACCATGGCCTGACCGACGTCCGCCTGACGATCGACGCCGGCGGCGGCCGCACGCGCGCGCTCGCGTTGCTGCCGCCGCTGGCCGAAGGCGCATCCTGGCCGGTGCGCGGCCAGTTCCTCGAGCTGCTCGAGTTGCAAGAACTGCTGGGCGCGCAGAAGGCGGCAGCCGATGGTCTGTCGCTGCAGTTGGCGCTGCGCGACAACCGCCAACCCGAAGCCGGCGCCACCGAACTGCAGCGTCGTCAGGTCCAGATCGTCGATCTGACCCAGCTCGCGGCGACCATCGCCCGCAACTTCCGTTCGCTGCGCGAAGAGGTCGAGCAGGCCGCCGACCTGCAGACCGATCGCGCGGCCCGGATCGAAGACCTGCGCAGCCAGGCTGCGATCCCCGGCAACGCGACCGCGCAGGCCCTGACCGCCGTCGAAGTCGGCCAGGGGCGGATCCTGACGTCGGCCGAACGCGTCCACCGCGGCCTGATGCGCGCGTTCGACCAGCACCTGTGGAACCGGCTGGAGTCCAGCCAGCACGCCGCCAAGGTCGTGGATCTGTACCGGACCTGGTTCACCCAACCACGATCCGACGCACCGCCGAACGCGCTGGTCGACGCCCTGCCGCAAGACGAGGCGTTCTACCGCGACGTGCTGGCCCGACGCCGCGCCGGAACGCTCGGCGCCATGGAGAACGTGCTGGATCCGATCCTGCAGATGATCGATCTGGCCGATGGCATCAGTCACCGGCACGGCCCGCAGCTCGCGCGTATGCTGGCGCAGGCGCAGGTCGCTCGCGACGGTGCCGAACTGACGGAAACGCTGCGGCGGATCGTCGAAGCGCAACAGCAGATCGCCCAGGCCCTGGCCGCGCTGCTGCTGCAACTCGACCGCTGGAACGAGATCCAGGATCTCGTCCAGGAGACCCGGGCGCTGCTCGACCGCCAGCGCGACGTGATGGATCGGACCGACGACCTGAAGGACAAGAAATGAACGCCACCACCGCCCTGTTCCTGCTGGCCGCCGCGACCTTGCCCGTTGCCGGCACCCGCCTGCCTGCCGCCCAGGATCCGCAGGCGCCAGGCGCCGAGGTCCAGGACGACGAACTCGACCGCCTGCGCCGCGACCAGGAGGAGATCCTGCGCAAGGGTGGCCGGTTGCGCGACCTGATGGTCCGGATGAAGGCGCGCTACGAACGCGAGGGCAAGACCGAGTCGGTGGCGCTGCTGACCCAGGGGCTCGAACATCTCGAGCGCTCGGGCGTGATGCAGGAAGTCGCCGGCATCCGCGACGACATCGCCGCCGCGGCGTTCGCGCAGGCGCAGCGCAAACAGAAGGATGTCATCGCCGACCTCGAGCGCCTGCTGAACATCCTGCTCGAGCGCAAGTCGATCGAGAACCTGAAGAAGGACATCGAGCAGACGACGGCCATGGCCGCTACCGCGCGCGAGCTCGAGCGGCGCCAGGCGGAGCTGCAGCAGCGCACCGCCGAAGCCACCCAGCGCGAGCCGACCGCGGCCGAGCGCGAACTGCTGGAGCGACTCGACCAACTGCGGCGCGAACAACAGAACGAAGCCCAGCGCAATGCCCGCGACGCCGGCATGCGGCAGCCGTTCCTCGAGGACGCCTTGCAGCGGATCGACGCGTTGTTGCAGCAGCAGGAACGGCTCGAACGCGCCGTCGCCGATGAGGCCAGTGGCAAGACCCAGGCGGCGCGCCAGCAGCAGTTCGACGTCGGCGAGATGATCCAGCGCACGAAGGCCCTGATGGGTCAGGTGCGCGATCAGGGCACGCAGGAGAAGTTGCAGGCCGAGGCGCAGGCGATGCGCGACGCGGCCGCCACCGGTGACCAGTCGGCGCTGCAGCAGGCGCGTGACCGGCTGCAAGCCAGCCTCGAGAACGCCCCCAAGGTCCACGACGACCCCGAGGGCCCGCGCGCCGACCGGGAGTGGCAGGAACTGCGGCAGAAGTTGCAGAACGCCGAAGCCGGAGCCACGCCGCAGGAGCGCGAGAAGCTGACCGAACTGGCCAACCAGGCGAGCGAGATGGGCCAACGCAAGAGCCAGGAAGCCAGGAAGCGCAACGCCGCGCAGGCCGGCAAGCTCCAGCAGCAAGCCGAGGCGTCGCAGCAGCAGCTCGCTGGCGGCGAGCCGCCCAAAGAGGGTTCACCCGCGGAGTCGATGCAGAAGGCCAGCAGCGAACTGCAGAACGCCGCCGGGTCGGCCCCGGCCGGCGAGCCCAAGCAGACCCAGGAACAGCTCGAGAAGGCGCTGCGCGCGCTCGAAGAGGCCAAGGCCCGGCTGCAACAGCAGAATCCCGACGCCGGCCGCCAAGCCGACCAGATGGCCGCCGATGCCGATGCTGCGGCGCGCGAGCTGCAGAACGCGCCGCAGGCGCAGGAAGCCGAACAGCAGGCGGCCAAGGCACTGGAGAATGCCGAGCAGCAGCTGCGCGATGCCAGCCAGAAGATCGACGACGCGCGCAATGCCGGCCAACCACCGTCGCCGCAGCCGCAGATGCAGGCGTCGCGGCAGAACCTGCAACAGGCCAAGGAGACGCTGCAGCAGGCGCTGCAGCAGAACAACGCCGAGCGCGGCGGTGATCAGCAACAGGCCTCGCAACGGCAACAACAGTTGCGCGCGCAGGCAGAGCAGGCAAAGCAGCAGATGCAGCAGGCCCGGCAGCAGGGCAGCCTGAGCGAGGCCCAGGCCAAGGGCGCCGAGCAGAAGATGCAACAGGCAGTGGACAAGATGCAGCAGGCCGAACAGCGGCTGCAGCAGGGCCAGCAATCCAGCGCCGCTCAGGCCCAGCAACAGGCCGCCGAGTCACTGCAGCAGGCGCAACAGGAACTGCAGCGCAACCAGGAGCCGACGCCGGCGCAGAAGGATGCCCTGCAGAAGCTCGCCGAGGAGCAGAAGAAGCTCCAGGACGACATCGTCAAGTTGGCGCAGGAAGCCAAGGAACGACAGAACCAGAAGGCCCAGCAAGCCCTCGAGGACGCCGCCGAAGCCGCCCGCAAGGCGCAGCAGGCGATGCAGCAGGGCGACATGGAGGAGACCGAGCAGCAGCAGGAGCAGGCCCGGCAGAAGCTCGAAGAGGCCAGCGAAGAACTCGAGGAGGAGCGCGACCGCTACATGGACCAGCGGCAGGAAGAGCTGCTGTTCCGGATGCGCGACGAGCTGACCCAGTTCCTCGACAAGCAGCGACCGCTCACCCAGCAGACGCTGGAGATCCAGAAGGCTGCCGGCACCGGCACGCCGTCACGGCCGCAGCGCAACAAGCTGAAGCAGTTCGGCGAAGAGGAGCAGGAACTCGCCGGCCGCATCCAGGGCCTGATCCAGGCGCTGGTCGAAGAAGGCAACATGGTCTACCGCGCCGTGCTCGAGGCCAACCACGAGGACCTGAAGGAGGTCGCCCGGCGGCTGAACGCGCGTTCGCCCGATGCCGGCTCGTACACGACGATGCTGCAGCAGGACGTCGAAACGCGGACCGAGAACCTGCTGGCCGCGCTGGAGCGCGAACGCAAACGACGCGAAGAGGACCGGCAGCGCCAGCAGCAGCAACAGCAGCAGCAACAGCAGAAGGGCCAGAACAAGTTCAACCAGCAGCGCGAGCGGCTGGTGTCGCTGATCGCCGAACTCGAGATGCTGAAGCAGCTCGAGCTCGACACCCGTGACGCCACCCAGGACCTCGGCAAGCTGGTCGAGTTGCGCGGCGACGACACGATCACCGAAGCCGAAGTCGCGATGATCGAACGGCTGGCCAATCGGCATGGCGAGGTGACCCGGCTGTTCCAGCAGATCAAGGCCGGCGTCGAAGAGACGATGCAGCAGATGCAGCAGCAGGAAGGCGAAGATCCCCAGGGCGGCGAAGGCCGCGGCCGCTAGACCGGAGCATCACGATGAACCCGAAGACATTGCTGTCGAAGCTGGTGACCGCGGCGCTCGCCGCCGTGCTGACCTGCCCGCTGAACGCCCAGGAGCCCGATCCGGCCGAGATCGCCGAGATCGCGCGACGTGTCGACGAACAGCTGCAGGAGATCGACAAACTGTTGCTCGAGTCGGGCAAGAAGGGTGTGGCACGCACCACGCCCAAGACCAACCTGCAGCAGTCCAACGACCGGAGCCAGGCGGTCGAGCAGGGCATCGACGAGCTGATCCAGAAGCTCGAGCAGATGAAGAGCCGATCGCAGAGCCAATCCGAGTCGCAAAGCCAGAGCCAGCAGAACAAGCAGAACCAGGAATCGACTCCGCAGGAAGGCCAGCAGCAGCAGGACCAGCGCAATCAGCAGCAGGGCCGGCAGAATCGGCGCGAGAACCAGACCCCGGACTTCGTGCAGCGCGAGCCGCAACAGCAACCCGGCGAACAACCCCAACCCGGTGAGCAGCAGCAGCAGCAGCCCGGGCAGCAACAGCAACCCGGGCAGCAACAGCCCGGCGAGCAGAACCCGGAACGTCAGGGCAATCCCCGCGGTGACCAGGAGGTCCCGGATCCGGGCCGCAACACGCCGGGCAACCAGCCGCCGGCCGACGGCACCGGGCCTGGCGCCCAAGGCACCGGCGCCGGCGAGTGGGGTGACCTGCCGCCCTACCTGAACGCGTTGAAGAACCGTGGTTCGGCCCCCAAGGTACCGGAGAAGTTCCGGCGCTACTGGGAGGCGTACCTGAAGCAGAAGCAGGACGGCGGCAAGAAGCAGTAGCGCGTTCGCGGCAACCACGCAGCGATACGCTGGGTCGCGACACTCCTCCGCGCCCGCACGCCTTCGCCTACGCGTTCAGCAGGCCTTCGCGGATCGCCAGGCGCGCCAGTTCGGCCGCCGAGTGACAATCCAGCTTTCGTTGCAGGTTCTCGCGGTGCTTCTTGACCGTGCCGAGCGACAGGTCGAGCTGCGCCGCGACTTCCTTGTTGGCCTTGCCAAGCGCCAGCAACTGGAACACTTCGCGCTCACGCGGGGTCAACACCGACAACGCGGAACTCTCACTCGGCGCCGGCGCCTCGCCGCGAACCACGCGGGCCATGATGCCGCTGGCCACCTTCGGCGACAGGTAGGAATCCCCGCGCCGGATCGCCTCGATCGCGACGGCCAACTCCTCCGGTTCGCTGTCCTTGGACAGGTAGCCGTCCGCGCCTGCCTGCAGCGCCTGCTGCACGAACTTCTGGCCTTCGTGCTGCGACGCGATCAAGACGCGCGTCGACGGTGACGCCTTCTTCAGCGGCCCCACGGCGTCGAGGCCAAGAGAGTCCCGGCATCGTGATGTCGAGGATCACGAGGTCAGGCCGCAGTTGCTCCACCAGCTCGATGCCCTTGCGGGCATCCCCGGCGTCGCCGACGACCTGGAAATTGGGGATCCGCTCGAGCAGCGACTTGAACGCTGCGCGCACGATCGCCTGGTCATCCACGAGAACGATCCGGATGGTCTGTCGGTCAGGCATGGCGGTCACTGCTCGCTCCTGGTTGCTCGGACTCGCCCGCCGAGGCGGGCAACACGATGCGAAAGCACGCTCCGGGCCCCGGGCGGTCGATCAGCGCGATGGTGCCGCCGTGGCTTTCCACCACCTTGCGGCAGAACGCGAGGCCGATGCCGGTGCCATACTCCTTCGAACTGTGGAACGGGCGGAAGATTTCGTCCCTCTTGCCCGCGGGCACACCGGGCCCATCGTCATCGACCTCGACTACGCAGTCCGGCCCATGGGATTGGCCACGCACGCGCACCTGGCCCTTGCCATTGCAGGCCTCGCCGGCGTTGCGCAGCAGGTTGACGACGACCTCGCCGAACAGCTGTTCGTCGACATCCACCGTGAATGGCTGCGCCACGACCACCTCCACCGCGACACCGTGCATGAACGGCAGGTCGTGCACCTGGCGGGCACAGCCGCGCAACAACTCCGCGGCGTCCAGAGCGCGCCGTTGCAGCTGCAGAGGCCGCGCGAACGACAACGTCTGACCGAGCATCCGCTCGATACGGTTCAGGTTGCCGACCAGCTCCTCGATCAGCACCCGATCGTCGACCCCGATCTTGTCGGCTACCGCACGCAGCGCGTGCCGCAGGCTGGTGATCGGCGTCCGGATCTCGTGGCTCAGGACCGATGCCGACTCCCCGAGCGCCGCCAGGTTGCGCAGCACCTGCATCTCGGTGCGGCGGGCCGCGTCGCGTTCCCGCAGCAGTCGCACGTGCCGCAGCCCACGCGACACCGCCTCCAGCAGCTTGTCCTTGGTGACCGGCTTGCTGATGTAGTCGAACGCGCCGCGACGCACTGCTTCCGAAGCGGTCTCGACGTTCGGCTCGCCCGTGATCAGGATCACCGGCTCGAGGCAGTGGCGCTGTTCGACCACCTCGCGCAGCACCTGCATGCCGTTCGTGTCGGGCATCACGATGTCGGTGATCAGCACCTCGAACCGTCCCGGCTGCAGTTCCTGCTGCACGTCGGCGAAGCGCTCGCCGCGAACGACGGCGTGCCCCTGGTTCTCGAGGAAGCGGGCGAGCGTCTGCAGCAGTCGGGTCTCGTCGTCGATCAGGACAATTCGTGCCATGCGTGCGAAGGGTCGGGGTGAACGCCACCGGGGATTCTGTTCCGTCCGATGCCCCGGCCGGGGTGGGACAAGTGCGTAGGTGACCGGGTCAGAGGGCGTATATGCTGCCATCCCCGTCGTCCCCGCCGGATGCCCGATTCGCCCCGAAATCTCCCCGCGTTCCCGTCACCGTCCTTGCTTGGCGTGGTCCTTCGCCTCGCCCTGCTGCCTGCGGTGACGATGGTCGTACTGCGCCTGCTGTGGCCGGGGCTCGATGGCTGGATCCACGACGGCTGCGTGCTGCTGATGGGTGGCTTCGCTGCGGCGCTCGCGGCCAGCCGTTACGCCAGGCTGCTGACGACCGCCCAGCGCGCCGATGCGGATCAGGCGGCGCTCCTCGCACAGGAACGGCTGCGGCACAGCGCCGAGGAGCACCTCGCCCGCACGCGCGCGATCGTCGCCACGGCCACGGAGGGCATCGTGACGATCGACCAGGATGGCATCATCGACACGTTCAACAGCGCCGCCGAACGACTGTTCGGCTATCGCGCCGAGGAGGTGCTCGGCCGCAACGTCTCGATGCTGATGCCGGCGCCCTGGCAGCAGCAGCACGATGGCTATCTGCAGAACTACCTGCGCACCGGCATCGCCAGGATCATCGGCATCGGCCGCGAGGTGCTGGGCCTGCGCAAGGACGGCACGACGTTCCCGATCGACCTGTCGGTCGGCGCCGGCACCATGCGCGGCCGGCCGTTCTTCACCGCGCTGATCCGCGACGTCACCGAACGCAAGGACATGCAGACCAAGCTGGCCCAGACGGAACGGCTGGCCGCGGTCGGCGAACTCTCGGCCGGCGTCGCCCACGAGGTCAACAATCCAGTCAACACGATCATCAACTGCGCGCAGCTGATCGCCGACGGCGACGATGCGCCGGGCAACGCCCGGGTGATCATCGAGGAAGGCGAGCGCATCGCGTCGATCGTCAAGGACCTGCTGCAGTTCGCCCGCGACGACCGCGACCGCCCGCAACCGACGTCGATCGCCGACGTGGTGACCCGGACGCTGCGGCTGATCGGCGAGAACTTCAAACGCCACGGTATCGCGCTGCGACTTGCCGTCCCGCCCGAGTTGCCAGCCGTCAACGCGCGTCCACAACAACTGCAGCAGGTGCTGCTGAACCTGCTGATCAATGCCAAGGACGCGTTGCTACAGGAGGGCAAGGACACCCGTACCGTGCATCTGTCGGCGGCTGCCGAGGCCGACGGCGTCCGGATGAGCGTGCGCGACAACGGCCCCGGCATCCCGCCGCAGCTTGGCAACCACGTATTCGAGCCGTTCGTGACGACCAAGCGTGCCCGGGGCGGCACCGGGCTGGGCCTGTCGATCAGCAAGGGCATCGTCGAGGGCTACGGCGGCACGATCGAAGTCGTGTCGTCGCCCGGCCAGGGCGCCGACTTCCGCGTCTGGCTGCCGCTCAGCACCGAGCCGCGCGACGCCGACCTGCACTGACGGCGGGCCGGCTCGCGCCCGACTCAGCGCCCGCTCGGCCCGAGCAACGGTGCCTTGGCCCGACGCACCATCGCCGGTGCGTCACCGCCGGTCCGAACTTCGATCTCGAGCTGCATTCCGGGTCGGAACGATGCCCGCGGCACGAACACGTGCACCGGCATCTTGCGATCCTCCAGGCTCTGCAGCGCGAACTCGGTCTGCGGCAGCACGACCTCGGCCTCGGCCGGGCCGATCGCTTTGGCGACGAAGGTGTGCGCCACCGGCTGCTTGTTGATCAGATGCAGGTCGAACACGTTGTGCACGCGTTCCTGCTCGAGCGTGAACGCCTGGCCCGGCACCCGCCGCAGGTTGGCCTCGAACGGCGTCCGCCACGTGGTCGCCACCAAGAACGCGCTGACGCCGATGACCAGCAGCACCGCATACAGGAACACCCGCGGCCGCACGAACTTCCGCGCGCCGGTCTCGAAGCCGCGCTGGCTGTCGTAGCGGACGAGCCCCTTCGGCCGGCCGGTCTTCAGCATGACCTCGTCGCAGGCGTCGATGCAGTTGGCGCAACCGATGCACTCCATCTGCGTGCCGTTGCGGATGTCGATGCCGGTCGGACACACCGCGACACAGCGATAGCAGTCGACGCAGTGACCGTGTCCAGACTCGGTGGCCGGCCCGCGCGGCTCGCCGCGCTCCCGGTCATAACCGACCAACAGCGTTTCGTAGTCGTACAGCGCACCCTGCAAGCGTCCGTACGGACAGACGACGATGCACAACTGTTCGCGGAACCAGGTGAAGTTGATGAACAGGATCAGCGTCACCACCAACGCGAACAGGAACGCCGTCGGATGCTGCGTCGGTGACGACGTCATCGCCAGGACCACTCGTTCGACCGGCATGAAGTAGCCGAGCAGCGAGTGCGCGATCACCGCCGCCAGCGCGAAGAACACCAGCAGCTTGCCGCCTCGGCGCAACAGCTTGCCGGCCGTCCACGGCGCCTTGTCGAGTTTGTGGCGCGCCGGCGCGGGCCCTTCGATCCAGCGCTCGACGCGGCGGAACAGCCCTTCGAGGAACACCGTCTGCGGGCACGCGTAGCCGCACCACATGCGGCCGAACAGCGCCGCGACCATGAACAACGTGAAGCCCAGGCCGGTGATGAAGAAGAATGCGAGCCAGAAGTCCTGCGCGTTGAACGTGTTGCCGAACAGGAAGAAGTGGCGCGCCGGGATGTCGATCAGCACCGCCGGGTTGCCGCCGATCTTGACCCACGGCATCGCCAGGTAGACGCCGAGCAGCAGGAACCACAGCAACTGTTTCCTGGTCTGGAACCGTCCACTGACGTCCGCGGTGTGGATCGAGTTGCGCGAACCGTCCGGGTTGATGCTGAAGACGGTGTCGAGATCGGGTCGGCGCACCGGCGGCCGGCCACGCGTGACCACCGGCTTGCGTGGCGTGCTGGCTGACGGTGCCGGCGGCAGCGAGGAGGACGACGAGGCAGTCGGCGTCGGATCGACGGGATGATCCGACACGACTACTGCTCTTCCTTGCCCTGCGGCGGCAGACCGCCGGCGACGTTGGTGTGCTTGACCTTGGCGAGCACGTAGGCGGTGACCCGTTGCGCCCACATCGAGCCGTTCTGCTTCCACGGCGGCATGCCGTTCGGCCGGCCTTCCATGATCGTCGTGTAGATGTCGAGCGGCTTGCCACCGTAGACCCAGAACTTGTCGGTCAGGTTCGGACCGGTCAGCCCGGAACCATCGGGCTTGTGGCAGAACTTGCAGGAGACGCCTTCGGCCATGAAGGCCTTCTCACCCTCAGCGACCACCCCGCCTTCCTTGGACAGCTTCAGCAACGACTCGTCGGTCACCGGGTTCTTGGCCAGTTCGGCCTCGAGCCGGGCGGCGATCTCCTGCTGCTCGGCGAGGAACGCGGCCTGGGGCAGGTGCCCGGTGCCGAGCGTGTGGAAGTGGATCCAGTAGCCGACCGAGAAGATGCAGGCGAGGTAGAACGACCACAGCCACCAGTTCGGCAGCCGGTTGTCGAACTCCTCGATCCCGTCGAACGTGTGACCCCGTGTGGCGAGACTCATGGACGAACCCTCCGTGTGCTGTCGGCGACCGGCGGCACGCCGGCATCGTCGGCCAGCGGCAAGCTGGCCATCTGACGGAAGCGCGGCTGATGTTCGCGACGACAGACGCGCACCAGCACGGCCAGGAAGATGCCCAGGAACATCAACATCGCCAGGATCGGCAGGTTGAGGATGGGCGTGGCAGCAAGGAACTCGCGCAGCATGACTACTTGCCTCCGGCCGAGGCGGCCTTGACGGTCTGCAGGTTGTTGCCAAGACGTCGCAGGTAGGCGATCAACGCGATGATCTCCTTGTCCGGCGCGGCGTCGGTGATGCCCTTGCTGGCCAACGTGGCAACGATCGCGGCGGCATCGCGGTCGTAGTCGGCGGCGGCGCCGAGGATCTGTTCCTTGGTGTAGGGCACGCCGAGCTTGCGCAGCACGCGCATCTTGTCCCCGGCGATCGCCTTGTCGGCGGTATTCCCGTACATCCACGGGTAGGCCGGCATGACCGAGTTCGGCGAGGTGTCGGTCGGCCGCTTCATGTGCAGCCAGTGCCACGACTCGTCGTACTTGGCACCGACGCGGGCCAGGTCGGGTCCGGTACGCTTGCTGCCCCATTGGAACGGGTGATCCCACATCGACTCCTCGATGCGGCTCGGATCGCCGTAGCGCAGCTGCTCCTCGCGGAACGGCCGGATCATCTGCGAGTGGCACACGTAGCAGCCTTCGCGGACATAGAGGTCGCGGCCGGTCAGTTCGAGCGCGGTGTATGGCTTGACCGCGATCTCGCCGTTCGCCGCCAGCGGCACCGCCTTGTCGGCGATCAGGCCGGGCAGCAGTTCGAACAGACCGCCGACCAGCACCGCCAGCAAGGTCAGCACCGAGAACGCCAGCGGCCGGGCCTCGAGCATCTCGTGCCAGGTGTGCTTGCCGACGTGCGTGCTGCGATACAGCATGCCGCCCGCGAAGGCGACCACCGCGAAGATCGCGACGAAGCCGACGACGGCGGCGCCGACGCTCGGCAGCGCGAACAGCGTCGCCGCGACCATGCCGAGCACCGAGATGATGATCGGCTTGCTGGTCAGGATGCCCCACAGGCTCGGCTCACCGGGCTGCGGCGCCGTCTTGGTGACCGTGACCTCGGTCTCGACGGTGACCGGGCGACCCGACATCGCCGTCATCACCAGGTTCCAGATCATCAGCAGCCAACCGACGACGAACAGCCCACCGCCGATGCTGCGGGTCATGTACATCAGCTGCTGACTGTTCAGCATCTCGTTCCAGTCGGTGTACTGCAGGCCGCCATCGGCGGTCTCCGCGCGCCACATCAGGCCCTGGCTGATGCCCGAGACCCACATCGACGCGACGTAGAGCAGGATGCCGACGATGCCGATCCAGAAGTGCATGTCGGCGAGCCGCGTGCTGTGCAGCCTGGTGCCGAACAGCCGCGGCATCAGCCAGTAGAACATGCCGGCCGCCATGAAGCCGTTCCAGCCCAGCGCGCCGCTGTGCACGTGGCCGATGATCCAGTCGGTGTAGTGGCCAAGGGCGGAGACCGCCTTGATCGACAACAGCGGTCCCTCGAACGTCGCCATGCCGTAGAACGTCACGCCGGCGACGAAGAACTTCAGCACCGGATCGGTGCGCACGCGATCCCACGCGCCGCGCAGCGTCAGCAGGCCGTTCAGCATGCCGCCCCACGACGGCATCCACAGCATCACCGAGAACAGCATGCCGAGCGACTGCGCCCAGTCCGGCAGCGCGGTGTTCAGCAGGTGGTGCGGGCCGGCCCAGATGTAGATGAACACCAGCGCCCAGAAGTGCACGATCGACAACCGGTAGCTGAACACCGGTCGATCCGCCGCCTTGGGCAGGAAGTAGTACATGATCCCGAGGATCGGCGTGGTCAGGAAGAACGCGACGGCGTTGTGCCCGTACCACCACTGCGTCAGCGCATCCTGGGCCCCGGCGAACACGCAGTAGCTCTTGGTCGCGGTCACCGGCAACGACAGGTTGTTGACGATGTAGAGCACCGCGATCGTCAACACCGTCGAGATGTAGAACCAGATCGAGACGTAGAGGTTCTTCTCGTTGCGGATCGCCAGCGTCCAGAAGAAGTTGACCGCGAACGCGACCCACACCAGCGCGACCAGGATGTCGAGGAACCACTCCAGCTCCGCGTACTCCTTGCTCTGCGTGATGCCGAACGGCAGCGTCAGCGCGGCGCCGAGGATGATCAGCTGCCAGCCCCACAGGTGGACCTTGCTGAGCAGGTCGGAGGCCATCCGCACCTTCAGCAGCCGCTGCGTGCTGTAGTAGACGCCGGCGAACATCATGTTGCCGACCAACGCGAAGATCACCGCGTTGGTATGCAGCGGCCGCAGGCGGCTGAACGTCAGCCACGGCACATCGAAGTTGAGCCCCGGGAAGCTGAGTTGCAGGGCGATCACCAGACCGACCAGCAGGCCGATCAGGCCCCAGCCGACACTGGCCCACACAAACCCGCGGACGGTGCCGTCGTCGTAGACGACACGTCGGGTCTCGGTGACGGACGAGATGGTCATTGCGTTCCTTCCTTCTGAGAGGTTTCGGTGGCTGGCGGGACGGGGCGCGGCGGGGCGACATCGTCTTCGAGCGGCAACAGGCACATCCGCTCCGCCTGATGGCAGTCGCCCTGACGGGACGACCACACGAACAACACGATGGACCCTGCGACCAGCAGCAGGCTGCACAGCAGCAGGACGGGGATCACGGTCATGGCAATCTCCGGCGCGCGCGCGCGAAGCGGATGCTGGTGTGGAGCACGAGCGCGGCCGAGCTGATCGGCATCAGCACCGCGGTCAGCCCCGGCGTCATCAGGTCGAGCAGACAAGCGACCAGCGTCGAGCCGTTGTAGAGCAGCGCCAGCGTGAGATTGACCCGCACGACCCGCTGCTGCAGCGCCCCGATGTCGAGCACCGCCGACACCGCGCCGGCCTGGGCGCCGCGGAAGAAGAAGTCGGCGCGCGCTGGCAGCACCGGGCGATCCATCGCCGGGGTGCCGGCGCAGAACGCCGCCGCAAACGCGGGCGCATCGTTGATGCCGTCGCCCAGCATCAGGGTGTCGGCCCGATCCAGCTGGCGCACGAACCCGGCCTTGCCCTCCGGACTCATGCCACCGGTCGCCAGCGCCGGATCGACACCCAACGCCGCCGCCGCCCGGGCGACGCGTTCTGGTTTGTCGCCCGACAGGATGTGCACCTGCAGACCACGCCGCCGCAGATCGGCGATCTCGGCCGCCGCACCGGAACGGAAGTCCTCCTGCAGCCGCCAGCGCCCGCGTTCGACACCGTTGCAGGCGAACGCGCATTCGGGACCGTCGTCGGCGGCCACTGCCGGCAGGCCACAGAACCGCCGGCTGCCGAGCCGCCAGACCTGGCCATCGACTTCGGCCTCGAGCCCCTGCCCCGGCACCTCGGCAACCACGACCTCGGCACGGAAACGCGGCGCGTCCATCGTCGCCAGCACCGCCTGGCTGACCGGGTGGTTGCTGGAAGCAACCATCGTCGCCAGCATGGCCTGATCCGCCGCGATCGGCGCCGTCACCGTGAGCGCGCGCACGCCGCCGAACGTCAACGTTCCGGTCTTGTCGAACACGACCTTGCGCAGGAACCGCGTCTGGTCGAGCAGCGCGGACGACCGGACGAACACGCCCCGCCGCCGCAGCAGCGCCAGTGCCAGATGGAACGCCAACGGCGTCGCGATGCCCATCGCACACGGGCACGTGATCACCAGCACCGAGATCGCGACCGGCAACGAACGGCTCGGATCCAGGAACGCCCAGACCAGCGCACCGATGGCCGCCGCGATCAGCACGCCGAGCGAGTAGTGCTTGGCCAGCAGGTGCCAGAACCGCACCTTGCCAGCGCCGGCGGCGCGTTCGTCCGGCGGCCGCCGCAACAGCTCCGCGAGGCCCGAACCGAGATAGTCGGACACGGCGCGCATCCGCACCGCCGAACGCCCACCGAAGAACGCGCCGGCCGGCACTTCTTCGCCGGGCGCGAACGTCCGCGGTGCGCTCTCGCCGGAGATCCAGTCCAGCGAGAAGCTCGCCTCGGAGCCAGCGACCGTCGCCCGCACCGGCAGCAGGTCGCCAGGCGCCAGCAGCAGTTCGTCGCCCGCGCGGATCGTCGCGATCGGCACGACCTCGATGCGGTCGGCCAGAAGCCGCCGCGCGCGCATGTGCTCGGCGCCGTCGTCGGCGAGCACCTGGTCGCGGTTCCTGCGCAGCGTCCGCTGCTGCAGGAACCGGCCACCGAGCATGAAGGCGATGAAGATCGCCACCGTGTCGAAGTAGGCATCGGCACCGTGCGCGTGCAGCCACAGCGAGCCGCCGTACGCCAGCAGCAGGCCGAGCGAGATCGGCAGGTCCATGTGGACCATGCCGGCGCGCAAGCCGGACCACGCCGCCCGGAAGAACACCGGCCCGCCGACGACGACACTGACGGTCGCCAACCCGGCCAGCACGTTGCGGAACAACGGCACCAGCGGACCGTCGTCGAGACCGAAGTACGACGACACTGCGAGGATCATCGCGTTCATCGCGATCGCCACGCAGATGCCCAGGCGCACCAGCAAGCCGGTGTCCTGCTGCGCGACCCGGCTCGCCGGCGCCATCGGGTAGCCGAGCCGGCTGCTGCGCTCGAGGAACACGCGCGCGGTGTCCTGCGCCTGCTCGTAGGCCAGTGTCACCTGGCCGAGCGACGGATCGATCCGGATCGACCGCGCGCCGGGCAGCCGCCGCCAGACTTCCTGCAAGAGCCACACGCACGCCGCGCAGCGGATGCCTTGCACATCGAGGTGCAAGCGCACGCCGCCGCTGGCGTCGCGGCCGCGAGCTTCGAGTTCGGGCAGCCACTCGGCCACGACCGTCCGCGGCACCGGGCCAACGGCACCGTCGCGGCCGCCGCCGAGGTCGTAGAACCGCAACAGGCCTTCCTGGTCGAGCAGGCCGTGCACCGCCTCGCAACCACTGCAGCAGAATGGCGAGCTACGCCGTTCTTCCGGCACGAGGAGGCCACAGTGCGTACACCGACCAACTTCCCGCTTCGGCCCGGCTGCAGACTCGTTCGAAATCCGAGCTTGCGCGCCACGTTCGACCACCGAAGCTGTGAGTAGCAGCCTCATCGCGAACTTCGAATGTCACCCTTCTCCGAGAGTTTCCTTTTTGGCGCGGCGAACTCGCTGCACTGCGCATGCATGTGCGGCCCGCTCGCGCTGGCATTCCACGCTCGGATCGGTGGCTCGGCGATGTACCACGGCGGTCGGGTCGTTGCGTATACGCTGCTTGGCGTAGTCCTCGGTTCCGCCGGTCAGGTTCTAGGCTCCGCACAACTGCGTGCGCCAACCGCGTGGATCGCGTTCGTGCTGGCCGCAGGGCTGCTGTTGCTCGCCCTCGTCGGAGAACGCGGCGCGCTGAAGATCCCTGGCATCGGCGACGCGTTGCAGCGATTGCTGGCCCGCACGCGCGGTTGGTCACCGCAGTGGCGGGGCCTGGCGCTGGGACTGGCGACGCCGCTGCTGCCGTGCGGTCTGTTGTGGTCGGCTTGCGCGGGCGCCGCGGTCGCCGGCGATGGGATGTCCGGCGCCGCGGTGCTCGGCGGTTTCGCGCTCGGATCGCTGCCGCTGTTGTTCGTCGCGCAACTGCAAGCCGGTTGGTTGCAGCGGAAGTTCGGACCGCGGGTGCTGTCGTTCGTGCAGCGCGCGGCGATGTTGCTGGCGGCGGGTGTGCTGGTGTGGCGCGGCATAGTCGCGCTGCAGGGCGGCGGTTGCTGCCACTGAGGTCAGCGCACCAGCAGCGAACCGTCGGCCTGCAGCTCGCACGGTCGCCGCACGCGCACGACGCCATCGCCATCCCGGAACACGACCATCGCCGCGTCGCTGCTCGTTGCCACCGCCAGCGCCGCGGTGGCGCCGATCGACCACGACACCTGCGGCGGCAACAGGGAGTCCACCTCCGCGCACAGCCACAACGGCTGTTCCCGAGCATCGAGAACCTGCACGCTGCCAGCCGCGAACGGCGCCACACCGGCCTCGACCCGCAGCGCGCGCCGCGTGTCGGTGACCAGCACCGTCGGTTGCGGTTCCGGCACGATCGGCGTTTCGACTGGCAGCAACTCCTTGGTACGCACGGCCAGTGCGGCAGCCTGGACGGGCACCGCGAGCTCGAACGCACCATCGGGACCACTGCGGCCCTGTGCGACGACCTCGTGGCCGGTCACCATGCCGACTCGCAACAACGGCACCAGCGCGACCACCGCGACATCGGCCAGGGGCCGACCGGCCGGATCGCGCACGACACCACGCACGGTCCGTTGCTCCGGCGCCGGCATCCGGATGACGACGCCTTCGGAACCCGAAGGCACGGCCGCACTGGTGCCGAAGATCTGCTGGCGCCAGTCGGCAGCTCTCAGCACGTAGTCCCGGTCACGCAGACCTCGCAGCATGAAGGTGCCATCCGCCGCCGTCTCCACGTGCAGGCCGGTGACGACCCGCCCCTCGCCCATCACTACCTCGCCTTCCATCCCACAGGACAGATCCTCGACCGGCTGCAGCGGCGCGCGCGGCCATGACCCCGGATCCATCGGTTCGGCCTCGCCGAGAAACACCGTCACGCCGGCGGCGGGCGTGCCATCGGCGCCCAGGACCGTGCCGGCGATCGACGACAGCGGATCCGCGAAGCGCAGCTCGAGTTCGACCGGACCTCCGCGCGGCGCCTTGGCCACCAGCTGCTTGCGCAACCCGTCCCGCACCACCGGTTGCCACTCGGCCGAGCGCCAGTTGCTCTCGCGAGCCGTCATCCGATCACCCGCTTGCGCGATGTCGCCACGCAGTTCGTAACGCACCTTGCCGTCCGCCTTGGTCCAACGATCCTGTCGTTCGTGGCAGACGATCGCACCGGAGAACGGGCGGCCGTTCGGATCGAGCACGGTGACGGTCAACTGCCAGCGAACCGCTGGTTCCGGGTCCTGCACCGCGTCCGGAGCAGACGGTCCGGTCGCCGCTGCGACCGGCACCACTTCACGCCGATGCTCGTCGGCCGGCTGTGCCACCGGGGGCAGGACCTGCCGGTCGACCTCGTCGGCCTGCAGCACGGCAACCGGCGGGGCGGCCACGGCGCCGATCGTCAGCGGCAACACCGCGATCGACGCTGCCGTCGCCGCGGCGAACGGCAGCAGCAGGTGGCGCCGCCGCGGTGTCAGCAGGAACGGCAGCGCGCGACTGCGGCGCCAATCCCCACCGAACTCGTCCGCCAGCCGGACCCGGAGCAGGTCGCGGCCGCGCTGCAACCGCTTGCGGATCACGTCCGTCGTGACGCCGACGGCGGTGGCCATCGCCGGAATCGACTGGCCACCGTGATAGTGCTGCACCACGGCCGCGCGATATGGCTCAGGCAGCGAACAGACCGCGGCGGCCACGACGCGCAGCGAGTCCAGCCGCTGCACCAGGGCAGCGGTCGACGGTTCGGTCGCCGCGCGAGCCACCTGTCGTTCGCGTTCGCGGCGGCGTGCACGACCGCGGTGCAGGAACGCCGCCGCCCGCCGGGCGATGCCGGCGAGCAGGCCCGGGGTCGCCGACCGGGAGCGCCACGCGGCGATGCGGGTGGTCTGGAGGATGTCCTCCACGTCGTCGGTGGCGACCAGCCGGCGGACCAGGGCCCGCAGCACATCCTCCGCCTGCAGCAGCTCGACGAGAATCGGATCGACGTCAGTCATGCGATGACAGGTTGCCGCGGCAACCCGGGCGTGACGGAAACGCGGCGGCCCTCGCCCGGGTCCGCAAACCGGCGCCGCGCGCTACACCGAGTCGCCGGCCGCGCCTTCCTGATTCTCGCCCATCGCCGCCAGCAGTTCGTCCTTGATGGCCCCGAGGTTGTCCAGATCGATCGCCGGCGCGAACAGCGCCACCGGCGGCATCTCCTTCAGCTTCGGATCGACGACCACCAGATCCGCCCGTTCCTGCTCGGCGGTCCTGGCCGGCACCATCTTCAGCGCCCGCTTGCGCAACAGCAGCAGCGCGCAGAAATACCGCAGCGAACGGGCCTTGTCGTCGTCGACGGTCGCCAGCCGATCGAACAGCAGGCGCAGCGACACCAGATCGAGCACCGGATCCTTGCTGCCGACGTGCTTGCGGAACGCGCGCCAGAAGATCGGCGGTTCACCGCCGGCGCAACGCCGTTCGTAGTCGACGAAGCAGGCGTCGCACAGGTCCCTGCGCACGCACGCCGGCCATTCGAGCACCGCATAGTAATGCTGGCTGCTGGCCAGCGGACACCCGGGCTTGTCACACAGCTTGCGATCGCGCTGGATCTTCCAATCGTCCACGGCACCCCCTCAGCGTTGCCCGGTCGGCCTGGCCGCCGGATCCCAGTCCTGCAGCCAGCGCTGCCACATGTCGACGGTCCGCGGACCAGTGCTGCCGGCGAGCCGCGCCAGCGATTCCTGCGCCACCCGTTCGCCCTCGGCCTCCCGCTCGCTCTTGCAGCGCTGCAAGAATCCGATCAGCGTCGTGGCCGTCGCCCGATCGCGATGGACCACCAGGGCCGCCGCTGCCTTGCGCCGCACGAACGCGTCGGCGTCGTCGGTGACCGCACGACGGACCCGCACCACATCGTCGCCGTCGCCGCGCGCCAGGCCCGCAATCGCTTCGCCGCGTACCCCAAAGTCACCGTCGGTCGCCGCCGCGCGCAGAGATGCCAGCACCGCCGGCTCGGGCGCCATCGCCGCAACCGCCCGGATCGCCGTGCGCCGGATCCTGGCGTCGCCGGATTGCAGGGACGGCGCGAGTCCCGGCAGCGCCGGCGCGCCGATCCGACCCAGCAGTTCGACACCGAGCTCGCGCGAGATGCCGGTTCGCGGCAACAGGTCCTGCACCAGACAGGGCACCGCGCGTTCACCCAACGCATCGATCTGTTCCAGCGCGCGCGTCTCGACCGGGTTCTTCAGCTTCGCGGCCTGCCGCATCATCTCGGTCGTGTCGCCCGAGGGCCGCACGCTGACCGCGACTCCCGGCTGGGCTTCGACTCGGGGGGTGTGCTTGTCATACTGGATCTGCCGGGCACTGGACTCCGAGCGCCCCTCGCGCACGAACAGGATGTCGCGCACGTACATCCTGGTCAGCCAGAACGCGGACGTCGGATCCTGCGCCAATTGGTCGCGTTCGGACGCTGCCGCCGGGTCGTCGCGGCGATAGAGCTTCTCGTAGGCGACCAGCCGTTCCTGGGTGGCCGATTCGGGACGCCCCGGATCGAACAGCTCGGGTCGGGCCGGGCCACTCGCGCACGCCGCAAGCAGCAGCGGCAGGGATCGGAAGATGGCGTGGCGAGAACGCATATCCGTCCACCTCTAACCGCTTTCGCGGCCGGGCTCCAGAAGCTCGATCGTTGCCGCGTCGGGATCGCCGAGTAGCCTCCGGGGATGCCCGCTGCCGCAGAAGCTGCCGAACCGACGATCCAGATCCGTCCGCTCGAGCACCCGCGCCGATTCCTGGACCTGCAGCGCCCCTTCTACCGGCATGACCCGCACTTCGTGCCGGTGATCGCCGCCGCCGAGGCCTGGCAGATCGATCGCCGCAAGAACCCGTTCTTCGCCCACGCCGAAGCCGCGTTCTTCGCCGCCTGGCGCGGCCGCGAACCGGTCGGCCGGATCAGCGCCACCCGCGATCGGCTGCATGACGAGTTCCACGGCGACCGGGTCGGGTTCTTCGGTCATTTCGAGGCCAGCGACGAACGCACGGCCCACGCGCTGCTGGCGCACGCCGCCGGCTGGCTGTGGCAGCGCGGCGCCACCGCGCTGCGCGGGCCGGTCGACCTGTCGACCAATTACCGCTGCGGTCTGCTGGTCGATGGCCAGCCGGGGCCGCCGGTGATGGTGATGCCGCACAACCCGCCGCAGTATGCCGACTGGCTGCAGTCGTTCGGCCTGCAGAAAGCCAAGGACCTGCTGGCCCTGTGGGTCACCAAGGACACGCTCGATCTCGACCGCGTCGGCCGCATCGTCGACCGGATGCAGAAGCGCAGTGAGGCGACGCTGCGCCCGATCGACCTGAAGCGCTTCGACGCCGAGTGCACGATCCTGTGGGATCTCTACCACCGCATCTGGGAACGCAACTGGGGCTTCGTGCCGATGAGCCAGCCGGAGTTCCTGGCGCAGGCCAAGGACCTGAAGGCCGTGGCCCACCCGGCACTGATGCACATCGCCGAGATCGCGGGCAAACCGGTCGGCTTCATCGTGGCGCTGCCCGATGTCAATGTCGGCGCCAAGGCCTGCGACGGCCGGCTGTTCCCGTTCGGCTGGTGGAAGTTCCTGCAGGCGATGAAGCACAAGCGCACCGTCCGGGTGATCACCCTCGGGGTCGTGCCGGAACACCGCAAGATCGGCATCGAGCTGCTGCTGATGCACGCGGTGATCAGCAAGGGCATTGCCGCCGGTTTCTCCGCCTGCGAGGCAAGCTGGATCCTCGAGGACAACCGCGACATGCTTGGACCGCTGGAGACGCTCGGCCACACGCCGTACCGTCGCTACCGCATCTACGAACAACCACTCCACTGATGGAACACAAGCTCAATCGCGGCATGCCCGGTATGGCCGGCATGCCAGGCATGTCGATGCTGCCGCCGCAGGCACCGTACTTCCTGATGATCCCCGGCCTCCTGCTGATCGGGTTCGGCGTGCTGGTGATCTTCAACGAACAACTGGTCAAGTGGCTGGTCGCCGGGGTGTTCCTGATCCTCGGCCTCCTGCTGCTGCTGGCCGGGACGCGGATGAAGCGGATGGTCGGCTGACCGACCCGACGCGAGCGCAACGCGCGCTCGCTTGCCCTGCCGGGCTGGCTACAACTGCCCCATGGCCAAGCGGCTCTTCCTGATCGACGGCACCGCCCTCGCCTACCGGTCGTTCTACGCGTTCCAGGGCGCGCGCGTGCCGCTGACGACCAGCCAGGGCCACCCGACCTCGGCCACCTACGGGTTCATCAACACGCTGCGCGCGCTGCTCGAACGCGAACGGCCCGACGCGATCGCGATCGCGTTCGACGGCCCGCGGGCCGATCTGACCCGGACCAAGATCTACGCCGAGTACAAGTCGACGCGTTCGCGGATGCCGGACGAGATGGCGGCGCAGCTCGCGGACATCCGCGAGGCGACCGAGGGCTACGGCCTGACCATCGTCGAGAGCCAGGCCGATGAAGCCGACGACGTGATCGCGACGCTGGCGCTGGCCGGCAAGCGCGCCGGCATGCAGGTGTTCGTCGTCACCGGCGACAAGGACTTCATGCAGATCGTCGACGACGACATCAAGCTGTGGAACCTGCGGTCGTCGACCAGCAAGCCTGAGATCTACGACACCGCCGGCGTACAGGCCAAGTGGGGCGTGACGCCGGCGCAGATGATCGACCTGTTGGCGCTGATGGGCGACACCAGCGACAACATCCCCGGCGTGCCGAAGGTCGGCGAGAAGACCGCGGTCGAGCTGTTGCAGCAGTTCGGTTCGCTGGACGCGCTGCTCGCCCGCACCGACGAGGTCAAGAAGGCGTCGATCAAGCAGTCGCTGATCGACAACCGCGAACTCGCGCTGTTGTCGCGGCAACTGGTGACGCTGCGCACCGACGTGCCGCTGCCGGTGACGGTCGACGCGATCGGCCCGGCGCAGCCCGATCCGGAACGGCTGCGGCCGCTGTTCCTGCGGCTCGAGTTCACGTCGCTGCTGACGTCGCTGGCCAGGCCGGTGCAGGTCGAGGAAGTCGCCACCAACTACCAGATCGTGCGCGATGGCAGGCAACTGGACGAAGTGCTGGCGGCGGTGCGCGCGGCCGCCGGTTGCGCGCTGGCGGTCGAAACCGAAGGCGCGCTGCTGCGTTCCCGCAAGCTGCTCGGCATCGCATTGGCGTGGGCCCCCGGGGAGGCCGCGTGGGTGCCGCTGACCGCGCAACCGCCGGTGCTGCCAGGCGGCCGCGCCGCGGTGCTCGAAGCGTTGCGACCGATGCTGCAGGATCCGACGATCCAGAAGACCGCCGCCGACGGCAAGCGCGCGCTGGCGGCCTGCCGCTCTGCCGGCATCGAGGCGCAAGGTCTCGACTTCGACCTCGGCCTGGCCAGCTACTGCTGCCAGCCCGGCATCGTCGCCCACGATCTCGACGCGCTGGTGCTGCGCCACTTCCAGAAGGAACGCGCCCCGCGCCAGGCCCAGGCCGCGACCGGCAGGAAGCAGAAGACCTTCGACCAGATCGACCCGGCACTGACCGGCAACTGGCTGTGCGAGGACGCCGACTACACACTGCGCCTGCGGCCGCGGCTGCAGGACGAACTCGCGGCCTGCAAGACGACCGCGGTGTTCGCCGAACTCGAGCTGCCGCTGCTGCCGGTGCTACTCGACATGGAGTGGGAAGGCATCGCCCTCGACACCGCCCACCTCGCCCGCACCGGCACGCTGATGCAGCAGCGGATCGATGACCTGCAGCGGCAGGTGTGGCAACGGGCCGGCAGCGAGTTCAACCTCGCTTCCCCGCAACAGGTCGGCAAGGTGCTGTTCGACGATCTCGAAGTGCATCGCGCCGCCAACCTGCCGAAGCCCAAGCGCACGCCGACCGGCCAGTACAAGACCGACCATGACGTGCTCGAGAAGATGGCCGCGCATCACGAAGTGCCGCGGCTGCTGCTCGAGTGGCGGATGCTGACCAAGCTGAAGGGCACCTACGTCGACAGCCTGCCGGCGATGCTCGATCCGGCCTCCGGTCGCATTCACACCCACTTCAACCAGGCTCTGGCGGCGACGGGCCGGCTCAGTTCCGAAGATCCCAACCTGCAGAACATCCCGATCCGCACCGAGGACGGCCGCCACGTGCGCGCGGCGTTCGTGGCTCGCGACGACGGCTTCGTGCTGTTGTCCGCCGACTACTCGCAGATCGAACTGCGGATCCTGGCGCACCTGTCCGGGGACAAAGCGCTGCTGGAGTCGTTCCGCAAGGGCGAGGACATCCACGCCCGCACCGCGGCCATCGTCCACGGTCTGTTGCCGGACATGGTGACGCCCGAACTGCGCAATCAGGCCAAGATCGTCAACTACGGGCTGATGTACGGCATGGGCCCCTCGCGGCTTGCGGCCGAGACCGGCATGAAACCGCCGGAGGCCAGGCAATTCATCGACGCGTACTTCCGCGCCCTGCCCGGCGTCAAGCGCTACCTCGACGCGTCGCTGCTGCAGGCCAAGCAGGACAAGGAGGTGCGGACGATGTTCGGCCGCCGCCGGCCGCTGCCCGACATCGATTCGACCAACGCGATGCTGCGGATCGCCGCCGAGAACATGGCGGTCAACACGCCGATCCAGGGCGCTGCCGCCGACATCATCAAGCGGGCGATGCTGCAGGTGCACGCACAACTGCGCCGCCGCGGACTGCGTTCGCGCCTGCTGCTGCAAGTGCACGACGAACTGCTGCTCGACGTCGCCAACGAGGAACTGGCCGAGGTCACCGGCCTCGTGCGCGACGCGATGGCCAGCGCCGCCGATCTGCGGGTACCGCTCGAGGTCGCGATCGGCCACGGCCGTACCTGGTTGCAGGCCCACTGACCGCCGCACCCGGCGGCGCCGGGCTCAGCGCGCCGGCGCGAAGCGACGGACGACCGCCAGCAGTTCCTGCACACCGAAGGGTTTCGGCAGGAACGCCTGCGCTTGCCCACGCGCGAGCGCATCGGCGACGACGGCATCCGTGTGGCTGGACAACAGCACGATCGGCACGTCGGGACACCGCCGTCGCACTTCGGGCAGCAGCTCGAGGGCATTGCCGTCGCCGAGCGTCAGATCGACGAGCAGCAACCGCAGGTTGGCCGCCTGTTGCGGCAACAGCCGCCGGGCGGCGGCGAAACCGCCGGCCAGCAGGACCGGATAGCCCTCGTTGGCGAGCACCGAGCGGACCAGCTCACGCAGGTGCTCCTGATCCTCGATCACCATCACCACCTCGCCCTGCGGCACGCGAACCGGCACCGGCACCGGCCGGGCGACCGAGCCGGTGCGCACCGGCAACCACGCCGAGAACCGGGCACCGACACCGGGCGCACTGTCGACCCGCAACACGCCGCCATGACTGCGCACCGTGGCCAGTACCGCCGGCAGCCCCAGCCCGCGGTGCCCCTGCTTGGTGGTGAAGAACGGATCGAACAAACGACCGATCCGTTCGGGAGCGATGCCGACACCGGTGTCGGCGACCTCGATCCCGACGTAGCGGCCGGGCGCCCGGGCGCCGTCACTGAAGCCCTGGGCGACGAATTCCCGGTCACACTCCCGCACCATGACACGGACGTCGACGCGCCCGCCCGCCGGCATCGCCTCGCCGGCATTCAGCACCAGGTTCAGCAGCAGGCGCTGCAGTTGCAAACGATCGCCATCGACCGGCGGCAGCTCCGTCGGCAGGTGCAATCGCATTTCCACGTTCGCCGGCAGCACCGCCCGCAGCAACGACTGGCTGTCACCGACCAACGCCGCCAGGTCGACGGCCTCGGGCTCGAATACCGCGCGGCCGGAGTAGACCAGCATCTGCCCGGCAAGGTCGGCGGCCTGCCGCGCCGCCGCCACCAGACACTCGATCGCCGGACGCTCGACGCGATCCTTGGGCATGGCTCGCAGGGCCAGCTCGGCGTTGCCCAGAATCGCGGTCAGCAGGTTGTTGAAGTCGTGGGCGATGCCGCCGGCAAGCTGGCCGAGACTCTCGAGCTTCTGCACGCGCAGCAACCGGTCCCTGGTTTCGCGCTGCACGCGTTCGTGCGCCAGCCGTTCGGTGACATCGCGCACGACGTACACCAGACCGGGATCGCCCTCGTCGATCGGGCGCGACGACGCGACATGCCCCTCGACGTCGAGCAGTTCGCCGCCATGCCGCCGCAACCGCGCGTTGAACGCCTGGTCCGGTGTCGGCACGAACCTGCGGCCATCGCGGTCGACGAGTTGCAGGACTTCGGTCAAGGCGTGGCCGCTCAGTTCCCCGGCGGACCGCCCCGACAGGCGTTCGGCCGCCGGATTGACGAACAGCACCTGGCCGCGATCACTGACCGTCAGCACCGCCTCGGCAATGCTCTGCAACGTCGCCTGGAAGCGACGTTCGCTCTGCCGCAGCCGTTGTTCGGCCTGGTGCTTGTAGAGCGCCATCTCGACCACCGTGCGCAGTTCGCGTTCCTGGAACGGCTTCAGCAGGTAGCCGAACGGTTCGGTCTTGCGTGCGCGCTGCAGCGTGCCGTCGTCGGCGTGCGCCGTCAGGTAGACCACCGGCAGCGCCAGGCGGGCGCGGATCTGGTCGGCCGCCTCGATGCCATCCATCGAGCCGCGCAGCCGGATGTCCATCAACACCAGGTCCGGTCTGCCGGCCTCGGCCAGGCGCACGGCCTCGGTCGCCGACTCGGCGACGCCAGCGATGCCATAGCCGAGCGCCCGCAGTTGCCCGACAAGGTCCTGGGCGACGATGCCCTCGTCCTCGACGATCAGGATGTTGGTCGCGGTCATGCCACGGTCTCGTGTTGTCGGAGCAGGAAGCGGAGGCGGAAGACGGTTCCGGTCGGATTGCCGCGCTCCTGGCGCAGCTCACCGCCGAGTTGGCGGGTCAGGGTCTGCACGAGCTGCAGGCCCAGCGAACGGCTGCCGGGCGCCGCGGCCGACGGCATGCCGATGCCGTCGTCGACGACCGACACTTCACAGTGGTCGTCGGGACCTGCCAGCAGCACGATCGCCACGCGCCCGGTGCGAGGCGCCGGAAAGGCATGCCGCAACGCGTTGGTCAACAATTCGTTGATCAGCAGCCCGAACGGCACGGCGCGGGCCAGTTCCAGCGTCACTGCGGCGACGTCCAGATCGATCCGGACGCGATCGCGATCGATCTCGTGCGCCCGCAGCAGGTGCGCCGACAGATCGCGCAGGTGGACCGACAGATCGATGCGCGCCAGGTCACCGGAGCGGTACAGCGTCTCGTGGATCAAGGCCATCGTGCGCACCCGGTGCTGACTCTGCCGCAGTTGCTGCGCGACTTCGGGCACGGCGATCTGCGCCGCCTGCAGACTCAACAGCGAGGTGACGACCTGCAGGTTGTTCTTGACGCGATGGTGGATCTCCTGCAGCAGCACCTCCTTCTCGCGCAGCGAGGTCCGAACCGCCGCTTCGGCATGCCGTTGGGCGGTGACCTCCTGCAGGGTGCCGGTCAACCGCGCGACGCCGGTCACCGGATCGATCTCCCGTTGCACGGTGGCGGCGAACACCCGCATCGGACCCGACGCCGGATCGGTGCGCAGGTCGTGCGCCGCGGCCACACCGGTCTCGGCAACGCGCCGCGCGGTGTCGCGGCACAGGTCGCGATCGTCAGGATGCAGTGACGTCAGGAACCGCGCGAACGGCGGCGCACCGGCCTCGGCCGGCAGGCCGAACATCCGGAACATCTGCGTGGACCACGTGCCGACGCCCCGTTCCAAGTCCAGCTTCCAGCTGCCCAGTCGCGCTTGCTGCTGCGCCGCCTCGAGTTCGTCCTGGCTGCTCCGCAGCATCGACTCGCTGCACTGGTGCTGCGCCACGGCAAGCGCGAGCTTGTCGTTGGCATCGCGCAGGTCGGCAGTGCGAGCCCGGACCCGGGCCTCGACGACCGCGGTCCGGCCGGTCACCACCAGCAACACCATCCCGAGCAGCCCGGCGAACAGCACGCCGCCGACCAGCACGGCCCAGGACTGCAGCGGTCGGCGGCGTTCGACGAACAACCGTGACGCGCTGATGTCGAGCACGAACGTGCGACCACCCGCATGCAGCGGCAACGAGACCGCGAACTCGGCGCGCCCGACCTCGCCGCCGGTCCCGAACGCAAACACCGACCGATCGGCATCCTGATCGCGGACCGCGAGCCGCAGCTCGGCCGGATCGATGCCGGTGACCGCCGGCCGCAACAGGTCCTCGTGGCGCAGGACGCCGTTGACCATGCCGCGAGCACCACCTGGCAAGACCACCGGCTGCAACAGCAGCAGACCGGGACGTTCATCCGTCGCCTGCACCAGCCGCAACGGCGCGGTCGCCGCCAGCTGCCCGCCCGCGCGCGCACGTTCTATCGCTGCGGCCCGGATCGGTTCCGAGCCGATGTCGAAGCCGAGCGCGGCTTCGTTGCCGTCGATCGGCGCGATGAACAAGACCGGGTGAACGCGTGGCCGCCCATCTGCGGCCACCGGCATGCCGTGCGGCTCCTCCCAGACCAGGAACCGTGGCACGTCGCGGCGCGCCCGCGCGATGAAAGCCGGTAGTTCGTCCGCCACCACCTCGGGCACCCAGGACAGCGACCGCAAGCCCGGCCGGCCGCGCAACAGGTGCCCGACGAACGTCGCGAATTCGGCGGCGGTCACTTCGTCGGACGCCTGGAAGAATGCGGCCACCGACAGCAGATCGGCTGCCGCGTCCGCGAATTCGCGATCGATCGCGGCGACCATCGCTTCGCTGCGCCGCTCGAAGTCCGAGCGGATCGCGCTCAGTTCGGCCGCGGCGCCGTAGACGAACGCCGCCACGACCACCACCAATGCCGCAACCAGCGGCACACCGACACTCGCCCGGCGCTGACGCCAGAGGTCGAGCGGACGCGCGCCCCACATCAGCACCAGCGGCGCGACCGTGAACGCGCCGATCGCATCGCCGACCCACCACGTCACCCAGCTGTAGAGCACCTGTTCCTCGTGCACGAGGCCGGCCAGCCACAAGGCGCCGACGCCGATGCACGGCGAGCACAGACACGCCAGCAACCCACCGTGCAGCAGGAACCGGATCACCTCCGCATCGGTGGCGAGCGTCAGTTCGCCGGTCGAACGCCGGCGGACGAGCCGGGCACCGACCACCGCCTGGATCGCCGCACCGCTGGCGATCGCCACCGCCACCAGCAGCGAAGCGGCCGCTGCCGCCGCAGTGCTGCCATCGAACGACGTCGCGACGTTGACGCCGAACGATCCGAGCCAGACGCCGGCCCACAAGCGCCCGCCGCCGAGCAGGATCGCCGCCAGCGCCAGTCCGGCCGGCGGCCACACCGCGGTCGCGTAGCCCGGCGGAATCGCGAGCAACAACGACACCCTGCCGAGCGCGAAATAGCCCAAGGCGACCCCTGCGGTCGCCAACCAGAGCACCGACTTGCGCGACGAGACCATGCTGGGCGGACCGGGGGTGGCGCGAGCGCGCTCGGCCGCGCGTGGCGATCCGAGTCCCCGGGATCACGCGCGAGCCTAGCCACGGTCCGACTCCCGCGGTAGGCGAGCCGCCAACCGCAACACAAGTTTCACTCCGACCTTAGCGTCCGGATCTTAGCGTCCGGATCTTGGCGTCGATGCCCCCTGCTACTCGCGGAACATGGGCGCGTGCTCGTCACCGCGCGACAGCAGGAACGCCACCAGGTCGAGCAGTTCGTCGGGCGCCAGGCGATCGACCAGATCGGCCGGCATCGGCGACAGCTTCGATGGCTCGACCGAAACGACATCCTTGACCGGCACGCGCACGACCTCCGCGGCCGCAGTCGCCGTGACCACCGTGTAGCCATCGACGCCATCGACCGTCGCGCGCGAGATGCGCCCGAACAACGTCGAACCGTCGGTTCGCGTCAGCACCGACCCGCCGTACTGATCGCTGATGACTTTGCCAGGCTCGAGGATCGCCTCGAGCACATCGCGCGCGCCGAACTTGTTGCCAAGGCTGGTCAGATCCGGGCCGACGCTGCCGCCTTCGCCGGCGAAGCGATGGCATGCTGCACACGAGGTCGCGAAGAACAGGTTGCGACCCGACGCGAACGAACGTCCCTGCAGGCCGCGCGCCGCCAGCCCCGCGGCCTCGTCGAGCTGCCAATCGCGACCCGGACCCTTCGGCGGTGTCGCCACGTACGCCGGCGGCGCCTGCAGTGCCTCGCCGACTTCCTTGCCGATCGCCGCCTTCTCGGCCGGCGTGCAGGTCGCCATCGCGTCCTTCCACATCCGCTCCAGGTAACCCCCGTACGACGCGCCGCCCCGCTTCTTGCGAGCTGCTTGCAGGAACCGGAAGAACGTCAGTCGCTGATCGAGGGTCCAGCCGTGGGCGACCGTGCGCAGCGCATTCACATGGACCAGCTGCGGTCCCGGCGGCATGTCGGCGAGCATCTTGGCGATCACGCCGCCGTAGCCGGCGTTGCGCGTGGTGATCTCCGACCACGGCGGCGCCGCCGGCACCCGTACCGTCGCCAGCAGCGGCATCGCGGCCTCGACGACGCCGGGACTGCCGAACGCACACAGCAGCGCGCACAGTTCCTGGTCCGGCCGTTCGCGCCCGGTGGGGAACATCGGCAACAGCCGCGCGGCCCACGCCGCCTTCGTCGCCGCCGCCACCGGCCCCAGGCGCACGTTCGCCAGCGCCAGCACCCGACAGTACGCGACCTGTTGCAGTGCATCGAGGCCGCGGAGGTCGAGCTTGCCGACGGCCGCCAGCAACGGTTCCAGATCCGCCGCGACACCTTGGCGGGCCAGCGCCAGCCACGCCGTCAGCGCCGCCCACGGTTCGCCGACCGGCTGCGCCAACGCGCGTTCGCGCCATTCGGCGACCGGCTGCCACTCGACCGCGATCCGCGCCGCGTGCCGGAGGAACGGATCGCGATCGCCCAACGCCGGCCACGCCGCCGCCACCGCCTGGGCATCCTGATGCCCATGGAACGCCTCCAACGCGAGTCGCCGCCGCCGCGGTTCGGGGATCTGATCGGAGAGCATCACCGACTCGGCCGTCGGCTTCGCCGTGATCCGGTACAACGTCGACGGCACGCCACGCCCGCCGGTCAACACCCACACACTGTTGCCATCGACGACGACGTCGGTCAGCGGCAGCGGCTGGGCGCTGGCGAACTCTCGGATGCTGCCGCGCAGGCTGGCACCATGCGGCTCGACCCGCACTTCGTGCACGGTGCCGAACGTCCAGTCGAACGCCAGCACGCGACCGCGCCACCACGCCATCCCGGTCGGCGACCCCGGCCCGACGTCACAAACCGCCGGCAGGCTGTCCGGGTAATCGACTGGCCACTTGCCCGAACCATGCCGCCAGCCGAAGTCGGCGCCGCTGACGCAATGCAGGATCCGCGTCGGCCGGTACCACGGCAGACCCATGTCCCATTCCATGTCGGCGTCGTAGACGAGCACGTCGCCATCCGGCGTCACCGCGAGGTCATAGGCATTGCGGAACCCGGCGGTAAGCAGTTCCCATTCCTTGCCGTCGGGATCGACCAGACAAAGGAACCCGCCCGGCGCCATGATGCCGACCGCGTGGCCGCCGGAATCGTCATAGCGCGGCAGCAACAGGTCCTCGCCCCAGTTCGTCGGCAACCGACTGCGCGCGAACTCCGGCAGCTTGACGTGATTGCCGCACAGCACCAGCAGGTTCTTGCCATCGGGAGCCACTTCGACCGCGTGTGGACCATGCTCGCCGTTGCCTTGGAGCGCGCGCAACAGTTCGACCTGGTCGAGGCGGTCGTCGCCATCGGTGTCGCGCAGCCGGAACAGGCCGGTCTTGCCGCTGCCGGTCACCGCGTACAGCACACCCTGATGCCAGCACAGACCCTGCGCGCCGCCGAGTTCGACTTCGACGCGCTCGATCGACGTCACCTCGTCCGGCGTCCGCGCCGGCGTGATCCGGTAGAGACCACTGCCCTGATCGCTGGCGTACAGCCGGCCCTTTGGATCCATGCACAGCGACACCCACGACCCGAACTGGCGACCGACCTTGAACACGCGTTCGCCGACGTAGCCCGGCGCCAGCTTCAGCTCCGGCGCAGGCATCAGCTTCTGCGGCGCGTCGCCGAGCAGCGCCTGATCGAACGCATCGGCGGCGACCGTCTGGCCCCAGGGGCCACCACCCAACGCCACGATCTCGACTGCGGCGGCGAATCTGGTCGCGGCAAACTCAGGCTTGTTCCAGCCATCGGGGTCGTCGTCGCTGCAGAGCCACGACCTGTCGGTCACCACGGTTCCGCGCTGATCACCGACACTCCAGTCCAGCCGCGCGGCCAACGCCGCCGGGCCACCGTCGTTCCAGCCCTGGATCGCAATGACGTTCTTGCCTTGCCGCAACGCCTTGCCGACCTCGGACGCCCGCGGGCTCTCCCAGCTGTCGCAGGCGCCGAAACGGTCGCCGTTGACCCAAACGCGGCAGTGGTTGTCGCAGGTGAACACCAACGTGCCGCGCGCGCCGGTGGCCGGCAGTTCGAATTCCTTGCGGAAGAACACCTCGTCGGCGCCGCCGCTTGCCCGATCCCAGATCCACTGCGGCACCGGCCCGGCGCTCGGCGGATTCACCACCGCCGGATCGATCTGCGCCAACTCCTCGGTCGGCAACCGCCGCAGCACCAGTTCCTGGAACCACGCCGTCATCGGCGCGCCCGAATGCACCTGCAACGCCACGATGCCCTGCCGCCGCAGACCCGGCGATTCGTCGGTGAACTCGACCGCCAGTTCGCCGTCGACATAGTGCTGCACGGTGCGGCCGCGCGCGACGATGCGCATCGCATGCCACTGCGTGACATCGACCTTGGCCGGCGCGCGCAGCGCCTCGCCTTCCTGCCGCGTGCCGTTCGCACGGATCGTCACGCGCTGGCCGTTTTGCGCGGCGATGCCGCGGCCGCCTTCGTCGTACAGCATGCCGAAGTACGGCGGATTGCCGTGCACATCGCACTGGTAGCCATGCACCCGGAATCCCTCCGGATCCAGCCGCTTGCTGCGGTATTGCACGCCGCTGTTGTTGTCGCCGTCGAGTCGCACGCGGAACGACAGTTCGAAGTCGGCCAGCTCGCCGCCCTGCCAGATCAGGAACGTGTTGGCGGCAACCGGGTGGCCGACGCTGCTGCCGACGATGCAGCCATCGCGGACCGACCAGACCGCGGGATCGCCGACCCAACCGGTCAGTGAGCGGCCATCGAACAACCGTTCTTCCGGAGCCTGCGTTGCCGCAGCACTCAGCAAGCAACAGAAGATCGCGATCCTGGACGACGAGAAGCGCGGCAGCGACGACGAGGGCATGGCGGCATTGGAACGCTGCCACCGGCGGTTCGCACGTGCGTTCTCGGCATGTCCGCCACCCGGCATGCGGTGTGCTAGTCTTCGTTCATGAAGACGTTCTCCCTGGTGTTGGCAGCGCTGTTGCTCGCTCCTGCGGCGCGCGCGGACAAGTTCTATCTCGGCACCGCCGAGGAGGCGAAGAAGGTCGCCGAAGGGTCGAATCCGACGACGATCGAGGGTGTGTTGCTGGCCGAGACCGATACGCACTACCACATTCGGGTGGTCGGCGGCGAAGTGGTGCTCGAGAAGAAGGGCGTGTTCAAGGTCGAGAAGGACGCGATGACGGTGGCGGACATCGTCAAGGTCGAGAAGGACCTCGCGGACAAGAGCGCGGCGGAGGCGAAGGCGCGGGACGCGAGCAAGCCGGTGGAAGCGGCCGGGGCCGGACTGCGCGGCAAGCCTGTGGAAGCGGCGGTCGGCGGCGAAGCGGTGGCCGACGGGAAGCCTGCGGTTGGCGAACCGGCTGGGTTCGATCCGGTGGTCGGCAAGGTCGTCGGTGGCGATGCGGCGCTGATCGATGAAGTCGAGGCGGCGTGGACGCTGACGAAGGATCGGAAGTATCTGAAGCTGCTCCGCAAGCTGCGTCGGGCGCGCTGAAGCACGCGGCGGCGGAGGCCCTTCTCGCGGGGCCTTGGATTGGCGTTGGGTCTGACGAGAATCCGTGCTCTCTCACCCAGATGCACGGCTCGGGCTGTTTCGGCCTGCCGCCATGCCCAGCGCCATGAACGAACCGTCCGTAGGTCCCCAGGATTCCGGTTCCGCTTCCGTCGACGAGCCGTTCGCACTGTTCGGCGCCTTCCTCGAAGCGCATGCCGGCGATCCCACCAGTGCGGACGCGCGCACAGCCCTTGCGGCACTACTCGACGCCCATCCCGCCCACCGGGATGCCCTGCAGAAGCTGATTGAGGAGTTCTTCGGCCTGGAGGCCGGGATGCCCGGGCCGCTCGATGCCGCATCGACTGCGCCTTCGCCGTCGCCCGCAACGGATCGGCTGTGGCGAGTGTTGTTGACGACTGGCCGGCGCGGCGATCGCTATCGAGTGATCGACGAACTGGGTCGCGGCGGCAACGGTATCGTGCACCGGGTCTGGGACGATGAGTTGCAGCGGCACCTGGCAATGAAGGTGATGCGGCATGCGAGCGCGGACATCGCGCGGCGCGGGCGTTTCCTTCGCGAGGTGCAGGTGACGAGTCGGCTGGGGCATCCAGGAATCGTGCCGGTTCACGAGATCGGGCTGCGCGGCGGGGTCGTCTACTACACGATGCCGGTCGTCGATGGCGATGAACTCGGCGATGTGTTCGTGCAGGTGGCGGAGGGGCGGAACGGTTGGACGCTGGCGCGGGCGGTCGAGGTGCTGGTCAAGGTGTGCGACACGGTGCGCTTTGCGCATGATCGCGGGGTGGTGCATCGGGACCTCAAGCCCTCGAATATCATGGTCGGGCGGTATGGGGAGGTGTTGGTGCTCGATTGGGGACTGGCGCACCTGGTCGCTCAGGACTCCTGCGGCTCGGCGCCGAGTGCGCCGGGCAGGGAGCCCGATGCAAGCGATACCACGCCCGAACTGACGCAGGATGGTGATGTGCTGGGTTCGCCGGCCTACATGTCGCCGGAACAGGCCAACGGCGCGGAACACATCGATCAACGCACGGACGTGTACGCGCTCGGAGCCGTGCTCTACCACTTGCTCGCCGGACACACGCCGTTCGGAGGCCCTGGTCAGACTCCGGACTCCACGACCGTTCTGAAACTGCTGCGGGCGGGAACCCCACCACTGCAACTGAATCCGGGCTACCGTCGTCCAGCCGAACTGGTGTCGATCTGTGCTACAGCCATTGCCACGGTCCCCGACCGCCGCTACCCGTCGGTCGTGGCTTTGGCCAACGACCTGCGCAGCTGGCTCGAAGGGCGTGCGGTGGGTGCCCACGACACGAGCCCAATGACGGTGTTGTGGAAGTGGGTAAGCAGGAATCGTGCACTCTCCGCAGTGGTCGCCCTTGCGGTCCTGTTCGGTGCAACTTTGACCGGGCTGCATTGGCGAGAGAAGCGCGCGGCCGAACACCAACGCGCTGTGTTGGCCCTGCACAAGATTCTCGACGAGTTTCAGGTTCTGAGCTCGACCGAGCCACCACCGAATGTTGGCAACGCTACCGCGTGGTGGGTCGCTCGTGCGCGCAGCTTGGTCGAAGGCGGCAGCGACGGCAATCTCGGACTAGCCGAGTACGAACAGGAACTCGCAGAACTCGCCGCACTGGCCAGCGGCACCGATCCGAGTCGCGAACCCGTGATCGACGGCGAACCACTTTCAAGGATCCTACAAGGCAAGCGCGACGAACTCCTCTGGCGACGCCGCATGCTTCGCCAAGAGCCCTGGCTGTCCGACACCGAAGTGAGCCGTCAGTTGGCGACCGTCGACATTCCGCCGGGGGCCTTGGACCGAAACCAACTCGCATTCTCGTGGATCAACCCGGATCGGCGCCGCGCGTTCGGCCGGGAGCAGGCCGCCGTCGCCGTCGTACGGATGGCAGTGGCCGTCGCGGTAGGTCCATACGAGAAGAAGCGCTGCCTCGATACGTTGGCGACTGCACTTTGCCGCATCGGCAGATTCGAAGAGGCCGCGCTGGAGCAAGAACACGCTATCGAACATGCGTTCGCGCCGCAACCGGAACGTCCTGGCGAACCTACTGTCCTCGAGTGGATCGCGAGCAGCCAGGCGAACCAGCGTATGCAGCAGCGCCTGAAGCGTGAGTTTCATGCCGACAACAATCAGCGAACAGGAGTCCTGAGCGATGAAATCCGGGCGCTCGAGGGCGAACTGCCTGCCAGATGCCTGAAGTTCCGTGACGCCGCCACGGACTCCAGATACACACAGATCCTCGCAATAGTGCTGAGACTCCGCAAATTGCGCGATTGCCTCACCTATGCCGAGTCTGCACGAGGGGCCAAGGATGTCGCTGATCTGTGGGAGCGCGCCATCGCTGCGATCGCAACTGACCCTCGATATGGCCGCATCCGAATCAGACCGCAACTGGATCTACTACCCATTGGGCCCGATCCAGAATCCGGTCTCCAGGAGTTTGTGCACGTGCGAACAGGGTTCGTTCCCAATCGCGACCAGGCTGGACGGCTGTTTGTCAACGCCAGCACCGCACTGATCTTCGTACTGATTCCAGAACACGAAGGATCACTGCCATTGTTCCTTTCGAAGTTTGAGGTCACGCGAAGCCAGTGGATTCGGCTGCAAGGCCGATGGCAAAACAATGAGCGGGACGCGGCCAGCACCATGGCTGTCACGAATGTCTCGCCACGCGATTTCATTGCAACTCTGGCAGAGTTCGGGTCATGGCTCAGACTGCCAACGGCAGCGGAATGGCGACGAGGCGCGCTGGCCGGACGACTGACCGTGTGGCTCGACAAAGTCTCGGTGAACGAGCTGCTCGATGCCGACTCGTTCTGTCGAGTGCGCGGAACGGGTTCAACCTACCCCGTAGACGTCAAGCCAGGCAATCCGTATGGGCTACACGAGACGCTCGGCGGAGTGCGGGAATGCTGCAGTGACTGGGGAGTTCATGACACCGCGGAGGAATGCGCCCGAGTAGTCAATGGGTGGCCGGCGCAAGAAGAGATTGACCTCGTCGCCAAGGTCAATCCACGCCCGTGGTCCTGCGTCATCGACGAGAGGAAAACCGGCGGCGACATCGGAGCGCGGATCGCGAGGACACTCTTTCCGTAGCTTTTCCGTGCGCAGCAATCCACTGGCGGCGTCGGATTCGCGATTCGCGTGGGTTTCCCGCGAGTGGTGTGTTCTCTCCGCCATGGCCACTCCAACACGGATCACCCTTCTCCTGCTCACCACGTCGCTGGCATCCGCCCAAGGCCCGTTCTTCGACGGCTTCGAGGGCGCCGCTCTCGATCCATTCTGGACCGCAAGTGCAACCTCGGGATCGATCGTGTTCCCTGAGACAACAGTGGTCCGCAGCGGCGTCCAGGCGGTTCGGTTCACGTCGACCAATACGGGGGTAGACAAGCTCGTCGAGCTTCGGCATCCCTTCACGACGCCGACCTACGGGACCATCTCGGTGTGGGTGAACGACACCGGTGCCACCGCAACCTTCTCGAACTACTTCGGGCTGCGGGCGACTTCGATCAACCAGGGCATGGCGATCTACACCTTCGACTACAACCTCACTCCAACGAACGGCGGAAGTTACGTGTTCACTGTCCCCGGGCGCCCCACCGCGACCCACTCGACGGTGGCCCGAACCGCGGGTTGGCACCTGTTCACAATCCGATCTACGCCCACGACACTGACCTACTTGATCGATGGATCGCCGATCTACAACGGCCCAGGCGGATTCCCGTTCGCCACGGCTTTCATCTGGATGAACGCCCCATCTTACCGCCCCGCCTTCACCACCTACTTCGACGATTTCTCGTTCTTCCCCTACGGCTCGGGCGTCGGCCAGATCAACTCCCCCTGCGCATCGCTGACCGTCAACGGCAACGGCGGCACCGCCAACGGCCCGTTCGTCGTCGCCGCCCCCGCCGGCGGCAGCCTCAACCTCGCGTGGTCCGGCCCGGCCAACCAACCGATCGCCCTGGTCGCATCACCGAACTTCACTGTCGGACAGAACTGGTTCGGCAACGTGATCGTTGACCTCGACATGGCATCGTCCGTCGTGCTGTTCGACGGCCTCGGCCCATTGTCTCGCCTGCTCTTCTCGACGAACGCATCGGCGGCGCCGTTCGGCACGACGTCCCAATCGATCCCGATCCCACCTGCCGCCGCCGGCGGCACGCTGCGCGTGCAAGGCGTGGTGTTCGACTTCGCCGGCGTCTGCCCCAACCCGGGTTTGATGACGACAGCAGCCTTCGAAGTCCGCCTGTAGAGCGCGCCGAAGGCGACGGGCCCGCACCCACCCGCGGCGGCGACTGAACAGCGCACGCATGCGGTGTCTTGGGCCTTCGCGCCCTGGCCGATCTCCGCCGCCGTGCGCAATTCTCAAGTGCCCGCGTAGGGTCCCCGCACGACTGGTGTTCCTCCTTCAGCCAGCCGATCGCACGGCGACGGCGACCCTTCAAGAACACAACCCCGACGCATTCCAGGATTACCATGAAACCGTTCCTTCCCTGCATGACCGGTCTGCTCCTACCGACGCTGCTCGTCGCCCAGGACGCCAGATACGAAACCTTCGCGGCCGGCTGCGCCGGCAGCATGCCCCCCTGCCACCTGAGCGCCGTCACCCAGCCGTGGCTCGGAGCGACCCTCTCGGTTCGGCTGGACAACCTGCCGATGAGCAGCGCCTACATGCTGCTGGGCACCAGCAACGTAACCTCGCCGCTTGGCCCACTCCCGCTGTCCACCGCGGGCTTTGGCGTCCCGAACTGCTTCCTGCACGTCAGCCCGGACGCCATCGTGCCTGTGCAGGGTAGCGATCTGCGGGCAACCTTCCAGATGTTCGTGCCGGTGAACTCGACGCTGGTCGGGATGCGGTTCTATCAGCAAGCCATGGTCCCCGAGTTCTTTGGTGGCGCGCCGTTTGTCATGTCCGACGCTGCCGCAGTGACGATTGGCAGTTGGGCACCGGGCACGCCGGGCACGAACCTCGTACTGATCGCGCCCGGGTCGTTCCAGATGGGTTCGTGGCTGGGTGCCGCGAACGAGGCACCCCCTCACACAGTAACCATTTCCCGACCGTTCTGGATCGGCAGAGGCGAACTCACGCAGGCTGAGTACGAGGATGTGATGGGGGTCAACCCATCGCACTTCCGCGACCGCCTGCGCCCGGTCGAGATGGTGTCTTGGGACGACGCAATGGAGTTTTGTCGCCGGTTGAACGCCCGCGAAACGGCGGCGAGGCGCGTGCCGGCCGGGTACGCATATCGATTGCCGACCGAGGCGGAATGGGAGTACTGCTGTCGTGCAGGCACCACCAGTGAGTGGGTGGTTGGCGGCGCTGGACTGCAATGTGCTGATGCCAACCACGCGAGGTGCGTCAACCAGACTACTCGGATGGGAGTGTTTCCAGCCAATCCGTGGGGCCTACTCGACATGCACGGCAACCTCTACGAACTCTGTCTGGACGCCTGGGGGAGCCCGAGCAGCAACTACACCTCGGCGCCGGCCATTGACCCGATCATCAGGACCGGAAGTCAGCGTGTGTTCCGCGGTGGATCGTGGATCGAGACAGACCATCACTGCCGGTCCGCCAAACGAGATGGCGATGGGCCATCGGGCCGGTTCGACTTTATCGGCTTCCGCGTTGTGTTGGCGCCGGTGCTTTGATTCCATCGCCTCGCCTGATCCGCAAGTACTGCCCGAACGCAGCGGTCCAGGCTGTGTGACGACGGCAGCGATGGAATCGGTGTCCTACGGAGCTCAACCGCCGCGCAGCATCCGCAGAAGCTCGAGGCGAGCCCGAGTGTGAAGCTGCTGACAGGCCTCCGGTGAGCGACCCATTCGCTCCGCAATCGCGGCCCAATCCAGCCCCTCGTAGTCGCGCGACAGCACGACCTGCCGATGGTCCTCGGCCAACCGGGGCACACAAGCATCGATGCGCTCGGCGTCCTCCCTCGCAACCGCGGCGGACACCACACCGGTGATGTGCGCTTCGACCTGCAGCCACGAACCAGACGCCGTGTGCAACGCCGTCGGCCGAACCCCACCGCCACGCCGCCCCGCACGCGCATCGCGCCGCTGATTGCGGATCTGGTTGCGCGCCAGCGTCGCCACCCAACTGATCCAATGCAGCCCGGGCCGCGGCTCGTACGAATCGATCCCCTCCACCACGCGCAGGAACACGTCCTGCACGACGTCGGCGATCTCGCGCCCAGGAATCGGATTGCCACCCAGGTCGACGCGAACCAGCCGGAACACTCGTTCGTAGTAACGGTCGAACAGGTCCTGCAGCGCCAGCGGGTCGCCAGCACGGTGCCGCCCGATCAACAACAAGGTGTCGTCGGGCTTCGCCGCCGGGGTGCCTTCTGGTTCAGGTTGCATGAACGGTCCTGGCAACCATGGTCGCCTTCCTCGACTCACGCCGCAACCACGTCGACACCACCGAGTTCTGCCCCGCGCATTCCCCGGCCCGCCGACCTACACTGCCCGGCGCGATGACCCAGAGCCTGCAAGACCAATACGCCCCGAACAACGCCTGCTTCGGCTGCGGCCCCGCCAACGGCGACGGCCTGCAGATCAAGAGCCACGTCCAAGGCGACGAAGTGATCGCCACCTGGCAACCCAGACCGATGCACGAAGCGTTCCCCGGCATGCTGAACGGCGGCATCATCGGCGCGCTGCTCGACTGCCACTGCAACTGGACCGCCGCCTGGCACCTGATGCAGAAGCACGGCACACCGACACCGCCCTGCACGGTGACCGCCGAATACTCGATCAAGCTGCGCCGCCCGACCCCGACGAGCGGCCCGGTCACCCTCCGCGCCAGACTGGTCGAGCTCACCGACGACCGCGCCCGCATTTCCGGCACGCTGGAAGCCGGCGGCAAGGTCACGGCGACCTGCGATGGCCTGTTCGTTGCCGTCAAGGAAGGCCACCCGGCGTTCCATCGCTGGTGACCGGGCCCGCGCTCCGATTTCCGGATCGTCGAGCCACCCCCCACGCCTCGCCGCGTAGGGCTGATCTCTGGAACCGCCGCTGCGTCCTTCTCCTGCGTTTCTCCTCCACTCTGGTTGCTCGAAGGAACAGGCAGTTCTCCTACGGCCGTTGGTGTGGTGACCGGCGGCCGGTGATGTGGTGATGTCCCCGCCACTGTGCTACGCGGCGGTTCCAGAGCCCTTCCGCCGCCACCGCTTCAGACCGTCCGCACTTCGATCGCGCCGGAGAACGCCGGCCCTTGCGAGCTCGCACTGGTGCCGAACGACTGCAGCCGGAACACGATGCCGGCCGGCACTCCGCGCGGCACCATCAGCTGCGCCCGCCCGGCACCCTGGCGACAGGCGCTGACCGGATTGGGCCCACCGGTCGTCCCGACTGCGACCGTCGTGATCGGCGCGCCGAGCAACAGCACGTTGTCGATCCCCGAAAAGCGCAGGCACGGCCCGGGCAGACCGAGCGCGATCACGAACGCCGTATTCGGCGAACTGGTGTGCACCAGATTGCGCGTCTCGCCGCCCGCCACTGCGCCACCGACGAACGGCGTGCAGGTCACCGGGCCACACGACTGCCCGTAGATCACCGTCAACATGCCGCCGTCCATCGTCAGGCCGACGTCGGGGACCTGGGCGGCGAGAGCGAACGACAACGACAACATCGGCAACACGCGCATGGCAATGGCTCCTGGGGCGGACTTCGGATGGCAGGGAAGCTCATCGTAACGGAAAGCGCCGCGCCGTTGTCCCCAATCGCAGCAGCAACGATGATCCGGGTGATGGTCGACGACGGCGATCTGCCGAACGACGTCGAGGACGCGGTGCTCGCTGCCCTCGAACTGGACGATGCCGAGCGCGACGCCGCCCTCGCCGCCCTGTTCGCGCGGCATCCGAGACACGCCGCAGCGGTCCGCGCCTGGTTGCGCGCTGCCGGTGTGCCGGTGCCCGCCGAAGAGCCCGCGGCACCAACGGCAGACGACCACGAGCACATCGGCCCATACCGGTTGCTTCGCGTACTCGGCCGCGGCGGCTTCGGCACCGTCTGGCTCGCCGAACAGACCGTCCCGCTGCGCCGCCAGGTCGCCATCAAGGTGCTCAATCCGGGCATGGACTCGCGCGAAGTGCTGGCCCGCTTCGCCGCCGAACGCGAAGCACTGCTGCGGATGAACCACCCCGGCATCGCGCAACTGCTCGACGCCGGCACGACGGGCGAGGGCCGCCCGTTCTTCGCGATGGAATACGTCGCCGGTCAGCCGCTCGCCGCCCACTGCCGGCAGCACGCGTTCGATCTGCCGACGCGACTGCACCTGTTCCTCGCCGTGCTCGACGCCGTGCAGCACGCGCACCAGAAGGCGATCCTGCATCGCGACCTCAGTTCCAACAACGTGCTGGTCGCCGACCTCGGCGGCCGCCTGCAACCGAAGATCATCGACTTTGGCATCGCCAAGTCGCTGGCGACGCCGCTGCCCGGCGCGGCGATGACGTTCCAGGGCACGCTGATGGGCACACCGGAGTTCATGAGTCCCGAGCAGGCCGCCGGTCTGCCCGACGTCGACACCCGCACCGACATCTGGTCGCTCGGCGTGCAGCTCTACGAACTGCTGACCGAACAGCTGCCGATCCCGACCGTCGTGTTGCGCGCCGAAGGCGTCGCCGGCGTTGCCAAGGTGATCCGCGAGCATCCGATCGCGGCGCCGAGTGCGGTGGCGCCGCGAGCGAGCCAGTCGGCTCTGCGCGGCGACCTCGACTGGATCACGATGAAGGCATTGGCCCGCAGCGTCGACGAGCGCTACGCGACCGTGGCCGAATTCGCCGGTGATCTGCGGCGCCACCTGGAGCACCAGCCGGTGATGGCCGGGCCGCCGTCGACCTGGTACCTGCTGCGCAAGTTCGCCCGCAGAAACCGCAGTCACGTGATCGCCGCCGCGATCGCGCTGTGTTGCCTGCTCGCGGGTCTGCTGTTCTCGTTGTGGTCGTGGCGCCAACTGGCGATCGCCCGCGCCGACGAACAGCGCGCCCAGCAGCAATTGCGCGAACGCGCCGACGCCGGTTTCCGCCTGCTCGCCAACGACACGCTGCTGCACCGGGCCGTCGAACAGGAACGGACGCTGCCGCCGCCGTGGCCGTCAGCCCTGCCCGCGTACGACGATTGGCTGCGGACGTTCGCGACGCCGATGCTGGAGCAGGCGACGGTGATGGCGCAGCGGCTGGAGAACCTCGAGCAGCGCCGCGCTCAGGACGGCGGCCGGTTCTCCGACAGCGCCGACGAGCATCTGCATGGCGCGCTGTTGCGGTTGCTCGCCGAAGTGCGGCGGTTTCTCGCCCCGGGCGGCCTGGTCGCCGACGTGCAGTCGCGACGCGCGTTCGCGCACGACGTGGCGACACCGGCCGCGAAGACCCATGCCAGTGCATGGCAGCAGGCGATCGCGACGATCAAGGCCAGCGACGGCATCGGCGCGGCCGCCGACTACCGCGGTCTGCAACTGCAGCCACAACCGGGCCTGGTGCCGCTCGGCATGGATCCGACGACGCGGCTGTTCGAGTGCCTCGACCTCGCCTCCCACGATCCGCTCGAACCGATCCCGGTGCGCGATCCGCAGACCGGCGCGTTGCGGGTCGGCGCGCGGACCGGCATCGTCTTCGTGCTGTTGCCGCAGGGGTCGTTCCGGATGGGCGCGGTACCGAGTGAGATCGGCTTCGAACAGAACGACCCGTTCGCGCGCGACGACGAACGACCGCTGCAGACGGTGTCGCTGTCGGAGTTCCTGATCGGTCGTTGCGAAGTCACCGTCGCACAGTGGCGCCGACTGCTCGGACAGGCCGGGTCCGGCGGCGACCTGATGCCGATCGCCAACATCGACTGGCAGCGCGCGTGGTCGACGCTACAGCGCTACGGCATGACCTTGCCGACCGAAGCGCAGTGGGAGTATGCGTGCCGGGCCGGCACGATGACGCCGTGGTCGTGGGGTGATGATCCGGCGCAGGTCCGACAGCACTGTGGGCCGGGACCCGACCCGCAGGTCGTGGCGCTGTTCCTGCCGAACCAGTTCGGTCTGTTCGACCTGCACGGCAACGTCGGCGAGTGGTGTCTGGACTGGCTGGTCGACTATGCGTCGGCGCCGGCGCGATCGCTCGATGGCCTGCGGCTGTTGGCACAACCGAGTGGCCTGCGCGTCGTTCGCGGCGGCTCGGCCGCGGATCGGCCGGAGGCGCAACGCAGCGCGGCGCGGGCGGGGCGGGCGCCCGGTTCGGCGGATTCGTTCGTCGGTGTGCGGGCGGTGCGCGCCATCACGCGCAACGGGCGGTGAGCGCGCGCGGCGAGCCCTCCTTGCCGATGCGAGCAGGAGCGGGTCAAGCCAAACGCGGCAGACCAAAGGTGTCGGATTCCTCTGTCCCGGGTTCGCACGCATCCGTTCGCCCGAGCGCCACGACCGCCGGTCACTGGAGAATCGGCAGGATTCTGATGCGAGACCCTGCCGGATCAAGGGTCAACAGAGCTCCCCGTACCAGCTCAGACGAATACTCCGAGAGAGCGGCGACTATCGCTGCACCATGGGTGACGGGGAGGGTGTCATGGGCGCGCAGCTGCACAACGGAAGGCCCTCGCGCACGAGTCAGGGCGAGCAGGGTGCCAAAGTCGAGGTCATGGGTGAACACGAGACACCCATGGCCAACAGCCCAGGCCATGATCTCACGATCGGTTGCATGCGCCGCCCCAACTTCGGTCCAGTGCAGAGCATCCACGCGATGTTCTCGCAAGTACGCACCCAGGCCGGAGTCAGATTGACGTCAACCAGCACCCTCACGAGGCACGCAATGGAACATCGACTTCCTCGGCTCGCCAGGCTGCGTAGGAGAGCGCCGCGAACACGTCTTCGCGTTCGAGATACGGATACGCGGTCAAGACTTCCTCGATCGAGCGCCCCGCGGCAAGCAGGCCGACCAGAGCTCCCACCGTGACTCGCATGCCGCGAATGCAGGGCTTGCCACCCATCACGTCGAGCGAACACGTGATCCTTCGCAGCCGGTCGTCGATCATCGGCACCATGATAGACTGCGGCCGCCGGAGACCAAGCCCCGGACGATGCGTGCCCCTGCTCCAGCCCGAGCGCCCGCCGCACCGCCTTCTTGTCGACCGGGGCGCCTGGCTCGGCGGATCCGTACGTCGGTGTGCGGGCGGTGCGCGCCATCACGCGCAACGGGCGGTGACCGGCGCGGTCCGTCGCCCAGGTTCACCTACTGGTTGCCGACGTAGCCGTCGCCGCCGTTGCTGACCGCGAGACCGAGCGCGTTCGCCGCCGGATCGACCACGAACGCCTGCGAGTAGAGGTGCATGCGCAGCAGGTAGATGTCGTTCGGGATGTCGTACTGGTGGTTCGTCGTGCCGGCGCTGTTGGCAGCCAGGAACAACACGTCCGCCGGGTCGACGAGCACATCGCAACCCGGAGCCCCGAGCCCGGCCAACGGGAACGGCAGGGCAACGGCCCCGGCCTGGGTGCGCGACAACCCCATCGCCAGCGCCACCCAGGCTCGGGGTGCGCATTGGCTCGCCCGCACGCGAAATTGGTCGCCGATCATCGGGGTCTGGTCGGTGTGGAGCGACGGCACCGCGGTGTTCGTCTGCGCCACCAGCCCCATCACGAAGCCGAAGGCTCGCACGGCGCCGCCATTGGCCACGGTGGCTGTCGCCGGCGTTCCCCACAGACTCCAGGTGCCCGAGATGTTGTCGAGTGGATACCCGTAGATGCCACCGCCGGCACTGTTGCCGAACACCGTGATGTCGACGAGCAGGTGCCGTCCCGGTTGCGGCACCCATCCAAACGCGACTGGCCACGGGATCGTGACCACCATGTCGGTATAGGCCTGCGGGTACGACGGCGACTGGTCGGGGAACGCGACCTGCGCACGCGGCAGCACGGTGACCATCGGGCCGGCGTCCTGGTTTGCGGCAAAGGTGGTGCTGAGCGATGCGCCCTGCCGCGTCGTGTAGCCGACCCTGATCTCGAGATCGACCGTGAAGCCCGGTGCGGTGGCGCCGGTGTGCGGCTGCCGCAGCGCCAGCGCCGCGATCGTGAACGGCGTCGGCAGTTCGCTGCCGGTGATCACCTGCTGGTAGCGGTTCGGCGACCAGCCGAACGGGATGGCGTTGCCGCTGCCCCAGGAGTGGCTGGCGACGGCTGGCAGCACCTGCGTGGCGCCAAGCCCGGTGGCGGTGCCAGGGCAGCCAACGCCGAACGGTGCCCAACTGGCAGTGACCTGCGCGTGAACGAGGCCTGCCAGCAACAGCGAACAGAGGAGGAATCGACTCGAGTGCATGGTCACCTTCTGGTGCGGGAAGATCGTGTTCGTCGGCGTCGGACCGGTTCCGACTCAGCCGTCGCCCAATCGCCACTCCATGCCATTGCTGACGATGGTGGCGAGTGCGTTCTGGCCCGGCGCGACGGCATGGGCTTGCAGATGGACATGGGCGCCGAGCAGCGAGGGCAGGTGCGGGATCGGCTGCGCGAACTCCAGGACCCCCTGCACCGGCACCACCGGCAACGCCGCCTCGGCGGATTGCAGCAACCAGCACGAAGGCATGCCGAACCCGGTCAGATCGAGCGGCAGCGGCGTGCTGCCAAGCAGTTGCCGGCTCCAGCCGAGAGCGACGCCCGCCATCGTGGTCGGCGCCTGCACGATCCTGGCGCGCGCGGTGGCGCCCAGCCTCGGGCGCGCTGCCGGGTCGGCAACCAGGCCCAATGCCGGCGCGCCGCAGCCGCTGCCGTACGGAGTCGAGGTCGCCACCACGGCCGGCGGCACCTGTTCATGGATCGACACGAACGAACTCTGCCCGGCGAGGCCCTGACACAGGATGCCGAGGTCGTTCCAGCCATCGCCGTTCCAGTCCCCCAGTACGACCGCCTTCGGATAGAGCCCGGTCGGGACCGGCTGCGGCGCCGAGAACTGGCCACCGCCGAAGCCAAAGCGGATCGCCGCGCCGCCGTAGCCCGCGGTCACGAGATCGAGGATGCCGTCGCCGTCGATCTGGCCAAAGCGCGCGTCGAGCGCCCCGCCGGGTAGCGCTTGCGTCGCCACCAGCGTGAACTGCGCGTTGCCGACCGCGTGCCAGACCTTCAACTGGGAGCCGCAGGTCACGACGTCGTCGAGGCCGTCGCCATCCAGATCGGCGACCGCAGCGACAGTCATCGGTTCGGCCGCGGCGATGCCATTGGTCGCGGTGAAGTTCCCAGTTCCCTGGCTGTCGTTGCGCAGCACCATCGCCCCGCCTTGATGGATCGCGAGCAGATCCAGGTGCCTGTCACCATCGAAATGCCCGACATGGATCCGGCGCCCCACCAGACCGCTGGTGTTCGGGACCACGTGGAAGGCGCTGAACGTGCCGTTGCCGTTGCCATGGAACCAATCGACGGCGTAACCACCGCCTTCACTGATCGCGGCGAGATCGAGGCGACCGTCACCATCGAAGTCGCCGGCGACGACGCCGACCGGCGGGGTCGCCAAGGTCGACACGGTCGCCACATTGCTGAAGCCGCCCTGATGGTCATTGCGGTAGACGCGAACACCGTGCTGCGCCCAGCCGTAGCTGGTGGCGACGATGTCTTCGAAGCCACCGGCGTCGAAATCGCCAAGGCACAGCCCGAAGGCCACGTAGGAGGGAAACTCGGTCGACGAGCCGAAGTCGGACTGACCGTCGCCGAACAGGACTTCGACCTTGCCCTGATTGTAGCCCTCCATCGTCGTCGCGATGTCGAGGTTGCCGTCGTGATCGAAGTCGGCAACGGCAGCCTGCTGACCGTTCTCCTGGGCCATGCCGAAGTCGACGCGCGGCGCAAAGACCACGGACTGGGCAGGAACGGCAGCGACGAGACCGATGGCGAGGGCGGCGACGCGATCGGGGCGGAACCGGCAGAACAGGGTCGATCGGGCGGGCATGCGGGATGCGGGACGGTGAGCCGTACGGCCGGCAAGTGCCGCAGCGCCGATGCGGCGCCGCGATCGCGTTCTCGCAAGCACCGTGCCCGGCGCCAGAGCCCACTCCCGCTTGGGACGACGCGCCCGACCCCGGGCCGCGATTGCAGTTCCTACACCTCGACGAGGCAGATCCTGCCCGGCCGCATGCGGCTACGCACCAAGACCCGCGGCCCGCTCCGGCGGACCGGATCCCGGGATCGGACTTCCGTCACTCCAGCCCGAGCGCCCGCCGCACCGCCTTCCTGTCGACCGCGCCACCGGCAAAATCATCGAACGCGCGCGCCGGCGGCTTGATCATGTGCCGCTTGATGAACGGCGCGCCCTCGGCCGCACCCTGCTGGCTGTCCTTGAAGCAGCACTCCCACTCCAGCGTCGCCCAACCCTCATAGCCGTACTTGGTCAGCAGCGTGAAGATCGCCGCGAAATCGACCTGACCATCACCGAGCGACCGGAACCGGCCGGCGCGGTTCTGCCAGTTCTGGTAGCCGCCGTAGACGCCGACGCGGCCGTTCGGCCGGAACTCGGCGTCCTTCACGTGGAAGCACTTGATGCGCTCGTGGTAGAGATCGATGTACTCCAGGTAGTCGAGCTGCTGCAGCACGAAGTGGCTCGGGTCGTAGAGCAGGCACGCGCGCGGATGCTCGTCGACGTGATCGAGGAACGCCTCGTACGAAGCGCCGTCGTGCAGGTCCTCGCCCGGGTGCACCTCGAAGGCGCAATCGACGCCGCATTCGTCGGCGTAGTCGAGGATCGGCCGCCAGCGCCGCGCCAGTTCCTTGAAGCCCTCCTCGACCAGACCCGCCGGCCGCTGCGGCCACGGATAGACCGTGTGCCACATCAAGGCCCCGGAGAACGTCGGCATCGCCGACAGACCGAGGTTGCGGCTGGCCTGCAGGCACAGCTTGACCTGCTCGGTGCCGTAACGACACATCGCGTCGGGCGTGTTGACGTCGGCCGGCGCGAACACCTGGAACATCGACGCGTACGCCGGATGCACCGCGACCAGCTGGCCCTGCAGGTGCGTGCTCAGTTCGCTGATCGTCGTGCCGGCGGCGAGCGCCTGGCCCTTCAGTTCGTCGCAATACGTCTTGCTGGTCGCCGCCTTCCGCAGATCCATGCAACGGCCGTCCCACGACGGCACCTGGATGCCGACGTAACCGAGCCCCGCCGCCCAGCGGCAGGCGGTGTCGAAGCGGTTGAGCGGCGCCTGGTCGCTCATGAACTGCGCGAAGAAGATGCCGGGACCTTTCATCATGGCGAGCCTCGTCGGCGGATGGCCGAGCGGCGGGAATCTAGCGGGCCCGGCGCTGCAAGGCCACCGACAGCCGGACCCGTTCAGCGCCAGAAGTAGTGCCAGCTGGCTTCGAGCTTCGTCGCCGCACCGGGCGCCAGCTTCACCGTCCAGCGAAACTCGGCGAAGCCGTTGTGCTGGAACCACCAGTACGGCCAGTTCCACCAGCTCCACCACCCGGGCGCCCCGCCGTCCTGCCAGGCCTGCACCAGATCGAGCTGCTTGTTGCTGCCGTCCTGCCCGATCGCGTCGGCCAGACCGAGCGCGCGCCGGGTGACTTCGATCTCGATCGGTTGCGATTTGTGGTTCTGCAAGGCGATCGATCCCGCGATGTCGACCCGCGCGTAGTTGTCGTCGCCGAAGCGGAACGGCCCCGGATCGCGCTTCTGTTCGCGCTCCTCGGTGTCGACCTGCACATCGACCGCAACGTTGATCTCGAGGTCGGTCTCGCCGCCGCGCGGCGTGTACGACATCCGGCCCTGCGCCAGCACGCGCCCTGCGGTCAACACCAGCGCCGGCGCGGTCGTCAGCGGCGCGTCGCTGCCGTTCTTCAACCGCAACACGTGGCGGGCCTTGGGCGCCGCCAGCTGCTTCGCCAGTTCGACCACGCGTTCGCTCTGCAGGCCCTGCCGCACCTCCATCGGCGGCGCGAACGGGATCTCGAGCCGATGGACATCGCGGTAGGTCAGCGCAAACGACGCGATCGGCAGCACCAACCGCTCGCCCCGCTTCAGCGTGACGTCGCGCACGGTGAACACGAACAGGTCCTCCTGCGCCTCGGCGCCGGCGACGGCCGGTCGTGATTCCTGTTCCTGCTGCTGGCCGTGCCAGGCGGCCTGCGTCATCAACGAGTTCGACAAGGCATTGCTGAACCGCTGGCTCTGCGGCGCCATCGCCGCGACCGCCGCCGCCTCCTGCTGCAGCGAGATCGGATCGACCAGTCCCTGGAACTCGAACTTCGGCACGCCGACGACGAGGTTGACGGTCGCCCGTTCGAGATCGACCAGATCGTTGACCAGCGTCGCCTCGAACTGCACCGCCGCCTGCCCCTTGCCGTCGATGTCGAGCCGGTACGCCGGGATCCACCGCAGACCGCGTTGCACATACATCACGCCGACCGTGGCGCCGGCGCCACCGCCGGCGATCTGCAGTGTCAACCGGGCTTGCTGCTCTTCGCCGCGGATCCGCGGCACGAACTCGCCGCGCACCTCCAGGTCGCGAACCTGGCTCAGCGCCAGCACACGCGTGCCACTCCCCGTCTGCAGCAACAGGAGTTCGCCGTCGCTGGCCGCCGGCACGTCCTTCAGCGACGGGACGCCGAGCAGCCGGCCGTCGATCCGCTCCTTGTCGGCGGTGACGATCGTGACGTCCTTGCCGCTGTTGGCGCGGGCGATCTGCCGGAAGTCCATTGCCGGCCGATCGGTGGCCACGGTGTCGTGACCCGACTTCGCCGCGACCAGGCGCGCCGCGCCGGTGGCGAACGGCCAGAACGTGCCGAGCACCGGCACCGGCAGTTCGTCGAGCACGATGGCCCCCGCGCCGTCGGGCAGCGGCGCCTCACGGATCAGGTAGGCATGACCGTCCTTGAAGACGGTGACCTCGCGTACCGGCAGCACCGGCGGCTTCTTCGCCACCGGTTCCTGCGCGATGGCGATGCCGAGCAGCAACGAAACGACGAGCAATGGGTGCTTCATGGCGACCGCAGAGTAGTCGCCTGCCCGGCGGCGCGCCTCCGCACCTCGCGAACTACCGCCGCACCTTGACCCAGGCTCCGGCCTTGACCGACTCGAGCACGGCGGCGAGCACACCCTGCACGGCCAGGCCATCCTGGAAATCCGGCGCGAACGGCTCGCCGCTCGCCAGCGCCGCGACGAAGTCGGCGACGTGATGCACGAACGTGTGTTCGTAGCCGACGATGTGGCCGTCCGGCCACCAGTTGGCGGCGTACGGATGCACCGAGTCCATGCACATGATCGTCCGGAAGCCCTGCCCATCGCGCGGGTCGGCGAACAGGAAAACCTCCAGCTCGTTCATCCGTTCGAGATTCCAGCGCAGTGAGCCTTTGCTGCCGGAGATCTCGATGCAATTGAAGTTCTTGCGGCCCGGAGCCACGCGCGTGGCCTCATAGGTGCCGACCGCGCCGTTCTTGAACTTCGCCAGGAAGCACAGCGCATCGTCGACGTCGACCTTGGCGGTGCCGCCGGCGCCATCGGGACGCTCCTTGGTGAAGGTCTGCTGCACGCCGATGACGCTGTCGAACTCGAGGCCGGTCAGCGCCCGGGTCAGGTCGATCAGATGCGCGTTCAGGTCCCCGTGCGCGCCGGAGCCACAGGTCTTGCGGCTCGTGCGCCAGCTCGCCGGCACCGAAGCATCGGCCAGCCAGTCCTGCAGGTAGACGGCCCGGACCTGGCGGACCTCGCCGAGATCGCCGCGGGCGATCATCTGCGCCGCCAGCCTGGTCGCCGGCGCGCGGCGGTAGTTGTGCCACAGGCCGACCCGCACCTTCTTCTTCTTCGCGGCGGCGACCATCGACTTCGCCTCGTCGACGGTCATCGCCAGCGGCTTCTCGCACAACACGTGCTTGCCGGCCGCCAGCGCCTGCAGTGCGATCGCGCAGTGGCTGTCGTTGGGCGTGGCGACATCGACCAGGTGGATGTCCTGGCGGGCCAGCGTCGCCTTCAGGTCGGTCGTGCTCTCGGCGAAACCAAGCTTGTGGGCGGCGGCGGCGGCGCGTTCGGGGTCGCGGCCGACGATGACCGCGGGCACGACGTGGAACGGCAGATCGAAGAAGTGGTTGACCTGCCGGAACGCGTTGCCATGGGCGCGACCCATGAACGCGTGACCGACCATGGCGACGTTGAGGACGGGTTTGGCGGCGGCGGCGCCGGTGTTGACGGTGGCGGCGATGGACATGAGGTTCGGGCACCATAGCCAGCCGCCGGTCCGGTCTCGACTCTCGGCAACCGGTTCCCGCGCCGAGTGCCCCCAACCTGCCAGCGCTGACCAACGCAACGGCCGGCAGCACGAACGTCGCTTCACGCCGTCCGAACCAGACCCGAACCGCCAGACCATCGCCCCGAGACTCGATCGACCAGCGACTCGTCGCCTCGTTCTTTCGCCGGTTTCCCGTACGTTAGCCTGAACTTCGACCGGCCGACTGGCGGAAGTCCTTGTATTGACTGGGTCTGCTCTCATCGGCGTGTTGGTTTTCTGACTACGCGGTCATGTTCTGGATGAGCTCGAGCGCTCGGTTCTGGAGGTCGGTGGCCTGCGTAACGAGCTCGAACTCCGGCTCGCCAGCGACTGCGCCTTTGCGCCGGCACGTGTTCCGGACGATGCCGCCGAGGTCGTCGAGCAGAGTTCGGAAGCTGTGCACAGGCCAACCCTGCGCAGTCAGGTGCGTGGCATCCTTCTGCTTGGCGCTGGACGAGCGCGGCGCTTTCGCCACGGGATCGGCCCTGGTGTGGTCCCAGAGTTCCTCGTCGCGGTAGAGCAGCGACCGCCACGCTTCCTGCATGTGGTACTGAACATAGAAAGCCAGCATGCAGAGGAAAATGTGGGCGCGGACGCGGTCTTCTGTCCAGTGGTGGATAGGCCGCACGTGCAGGTCGATGGTCTTGAGGCTGCGGAAGGCACGCTCGACGGAGCTGAGTCGTTTGTAGGTGAGCACGACCCCGTGCGTGTCGAGTGCCTTGGCGGCCAGACTGGTGCGAATCACGTAGATTCCGTCGAGAGCCGCCTCCTCTCGGACGCGCTTCTGATCGACGGAGAATTCGAAGCTGGCGTCTTCGATCGTGAAATCGAAGTGTTTGCCGACCTTGTGCGCGTTGATGATTTTGCCGACGCGCAATCCGATCTTGTCCTTGCCGCGCAGCCGACCGCTCGTCACTGAAGCCTTGATCTTGTCGAGCTTCTTCCTCGTCGCCTCGATCAGAGAATCCCGCTTCAGCTTGCGGTGTTCGGCCAGGGCCGGGTTGCAGCATGCAACAAGTCGCTCGCCGGGATACTGCTCGTCGACGATCTCGAACAAATTGCGTTCGTCGAACAGTCCAAGCTGGATGGCCTTCCGCTCCACGAGATCGCGAATCGCCGGCGAACGCAGCGCAGTGACCCAATCGATGCCTGGGCGCTTCTTGATGGCGTCGATTTGCCTCTCAGTGATCATGCCTCGATCGCCGACGAGCACGAGGGACTCGATGCCGAACGTCGTCTGCAACTTGGTCGCCTGGTCCATCACGGTGGTCGAGTCGCCAACGTTGCCGGCGAACACCGTCACGGAAACCGGGCAGCCGCACGAGTCTGTGACCAATCCGTAGTTCACCTGCAACGTGCCCTTCTTGCCGTCTCGACTGTGGCCGAGCGCGGCCAGTGGGCACTTCGTCCCCTCGAAATAGCTGGAGGATATGTCATAGAGCACCATCCCACCGGCCGACAGGTGTCGCGCCGCCAGCTTCTTCTCGATGGCTGGCTGCCGCTCCAGCAACCAGTCCATCGCCGCATACAGGTCGTCCTCGGTCGCATCCTCGACCGCGAGTTGGCCGGGCAACGTAGTCGTCGTCCACCATCGCGTCGTCGCCAGCTTGCTCGACGGCCGAAGCACCCTGGCTGCGACCATCGCCATCACAAGATCGCGCTCGCGGCTCGGACGAGACCCGAGCAGTGCAGCCATGCCCAGGTTTCGCATCATGGTCATAACCGCGGTGACGTTGCCGTGCCGCGGTGAACGCAGGATGTCGAACGATCCACCGACTTCGACGAATCGCTGCCCGCGCAGTGACTGGCGGATCAGTTCGACGACGTGGGCGGGCAGGTGCGAGAGGTTGCCAACCGTCTCGTTGCGCACCTTGCCGCCCTCTCGGAAGCTGTGGCGCAGTAGGTGGGCGACGTAGGTCTTGCCCTTGTACTCGCGCTTGGTCGTGACGACATGGACAGCGCCAGGTTGCTCAACCATGCCACCAGAGTAGCCACACTCGGGTTGCTTTTCAAGTTGTTTAGTGACTACATTTTGCAAGGTGTGCGGGTGCCCAGATCATCCGAAGTGCCCACTGGCAAAGTCCCTTGGGCGACGCTGAGGCTCAGCCCCTCTGGAAGTTCAGGTTAGCGCGCGCCTCCGCTCGAGCCCGCCAACGGTCGACCAGCGCCGACCGCGGTTTCGACTGCCGCGGCGGACCGCGCCAGTTCGGTGCCGGTTGCCGCAATGACGCGCAAACCCATCCCGCCCGATCCCGTTTCCGGGCAGACAGTCACTTCGCTTCCAGCGTCATCCCATCACCGACGTTCATCACACTCCACGCCGGGCCGATCGGTTGCCACCCACTCGGGATCGGCCGAACTGCGACCAACTCGAACTGCTGCCCCGGCCATACGTGATACGTCACCCAACCGGCCGCGTCCGTTTTCGCCACTTGCCGGTAGAGCCCTCGCACTTGCACCCATCCACTTGCATATGGTCTACCCGCAAGCGAAAGCCCCAGCCGCCCGCCAACCACAGGGAACCTGAGCTGCGCGTGTCGGTTGGTCGAAGTCACAACGGTTGCTTCCAATGCAAATACGGCGACGGGAAAGCCGCCAACGCCGGGCATCTTGCGGGAGCGCACGACTCGATACGTGCCAGGTGTGACGGACACGCTGGCAACACCGTACCTCTCCACCACGACCTTGCCGACCTCGAACCCCAGCTCGACGCTGACGAGCGATAGCTGGTCACCAACTTGCAGGTCCTGGCCTCGCATCTCTACAGTGCAGGCCGCATACCCGAGCGCATCTGCATCCAGCCGGGTCACCGCGCCAGCACCAACGGACACCTCACCCAC
>JADJPQ010000007.1 GCA_016713175.1 Planctomycetota bacterium
TGGTGGTGCACGGCGCCAACCCGATGCACCTGTTGGCCGTGGTCGACCGGCTGCAGGCTGCCGGCGCCCAGCTCGACGTCGGCAAGGACAGCATCCGCAACGTGCCGACAGCGACCGGGCGGCTGCGGGCCTGTGACGTCACGACGATGCCCTACCCGGGCTTCCCGACCGATCTGCAGGCGCAGTTCATGGCGCTGATGGCGCGGGCGGATGGCGTGTCGGTGATCACCGAGAAGATCTATCCCGAGCGCTTCATCCACGCCGCCGAACTGCAGCGGCTGGGCGCGCGGATCCGTCGCGAAGGGCCGAGCGCGATCATCGAAGGCACCGACGATCTGCGCGGCGCGCCGGTGATGGCCAGCGATCTGCGCGCGTCGGCGAGCCTGGTGCTGGCGGGCCTGGTCGCGCGCGGTCACACCGATGTCCGTCGCGTCTACCACATCGATCGCGGCTACGAACGGATCGAACAGAAGCTGCACGGCATCGGCGCCGACATCGAGCGCATCAGCGAAGGCTGACGGCGGTCGCTGCCGCCGTTCGCCGCGCGTCGCACCGCGCGCAATCAGCGATTGCGCCAGCCCTCGCGCACATCCTGGTCGATGTCCGCCGGATCGTAGAACTCGGCTTTGCAGGTCACGCGCCACGACCAGCCGGGCTGCAGATGTGCGTCGAGCGTCTGGGTCCGCAGTTCATCCGAGAAGAACCGGTCGATGTGGATCGGCGCGGCCGTCGGAACGATGCACACCGAAACCTGGCTCGCGACCATGTTGCCCTGGGCGTCCAGCACGTCGAGCGACACCCACGCCCGTGGCACCGGCTGGCCGGTGGTGTTCTGGTAGATGAACCGGCAGCGGACGTAGCTGTTGCCCGGGTATCCGTCCAAGGACAGGTCGCGGACCTGGACCTTGCCGGCGCCGGGGAAGTCGAACGACTGCGGCACCTGGTTTTCGCGGGCGAAGCGCTGTTGTTCACCCTGGAACTGGAACAGCGCGCGCTCGAGTTCCGGATAGTGGCCGAGCACGTTGTCGCGCGCCGACTGGCAGGCCGCGAGCGACAGGATGGAGAGGGCGAAGAACTTGCGCATTCAGGGGACCTCGTGAATCGCCGCACGCCGCGGCATGAAGCAGTCTAGACGATGTCGTCCGGCGCGTCTTCCCGCGCTGTTGCTTGACGCTGGCGGATCCGTCCAACATTCTGGGCTGTGCGCGCCGCCGCGATTGCCGGCGTCCTGCAAACGAGACACATTCATGTTCGACTCCCTGGCGGGCGCACTCGGCAAGGCCTACCGCGCCATCGTCGGTCAGAAGGTCCTGACCGAATCCAACATCGAAGACGGCATCCGCGCGGTCCGACAGGCACTGCTCGAGGCCGACGTCAATTTCCAGGTCGCCAAGGAATTCGTCGCCGACGTCAAGCGGCGGGCGCTCGGCCTGGACGTCATCAAGGCGGTCGAGCCGGGCCAGCAGTTCATCAAGTGCTTCCACGATGCGTTGACCGATCTGCTGCTCGGCGGTCAGGCCCAAGGCCTGCCGGTCGCGCCGCAGGCGCCGCTGGTGCTGATGATGTGCGGTCTGCAGGGCAGCGGCAAGACCACGACCTGCGCCAAGCTGGCGTTGTGGCTGCGCAAGAACAAGAAGAAGAACCCGCTGCTGGTCGCCGCCGACTTGCAGCGGCCGGCGGCCGTCGACCAACTGCAGGCGCTCGGCAAGCAGTTGAACATTGCCGTCTACGCCGAGCCGACGACGGCGCGGCCGCCGGAAGTGTGTCGGCGCGGCCTCGAACACGCCCGGACCCGTCAACACGACGTCGTCATCCTGGACACGGCCGGCCGCCTGCACATCGACGAGCCGTTGATGAAGGAGCTGCAGCAGATCCACGACCTGTGCAAGCCGCACGGTGTGCTGTTGGTCTGCGACTCGATGCTCGGCCAGGACGCGGTGAACTCGGCGAAGGAGTTCCACGCCCGATTGCCGCTGCACGGTCTGGTGCTGACCAAGGTCGATGGCGATGCGCGTGGCGGCGCCGCACTGTCGATCGTCAAGGTGACCGGCCGGCCGATCCTGTTCGCCGGTGTCGGCGAGAAGCCGGATGACCTCGAGGAATTCGATCCGCCGCGGATGGCCGGGCGCATCCTGGGCATGGGCGATGTCGTCGGCCTGGTCGAGAAGGCACAGTCGGTCATCGACGAGAAAGAGGCCGAAGCGGCTGCCCGCAAGCTGCAGAAGGGTCAGTTCAACTTCGAGGATTTCCTCGGCCAGTTGAACATGATCCGCAAGCTCGGACCGCTCAAGAAAGTGCTCGGCATGATCCCTGGGATCGGCTCGGCGATGAAGGACATCGACTTCGACGACCAGCACTTCCAGCGCATCGAGGCGGTGATCCTGTCGATGACGCCGCACGAGCGGCAGAAGCCCGATCTGATCGATCTGCCGCGCCGCCGCCGGATCGCCGCCGGCTCGGGCAATCCGCTCGACGTCGTCAACGGGCTGATCAAGCAGTTCAAGATGATGCAGGACCTGATGAAGAAGATGGGCCGCGGCGGCATGCCGGGCGGGCTCGGTGGCCTGATGGGCGGCGGTGGCAAATCCGGCGGTGGCTTCCCTGGAATGCCGGGGGGTGGTTTCCCAGGCGGCGGGTTCCCGGGGGGTGGGGGGCGGGGATTCCCCGGGTTCCCGGGTGGGCGGCGTCGGTAGATTCCTGCGCTGCACACGCCAGAAAACGCTGGCTTTGCTGGCAGTGTTCCGCTTTCATGCTACGCCCTTTCGCGGCTTCCACGCGCAACGGAGACCCTTTCCCTTGGCAGTCACGCTTCGTCTCAAACGGTTCGGCAAGCTCAACCACCCGACCTTCCGCGTCGTGGTCACCGATCCGCGCTTCCCGCGCGATGGTCGGATCATCGAGGCAATCGGCTACTACCTGCCGCTGATGCCACGGGCCCAGGAGCAGCTCAAGCTCGATGTCGAGCGGGCGCACTACTGGATGTCGGTCGGCGCCAAGCCGTCGGACACCGTCGCCAGCATGATCAAGCGTGCCGGTGGCAAGGTGCCGACGCCGAAGAAGCGCGAGCGCAAGAAGTCCAAGGCCAAGCCCAAGGCCTGGGCGCCGCCGCCGAAGAAGGTGCCACGGCCGAAGAAGAAGAAGGTCGAGAACGCCGACGACAAGAACAAGGCCCCAGGCGCCGCCAAGAAGAAGTAGGCGCGCTGCGCCCGGCTAGGGCTGCGGGCGCCCGCCGGCAAGACCGTCCACTCTGCCCGGTTCGCGATCCGGAATGACGCCGCCAGGAGGCCTCGTGGCCAAGAAGAAGTCCAAGGACGATGCAGCCGCGGTATCGGTGCCGGATCCGCGGCAACCGTTGCCGCCGGAGCCGGCGAGTTGGAACCTCGTCTACGCCGGCCTCGAGGCGGTGGTAGCCGACCTGTCGCCGCCGGTCGAGCCGAAGGTGCCCGACTTCGTCGAGTGCCTGTTGCACATCTATTTCGCCGATGGCCTGCCGTGCGGTTACGGCCAGGAGGCGCGGCGCCGGATTGCGGAGTCGTACGTCGACCGCAACGAGTTCCGCGTCACCGAGGCCTACGAGGTCGAGGATCTGCTGCGCGATCTGGCGATTCCGGGCCTGTTCGATCGATGCCTGGCGGTGCGCGAGTCGGTCGCCCAGATCTACAACGATCAGAATGGCGTCAACCTGACCTTCCTGCGCGAGGCCGGAATCAGTGACCGCAACACGTTTTTCCAGCGCGTGCCCGCCGTGCGCCCGCACGTCGCGACGTTCCTGCAGAACCTGCTGACCGTCGACGAGATCGTGTTCTCCGACAAGTCGACGCTGCGCGCGCAGCAGCGGATCGGCATCGAGCCGAAGGACACCGCCGCGCAGCAGTTCCTCGAGCGCGCGCGCGTGTTGCTGAAGCCGTTCGGGCACCTGCCGCTCGAGGTTGGCAAACATCTGGGCGGCGGCAAGCCGAACCTGACGCACGCGTTGTCGCCGGCCTGTCTGCTGGTCCGGCTGGCACCGGGCGGCAAGAAGCGCGGCTGAGCGACGCGTCGTGGGCGCCGGACTGCCGCTGTCTGGCCTGCCGACGCTGTGGTTGGCGTCGACGTCGCCGAGGCGGTCTCAGCTGCTGCAGCAGGCCGGCATCGCCTTCGACCTCTGCGAACCAGGTCCGGAGCCGGATGCCACTGGCGAGCCGCTGCGCGTCGCCGCCGAACGCGCGCGCAGCAAGGCGGTCGGCAGCCGTCCGCGCGACCGGACCCGCCCGGTGCTGGGTGTCGACACCGTCGTCGACGTCGATGGTGTCGAACACGGCAAGGCCAAGGATCGCGCCGAGGCCGAACGGATGCTGCGGGCGTTGCTCGGGCGCGTCCACCGGGTGCACACCGGCCACTGTCTGTGGCTGCCCGGGCGGGACGTGGTCGTCGAGGAGACCGTCACCGCCGAAGTCGTGGCGACGGTGCCGAGCGAGGCCGATCTGCAGCGATACCTCGATTCCGAGCAGTGGCGCGGCAAGGCCGGCGCCTACGGCATCCAGGATCCGGCGCAGTCCTTCCTGCGGCTGCACGGGGGTGGGTTCGATACCGTGATGGGCTTGCATGTGCCGGCGGTCCTGCGTCTGCTCGACCGTTTGCGCGTGCATCGATGACCCTGCCACCGACTTCGCTGTTCGGTCGCCTGCTGCTCGCCGCGATTGCGGCGCTGGCGGTGCTTGCCGCCGCGGCCGTCTGGTTGACGCCGCCGGCTGTCGGTTCGCTGCGAGCGGCGCCGCCGGGGGACGGCGAACCGGCGTCGCCTTCCCGGTTGCCGGCCGGGTTGCGGCCCGTCGGCATGGTGTGGCTGTACGGTCCGGCCGACAAGCCGCCGCAGATGCTTGCCCCGGTCCTCGAACTGATGCCGTCGGGCGCCGTGATGCTCCGGCGGCCGGCGCCGGTGCCGCTGGTGCCGCACCTCGAGGTGGGGCCGGCAGCGGTCTTGTTGCCAGGCCCGCACCTGGCAGGTCTGACGCCCGCGCAACGGGCAGCCCTGCTCGACGTGTTGGCGGCGCTGATTCCAGAACGCCCGGTGCGGGCTACGGCCGTGCACCTGCACGGTATCGATGCCAACGCGGTGACCGTAGGGCGACTGCTGGCCTGGGTTCGCTAGGGGCGGACGGGCCTCGCGGCGCGATTGCCTGGAGCGGGGTTGAACCCGCGGTCGCCGCGCCTACACTCTTTCCCCCTCGCGGAGCAGCAGCGCTGCCCGCGGCGCGACCCATGAAAGCCGGCATCCACCCCAACTACCAAGAGTGCAAGGTCACCTGCGCCTGCGGCAACAAGTTCGTGACCCGCTCCGTCAAGTCCGAGATCCGCGTCGACATCTGCTCGGCCTGTCATCCGTACTACACCGGCGCGCAGAAGTTCATCGACACGGCGGGCCGAGTCGACAAGTTCCTGAAGCGCTACGGCAAGGCCAAGGAAACCCCGACCGCTTAGATGACCAGGCGTTGGTTTGCCGGGCTGGCCATGGCCGGGTTTGCCTGGCCGGCCGACCGGTCCACGCTTGCCAGTGAACGCCGTCCGGCTGTTCGCCGTTCTGCTGGTGCCGCATGAGCCATCTGCGCCCTCGCATCCGCCAGAAGCTCGATGGCATGTCGGCCCGGTTGCAGGAACTGTTGGCCCAGGCCAGCGATCCGCAGACGGCAACCCGTCCGGAGCGGCTGGCCGCGATCCAGAAAGAACTGGGGTCGCTGACGCGAACGGTCTCCCGCTACGAGGAGTTGCGTCGGCTCGAGCAGCAGATCGACGACAACCGGGCCCTGACCGCACCGGGTGGCGATCCAGAATTGGCGGCCTTGGCCGCGGCCGAACTTCCCGAGCTCGAGGTTGGCGCCCGCCAGCGCGCGGACGAACTGATCGACCTGCTGCTTGCCGGTGTCGGTGACGATCGCCGCGACTGCATCGTCGAGATCCGTGCCGGCACCGGTGGTGAAGAAGCGGCGTTGTTCGCGCGCGACCTCGCCGACATCTACCAGCGCTACGCCGGCCGGATGGGTTGGACCGTCGAGGTGATGCACAGCTCCGAGGCCGAGCAGGGTGGGTTCAAGGAACTGGTGTTCGCGCTGCGCGGCGAGAACGTGTTCCACTACCTGCAGTTCGAGTCCGGCGGCCATCGGGTGCAGCGGGTGCCGGAGACCGAGGCCAAAGGGCGTGTGCACACGTCGGCGGCGACGGTCGCGGTGCTGCCCGAAGTCGAGGACGTCGAGGTCCAGATCGACGACAAGGACCTGCGCGTCGACACCTACCGCAGCAGCGGCGCCGGTGGCCAGCACGTCAACAAGACCGAGTCCGCGGTTCGCATCACCCACATCCCGACCGGCACCGTGGTCGCCTGCCAGGACGAGCGCAGTCAGCACAAGAACAAGGCGCGGGCGATGAAGATGCTGCGGGCGCGGATCTACGAGGAGCGGCGCCGGCAGGCCGATGCCGCGCGCGCGGCCGAACGCAAGGAACAGGTCGGCAGCGGCGATCGCAGCGAACGGATCCGCACCTACAACTTCCCGCAGGACCGCTTGACCGACCACCGCATCCACCGCAACTTCTCGCTCTCGCAGGTCATCGAGGGCCGCCTGGAGCCCGTCGTGGATGCCCTCCTCTCCGATCACCGCGAACGCCAGATCGAGCAGATCTGACGCTGGGCGGGACCCCACCTTCCTGACGAAACGTTACCCCGAACCGACCTGACTGGAGTATCCGATGAGCGACAGCGCCAACGTGCCCGAACTGCAGGATCTCGAACCTCTCGACGCGGGAGCGCCGGTTGCCGATGACGGCGGCGCGGCGATGCCGACCGCGGAGGATGCATCGCTGTCGGCGCTGCGTTCGGGGCTGCCGCCGATCGCGTTCAACCCGCGCTGCGCGGACAAGACCTTCTACAAGTTCCTGTTCGCTGGTGTCGTCATGCTGCTCGGCTGCCTGATGCCGTTCGGTCCGCAGACCGATCTGGTCGGCTACAAGACGATGAGCGGCGGCCTGTTCACCATCATCGCGCTGGGCATGATCTGGACCTGGTGGGCGGCGATCCACTTCAACCGGTCGACGGCGGCGAGCTTGAAGTGGTTGGCGCTGTGCTTCGTGCCGTTGATCGTCCAGTTGATGAACCTGATCGGTGCGTTCGACGCGCCGGCAGTTGCGGCCGCCATTCGCGACGGCGTCGCGATCAGCAAGAGCTGGAACGACCTGTTCGCCGACATCGGCAGCGCGCTGGCCAAGGACGCTGACGCCGGCATGCGGGTCGAGAACTTCTTCCGCTACTTCGGGCCGGGCAAGTTCTTCGTGTTCGTCGGCGCGCTGCTCGCCGAGATGAGCTTCTTCGGCGGCATCGTCGGCGGTGCCAAGAAGAACAAGCAGGACAAGGTGGCGCGGCAGATGGCCAGCGCCGAGCGCAAGCGCCGCTGAGCGTTGGCCCGGCGTGACCGCGACCGACAGTCCGGAAAGCCACACGGTGCTCAGCGTGCTGCGCGGCGCCGAGGCCTGGCTGCGCGGTCGCGGCGTCGAGGCGCCCAAGCGTTCGGCCGAGCTGCTGCTCTGCAAGGTGCTGGGGGTGGACCGGATGCGGCTGTATCTGGCTCACGACCGGCCGCTCGACCCGACCGAACGGGCGGCGATGCGCGATCTGACTGCGCGGCGCGGCCGGCACGAGCCGGTTGCCTACCTGCTCGGGTCGTGGAGCTTCCGCGGACTCGAACTCGAGGTGTCGCCCGCGGTGTTGATTCCGCGGCCGGAGACCGAAGAACTGATCGATCTGGCGCTGGCCGTGATGCCGCCGGGTGCCCAGGTCGTCGACCTCGGCACCGGCAGCGGTGCCATCGCGATTGCCCTTGCCGCCGCGCGGCCGGATCTGCACGTGCTCGCGACCGACGTCAGCCGCAATGCGCTGGCGATCGCGCAACGCAACATCGCCCGCCATGGGCTGGAGCCCCGGGTCCAGCTTGCCGCCGGTTCCTGGTGGGCCGCCACGGTCGGCCACGGCCCGTTCGATCTGGTGGTCGGCAACCCGCCGTACGTCGACCCGGCGTTGCCGGAACTGCTGGCCGCCGAGGTCCGCGATCACGAGCCGCCGCTGGCCCTGTTCTCGGACCATGGCGATGGGGCGTCGTGCTACCGCGCGATCGTCGCGGGCCTCGGGACGCACTTACGCCCGGGTGGCCATCTGGTGCTCGAGACCGGTGTCGGCGCGGCCTCGCGGGCGCTCGCGGTGCTGCAGGCTTGCCCGGACCTGCAGGATGTCGAACTGCGCCAAGACCTCGCCGGCATCGACCGCTTCCTGCTCGCCCGGCGGCGCTGATCCCCGGCGGCACGGATCCGCGGCGGCACCCGACGGATCAGGGCGCCGGCTTGCCGTGGGCAACGAACCCCTTGAGTGCGGTCCGCGTCGCTGGCGGCACGTCCTGGAACCAGACGGCGATCTCGAACTGGCCGGGTTTGCCGCGCGCCGGTTCGCAGCGGACCACGGCACCCTGCACGCGGTGCTTGCTGGCCTGGCCCGGCAACTGGAAGTCGATGGCCAGCATCGTCATCTCCGGGACCTTGACCGGGCTCGTGCAGCACAGGCCGATCTCGGAGATGTCCTTCAGCGTGGCGGGTTTGCCGTCGGCGAGCGACAGCTGGACCTGGAAACTGGCGAGCGCGCGGGGCGCGCGGCGCCGTTCGGAGCGAGGTGCGGGAGTCGGCACGCCACGAACGTTACCGGGTGTCGCGGTGCGGCGCTAGGATGCGACCAGCGGGTCGGAACTGCTCACGTCGACCGTTCCACCTGATCCAACCAACGCAACGAACGAATCGAGACCGACGATGGCCAACTTCAACAAAGTGATGCTGATGGGGAATCTGACGCGCGACGTCGAGATGCGCTACACGCAAGGCGGCACCGCGTACGCGAAGCTGGGCATGGCGATCAATCGCAAGTGGACCCAGAACGGCGAACAGAAGGAATCGACCTGCTTCGTCGACATGACCGCCTGGGGCAAGCAGGCCGAACTGTTGAGTCAGTACGTCGGCAAGGGCAGTCCGTTGTTCGTCGAAGGCCGGCTCGAGTACTCCGCCTGGGAGACCGAAGGCGTCAAGAAGAACAAGCTGGAGGTCATCATCGAGAACTTCCAGTTCGTCGGCGCACCGCGAGGCGCGAGCGGCGGTGGCGGCGGCAATGGCGGCGAGGGCGGACCGCGTCGAGCCGCAGGTGGTGGCGGCGGTCGCCGGCCGCAGGGTGAACAGGGCGGCGACGAAGGTGGCGGCGGTGGCGGCGGTGGTGGCGGTGGTGCCGGCGGTGGCGGTGGTGGGGGGCAGGTCGACTACGGCGACATCCCGTTCTGACCTCGCCCCAGCCTGGCCGGCATCACTGCTGGCCCTGGCGGACTTCCCGCACGGCTTCGACCGGGAACGCGCGGACCAGCCCTTGTTCGTCGCGGACCCAGACCCAGGCGCCGAGCGGTCGCAGCAGCGTGCCGCTGACCCGGGCCTCGGCGGTGACCACCAGGACGCGGCTGCCGGTGGTCAGCGTGTCGACTTCGGTGGCGCTGGCCTTCGTCGGCGTCGGCACTGGTGCCGAGTCGCGCCTGCCCGGGCGCGCTTCAGCGGGCAGCCGCCGTTCCGGCGGTTCTTGCGTGAAGGTCGCCTGCGGATCGCGATCGCGGTCGGCGGCGATCGCCAGGGTCAGCGGGAAGTGGTCGGTGTAGACCCGCTGCCAGGTCGCCTTGTCGCGCAGCCCATCTTCGTTGTGCGCGTCGTAGCTGCCGTCCACGACTTCGTCGAAGCCGCGGCTGATCGCAAACATGTCGATGGGCGCGTCGAAGTGTGCGATCGTCGGATCGTTGGCCTTGTTCGACTTCAGGTAGCGCACGACCCCGTCCTTCTGGAACAGGGTCGCGGCCTCGGTCTCGTAGCTGTGGTTGAAGTCGCCGAGCACGACAACGTCCTGGTCCTCCCCAGGCGAACGCAGCAGTGTCGCCAGCCAGTCGCGCAACGCCGAGACCTCCAGGCGCCGCTTCTGGAAGTCGTCGGGTTTCTGCCCGGCCTTGATGTGTACGGTCACGGCGCGGAAGTCGAGGCCGCCGCCGCGGGCGCGAAAACACGCGGTCACCGGGATCCGGTGGAAGATCGGCAACCCTTCGGCCTGGGTCGGCAGCTGCAGCAGTTCGGCGGCATGCAGCAGTTCGACCTTGGCGGAGTCGAACACGAACCCGACACTGACGCGGCCCTTGCCGTCGCTGAAACCACCGGTGGTGCCCAGCACGTTGCGGAACGTCGGCCCGAGGCGCCGGCACAGGTCGTCGAGCGCCTGGTCGCTGCCGACTTCCTGTACCGCCAGCACCGCGACATCCAGCTTCCTGATGTAGTCCGCGATCGCCTGGTGGTCTGCCTCGGTGCGCGGCGGATCGCCGCGGATGCCCAGTTGCTCCAGATTCCAGGTGCCGATCCGCAAGGTGGCCGATTGCTGGGCCGCGAGCGCGGCTGACAACCACAGGCACAGGGTCATGGACATCGCATGGCAGTTCATCGCATGGCTCCTTCGGCGCGCGCGCGGATGTCGCGCATCAGATCCTGCAGGAAATGGATGTTGTGCAGGGACAGCAGGATGCCGCCCAGCATCTCGTTGGCAACGGCAAGGTGGCGCAGGTATGCCCGGCTGAAGTTCTGACAGCAATAGCAGGCGCAGCCTTCGACCAGCGGCCGCGGATCGTCGGCGTATTGCGCGTTCCGCAACTTCAGCACCTGGCCGCCGGGTGCGAACGCTTCGTGCGTGCGGCCATGCCGCGTCGGGATCACGCAGTCGAACATGTCGACGCCCGCGGCGGTTGCCGCCAGCAGATCCTCGGGCATGCCGACGCCCATCATGTAGCGGATCTTGCCGGCCGGCAGCCAGGTCACGCAGGCGTCCAGCGCGACCGCCATCTGCTGCTTGGTCTCGCCGACCGACAGGCCGCCGATCGCGTAGCCGTCGAAGTCCAGCGCCGCCATCTGGGTCGCTGCTGCCGCGCGCAGTCCGGGATCGGTGCCACCCTGGCAGATGCCGAACACCGCCTGGCCGCGGGCGCTGCCGCCCCAATGGTCGTGCGTGTCGCGCGCCAGTTTCGCCCAGCGCAGCGTCCGCTCGTGGGCGTCGCGCATCGTCGGCAGGTCGGCTTCGCCGGGGGGGCAGTGGTCGAGCACCATGGCGATGTCCGGGCCCAGTTGCCTCTGGAACGTCAGCACCGACTCGGGCGTGCAGCGGTGGGTGGAACCGTCGATCACCGATTGGAACGTGACGCCGTCGTCGTCGATCTTGACCTTGCCGCCGAGCGAGAACACCTGATAGCCGCCGGAGTCGGTCAGGATCGGACCGTCCCAGTGCATGAAGCGATGCAGCCCGCCGAGCCGCTGGATCCGTTCGGCTCCCGGCCGCACCTGCAGATGATAGCTGTTGGCGAGGATCAGTTCGGTGCCGGTGTCGCGCACCTGTTCGGGCGTCAGTCCCTTCAGCGACGCGTAGGTGCCGACGGGCGCGAAGCACGGGGTCTCGAAGGTGCCGTGCGGCGTGTGGTAGCGGCCGCGGCGCAGCGCGCCGTTCTGCGCGAGCAACTCGAAGCGGAAAGCCGTCACGCCGGATCCTGGAACGGCAGTTCGCCTGCCCGCGGCCCGATGGTCGGCGGCAGACCGAGGTGCGCGAATGCAGCGGCCGTTGCGATGCGCCCACGCGGCGTCCGCGCCAGCAGCCCGCAGCGGATCAGATGGGGCTCCAGCACGTCTTCGAGCGTGTCCTCGGCTTCATCGATCATCGCCGCCAGCGTCTTCAGGCCCACTGGTTCGCCGCGGCGCGCCAGCGCGCTGAGCAGCTTGCGGTCGACTTCCTCGAGCCCGAGGTGGTCGATGCGCAAGCGTTCGAGGCCTTCGCGCGCGGTGGCCAGATCGATGGCCGGCTTCTTCTGCACCTGGGCGAGGTCGCGGACGCGGCGCAGGATCCGCAGCGCCATCCGCGGCGTTCCGCGGCTGCGTCCGGCCAGCATGGCGGCGGCGTCGGCCTCGACGACGACACCCAGTCGCTCGGCGGCACGCAGCACGATTTGTTCGATGTCCTTGCTCGGGTAGGGCTCGAGCCGTTCGACGATGCCAAAGCGCGAACGGAACGCGGCCGTCAACATGCCTTCGCGCGTCGTCGCGCCGACCAGCGTGAATGGCTGCACACCCAAGCGCACCGATCGGCCACCCGGACCGGCGTCGAGCACGACGTCGATCGCGTGATCTTCCATCGCCGAGTACAGGTACTCCTCGAGCGTCATCGGCAGCCGGTGGATCTCGTCGATGAACAGCACCTGGTTGCGGCTCAACCGCGTCAGGGTGCCGGCCAGATCGCGCGGCGCGGTCATCGCCGGGCCACTGGTGATCACGAGATCGACGCCCATGCCGGCAGCGACGAGATGCGCGAGCGTGGTCTTGCCGAGACCGGGGGGGCCACACAGCAGTACGTGATCCAGCGGCTCGCCACGGGCGCGTGCCGCGGTGATCGCGATCCGCAGGTTGTCGCGGATCGCATCCTGACCGACGAATTCGGCAAACGACGTCGGCCGCAGGCTGCGATCGAACTCGCGTTCGGCCGGCTCGGGGTTGGTGTGGAAGATCATCCGCGAGCCGAGGATCGTACTTGCGTTCGCGGCCCGATCCATCACGCTGCGCGGGTGACTGATGCGGAACTGCCGGTCTACCAGCTGCTCGGCGAAGCGAAGTTGACGGCGATCGTCGCCGGATTCTATCGCCGGGTGCCGCCCGACCCGATCCTCGGCCCGATGTACCCTCCGCGCGATCTGGCGGGGGCCGAACAGCGGCTGCGCGATTTCCTGATCTACCGATTGGGTGGGCCGCCACGGTACTTGCAAGAACGGGGGCACCCGCGGTTGCGGATGCGGCATGCGCCGTTCCCGATCGACGTCGCCGCTCGCGACCGGTGGGTGGCGTTGATGGACGAAGCGATCGCGGAACAGGGCATTACGCCCGAGATTGCCGCCTGGCTGCACCAGTTCCTCGGTGACATCGCGTCGTTCCTGATCAACCGGGCCTGAAGGCGCGATCGCGGTGTGCGGCGGTGATGTGCGCTTTCGCAAATGCGCGGTTTCGCACCACCGGGTGCTCGTTCTCGCCCGGCTGGGACGCCACATCTTGTGCATTTGTAATGGCTTGCGTCGATCCGAGAAGGTGGGTTTTTCCCGAAGTCGCTGCCTGAGCGGGAGCGCTCGCCTATCTCCGTTGCCTCAGGCACCCGGTTTGCCTGAGGATGCCCGGTTCGAACGCCGGCCGCTCGTTGCGGCGCTGCTTCGGACGAGACTTCGCTTGCAGCCCGGTGCCCGCGAAGTAACGTTCCTCGCTTCGTTCGGTCGTTCGGCCGGTCAGTCCCTTCACGAGTGCACCCAACCGGTCGGGTGCTTGTCCCAAGATGAACCCAACGCAAAGCAACGGGTCGCCCAGTGGGCGTTCCCCGGCATCGCCCCTGAGTCTGGCGCCCTGGAATCGAGCGCCACTGTGTCTGGCGCTCGTCGGTGGCCTGGTCGGTCTCGGACTGACAGGTTGTACCGGCGGTAGCAAGGGCGACCGGGACAACCGCGGCGACTTCAAGGTCACGACCATCAGCACGGGGCGGGGGGCGATCTATCCCTACCGTATCCGCGAAGTCGACGGCTTTGGCAACCCGACGGCGACGGTCGTCAATGTCGAGTCGACGGCCACGCTGCAAGCCAATGTCAACGGCAACAACGGCGTCCTGCCGGTGGCAACGCTGTCGACGACCGCTGAGCTGCCGGACGGCAATCCCGGCAATCATTTCCTGCAGTTCGTCTTCAGCCACAAACTGGACGTCGATTCGATCCTGTCGGCTCAGCTCGCCAGCCAGACCAATTCCGGCCTGAGCGGCGCATTGAACGTGCTGGGATACGACCCGGACACCGAGTCGACGCAGACGTTGCGCGGCCGCGGTTTTGTCAACGGCTACACCTACTTCCTCGAGAGTGGTGTGTTGCGCAAGGTGAAGGCGGTCGAGGCGGATGGTCGCAACGTCCGGATCCTGGATTCACGCGCCAACGGCTTCCCGCAGTATGACGGAGCGGCGGACCTGGTTGGCCTGAAGACGTTCGTGTTCGTCGCCGACGACGACAGCGACATGACCACGTTCGACACCTTCCCGGCCGACCGCTTGTTGCGACTGGTGGTGACCAACGCGGTGCGCGACACCGAAGGTGGCATTCTCGAGCAGGAAATCTGCACCGCCACGACGGTGGGTGACGACACCCGGCCGCCGCAGGTGCTCGGCTACACCACGACGCCTGAAATCACGCCCGGCCGCAACCAGACCGGAATCGATCCGACCTCGTCCATCCTGGTCCGCTTCAACAAGCCGGTGCAGCCCGGCGAAGTCGGCTCGTTCTTCGACCCGCAGCAGTTCGTGCCGCCGTCGGGCGGCGTGACGCTGGCGGTGACCGCAGCGGCGCAGACGTTCAACGTCATCTACCACGCCGATCCGGTCAGCTACGGCGACCTGTGCAACTACGTCATCACTCCGGCCTACGCGCTGCCCGGTGAATCGATCGTGCGGGTCACCGTGCAGAGCACGACGATCCACTCGTTGACCGGCCAACTGATCGGCACCGCGGTGAACACGCAGTTCACCACGGCTCCGGGGCAAGGGATCATCAATGCCCCGGTTGCACCGGAAGCGTTGTATGTCGGCATCGGTGGCGCCGAGCCCGGCGTGTCGGTCATCGATCTGAACGGCCTGGGGCAAGGCACGGGTGACCTGCTGAACACCCGTTGGCCGCTGAACCCCAACATCGGTCAACCGGGCGTCTTCCCGCCGTTGTCCCCCGGTACCACGCGGCTCGATGCCGGCAGTGGCGGCATGCTGACGTTGGTCAAGGACACCAACCTGAACACCCGTCTGCTGCGCGACCCGTTGGTTGGCGACATCACCGACATCCACGTCGGTCCGCCGCTCGACCTGGTGTTCAACAACGAGAACATCAACGTCAACGCGACCCGAGCGAACCAGTTCAACCCGGCTCGGGGAGCTCCCGCGGTGGGCAATACGATCTCGCAGGCGCCGCACCCGAATCCCCCGCGGCTGGTCTTCCCGCCGCCGAACCCGAACCGCTCGATCTTCGGTGAAGAGCCGACCACGACTTCGAGCACCGGCGGCGGGCTGGTCATCACCACCAATCCGCCGTGTGTTGCGTCGCCGTTGAACCTGCTCGTCCAGGGCAACCCGTTCAGCAGCCAGCAGGGCCAGGTCGGCATCTACCAGAGCATCAGCATGGGCGTGTTCTTCGGCCCGCAGCCGCCGCCGCTGTCGCCGCCGCCGCCGACGCCGTTCTGCCCGTTCACCGCGCGGCAGCAGGTCGGGCACTTCCTGTATGTGCTGGACCGCGACAACCGCCAGGTGGTCGTGCTGAACAGCAACCGCTTCACGGTGCTCGACACGATTCCGCTGTCCGATCCGGTCAGCATGGCGATGGCGCCGCACATGACCCGGCTGGCGGTCACCAACTTCTCGAGCTCGTCCGTCAGCTTCATCGACATCGACCCGTTCAGCCCGACCTTCAACGAGGTGGTTGCCGAGACGCGTGTCGAGCGCGGTCCGACCGGCGTCTGCTGGCAGCCGGATGGCGAGGACGTCATCGTCGTCTCCAGTGAAGCCAACTTCATGACCCTGATCAGCGCGTTGGACTACAGTGTCCGGCGCTCGGTCTCGGGCTTCTTGAACCAGCCGATCGAAGTTGTCGCGACGCCGCGCTACACCACCACTGGCTGGGGTCAGGGCGTCTACTTCGCCTACGTGCTGAACGCCAACGGCACGATTGCGGTCTACGAGTCCGGTCCCGATGGCGTCAACGGCATCGGCTTCAACGACATGATCGGCACGATGCCGAACATCGCGCTCCCCCGTGCGCGCTCGATCCTCTACGACTACACCGACCCGAACAGTGGACTGCTGATCGGGCACGTCGATGAGTCCGGCCTCGGCCAGATCTCGCGTCTGAGCCTGACCACGTCGCCGGCTGGTCCGCAACCGCTGAACCCGAACATCGGTGGGTTCATCATTTCGCCGACCTATCGGCAGAAGGAGTGGACGGTCGTTCAGCGCATCGGTGGCCTGAACCCGACGACGCCGGTCCGCGACCTTTTGTCCGGCAACTCGGTGATCGATCTGGCGGTCGACGAGATCTACAACAACGGCGGGTTGCTGGGGCAGTTGACGCAGTTCAGCACCAACTTCTCGTCGACGCCCTACCTGCATTCGGGCAAGCACGGCATCAAGCTGACCCCGAATGGTGCACCGATTCTGCCCATGGTCCCGATCCTGTTGTTCGTCGCGTTGTCGGATGTCGGCAAGGTCGATGTCTTCGAGGTCGCGACGGGCCGCCGCGTGACGACGATCGATGTGCCTGGCGTGCGCGTGCTCGCCAGCTACTGGCGCCAATAGTCGCCGTCCGCCATCGCGATCGCCGCCGCCTCCATGAAGGAGGCGGCGAGCTTCCGCGGTTGCCTGACACCCCGGCGCGGCCCACAATGCGCGCATGCCCGACGGGCCGACGATCCAGCGGATGTTCGCCCAAGTGGCGCCGCGCTACGACCGGGCCAACCGGATGTTGTCGCTCGGGATCGACGTGCTCTGGCGGCGTCGTACGGTCAAGATCGCGGCCGTGCAACCCGGCGAGCGCGTCGTGGATGTATGCGCCGGCACCGGCGATCTGACGCTGGCGTTGCGCGCGGCTGGGGCCAAGGCAGTCGGTGCCGACTTCTGCGCGCCGATGATCGCCCGCGCCGTCGCCAAGGCCGAGTCGGCGGCCGCCGGTGTGCCGTTCGTGGTCGCTGACGCGCTGGCCCTGCCGTTCGCCGGTGGGGCCTTCGACCTGGCAACGGTCGCCTTCGGGATCCGCAACGTGGCCGATCCGGTGGCCGGGCTGCGCGAGATGGCACGCGTGGTCCGCCCGGGTGGGCGGGTGGTCGTACTGGAGTTCTGCCGGCCGCGGCTGCCGCTACTCGGGTCGGCGTATCTGTTCTACTTCCGGCGGGTACTGCCGCGGCTCGGCGAGTGGATCTCGGGAGCTGGCAATGGTGCCTACCGCTACTTGCCGGACTCGGTGATGGCATTCCCGGAACGCGAGCAGTTCTGTCAGTTGCTGCGGCAAGCGGGGCTGCAGACGCCGACCTGCAAGGTCCTGACCGGCGGGATCGCCGCGATCTACCGTGCCGAAGTCCGCTGAATCGCCGGTAGTTCGCGCTGACGGCTACTTCGCGTGGTCGCGGGATCCGGCGATCGGTGTGGTCGCCGTGCTGCCGTTGTGGTTGGCCTACGAGATCCTGCGGCTCCGGCTGACGCCGGACGAACGCAACGGCGCCGAGGTCATGCTGCTCGATGCGCTCGGCATGCTGGGCCACGATGGGCTGGCGGTGTTGCGGGCAGCGTTCGGGTGTCTGGTGCTGTTTGCCAGCCTGTCGCTGCTGCGCCGCCAGATTCCGTGGTTCCGCGTCGGCGCCGTGTCGGCGCTCGAGGGCATCGTCTACGGCTTGATGCTCGGGCCGTTGGCCGGGGTCCTGGCCGCATCGGCGGGGCGTGTGCTCGCTTGCCGAGGGGTGCCCGAAAGCCTGTCCGGCAACCTGGTCGGTTCCCTCGGTGCCGGCATCTTCGAGGAGATCGTGTTCCGCCTCGGCTTGATGTCGGCGCTGGTCTGGTTGTGGCTCAAGGCGGCGCGCGCGTTCGCGCTTCCCCGTACCGCCGGTGTCATCGTCGCCGTGCTGGTCTCCGCCGTCGTGTTCTCCTGGTTCCATCATCTGTGGGGCCAGCCGTTCGATCGGGCGGCGTTCCTGTTCCGCTGCGCGGCCGGGGTGCTGCTCGGCGCGCTGTTCTGGCTCCGCGGCATCGGCGTCTGTGTCTACACCCACGCCGCCTACGACGTGCACTACTACCTGACGCATCCATGACGCCCCGCTCGTTCGCGATCTGCTTCTGTGGCGGATCGGGTGTCGCCTACGGCGTACGCCTCTGCGAAGTCCTGCTCGGCGGTGGCCACACCGTTCACCTGTGCGCCACGGCGGCAGCGATTCGGGTGCTGGTCCACGAAGCCGCCGCGGCGATCGACCCCGAGAGCCCGGATCTGCGGACGTTGTTTCCGGCGCCGCTCCGCGCCGGCCTGCACGTGCACGCGCGCGATGCCGTCGAAGCCACCCCGGCGTCAGGCAGTGCCCGTCTGCACGCGACGATCCTGGTGCCGTGCAGCATGGGCACGCTGGCGCGCGTCGCGCACGGCTTCAGTTCCAACCTGATCGAACGCGCGGCCGACGTCGCGTTGAAGGAGGGCCGGCCGCTGGTCGTCGTGCCGCGCGAGACGCCACTGTCGGTGGTGCACCTCGAGAACATGCTGAAGCTGGCGCGGGCCGGCGCGATCGTGCTGCCAGCGATGCCGGGATTCTACCACCGGCCGCAAGCGGTTGCCGAGCTGGTCGACTTCGTCGTCGGCAAGATCCTCGATCGGATCGGCGTCGACCACGCGCTGTTGCCGCGCTGGCAGACGCCGCCGCCGACCGCTGCCGGTTCGCCGTGGGACGAGGGCGAGGCATGAACGTCCCGTCGATGCCGGTGAAGCCGGGGCTGCGCGACTTCGCGTCGTTGGTCAAGTTCTCGCACTCGGTGTTCGCCCTGCCATTCGCGCTGTTGTCGCTGCTGGTTGCCACCGCCGGCCGCCCGCCATGGCCGCTGCTGGCGCTGGTCGTCGTCGCGGCGGTGGCAGCCAGGACCGCGGCGATGGCCTACAACCGCTTGCGCGATGCGGCGATCGATGCGGCCAATCCCCGCACCGCGAGCCGCGAGATTCCGCGCAGGGTTATCAGCCGCCGGGCGGCCGGCCGGTTGACGTTCGCCGCCAGTGTCGTGTTCGTCGGCGTCGCGGTCGCGATCGGTCCGACCTGTGGTCTGGCGGCACTGCCGGTGCTGGCGTGGCTCCTGGCCTACAGCCACATGAAGCACTGGACCGCGGCCTGCCATCTGTGGCTTGGCGTTGCGCTCGGACTCGCGCCGATCGCCGCCTGGATCGCCGCGGCCGATCACACGGGCGGCGTCGCCGCGGGCACCTCGCTGTGGATGCCGTTGCTGCTCGGCGGCGCGGTGGCGCTCTGGGTGGCCGGGTTCGATGTGCTGTATGCGTGCCAGGACGAGGCCTTCGATCGGGCGCACGGCCTGCACTCGATTCCGGCGGCCATCGGTGCGCCGGCGGCGATGTGGTTGGCGCGCGGCCTGCACGCGACCGCGTTCTCCGGCTTCGCCGCGTTCGGCGTCGCCGCCGGTCTGCAGCGCGGCTACCTGATGGCGTTGGTCGCCGCCGCCGGGCTGCTGATCTGGCAGCACCGGCTGTTGCGACCAGGCGATCTGCGCCGGATCCACACCGCGTTCTTCACCGCCAACGGCACACTCAGCGTGGTGATCCTGGTCGGCGGCTGCGTCGACCTGTACTTGTGGCGGCCCTGAGCCATGGCGGTGCCCAATCCCGAACAGGAACTCGAGCGCGTCCGACAGGTCGGCAAGCGTGGCCTGCCGAAGGTCGCGATCGTCAGCGGCCCGGCCGGCTTCTTTCGCGCCGAGGCGCTGGACGTGCTGTTGGCGTTGGTGCCCGCCGACGCCGAATTGCGCACGCTCGATGCCGGTGGCGAGAAGGCGCCGCGCGGCGGTGCCGAGATCGCGGAGGATGGTGACGCGGTCGGCGATGGCGAGGGTGACATTGACGCCGCGCCGACCGGCCAGCTCGGCGATGAAGTGCTCGAACTGCGTGGCGGTGGGCTGTTCTGCAAGCGGGCGTTCCTGTGCGTGCGGCGCGGCGACGCCTGGTTGAAGCGCCACGGCGCGGCGTTGGCGGCGTTCCTGCCGAAGATCGCCACCGGCTGCGGCCTGCTGGTCGAGGTGCAGAAGCTCGACCGCCGCACCAAGGCGGCCAAGGCGCTCGAACAGGCCGGCGCGTTGTTCGAGTTCCGCGATCTGTACGACTCGCCGTGGGACCGTTCGCGCAGCCCGCTCGAGGCCGAGCTGGTGGGTTGGATCGTGCAGCGCGCGCGGCAGGCGGGCGTGCCGCTGTCGCCGGAAGCCGCGTTCGTGTTGATGGCGCAGGTCGGCAAGGCGCCGGCCGAGCTGGTGGCCGAGATCCGCCGGCTGGTCGACCAGTTCGGTGCCGATCCGAAGCGTCGGCCGCTGGCGCCGGACGACCTCCGCGGCAGGCTGACGACGTCGTTCGAGTCGAATCCGTTCGAGCTGGCCGAGGCGATCCTGGCCAATGACGAACGGCGCGCGACCAGGTCGGTGCGAGCGATGTTCGATCGCGGCGTGCGCGACCGCAAAGGCTCGACGATGGACCCGGGTGGTGTGTGGCCGTTCGCCAGTTCGTGGCTGTTCTCGGCACTGGCGCAGGCCTACGAGGGCCGCCAACTGCTCGACAGCGCCGTGCCGGCACGTGATCTGGCCGGGCGGCTCGGCATCCGGGTCTTCCAGGAACGATTCCTCGAAGGCGTCACCCGCAATACCGCCGTGCGTCTGCGGCTCGGCCTGCTGGCCTTGCACGAGTGCCAACGGGCGCTGCGGCTGGCGCAGGACGAACCGGACGTGCTGTTCGAACGGTTCCTGGCGGCGTGGTTTCGCGGTCGACCGGTCGTGTTGGCGACGGGGCTCGACGCATGATCCGGTCGCTGGCACCCGAGGTCGTCAACCAGATCGCCGCCGGCGAGGTCGTCGAACGGCCGGCATCGGTGGTCAAGGAACTGGTCGAGAACGCGATCGATGCTGGTGGGCGGCGGATTCGCGTCGAGGTCGACGCCGGTGGTTGCGAGCGGATCCGGGTGATCGACGACGGCGATGGTTTCCTGCCGGAAGACCTGCCGCTGGCGTTCGCCAGCCACGCGACCAGCAAGCTGTCGGTGCTGCAGGACCTCGATCACATCGCCACGCTGGGCTTTCGCGGCGAGGCTCTGGCGTCGATCGGCTCGGTCGCGCGAGCGTCGATCAGGAGCCGCCGCCACGATCGCGATGCCGGCGCCGAGATCCACTGCGACGGCGGCCGGATCGGCGAGCCGCAGCCGTGCGGATGCCCGACCGGCTCGCAGCTCGAGATCCGCGACCTGTTCTACAACACGCCGGCGCGGCGTCGCTTCCTGAAGTCGCCGGGCACCGAGAAGGCGCGGATCCAGGAGCTGCTGGCCGAACTGGCGCTGGCGCGACTCGACCTCGATCTGACGCTGGTCGCCGATGGTCGCGAAGTCCTGCGCCTGCCGGCAGGTCAGTCGCTGACCGAACGGTTCGCGAGCTGCTTTGGTCGCGAACTGGCACGCGGGCTGTTGCCGGTCGAGCGGGCGTTCGGTGAGTTGCGCGTCGAGGGCGTCATCGGTGAACCCGACCTGGCGCGCCGCGACAGCAAGCTGGAACTGCTGTACGTGAACGGCCGCCAGGCCCGCGAGAACAGCGCCGTGCATGCGATCCGGCAGGCATACCGCGAGTTCCTGATGGGGGGCCGGTTTCCGATCTACGCACTGACCGTGGCGTTGCCGCCGGATCAGGTCGATGTCAACGTCCACCCGCGCAAGGCCGAGGTGCGCTTCCTCGAGTCGCGCAAGGTCGCGGGCTGCCTGCACGAAACGGTGCGCGCCGCGTTGCAGGGACGCGCGGCGGCGGCGTCGGCTGGCGGAGTGGCGCTGGCTCCCGAGTTGCCGCGCGCGCGATCCGGTTTCCCCGATCTGCCGCGGGATCTGTTCGGACGTGCCGACGGGGGCGCCGTGCCCGAGCCGACGGCTGCGACGTCCGCTCCGCCGGTCGTCGTTCGTGACGGTGCCGATCGACCGCCGTTCGGGCACAAGAGTGCAACCCAGGACCCTGCGGCCAACCCGGACCAGAACGCCGGTCCCGCGCCGGCGGCAAGACCCAATCCGTTCGCGCGCGCGAACGGTCGGTTCCTGCAGGTGCACGATCTGTATCTGCTGCTCGAGGGGCCGGATGGTCTGCTGATCGTCGACCAACATGCGTTGCACGAGCGCGTGGTCTACGAACGGCTGCGCGCCGAGCACCGCGCGCGGGCGGTCACCGTGCAACAACTGCTGGTGCCGACGGTCGTCGAACTGCACCCCGGTGAGAAGGCCTGGCTGCTCGAGGTCGCCGAGGACCTGGCGGCCGAAGGCCTGCAGGTCGGTGAGTTCTCGCCGTCGGCGATGGCGATCTACGGCGTGCCGGCCGTGCTGGCGAAGACCGCGCCCGAACGGCTGCTGCGCGCGCTGCTCGCCGACGACGGTGCCGACGCGCGACCGCGGCTGCGCGAACAGATCAGCGAACGCTTCCACAGCATGGCGTGTCGCGCGGCGGTGATGGGCGGCGATCGGCTGACCGACGAGGAGATCGCGGCGCTGCTGCAGGCGGCGAGCACGCTCGAGCATCCGCACAATTGCCCGCACGGCCGGCCGACCGTGTTGACGTTCACGCACGGCGAACTGGAACGTTATTTCCGGCGGCGGTGCTGATCGTCGCGCCGCCGAGTCACTTGCCGCCGGGCCGATCGAAGTCGACGGGACCGAACGGCGGATCCAGCTTCAACGCGACGATGCGCACGGTCATCTGCAGGTGGCGCTTGCCGGCGGCGTCGACGAAGTAGTACTTCTGCGCCAGCGGCAGCAGGCGGCCATCGCGCGGCTCATGGTCGTGGAAACGCAGCAGCTCGGTGCGGCCGGGGATCGGCTTGTGGTCGCCGTCGAGCGGGGTCACTTCGACCGCGGTCAGCGTGTGCTCGTTCTGGGCGACGAACGCGCGCAACCGCACCGGCGCGTCTTCGCCGGCCTGACCGAGCAGCGGGAACGCATCGAGTTCACCGCTGACGGTCCAGCACGGCAGCGGTGTCTCCCGGCCGATGGCCAGCGATTCCGCGGTCACCGGGCTCGGCGACCGCAGGTCGGCCAGCACAGCGGCGGGATCGAGGAAACGGACCATCTGGCCCGCGAGGCCCAGGTGGCGCTGCAGTTCGGCGCGATCGCGGGCGTTCTCCTTGGCATTGAGGTCGAGCAGGCGGTCATCGAGCCGGCACCACGGACCATTGCGATCGCGACCGCGTTCGATCGGTTGGGCGGCGTCGACGATCTTGTAGCGCAGCAGCGGTCGGGTGCTCTTGTCGTCGCGTTGCCAGCGCAGGTAGCGGACGTCGAGCTCGGCGGCGGCGCGGCCCTGCTCGTTCTCCTGCTGCAGGATCAGGTTGCCGGTGAATCCTGCGGGCGGTGCCGTGGCGCCTCCGGGCAGGTGGCGCGTGCGCAGGTTGGCGCACAGGGTCGCCAGGTCCGGGGCGGCGGTCACCGCCGCCGCCGCGGTCGCCGGAGCCGCCGGTTCCTGGCCGTGCAGTCCGCACAACAACAACGCCAACGACACGTTCGGCATGCAGCGCGCAGCGGCCAGGGACACCATCATGTTGCGCAGCATAACTGCCGCGCGGGTTGCCACCAGCGCGGTCGACCGTGCGGTGCTCGTCCTGTATGTAGAGTCCGTGCCCACGACCTTCGCCGGCTGCGTGCTGGATCACATCGACGATCTGCCCGTGTTGTGGCGCCGCGACGACCGGTTCAAGACGTTCCGGCTGGTGCTCTGCTGGCAGCGGCCGTTGGACGAACGGGCGGCGGCGCGGGCGCTGTTGCCGGCCCTGCTGCTGCACGGCACGCAGCGATTCCCCGATCGACCGGCATTGGCACGCGCCATGGAACGATGCTACGGCGCCTGGGCCGGCCCTGGCGTCGGTCGGTTCGCCGAGTCGCAGGTGTTCCGGCTGGCGACCGAAGCGGTGGCCGGCGAGTTCCTGCCCGGCCGTCCGGATCAGCTCGGGGAAATGATGGGCTTGCTGGCGGAGTTCGCGTTGCGGCCGCGGCTCGAGCACGGCCGGTTCGCGGCCGATGCCTTCGGGCGCGAACACGAACAGGCCCTGGCGCAGGCGCGTGCGGTGATCGACGACAAGGCGGCCTGGGCGCGGCAGCGGGCGATCGCGCTCGGCTGCATCGGCGAGCCGTGGGCCATCCCCGATCACGGCGGCGAGGCGGCGATCGCGGCCCTGACGCCGGCCGATCCGGAACTCGTGCGCCACGACTTCCTGGTCCACGGGCGGCGCTGGTGCGTTGCGATGGGTGCCCTGCCAGCGGACCTGCCGCAGCGCCTCGCGGCCTGGTTGCCGGCCCTGCCGCGCCAGCAGCCGCTGCCGTTGCCGGCGGTCGCGCAACCGATGCCACGGGCGCCAGGTCGGACCGTGGAACACGCGGTGATGCAGCAGGCGCGGATCGTGCTGCTGTTCCGGTTCCCGGTGCCGATCGACGCCGCCGGTGCGGCGGCGATGCAGGTGTTGGCCAGCCTGTGGGGCGGTGGGCCGCATTCGCGGCTGTTCCGCGAGGTCCGCGAACAGCGGTCCTTGTGCTATGCCATCGGTGCCGGCGGCGATGTCCACAAGGGCGTGGTACTGGTGACGGTCGGCTGCGATGCGCCGGCTTGTCCCGCGGTGGTTGCCGAAGTGCAACGCCAGTTGGCGTTGCTGGCCGCAGGGGAGTTCGCCGCCCAAGAACTGCAGACCGCGATCGCGACCATCGTCGGGCCGTTCCTGGCCGTCGACGACAGCCTGGCCGGGCGCATGCAGTTCACCGCCGAACAGTGGTTGCTCGGTCGCGATCAGGAACCCGGGCAGCGGATCGACGGCTATCGCGCGGTCAGCCGCGCCGCGGTGATCGCGGCGGCGCAATCGATCTGGCTGGATCACGAGTACCTGCTGCTGCCGGAGGGCGCATGAGCACCTGGGAACGGGTCACCGACCCGGTCGTGGACGAGACGGTCTGGTGCGCACGCACCAGTCGGGGGTTGCGGGTCCGGGTGGCGCCCCGGCCGCGCTTTCGCGAGACCGCGGCCGTGATCACGTTCGGCTACGGCAGCACCGACCTGTGGTTCACCGATGACCGCGGTGAACTGACGACGCCGGCTGGCACGGCGCACTATCTCGAGCACAAGCTGTTCGAGGACGAGGCGCTCGACACGTTCGGCCGATTCGCCGCGCGCGGCGCCCGCGTCAACGCCCAGACCGGGTTCACCAGGACGTCGTACCACTTCACTGCCAGCACGCAGTTCCGCGACAACCTGACCGACCTGCTGTATCTGGTCGGCACGCCGCACATCACCGACGCCAACGTCGCCAAGGAACGCGGCATCATCGCGCAGGAAGTCCGGATGTACGAGGACTCGCCCGACTACTGCACGATGTTCGATCTGCTCGGCTGCCTGTACGGCGAACATCCGGTGCGCTACACGGTCGGGGGCACGGTGGCGTCGATCGACGCGATCACCGCCGAACTGCTGTTGCGTTGCTGGCGGGCGTTCTATCGGACCGGCAACGCGGCGCTGGCGGTGGCCGGGCCGGTCGATCCGGACGACGTGCTGGCGCTGGCCGAGGCCTGCCCGCTGCCAGCAGGGGCCGCGCCGCACCGCGGTGTCGTCGCCGACTTCGGGCCGGTGGCACGCACCCGGTCCGAGCGCGCGATGTCGGTCGCACGGCCCAAGCTGCTCCTCGGCATCAAGGACGCGACGCCGGCGCCCACCTGGGAGGAACGGTCGCGGCGGCAGTTGGCGACCCGGGCGTTGCAGGATCGGCTGTTCGCGGCGAGTTCGGAGGTGCGCGAACGGCTGCACGTCCGGGGCGTCGTCGACGATTCGCTCGGCGCCGGCTACCACGGCGAGAAGACCTTCGCGTTCGCGACGATCGGGTGCGAGACCCGGGACCCGGCGCGCGTCGAGGCGGAGTTGCGCGCGGCCTGGCAGGCGCCGCCGCCGGTCGACGACGAACACCTGGAACGGATCCGCCGCCGCCACCTGGGCGCGTTCGTCCGCGGTTGCGAGAGCATGCGCGCGCTGGCGTTCGGCCAGGCCGGCGAGGCCCTCGACGACGTGCCGCCGTTCGCCTCGCAACGTCTGGTCGCGGCGTTGACGTTGGCCGACGTGCAGCAGCGTCGCGAGCAGTTGCGGCGCGACGATGCGATCGCGGTCGCGATCACCCGCACCGCGCGGTGAACGACAGCCTCAGCGCGCCCCGGCCGCGATCAGGGCGGCGGCAACCAGCGCAAACAGCGGTGCGACCAGCGAGCGGGACAATCCCAGGTTCTGCACGATGTGGGTCAGATGCCGCCGATCGCCGACCCACGGGGCGACGCCCAGGATCAGGCGGGCCGTGATCACCTGGGCGAAGTCGCCGAGCAGCAACGCGACCGGCAGCAGCGTCTGCCAGCCGTCCGCCAGCCGCGTCGTCGTCATCGTCGCGAGCGCCACGCCGAACAGGAACGCGCCGCTGTCGCCGAGAAACAACCGCGGCCGCGGCCAGTTCCACGGCAGGAATGCCGCGGCGGCCGCACCGCAGCCAAGCCACGGCGCCTCGCCGCCGCCGCCGAGCAGCAGCGCGACCGCGGCCAGGGCCGTGGCGACGCCGTCGGTGTTGTCGAGGAAGTTCGTGGCGTTGATCAGTACGAAGCAGAGCACCCAGGTCAGCGCGAAGCTGCCGGGAGTCCGCCATGGCAAGAACACCGCGCCGGCGATCAGCGCGGCGGCAAGCGCCAGCACAGCGCCCTTCAGGCGCCAGTCGAAGTCGCGTTGCCGTTCCTTGTGCCAGTCGTCGACGAAGCCGATTGCGGCAGCAAGCAGCGCCGCGGTCGCGGCCAGCCAGTGGCCGCCGGACGCCAGCGCGGCGATCACCGCCGGCGCCAGCAACACGCCGGCGAGCGGGATCGGTCGCCGATGCTGCTTGCGTCCCGGGCGTGGCAGGTCGTCCGGCAGGAAGCCGCGGACGTTCCGGTTGCACCACGACCCGATCGACACGCTGGTCAGTGCGATGGCCAGGAACAACAGCGGCATGTCACGTTCCGTACAGATGATGCTGGCGAAGATAGTGCTCGACGGCCGGCAACAGCTCGGGCAGGTCCTTGGCGCCGGCGCGCAATGCGGCGCGGATCGCGGTGGCCGACACCTCGTCGGGCGGCAGGATCAGCTGGTTGCGCAGCAACTGTTCCTGTTCTTGCGGCGCCAGGTCGAGACTGCGCAGGATCGCGGGCGTGATCGGGTGGTCGGCGCGTGGGAACGTCGTCACGGTGCACAGCCGCAGGATCCGATGGTGGTCGCGCCAGGTCGGCAACAGCGGCAGGTTGTCGGCCCCGATCACGAAGAACAGCGGGCGCTGCGGGTTCGCGTCGCGCAGTTCCTGCAGCGTGTCGACCGTGAACGAACGGCCGGCGCGACGGATTTCGCGATCGTCGACGACGACACCGGTGAGGCCGGCGAAGGCGCATTGGCACATCGCCAGCCGGTGGCTGCCGGGCGCCATGCCGGCGGCGAGCTTGTGCGGGTGGTCGCCGGCCGGGACGACCCGCAGTTCGGCGATCGGCAACTGCAGAAGCGCCGCCTCGGCGATGCGGCGGTGGGTGCGGTGAGGCGGGTCGAAGGCGCCGCCCAACAATGCCAGACCGTCTGGGTCCATCCTGGCTCCAGGCGGCACGTTAGAGGCTCTGGGCCGGCGGCCAAGGCCCGAAGTTGCGCGAAATCTTGCTTGCATGGCAGAGCCACCCGGCTAGGTTCCTGACCTCGCAACGCCCTTCTCCCCGGCCTGCGGCTTCCAGAGACCCCTTCTTCGCACGAACATGCGCCAGTTCGCACTCGTCCTGATGCTCCTGCCCCTCGCTGCGTGCTCAAGCTTCGGTTGGTCGGGCCAGGGCACGTCCCTGACCGCCGAACAGCGCCAACGCGGCCTGCGCGACGTCGCCGCGCTGTCGAACCAGCACGACACCGAGCAGTTCTTCCGCGACGTTCGCCGCAAGAGCGACGGCCGCAACAACGCGTTCGGCCGCGATCTGATGAAGATCAGCGACTTCTTCGATCGCCACTTCTGGAACTACAACGCCAACGACCCGTACATCAACTACCCGTCGGACACGACGAAGCTGGAGCACATGGGCCGCTTCGCGCTGACGACCGTGTCGGCGCTGCCGCTGGTCGACGAAGTCACCAACCGCTGAGCCCTGCGGACCGGTGAACCCTGCGGACCGGCGCTGACCGCCTCGCCGATTCCGGTGAGGCGGTTGTGCGTACGGATTGTGCCTCCGGTCGTGACGGTTGCCGGTTGGGGGACCATCGCCGCGTTCGCGGACGTCGTGGTCCGCAGTTTCCAGAGCCGCTACGAGTGAACGCCTACGATCGGCGCCAGATGCTCAGCCGGCGATGCCGGGCCGCGGGCGCCGGCAGGTCGTAGTCGATCGTCCGGACCGGCGTGAACAGTTCGATCGGATCAGGAATCGCCGCGTCGGCATCGACCCAGAGGACCAGATGGCCACCGCGGCGCAGCAACGGCGCCGCCAGCGCGGCGATTGCGTCCGCCGCACCGACCGCGCGCGCGGTGACCACATCGAACGCGGCGCGCAGTTCCCGGTGCAGCGCCGGCAGTTGCGCGGCGTCGCCATGCATCGTCTCGATCCCGGGGACCCGTGCGGTCAGCAGGCAGGTGCCGATCGCGCGGACCTTCTTGCCGGTGCGGTCGAGCAGCACCACCGAGGCGCGCTGGTGCAGTGCGGCGACCGCGACGCCGGGGAAGCCGTTGCCGGAACCCAGATCGAGCACGTGCTGGGGCTGCAGGCCGGTCAGCGCGAACGCCAGACTGTCGAGCACGTGCAGCACGACGGCGGCGTCGCGGTCGCGGATTGCCGTCAGGTTGATCTGCTCATTCAGCGCCAGCACGGCGTCGAGGTAGGCCAGCAGCCAGCCAGCGCTGCCCAGGGGGACCGTGATGCCGAGACTGGCGGCGGCGGTGACGACGCCGGCGGCGTCGACCGGACGAGATGGATCGGTCACGCGCGCCGGTTCAGTGGAACGGCCGGATCTCGCCGCTGTCGAGCTTCTGCTGGTAGTCGGCGAGCTCGCGCTTGACGACGCCGGACAGGAGGTAGAGACCGAGGATGTTCGGGAACGCCATCAGCAGGATCATCAGGTCGCCGAACTCGAGCACGTTGCGGGCGGTGACGATCGAGCCCAGGAACGTGAACACCAGGAACAACAGCTTGAACGGCAAGCTGGCCTTCGGGCCGAACAGGTTGGTGCAGCAGCGTTCGCCGTAATAGCTCCACGAGATCATCGTCGACCACGCGAACATCACCACCGACCCGGTCAAGAGCCACGGATACCAGGCGCGCATGAACGCGATGTCCTCGAACGCTGCCTTGGTCAGAGCGGCGCCGCGACCGCCGGCGACCAGTTCGGCGTGTTCGGGTGCGTTGTAGACCCCGGTGATGCCGATCACCAGGGCGGTCATCGTGCAGACGACCACGGTGTCGATGAACGGTTCGAGCAACGCGACGATGCCTTCGCGGACTGGATACGGCGTCTTCGCCGCCGAGTGCGCGATCGACGCCGAGCCGACGCCGGCTTCGTTGGAGAACGACGCGCGCCGGAAGCCCATCACCAGGGAACCGATGGCGCCGCCGTAGACCGCGTCACCTGACAGCGCGCCGGCGAAGATGTTGGCGAGCGCGGCCGGCACGTGGCCCAGATGCAGCAGGATGACGATCAGCGAGCACAGCACGTACAGCCCGCACATGACCGGCACGATCTTGTCGGCGACCTTGGCGATGCGCCGGAGCCCATCGATGATCACGATGCCGGTCGCGATCGCCATCACCAGGCCATAGATCCACGGACTGCCGTCCAGCGCCGGTACCTGTTCGCGCAGGATGTCGAGCGACTGGCTGACCTGGAAGCTGTTGCCGCCGGCCAGCGAGCCGCCGATGCAGAACACCGAGAAGATCAGCGCCAGCGGTGCGCCAAGCCAAGCCAGCCCGCGCTGCGCGAGGCCGTCCTTCAGGTAGTGCATCGGGCCGCCCGACACCGCGCCGTTCTGGTCGATCACGCGGAACTTCTGCCCCAGCGTGCACTCGGTGAACTTCAGCGTCATGCCAAGCAGGCCGGCGACGATCATCCAGAACGTTGCGCCGGGGCCACCGATCGACACCGCGATCGCGACGCCGGCGATGTTGCCGAGCCCGACCGTCGCCGACAGCGCGGTCGACAGCGCCTGGAAGTGGCTGACCTCGCCGGCGTCCTTCGGGTCGCTGTAGCGGCCCTGCACGCAGTGGATCGCGTGTTTGAACAGTCGGAAGTTGACGAACCGGAACAGCAGCGTGAAGAACACCGCGGCGACGACCAGCCACAACACGACGAACGGCACCCCGACGGTGGCGACCGCGCCGTTCGGGCCGCGGACAAACCACTCGTGCACGCGGGCGCCGTCCGGGCCCCAGGTCAGGGCCCGATCGCTGCCCAGCCGCGCCGCGACGAGCGGCTTGGTGTGCCCTCCGAGCACCAGCTTCTGCGAACCGGCGGTGATCGTGGTCGTGATGCCGTCGGTCGCAAGCCATCGGGTCTTGGCGCCGTCCGGCACGCCGCTTGCGCCATCTGCGGTCTTCCAGCCCACCACGCCGCCCTGGTTGTCCTCGGCCAGCAGCACGTCGTCGCCGACGAACTGCAGCCCCGTCAGGTTGGTGTGGCCGCTGAGTTCGCGGGCTTGCTGGCATTTGCCATCCCAGAGTCGCACGGTGCCACTGCTGCCCGACGCCAGCCAGCGGCCGCTCGTCGAGTAGGCGAGTGCATTGACGCCCTGGTGCTGGATGCTGGTCAGCGGTTTGGCCGTGAACAACCCCTGGGCGTCGTGCGTCAGCGTGAACAGGTTGACCGTGCCGTCCTCGAGGCCGACCGCCAGCTCGGATTCTCCGGGGAACAGCGCGAGCGCGGTGACCGGCTTCGGCAATGACAGTTTCAGCACCACCGGTTCCGGCGTCTTGTCGTCGGCCTTGGCCGCGGCCCGCCACCGGGCGCGGTGCAGGTGCCAGAGTCGCACCACGTAGGCGTCGTCGGCGGTGGCGACGAAGTCCTCACCGTCGGCAAAAGCGGCGACGCGGACCGTCCCGGTGTGGCCGGTCAGCAGCGTGCTGGTCGGGGCGGGTGTCCCGGCCGCATCGGTCAGCAACGTCGGGCCAGCGCCGAAGTACTGCGCCAGATCGTGGAATGGCACCGCGGAGGCGAAGTTCAGGGCGGTGCCGAACGCGGTGTCGACCTGGCCCTGCCAATCCGGCTCGCGTGGCTGCTGGCGCTGGACACCCTGTGCGGGCAGGCAACCAAGGACCGCGAGCAGCACAACGAACAACGCGAGCGGACGGGACGGGCGCATCAGGACCTCGATCCGGAAGGGTGGGCGCGGGATCTTGGCCGATCCACCGACCGAATCAAAGGCTCGGCTACGGTTGCGGCGGCTCTGCCGGCGGCACGCTACGACGGCGCAGCACGCGGGCCCACAGGAGCCACAACAGCAGCGGGCCCGAGCACGCGCCGCCGAGCATCAGCCGCAGGAAGCCGCTCGGGGCGACGGTCGCATCGAGCGCGAGGCAGACCAGCATCAGTCCGCCGGTGGCCAGCAGGCCGCCGCGGGTCGCCTCGGCGAGGTCGCCGAGCCGGACCTGCAGGCGCGGCAGGGCGAACCACAGGCTGACCAGCAGGGCCAACAGCACGGCCAGCGTCGCCGCCGCCGCGAAACCCGTGGCGCCGAACCAGACCGCCCCGGGAATGCCAAGGGCGTAGATCGCGATCGCGCGGACCAACTGCGCGTTCCGGTCCTTGTGTGGTTCGCCGATGGCCCAGAACAACGGGCCGACCACGGACGTCACTCCGGCAATACCGCCGTGCAGCGCGAGCAGCGCGGGCAGGTACGGTTCGGAGCCGTACCGCTCGCCGAACAGGCAGACCGGGACGGCTCGCCCCATCCACATCATCGTGGCCGTCAGCGGCATGCCGACCAGCAGGAACATCGAGATCGCCCGCAGCCACGCCGAGCGCAGTCGCGCCAGGTCGTACTTCAACTCACTGTAGGCCGGCACCGCCACCGGACCGAGCACGCGCAGGAAGATCTCCTCGGGCAACCGCGCGATGCGGCCACAGTAATCGTAGATGCCGCACAGCGCCTTGCTCGGATCGATGCGAGCCAGCACGAAGCCCGGGGCCGCGAACACCGTCATCAGCAGGAACGGTGCGCCCGCAGCGGCCACGGCGTAGCCGCGCAGTTCGCGCCAGACTTCGCGATCGACCAGAATGCGCGGGCGATGCGGGGCGACGACGTACGAGGTCACGGTCCGGATCGCGGTTGCCGCCAACTGACCGACGAGCAGCGCCCAGACATCGCGCCAGGCCAGGGCCAGGCTGATCGTGACCGCCATGCCGACGATCGCGGCGATGCCATCGCCGATCGCGACGCGGCGGAACTCGAGTTCCTTCATCCGCAGCAGCCGTGCCGGGCTCTGCAGTGCGTCGAGCAGGCCGTTGCCGGCCAGGGCCAGGAACAGTCCGGTGAGCCAGTAGCGATCGCCGCCCTCGCTGTCCTGGAAGAACCAGGCGAACGCCGGGGCCAGCGCGCACAGGACGACGGTCAGGATCAGCGAACGGATCACGCGGACCGTCAGCAGCGTGTCGAGGTAGCGGCGTTCGGCGCCGCGATCGGAAGCGATCAGCGACTGTTCGCCGACGAACGCGGTCAGCGCTTCGACCGCGCCGATGGCGACGGCGATGACCATGAACAGGCCGATGTCGGTCTCCGGCAGCGTGCGCGCCAGCACCATCGGACCGACGAACTGGCAGACGCGCTGGCCACCGACGCCGAGCGTCTGCCAGAACAGGCTGCGCATCGTGCGCGAGCGCAGATCTGTCGGTCTGGCCGGTTCGTCCACGTCACGCCGAGACTGCGGCGGCGGTGGCGGGGCAGGCGCGCGCGTTCTGCACGAACACCCGATGCCAGGACTGCAGCACGAGCAGCGAATGCACGGTCATCGCATGATCGCGCACCCGGTCACCGTCGGCCAGCAGCGACTGCAGCCAATCGCCGGGGAAGAACCCGGCAGCGAAGCCATCGCGCGCGAGCAAGCGGTCGCGGATCTGCGGCAGGCGCGACTCGTCCAGCCAGGCCTTGACCGCACTCGGGAAGCCATGCTTCTTGCGCCGGGCGACATCCGGCGGCAGGTGGCGGGCGGCGAGCTGTCGCAGCAGATGCTTGTTGCCCGCCTGGCCGCGGAACTTGTGGCTGCCGTGGATCGCCATCGCCAGTTCGGCGACGCGGTGGTCGAGGAACGGCACCCGGCCCTCGATCGAAGCGCCCATCGTCGTGCGGTCGAGCAGGCTCAGCAGCTGATGCGGCAGGTAGGTCGTCGTGTCGACCAGCAGTTGCTGGTTGCGCGGGTCCATCCACGCCGCTTCGGCGAAGCGTTCACCCATTTCCCGCAGATGATCGACCGCGGTGACCGGCCGCAGCGCCTGCCGGTCGGCGTCGGTCAGGTGTGTCATCATGTGCGCGTGCCATGGCATCCGGTCCTGGCCCCAGACCCGCTTGGCGGCGCGGCTCTTGGCCGAACGGCGCAGGCCGACGGCCCGCGCCGCCAACCGATCGCCAACGGCGAGGCTGAGCAATCGATAGGCCCGCGACCGCATCCCTTCCTGGTAGTGGCCATAGCCGGCGAACAGTTCGTCGGCGCCGGTGCCGGCGAGCAGCACCTTGACGTGCCGCGAGGCCGCCTTGGCCACCATCAGCGCCGGGTGGAACGCCGGGTCGGCAACGGGTTCGTCGTTGAACCAGGTGGTCTGGTCGAGTTCGGCCAGGAAGTCGCCACTGTCGGCGGTGATCTCGACGTGCTCGATCCCGAGCTGGCGCGCAACCGCGCGGGCGCATGCCAGTTCGCCCGGATCGGTGTCGGGGAACGCGATGGTGTAGGCCCGCACCTGCGCATCGCCGGTATGGGCCCAATAGGCGATCAGGCTGCTGTCGAGGCCACCGGACAGGCTGATGCCGATCGGCACATCCGCCATCAATTGCAGCCGGGTCGCATCGGTCAGCAGCGCGTCGAGTTCGGCCAACGCATCGCCTGGACGCAGGTCGCGACGGACCGCCAGGCTCCACCAGGTCCGGCGTTCGGGCGCCCGGTCCTGCCGCAGCACCAGCATCTCGCCGGGCATCAGCTTCTCGACGCCCCGAGCCAGCGTTGCCCGGCCCGGCACGTAGAACAGTTCCAGGAACGGCACCACCTGCTCGCCGTCGATCGCCGGCGCCACGAGACCGCTGGCGAACAGCGTCTTCAGTTCGCTGCCGAACACCACCGCGTCGCGCGTGACCGCGAAGTACAGCGGCTTGATGCCCAGGCGATCGCGATACAAGCGGCAAGTGCGCGTCCGGTGGTCGATCACGCAGATCGCGAACATGCCGTTGCACATCTGCACGAACTCGGGACCGTAGTGCTCGTACAGATGCGGCAGCACCGCGGCGTCGGAGCCCTGCCGGATGTCGATGCCGTGGTCCTGGCGCAGCCGGTCGCGCAGTTCGAGGTGGTTGTAGATCTCGCCGTTGAAGAACACCTCGATGTGGCCGGTCCGGTTCTTGACCGGTTGGTCACCGGTGTGCAGGTCGACGATCGCCAGCCGGCGGAAGCCGGCGGCGGCGAACTCGCTGCTGACCGTGTTCTGCGCGTCCGGGCCGCGGTGGGCGATGGCGCGCGCCATGGCGTCGATGCGGTCGCGCAACGCCGTGGGCGGCTCGAACGCAGCAAGCAGGTAGATCCCGGCGAAACCGCACATTGGGTGGACGAGGGTGGCTACGAGGGTATCGAGAAGGGAGTGCCTGTTGCTGTAGCGCGGGTCCGGTCGAACGCGCAACGGTATTCATGGCGCGGCCAGCAGTTCGTGCAGACGATCGGTGCCAGCGTCGGATGGCAGCCAGCGGATGTCGGGCAGTCGCCGCAGCCAGGTGGTCTGCCGGCGGATCAGCTTGTGGGTGGCGCGGCGGATCCGATTGCGCAGCTCCGTGCGGTCCTTGAATCGGCCGGCCAGGAACGCGCGGCACTCGGCATAGCCGATCGCGCCGCCGGCGGTCTGCGAGAAGCCGCCGGTCTGTTCGATCGCCGCGACTTCGTCGAGCAGTCCGGCGGCCAGCATGGCCTCGGTCCGGGCCTTGACGCGAGCGTGCAACTCGTCGCGGGAACGGGCGATGCCGACGATCCGGAGCGGCCGCCGCCAGCCCTGCCGCTCGAAGTGGTCCTGCTGCCCGGAGATCGGCTTGCCGGTGAGGGTGAGCACCTCGAGGGCCCTGACCAGCCGGCGCAGGTCGTTGCGGTGGATCCGGGCGGCAGCGGCCGGGTCGCGACGAGCGAGTTCCTCGTGCAGGCAGCCGGGTTGTGCCCGTTCGCGGCCTTCCAGTTGCGCTCGCAACTGCGGATCCGCGCCGGGGCCCTGCAGCATGCCCTTGCCGAACGCCATCAGGTACAACGGCGTGCCGCCGACGATCAGCGCCCGGCGGCCACGGGCGGCGACGTCGGCCAACGCCAGTTCCGCCAGCTCACACCATCGGGCGGTGTCGAACTCCTGCCACGGCTCGACCAGGTCGATCAGGTGGTGGGGCACACGCTGCCGATCGGCGGCGGACGGCTTGGCCGTGCCGACGTCCATCCGACGGTAGACCGCCATCGAGTCCATCGACAGGATCTCGGCCCCCGCACCGGCGGCCAGTTCGAGAGCCAGCGCGGTCTTCCCCGAGGCGGTGGGGCCGGTGACGATCCACAGCGGTGGTTCCTGCTGGCTCACGGCGAGTCGGACATGCGAAGTTGCGAGAAGATAGCCGCCACGGCTTTGCAAGGGGACAACCGCGTCGGTACCCTGCTCCGCCCTTCCGTCATGATCGCCTTCATCTCCGACATCCACAGCAATACCGAGGCGTTGACGGCATGTTTGCAGGAGATCGACCGCCTGCGGGTGGATCGGATCCTGTGCCTGGGCGACATCATCGGCTACGGACCGGAGCCGCGCGAGACCTTGCTGACCGTCATGCAGCGGGCCGAGTTCTCGCTGCTCGGCAACCACGAACACGGGGCGATGTTCTACGCCTCGGACTTCAATCCGCGCGCGCGCGCTGCGATCGACTGGACCCGCGACCAGCTCAACCGCAAGGATCGGCCGCGCGAGGAGAACATGCGGCTGTGGAACTACCTCGACGGCATGCGGCAGGAGCACCGCGAGGCGGGCATGTTGCTCGTGCATGGCTCGCCGCGCGACCCGGTGCGCGAGTACCTGGTGCCCCGCGATGCCCAGGACGTGCAGAAGATGGCCGAGTGCTTCGAGCGGATGGACGGGGCCCGGACCTGCTTCGTCGGCCACAGCCACGTGCCCGGGATCTACCCGCAGAGCGGCGGCTTCCTGACGCCTGCGGACTTCCCGGACGGCTTCCGGCTCGGCGATGAGCCGGTGATCGTCAACATCGGCTCCGTCGGCCAGCCGCGCGACGGCGATCCGCGCGCCGCATTCGCCACCTTCGATGGCAGCACCATCCGGATCCACCGCGTCGAGTACGACTACCGCGCGACGATGGCCAAGATCCGCGCGGTGTCGGCGTTGCCGGAGTATCTGGCGGAGCGTCTGGCCCAGGGGCGCTGAACGCCGCCGCGATGGTCGTTCGTCCGCGTGTCCAGGGAACCACAGCCGCCAGGCGGGCGGGAGTAGCGTCCAAGATGTCGAAGTCGTTGTCCGTTCTCGTTCTCGCCGGTTGCCTGTTCGCCCAGAACGAGGTCCAGCCGCCGCCATCGCCCCAGGACGTCACGGCGGCCGCGGTCGACCCGACGTTCGTGCACGAGTTCGGCGCCACCGGCGCGCCGGGTTCGTTCCGGGTCAAGTTCGACCCGCGCGGCGCGGGCATCGTGTTCGTGCAGATGAAGGACCACTTCGTCGATCTCGCCGCCAAGGCGCGCGCCGACAAGACCATCGACGACTTCAAACTGCTGGTCTGGTCGGGCGACGATCACGCGCTGCGCCTGGCGGCCGGCGCCGGTGAGTTCGCCCGGCTCGAGGTGCAGCCGTGGCAGCACGCGATCGTCGATGGCGCGGTGCAGTTCACGCTCGAATCCGGCACGGGCCTGAAGCTGACCAAGACGTTCAAGCACCAGCCCGACAAGCGCTCGCTGGTGCTCGAACTGCGGCTCGACAACACCACCAGCGAAGCCGCTGGCGCCGCCAGCTTCGATCTGCTGCTGCCGGCGCTCGAGAACGAAGTCGAGTCGTCGCTGTTCGGCAACCCGGCGCGCAGCATCGCCACCAGCGCTGCCGGCGCCAACCGACCGTCCTTGGTGCCGGATGCGGCGCACCCGGCGCAACCGCTGTTGAAGGTCGATGGCCTGGACTTCGGCATGGCCGGCAGCACCAACCGGTTCTTCGGCGGGTTTCTCTACCCGCTCGACGATCTGGCGCGTCGATGCGTGTTCGACGTCGTCCAGGAGACCCTGCTGCCGCGCGATCCGAAGCATGCGGCGCAGCCGCGCCTGGTGGCTTCGCTGCAGCTGCCGATCCCGCCGAAGACGGGCACCACGACCGCGACGTTCGGCATCTACCTTGGCCCGAAGTCGTACCACGTGTTCGAGGACGTCGGTCTGCGCGCGGTGCTCGATCCGATCATGGACGTCGACCTCGAGCCGCCGTGCTGTGGCAGCATCGTGATCCCGGGCGGCCGGCAGATGGCGACGCTGCTGCTGCACCTGCTGGGCTTCTTCCAGGGCCTGTGCCACAACTGGGGCGTCGCGATCATGCTGCTGACGATCCTGGTGCGCGGTTGCCTGGCGCCGTTGAACTTCAAGATGCAGAAGTCGATGCGCGCGTACTCGCAGCGGATGGCAGTGCTGAAGCCGAAGATGGACAAGCTGAAGGAGCAGTTCGCCGACGACCCGAAGGCCTACCAGCAGGCAATGATCCAATTCCAGCGCGAACACAAGTTGATGCCGCCGCTGGGTGGCTGCCTGCCGATCTTCCTGACGATGCCGATCTACCTCGGCCTGTTCACCGCGCTGCGCACCGCCTACGACCTGCGCCACCAGCCGTTCTGCCTGTGGATCACCGACCTGAGCCAGCCGGATGCGCTGTTCGCGCTCGGCTTCTGGCCCGACTGGTTCAACCTGCTGCCGCTGATCTGGATGGGCCTGATGGTCCACTTGCAGCTGAAGACGCCGCTGCCGACCGATCCGCAGCAGCGCCAGACGATGATGATCATGCGCTACATGCCGCTGGTGTTCGGCGTGCTGCTCTACAACTACGCCTCCGGCCTGATGGTCTACATGGTCACGTCGATGGTATGGACGCTGATCGAATCGGCGATCACCAGGAAGATCCTCGGGCCGATCGACCCGAACGTGCAGGCGATGGCGCCGACGCCGATGATGTAGCGCGGCCGGCGTCAGGGCCGTAGAGTCGGCGTTCCGTCGAGTCACTCGAGGAACCGTCAAATGGACCCAAGCGCCGCCATCATCCAGGACCTCAAAGCCAAGGTCGACAAGACCCTCAAGCACCTCAAGGACCAGTTGGCCGGCATCCGGACCGGACGGGCGTCGCCGACGCTCGTCGACACCATCCGGGTCGACTACTACGGCACGCCGACGCCGCTGCAGCAGATCGCGCACGTGTCGGTGCCCGAACCTCGCCAGCTGCTGATCAAGCCGTTCGACGGTTCGCCGCAGGTGCTCAAGGAGGTCGAACGAGCGATCCAGAAGTCCGATCTGGGCCTCAATCCGCAGGGCGACGGCAAGGTGCTGCGCTTGATCCTGCCGCCGCTCTCGGGCGAGCAGCGCCAGAAGCTGGCCGCCAAGGTCAAGGACCTGACCGAGCAGAACCGGGTGGCGCTGCGCAACGAGCGGCGCGATGCCAACAAGCACACCGACCAGGGCAAGAAGGAGGGCAAGCTGACCGAAGACCAGTGCAAGAAGGTGCACGAACTGGTCGACAAGGAGCTGAAAGCCGCCGAGGTCCGGATGGATGAGGTGCTGAAGGCCAAGACCAAGGAGATCCTGGAGGGATGACGGATCCAGGCCGGGAGCGATCCGCCGCCCCGCGACTGCGGCCGTTGCCACCGGTGGGCCAGGGATGCGCCGTTCCGTGGCCGGTCCGGACTTGCGCTGGCGAGCCGAAAGCGGTTCACTCTTTGCCCCTTTGCATCCGGCACTCCGTGTGCAGGAACGGGGGCGTAGCTCAGCCGGTAGAGCAGCGGCCTTTTAAGCCGTAGGTCGCAGGTTCGAGCCCTGCCGCCCTCACCAGACCATCCGGCCGCCGTTTGCATGACCGCTGACCACCGCATGACGATCGACCCTGACCTGCGCCAGCGCATCCGCTGCCCGGCGACCCGCAAGCCGCTGCGCGATGCGACCGCCGCCGAACTGCAGCGTCTGAATGCCGCGATTGCCGCCGGGTCGGTCCGGACCCGTGGTGGCACCCAGGTCACGGCGCCCGTCGCCGCTGGTTTCGTCGTCGACGACGAGCCGGTGCTCTACCCGATCGTGGATGGGTTCCCGATCCTGCTCAGTTCCGAGGCGTTGCTTCTGTCGTAGAACCTACGCAATCCGCCATCCGAATCCGCGTCCAGCCGAATTCAGCCATGTCGACCGAACTACCGAACAAGCCGAACCAGCAGTCGCTGCCGCCGCAGCCCCATGCCAAGTCCCCGACCGGCACGTCCCCGGCTGGGAAGTCCCCGGCTGGCACGTCCCCGGCTGGCACGTCCCCGGCTGGCAAGTCCCCGGCTGGCGGGACCGAGGAAGGGCACCACGACGAGACCACCGGCGTGTTCGGCTTCTTCCGCCGCTACCAGAAGCCGATCCTCTATTCGGCCGGTCTGTTCGCGCTGATCACGTTCTCGATCACCACGCAGATGACGCAGGTGGTCGACGACATCGTCGCCAAGCCGGTCGAGATGCCGACGATGACGGTCGCCGGCAAGTCCGTGTCGCTGCAGCCGGAGGACTACGACTTCGCCGCGTTGCTGTCGCGCAACTGGCAGGCGCTGCCGCCGGTGATGCCGATGGTCGGCATCGGCGAAGGCACCCAGCACGACTTCGCCGACATGCTGATGTACCTGCGACGGGCCGCGATCGCCGAAGGCTTCGAGGTGTCGATGCTCGAGGTCGACCGCGCGATCGAGTGGCTCCGCGAGTCGGAGAATGCCGCGTCGGCCACCCAGCTCGCCGTCAACCGGGGTTTCGGTTCGCTCGCCAACTTCCGCAGCCTGGTCGGTGAGGCGATGCGGATCGGCAACTATGTGCGCCTGCAGGCGATCGGCGCGGGCGGTACCGAAGCGGCGATGCTCCGGCAGTTGCTGGACGGCAAGGAGAAGATCACCGTCCGGGTGGCCAGCTTCGATGTCGCGGCGCTGCAGGAACAGCTGAAGACCGCCGGCGGCGTCAGCGATGACGACTTCAAGAAGTGGATGGAAGGCAAGACCGAGCAGGAGAAGAACACGCTCGGCGTCTTCGACAACAACAAGGTGTCGCTGTTGCTCGGCATCGCCCGGCTGGAGGCGTTCGATCCGGCGCAGTGGGCCGAGGAACTGAAGGACCACAAGCCCGGCGACGATGCGCTGAAGCAGACCTACGAGATGGAGAAGAAGCGCCGCTTCAAGGGCGAGAAGGACGGTGAGTTCAAGCCGTACGAGGACGAGGCGGTCAAGGCCACCGTGGCCAAGGTCGCGCAACTCGACGAGGTGATGAACAAGCTGCTGCAGAAGATCCGCGAACGCCAGAACACGTCGATCCAGGAGGCCAACGCGGCGCTGACGTCGGCGGCGACGACGCGCAACGCGGCGGAGACCAAGCTGTTGGAAGCCAAGCGCAAGCTGACGGAGAAGCCCGACGACCCTGCCCTGGCTGAGGAAGTCCGCAAGATCGACGCCGAGGAATTGCAGCCAGCCGTTGCCCGGCAGAAGGAAGCCGAGGAGGCGTTGAAGCAGAAGCGCCAGGACTTCGACATGGGCGCCGCGTTCGCCGAGCTGACCAAGGACAAGGCCGGATTCGAGCTCAAGCCGCTGGCCGGTCCGCTCGACGCCGAAGGGCTGAAGAACCTCGACCAACAGGACCTGGCGCTCGGCGAATGGGACGAGGCCAACCAGGGTACCTTCATCAATGCCAAGGGTGACATGGGCTGGGCCCCCGGCAAGACCGCCAAGGGGCACTTCCTGTTCCAGGCCACCGAGGTGGTCGTTCGACCGCTGAAGCCTTGGGACAAGCTGAAACCGCTGCTCGAGACCGCCTACTTCAAGGAGCTGGCGAAGAAGCAGGGCGACGAGAAGAAGCTGGCGTTCGACACGGCGCTGTTGCGGCTGGCCAAGACCAAGATGCCCGAGAAGGTCGCCGAGATCGAAGGCAAGAAGCAGCCGGAGATCGACAAGCGGTTTGCGGCGTGGGAACAGGAACAGCAGCGGCTGCTGACCTCGGCGCAGGCAGAACTGGCCAAGATGGCCGGCCTCGAGGGCCACCGCGCCTACGTGGCCTGGACGCAGCAACTGACCTCGGTGCAGGCGGCGCTCGAGAAGAAGGACGAGCAGAAGAAGACCATCGAGGCGGCCGTCGCCAAGGAGATCGATGACGAACTGCGGAAGGAAGCCAAGGCCAAGTTCGGTGAGGTGCTGGACCAGGCCGCGCAGGAAGCCGGGTTCACGGTGACCTCGCTGCCGCCCTACCCACGCGAACTGAGCCAGCGCCCCCGGTTCGACAAGGCCAACGACAAGACCGTCGTGTTCCTGTTCCGCGGCCAGGTCGAGAAGCTGGAGGCCGGCAAGACGACCGACCTGGTCGAGGATGCCGCCAATCAGCGTTGGCACTGCGCGGTCGTCGACAAGGTCGAGCCGATGACGGTTGCCGACCTGACGCGGCGCGAGTTCGAGATGGAGCGGTCGAACTACGAGGAAGAGCAGATCGCCTCGGCGATGGCCACGGCGTTCAGCCTGCCGGCGCTGGAAAAGCGCTACGGGGTCGTGCGCGTGCAGGGTGCGGCTGCCGGTTCTGGCGAGAAGCAGTAGGCCGCGTGCGATCGCAAGGCCCGCCGGTCGGATGACCGCGACGGCCAGGCTTGGCCGGCGGTCAGCGCCGGCTGGCGAGTGCGATCAGCGAGTGTCCGCACGGCAGCGACAAGCAGCGCAGCAGCCAGCGCTCGCTGGACATCACCCTGGTGAACAACCAGTTCAACGGCCGCGCGATCTGGACGCTGGTGTTGTTGAAGTCCGGCGGCAGTCGGCCGAGCCGCTCGCGCAGCTTCTGCCACAGCACCGCCGGGATGATCAGCGGCAGCAGCAGCATGTTGAAGTAGGTCAATCGTTGCGGCTGCAGGCCGGCCCCGGCCAGCGCTCGCCGCAGCCGGCCCTTGGTGTAGCGGCGGCAGTGGTGAGCGATCTTGTCGTTCTGCGACCACAGGAACTGATAGGCCGGGACCGACGCGAACACGCGCCCGCCGGGCGCCAGCACCCGGTGCACTTCCCGCAGCGCGCGCGCTTCGTCGGGGATGTGCTCCATCGTGTCGAACAGGCAGACCAGGTCGAAACTGCCGTCGGCGAACGGCAGCTCGTAGCCCGACGCACACGCCACCTGGGTGAAGCCGCGCTTCCTGCAGAAGGCCACATACTCGACGTCGATGTCGACGCCGGTGACCTGGCCATAGCGCTGCAACTGGCCGAGCATGCCGCCGGCACCGCAGCCGATCTCCAGGATGCGTAGATCGCGCCGCCCGCCCAGTTCGCGGTCGAGCAGGTCGAAGAAGATGCGCCGCCGGCTGACGAACCAGAAGTGCGTGTCTTCGAGCCGGGCGAACGATTCGTAGGCGACGCGGTCCATCGGCTCAGCGGCAGGCTTCGGCGACGACGATGATCTCGTCGCGCGGATTGACGTAGAGATTGACGTTGCCGACCAGGGTCAGCGGCGCGGCCAACAGGCCCGGGATCCGGCCCAGCTTGCCGGCGCGCTCGGCGATGAAGCGCAGCGACACATACTTGCCGGCGTAGCTGGCCCCGACCTGCAGCGTGGTGAAGCCGCAATCGGCGAGCAACCGACGGATCGTCACCGGATCGAAGTGGTACAGATGTTCGGCGTGCTTGTAGTGATGCCAGCGGCGACCAAGCCACCGGGCCCAGCGTGAGCCGACGTTCTGCGTCTCCAGCAGCAGTCGGCCGCCCGGCGCCAGCAGCGTTCGCACGCGGCGCAAGGTGGTCTGCGGGTCCGGGATGTGTTCGATGACGTCCCACAGCGTGATCAGGTCGAAGGTCCCGGGCTGCCAGCCGCGGGCGGTGATCGCCTCGTCGAGGTTGCCGACGAACACACGGTCCGCGCCCAACTGCTCGACCGCCTCCTTGGCGATCGGCGCCGATGGCTCGACGCCGTGGACGTCATGCCCCTCTGACGCCATCACCCGCAGGAAGTATCCGGCGGCGCAGCCGACATCGAGCACGCGTTGTCCCGGCCGCACGAACTGGCGCACGAGCGCCAAGCGCTTGCGGAACGTCTTCAGGTACAGGTCGGCTTCGCGGGCATAGTCGGCGTAGCCGCGGGCTTTCGGATTGTCGCTCTTCCAGTAGTCGGCGCCGTAGACCTGCGCCAGGGCGGCCTCGGTCAGCCGCGGCGTCACATAGACCAGCCCGCAAACGCGGCAGCGGACCACTTCGAACGGCGGTTCGGCAAACACCCGGCTCCGGTCGGCACTGCCGCACAACTGGCAGAGTTCGATCGGGATGGTGTCGGCGACCGTGGTCGAGCCCGGCAGGCCGGTAACGAGGTTCATACGGTCTCGTCCCCTGATCCGCGCCGTCGCCGACCGTGCGGCAACGGCTTCGTCTTGGCACCGGGAATGGCGGCGGGAGGGCGCATGCAGGAGGACCCGCGCGGTGTGGCCCGGAGGCTGCGTCGCGGAGCCGCAGCGCGGGGAAGTCTAGCTCGCAAAAGCGTCGGCACCACTGCGTTGGGCGGCGGGGTCACCGTGACGCGCCTGGCATCGGCGTTTCCCGTTGCGGGACGCGCGCCGACCGTTCGAGGAAGCGCTTCTTGCAGATCGTCTTGAACATCTTCCAGGCGGTGCGCGCCTGCCGACCGAAGGTGTCGCTGTGCTTGCTCTCGCCGCCCTGGCGCTGGCCATACGTCACCGGCACTTCGATCACGCGCAACCGTTCCTGCAGCACCGCGCACATCATCTCCGGTGAGAATGCCGGTCCGGTCTGCGCCAGGCGCGGTCGGATCCGTTCCAGCGTCCGTCGGTGCAAGGCGCGGAACGTGCAGCCGACGTCGGTGAACCGCGGTTCGCTCGGCCGCAGCCAGCACAGCTGCAAGAACTTGGCCATGAACACGTTGCCCCAGCGCAGCAGGAAGCGCATGTTCGCCCCCTGCTGGACCATCTGCCGGGTCGTACGCGTGCCCATCACCATGTCGGCGTCGCCGAGGTAGACCAGCAGCTTCTCGACGTCGCGTGCCCGGAAGCTGCCGTCGGCCTCGGTCAGCACCAGGATGTCGCCTTTCGCCGCGTTCATGCCGCACAGCAGCGCGGCGCCATAGCCGGGTCGGCTCTCGGCGACGACCCGGGCGCCGGCCGCGGCCGCCAGTTCGGCGGTCCTGTCCTTGCAGTTGTTGTCGACGACGACGATCTCGTCGAGGTGGGGTTCCTGGCGGAACTCCTCGACCACCTGGCGGATGGTGGCCTCTTCGTTGTAGGCCGGGATCACCAGCGAGACGGTCAGGTCGCGGAACATCGGGGGCGAACAGGATACCATCCGTTCCCATGCAGAGAACCTCGTATGCGCGGCTGCTGGTCCTGGTCGGCTGGCTCGGTGGTTGCGTTCTGGCGCAGCAGGGCGCACTGACCGACGTCACGCCGAAGGCCCCGGTGGTGGCGATCGTCGGCGCCAGCGTCAGCAAGGGCTTCAAGGACGGGCCCGCCACCGGCGGGTCGGCCGACAACGACACGGTGCCGCTGGATCGCGTGATCAAGGCATGGCTGCAGCAGTGCGATGCCAAGGTCACCAATCGCGCCGACCTGACGATGTTTCTGCGGCCGCTCGAGATCGGGCAGGCGCAGATCGACAAGGCGGTCAAGGACAAGCCGGATCTCGTGCTGGCGGTCGACTTCCTGTTCTGGTTCGGCTACGGCCATGTCGATCGGGCGCACCAGGACGGCGAACGCGGGGCGCGGATGGAACGGCTCGAACAGGGGCTGGCGATGCTGGCGGCGCTGCCGTGCCCGGTCCTGGTCGGCGACCTGCCGGACATGGCGGGTGCGGCACGGCGGATGATCTCGCCGGCGCAGATTCCGGCGCCGGAGATCCTGACGGCGTTGAACGAACGGATCACCGGATGGGCCAAGGCGCATGCCAACGTGCGGACGTTCCCGCTCGGCGCGACCGTGTCGCAGATGAAGACGCAGGGCGTCGACCTCGAACTCGCGACCGGCAAGGTCACCGTGCCGCCGGGCGGCATGTTGCAGACGGATCGCTTGCACGCCAATCGCCTTGGCATGGCCTGGCTCGGGTTGCTGGTGCAGCGGGAACTGGTGGCCGGCAAGGTCCTGGTCGAGGCGCCGCAGTGGACCTTGGATCAGTTCGTGGTGGCGGCTGGCGCCGAGGTCGACCTCGAGTCGCTGTCGGGCACGGCCGTCGGGCGCGACGGCAAGTAGGGCGCGTCCACCGGCATCGGGGCCGACCGTGTCTGCGCGGCGTCCTCGAACCGGCAAGATCGAGGGCGCCAGCGGGTGGCACCGCGCCCCGCTGCGGCGGTTGGTGCACCGGTCGTCTGCGCAACACGGCGCACTCGCAAACGCCGCCGCCATTCTGCATGATCGGCCGCGATGCTCGCTCGTGCCATCTTGCTGGGTCCGCAGCGCCACGTGCCGATGGTCAAACCGGCCGTCGATTTCCTCGCGCCGCCGCACGACGGCGCGCCGATCGCGGTCGTCACGGCCGGCTGGGAAGAGCGCGAGGCCGAAGACCAGGAGTTCAAGGACCACATGCAGCGCCCGGTCCAGAACCTCGAGATCTGGCGCCGCGTCGAACAGATCTTCGAACGCGATCCCGAACTGCTGACGGCCATGCGGACGCGCCACGACACGTTGCGCAAGGTGCAGGAACTCTACCGGCTGCGGTTGGTCGGCCTGATGGATGCGGCGCGCGCGTTGCTGCGCCGGATCGGCGACAGCGCCTTGCTCGAGCCGGAACGCCAGGGCGCCCTCGAGATGGTGCAGAAACTCGACCGCGATCACGTGGCGCGCGTCGCCGCGATCCACGAGGAGTTCGAGGCCCGCTGGCACCCCGCGGATCGCCGCGAGGTGATCGCGCAGCGGCAGCAGATCGCGGCGCTCGTCGAAGTCGCTCCCTGTGTCTGCATCGCCGGTGGCCACGTCGCCGTGCTGCTGCATCGGCTGCGCCTGTTCGACCTGCTGGCGCTGATCGGGCGGCGGCCGGTCGTCGCCTGGTCGGCGGGCGCGATGATCCTGCTGCCGCGGATCGTGCTGTTCCACGACGACCCGCCGCAGGGCAGTGCCGATCCGGAAGTGATGGAAGCGGGCCTGGCGGCGCTGCCGGGACTGGTGGTGTTCCCGCATGCGCGCCGCCGGCTGAAAGTGCATGACCAACGCAATGCCCAGTTGATGGCCCGGCGCTTCGAGCCGGACGTCTGCGCGCTGCTCGACGAGGGCAGTCGCCTCGACTTCGACGGCACTCGCTGGTCGGCGCCGGCCGGAACGCTCAAACTGACCGACGCCGGCCGGTTGCAGGAGGTGGGCGCATGACGATCCTGCGCGCGGTCGAGGAAGCGGCGCAGGCCGGCCCGCTGGCGGTCGAGAGCCTGTTGGCGACGACGACGTTCCCGCGCGTCGAAGGGCGCACGGTGACGTTCCTGTTCCGCGGCGAAGCCCAGGAGGTCTCGCTGCAGCATTGGATCCACGGTTTGCCGGGGTCGTTGGCGTTCCGGCGGCTGCGGCCGTCGGATCTGTGGGTGCTGCAGATCGATCTGCCGCCGGGTTCGCGGATGGAATACAAGCTCGGCGTGATGTACTTCGGGCGCGGGACGATGATCCGCGACCCGCTGAATCCGCAGTCGGCGCGCGATCCGTTCGGCGCCAACTCGGTCGTCTACGGTGAGGGCTATCGGCCGCCGGACTGGGCCACGGAGGATCCCGATGCGCGCCGCGGCACGGTGGAAGACCGGACGATCGACAGCAGGGTGTTCGGCGGACCGCGGCAGGTGAAGGTCTATCTGCCGGCGCGGTTCCGGCAGACGCGGCGCTACCCGCTGCTGGTCGCGCACGATGGCTTCGACTACCTGGCGTTCGCCAGTCTGCAGACGGTGCTCGACAACCTGATCCATCGGCTCGAGATCCCGCCGCTGTTGTGCGCGTTGACCCAGTCACCGGATCGGCTGCGCGAGTACGGCGCCGACGAACGGCACGGCGAGTTCATCGTCGGCGAACTGGTGCCGCAGCTCGAAGCGATCTACCCGCTGGTCAAGCAGCCGGCGGCGCGCGGCATCCTGGGGGCGAGCTTCGGTGCGGTGGCGTCGCTGGCGACCGCATGGCGGCATCCGGGCTTCTTCGGCAAGATGCTGCTGCAGAGCGGTTCGTTCGTGTTCACCGAGATCGGCGAACATGATCGCGGGCCGGTGTTCGATCCGGTGGTGCGCTTCGTCAACGAGTTCCGCAAGCAGCCCGGCCGGCCCGCCGAGCAGGTGTTCTCGAGCTGCGGCGTCTACGAGTCGTTGATCTACTACAACCGCTCGTTGGTGCCGCTGCTCCAGGACACCGGCATGACGGTGCGGTTCCGCGAAGCCAACGACGGGCACAACTGGGAGAACTGGCGCGACCGGCTGCGCGAAGGACTCAGCTTCCTGTTTCCCGGTCCGCTCTGGCTGGTCTACGAATAGGGTCAGCGTGGCGACAGGTGCCGGCGCAGGATCCGGTCGACGACCGCCGCGTCGGCCCGGCCCCGCAGCGCCCGCATCACGTGGCCCTTCAGGGCGTCGATGGCCTTGTCATTGCCGGCCGTGACGGCGGTGGCCGCCTGCGGCAAGGCCGCGATCGCCGCCAGCGCCAGCGGTTCGATGACCGTCGGGTCGGTGATTTTCGCCAGGCCCAGCGCGCCGATCGCAGCAGCCGCGTCGCAGTCGTTCGCCAGCATGTGGTGCAAGGCCTGCTTGCCGGCCAGCACCGTGATCGTCCCGGCGTCGATCGTCCGCAGCAGTTCCGCGACTCTTGGCGGCGCCAGGCCGAGGGCATCGACGGCAACGCCGCGTTGTTGCGCCAGCGGCAACAGCTCGCTCATCAACCAGTTGCTGACCGTCTTCGGTTCGGCGCCCGCCTGTACGACCATCTCGAAGAACGCGCCGGTCGCCGGCGTGCGCGTCAGCTGGCCGATGTCGTAGTCGGGCAGGCCGTAGCGATCATGGAACCGGCGGCGACGCGCGTGCGGCAGTTCGCCGAGGCCAGCCCGCGCGGCGGCCAGCAGTTCGTCGTCGATGCACAGCGGTGGCAGGTCGGGGTCGGGGAAGTAGCGGTAGTCGGGCGCCGATTCCTTGCTGCGCATCGATCGCGTCTGTTCCTTCTCGTCCTGCCACAGGCGGGTCTCGGCGGCGATCGTGCCGCCGGCGGCCAGGATCGCCGCCTGCCGGCGCTCCTCGTACTCGAGCGCCCGCTGCACCATCTTGAACGAGTTCAGGTTCTTGATCTCGACCTTGGTGCCGAACGCCGTCGCACCTGCGCGCATCAGCGAGATGTTGGCGTCGCAGCGCAGCGAGCCGAGTTCCATGTCGCAGTCGGACACGCCGGCAAAGCGCAGGATCTCCTCGAGGTGGACCAGGAACGCGTGCGCGTCGGCCGGCGAGCGCAGGTCGGGCTCGCCGACGATCTCGATCAACGGCACGCCGGCGCGGTTCAGGTCGACCAGGGTGCCCGCGTCGGTGTGGATCAGCTTGCCGGCATCCTCCTCGAGGTGGATCCGATGCAACCGCGCGTGGCGCTCGGCATCGAGTGGCACGCGCCCGCCGACGCAGAACGGTTCTTCGTACTGGCTGATCTGGTAGCCCTTGGGCAGGTCCGGGTAGAAGTAGTTCTTGCGGGCAAAGCGCGACGTCGGCTGCACGGTCCCAGCCAGCGCCAGGGCCGCGCGCACTGCCAGCAGCACGGCCTGGCGATTGAGCCGGGGCAGCACCCCGGGCAGGCCGAGATCGACGAAGTGCACGCGCGTGTTCGGATCGCCGAGCGCACCGACCGGAGCGGGCGAGAACAGCTTGCTCGCGGTGCGCAGCTGCACATGCACCTCGAGGCCGATGACGGTGACGAACGTCATGCCGGCGGTCTCCGGCGATGCCAGTCGGTGTGTTGTTGCCAGACGTGACCGACCTGCAGCAGCAGATCTTCGCGCAACGCCGGGCCGATGATCTGCAGGCCGACCGGCAAGTCGCCGTCGCCGACCCCACACGGCAGCGACAACGCCGGCAGGCCGGCCAGGCTCGCGGGGACGGTCAGCGCATCGCACAGGTACATCGCCAGCGGATCGTCGATCCGGGCGCCGAGCGGGAATGCGGTGACGGGCGACGTCGGGCACAGGATCGCGTCGCAGCGCGCGAAGGCGGTGGTGAAGTCCTGCCGCAGCAGCGTTCGTACGCGCGTCGCCTGACCGTAGAACTGATCCTGCCAGCCGGCGCGCAGCGCGAACGTGCCGAGCAGGATCCGCAGCTGCACTTCGTCGCCAAAGCCGTGGCTGCGGCTGTGGGTCAGCATCGATTCGAGGCTGCCGCTGCCGTCGCGGCGCAGGCCGAACCGGATGCCGTCGTAGCGCGCCAGGTTGGTCGACGCTTCGGCCGTGGCGATCAGGTAGTAGGTCGGCACCGCGTGCGGCACGTGCGGCAGCGCGACATCGACGAGGCGTGCGCCCAGATCGGCGAGCCGGGAGTGGGTCTGGCGGATGGCGGCCAGCACGTCGGCGTCGAGGCCCGGACCGTTCAGTTCCCACGGCACGCCGAACGTCAAGCCCTTCAGGTCCGTCCGTACGCCGAGGGCCAGCCGGCACTCGCCTGCCGTGGCTTGCAGCGTCGTTGGATCGGCGGCGTCGACGCCGGCGATCGCGTCGAGGAGCAGGGCGAGGTCCGCGGCCGAGCGGGCGATGCCGCCGACGCAGTCCAGCGAACTGGCGTACGCGATCAGGCCGTAGCGACTGACCCGCCCGTAGGTCGGCTTCAGGCCGGTGACGCCACAGAAGGCGGCGGGCTGGCGGATCGAACCGCCGGTGTCGGAACCGAGCGCCAACGGGGCGAAGCCGGCGGCGACCGCAGCGGCCGCGCCGCCGCTGCTACCGCCAGGAACGCGCGTGCGGTCCCACGGATTGCGCGTCGGGCCATGGCAACTGCGCTCCGTCGAACTGCCCATGCCGAACTCGTCCATGTTGGTCCGGCCGAACACGACGGCATCGGCGGACTGGGCGCGGGCCACGGCCGTGGCGGAATAGGGCGCGACGAAATCGGCCAGCATCCGGCTGCCGGCGCCCGCGATGGCGCCCTGCCGCAGCAGGTTGTCCTTGAGCGCGATCGGCAGGCCGGCTAACGGCCCAAGCGGCTGGCCCGCCGCGCGTCTGGCGTCGATCGCTGCCGCGTCGGCGAGCGCGCGTTCGGCGCCGATCTCGACGAACGCCCGCAGGGTGCCATCGCCAGCGGCAATTCTGGCCAGCGCGTCGGCGACGACGTCGACGGCACTCCGTTCGCCGGTCTGCACCGACCGCACCAGTTCCAAGGCGCCGGGCGTGGGGATCATCCGTCGATCACCCGCGGCACCAGGAACGCACCCGCCGCCGACCTGGCCGCATTGCCGGTCACGATGTCGGGGGCCAACGGTGCCTCCGGTACGTCGGCGCGCAGCACGGTCGGCAGCGGCAGCGGGTAGGGCGACGCGTCGACGCCGGCAGTCGGGACTGCTGCCAGCGCCGAAAACGCCTCGACGACGCCGCCAAGACGCCTTGCCAACGAGTCTTGTTGCTCGGCGGGGATGTGCAGGCGGGTCAGGTCCGCGAGCGTCTGCAGCAGGGAACGATCGACTTCGAGGGTCATCCGGAGGGGCGCAAGTCTAGGCGCCAGCGCGGTCTGCGCCAGCCGGAAGCGGTTCGGGCGGCCGGCCGGGGTTGACCGTGGCGTGGCACCGGCGACTGGGCTAGCATGGGCGGCCACGGTGGGTGTGGTTTTCCACATTCCCCGGCGCTTGATTGCCGAACTGAACGCCGAACCTGTGCCGGTCAGCCTGGTCCGGTGCCCCTGCTGCGCGGGCGGGCCAACTGGCAGCGGGGGGCAGGTGCCCGCAGCGATCCCATGGAAAACCCAGAGCTAGCCGTCGTCGGTCTCACCTGCAACGTGGTGGGTGTGTTCTTCCTGGCCAACTCGATCCGCTTCCGCGAACCGAAGAAGGCCATCGAGGACGCGCTGGGCGTCGGCGTGCGAACCCTCGACCGGGTTCGCGACACGGCGTTGAACAACATCCAGGTCGGGCTCGGGTTCCTGTTCCTGACGACCGGATTCTTGCTGCAGGTGGTTGCCAAGTGGGACATGCAGGTCACCACGCTGGCGCTGTGTGTCGGCATCGTGCTGTTTGCCGTGGCCGTCCATGCGATCGGTGCCTACACGTCGCGCCGTGCGTTCCGCAAACTGCTGCGCGAAGTCTTCCAGAGCCAGAACTGGTCGTTCACCGACAACATGGCCCTTACCAAGGAGATCGGCCAGATTCTCGGGATCGAGCACAAGCCGGACATGACGGTCGAGGCCTATGTGCACCAGGTCCGTCAGGCGCTCGGGGTGACCACCGTCGCGCGGCCCTCGGTCATTCCGGAACGTCGGCGGATCGCGTTGCCCGGCCGCTAGGGTTCGCGACCGCGGCCAGGGGCTCCTGGGCCCGCAGTGGTCGGGAAGATTGCCATCCTCGCGTTCCCGGCGGCACGGGGCAAGCCACAGGGAGGCATGAACCACCTTGGCCCCTGGCGTCGCGGTCTTCGCGAACTGTGTCGCTCGCTGATCGAAGTCCTGCTGCCGCCGACCTGCGGGGCCTGCGGACAGTCGTCCGGCGGACCGCTGTGTGGCCTTTGCACCGCGCACCTGCAGCGGATCCGACCGCCCTGGTGTCCGCGCTGCGCCGAACCGTTGCTGTTGGCCGGCGACCGGTGCCGTGCCGACCACCGGACCCTCACCGGGCTGGCGTTCGCTCGCGCCCCTTTTGCCTACGCCGGCACCGGCGGTGCCCTGGTCCGGCGCTGGAAGCTCGACGGCGATCCAGTGGCCGCCGCCACCCTCGGCCGGGCGATGGCCATTGCCGTGGCGGCCGACTGCCTTGGGCCGTGGCGGAAGGCGCTGCTGGTTGCGGTGCCTTTGCATGCCGAGCGCCGCCGGCAGCGCGGCTTCGACCAGGCGGAATGGCTGGCCCGCGACCTGGCGCGGAGGCTCGGTCTCGAGTACCTGCCTGGTGCGTTGCGCCGGACCCGCAGAACCATGCCGCAAGGGGACCCGCGCGTGCTGTCGCGCAGCCGCAACGTCGCCGGGGCGTTCGCCACCGCCCGTGCGCGGGACCTCGCCGATCGACGCGTCGTGCTGATCGATGATGTCCGTACTTCCGGGGCCACCGCGCGCGAGTGCGCCCAGGTGTTGCGTGCCGCGGGGGTCAGCCAAGTGGCACTGTTGACCGCCTGCCGCAGTTGACCGATCAGACGCGCAGCGCGTGCTCGAACTGGTTGACCCGCGCGATGGCGTGCCACAGATCGGTCTCGACGAAGTGCGGTTCGACGGTGAACGCATCGTCGCCACCGCCTTGGCCGGTGCGGACCAGGATCGTGCCGACCTCGGCGCGCTGCGCCGCCAGCATGTCGGCGGTCGTATGGCCGATCATCCAGCAGCGGTGCAGATTCAGTTCGAACTCCTGCTGCGCCATCTTGAAGATGCCCGGAGACGGCTTGCGGAACACCGACTCCTTGCGGAAGCGGCCCTTGCCCTTGGGATGATAGGGGCAGCTGTAGATCTTCGAGATCTGGATGCCGGCCGCCTGGGTTGCCGCAATGAACCGTTCGCAGAACTGGTGGAAGTCGCGCTCCCGCAGTTGGCCGAAGGCGATGTCGGTCCGGCTGGTGGCGACGAACAGCCGGAAGCGGTTCGGGTCGATCCGGCCCAGCGCATCCAGCGCGCGGTCCAGGAAGGGGATCTCGCCGGCGGCACTCAGCCGCACGTTCTCGGTCACGACGCCGTCGAGTTCGAAGAACACCGCCTGTTTGTCGGGGATCTTGGCCATGGGTGCGGACTCGATCGGCCCGATGGCATGGGTCCTGGAGATGCAGGGAAAAACGCCATGGTTGGCGGCGGGCGTGGCTACGGCTGCCTGTCTGCGTGGATGGTCGGAAGGGGTTGCGAAGTGCGTCGGATCCCGCGGAATCCCGACCCGGGTAGGGTGGCGCGGTGCGTAGGGCGCGGCATACTGAACGACGCCCCAAAGCCCCACTCGTCCCGCGTGTCTGGCCAGACGGAAAATGAACTGATGCTCCGTGTCCAGGCCGGCGACCTGGATGCGTTCGAACAACTGGTCGAACGCTACAAATCCATGGTCTACGGCCTGGCCCTCTCCATCTTGCGCCGTCCTGAAGATGCCGAAGAGGCGGCGCAGGACGCGTTCGTCAAGCTGTTCCGCGCGCGGGATCGTTTCGATGGCGAGCGGTCCCTGGAGCCTTGGTTGCTGCGGATCGCCGGCAACGCCTGCCGCGATCTGGCCCGGCGGCGTCGTGCCGCCCGTCTCCCCGGACAGGACGCGACCAGCGCCGACGACGTGATGCACGTCGTCGCCGATCCGCGGACGCCGGTGCACGGTCGGGCCGTCGACCAGATGGTCCGGCATGAGCTCGAACAGCTCTCGGAACGGTTCCGGTTGCCGCTCGAACTCAAGTACCTGCGGGGGATGACCAACCACCAGATCGCCGAGGCGATGGGGATCTCGATCAGCAACGTCAAGGTGCAGGTCGCGCGCGCCAAGGACATCCTGCAGAGCCGGCTTGCCGGGGAGGTGGAAGCGTGAGCGCCATACCTCCGGACGCGTCGTTCCCCGCGGGGCGTGATCCTGCCGAGTCAGGGAACCAACCGAGCAACCCGGCCGATGTGCGGCGGGTGCCGCCTCTGACGCCGGAGTGTGCGCGCGTGCGCGGCTGGTTGCGCGACTTTGCCGACGGCGATCTCGGCAACGGCGAAGTCGCGCTGGTCGAGACGCACGTGCATCGCTGCCGCGAGTGCGCTGTCGAACTGGCCCGTGCCGAGCACGAAGTGCTGCGCCTTCGCCGGGCCTGTGCGGCGATCCCGGTGGCGGTGCCGCCGGCCGGGTTTGCCGGCGCGGTCGTCGATCGGTTGTTGGCGGATCTGGTGCGCAAGCACGAGGTCCGGCCGGCAGGCACACAAGTGGCGACCGGCACACCAGTGGCGACCGGCACACCAGTGGCGACCGGCAAACCAGTGGCGACAGGCTCACCAATTGCGACTGGCGCTACTGTGGCCACGGCAGGACCTGCGTCCGAGACCGGCGGCGGCCCGGTCGGAGAATCCGGCGTCTGGCGACGTTTAGATACCAGGGCAGCCATGCCGCGCTTTGGCGCGGTGTTCGCCGCGATGGCGCTGCTCGCCACGGTGGTGGTGATGGCGATCGGCGTCACCTGGGAAGCCTCGGCCGAAGTCGACCAGCGCCAGCGGGTGATCGTCACGTCGGCGAAGAACTCCTTCGAACGCGGTGAGCTTGTCCAGTCCGGCTCATTGCCCACGGACACGTATGTGTCGGTGGTCGGTGGCGAGCTGACTGCAGAGATGCACGACGGCACGACATTGAGCCAGCCGGCCGCCCAGGTGCGCTTGTCTGGCGATGGTCAGATCCGGGTGATCGACGGCCGTCCGAAGCTGGTCGCTGGCAGCCTCGAAGTGACCGCACATCGGCCAGTCTCGATCGAGGTTGCCGACAAGACGCGGGTCGAACTAGGCGCCGGCCGCTACGTGATCGACGCCGGGCAGTTCGAGGTGGCCCCTGGCGAGCTGCCGCCGGTCGACGCGGCGCTCGACGATGAGACCGCGTACCGGGTAACCGTCCGCAGCGGCGACGATGCCGCCATCGTGCGGGAGGGCGCTGAGTCCGTGGTGCTGACCGTCGGCAGCCTGGGCGTCTGGAAGGGCGCTTCCGATGTGAAGGTCACGACGTTTGCCGGCGAGACGGTCGCGGGCGGCGGGTTCACTCGCACGCGGGTGACGCCGGGGCCGGCCAATCCGAGCGTGGTCGGCACCGTGTTCTGCAGCAACGGCGACTACGGCGCTGGCGCATCGGTCGGCCTGCGCTTCCTCGAGCACGGTTCCGTGCGGTTCCTGAATGTCAATGCCGATGCCGGCGGCGAATACTCGGTCCCCGCCGGTCGGGTGTTCGATCGCGACTTCCTGGTGGTGCATGCGCTGGCGCCGGCCGATCGACCGACGTGGTCGGTGTTGCCGCCGCGCGTGGTGGCCTTGTCGCCTGCCGGCGGTTGCTGCCGGATTCCCGCATTGATGTTCGACGATGCGCAGGTGCTGGCCGGCACGGTGGTTGGTGGCAATGGCATGCCGCGCCAAGGGGTCCGGGTGATTCCGTGCGTCCTCGATCCGGTGTTCGGTCAGGTGCTGCCGGGGGGGCCCGGTGCGATCTCGACCGATCAGCAGGGCCGGTTCTTCGTGCCGCGGCTGCCGAGCTCGTTGGCGCCGTTGCAGGAACTGGCGTTGTTGTTCATCCACCCCAATCATGCCGTCCGTCTGGTGCCGATCCCGCTGCCCAAGTCGCCGGCATTCGGCGCGCTGGCGGGCAACTTGCGGATCGTGCTTGCCGAGGTCCGTGAGATGCAGATCCGCGGACTGGCGCGCAACACCCAGGTCGAGCTGTTCGAAGCGCTGAGCGACCTGCCCGCGACCATGGGGTGGCGGGCGATCCAGCCACGCCTCACCAACGCCCACGGACTGACTTCGATGCAATCGGGGGGCGGGCAGCTGTGGGTCAAGTTCGGATCAGCGACGCGACCGCAGCTCCGGGCGCTGGTGCCCGCGCCGGCATCGCCCGGCGTCGAGCCGCCGGTCGCCGGCAACATGCTGATGCCGTCGGCGACGCTGGTCCGCGATTTCGACGCGGTGTTCGCGCCGTCCGCTCAGCGGGTGGGTAACTTCGAACTCGCTTCGCAGTTCCGCGACGAGATCCTGACGTTGCCGACCCGCGGCGAGCCAGCGGCGATCGCGGCGCGCGACGAACGCTCGGGCCACCTGGTTGCCGGTACGTGCCTGTATGCGATCGGGGAATCGCGCGGGCGGAAGACCGTCCGGCTGCTCGGCATCCACGGCAACCGGGATCCCCTGGTGGTCGACCTCGATCGTGCCGAACACGCGGTCGTGGGCATCGCGATCGATGGTGGTCTCGGTCAGGTTTCGTGGCCCGCGACCACACGTCCGGATCGGCTGCAGGTGGAGTTGCGGGCCCCGGGCGCCGTGGTGCTCGCCCCGACCGCGCGGCCAGCCATTGGCGAGTATGAGGGCGTCATCGCGCTGCGCTTCGTCCCGCGGGCGGGGCATCCGCTGGCGGATACGTCGGCCGTGATCACCCGGTTCGCGTCCGGGCGCAACAACTTCGAGGTCGATCAGGTGCCGCCTGGCGACTATTCGGTGGCCATCGGCCATCGGGTGTTCGAAGTGACCGTGCCCGCGGGCGGAGTCATCGAGCTGCGCTGAGCCCGCCTGGGTCGCGCGCCCAGGCCGCGATCGCGTCGAAGGCGGCCGTGCTCTCGAGCAGCAGGGAATGGCCGGCACCCGGGATCGTCAGCAGCCGGCCGTCGGGCAGCAGTGCCGCCGTCGCCGCGACCTCTTCGGGCAGCGTCAACGTGTCTTCGGCGCCGCCGAGACAAAGCGTCGGCAGCGGACAGCGGCGGGCCGTCGCGGTGCCGTCGAATGTCTGCAGCGCCCGGGCCTGTGCCAGCATGAACCTCGACGACTCCGCCGTTGGACGCATCGCCCGCAGGATGTCGTCGACCAACGCCGCCCGTTCGCGCAGGAACGTCGCGCCGAACAGGAATGGGGCGGTCAGTTCGCCGAGCAGTTCGCCGGCCACGGCGCCGGCCAGCAGTTCGAACCAACGGTAGATGCGCTGGCTGCGCGCCGTCGGTACCGCCGAGCTGCAGACCAGGCACAGGCCGGCGACGCCACTGTTGCCGAGTTCCGCCATGCCAGTGGCGGTCAACGCCACCTTGCCGCCGAGCGACGTGCCGACCAGCGTCACCGGTGGCGGCAGTGTCGCCGCGACCGCCAACACGTCGGCTGCGGCGGCGGCGAAGTCGAACGTGCCCGCAGGCAGCGGGCTGCTCGGTGGCAGGCCGACCGGGTCGACCGCGGCGCAAGTGAAGCCGGCGCGGACGAAGCGGCGCGGCAGCGTGCCGAACAGCCGGGCGCCGGAACCAAGCCCCGGCACCAGCACCACTCCGGTTCCGTTGCCATCGCGAGTGAAGTGGATCGTCCTTCCGGCGCGGTCGACCGTCGGCATCAGCGCCCGCTCTCGAGTCCGCCCGCCGTCGGCACCACGACATGGTCGGCCTCGACGGCCGGCAGCATGGTCAGCACCACTTCGCCGACCTTCTGGATGCTCGCGGCACTCATGTTTTCGATCGTGTCCGTGGACTTGTGCCAATGCGGGTTGCTGGCCAGGTCGATCAGGTCGACGGACGGGATGCCGACTTCCAGGAACGGCACGTGGTCGTCGGACGCGCCCTGCGCGGTCCCGAAGAAGTGCTGCTGGTGGCCGGTCGCGACCGCCGCGGCCCACAGGATCTCGCGCATGCTGCGCGTCGACTTGGTCTCTTCGTCGATCGCCAGGTCGGTCCGGCCGACCATGTCGAGCAGCACCAGGGCCCGGATCGGCGGTTCTTCGCCGAGCAGCAGCTTGTCGCGGTGCCGTTTGACGAACCGTCTGCTGCCGAACAGCGCCCGCGAGCCGTCGCCCCAGCGCCAGTCGAGGCTCTCCTCGCCGTCGAAGAAGATCAGGTCGATGCTGGCCTTGTTCTGCCGTTGCTGCAGCACCGGCGCCAGCGCCAGCAGCAGGCCGACACCGCTGCCGCCGTCATTGGCACCGACGAAGTGGAAGTTGTTCTCGGGGTCCTGGTGGCCCTGTGTGCACTTGGTGTCGTGGTGGCAGGCCAGCGCGATCCGCTCCTTGCTGCTGCCAGGAATGGTCGCGTGCAGGTTGGTGAACGTGATCCGTTCCTTGCGGTCGGTCCAGGTGTCGCGGACCGGCGTCAGGCCGGCCTTGCGCAGTTCGGTGTCGATGTAGTCGAGCTGCCGCGACCAGCCGGGCGTTCCCGGATGGCGCATGCCGAACGCGGTGACCGCCTTGACATGCGCGAACGCGCGTTCGCCGAGCCAATCCGGGGCTGGTACCGCGGTCAGCTTCCGCGCGGCCTTGCGATCGACCGGCAGTGCATTGTCGTCGGTCGGTGTCTGCGGGATCGATGCGTCGGTCTGGCGCCGCGTCGCCAGCGTGGCGCCAAAACACGCGGCGGTCGCCGCGATGACCAACAACAGCAGCGCGGGACCCTTGCTGGCCATGTCAGCGCTTCGACACGAACTGTTCGAGGTCGCCAAAGGCCTCCATCACCAGGTTGCCGGCGAACGCCAGCGACGCCGGCGACACCTTGTCGAGCGTGTCTTCGGGCGTGTGCCACCACTGCAGGTAGTCCGGGTTGGTGACCGGCTTCTCGCCCGGACGGAGTTTCTGCAGGTGAGGCGGGACCCGGTAGACGAAGTCGATCAGCACGACCGAGCGCACGCCATAGTTCAGGAACGTCTCGTGGTCGTCGCCGGCCCTCGAGGTGACCTGGTAGACCCGCTTCTCCTCGCCCATCCGCTTGGCCGCGGCACCGAACAGATCCTGCAGTTCTTTGTCGGACAGCAGGTCGCGGTCGATCTTGATGTTCTTGTCGCCGATCAGGTCGAGCAGCACGAACGCCTTGACCCGCGACAGCACCTTGGTGTCGTTCAGGAACTTGCAGAACGCCTTGCTGCCGATCAGCGCGCGGTCGGGGTTCCAGTCGAAGTCGAGCGACTCCTCGGCGTCGATCCAGTACAGCCAGACATTGACCTTCGGTTTGCGTTCCTTGATCACGCGCGCCAGTTCGACCAGCACGGCCGGCGCGCCACCGCCGTCGATGGCGCCGACGAACTCGAAGTTCTGTTCCGCCGGGCCGTGGCCGTGCGTCAGTTTGGTGTCGTAGTGCGCGCCGAGCATCAGGATCGGGCCGTTCGGGTCTGGCCCATCGATCTGCGTCCACAGGTTGCGGATCAGCTTCTTCTCCTTGTCGTCCATGACCTCGTGCCGCTGCATGGTCAGGCCGAGCTTGCCGATCTCCGCACTCAGGTAGTCGGCGGCCTTGCCGAGCGCTTCCGAGCCGAATGGGCGCGGGCCGATGGCGACCAGCTTCTCGACGTGGCGGAAGGCGGCGGCGCCGTCGACGGGGCCGGACGAGCCGCAGGCGCACAGCAGCGGCAGCAGGCAGGAGAACGCGGCGGAACGGCGAACCGTCGGCTTCGGCATGCAAGAAGCCTAGCTGGCCCGCGCCGGGCGTGCATCTCAAAGCCGGTGTGGCTGAGCCGGCTGCTGCCGAAGCTCGGTCGGTTGCCGGTGGCGCCGGAGCATCTGGCGGCGCCGGCCGTCGCGTGATCCGGCCCAGGTTCCGGCGTCCGCGCGTCGGTCAGTCGATGACGCCGAGTTGCGCCTGCGGCGCCGGCGCCGAGCCTCGGTTCGAACTCAAGCCGGCGGCGCGGAACGTCCGATCGGAGCGGCATGACGAAGTTGGCGAGCCCGGGTGGCGTGGTGATTCCCCGTCCCAACCAGGACATCCGGGCGATGCTGCATCCGAAGAACCCGTACGAGGACTTCGACGCCAGTCGTTTTGTCTACGACCCGCAGGGCTGGAACGGCAATGCGCCGTTGTTCGCGCGGTTGATCGAGGAGGTCGATCCGGCGATCGCGATCGAGGTCGGCAGCTACAAGGGGCAGTCGGCGATCAACATCGCCGGTCGGATGGCGGCGCGTCGCGACGATGCGCAGCTGATCTGCGTCGACACCTGGCTCGGATCGCTGGACTGGTGGCTGAATCCGAACGGCGAAGCGTTCGCCGGCATGCAGATGCGGAACGGGTATCCGACGATCTACTGGCAGTTCCTGGCCAACATCGTGCATGCGGGACTGCAGGAAGTGGTCGTGCCGTTCCCGGCGACGTCGACGATCGCGGCGCGGTGGTTCTTGCTGCGGCGGGTGCAGGCGGACCTGATCTACATCGACGGCAGCCATGAGGAGAACGATGTGTATCTCGACGTCGTCTACTACTGGCAGACGCTGCGGCCGGGTGGGGTGATGTTCGGCGATGACTATCGGTCGGACTTCTATCCGGGCGTGGTGGCTGCGGTGACGGCGTTCGCCGAAGAACAGGGGCTGCAGCCGGAGATCGTCGACGGTCAGTTCTGGGTGCTGCGCAAGCCGCGCTGACGGCTGGTGGTCGTCAGGTCGAGCGCCAACAGCAGCAAAGCCAACGCGATCACTCCAGGGAACAGTGGTGTCCGCTGCGCCTGCAGTTGCGGCGCGGAGGCCCGCCGCGCCATCGGCATCAGCGGACGCCGGAGACCAGTTCGCCACCGGGCGACAGCGCCAGACCAAGCGCATTGGCGCCAGGCGCCAGCACCGCGGCCTGTACATGGACCGGGAAGCCGGCGACGATCGCCGGGATCACCCCGGTCGACCACTGCACGGGTGCCGCGCCGAGGAACGTCGATGCCATCGGATCGACCAGCAGATGGCAACCTGGCGCGCCCAACGGGGCCAGGGACGCGGGCAACGGACCGAGCGGCGAAGTGACGTTGTCGAAACCGATCGCCAGGAACACCAACAGGCCCGCCGGGACGTTGCCGACCTGCACGACCCCGCTGTCGCCGACCCACGGCAGATCGGCCTCGGCGACCGCCAGTCCCGGGATCCACGAGGGGCCGCAACCGGCGCCATGCAGATGGAACGCCGCTGGCTGCGAGGTGGCCAGCTCCCAGGTCCGGTTGGTGAGCACGGTGGGCCCCTCGACGCCGCCGTGCATCAGCATTCGCCGTGCGGTCGGGTCGTAGACCAGGCCCTGCCCGGTACTGATGTTCGGTACGGGGCCGCCCTGGCGCTGGCGCCAGTCGGTGCCGTTCCATTCCCAGGTATCGGTGCGGTAAACGCTGATCTGCGAATCGCCGCCGCGCATCACCGTGACGCCGCGGAACGCGTCGAAGTCCATGCCGCAGTGACCGCGCGTCGGCGGCACGGTGGCGGGTGTGCGCTGCAGCCATTGGCCGGACCACTCCCAGGTGTCGGAGAGGCCATAGGCAGCCGATCCGAACTGGACGAGCCCGCCGAACATCACCGCCACCGATCGGTGTTCGTCCCACGCGATGCCGGGGCCGCGCCGGCCCGGCGGCTGCCCCGGAGCGCCGTTGGCAACCAACTGCGTCCAGGTCGTGCCGTTCCATTGCCACGTGTCGTTGATGTGGGCGGTGCCGTCGTAGCCGCCGAACAGCAGGGTGGCGCCGGTGGCGGGGTCGTACACGACGCCGGGGAAGTAACGGCCCGAAGGTGCATTGGCGGGCAGCAACTGCGTCCACTGCATGCCGTTCCAGGTCCAGGTGTCGTTGCTGTAGATGGCGCCGGTGTAGCCGCCGAACAGCAGGCAGTGCTGGCGCTGGCGATCGAACACCAGCAGGCTGCCGTAGGAAGTGGGCGGTGCCGTGGCCGGCGCGCGTTGCGCCCAGCTGGTGCCGTTCCACTCCCAGGTCTCGTTGACGATCGTGTTGCCGCTCCGGTAGCCACCGAACATCACGGCGACACCTCGTAGTCGATCGAAGGCCATGGCGTGGTGGTAACGGGGCGGCGGATTGCCGGCGGCCGGCGTGATCTCGGTCCAGACGGCCTGGGCGACAGCGGCGAACGGCAGCGCGGCGACGACGGTGACGAACCTGGCGGCGGAAGAACCGGGATTGGGGTGCGAGTGCATCGGGTACCTGGAGGGACGGAGTCGCCACGATACTCCACCGAGGCCGTCGGGCTGACGGGTCGCAAGGCGTGGCTGTTCCTGTCCCTCGGCGACACCGCCGATCAGCCCGGGATTTCCGGTTCGACGAGCATGGCGAGCAACGACCACGGTTCGCCGCCGAGGTCGTCGTTACGCCCGCACCGGTCCTGGAGCCGGGGTGCAAGGCCCGGAGGCGCAGCGGTGCAAGTGCCCGTTCACTTCGCCAGCGACACCGTCGTCAACGTGACCACCCACGACCCATCGGCCTTGGGCGCGGCCATCACCAGCGTCCCATCGAGTGGCACGAACGCTTTTGCGCGGGCTTCGACGCCATCCACCCTGGGCAACTGGATCTCCACCGGCTCGGCGATGCCGGCCAGCGTCGTCCGGAACGTCGCCAGCGGCCGTTCGACCCGCTTGACCGTCAGCCCCAGTCGCAGTCCGACCTTGTCGGCGTCGAGGAGCATGCAGTTCACATTCACCTCGATGCCGTCCCACAGCTTGTCGTGGATCGGCGCGGCGACCGGCTTGCCGTCGACCTGATTCACCGCGACGTCCTTCACGTAGGTGATCTGTTCGCCGGTCGCGATCGTCGCTTCCTGCAGCGGCAGCGTGACGACCTGCGGGCAAGTCAGCCGGTCGACGCCCTCGAGCCGGTCGAGGCCCGCCATCAGTCCCATGCCCGTCACGATGCCCAACGGTTGCGCCGTCGGGTCATTGCTCGGCGGCGCCACCAGTTCGGCGAACACGCGATCGTAGGTTGCCTTGCTCACGGTGCAGATCGTGGTCTGGACCAGGATCGGTTGCGTCGCGTTCGCAGCGACCTTGCCGAGCACCGCCTCGAGCGTGGCCGCCAGTTCGGGCGGGCCGAGAACGACGAGATGGCGATCACCGAGCGCCACCACGTCGTCGCGCTCACCGAACGGCACACCGGACCAACCGCGCAAGCCGGTGGCCAGCGCTTGCAGGCGCGCCTTGGCGACGGCCGGAGAACTCGCGGGCGCGGTGAAGGCGCTGGCGTCGAGCACCTGCACGATGCGGCCGGCGTCGCTGGCCAACGGGACCTTCTGCGCCAGCAGCGGCAGGGTCAGGAACAGGAAGAGCGGCAGGTTCATCGCGGCAGACTCCGTTCGGTGAAGACTTCGAGGCGGGCATCCGGATGCTCGAACAGGGCTGTCCGGACGCGGAAGGTCATCGGGCGTGTCGGTGGCAGGACCACCAGGCTGCCTTGCGCGTGCGGCGTCGGCCGCGCCCCGGCGGCGGGCTCGGGCCAGCACAGCCATGTGGTCGCGAACAGCACGGCGGCGATCGCGAACCGTGGCACCAGCCGCGGCGAACGGCGGACCGGCAGCGCGCGCAGTGCCGGCAACCGTTCGTGCAGTCGGGCGTAGCGTTCGACCGCGGTCGGGTCGGCCGAGAACCAATCGACGATCGTCGGGTCGGTCAGCGGATCGATGCGCTGGTCGAGCAGTTCGTGCAGCCGTTGTTCGCGGGGATCAGCGTCCATGGTGTTCGTCCTGCAAGCGGAGACGGGCGCGGTGGAGATGCGACTTGACGGTGTTGGCCGGCAGGCGGTGGCGCGCTGCAAGCTCTTCGATCGAGAGTCCATCGCGATGGAAACCGAGCAGCAGGTCGCGTTCGATCGGCCGCAGCGACGCGACCGCGCGCGCGACCTCGTCCTGCAGTTCGAGCCGATCGGGGGCCGGCGCCGCCACCAGTTCGGGCAGGGTCGTGGTCCGGTTGCGTTGCTGTCGGGCGCGGAAATCGCAGAACGTCCGGAACGCGGTCTGCAGCAGCCAGCCATCCCCGGCGACCGTCGGATCCCAGTTGGCCCGCAGCCGCCAGGCCTTGGTCAGTGCTTCCTGCAGCACATCCTCGGCGTCGGCGCCGCACAGTCGGCGGAGCAGCGCGCGCGCTCGCGGCGCGGCCGCCGACAGCATCGCCGCGAACGCGGCATCGGTGGCGGAGTCGACGTCTGGGGGCATCGTCATCCGCGTCTACCGCGGCGCACCCAGGCGCGGTTGCAAGAACCAGGGAAACCGCGGTCTCAGCGGATCTCGACCGGGATCGCGGTCGGCAACGACGCGAACTTCGACGTCTTCGGCATCTCGACGACGATCCTGGCGGTGCCTGGCTTGCTGTTCTTCGGGGCCCGCACGGGGCCGTGCATCAGCATGCCTCAACACCGTTCCCGCAGTTCGAAGCGCTGCGTCGCCGGTTTGCCGTCCTGGCCCTGGTAGTGCAGCGTTGCCACGACGAACTCACCGTCAGGCAGGAACTCATCGTCGACTGCGGCGAACGCCCCGGTCCGGTCGCCGCGGTTGCCGACGAACACCTTGAAGTCGGTGTCGCTGCCGCGAACGAGCGCATCGGTCTGCCAGCGTTCGAACTGGAACGGCCGGTCATGGCCCGGCACGAAGATCGGCGCGTTCTTGGGCTCCCCCGCAAACGCCGCATAGGTGTCGAGGGTCGGGCCGTAGCCGCCGAACGACACCTTGTCACCGCGCCACAGCATCCTGAAGCGGGTGCCGATCTTCGGTGTCCAGGTGATCGAGACGTCGCGGTGCGGCGATTCGCTGCCCGGCGTGCGGAAGTCGCCGATCTTGAACGCGACCGGAGGTGGTTCGCCGTCGGTGCGGGCTTTGTCGGCGGTCTTGCCGGCAATGCGCTCGTCGTCGGTCAGCTCGCCGTTGCCATCGCGATCGAACCAGAGCGCGGTCGGCGGCTGGTCCTTGGCGGGCGCCTCGAACACGGCCCAGACCCGGTGTTCGCCGCGCGGACCGAACAGGTACAGCCCGAACGTCCGCGCGGCGCTGCTGGCCGGCAGCTTCGGTGGCGTGCGATCGACCTTGGTGAAGTCGATCGGCGTCGGCTCGGATGGCTGCTGGGCGAGCGCCAGCGCCGCAGAGAACACACTGCACAGGATGATGGTTCGCATCGGAACTCCGTGGGGATCCTAGACTAGCGATCAGTCGGCGACGACGACGACGTTGTTGGCGGCGAACGTCAGGCCGACGGTGCGGGCCAGCACGACGGGGTCGGTCAGCAATACCTGCGCCTGGCCTGGGAGGGCGATCGTGGCGCGGCCGAGCGTGGTGGAGGCCGCCACGAGCAGTCGTGGCAGCGAGCCGGCCGGCAGTGCGATCGGCGGCGACAACGTCGTCGAACCGACCGGCAGCGTACGCAGCGTCGGACCGCCGCAAACGGCGGCGGTGCACGCCAACAGCCACTCGTTGCCGAGCGACGACAGTTCCATTGCCGTCAGCCCCGCACCGGTAGCGATCGTCGCGACCGTCGCGAGCGAGCCCTGCGCGAACTCGTGCACCTGGCCGGCGGTGGCGGCGAACACGAACAACGCTGCGCCGGCACTGCCGGGACCCGCGCGCAGCATGCTCGCGGGCGCGGCCATCGCCAACGGTTGCGTGACCAGCAGGGTCAACGGATCGGGCACCATCATCGTCAGTGCGGGCGGCTGGGTCGCGGTGCCGGCCTGCAGCACATACAGCAGCCCGCCGGCAAGCTGCCAGTCGACCAGTTCGCCGTTGGCTGCCGGCAGTATGACCGCGGGCAGCACGGCGCTGGTCGGCAGATCGATCGGCACGATGCGATCCGGCAGCCGGAGCAGGGCGTTGGTGCCGTTGGCCAACGCGAGCACTGCACGTGGTTGGCCCGAGGTCAGCCGGACGTTCGTCGTCAGCGCGCCGCTCGGCAGCGTGACGGCAAGCAGGCCGCCGGGAGTACCGCCGCCGAACGGACTGGGCGCCACACCGCCATCGAGCAGCAGCAGCCGGTCGCCGCCGGGCGCCAGCATCTCCACGATGGGCAGGAACGGCGTCGTCAGTGGCGTCGACCAGGCGGTGGCGCCAGTGCTGCCATCGACCGCGTGCAGCGCATTGTTGCCGAGCAGCGTCATCAGCCAGTTGCGTTCGCGCACGAATGTCGCGACGCGCAGGCTGGATGGCAGCGGCGTGGTCCAGCGGGCTGCTTCTGCCAGCAGATCGACGGCAGTGGCGAGGCCGGGGCGGGTGCCGAACGGCGACGCGAAGCCAGGGTCGACGTAGAACTGCCTTGGCTGCCGCGGCGCGATCGACGCAGCATTGCTCAGGGCAATGCCGGAGGGCTGACCGGCATCGAGCGCGATGGCCGCGAGATGAATCGGCAGTGACTCGAGCGCGGGGTTGGGAGGCATCAGGCCGGTCAGCGCGGCGCGGCCCTGGGTGTCGAGCACGAAACTGGTCGTGGCGAGGTCCGGCGTCAAACCGAGGCAGATCGTGCCGAACGGTGTGTTCGTCGGACCGGGTGTCAGGTCGAAGCCGAGTACGCCGGGGCGGGTCGCAGTGCCGGCGACGGTGATCGACCAGGGATCGCCGAGTCGCCCCCCGGTGGCCTGCAGCGTGAGTCCGAGGGTTGGGCACGGGCCCTGGGCCAGCGCCGCCGGCAGACCGAGAACGAGCAGCCATGGTCGCGTCAAGTCGAGCATGTCGGGGATCGTAAGGCGGTTCGCTGCTCCAGGTGTCACGCCGGCAACGGGAATCACCGGCAACCTGGCGGCGATCGAACCGTTCGTCCGTTCGACGGATCCGTCCGTGGGGGCGAGCAGCCTGGTGGCACTGCGACGGGTTGCCGATCCGGCGGCGGTGGCCATGCTGTCGGCGCTGGCAGCGGAGGACCCGGCGCCCGGGGTCCGGACCCGCGCACTCGAGGTGCTGGCGGAGCGCGGCGACGGGGGTTCGGTGGCGTTGTTCGAGCGGGTGGTCGCCCAGGAATCGGATCCGAACGCCGTCGTCGCAGCAATCCGTGGGTTGGCGGCGATCGCGGCCGAGCCGGCAGCGCAGCGCGCACTGCCGCGGATCGTCACCGAGCATGCCGATGCCGACGTGCGCGAGATGGCGCGGCAGGCGCTGCGTCGCGCCTGGGGCGGCGCCGCCTCAGGCGTGCACGCCGGGCGCTTCCATGCCGGTCTTCTTGACCCACTCGACATAACTGCCGTGGTAGATCTGCGGCTGGCCGCCAGACGCACACGCCGACACGTCGAGCACCCGATTGGCCAGCCCACGCAGGAACGTGCGGTCGTGCGAGACGAACAGCATCGTGCCTTCGTAGTCGGCCAGCGTCTGCACCAGCATCTGCTTGGTGACCAGGTCGAGGTGGTTGGTCGGTTCGTCGAGCACCAGGAAGTTCGGCGGATCGAACAGCATCTGCGCCAGCACCAGCCGGCTCTTCTCGCCGCCGGACAGCACCGCGATCCGCTTGTCGACGTCGTCGCCGGAGAACTGGAACGCGCCGAGCAGCGTCCGCTTGGTGCCGGTCGGGGCCAGATGGAAGTGGTAGTCGATCTGCTCGTAGACCGTCCGTTCGGGATCGAGGACGTCGAGCGCCTGTTGCGCGAAGTAACCCATCTTGACCGACGGGCCGATCTTGACGACGCCGCCGTCGGGCGTCAGCACGCCGGCGACCATCTTCAGCAGCGTGGTCTTGCCGGAGCCGTTCTGACCCATCACGCACCAGCGTTCGCCGCGTCTGACCTCGAAGTCGAAGCCCTGGTAGACCGCCCGCGCCCCGTACTTCTTGACCACGCCCTTCAGGACCGCGACGTCCTCGCCCGAACGCGGCGGCGTCTGGAAGTGGAACGGCACGACCTCGCGCTTCTTCGGCGGTTCCAGCCGTTCGATCTTGTCGATCTTCTTCTGCCGGCTCTGCGCTTGCGCGGCCTTGGCGACGTGGGTGCCGAAGCGGTCGATGAACCGCTGCATCCTGGCGATCATCGCCTCCTGGCGTGCGAACGCGGCGGCCTGCTCGGCGGTGCGCAGCTTCTGCTCGCGCTCCATGAAGTCGTAGTCGCCCGTGTAGCTCGTCAGTTCGCCGTTGTCGATGTCGATGATCCGCGACACCACGCGGTTCATGAAGTCCTTGTCGTGGCAGGTCATCAGCACCGCCGACCGGGTGTCCTTCAAGAACGTCTCGAGCCACAGGATCGACTCGATGTCGAGGTGGTTGGTCGGCTCGTCCATCAGCAGCACGTCGAAGTTGCCCAGCAGCACCTTGGCCATGCCGACCCGCATCTTCCAGCCGCCGGACAGCGCGCCGACATCGCCGGCGATCTGCTCATCGCGGAAGCCGAGACCGTGCAGGATCTCCTTGGCGCGGGCCTCGAGTTCGTAGCCACCGAGGTCCTGGTACTCGGCCTGGACTTCGCCGAAGCGGGCCAGGATGCGGTCCATGTCGTCGGCCTTCGCCGGATCGGCCATGTCGTGCTCGAGTTGCTCGATCTCGTGGTGCAGGGAACCGAGCCTGCCGCTGCCGGCGATCGCTTCGTCGAGCACCGACTGGCCGGACATCTCGCCCATGTCCTGACGGAAGTGGCCGATCGTCAGGCGCTTGGGGATCGACACGTCGCCCTCGTCGGGGTGCTCTTCGCCGGTGATCAGGCGGAACAGGGTCGACTTGCCGGCGCCGTTGGGGCCGGTCAGGCCGACCTTCTCGCCGGGGTCGAGCTGCAGGGATGCGCCGACGAACAGCACCTGCTGGCCGTGGCGTTTGCTGATGTCGGTCAGGGCGATCATTGCGGGGCGAACAGGATAGCGAGCCGCGGCGTCCTGGGAATGGGGGGGCTGGTGGCGCGGCGGCGCGCCGCGGCAGCTCCAAGAACCCCGCCGCGCGGCCTCAGCCCGCGCCGCCAGCCGCCTTGCGCAGCACGGCCGCGGCCTTGACGCCGTTCCTGGCCGGGTGCCGCACGGCATGGCGGATCAGCCAGTGGCGTGCCGCCTGGCGCGGCGCCGACAGCTTGCCGATGTCGGCGAGCCAGCGGTCGCACAGTTCGAACACGAACCGCGGATGGTCCTTGGCGATGTCGCCGAGGTGGTTGGCGACCGACCGCCGCACGTACAGCTCGTCATCGTCCCGCAACGCCTGCAGGATCGGCAGCGCCAGCGTCGGATCCGCCTGCAGCGCCGGCAAACGGCTGGCCCATGGCAGCCGCGGTCGCGTGCCTTCGCTGCACAGCCGGCGCACGTGGGGGTTGGGATCCCGGGTCCACTGCCGCAACCGTGCGAGGGTCTTCTGCTGCTCCGCGACCAGGAACGGCCGGATCGAGAACTCCGCCGAGAACCGCCGCGTGACCTCGTGGTTGGCGCGCATCCCGGCATCCCAGCGGCTGACGCCATGCCGCGCGATCAACCGCACATGCGGCAGGTAGAAGAACACCCGCAGCCCGTTGCGTTCGGTCGTTTGCAGTTCTGGTCCCATGGCCGCGATCAGCAGCGGCGCGGCGTCGTCGAAATCCTGCGGCAGGTGCGCGAACAGTGCGTCGGCGAGGTGATCGGCGCGTGCCATCAGCGGCAGCCCATCGAGGCCGGCGTTGGCGCGGCGGGCAAAGGCCCGCGCATCGAAACCTGGCGCCACCGCGGCGAACGACTCGCCGAGCAGCGCCACCGCCCGCCGGTCGAACATGTCCTGCAGCGGCACGCCGGCCTCCATGTTGGCTGGCGCCGTGAACCGTTCCGCCGGGTGCTTGTCGTTCACAGCGTGAAGACGGCGTCGGTTGGCCGGCACACGCGCTTGAAGTGCAGCGGCCGCCGCAGTCCGCCGGGCCCATGCGCGCCCGCCGGCCGCGCCTTCTGCAACCATTCCTCGAACACCTGCATCGACAGCGCGGTGTCGACGAACACGTCGCCGTAGCGATCGCCCGGTTCGGCCTTGGTGACCGTGACCTTCTGATGCCAGCAGTGCATGCCCGACACGGGATCCGGCTGCACCGGGAACGTGAAGTTCTGGTGCACGCCGCCGCTGCTCCACCAGACCTTGTCGCTATCCGGATCCTCGCTCTGGAACGGCCGCACCGACGCTGTCCGCCGGATCAGGTAGCGATGCGGTTCGACCTGCTGGAAGTCGACGTCGTGCAGCTGCCAGCGATTGACGCCGACCGGATCGCCGGTGACCTTCCAGCGACCGAGGTGGTGGCTGCAGGCGATCACGCCCGGCCGCACGCCTTCGGTGACCCACGCGGCGTTGACGTAGTAGCCGGTCCGGGTCGCGACGCGGATCAGATCGCCCATCTGCACGCCCAGCCGTTCGGCGTCCTGCGGATGGAGCCAGACCGGATTGGTGTTGGACAGTTCGGTCAGCCACTTGCTGTTGGCCGAGCGCGTGTGGATCAGGGTTGGCAGCCGGAACGTCGCCACCAGCACCATCTCGCCGCGCTTGCGGTCGAGCTGCCGTTCGTCGACGTGGCTCTCGATGTAGCACGGCGTCGCGTACTCGGGCCAGCCCCATTGCGTCATCGTCGGCGAGTACAGCTCGAGCCGCTTGCTCGGCGTCGGGAAGCCGGCGCAGGCCTTGCCGTCGACCAGCACGCCGATCAGCTTGCCGTCCTTCTTGACCCGCGCCGCCGCCGCATCGACTTCGTAGTCACCCGATGGCAGCAACGTCGCGTGCGTCTTGTAGACCTGATCCTGCACCAGGAAGCAGCCATGCCGCCGCATGTACTCGAGCGGCGACAGGCCTTCCTTGGCGGCGGCGGCCGGCAGGCCCGGTACCGAGTTCTCGAAGATCCACTGGTAGTACTCGCTGATCGTCAGCCGCTCACCCGGCCGGTACGGCGACTCGAAGTGCTTCCGGATGCCCAACGTGCCGTCCGGATCGATGTGCCAGCTCAGCGCGATCCAGAACTCGTCTTCCTCCCAGACCTCGCCCGGGTTGGTCTCCCAGGTCCACGTCACCTGCTTGCCCTGCCGTTCGGCGAGCACCCGGTGCACCGGCTGCCGGAATCCGATCCACGTCGCCGCATGCGTCTCCTGCGACATCAGGTCGTGCCGTTCGGTGGCGACACCCATCGGCAGCAGGTAATCGGCCCAGCGCGCGGTCTCGTTCCAGACCGGCGACAACACCGCATGGCAGCCGAACAGGTTCTCGTCGGCCAGCGCCTCGATCCACACGGCGCCGTCCGGGTTGGTCCAGACCGGGTTGTAGACGCGCGTGAAGTAGGTGTCGACGCGCCCGCGACCGCTCTTCAGCAGATGCGGCAGCAGGTAGCTCAGTTCGTGATGCGCCAGCGGCCACTCGCGCGGATACAGCAGTTCGCTCCAGATCTGCTGGGGACTCGGCTTGCTGTGCGGCGCGCCGACGAACTTGTTGGCGCCGGCCGGGTTGGTGCCGCCGATCGAGCCGACGGCGCCGACGAGCACCGACACGAACTGCAGGTTGCGCGCGACCGCCCAGCCGCCCTCGTTGCCGGCGGCGGTGTTGCGCCAGACATGCGAGGCGAACGCACTGCCGGCCTTGCCGATTTCGCGGGCGACCTCTTCGATCACCTTGGCGTCGAGACCGCAGACGTCGGCGACATGAACCGGCGTCGCCTTGGCGTAGTCCTGCTGCAGACCCTGCTGGAACGCGGTGAAGTCGACCGGCCGTTGCATCTGGCGCTGGTAGTCGCGCCACTCGACCCAGTCGTGCACGAACTGCCAGTCGACCAGATTCTCGCGCAGCAGCACGTGCGCGAAGCCGAGCAGCATCATCGCTTCGGTGCCCGGGCGCGGCGCCAGCCAGTAATCGCCCATGCTGGCGGTGTTGCTGAGCCGGATGTCGCAGACGGCGAGTTTGCCGCCCTTCATCTTGCCGTCGATGATCCGCTGCGCGTGCGGGTTGAAGTAGTGGCCGGTCTCGAGGTGCGAACTGATCAGCAGCGTGAATATCGCGTTCTCGTAGTCGGGCGAGGGCCGGTCGTGGCCGCTCCACAGCGTGTAGCCGAGGCGGGCGGCGGCGGAGCAGACGTTGGTGTGCGAGTTGTGGCCGTCGACGCCCCAGGCCTGCAGCACGCGTTCGACGTAGCCGTCGTGGCCGGGGCGGCCGACGTGGTACATCACTTCGGTCAGGCGCTGCTCGACGATCGCTTTGCGGATCCGGGCGCCGAGGGTCTGCAGCACTTCGTCCCAGGTCGTCCGTTCCCACTGGCAGCTGCCGCGGGGACCGACGCGTTTCATCGGGTAGAGCACGCGGTCGGGGTCGTGGACCTGGTTGATCGTCGCCGGGCCCTTGGCGCAGTTGCGGCCGCGAGAGCCGGGGTGGTAGGGGTTGCCTTCGACCTTGCGGATCTTGTTGTCGTGCTTGTCGACGTAGGCGACGAGGCCGCAGGCGGCTTCGCAGTTGAAGCAGATGGTCGGGACGATGGAATACTGTTTGGTGACTCGGCGCGGCCAGGCCTTGGCGTCGAGTTCTTCCCAGTGGTCCCACTGGTCGGGCGGCGGGAAGTTCTCGAGCGGGGTCGTGCGCAGCGTGGAATGGTCCATCGGCGGCGCGACGATAGGGGGCGGGGTGCGGGTGGGCCAGAGGAAGGCCTGAGGCTCTGCCGCGGGAACGGTGGTGTTACGGGGGGCGGCGGCGCGGCTATCGACCACATGGTCAGGAGTCCATGCACACTTGGCGGCCTGGTCGCCTGTCTCGCCCTGCTTGCCGCGCTGCCGGCACAATGGGCCTGCGGCTACGACACGGTACGAGGTCGTTTCGTCGAGTGCGGCACGTCGCTGAGGGTCGGCGATGGGGTTGCCGACTGGCAGACCCTCTACCTGTCCGGCACGGGTGGCCCGCCGTTTTCGGTGTTCGACCCGGTCGGCAATCGGATGCTCGCGGTTCATTCCTCCGTCGTACGCGAATGGCAGCATGGGCTGTGGCGGGACCTGCCCAATCATCGCGTCGGGTTGTTCTCGACGCAGCGCACTTGGGACGTCGCCCGCAATCGCCTGGTCGTCGCCAGCGGCGCGATCTGGGAATGGGATGATCGCGGCGTCTACGGCCCGTTCGTGGGCACGATACCGCCCAACCGGACGTGCCACGGCATCGCGTTCGATCCGGCCACTCGCCGCACGTTGCTGTTGCTGTCGGCGGCACCCGGCCTCCTGGAGACCTGGACCTGGGACGGTGCGACGACGACGCTGGTCGCGACCGGGCCATCGCCCGCGGGACCGCGGTTCCTGATCGGCGATCCGGTGCGAGGTCGGTTGGTCGCGGTGGCGGGCAGCGAGACTTGGGAGTGGGACGGCGTCGCCTGGCTGCAGCGCGCCAACGGCGGTATCGGTTCTTCGATGCGATCCGCGGCGTTCGATCCGGTGCGCAATCAGGTCTTGGTATTCGGTCGCGTCGGCGGCGGGATCGGCACACTGGCCTGGAACGGCATGAACTGGACGGCAATCGCAAGCCCCTTCGAACCTCCGGTCGACCCGTACCAGCCCGCCGCCTACGACGAGGCGCGCGACGAACTGATGGTGTTCGGCGGTCGCACCAACCAGTTGCTCGATCAGACCTGGGTGTGGAACGGCTTCGCCTGGACCGAACGGCGGCCGGTGGTGCGTCCGCCGGCGCGTCGCGACCATGCAATGGCGTGGCACGCCAGCAGCCAGCGGGTCGTGCTGTTCGGCGGCCGCGACAACAGTAGCACGCTGCTCGGCGATACCTGGTTGTGGGATGGCGTCAACTGGTCGGCGACGGCCGGAAGCGGGCCGTCGGCGCGCGCCGATGCCGCGTTTTCGCCCATGGGACCGATCGCGCCGTGCCTGCTGTTCGGTGGCCTCGGGCCGACGCAGGAACTCGGCGACACCTGGGAATGGGCCGGCGCCGGCTGGGCGCAGCGCACTCCCGGCGTGTCGCCGCCGGCGCGGCGTTCGGCCGGACTCGCGCACGACCCGTTGCGCTCGCGCACCGTGCTCGCGTTCGGCCTGACTGGCACCACGCCGCGCGACGACGTGTTCGAGTGGGATGGAACCGACTGGAATGCCGCAGGCAGGAGCCCGGCGTTTGCCGGCGAGTCCCTGGTGTTCCATCCGCGGTTGCGCGGAGTGTTGTCCGCTGGCATCGATCCGTCGATCTGGGATGGTGCGAACTGGCTGCGGACCGGCAACTTCGCCTGGCGCTGGCCGCATCCGGTGTTGGATACCCGCCGCGGTTCGCCGGTCGCTGTGGTTTCGGCGCAGCCGCGCTACTTCGACAACTGGTACGGCTACCCGGCAATTCGTGACGGTTGCGGTGGCCGCAACGGCGTGCCGGGACTGACGGCGAGCGGTCAGTTCGGTATCGGCGATGCCCGATTCCGGATCGAACTGACGACGCGGGTGACGGGTGCGCCGACGGTGATGGCGCTCGGGCTCAGTGCCACGCCGCGGTCGCTTGGCAATGGTTGCACGTGGTATCCGGATCAGCCGACGACGGCGTTCTTCCTGCCGGCGGATGCGAGAGGCAATGCGGACTGGCCGGTGCCGATCGCTGCGGCATCAGGGCTCGTCGGCACGACGCTGTTCCTGCAAGGCGTGATCCTCGATGCGAACTCGCCACTCGGGTTCTCGTTGTCGAATGTGCTGGAGGCGACGATCGGCTGCGGGCCGTAGTTGGGCGTCGGCGGCGAACCGTTGACTGACCAGACGCGAGCAGAACTGCGGCGAACGGCCGTTGCGCCGAGCCGTCGATGCGATCGCACCGACACCCACAGCCCTGAGTTCCCGCTTTGCGACGCTCGTCGACGCCGCCCCGATGCCGCCGGGGTATCCTTCTTGCCCCGCAATGCCGTCGCCAGCCGTTCCTGCCCAGGTTCGCCCGCACCGTCCGCTGCGCCAACGCCTGTGGTTCCGCGTCGCCCTCGGCGTCGTTGTCGCGCTACTCGCCTTCGGCGCCTGGTACGTGTCGCCCTGGGGCCGCGAAACGACCACGGTCTGGGCCTTGGACCGCGGCTTCCACCGCTTCGACAAGCGCGCGAACTTCTACAAGTCGCTGCTAGCCATCCCCGGCCGCCGGCTCGCCGCCGCCGACGTGCCGCACCTCGACGTGGCGATCAAGCCGAAGCACTGGCAGCAACTCGCGGCGATGCGCGCGGCGGCGCTGCAGAAGGGACTCCTCGAAGAGAGCGAACAGGGCGTCGTACCCGCGACGCTGTCGATCGGCGACCGCGCGATGGCCGTCGATGTCCGGCTGAAAGGCGACTACACCGACCACCTCGAGGGCAACAAGTGGAGCTTCCGGATCGAAGTCACCGACGACGGTGAGTTCGAAGGCATGCGCCGCTTCTCGCTGCAGGATCCGCGCACCAAGGGCTTCCATGGCGAACAGCTCTATTACGCGACGTTGCAGCGGCTGGGCGTGCTGGTGCCACGCTATCGCTTCGTCACCGCGCGGATCGGCCCGCTCGACTGCGGCGTGATGGCCGTCGAGGAACACGTCGCCAAGGAACTGCTCGAAAGCCAGGGCCGCCGCGAAGGCCCGATCGTCCACTGGGACGAGGCGATGCTGTTCTGGGGCCGCGACGACTACCGCGAAACGACGGTGGTGCCGTTCGGCCTGAAGAAGCTGCTGAAGGTGCCGGCGCTGGCCGGGCAGCTGCCGGTCGCGGTCGATCTGCTGCGGGCGTTCACCGATGGCGTGCGCGCCCCGAGCCAGGTGTTCGCCGTCGAACCGCTGGCCGGCATGATCGCCGCGGCGACGTTCTGGGGCAGCTGGCACGGCCAGCGTTGGCACAACACCCGCTTCGCGTTCGATCCGGTGCTGCAGCGGCTCGAGCCGATCGGCTACGACGCCAATCTGCAGATGCACCGGCCGCTGCCGGCGATCGTCGCGCACGAAGAGGACTGGCTGCAGCGCGCGCTGGCCGACGACGTGGTGGCGGCGGCGACCGTGCGGCGGCTGCACGAACTGTGTGCGGCGGTCGCCGATGGATCCTTGCTGACGATCCTGCGCGACGTCGAGCAACGGGCCCTGCCGGCGCTGCACCGCGAGTTCTGGCTGCTTGATGCGTTCCCGATCGCGGAACTGCAGGAACGCGCCGCGTTCTTCGCCAAGGTGGATGTCGCCGGGCTGCGCCGCAAGCATCTCGGGGCGTTGCCGTTGCGGGCGTGCAGCACCGTGCAGGGCGCCGACGTCGTGCTCGAGCTGACGGCCGACGCCCCGACGACGATCGCGGCGATCCGGTGGTGCACGCGCGATGGCAGCGGGGCGACGTTGCCGTGGACACTGCGCACCGAAGCGGAGTGGCCGCTGCGGGTGCCGGCGGGCGGACGGTTGTCGTTGCGCGGCTTGCCGTGCGGCGATCCGCGGTTCACCGGGCTCGAGCTCGAACTGGTCGAGGCCGGCAGCAAGGTCGTGCAGCGGGTGGCCGGCAATCCGGTGCCGACCGGCGGGCGCGCGCTGCCCGAGTCGACGATCGCGGCGCAGCTGCAGGCGCATCCGTTCCTGCGGGCCGAGGAAGCGGTGCTGCAACTCGCTGGCGCGCACGATCTGTCGACCCATCTGATCGTGCCCGCCGGTTGTTCGCTGCAGATCGCGGCCGGCAGCGAACTGCGCTTTGGGCCAGGTGTCGCGCTGATCGCGCATGGGCCCGTACATGTGGGTGGCACCGCGGCGGCACCGGTCCGGCTGACGGCCAGTGACCCGCATCGCGGCTGGCTCGGCGTGGCGGTGATCGCGCCCGGTGGGGTGTCGACGTGGACGCATGCGCACGTCAGCCACACGACGGGCGTCGCGATCGATTCGTGGACGCTGACGGGCGCGGTGACGTTCGCGCATGGGCCGGTGGTGCTGCAGGACTGCACGTTCGAGCACAACCGTGCCGAGGACGCGCTGAACGTCATCACCGGCCACGTGCAGATCGAGCGTTGTGCGTTCGCCGACACGATCTCGGATGCGTTCGACGGCGACTTCGTGACCGGGCGGGTGGCCGACGTGCGCTTCTCGCGGATCACCGGCGATGGCCTCGACATCAGCGGTGCCGATCTCGACATCGAGAACGTGACCGCGGTCGACGTGCGTGACAAGGCGGTGTCGGTGGGCGAGCGCAGCAGCGCGCGCGTGCGCTCCGTGCGGGCCGAACGGGTCGGCACCGGCATCGCCTGCAAGGACGGCAGCCGGTTGACGTTGACCGACGTCGTGGTGGAGTCGCCGGCGGTGGCCGGCGTGATGGCCTACACCAAGAAGGCGGAGTTCGGCCCCGCGGTGATCGACGCGACACTGGTGGTCGTGCGCGGCCAGGAACGCGCGCTGCTGGTGCAGCACGGCAGTTCGCTGACGCTCGACGGCAAGGCCATCGCGGCGGTGCCGCTCGACGTCGATGAGCTGTATGCGACGGTGATGCGCAAGCGCTGACCGCGCTGGCGGTTCACGGCTGGTGCGTTACAACCACGGCATGCACAAGATCGTTCCCACGATACTGACCGCAGCGCTGTTCGCTGCCTGCGGCGGCAAGCCGGTGAGCCAGGGCGGCGACGCCGCCAAGGCGCCGCCACCAGCCGCGGCGAAGTCCTACACGCTGACCTACTTCACGATCCCCGGTTGATTCCTCTGCGGCAAGATCGAGCCCATGGTCCATGAGCTCGCCAAGGAGTTCGCCGGCAGGATGGAATGCAAGGTCGTCAACTATCAAGACGGCGACAGCCCGCAGCGGATCAAGCGCTACGGCCTCGAGCAGCACGGGATGGTGATCGTCGATCAGGCCGACACCAAGGCGTGGGCCGAGAGCGGTCACAAGCAGCAGAAAAACGCGGTCGTCGCGGCGATCCAGAAGGTGCTCGGTTCGTAGCCGGGTCGGTCAAGGCGCGATGATCGCGCGGCCGAGATCGGTCACCGCCAGACCACCCGGCGCCGTCGCATCGAGCGCAACGCCCTGGTTCCAGAACGCCAGCCCACACGGCGCCAGCGTCGCCGGCAAGGTCAACGTCTGCGCCCCGAGACCACCGGTCAGTACCACCGGCGCGATCAGATCAGTGCTCGCGTACTGCGTACAGCCGGCGAGACCGAGCCCAGCGAGCGACACCGGGAAGCCGGCGCGCGAGAAGCCGAACGTCAGATAGCCGGGAACGGTGCCGAGCGGCCCGTTCTCGATCCGGATCTGCAGCGGCTGGCCAAGCCGCGCTGGCGTGCCGTACGCTATCCGCAGCGGACGCTGCGCCGGGCAGCCGACACCGGTGACCATCGTGGCCGGCGCCATCGGCCGGCCGCAGTGCAAGCGCGCCGAACCGGCATCGGCACCGACGCCGTCGCGTAGCGGTGCGCCGCAGAGGATCTCGGCGAAGCCATCGCCATTGACGTCGTCGATCCCGGCCACCGCGCGGCCGAGCTGTTCACTGGTCTGATTGCCGCCGATCGTCAGGATCAGGTTGCCGGTGACCGCCGAAAACACCTGCACGATGCCGCCATTGGTCGGCACGCCCGAACGTTCATCCAACGGCGCGCCGGCGATCACGTCGGCGATGCCGTCGCCATCGACGTCCCCGGTACCGATCTGATGACCGAAGTAGTCATAGGCCGCACCGCCGAACCAGGTTCGCAGGATGCTGCCATCGACACCGGAGAACAGGCGCACCATGCCGGCGTCGTCGCCGTTGGTCTTGTCCTCGGGCGAGGCGACCAGCACGTCGGCACGGCCATCGCCGTTGACGTCGCCGATCCGCGCGACCGCAGTGCCGAATTCGTAGCCGAGTCCGGTGCCAAGGAAGGTGTAGAGCACCGCGAACGTCCGACCGGAGTAGACGATGGCGCTGCCGGCCTTGCTGGCGGTCTCGTCGCTCCATGGCGCCGTGATCACGAAGTCCGCGCGGCCGTCGCCATCGACGTCGCCGAGCCCGGCGATCGCCTGGCCATAGTGGTCGCCTTCGCGGGTGCCCTGGCCGGCGAACAACTCGATGCCGGTTCGGCCCGAGTAGATGCGCGCCTTGCCGCGATCGACGCCGGGACCGTCGGCGAGCGGTGCGCCACCGGCATAGTCGGCATGGCCGTCGGCATCGAGGTCGCCGACGCCCGCGACCGCGAGCCCGAACTCCTCACCGGCGGCCGCGCCGGTGTGCGTTCGGATCAGCAAACCGGTTCGGCCCGACCACACCCAGATGCGGCCCGCATCGAGGCCACCGCCGTCGTTGCCATGCGCGCCGACGATCACGTCCGGCCAGCCGTCGGCATCGACGTCGCCGGCGCCGTTGACCGCGCCCGAGCCGATGCCACTGCCGGTGCCCGTTCCGAGATGGTCGCCACCATTGGCGGTGAACGTCCACAGCACGGCGCCGGTCCGGCCGGAGAACACGCGTACACGGCCAGCGTCACCGCCGGCCTGGTCGTTGTACGGCTCGCTGATCGCATAGTCGCCGGCGCCATCGCGGTCGAGGTCGCCGACGTTGGCGACCGCGGCGCCGAGGTTGTCGGTGGCGGCGACCCCGTCGTGGGTGCGCAGCAGCAGCGGATTCTGCGCGGCAGTGATGGCGGTCAGCAGGGTGAGTGGTGCAAGCCGGGTGCGATGCATGCGAGGCAGAAGGATACCCGACGCCGTCGGTCGAGGTCGGCCGAGAATCGGCCGATGGCAACGGTCGCGCGTGAGTTCGCGTCCGGTACGGCGTATCGTCGCCGACCACCATGAGCAAAGAACAACCCGACCACCACGACGCTGCCGTCGTGCTGCAGATCTACGACCTGCGCCGCGAGACCGTCATGCGCGAGAGCCGCGACGCGATCAACCGCGAGTTCTGGCCCAAGACCGCCGACGACGCCGTGGCGATCACCAGGCCCGAGCATCCGCTGAATCGGCAATACCGCCAGACCGCTTCGTACTGGGAGATGGTCTATGGCTTCGCGCGTCAGGGCGCCGTCAACGCCGAGTTGCTGATGGAGAGCAACGGCGAAGGGTTGTTGCTGTTTGCGCGCGTCGAACCGCATGTGGCGGCGATCCGGGCGGCGACCAGCCCGCGGGCGTTCCGCAACGCCGAGTGGGTGGCCAACCACACCGAGATCGGGCGCGCGCAGATGGAGACGTTCCGCGCGCGGATCGCCAAGACCCTGGCGACGCGCTGATGGACCGACGACTGCCGTTCGCTACAGATCGTGCTCGAGGTGGTTGACGGCGAACGTCAGTTCGTCGTCACCGTCGGCCAGCAACTGCGCGCCGACGGCGATGCCATCCGAGTGGTAGGACCCGCCACCGCGCTTGACGGTGTAGACGCAGTCGCCGGTCGAGAACTGGACGTCGACCGAGAAGTTCCGGTTCTTGGCGGTGAACTTGCCGGCCTGGTGCGCATTCACCAGGGCCTGCGCGAAGTCGAAGATCATCTTCTTCTGATCGATCCGACCGAGGTCGACGATCGTGCTGGCCGGCACGCCGCCCTGGGTCAGCACCATGCCCATGCCGTGCGCGGCGCTCTGCCGCTCGCTGTCGAACGAGTCGTTCCGTTGCGAGTTGCGCAGCGTCAGGATCTCGTGCGCGTCCTCACCGCTGCGCATGATGTGCTTGTCGTAGAAGCTGTTCCCGACCGCGAGGTCGTTCAGCACGAGGGTGACCTCGAGCACGTCCTTGCCGCCGAAGTTGCTGTTGACCGTGAAGCTCAGGCGGTTGCGGCTGCCCTGCTGGGTGCCGACGAGGGTGTATTTGACCATTGCGGGCTCGGGGTCGCGGACGCGGACAGGATGCTGGGTCGGCACCGTGCCGGGCCGAACGGCCACGATCGGCGCGAGAATCCCCCCGGTCAAGGCAAACGACGGTTGCGGTCGCGTAGGCGCCTGGACGAGCAGGCGTCCGCCGATCTGCAGGCACATGCCGGTGGCCGACCGGGTGAGCCGCAAGCCAGTCGTCGACTCTTGTCGACAACAATGCAGCGTACGGTAGATTGTCGCCGTGTTCTTGTTGGTCATGGAGTTGCCTTGCCGACCGTTGACCTGAACTTGCTTGCCGTCCGCGAGAGCGAACAGGTCGAGTGGAAGCGAGATGTCGCCGACGTCCATGACGTCGTCCGAACGCTCGCGGCCTTCGCCAACGACCTGCAGAACCTGGGCGGCGGCTACGTCGTCTGCGGCGCCGAGGAAACCAGGGACGAGCACGGCTTCCAGAGGCTGAACGCCGTCGGGCTCGACGCCAGCCGGCTGCGCGAGGTCGAAGGGCGCGTTCTCGCGCTGTGCCGCGAACGCGTGTCGCCACCGGTGATTCCGATCGTCGAGGAACTGCCCGCGGCAACGCCGGAACGGCGGGTCCTGGTGTTCGTGATGCCGGCGACGGGTCACGCACACTCGGTCAGGACGGATCAGGAGTCGGCCTACTGGATCCGGATCGGGCGACAGACCAGGGAAGCGCGCAACGGCCTGTTCCGCGAACTGATGATCCGCAAGGGGGCCATCGACCCGTGGGATCGACGGCCCCTGGCCGGCGCGACGGTCGCGGACCTGGATCTGCTGATGCTGCGCGATTCCCTGCAGCGGCTCGGGCAGTACGAGTCCGACCAGAGTGTCGATCGCTTGCTGTCCGCTGACCTTCAACTCAGCGCCTTCGTGCCGTCGCTGTGCGTTCGCGAACCGATGACCGGCGTACTGCGACCGCGCAACTTCGCGATGCTGCTGTTCGGGCGTGAGCCGCAGCGGTGGATTCCTGGCGCGGTGGCGGTGTTCTCGAGCTACCCCGGGACGGACCGGGCACAACCACACGGCGAACGGCACGAACTCGGCGGCACTTTGCTCGTGCAGGCGCGGCGGCTGACCGAGTTGCTCGATGCGCAGGCCCATACGCTGTTCGACAAGACGGACGCCGCGATGCCCAACGCGGTCAAGTACCCGCAGCGCGCATTGCACGAGGCGCTGATCAACTCGTTGGCCCACCGCGACTACTCGGTGGTCGATCCGACGAGGATCACCGTGTTCGTCGATCGCATCGAGTTCAACTCACCCGGCTCCTTGCCGCTCGGCGTCGATCTCGAGGCGTTGCGGGCGGGGCGCGCAGGGCCGCGCTGGCGCAACCAGGCGCTGGCGTGGTTCCTGACCCGTTTGCAGTTGGCGCAGGCGGAGGGGCAGGGCATTCCGACGATCCTGCAGGCGATGCGGGCCGAGGGTTGCCCGGAACCGGTGTTCGATGCGGATGAGGTCAGGGTGTCGTGCACTCTGCCGGCGCACCCGCGCATGCGGCAACGTCGACCGTGACGACTACAGACCCGTGCGCTGGTAGCAGGCGGCGAGTGGAACGGTGCAGCCGATCGTGGACAGGGTCAGCGCTTCGTGCTTCTCGGTCAGTAGTTCGCGGATGAAACCGCCCTCCTGACGCCGGTAGACCGTGACGGCCATGCGGTGCTGGTCGACCAGGACGTAGGCATCCAGGGATGGCAGCCCCAGGTAGTTGCGCAGCTTCTTGCCGCGGTCGATGCGTTCGGACTCGGGCGACAGCACTTCGACGATCACGCGCGGGTGGTCAGCGAACAGTGCGGCATCGGGAATGCCGGAGCAGTCGATCGTGACGTCGGGGTAGTAGTAGAATGGCGCGAGTGCGCTCGGCGGCGAGGTACTCCGCCGGTGTGATGTAGTAGTCGGAACGCAGGGCATCGCCCATGGCGGAGCAGCATACGCCATGGGGACGGACGGGGAACCGGTGGTCGCGAGGGGCGACGTGGTCAGCGCAGGTGCCGCCACAGGAACGCATACTGCCGCGCCAACAGATCCGCCGTCTGGGCGTGATCCGCCGCGCCGCCGTGCCCGCCCTCGATGTTCTCGTAGTAGAGGACCTCGTGCCCGAGTTCCTGCAGCCGCGCGACCATCTTGCGCGCGTGCGCCGGATGCACGCGATCGTCGCGCGTCGACGTGGTGAACAGCACCGGCGGGTAGCGGCGGTCGGCATGCAGGTTGTGGTACGGCGAGTAGCCGCGCAGGATCTCGCGTTCGGCGGGTACTTCAGGATCACCGTACTCGTCGATCCACGACGCCCCGGCCAGCAGCCGGTGGTAGCGCAGCATGTCGGCCAATGGCACCGCGGCGACAATCGCAGAGAACAGGTCCGGTCGCTGTGTCAGCATCACACCCATCAGCAGGCCACCGTTCGACGCGCCGGTGATGCCCAGATGCCGCGGCGACGTGACGCGCCGCGCGATCAGGTCCTCGGCGACGGCGATGAAGTCGTCGAACGCGAGCTGCCGGTTCGCCTTGCGGGCCGACTCATGCCATTGCGGCCCGTATTCGCCGCCACCGCGGATGTTGGCGACCACCCGCACGCCGCCGCGCTCCAGCCAGCAGGCACCGGTCAGCGCGTCGTAGCCGGGCGTCAGCGAAACTTCGAAGCCGCCATAGCCGCACAGCAGCGTCGGACTGCTGCCGTCCAGCGGCAGTTCGCGCGGGCCGATCTGGAAGTACGGCACGCGCGTGCCGTCGCGTGAAGTCGCGAAGTGCTGCGTCGTGGTCAGGCCGTCGGCGTCGAATCGGGCCGGCGCCCGGCGGACGATCGCTGGCGGCGTGCCGACCGCGCCGCGCGAAAGCGTGCTCGGGGCCAAGTGGCCGGACGTCAGCACGAAGAACTCGTCACTGCGATCGCCGTCGATCGCCCACGCCGATTGTTGCAGCCCGCCGGCGTCTGGCAGTTCTTGCCTATGCCAGGTGCCGCCATGCCACAGCAGCAGCGACAGCTTGTTCTGCACGTGGATCAGCTCGTTCAGCAGCAGCCCCGAGCGCAGGCTCGAATGCCCGAGCAGCGCGCGATCGGGCGCCGGCTCCCAGAGCATCGTGAACGTCCGGTCGCCGCGCAGGAACGCGCCGAGGTCGATCGCCAGCAGTGCGCCCGCGGGCCAGGTGCGTCCCCCGGTGGTCCATGGCGTGCGCAGCGTCACCAGCAGCTGGCCCGCGAACGTGTCGATCCCGACATCTTCGGGCACGTCGAGGCGCCGCCACTCGCCGTCCTGCCGCAGGAACACCTCGGTGGTGAAGAACGTCGGGTGCCGGACCGCCCAGTCGTACGGCTGCCCATGGTCGAGATCGCGGCTGACACTGGCGGAGACGTCGGTCGGCTGGCCTTCGAACAGCGTCGTGGCCGCGGCCAGCGGCGTGCCGCGGCGCCACGCCTTGGCGATCCGCGCGTAGCCCGAGGTCGTCATCGAACCCGGACCGAAGTCGGTCCCGACGTACAGCGTGTCGTCGTCCTTCCAGGCGACCGCGTGCTTGGCCTCGGGCAGCGCGAAGCCATCCGCGACGAAGGCCTTGCGGTGCGGGTCGAACTCGCGGACCACGGTCGCGTCGGCGCCGCCGCGCGACAGGCACAGCAGCAGCCGTTCCTGGTCGGGCTGGCGCCAGATCGCGCCGGCGAACACCCAGTTCTCGCCCTCCTGGCGTGCCAGCGCATCGAGGTCGAGCATCGTCTCCCACGCCGGGTCGGGCTGCAGGTAGCTGGCCCAGGTCGTCCGGCGCAGCAGCCCGCGCACGTGAGTGGCGTCCTGCCAGAAGTTGTACCAGAGCCCGTGCCGCAGCGAGACGAACGGGATCTTGTCGGCGGCGTCGAGGATCGCCAGCAGGCGCGGGCGCAACGCCAAGGCCACCGGGTCGGCCAGCAGCGACGCCGAACGCTCGTTCTGCGCGCGGACCCACGACAGGGCGCGTTCACCGCCGACGTCCTCGAGCCAGAGCCACGGATCATCGTCGGTCATCGCGCGCGCTCGGTCTTGATCGGCGCCGGCGGCGCCACCGGCCACGGCCGCGGGTCCTTGGCGATCTTCTCGAGCAGCACCTCGACACCCTTCTCGAGTTGCGGATCGCGATCCTGCAGCAGCGCGTGCACGTCGTTGTCGACGACGATGTCGGGATCGACGCCGTGCCCTTCGATCGTCCACGTCGGTCCAGGCTCGGTGTTGCCGAACTCGGGCACGTTGACGACGCCGCCATCGAGCAGCGGGCCGCGCGAGGTGATGCCGATGATGCCGCCCCAACTGCGTTTGCCGATCAGCGGGCCGAGGCCCGAACGGCGGAACATCGCCGGGAAGATGTCGCCGTCGCTGGCCGACGACTCGTTCAGCAGGCAGACCAGATGGCCCTGGAACGTCGCCTGCGGGTACGGGCGGAAGCCCGAAGTTCGTCCGAACGTGCACATCAGCAGTTGGCGGCGCAGCCGGTTCAACACCATCTGCGAGACGTTGCCGCCGCCGTTGTAGCGGTCGTCGATCACCAGACCTTCGCGGTCGAGCTGCCCGTAGTACTGCTTGATGAACTCGCGGATGCCGTCCTCGCCCATGTCCGGCAGGTGCAGGTAGCCGAGCTTGCCGCCGCTGAGCTGCGCGGTGCGGGCGCGGTTTCGCTGCACGAAGGCGTGGTAGTACAGCTTGTGCTCGTCGGTGATCGGCGTGATCGCGATCGTCCGCGCGCCGGTCAGCGTCGGCTCGCCATTCACCGAAAGCCGCACCTGCCGGCCGGCCTTGCCGCGCAGCAGCGCGTACGGATCGGTCTCGGGCAGCAGTTCCTGGCCGTCGATCGCCAGCAGGAACTCGCCTTCCTTGACCTGCACGCCGACCGCGGTCAACGGCGCGCGATAGACCGTGTCGTCCTGCTCGCCGCGCAGGATGCGCGCGATCCGGTAGCGACCGACGGTGCGGTCGAACTGCAGCACGGCGCCCGGCAGCGCCACCGGCACCCGGGTCGGCCGATCGATGTCGCCGCCGGCGATGTAGGCGTGGCCGACGTTCAACTCGGCGATCATCTCGCCGAGCACGTAGTTGAGATCGCTGCGGTGCCGGACGTGCGCGACCAGCGGCAGATAGCGCTCGCGCAGCGCCTCCCAGTCGTAGCCGTGCATGTTGGGCACGTAGAAGAAATCGCGGTAGCGGCGCCAGACCTCATGGAAGATCTGCCGCCATTCGGCGGCCGGCACGCGCTCGACCTGCAGCTTGTCGGTCGGCAGCGTCTTCTGGCCATCCTTGCCGGCGGGGCCAGCGTCCGCGACCAGGTACTTGCCCTTGCTGGCGAACACCAGCTTCTTGCCATCGGCGGCGAGGGCGTAGCCCGATACGTCGGCCGCCAGTTCGACCAGTTCGCGCTTGTCGCGGCCAAAACAATGCAGCGAGGTCGGGCGATCGGTTTCGCGACCGTAGTAGCTGCCGCCGCTCTTGACCAGCAGCAGGCCCTGGTCGACGGCGGCCAGGCCGTTCCAGTTGTCGAGCGCGATCGGCAGCGGTTCGACGCGATCGGCGAGGCCGTCGAAGTCGATCCGCACCGGCGCTGGCGGCGTGGCGGCGGCGTCCTCCTTGGCAGCGGCCGGCGGCGCGATCGCCTCGTCGCTGCGGACCGGCAGCCACGGGCCCAGGTCCGCGCGCAGCGCCAGCGCAAACACGCCGATCGCCCGATCGATCTGGTAGTCCCATTCGTGCGTGGTCGACAACCGCGGCTGGAAGCCACGCAGACCGAGGAAGAACAGCCGTTCGCCCTTGCCATCCCACTGGGGCTGCCGGTCCTCGTTCAGCGGCTTGCTGACCATCCGGACCTGCCCGTCGGCGCGCGACCAGATGTGGATGCCGCGCAGGCCCGAGCGGGCCACCAGCGTGAACGCCAGATGCGTCGAACACGGCGACCAGACGTGATCGTGGATCTGGCCCTGATCCTCGTCGGCGATCACGGTCAGCTCGCCGCTGGCGACATCGACGATGCGCAGCACGCCGTCCTTGTCGCCGAAGGCCAGCGACTTGCCATCGGGGGCCCAGCGCGGCGCATACAGCATCGCTTTCAGCCCCTGGGTCAGCTGCCGCGGCGGTTGTTCGCCAAGGTGATCGATCAGCCAGATCTGCTCTTCACCCGAGCGATCCGACACGAACGCGATCTGGCTGCCATCCGGCGAAAACGCCGGGTGCTTGTCGTGGGCATCGGGCGTCGGCGCCAGCACGCGCGGATCGCCGTGTTCGAGCGGCACGGTGACGATCTCGCCGCGCGCGGCAAAGGCGGTGCGGCGGGCGCCGGGGCCCGGCGAATAGCCATCGATCCGGCTGCCGGCGTCGACGTGCGCTGGTCGCGTCAGCAGCGCGTCGTCGGGCACCGTGATCGGGATCGGCTGTTCCTGCCGCGTGCGGCAATCGAACCAGCACAGCTCGCCGCCCTTCTCGTAGACGATGCGTTCCTCCCCTGGGCCGCCGGCGCTCGGCCAGCGCAGATCCCAGGTGTCGCCGAACGTCTCCTGCCAGACCTTGCGCGACTTCGGATCGTACGACCACAGGTTGAGCGTGCCGGTGCGGTCGCTGGCGAACCAGATGCGGTCCATGAGCCACATCGGATCGCGATCGGTGCGCGCGTGCCCGGTGATGTTCTCGGCGGTCTCGCTGACCGGATCGAACACGTACAGATCGGTGGCCCAGCCGCCCTCGTAGCGCTTCCAGGTCCGGAAATCGCGGAACAGCGGCGAGTAGACGATCAGCTTGCCGTCTGGCGAGAATTCGCCGGCGCCGGCGACCGGCATCCGCAAGGGCACCGGCAACGCGCCGCGCGTCTTCTGGTGTGCGGGCAGCGCCACGGTGAACAACCGGCTGCTGGCCAGATCCCACGACTGGTCGAGGCCGCGGAACAACACCGCCGAGCCATCCGGGGTCCAGCCGTACACCTGATGGTCGTAGCCCCACCGATCGGGCAGCGGACCGCGCGCCGGATACGACGTCAGTCGCTGCGGCTCGCCGCCGCTCGCCGGCATCACGTAGACCTGTTCATCGCCGTCGATCTGGCCGGTGAACGCCAACCAGTTGCCGTCGGGGGAGAACCTGGCGAAGAGCTCGACGCCCTTGGCGGCCGTCAGACGTGTGGCGGTGCCGCCGCGCAGCGGTGCGCGCCACAGGTCGCCGCCGTGGGTGAAGACGACGTGGTCGCCATGCAGGTCGGGGAACCGCAGCAGTCTGGCCTGGGCGGACAGCGGCGCGGCGAGCAGCAACGCCGTGACGACGGGCATTCGCATGCGAGCAACAAAGCGGCCGTCGGCGGCATCGCCAGCGGAATCCGGCCCGGACCGTCTGGGGACGACGTGCGCCGCGGCAGTTTGGCGCCTACGATCCGCGCTCCGAGGTTCCCGGATGCTCCCATTCCTGACGTTGTCGCTTGTTCTCGCCCAGGTCCCACAGGAGCCCGCGGCGCGGGCCGTGGCGGCGCCCGCCCCGACCGACGGCATGGTCTGGATTCCGCCGCAGGAGTTCTGGATGGGCAGCCAGAACGACGATCCCGACGCGCCGCTGCACCGGGTCGCGATCTCCGGCTTCTGGCTCGACGCGACCGAGGTCACCAACGCGCGGTTCACCGCGTTCGTGCAGGCCACCGGCTACGTGACCGATGCGGAGAAGCCGCCGAGCGAAGCGGACATCCCGGACCTCGCGCCGGAGCAGCGGATCGCCGGCTCGCTGGTATTCCACCAGCCGGCGGACGAACACGTCGATCGGCGCGAGTTCTGGCGCTGGTGGCACTTCGTCCCGGGCGCGGACTGGCGGCATCCTGCGGGCCCCGGCAGCGATCTGACCGGCAAGGACGATCATCCCGTCGTGCACGTGTCGTGGCGCGACGCGCAGGCGTACTGCAAATGGGCTGGCAAGCGGCTGCCGACCGAGGCCGAATGGGAAGCCGCCGCGCGCGGTGGGCTGGATCGGCAGGTGTACGTCTGGGGCGCGGCGGCCCCGGCCGCCAAGGATTGGCGAGCGAACATCTGGCAGGGGGAGTTCCCGCTCCGCAACGAGGCGCTGGACCGCCACCTGACCACGGCGCCGGTGCGGGCGTTCGCAGCGAATGCGTACGGCTTGTTCGACGTGTCGGGCAACGTCTGGGAGTGGTGCGAGGATCGCTATGCGCCCGACGCGTACGGCCGCGGCGACGGCGTCGTACGCGACCCGAAGGGACCCGAACGCAGCTTCGACCCGCAGGAGCCCGGCATGGAGAAGCGGGTGATGCGCGGCGGGTCGTTCCTGTGCAGCGATGCGTACTGCCTTGGTTACCAGCCAGGCACCCGGATGAAGAGCAGTCCGGATACCGGGTTATGCCACACCGGTTTCCGCTGCGCGCTGACCGCGCCGGCGCCGCCAGCCGCCGGCAAGTAGCCAGGCGGCCGGTCGGGGCGGCGTGCCGATGGCCAACGGCCGCCCGATCGGATACGAAGGCAACGGAGAATGTTCGAAGCGCTCGTCATCCTGATCCTGGTGCTGTGCAACGGGATCCTCGCCGGCAGCGAGCTGGCGGTCGTCTCGGCGCGCAAAGCCCGCCTGCAGCAATGGGCCGAGGAAGGCCGGCGTGGCGCCCGGGCAGCGTTGGCGCTGCGGCAGAATCCGGAGCGGTTCCTGGCCACCGTGCAGGTCGGCATCAATGCGATCGGCGCGGTCGCCGCGGCGTTCGGCGGCGCGACGCTGGCCGTTCGCCTGGAACCGTTCTTCGAAGCGTTGGGCGCCGGCAATGCCGCGCCCGAACTGGCGATCGCGGCGATCGTGCTGCTGATCACCTGGCTGCAGGTCGTGTTCGGCGAACTGGTGCCGAAGTCGCTGGCGCTGCGCGTCGCCGAGCCGTTCGCGGTGCTGGTGGCACGGCCGCTCGGCTGGCTGGCGTTCGTCGGCCGACCGGTCGTCTGGCTGTTCGCGACCAGCTCCAACCTGGTGCTGAAGCTGTTCCACGACAAGACCAGCTTCCTGGAAGGCCGGATCACCCGCGAAGACCTCGAACTGATGGTCGCCGAGGCGCACAGCGGCGGCTCGGTCGACGTCGCGACGACCGGTCTGATGCAGCGGGCGCTCGAGTTCGCCGAACTGCGGGTCGACGACGTGATGGTGCACCGTCGCTCGGTGACCGCGCTGCGTCGCGATGCCGGCGCCGCCGATCTGCGCCGCGCGCTGATCGAGATCGGCCACCGCCGCGTGCCGGTGACCGACCAGGGCATCGATCAGGTGGTGGGCTACGTGCTGCGCGACGACGTGATGGCGGCGCTGTGGGACGACAAGCCGCTGGTGGTCGAGGCGTTGATGCGGCCGCCGTTGTTCCTGCCCGAAGTGATGCCGGCGAGCAAGGCGCTGCGCGAGATGCAGCAGCGCAAGGTGCACCTGGCGATCGTCGTCGATGAGTCCGGTGGCACCGCCGGCATCGTCACGCTCGAGGATCTGGTCGAGGAACTCGTCGGCGAGATCTTCCATGAGCGCGACGAACGACCGCCGGAGGCGGCGCGCCAGGACCGCGATGGTTCGTGGATCGTGCAAGGCAATGCCGATCTGCGCGAACTGGCGGAGCGACTCGCGATCCGCCTGCCCGAGAGCGAACAGAGCCGGACGTTGAGCGGGCTGCTGGTCGAACTGGCCGCCGGCCATCTGCCGCGCCAGGGTCAGCAGTTCACCCTGCCGGACGGCACCTGGATCGAGGCCATCGAGGTGTCGCCGCGGCGGGTCCGGTCGGCGCGGATCCGCGTGCCGACCAAGAGCCAGACCGCGGCGTCGGCGTAGCGGCTCTGGAATCCTTGCCGGATCGGCGCGCAGGTGCATCGGATCCGGCGGGCACGGCATCGTGTCCGTGACCGTCATGGCCGATCGTGAACCCGATGAGTTGCTTGCCGACCTGCAGTGGCTGCGGGGTTTGGCGCGCGAACTGGCGGACGATGTCGCCAGCGCCGATGACGCCGCCCAGACGGCGACGGTGCAGGCGCTGAGCACCGCCGCTGTGGTGCAGCGGCCGCGGGCGTGGCTGGCGACGGTGCTCCGCAACGTGCTGCGCCAGGATCGGCGCGGCCAACGGGCGCGCCGCCGCCGCGAGGCGTTCGCCGCCCGGCCCGAAGCCGTCGCGGGCGCCGACGAACTGGTGGCCCGGGCCGAGTTGCAGCAGCAGCTGGTCGGGCACGTGCTCGCGCTGGCGGAGCCGTACCGGACCACGGTCCTGCTGCGGTTCTTCGACGAACTGCCGCCGCGCGCGATCGCGACGCGGATGGGCGTGCCGGTCGCCACGGTGCACAGCCGGTTGCAGCGCGCGCTGCAGCAACTGCGCCAGGTGCTGGATCGCGATTGCGGCGGTCGCGCCGCGTGGATCGGGTTGTTGTGGTCGGGAGCACCGCTGGCGGTCGTTCCGCTTCCTCTGCTCGGAGTCGTCTGCATGCAAGCCAAGGTCAAGTTGTTGCTCGCCGCGGTCGTGGTCGTTTCGGTGTTGCCGTTCCTGTGGCCTGGCGACGACGGGGCCGCGCCGCGCGTCGAAGCGGCGCGGGAACGGGTCGTCGGCGGGCCCGATGCCGGTGCCGGTGGCAGTGACGGCTCGGCCGCTCCGGTTGCCGCGAGTGCACGCGAGCGCATCGCGCCGCCGGGCGCCCGCGACGCCGAACCGGCGGCCGAGACGCGGGTGGAAGCGACCGGCGTCGTCTACGACGGCAGCGGCACGCGTCTGCCCGGAGTCGCCGTGGCGAAGGAAGGCAGCCGCGAGGTGCTTGCGACCAGCGACGCCGCGGGTCGCTTCGTGGCGCGGGTCAGGCCTGGGCGCTGCACGTTCGTCGCCGGGGACGAACGCTACGAGACGGTGCTGGCGGCGACCTGGGAGCCCGCGTCGCGGGTCGAGACCGTGCTGATCGTCGCCGAACAGCTGGCGGTGCGCGGTCGCGTCGTCGATCGCCAGGGTGCACCGGTGGCGGGCGCCAACGTGTTGTTCGTGTCGCCGCCCGACCTCGACAGCCGCTTTGCGGTGCCGCTCGATCGCGGCGATCGACAGCGTTGGCAGGCCAAGGCCGCCGCCGATGGCACGTTCGCGTTGCCGCGGCTGCCCCGGCTGCAGGGCGCCACGCTGCTGGCCTCGGCCGACACGTTCCTGCCGGTGCATACCGCGCTGCCGACCGAACGCGATGCCATCGTCGAGATCGTGCTCGACAAGTTCCGCTATGAGCAGGGCCAGCTGGTCGGCAAGGTCGTCGATGCCGGCGGCTCGCCGGTGGGTGGCGCGCGCGTGGCCATGGGCTTGACCTCGGTCGTCAGCGAAGACGACGGCACGTTCGCGCTGGCGTTGCGACGCGCCGGGTGGCCGACCGAACTGGTGGCGGCCAAGGCCGGGCATCTGCCGGGACGCGTCGACGTGCCGCGCGGTGGCGGCGGCAAGGTGGCGGACTGGCCGTCACCCCTGGTGATCCGCCTCGGCGGCCCGCCGCTGACGATCGCCGGCCGGGTGGTCGATGCCGATGGTCACGGCGTGCCCGGCGCGATCGTCTGGGTGCAGGATCCGACGCTGCTCGGCATCGCCGGCATGTTGCCGGTGCAGCTCGAGTACCTGATCGCCGGTGGCGAGGTGCCGCCGTTGGCGGCGCGGATGCGCGTGCCGTTCGCCGACGATCCGACGGTCGATGAGCATTTCAACGACCAGACCAGCGTGGTCGAGAATCCGACGGCGTGCTGGTACTTCGCGACTGCCGATGACGACGGCGCGTTCAACCTGGGCGGGCTGCTGCCGCGCAGCTATGCGTTGCGCGCGCTCGATGTGCGCACCGGCATCGTCGGCGATGCGACGGCACTGGCCGGCACGCGGCAGGACATCGCCATCACGCGGCTGCAGGTGCTGCCGTTGTTGCGGGCAACGGTGGTCAACGGGCGCGGCACGCCGATGGCCGATGTGCAGGTCGAGCAGTTCGTCCGGGCGTTCGTCGCCGATGTGCGCGTGCCCGGCGGTCGGTTCGAGGGTACCGCGCTGCGCCGTGCCGGGTCGACGACCACCGGTGCCGATGGCACGTTCGAACTGCGGAACGTCGGTCTGGCGAGCACGACGCTGACGCTCGAAGGCGATGCGATCCTGCCGATGTCGGTGACCGTCGCCGAAGTGGCGAATCCGACGGCGGCGACGATCCGCGTGGAGGGCCGCTGCCACGTCGAGGTGATCCTGGCCGATCCGGCGGAGGCCGACAACGTCCAGGCTCGCGATGCCAGCGGCGCGATCGTCGATTGCGCGGTCTTGCGCCGCAACAGCACGTCGATGACGACGGACCTCGCGCTGCATGCAGGGCGGAGCGGGGTGTTCGTGTTGTCGGAGCGCGCGACGGTACTGCTGTTGCGCCGCGGCGAAGCCACGGTGCGTTCGGTGCCGCTGCAACTCCAGCCGGGGCAGACGACGACCATCCAATGACGGTTCGCCGGGCATTCCGCCGGACCGGTGGTTGACGCCCGGGTAGGGAAGCGCGATGGTGCCACACGCCCGCCTGCCTCAGGGCATCTCTCGTTCCTCTGCTCGAAACCAACCATGCAAAAATCCCAGCGTCTGCTGCTACCGCTCTGTACCGCGGGAGCCGTTGCCTTCCTGCCGGCCCAATCCGCTGAACCTGTGCCGACCAAGGGCGCGCCGCTCGCGCCCTACAATCTGGAGATCCCCGGTGACAACCAGGCCTGGGCGCGCTTCCAGGCCGAGGCGGGTGGCCAATGGATCGGCCAGTGGAACGCTGCGACCGGCACGCCGAAGGCGATCTTCGGCAGTGGCCTGCCGATCCACGATTGGCGTGAGAACACGCTGGTCGAGGCCCGGCGCCACGCGGTGCAGCTGCTCTCGGATCGCGCCGACCTGCTGGGTCTCGGCACGTCCGAGTTCCGCGAGATCATCGGCGCCCGGATGGGGCGGACGTGGTCGTTCGTGTTCGATCAGTTCTTCCGCGGTCTGCCGGTGATCGGCGGCCGCGCCGACGTGCGCGTGCACATGGTCGGCAGGGTGTCGTTCTTCGGCAGCTCGGCGGTCCAGGTTCCGGCCGATTTCGGCACCACGCCGCGCCTCGACGAACTGACCGCGCGGCAGATCGCGTGGGCGCAGGTCGGCGAACTGACCGGCGTCTCGCAGCCTGGTGGCGAACGCAAGCCGCAACTGGTCATCTGGAGTGACGTCGAGGCCGCGCAGGCGGCGCCGTTCTTCCTGGCCTGGGAGATCCCGGTCAGCAACGTCGACGCCAACGGCGGCGGCCCGATCGGTCGCTACTACGTCGACGCCAACACCGGGCGCGTGCTGCACTACACCAGTGACAAGCACGAGTGCGGCTTCGCGGGCTGCACGATCGGCAAGGGCGGTGACCACGGTGGCGTGGCGCCGCACGGCGAACATGCGTTCATCAACACCACCGGCACGGTGATGGCGTGGACGCGCATCGGCCCGAGCGCGACGTCGGCGCTGGTCAACATCCCGCTCGCCGGCGTCGAGGTCAACGTGCCCGGCATCGGCGTCGTGGTCACCAACGCGAACGGTCAGTTCACCGTCAACATCAACGCCAACACCTCGGTGACGGTCAACCTGAACGGCATCCACAATCAGCTGGTCGCCGGTGGCAGCGCCCCGTCGGTCACGCAGACGATGGTGCCGGGCGTGCCGATCACCTTCCAGTTCCTGACCTCGGGCGCCTCGGCCGCCCAGGCGGCGCACACGAACACGTACCACTACACCTGGCTGATCAACGAGTACTGCCGCGCGATCATGGGCAACTCGCCGGAGCTGAACACCGCCAACAACGTGCTGCCGACGGTCAACATCGCGTCGACCTGCAACGCCTACTACACCAACAACACGATCAACTTCTACGCCGCCGGCGGGTCGTGCAACAACACCGGCTTCTCGTCGGTGGTCAACCACGAATGGGGCCATGGCCTCGACGATCGCTACGGCGGCATCTCGCAAGTCAACGGCCTCAGCGAGGGCTGGGGTGACGTCTGTTCGGCCTACCAGCTCGACTACGCGATCATCGGCGAAGGCTTCTTCACCAACGGCAACGGCATCCGCGACGCCAACAACACCCGGCAGTACCCGTCGGGCAGCGGCGTGCACGACCAGGGCGAGACCTGGATGGGCTTCGCCTGGAAGTTCCGCAACCGGCTGGCGACGACGCTGGGCAACCGGCCGAATGCGATCGCGATCAGCAACGACATCGTGCTCGGCTCGATCGTCGCCGACGCGACCAATCAGGCCGACGCGGTCACGCAGGTGTTCATCGCCGACGACGACGACGGCAACCTGAACAACGGCACGCCGCACTCGGCAGACCTGATCTTTGCCTGCAACCAGCACTCGCTGCCGTATCCCGGTGGCGGTGGTCCGACCGTGCCGGCCAACAACGAGTGCAGCGCCGCCATCGCGGTGACCAATGGCATCAGCCCCACCTTCACCAGCGTGGGTTCGACGACCTCGTCGCCGGCGTGGCCGTGCGCCTCGGGCGGCAACGACGTGTGGTTCCGCTACGCCTCGGCCGGCGCCGGCACGCTGACGGTCTCCACCTGTTCCCAGGCGAGCTGGGACACCGCGATCCAGATCTTCTCCGGCACCTGTGCTGGTCTGACCAGCCTCGGCTGCCTGGATGACTCCTGCGGCTTGCAGACGTCGCTGGCCGTGCCGGTGACTGCCGGGACCTACTACATCCGCGTTGGCGGCTTTGGTTCCGCGACCGGCACTTTCCAGCTCGATGTCAGTGGTCCGGCCGGCATCCCGGCCAGCACGAGCAACTACGGGGCGGGCTGCTACAACTCGTCGAAGGCGTTCTACGAGCTGTTCGCGAACGGCACGACCTGGGACCTGGACAACACCCGGATGACGCTGGTCAAGACCGGCAACTACTACATTGCCCAGGCCTCGGGCAACTACGTGGCGCCGACCGGCGCGGCGCAGGTGTTGACTCTGTCCGATGACTCGTTCGCCTCGGTGACGCTGGCCAGTGCGTTCCCGTTCCCCGGTGGCAGCACGACGACGCTCGAGGTCTGCTCGAACGGGTTCGTGTCCGCCGCCACCGGCAACGGCAATGCCTACATCGCAACCGCGGCGGCGTGGCTGGCGAGCGTGGCGCCGCGCTGGGGGCACTGGACCGACCTCAACCCGACAGCTGGCGGCCAGGTCAAGTTCGAGCAGATCGGCTCGATCTCGTACGTCACCTACGACGGGGTCTTCCAGTTCGGCACGACCACGCCGAACACGTTCCAGCTGCAGTTCAACCGCAGCAACGGCAACGTGACCTACGCCTGGCAGACGATGGCGACGACCGGCGCGCAGGCGCGCCTGGTCGGTTACGCCGCCGCGACGCCGAACAACGACCTCGGCAGCCGCGACATCTCGGCCACGCTGCCGGGTGGCTTCCGGACCGGTGAGTTCAACCTGTCGCCGCTGGCACTGGTCAGCACGCTGCCGCAACTCGGCACCAACCTGGCCCTGACGACCACCAACTATCCGGGCAACTCGACGCTCGGCATCCAGGTGCTGAGCTTGACGCAGTTCGATCCGGGCATCGACCTGACCTCGGTCGGCGCCGGTGGCTGCTTCCGCTACACCGGCCTCGACGCCACCAACGTCGTGATCCCGAACGCGGGCCAGTCGGTCTACAACACCGGCATCCCCAACAACCCGTCCTTGATGGGTCTGCCGCTGAAGTCGCAGACCTGGGCGCTGGCGCCGGGCGCCAACACGCTTGGCATGATCACGTCGAACGGCGTGGCGATGGTGGTCGGTATCTGACGCCGAACGCGGCGGCGGCGCGGCTACTGCAGCCGCGCGCCGTCGCAATAGACCTGCAGCCGGTCGCCGCGCGCGAAGCCGCACAATGTCGCGCCGGCGGCCTGGCACAGATCAAAGGCCAGCGCACTCGGTGCCGACACCGAGACGATCACCGGGATCCTGACGCGCAGGCATTTGACCACCAGGTCGAAGCCGGCGCGGCCCGACAGGATCGCGACCGCCGTGGCGAGCGGCGCGCCGGCTCGCGCCGCCATGCCGATCGCCTTGTCGAGGGCATTGTGGCGGCCCACATCCTCACCGTGGCCGAGCAGTTCACCGGCGGCGGACAGCAGCACTGCGCCATGACAGCCGCCAGTCGCCGAAAACAGCGGTTGGTGGGTGCGCAGTCGCGCGGCGAAGCGTCGCAGGTCGTCGGTCGTCAGCCTGGGCGTTCCCGGCAACAGGGGCGGTGTGCCATCGAGGATCTCGTGCGGATCCGCCAGGCCACAGGCGCCACACGAACTGCGGATCTCGTGGGTCCGCTGCAGGCGCCCACGCAGCGCCGCGTCCGGCGGCCGCGTCAAGGTCACGGTCAGGGTGTCGGCCCGCCGCGCCGCGGCATCGCCCGCGGTGAACGTCATGTCGGCGATCTCGCCGGCACCGCCGATCACCCCTTCGCCGAGCAGGAAGCCCAGCGCCAGATCGTCGTCGCGACCGGGCGTCCGCATGGTCAGCAACGGCTGGCCGGCGATGTCCAGCAGCAGCGGTTCCTCGCGAACCAGCTGATCGGTGCGACCGTCGGCCAGACGTCGCGACGAGGCACCGGGGTTCGGAGTTGGCGGCGGTGACACTGCCGCAGCGTAGGCGGCGGTCCGGGGGACTGCACGCGTGCGCCGTCGGGCCGCCGCAGCTAGAGTCCCGCCCGCCATGGAACGCCTCGTCTCGCTGTGCGGCATCGTCGTGCTGCTCGGGCTCTGCTATGCGCTGTCGAACAACCGGCGGGCGATCTCCTGGCGGCTGGTCGGCGTCGGCCTGGGGATCCAGGCGGTGCTCGGTGTGACGTTCCTGTACTGGTCGGCGGGCAACAAGGCGCTGCGCGGCTTCGGCGATGGCGTCGAGCGCTTCCTGCAACTGTCGGTCAAGGGCAGTTCGTTCGTGTTCGGCGCGTTGACCGATCCGGCGACCGTCGGCAGGGCTTTCGGCGAGAACCAGGGTTTCCTGTTCGCCTTCAAGGTGCTGCCGACGCTGATCTTCTTCAGCGCGTTCATGGCGGTGCTGTACCACCTGGGCGTCATGCAGCTGATCGTCAGCGTGATGGCACGCGTGATGGTGCGGCTGCTCGGCACTTCAGGCTCCGAGTCGCTGTCGGCCTGTGCCAACGTGTTCGTCGGCCAGACCGAGGCGCCGCTCTTGGTCAAACCGTTCCTGCCGACGATGACCAGGAGCGAACTGTTCACCGTCATGGTCGGTGGCTTTGCGACGATCGCCGGCGGCGTGTTCGCGCTGTATGTCAGCTTTGGCGTGCAGGCTGGCCACCTGATGGTGGCGTCGGTCATGGCGGTGCCGGCCGGGTTGATCTGCGCCAAGATGGTGTTCCCGGAGACCGAGACATCACGCACGCTCGGTCGCATCGACAAGATCGAGACCGAGGGCTACGGCAACGTCGTCGAAGCCGCGGCTGCCGGCGCCGGCGACGGTCTCAAGCTGGCGCTGAACGTCGGCGCGATGTTGATCGCGTTTCTCGGCTTGGTGGCGGTGCTCGACTGGGTTCTGGCGCAGGGCTACGGCATCTATCACGATCTGCTCGATGCGGGCGGCGGGCCGACGCCAGACTCGCCCGTGACGGTCAAGTCGCTGCTCGGGCTGTTGTTCTGGCCGATCGCGGCGGTCATGGGGGTGCCGACCCAGGACATCACGGCGCTGAGTCAGCTGCTCGGCACCAAGCTGGCGGTCACCGAACTGGTCGCCTACGGCGACCTGACCGCGATGATGAAGGCGAAGACGATCTCGCCGCGCGCGGCGATGATCGCCAGCTTCGCGTTGTGCGGGTTCGCCAACATCGGCAGCGTCGCCATCCAGATCGGCGGACTCGGCGCGATCGCGCCCGAACGCCGCGGCGACCTGGCGAAGATCGGCCTGCGCGCGATGCTGGCCGGCGCGATCGCGACCTGCATGACGGCGTGCGTGGCCGGCGTGCTGGCCAGCGAGGGGGCATGAACGAGTTGCCCGAGGGCGAACGGGTCGCGGCGGCGACCGCGTACCTGCAACAGCGGCTCGGCCGGCGTGCGGACGGCCTCCGGCTCGGCCTGGTGCTCGGCAGTGGCCTGAAGAACTTCGCGACGCAGGTCGCCGATGCGGTGGCGATCCCGTTCGCCGAGATCCCGCACTGGCCGGCGCCGCAGGTGCATGGTCATGGGGGCGCGCTGGTCATCGGCACCGTCGGCGGTGCGACGATCGCGTGCCTGACCGGGCGCGTGCATCTGTACGAGGGTTGGTCGCCGGCGGAGGTCGTCCGCGGGGTGCGGACCCTGCGCCGGTGCGGCGTGCCCGACTTCCTGCTGACCAACGCCGCTGGCGGCATCGGCGATCACCTGTCGGCCGGCGATCTGATGCTGATCACCGATCACTTGAACCTGACCGGCATGACCCCGCTGCGCGGCCCGCACGAACCGCAGTTCGGCCCGCGCTTCCCGGACATGACCCGGGTCTACGACAGCGAATTGCGCGCGCGACTGGCCGGGGGCGGCGACCTGCAGAGCGGCGTCTACGCCGGGCTGCTCGGCCCGAGTTACGAGACGCCGGCCGAGGTTGCGATGCTGAAGCGGCTCGGCGCCGATGCGGTCGGCATGAGCACGGTCCACGAGGCCATGGCGCTGCACGCGATGGGCGCGCGCGTCGCCGGCCTGTCGTTGATCTCCAACCTGGCGGCCGGAATCGCCGATCGTCCGCTGAGCCACGACGAAGTCATCGCTGCCGGCAAGAGCGCGGAGGCGGCGTTGACGGCGCTGGTGACCCGCTTCTGCACTGGCCTGCGATGAGCCTGCCCGAACTCGAGATCCGACCGTATCGCCCGGGCGACGAGGCGGCGATCCTGCGGACGTTCAATCTGGTGTTCCGCGAGGTCTGCGGCCCCGACTTCGTCGATCGCACGTTGGCGCAGTGGCGCTGGCAGTACCTCGACAACCCGCACGGCCATCGGATGTCGCTGGCGGTCGCGCCGGACGGCACGATCGTGTCGCAGTATGCCGGCGTGCCGATGGTCGCCGACACGCCGTTCGGCGAACGGACGTTCGTCCACTGCGTCGATTCGATGACCCATCCGGCGTGGCGCGCCGGCCTGAAGCGACCCGGCGTGTTCGTCGTGACCGGCTGGCCGTTCTCGGCGCACGCGCGGCGGATCGGCGACGCGGTGCTGTACGGCTTTCCGGTCGACACCGCGTTCCGGATCGGCACGCGCTACCTCGAGTACCACTTCCTGCGCGGGATCGACTACCTGATCCGCGACGCCAGCGCGCCGCTGCCACCACCGCCGACGGCGGTGACCTGCGAACGGGTGGCGGCGATTCCGCCCGACATCGGTTCGCTGTATGCGACGATCGCCGGCGAGAAGCGACTGGCCCTGCGGCGGGACTACCGTTACCTCGATTGGCGCTACGTGCAGAACCCGGCCCGCGCCGACTACGAGCTGTGGACCGCGCGCCGGCGCGGCCGGCTGTGCGGCTTCGTCGTGCTGAAGCCCGGACAGGCGCTGATCCCCGATGGTGCGACGATCGCCGACTGGATGGTCCCGGAAGGCGATGCCGAGGCGATCGACGCGGTGGTGCAGGTGGCGGTGCAGCGGGCGCAGCAGCAAGGCAGGAACAACGTGCTGGCGGTGTTCCCGGAGTGGTCGACCGAGTGGGCGGCGCTGGTGCAGCGTGGTTTCATCAAGACGCCATCGGCGAACTGGTTGGAACGACGGCTGGTGTATCTGATCACCGGTTCGCCGCTGACCCCGGAGACGCTGGCCGCGCAGTGGTGGTACACGCTCGGCGACTCCGACCTCGCTTGAACGAGGCTTGCATCCGGGGTGCGCGGGCGCGACAACGACGTTCGGCCCCGGGCCGTCGTCTGATGATCTGGATCCTGCTGCTGCCGTCGCTCTATGTCGCCATCGTGGCGGTGCTGTGGCTGAAGCAGGACCTGTTGGTGTTCCCCGGCGCCGGCAACGGTGACCAGCCGCTCGACGACCCGGGCGCGGTGACGGTGCAACGGTTGCGCCGCGACGGCGGTCTCGAGTTCCGGATCGCGATCGCCGAGCCGGCGGACTGTCGCGGCGTGCTGCTGTGGTTCTCCGGCAATGCCCAGGACTTGCGCGGCGCGGCGCGCTGGGCGGCACTGCTGCGGCATTACCACCTGCAGGTGATCGCGGCGGAGTATCCTGGCTATGGCACCAGCGCCGGCGAACCGGGCGTTGCGTCGTTCCTGGCGATGGCCGAGGCCGCCGGCCGGTTCGCGTTGGCGCAGGCAAAGGCGCGCGGCGTGCCGTTCCTGGTCGGTGGCATTTCGCTCGGTACGTTCTGTGCGACGCACGTCGCCGCCGCGCTGCCCGCGCGCCGGCTGGTCCTGTGCGCGCCGCCGACGACGATGGTCGAGGCGGCGCAGCAAGGCTATGGCTGGCTGCCAGTCCGTTGGCTGCTGCGGCATCGGTTCGACAACCACGCGGTGATCGCGCAGGTGCGATGTCCGACCATGATCGTGCATGGCGAACAGGACCGCATCGTGCCGCTGGCGATGGGCCAGCGACTGGCCGCGCGGTGTTCGCCGCCGGCGACCCTGGTGCCGGTGCCCGGCTGCGGTCACAATGACCTGCCGCTGGAGCCGGAGGGTCCGGTCGGCGCCGTGTTGCAGCAGTTCCTGCAGCTTCCCTGAGGTCGGATGACGTCGCGCCGGTTGCCGGTTGCCTGTGCCTTGCTGGCTGCGCTTCTTGCCGCGGTCGTCGGCCTGGTGTACGGCTGGCACGGCTGGCCCGACTGCACGACGCATCTGCGCGACGACGCGTTCTACGAGTTTGCGTGGGTCGACAATCTGGTGCATGGCCGCGGGCCGTCAGTCAGCGACGGCGTCACCACCAGCGGCGTGCAATACCTGTGGTGTCTCTTGCTGTGCGTGCCGGCCTGGCTGTCGCCAGCGAGTCTGCCGGACGCGGCGGTTCTGCTCGGCATGCTCTGCCACCTCATGGCGGCGGCGAGCTGGGTGGTCCATGGCGGCCGCCGCGCCGGCGCGCTGGTCGTCGGGCTGCTGTGGCTTGGCAATCCGCTGCTGTTGCGCGAATGCCAGAACGGCCAGGAGACGGCGTTGGCGTGTCTGCTGCTGGCGCTGCTGTGGCAGCAGCGTCGGGCGCCGGCGCCGGTGTTCGCGACGCTCGCGGTGCTGACGATGCTGGCGCGCAGCGATCTGTTCGTGGTCGTGGCGCTGTTGTCGTGGTGGCGGCACCGACCGGCGCCACTGCGGGCCCTGCCGGTGCCCGTGCTGGCCCTGGCCGTGCATCTGGCGCTCAACCGTCTATGCGGCGGCGGCTGGTTGCAGGACTCCGGGACCCCGATGGCTTGGTTGTTCCACGCCAACTTCGAACGCACCGAACCGGCGCTGCTCGACACGCTGCGGCAATGGTGGTGGTACCTGCGGCCGGTGCTGCTTGGCGGGCCGTTCGGCACCGCCTCGGCCGCCGGCCTCGGCCTGGCCGTGTTCCTGCTGGTCCGACCCATCTGGCCGGCGCGCTGGCGAGCGTTGCCGGCGCTGCTGGTCGGCATCGCCTCGGCGGCCGGTATGGGCGACGTGGCGACGCCCGGCTGGGCCGCCCTGTGGTTGGCGCTGTTCCCGGCGGCGGCGCCGCGGCCGTGGCGGCGCGACCTGCTGCTGCTGTTCCTGGGCCTCTTGTCCTTGCTGCTGCTGCATTGGGCGCTGCGCTGGTACCCGCGTGACTACTACACCGCGCCGCTGCTGGTGCTGGCCGCCGCCGCGTTGCTGCGGATACGACGCGGGTGGGCGCTGCTGGCCGTCGTGGCCGTCGTGCAGACGATCGATGTTCGCCGTGTGCCGCTGGAGCCACTGGGTGGCCAGGCCGAGATGGAACTGGCGGCGCTGCATCTGCGCGCGCTGCTGCCCGCCGACGAGCGCGTCGGCTGTTTCAACGCCGGCCTGCTGGCCTATTGGTCGCGGCAGAACGGCCCGGCCCCGGCGGTCGTCAACCTCGACGGTGTCGTCGATGCCCGGTCGCTCGCGGCCTTGCAGGCGCAACGGCTGGCTGCGTTCCTCGACGAACAACGGCTGCGGTTCGTCGTCGACAACGCCGTGCAGTTCGCCACCGATCCGCGGCTGCCGCACGCGAACGGACACTGGTTCGGCGCCGGCTTCGATGCGGCCCGCGACCTGCTCGAAGTCGCCCGTTTCGATGTGCCCGCGCATGATGCCGGGCGGCCGGGCACCGATGGTTTCCGGCTGTACTGGCGGCGAGCCTGCGGGCCGCCGCCATCGCTGCCGACGATCGCGCAGGACCTTGGGCGGCTGCCGCGCGGCCAGCGGGCAGTGTTGTGGCCCGCGCCGGCGGGTGCGGTGCTGCGACTGCGGCGTAGAGATGGCAGCGAGGTCCAGCTGCTCACGGCCGACGCCGCGATCGTCCATGTCGTCGCGATACCCGATGTGGCCGGAGCGCTGTTCGACACGACCCGCGCGGAACCGCTGTTGCAACTGACCCAGATGGAGGACGGATGAACGCATGGCTGCAACGGTTGTCCTGGCTGGCGTTGGCGACGTCGCCGCTCCCGGCGCAAGACGTCATCGTCGCCAGGGACACGGCCTTCGTCGTGCACCTGCACCGCGGCGATCTCGACGCCAAGGTGGGCAAGCGGCTGGCGGCGGAGGCGCTCTCGGTGCTGTCGCCCCTGGTCAGCATCGCCCCGGCCCTGCTCGGCAAGGGCGCGACCGCCAAGGGCCGGCCGCCGTGCGAACTGCATCTGTGGCGGCACGTCGCCGACTACGAGGCGGCCGAGCAGAAGCTGACCGGCGGCAAGTTCCGGCGCAATCTCGCGTTCACGACCTGGGAAGCGCCCCAGAGCCACGTCGTGCTGCAACCGGTGGTGCCCGGCGCGATCGTCGCAGCGACCGGTCTGCCGCAGTTGACCAGGCGGCTGCTGCTGCACGAGGTCGGCCATCAACTGGTCTATCGCGCGTTGCCGAACTACCGGTTCCACCCGTTCTGGCTGGGGGAAGGCGCCGCGACCTGGCTCGAGGACGAGGCGCTGCGGGCCGGCAAGGCAGTCGGGACCGCTCTGGCCGAGCCGCACGACGCGCGCGAACTCGGCCGCGTGCAGGCGCTGATCGTTGCCGGCAAGCTGCCGACGTTGCGCGAGATGGTCGCCGGCAAGGCCCTCGACGAGATCGACTGGCACGATGCCTATGCCGCTACGGCCGTGTCGTTCCGCTGGCTGTACGAGCGGCGATCGCGGGCGATCGTCGACACGCTGCGGAAGATCGGCGCCATGCCCGGCAATGCGCGCCTGCCCGAACGCATCGCCGACGAACTGCGCCAGGCGTTCGGCGCCGAGGAGTGGCAGAAGCTGGACGCCGCGTTCGTGGCCTGGGCGCAACCGCAGCGTCCGGAGTGGGACGAGGTGTTCCGGATGCTCGACACCCATGCCAGGCCGTGGGTCCAGATCGCATTTCCCGACACCAATGCGATCGCCTGGCGCAGCGCGGCGGCGCCGGGTTGCGGCGTGCGGACGGTGGTCGAATTGCTCGGTGAAGCCGGCGCGCAGGCGAACCTGCTGCTGGATCGGCAGGCAGCGGGTTTTGTCTCGGTCGCGCTGCGGGCCGGCGGTGGCGTGACGGTGTTGCGCTACCGCAAGGGGGAAGACCCCTGGCCGAGTTTCGGACACGCCGAGGTCGAGGTGGTTGCCGGGCGGCGGTATGAGCTGCGCGCCACCGTCGTCGACGGCCAACTACGGATCGACCTCGATGGCAAGACGGTGGTGGCCACGACGGTCGACGGGCATGCGTTCACCGGCCCGTGGGGGATCGGCGTGCAAGCGGGCGCGGCCGCGCTGTGGCACGAGGTGGAAGAACTACCCCCCGGCGAGTGAGATCACTCGGACGCCAACCGCGCGGTCGCGGTCGCGAAACGGACGTGAACCATCCACAGCAGCAGCAGTGCGACCGCGAACAGTCCGATCGCCAGGCCCCACCAGAGCCCGACCGGCCCAGCGCCCCGACCCCACGGGTACGCCAGCCAACAGCCGAGCGGCAGGCCGAGCAGCCAGAAGCCGGCGACGTTGATCACCATCGGTGAACGGACGTCGCCGATGCCCCGCAGGCAGCCGATCGCGACGACCTGCAGGCCGTCGCCGATCTGGAACACGCCGGCGACCGGGATCAGCGCGATGGCCCAGGCCGCGATCGCAAGGTCACCGGTCATCGCTGCGGCGAGCAGGTGGGGCACGGTCAAGAACACCGCCATGAAAGCGCCCATCACCGCCGCGCCGGCAAGCAGTGCGACCCCGACGGTGCGGCGCGCCGACGTCGCATCGCCGCGCCCGACCGCCCAGCCGACCCGGACCGATGCCGCCATCGACAGACCCAGTGGCGCCATGAACGTCAACGACGCGAGTTGCAGCGCGATCTGATGGCCGCCCAGTCGCGGCCCGCCGGCGCTGTCGCCGGCGACCTGATCGAACTGGCCGATCAGCACCGCGGTCAGCGCGAACACGCCCATCTCCAGTGCGTACTGCGCGCCGATCGGCGCGCCGAGTCGCAGCAGCCGGCCCAGTGGCTGCAGTGCCAGCGCGGCCTTCCGGACCGTCGCATCGCCGAACGCGCGCAGGTGCGGCGCGAGGTCTTGCCACGACAACGCGAGCAGCGCCGCGAACATGGCCCAGCGGACGACCACGGTGGCCCACGCCGCGCCGGCGACGCCCATCGCCGGAAAACCGAGGTGGCCATGGATCCAGGCCCAATCCAGCACGACGTTGGCCAGGTTGCCGACCACGATGGTCAGCACCTGCGGCCGCAGCCGGGAATGCGCCGACAGCAGCGCGCGGAGGACCATCACCCACAGGAACGGCAGGAACCCGAGCGTGTTGATCCTGGCGTAGGTCGCGGCGCCGGGAATGAGTTCCGGCTTCTGCCCGAGCAGCTCGAGCCACGTCGCGGTGGGCAGCAGCACCGCCATTGCCGGCAGGGCCAGCAGGAACGCCAATACCGCGCCCCGCCAGAGCAGCCGTGGAACCGCGTGCCGATCCTGGGCGCCGACCGCCTGGGACAGCAGCGGATCGAGCCCGTTCAGCGTGCCCATGCAGAACACACAGGCGGCCCAACACAGGGTGCTGCCGAGCGCCATCGCCGGCAATCCGGCCGCATCGAAGTGGCCGAGGAAGCAGACGTCGACGAAGTTCAGCGACGTCTGGCCGATCTGCACCAGGGCAATCGGCCCGCCCAACGCCAGCAGGTGGCGCAGCTCGTCGAGGCGCCCGGTGCTGGCGCGCTGGCTCTGGGCTGGCAGCTCGTGGTCCATCGGCGGGCCGCGGATCGTGGCGAGCACAGGTCGTCGCCCCAAGGACTTCCGCCGAAATCGACGCGGCCCGATGTGGACACTTCTTCAGGTATCAACTGGTTCTGGCCACGGGAGTTGCGTGGCTCTCCACAGTTGTGCGGAAATCGTTGTGCAGAGTTGTTGGCTATTTCGCGGGCAGGTACTGGGGCGGAATCGGACCGGCGTCGGCCTCCTGTTCCCACAGGATCTGCAGGACGAACCAGCGACCCTGTTGGCGAACCAACTGGATGCTGTTGATGCCGCGCAGGAACGGTTCGGCATCGCCGGCTTTGCGGCGGCCTTCGTAGGTCGAGAACACGTGGGCGAAGTCGCCGAACGCATCGACCCGGCGCGCGATTTCCTGTTCGAAGAAACCATCGCGCTCGAGCATCGGCCCCGACCGGGTGATGTAGTCGTCGACCTTCAGCAGCACGCTGCGCATGCCGCCGTCTTGCGCCTTCAGCATGGGCACCAGGCGGGCGTCGGGGTGGAACAGGGAGCGCATCCGCGCCCAGTCGCGGGCCTTGCCGGCCGGCCCCGAAATCACGTCGTAGAGCGCCTCGAGGATGGCGTCGACCGAGGCGACATCGGCCGGGTCGGCCTTTGGGGCGGTCGCTGGCGCGGGGGATTCGGCTCGGGGCGGGGTGGCCGGCGAAGTGCCGGGCCGTTGGGGATCCTGGAAGGCGGTCCACAAGACGAACGCGGAACCGAGGACGGCGGCGGGGATGCGCATGCCGTCGATACGCCTCGGCAACCGCCGCTGCGAACGGCGACTGCGCGTCGGGCCCGGTGTTCGCTACACTGGACGGCCTGTGATGCGCATCTTCGGTCAGGTTGTCATGCTGGTCGGCTTCTGGTCCGGCGCGGTCTTGGCTCAGGTCGCGGCGGTGGTGGGGCCTGGGCCCGGAGTGTACCCGGATCGACTCTACATCAAGCTGGCCGAGGGCACCGGGGCCCGGCTGCAGGCCGGCCGGCTGGTCTCGCCGACCGGTGTGGCTCTCGGCGACGTGCCGGCGCTGTTCGCCACCGCCGATGCCGCGCCCCTGGTGACCGCGGTTTCGTGGGACGAACTGACCGACTGGCAACGCCAGGCCAAGGCCATGTTCGCCCCCAAAGCCGGACCCGGTCATCTCGGGCTGTGGTTCCGGTTGCAGGCCCGCGATGCCGCGACCGCGACCGCGTTGCGCGAACGGCTTGCTGCCTGCCCGCAGGTCGAACACGTCTACTTCGAGCCGCGGGTGTCGCAATCGTCGTGGAACGGCGGCGGCGACCCCGCGCCGCCGACGCCGGCGCTGATGGCACAGCAGCTGCACCTCGGGCCAGCGCCAGCAGCGATCTCGGCGCGCTGGGCCAACGGCATCCTCGGTGGCCGCGGCCAAGGTGTCCGGGTGGTGATGATCGAGAACGACTGGGTCATCGATCACGAGGATGTCAGCCAGCTCGTCGCGTCACACTTTGTGACCCCGGTTGCGGCATCGACCTCGCCATCGGCAATGCATGGCTTGGGTGGCGTCGGCGAACTGGCCGCGGACCGCAACTGCTTTGGCGTGACCGGTCTCGTCGATGAGATCGATCTGCGTTTTTCGAGCTACCAGACCGGCGGCGGGGTGCCGAACGCGGTCGCGACCGCGGTGGCCAACAGCCAACCGGGCGACGTGCTGATGATGGTGATCCAGTTCCTGCTCGGGCAACTCGGGCCGGACGATTTCGTACCAGTCGAATACCTGCAGGCGGAGTTCGACGCGGTGCAGACCGCGACCGGGCTCGGCCGGATCGTCGTCTGTTCGGCGGCGAACGGGTTCCAGGATCTCGACGATCCGCGGCACGTGCGCCGGTTCGACCGCGGCTTCCGCGATTCGGGCGCGATCATGGTCGCGGCCAGCGATGGCGCCAATCCGTGGCGGGCGGCGTTCTCCAACCACGGTTCACGGATCGATGCCAACGGCTGGGGCGAGAACGTGATGACCACGGGCTATGGCACGACGTTCTTCGGCAACAATGACTATCGGCAGTCGTACACCGACCGCTATGGCGGCACGTCGGCGGCGACGCCGATGGTCACCGCGGCGGTGGTGGCGCTGCAGGGCGCCGGACGCCGGCAGCTCGGTCGGACGTTCACGCTGTCGGAACTGCGCAACCTGCTCACGACGCACGGCACGTCGAGTCCCGACACCATCGGGCGCCGGCCGAACCTGCAGGCGATGTTCACGGCGCTCGGCATCGTCGATGGGCTCGAGGTCAGCGAGCCGGATGTCGCGCTGTCGGGCAGCGTGCAGGTGCGGATGGCCGGCACCGGGCTGGCCGTGTTGTTCACCAGCTTCACGACCGGTACGACGCCATTCGGGTTGAATCGACCGGTGCACCTGGGGCTTTCCACGCTGCAGACCGTCGGCTTCTTCCCACTGGTCGGCGGCACTGCCACGTGGACGCTGAACGTGCCGAATCAGGCGATCCTGCACGGCACCAGCCTTTACTTCCAGGCCGGGCGGATCGACGGCGGCAACCCGATCCACGTGACCAACAGCTGCCAGATCACGGTGCTCTGAGTCGCCAGGCCCTTGCTGGCGGCGCGACTAACGCGCCGGCGCCGGCCCGCCGCGCTTGATGCGCAGCGCGTTCTTCAGGATCGTCGCGCCCTTCTTCGGGTTGAACAGCAGGTTGGTCATCGTGTAGCACTCGTGCGTGCAGAAGCAGCCGGCCTTGATGCGGTCGGTCACTTCCTTGGCGCGCGGTGAACGCAGCGCCTCACGGATGTCGTAACCCTGCTTCCTCATGTCCCACAGCTTGAAGTCGTCGGTGAACACTTCGCACGGATACAGCAGGCCGTCGTGGGTCACCGTGACGTTGAGTTTCCCGGCATAGCAGGGGATCTGCCACTTGCCCTCTTCGGCGGTCTTGTGGATCACCTGCCGCTGCAGGATGTCCTGGCCCGCCTTGATGCGGCCGCCCCAGAAGCGGTAGATCGGGTGTTTGCCCTCGACGACCTCCTTCTCGAGCCGGTCGACGGCGCGGCGGTAGCCGGCCAGATCGACGTTCTTCCACTCCGGGTTCTTCAGGTCGCCGCGGGTCAGCGAGATCGTGTGGGTGGTGACCTTCGGCCACTTGCGGACGAAGTCGATCACCTCGTCCATCATCGTCTGGTTCTTCTCGGTGTAGACGGTGTTGATGCCGAGGTCGAAGTTGGGGTACTTGTCGATCAGCGGCGCCAGCGCTTCATAGGTCTTGCACAGCTTGGCGAAGCAGCCCTTGGTGCCGCGCATCTCGTCGTGCAGGTCGCCGATCGCATCGAGCGAGATCTTGACGGTGATCGCGGTCTCCGGACACGTCCTGGCGATCTCTTCGCTCATCCCCGCGATCCGCTCCGGCAGCAGACCGTTGGTCGGGAAGAACATGATCGACGGCTTGTTGTTGCGATAGAAGGTTCGCGCGATGTCGGGCAGGTCCTTGCGCAGGAACACCTCGCCACCGGAGAACGCGATCCACAGCATGTTGCCGAGCGAACTGCTGAACTTCTGGATCTCCTCGAGCGACATGTCGCCGTTCTCGAGCGACAGGTTGTTGTCTTCGAGGTAGAAGCAGAACGGGCAGCGGGCGTTGCAGATCTTGGTGACGAAGAACACCAGATGGATCGGCTTGTTCTTGACGAACACCTGCGGCAGGAACCGGAGTGGCGAGTAGGTCATCGGTGCGGCAGCAGGCCCCGGAGACTGCCCAGGGCGACTGGTATCGGGTAGACGAGGAAATAGTAGAGGACACAGCCGAGCGCGAACCCGGCGCTGCCGCCGGATCGGAAGTACGCGGCGAGCAGGCGCCGGCTCAGCCACGCGTTCAGCACCATGGCACCGAGCGGCAGCCAGACGAACACGGCCAGTCCCGACCAGAGATAGAGCAACAGAGACAGCGTCTCAATAGCCCAGAGCACGACATTCGACTTCAGTTCGACCGAAGCCGTGCCGGAATCGGTCAGGTAGTCCTTGTTGCGCAGCGAATACAGCGTCCACCAGCGGCTCTTGCGATAGGCATTCTTCATCGACCGCCACAGCGTGAAGCGGAAGATGTGAGCGACCTGCAGCTCGGGTCGCATGACCAGTTTGACACCCTGGCGGCGCCAGCGGTGGCACAGTTCGACGTCCTCGAGGATCGGCAGGAAGTGCTCGTCGAAGCGGCCGTGCTTGCGGAAGACCGACATTGGCATCAGCATCGCGTGGGTGGCGATGTAATCGGGCTCCCGATACTTGGTCTCGCTGTAGTTGACGAACACCGACTGGAAGGAGCTGAACAGGCCGTGGTCGTGTGCCAACGGGGTGTAGGTGCCGCCGATGACGACGTCGCTGCCTTCTTGCTGTAGCGCCCTGGCCGCCTTGCGCAGCAGGTCTTTGGGTGGCACACAGTCGGCGTCGATGAAGAACACGAACTCGCCCTTGGCGGCGTCGACCCCGGCGTTGCGGGCGCCGGACGCGCCGCCCTTTTTCGACAGTTTGATGTGGCGGACCGGATGGCGGGCGATCTTCTCGCCGGTCCCATCCGTGGACATGTCGTCGACGACGATGACCTCGAACCTTGGCCAGTCGATCGCACTGGCGGCTTGCAGGCAGGCGTCGATGGTGTGGGTGCCGTTGTAGACCGGGATCACGATGGAGAAGAACGGTTCGTCCATGTGACCGGGGGTTGGCGGCGTGGAGGGGGCGGAGGGCATGGGATGCGACCGCGCGGCCTCGCCCGGATCGGGAGCCGGACGTTCGTGCAGCCGGTGCAGGCTGGCAGAAGGGTAGCTCTTTTTGCCGGGGGTGACGGGTGGCGTCAACCGTGCGGCGGCACATCGGCGCCGCCTCCGCCGCGATCAGTTGCGCGGCCAGACCACCGGATCGCCGATGCTCAGCGCTGCGGTCGCCGGATCGAAGCAAGCCGATCGCAGCGTGATCACGCCGGGCGTGCCGCGTGGGAACTGGACCCCGGTCAGCCGCGTGCGGATGCGACCGTCGACGCCGGCGATGCCGAGCACGAACGTGCCGCTGGCGGGCTGGACCATCACCACGCCGCCGAGGTGTCCCGGCGGGCAGGTCGTGCAGATCTCGAGGTCGAACGGCCCGCTGGTCGGCACGAATTGCGGCACCATCAGCGTGCGCGCGATCTCGCCGTCGTGGACATCGATCGATGCCGGGGTGCCGTTGACACCGTTGGGCGGCACCAGCGCCACGGTGGTGACGGTGCCAGCGTGGTTCATCAGCCGGACTTCATCGGGATCCGTTCCAGGCGACAGCAGCCAGAGATCATCCGTGACCGCGTCGTGTTCGATCGCCGAATGGACGCCGACTCCAGGTACGAACTGGACGACGCCGTTCTCGAAGTAGCCGACCGCCTGGCCGACCGGGCCGCCGGTCAGGAACCACAGACGTTCGGGTCGCGAGCCGCGGGCGGGGGCCCAGTCGATGCTGCTGACGTTGCCGGCCGAGGTCGGCGACGGCACCGCGAAGGCCAGCGTCGGTGTGCCGGCGTAGTCGCCGTTCGTTCCCGGCGCCAGGCGATAGATGCGGCCTGGAATGGTGCCGTCGTTGGTCACCGCAAACCACAGATTGCCACTGTCGTCGGTGACCACGGCATTGACGGCGCCGTAGTGGCCGAACGGCCAGTTGAAGGTCCCGCCGATCAGGCGGGTGACGGCGCCGGTGTGGCGGTGGACGGCGAACAACCCGCCGCCGAAGTTGGGGCCGCCAAACGGTGACATGGCCTGGTCGGTCGCCACGATCGCGTTGCCGCTCAGATCCAAGGCGATGGCCTGGCTGCCGGAACCGGCGTTGATGATGGCTGCCTGCGTGGCATTGGCGAGTGCCGAGCCCATGATGTCGGCGCGATGCAGCCGCGTGGTCGTGAATCCCGGACCGCCGATCCAGATCCGGCCGTCCCAGGGATCGATCAGCACCGCCGGGATGTTGCGGTTGGGGAAGCCACTGACCAGCGTGCCGGTGATCGGCGTCGCGTTCCCGGCGCGGTCGACGAGCAGCAGGCCCTCCATCGGCGCGGAGTTGTTGGTGCTGCTCATCAGCGCGCTGCCGAACGGGATCTGCGCGGCCAGGGCGCCACAACCGGCGGCGGCGAGGAGTAGCACTTGGGTCAGGGTTGTCGGCGGGAAGTTCGTCGTCAGGGGGTTCTGCATTGGGGCGCCAGCGGAGAGGGTGACCGGTGACCGTACTGTAGAATTGCCGGACCGGCGGGCCCAATCGAGCGATCGCGCAATCGCAGCGAGGCCTGGGAGTTGCCGCGGGCCGTATCGGCGATGCGCACCGCCGATCGACTCACGGCGCCAGCCGATAACCGCGCCCATGCACGGTCAGCAGGAATCGCGGCGCCGCCGGGTCTTGTTCGACTTTCTGCCGCAGTTGAAACACGTGGGTGTCGACCGTGCGCGTGGTCGGCGTGGCGTCGTAGCCCCAGACCGCGCGCAGCAGGTCGTCGCGCGTGCACGTCTGCCCGCGGTGCCGCAGCAGATGCGCCAGCAGATCCGCTTCCTTGGGCAGCAATCGATGCAGCGCATCGCCGCGGTGCACCACGTGGCCGGCGAGGTCGATGGTGGCGTCGCCGAGGCGCAACGGCGCCGACGGTTGTTCGGCCCGGCGCTGCACCGCCAGGATGCGGGCCGCCAATTCGTGCACCGAGAACGGCTTGACGACGTAGTCGTCGGCGCCGAGCTGCAAACCAGCGACGCGCTATTCGATCTCGCCGCAAACAGTCAACACGATCACCGGCGTGCGATCGCCGCCGCGCCGCAGCGCGCGCAGCAGATCGAGCCCGTCGCCGTCGGGTAGCCGCAGATCCAGCAGGATCATGTGGAAGCGGGACGCGGCGAGCGCCGCAGTGGCCGCGGTCACGCTGTTGCACGCCTGCACGTACCACTCGCGGCCGGTGAAAAAGTCGACCAGACTGCCTTGGATGCTGGCGTCGTCCTCGACCACGAGCAGGCGGTTCACGACGCGACCTCCTTGGCCAGCGGCAACGACAGCGAGAACACCGAGCCGCCGCCGCGACGTTCGTGCACGCGGATCGAACCGGAATGCGCGCGGGCGGCGGCGGCGACCAGCGCGAGTCCAAGGCCGCTGCCCGAGGTCGTGTGTGGCACCGCGCTGCCGCGCACGAACGGCTGGAAGATCGCGGCGCGTTCGGCGGCGGGGATGCCGGGACCGCGGTCGCCGATCTCGATCTCCAGCCAGTGATCGTGCACGCGCACGCGCAGATCCACCGTGGTGCCCGGCGGCGCGTACTTGGCGGCGTTCTCGAGCAGGTTGCGCAGCGCCCGCACCAGCACCTCACGATCGCCGAGCAGCGCCGGCAATTGCCGCGGCACGTCGAGGTCGAGCTGCTGGCCGACCAGGCGCAGCGCGGCGCGACCCGAACGCACCCCGTCGGCGAGCACGGTGCGGGCAGGCAGGGGTTCGAGGCGCAGCCGGCCGCCCTTTTGCAGCCGCGCGAAGTCGAGAATCTGCCGGACCTGGTCGTCGAGCCGGCGGACGTCGTGGTGCAGCGTCTGCAGGTAATGCTGTTGGCGCGCTGACGGCACGTCGCCGTTCGCGAGCATCTCGGCGCGCAGCGACAGCGCCGCCAGCGGCGTGCGCAGTTCGTGCGAGACCAGGTCGACGAAGTCCGAACGCAGCCGTGTCAGCGCCACTTCGCGGCGGGTCAGTTGCCACAGCAGCAGGTTGCCGGCGAGGAAGGTCAGCAGCGCGAGCGCGAGGCTGCCGTGGGCGACGAACGTCAGGACCGGGCTGGTCGGTGTGGCGAGCAGTTGCGGGACGCGATCGGCGACGAGCAGAAGCAGCAGGGGTGTGGCCTCGCCAGCGATTGGCGTGCCGAGATCGAGGTGCGCAACCGCGTGATCGAGGGCGAAGGGCAACGCGGCGGCGTCGACGACGGCCAACTCGTTCTCGATCGGCAGCAGGATGCAATCGTCGGGACCGCGCGCTGGCGCCGTGGGAATTGCAGCTGCGGCGAACCCACTCGCGACTCGTGCGAGCAGCGGCAGCGCCGACAAACGTGGTTCGGAGGCCAGTTGCGGCCAACATCCCGTGATCGTGGCGCACACCGGCGGTATCGCCGCGGCGGGCACCTGTTGCGCGAGCCGTCGAAGTTCTTCGACCGGCGGCGGCGTCGGTTCGATCGCGGCGCGAGCAAACGCGGCCAGCAGCGGGAACGGCAACGAGCCGCAGCGGGTGTCGGCGAAGCGTGCGATGGCGGCTTCGAGGGTGGCGAGCGCCTGGTCCCGGTCCGTCGCCGTCAGCGTGCGCGCGTAGGCGAGCCAGCCCTCCGGCGTCAGCGAGTCCTGCGCCGCATGCTGCAGCCACGGCAGTGCCGAGCTGAAGTCGCTTGCCAGGAGCGCGGAGCCGGCACTCTGCTCGGCGAGACCGGGTGTTGGCGGGGTGACGGTGGGCAGGTGGACCGGGAACGGTCCGCAGACCCGGCGCTCCTGATCGAGGTCGAGCATGGCGCCAGCGTCGGTCGCGAAGGCCAGCAGTTCGTGCTGCAGTTGCGTCGCCAGGCCATGGTGCACTCGGCGTTCGGCTTCGGCTTCCTCGGCACGCGCGCGTTCGATCGTGCCGCTCCACAGAAGCCACGCACCGCCGGCCGCCAGCGCGGCGGGGATCGCCAGCGTCAGCGCGAACAGCAGGCCGAGTCGCGATCGGGATGCCACAGCGAGCATGGTAGGCGAGGTGGCGGCGGGCACGTCATGGGCTTGTCAAACCTGCCGGCGGGCCGTGCCGAGATTCTTCGCATGCCGGTGTCACCGCTGTGCGGTCTCTGTGCACAGAGGGATGGCGCCCCGGTCATGGGGATCGGCGACGACCACAAGGAACGGATATGCTCACATGTCAGGACACCGTGACGACGACGACCAAACCCCGCAAGCTGCCGCGCGGCAGCCGTTGGACCTACGCCGACTACTGCAAGATCCCGCCGGATCGCAAACGGCACGAGATCATCGATGGGAGGCACTACGTGTCGGCCGCGCCTGGCGTGCGGCACCAGTGGGTCTCGGCCCACCTGCTGTTCGAGCTGATGCGGCTGATCAGCAAACGCGGCGTGGGAACGGTCTACAACGCGCCGATCGACGTGCACCTGGCTCCGGGAACCGTCGTGCAACCGGACCTCGTCGTGCTGACTCCGCGCAGCACGATCGTCGGCATCAAGAAACTGACCGGCGTGCCGGACCTCTTGATCGAGATCCTGTCGCCGTCGAATGCTGGCCACGATCGGAAGCGCAAGCACGAACGCTACGAACGGGCGGGCGTCGCCGAGTATTGGATCGTCGATCCCGAGCGCAACACGATCGAGCAGTTCGTCTGGCGCGACGGCGCCTACGGCGAGGGCAAGCTGGTCCGAGACCGCATCCGGTTGCACGTTCTGCCGGACGTCGAGATCGATCTGCGCGAAGTCTGGTGAACGCGGCGCAGCTTTGACAGCGCCATGACACGGCTGAGAGCCGTTCGTGCGTCGATAGCGGCATGAGACAACGCACGGCATGGGTGGTCGTTCTCGCCTGGCTGCTGGCCCCAGGGCTCTTGGCGCAGGAACCGCAGACAGTCCAGGGGAGGCTCGCGGCGGCGAAGATCGCCGAGGCGCGCGGCGAGTTCGCGAACGCGGAGAAGCAGCTGCGCGACGCGTTGGCGATGGCCGCTCTGTCTCAGCGGGGCGAAGTCGAAGCGGCGCTGCGGTCGTTGCTGCAGCGTCTGGGTCGGCCGCAGGAAGGGGCGACGGTCGCCGCAACGGTGGATCCGGTGCAGCGTTTGATCGAGACGCTCGACACGGGCGGCATCGAGGACGCGGCGGTCAAGGCCGCGCGCGACAGCCTGGCTTCGCTCGGTGGCCTAGCGATCCCCCAACTGCTGTCGGCAATGCCGAAGCTCGGGCCGTTCGGGCTCGGGCACGTGCTGAACCTCCTGGGCTCGCATGCCGATCCGCGCATCGCCGAGGCGGTGGCGGAACTGGTGCGCAAGGCGGATCCGGCGGTCGCGCTTGTCGTCGCCGACCGCATCGCCGAGTTCCGAACTGAGGTCGCCGGTCCGTTGGCGCGCCGGCTGTTTCTGCCCGAATCCGGCAATCCGGTGCCGGTGCGTGCCGAGGCGTGGTTCGCCTTGTGCAAGCACGGCGCGGCAACCTCAACGGATGTCGCGGGGGCACTCCCGCTGTTGGAGAACGGCGACCCCGAGGCGTCGGGAAATGTGATCGCCGGGTTGGCGCTGGTGCGGGACGAGTGGGCAACTGCCGCCTTGCATGGGCTAGCCGAGCGAGCGTTGATCCCGCAGGTCCGCAGTCGTCTGATCGCGGCGGTGGCCGGCCGGGTGCAGAGTGCCGAGGAAATGATGATCGTGCAGCAGCTCGAAGCGCTGCCGGCGGACTATCGGCTGCAGCCCGCGTTCTCGTTGGCCAGGGAGCACCCGCAATGGCCCCTGGTTGCTGCAGTGGCGTTGCGCACGAACCCAGAACCGGGGATGGTGGCGGCGCTGGTGATGCTGACGGAGTGGTGGCGCAAGCCAGAGGCGAGCGCCGAGCTGTTGTTGCAGGTGCTGGATCTGCCGCTGGCGGAGGGAAAACGTCGCAGCTCACCACGGACGATGAACCCGGAGACCTCCGTTCCGCGCGCGTGCGTCGATGCGCTGCGCAGCCTGGTCGAACGTGGGTGGGTGCTGCCGCCCGAGCGAGATGGCTTGGTGCTGCAGGCGATCCAACGCGCCCAGTACGCAGGCAGTGCGTTTGTGTCCTTCCTGCCGTTCGATGGCGAGGAACGCGCGCTGGCGGCCTTCACCAATGGAGGTGAGACCTTCGGAGTCGAGCTTGCGCAAGGCGCACTGTCGCCAGCGCGACCATGGTTCCGACTGACAGTGCGGGCGATGGCAGCGGTTGCGAGCAACCCGCACGGCAGCCAGGGGAAGTACGGCGACCTGCTGGTGCGCGACTGGAATGGCGCGCCGGCCGAAGTCGTCGCCGAACTCGTCGCCGTGACCAGTGTGGCGGTGCGGAATGGGAACTCCTCCCAGGGCGCGGCGGCCAGGGCCATGAGCACCTGTCCGACCCTGCCGGTGGACCTGTTGTTCCCCTACCTGGCCACGCGCGAAGGGCTCGAGGCGATCCAGTTGGCCGAAGAACGCGACCCGAAGGCGTTGCTCGGCTGGTTGCGCGCCAATCCCACCGTTGCCGACAACGACAATCTGACGACGCAAGTCGCGTCGTTGCTGCTGCGCCATGGCGGTGCGCTCGATGTCCCGCTGGCCGTGCACCTGATCCGCAGCGGTGCCGCGCTCGGCGAAGTGTCCAGCGACGAGATCGCGCAGTTCCTGACCGCAAATGGCCGCGGTCATCTCGAGGTCGTGCGGCTCGCCGAGCAGCCAATCCGACTGGTGCCGTCGGACACGTGGGTTCGTCTGGCGACCGAGGCGGCCAGCGAAGTCGCGAGCCGCGACTTCCGCTCGGCGGTGGCGTTGTGCCCGGCGCTGGAACCCTCCTGCGCGCAGGCGCTGCACACCCGGTTGTTGCGCATCATCCGCAAGGAGGACGCGGCCGCCCTGCTTGCCGATCTGCGCGGCATGCCGCCGGTGGCACTTCTGGACGACTCCGGCACCACCAGCGCACTGAGTCGGAAGATCACTCTGCTGGCCGCCGCCGGCGGCCCAGCCGCGATCCCACTGCTCGACGAACTGCTGGCCGCCATGCCACCGACCGAGCCCGACTCGGCCGCAGACCGACTGGCCGGGCTCATCGCCCGCACCCGGATCGAACTGAGTCCGCAGCCGCGCGCCGACGTCATCCGTTCGATGCTGACTTCCGGACGGGTGGTCGAGGTCCTGGCGGCGATGCGGTCGCCCGAGGCATGGCAGCCGGAGCTGCTGGACACCCTGGTGGCCGCGGCAGTGCGCGTTGCCACGCAGCGCGCGATCATCGACTCGTTTGCGGAGATCGCCGCCTCCGCGTGGTTGCCGTTCTGTCGCGCTGTTCTCGCCCATCGGGATCTGGCGCAGTGCAAGCCGGAGTTTGTCGTGCACGTGCTCCGCGGCCTCGGGGACGCGCGCGATCCGGCGGCGATTCCCCTGCTGGCGTCGGCGCTGGCGCATGGCCGCACGGCGGTCCGCCTCGAAGTCGCGCGGCAGTTGGGGCGCACGCTGTCGCCGGATGCGGCCTCGGCGCTGATCACCTTGCTGCGCGATGATGATCCGGAGTTGCGCAAGGCCGCCGACGATGCCCTGACCGCGATCGCCGACCATGCCGACAAACTCCAGAAGTGGCAGGCTCGCTTCCCGGCCAAGGGGCGCTGAAGGCCGGTCGCCGGCCGGTTTCAGCCAGAGCCCTGCCGCGCATCGTGCGGCAAGCTGCCGCGCGCGGCCCGCAGGTAGCCGAACGGTGTCAGCCACAGCAGGTTCGACACCCGCGACGTGTAGACATCGGCATGCCGTTCGATCTGGCGCGCCAGCCGGCTCTTGTCGCTGCCGGCGCGCAGCAGTGGCCCGAAGCGCCGATGGCCGAGTTCGCCAGCGGCCTTGACCAGCGGCTGCAGCCGTTGATCCAGCGCGTCGCCCTGCTCGCGCAGCGCCCGCAGCCGCTCGTGGATCGCCGGCACCGACAGCGTCACGGCAGACGGCAGCGGTTCGCCGTGCTTGCTGCGCTGCACTGCCAGCCGCAACGTCGCCTGTTCCTGTTCGAGCGTCTGCTTCTCCGCCATCAGTGCCGCCAGTTGGCCTTGTCGATCGGCGAATTGCCGTTCCTGCAGCACCTCGTCTTCGAGTTCGCGCAGCACCAGCGCCGTGCGCCAGCGGCGGATCTGGCTGCTGACGTGAACGTCGGCGTAGACGTGATCGCCGACGTACAGGATGTCCTCGCCGGGCAGGCCGAAGTGCTGCTGCACCGCTTCGGCATTGCCATGGCGGTACACGCGGTCCGGCCTGAGGGCCGCGGTCACCGGCGGGTGCTCCGCCTGTTCGTCGACATCGAAGAACGGCCGATTGCCGTCGAAGAACGACGGCTTCCTGCTCTGCGTGATCACCAGATCGAACAACGACCGCCAGCCGGCGCCGACGAGGTAGCGGTCGAAGGCGTAACGCATCATCGGTTCGGTGTAGTGCCACTCCGAGTTGGTCGCCAGGAACAGCTTCTTGCCGGCGTGTCGCAGATCGAGCAGCGCGCGCGGCAGGTCGGGGTCGAGCATCACGAAGCGCTCCGGTGCGGCGATGATCTCGGCCTTCAGTTCGCCTTCGAGGTGGGCGGCATCCATCGTCTCGCCGACCAGTTGGTAGAGGCCGCGGTAGTCGAGCTTGCCGAGCAGACCGCGGTCGCGCAGTTCGACGAGCTGGCCGTAGAGACACGCTTCCGACAGCGAGAACAGCGTGTTCAGGAACACCCAGCGCTTCTCGCTCAGATCGACCCAGACCTGGGCGTAGGCCTTGCGTTGTTCGTCGTGTGACAGCAACGCGGTGCCGTGCGCGGCCTGCGTGACCCAGCCGAAGCGATTGGCCTTGACGATGTTGCCGAGCTCGAGATCGACGATCAGGCCGCGGGCGAACAGGTCCGGGTCGAACCGGAGGTCCCCGACCGGCAGCCCCTTGGCCAGCAGCCTCTGTTGCACGTGGGCGTAGGCGCGGGCTTCCCACGCGCGGACGTCGTAGTGGACCAGCGTGTAGTCCATGTCGAAGCCGATGGCCTGGATCGAGCGCATGTTCAGCGTGCGATTGCAGAACACCGCGCGCCCTTCGGGGGGCTCGTACGGGGTGGCGGACATGGGCAGCGTTGTAGCGCCGCGGCGTTCAGTCGAGCAGGCTTTCGTGGCGCAGGATCGCTTCGGCGTCCTTGGCGAGACCCGAAAGCAGAGTCAGCACGGAACGGACTTCGGCGCTGGTGAAATCGATCGCCGACTCGTAGTCCGCCTGTTCGCGCGAACGCTGCAGGCCAGCGAGTTGCCACCCGGGCACGCTTGGCAACAACCCAGGGCGTACGAACTCGCGATGCAGCAACTGGATGGCCCCGGCGTGGGTGCGCGTCGTCAGGCCGCGGGCGAGCGGCAGCGCCTGGATCCAGTGAAAGGCCGCTAGTGGGCGCGCGAGACGGCGTCGCGCGGCAGCTCGAGGGTCAGCAACGCCTCCGCGGCACGGGTTGCCTGACGCGATCGCCGCACGGCGTCGGCGACGTTCATCCTGGTGTCGTCGCCGGTCACAAGCACACTCCATCCCGGTCGATTTCGCCGACCAGCGGGTGGCGGTTCTGCTGCATCTGTCGCCACTTCTGCGAGTCGAGCAACAACCCGCCGATGACGACACCGTGCCGATCCAGTTGCCGATGGAACTCCTGCAGCACTTCCCGTTCGTCCGGTGCCTTCAGATCGTCGATCGCAATCAACAGATCGAGGTCGGATTCCTCGTGGCCCTCGCCGCGCGCGCGCGAGCCGAACAGCCGCAGGTCGCGCAGCCGGTTCGGGAACCGCGCCCGGAGGAACGCGGCCAATTCCGCCAGGGTTGCGCGTTCGTCGCGCAGCAACGTCGGTGGCAGCGTGTTCGAAGCCATCGCGAGGAACAGTAGGGCCACGGCGTCGGCCGGGCAATCCACCGCTTGCCGCCAGCGCGCCACGGGTTTGCGGCCGGATCTCCGCGGCCGCATGATGCTCGGGCCCCTCTCGAGCCACCGGTTGTGCGCATGTTGCGATCGCTGATCCCGCTGTTGTCGGTCCTGTTGTCGGTGGCGCAGTCTGCGGTCGCGCAAGACGAAGCGAAGCTGCTCGCGGCGTTCACCAAGGCATTCCAGCCGGCCAAGAAGGACGCGCCGTCGATCGAAGCGCGCGCCAAGGCGCTCGCCGACCTGCAGGGACTCGACTCCGCCAAGGTCGCCGAAGCGCTGGCCGAGGCCTGGCGCGCGACCGAGAAGCTGGCCGCGACCGTCGACGCGCAGCGCGACGCCGCGCAGACCGAGATGGCCGAACTGCTCGGGGCCCAGGCCGGCAAGGAGCGCCGCGTGTTGCCACAGGAGAAGCAACAGCGGTTCCTCGAACTGCGCGACCTGCTGCCCAAGCTGCGCGGCGACAGCGAGGCGCTGCACAACCTGAAGCAGGACGTCGCCAATCGGGTCGGGACATTGCGGCAGAAGCCGTCGCTGCTGTTCCTGCTGCAGAAGGTGCTGCCCGGCAAGGCCGATCCGCTGCCGCTGCGGATGGCGGCCGGTCGGGCGCTGGGCGGCGGCGCCACTGCAGTGATGGCCGAACTGGCGGCCGCCGCTTCGCGCTTCAAGGAGCCGGAAGAACTGCTGCCGGTCATCGATGCGTTCGGCATCGCCGGCGCCGGCGCGGCCGCGCATGCCCCGATCGTGATCGGGCTGCTGCTGCACAAAGAGGAGGCCGTGCGCGAACGCGCGGCGCTGGCGCTGGCGAGGCTCGCCGTGCCGGCGGCGATCGAGCCGATGATCGCGTTGCTCGGTAAGTGCAGCGGCCAGGTCCGGATGCGCGTCGCCTCGGCGCTCGAAGTGCTGACCGGCGAGAAGCACGGCCTCAATGTCGGTGCCTGGCAGGGTTGGTGGGCCGCCGAGGGCGCGGCGGTGCTGGCCGGCGCGCGCGTGCTTGGCAAGGGTGTGCCGAGCCACCGCAAGACCACCGACGAGAACTACTACTTCGGCATCCCGCAGGACCAGAGCAACGCGATCCTGTACGTGATCGACTGTTCCGGCTCGATGGCCCGGCAGTTCGAACTTCCGGTCGGCCCGACGGTGGTCGGCGGCAAGCCGCCGGTGCAGACGCGGCTGGAGGCCTGCCAGAAGGAACTGGTGCGCGCGCTCGGGATGCTGCGGCCCGAGCAGAAGTTCGGCATCCTCTGGTACAACGATCTGCCGCATCTGTGGCAGCCGAAGATGCAGAACGCCACCAAGGCGGTCGTCGACGAGGCCAAGGCGTTCGTGTTGTCGCTGACGCCCGCGTCGTCGACCAACATCCACGATTCACTCGAGCAGGGCTTCAAGCTGGTCGGCCGCGGCGCGCGCGATCGCTACTACGGCATCGAACTCGACACGATCTTCCTGCTGACCGACGGCTCGCCGACGACGGCGACCGGCGAACTCGACTCCACCGAGAAGATCCTGACGGCGGCACTGCTGTGGAATCCGTTGCAGCGGGTGACGCTGCACACGATCGGCATCGGCCCGGAACTGAACGACGTGTTCCTGGCCGCGTTGGCCAAGCAGCACGGCGGGCAATACAAGAAGTTCTGAATGAACTGGTTGCCCGGTGTCCTCGCGTGGTTCCTGTGTCTGCCGTTGGCGGCGCAGGTGCAGGTCGATGTCTGTGTCTACGGTGCCAATGCCGCCGGTTGCATCGCGGCGATCGATCTGGCGCAGCGCGGGCGCACGGTGGCGCTGCTCGATGCCGATGGTCACCTCGGCGGGTTGACCACTTCGGGGCTGGGCGCCACCGACGTCGGCAACAAGGATGCGATCGGCGGGCTGGCGCGCGCGTTCTACCGGCGGTTGCGGCGACACTACGACCGCGACGAGAACTGGACCCGGCAGCGGCGCAGCGAGTTCCGTGGGCGCGGTCACGAGGCCGGCGAGGACGTGGCGTGGACGTTCGAACCGTCGGTGGCGATGGCGACGTTGCGCGCCATGCTCGACGAAGCGAAGGTTGCGGTCACGGTGGCGCGACTGGATCGATCGCCAGCGGGCGTCGGTCGCGATGGCGCGCGGCTCTCCTGGCTGAAGACGGAGAGTGGGGTGACGGTCACTGCCCGGGTGTTCCTCGACTGCAGCTACGAAGGCGATCTGATGGCAGCGGCGGGGTGTTCATACCACGTCGGGCGCGAGGCCAATGCGGTCTACGGCGAGACGTTGAACGGTGTTCAGACCAAGAACGCGCGGTTCCATCAGTTCGCCAAGGCAGTGGATCCGTATGTGGTGCCCGGCGATTCGAAGAGCGGCCTGATCTTCGGTGTGCAGGCCGGCGGGCCGGGCGAGGAAGGCGCCGGCGATCACAAGGTGCAGGCGTTCTGTTATCGGCTGTGCGCGACCGATGTGGTCGACAATCGCGTCCCCTGGCCGAAGCCCGACGGCTACGACGTGCGCACCTATGAACTGCTGCTGCGCGCGTTCGCCGCCGGCGACACCCTGCCGCTGTGGCATCCGGTCGAGATGCCCAATCGCAAGACCGACAGCAACAACCACGGTTCGGTGTCGACGGATTTCCTGGGCGCGAATTGGCGTTGGCCGGAGGGCAGTTACGTCGAACGGGCGGCGATTGCCGCGGCGCATCGGCGCTGGCAGCAGGGACTGTTCTGGACGTTGGCGAACGAACAACGGGTGCCGGCGAAGGTCCGGACGGAGTTTTCGCGCTGGGGTCTGTGCCAGGACGAGTTCGTCGACTCCGGACATTGGCCGCCGCTGCTGTATGTGCGCGAGGGCCGGCGGCTGGTCGGCGAACTGGTGGTGACGGAGCATCATTGCATGGGCCGCGAAGTCGCGGCGGATCCGGTGGGCATGGGTGCGTACGCGATGGACAGCCACAATGTGCAGCGCTACGTCGGCCCGGACGGGACCGTTCGCAATGAAGGCGATGTGCAGGTGAAGGTGCCGCAGCCGTACGGGATCTCATTGCGCGCGTTGCTGCCAAAGGCAAGGGAGTGCGACAACCTGCTGGTGCCGGTGGCGGTGTCGGCGAGCCACATCGCGTACGGTTCGATCCGGATGGAGCCGGTGTTCATGGTGTTGGCGCAGTCGGCGGCGGTGGTCGCGGATCTGGCGCTGGCGGGTGATCTGGCGGTGCAGTCGGTAGGCTACGAGACTGTTCGTGACCGCCTGCTGGCGGCCGGGCAGGTATTGACCTGGCCGGTCCGGCGGAAGTAGCGCGAGCATCAAGGGAACAGTGGAAGTTTGCCGTTGGGCTGCGCGTCCGCATGCCTGCGATGCAAGCACTCTCTCGCGCGTCCATTCTGTGGGTCATGTCGGTTGCCCTCGTTGCCCAGCAACCCACCGAGCCCGCGACCGCCAAGCCACCGAGCGGATCCGGGCTGCGAAACCGCGTGGACAGGCTGTTCCGCGATGGAGCGCTGCCAGTGCGGCTGGAGGTCGACGGCGCCGTGGTGCTGACCAAGGACCTGGACAGCCGCTGCGAGGCGATGGCGGCCGACCCGGCGCTGCAGCGAGCCCAGTTCGTGATCCTCGACCTGCTGCGCGAAGAACTGCGCCGCACCGGCAAGGTCCTCGCCGACGAGGCGCTCGATGCCGCCTATGAGACCTACCGCAAGCCGTACGACGACACGCCGTTCACGGTCAAGGTGATCGCGACGAAGTTCAAGGGCTACCCGAGCCTGGAGGCGTTCGTCGAGCGCTGGCGCATCCAGCACGCGTTCGTGCAGACGCTGACGATCGGCAAGGAGCAGTTGCAGCAGGAGGCCGAGCGGTGGCAGCAGTTCTTCGGCGACGGCACGGTGGCGGTCGACCTCTGGTACTTCGCCGCCGACCGCGCGGCGGGGTCGGATTGGAACTTCCCCGAAGCCGAGAAGCAGGCGAATGCGGCCGCGACGGCATTGCGGGCCGGGGCCGATCCCGAAGCCGTCCGGAAGACCAGTGATCCGATCACCGCCGTCGCTGGTTGGCCGGGCCGACCGCTCGGCTACAACATGTTGCGGCAGATGATGCGGGAGTCGGAGTACTCCGACCTCGGTGTCGCCGACTCGGCGGCGCGGGCGGTGTTCTTTGACGGCAAGCCCGGCGACCTGCTCGGCCCGCTGCGCTCGGTCCGCGGCTATTGGCTCGCGCGCGTGCAGGAACGGCATGCCGCCAAGCGGAAGCTCGAACTGAAGAGCGAGCGCGAGGAACAACTCGTCCGCGAAGTACTGGTGCAGCGGCTGTTCCTGGAGTGGGCGGATGCCGTGGTGGGCCGGGCCGTGGTGCGCGTGCCTGGCACGTCGGTCGGCAAGTGAGCACTCCGGAGGCCGCCGCAGCCAGCAGCGCCTTGTGACCGGCGCCGGGAAAGCCGATCATCGCTGCATGCGATCCCGTTGCGCCGCCCTGTTGCTGCTGCTGGTTGCCTGCGTCCCGGCCCAGACCCCGCCGACCGACGCCCAGGACAAGACCCCGAGCGACTTCGTCCGGTTCGTCAAGGTCGGCGATGGCGGTCATCTCGACACCGCGATCACCACCTACCAGAACAAGGACGGCGTCACGCTGACCCTGTTCGGCGCCGTCCACATCGCCGATCGCGCCCTCTACGAGCAGCTGAACGATCGCTTCACCCGCTGCGATGCGCTGCTCTACGAACTGGTCGCCGAGGCCGACACCCGGCCGCAGCGCGGCGCCGCTCGCGAGGGCTTCAACCCGGTCGGCATGCTGCAGAACGGCCTGAAGAACTCGATGGAACTGAGCTTCCAGCTCGACGCGATCGACTACGCGCCGGCCAACTTCGTGCACGCCGACATGACGCCGCGCGAGTTCCAGGAGAGCATGGCAGAGCGCGGTGAGAGCCTGCTGTCGATCATGTGGAAGATGATGGCGCAGGGCATGCAGAAGCAGCGCGCCGATGCCGACGCGGCGGCGGATGGTGCGCCGCAGCCGTTCGCCGGCGCCGACCTGGTCAAGGCTTTCCGCAGCGGTGAGGGTCGCCATCTGCTCCGGATGATGTTCGCCTCGCAGATGGAGGAGATGGAGAACATGGCCGCCGGTCTCGACAGCAGCGGCAAGGGCTCGACGTTGCTGGAAGGGCGCAACGAGAAGTGTCTGCGCGTGCTGCAGGAGCAGATCGCCGCTGGCAGGAAGAACCTCGGCATCTACTACGGCGCCGCGCACCTGCCGCACATGGAACAGCGGCTGGTCAAGGATCTCGGGTTTGCCAAGGTCGGCCACGAATGGCTGGTGGCGTGGGATTGCACGCCGCGGCCGGACAGGAAGTACGACCGCGCATTGGTCAAGCTGCGTTCCCGCGCCAACGACGAACTGGCGGTGCTGATCGAGGCCGGGCGGCAGTTCCGCGCCGTGCAGCGGCCCACCTCGGTGCCGACGGTCGCCGAGTTTGCGGCGACGCTGCGCGACGGCAAGCCGTGGTATCCCGGCCCGGTGCAGGATCCGTGGGGGAACGACTATGTGTTGCGCACGCGGCCGGTCGGCACGCGCTGGGAGGCGGTGTCCGCCGGTCAGGATGGCGTGTTTCGCAGCGAGGATGATCTCGTGGTCGTCGAAGCGCGGCGACCGCCGCGGGCCGCGCGCGAAGCGGCAGGCGAGGTTCCGGATCCCAGGTTGCAAGGCGCGCGTGCGGATGTGCACATGCTGCGCGCCGCCGCGCGGCGTTGGCGGGAGAAGCACGGCGCCGAACGGTTGCCGACCGTCGTCGAACTGCACGCCGGGACCGACAACGGCAGTCCCTGGGTCGCCGGGTTGGAGCGCGATGTCTGGGGCCACGAGTTCCGGATGCAGTGGCGGACGCAACCCGACTGGGAGGTTCGCAGCGCTGGCCCCGATGGCGTGTTCGACAACGCCGACGACCTGGTCGCCGTGCACGACAAGAACGTCGTCGCCGCCGAAACCGCCGAACAGATCCTGGATGTCGCCAAGGCGTTCAAGCCCGAACGCGGCGCGCCGACGCTGGAATGGCTGCTGGCCGAACGCAATCAGGGTCTGCCGATCCTGCCGATCGACGGCAACGATCCGTGGGGCAACGCCTATGTGATCCGGCAGTCGAAGGATCGGATGGAAGTGCGCAGCGCTGGTCCCGACGGCGTGTTCGACACCGCCGACGACGTCATCGTTCGCTGATCGCAGCCGGCTCTGCCGGTGCGGCGACCGTCAGCACCACCGTCGGCTTGTCGGCGGCGATCGCTGCGGCGTGCAGACGGCGACTGGCACTGAACGGCGATCGCAGCTCGAGCACCCGCACCCAGAGCTGGCGATCGATGCCCTGGATTTCGAGCCGATTCTCGGGGCGCACGTCACTCAGCCGCACGGTGATGTCGCCGCGTGACCTGGACTGCAGCCGCTGACCGTTCCAGGTCGTGTGGATGCCGGCCGCCGTGAGGTTGCTACCCATCGGATCGAGGCTGTCGCGGTGCTCGAACCACTTCGGCGAGTCCGAGATCGACAACCAGACATCGCCGGGCCGCCGTTCGCGCACCAGGTTGCTGGCGTCGGCCTTGTTGATCGAGCTCTGTGCGCGAGACTTCGACGGGCGGTTCCGGGCGTGCTGCGAATGGCGTAGCCGTTGCCACCAGGACCAGGGGCGGCAGCGGGCAGGTTCGATCCGTTCGTCGCCGAGCCAGCGCTTGACTCCGGGCCAGTCCTCGAACGGATCGCTGCCCGGGAGCTGTTGGCACAGTTCAGTGTGATCCAGCGACGTGTAGTCGCACAGGAACGCAAGCCGCAGCCGTCGTCTCCGGTTGATGCTCGGCGAGTGCAGCAGCCGGTTGTGGATCAGGATGACGTCGCCACGTTGGCCCGGCAGTTCAACCGGGGCCAGGTCGCGATAGCGGGCATAGACGTCGGCGAGCCGTTCGCCGGCAACATAGTCGAGCTTCGAACGGAACGCCGGATGGAACGCATGGTGGCTGCCGGGCCAGACCAGCAGCCCGCCGCCACCGGGCGCCACGTCTTCGAGGTAGCACAACGCGATGATCTGGGCCGGATGGGCCTCGAGGTGTGGTGAGGGTGCCGCCGGGTTCTGGTGCGGGTGGCGGGTGGGCGCGACCACGTAGAGGCCGCGCAGGCGGATCCGATGCAGTGGCTTGCCGACCAGTTCGGTCGCGAACGCATGCATCGGCGAGCCCGGCTGGAACGCGGTGACCACGCTCGGATGGTCCGCCAGCGCCTTCATCTGGTACTTCAGGTGGCCGCCCCGTTGGTCGACCGAGGCAGCGTGGCAGGAATCGGTCACCTCGCCATGCCAGCTTGCCGGGTCGTCGCGCCGCCAATGCGATGGCAGCACGGCCCAGGTCTCGTCGGCGAGCGCGGCGCAGGCTGCCGCGTCGACCATGCCGTTCAATCGCAGATACCCGTCACGGGCGAAGGCGCGAGCCAGTTCTTGGTTCATCATGGGACAGGCGACGGTCCCGGCGATAGTCGTACCGGCGCGCGCGGCAACGTCCCAAGTCCGTCGCGGTCGCCGGCGCCTACCAGCCGTTCTGCGGTCCCAGGTCCTTCGGCTTGTCCTTGCCGTTCGCCACCTGCCAGCCGGTCCAGAACGCCAGCCGCGCGACCTGCTCCATCTTCGGGTAGTCGAGCTTGTCGGCGTGGTCGGTCACCTGGTGGTAGTCCGGGTGCTCGCCGTCGCAGAAGAACACCACCGGCACGCCCTTCTTCGCGAAGTTGAAGTGATCGGAGCGCTCGTAGTACTGATCACCGCTGGTGAACGTCATGCCCAGCAGGTCGGCCAGGCGATGGGCCTCGCGGACCATCGTCGAGTACTTGCCATGGCTGTTGCTCGGCGTCACGCCGATCACCGTCTTGCCCGATGCCTCGGTCGCGCGCCCGATCATGTCGATGTTGACGTCGGCGACGATCTTGTCGAGCGGCCAGGTCGGGTGGTCGGCGAACCACGCCGAACCCCACAGGCCGAGCTCCTCGCCGGACACCGACAAGAACACGATCGACCGCTCCGGCCGGTCGCCGCCCTTGGCGAACGCCTCGGCGATCTCGAGCAACCCGGCCGTGCCGCTGGCGTTGTCGTCGGCGCCGTTGAACGAATCGCCGTCGAGTCGTTGCCCGACGTGGTCGTGGTGCGCGGAGAACACCACGGCCTCCTGCTTCCTGCCCTTGCCTTCGAGCACCGCGACGATGTTGCTCGAGCTGCCCTTGTCGTCGCTCTTGACGGTGATCTGCAGCTTGCCGGTCGCCTTCTCATCGGGCGTGCCGGCGCCGGTGCCGTCGAGGTGCAGGTGGGCCAGCAGCGCGGCGGACGTGGTGGCGGGGATCAGGAACAACGGCACCGACAGTGCCTGACCGCGCTCGGCCGCGGAACGGCTCAGCGCGGCGTGGTCCGGCAGCAGCGCGTGGTAGTTCAACGTGTTGGCCAGACTGCTGTCGTTGTCGAGCAGGCAGACGACCGCGGCGCTGGCGCCAGCACCCGCGAGCTTGCGGGCGATATCGCGGTACAGATTGACCGCGCCGACGTCGGCGGCCGCGCCGCCGCCGCGCGGCGCCTTGGTCAACGCGACGACCGCGATCTTGCCCTTGAGGTCGCCCTTGACCTCGTCACCGCGGCCGCCGCCGCAGAATGCGAACTTGCCGGACAGCGATACCTTGTCGTCGCGGCCCGCCGGCAACACCGCGAAGTTGCCCGTCACCTTGGTGGTGCCGAACTGCAGCGACGTCACCGGATCGAGCCAGACGCGATTCAGCGGGAACGTCTGCAGGAAGCCCTTCTTGTCGCCGAGTGGCTTCAGCCCCAGCTTCTGGAAGTGGTCGGCGACATACTTGGCGGTTGCCTGTTGCGCCTTGCTGCCGGTGTAGCGACCCTGGCGCGCGTCGTCGGCGAGCCAGTAGGCATGTGTGCGCAAGCCGTCGCGCTCGACCAGCGTCAAGTGCGGCGGTGCGCCGTCGGGCAGCGGCGCGGGAGCCCCGAGGGCCGGCAGTTCGGGTGTAGCCGCGGTCGGTGCCGGTGCCGGCGGAACCGGGGCCTGGGCCAGCAGGGCGAGCGAGAACCACGACGCGGCGGCGATCCGGAGCACGCCCCGATCGTAGCGTGGAGACCGCGATCAGGGGGCGGGTTGTTCGGGCCCGTGGAGGTCGACCGGCTTGCCGTTCTTGCGCAAGCGCATGTTCAGGAACTCGACCAGCACCGAGAACCCCATCGCGAAGTAGACGTAGCCCTTGGGGATCTCGACGTGGAACGCCTCGCCGACCAGCGTGAAACCGATCAGCAGCAGGAACGACAGCGCCAGCATCTTGACCGTCGGATGCCGTTCGACGAACGCGCAGATCGGGTTGACGAACACCAGCATCACGCCGACCGAGATCAGCACCGCGATCACCATGACCGCCAGATGGCTGGCCATGCCGACGGCGGTGATCACCGAGTCCAACGAGAACACCAGGTCGAGCACGGCGATCTGCGCGATCACCGAACCGAAGGTCTGGGCCTTGCCGCCATCGCGATCTTCTTCGGCGCCTTCGAGCTTGTGGTGGATCTCGGTGACCGACTTCCACATCAGGAACAGGCCGCCGCCGAGCAGGATCAGATCGCGGCCCGACATCGGGTGCTCACCGACGTGGAACCAGGGGTCCTTCAGGCCCATCACCCAGCTGATCGAGAACAGCAGCGCGATGCGCATGCCCATCGCCAGCAACAGGCCGACGCGCCGACCCTTCAGGCGCTGCTCCTCCGGCAGCTTGCCGGTCAGGATCGAGATGAACACGATGTTGTCGATCCCGAGCACGATCTCGAGGAACGACAGGGTCAGCAGCGCGATCCAGGCCTGCGGGTCGGAGATCCATTCCATGGGGCCGGCACGGTAGCGGCGCGCCCGGCGGCGGTCACGCGTCGTCGCGGCGGTCGTCCGGAGCGGCCGAATCGAGCAGCCGCCGCAGCCGTTCCTCGTCGAGCCGGACGGTGATGGTCTTGGTCTGCGACGGCACGACCGCGCCGGCCGGCAGGCCCTTGGGTTTGCGGACGTGCTTTCTGTGCGTGTAGATCACGTCGAGCAGCCGTTCGCCGCGGGCCTTGCTGAAGTGGATCGCCAGCGTGCCGGCGTCGAGCAGGGTCTCCAGGCTGGCGGTCTTGCCCTTGGGCAGCCGGATCACCACGTGCGAACCCGGCCGGCCGCCACCGACGTGCAGCCACAGGTCAAGGCCGGCGGCGACGCGCAGCGTCAGCACGTCGTTCTGCTCGTTGTTCTTGCCGACCAGGATCGGATAGCCCTCGGCGGACACGAAGCGGCGGAAGTCGTGGCCCTTCGGGACGCGGGGCTGTTTGTTGGCCGACGGCGGCGCCTTCGGCTTCGGCAACAATCCAAGGCGTTGCAGCGCGGCGCGCGGGGCGGCCAGCGCGTCGGAGTCCGGCGCGGTGGCGAGTGCCGTGGCCAGATCGGCGAGTGCCGCGAGTTCCTGCCGCGCAGCGGCCAGCCGCTGTTCGGCGAACGCCCGGCCGTCGTCGAGCCGGCGGGCCTTGTCGTAGCGGTCCTTGGCCTGCAGCGTCACCGGCTTGCTCGGATCCAGGTCGATCGTCTTGTCGGAGCCCTCACGCAAGGGATCGGGAACGATCATCCGAGCGGCCCCGCGCGGCACCGCATGCGCATAGGCGAGCATCAGATCGGCTTCGGCGCGCAAGGAGTCGCTGCGACCCGTGTCGGCGAGTTGCGTCGCCAGCCCTTCGGCCTTGGCCCTGGCCTTCTGGGTCGCGCGTTCGGCGATCCGCTGTAGCCGGTCGCGTTCGCCGAGCAGCTCGGCGCGCAGGTCCACCGCCGTGAAGTGGGCATCGACGGCGGCAACGTCGGCAAAGCGCGGCGGTGGTTCGGTGGCGGCGCCGGGTGCCGGCGGTGGCGCGGCGTAGGGCTGGCCGACGGTCAGCGAACGGACGGCGGTCGCCACCGGTCGCGACAGTTCGCGCACGATGTCGTTGTCGTCGAGCAGCGCCCACGCGCCGCGTGCGCCGAACAGCTCCACGACCAATCGCCGCGCGCCCGCCGCGGTGCGCAGGTGCAGCAGGCAACGGCGTTCGCCTGCGGGTTGGCTGAGTTCGACCAGCGTGGCGCCGTTCAGCGCCGCGCGCAGATGGTCGATCTTCGGGCCCGTCGCGAATGCGTCCTTCGGCCAGCGCCGCGCAGTCAGGCACATCCGGGCGCGCGGCCCGCCGGGCGCCAGATGCAAGAACACCTTGCCGGCGGCGGTGCGGAACACCAACAGCAGATCGTCCTGTTCGCCGGGCAGCGCGACATCGAGCAGCTCGACGCCGCGCAGCGTCGGCACCAGCTCAGCGAGCACCGCGGCGAGTTCGGTGGCCGTCAGCCCGCGTTCGACCGGGCCGGCCATCGGGCTACTTCTTCAGTTCCTCGACCGGATCGTAGATCCAGGTCTGCGCCGCGTGTTCCCAGCCGACGATGCCCTCGGGGAAGAACAGGCCCAGCTCGCGCGCCGCCGCTTCCGGGCTGTCGCTGCCGTGGATCAGGTTGTAGCTGCGACTGACACCGAAATCGCCGCGGATCGTGCCCGGAGCGGCGTCGGCGCCGAACGTCGCGCCCATCATCGTCCGGCTGATCTTGATGGCGCCGATGCCTTCGAGCACCAACGCGAGGACCGGCGAACTGGTCATGAACTTGACCAGGCCCGCGTAGAAGCCGCGTTCCTTGTGCTGCTCGTAGTGATGGGCAGCCAGCTCCGGCGCGATCTTCATGAGCTTCATGGCGACGATCTTCAGGCCCTTCTCTTCGAAGCGGCTCAGGATCTTGCCACACAGGCCGCGTTGCACGGCGTCAGGCTTCAGCAGGATGAGGGTGCGTTCCATGGGTTCTGATCTCGAATTCGGGGCAGAGAGGATAGCAAGCCGCCGGCGCCCGGCATTGCGAGAAACGGCGGTTCTGGATCCGGGCTGGAACGGCGCCGACCCCGCGAACCACCGGGTCGATCGGATCGGACGCGTGGTCGACCGGTAGGCCGAAAGGAGTCGCTTCAGCCGGACGTTCCCCTGCTCGCTCTGGTCCCATCGGTCGAACGCGCGACGCGGGATTCGAACCGCCGCGTCGCCCAGCGGACCCAGAGCCCGACCACGACGAGGGTCCCGATCACGCCGATCGCGATCGCATCGTTGGTCGATGACGTCGCGGCGGCGCCGGGAGCGGGTGGTTGGAACCACCGCATGCGCACGAACAGGGCCGCCAGCACCGAAACGCCCAGCATGTAGACGTACCAGAGGCCACGCGCGAGTCGGAACAGCAGCGCCGGCGCACCCTGGCTCATGCGTGCTGCTTCTCCGGATCCCGGATTGGCAAACCGGCCCGGAACCCGACCCTGCCCGGATAGGATCCGCGTTCCTTGTGGTGCTCGCAGCGGCGGGTAGCCAGCTCGGTCACGATCTTCATGAGCTTCATGACGAAGGTATCAGGCAGCCACGATCCTGCATGGCGAGAACCGGCCATTCTGGTGCTGCTCGGTCTGTTGCTGGCCGGTTGCGCGACCGATCGCGACAACGCGTTCGTCCGGGCCCGGCGGCAGCGCGAACAGGACGCCTGGCACGGTGAACGGACGCGCGTCGAGCGCGACCTGTGGCAGATCCGGCAGCAGGTCGAGGAGGATCGGGCCGAGGTGGCGCGGCGGCGCGATGAGGCGGTGCTGCTGGCGGCGCAGCGGCGCGATCGCTTGCGCGAAGTGGCTCGCGAGGTCGAACTGCTGCAGGCGGCCGAACAGGACCTCGCGGCGGCCAAGGAACGGCAGGCGGCGATCGCGCTGGAACTGGCGCCGTTGCGCACCGCCGAACAGCAGTTGGCGGCCCGGCAGCAGAAGATCGCCGAACTGCAGGCGCAGGCCGCCGCGCTGGCGCCAGCGGTGACGGCCGCCGAGGCGGAGTTCGCCAAGGTCACCGCGGAGTTGCAGCCCAGGCTGCAGGATCTGCAGCAGAAGATCGCCAAGGCCAGGGAACTGTCGGCGCAGGTCGACGCGGCGCAGGCGGCGATCACCGCCGCCGGGGCGGGACTGGCACCGGCGGCTGCCGCGCCAGCGAGTCCCGCTGCCCCGGCTGCGCCGGCATCACCGGCGCAGCAGCCGGCACCGCCGACACCGAAGCCGGCGCCGCCGGCCGCCGCGCCGACGCCAAAGCCATCCGGTCAACCCCCCGGCAAGAGCAAATGATGGCGCAGCAATCGCAGCCTACCTGCGCCGCAGACTGTCGCGCGCCTGCCGCAGCGGATCCTCGTCGCCGACCGCGGTGCAGCCATCGAGGATCACCAGCAGATCCGCGAACACGATCGCCCGCAGCCACCGCCGCCGCGCGTCGCCAGGAACCTTGTCGGCCAGCACCAGATCGCGCACCTTGCCGTCGCAACCCGCCCGATCCTGCCAGCCCGAATCCCCGGTGACCTCGACCTGACCGTTGCGGCACAGGTTGATCAGCACCGTGTCGGCCTCGGCCGGCTGCCATGGCAGATCACGCGGCGCCGCGTAGCCGGTCAGATACAGGCGACCGCGCTTCTCCGGACAGCTCCAGATGCATTGGAACGCATGGCCGCCGGCGCGCAGATGCGCATTCCAGGCGGTCGGACCGGTGCAGGTGATGCCGAACCGTTCGTTCGCGAAATCGACGCCGGTGAGCTTGCTGCCAGTGTGCACCGCGAGCGCGAACGCGCCGAGCTGCATCCGGTCGCAATCGACATCGACCATCCGGTAGGTCGCCAGCAGCGCTGCCAGCGCCTTGGTCTGCGCTTGCATCGTGTCCGCGCGACCGCGCACCAGCAGCGTGTGGCTGAGCCGCCCGAAGCAGGCGACGTGCAGGTCGGCGCGCTGGTCGGCCGGCAGTTCGAGCGTCCGCTGGCAACTGCTGAAACCGGCCGGTGGGGTCGGCATCGCACGCGGTTGCCAGGGCAGCACCGCGCCGGCGGTCGACGGTAGCGCCAGGCGGGTCGCCGTCGCGGTCAGGTCGTGGATCACCTTGTCGGCCGGCATCGGCTCGGGCCGCACGTCGATCTGCAGTTCGCAGGTGACATCGGTGCCGAGCAGCACGAACGTCGCAGTTTCGAGCGCGCGGCCGCGATCGTCGCCGACCGGCACGCACAGCCACTCCGGCAGGCCGCCCATCTCGAAGTTGCACGGCGGACAGCGGAACGGCTGGTCGGCGGCGCCGGGCGCGTAGGCGGCCGGCAGTTCGACTTCCAGCGTGGGCACCAGTTCGTCGCCGCGGCGCGCGAACACGAGATACACCTGTTCGACGAACGGCGCCGTGGCTCCACCCAGAGGCCCGGCAATCTGGTGGCGGACCTGGGCGACGAGCCGCGAGCCGCGGTCCTGCAGTTCGCCGATCAAGGTGCTGGTCCGCTGGCGGCCCGGCTGATCCACCAGCCAATCGGCGAGGCGTTGCTGCAGCACCTCGTGCAGGCCCCGGTGGTCGGGCGCAAAGCTGTCGAGGTAGGCGTTCAGCTCGCGTTTGCCGAAGGCATCGTCGAGGCGGCGCAGCCAATCCGTCGCGATCGCGGCCGCGTCGCGCAACGGCGTCTGCTGCGCGGGCAGATCGAACAGCAGCGTCGCGGTGCCGGCTGCGGCCAGCAGGTGCCGGGGCAACGGTGTCCGTCGGCGGCGGCGCCGCGCGATCATGGGCGACCTCGCTGGCGCCAGCGGGCGGCGCGATCGGGGACCACGTGCGGCAGCGCGAACGGATCGTTGGCGGTGTCGGTCAACGACACCAGCGTCGCGACCGGTGCCGGCGACAACCGCATCGCCGCGTCCGCCGGCAATGCCGCCACCAGCGCCCCCTCCAGCGTCCGGCCGCGCGGCGTCGGCCAGATCGCGATCGCCAACAGCACCGCCGCCGCCGCGGTCAGCGCCAGCGTCAGCAGGCGCAACGGGTGGCGCGCCGTCACCGGCGCGGGTTGTTCGCGCTGCAGCGCCCGCAGGGTCCGGCGGACGAAGTCGGGCGACGGCTCGGGGGCGACATAGCGCGCCAGCAGCGAACGCCAATTGGCGTGGCGATCGCGCTGCACGGTCGCGAGCGTGCTGGCAACGAAGTCCGGCGACGCCGCTGGTGGCGCGAACGCGGCCAGCGCCGCCTGCGGCAGCGACGCGGGCTCGTTCTCGGGCTCGGGCCAGCGGCGATCGGCCAGGATCCGCGCGACGGTCTCGTCGACGAACCGCGGGGAGATCTCGGGGGCGGGCAGCGACAACCAGTCCCGTTCATCCGGGAAGTCGTTCGCCTGCGGCTGTGGTCCTGCTGTCATCGTCAGGCTCCCGCCCGCAGCCAGGGTTCGAGTCGTTCGCGCAGCGCTTCCTTGGCGCGGAACAACCGGGACTTGACGGTGCCTTCGCTGACGCCGACGACTTCGGCGATCGCGCCGTAGTCGAGGCCTTCGTATTCGCGCAGGATGAACACCATCCGCTGATCCTCACCGAGCTGGCCGAGGGCCTCGCCGATGCGCTGGCCGAGTTCACTGTTCTCGGCGTGCTGTTGCGGTCGCAGTTCGCGGTCGTCAGGCAGTTCGCGCTGGCTGTCCTGTTCGCCGGCGTTCAGCGACGTGGTCGGCAGGTGGCGCTTCTTCAGCACATCGAAGCAGTGATTGCGGACGAACGTGTACATCCAGGTCGTGAACTTCGCGCGCGCCGGATCGAAGCGATCGAGGGCACGGAACAGCTTCAAGAACACCTCCTGCGCCAGGTCTTCGATCTCACCGCGCCAGCGCGGGCCGAGGAACCGGAACAGCGTGGCGATGATCGGGCGGTGCAGGGCCTCGACGATCGTACGGCAGGCCGTCTGATCGCCCTGCTGGGCTTTGCGGACCGTGGCTTCCGGAAGGTCGATCACTGGGCCGGGGTGGCGGTGATTCGAACGAGCCGCCCGGAAGTTCCGGACGACCCTGGATTGCCGATGCTACCGGCGTCACCGCCGGCCGTCACATCCGGTAGGGGATCAGGTCCTCGTCGTCGGCGGCTTCGCCAAGCCGTTCGGCGACCAGCTTGTCGTCGATGGTGATCGTCTGGCCGGACTTCCTGTCGGCCTCGAACGACAGGTCCTCGAGGCACTTCTCCAGGATCGTCATCAGCCGGCGGGCGCCGATGTCCTGGGTCGTCTTGTTGGCCTTGAACGCGACGGCGGCGAGCCGCTGGATGCCGTCCTTGGTGAACGTCAGGGTGACCTTCTCGGTGGCGAACAGGGCCTGGTACTGCCGGGTCAGCGCGTTCTTGGGTTCCGACAGGATCCGGACGAAGTCGGCCTCGGTCAGCGACTGCAGCGCGACGCGGACCGGGAAGCGGCCCTGCAGCTCCGGAATCAGTTCGCTCGGCTTGTGGAAGTGGAACGCGCCGGCGGCGATGAACAGCACGTGGTCGGTGCGGACGTGGCCGTAGCGGGTGTAGACGGCACAGCCTTCGACGACGGACAGCAGGTCGCGCTGGACGCCCTCGCGCGACACGTCGGGGCCATCGCCACCGCCGGCGGCGACGATCTTGTCGATCTCGTCGACGAAGATGATGCCGTCGTTCTGCGCGCGATCGAGCGCTTCGCCGACGATGGCGTCCTGGTCGAGCAGCTTGTCGGCTTCCTCTTCGTGGATGATCTTGCGGGCTTCGGCGATGGTCAGCTTGCGGACCTTGGTCTTGTTCTGCGGCGTGCGGCCCCAGATCTCCTGCAGGGCCTGGGCGTCGATGCCCATGGTTTCGTTGCCGGCGGGGCCCATCACCGACAGCGTCGGGGTCCGGGTGTCGCGCAACTCGACTTCGAGCATCCGGGTCTCGAGTTCGCCGTTGGTCAGTGCCTGGCGCAGTTGCGCGCGCGCGACTTCGCGCTGCTGGGCGTCGACGTCGGGCTGGCCGCTGGCCGGCGCCGGGACGCCGCCGCTGGGCCGCGGGCGCCAGATGCCGCCTTCGACGACGCCGGGCATGCCGGGAACGGGGTCCTGGTATTCCTGCAGGCCGGTCTCTTCGAGCAGCGCGCGCCAGATGCGTTCCTGTGCGGCGGCGGCGGCCTTCTGGGCGACTTCCTGGACCTTCTCCGCGCGAACGAGGGCGACGGCGGCGTCGGCGAGGTCGCGAACCATCGATTCGACGTCGCGGCCGTGGTAGCCGACTTCGCTGTATTTGGTGGCTTCGACCTTCAGGAACGGGGCGCGGGCGAGGGTGGCGAGGCGGCGGGCGATCTCGGTCTTGCCGACGCCGGTGGGGCCGATCAGGAGGATGTTCTTGGGGTAGACGTCGGCGGCGACGTCGCGGCCGAGCTGGCGGCGGCGCCAGCGGTTGCGCAGGGCGACGGCGACGGCGCGCTTGGCTTTGGTCTGGCCGACGATGTATTCGTCGAGGCGGCGGGTGATCTCGCTGGGGGTCAGGTCGTGGCCGAAGTCGGTCATGGAGGGGCGGGGAGCATAGCGGCGGGGCGGGTGGTTGGAGCGGTGGGATTGGTTCCCTGGTGCACGGTTGGTGGGGGCGGTGGATTCTTAGCGCAGGTGGGCGTAGCTGGCGGGGCGGCGAGAGGTTGCGTGCGCCGGGAGGCCGGACATGGCTTCGTGCGGGATCGAGTCTCGGGAGCATTGGCGGGCATTGCTGCAAGCGGGCGGTGTGACTTGCGGGGTTGGCGTCGCTATGCTCAGGCCAGCTGTTGTCGCGCTGGAGCGAGTTTCCCGATGAGCACGTGTGGGGCAGATCATGGTACGAAGCCGTCCATCCCATCCCATCCCATCCCATCCCATCCCATCCCATCCCATCCCATCCCATCCCATCCCATCCCATCCCATCCAGGTTCTTCGCTGGACGACGGCATCCTGTGCAATCTGCGTCGGGTCGCGATGAGTTGGCTGCGGAAGCACGGCGTGCATGCGAATGACCTCGAGGACCTGGCTCAGGAGGTCATGTTGCGCGTCCTGCGGAACGAGTCGCACCGCGATGTGCGCGACTGGGTTGGATACACGCGGGAGGTTGCGCGGCGCGTCGCACTCGAGCATTCGCGAGGCGAACGGCGCAATCGGATTCGCGTTGGGAGCGAATCGCTCCAAACTGCCGCAGTCGCCGACTGTGGAATGGTCGGGACCGGGATTGGGCCTTCGCATGAAGTGTGCGATCTCGCGGAGGTCCTTGGTCGATGCACCACGCTCGGAGCGCAAGAGATTCAACTCGGTCTCCTCGTCTTCGTGGCGAGGCTGACGGTGCGCGAAGCCGCGGAACAGATGCGCTGCGGGCCCGGTGCGGCGCGTGCAATGCGGGAGTCCGTTCGCAGAGAAATTGACAACAACCCCGTGAATTCCAGGGCCATCCGGTCACTTCTAAGTTGAGCGTTCTTGGGGCGCATGGTTCAGCGTCGCCAGGGCACTTCTCGGTGCGGAGGGCAGGTCGTCGACCTTGCTCCGCTGCACCGAGGGGCACAACATCGAGTAGGAGAATCAGAAGATGACAACCCGACACTGGATGGCATCTCAGGTCCTGCGAGGGATGGTGGTGGTAGGCGCCCTGATCTCGAACGGATTCGCCCAGTTCGAGTGCCCCTGCTTGTATTTGCCGGGCAACGTCGTGACGATTACCAGTGGGGCGCCTGTGGTCTGCACTACGACCCTCACGTTGGGGTGCACTCCCGGCGACTGCTTCCTCGGGAAGAAATGCGAGTTCACGGTAACCGCGTGCGGGCAAGCGGGGGGCAATTGTTGCAATGTTGTCGCGTGGACCGCAGGAGGCGGCACCTCGTGGATCCAATGCACGCCGCTTGCTGGCCCTGGCCTGAAGCTGGGGGAGCTTCACTGTAGCGTGTTGGCCGTTCCGATCACGTTCGGCGCGACGGACGCCACGTGTGCCCCGGGCGGCGTCGTTGGCTTTTCAACCGTCTGGGCGTCATGCGTGGATTGCTGACCCAGCACGGTCGGGGACGGCGCCAGGATCGGGCGCGAGCAGCCTTGCTCCTTGCAGTGGCTCTCGGTGCCTGCGCCGGTGCGTCCTCCGATCCGGCCTCGCCCTCTCGTGCTGTGGGTGGAAACAGGCCACTAGGTACGGGCCAGGCCAGTGACGCACTTTGGTGCGATGGCCGCCTTCCGCAGGCGGTTACGGATGACGACAGAGCGCTCATCCGGCAGAAGCTCCTTGCTGAGGTGGCATTTGCGCCGCAACTCGCAAAGAGCCAGAACGACCCCCCTGTTGGCGTACCGATCTCCGCGCAGCGAGCGGACCACCTCGGCCGTGCGTTCTTTGGTGAGATAGCTGCCGCGAAGATCGTGGCCTTTGACTCGGGTGACTTCCGAGTAATGCCCCCTGGGAAAACGCCGCCGTTGATGATTTCTCCTTATTCGGACGATGACGGTGCGGATCTGGATTATTGCCTGACAACAACGACTGTTCGTCCGGGGTTGTGTGTTCTCTTCCGCATCAGAAAGGACCGTGCGCCGGTTGCCTACGATGTCATCAGGCGGGTATGGAATGAAATGACATCTCCGGAGGCGATTGCCGAGCAGGCTGAGTTCAAGGCGCGTCATGCGCGTTAGGCAAGGCCTCCAGCCAGTCCCCGCTGGTCCGCGGCGGGGCAGGTTCAAGATTTTCCCATGGATAAGTCGCCTCCGCACTAGGGCGCCAATCGGTATCGGCGGCACCTCCCTGCTGTTGTTGACGCTGCTTGGCGCCGTCCTGCTGTTCCAACTGAGCAGAACTTCGGCCCCTGATCTGTCGGGCGGCTCCCTGGAAAGCGTGGAGGGTCAGAGGCTCGCGGTAGCGCCCGGCACGGAGCGCCAGGGCGTTGTCGCGCCGGTTCGCAGCGGACAGCCCGCGTGGAGATTCCAAGTCGTCGAACGCGGCAAGTTGCCGCTTGTGTCCCCGTCGGTGTCCTGTACCGCCTTCGACGCAAAGGCCGAGTTGGTGCCAGTCGAACCCGAAACGTCGGACGCTGGCTCGAGCCATGGGCTCAAGGAGGAGTTTGACTTTCGGATCGCGATGGTCCCTGGTATTCAGCGCCTCATAATTGCAGTTCGCGCGGCGAACATGCCTACGAACTCTTTCAGGGTTGAATTGGACGAGTCACATGCCGAGGGGACCACTCGCTTGGTCGTTGGAGCGTATTGTGATCTGGACATTCGGGTCCGATCCAAGGCAGACGGGTCTCCGGTGCCAGCGGCGAGTCTGGTGCTGCACCGATGGGCAGGGGATCCGTCGGTCAGTGTGGCGCAGGATTCGCCAATGATCGCAGTCACGGATCCGCAGGGATCGGCTACGCTGCGGCCGGGCGCCGAACGCTATCAGGTGAGCTGTAGTGCGCATGGGTTCAAGCCCATTGATCGCGACTTGGAAGTCTCCGGACTACGGCAGGAACTCGTGGTGGAGCTGGAGCCGGGCGAGCCTCTTGCTACCGGAATGGTGGTTGAGGACGACACCGGGCGCGAGGTTCCAGATGCACGTGTCACGGTGCTCTCTGCCAACTGGAGTCAGGCGACCGGAAGGCCGGACCTGACTGCGCGGACGGACGATAGAGGTAGATTCACTGTTTCCTTCGACACCAGAATCACATCGGCGGTCCTGGCCAGCGTCAAGGTCGTGCCGCCGCCATCGCGGACGGATTTGGCGACTCTGTCGACCGATGTGGTGTTCGGATCGCCGAGTCTCGTGTTGCGGATGCTGTCGTCGCGCCCTCGGATCCGGGTGGTCATCGGCACCGATCGCCGCGACGCACCCATGGAATGGACGGTGGCTACTGCGATGCTGTCGGATGCAGATCCTGCCAAGAAGACCGACTGGAAGCCGATCGAGCGCGATGCGAATGGTCTGTTCACGGTGCCCGCCGGCGAGAAATGGTACTCGGACGGGTGGTTTCGTCTGACATCGAACGGGCGTACGGTTGCGACGGCCTATTCGCGCCTGGTCGACCTCCCGTCGGCGGTTGGACCGTTTGGACGAGTGCATGAATGGGCCGCGCCAGAGCCGGTTGCCATCGACGTCGAAGTGCGGTCGGTGGCGACGAGTGCGCCACTCGCAGGCGCGCTGGTCGAGTTGCTCTTCATGAATGGTGAGATCGAGAACGCCCGGGGTGCTTCTGCGATAGCGGACTACGATCCGCTTCAACACTTGCCTTGGTTCTCGCGTGTTGCACAGCTCTGCGGGCAGGGAACGACGGATGCGCAGGGGCTCGTACGAGTCGCAACAGCGGTTCGGGAGAAGCACTACCTCAGGGCATCGTTGCCCGGGTATCGCACATCGATGGCGATAGTGACGGACAGCCGGCGTGTTGTCATGGATCTGACGGCGGTCGGTCACGCCGATGGCGTGTTGGTCGGCTGGAGCGGTCGAGGTGTGATCTGTTCCGTTGTCTCGGGGCAACCCGAGGACGCGGAGCGCTGGACACCGGGGCGGCAAGTGGAGTTGAGTGCGGATGGGAAGTTCCGGCTCGTTGGGCACCCGCCCGGCCGCTATGAGCTGCATCTGCGCGAGCCTCAGCTCAACATGTTCTGCATCTTGGGGGAGATCGAGGTTGCCAACCCACCGCCGCCGACCGTGACGTTTCGCGTGCCGCAAATGGCGGCGTACCGGGTGGATGTCGCCTCCACCCAGTTCCGCGTTGGCGACCATCTGCACATGTCTGCGATCGGTGTCGGTGCGTTTCGAGATGTCGCGGTCTCGGAGCCTGGGCATGCGTTTGTGGATTTGTGTCCGGGCACCTACCGCGTGGTCAGGGTTCGCGGCAGTGGCGCGGGTGTCTCGGTCGTCTTCGCGACGGACTTGGTGCAAGTGTCCGCGAACGGACCAAGAGAGCACCAGTTGGCGTTCGTCGAGCAGTCAGGTCGGGTTCGCCTGATGCGCGGACCGCGGCCTGCCGCGAGTCAGTGGGTACGCACTGAAGGCATCAGTGCCGGCGTGGCCATGGCCGCCAGTTACTCGCTGACCGACCAGGACGGCTGGTTGCAGATGACGATGGTGCCGGCTGGAGAATTCGTCTTGATCGGGGTCGACAAGTTCCTGACTCGTTTCACCGACACTACCGACCGGTGGCGTGTGCGATCGGTCGATCTCGGTGGCTCGGTCGATGCGACGCGGTGAGGGCGTGCGGTATGCAAGGCCAGCCAGCCGCCGAGGTGATATGTTCTCGAGTAGGAACATGAAGCAGTTGTTGTGGCGCGGATCCAACGCTTGCCGGCTGGGCGTGTGGACGGTCGCCACCGTGGTGATGGCGCTGCTGCCATGCTGCGCGGCCCCACGTCCGTTGCCACCCGTCGCGATCGAAGAACGCGCCGAGCGGATGTGTCGCCTGATGCCGGACGACGTCGACCGGTGGCATTCGTTCATGGCCGTCGACGAGATCGGCAATGACGTGGTGTGTGCCTTCGGTGGCTGCGGTTCCGTCCATCGCACCGCTGCGGATCCGTTCGGTGAGAAAGCGCCGGTGACCGTCGACATCTACGACTACGGCGAAGCTTGCGATCCTGGTGATCTGGGCCGTTGGGGCTTGGCCGACGCTGCGGTCCACGACGTCCGGAAGTTCGGCGCCGAGTCCTGGGGTGCCCGGCTCGGGCCGGGCGTGGTCGTGGTCGGACGCGAGGATCTGGTCCGGAAAGTCGTGCAGCGAGCGCTCGACGGGACGAGTTCCAGCCTGGTGGCGAGTGCACGCGACCTGCGCGTGGAGTGGACGTCGACGCAGATCGTGATCGTCGACTTCGAGAAGCGCGAGGCCAACGACGCGTCGCGGTCGATCGCGATCCGGCGGTGTGCGGCCCAACGGCGACCCGGCGGCCCGCATTGCTTTCAGCTGACGGTTCGCGGGACGCCGCCTCGATCTGCGGGGGACCTCGTGGCGAGGGTCGTCGGCCAGATGCGATCGGCCACGGTCGAAGTGGCGGAACCGGACCTGTACGTTGGGCAGGTCGCACTGGATGGACCCCAGGACGACCGGCACTTCGGGTTCCCGCACTTGTTCATGGCCACCTTGGAACTGATGTTCCGATGACACTCACGCGGTCTCGTCGAACAACCCGGTTCGCCTTCGTTGCCTTGTGCGTCGCCGCTGCATGGGCGCTCCTGCTCGTGGGCGACGACAAGGAGCCGACCTCCGAGCAACTGGGTGCGAAGGCGCCATCGACCGGCCATGCAGAAGCACAGTCGATCCGCGGTGAGCCGGGCGAGGCCGCTGGGATCGCGGCGGAGTTTGCGAAGGCACTCGAAACGGTGTCGGCCCGACCTGCCGAGCCAAGCGGGGTCTTGCCGTCGCCGGCGGCCACGATCCAGCCCGTTCGCGAAGGGTTGATCTTCGAGTTCCTGATCCAGGCCCCGACGCATGTCGACGAACGGATGGCCGTCGCGGCGCCAGAACTGAATCCGCGGTGCCAGCCGTTGACCACGGAGTCCGCAGCCGCGCTCCGTGCCGTGCTGGCGATGCTCCGGCCTGCGGCCGAGCGCTTCGAGAAACTGCGGGAAGACACGATCGTGGCCAACACCAAGGCTGCAGTGGCGGCTGGTTCGTTGCGCCGCTTGGACGCGGTGGCTCTGTCGCCGGCGGACGAAGCCAGGATCGGCGAAGTGGCTCAGCGGATGCAGCGCCAGTGGAATCGCCGGCACGATGGTCCGGGGCGGCAGCCGATCGACTTCACCGCTCGAGCCCGCGAGCGTCTGGTCGAGCAGGCGACCGGGCTGCAGGTCGGTCATGTGGATGCAGCGGGTCGGAAGTATCTCGTCAGCGACAGCGCGTTCCGACCCGTACAGATCCGGGCGTTGTCGGACTACGTCGCGGAGAACTACTTCCGCTGCTTGCTGAGCTGGAGCCTGCAGTCCGGCCTGATCAGCGACCAGGGGGCCGTGGCCGCACTGGCCGCGTTGCGGGCGCGACTGGACTCCTGACTCGGCGAGCGCGGCGCCGCCGGTCAATCGACGAGTCGGACCAGCACGACCATCAGGTCGTCCGGGCCGAGGAAACGCGGGGTGTCTCGCGGCGTCGCCACGAGCACGGCGCACTGACCGCGGCGCAGCGTGCTGCCGGCGGCGAGCCGCCGTTCGGCCCAACTCGGGAGATCGATGCGCACCTTGATCCCATCGCCGACCGTCGTATCGAACTTGGGAATCGGCATCTGCACGTCATGCCACAGCAGCGACACTTCGACGCCGAGCGAACCGTCGGGCATCGGCGCGCAGAACAGATCGGCGACGGCGCCGGACTTCAGCGTGCCCGGCACTCTGGCCCAGACCGTTTCGCCGCTCTCGGTGGCCGTGGGCACAACATCGCGGACATAGTCGACGTCGCGAACGTCAGTGGCCTTGGCGAGACGCCAGGGCCTGGCATCGAGCGTCAACTCGGCGCGAGCCGTCGCCGCCGTTCGCACGGGCGCGAGCATGGTTGCCTGCTCCTCGGTGGCAGGCAGAACCGCCGCTCTATCGGTCTTGTCCAGCTGCAGCGCCGCAACAATCGCTGCGGACTTCGTGGCCGGGATCCGCAGCAGCTCGAACGACAGCCGCTGTTCGCTGGCCGTGGCCTTCTGCCAATGGCGGAGCACGGCTTGCCAGTGGTCGAGCTGCGCCCGTGTCCCGAGCAGGGCCAGGTGATCCGGGCCGACGGCAACGACGTCGTCTTTGGCCGTCACGGCTGGCTTCGCATGGGCGCGCAGGAACTGTGCGACGTGCGGCCCGAACGGGGTCGCGGCGTGGGCGACGTCGTCGCCGAGCACGTTGCCGCGGACTCCGTGCAGATCCACGACTTCGAGAAACCGCTCAGGGTCGCGCACCAGGGCCACGGTCGGCCCTTGGGCGCCGAGCGTGGCGAACATCAAGGCGGCGGGCAGCCAGCGGAGCATCGCCGCATTGTCGCCCTTCCCGCCGCAGATCCCGCTGGCGGCCTCGGCCTTCGTGCCGAAGATTGCGGATGCGCGACTGCTGCCTCTGTGTCGGTTGGCCCGGTCGTCGCGAGCGGGATCGGTGTGGATGGGCGGGTTTGCTCATGTCCAGTTCTTGGAAGTAGAACTCGATTACTGTCCTCGTATGTTCGATAAAACGACTTGTCGTGGCAGAACAACATGTTCAGTGTTCTCTGAAGACGTCCGATGGCAGAAACTGCCATCGCAAGTTTACTCTTCTGAACACCTACCAGCCAGAGGCCCTCGCATGACCCTCGACGCCATCCGACTCGGCCAGAGACTCGCGGAAGCACGTTCAATATCAGGACTTACGCAAGAGCAGGCCGCCGAGCATCTTGCCCTGCCCCGTACTGCCTTGGTCCAGATCGAGGCTGGGCGCCGGTCTGTCTCCACCCTGGAGATCGCCAGGCTCGCCAAGCTGTACCGGACGCCAGTCGGCGACTTCTTCCAGGAAGGCCCACCGCACGAGGATGACCCGCTGGTCGCTCTTGGTCGCGTCGCGGACGAACTGCGCCACGACCTCGCGACCGCAAAGAGCATCCGTGAGTGCGTCGAGATCTTCCGGGAAGGTGCGGTACTCGAGGCGCAGCTCGGGCGGCAGCACTCCCCACTCCCGCCGAACTACGCAACGACCGTTCGCACGCAATCGGAGGCCGCCGCCCAGGGCATCGCTGCAGCCAGCCAGGAACGCAACCGACTGGGCCTGGGCGAGGCGCCGATCGCCGACATGTGCCGGCTCATCTCCGAGCAAGGCATCTGGGCCACGAGCATCCGCCTGGTCGACGGGATCTCAGGGCTCTTCCTCAACCATCCGGCGACCGGCGCGGCGATCGTGGTGAATGGCCGGCATGCGCCGGCGCGGAAGCGGTTCTCGTACGCGCACGAGTATGCGCATGCACTGTTCGATCGCGAGAAGGTCGCCATCGTCACGGCGCGCGAGAACGCAACGGAACTGGTCGAGCGCCGCGCCAACGCCTTCGCGGCGGCGTTCCTGATGCCCCAGCAGGGCGTTGAAGCACTGTTGCGTTCGATGCACAAGGGTGCCCCGAGCCGGCGCACGCTGGTGTCGTACGACGTCGCCGGCCAAGATCGATCGGAGTGCGAGGAACGGACCGCTCCCGGCACGCAAGCGTTGACGTACCGCGAAGCGGCGGCGCTGGCGCTGCACTTCGGGACGAGCTTCGCTGCGGCTTGCTACCGCCTGCGTGAACTCGGCCATGTCAACAAGGCGGAACTGGACGCGATGCTGGAGCATGAGCGTTTGGGCCGAGCCTACATGGCTTTCACCAACCTCGACGAGGACATCGAGAAAGCTCCGGAGCAGGCCACGGCAACCGATGACAGCGACATGGAGCTGATCGGGCAGATGATCCCGCTGATCCTGGAGGCATACTCGCGCGAGGTCATCTCGCGCGGCAAGGTCAGGGAATTGGCCGCGATGCTCGGGCTGCCGGAGGACAAGATCCTGCAGTTCGCGCTGGACTGAGGCGCCCGTTGGTCACGGGCGGAAAGAGACCGACGGGTCGTCAGCTCGTCGTGCTCGACACGAGCGTGCTGCTGAACTTCCTTCGAGTCGGACGTCTGGACCTGCTGGTCGACCTGCCGGGGCACGAGTTCCTGGTGACCGACCATGTTCGCGGCGAAGTCACCGACGACGGGAGCTCGCGGATCCTGACGGCGGCGTTGACGGACAAACGACTGCGCGAAGCACGCGTGGACGCCCCGGAGGAAGTCCTGGCGTTCGGGCAGCTTGCTGCGGTGCACACGCTCGGGGAGGGAGAGTGCGCGGCGCGGGCTGTGGCGGTGTGTCGCCGCCTGCCGATCGCCATCGACGACAAGGCGGCGCGCAAGAAGGCGCGGGCGATGTTCGGCTTCGACCAGTTCGTTGGGACCGCGGATCTGGTCGTCGCGGCGATCCGGGGCGGGCTCGTGGATGTGGACGTGGGCGACCAGATGAAGCGGCCGTCAAAGTAGGGAGCGTACCTGCCCTGCTGCCCGCCCCCGGGCCGACAGGATGCGGGCGCGCCCCCGGCCCTGTCAGTAGAAGCTGCTCGCCGTATCGATCCGCAACCCGTAATTGACCACCGACACATCGGTCGTCAATTCGACCGTGCTGATGACACGGATCGGCGCGCCGCCGCCGGTGCCGTTCTTGTTGGTGACGCACCAGTTGATCGCATTCGCGATCGTGCTGTCATAGGCATTGGGGAACACGACCAGCGTGTAGAGCGAACAGCCGGACCCGTAGCGGCGGACGATGGCGGCGGTGCCGGTGCCGTGATAGCAGTCGTTGAAGTTCTGCGAATGGATGGCGGCGCGTGCTGTAGTTGTAGCCGCCCTTGACGATCGAGTTGGGCAGCGTCGTCGAGCCGCCGAGTTCGGCGCGCAGCAGGTCGAAGTTGGAATCGATGATCGTGACCCCGACGCCGGCACCGTCCCGCGCTGCGGGCCGTTGACCAGCGCGGGCGGCGTGCCGAGTCGATGGGCCGAGCCGGTCAGCCCCGCGTCAGAAAGCGCCGCAACCACGTGCGGGCGAACAGGCACTCGCGGTCGATCGTCCGCGTCGTGACGCCGAGCAGGTCCGCGATCTGCGGGATCGTCAGACCGGCGAAGAACCGCAGCGCGATGACCCTGGCAGGTCGTTCATAGTCCTTGCCGAACGCGGTCAGGGCCTCGTCGAGCGCGAGCATGTCGACGGCCGAACCGTCATCCCCGATCGCCAGCTCCGTGATCAGGGTCGCCGGCTGTTCGCCGGCATTGCGCCGCAGACGGCCCTTGTGGCGGGCATGGTCGACCAGGATGTTCCGCATCGCGTTGGCTGCCGCACCGAAGAAGTGGGCGCGACCCTCGAAGGTCGGCGGCGTGTCGCCGCCGAGCCGCATCCAGACCTCGTGGACCAGCGCCGTTGCCTGCATGGTCTGGCCGGATCCGAGCTTGCCGAGCCGCGCCGCAGCGAGCTGACGCAGGTCCTGGTAGACCAACTGCCACAGCTCGTCGCCGGCGCCGGGCTCGCCGCGTTCGACGCGGGCGAGAGCAAGGGTGATGGGCTTGGACTCCATGCGCCAGCCCGCCATTGTAGGCGGCGCGGGCCGCCGGCGGGGCCGTCACCTGGCGAGCAGGTTCGCGAACCGGGGGAGGTCGCGCACCTGGTCGACTTGCGGCAGGGCGAGCACGGCGGCACTGGTCGTGCCGCAGGCAAGCGCCTGCTCGAGCGCGGCCATGGCGCCGCTGCGATCGGCGTCGCGCGGCGACGCGGTACCACCTGCCGCAAGCCGACGGCAGTAGAGGCCGATCAGTTCGCGATACAGATACTCGTAGTAGGGGCCGAGCACCCCGAGATCGGCGCCCTGCTGATAGCACGCGATCGCACCGTCGAGGTCACCGTCCGCCAACGCCATCCGGCCGAGCTTGCCGAAGTTCCCGGGTGACACGTTGGCGCGCAAGAGCTGCCGTTCAGCGGCACGCCGCTCCTCCGGAGTGCCGATGCGGTACTGCGCCAGCTGCTTGGCGGTGAGGTGGCCGACGGCCCGGCGTCGGGCCACACCGATCGGGTCGAGCGGGAAGCGCTGCACGCGACCGCTGACCGTCTGGGTCACGAACGCGGCGCCGTCCGGGCTCTCGGCGACGTTCAGGCAGGCTTCCGGCAGTCGCAGCACGGCGAAGCCATCACCGGTTGCGGCTTCGAACACGTGCACCTCTTCGCTGCAGACGGCCCAGCACAGCCGGCCGCCGGCGAGGAAGCCGCAGTTGTAGCCGCCTGCCGGCGACAGGCCGGTGTAGGTGGCGATCGGGTGGCCGCTGAGATCGTCGACTTTGCCGACCAGGTCCCAGACGAACGCGAGCGGCTCGCCGAGAGTGCCGAGCAGGTGTCGTCCGTCGGGGCTCAGCGCGGCATCGAGGTGCATGCCGTCGGGCGGGCGTGAGACCCGGTGGCGGACTTCGCCGGTGCGCCAGTCGACGACCTCGAAGTAGCGGCGGTCCAATCCAGGCCCTGACCCGGCAATGACGGCGAGTCCACGATCCGGCTCGCCGACGAAACCCGGCCTGCCGCCGCGAGGTCGGCTCTGTCCCAGCAGCTCACCGGTGTCGAGGTCGTGGTAGTGCAGTTCGGCACCATCGGCTCCGCGCGCGCTGTCGTCCTCCTGGGCCGTGGCCAGCAGTCTGCCACTGCCGTCGATCGTCCAGTACAGCGCCGAGGCACCCGCCCCGGCGTTCCCGGGCAGCTGGATCTCGCGGCGCAGGTGGCCATCGAGATCGAACACGACGATGCGCCATGGACGAGCGCCAGCTTCTGGCACGCCGCCGATCAGCTTGGTGCCGCACGGGCTCGGCTCGACGAAGTCCAGGCCCGGAAAGCGGAGCGAACACAGCTTGCGCCGGGCGGCCGCGTCCCAGACATCCCACTGACGCACGTCGGGGCCCATGCCGGCGCTCCTGACCACGGCGATCGGCGCGGGGCCCCAGACCGGGCTGTTGGTGAGATACGTCGGCTCGCAGTCCGGGATGTCGAAGGGCGCGAACTCCGGTTCGAAGTCCCAGACGCGGACCTCCTGCGCGAGCACGCCAAAGCGCTTGCCGTCAGGGTGGAAGGCGATGGGCGGCCGGTGGCTCGTGTCGGACGGCCCCAGATAGTGGCGCACGATCCGCATCGATCTCAGATCGAGCAGGCAGGGGTCCGACTTGTGGTCGATGGCCACCGCGTGGCGGCCGTCGGGGGTCGGTGTCGCCGACCGCAGGCGCAGTTCGTCGTGGCGCTCGACCTGGCACTGGCGCAGATCGACGACACCCAGGCCCGGGTCGAGGCCGACCAGCAGACGGTCCTCGCCGTATCGGCGCGGAAACGAGGCCGCGATTTCGGCCACCAACTCGCCGCCGGTCGTGTGGATCAGGATCGTGCGGTCGAACCAGCTGACGATGCGCTCGACGCCTGGCGCGAGGAACAGCTCGCCGCCGGCAACGGAACGGTCGTCGAGCGCGGGCGTGTGCGAGCCGGGCGCGCACTCCAGTTCGAGCTGGCCGGTCGCGGAGTTCCAGATGCGCGGCCGCCAGTCCCCTGCCAGGGTCACGAGTCGGGAGCCGCCAGGATCGAACGCGATCGCGCCGACCGCGCGTTCGTGCCGCAACACGACGGCCGGGCGATCGTCGCGCGTCGCGAATACGCGCGCGGTGCCGTCGAGCGACGACGTCGCGAAGCGGCTGCCGTCCGGGGCGAAGGCGCACGATCGCAACGCCGCCGCGTGGTCCTCGATCACGCGCAGCGTGGCGCCGGTCGCGAGGTCCCAGAGGTAGGCCCTGCCGTCCAAGGAGGCGCCGAGCAGCAGCCGTTCGTCGCGGTCGATCACGAGGGCCGACAAACTGTCGCGCGGGCCGGCGAACCGTCGCAGCTGCGCACCGCTCGCATCCCACAGCACCGCATCCGAGGCACCCGAATCCACCAGCCGTCCGTCGGCCAGGTATTGCAGCAGCACGCCGCTGCCCTGGTTGATGCCGTGGTCGTGCCCGGCCAATTGCTGCCGCAGGCAGTGGTTGGGGAGGGCATCGTAGATCGAGCGACGAACGGCCGAATCCGTGGTCCGCTCGTTTGCCGCGAGGGCGAGCAGCAGCGCGACGTTCGGGTTGTCGGCAGCGGCGAGTGCCGCCTCGGCGGCGATGCGCGCGCCCTCGGCCTGCCGCGCCCTCGCCATGGCGGCGGTCTCATTGCCCCTGGCCTCGAACAGGAACCACAACGTGCCCGAGAGGCCCAGCACCAGCGACAGCAGCACGAGCATGCCCGCCGCGACCTGGAGTCGGTAGCGCCGGGCGAACTTGCGCAGTCGGTAGAGCCGGCTCGGCGGGCCGGCGGTGACCGGTCGGTGCGCCAGGAAGTTCTCGAGGTCCGTGGCGAGTTCGCGCGGCGAGCCATAGCGGCGGTCGGGTTCCTTCTCGAGGGCTTTCATCACGACCCAGTCGAGGTCGCCCTCGAGGCGCCGGAGCCAACGCGTCTGCTCGCCGCCCGCCGTGGCCTCGCCGCGGCGCGACGCCAGCAGCTTGCGCAGCCGGGTGCTCGGCTTCTGCGGCACGGCGTCGCGGACCAGTCTGCCGAATTGCACCACGCTGCCGGGCGACAGCCCCGAGGTCTCGAGCGGTCGCGTACGGGCCAGCAGCTCGTACAGCATCACGCCGAGCGAGTAGACGTCCGAACGGGTGTCGACCTGGTGCGCCGGCCCGTCGATCTGCTCGGGCGCCATGTACTCCGGCGTTCCGAGAAAGGTGCCCTCGATGGTGTGGATCGAGCGGTCGCCGAGCGATCCCTCGAGCGCCTTGGCGATGCCGAAGTCGATGACCTTGGGCATCGCCTCGATGCCGCGGCCCGCGACCAGCACGTTCGACGGCTTGAGGTCGCGGTGCAGCACGCCCCGGCGGTGCGCGTGGTCGACGGCGCGACACACCTTGACGAACAACAGCAGCCGTTCGTCGAGCGACGCCCGTTGTTGCGCGCAGAAGTCGGTGATCGGCACGCCGTCGACCAGTTCCATCGCCAGGAACGGTCGGCCCGTCGCATCGGTGCCGGCGTCGTAGACCGCGGCGATGAACGGGTGGTTCATCAGCGCCAGCGCCTGGCGCTCGGTCTGGAACCGCGCCAGCACCTGCTCGGTGTCCAGACCCGGACGGATCAGCTTGATGGCGACCGCCCGGCGCACCGGCCGCAGCTGCAGCGCCTTGTAGACCGTGCCCATGCCGCCTTCGGCGAGGCGTTCGAACTCGGCGTAGCCCTCGATCTGCGGCAGCGGCTGCACCCGCAACGGCGCGGCGGCGACGTCCGGAGGGGCGGCGATCGCAGGCTGGTCCAGGAAGTCGCCGAGGTCCGCCGCCGCGATCGCCAGCAGGTCGGCCAGTTCCTGGCGCACGGTGGGGTCGTCGGCGCATTCGCGGGCGACGAACGCCGCGCGGTCCGCCGCCGGCAGCTCGGAGCCGGCGGCGAACAGGCGCAGCAGGCGGTCCTTCTGGGCGTCGTCGAGCATGGGGTGGTCGCCCGATCCTACCGAGGCGCCCTGCCGAGCACGGCATCGGCGAAGACCGCCGACGGCGGGCGACTGCGCACGCCGCTGCGGCCTCGCGATCGGTCAATCGCTGATGTTGGCCCGCACGACGTTGGACGTCGCCACGCCTGGCACCTGCGCACAGGACTGGATCTGCGGGCTGATCACTGCGAACTGCATGTCCAGGTTCATTCCGGCATAGGACACGCTGCCGGGGACGAACAGCGCGTAGCCCGCGGTGCCAGCGGTCACGCTGACGCCGGCGGTCAGCGCGTTGGTGATCATGGTGCAGGGCAGGCACGTCATGGGGGATTGGTTCGGGATCCCGACCAGCAGGTACCCCAGGATCACGCTCGGGTCCGCCTGCTGCAGACTGATGTTGGTCCGTCGACCGAGTGCGAGGGCGAAGTCGAGGCTGAGCTGGCCGCCGCCGCTGCAGCCGTTGGCGATGGTCTGGTACGCGCCACCCTGGTGCACACGGTGCCGTTGCACGTAGACGTCGCCGTTCAGCGTGGCCAGTTCGTTGGCCCAGAACACCAGCAGGCCCTCGTAGCTGGTCGCCCCTCCCGAGAGCTTGGTCGCGAAGTTCGGCCAGCGCACCTGGTAGCCGCTCGCCGGTCCGACGGCGAACGGGTTGCCGCTGCGGAGGTTGGTGTCGCGCTGGATGTTGGTTCCCGACAGCACGGAGGCCGGGCGGGCCGTCGCGTCGTACCACGTCACCGTGCTCGTGCTCGTCGTCGCATCGCCGTAGAACGCGACCGCCGGCTCCGCTTCGTCGTCCTGGGCGTTGGCGGCAACCGTCCGTTTGCTGCCGCTGACGGCCAGCGCGGGCGAGGTCGTCGACGCCGCGGGCGCGACCGCGGTGATCGCCCAGACGTTCCGGTTCCCGCCAACCGGTTGTCCCGGCTCGAGTTCGTTCCAGACCACCGTCCAGCGGCTGCCATCCCCGTCGACGTCGATCTTCTCCGGTTCGGCGCCGCTGATCAGGCCGCCGCCGGTCCACGGGGTCGCATTGTGGTTCACGATGCGCACGCCGAGGTAGGGCCCGCCGGCATCCCAGGCGACCAGGTACTTGCGGCCGGCGCCGCCGCTCTTGGCGATGGCCGGGCGACTGATGCCCGCGTCGGGGCCCGCGACGAGCATCTGCGCCCCGAGGGTACCCACGCCGCTGGTGCGGTCGAAGTCGACCTGGCGCAGTTCGATGATCCCGGCCGTCGCATCGCGGAAGACGATCATCACGTCGTTGTTCAGCGTCGTCGCCTCGCCGCCGACGTCGGGGTCGACCTGATCGCTCGCGCCGGTGGCGACGACCAGGATCGCGCCCAGAGTCGCCTGGTCTGCGCGCACGAGACGGCAGGCGATGTCCCGTGGGGCGCCGGCCGAGGCGTTCTGCGTCCAGGCGACGACGAAGCAGTCGTTGGCGTTGATGTTGGCGACCTTGGGGTTGGCCTCGAGCGAGCCGCCCTGGTCCGTGATCGTCAGGAAGGCGGGGCCGGTGAAGACGCCGTTCGCCTGCATGAGTCGGCCGCGGACGACCGTGTCCGCGTTCGAGAAGTTGCGATGCCAGACGATCAGGTACCGATCGGTTCCTGAATCGTAGGCGCAGTCTGGCGCGATGTCGTTGTCCGCCGGGTTGGCTACGTGCAGGGAACTGCCGACCAGCGGATCGAGCACCATCGGGTATGCCGCGGCGTCGACGAAGCGCGCCGGCAGGACCAGTTCGAGGTGCCGGCCGTCGTAATGCATCGAGCCCGGCGAACGCATGCCGAGCGCATCGATCCCGGTCACCGCGCCGATCGTGACGCCGCCAATCCCGGGCTCGAGCAGTCGCAGACTTTGCAGGTCGCGTCCCGTGTCGGCGATGAGGTCGGTGTCGACGCGCAGCCGGACGACCAGATCGCCCGTTCCTGCCGGCTGCTTCGCGAACAGGAAACTGTGTTCGATGCCGTCCGCGGTGGCCTCGAACCGCTCGCGGATGCCGTCGCGGTTCCAGCTGACCACCGGGCGGTCGGCGTCGCGTGTGGGTTGGCTCGGGAGGGCGCTGCCGCTGGCACGATAGACGACGTGCTCGCCACGAGCGATGGTCTCGACGGTCAACGTGACCGGTCGGTTGGCCGGTGCGGCGCGGCCGAGGGCGGGCAGGAATCGGAAGGAACCGCGATCGAACGTGGCGTGGTAGCCGGCGCCTTCGGCGACCAGGGACTGGTCGACCCATTCGATGCCGAAGGATGCCCGGTCGACCGAGATCCATTCGGCAGTCCCCGGTCGGGCCACCGCGTCGGCAGCTGGCAACGGGGTCCCGTGCTGGGTGAGTGTGGCAAGGGCATCGAGGCGCATGGTCTCGGGGGGAAGTTGCGCGCGGAGACCGTGTCCGCACGGAACGAGCAGGAGGCAGGTCGCGAGAATCGCAGGCGAGAAGGTCATGGTGAGGATCCGGAAGGGAGTTGCGGCTGGTCCACCGCGGCGCCGCTTGCCCTTCATCCGCCGCCTGCCGGGCCGGCACGACACGCTTTCTTCGAAGAACTCCTGGCCGAACCACGTCGCCCCCGAACGCCCCGCCGTACTCGGGCATCAACGGCACTCAACCCCCACGGCATGCTACAAACGTGCGATGCACCCACGCCGTCCGCTGGTTCCATTCGTCCTCGCGGCCCTGATCGGACATGGCGTCGCGCAGGTCCGATGGCTGCGCCACGACCACCTGTCGCGGGTCACCGCGCCGGTCGCGTTCGACGTGTTGCGCGATCGGCTCGTGGTGATGATCACGCCGGATGGCACGTTCTTGCCGGCCCCCGCCGAAACCTGGGAATGGGATGGCGCTGCCTGGCACCTTCGGCGGCCAGCGCGTTCGCCGAACGGGCGGACGGGCCATGCGACCGCCTTCGACTTCACCCGCGGCCGGGTCGTGATCTTCGGCGGCAATACGCCGACGCCCGAGACCTGGGAATGGGACGGCACCGCCTGGCACGACCGCCAGCCGGCCGGTTCGCCCTCGCTGCGCCAGGGCGCCGCGATGGCCTACGACCTCCAACGCGGCCGGTGCGTCCTGTTCGGCGGCGAACGCTCGGTGATCACGACGACGTTCTTGGACGATACGTGGACCTGGGATGGCGCGAACTGGACACCGGTCGCCGGCCCCGGGCCTGCCGCGCGCTCTGGCCACGCGCTCGCCTATGACCTGGTCGCCGACCGTACGGTGCTGTTTGCCGGCCGCAATGCTGGCGGGTTCGTTCACGACACCTGGACGTTCGATGGCGTGCAGTGGCAGCGGCGGCAGCCGGCGCAGCAACCGCCAGTGCGCAGCCACCACGCCATGGCCTACGATCTGCGCCGTTCGCGAACGGTCGTGTTCGGCGGTCAGGGGCAGGGTGCACGGCTTGCTGACACATGGGCGTGGGATGGCAGCAACTGGGCGCAGGTGACCACCGCCGCCGCGCCGTCGGCGCGCAGCAACTGCGCGATGGCCTACGACCCGATCCGCAACTCGATGCTGCTGTGGAGCGGCAGCCAGGACTTCCACATCGAGGGCGATCTGTGGGCATTCGATGGCGTCACCTGGACCCGGCGCGCACCGGCACAGGTGCCGCCCGCCCGGCACAGCCACGCGATGGCATTCGACTCGGCGCGCCGGCGCCTGGTCGTGTTTGCCGGCGTCGGCAACAACGCCGCCGTGGGGGATCACTGGGAGTGGGACGGTGCGGCGTGGACGCAGATGCAGGCCGTGTCCATGCCTCCCGGGCGCTCGGCCGCCGCGATGGCGTTCGACCGCGGGCGCAACCGCATCGTGCTGTTCGGGGGCGATCTGAGCGGCGGCAGCAACGACCTCTGGGAGTGGGACGGTAGCAATTGGTTGCGCCCGCCGACACCCGTCGCCCCGGCCCCGCGCAGCAACCACGCCATGGTGTTCGACGACGCCCGCCAGCGCTGCGTGATGTTCGGCGGCGTGAGTGCGCTGGGCGGCGGCGTGTTCGACGACACCTGGGAGTGGGACGGCACCAGCTGGCTCTTGCGCTCACCGTCGCTGCGGCCGTTGCCGCGTCTGGATCACGCGGTGGCCTACGACACGCTGCGGCAGGTCACGGTGTTGTTCGGCGGCGTGACGCCGCCGTTCGGGCTGTTGACCGACACCTGGGAATGGGACGGCAGCAACTGGCGGCAGCGCGCCAGCGCCGTGCAGCCCGGATTCCACCGCGACCACTCGCTGGTGTTCGATGCCGCGCGCGGTCGCGTCGTGCTGTTCGGGGGCGGCGCCGTCAACGATACGTGGGAATGGGACGGCACTGCCTGGCAGGAACGCACGCCGCTGGCGTCGCCGCCGATGCGCGGCCGCCAGGCGCTGGCCTACGACGACGAGCGCGACCGCGTGCTGCTGTTCGGCGGCCAGAGCTCCGGGCCCAACTTCTCGGATGTCTGGGAATACGGCCCGCTGGCGCCGGCGACGTTCGCGCCGTTCGGCAACGGTTGCGCTGGCAGTGCCGGCACGCCGGGCCTCGCCGCGGCGCCGGGCCAACGGCCTTGGCTCGGCAGCACGTTCGCGATGACGTGCGGCCCGCTGCCCGGCGGCAGTGTCGCGCTGCCGTGGTTCGGCTTGTCGCGGACGTCGTGGGGCGGGTTCGCGCTGCCACTGCCGCTCGCGTTCGTCGGCATGCCGGCCTGCGACCTCGTCGTCGGTATCGATCATGCGCTGCCGATGGCGGCCGGCTCAGCGGGCACGGCGACCGTGAACCTCGCCGTGCCGGCGGCCGCGGCGTTGCTCGGCGTGACGGTGCACTGTCAGAGCATCGCCACCGATCCGGCGGCCAATGCGGCCGGGTTGGTGATCAGCAGCGCCGCGACACTGGTGCTCGGCGGTCGCTGACGCGAAGAGGTCGACGGCGTTCGCAGAACGTGCCGGGCCGCCGCGCCACGCTTGTCGGTATGGCGAGGCTGCACAAACTGCCGGAATGGACGTTCGTGGTGACGCCTTGGATCCCAGGCCTCGTCTGTGAGCCGCGCAGCCGGAAGCGCGGACCTGGCGACCACGAACTGAAGTTCCGCCTGATTCCGGCCGTGCCCGCCTCAGGTCCCGAGGCGCGCCGTGATCGCGTTCGTCAGTTGGGCGAGGCCGAGCAGCGGGCCAGTCGGCGACAGCACCAGGGACTGGGCGGTGAAGTGCAGGCCGGCGAAGGCCGGATCGACAGGGATCGCCAGCAGGAACGTGCAGGCCCCGGCCGCATCCGTGGCCGTGGCGACCTGGTGCATCGCGTTGGCAAGGTCGACGCGGACGACACACGGACCGAACGATGCCGTCGTCGGCGGGCCGAGCGAGGCGATGAGGAACGCGGGTTGGCTTGGCGTGGCGCCGCTGACCGACCAGGTCTGGGTCTGGCCGAGCACCGGCATCGTCGCCGCGAGCAGCGGTGAGTTCGTGCCGCACCCGCCGCCGGCAGGCGTCGCCGTGGCCGACACCAACGCGTAGGTCCCGCCCGAGGCCCAACGCAGGCTGGCGCCCGGCGTGACGCAGACGACGCTCATGGTCGCCAACAGGTCGCAGGCGAAGGTCGCGGACTGCGGCGGGATGCCCAGGCTGGCAAGGCCGTTGGCGATCAAGTCGACGTGGACACTGCCGACCACCTGCATCGACGCGCCGACCGTCGTCGTCAACGCGGTGCTCGCCGACCCCGCCCCGCCCGCGACGACGGGCTGCACGGTGCCGACAGCGAACTCGGCGCGGAAGGCGCGGTATGGCGCCGAGTCGGTGATGGTCGCGAACCCATCCAGCACGACGCCCACCACCAGTTGCACGGGTGTGCCATGCGGCAGGCTCGACGACACGACCGTCATCGTGTCGCTGAACTGGGCTTGTGGTGCCTGGTCGAGGCGCAGGCCCACGCCTGAGCTGGCACAATTGGTGCCGTTGCCACTGCCGGTGACGCGCAGGATGCCGTAGTTCGAAGACACCGTGCACGTGCCCTGCGACACACAGCCGCCGACGGTGTGGGCGTTGCCGCCAGTGCTCACCAGCGGGCCCGGCACCTGCCATTGCCAGCCGGTGAAGACGTTGATCTCGGAGCCGACGCCGCTATGCGAGTTGTCGATGCGGAAGCTGTTGCGCAGGCCGTGGAACTGCGCGGTCGCATCGGCTGAGGTGATGACAACGAGACCCGCGAATGCGGTCGCGGACAGGAGGGATCGGACGTGGAGCATGCCGTCGCCAGCGGCAAGGCCGCAGGAACCGCACACGCTGCGGGCGCTTTTTCCGGCGTGGCCGGGATCGCCGGCCGGTTGCCGACGCCGGTCGCCGCGCTGGCACCACGCCGCCAGCTCCGTTGCTCGCCCAGGGGCGCGGGCGCACCCGCTGCGGCATGCGATCGTCAGTCCGCCGTACGCTCGAGCCAGGCGCGCCAGTTCGGGCGTTCGAGCAGCCGCGGCAGGTGTCCGGTCAGCAGCGGTCGCTGCCAGGGCGGGAACACCAGGTCCGCCGGCAGCGACGCGCCGAGCTGATCGGCGATCGCCGGCTGCGCCAGGTCCAGCGCGTGCAATGCGGCCGCGATTCGCCAACGCGCGTCGCGGTGGCGCAACCCGGCGTCGCCGAAGGCCTGCAAGACGATCGGCACCTGCGTTCGAGCGTGTCGCAAGGAGTCGGCATCGTCGCGCCCGAGCCATGGCACCAACGCGGCGAACTGCTGCTCGGCCCGCAACCGCGCCGCGCTGGGCGCATCGCCGTGGCGCTCCGCCAGCGTGGCCAGCGCCGAAAAGTGCTCCGGCAGCCGTTCCCGGAGTCGCGCGTGCGGGCGCTCCAGCAGCACCTTCGCGGCCGCCTCGGCGCGGCCGGTGCGGGCGCCGATCGTCGCCAGCAACAACCGCACTTCCGGATGCCCTGGGTCGATCTCGAGGGCGTGTCGACCCAGCCGCTCGGCAGTGGCCAGGTCGTTCTTCTGCGCGGCGATCTCGGCGAGCAGCAGCAGCAGCGTCGGATCATGCGGCGACAGCGCTGCCGCCCGCGCCGCGACGAGTTGCGCGCCGTCGAGGTTGCGTTCACCGAGCAGGACCTGGGCCAGCAGTTGTCGATAGCGGAAATCGAACGGCGCCCATTCACTTGCCGAAACGAGCCCTTGCATCGCGGCGGCAGGAGCTTTGGTTCCCGGCGGATTCGTCGCCTGGAACTGCTGGAACGCCGCGAACGCGGTGTTGGCCAGCAGCGCCGGCAGCGACACCGCGAGGAGGATCAAGCCGACGATCCGCAGCAGCACCGGTCGCCGCCGGGTCGTTGTGCCTGGCGGTGCGGCGAGCAGCAGGGCGATCGCCACCGCCGGCGCATTGCCGAGCGGGGCCCGGACCAGCATGCCGGCGAGGAGCGCGACCAGCGGCGCCAGGTGTTGCCGTTCGGATCGCGGCGCGCGCAAGAGGTGCGCCAGCCCGATCAACAGCACGAGCAGCGCCGGCAGGCCGGTTTCGACCGCGATCTCGAGCCAGTCATTGTGCGCCGTTCGCGGCAACGCGGCAAACTGCCGGCCGAACGTGCTCAGTTCGATCTCTTCCTGCCGGCGGACCCGCGGATACTGGATCGGGAACTGCCCGAGCCCCTGGCCGAGGAATGGTTTCTCGGCGAGCAGATCGACGCAACCGCGCGCGATCTCGAGCCGGACTTGCAGCGTCGAAACCGAACGGGCCGGAGCCGGCGAAGCGGTGACCGGCGTTGGCGTCTCTGTGCTTGCCGGGCCGATGGCGAAGCCGCACGCGGCGCCGGCGGCGACGAGCGACAGCGCGGTGGCTCCGCCGCGGCGTGTGGTTGGCGGTGCCAGCAGCAGCCACAGGTGGCCGGCGCCGAGGATCAGCCACGCCGAACGCGAGCCGTTGACGGCCAGGTAGGTGGCGGCGGTGAACAGCGCCAGGGCCGCCAACGGCCGCCAGGACGTCGTCAGCGCCGAGACGCCGACCATCGCGATGCTGACGAGTTCGGCCGCGACGTTGAGGTTGCCGAGCGTCGACACCGGCTCGTGCGGCGTGCCGTAGCCCTGCAGTTCGGCGAGTCCGAAGCGCTGCAGCAGCCCGAAGGCCGCGACCAGCAGCAGCGTGGTCGCCAGCGGCCAGAGCCAGGTCGACCGATTGCCGATGGGCAACCGCAGCAGCAGGCCCAGTGCCAGGTACCAGAGAAGACGTTCCCCTGCCGCAAACCCGGCGAACACGTTCGCGCTTGCGGCGGTCGTGGCGCAGGCCAGGAACACGAAGCCCAGAAGCCAGTTCCAGGTGGTTGTGGCGGCAGTCAGCACCGGCCGCCACAGCAGCAGCGCGCCGAGCAGCAGCCACAACAGGGAGCGGCGGACCTGTTCGAAGTCGAGCCAGAACGGCTGCAGCGGCAACGTCAGCGCCGGCAGCAGCAGCCACGGCAGGAATCGCGGCAGCGTGGCGGGGGCCGCCGCGGTCATGCCCGCGGCGCCGTCGACTTGTCGAACGTCAGGATCGCATCCACGTAGCCTTCGACGGCGAACGGTTCGAGGTCTTCCACGCCTTCGCCGACACCGAGGAACTTGACCGGCACCGGCAGCACTTCGCGGATGCCGAAGAACGCGCCGCCCTTGGCGGTGCCGTCCATCTTCGCCAGGATCAGGCCGGTCACCGGCGCCGACTGCGCGAACTCGCTGGCCTGGCGGATCGCGTTCTGTCCGGTCGTCGCATCGAGCACCAGCAGCGTCTCGTGCGGCGCGTCGGGCAACTGCTTCTTGACGACGCGGACGACCTTCTCCAGTTCGGCCATCAGGTTCTTCTGCGTGTGCAGCCGGCCGGCGGTGTCGAGCAGCAGATAGTCGACCTTGCGCGCCACGGCTGCGGCCACCGCATCGAACGCGACGGCCGCCGGATCGGCGCCGGTCGGTTGCTTGACGATCGGGATGCCCAGGCGTTCCGCCCATCGGGTCAGCTGCTCGACGGCCGCGGCCCGGAAGGTGTCACCGGCGCCGAGCAGCACCGACTTGCCCTGCTTCTTCAGATGCGCGGCCAGCTTGGCGATCGAGGTCGTCTTGCCCGAACCGTTGACGCCGACGATCAACACGACGGTGGGGCCCTGCGGCGCCGAGACCAGCGGCGCTTCGCTGCCGGCAAGGCGGTGCAGCAGCCGGCGGCGCAGGAACGCCGGCACTTCGGCGACCTCCTTGACCTCGCGCTTGCGGTACGACTCCTTCAGGTCCTCGACGATCCTGGTGCCGACCGGCCCGAGGTCACTGTTGTAGAGCACCTCCTCGAGTTCTTCGAGGAACGTCTCGTCCAGTTTGCGGCCGAAGGAGAACAGCCGGGACAGGCCGGCGGTCAGGACGTCGCGCGTCTTCTTCAGCGCGCTGAGCAGTTTGCCGAACACCATGGTCTCCCCCGGCGGTGGCGTCAGACCGACTGCGTGCCGGCCGCCGGTTGCGCGTCCGGTGTGGCGCGTTCCTTCTCGAGGTCGATGCGGACCCGATCGAGGATGCCGTTGATGAAGCCGCCGGAGTTGGCGGTGCTGAACTTCTTGCCCAGCTCGATCGCCTCGTTGATCGTGACTTTCGGCGGCACGTCGGCGCAGTGCATCAATTCGTACATCGCCATCCGCAGCACATTGCGGTCGACCACGGCCATCCGTTCGAGGTTCCAGTTGCGGGTCACCGACCGCAGCCGCAGGTCGATGACGTCGCGCTGCTGCAGCGTGCCCTGGACCAGCCGCTGCGCGAACGTCTTGACCTCGTCGTCGGCGCCAGCTTCCTCGGCGACCATGGCCTCGATGCCAACGCCGAGTTCGTCCGCGTAGCGCTCGCCACGCAGGTCGAACTGGTAGAGCAGCTGGATCGCGATCTCGCGAGCGCGGGTGCGGCGACGCACGGGTGGGGTCATGTTCGAGAGCGTGGGCCCGGAAACGGGGAGGAAACAGCATACCGCCGGCGGCACTTTCCTCAACGGGGCAGGAACGGCGCCGGCCGGTCCCGCAGCTCGGCGACCTTGCCGCGCAGGTCGATCATCGCCAGGGCGGCGGTGGCGACGTCGGCGCCCTTGTTGCCATGCGCGCCACCGGCCCGCGCCACCGCCTGTTCCCACGTGTCGCAGGTCAGTACACCGAACAACACCGGCAGGCCGTGGTCCAGGTTGGCCCGCAGCAGGCCGTCGGTGGCAGCCGAACAGACGTGGTCGTAGTGGTCGGTGTCGCCGCGGACGACTGCGCCGAGCGCGACCACCGCATCGAAACGGCCGGTCCGGCACAGCCAGTCGGCGCACAGCGGCAGTTCGTATGCGCCCGGAACCCAGGTCACGATGACGTCGGCTTCGGCGACCCCGTGGGCGCGCAGCGCCGCCAGCGCGCCGTCCAGCAGCTTGCTGGTGATCTCGTCGTTGAAACGGGCCACCGCGATCGCGACGCGGCGGCCTTGGCCCTTGGGTTCACCCTGCAGCTCGGCGGTCATGCTGCCAGGGTAGCGTCCGGGGCGGTCGGCGTCAGCCGCGTGCCTTGACCGGCAGCGGCTTCTGGAAGATCGATGGCTTCAGGTAGGTGAACGGGTGCTTGATGTTCATCAGGCTTTCGGACTCACCGACCATCACGATGCCGCCGGGAGTCAGGATGTCGTGGACGTGCGACAGCACCCGTTCCTTGCTCGGCGCATCGAAGTAGATCATCACGTTGCGCAAGAACACGAAGTCGAACGTGCGGCCGCGCAGCGGTTCCATCAGGTTGTGGCGCGCGAACGTCTCGTGCCGTGCCAGTTCGCGGTCGAACTCGAACTGATCCTCGCCGAGCTTCTTGAAGTACTTCTTGACGATGTCGGGCGGTGTCTGCGCCAGCGCATAGGGTCGGTAGATGCCTTCCCTGGCCTCCTCGAGGATGCTGGCGTTCAGGTCGGTGCCCAGCACTTCGACCCGGATGCCGCCGAAGCCCCGGCCGAGCAGCTGGTCGAGCACGATCAGGATCGTGCCGGCCTCGGCGCCGCAGGAGGCGGCCGCGCTCCAGATGCGCAGGCCGTTGCGGCGGGTCTCCGGCTCCTTGGCGCGGTCCTGGGCCCACGCCTTGAACCAGTCCCAATGCCGCTGACAACGGAAGAAGTAGGTCTCGTTGGTGGTGACGCTGTCGATGAACTCCTGCACTTCGCCGGCGTTCTGCCGGTTCTGCAGGAACGTCAGGTAGGCGTCATAGCTTTGCTGCTTGCAGGCGCGCAACCGCCGCCGCAGCCGGTTGCTGAGCAGCGCGATCTTCTCCGGCGGATAGTGGATGCCGGTCAACGTGTAGATGTGGTCGTGGAAGCGTTGAAACTCCACGGCGGTCAGATCGCGTTCCATGTCTCCCTCGCCCCGCTTATCGACCGGAACGGGCAGCGCCTGGATGCGGGCGCGATCGGGGATTTCCCCGGCGGTCCCTTGCGGTGCGGTGGCCCCGGCGGAAGCTGCGCACATGTCGCTCGTCGGCGGGTTCTGGATCGCGTTCGTCCTGACGGTGGTGCTGTTGATCGTCTCGCTGGTGTCGGGGTTTGCCGGCCGCCGACGACTCCACCTGTGGACCGGGCCGGCGACGATCGTCGGCCTGGCGGTGGCCGTGGTGCTGACCGAGCAATTGGTCAAGCGCTACACCTTCCCGGCGGAGATGACGGCGTTGCATCTGCCGATCGCGTTCGGTGCTGGTCTGCTGGCGGTGCCGGTCGTGGCGACCGGCGTGTGGACGTGGCGGGATCCGACGGCGCGAACCTGGCACCGCCTGGCGGTGTTCGTCTTCGTCGGCGCAACGCTGGCGGCGGCCGCTACCGGCCTGTGGATGTTCGCCCATGCGACGCCGCGGTGACCGGCGTCAGCGGACCTTGATCACCGACAGCGACACGTCGTCGTCATAGCGTAGCCGGCCGGTGAAGCGCGCCAGTTCGGCCAGCGCCGCCTCCAGGATCTCGGCGGCGGAACGGTGGGCGTTCGCGGCCAGGATCCCTGCCAGTCGCTCGTCGCCGAACATGTCGAGTTCGCGATCGCAGGCCTCGCTGATGCCGTCGGTGTACAGGAACAGCACGTCGCCCGGGGCCAGCGTACGTTCCTCGGTGCCGTACTCGGCGTCCTCCATGAAGCCGAGCGGCGGTCCGTGCGACTCGATCGGTTCGATCTTGCCGGTGGCGGCGCGCCAGTGCAGCACCGGATTGTGGCCGGCGTTGCTCATCGTCAGCCGCCGGCTGCCCTGTTCGATGCGCAGCATCGCGGCGGTGATGAACATCCCGGTCGAGCCGACCTCGTTCTGCACTTCGTTGTTCAGCGACGCGGTCAGATCGGCGGGTTCCTCCCACGGCGCCTCGGCGCGGTAGGTCGACCGGAACGAACTCATCAGCAGCGCCGAGTTGATGCCGTGCCCGCTGGCGTCGGCGATCACCGCATGGACATCGCCGAGGTCGGAGGTCAGCACATCGAGGTAGTCACCGCCGATGTTCTGCGCGGCGACCGAGCGCCAGGCGAACTCGTAGTCGGTGGTGGCCGGCGCCTTGCTGGGCAGCAGCCGCTTCTGGATCGCCTCGGCGATCTGCAGTTCCTTCTCGATCGAGCGATTGCGCGCGGAGATCGCTTCCAGGCTCAGGCGGTGCAGCAGCGCCGCGCCGAGCTGGCCGAGGCTGTTCATGCGATCGAGATGGTCGTGCATGTTGCCCGTCTCCGGGGCAACGTTGAACAGCACGATGACACCGGCGTCGACGCCGTGGTAGCGCAGCGGCAACGCGACGATGTCACGCAGGATGTCCGGCAGGTCGGCCGGGTCGAGACCGCCGAGCGTCGGATCCTCGACCCGCGCGACGTAGAACGCCGACCGGGCGAGCAGACACTGTGGCCACGCCGTGCCGCCCTGGCCCTTGAACGTCGCCAGCAGCGCGTCCGGGATGCCGAGGGTCTGGGTCAGCACCAGATCGGACTCGACATTGCCGACCTCGCGGAGCACGTACAGCGCGCCGGCGGTGGCCTGCAACATCGCGGTGGCGAGGCCCATCAACCGGGCCGTGACGGCCTCGTGGTCGCCCTCCTGGAACAGCACGATGCCCTCTTCGAGGGCCTGCAAGCTGGCGCAGTAATGTTCGGTGGCCTGGCGTGATTCCTCGTTCAGGGTCAGGTTGACCAGGGCGACGCCATAGTGGGCCAGCATCGCGGTCAGCACGCGGTCCAGGATCTCGTCGGGTGCACGGTCGATCAACAGTCGACCCAGGGTGTGGTTGCGATAGGTGATCGAGTATGAGCGGATCCGATCGTTGGCCCACGCTGCGGCATCGACCGTGTCGCCGGTCGGCCACGGGCAGCCGCTGCCGAGCACCACTTGCACGCGGAAGCGACCGGGGTCCTCGGCGGCCAGCAGCAGGGCGATGTCGGTGCCCGGGAACAAACGCACCAGCTTGCACACCAGTTCGCGGTCGAGGTCCTCGATCGACCGGCAGACGTGCAGGCCGGCGAGATCCACGGCTTCGTGCCAGTGGTCGATCTCCAGGTCTTCGTTGCGATCGGTCGCGGTGTCCACGATGGCGCGCCTCGTCAGTTGGCCAGCGACGCCAGCGCCGCGAGCGCGTCTTCCATCACCTGCACGGCCTCGCTGCGCACTGCCTCCCAGACCGCACCTTCGAGGCCGAGGACATCGAGGTCGGCCTTGGCGTATTGCGCCACCGGGGCCTTGCCCGGCAGGTAGCCGATGGCGCGTTCGTGGGCGATCGCGTCGGCCAGCCGGACGACCGCGGCGGCCTTGGCGTCCTGGGGCATCGAACCGTCGTGGTGCGCCTTGATGACTTCCTGGATCTCGACCGCGAGGTTCCACTTCGCCGTGACCAGCGCGCCGGCCTCGGTGTGATCGATGCCGATCACCTTGGTCTCGAGTTCGACCGTGGAACTGGCGGTGGTCGGTTTCTGCCGCAGCGCGTCGTTCAGATAGGGCACCAGCAGCAGCTTGCCGATGTCGTGCAGCAGGCCGCCGACGAACAGCAGCTCGGCCATCTCGGCGCCGAGCCTGCAGCTCTTGGCCAGGAACTTGGACACCGCGGCGACGCACGCGGCATGGGTCCACAGGCCCTTGGGCTCATGGCCGTAGCAGGTGTAATCGCGCTGCAGGAACTTGGCGGTGCTGGTGGCCAGCACCAGGCTGCGTACGCCGCGGAAGCCGAGCACCATCACCGCGTCCTTGATGGTCTTGATGCTGCGGCTGAGGCCGTAGAACGGCGAATTGACCATCGCCAGCATCTTCGCGACCAGCACCTGGTCGTTCTGCATGTGCCTCTCGAGGTCCTGCGGCTCGGTCTCGGGCTTGTTGAGCAGGGCGAGCAGTCGGACCACGAAGTCCGGCAGGGGTGGGATCAGATCGCTCTTGTGCAGGATCTCACGGCGAGTTTTCTCCTGCAGAGCGAGGTTGCCCAGGGTCGAGTTGCTCATGGTCGCTTCAGTCCGGTGGCGCGTGGTGCGGCGGCTCTGCGGGTTCTTCGGTATTCGGGTGTCGCGCGCTTGAAAGCGAATTCGGCGTCGCCGGCGGCGATACGGCAAACCCCGGTGGCGTGGTCGGTAGCGACCGGAAACGGCGTCGACGGCAGGCCGTCCGGCTACGGGTTTTCCCGCAGCGACGACCGCGGTGTCGGCCCGCGCTGCGGGTCAAGATGCGGCCTTGGGCTCGCCGAAGTACGGGCCCATGACGTTGCCGTCGGAAACCTCGGGGACCGGGCCGTTGCCGCGCTCCCAGTGGCCCCTGTGTCTGCGTTCGTTCGTCCGCTCGCTGCATCGCCATCGCTTCTCGCTCGATGTGGCCCTCGGGGCGACGCTGATGGTGCTGATCCACTTGTTCGTCGTGCAGATCTCGGTGGTCAAAGGGCATTCGATGGAACCGTGCCTGCACGATGGCGATCGGCTGGTGGTCGACCGGGTGTCCTATGAACTGGCCGAGGTCGGCCGCGGCGATGTGGTCGTGCTCCGCTATCCCCGCAATCCTGCGGTCGACTTCGTCAAGCGTATCGTCGGGTTGCCGGGCGATGTCGTGGCGATGCAGGACGGCCAGGTGCTCGTCAATGGGGAAGTGCGCGGCGAACTCGGCCACTGCATCCAGGACCACGAGACGATGGCGCCGGTGACGGTGCCCGACGGCAGCTACTTCGTGCTCGGCGACAACCGGCCGATCAGTTGTGATTCGCGCGAGTTCGGGTTGGTCGCGCAGGAACTGCTGAAGGGCCGGGTGCGGGCCCGCTTCTGGCCCCTCGATCGACTGGCGGTGTTCTGATCGCCGCGTAAGCTGCCGCGCGTGAACGGACCGATCCTGATCGTCGGTGGTGGCCAGGGCATCGGCGCGGCGATCGCCGCCGACGCGGGCCCGGCGGCGGCGGTGTGGACGCGGAGCAGGGGCGTCGACGCCGGGGATCGTGCGGCGCTGACGGCGGCGTTTGCCCGGCTGCGCGCCGAGCGCGGGGTGCCCTGGGCGCTGGTGCACACGATCGGCGACTTCGTCGAGACCCCGCTGCTGCAGACCGGCGTCGAACAGTACGAAGCCTTGGTGCACAGCAACCTGACGACGCTGTTCCACACGCTGGCGGTCGTCGTGCCGGCGTTGGTCGAGCAGCGGCGCGGCCGGGTCGTGCTGTTCGCGGCGGCCGGCACGGATCGGCAGCGGGCCATGCAGCGGGCGCCGTGGTATTTCGCGCTGAAGGCGGCCGTCGTGCAGGTCGCGCGATCCCTGGCCGGTGAAGTGGCGGCGGCCGGCGTCACCGTCAACGTGATTTCGCCGGGACTGATCGAGCATCCGCACAGCCACCGCGACAGCCAGGCACGGTTGCGGCCGCGGGTGCCGATCGGCCGGCTGGGCACCGTGGCCGACATCGTCGCGCTGGTGCGCTGGTTGGCGTCGGACGCGTCCGCCTATGTGACCGGCGAGAACTTCACCGTCGACGGCGGGCTGCAGTTGTAGCCGGCGGTCAGTTTGCGCGGAGTGCTGGGGCGGCTTCGCGGACGACCGGATTGGTCAGTTCGCCGAGTCCCTCGATCGTGACGGTCATCCGGTCGCCCGGGACGACCGGGCCGACGCCCTCGGGCGTGCCCATCGCGATGAGGTCGCCGGGCCGCAGCGTCGTGCAGCGCGCCATCGCCGCCAGCGCCTCGCCGATGCCGAACACCATCTGCGACGTGCGCGCCTGTTGTCGCACCTGGCCATTGACCGTCATCGTGATCTGCAGGTCGCTCGGATCGATCGCATCGGCTGGCACGACGAACGGGCCGACCGGGCAGAACGTGTCGAACGACTTGCTGCGCAACCACGGGTACTTCTGGTCGCGGTCACTGCCTTGCAGTTTGCGGGCGGTGACGTCGTTCAGCACGGTGTAGCCGGCGACGAGTTGCGTCCAGCTTTCGACGGGGACATGCTTCTTGCCGCCGTCGTTCGGATCGGCGAAGCCCAGCACCAGGCCCAGTTCGGCCTCGTGGTCGACGCGCGTCTCCAGCCAGTACGGGATCGCGACCGGTGCGCCATGCGCCGTCAGCGTGTCGGGCAGCTTGGCGAAGAAGATCGGTTCCTTCGGCGCTTCGGCGCCGAACTCGCGCGCATGCGCGACGTAGTTCTTGGCCAGGCACAGGATCTTGCCGGGCTTGGGCACCGGCACCTCGAACTGATCGGGCGCCGCGATGCTGCGGGCGTGGGCCATCCGTTCGCGCAGGTCGGAGAGCCGCAGTTCGCCGCGGCGCAGCAACGCGTGCACGTCGAGCGGGCCGAGGTCGAGCCACCTGGGGCCGCCGGGGGCGGTCGGGTCGATGGCGCCGACATGCACGGCGGCGCCACACCGGAAGCGGAACCATGCCGGCGCTGCCGGCAATGCCGTCACTGACACTTCTCCAGCGCGGCCAACGCGTAGCAGGTGCACAGCATCTGCATGCCTTCCCACCAGCGATCGTTCTTGCCGTTGACCCAGGTGCCGTCTGCGGCCTGCATGCCTTCGAGATGCGCGCGCAGCGCCTTCTGCCAGGGGATCTGCAGCGGCTTGCCATCCTTGTCGATCGTCGTCACCGTGTCGACCTTGGCGGCGCTCAACGCCTGCGCCAGCACCATGTAGTAGTAGAACAGGCCCTGGAACTTGACCTTCTCGCCGAGCGCCGGATCGGCGCCCGGATTCTCGGCCAACGTCCAGTTGTCCTGGATCCACTTGACCGCGGCCTGCACGCGCGGATCGTCGCCGGGGATGCCGCACAGCGTGTACGACTTGAGCAGCGCGTAGGTCATCGAGCCGTAGCTGCGCGGCGCCGACTTGCCATCGGGCAGCACGACGTAGCCAGCGGCCGAGTTGCCGGGGTAGTAGGCCGCGCCGCCGTCGTCGCCCGACGTGGCGTCGATCAGTTTGCCGTCCTGGTCGGGGTCGGGCACCTTGCCCTTGAAGTCGTTGACGCTCTTCAGGTTCTGCGTCCGTTGCAGGAACACGATCGCCTTGGCGAATGCTTCGTCATTGGCCGGCAGCCCGGTGGCGCGCAGAGCCTCGAGCGAGAAGTGCAGGTTGCTGAGGTCACCGCGCTGGCTGTTGCCATAGCCGATCGAACCGTAGTCGCGATCGGCCTTGCCATAGCCGCTGGACTCGGCGTTCTGGTAGCGCAGGATGCACTTCTGCGCTTTCTCGAGCGCGGCCTTGGCGGCCGGGTTGTCCTGCCGCGTGAGCGCACCGACGACCACGCAGGTCGTGTAGTTGGGCACCTGCTGGCCCCACGAGCCATCTTCGTTCTGCGACTGCAGCAGCCAGGCGAGACCCTGATCGATCACCGCCTGCTCGGCCTTGCTGCGGCTGGCGGAGGGCTTGCTCTGCAGGGCCATGATGCCGAAGCCGGTGAACGCCGGATCCGGAAACTGCTTGTCGCCCATCTTGACGAAGAACACGCCGTCCTTCTGCTGCGCCAGCAGCCACTGGAACGCCTTCTCCTGCGCCGGCGACCACGCCGTGGTGGTCGGGTTCTGGGCCTTGTCGAGCCGCTTGTTGGCGGCCTGGCAGGCGACCAGCCGGACCAGCGCGTCGGTCGCCGCGGTCATCTCGAGCTTGCTCGGGTCGGCGAACAGGGCCTTCGCCAGCGCCGCAGGCTCCTTGGCCAGGTGCTGCGGGAACGCGTCGATCCGCACTTCCGAAAGGACCGAGCCGATGGCGGCGTCGAACGTCGGCACCTCGGCGTTCTGCCGGTGGAGCCAGGCCTTGGCCTGCGCGATCTCGTCCCGGCGGCCGTCCGGGTCGATGGCCGAGAACGCGGCGATGACCCACGCGGTCGTCTCGACGTCGCCATAGCTGCCGTTGGCTTCGCGTGCGCGCGTCAGCTGGTCGAGCGAGGGGCGGACCAGCGGCCCGTCGCTGACATGGTAGTGGCGGTGGCAGTGGCCCATCGCCGCCAGGATCCTGGCCGTCTGCAGCACCGAGCTGCCGCCGAGTCCGGCACCCTTGCCGGTGCCCTGGTTGGCTGACTTGCAGATCGCGTCGATCAGCTGGTCGATCTCATCCTTGAAGACGTTGCCGCGTTTGCGTTCGGGCCTGCTCGGCGCGGTCGGCGACGCGCTTGGGGCCTGAGGAACCGCCGCGGCCGCCACGACGTTGCTCTGGCCCTGCCGGGCCGGAGTCGTGCTGGCACACAGGAACGGGGTCAGCAGGAACGGGGAAAGAGCGCTCCGCAGCAGCGTGCTGGTCATGCGAGGGGTGGAGGTTAGGACCGGGCCAACTCGCGGACAAACGGAAACGGGCCGGGGACGGTTCACTGACCCCAGGGCCGCGATCCTGGCGTAGAGTGGGCGATCCTCCCTGCCCCACGGAGCCGTCCCGCATGCGTCCTGCCTTGCTTCCCTGGCTGTTTCTGTTGGCCGCTTGTTCGGCGCCGACCGGCGACCTGGCCACGACCGGCGAACCCGAATCCGAAGGCGAATCGCCGGACAACCCCGAAGCCGCGCTGCAGTGGCGGCGCCTGCGCTGGCAGGACGAGAACGGTCAGGTCGATCCGGCGGACGTGCGCACCGCTCGCCAACAGCGTGCTGCCAATGCCGCCCATCACGCCACGCTCGAACGCGCCGGCATCGGCCGCTTCGGCTGGGTCGAACGTGGGCCGTTCAACATCGGCGGCCGCACGCGGTCCCTGGTGGTCAACCCGGCCAACGCCAACCAGCTGTGGGCGGGCGCGGTCGGTGGTGGGGTGTGGCGCACGACGGATGGCGGCGTTCCACCTGGTCGCCGATCGACGACTGGCTCGGCAATCTGGCGGTGTGTTCGCTGGCGCTCGTGCCGGGCACGCCGCCCACCATCTACGCCGGCACCGGCGAGGGCTTCTTCAACGGCGATGCGCTGGCCGGCGAAGGCATCTTCAAGTCGGTCGACGGCGGCGTGACGTTCACGCAGCTGGCGGCGACCGCGTCGTTCACGCACGTCAATCGGATCGCCGTACATCCCACCAATCCGGCGATCCTGCTGGCGGCGGTGCGCAACGCGGGCATCTATCGCTCGACCAACGCCGGCGTTTCGTGGTCCTTGGTCCGGTCGGTCAGCAACAGCCTGCAGGTCGCGTTCGATCCGAACGATGGCAACCGCTGCGTCGGCGATGTCTACGACGGTTCGCTGCACCGCGTCGTCTACTCGACCAACGCCGGTGCGTCGTGGACGAATGCCGCGACCGGGCTGATCGGTCAGTCGGGGATCTCGGGTCGGATCGAACTGGCCTACGCGCGCTCGACCGCGAACATGGTCTACGCGTCCTGCGGCACCGGCGGTGGGCTGATCTGGCGTTCGACCGACGGCGGCGTCAACTGGACGCAGCGGACGGCCTCCGGCGGCGGTTCCGGCGCGGCGTGGTACTACAACGCGCTGTGGGTGGATCCGTTCGACGCCAACTTCCTCGTGACCGGCGCGTACCACTGCTACAAGTCGACCAACGGCGGCAGCACGCTGACGCGGATCAGCAACGGCTACATCAACGACAACGGCCCGCACCCGGACGTGCACGGGTTCGTCGCCGATCCGGGCTACAACGGCACGACGAACAACAAGGTCTGGGTGGTCACCGACGGCGGCGTCTACCTGACGAACAACGTCAAGACGGCGTCGACGACGAGCGGCTGGACGCGGCGCGACAACCGCTACCGCGCCTCGCAGTTCTACGGTGCTGCCGGCCATGGGGCGACCGGCCGGATCAACGGCGGTACGCAGGACAACGGGTCGCTGACGCTGCAGAACAATGCGACGTCGGCGCAGTTGACCTACGGCGGCGACGGCGGCTACGCGGCGATCGACTGGGTCAACCCGAACTACATCTACGGCGAGTATGTCTACGCCGAGATGCACCGTTCGACCAACGGCGGCTCGTCAGCGAGCACCATCGACGCCGGCATCGGCGACTCCGGTTCTGGCTCGACCGCGAACTTCATCGCGCCGTTCATCCTCGATCCTAACGATCCGGCACGACTGCTGGTCGGCGGCGCGAGTCTGTGGCGGACCAGCAATGCCCGCGCCGGCACCGTCGCCTGGTCGGCGATCAAGGGTGCGGTCGGCGCCAACATCAGCGCGATCGCGGTCGCGCCCGGCAACGCCAACGTGATCTGGGTCGGGCACAACGATGGTCGGGTCTACCAGACCGCGAACGGTCTGGCGGCGGCGCCGACGTGGTCGGCGGTGGACGCCAACGGTGCGCCCAACCCGCTGCCCAACCGCTTCGTCGAGCGGATCGTCATCGACCCCGCCAATGCCAACCGGGTGTGGGTCGCGCTCGGCGGGTTCTCGCCGGACAACCTGTGGCTCACCACCAACGGCGGCACGTCGTTCGTCGATCGAACCGGCAGCGGCGTCACCGGCTTGCCGAACGCGCCGATCCATGGCCTGTGCCTGCACCCGGTCCTGGCCGGTCGCGTCTACGCCGGCACCGAGGTCGGCATGTTCGCGTCCGAGGACGACGGTCTGTCGTGGTCGACGGCCAACGAAGGGCCGGCCGACACCAGCGTCGAGGAAGTCGTGTTCATGCACGGCACCACGCGGCTGCTCGTCGCCACCCACGGGCGTGGTCTGTGGACGATCGACGTCCGCGAGCCGACGGTGACGACGCTGGGCGCTGGCTGCTCGGGCACCGCCGGTGTGCCGGCCCTGACGGCGACGCCGCCAGCCATCGGGACCACGGTCACCGCGACGATCACGTCGATTCCGGCCAACGCGTTCTGTTTCCTGATCGTCGGCTTCGACATCACGTCGTGGAACGGCAACCCGTTGCCGATGGCGCTCGATCCGCTCGGCATGACCGGTTGCGTCGGTCGCGTGCGGCCTGATCTGACGATCGGCCAACTGGCGGTCGGCGGGCAGTTCGCCACATCGTTTGCGTTGCCGGCGGCGCCGAACACCGTCGGCAGTGCGTTCTGGGCGCAGGGCCTGGTCGTGGATGCCGGGGCCAACCCAGGCGGCGCGACCGTCAGCAATGCCCTGGTGCTGACGATCGGGCACTGACCGCGGTCACCGCTGCCGCAGCTTGACCGCCGTTCCGTAAGCCAGGATCTCGGCGGCGCCCGAAGCGACGTGGTTGGTCGCCAGCTGTACGCCGACGACCGCGTCGGCGCCCAGCCGTCTGGCGTCGGCGATCATCCGTTCGATCGCCTGTTCGCGCGCTTCCGCCAGCATCTTGGTGTAGTGCTCGAGTTCGGCGCCGACCAGGTTGCGGAACCACTCGGTGATGTCCTTCAACAGGTTGCGCGTGCGCGTCGCCGCGCCGCGGACCATGCCCAGCGTCGTCACGACGTCGTGGCCGGCGATCGCATCGGTGGTGGAGATCAGCATCAGTAGAGCACCCCACGGTAGCGGTCGAAGCGGCTGGCGCGCAGCTTCAACCGGAACGAGTTCCACAGCAGGATGCCGCTGCCGAGCAGCACGGCCAGCGTGCCGACCTTGATGATCCAGTGCAGGTCGGAAACCATCAGCTGCCACAAGGCGAACACCAGCAGCGTCGCCGCGCCGAGCAGCAGCAGACACCAGCCGAGTTGCCATTCGCTGCGGTTGTAGAAGCGGGCCCAGAAGCGCCGCGCCTCGATGTCGGATGGCTCCATCATCTGCATCGACCGCGACAGGTCGAGGATCTCCCGGTGCTGCGCCGCCTGGGCTGCCAGTGCGGGATCCTGGGCGATCGCCTTGTCGAACGCGCTGCGTTCCTTGGGCGACAGGGCGCCGTCGACCCACAGGGTCAGCAGGCGCTGCCCTTCGCTGAGCGGCGGATCTTCGTCGTGGAGCGTGGTCACGAGTTGCCCTCCATGTAGTCCTCCATCAGCGCGCGCAACTTCTGGCGCGCGTGGAACAGGCGCGACATCACCGTGCCGATCGGGATGCCGAGCACGTCCGCCATGGCCTGGTAGTCCAGATCCTGGAAGTGCCGCAGCATCAGGATCTCCCGGTGCTTCTGCGGCAGCTTCTCGACCGCCTGCCAGAACGCGCGCTGCTGTTCGCTGGCTTCCGCGTGTTCTTCCGGCGTCAGGCTGCCGGACGGCAGCGGCCGGTCTTCCTCGCCATCACCACTGGCGTGGATCGACCGCGCCTTGCGCTTCCTGTGCTTCTCGACGTGGTTCAGGCAGGCGTTGCGCAGGATCCGGTAGAACCACGGCGCGAACGGTTCGCCCTCGCGGAAGCGGTCCAGCGTCTTGAACACCCGGAAGAACGCTTCCTGGGCGAGGTCCATCGCTTCGTCGCGATCGCCGAGGTAGCCCATCGCGACGGTGACAGCTTTGCCCATGTAGCGGTCCACGAGTGCCTCGAACGAAGCGTGGTCGCCGTGCTTGGCACCGGTGACCAGGCGGATCTCTTCGGCAGCTTGCAAGATCTCGCGGCTACCGGGGGCGGGGGCCGTCATTCACGGGCACTTTGGAGAACGTTCCGGTCGATGGCAAGGACGATTGCCGTCTCGGTGTTCTCGCATCACGGCGGTATGGTGCCGGTCGCCCGTTCCCGGGTTCCCATGAACGACCGCCTGCGCAAGCTGCAGACTTATCCGATGGTGGCGCTGGAGAGGCGCAAGCACGACCTGCTGGCCAAGGGCCTGACGGTCTTCGATTTCGGCACCGGGGATCCGCGCGAGCCGACGCCCGCGCTGATCCGGCAGGCGTTCCTCGACGGCACGCCTACGGTCTCCCAGTATCCATCGGTCGCCGGCCACCCGGCGATGCGGCAGGCGGCTGCAGGCTACCTGCAGCGCCGCTTCGGCATCACGATCGACGCCGATCGCGAACTGCTGCCGACGCTCGGCAGCAAGGAGGCGATCTTCCATCTGCCGATGATCCTGGTGCAGGTGCCGAGCGAGAAGGACCTCGTGGTCTATGGCGAACCGGCGTATCCGGTGTTCGAGATCGGCGCCCTCTTTGCCGAGGCGTGGACGTATCCGGTGGCGCTGTCGACCGCCAATCGCTACCTGATGGATCCGGATCTGCTGCCGGAGTCGGTGCTGCGGCGCGCGGCGGTGGTGTTCTTGAACTACCCGCACAATCCGACGGGGCAGTGCCTGCCAGAGAGTCTGTTCAAGTCCTGGGTGGCGGCGCGCGATCAGTACGGGTTCACGCTGGTCAGCGACGAGTGCTATGCGGACCTCGACTACGAGGAGCCGCGGCCGCGGTGCGTGCTCGAGTTCGGCAAGAAGGGCTGTCTGGCGGTGCATTCGCTGAGCAAGCGCTCGGGAATGACGGGCTATCGCTCGGGGTTCGTCGCCGGCGATCCGGACCTCATTGCGCTGTACCAGCGGTTTCGCGCCGGCATGGGGGTCGCGCCGCAGGACTTCGTGCAGGCGGCGAGCACGGTGGCGTGGCGGGATGCCGTGCACGTCGAGGAACGGCGGGCGCTGTTTTCCCAGAAGCGGCAGTTGCTGCTGCGGCACTTCCAGGAACTCGGGCTGAAGGTGTACCCGGGCACAGCCGGGTTGTTCCTGTGGGTCGAGGTGCCGGCGGGGATCTCCGATGTGAACTACGCGGAGCGGTGTCTGCAGAAGGGGATCCTGGTGTCGCCGGGGAGCTTCTTCGGCGCCGGGCAGGAACGGTTCTTCCGGGTCGCGCTGGTGCCGTCGGTGGCGGAATGCCGGGCGGCGATTGCGGTCTGGCCGCGGTAGGCGCTCGGGCGTGACGATCAGTTCGTGACGCGACCGAGTCGTGCTCGTTGCAAGGCGACCTTCGGCCAGCCGCGAACCTCCGGTCCGGCGGCCGCGGCGTCGCGCTCGGCGACGACTCGAGTTCGAAGTCGATGGCGTCACCGCGCCAGAGGTAGCGGACCACCAGCGTGCTGCCTTGCACGGCAAACACCGACACCATGGCGTCGCCGCGTTGCAGCAGTGGCAGCACGATGCCGTTCTGTTCGTCGATCGCGAAGTGGCCGGTCGCGGCGTCGATGGTCTGCAGGCGATAGTCGCGGATGTCGGCACCATTGCCGGTGCCGTAGGTGATGCGCCAGCGCCGGTCGTCCGTGTCGGCGATCGGCTCGACGAACAGTTCCATCGTTGTCAGTTCGCGCACGCCGGTGGCCGTTGCTGCGGTCAGGGTGCCGCGTTAGGTGCCTAGCCATCTGGTCGGCGACGGGGTTGTCGTCGGCGGCGCGGCGGCGCAGGCTGTCAGCAGCAGCAGCAGCGACAGTCGGGCAGTCACGATTCCACCGGCAGCCCGCACTCCATCCACCACGCCAGACCGCCGCGCAGGTTGGTCAGTTTGCGGAAGCCGGACTGGGCCAGCAGTTCGCACGCCCACAGCGACCGTCGGCCGTGTTCACAGTGCACCAGCCAGTTGGTGTCGGCGTCGAGTTCGGCAAGGCGCTGTTCGAGTTCCTGCACCGGGATCAGCGTCGCGTTCGGCAGGCGGTGGCTGTCGAACTCGGGCTGGGTGCGGACGTCGAGGATCCGAAGCGACGGATCGGAACGGAGTGCGGCCTGGGCTTCGGCTGGGTCGAGATCGCGGTACTTCACACGGCGCATCGGACGCCGGGCGCGGTCGAACTTCAAGCGAGCGTCTCGGCATCGGCCGGTCCTTGCCGGTGCGATCACTGCCTCCGGCTCTCGCCTGAGCCACAATGGCGCTGGGCTATATCGGGTCAGTCAGATGCGCGGCACCGGGGCCGCACCGGCTGACTCTCTCCCTCAGCATGGAACTATTCGCACGGGTGCGTTCGTTGGGCTGATGGCATTTCAGGTCTGCGGACTCGGGTTGGCTTGGGCGTGGGTTTGGTCGGGCGCCGCCGGAGAGCTTCCGGTCAATGGTCCCGCCGTTTCTCGTGCCCCTCGAGCCCTCGCCACCGTGCCGCTTGCGATCAGGAAGCGACGACAATTCGCCGCGTACGCCAGGTGCACAGGGAGATGTGGTGTTCACACCAGACAGCCTGGACGTGCCCTGTGGGACAGCAGGATTCGTCACTGGTAGGGTACTTCAGTGCACTGGCCGGCCAGGTGTGCCAGTTGTTCTTGGCGGAGTCTTTTTTGTTGCCTTGAAACGCTACTCGTGTCAATAAGGTTCGCGCCCATGATCGCCAGTCCACTTGGTTGGCAAGGGATCACCCGGATCGGCGGGCATTGGAAGGTACCGGGCGCCCGTCGTGGTCGCGCCTGGTGGATGGTGATGCAAGCATTCGCTGGGAGCGCGGCTTTCTCCAGTGCGCTTGTCGCGCAGTTGGAGTGGACGCAACAATTCGGTCCCGCTCCTGTGCCACGCCACGCAACAAGCCTGGTGAAGGACCCTGGGGGTGGGCTTCTTCTGTTTGGCGGGAGTTCCAACGGAGGGCAGGTCAACGACACGTGGCGTTGGCGGGGCGGTCAATGGCAACAGGTGTTTCCCAGCCGGTCACCCGTTGGTCGCCTCGAGGCCGCCATCGCTGCCGATACTGTTCGTCAGCGCGTTGTGCTTTTTGGCGGATGGGGTGGGCTGTTCCTCGCCCCCCTGGGGGATACTTGGGAGTGGGACGGCCTTGATTGGCACGCAAGTGCCCCAAGCACAGCGCCCTCCCCGCGCGGCACGACCGCGGCGTTTGATCCGCAGCGGCGGCGTACCGTTCTGTTCGGTGGCACCGACTGGAACTTCGTGCTGCGTGACACTTGGGAGTGGGATGGCGCGGTGTGGGTGCTCCATTCGTCGGCACAGCAGCCGTTGACTGCGACGCCGGCGATGGTGTTCGATTCTGGTCGTGGCAGGGTGTTGCTGCTGGATCCACAGTTCTGTGGGGAGTGGGATGGCGTCACGTGGCTACCGCTTCCGGTGGCGCTTGGACTCGCGCGCGCCGGCGCGGCAGTCTGGGATCCCAGGCGCGAACGAGTGGTCTGGCACGGTGGGGTCGACAACGCGGGCAATCCAGTGCCGATCGGGGCCCACGATCTCGAGCCAGGTGGCTGGCTACCGCGACCCACGACGAACAACCCAGCGTTCCGCGGGGCGCACGCGTTGGGGTACGACGAGGAGACCGGGGTCATCGTGATGTTCGGCGGTCGCACCGCCCAGTCGCGCTTTGGCGATACCTGGCTTCTGGCCCCGGTAGAAGCGGCTCAAACGACCCCGATTGGCGTCGGCTGCGCTGGCAGTCTTGGGGTCCCCGAACTGCGGGCCGAGAATCGCCCGTGGCTTGGCGACACGCTTCGGCTCGCTCTTCCCTCGCAGCGCAACGGCACGTTCGTGGCGCTCGTGTTCGGCCTGTCGTCGCAGTTCTTCGGCACACAGCCGTTGCCGTGGTCGTTGGGTGGCTTCGGAATGACCGGCTGTTCGCTGTTCGTCTCGGTCGATGCGCACGATGGCTTCGTGCTTCAGGGCGAGACGCGCGTTCCGATTGCCAACAGCGGCGTGTTGCTCGGGCTCGACGTGTTCGCGCAGGCACTTGTCTTGGACATCAACGCCAATGCTGGTCTGACGGTCTCGAACGGGCTGGCCGTTCACATCGGGGCCCGCTGACTACCGAAGCAGATCCGCTATCCGTGGCCGAGTAGGTCGGCGATCTCCCTGTCGTGACCCGGCGGTAGCGTTGCCTACTGCACCCGGAGTTCGAGCCCGCGACTCGTCGCGATGCCACCCGGCGCGCTCGCATCGAGCGTGAACGCCTGGAAGAACACCGGGTACGCCGCGAGCATCGGATCGTTCGGGATCGGCACCCGCCACGTCGCCAACCCGACATCGTGCGGGGCACCGCCGAGCGCCACGAAGCGCCCGTCGAAAGCGGTCAGATGGATCGGCAACGGTCCAAACCACGCCGCCGGCTCGAGCGACGACAGCCCATACGCCAGATACGCGAACCCGCCACCCTGCCCGCCGCTGATCCCGAGCCGCCAATCCGCGTTGCCGGCGAACGTCGGGATCGCGTCGACCAACTGCACCGGCGCAGCACCCGCCAATTCCGGCCCGAACGCCCGCGGCGGCATCGCCGCCGTCGACCGCAACGTCGGATGATCGAACGGCGGCAGCCCCAGTTCGGCGCGCGCGTCGGTGAGCCCGAAGCGCACGAAGTCCTGGATGTCACCGAGATCCTGCGTCGTGACACCGAGATTCGACAACACCAGCAGGAACGGATCCAGGTTGCTGCGGTCGACGCCACCGCCGTTCAGGTAGATGTTGATCATCGAGTTCGGGTCGTTCAGTTCGCCCGGCGTGCCCATCGCGGGGCTGCTGCCGTTGTGGAACAACCGTGGCCGCAGCCCGGACAGCCGCAGCGTCGGCGTCTTGAACGCACCGAAGTCGAAGGTGTTGCCGGTGACCCCGTAACGGCCGTTATCCTCGCGCGCCGGCCGCAACCCGAGGATGTGGAACTGATCGTCGGTGAACAGCGGCGGCACGTGGCAGGCCATGCAGCGGCCATTGCCCTGGAACAGCGTCCAGCCGTTCTGCTGCCGCGGCGTCAGCGCGTTCGGATCGCCGGCAACGAAGCGGTCCCACGGCGTGTCGTCGGGGATCAACGTGCGCTCATAGGATGCGATCGCGAACGCGATCCGGCGCGCGGTGATCGCCGGGTCGCCGAACGCGGCGGCGAACAGGGCTGGATAGGTCGGATGCTGCGAGAGCGCGCCGACGAGATCCGGGGTCAGATGGCGGGCGAGTGCCAGCGGCCGGACTGCGGTCAGTTTGGCGCGCACGTCCTGCCAGGTGCGGCCTTCGCGCGCCATCTCGACGTCGCTGAGGATCGGCCCGATTGCCTGTGACTCGAGCGAACCGCCGAACGCGATCGCCACCTGACCGTTCTCCGGATCGACGAACATCGTGTCGGCGCGGCCGTCCCAGAACACCTCGTTGTGGTAGGCCGCCATCGGTGCCGGCGGGGCGGTGCGCCGCGTCGACTGGATGCGGGTGTCGAACAGCGGATCGCGGGCGAAGTCGCCGAGGTTGTCCTGCCGCACGACCCCGCGGCTGCCGCGGCTGTCATCGGCGGTGCCAAAGACCATGTCCGGGCCCGGGTGGCTTGCCGCGGTCGCTCGCGGGTCGGAGCCGCCGAATTCGGGCAGATGGCAGGTGCCGCAGGCAGTGGTGTCGTCGCTGGAGAGTTGTTCGTCCCAGAAGAGGGCCTTCCCGAGCACGACCTTGGCCGGGGTCAGCGGATTCTCGCTTGGGATGAACAGCGAGGGCAGCTGGGCGAACAGACCGGAAGTGAACAAGAGCGACGCGGCGACCGCGGGCAGGGTGGGTGTCATCGGTGGGAACGGCTGGATGGGGCATCCGGATAGCGCTCGGTCGGGCAGGATGCCATCCGGACAAGGCCATCCGCACTCTAGCTTCGTACGGCCGGCCGTGCCGAATCCGGCGGTTTCGATGTCATGGTCCGGCTCGACGCGACGTCAGTTCCCGGTGCCAGCGCCGCCGTGGTGGCGGCCGGCGACGTCCCCCTTCTGGAGATTCGGCATGCGCAAGTTCCTCGTTCCGTTGCTGTCTGGTCTGTTGGCGTTCTCGGTCGTCGCCCAGGACGACACCACCGCGCTGCGTGAAGCGGCACAAGCCGCGGTGCAATCGGCCAACTGGACCGATGCTGCCGCCGCGTTCCGCAAGCTGACCGAACTGGAGCCGACCCAGGGCCGCAACTGGCACATGCTCGGCTACTGCCTGCATGCCGCCGGCAAACTCGACGAGGCGCTGCCGATCCACATGAAAGCCACCGAGTTCAAGGGCTCGGCTGGCGTCGCGGCCTACAACGTCGCCTGCGTCTACTCGCTGAAGGGCGACAAGGACAAGGCGTTCGAGTGGCTGGAGAAGAGCATCGGCATGGGCTTCGCCGATCCGGACCAGCTCGCCGGCGACACCGACTTCGACAACATCAGGAAGGACCCGCGCTGGGCCGACCTCGAGAAGAAGATCGCCGCCAAGGCCGGGGCTGCCGACAGTGGCGCGGCGCAGATGTACGTGATCACCACGCCGCGGCACTCGGCGCGCGTGGCGTTCTTCAGCAAGAAGGGCTCGCCCGGCCAGTTGGCGCTCGACTGGGGCAAGGTCGAGTGGCAGGCGAAGTACGACAAGGCGATCGACTCGCCGCAGATGATCGGCAAGAAGTGGCGCTTTGGCAGCGATGCGTGGACCAGCCTCGACAACTCGATGCCGCTGATGCTGGGCGACCAGAAGATCGCGCCGGGCTACTGGTACCTGACCCTCGAACACAAGGCCGACGGCAAGTTCGTGCTCGGGGTGCACGATGCGGCCGAGGTCAAGAAGCAGCAGCTCGACGCCTTCATGGCGCATCGGCTCAACGGCGGCGTCGAGGTGGCGATGGAGTACGCCAAGGTCGAGAAGGAGGCCGGCGAGTTGAAGGTCCGGTTCGACATCGCCGATGGCGAGCACACCGGCAAGCTGGTCGTGCACTTCGGCCAGCACACCCTGTCGACACCAATCGTCGTCAAGCCGCTGCAGTGAACGGCCCGGCGGTTCAACCGCCGAACATCTGCGTCCAGTGACTTTCGCTGCGCCCGAGCCCGGTGCGGGCGTGGCCGCCGAGCATGTTCTTGTGGTGGCCCGGGCTGTACCACCACGCGGTGATAGCACCGATGCCGGTCGCCTGACCCCACGCGATGTTCTCGGCCGAGGCTGAAGTGCCGGCCTTGGCCGCGCGATCGCCGAACGTCCGTTTGCCGGCGACCGGTGACTCGTGCGAGAAGAAGCCGAGCGTGCGCATGTCGACCGAGTGGTCGCGCGCGGCATGGCCGAGCTTGTCGTCGATCGCGACGACGTTCAGGCCCAGGGCGATGCGGATCCGGTTCAGGTGCATCGTGCCGGCGAACTCCTCCGGGTCGGTTTGCGGCTGCAGCGCCACGTTGGCCAGCAGCGCCTGCTGGTCGCGACCGGACAACGGCAATGCGGTCAACGCCGCCAGGGCGTACGGCTCGTCCAGCTCGCGGGCGCTCTCCGGCGGTTCGGGTTCCTGTTCGAAACGGTCGATGTGCCGTCGGCCGGCCTCGTCGCGATCGACCTCATGCATGATCCGCAGGTAGAGCCGGAACCACTCGGTCGCCCTGGTCGCGAGTTCGCGCAGGGCTCGGTCGGCATCGGCCAGTTGTCGATCGTGCGCCAGCACCGCGGCCGGCGTGACCAGCGCCAACGCTTCGATCTGCTGCAGCAGCGGATCGATCTGGTCGTGGATCATCGCCTTGCTGAGTTCGGCGCTGCGGCTCAAGGCCAGGGCCTCGGTGCGGAGGCTGTCCAGCTTGCGGGTGGCCTGCCGGCCCAGCTGGCTCTTCAGCGTGGCTGGCACTTCCTTGGCGAAGCGCTTCTGCTGGCGACTCACTGCGGCGCGGAACTGCCGGTGGCGGGCCGCATAGCCGGTTCGCACGGCGTCGAACAGCGCCGTCCGGGCCGGCAGATCGCGGGCCAGGATCTGGTCGGCCAGCGCGTCGCGCTCGACCGCATCGAATGCGTCGTCGCGCAGCATCCGGAGCAACACCGGCAGTGTCGGCGGTTCCGGCGGCGGCGTGGTCGGCGTTTGGCCGACGAGCGACGCCGTCAGCAGCAGGGCGAGGGCGCGCACGGTCCGATCAGGGCGTCTTCTTCTTGGTGGCGCCACGCGGCGTCCAGTTCGGGGTCTTGTTGAGCCAGCGCTGCCACTCCATGAACGACGTGAAGTTCTGGCCGGTCAAAGTGCTCAGCGTGGCGGTCCACTTGCCCTCGACCTTGTTCAGCGTCTCGCGCGCATTCTGCGGCGTGAAGTCGACCGGCGCGCCGGGGTCGGTCGGATCCGGTTGTGTCGCCTTGCCGTGCAGTTCGCCGTAGCGTTTGATCAGCCGGTCGACGACTTCGCGCTTCTTCTTCAGGTCCGCGTTCTCGAAGAAACCGAGGGCTTCGCCGCCGGCCGCCATGATGTCGTTGTGCGGCGACGTCCGGGCCATGTCGAGCAGCCAGTCGATCTGCTTCTCGTCGCGCGTGCGGCCGAGGTCGACCATCATCTGCGCGCGCAACGGCACGTAGTCCTTGTCCTTCAGGCGGTTGTCGGTGACCGCTTTCGCGAGTTCCTTGCCAGCGACTTCGCCGAGCTTGCCCAGCGCCTTGCTGGCTTCGCTGTAGATGTGCGCGCTGCCGGCGGGACGCACCTTGCCGGTCTTGAACACGTCGCCAAGACCCTTGGCGAGCTTCTCGACGTCCTTCGGATTGCGTTTCTCGGGTTCGATGCCGAGCTTCTGGATCAACGTGACCGCCCGGAAGTCCTCTTCCATCTTCGGGTCGGCGATCATCGCCTTCAGTTGCTTGAGCTGATCGGGCAAGTCGGGATCGAGTGGGATCGCGGCCGGCCCGGCGGGGGCTGCAGGAGCGGCTGGCGCCTGCGCGGCGCCAACAGCGCAGAGCAGGGCGAACGCGACGATCGACAGGGGTCTGTCCATGGCCGGGGATTCTAGCGTGCGTCGCCCCGGCCGTCGTGGGTGTGGCCCAGGGCGCGGCCACGGACCGGTTCGTGGGCGCCACCGGCTGGGGCCCAGGTCAACTGCAACGCGGCGCCGCCGGCCTTGTTGAACCAGTCGATCGTCAGCGGGTGCACGCCGGCGGCCAGCGCGATCAGCCCGGTCTTTTCTTCGGCGCCATGCAGGCCGTCATGGTCGACGACGACCTGGCCGGCGATCGACAGCCGCGAGCCGTCGTCGGACGTCAGGGCGAACTCGTAGACCGCGGTCTCGGGAACGTGCAGAAAACCCCGGTACCGGCGCGCTTCGAACTCGGCGGCCGGAGCCCGTTCGTCCAGATCGGCCACCCGAAAGGTCGCATCGGCAGTCCGATCGGCGACCGCCGGCAGCACGTCGAACGAACCGCGCCAGACATCGCATTGCAGTCCGGCGGGCGGGTTGGCGATCTCGACCGGCGGCGCGGGCGCGACGCGTTCGAACGTCCGGCTGGCCTTCGGTCCGACCGCCGCGCCGCGATGGAACGTTCTTGCGGTGATGGTCGTGGTGGCGGTCAGCAGCAGCGAGTCCGGGAACCGCGGCGAGTTTGCCGCCGGCTCCTTGTCATCCAGCGTGTACCGGACCTCAAGGTCCGCATGTGGCGCCTTGGCGCGTACGTGCAGCGTGTCGGTGAAGATCGGGGCGGCGGCGAGGAGTTCCGGCTGGCGGTAGACGATCGGTTCGCCGGCCAGGTCCAGCGTGATCACCGGGCACAGCGGATCGGTCGGCTCGCGCGGCAGCAGCATGCGCAGGCCATCGGCATCGCGAGAGCAGGTGATCTCGACGTCACCGGCGCGGGCCGCCGTCACCGCGTTGCCGACGCCAGGCACGTGCAGCACGCCATCCGCGGGCCAGTCGAACACCTGCAGGAAGACGCGGGTGTGGTCGCCGTCGCGGCGCCAGGTGCTGCGTCCCCACGGCAAGGCGCCGAACAGGCTCGCCTGCGTGCCGTGGATCGATTCGCCATGGCGGTCCATCCAGGCACCGATCGCCGCCAGCCGTTCGACCGCGAGCTCGGGGAACGTGCCATCGGCGCGCGGCCCGACGTTCAGCAGCAGGTTGCCGCCTTTGCTGGCGACATCGACCAGCGTCCGGATCAGTTCGGTCGGCGATTTCCAGGCGGTGTCGGCCGCGTTCCAGCCCCAGTGCCGGTTCATCGTCATGCACGACTCCCAATCGACGCCGGGCAGGCCTGCTGCCGGCACTTCCTGTTCGGGCGTGCCGAAGTCACCGACGTAGCCGCCGCCCTTGGTCATGCCCGCCATGCCGGCGCGACCGACGTCGACGCGATTGTTGACCAGCACATCCGGCTGCAGCGAACGACAGAGGTGGTAGAGCGCCTGGCCGTGCGTGTGATTCCACGTCGCCTCCCATTCACCGTCGAACCACATCACGTCGATCTTGCCGTAGGCGGTCAGCAGTTCCTTGACCTGGCCATGCAGGAAATCGAGGTAGCGGGAGAACCGCGCGTCGTCGGTGCCCCGATCCGTCTCCCAACCGCGGCGCGGCAGGTAGTCGGGGTGGTGCCAGTCCATGATCGAGTGATAGAGACCAAAGCGCAGGCCATGGCGGCGGCACGCGGCGCCGAGTTCGGCGATGGCATCGCGGCGCCACGGCGAGCCACCGACGTCCCAGTCGGTCAGTTGCGAATCGAACAGGCCGAAACCGTCATGGTGCTTGGTCGTGATCACCACGTAGCGCATGCCGGCGGCCTTGGCCATCCGCGCCCAGGCGTCGGCGTCGAAGCCGGTCGGGTTCCACTGCTCGCGGAACTTCTCGTACTCGCCGAGCGGGATCCTCGCCGAGTCGCGGATCCACTCGCCATAGTCGGTCTTGCCCTGCCAGGCGCCGGCCGGGAGCGCGTAGAGGCCCCAGTGCAGAAACAGCCCGAAGCGGGCCTCGCGCCACCACGCCATCCGGTCGACCTGCATCGTCGGCGCAGGTGGGGCCTGGGAGCACGCAGACAACAACGACAACAACCATGGCTGCCAACGGCGCATCGGCGCACGTTAGGGTCGCGCGCAGCGGCGCGCGAGTCCAAGCCGGCGACGTTCGAGCGCGGCAGTGCCGGCGTCACGTGAACAAGCCGATCGTCACGAGTGCCACCCCGTCGCTTGGCAACCACACACTGCGGTTCCAGCGCGCGAGGCCAGGCAATTGCTCGCTCCCGGAGCCGTGAACCCGCCGGCGGCGAGCAGGTCGCCGTTCAGCAGGGCACGCCTCCCGCGCACTGAGGAGGCGCACGGCGCGGACACGGTGCGGCGTCGACGCCGTTGGTCGACCAACGCGCGAATCCCGGCCGCTGGACTGCGACTCCGGAAGTGCTGGTGCGGGCGGGTTTTCCACCAATGCGGGCGAACCGAGGTTCCGCCGGAAGCGCGGCCGACCCGCGTCGCAGCCAGCCCGCACGCCCGAAGACCTTCGATAACGGGCCCGGTCCTTCCGTGGTCTTCAGTGCCTGGATGGCCTGACCCACCCCCGGGTCGGGCCTGGCAAACCCAAGGTAGAGCGATGCTCCGAAACTTCTTCCTGACCATGGCAGGGTTCGTGCTGGCCACGGCTGCGGCAACCGCGCAGCGTGCCAGCGTCGTCAGTGTCGACACCGAGCACCACTGCATCGTGGTGAAGCTCGGCGAGGCCGAGTACAAGCTCGACGCGACCAAGGTCACGTTGCTCGACCGCGAGGGCAAGGTGGCCAAGCTCGCGGATTTCGCTGCCAAGGACAAGGTCATGGCAACGATGACTGACGGCCAGATCACCAGCATCCAGAAGCTGGCGAGCGACCTGCGCGTGACCGCGAGTCCGACGGACGGCAAGGTCGTCAAGATCATCGTGGCCAAGGACCAGATCGTCGTGCGGTGCGGTGAGTCCGAACACACCGCCGAGGCAAGCAAGGTCAAACTGCTCGACTCGAAGGGCAACCCCACTCCTCTCGCCACGTTCGCTGCGGGGGACCGGGTCAGTGTCACGCTGTCCGACGGCGTGGTGACCGTCATTCAACGCATCGATCCGATGCTGTCACTGTGACCGTACTGAACTGCTGGGCCGGCGGTGCGGCCGTCGGCGGAATCAGGGAGCGTCGAAAGGCTCCTTGATTGCCGCTGCTCCGTGCCGCCGGCCGCTGTTTCATCCCGTCGGGCGGACCCGGCTGCGGTGCGACCTGCGCGTCGCCAACGCACTTGGTCGGCCCGGGGCGATTCCCCGTTCGGCAGCGTTGTTGCTGCCCTTGGGGCGATCCGATGCACTCACCTCCGGAACAACACGAATGGCAGGGCGCGGACATCGACTTCGCCGCGCGGCTGCTGGCGCTGCTGGGCCAACGCCGCCAGGCCGAACGCGCGGTGCGGCTGACGCGTCTGCTGCAGTCGTGGCTCCCCTTGCCTGGGTGCCGACCCGATGCGTCGGGCGGCTCGAGACCCAGGGGCCGATGGAGCTCGGCGATCGAGATCCTGCGAGCCCGCTTCGAGCGCGATCTGGCGCACCCGTGAGGTCGGGCTGGCGCTCGCGGACCGTGACGCAGCCGCGTCGTTTGCTCCGCCCCGGCACCGGGGGGTCCAGAGCCTGGCAGCGGCGCGCACCTACGCGTCAGGTTCCCGCGCCGTAGCTGGCGGCAAGCCGGGCGCGCAACAGCTTGACGCCGCGGCACAGGTTGACGCGGACCGAGCCCGGCGTCATTGCCAGGCGCTCGCCGATCTCGGGTCCCGACAGGCCGGCGACGAACCGCAACAGCAGCGGTTCGCGATAGGTCGCGGGCAACCCGCGGATCGTCGCCAGGATCTCGTCGGCCTCGAGCACATCCACACTGGCGGTGGTCGCCGGCAGCGCGTCCATGTCTCCGGCCGCAGGTGCGCGGCGCAGCGCGGCGCTGGCATTTCGGGCCCGGTTGCGGGCGATGGTGCACAGCCACGCGGCAAAACCATCGTCGCTGCGCAGAGATGGCAGCGCGGCAAGCGCCGCGAGCGCAACCTCCTGCAGCAGGTCCTCGGCGTGCACCGCCGGCAGGACCGACAGGATGACGGCGTACGCCATCGGCCCGTAGCGGCGCCAGAGCAGCGCGAAAGCGGCGCGGTCGCCGAGCCGCGCGCGGCGCACCAAGTCGGCGACCGGCGGCTCACCGTCCGGACTGGGACCCTGTCGGGTTTGTCGGAATGCAGGCATCGGTAACCTCGGGGATGACTCGTGGTGACGGTTTACCTACGCCGAGCCTCCGCCCCGGCGGCTGCGGTTTTGGGACGGTTGTCGTCCTCGCGGCGCCGCTGCGTTGGAATCCGCAGAAACCCGCTAACGGCAGGGCCGCAGGTCTGTCAGAGGAATCGTCGCGGCTGGCGGCGGCAGGCCATCGCCCGGACCGTGACAGAGTACTGCAATGACCGAGCCAGACATGCCATTCTCCGAAGCCGGATCTCCGGCGCTCTGGGATCCATCAGCCGAGCCAGCCGATCCGTTCGTGCGCTGGCTCGAGCAGAAACTGGCGCCGAGGCGATATCCGCGTCCGGTCGCGCAGGATCCCGCGTGGTCGCTACGGCCCCGCGCGCTGCGGGAGATGCCGCGCGGCGACGTCGTCGGGCCAGCGAACCTGGATCGTGCACCAGCTGCTGGCGAAGGCGCCGTTCGCGAGGCCGCGGCTCTGGAGGACGCCGTCCCCGAAGTGGCGTCCCAGGGACCCGCGGCGCCCGTGGTGGCCACACAGGAAGCCAACGCTCGCGAGGCATGACCGCGAGCCCGTTGCCGATCCTGGCAACCAGGGCCAGACGTGGGTGCGGGGCAAGGTCGAGGTTTGGAGTCGCGGATCGTTGGCGCGGTTCCGTGAACCGGTCTTTGCTCCGTCAGCGGATGCCGACCGAGAAATCGATCACGTTGCGGCGCCGTGGAAGCCAGGCCGGTTACGAACAGCGCTGCCACACTGGTCGCCGCGACGTTGCTCACGCGCGTGCGGAACGTGTCGCCGAGCCAGGGCTGCCTGAAGGGAGCGTTGGCGAGCAGCGGAACCCCGGAGGTGCTCGCGCAACCGCTGCCGCACTGCACGATCGCGGCCGGGTGTGGCGTCGCGTACTGCCAGGTGTCGTTCAGCCACGCGCCGCCGGATGGCAACTGCACGAGACCGCCGAACTCGACGACGCGCCCAACGCCGGCGTCGTAGGCCATCCCCTGGCTGGCGCGCGGGCCGCGGTAACGTCAGACGGCGCTGACCGCCACCGGCGGCTACTTGACCAGCGGCACCGACATCCGCTGCGTCAGCAGCACTTCCGTGTTGCTGGCGTCGAAGTGCACGCCCTGGAAGTAGACCACCATCCCCGGCAGCGACTCCGGCAGCGGGAACGCCCACTGGGCCGTCGGGCCGAGCGCGATCGGCAGGAAGCCGAGGCTCAGCGCACCGGTGTTGGGTACCAGCAGCCAGCAACCGTTCTGGATCGGCGGCGCGCCGAAGAACACCGTGTTGGTCGTGCCGATTCCAGCCAGCACCGTGCACAGCGAACCAGCCGGGATGTTCTGCAGCCGCAGACCGGCGTTGTCGCCGATCAGTTGCGTGCCGACCCAGCTCAGTTGGCCAGCGCTGCAGCCGATGCCGCCGAACGTCGGCGGGAACGCGGTGGGGTGCTCCCAGGTGTCGATCTGCGAGATCGCGATCGCCTGGTTCTTGCCGTAGCCGAGCAGGAAGCGGTCCTGCGAGCTGTCATAGGCGACGGCGCCGCTGACCGCATATTCGCCGGCTGCCGCATTCCAGACCGTACCGCTGCTGACCTGAGCGCCGCGATAGCCGAGCAGCGTCCAGTAGACGTTGTGCGTCGCCGTGCTTCGGTACTGCAGCATCGCGTGGCTCTGCGTCGTGCGGTCGCGGTCGATGCCGGCCAGCAGGATGCGGGGATCCGGGGATGCTTCGATGAGGTTGGCCGGCGACGACAGCACGAAGCTGCCGCTGCTCCAGGCGTAGCGCCGCGTGAAGATGCCGACGCCGGTGGTCGTCGTCGGGCGGGCACCGACCTGCGTGACGTTGGCGCTGGTGTAGGCGACCCAGACGTCGACACCCGTGCCGCAGATCTGCGGGCCCATCTCGTGCAGCGTGTTGCCGATGTTGAACGTCGTTTGACCCGCGGCGACGCCATTGCGATCGATCCGACCGAGCAGGATGTCCCACTCGACATGCATGCTGGCGGCGTCGTTGCCGATCACCTGCCACGCCACCGGCCAGGCCTGGGTGGTGGTGGTGACCATGCCGATGGCCGGCCGTTCGTGATCCTCGTGGGCATTCTCACCGATCGCGAACAACGGCCCGTGGGTGTTCGCGGCCAGGTCGACCAGGCAGCCGTAGATGTCACTGGTCGAACTGGCGCCGAAGGCACCGATGCCCTCGCGCTGGAACACCAACGGCAGCGACTGCGGTGCACCGATCGCAAGGTCATTGCCGAGATCGGGCCGCCAGGCGTTGTTGTTGCCGGTGTCGATGAAGATGAGAGCGACCTGCAGAGTCAGGTCGGCGCGGGCATGTTCGTGCACGCGGACCCGGCGGTTGCCGGTCCCGGCGTCGTGTCGCGCGAACGCCACGACCATCCGGGCCGCCGCTGAGTGCAGACCCAGGCTCGGGCCGGTCGTCGACCAGTTGGCGCTGATGTCCGTGTAGATCTGCACGGCGCCGGTGCCATCGTCTTCGATCCGGCGGACGAACAGATCGGCATCGGTGGCCGACACCCAGCGTTCGCTGGCCAGCCAGACGTTGTGATCGCCGACCGAGTCGCGCTGCATGTCGACGGCACCGAGCTCGGCGCCCGAAGTGCTGTAGAGCGAGCCGATCAACGGATCGACGGTCAGCGGCCAGACGACCTGCTCGAGCGCGGCCTGATCGAGGCGCAGCGCGATCGTGCCGTTCTCGTGGTGCGTGGTCATCGCGAACTTGCGGCCAGCGGCGTCGATCGCCGTCGGCGCGCCGAAGCCGATGATCGGCGTGCCGGCATCGTCGACGAACTGCAGCGTGTTCGCAGCTCCGCCGGCACGAGCGTGCAGCGCCGTGGCGAGGCTGCCCTCGATCACCAGGTCACCGCCGCTCGCCGGCCGGCGGGCGATCACGAAGGTCTGCTCGACACCGTCGTGGCGGAGATCCCACGCCTCGACCAGGCCGCCGAGGTCGTATTCGGCGCGGAACGCGTCGTAGCGCAGCGCCGGGGCCTTGGTGCGCAGTTCGAGCGCCCCGACCCGGGCGGAGGTCGTCGTCCAGCGCAGCGATTGCGTGCGCGGATAGGCGCTGCCCAGATACGGCACGAAGGTGGCGCCGTCGTGGAACGAGACCTTGTAGTTCGGGCCGGCGCCCCAGATGCCGTAGCCGACGTCGAAGTCGGCCGCGGCCGTGTGGATCGGCGTCCGGTCCTGGCCGGCGGCGGCCAGCGCGGCGGTGGTCGCGGCCGCGGTGGTGGTTGGGATGGACTGCTGGGCCGCGGCAAGGCCGGCCAGCACGGAGACGGTCAGCAGCGACCGATGCAGCGAAAGGTTCGTGTTCATGGATGGTTCGGGAAGTTCGTGACGCCGCAACGAGCGCCGACGGCGACTGGGGGCGGACAGCGTTTGTCGAAGTTGTCAGGGGCACGGATTCCTGTCCGCTCGGTGGCTGGCGCGACGCTGTTGGAGGATCGGGGCCCCGGCGACGGGGCCGGTATGCTCTGCCGACGCCCATGTCCACGCCGCCGCCCGACGACCAGACCCATCGCCTAGCCCGGCTGGGCGATGCGATGGATGCGTTCCTGGCGTGGCAGGGGTCGGGCGGGCAAGAACCCGAGGCGTTCCTGGCGGCGCACGAACCGCTGCGGGACTTGTTGGCGCCGATGCTGAGCGATGCGGCGGCCGCGCCCGACGAGGCGAGCGCGCCGGTGGTGTGCGCGCCAGGGCAGTGGTTTGGCGACTATCGGCTGATCCGCGAAGTCGGCCGCGGCGGCATGGGCGTCGTCTGGGAGGCCGAACAGGGATCGTTGCGCCGCCGCGTCGCGCTGAAGATCCTGCACGAGCACCTGACCTGGTCGCCGACCGCCATCGAGCGCTTCCGCCGCGAAGCCGCGGTCGTCGCCGGTCTGCAGCACTCCGCCATCGTGCCGATCCATGACGTCGGCGAATGGCGCGGTCGACATTGGTTCACCATGGCCTTCGTCGAGGGGCGGCCGTTGTCCGAACTGCTGGATGCGCGACGGCTCGGCGTGCGCGCCGACTGCAGCCGGGCCGCCGAGGCCGCCGAACTGATCGCTCGCGTTGCCGACGCGTTGCAGCATGCCCACGAACACGGCCTGGTGCATCGCGACGTCAAACCGCACAACATCCTGGTCGGCAGCGATGGCGCCGTGCGCCTGGTCGACTTCGGCCTCGCCAAGAACCGCGATGCGGTGTTCGAGTCGGCAACCGGTGAGTTCGTCGGCACGCCGCACTACTGCAGCCCCGAGCAGGCGCGCGGCGAGGAGGTCGGGCCGCCGGGCGACGTGTTCTCGCTCGGAATCGTGCTGTACGAACTGCTGGCCGGTCGTCGACCGTTCGTCGGCGACAGCGCCCGCCTGGTGCTCCGGCAGATCGAACTCGGGTTGTTCGAACCGCTGGACAGGATCGCGCGCCATGCCCCGCGCGACCTGCGCGTCATCTGCGGCAAGTCGATGGAACTGGCGCCCGGCGATCGCTACGCCAGCGCCGGGGCGATGGCTGCCGACCTGCGGCGCTTCCTGCGCATCGAACCGATCCTGGCGCGACCGCCGGGACCGCTGCTGCGGGTTGGCAAATGGATGCGGCGCCACCCGCTGCGCGTCGCGGTCTGGGTGTTGGGCATTCTGGTCGGCATCGGTGCGCCATCGGCGTGGGCGCTGCACCAGCAGCGGACGGCGGCGATCCTGCGCGTGGAGGGGCAGCGGCTCGACGAGGCGGAGCGGTTGGCGTTCGATGGCCTGGAGCGCACGGTCGCACTGTTGCTGGAACAACTCGATCGGCAGCCCGGCTTCGATGGCAGGAAGCAGGCCAACATCGACGCGGTCGTGCGCACGTGCGAGGCGTTCGTGGCGGCGCGGGCCGATGAGCCGGCCCGGCAGGTGCGCGCGGCCCGGGTGTTCTACGAACTGGCCGACATCGAACGCCGATTGGGCCACGCCGAGGCGGGACTGCGGCTGTGCGAGCGCGCGCTGGCGGTCGTCGCGTCGTGCGATTCCGGGGACGGCGCGGTGGCGGAACTGCGCGCGCGGGCGCTGCGCCGGCAGTTGGCGTTGCGGCAGCATCTCGATCCCAGTGGCGGCGCCGAGGAGTTCGAGCGCGCCATCGGCGCGTGGGAGCCGCTGGCCGACGCGCCCGACGCCCGCACCGAGATCGTCGTCGAACTGGCCGACACGCTGCTGGTGCGCGCGCGTGCGCTGGCGATGCAGCCGAGGCGTCGGGTGGAGGCCGAGCGTCTGTTGCTGCGGGCGGCGGCCTGGCTGACGCCGGCGCATCGCCAGGCCAGCCGAAGTGCCGAACTGATGGGGCTGCGGCTCGACAATGCGTTGGGCCACGTACGGCTGTGGACCGGACGGCACCAGGAAGCGTTGGCGACGCTGCAGGCGGTGCAGGTGCGCCTGGCGGCCCGGCCGCTCGATCAAGTACAGGGTGTCGAGAATGCGCTGGCGCTGGCGGCGATCGGCGAGGCCCAGCAGAAGCTCGGGCGCGCGACCGAAGCCGAAGCGGCGCTGCAGGCGGCGATCGACGTGTTGCAGGCCGCGGTGGTCGAGTTTCCGGGTCTGGCGACCGTGCAGCGCGCGCTGCTGAACACGCGGGTGCGGCTGGCCACCGTGCAACTGGCCCAGCGCAAGGTGGAGGCGGCGGAGACACTGCTCCGCGCCGCCGCGGCCAGTGTCCCGGCGACGCCGCCCGCGGTCGGGCCGGCGACGTGGATGGACCGGACCATGCTGGCCGATCTGCACATCCAGCTCGCTTCCTGCATCCTGCTGCGCTGTGCCAACGGCGGCGATTGCAACGAAGCCCGGCAGTTGCTGCACAGCGGTTGTGCGTTGCTCGAGGAACTGATCCGCGAACAGCCCGAACAGCTCGATCTGCAGGTCGATCTCGGCGGCGCCTGGAACAACCTGGCCGCGATGTGCAACGAACACGGCGACCCGCACGAGGCCGCGCAGTTCGCCGAGCGCGCGATCGCGTGCCAGCAGGGCGTGCTGGCCGAGGCGCCGGAGACCCGCCGGGCCCGACTGTTTCTCGGCATGCATCATGGGCAGCTGGCGCTGGCGCTCGCGGCCATCGGCCAGCCGGCGGCGGCCACGACGGCCGCTCGCGAGGCCACCCGACTGGCAACGCGGCATGCACCGACGCTCCGGCTCGCCGCCGAAGCGGCGACGCGCGCCGCGAACGCGGTGGCGGCAGATGGCAGTCTGCCGGCGGCCGAGCGGGAGCAGGCGAGCGATGCCTGCGCCGGCGTGGCCGTCGCGGCGCTGGCGCGCATCGGCGAAGTCAACCGCGCGGAAGCTTCGCGCCTGCTGCGCGACGAGCGTTTCGCCGCGCTCCGCGGACGAGCTGACTTCGCCGCGCTGCTGCAGCAGGTGCAGCGATGACCGACCCCGGCGCCGACGACGTGCTCGCGGCGCACCGCGGCGACGTCGCCGCGCTGCAGCGGTTGGTGACCGCCCATCTGCCATGGATCGAGGCGCAGGTGCGGGCTCGCCTGTCGGCCGCAGCGCGGCGCGACGGCGAAACCGTGGACTTCGTGCAGGAGGCGCTGGTCGAAGTGCTGCGCGATGGCCCGCGCTTCCTGATCGACTCGACTGCGGGGTTCCGGGCGCTGCTGCTGCGGATCGTCGAGAACAACCTGCGCGACCGCGCGCGGGCGCGCCAGCGCCAGTGCCGCGACGTCCGGCGCGAGCGCGAACTGCCATGCGATTCGGTCCTGATGCTCGATGCGCCGGCGCGCAGCGTCACCGGGCCGCCGGCGCAGGCCGAACGGCAGGAACGCGCTGCCTGGCTGCGACTGGCGCTCGAACTGCTCGAGCCGGAGGATCGCGAGGTCATCCGGCTGCGCGAGTGGGAGGGGCAGACCTTCGGCGAGATCGGTGCCGCAGTCGGGCTCGGCGAGGAGGCGGTCCGGAAGCGCTATGCGCGGGCGCTGCCCCGACTGGCGCAGAAGCTCGAACTGCTGCGCCGCGGGCAGTGGCGGCAGACGCTCGGCGACGGGCCGGTCGCGGACTGAGCGCTACAATCGCAGCGTGACCTGCTTCGGCTCGCCGGCATCGTCGACGCCGTAATGCTTGATCACCGTGGCGCCGCGCAACCGGGCCGAACGCTTCAGCGCGGGTTGCAGGGTGGCGAACAGCCGGTCGACGTCCTTGCCGCAGAAGTACATCGTGAACATGCCGCCGCCGTATTCGCAGCCGTCGTATTCGCCGACGTCGCTGTCGAGCAGCAGGTCGGCGAGTTCGTCGCCGAGAGTCTCGAGATCCAGCCGTTCCTGGGCTCGGCCGATCGCCTGGTTGGAGAAAGGCACCGAGATCACCAGATCCTGTTCGTCCGGGGTCGGTTGCAGGTCGCTCTCGTCGTCGCCGTCGTCGTCGGGGGCCATGATCGCACCGTAGCCGCCGGGATCGTCAGGTTCGACACCTGGCGACCTGGACACGCTCCGATGGCACCGGAAGATCGGTGGGGAGGTTCGCGGTCAGGCCCCCTGGCCAATGCCGGTTCCGGTGCTACACTGCGGCGTTCTCCGCGTGGAACGCAACTCGTCCGAGTCCACAGCCGCCCGAACCGGTGCCCAAGACCAAACCACATATGTGGTGGTCAGGGGCGCCCGTGAGCACAATCTGAAGGGGGTCGATCTCTCTTTCCCGCGCGACTCGCTGACCACCTTCACCGGTGTATCCGGGTCGGGCAAGAGCAGCCTTGCCTACCACACGATCTACCAGGAAGGGCAGCGGCGTTTCCTGGAGAGCCTCAGTTCGTACGCCCGGCAGTTCCTGGGCCGGATGGAGAAGCCCAAGGTCGACCGGATCGACGGCCTGTCGCCGACGGTCTCGATCGACCAGAAGTCGCAGGGCCATTCGGCGCGGTCGACGGTCGGCACGCTGACCGAAGTGCTCGATTTCCTGCGGCTTCTGTGGTCGCGGTTGGGGGAACCGAGCTGCCCCGAGTGTGGTGCGCGGATCGAGGCGTGGTCGCCGGACCGGATCACCGAGGCGATCGTGCAGGACCACGCCGGCGCGGCGGTGTTGGTGCTGGCGCCGGTCGTCCGCGAGCGCAAGGGTGAGTACCGCAAGGAACTGGTCGAGTGGCGGCAGAAGGGTTTCGTTCGCGCGCGGATCGACGGCGTCGTCCGCCGGCTCGACGAGGACATCCAGCTGCAGCGCTACGTCTACCACACGATCGAACTGGTGATCGACCGTCTGACGGTCGGAGCCGAGGCCAGGTCGCGACTCGGGGAGGCGGTCGAACAGGCCCTGGCACTCGGCGAAGGGCTGTGCGCCGTGACCTTCGGCGAGTCCGGCCACCGGTTGTTCTCGGCGCAGCGCAGTTGCCCGAACGGTCATGCATCGTTGCCCGAACTGGAACCGCGGCTGTTCTCGTTCAACAGCCCGATCGGCGCCTGCGCGCGGTGCGATGGCCTTGGCGAGACGTTCGGCTTCGCCGAAGACCTGTTGATCGCCGACCCGAAGAAATCGGTCCGCGACGGCGCGCTGCCGGTGTTCACCGACGACGGCAAGCTCGTCTACAGCAGCCTGACGCTGGAACATCTGGCGCAGGTCGCGCGGGCGTTCGATTTCGATCTCGACACGCCGTGGCACAAGCTATCGGCCAAGGCGAAGAAGGTGCTGCTGCACGGGTCGGGGGACAAGAAGTTCGAGTTCCAGTGGCGGCGGCAGTCGGCGATGTTCACGACGACCGGCAGCGACACGATCGCGTTTCCCGGCATCGTCAAGCATCTGGAGAACGTCTACCGGCCCAGTCGCGCGCGCCATCTCGATCGCTACCGCGCGTCGGTGCCGTGCGGCGACTGCGGCGGCACCAGGCTCACCGCGGCGGCCCGGGCGGTGGCGTTCGCCGGCAGGTCGTTGCCCGAAGTGCTGGCGTGGCCGGTCGACGAGGCGTTGGCGTGGGTCCGCGGCCTGCGGCTCGCGGGCAATGCCGAGGTGATCGGGCGCGAGATCCGGCGCGAAGTCGAGCGGCGGCTCCTGTTCTTGACCGAAGTGGGGCTTGGCTACCTGACGCTGGAGCGGCGCGCCAACACGCTGTCCGGCGGCGAATCGCAGCGCATCCGGCTGGCGTCCCAGGTCGGCGCCGGGTTGCGTGGCATCCTGTACGTGCTCGACGAACCGAGCATCGGTCTGCACGCGCGCGATCAGGAACGGCTGCTGCGGACGCTGCAGGCGCTGCGCGACCGCGGCAACACCGTCGTCGTCGTCGAGCACGACGAGGACACGATGCTGCGCTCGGACTTCCTGGTCGACGTCGGCCCGGGGGCAGGCCGTCACGGCGGCGAAGTCGTGGTGGCCGGCACGCCGGCCGAGGTGCGCGCGCATCCGGGCTCGCTGACCGGGCAGTACCTGCGCGGTGAGTTGCGCGTGGCGGTGCCGACCAGCCGGCGGCCGGCCAAGGGGCACCTGCAGATCCGCGGCGCCCGACATCACAACCTGCAGGACGTCGACGTCGAGGTGCCGCTCGGCTGCTTCGTCGCGGTCACCGGCGTGTCCGGCTCCGGCAAGTCGACGCTGGTGCACCACGTGTTGATGCCGGCGCTGCACCGCGAACTGATGGGCGCCGAGGCCGGGCCATCGTACTGCCGCGGCATCACCGGCATCGCTCAGCTCGACAAGGTCATCGAGATCGACCAGGCGCCGATCGGGCGGACGCCGCGCAGCAATCCGGCGACCTACACCGATGTCTGGACGCAGATCCGGGACCTGTTCGCGATGCTGCCGGAGTCGCGTCTGCGCCAGTACGAGAAGGGCCGCTTCTCGTTCAACGTGCCGGGCGGCCGCTGCGAGGCCTGCGAGGGCGCCGGGGTCACGCTGCTGGAGATGAATTTCCTGGCGCCGGTGGAGGTCGTCTGCGAGGAGTGCGGTGGCGCGCGCTTCTCGCCGGAGACGCTGGCGATCCAGTTCGCCGGCAAGAACGTGCACGACGTGCTGGAGATGACCGTCGACGAGGCCGCGGTGCACTTCGGCAACCTGCCGAAGATCGCGCGCGCACTGCAGATGCTGCAGCAGGTCGGCCTCGGCTACCTGAAGCTCGGCCAGCCGTCGACGACGCTGTCGGGCGGCGAAGCGCAGCGGATCAAGCTGGCGACCGAACTGCAGCGTCCGGCCACCGGCAAGACGTTCTACGTGCTCGACGAGCCGACCACCGGCCTGCACTTCCACGACGTCGCGCGTCTGTTGCAGTGTCTGCAGGTGCTGGTCGAGGCCGGCAACTCCGTGTTGGTGATCGAACACAACCTCGACGTGATCGCCGCCGCCGACTGGCTGCTCGACCTCGGGCCCGAGGGTGGTGCCGGCGGTGGGCGGGTGGTCGCGACCGGGACACCGGAGCAACTGGCGGCGCATCCGAACTCGTACACCGGCGCGGCCCTGCGGCCGCTGCTCTCGCCGGCCAAGGCCACCGCGACGAACGGCAAGGCGACGAAGAAGACCAGCAAGCCGGCGCCGCGACCCAGCCACATCAAGATCCGCGGCGCCCGCACGCACAACCTGCAGGGCATCGACTGCGACCTGCCGCTCGATCGCTATGTCGTCATCACCGGACCATCAGGTTCGGGCAAGAGCAGTCTGGCGTTCGACACGCTGTTCCAGGAAGGGCAGCGGCGGTTCCTCGAGAGCATGTCGACCTATGCGCGGCGCTTCCTCGGCCGGCTCGATCGTGCGCCGGTCGACCAGCTCGACGGCATCGGGCCGGCGATCGCGATCGACCAGCGCCAGGGCACCCGCAGCCCGCGTTCGACGGTGGCGACGACTACCGAGATCCACGACTACCTGCGGCTGTTGTTCGCGCGCATCGGTCGGCCGCACTGCCCGACCCATGGCCACGAACTGGTGGCCTGGTCGCCGGCGAAGCTGGCCAAAGCGGTGCTGCAGAAGTGGTCCGGCAGGCGCGGCTACCTGCTGGCGCCGGTGCCGGTTCCCGCCGGCGTCGCCGCCGACGACGCCAAGGCGGTCACGTGGCTTGCCGGGCTGCGCCAGGAATGGCAGAAGGGCGGCTTCGTTCGCGCGCTGCGCGATGGTGTCGAGTTGCGGCTCGATGCCGTATGGCCCGCTGGCGCGCCGAAGGAGCTGTTCCTGGTCGTCGACCGCGTGGCGTTCGGCGAGCAGAACCGACTGCTCGACGGCGCCGAACAATGCGCGGCGGCCGCGGCGGCGCACGGCGGTGGCGAAGTCGTCGTGGTGCAGCTCGCCGACGGGCAAGGGGCTGGCGAACGGCTGTGGTTCAGCCGGACCAAGATGTGCGTGCAGTGCGGGTTCCAGGCCGAGGAACAGCCACATCCGCGCTGGTTCTCGTTCAATCACCACAGCGGGGCCTGCACCGCCTGCGCCGGGCTCGGCGAAGTCGTCGTCTGCGCGCCGGAGCTGCTGGTCAATCACCCCGACAAGCCGGCGTTCCGCGGCGCGATCGCGCACCCCGGCGCCGCGTTCACGTTCCTGACCAATCGGGATGGCTGGTACGCGGCGGTCGCCAAGGCCGTCGCCGAGCACCACGCCTTCGACCTGAAGCAACCGTGGCGCGACCTGCCGGCGGCGGCGCAGCAGGTGCTGTTGCGCGGCTGTGGCGAGCAGCGCTTCGAAGTCGTGTTCCACAAGCGCGAGGCCGGCAAGTCGCGCACCTGGAAGATGACGGTGCCGTGGAAGGGTTTCGCGCGGCAGGTGGAGGAGTGGTACCACGGCAAGGACGGTGAGAACTCGGGTGACACGCGCTTTGCCGCGGTGATGCGGGTCCGGGCCTGCCCCGAGTGCCACGGCGACCGGTTGCAGTCCGGGCCGCGGTCGGTGCGCGTGGGCGGCGTGCGGCTGCCCGAATTGCTGCGACAGACGGTCGACCAGGCGTTGGCCGTGCTGGCAGGACTGTCGCTGACGGCGAGCGAACGGACGATCGCCACCGATGTGCTGAAGGAACTGGCGCACCGGCTCGGCTTCCTGCGCGACGTCGGGCTCGGGTACCTGACGCTCGAGCGTTCGGCGGCGACCCTGTCGGGCGGTGAGGCGCAACGGATCCGGCTCGCCACGCAGCTCGGCAACCAACTGGTGGGTGTGTTGTACGTGCTCGATGAGCCGACCGTCGGCCTGCATCCGCGCGACACCGAACGGCTGTTGCGGACGTTGCTGGACCTGCGCGACCTCGGCAACACCGTCGTCGCGGTCGAACATGACGAGACGATGATCCGCGCCGCGGACTGGGTGCTCGATCTGGGGCCCGGCGCCGGCACGCACGGCGGTCGGGTCGTCGCCAGCGGGCCGCCGGCGCGCGTGGCCGAAGGCGAGGGCCTGACGGCACAATGGCTGCGCGGCGAACTGCGCGTGGCAGCGGCCGAGCAGAGCCGTTCGCCGACGGGTCACGTCGCCTTGCGCTCGGTGTCGGTGCACAACCTGCGGCAGGTCGACGTCGATGTGCCGCTCGGCTGCTTCGTCGCGGTCACCGGGGTCTCCGGCTCGGGCAAGTCGTCCCTGGTGATGGATGCGCTGGTGCCCGCCCTGAAGGCTGGCACCGCAGCCGTCGCCTGGCTCGATGGCGAGCCGCGCGAACACCAGCTCGTCGTCGTCGACCAGGGCCCGATCGGCACGACCCCAGCGAGCAATCCGGCGACCTACACCGAGATCTTCGCGCCGATCCGCGAACTGTTCGCGCAGGTGCCGCAGGCGAAGGCCAAGGGGTTCGGGCCGGGCCGGTTCTCGTTCAACGTCGCCGAGGGCCGGTGCGCCGCATGCGAAGGCAAGGGCCAGATCGAGGTCGAGATGCACTTCCTGGCCGACGTCCAGGTCACCTGCGAGATCTGCCGCGGGCGGCGCTACAACGCCGAGACGCTGACGGTCGATTATCGGGGCAGGAACATCGCCCAGGTGCTCGAAATGGAGGTCAGCACGGCCCTGCAGTTCTTCGGCAACCATCCGCGCATCGCGCGACCGCTGCAGCTGCTGCAGGATGTCGGCCTCGGCTACCTGCGTCTGGGACAGCCGGCGACGACGTTCTCCGGCGGCGAGGCGCAGCGCCTGAAGCTGGTGGCCGAACTGGCGGCCAGGCCGCGCGAGCACATGATCTACGTGCTCGACGAGCCGACCACCGGCCTGCATCTCGACGACGTCAGGAAGCTGGTGGCCGTGCTGGAGCGGTTGCTGCAGCGCGGCGACTCGGTGGTGGTCATCGAACACCATCTCGACGTGATCGCCGCGGCCGATGTCGTGCTCGAGATGGGGCCCGAGGCCGGGGATGGCGGTGGGCGGATTGTCGCTGCGGGTTCACCGCGCGAGGTTGCGGCAACACCGGGCAGCCACACCGGCAGGTTCCTGGCGGCGAGGCTCGGTGTCGCGGTGGCCACCGCGTCGCCCGCCGCCGGCGGCAAGCGCAAGCCAGGCCGTGGCAAGAAGCGCGAGCAGGAGGGCACGCCGTGACCGAGGCGCCGCTGATCATCCAGCAGGACCGCACGGTGTTGCTCGAGACCCAACACCCGGGCTACGAGGCGGCGCGCGATCGACTGCAGCGCTTCTGCGAACTGGAGAAATCGCCGGAGTACGTCCACTTCTACAAGCTCACCCCGGTCAGCGTCTGGAACGCCGCGGCGCTCGGCGAGGACCTCGAGGACCTGTGCGCCTGGCTGCAGGCGAACTCGCGGTTCCCGGTGCCGGCGCCGGTGCTGGCGCAGTTGCGCGAATGGTTCCAGCGCTATGGCCTGCTGCAACTGGTGCCGCATGGTGCGCGCCTGGCGTTGACCTGCGATCGAGCCGACGGGCTGGCCGAACTGCTGGCGCATCCGACTCTGCGTGACCTCGTCGAGTTCGGCGACGACGGCGTCGCGACGATCGATCCGGACGCGCGTGGTACGGTCAAGCAGGTCCTGGTCAAACTCGGCTATCCGGTCGACGATCGCGCCGGCTATCGGCGCGGCGGCGCCTTGGAGTTCACGTTGCGGCCGGCCGCGGCCCAGGGCCGACCGTTCGCACTGCGCGACTACCAACTGGCGGCAGCCCAGGCCTTCCACGCCGGCGGCAGCGATCGCGGTGGCTGTGGCGTGATCGTGCTGCCGTGCGGCGCCGGCAAGACGGTGGTCGCGATCGCCGCGATGCAGTTGCTGCAGACCAATACGTTGGTGCTGACGACCAACACCGTCGCGGTGCGGCAGTGGATCCGCGAAGTGCTCGACAAGACCGATCTGCGGCCCGACCAGGTCGGCGAGTACACCGGCGACAGCAAGGCGATCCTGCCGGTCACGGTGGCGACCTACCAGATCCTGACGCACCGCAAGCAGAAGATCGATGCGTTCCTGCACCTGGACCTGTTCGACCGCGGCGACTGGGGACTGATCGTCTACGACGAGGTGCATCTGCTGCCGGCACCGGTGTTCCGCGCCACCGCCGGCATCCAGGCTCGCCGGCGGCTCGGGTTGACCGCGACCTTGGTGCGCGAGGACGGCCGCGCCGACGAGGTGTTCTCGCTGATCGGGCCCAAGCGCTACGAGCTGCCGTGGAAACAGCTCGAACGGCAGGGCTTCCTGGCGTCGGCGCAGTGCCTCGAGGTGCGGGTGCCGATGGCCGAGGCACGGGCCCGTCGTTACGCGACCGCCGGTGCCAGGCAACAGTTCAAGATCGCCAGCGACAACGAACAGAAGACCGATGTCGTCGGCGCGCTGCTGCACAAGCATGCGGCCGATCGCGTGTTGGTGATCGGCCAGTACCTCGAGCAGTTGCAGCAGCTGGCGGCGGTGTTCCAGACGCCGTTGATCACCGGCCAGACCCCCAACCAGGAACGCGAACGGCTGTACGCGGCGTTCCGACGCGGCGAACTGACCCGGCTGGTCGTCAGCAAGGTCGGCAACTTCGCGATCGACCTGCCCGATGCCAACGTCGCGATCCAGGTGTCCGGCACGTTCGGCAGCAGGCAGGAGGAGGCACAGCGGTTGGGCCGCGTGCTGCGCCCGAAACAAGGCGGTGGCAGCGCGGTGTTCTACACCGTGGTCTCGGCCGGATCGCGGGAGCAGGAGTTCGCGCAGAAGCGGCAGCTGTTCCTGACCGAGCAGGGCTACGCCTATGCGATCGTCACGGCGGCGGAAGTCCTGGCCGCCGGCAGCGCGCCGCGGGAGGAACGCGCATGAGCCGGCTGACGCTGCGGGCGTTGCTGCATGGCGCCGCCGACGAGGCCCTGCGGACCTGCGTCGCCAAATGGTGCACCGCCTCAGCGGATGACGGTCGCGATCGCGCCGTTGCCGCTGCTGCCGCCGCGATGGAGGACGAAGCGACCGTCCGCCGCCGGCTCGACGGCCTGCCGCGCAAGCTGCAGGACCTGTTCGAGGCGTTCTTGCGCGCCCCCGGCAACGTGCGAGCGGCGGCGGATCTGTTCGCCGAGCTGGGGCGCAACTTCAAGAGCAAGTTCGATCTCGAGGCGTCGCTGGCGGCGTTGCATCGCGAAGCATTCCTGTTTCCGGCGCCGGCCGGCAGGAACGGTGCTGGCGCCGCCGATGGCGCCGGCTGGGCCGTGCCGGGAGAGATCGCCGACTGCGTGCTCGGCGGCCGGCAGCGCCGGCAGAGTGCCCTGCGCGACGTGCTGACGCTGCAGGGCCATCTCGATGCGCGGCACTTCCGCGCCAAGCCCGGGCAGGCCACCGGTGGCGAACGCAAGGTCGACGACAAGGCGGCGGACCACGCGCGCAAGATCTACAAGCTGTATTCGCTCGACAACTCGATCCAGCAGCGACTCGACAAATTGCCTGCGGCGGTGCGCGGCGTCGTCGACACCGTGCTGCACAAGCACGGCGGCGTGGTCAGCTGGGCGGATCTGACGCACGAACTGGACGCGGAGGATCTCCCCGACCAGGAACTGGTCCGCAAGTGCCTGGAAGAGCGGATGCTCGGCACGGTGGCCCCGCTCGACCTGACCCGCTTTGGCATCCAGCCGGCCGATCCGGCGATCGTCGTGTTCCACGAAGTCGCGCTGTACGCGATCCGCAGCCACGGCCACCAGCAGGTGCCCCAGGTCGGTGAAACACTGGCCTGCGGTGTCGATCTGCCGAGCAACGTCGGACGCTTCCTGCGCGAGTTGCAGAGCAGCAAGGTGCTGTTCACCGCCGACGGGGAACTGTTCAAAGCGTCGCAGAAGCGGATTGCCGGCCTGCTGTTGCCGGTGCCCGGCGGCAAGTTGTCGCCCGAGGCTCTGCTGGACGTGCTCTACAAGTTCTGCCTGCAGCGGCGCCTGATCGACCGCCGCGGTGAGCGCGGGCTGCGACCGACGCCGGCCGGTCTCGAGTTCGATCGCGCCAGCCTGCATGATCAGGTCAAGATGCTGTTGGCCGCGTTCGTCGAGGACCGGACGCTGCCGGGCGAGGCCTACCACCAGGTGCGCTTGCGCCGCGTGCTGTTGCGGCTGCTGCGGCGGGCCGAGCCGATGCTGTGGCAGGACATCTCGATCCTGCCGTTCCTGGTCCGCAATGCCTACCTGGCGCAGATCGACGTCGCGCAGACCGAGGAGTTCTTCGCCACGCGCTTTTGCGGTGGCGGCTACACCCCGACCGAGACCGTGCAGCAGATGTGCTGGAACCTGCTGCAGTGGGTCAAGAAGCGGTTGTTCCCGCTCGGCCTCGTCGACATCGGCCTGCGCGACGGTCGGCCGGTGGCGTTGCGCCTGTCGAAGCTCGGCGCCGAAGTGCTGGAAACCGAACCGGCGACCAGGGTCGGCGGCACCCGCAGCACGGTGATCGTCAACCCGGACTTCGAGATCCTGCTGTTCCCCGGTGACGACGTGCATGACGTCGTGCACGAGTTCGATCGCTTCGCCAAGCGGTTGAAGAGCGACCACGTGCACCAGTTCAAGCTCGACCGGGAGACGGTACTCGCCGGGATCGCCGATGGCCTCGAGGTCCGGCAGATCGTGCAGGAACTGACCGACCGCGCGCGCGCGCCGATTCCGCAGAACGTGCTGTACACGCTGGAAGACTGGGCCGGTCGGAGTCAAGTAGCGGGATGGAGCACCTGCGCCGAGTGCCGCCGCGCCAACGCCGCCGCCGCCGGCCACCGCCGGGCAGCGCGCCAGGCACGCTGGTGGCCGCGCCGCATGCGGTGGCGACGCAGATGCGGGCGATCGGCTATGGGCCACAGGGTGCCGAGGAACTCACCGGCATCACGCCCGGCGACCTGCCGGCGCTGCGGGCGCGTTTTCCGCTGGTCTGGATCGATGTCGCCGGCCTGTCGGATCTCGACCTCGTGCGGGCGGTCGGCGAGCAGTTCGGCCTGCATCGGCTGGCGATCGAGGACGCCGTGCACGTGCACCAGCGCGCCAAGGTCGAGGACTACCCGACGCACGATTTCCTGGTGTTGCGGACGGTCAATCCCGGGACCCACCTCGACAGCGAACAACTCGCGATCTGCATCGGCGCCGACTTCGTCGTGACCTTCCAGGAACGCCCCGGGGACTGTTTCGACGCGATCCGGGCGCGGCTCGCCGATCCGGGTGGCCGCATCGCCACCGCCGGGGCCGACACCCTCGCCTACGCGCTGCTCGACGCCGCCGTCGATGTGTACTTCCCGGTGATGGAACAGTGCGGCGATCGGCTCGAGGCGATCGAACAGCGGATCCTCGACCACGGCGAGGCGCGCGCGATTGCCGCCGACCTGCACTGCCTGCGCCGCGAGCTGCTCGAGCTGCGCCGTTCGCTGTGGCCCCTGCGTGAGGCCACCGGCGCGCTGCTGCGCAACGAGTGTCCGCGGTTCTCGGCGGCGGTGCTGCCGTATCTGCGCGACGTCCACGATCACGTGATCCAGCTGCTCGATCTGCTGGAGAACTACCGCGAGATGGCCGGCTCATTGCTCGAACTGCAGTTGTCTACCGCCAGCATGCGGTTGAACGAGGTGATGAAGGTGCTGACCGTCATCGCCACGATCTTCATCCCGCTGACGTTCGTCGTCGGCGTCTACGGCATGAACTTCGACGTGATGCCCGAACTCCGGTGGCGGTACGGCTACCTGCTGTGCTGGGTGCTGATGGTGTCGATCGCGGTCGGCATGCTGTGGTGGTTCAAGCAGCGGCGCTGGATCGGTCGCGGGGCGTGACGTGACACTGTCCGCTGCCGCGCGTTCGGCGTTGCCATTGTTGTGGGTCACCGATAGGCCGCGCCGACCCGGAGCGGATCGTCGCCATCGTCGCCGCGGCGCAGCGCGGCGGCCTGCGGGCCGTGCAGGTGCGCGAGCCTTTGCTGTCGGCGCGGGTCCTGACGAGACTGTGCGAACGGCTGGTCGAGCTGCTGGCACCGGCGAACGGGTTGCTGCTGGTGAACGATCGCGTCGACGTCGCCGCCGGCTTCGCGCATGGCGCGCACGTGGGGCATCGTTCGTTGCCGCCGGCGGCGGCGCGCTCGATGCTGCGGCCCGGCCAGTTGTTGGGGTTCTCGGCCCATGATGCCGACGAACTGCGTCAGGCGGCCACCGCCGGTTGCGACTTCGCGCTGCTGGCGCCGGTGCTGCCGACGACCAGCAAGCCTGGCGCGACCACGCTGGGCATCGAACGTGCGGCGGCACTGACGGCCACATCGCCGCTGCCGGTGCTGTGGCTTGGCGGCATCGACGAACGGACGATCGGATCGATCGCGGCGGTCGAAGGCATCGGCAGACCGTTGGGAGTGGCGGTTCGTTCCGCGCTCGGCGACAGCGACGATCCGGCGACGACCACGGCCCGACTGCTGGGCGCCTTGTCCGTGTGCGGAGGGAACGCTACGACATCGTCGTGACCAAGGATCTGCGCGGCGAGCTCGAGTTCCGGCGCCACGTTGGTCGGCATGCGCAGGATCTGGTCGATCAGCGGCATCGCACAGCCAGCCCGGGTGTTGCGTGCCCAGCCGCAGGTTTGTCGACCTCCGGTCGCATCCTGGCCCATGGACCGCTGTGCCGCGATGGTGGACGGTCGGCGGGTGTCCGGCGATGCTGTCGCCAACGATGACCGGCGACACCGCCAAACCACTCGAGCCACCGCGACGCCGCGGCTTCGACCCCGCGCGCCTTGGCCGGACGATCCGCCGCGCGACGCTGCCGCTGGCGATCGTCGCCGCGATCGTGTTCTTCCAGTGTTTTGGCTCGATGCGGGTGCCAGAAGGCATGGACTCGATGCCGGACATTCCACCAGGGTCGCTGTGCCTGATCGACAAACGCTCGGGCCCGCCGCGACCCGGCAAGGAGGTGTTCGTCGCGGTGCCCGATGGCGGCACGCTGCTGACGCGCGTCGTTGCGGTCGGCGCCGATGGTTCGCTGCGCGTGCAGAACGATTCGCCGACGACCCGGCTGCCCGACAGCGATCAGTTCGGCGACCTGCCGGCGACGGCGCTGCGCGGTGTGGTGATGGTCGTGTTCGCGGCAACTGCCAAGGCGCCTGCCGGTGGCCGCTGAACGGGCGTTCACCGACAGCCTCCGGCGCTTCTTCGGCAGCGCCGCCGGCGTGCAGGTCGGCATCGGCGACGATGCCGCGGTCGTGGTGCCGCGCGGTCGATCCCAGGTCCTCTGCTGCGATCCGGTGGTCGAGGGCGTGCACTTCCGGCCGGACGCCGACCTGGCGCTGGTCGGCCGCAAGGCCGTCAATCGCAACCTCAGCGATGTCGCGGCGATGGGTGGGCATGCCGATTGGCTGCTGGTGTCGCTGGTGCTGCCGGCTGCCCTGACGGGTACGCGGCGTCTGCGGCTGCTCCGCGGCATCCGTGCCGCGGCTGGCGCCGGTGGCGCGGCGGTCATTGGCGGCGACGTGGCCGTGCATCGCGGCCCGCTGGTCGTGACGGTGACCGCCATCGGTCACCTGACCAGCCCACCGCTGCGACGCGAGGCCGCGCGCGTCGGCGACACGATCCACGTCACTGGACCGTTGGGTGGCAGTTCGCTCGGCCGGCATCTGCGGTTCCGGCCGCGACTCGACGAAGGCCAGTGGTTGGCACAACAGCGTGGCGTCGGCGCCGCCATGGACGTCAGTGATGGTCTGCTGCTCGACCTGGCGACCTTGCTGCGGGCCTCGGGCGGTTGCGGCGCCGAGATCGATGCCGACGCCGTGCCGATCGCGGCGGCGGCGCGCCGACTCGCGCGCGGCGATGCCGAAGCGGCGCTTGGCCATGCGTTGGGTGATGGCGAGGATCACGAACTGTTGTTCACCGTTCGGCGCGGGCGCCGGCTGCCGGGCGGTGGACCGTTGACGGCGGCGGCGCGTCGGCCGATCGGTCGCGTGATCGCGCGGCATGGCCTGTGGTTGCTCGGCTCCGACGGTCGTCGGCAACGGCTGCAGCCGCAGGGATGGCAACATGCGCTCTGAGCCAGCGGTGATCGCACGGGTCCATCTGCCAGCGGATCCGGCCGCAACGTTCGCGCTCGGCGAACGGCTTGGCCGGCACCTGCGTCGGGGTCAGACGGTGGCGCTGGTCGGCGATCTCGGCGCCGGCAAGACGACGTTCGCGCGCGGGATCGGAGCCGGCCTCGAGGTCGATGACCCCGACGCCATCTGCAGCCCGACCTACCTGCTGGTGGTCGAACACCCGGGGCCCCGTCCGCTGCTGCATGCCGATGCCTACCTGCCGCAGAAGCTCGCCGGGTTCCTCGCCGAAGGGGGACTCGACTATCTGCTCGATGCCAACGCGGTCGTCATCGTCGAATGGGCCGATCGCATCGTCGATCTGCTGCCTGCGGAAGCCCTCTGGGTCCACCTGACGCCAGCCGCCGACGGCGGTCGCGACGTGACGTTCCGTCAAGTCGATCCGTCGGCCTGGCCCTGGTTGACGGAAGTGGCCAAGATTGCGGAACCTGGGTGAACCGTCGACGCGCTGGCGCCGTTGGCCGGCCTGTCCCACGGAGGTCTCTGTGAAGCACGTGCCCTTGGATCCTGATCGCGAGCCCGACCTGCTCGTCCGCTACCGCGAAGGTGATCCGACGGCGTTCCGTACGCTGGTGGACACCTACCAGGATCGGATGCTGCAGTTCTTCTACCGGTTGTGCTGGGATCGGGACCGGTCCGAGGACCTCGTTCAGGACCTGTTCCTGAAGTTGATGCAGGGCAGTCGGCGCTATCGCCCCGAGGGCAAACTGTCGACGTTCGTCTACCGCGTGGCGACCAACCTGTGGATCGACGCCTATCGCGCAGCGCGACCGCGGCCGGCGGTCTACAGTCTCGATCAGGTCGTGTTGCCGGAACGCGATCAGTCCACCGATGGGCGGGCACCGGTCGAACAGGTTGCCGACGACGAGGAGAAGGTCGTGCTGCGGCGGGCGATGGAGAGCCTGACCGAACCGCACCGGCTGGTGTTCGAACTGGCGGTCTATCAAGAACGGCCGTACGCCGAGGTCGCCGAGCTGCTCGGCATTCCGGTCGGCACCGTCAAGTCGCGGATGCACAACACCGTCCTGGTGTTGAAGGAGAAACTCGCGCACCTGCAGGGCGATTCCGCGGGTGAGGCATCGCCGAGCGAACGCACCAACGCCCCGGCGCGGCAACGCTTCGCCGGCGATGGACCGGGTCGCGACGACGCGGCGCCGCGCGGCGACGACCGTCTGTCGGGTGGGTTCAGCCGGCGCGTCGGAGGCGCCTGACGCATGTCCGCGCCCCGACCAGCCCGCAGTTCCTGGCCCGCGGATCTGCCGCCGCCGATCGACGTGATCCTCGATCAGGGCGACGCGGAGTCGTTGGCCGCCGCGCGGCGGTTCGTCGCCTCGAATCTGGCCGGCGCCGTCGAGCTGGCGGAGACGCTCGCGCTGCTCGAGACTTGCCGCGGTGACGCGATTGCGCCGAGCGCGCGGCTGCACGCGGCGCTGTCCGGGCTGCAGGCGCGGGCCCTGCGCCAGACCGGGCTGCGCCTGGCGCGTCCGACCTGGCCGCTGTGGACGGCTTTCGCGAGCGCCGCCACGGTGGCGTTGTCGGCGCTGCTGATCTGGGATCCGCTGCGTCCCGAAGATCCGCTCGCGGCGATCAGCGCCGATCTGCCCGTCCGGACCGCGCCGGCCGCTGGCTCCGGGTTGCCGTTGCCGACCGAAGTCGAGCCATCGCCGTTCGACGGCCAGAGGGTCGCGACCGCGGCGGACCGTTCCGCTGCCGACTCGCGGACCCGTGTCGACCTGGCCGATGACCCGCTGGGTTCCTGGATCCGGCCCGGCAATTCCCTGAACCTGCTCCGCGTCGATTTCGAGCTGCGGGCGTCTGCCGATCTGCGGCGCCGGGCGCAAGCCGATCGCGGCGGCGTGCCGGAAGTGGACGAACGGGTGCAGCGACTCGCCGATGGCATCCGGGCCGACCTCGAGCGTCGCCTGGCCGACGCGCAGCAAGAACCGATCGCGATCGCAGGGGCCATCCGGGCACTGCTCGCGTCGGGCACCGCCGGGCCAGGTGGCCGGCATGCCGATGCGTTGGCTGCCGGCGCCGACTGCGTGTTGGCGGCCTTGCCGCGGCAGCATGGTGGCGAACTGGCGGTGTTGCTGGCCACGGCCATCGAGGTCGCCGCTTCGACCGGGCGCGGCATCGACCTGGTGGCACAGCACGGCGATCGCCTGGTAGTCGAACACCGACAGGGGATCGCCGGCCTGTTGTCGCCCGATTGCCTGGCGGCCTGGCTCGGGGAGGCTGGCAGGTTCCTGGCCTGGGCGCCGGCACTCGGGGTCGACCCCGGCGAAGCCGGCATGCTGCGGGTGCGGTTGCACCAGTCGCTGCAGGAACGGCGGCGTCACGGCGAGCGACCCGAGGTCCTGGCGGCGATTGCCTACGGCTTCGGGGATCTGCTCGCTGCCGACGAACACGTGGCGCTGGAACGGCGGTTGCGCGGTTGGAAGATCGCGGCGCTGGTGCCTGATTTCGCCGCGATGCATCAGTTGGCCTGGAGCCGGCGGCCTGGGGCCTACGGGTTCACCCGCTTCCAGCTGGAGCTGCGGCGGGTGGCCGCGCTGGCAACACCGGCGACCTTGCCGGAGCAAAGTGCGTTGTGCCTGTGTCTGGCGACCAATTTCGCCGCTCCCGGCGTCTCCGGGCTGTTCGACGTCGCCGCGGGCGCCCCCGGCGGCTGAGCCAGAACCGGCCGTTCGACCGGCCCTATCCGTGCTCGCAAACAGACGCTGCGGCGCGACGGGCGCGCCGTTCCACAGTACCATCGCGCGCGCCAATGTACCGTCGCGCCCTGAGGGTCCTGCTGATGTTCTGGGTTGTCCTGGCCGTGCCGGCTCAGGACGACCCGGCGATGGCGTTTGCGGCACTCGAACAGGGGCAGGAAGCGCGTCGCCGGGCGTTCGATCATGACGCGTTGCTCGCCGAGTACCGTGCGCTGCAGCCGCGTCTCGTCGCCGTCGCTGCGGCCGCGGAACAGAACCAGCGCCTGACCACCCGGTTGGCGGACCTGGCGGTGGAGGCGGCACTGCTCGGCCGGATCGGACCGTTGCCCGAACTGCGGAGCCGGCCATTGGCGGCAGTTCTCGGTGCGCTCGCCACGGCTGCCGGCAACGTGGCCGAGGAACTGGCCGCCGCCCGCTTCTGCTATCTCGTCGCGGACCCCATCGCCGCCGAAGCCGCGCTGATCCGAGCCCGCGAACGCGACCTCGGCTGCAAGGACGCAACCGACCAGTTGCTGGCGCAGGCGCGCGGCGTACCGGTGCCGGCCGGTGGCTTTCATGTCTGGCGCGGGGTGTTCCTGCCGCTCTTGGAGCGCGATCGCGCGCGCTCGATCGACACCGCGCTGGACGCTTTGGCGGCGACCGGGCTGCCGGCGGCCGCGGCACCGGTGCCGTTGGCGGCCGATCGCTCGGCGGCTGCTCCGTTCCTGGCGCTCGGTGAGGGCGGGCCGGCGTTCCTGGTGCGCGCGGCGACGGCGTTGCGGACCGAACTGCGTGCGGACTACGCCACGGTGCGCGGCTGGTTGCCAAGCTATGCCAAGGACCAGGGCCTGCGCGACGCGTTGATCGGTCACGGGGCCAAGGTGGCGCCGCTGCGGCAGAAGGCGCTCGAGTTGATCCGCCGCTACGACAAGCCGGAGCAGCCCCAGGTCGATGAACTGCGGGCGCAGCTCGAGGCGCTCGATGACGAAGCGATGCGCCTGCAGCGGCGCGACCGCGAGGCGCTGGCGAAGGTCCGAGCGGACGAAGCGTTCGCCTGTCTGCAGCGGGTCGCGGCGCGCGAACAGGCGCTGGTCCAGGTGCACACTGCTCTGCAAGCGCTGGGGAGTGGCGGCCTGCCGGCGGTCCCGGTGCTGCGGGCCAGTGGGGCGGCGACCAGCGAGGGGCGACGGTTGCCTGGCCGCAGCCAGTCCGAACTCGAGGACGTGCTGTGGTGCCTGCTGCACTTCGCCGCCGATCAGCTCGGCGATTGCGTGCAGCGCTGCGATGAACTGCTGCGCCACCGCGGCACCCTGACGCCATGGGAACAGTGGCTGCTGGCGACGCTGCAGGACGAGGTGATCGAACGGTTCCACGACCGGCTCGCGGTCAGCCTGGATCTCGAGGAATGGGCGTTCGTGCAGCGGCTGAACCGGTATCGCCGCGCGCTCGGGCTGCGGCCGTTCGAACTCGAGGAACGCTGCAACGTGTCGGCGCGCAAGCACAGCCAGGAGATGGTCGATCTCGCCTACTTCGGCCACATCTCGCCGGTGGCGCGCAACAAGACCCCGACCGACCGGCTGCGGCTCGAAGGCTACGGCGGCGGCGTCGGCGAGAACTGTTACGCTGGCAGCGCCGGTGGCGAGGACGCGTTCGAGGCCTGGTACCACTCACCCGGCCATCACCGCAACCTGATCAGCGGCGGCCCGCATCTGGGCATCGGTTGCGCTCGCGGCACCGGCATGTGGACGATGGTGGCCGGCGGCACCGACTACTCCTGGCGAGCGCTGCACGCCGATCTGCCGCCGGCGCGCAGCGCGGCGTTGCGGGCGCTGGTCGCCGAGTTGCGCAAGGTGTCGATGGCGGAGCCGCGGATCGCGGCCGAACGCAAGGTGGCGGCCGATCTGCGCGCTGCGGTGCTGGCCGAGGTGCCGGCGATCCTGCCGTTCGCCGCGCGCGTGGCGTTTCCGGCCTGCAATCCGCGCGCGCCCGAACATCCGGCGGCGGCGGAACTGCTGGCGCTGCTGATCGAGCCCGAACTGCCGCCGGCGTGGCGTTCGCTGCAGATCGCGGCGGTGTCCGCGGCAATCGATCTGTTCGAGCGCGGCCAGGCGACGGTTCGCGTCCGGGCGTTGGCTCTGGTGGCACCTCTGCTGGGCAACACGTTCGGTGCCGACCCGACGCAGCCCGATGCGCATCGGCAGAAGGCGGCGGCGCAGATGCGGCAACTGTGGGAGGACGACGCGCAGTGGCGCTTCCGCCGCGCCGGCGACGAGGCGAAGCCGCCGGTCGGCAGGAGTCTGCCCGGGGGGCGCGGCCTGCCGGCCAACGCCAAGCGCCGCGTGCTCGGCAAGCCCGAACGGCTGCAGCTCGCCAAGAAGCACGGCGGCGGCGGCAAGAGCGAGGCGGCGCTCGAGGCGGCGCTGGCGTGGCTGGCGAAGGTGCAGGAACCGGACGGCTCGTTCCTCGGCCGGTCGTTCGCGCTGCGCGACAAGCGTTTCACCGCGCCGACCGCCGGGATCGGGCACCACGACTTCGACATCGCGATGACGGGGCTGGTGCTGCTGGCGTTCGTCTCGGCCGGCTACACGCAAGAACAGGGCGAGTACCGGCAGCTCGTGCGGAAGGCGGCGGACTATCTGTTGGTCCGGATCGGTGACTACGGCCGTTTCGACACCACCGCCGGGCATTACATGTACAATCACGCGATCGCGACCCAGGCGCTGTGCGAGCTGTTCGCGGCGACCGGCGATCCAGGGATCGGAGCAGGGGCGCAGCAGGCGGTCGACTTCCTGGTCTACGCGCAGCACGCGCCTTCGGGCGGCTGGCGCTACGAGGCCAACGAACACGGCGACACGTCGGTGGTCGGCTGGGTGCTGATGGCGTTGAACTCGGCGTACAAGGCTGAACTCTCGGTCGCCGGGTTCCGCGACGCGCTGCGGTTCATCGACGGCACCACGACACCCGGCTACTACCAGGTCGGCTACCAGGGGCCGATTCCGGCCGGTCATGGCGAGAACCTGCGGCTGACGTCCGTGGGCCTGACTGCGCGCTTCTTCCTCGGGCAGACCGCCGAGCACCCGAAGATCAAACTGCCGTCGTTCCGGCTGCTCGCCAACCTGCCGAACGCCAAGGCCCCGGATTTCTATTACTGGTACTACGCAACGCTGGCGCTGTTCCAGATCGGCGGCGAACCGTGGCAGAAGTGGAACAGCGCGCTGCTGGAGGCGCTGCTGGCCCTGCAGGACGATGAACGCGGCTCGCCGTATCAGGGCTCATGGCCGCCCCAGGGGCCGTGGGCGGACGTCGGCGGTCGGCTGTACCAGACCGCGATCGGCGCGCTGCTCTTGACGACGTATTATCGCTACGACCGCGGTGCCAAGCAGCGGATCCATCCGTTCACCGGCGACCTGCTCGCCGAGTTGGCGCCGTACCTGGCGACACTGCGGAATCCGGGCGACGAACGCGACAAGCTGCTGGTCGAACGGCGGATGGTCGAGCACTTCGGGCCGTCGTTGGCCGGGCCGGCGCTGCGGATCTTGCGCGAAGGCAAGGAGCCGAAGGAACTCCGGCATCGGCTGGCCCGCCTGCTGGTCGCGGTGGCCGAACCGGCGCACGCTGCGGCGTTGCTGGAAGTCCTCGCCGATGGCGACGGGACGATCGCGGAAGCGGCGGCGCAGGCACTGGGCAACGTGTGTTCGCCAGAACAGCGGCCGGCGCTGGAACATGCCCTGCAGTCACCGCATCGCGCCGTCCGCGCGTTCTCTGCGCGCGCGCTCGGCAGGCTCGGTGAGCCCTCGGCCGCGGCGGCGTTGGGGGCCCGGCTGCAGCACGAAGGCGATGGCTGGGTTCGCGACGAGATCGGTCGTTCGCTGGGCCTGCTGTCGCATCGATCGGCGCTGCAAGACCTGATCGCAGCCGCGCTCGGCAACGACCGGTCGGGATGGCTGCTCGTCTTCGAGGCGCTGGACGTGCTGCAGACCGGCGAACTCGGCCGGCGGGTGCAGGCGCTGGCGCAGAGCGAGCCCAAATTGTGGCAGGAGTGCGTCGCGGCGGTGCGGTCCCATCGCCACGGTGCCGTGGTGCCGATGCTGCTGGTGCTGCTGGAATCCGGCGACGAGGCGATCCGTACCGAGTCGATCAAGATGTTCCGCGCGTTGACCGGGCGACTCGACGGCTACGACCCGAAGGCGCCCGAGGCCGCGCGCAGAAAGGCGCTCGCCGAGATCGCCAAGTGGTGGAGCGAGCACAAGGGCGGCTTCCTGCCGGGCCGCTGACGACGGCCCGCCGTGAGCCGCGCCGACGAAACTCAGCCGCGCCGCGGCAGCGCGTGGCAGACGTAGGTCGGATCGTGGAACTGGCCGGTGACGTCCTGCAGCGTGTAGGTCGCGCGGTTCTCGATCCGATCGAAGTCGCAGCACTTCAGCACGTCGTCGAGCGCGCGGGGACTCATCTGCCACCAGTTGCACTGGTTCCACTCGCCGACGAATCGGGCGATCGGCTCTTGCGCATCCGGCATCGTCGTCGAGATCGACACGATCAGCCGGCCGTCGTCCTTGCAGCACTCCCGCATCCGCTGGATGCCGAGGATCGGATCGCGGACGTGCATCAGCATGGCGCCCGAGAACACGATGTCGAACTGGCCGAGTTCGCTCGCGCGCAGGTCGTAGATCGCCTTCCAGATCCGTCGCACCCGCGTGCTGCCGTAGGCCTCGCCGACGATGGCGAAGCCATCCCGCATGACCTCGCGGTCGATGTTCTGCTTCTCGCCGCTGCTCTTCTGCTCGAACTCGCGCCGATATCGCGGCGTCCAGTCGTGATCGCCCCAGCTCGGCAGTTCGACGGCGACCACTTCGGCGGCGCCGCGCCGTTCGAATTCATAGGCGAAGAAGCCGGTGCTGGCGCCGACGTCCAGCACGCGCATGCCGTCCAGCCGCGCCGGGAAGTGGTAGTGCGCCAGGTAGTCGGTCATCCGGAAGTGGCCCGGCGTCTCGACGCCGTCGCCGAGATCGATCCGGTGGTACCAGCTCTGGATCTGCGCGACCTTGGCGCGGAGTTCTTGGATCTGTTGGGGCGTGCGCGGCATGGGAGCGGGGCGGGAGGATACCGGCTGTTTCGGCAACGGCGAGGGCGCAGCGCCAGCAAAACCGGTCAGTGGTTCATGCCATCGCCGCGGCGGGCATCGCAGTGCTTCTGCAGCGGGCAGGAATCGCAGACCGGCTTCTTGCGGCACTGCTGCTGGCCGTGGCGGCGCAGGCGCAGGTAAGCATCGATCCGGGCCTTGCCGTCGGCGTCGAGTTCTTCGGCGGCCGCACCCTGCGTCGCGCGGTAGCTCTTGCCGTAGTCGCCGAGATCGTCGCCGTAGCCGAGTCGTTGCAGCGTCCGCAGGCCATTCGATTCCAGGGCGAGGGCGGTGCCGTGGCCGGCGAACAGCAGCAGCCGTTCCGCACCGGGCCGGCCGATGCCGGGGAACTCCTGCAGCGCCGTCATCGCCCTGGATTCGGGCAGGGTCACCAGCGTGCGCGGATCACCGATCTCGAGGAACAGGCGCGCGCAGTCGCGCAGCTTCTGCACCTGGCTCGCGGCCATCTTGCCCTTGCCGCAGATCCCGAGCAGTGCGTCGTCCGTCGCCTCCAGCAGCCGATCGGGCCGCAGGCTGGTTGCCCGCTCGAGGGCCAGGAACGCCTCGTCGCGGCGCTGTTCGTCGGTCAGGTAGACGACGTTCTCCCACAGGATCGCCGCCCACGGATCGCGGGGCGGCCCGCCGGTCAGTGGGCCCTGATGTTCGACGAGCAGCTCGAGGCACTTCTGCAAGCGCGTGCGGCGCGGCGGCATCCGTGGATCCTAGCGCCAACAGCGGCCTCAGCCGATCTCGAACACCGCATCGCCGTCGACGAGCACCAGCTTCGTCGAGAACGCCAGTATCTGGGCCAGGTGCGGACGCGCCTGCACCAGGGCGAACCAGGCATCGCTGAACGCCTCGACCTTCTGCACGCGCGCCTGCATGTCCGTGGTGAACGCGCCATCGACCCACGTTCCCTGGATCAGGTGGAACTGGCGGTCGCCGACCCGGTGGCTGGTCAGTCCGCTGGCGGCGACGCGTCCACCGGCGACCGGCGTTGCCGGTGCGGCGGCCGCGCGCAACACCAGGAGGCTGTGGGCCGCGGTCACGGCGTCGGCGCCGCTCTCGCCGGCCTTGCCTTCCAGCAGGTCTTTGGCCTTGGTCGCCTCTTCCGAACGGACGGCGGCACCGGGCGCCTCGGCCGGCAACGCTGACGTCGGCAGGCCGCCGCGGCCGAGATCGCGCATCCGTTCACCCCACACGCCGGGATCACCGACCGGGATCGCCGACGGATCGAGACCGCGCTGCCGCGCGACCCGGTCCTGTTCCTCGAGGATCAGGTGCGACGTGAAGGGCGTGACGATGCCGAACTCCTTGCCGAGCCGCGTCACCTCGGCGACCAGTTCGGGCTGCTGCCCGTTGGCGCGGATCGCATCGAGCAGCGCCGTCACCTTGCGTTGCGCCCACAGCGCCGGCAGCCAGTCGTTGGCCTTGTTCTCGGCCGGGAACGTGCCTTCGAACACGTACTCCTTGTCGCTGGTGCCGACCTTGCCACGCAGCAAGATCGCCTTGTGGCCTTCGCCGCGGTAGCGCCCGACGACCAGCATCTGGCCGGTCACGAACAGGTCCGGCAGCACGGTCGGGTCGAGGTCGGTCGTCATCAGGCCGTCGATCGTCACCTGCACGCCGGTCATCACCGGGCCGCTGAGCTTGGTGAACAGCGCGCCGGTCTTCACTTCGATGTCTTCGCCGGGCAGCACGTAGTCGCGATCGCCGCCGGACTTCGTCGCCAGCGCATCGAGCAACCGGGTGTTGACGTCGTGGCCGACGCCGAACGCGAACACGCGGGCGCGATTGCTGTTGTGCGCCTTCGCCTGCGCCAGCAGCTGATCGACATCGGTCTGGCCGACGGTCGGCAGGCCATCGGTCAAGAACACCGTGATCGGCACCAAGGTCGGCGTGCCGGTGGTCGTCTTGTAGCAGTCCGGCGTCGCGTTCTTCAGCGCGAACGTCAGGGCGTCGTCGATGTTGGTGCCGCCGCGCGCTTCCAGCGCCTCGACCTTGGCGAGGGCTTCCTGCACGTGTTCCTTGCTGGCGAGCACCGGTCCACTGGCGAAGAACGGCCGCGCCTCGGTGCTGAACGCGACGACGTTGAAGAAGTCGTTCGGCGACAACCCCTGCAGGAACTGCCGGACCGCGCCGCGGGCCTGCTGGATCTTCTCGCCGGCCATCGAGCCGGAGGTGTCGATCACCAGCGTGATGCTGCGCACCATCGCGTCGGACTTCGGCCAGTCGCGCTTGGGCGCCAGCAGCATCAGGAACGTGCCATCGGCGGCGCCGGTCTTTCTGTGGGTCAGCAGGTGCACGCCGAAGTCCTGCTCGGCCAGGCCGTAGTGCAGTTCGAGGTCGCGGGCCGGCATCTGACCGGCGTTGGTCTCGAAGCTGGCGCGCGCCTGGCATTCGCCATGACGGCTCAGATCGACGCCCGGCAGCGGCGAGAACACGGTCTTGATCGGCGTCTGCGACGACACTTCGGCGAGCAGGCTCAGCTTCTGCGGCCCCATGCCATCGGCCCACGCCGAGCGCAGCGGGAAGCGCCAGCTCGCGATGCCGCCCGACGCCGGCAGCACCTGCGCGAAGCGCACCTGCACCAGCACCTCGCCGTTGGGCGGGATCGGGAACACGCGCGCGCGCAGCATGCCGTGGCCGTGGTATTCGAGCAGGCCCGGGTCGCGGCGTTGGCGGACAATCGTCTCGTAGATCTGCCGGGCCTTGCCGGCATCGAGCACTTCGCCCGGCATCGCCTGGCCGTTGACGGTCATCGTGAAGCGGTCGGCAGTGGCTCCCGGCGGCAGCGGCAGCAACCAGATCGCCTCCTGTTGCACCGGCGTCAGGTTGCGCAGCGTCTGGTTCAGTTCGGTGGTCGCGGTGCCATCGACGATCCTGGCGTGCACCTGCAGCAGCGTTGTCTGCACGGCGATCGGTGCCGGTTGGCGATCGGGGATGGGCCCTGGAACGATCACGCCCTGACCGGGGGCCAGGGCGTGGATCAGCAGGGCGGTGGCAACAAGGCGAAGACAGGTCGGCGTCATGCGGGTGGGTCTCCGAAGCGGAGCGGCGCATCGACGGCACCGGTGGCGGTCGGTTCCTGCGCGCCCTACGTTCCAGTAATGGGCCTCGTTGTCCGCGTCCATCAGCCCGGTCCGGCCGACAGTCTGCGGTGCGACGAGGTCGTCTGCGGCCGGCCGGCGCGCGGCGAAGTGCGGCTGCGACAGACGGCGATCGGGGTCAACTTCCTCGATGTCTACCATCGCTCCGGGCTCTACCCACTGCCATCGCTGCCGCATGGCATCGGCGCGGAAGCGGTCGGTGTCGTCACCGATCTGGGCGAGGGGGTCGTCGGGCTGCGCGTCGGCGATCGGATGGGTTACGCCGCGGGGCTGCCACCCGGGTCCTACGCCGAAGAACGCAACGTGCCGGCGTGGCGGCTCGTCCATCTGCCGGATGCGGTGCCCGACGACGTCGTCACGGCGTCGCTGCTGAAAGGACTGACTGCCGAGTATCTGCTCCGGCGCACGTTCAAGGTCGGTCCCGGTCATCGCGTGCTGGTGCACGCCGCCGCCGGCGGGGTCGGGCTGATCCTGTGCCAGTGGTTGCGGCACCTGGGCGCGACGACGCTCGGGGTGGTGTCGACCGACGGCAAGGCGGCAGCGGCCAAGGCGGCCGGTTGCACGTATCCGATCGTGGCGCCGGATGGCGAGTTCGCCGCCGTGGTCCGCGAGCGGACGCAGGGCAAGGGTGTCGATGTCGTCTACGACTCGGTTGGCAAGGTGACACAGCGCGATTCGCTCGCGAGCCTGCGGCCGCGGGGGATGCTGGTGCTGTTCGGCAACGCTTCGGGGCGACCGGACCCGATCGATCCGGCGGAACTGCAGCGCCGCGGGTCGCTGTTCGTCACGCGGCCGGTGCTCAACGATTATGTCGCGACGCGGCAGGAACTGCTGCGGGCGGCGCGTTCGTGGTTTGGCGCGCTGACTGCGGGCGTGGTCCGGCCGGTGATCGATCGGCGGTTGCCGTTGGCCGATGCGGCGGCGGCGCATCGGTTGCTCGAAGCGCGGGCGACGACCGGGTCGCTGGTGCTGCTGCCCTGATGCCGTGAAATCAGCTCTTGCCGGCGGGCTGGACTTCGACGTACTGCCGATCGCCGGTGCCTTTGCTCTCGGCCTGCAGGCCGCACGTGGTCAGCATGGTGCCGACGAACGTCGGGAACTCGCTGCGCGGGCAGCGGATCGAGCCGGTCAGTCGCACCGGGCCGGCGTTGGCGATGTCGCGGGGGTAGACGTAGATCGAACTGGTGACTTGCTGGGCGAGTTGCAGGAACTCGGGGACGGTCAGGTCGCGCGTGAAGCGGAGGGCGACGTCGTCGCCGTCGAGCTTCAGGTCGTAGCCACTGGCTGGGTCGGTGTTCGGGGCCGGGGACGGCGTGGCGCAGGCGGCGACAGCGATTGCCACGAACGCGACGAACAGGGAACGGGTTGCGCGGTGCATTCTGGATCCGGGGGTGAGAATCGGGCTCGACGGTCGGGTGGGCGAGTGTATTCCGGCCCTGCGCGAGTTGATTGGGGGTGCGACGCGGACGGGAATCGCCCGCCGCCCGGCCGGAAACGCGGCCCCGGCGGGTTCCGCGCCTTGCTCGTTGGCCGCAACCACCCCGTTCGCTACCCTTTTTGCCCCCAAGTCCGATGAACATCCACGAATACCAGGCCAAGGAAGTCCTCGCCCGCTACGGCGTGCCGGTTCCCAAGGGCATCCCGGTCGACACCGCCGAGCAGGCGGCCAAGGCGTTCCACGACCTCGGCGGCGGCCTCGCCGTCGTCAAAGCCCAGATCCATGCCGGCGGTCGCGGCAAGGCCGGTGGCGTCAAGCTGGTCCGTTCGGCTGACGACGCCCAGAACATCGCCGCCGGGCTGATCGGCAAGGCGCTGGTGACCCCGCAGACCGGCCCAGAAGGCCGCGTCGTCAAGAAGCTGTACGTCACCCAGGGCGCCGACATCGCGCGCGAGATGTACCTGGCGGTCGCGATGGACCGCAGCGCCCGCGCGCCGGTCGTCATCGCCGCCGCCGAAGGCGGCGTCGACATCGAGGACCTGGCGCACAGCAAGCCCGAAGCGCTGCTGCGCGTGCCGGTGCACCCGGTCAAGGGCATCCAGGGCTTCCAGATCCGCCGGATCTGCTTCCACCTCGGCCTGAAGGGCGACCAGCTGAAGGGCGGGGCGGCGGTGATCCAGGGCCTGCTGAAGGCGTTCATGGACACCGACGCGTCGCTGGCCGAGATCAACCCGTTGATCACGACCAAGGATGGCCAGGTGGTGGCGCTCGACGCCAAGATGAGCTTCGACGACAACGCGCTGTTCCGGCACAAGGACGTCGCCGGCTACCGCGATCTCAACGAAGAGGATCCGAAGGAAGTCGAGGCGAAGAAGTTCGACCTCAACTACATCGCGCTGAGCGGCAACATCGGTTGCATGGTCAACGGCGCGGGCCTGGCGATGGCGACGATGGACGTCATCCAGCAGAAGGGCGGCATGCCGGCCAACTTCCTCGATGTCGGCAACGGCGCCAACAAGACCCAGGTCACCAACGCGTTCAAGATCCTGCTGTCGGACAAGAACGTGAAGGGCATCCTGGTCAACATCTTCGGCGGCATCATGAAGTGCGACACGATCGCCGAAGGCGTGATCGCGGCGGCGAAGGAGACCAACATGTCGGTGCCGCTGGTCGTGCGGCTGGAAGGCACCAACGTCGAGTTGGGCCGCAAGATGCTGCAGGAGTCGGGCCTCAACCTGCAGACGGCCACGTCGCTCGACGAGGCCGCCGAGAAGATCGTCAAGGCAGCGCACTGAACGAGAGGACCAAGGAGCACACACCATGAGCGTTCTCGTCCACGGCGACACCAGGATCCTCGTCCAGGGCATCACCGGCGATGCCGGCATGTTCCACACCAAGAACTCGCTGGCCTACGGCACCAGGATGGTCGCCGGAGTGACCCCCGGCAAGGGTGGCCAGACCACGGCCGACGGCGTGCCGGTGTTCGACACCGTCGCCGACGCCAGCAAGGCGACTGGCGCGACCGTGTCGGTCATCTATGTGCCGGCGGCGTTCGCCGGCGACGCGATCTGCGAAGCGGTCGATGCCGGCCTCGATCTGGTCGTGGCGATCACCGAAGGCATCCCGGTCGCCGACATGGCGTTCGTCCGCAACTTCATGCAGGGCAGCAAGACCCGGCTGATCGGGCCGAACTGCCCCGGCATCATCACTCCGGTGACGGACAAGACGGGTTGCAAGATCGGCATCATGCCCGCCTACATCCACAAGCCCGGCCGGGTCGGCGTCGTGTCGCGCAGCGGCACGTTGACGTATGAGGCTGTCTGGCAGCTGACGACCGTGGGCCTGGGCCAGTCGACCTGCATCGGCATCGGCGGCGATCCGATCAAGGGCATGGACTTCATCGACTGCCTGGAGCTGTTCCAGCAGGACCCCGGCACCGACGGCATCATCATGATCGGCGAGATCGGCGGTAGCGCCGAGGAAGAGGCCTGCGACTACATCCAGCAGAAGGTGAAGAAGCCAGTCGTCGGCTTCATCGCCGGCGCCACGGCGCCCCCCGGCAAGCGGATGGGCCACGCCGGCGCGATCATCAGCGGCGGCAAGGGCACCGCGAAGGACAAGAAGGCGGCGATGGCGCGCGCGGGCGTGCACGTCTGCGACACGCCGTCGATCCTCGGTGCGACGATGCGCGACGTGCTGGGTCGGAAGCGGTGAACGCACCGCTCGGCAACCCGGGCTCTGCCGGTGTCGCCGTCGGCGCTGGCGGGTGGTTTCGCCAGCTGACGCCGCTGGTGCTGCTGGCGGTGATCTTCGGCGTGTTGCTGGAGCCGTGGTTGCCCGGTGCCGCCTGGCTGCGGCAGCAGTTCGGCGAGACGATCCTGCTGCGCTGCGCCGTTGGCGCATTGGCGTTCTACGTCCTGCTGCTCTGGGGCGAGTCGTTGCGCCTGCACACGATGCTGACGTCGGTGCTGGCGGCGTTGCGCGACTTCGACGGCGGCAAGGCCTCGGCCGAGAAGGCGCGCAACCCCAAGGCCCGGCTCGAGGCGGCGAAGTTGCTGATCGCCGCCCTGCGGTCGGACGACCCGGAGATCCGGGTCACCAGCCGCCACAACCTGGCGCGGCTCTGCGGCAAGGACCTCGGGGATGACCCGGCGGCATGGACGCAATGGCTGCAGACGCAGGAACGGGGCGGCGGCGGTTGAGGGCCGGGTCGCCGGCCGCCGAAATCCATGGGCGTGGACGGAAAGATGGGCTATCTGGCGGCGTTGTTCTTCCGGTCGTAGTTGCGGCCGTCCGTTCGCAGGCCATACTCTGAGGCAAGCATGATCGCGAGCATCGTTCCCGGCGGCTGGCAGTGGCTGATCATCCTGGTGGTCGTGCTGCTGCTGTTCGGTCGTCGCATCCCCGAGCTTGCGCGTTCGCTCGGCTCGGGCATCACCGAGTTCAAGAAGGGGTTGAAGACCGGCGCCGACGACGACAAGTCCAAGCTGCCGCCGAGCGACGACACGCCACCGAAGGCGCCGTAGTCCCGACCGTCCCCAGGGACTGACCCCGCCACCCGACAACCCGACCCCCGACCCAGCGAACGAGGCGCCGGTGACCGAGACCCTTCCCCTGCACGACGTGGTCGCCTTGGTGCGCCCGCAGCTCGACCGGCTCAACCGCGAACTGCTGCAGGATCTGGCCCCGGGCCAGCGCGAGATGCTGCCGCTGATCGAGCACACTGCCGGCTACCGCGGCAAGCAGTTGCGGCCGATGCTGACGTTCCTGTCCGGCATGGCGGTCCGCGGCGCGACCCACGGCGGTTGCCTCGGTGATGACGTCGTCCAGGTCGCCAAGGTCGTCGAACTACTGCACACCGCGACGCTGGTGCACGACGACGTGCTCGACGGCGCCAGCATCCGGCGCAAGATCGCGACGGTCAACCAGATGGCCGGCGTCGAAGTCGCCGTGCTGCTCGGCGACTACATCTACGCCAAGGCGTTCCACATGGCCGTGCAGCTGCCCGATCCAACGGCGGCGCGCTGGCTGGCGGAGACCGTGCGCGTGATCTGCCAGGGTGAGATCACCCAGGTGCTGCACCGGTTCGATCTGGCGTGGAACGAGGATCGCTACTTCGACGTGATCGCCGACAAGACCGCCAGCCTCTACGCGGCCGCCTGCCGGCTCGGCGGCCACTACTCCGGCGGCACCGAGACCCGGTTGCGGGCGCTGCAGGAATACGGTCTCGAGCTCGGCATCGCGTTCCAGATCGTCGACGACTGTCTGGATCTGGACGGCGACGAACGGGTGGTCGGCAAATCGCTCGGCACCGATCTGGCCAAGGGCAAGATCACGCTGCCGATGCTGTACCTGATGCAGCGCGACCCGGCGGGAGCCGAACGGTTGCGTTCGGTGCTCGGCCAGAACGAGGCCGAGGCCCTCCGGCGGCTCCGGGCCGAGTTTCCGCTCGAGCATGCGGTGGCCTACGCGATGGAGGAAGCGCAACGGCGCGTCGCCAAGGCGCAGGCCAGCCTGTCGATCCTGCCGCCGGGGGTCGCGCGCGACGCCCTGCACCAGCTCGCCGGGTTCGTGTTGAGCCGTCGGCTCTGATCGCGCGCCGCAGCCGCGGTCGAAAGTCGGCCCGATTGCGTCATTCGCGGCGGTTCCGGGCGTTACCGCAGTCCTTCCCTATACTTGCTCACCCGCATGATGCTCCGGTCCCTGCTGCCGAACGTTCCCTTCCTCGCCTTGCTGGCTGCTTGCGGTGACTCCGCATCGACGTGGAGCGCCGAGCGCGAAGTCGCGGCCGAAAAGCGCAATTTGCAGTGGGACGTCAGTACCCGCAATCGGCTCGGCCTGCCGGAGATGGGGGGTGCCACTCCCCAACCGGCGGCCGATGACGCGAAGGCCTGGACCGGCACGTTGCCCTCCGGCTGGGAGGCATTGCCGCCGGAGCCTGCGCGGTTCCGCCATGCGCTGTGGCGCGTCGCCGGGCAGCCGGACACCGAGTGCTACCTCACGGTCGGAGTCGGCGGTGGCCTGCGGCAGAACGCGCAGCGATGGTACGGACAGTTCGGTCAGACGATGCCGGACACTGCGGCGATGGCGGCGTTGCCCGCGATCACGCTGCTCGGCAAGGCCGGGCACCTGATCGAGTTTGCCGGCACCTACTCCAGCGGCCCGGTGCCGCGCGAAGGCTTCGCGGCGTTGCTGGCGTTCACGGTGGCCGGCGATCGCGTCGACTCGGTCAAGTTCACCGGGCCGCAGCCGGTGGTGGCCGCGCACCGGCAGGCGTTCCTGGACCTGGTCGCTTCGATCCGGGTGGACACCGCGCCGAAGGCTCCGACGGCGGACCACGCGGGGCCGGCACCCACGGCGCCGGCGCCGAGCCAGTACGAGATCGCCGTCCCTGCCGGCTGGGCGCCCGTCGCAGGCTCGAGTCGCGATCTGCACTACAAGATCGGCGAACAGACCGAGTTCTACCTGTCCGGCATGGGCGGCGACCTGCGGCCGATGCTCGACATCTGGCGCAGTGAGATGGGCCAGGGTCCGATCGACGAGGCCGGCCTGGCCGCATTGCCGAAGGTATCGCTGCTCGGCACGGAAGCGGTCGTGCTCGATCAGACCGGTGACTTCACCAGCATGACCGGGCGCAAGCTGGCGGCAGCACAGTCGCTGGTTGTGGCCGGCAAGCAGGGCGCCGCGATCACATTCGTCAAGTGCGTCGGCCCGGCCGCCGAAGTCGCACCGCAGCGCGAGGCGATCCTGCAGGCGATCGCGACGATCCGGAGGAAGGGCTGATGACGACGACGACCATGGCAACGCCGCCGGCGCTGCCCAAGGCGGCCATGGCGCCGCCGCGCAGCCTCGCCACCGCCGTGCTGGGCCTCGTCGGCTCGATGGAGCTGTCGGTCTATCTGCTGCTCTATCTCGGCCTGCTGACGTTCCTCGGCACGATCGCGCAACTCGAACTGTCGGCCTACGACGCGCAGAAGGAGTACTTCGAGTCGTGGTCGGCGCCGCTGTTCCGCGGCTACTGGATCCGGATCCCTGGCGGCCTGCCGACGATGATCGCGCTGTTCTGCAACCTGCTGATCGGCGGCGTCATCCGGATCCGCTGGCAGAAACGCACGATCGGCATCTTGATCACGCACTTCGGCATGCTGCTGTTGCTGCTGGCCGGCTGGGTCAAGCATGCGTGGTCGATCTCCGGCTCGCTGGCGCTGTTCGAGGGGCAACAGGGCACGACGTTCGTCAGCTTCCATGAGTGGGAGGTCGCGCTGGTCCGTCAGGACGGCGACAAGGTGTTCGAACGGATGGTGCCGGCCGAGGCGTTTGCCGCCGCCGCGCTCCGAGGCTTGGCGCGGATCGACGATCCGGCGCTGCCGTTCGCGGTCGATCTGCATCACTGGCTCGAGAACTGCGAGCCGGCGGCCAAGGGCCCGATGGTCACGACCGACATGCCGGTCGTCGATGGCGTGTACCTGCGGGCGGTCGATGTCGACCTGCTGCGCCGCGAACGCAACTTCGCCGGCTGCTACGCGCGGGTCACCGAGCGCGGCGGTGCGACCCACGAAGGCGTGCTGTTCGGCTGGGAGAACCGGCCCGAGGTCGTCAACGATTCGCCATTCACGTTCACGGTTGCCGGCCAGCGCTATGGCCTGATGCTGCGCCGCAAGACCTGGGACCTGCCGTTCTCGGTGCGGCTGGACAAGTTCATGAAGCGCGATCATCCGGGCACGGTGACCCCGATGGACTTCAGCAGCGAGGTCACGGTGTTCGCCGGCGACCAGACCTGGCCAGTCCGGATCTTCATGAACAACCCATTGCGGCGCGACGGCCACGTGCTGTACCAGACCAGCTACGGCATGGCCCGGGACGGTCGGATGTACTCGGCGCTCGAAGTGGCGCAGAACCCGTCCGACAAGTGGCCGGAGTACGCCTGCTACGTGATCGCCGTGGGCCTGGTCTGGCACTTCGGCCGCAAGCTGCTCGGCTACGTCAAGAGCCAGCAACAGGGAGCGCACGCATGACCCGCCACCCATTCTTCTCCTCGTTGTGGCTCGTCCTGCTGGCGGCATTGGCCGCGTGCAGTCGACCGGTGCCGCCAGTCGGTGCCGAGGTGCGCCTGCGGCAGCAACCGTGGGATCCGGCGCTCGTGCAGACGATGGCGTCCCTGCCATTGCAGCACGAGGGCCGCGTCAAGCCGCTTGGCACGCTGGCGGCGTTCTCGCTGTACTTCGTGCACGGTCGTCGCGACCTGCAGTTCGTCTGGCGAGACCAGGACGGCAAGGACAGTCCGAAGGTCACGCTGACGCCGACCGAGTTCGTGCTCGATTGGTGGATCTACCCGCAACAGGCGGTCGACTATCCGCTGTTCCGGATCGAGAACCGGCAGGTCTTGGATGCGGTCGAATTGCAGCGCGAAGGCGGCCAGAAGATGGACTTCGACTGGCTCAGCTACCGGCAACTGGCGCCCGCGCGCGAGAAGCTGCGCGAGCAGGCCGGGGCCATCGTCGATCGCGAGCGGCGGGGACAGAGCGAGTCGCGCAACCGTTCACCGGTCGAACGCGGCGTCATGCAGTTGTGGAACCAGTTGGTGGTGGTCGAGGATCTGCGCGCGATCGTCGGGCCGCTGGCGTGGGAGTTCCCGATCGATGGCCAGGCGTTGCAGGGTCTGTTCCCGGAGCGGACGAAAGTGCAACTGGCCGACCTGCTGCAGGCCGGCGGGCAGTTCTCGGAACTGGTCCGCCAGTTCGGCGACAAGCCGCAGGATCCCGCCGCCGGCAAGCTGTTCGAAGTCGCGCAGGACTTGAAGGCGATCGCCGACGAGGGCTACGACACCATCGCGCTGTTCGGCCCGCTCGGCGAACAGCAGGCGACCAGGCGGTGGTGGGGGCTGGGCGGCGTCGTCCGTCCGGCGCTCGCCGGCAAGGCGGCACCCGAGCATCTTGCGATCGCGTCGGCGCTGCAGACCGCGCTGGTGTCCGGCGCCGACGTCAGCCGACGCGATGCGGCGTTGCGCGATCTGCACCGACAAGCGGTGGCGGTCGCGACGCAACGCGGCGAGCACGGCAAGGTCGAACTCGAATCCGACTACTACCGCTGGAGCCTCCACTACCAGTCCCTGCACTGGTTCCTGCCGGGCTTCCTCGTCGTCGCGCTGATGTGGCTGTGGCCGCGCAACCGCCTGCTGTGGCTCGGTGGGTTGGCGCTGTCGACGATCGGACTCGGCTACGTGATCGCCGACGTGGTGCTGCGTTGCGTGATCCGCGATCGGCCACCGATCACCAACCTCTACGACACGTTCCTGTTCATCGCTGCCACCGGAGTCGGTGTCGCGTTGGCCATCGAGCTGATCAACCGACGCCGCGTCGCGTTGTCGATCGCGCCGGTCTTTGGCGCCGTCGTCATCATGCTGGCCCGGGCGTTCGAGGTCGAGGATGGCCAGGACACGATGAAGCAGCTGCAGGCCGTGCTCGACTCCAACTACTGGTTGGCGACGCACGTGACCACGATCAACATCGGCTACGCCGCCGGGATGGTGGGGGCGATGTTCGGCACCACCTGGTTGTTGCTGGCCAGCTTCGGCAAGAACGTTCTCGACGCGGTCTTCCTGAAGAGCATCGTCCGGATGACCTACGGCATCACCGCCTTCGGCCTGACGTTCGCGGTGGTCGGCACGATCCTCGGCGGTGTCTGGGCGAACGACAGCTGGGGCCGGTTCTGGGGCTGGGACACCAAGGAGAACGGCGCGCTGCTGATCTGCATCGCCCAGGTCGCGCTGCTGCACGCCCGCATGAGTGGCATGGTGAAGGACTTCGGCTTCTGCATCGCGGCGGCGCTGATCGGGCCAGTGGTGGCGTTCTCCTGGTTCCACGTCAATCTGCTCGGTGTCGGCCTGCACGCCTACGGGTTCTCGGAAGGGACGCAGGCGGCGCTGTCGTGGTACTACACGCTGCAATCGGGGCTGATCCTGACCGGCGTCGTGGCCTGGGCCGCCATCCCCAAGGCGGATGCCCGCCCGGCGGTCGGCGGCGAACCGGTCGGCTCGGCGTCGTAGCGGCCGTCACACCTGCGCGCCGGCGGCGCGCAGCGTGTTGCGCAGCAGCATCGCCACGGTCACCGGGCCGACCCCGCCCGGCACCGGCGTCAAGAACCCGGCGACCTGCGCGACCGACGCGAACTCGACGTCGCCGACGATCCGCCCGTCGGGTCCCTGGTTGATGCCGATGTCGATCACCACCGCACCGGGCTTGATCATGTCGCCGTGCACCAGCCCCGCCCTGCCGACCGCGACGACGACGATGTCGGCCCGCCGGGTGTGATCGACCAGCTTGCGCGTGCCGATGTGACACACGGTCACCGTCGACAGATGGTGCAGCAGCAGCACCGCGATCGGCTTGCCGACGATCTCGCTGTGGCCGACGACGACCGTCTCGGCGCCGCGCAGATCGATGCCGGTCTCCAGGATCAACTGTTGCGCCGCCGCCGCCGTGCACGGCGGGAACATCGGTTCGCGGTACAGGATCGACCCCATGTTCGCCGGGTGCATGCCCTCGACGTCTTTGTGTGGATCGATCGCCGACTGCACCGCCCGCGGATCGATGCCCGGCGGCAGCGGCCGCTGCACGATCACGCCGGCGACTTCGGTCCGGCGGTTCAGGTTGCCGATGGTCGCGATCAGTTCCGCCTCGGTCGTGCCGACCGGCAGGTTCTGCACTTCCATCTCGATCCCACACTCCGCGGCGGCGCGCTGCTGGTTGCGGACGTAGACCGCGGCCGCCGGGTTCTGGCCGACCTCCAACGAGCACAGCCGGATCGGACCGGAGCCGAGGGAACGGCGAGCGTCGGCCAGGCGCTGCCGGATCCGGGCGGCAACCAGCTTGCCATCGATCAGTTGGGCGGGCACTGAGGCTTGCTCTTTGGTGGTGGTTTCGCCGAAAAGATAGCGGCGGCCCCGCCGCTTCCCACCCTCCGCATGAGCTACGACCGACCGGCCTTTGGCTTTCCGTCCCTGTCGCCGGCGATCGCCCGGCTGCTGCTGGCCAACGCGATCGTGTTCGTCGCCAACATGCTGCTGCTCGGCCGGCTCAGCGATTCGGCCTCGGGTCAGGGCGGCTTCTGGTTCGCGTTCTCGTGGGAGAAGTCGTGGGATGGCTACGGCCTCGGCCTGGTGCGGCTCGTGACCTATCAGTTCACGCACAGCTTCGGCAGTCCGATGCACTTCCTGCTGAACGCGTTGACCCTGTACTTCTTCGGTACCATGGCCGAAGCGCGGCTCGGCTACCGCGGCACGTTCCGCCTCTATGTGCTCGGAGGCATCGCCGGGGCGCTGCTGCATCTGGGGATCGTGGCGTTGCAGGGCAACGCCAACGTCAATCTGGTCGGCGCCAGCGGCTCGTGCTACGCGTTCCTGCTCTACGCCACCTGCATGGCGCCGAAGAGCCTGGTGATCTTCATCATCGTGCCGATGCAGCTGTGGGTGCTTGCCGCGTTGCTGGTGGGGCTTGGCATCTACGGCACGTTCGTCGAATTCGCGACCGGCTTCCCGGGGGGCGTGTCCCACGGCGCGCACCTCGGCGGCGCCGCTCTTGGCTATGCGGCATGGCGCCGCGGCTGGTTCCAGGACTTCGTTCCGTTCGCCTACCAACAGGGGCTGTGGGCCCGTCTGCGGGCCGCGTGGCTCCGGCGGCGGGAACAACGCCATCGGCAGGTCCGGGAAGCGCGCGAACTGCAGCTCGACGAAATCCTGGCCAAGGTCAAGGCCCAGGGCATGACCGCGCTGACCCCGGCAGAGCGCGCCTTCCTGCAGAAGGCCAGCGAACAGGCCCGCCGGCAGTAGCCGGTGTCCGGTCGGCCGCCGGTCCGGCGACCTCGGAACCCGGTTGGGGCCGCGCGGATGCCGCACGGACTCGTTGACTTCCGGGGGGCGGTCCGTAATCTGTCCGCCTTCCTTTTTCCCGCCCCCGCGCCGCCGGTCCACCGGCGGGTGGGAAACGGCGCAAACCGCGCCGTTCCGGGAGGTTCGATCATGGCAAATCCGAAGAGAAAGCTCAGTCGCGCCAGCCGTGGCCACCGCCGCGCGCACCTGGCCCTGTCGCGGACCCAGTTGGTCCGCTGCACTCACTGCGGCGTGATGATCCGGCCGCACACGATCTGCAAGGCCTGCGGGTACTACCGCGGCCGTCAGGTGACCCTGGCCGCCGAATAGCCGGGTCGGACCGTCTGACCCGACCGTACTGACTTGTTGACCTTGAACGGACCGATCGCTGGCACCGGGTCAGGCCGCACCCGGCCATCTGGCCGGCGCCGATCGTTCCAGCCGATGTCCCGGAGGCTCTGCCAGTGACGAAGGTCGTGCTCGATGCCGTCGGCGGCGATCATGCGCCCAAAGAAGCTGTGCGCGGCGCCGCGCTGGCCCTCGAACGCAAGTTCATCAGCGCCGCGGACGTGATCCTGACCGGACCGCGCGACGTCGTGCGGCAAGCGCTCACGACCGAGGGGCTGGCCCCGGACCTGTTCGCCATCGAGGACGCGCCTGACGTGTTGGTCGAGGGCGACACGCCCACCGACGCCATGCGCAAGAAGCCGCGCAACTCGATCGCGGTCGGCATCCAGGCGGTCAAGGAAGGTCGGGCCAAGGCATTCATCAGCGCCGGTTCCACCGGCACGGTCGTCGCCGCCGCGACCCTCGGTCTGCGCTGCCTCGAAGGCATCCGGCGGCCGGCCATCGGCGCGATCATCCACGGCGAGAAGCACCCGTTCCTGGTCATCGACGTCGGGGCCAACCCGCAACCCAAGCCGCTGCATCTGGCGCAGTACGGCATCATGGGTTCTGCCTACTACCGCGGCACATTCGGTGTCGAGAACCCGCGAGTCGGCATTCTCAACATCGGCAGCGAAGAACTGAAAGGCACGCCGCTGGTCAAGGAAGCGCGCCAGCTGTTGCGGCAGATGCCGATCACGTTCCACGGCAACGTCGAGGGTGTCGAGGTGTTCTCTGGCGACTGCCACGTCGTCGTGTCCGACGGCTTCACCGGCAATGTGTTGCTGAAGGTCAGCGAGGGGGTCGCCGAGTATGTCGTGCGCACCGTCGTCGGCCTGATGAAGGGCGCCCAGGTCGAGAAGGAGAAGATCCAGCAGGTGCTGGCCGGCGTGATGCCGCGGATCGACTTCTCCGAATACGGCGGCGCGCTGTTGCTGGGTGTCGAAGGTCTGGTGACGATCTGCCACGGCCGCAGCACGGCGCCGGCGTTTGCGAACGCGATCCGCTTCGCGCGCAAGGCCGACGAAGCGCAGGTCAACCAGCATATTGTCGAGGCTGCCAAGATCGTCGCGGCGGCCAATGGTGACACGGACGCCGGGGCCGGTGGACGTTAGGGGAAACAGCCAACCGATGACGACGCCACCGACGCAATCTCCGAACGGCTCGCGCCGGGTCGGCATCGCGGGCCTTGGTCGCTATGTGCCCGAGCGCCGGCTGACCAACGCCGATCTCGAGAAGATCGTCGACACTTCCGACGAATGGATCGTGCAGCGGACCGGCATCCGTGAGCGGCGGATCGCGGCGCCGGGAGAGGACACCAGCGGCATGGCGCTGCGCGCCGCCAGGCAGGCGCTCGAAGACGCCCGGATCAATCCGGAGGAACTCGATCTGGTCATCTGTGCGACGGTGACCGGCGACCAGCCGTTCCCGGCGACCAGCTGTCGCCTGGGCAAGGACCTCGGCGCGACGCGGGCAGGCGGCTTCGATCTCGGCGCGGCGTGCAGCGGTTTCGTATTCGGCTCGCAGGTCGCCGCTTCGTTCATCCAGTCGGGCGCCTGCCAGAAGGTCCTGGTCGTCGGCGCCGAGATCCTCAGCCGGATCCTCGACTACACCGATCGCAACACCTGCGTGCTGTTCGGCGACGGCGCCGGCGCGGCGGTGTTCACCACGCTCGAACGGGCCGGCCGCGGCGAGTTCCTCGGCGGCTCGATGGGCATGGACGGCGGCAGCGAGGACATCCTGGCGCAGCCAGGCGGCGGCAGCCGGTTCCCGGCGACGCACGAGACTGTCGAAAAGCGGCTGCACTACATGAAGATGGGCGGCACCAAGGTCTTCAAGTTCGCCGTTCGCGTGTTCGCGCAGATGGTGCAGAACGTGCTCGACCGCTACGGCCGCGACGACATCGGCGTGATCATTCCGCATCAGGTGAACCAGCGGATCATCGAGTCGGCGATGGAAACCGTCGGCCTGCCGATGGACATGGTGTTCTCCAACATCGACCGTTACGGCAATACCTCGGCGGCGTCGGTGCCGATCGCGATGCGGGAAGCGTTGGAAGCTGGCCGTCTGGTGCCTGGCAAGCTGGCGGTGATGCCGGCGTTCGGCGCCGGGATGGCGTGGGGCCACCTGCTGGTCCGTTGGTGAGTCAAAGCGATGTCGACGAGTCCTTCCGCCCCGACGTTCTCCCTTGCTGGCAAGGCCGCTCTCGTGACCGGTGCGTCCCGCGGCATCGGCCGAGCAATCGCGGTGGCCCTGGCCGGGGCAGGTGCCGAGGTGTTCTGCACGTCGACGAAGGCCGGCGGCTGCGCCGACACGCTCCTCGCGATCGCGGCCGCCGGCGGTGCCAAGGCGCACGCGCTGGTCTGTGACGTCGCTTCGCCCGACCAGGTCGAACAACTCGCCAAGACCGTGCTGGAACAGGCAGGCAAGCTGGACCTGCTCATCAACAACGCCGGCATCACCCGCGACGGCCTGTTCCTGCGGATGAGCACCGATGACTTCGATCAGGTCATCGGCACCAACCTGCGCGGCGTGTTCCTGGTCTGCAAGGCGTTCGCGCGCAGCATGGCCAAGACCCGCGGCGGCCGGATCGTCAACATCGGCTCGGTGGTCGGCATCTCCGGCAACGCCGGCCAGGCCAACTACGCGGCGGCCAAGGCCGGCCTTTGCGGCTTCAGCAAGTCGCTGGCGCAGGAGCTTGCCGGGCGCGGAGTTACCGTCAACGTGATCGCGCCGGGATTCATCGCCACGGACATGACCGCGGCGATTCCCGAAGAAGCGCAAAAAACCATGCTCGGTTCGATTCCGGCGGGTCGCTTCGGCGAGCCCAAGGACATCGCCGCCGCCGCCCTGTTCCTTTGTTCGGACGCCGCCAGCTACATCACCGGGCAGACTCTGGTGGTGGACGGCGGCATGACCATGTAGCTTGAGACCCCGTTCGCGGTCGGTCATGGCCGGCCGAGCAACTCATCGTTCCCACGAGGCAAGAAAGTGTCGAAGGTCGAAAACGTCGAAGAACGCGTCCACAACATCGTCTGTGAGCAGCTCGGAACCACGCGCGACAAGATCAGTGCCACCACGTCGTTCATCAACGACCTCGGCGCCGACTCGCTGGACACCGTCGAACTGGTCATGGAGTTCGAGGACGAGTTCGAGATCAACATCCCGGACGAAGACGCCGAAAAGATCCAGACCGTCGGCGACGCCGTGACCTACATCAAGGGCAAGCTGAGCTGAGCCGTTTGCGCCAAGCCGGACCAGACGCATGACCAGACGTCGAGTCGTGATCACCGGCATGGGAGCGATCAGCTCCCTTGGCCTGGATCTGCCCACCACGTGGCACAACCTGCTGTCCGGCGAGTCCGGGGCCGGCCCGATCACCCGCTTCGACACCGGCAAGCACACCTGCAAGTTCGCCTGCGAGGTGTGGAACTGGGAGACCGAGCGCTACTTCCCGAAGACGGAATCCAAGCGGCTCGAGAAGTTCACCCAGTACTTCCTGGTCGCGTCCGACGAGGCGATGAAGCACTCGGGTCTGGACATGACCCGGGTCGACCGCCCGCGCGCCGGCTGCATCCTCGGCACCGGCATCGGTGGCATCCACGAGATCGAAGCCAGCAAGGTGCTGCAGATCGAACGCGGCGCCGACCGGATCAGTCCGTTCTTCATCCCCAAGATCATGGCCAACGCGATGGCCGGTCAGGCGGCGATCCGTTATGGCATGCAGGGCACCTGCTACGTGACGTCGTCGGCCTGCGCGTCGGCGAGCCACGCGATCGGCATGGCGCTCCGGACGATCCAGTGGGGCGAGGCCGACGTGATGCTGACCGGTGGCTCGGAGGCAGCAACCACCGAATTGGGGCTCGGCGGCTTCTGCGCGCTGAAGGCGGTGTCGACCAGAAACGACGATCCCAAGCGGGCGTCGCGGCCATTCGATCGCGAGCGCGACGGCTTCGTGATGGGCGAGGGCGCGGCGGCGTTGGTGCTCGAAGAACTCGAACACGCCAGGCGGCGCGGCGCGACCATCTACGCCGAGGTGCTCGGTTACGGTTCGACCGATGACGCCAACCACATCACCGCGCCCGCCGAGGACGGCGATGGGCCGATGCGAGCGATGCTGCAGGCGCTGCAAGACGGTGGGGTTGCCAAGGACCGCGTGACCTACGTCAACGCCCATGGCACCAGCACGCCGTTGAACGACAAGATCGAAACACTCGCGCTGAAGAAGGCGTTCGGCGACCATGCGCGGCGGTTGGCCATCTCGTCGACCAAGTCGATGGTGGGCCATCTGCTGGGGGCATCCGGCGCGCTGGAACTCGTGGTCAGCGCCCTGTCCGTGCAACAGGGTCGCGTCCACCCGACGATCAACTACTCGACGCCAGACCCCGACTGCGATCTGGACTACGTGCCGAATACGGCCCGCGAAATGGCCGTTCCGTATGCGATCAGCAACTCGCTCGGTTTCGGTGGGCACAACACCTGCCTGCTGCTCGGCCGGTTCACCGGCTGACGGTCGCGCGATCGGCGCGGTTTTTTTTCGCCCGCCGATCGTTCGAGCAGAGCGCTAGCATCCTTTGGTCCGCCATGGCCGTTCCCGGCCGTCCGGAACCCGCTCTTTGTCGATCCAGTACGTTGCCGGCACTGCGGCCGTGTCCCAAGCCGCCACCCGCGCCCGCAACCCTGACCAACCAACGGAGACCCCCGTGAAGAAGAAGCTCAAGGACGCGCTGCACCGCTACAAGGTCGAGGACTTCAAGATGTCGCACCATGGTGCGGCGGTTGCCGAGGTCTCGCGCGAGATCGTCGACCACACGCGCCAGGCACTGGAGAACGCCTACCACGTGCACCTGAAGGACCCCAATCCGCACCGGGTCGAGCTCTTCCAGATGATCAAGGAGTTCACGCTCGAGTCGTTCCTGCCGCCGGTCCTCGAGAAGGTCATGCGGCGGATCACCGTGCTCGAACACCAGCACACGCAACTCGTCAAGCTGCTCGACGAGCTGATGGAAGCGCTGTCGGAAGACGAGCCGACGCCGCAGAAGCCAGCACATCGCTGATCGCACTGCAGGCCCGCGCCGCCCATGCGAACCGTTCTCGCCGGTGACCTCGGCGGCACCAAGTGCCGCTTCGCGCTGATCGACGAGCACTTCGGTGTGCACGGCGAACAGCGCTTCGCGACGATCCGCGACCGGCAGCCGTTCCTGCAGGATCTCGAACGCGCTGTCGGCGACGCCCTGGCGGCGCTGCCCGCCGGTGCCACCGCGCCGACCGCGGCCGGCATCGGCACTGCGGGCGTGATCCCGCCCGACGGGCTCGGCATCCATCACGCGCCGAACCTGCCGCTCGATCAGTTCCCGCTGGCACCGTACATCCGCGAACGGTTCGGACTGCCGACCACGCTGCTGAACGACGGTCGCGCCAGCGCCTGGGGCGAGTATCTGAAGGGCCATGCCGCCGGCAGCGATCCGCTGCTGTGCCTGTTCTTCGGCACCGGCATCGGCATCGGCCTGATGGTCGGCGGCAAGCCGTATGGCGGCGCCGCCAACGCCGCGGGCGAGATCGGTCACACGATCTGGCAGCCAGGCGGCCGGCGGTGCCCGTGCGGTGGACTCGGCCATTTCGAAGCCTACTGCGGCGGTCGAGCGATCACCGAGCTGGCCGAGGAACGACTGGGGCCCGGCCCCGGCGGCAAGGCGTGGACGGTCGGTGCGGTTGCGGCCCACGACAGTGCCACCGCCCGGGCGATCCTGGCCGAAGCGGCGACGGCAGCGGCGGCGTTGGTCGCCAACGCCTGCACGCTGCTGAATCCGCGCGCCGTCGTGCTCGGCGGCGGGGTGCTCGACGGCTGGCCGGCGCTGCGCGAACACCTGGCGGCGTTCACGCGGGTCGAGACCAGTGAGCCGATCCGGCGCGATCTGCGCTTCGTGCCCAGTCTGGGCGGCTCCGATGCGATCCTGTGGGGCGCGGCGGCCGCGACGCGCCAACTCTGGCAGCTCTGGCAGCGCTGACGCTGGCGTCGCGGCGGTGTGCGCGCGATCATCCCGGTCTCACCTGGGAGGGTGATCTGATGGTTGTCGACATCGCGGTTCTGGCCGGCGGCCGTTCGCCGGAGCACGACATCTCGTTGAGGTCGGTGGCGCAGGTACTCGCGCACCTCGACCGTTCGCGCTGGCGGTGGCCGGTGTTCCTGGATCGCGACGGCGGCTGGTGGCCCGATCGCCAGCCGTTGTCGGGCGGCACCGGATGGACCCCCGGCGATCCGGCCCGCGCGCGCGGGCCGCAGCGACCGGGTACGGCACTCGACTTCCTGCTCGATCACGCGCAGGTCCAGGTGGCCTTGCCGATCCTGCACGGTCCATTCGGTGAGGACGGCACGGTGCAGGGTCTGCTCGAACTGCACGATCTGCCGTGCGTCGGGTCGGGCTCGGCGGCGTCGGCAGTGGCGATGGACAAGATCCGGACCCGCCAGGTGCTGGAGACGCTCGGCGTGCCGATGGCCCGCGGCTATGTGCCGCGCACGCCGCTGCTGCGCGCCGATGCCGCTGTCGAGTTCGCGCAGTTGCGCGCTGCGGTCGGTCTGCCGGCATTCGTCAAGGTCGACTGTTCGGGCAGCACGGTCGGGGTGCAGCCGGTCCGCACCGAGGCCGAACTGGCGGCGTTCTTCGCCGAGTTCCGCGGGCGCTTCCGCCGCTGGTTCGCCGAAGCGCAACTGGTCGGCGAGGAGATCACCGTCGGCGTGCTCGGCAACACCGGTGACGTGGTGCGCGCGTTGCCAGCGGTCGGCATCTATCCGGTCAAGGACCGGTTCTTCACCATCGAGGCGAAGTACACACCGGGCGCCACCGAAGAGGTGATCCCGCCCCGCGGCATGTCGCCGGCGCAGATCCGGGTGGCCCAGGAACTCGCGGTCACCTGCCACGAGGCTTTGGTCTGCGACGGCGTGTCGCGCACCGACATGATCGTCGACCACGAAGGTCCCAAGGTGCTCGAAGTCAACACGATCCCCGGCATGACCGGCACCAGCCTGTTGCCGCAGGCGGCGGCGGCGGCCGGCCTGCCGTTCCCGGCGTTGCTGGACCATCTGCTCGAACTGGCGTTGGCACGCGCCGGGCGGCCGGTGGCGGCGCGCACCGCCCGTTGATGCGATGACGTTCGCCGTCTGGCAACAACCCGCAGCGGACCCGTCCTCGGGCGGCGTCCTGTCGTGGTTGGCCGACCTCGCGGCCAGGCCGGGCGTCGTCGAGACCAGTCTGGCGCTGCTGCTGACCGCGATCGCCGCGCTGGTCTGGTTGCGCCTGAGCCGGTTGGTCACGCGCGTGCGCGAACGGGCGGCGCTGACGGACTACCTGTACGGCGTCGAACAGGCGCTGGCCGGCGATTTCGCCGCGGCCACCAGAAGGCTGCAGGCGGTGTTGGCCGAGGACCCGGAGAATCACTACGCGCGGTTGTTGCTGGGGCGCGTACTGGCTGCATCGGGCGAACCCGCTGAAGCCCACAAACAGCACCTGTACCTGCAACGCGCGTTCGCGATCGAGAGCGCCGAGAACGACCTGGCGATGGCCCAGGCGCTGCTGCAGGTGGGCCAGCCCGCCGAGGCCGCCGATGCTGCCGAACGGGCGCTGGCGGCCATGCCCGAGCACCTCGGCGCGCTGGAGTTCGTGTTCCGCGCCAGGTTGGCGGCGGGCGATCACGCGGCGGCCAGCGTGCGTGGCCGCCAGTTGTTGGCGCGCCGGCGCGACGGCACCGACCTGATCGCGTTGCGGACCGATGTCGCACATGCCTGCATGCGCGCGGCGCAGTCGGCCCTGCGGCAAGGCGACGTCCAGGCGGCCAGGGCCCAGGCCGAGCACGCCCGCGCGCTGGTGTCGGGGACGCCCGCCCTGCGGCAGCTCGATGCGGCATTGGCCGTCGCGCGGACTTCGCTCGCGGAGACCGTCGCGGCACTGTTGCCGCCGCCGGGCGCCGCGGCGCAGCTGCCGGTCGCTGCCGGTCCGAGGTTGCCAGTCGCGGCGGCGCCGGACCTGCGGGCGCTGACGGCGCTGGTGCCGACGACGCGCTGGCGGTGCAAGGCGTGCGCTGGCGAACTCGCGGCCGGCGTGTTGGTGTGCCCGCATTGTGGTACCGGCGATTCCTCGATGGTCGACGAGCCGGCGCTGTTCTCCCCGCTGGCGTCACCGACCACGACGCTCGATGCGATCGAAGAGAACGTCGCCCACGTCAAGCGCGTGGTCCGCGCCGCAGTCGAAACCGACGATCCGGCCGTTCGCGAAGCTGCGGCTGGCGAAGTGCTGGCCCTGCGGGACAAGGCGGTGCAGGAACTGCTCGTTGCCGCCTGGCAGCGCAGTGGCGCACCGAGCGATCAGGCTGTGGCACTGCTCCGGCAGATGGGTCCGGCGATCACGCCGGCGCTGTTCGCCGCCTGCGACGTGCTGTCCCAACAGCGGCTCCTGCCGCTCGGCAGCCGTTCGCCGGCCGCCGTCGTCGGTCGCGTCGTGCAGGGCTTCGACCGCGCGGCGCTGCCGCACGTCGAGGAACTGTTCGCCTCGGCGCGCGCCGACCACCGCAAGATCCTGATCGACTACTTCATCGAACTCGCCGATCCGCAAGCGTTCCAGATCGTGGTCGAGCGCTTTCCGCCGCTCGAGATCCTGCACCGCTTCAACAAGTCCGACGGCGCGGTGTTGCGGCGCTTCCTGCAGTCGCTGCCGCCGGGACACTTCGTCGCCGATGGGCTGTTGCTCGACCCGGCGTTCTATCGCGAGGACGAAGTGCTGGCGGCGATTCCGGCCGCGCCGGCGGCGGCCGTGCTCGAACAGGTGCTGTTGCGACGCGGGCCGACGCGCACCTTGACCAAGGCGCTGATCGCGGCGCTCGCCGAGGCTGGCTTGGCCGATGTCGCGGAACGGCTGCTGCGGCAATTCGGCGACCGGATGCTGGACCATGCGTTGGCGGCGTTCACCGATCAGGATCAGGAACCCGCGGTGCGGACGCGATTGGGTCGGCTGCTGACCGCGCTCGGAGCGCCGGTGGTGGACCGCTTGTGCGGATCGTTCGGCCCGGAGCCGACCTCGCTGGACGACGAGTTGCGCGCCGTGCTCGCGGCGATGGGGGCGGCGGCGGTGCCGGTGTTGCAGCAGGCCTATGGCCACACTGGCTGGCTCGAACGGATGACCGGCGGTCTCTTGATGCGGCAGACCAATCGCCGCGTGCAGATCGCGCGTACGCTGCAGGTGATCGGCGGCAGTGCGGCGCGCACGGCGCTGCGGGCGCTGCACGAACAGGAGAAGGACGCCAATCTGCGGTTGCGGCTGCAACAGTTGCTGCACCAACCCGACGGAGGCGCCGATGGGCAGGATCGGTGATTGGCTGCGTCGCGGTCTGACCGCGCCGCTGAGGCTGTTGCTGCCGAAGAACCCATGGCTGCGGCTCCTGGTGATCGCCTTGCCGATCCTGCTGCTGCTGGCGTTCCTGGAGCCGGCGCTCAACGTGGTGCTGAAGCTGCTCGATCTGGGCACGCGCCTGATCGAACCGCTACTGCAGACGGCGGTGGGCCGGATCGTGCTGCTGCTGGTCGTCGTCGGTTTCGGCAGTCTGCTGGCCGCGCTGCTGCTGCGCGGTCGCGTCGCCGGGTTCCGCGCCCGCGCCGCGCTCGGCCGGCACCTGCAGGCGACCGCCGCGCTGCTCGGCGCCGAGCGCCGCCGTTGCCGCGAACTGTTCACCAAGGTCGCGCGCTACCGTGGACCGTTGCCGGCCGAGTATCCGGCGTTGGTGCAGGATGCCAACCTGAAGCTCGCACGGCTCGCGCTCGAGGCTGGTGACGCCGACGACGCGCTGCGCTGGTTGACACGGGTGATCGAGCCGCGGTTGCCCAGGGAACTGCGCCGATCGCTGTTGCAGTTGCGCGTGCAGGCGCTGGCGCAGCAAGGCGCCGCGTTGCCGCAGTCGGTCGAGGCCGAAGCCACGGCTGCCGTCGAGGAGTTCGGCGACGACTGTGTGCTGCATCGACAACTGCGGCAGATCGTGCGCGCGCGCGGCGATCTGGCGCAGACGGCGCTGTTGCAGGAGAAGATCGTCAAGCTGGCGCCGGCGGCGGAAGTTGCGCGTGAACGGCAGCAGCTCGTCGACGATCTGGTGGCCGCCGGCGAAGCCGCGTTGGCGGCCGGCCAGCTCGACGAAGCGCGGCGCGCCTGCAAGAAGCTCGACAAGGCCGCGCGCGACAAGCCCGCGGCCGGGCTGCTGCTCGGCAAGGTGGCGGCCGCGGCCGGTGACCTGCGCGGTGCGATCCGCGAGTGGGGTGCCACCCGTTCGCCGGAGGGTCTGGATCACATCGCCGAACTGTTGCGTCAGCATCCGGGGGCGCTGGAGATCCGCGAACTGCTCGAGTGCTGCCCGATGCAGGGCACGCTGCTGCTGGTCGCCCGCGAACTGGCGCTGGCCGGCGACCGCGACCAGGCTGAACGGGCGGCGCGGGCGGCGGCGCGCGCGCTCGGTCCGACGCCGACGGTCTGCGCGGTGCTGGCCGAGGTGCTGCAACTGCTCGGGAAAGACGCCGAGGCGCGGCTCCTGTGCGAACAGGCGATCCGGCGCCTGTTGGCGCCAGCGGGCAGCTAGAATGTGCCGTCGGCGATCGCGGTTGCGGTCGCATTCCTCAACGGAGATCCAGGCATGGAGTGTTCGCACAGCAAGTCCCCGGCGCTCGTCGTCGCTGGCTGGTTGTCGTTGTTGCCGCTATGCGCGCAGGGTGCCGACTACGCGGCACCGCTGCGACTGCAGGCAGGCGACGGGTTCCTCGGCGCGGGTCGGCTGTACCCGTCGCCAGTGTTCCACGACGTCAATGGCGATGGTCGCATTGACCTCGTCGTCGGTGATCTGGTCGGGCATCTGACGGTCGCGTTGCGCGAACCGGGTGATGGGCCGCCGCGCTTTGGCAAGGAGCAGACGCTGAAGGCCGTCGATGGGCAGGAACTCGACTTCGGCAACTGGTGATGCATCGGCATGAGTCCACAGTTCGTGGACTTCAACGCGGATGGGCACCTGGACATCGTCGCCGGCATCTTCGACGGTTCGCCGCACGTCGCGCTCGGCAGCGCCAATGGCTACATCCAGCCGGTGCAGATTCTCGACCAGGAGGGCCAACGGATCGTGCTGAACCAGTTCTGGAACTTCGAGACCAAGAAGTGGGATGCGACGACGCGCTGCGATCCGCCGACCGGTGAACTGCCCAAGGGGCAGTGCACGTCCGCGTTCGCGTGGGACCTCGATGCCGACGGCGACCTCGATCTATTGCTCGGTGACTACACCGGCGGCGTGCTGTACCTGCGCCGCAACGAGGGCACTGCTACCGCGGCGAAGTTCGCCACGCGCAACGAGCCGGTGTTGGCCGGCGGCAAGCCGTTGATGGTGCCGCACAAGATGGCGACGCCGCGGGTGCTCGACTTCGATCGCGACGGCCTGCAGGACCTGGTGATCGGCAGCATGGGTGATGCCTACGGGGCGGGGGAAGGCGGGGCGGTCTATCTGTTCCGCAACGCCGGCGAGAATGGCGCGCCGCAGTTCGGCGAACCGACGGTGCTGGTCGTCCCAAGCACCAAGGGCCATGTCGATGGCCCGGTGCGGCCCGATGCCGGGCTCTACATGGATGTCGCCGACTTCGAAGGCGACGGCGACCTGGATCTCGTGGTCGGCGGCTACTCGATGTGGCAGCCGAAGGCGCCGGAACTGACCGACGCGCAGAAGGCGCGGGTCAAGGAGCTGCGCGCCGCGATCGACGAAACCTCGAAGGCGATGTCGGCGATCTACCAGGCGATCCAGAAGGCGGTCGAGGGCCTCGACGAAGAGGCTGCATCCACCAGGCGCAAAGAACTGATGGCCGCGAAGCAGGACGAACTGGCGGCGATCGGCAAGCGCAACAAGGAACTGCGGACCGAGCTGGAACCGATGTCCGCGGATCAGAAGCGCGAGTCGTTCGTCTGGCTGTACGAGAACAAGGCCCAGGCGCCGGCGGCACCCGTTCGCCGGCCGTAGGCGGCCGGTCGGGATCGGCAAAGAGGCGGCGGGCAGCCCGCGGCAAGGACACCCTTGCCGCCAGCGCGTCCGCCGGCATACTGTTCGGCCCGCACTCGCCGGAGTGGCGGAATCGGCAGACGCACGGGTTTCAAAAACCCGCGCCCGTAAGGGCGTGGGGGTTCAAGTCCCCCCTCCGGCACCAACACGCTGCGCTCAGGGCGCCGGTCGCGCCGAGTTGCCCGCCGATGCCAGTGGCAGAAGTGCCGTCCGGCTGCTAACCTCCCAACGCTTTCCCGACCTACCCGGAGAAAGCCGCTTGGCTGAGTTCCTCGGCGAAGGCCTCACCTACGACGACGTCCTGCTGGTGCCGCAACTGGCCACGGCTCTGCCGCGCGACGTCGATACCCGCACCCGGTTCTGCCGCGGCGTCCATCTGCAGGTGCCGATCGCCGGTGCGGCGATGGACACCGTCACCGAATCGCGGATGGCGGTCGCGCTGGCCCAGCAGGGCGGCATCGGCATCATCCACAAGAACCTGTCGGTCGACGTCCAGGTTCGCGAGGTCGACAAGGTCAAGCGCTCGGCGAACGGCGTGATCCAGGATCCGGTCGCGCTGCGGCCCGATGACACCGTCGGCAAGGCCAAGGACCTGATGACGACGCACAAGATCAGCGGTCTGCCGGTGGTCGACGACCATCGCCGCGTGATCGGCATCCTGACGCATCGCGACCTGCGCTTCGTCGATGCCCGCGACACCAAGGTCGCCGCGGTGATGACGGCGCAGAACCTGGTGACGGCGGCCCCGGGCACGACGCTCGAGCAAGCGCGGACGATCCTGCGCCGCAACAAGGTCGAGAAACTGATCCTGGTCCAGCAGGACGGCACGCTGGCCGGCCTGATCACGATGAAGGACATCCGCGGCACCGAGGAGTTCCCGCAGGCCGCGCGCGACAGCCGCGGTCGGCTGGTCGTCGGCGCGGCCGTCGGCGTGCACGATCTGCCGCGCGTCGGCCGCCTGGTCGAAGCCGGCTGCGACGTGATCGTCGTTGACACCGCGCATGGCCACAGCAAGAACGTCATCGAGACGGTGCTGGCGATCAAGAAGCACGGACCGATCCCGGTGGTGGCGGGCAACGTCGCGACGACCGACGGCGCCAAGGCGCTGGTCGACGCTGGCGCCGATGGTGTCAAGGTCGGGATCGGGCCGGGCTCGATCTGCACGACGCGGATCGTCACCGGCTGCGGCGTGCCGCAGTTGACCGCGGTGCTCGATGCGGTGAAGGCCTGTGGTCCTGCCGACGTGCCGGTCGTCGCCGATGGCGGCGTCCGGCAGAGCGGCGACATCGTCAAGGCCCTGGCCGCGGGCGCGTCGTGCGTGATGCTCGGGTCCCTGCTGGCGGGGACCGACGAATCGCCGGGCGAGACCATTCTCTACCGCGGCCGTTCGTTCAAGACCGTGCGCGGCATGGGCTCGCTGGGCGCCATGGAGGCCGGTTCGGCCGATCGCTACGCGCAGGGCGAAGTTCGCGACAAGATGAAGTTCGTGCCCGAGGGCGTCGAAGGCATGGTGCCCTACAAGGGCTCGGCGCCGGACTACATCTACCAGCTGGTCGGTGGCCTGCGGTCGGGCATGGGCTATTGCGGTGCGCGCACGCTGCCCGAACTGGCGGCGAAGGCGAAGTTCCTGCGGGTCACGGCGGCCGGGCTGCGCGAGTCGCATCCGCACGACATCCAGATCACCAAGGAGGCGCCGAACTACACCGGCGAAGCATGAGCCAACAACCGGAAGGACCGCAGGGAGGCGTGCTGATCGTCGACTTCGGCGCCCAGTACTGCCAGTTGATCGCCCGGCGCGTGCGCGAACTCGGCGTCTATTCGCGGATCACGGTGCCGGAGCGCGCGATGTTCACGTTCACGCACATGCGGCCGCAGGCGGTGATCCTGAGCGGCGGTCCGCGTTCGGTCTACGAACACGATGCGCCGCAGCTCGATCGCAAGATCCTCGACCAGGGCGTGCCGGTGCTCGGCATCTGCTATGGCCTGCAGTGGCTGGCGCAGAATCTCGGCGGCGAAGTGACGCCGGCCAGTTCGGGTGCCGAGTACGGGCGCACCGAGATGCGGATCGACGACGCGGGCGAACTGCTGGCCGGCGTCCGGCAGGACGGCATCGTCTGGATGTCGCACGGCGACAAGGTGGCGAAGCTGCCACCGGGGTTCTCGGTGCTGGCGCGCAGCGCGCCGTGTCCGTTCGCGGTCGTGGCCGATCGCGCACGTGGCTTCTACGGCCTGCAGTTCCATCCGGAAGTCGCGCACACGCAGGACGGCGGCGTGATGCTGGAGAACTTCGTCCGCGCGATCGGCAAGTGCCGGAGCGACTGGAATCCCGGCAACATCGTCGACGCCAAGGTCGCCGCGGTCCGCGAACTCGTGGGGCCGGACGGCGAGGTCGTGATGGGCCTGTCCGGCGGCGTCGACAGCTCGGTGGCGGCGGTCATCATCCACCGCGCGATCGGCCGGCGGCTGCACTGCGTGTTCGTCGACAATGGGCTGCTGCGCGCGGGCGAACGCGACGGCGTCGAGTCGTTGTTCCGCGACGACTACCACATGGACGTCAAGATCGTCGATGCCAGCGAACGGTTCCTCGGCGAGCTGCGCGGCATCATCGACCCCGAGCACAAGCGCAAGGTCGTCGGCAAGGTGTTCGTCGACGTGTTCCGCGACGAAGCGCGATCGCTGCGGTCGGCGAAGTTCCTCGGCCAGGGCACGCTGTATCCCGACGTCATCGAATCGGTGGCGGCGCACGGCGGCGCGACCTCGACGATCAAGAGCCATCACAATGTCGGTGGGCTGCCCAAGGACCTCGACATGACGCTGGTGGAGCCGCTGCGCGATCTGTTCAAGGACGAGGTTCGGGCGCTCGGTCGCCAGCTCGGCCTGCCGAGCAGCCTGGTCGATCGGCAGCCGTTCCCCGGACCGGGGCTGGCGGTGCGCTGTCTGGGCGAGGTGACGCGGCAGAAGCTCGAGCCGCTGCGCCAGGCGGATGCAATCGTCCGCGACGAGGTCGAGAAGCGCGGCTTGCAGCAGGGTCTGTGGCAGTACTTCGCCGTCTACCTGCCGATCAAGTCGGTCGGCGTCAAGGGCGACGCGCGCGTCTATGAGGACGTCTGCATGCTGCGGGTCGTCAGTTCGCAGGATGCGATGACGGCGGACTGGGAACTGCTGCCGGTCGACGTGCTGCGGAGGATCTCGAACCGGATCCTGAACGAGGTCAAGGGCTTCTCGCGCGTGGGTCTCGACATCAGCAGCAAACCGCCGGCGACGATCGAGTGGGAGTGATCGCGTGGACCTTCTGCGCCTGCAGCGGAACTGGGACAACCTCGGGCGTACGGATCCGCTGTGGGCGATCCTGTCGCACCCGACGACCCGCGGTGGCAACTGGGATCCCGAGGCGTTCCTGCGCACCGGCGTCGACTTCGTTCGTTGGGTTGCGCTGCATCTCGAGGGACTGGGCGCGCTGCCTGCTCGTGGCGATGCGTTGGATTTCGGCTGTGGGCAGGGCCGGCTGACGCAGGCGTTGGCGGGGTGGTTCGAACGTCCGGTGGGTGTCGACCTGGCGCCGTCGATGATCGAGGGCGCGCGCGCGATCGATCGCACCGGCGGCCGCGCGCGGTTCCTGGTCAACGATCGGCCGGACCTGCGGCAGTTCGCCGACGCCAGCTTCGATTTCGTGCTGACGGCGCTGGTGCTGCAGCACATGGTGCCCGAGTACGCGGCCGGTTACCTGCGCGAGTTCGTCCGGGTGCTGCGGCCCGGCGGCTTCGCGTTCGTGCAACTGCCGGTCGAACCGTTGGCTCGTCGTGCGGTCGCAGCGCCGCCGGTCGCCCAGCTCGGTGGCAGCGCGGGGTTGGTCGCGCGCACGTCCGTGCATCCGGTCGGCGGCTTCATCTACGCCGGTGAATGGCGCTGGCACCGTGTGCACCTGGTCAACGCCGGGCGGTCGCCCTGGTTGGCGCGCGGTCTTGGTGCGGTGGCGATCGCCGCCCGGTGGTTGCGGCTGAACGGCGCTGCCGTCGCGCCGGCGACCCAGGTGCCGTTGCCGCACGATGTGTCGCCCCAGAGCGCGGCGGAGGTCCTGGTCGCGATGCAGGCCCCGATCTACGACGGATCCCTGCAGTTGGCGTTCCTGCCGGCGATCGCTGCTGCATGGATCGAGTCGGCGGACAACCCGGCCGCGCGTTCAGTCGTGCAGATCGTGCCCCGGGCGATCGAACTTCATCCGGAAGATGCACTGGTCGGGTGTCCGCCGCCGCCGTCGCCGGATGCCGGCCGGCATCTTGCCGGGGCTGAGCGGGGCGGCGAACAGCACATCGAAGTCCATGGCACGGCGATCCAGCACGTGCTGGAGATCGTGGCCGCCGCCGGCGGACGCGTGGTCGACGTCGGCGAGGACGACTGGGCCGGCCCGGAATGGTTGTCGGCGCACTACCTGATCCACAAGCCGCAGTGACGTTCGCGTGGCGCCGGCGGCGGCAGCCCAGACCCGCCGGTGGCCACGGCGTTCACGGTCGCAGCAGCACCCGGTTGCCATTGATGCCCAGATACGGCGGCACCGCGAACCCTCCCTGCCACCACGTCTCGTAACCGATCGCGAACGGCGCCACCGGCAACTGGATCGCCGCTTGCCCGAGCCCATTGCTGCCGATCGTGCCGACGAACATGCTGCCGAAGATCGGTTGCGCCAGATACAGCGTTCCCGGTGCCCATGGCAGGCCGCTGTTGCCGAACGACGTGAAGCCGGCGAACGGCGTTCCTGGTGGCCCCAGCGCCCGGAACACCAGCCACGTCGGCCAGGGACCGCCGACGTGGGCGACGCCGGACGCATACAGATACAGCGACCAGAACTCGTCGGGCCCGAGATCGGGGCCATTGCCCTGAAAGCGCGGATTGCCCTCGAAGTCGGCCAGCAGCGTCGTCGCCGTCGGATCACCCGCGTCGACCGCCGGTGACCCCGGCAGCAACCGATAGTCGTTGCCCTGCGCATCGACGAACCCCGGCGCGACGTTGCGATTGCCGCCGGCAGCGACCAGATTGGCCTGCTGGACGATGTTGTTGCCGAACGTGTAGTTCGCCGCGTTGTAGTGCGGGCAGTCGTTGACGTTGCCCCAGAAGATCGAGTTCTCGACGCGGACGGTGCGCGTGCCGGCCAGGCCGGTCGGGTTGTCGACGATGCCGCCGAGGTCATTGGTCGGCAGGCCGATCGTGCGCGTGCCGGACTTGCGGAACAGGCAGTGCTCGGCGCGCACCGCGACCGTGCCGTTGTTCTGCGTGCCCATCCGGATGCCGTACAGGCCATGATCGATCAGGCGGACGCCACGGAGGTTGGCTGCGATGGTGCCGCCCAGCGAGATCAGATCGGCGCCGACCCAGGCGCCGCTCAGCACGCCGTGATCGACGAGCAGCGTGGTCACCGAGGTGCCGCGTGCGGTGATCCGCAGTTGTTCGTCGAGCCCGCGCAGCGTGCATCGGTCGTAGGCGATCGTCGCGACCGTGTTGCCGGCGATCACCGCTTCGAGATCGCGGTAGTGATCACAGACACAGTCCTCGAGCCGCAGGTCGAGCGTGCCCGTGCCCTGCGGCGCATCGACGGCCACCGCGATGTAGGCACTGCCTTCGATCAGCAGCCCGCGCAGCGTCACGGCCACCGGACCATTGCCGCGACCGCCGACGACGAGCGCGGGTGTGTGGCCCGCGCCGGTCGGTGGTCCGGCGATCTGCACCGACTGCATGCCGCGCACCGTGGTGGCCGGATCGGCCTCGACCACGCAGCTGTCGGGCAACGCAATCGGGAACGTCTCGGCCGGGTCGGTGTACGCGCCGGCACGCAGCCGAAACGTCGCCGGACCCGCGGGGCCGACGGCGCTTATCGCGTAGGTCAACGTGCGCAGCGGGTTGGTCTGGCCGCCGCCGCCAGGGGCGTCGTTGCCATTCACGGGATCGATGTAGGTCTGGGCTCCGCCGGCAGCGCACAACAGGGCCAGCGCCGCGAGCAAGCCGCGAATGCGATCGTTCATGTGCCTCCGCGTCGCTCAGTAGAACTTGGTGATCAACGTGTTGACACCGACGTTGATGCCGCCGGTCGGGCCGAGGCTGCCCGAACTCGACACCCGCGAACAGCTCGGTGCCGGGAACGGTCCGACCCAGTTGTGCATCGCCATCTGGCTCGCGGTCATGCCGAACGGATTCGCCGCGGCATCCAGGCCGATGATCTGCGAGAACGCCGTCAGACCCACCAACCCGACGTTCACCGGCACCGGGAGCTGGATCGACACCGTACCGGTGGCGCTGGCGGTGAATGGCGCCACGTAGAGCACGTCGAGATAGATCGTGCAGGTGCCCGACGGCGCGGTGTCACTGGTCGGGATCATCGCCGGTAGCGGCACGCCGACCGCAGTCCAGAACGCCGTGTCGAAGCCGAGCACGTGGAACACCGCGCCATTGGCCTGCAGTTGCGAGCCGGCGATGTTCAGGCTGCCGGTGCCGGTGGTCCAGTCGGTCGGCCCGGTCGGATTGACGGTCATCGTCAGCGTCCGCCCAGTCGAACGGCAGCCGGCGAGACCTCGGCTGGTGGCAAGCGCCGGACTGGTGCCGCCGCCGGTCATCGCGTCGTAGAAGATGTTGGCCGCCTGCGTCTTGGCCGTGACCTGCACTTCCCAGCACAGCGAGCCGCCGGCGTAGACGAACGGCACGTCGAACGGGAAGTCGAGGACGAACTCCCCGGGCAGGCGATGCGGATCCGACGCCGGCAGGTTGTAGGTCCGGTTGGTGACCACCTGGATCTTGTCCCCACCGTGGTTCAGGTCGAACGTCGCGTTGGCGAGGACCGACGGGAAGGCGGCGGTCGAGACCCAAGCGTCGAGCGTCACCGAGTGCGCCGGGTAGACGGTGTTGGTCGCGTTGTGGCGGAACGCGAGTCCGGAGATCGTCATCGCCGGCACGTCGTCGTGGATCTGCAGGTAGCGGAACGGCACGATCGTGGTGCCGAACGGGAACGAGTTCTGCGCCCCGCCTTCGGAGTGCCCGTGCGTGGCCGGACTGACGAAGGTCTGGGCGCCCAGGGTGCCGAGGACGAACAGCGACACGAGAACGATCGGTTTCATGGGACTCGCGAGGTTGCAGGGAAGGACTGCTGGCTTGGCCAGCAAGGTGTCGGTCTAGCGCACCACGCACCGCACGGTGGTGGAGGCATTCGGGGCGAACCAGGTCAGCGCGCCGCTGGCGACGTCGTAGGCGGCGAAGCCACCATTGGCGACGTCGGGTGCGACCGCCGTGGCGCCATCGGCGCTGAGTGCCACCGGATAGAGCCATGCTGGGCCGCTCGAGATCGTGCGGGCGGTGAAGAAGCCGGGGCCGGGCTCGAGGCTGACGATGACGAGTTCGCTTGCCGTGTTGCTCGAGGTCGCCATCGCGACGAAGCGTTCGCGCGGATCGAGCGCTAGCCGATCGGCCGGGCCGGGGAACGTCACCGAGTTCACGATGGCGCCGGTCTGCACATTGATCCGCAGCAGCCGGCCCTGGTTGGCATGCATGCCGGGCACGAACGCGAAGCGGCCGTCGGCCGACACGGCGACGCCGGCGAACGCCGTCATCTGGGTGCCGGTGTAATGGAACTGCCGCAGCACCCGATCGCGGGTGGGCGAGGTCGGGGCGACGTCGACGACCAGCAGTTCGCGCACATCGGCGAACAGATCGAACGCGGTGACGACGAGCACCCGGCCGTCCTCGGAGATGTCCGCATACGGAATGCGCGCGAACTGCGACGGATTGGCGATGCCGGTGACCGGTCCGAGCCGCGCCCCGAACGTCGGCGAGCCGCGGCGGATGTCGTGGTAGCTGATCGCGCCGAGGCTGGCGGTCTGGCGGTGCACGACGTACAGCCGTTCGTCGTCCGGATGCACGGCGAGCGCGCGACCGCCGGCGCCCATGGCGACGGTCAACAGCCTGACCGGCGGCACCGCGGTCAGGTCGTGGATCTCCAGGCCGGTAGCGGGCGGGCCAAAGGTGTAGAGCGCGAATGCGAGTGTGCCGGCGCGATCGGTGGCGAGATCCCACGGATCGGCGCCGGTCGGCTGGCTCAGGTAGGGGCCGGCCGGCGGCACGAACGTGTCGAGCGACGCGAGACTCGCGCCGATCACGAGCGGGCCGCGAGTCAGCGTGACCCGCAAGCCATCGGATGCCGCGATGCCCGAACCAGCGGCCGGATCGAGCACCAGCCACTGCGCGAACAGCGCCAAGCCCTCGAGCGATGCCGTCGCCGGCAGCGGCAGGGGCATGCTGGCGGTGCCCTGGCCCGGTGTTCCCGTCGTGCCACCGAGAATCCCACTCGCCGGCGTCACCGCGGTCGTTGGATCGACCAGCAGGGTCAGCGACAACAACGGCAGGTTCGCCGGTCCGAGCGCGATCAGCGGCAGAGCGGCTGCCCCGGCGAGACCGCGGTCGATCGTGATCGCGAACTGGGCGTTGCCGAGATGCGGACTGCCATCGACCCAGATGCGCGGCGTGAACCCGCTGGTGCCAACGGTGCCGTTGCCATACGGGACCACGGACCCCTGCGCGTATGCGGCGGCCGGCACCGATACGACCAGCATCAGAACCCTTGCTGCGACATGCCTCGCCATCACCTCAGGCCTCCGGGTGTTTGCAACGGGCGGCGCCGAGGCGCAACCAGACGCACATTAGCGAATGACCGGACCCCGAGGGCGGCGCCCGTGTCCCAGTTTCGCAATGGCTACGCCAACGCGGAGCGGCGGCGCGGCGAAGCCTGCAGCAGTCGCTGCACCACACTCAGCAACTCGGCTGCGGTCCACGGCTTCGCCAGGAACAGCGTCAGTGGCTGTTCGCCGGTGGGAATGGCCAGCGCCTGTGCCGCGTACCCGGACGTCAGCGCGACCGGCAGATCCGCCGCCAGGCGTCGAAGTTCGGCGATCACGGCGGCACCATCCAAGTCCGGCATCGTCCAGTCGACGATCGCCAGATCGATCGCGCCCGGAGCGCTGCGGAACGTCAACAGCGCCTCCCGGCCAGAGCTGCACGGCAGCACCGAGCAGCCGGCGCGCCGCAGTTGACTGGTGAACGCCATCAGCACCGGTACGTCGTCGTCGACGACGAGGACCGTCGCCGCCGTCGGTGTGGCGTCGGCACGGCGTGCCGCGACCAGGCCTTCCGGTCGCGCAGCACCCGGCTGCGCCGGCAGCCAGATCGTGATGGTCGTGCCGCGGCCCGGTTCGCTGTCGATGTCGATGCCACCGTCGTGGGCGCGCACGATGCCGAGCACGGCGGCCATGCCGAGTCCCCGGCCGGTGAACTTGGTCGTGAAGAACGGCTCGAAGATCCGCTGCTGGATCGCGGGCTCCATGCCGATGCCGGTATCGGTCACGCGAACGAACACGTAGGCCCCGGCCGCGGTACAGAGGCCCTGGCAGTGGTCGCGCGGCGCGGTCGTCGTGATCGCCCCGGTGGCGATGGTCAGGCGGCCGCCGCTCTGCGGCAGCGACTCGGCGGCGTTGGTGACCAGGTTCAGCACCACCTGACGCAGGCGGGCCGCGTCACCGACCACCGGCGGCAGGTCCTCGGGCAGCTCGATCACGAGCGTCGCCTTCTTGCCAATCGCGGCCCGAAGGATCTCGACCATCTCGTGGACCAGGGCGGACAGCTCGAACGGCGCCCGCACGACGGTGGACCGGCCGGCGTAGGCCAGCAGCTGGTGGCACAGTTCGGCCGCTCGCCGCGACGCGGTCTCGATCTGCTGCAAGGCGACATCGCGGTCGCCGGCGGCAAGTTCGTCGCGCACCGCATCGACGTTGCCGAGGATCGCGGTCAGCAGGTTGTTGAAGTCGTGGGCGACGCCGCCGGCCAGCACGCCGAGGCTCTCGAGCCGTTGCGCGTCCTGCATCCGCAGTTCGATGGCGCGTTCGTTGGCTTCGGCGAGTCGCTGGGCGGTCTCGTCGTGCACCGACAGCAGCATGCGCTGCCAGCGTCCAGGCCCGGAATCGGGCATCGCGATCCGGACCTGCAAATGCAGTTCTGGTCCCTCGGGCAGCCGCAGCTGCAACGGCGTCGAGAACTCGCGGACACCGTCGGCCAGGGCGACCAGGCCGGCCACGAACGCCGAGTCCGCCGACCCGGTGCGGCAGGTCGCCAGCCGTGCCGGCAACGCCTGGACGTCGCTGATCGCGAACAGCCGCAGCAGCGCGGCATTACCGCGTACGATGACGATCGCGCGGGCGCAGGCAGCCAGCAAGCCCGGGTCGTCCAGCTTCCGGCGGACCAGCGTTCCCGACGTCGGCAACAGCGCGGCGACGGCCCGCAGGTCGCAGGCCGCGAGGCCAACGGGGGACTGTTCGAACGTCACCCGCAGGTCGGCGGTGCGTTCGTCGATCAACGTCTGCAACGCGGCGGCGCGCCGCCGATGGCGGCGGGTCGTCCAGCGCAACGTGCCGAGGAACAGCAGCGCCACCGTCACCGTGCCGGCGACCCAGACCTGCACTGGCCAGCCCTGAGGCTCGGCGATCATGATCGTCCAGGTCGTCGGTGCACCGGAAGTCCCCGGTCGACGGGCGCGCAGTTCGAAGGCGATCGTGCCCGGGCGCAGGTCTTCCAGCGCCGCGCCGCCCGAACGCGTCCACTGCAGCGGTGCGGCGGCGTCCGTCGCGTTGCGCCAGCCGAACTCGATGAGGTCACCCGGGGCGCCCGGCCCGCTGGCGAACTCGATCCACAAGCGTTCGCAACCGGTCGGCAGCGTCACGGTGCGTTCGCGCGGCCTCGGCTGCAGCACGGTCTCGGGCTGGTTGCTGCCACGGGCGACGATGCGGGTCACCGTCGCCACCGGCGGCGGGGTCGCGGTCCGCTCGCCGGGCTGCAAATGGATCCGGCCGACGAAGTCCTTGCCGCCGTACCACAGCGTGTCGTTGGCGGCTGGGTCGGGTGCGATGCACCACCATGCGGCCTGTTGCGTCGGATCCAGATCGATCGGGATGCGGGTCGTGTTCCCGGTGCCGGTCGTGCGGGTCAGCAGGCCCTCGTTCGTCGCCAACAGCAAGCGCTCGCCGGCCCGTACCGCCTGGCAGACGAAACCCAGACCGGGCAGTTCGGCGCACGTGAGTTCGCCGCTCGCAACCAGTCGCGGCTTGGGTCGACCCTGCAGGTCGAAGCAGCGGGCTGCGGCGGCGACGAACGGTCGGTCGTTCGGCGACAACAACTGACAGCGTTGGCAGCTGCCGTCGACGTCGTCGACGCGCGGTGGTCCGCCAACACCGTCGGGCCAGTGCAGCGCGCGCAGCGGCTGACCGTCGCATTGCACGAACGCGGTGCCGTCGTGTTCGGCCAGGGCGGTGACCGGCTGAGGGATGGCGTCGATCTGGGCGACCGGACGCATGCCGCCGTCGGCGGCGATGACCAGGTGCAGACCCCCGGCCGTGCCGAGCAGCCAGTGCCCGGGCAGCGAGCGGAGCGGCTGCGCGGCGGTCACCGGGGCGCGCGTCAGTTGCGTGGCGCCATCGGGCCGCCACAGCCAGAGGCCGCCGTCGGTCAGCACGTACAGTTCCTCGGCGAGAGTCAGCAGGCCGCCGCATTGCCGGTCGACGGGCTGCAGCCGTTCCGCTCGCCATGGCTCGCCCGGCTGATCTGGCACCAGCCGGAAGTGGCCGCCGAGGGTCGCGACGTGCAGGTGGCCCTGGTGGCGCTGCAGTCCGAGCACCGCCCCCTGCAGGCCGCTGGCGGTGTCGAAGTGCATGGCGTCGGTCGCCAACGCGATCGCGGTAGCGCCGTTGTCGTGCGCCAGCCACAGCGTACCGTCGCCGGCGATGCAGCCGCCGTTGATCTGCGTGGCCGGGCCGAGGTACCGTTCCGGCAACCGTCGCAGGGGCCGTTTGCCGCCGTGGAACGTCAGTCCGGACTTGCCGCCGAACACCAGTTCCCCGCCGCGGCCGGCCACAGCGAACGCGATACCGGGGCCTTGGGTTGCGTCGAACGGCGGAGTGGCGGCCCCGTCGGCCGGCTGCAGCGGTTGCGGTCCATGCCGCGCCGAGATCGCCAACGGGCCGGTGGCGCCGGCGAGGACAGCGATCAGATCGGGCGCGAAGTCGCCTGGCTGCCGGACCCACGCATCCTGCTGCCGGACGAACACGCCAGTCTGGCGCGTGGCGTACCAGGTGCCGCCAAGGTGCTGGACGGAAAGCCAACGATCGTCGCCCGCGCTGCGCCAGCCGCGCATCCGTTCGCCGTCCCAGGCCAACAGCACCTGCCGGGACAAGAACAGGGTTTGGCCGCCCGCATGCCGCGTCTGCACGATGTCGCTCGGCGAGCGCAGGTCCGCGGGGACATGATCGCGCAACGACACGAAGGTCGGCCCGGCCGGTTCGTGCCGCAAGAAGCCCAGGTCGCCGGCGGCGCCGATCCAGACGGTGTCGTCCTCGCCGATGGCGAGGCTCTGCGCGCGCGGCGCCGGGATCGCCACGGCGTGCCAGCGCAGCCCGTCGAACAGCATCACGAACGGGCCGGCGGTGCCGAACCAGGCGAACTGGCGCGAATCCAGCGCCACGTCGTGGAACGCGACCGAGCGGTGATGGTCGGCACTGCCCCAATGGCGGATCGGTGGTGTGCCGAGTTCGTGCTGTGCCGACAAGGCGCCGAGCACGACGGCGACCGCGAGCGACGGTGTGGCGAGGGTACCGCGCATGCGGCCCCGAGCATACCGCGCGATCAGCCGCGGCGCAGCGCCGTCGTCGGCATCATCTTCGCGGCGCGACGCGCCGGCCCGGCACCGCCGATCAGTCCGAGGACGGCAGCGAACGCCACCGCGTTCAGCATCACGGCCGGGGTCGTCCGGAACGCGAACGTCACTTCGGAGAACGTCTGGTTCATCGTACCGGTCTCGACGCCTTGCAGCGGCAGCACCGCCAGACAGCCGAGGACGCCGCCGAGCAGACCGAGCAACAGCGCCTCGAACTGGAACGCGAGGAAGATCGCGAACGGCCGGAAGCCGAGTGCCTTCAGGATGCCGATCTCGTGGGTGCGCGAACTGATCGCCGCGAGCATCGCGTTGGTGCCGGTGAACACCGCGGCGATGCCCATGATGAATGCCAGGAAGCCGCCGAGGATGCCGAACGTCAGCGACAGGCGCTGCGTCTGGCTGGTCAGATACTCGGCCTCGGTCAGCACTTTGGGCTGCACGCGCAAGTCGTCGGCAAAGCGCGTCTGGATGGCCGCGAGGTCGGTGCCCTCCGGCACCCTGGCGATCACGCGGCTGCGCACCGGTCGCTGCAATGCCTCGCCGAGCCGATCGAGATCGCCCCAGACCTCGGAGCGATAGCCGCCCTTGGCCGCGAAGATGCCGACGATCTTGAACGGCACGACGTTGATCTGCATCGTCTCGCCGACGCGCAGGTCCGGGAACCGCGCGCGCAGGCCCTCGCCGAGGATCAGTTCGTCGCTGCCGGGCTGGAAGTTGCGGCCTTCGACGATGCCGACGTCGTCGCCGTGGATCGCGAAGGTCAATGGCTCGACGCCGCGCAGCGACACGTTGGTCTCGCCGCCATCGGCCTTCTTGCGCCGGACCGCCAGGAACAGTTCGGCCGAAGCCAGTGGCCGGTCGCCGTCACCTTTCTGCACCTCGGCGACCTCCTTGGTCAGGATCGCACACTGTTCCCGGGTCAGGCCCGACTCGCCCTCGGAGGTGGCGCCCTTGCGCAGGAAGACGGCGATGTCGGTGCGGCCGCGTTCGGCGAACAACGTGACGAAGCCCTGCTGCAACGACAGCATGCCGGCCAGCACCGCGACGGTGGCGCCGATGGCACAGACCGTCAACAACGTCGACGAACTGCGCACCCAGAGACTGCGCAGGTTGTAGCGCAACGGCACCAGGGCCATCAGCCGACCTCCCGCAGCGCCTGCACCGGCGTCAGACGACTGGCGCGGAACGCCGGCACCAGACCGGCGACCACGCCGATGCCGAGAGCCAAGATCGCGCCGAGCAGCAGGGTGTCGCCGGCGAAGCCGAAGCCGGGCAGCATCGCGCCGACCGCGGCCTGGAAGGCGGGTTCGAGCAGCAAGCCGGCCAGCACGCCGAGCGTGGCGCCGAGGCCGCACAACAGCAGCGACTCGGCCAGCAGCAGCATGCCGGCGGTGCCGTTCGGGAAGCCGAGCGCCTTCAGCACGCCGATGTCGCGGGTCCGTTCGCGTCCGGTCATGATCATCGTGTTGAGCACCGCAAAGAAGATCGCGAACAGCACGGCGCCGCCGACCATCTGCATCAGCAGCGGCACGTCGCCGAGCATCGACACGAACTGCCGGTTGAACTCGGCTTCGGTGGTGGTCTGCACGCGCTGGGGACCGTTGGCGAACAGCGCATCGACGGCGGCCTGGATCGCCACCGGATCGGCGCCGCGCTGCACGCGCAGCATGTAGACCCCGACCCCGTCCGGACCGACCGCGCCACCCGTCTCCAGCGACTGGCGCAGGTACTCGAACTGGAAGTACAGCGTCTGCTGATCGATCGTCGGCGTGCTGGTCTGGTAGATGCCGGCGATGGTGAACTCCCACGGCCGGCCGTCGGTGCGGGTGAAGATCGTGCCGGCGATCGGCACCGTCTGGCCGAGCTGCCAGCCGTACTGCGCGGCCAGATCCTTGCCGACGATGCAGGCGCTGCGGTTCTTCTGGAACTCCTCCAGGCTGCCTTCCTGCAGCGTGATCTCCGGATAGCTGGCGAAGAACGTCTCCGGATCGATGCCGAACTGGGCGAAGAAGCCGCCCTTGTCCTGCTCGTAACGGCCGCCGAACCACTGCCACTTGCAGATCGCCTCGACGCCGGGCACCGCCGCCATCTTGCCCTGGTAGGCGAGCGGCAGATCGACGAACAGCGACACCGCCGATTGCACCAGCAGCCGATTCGACGCCGCGGCATCGACGGTGCGCGCCAGCCCGGTGACCACCGCGTGCAGCATGCAGATCAGGAACACCGCGATCGCGACCGAGCCGACCGTCAGCAACGCCCGGATCGGATGGCGGAACAGCGAGCGGAACAACAAGCGGAACGGCATCACGACCTCCCGGCGGTGGCGCGGTTGTCGTCGATGCGGCCGAGCTTGCCCTTGTCGAGGTGGATCACGCGATCGGCGTAGCCGGCGGCCTGCGGGTCGTGGGTGACCATCAGGATGGTCTTGCCGAGTTCGCGATTCAGCCGCTGCAGCAGCAGCAGCACCGCGTCGGCGGTGTCGCGGTCGAGATCGCCGGTCGGTTCGTCGGCCAGGATCACCTCAGGGTCGGTGGCGATCGCGCGCGCGATCGCGACGCGTTGTTCCTGACCGCCCGACAGCTCGCGTGGTTTGTGGTCCATGCGATCGCCGAGGTCGACCATCTCGAGCGCCCGTTCGGCCTGTTCCCGCCGTTGCCGGCGGCCAAGCGGCAGCAGCAGCAGCGGCAGCTCGACGTTCTCGCGCGCGGTCAGCACCGGCAGCAGGTTGAAACCCTGGAACACGAAGCCGACGTGATCGGCGCGCCAGCGCGCCAGCTCGGTGTCGGACAGTCCGGTCAGGTCCTCGCCGCCGACCAGCACCTCGCCGGCGTCGGCGCGATCGAGGCCGCCGACCAGGTTGAGCAGCGTGGTCTTGCCGGAACCGGACGGGCCCATCAGCGCGTAGAACGTGCTGCCGGCCATCGTCAGGTCCAGCTCGTCGAGCACCCGCAGATCCTGGCCGCCGCGGCGGTAGATGCGCGTGACGCCGCGCAGTTCGATGGAGTTCTGGCTCATGGTGGGGCGGTCAGTTGCTCTTCTTGATGCGGACGCGGTCACCGGGCTGCAGCGAACCCGGGGGGTCCAGCACGATCTGCTGGCCGGCCCGCAGACCCGCGTCGACGGCGACCTTGCCGTTCTTGCGTTCGCCGGTCGCGACCCTGGTGAACACGACGCGATCGCGCTCGCAGACGAACGCACCGGTTTCGCCGGCAATCGGCACGATGGCACCTTCGGGCACCAGGATCCGCGGCTGGCCGTCCCCGGCTGGCGTCGGTTGTTCGGCAGTGGCCTTGCGGAACACCACGCGAACGCCCATCTCCGGACGCATCCGGGCATCGATCTTCGCCAGCCGGATCCGCACTTCGATCGTCGCCTTCTGCCGATCGGCGGTGGGCCAGATCCGATCGACGACGCCGTCGTGCCGTTCGCTGGCCCAACCGTCCAGATAGACGTCGGCAGGTGCCCCGACCTCGACGGCGGCCAGCGTCGTCTCGGGTACGTTGGCCTGCACCTCGAGCGACTCGAAATCGACCAGCGTGCAGACCGCGCCGCGCGCGTTGCTGCCGCCCTGCACGTTCGGCGAGACGACCTCGCCGATCTCGGCGTCCTTCAGCACGACGATGCCGGCGAATGGTGCCTTGACATCGGTCTTGTCGAGGGTGGCCTGGGCCAACGCCACGGCGGCACTGGCGACCGTCGACTGGGCCGCGGCGACGCGTTCGTCCTCGCGCGCGACCTGCACGCGCTGGGCGGCGGTCGTGGCCGTCGATTCGGCGGCGGCGTGGGCGGCGGTCAACGACTGGACCCTGGCTTCGGCGGCCAGCCATTCGGCGCGGACACGCTGCAACTCGCGCGGCGATTCGATCGCCGAGCCGGTCAGTTCGGCCTGCCGGCCGAGTTCCTGCTCGGCCCACTTCGCCTGCACCCGGGCTTCTTCCAGTTGTGCCGCGGCGGCGGTTGCCGTCTCCGTCGCCTGGCGTTCTTCGGCCTGTGCGGTCGCGATCGCGGCAGCGGCGCGGACTCGCGCAGCCTCGGCGACCGCCTGTTCGGCTTTGGCGCGCGCGAGTGCGGCGCGGTACTCGTCGGCATAGAGCCGGGCCACGACTTCGTCCTTCTGCACGACCGAGCCCTCCCGAACGTTCAGTTCGACGATCCGGCCCGGCACATCCGAACTGAGCGCCGCGCGCCGCGTGGCGACGAGATGACCATTGGCCGCGGTGCCCGACACCGCCGCCGCTGCCGCCGGAGTGGACTCGGTCACGGCCCACAACTGCACTTCCGGCAGCCGCATCTTGTCGATGAAACCGCTGGCCCAGGGCCACAGCACCCAGCCGGCGCCGCCGACAGCCGCGAGGAACAGGATCCGGAGCAGCCAGGGGCCAGGGGAGCCGCGGCGGGTGGCCTTCTTGGGGCCGCGGTCGATCTTGAGGCTCTGCAGGTCCACGGGAGGAGGCGCACGATAGCCGAACAGCGGCGTCAGGTCGCGTTCGCCGTGGGCGGTCTGCCGGATGCACGCGGCCGGTGGTGCGCGCTCGCTTTCGTCCGTCCGTTCCGTATGGTCTGTGCGCATGGTGTCCCCGGTCGTGCGCCGCATCCTCGCGCCGGTCGAGCTGGCGGAGACGCGCGAGCCCGACCTCGGCTACGCGATCGGTCTGGCCGCACAACTGCGCGCCGAGCTGGTGCTGCTGGCGGTCATCGATACGCCAGCGACGGTGAATCTCATCGGTCGCCATCGGGCGATGGCCGGCGGCGGGCGCGATTTCGAACAGAGCCTGTTGCAGGACGTGCGCGCGGTGCTGCAACAGCACGTCGACCGCGCCGCCGCTGCCGGCGTCCGGGCGCTTGGCCACGTGACGATCAGCGAGGACGTCGAAGAGGAGATCCTGAAGGAGGCGTTGGTGCAGAAAGTCGACTTGATCCTCGTCCGCTCCCGCGGTCGCGCCGGGTTCATGAAGGCGCTGCTCGGCAACACCGCCGGTGAAATCCTCAAGGCCGCACCGTGTCCGGTGCTGGTCGCGAGGCTCTGATGCGCGGCAGCGACGGCAAGCGGGGGCGACGGGCAGGATTGCAGTCGGTGCGCGGCGGCAACGGGCGCGCTGGCAAGGGCGGCAGCGGCGAACTGCTGCCGGCGCAGCTGCGGTGGGATTGTCCGCCGCTGAAGCCGTCGGGCCGGCAGCCGACGGCGGCGTTCCTGCTCGGTCAGGATCGGCCGATGTCGGCGCTCCGCACGGGCCTCGCGATCCACGCGCCCGGCTACCATCTGTTCGTCTCCGGCCTGATCGGCTCGGGGCGCACGACCGTCGTCGAGTATCTGCTGCGCGACATCCAGCCGGTCTGCCGCCGCGGACCCGATCGCGTGCTGGTGCACGACTTCCGCGATCCGGTGCGTCCGGCACTGGTGAGCCTGCCGCCAGGCAAGGCCGCAGCGTTTCGCGACGAACTGCAGGACTTCGGCCGGATCCTGCAGGTGGCCCTGCAGTCGGCGCTGCGGTCGCGACCGCATCGGATGTCGCGCCGCGTCGTCATGCGCGCCAGCGAGGCCCGCGAACGGCGGATCATGGACGCGCTGCAGCGGCAGGCATCCCGTCAGGGTTGCCAGTTGGTGCGCTTCCAGGCGCAGAACGGCGCCACTTCGGCGGACATCTATCCGGTCGTCGACGGCGAGGCGATCACGCTCGACGCGCTGTCGACGCTGGTGATCGAGGGCAAGGTGACCGAGACGCGCCGCGACCAACTGCTGGCGGCGCGCGATCAACTGATCGAACGGCTCGAAGAAGTCTCGCTGCGGGTCCAGGCCGAGCGTCGCCGGATGGACGGCGAGCTGCGCGACATGGAACGGCGGCTGGCGTGGAAGGTGCTGCAGGCGCATGGCAAGGAGTTCCGCACCCGCTGGCCGCAACACGAGGTCGCCGACTGGCTCGACGCCGCCGGCGAGCACATCGAACGGCATCTGCGGCAGTTCGTCGCGGTCGACGATGAGGTCGAGGACGGCCAGGGCAAGGACGACGGCAAGGAAGCCGCCGCCGCCGGTGAACCGCCAACCGAGCCGCTGCGGCTGTTCGAGTTCGGCGCGCAGATCCTGAAGACCTCGACCAGCGATGCCTGTCCGGTCGCGATCGAGACCAATCCGACGTTCACCAACCTGTTCGGCACGATCGCGCCACCGCGCGAAGGGCAGCCGGCGGGGCCGACGCAGGTCAGCCCCGGCGCGATCCTGCGCGCCGACGGCGGCTACCTGATCCTGCGCTGCATCGACGTGCTGCGCGAACCGGGGGTCTGGCCGCATCTGAAGCGGACGCTGCAGAACGGCAAGCTCGAGATTCGCGAGATCGATCAGGCGACCGGCGCGCTCGCGGGTTCGCTGCAACCCGAGGCCATTCCGATCGACGTCAAGGTCGTGTTGATCGGCGAACCGGGCGTCTACGAACACCTGGCGGGCGAGGACATCCAGTTCCCGCAGATCTTCAAGATCCACGCCGAGTTCGACAGCACGATCGCCGTCAGCCGGCAGAACCTGGCGCGCTATGCCGACTACCTGCAATGGTTGTGCAGCGACGAGACGTTGCGGTCGTGCACGCCCGACGCGGTGGCGGCGATCGCCGAGTACGGCGCCCGTGCCGCCGGCCGGCGCGATCGGCTGATCACGCGCTACAGCGAACTCGGCGATCTGGCGCGCGAGGCGTCGCATCTGGCGCAGTCTGCCGGTGAGTCCAGGATCCGGCGGGTGCACGTCGAAGCGGCGATGCAGAAGCAGCGCTACCGGCACGATCTGTCGCAGGAACTGGTCGAGCGCGATTACGCCAGCGGCTACATGCGGTTGTCGACGTCGGGCCTGGCGCGCGGGCAGATCAATGCGCTGACGGTGCTCGACACCGGCGCGCTCGAGTTCGGGCGGCCGTGCCGGATCACCTGCAACTCCGGCGCGGCCGACACGGCGCGTTCGGGGCTGATCAACATCGAGGGGCTGGTCAACCTGTCGGGGCCGATCCACGACAAGGGCGTGATGATCCTCGAGGGCTACCTGCTGCAGGAGTACGGCGACGACGGGCCGTTGTGCATGCAGGCGACGATCTGTTTCGAACAGTTGTACAACGGTGTTGAAGGCGATTCGGCGTCGCTGGCGCAGCTGCTGGCGCTGCTGAGTTCGCTGGCCGATGTGCCGCTCGATCAGGGATTGGCGATCACCGGCTCGGTCAACCAGAAGGGCGAAGTGCAGGCGGTGTCGGGGGTCAACGAGAAGATCGAGGGGTTCTTCCGGTTGTGCCGGGCGCGCAAGCTGACGGGGCGGCAGGGCGTCGTGCTGCCGCGGGCGAACGTGCACGATCTGATGCTCGATCGCGAGGTGGTTGAGGCGGTCAGCAAGGGCCAGTTCCACGTGTATGCCGCGGCGCGGGTCGAGGATGCGCTCGAGCGGTTCACCGGCAGGCCGGCGGTGGAAGTGCTTTTGGCGGTGCGGGCGAAGCTGACGCGGTATCGCGAGATCGCGCGGCGGACGGCGCGGGGGTGAACGGCGTCGGCGTCCGGATGACAGGATCGCCGGCGACCCCGAGGAAAACAGGTGGGCAGCTGCAAGAAACCGATCGGGAGACGGCATTGTGCCGGCATGCAACGCTCGAAGCGGCGCACCGAGTTCGTCGGCAAGTTCGTGGTCGGCGCGTTGTTCGGCGGCCTGCCTGCCTGCCGCGGCGCAGACGCCACCGGTGCCCGGTGTGCCCGCTGCACCAGCGGTCGCGCCCAACGCGGCTGTTGGCACGGTGGTGACCGAGGTGAGTCGCGCCTGCTGGTATGTCTTTCAGGCGGGGAACGGCGACTACTGGTTCGGGAGCGATGGGCAGGGGGTCGGCACGGGCAACTTCGGCGCGTGCCGCTACGACGGGCGCTCGTTCGGCTGGCTCTACGAGCAGCAGCTGACGATGACCCCGGGCGGAGGGTCGTTCGGCATCCGCTCCATCAACGAGGACAAGGACGGGGCGTTCCTGGTCAGCAACGCCAGGTACCGGTTCCAGGTCAAGGCGAACCAGGATGGCAAGGTGGTGTACACGCGGGTGGCGGGGATCGACCCGAGACTCACGGGTGGCGAGGAACTCTACTTCCAGGGTGCCGTGAAGGACGGCGCGGGGAACCCTGGTTCTCGCCGTACGGCGGCGGGATCTGGCGGTACGACGGCAAAGCGGTGACCAACTACCCGGTGAAGGACAGGTTGGGAGACGGCAAGGACACCCAGGTGTACTGCATCTTCAAGGACAACGCCGGAGGGATGTGGCTTGGGACGCCGACTGCCGGGCCGTTCCGGTTCACCGGCGAGGCATTCGAGCAGTTCAGACCGTGATCCTGGCGGACATGGTCGCAGAACCCGGGGCGCCACGCCGATTCACTCGGATGATTGTGCGGCGACGAGACGTTGCGGCGATCGCCGAGTACGGGGCCCGGCGGCCGGCTGGCGCGATGGGTTGATCACGCGCTACAGCGAACTCGGCGATCTGGCGCGCGAGGCGTCGTATCTGGCCGATCTGGCCAGTGAGGCCAGGATCCGGCGGATGCTCGTCGAGGCGGCAATGTTGAAATAGCGCTATCGGCAGGATCTGTCGCAGGATCCGGTCGAGCACAACTACGCCAGTGGCTACATGCGGCTGTCCACGCCGGGCGGGTGCGCGGCCAGACAACGCGCTGACGGTGCTCGACACCGGCGCGCTCGAGAAGGCCGTGGAGGGTCAGTACCCTCCGTGGATCCGGCCGATAGCGCCTGCGGGCGATCCAAAAAAACCAAGAAAACGCATTTCGAACTTGAAAACAGCCTCATGGGGGGGGCGTGGTTTTGCGCATGAGAGCCTGGCTGCCTAGGATGGCGGGACTTGCCGTGGTCATGGTCTGCAGCGCTGCGGCGTTCGGGTTCCTGATGCAGGAGCCCGTTCCGTCCCTTCCCGCTCCGGTGGGCGTAGTCGCACCGAGTGCGGAGGCACTCGACCAGGTCTATGCGCGAGCCAACGCCCGGATCGATGCCACCGAGCGGATCTTGGTGGGAGTCGACGAGGTCGATGAACCACGCGCCCCCAGCGTTGCACTTGGCCCCAACTCTGTCGACGCGTGGACTGCAAGTCGAAGGGTGGCGAAGCCATCTCTGCCAAGATACTTGCTCGAGAACAGGCGACTCGAGATCGCGGCTGCAGATCTTCTCAGGCATCGTGCGCTCAATCCTCGGGATGTGGTTCTTGACGGGGATCGTCCAGCCGAACTCGAGCGGCTGATAGCGCCAGTGCTGCGAGAGATCGATGCGGCGATGACTCTGTATCACGAAGCCGTGGCGTTGGAGCTCGACGCCATGGTCGCGGCCGGCCGCAAGACCCCGTTGGTTTACAAGGACGATGGGCCGACACGCGCCTTTCTTGCCAGGAACCCGCCGACGGCTGGGGTGCATTTCTTCGACCCGAATCTCTACGTCGGCGGCGACAAGATCGACATGTTCCGCTGCAGCGGGGGAACATTGTTTGGATTCTCGAACGCGGATGCGCCACGAATACGTGGTTTGGTTGACTACCTCACGTTCCTTCGTGCTGATCTGGCGACCAGGTTGGCGCGTTGGTTCGAGGGCGTCGGCGCGTTGACGCCCGTTGAAGCCTCCTTGTTCCTCGAGCAAGTGTTCACCTACCGCCGTGGCGGCTAACGGCGTGGGAGCGTTGCGCAGGAGCCGTGAACCAAGCAGAACCGGGGGGCTTCCTTGGCTCGGACAATGTCGTCCCGGGCCGGCCAGACTCGGTCCAGTAGTAGAAGCAGGAGATTTGTAGATGCTGCACGTAGCAGATGTCGTGGCGGCCATTGCCGCTGGTGTGGCTGGGTCGCTGATCCTCGGATCCGGAGTGGTCCCAGCGTTTGGGACTGGTTGTGACGCACAGGCAGGCGTCCGTCACTACCATTGGCAGACAAACGGGGCAACGCCGCCTGTATGGGACTGGTACACCGGGGGTGGGCAGCTTTCGTACGCTCCCTGCCATCACCGATGATGATGGAGGCTGCGTTACGGAGGGTGGCGAGTGCAAGCCCGACCCGGAGAATCTGTGCCACTCGGAAGTGCAACTGGAGATAACGGGCGGGGGCTCGTTGAGCAGGTTTGTCAGCGACGCCTCCGGTTGCGCGGAATGGGGCGATCTCACGGCTGCACAGAAGAAGCTGATCGCCAAGTCGACGACGTGTGATGATGCAGAACGCCAAGACCAGATCGTCGGCTACAACAACACGACGTGCACTTTGGGAACCATGGCGGGACCCGAGAAGGTCGTCGTCTGGGCGAAGTGCACGCTTTGCGTGGACTGACCGAGCAACATCCGCCCAAGACAAGGGGTTCCTCGCCGCCCGCTTGGCGTAGGAGCGACCGTTTCGCGATCTCTCGCGGTGGTGTTCGTCTCGGCGCGGAGCCAAGGGGCTACCGCGCGCCCTTGCCCAGCAGGATCACCCCGGTCGTCCGCAGGATGATGTTCAGATCGAACAGCAGGCTGACGTTCTTGATGTAGTACAGATCGTAGCGCAGCTTCTCCATCGCATCCTCGACCGACGCGCCGTACGGATGCCGCACCTGCGCCCAGCCCGTCAACCCCGGCTTGATCGTGTGCCGCAGCGGATAGAACGGGATCTGCGCCTTCAACTGTTCGACGAAGTGCGGCCGCTCCGGCCGCGGCCCGACGAACGACATCTGGCCGGCCAGGATGTTCAGGAACTGCGGGATCTCGTCGATCCGCGTCAGCCTGAGCAGCCGGCCGACCCGGGTCACCCGCGCGTCGTTCTTCTGTGCCCAGACCGGTCCGGTCTGTTTCTCCGCATCCGCGCACATGGTCCGGAACTTGACCAGCTTGAACGGCTTGCCGTCCTGGCCGACGCGCTCCTGCGTGAAGAACAACGGGCCGCGGCTGGTGGCCTTGATCGCGATCGTCGCCAACACGCAGATCGGGATCGCCAGCAACAGGCCGACCAGCGAAACCACGATGTCCATCACCCGCTTCAGCGCCAGCGTCATCGGGTCGCGCGCGAAGCCGCGGCCGAAGATCAGGTAGCTCGGCCGCATGCTCTCGACCGCGATCTTGCCGGTCAGCCGTTCGAACATCGCTTCGCGTTCTTCGACCTGCACGCCGGACATCCGGCAATCGAGCAGCTGCTCGACCGGCACCTGGCCGCGGCGTTCGGCCAGCGACACGACGACGCGGGCGATGCCTTCGCGGTCGCACAGGGCCCGCAGGTCACTGACGTTGCCGATCACCCGCGTGTGCGCTGACGCGTCCGGCGGCGACAGCGGCGTCGGCTTCTCGGCGACCAGCCCCATCACCTCGAAGCCGGCCAGCGGACTCTCGTGCACCATCCGCGCCAGTTCGATCGCGCCGGCATCCGAGCCGAGCACGACCACGCGTTCGCCGAAGCGCCACTTGTAGAAGAAGAAGTGGAAGGCGTTCCGGAACACATAGACCAGCGCGAACGCGACACCCAGCAGCACGATCAGCGTCCACGTCTCGGTGGTGACGTTGACCAGGCCGGGGAAGAAGAACAGCGACGGCAGCGCCAGCACCAGGCAGGCCAGCATCACCAGCGCGTAGCCCAGCGAGTGCACCAGCCGGTTCGGCAGTTCGGCGCGGTTCTGCGAGATCTTCCAGTCGTACAGGTCGTTGTAGCTGAGCGCCGCCTGGCAGATGACGGCGATCGTGAACGCCGTGGCCAGGCCCCGGTACCAGCGGGCATCCGGCTCGAAGAACAGGAAGTGCGCCGACGACAGCGGCGGCACGCTGGTGCCGATGAACATGACGCCGGTGAACAAGGCCGTCTCGGCCAGCATCAGCAGCAGCTTGCGTCGCGGGAAGATCTGTTCGGCCAGCGTGGGCATCGGACCGTCGGTCGTGAGTCGTGAGCAACCGGCATGCATAGCGCACCGGTGGCTCCGCGGAAGACTTCGTCGACCATTCCTTGGTCAGCGCCGTAGCGTCCGCACTGCCGGGAAATGCCGCACTTCGGGGCCGTGTTCGCACCAGCGCACGGCGACGACGTCGATCCGCAGACGCCATGGGCGCGGTCGCAACGTGGGACGCAGAGCCCGCAGTGCCCGTTCGAGCCGATCCAGCCGTTCGGCGTCGACCAGCCGCTCGGGGGCCGGGTGGTCGGCCCGGGCCTTCACTTCCACCGCGGCGAACGTGAACCAGCGGCGGACCAGCAGGTCGATCTCGCCATGCACGGTGCGCAGGTTGCGCGCGACGATCTTGTAGCCTTGCCGCTGCAGCCACTCGGCGGCAAGCTGTTCGCCGCGGGCGCCGGACGTCGCCGGCGGCTCAGGACTTCTTGGCGGCGGGCTTCGGGTCATTGCGGACGACGCGGGCGATCGCCGTCTTGTCGTACGTCATCCGGATGGTGTCGACCTGCAGCACCACTTCGCGCTCGCTGACCGAATGCACGATGCCGTGCAAGCCGCCGATGGTGACGACTTCCTCGCCTTGCTTCAGCGCACCCATCATCGCCGCCGCCTCCTTCTTCCGCTTCTGCTCCGGCCGCAGGATCATCAGCCACAGGACCAGCAGGAACAGCGGCAGGAACCACAGCTGGCTCATGCAGTCGGCCGGGGCGCCGCTGCCACCGCCGGCGGGAGCCGGTCCCAACGGGACCTGGGTGCCAGTGCCACCGGTGGGGCCGCCGCCGGTCCGTTCGGTCGGGCCGCCGGAGGTCTTCGGTTCTTGCGGCAGGAGCACGGTCAGGGGGGTCAGGAAATGCTGCGCCATCGATCGAGGGGGTTGGAGAAAACGGGGGGCGAGGAATATAGGGATCGCCCCCCTGCGAGGAACACAGAACTCCGGATGCGTGTCTTGGTGGCGATGTCGGGCGGCGTGGACAGCAGCGTGGCAGCCTTGCTGCTGCAGCGGCAGGGGCACGACGTGGTCTCGGTGTTCCTGCGCAACGGCGTGTCCGGCGGCGCCACTCCCGGCGCCCCGGCCGCCCAGGAGAAGTCGTGCTGTTCGGCCTCCGACGCGCGCGATGCGGCGATGGTGGCCGAACGGCTGGGCGTGCCGTTCTACGCGCTCGACTACGCGCAGGAGTTCGCGGCGCTGATGGACCACTTCGCCGCCGAATACCGCCGCGGCCGCACGCCGAATCCGTGCGTGCTGTGCAACCAGCACCTGAAGTTCGGGCAGCTGTTCGCGCTGGCTGACGACGTCGGTGCCGAAGCGGTGGCGACCGGGCACTATGCGCGGGTGCGCGACGGGGCCATGTGGCGGGCGGTCGACGGCGACAAGGATCAGACCTACTACCTGTTCGGCATCGCCGCGACGGCGTTGCCGCGGGTCATGTTCCCGCTCGGCGACCTGACCAAGCCGCAGGTGCGCGAACTGGCGGCGGCGGCGGGGCTGCGGACGGCGGACAAGCCGGAGTCGATGGAGATCTGCTTCGTGACGTCGGGCGACTATCGCGATGTCGTGCGCGCGCGCGGCGGCGGTGGTGTGCCCGGTCGCTTCGTCGATCGCAGCGGCAAAGTGCTCGGTCGCCATGACGGGGTCGATGGCTTCACGGTCGGCCAGCGGCGCGGGCTGCCGGCGCTCGGCGTGCCGCATTATGTGGCGGCGATCGATGCCACGGGTGGCGATGTGATCCTGGCACCGCGCGATGGCATGCACACGAGTTCGGCGGTGGTGGCGGGGCTCAACTGGCTCGGGCCGGCGCCGCAGGTCGGCGAGCGGTTGCCGCTGCAGGTCAAGGTGCGGGCACGGTCGCCGGCGGTCGCGGCGACGGTGGACGTCGACGCGGCGGGTGCGCTCGTTGAGTTCGCCGAGCCGGTGTTCGCGATCACGCCGGGGCAGGCGGCGGTGTTCTACGACGGCGAACGGGTGGTCGGTGGCGGCTGGATCGACTGAAGCGCGCCTTGCCCGTTGGCGGCGTTTGTGGCCCAATCGGCAGCAATGGATGCGGACGCCACGATCCGGTCGCTGCGTCAGGCGCTGCTGGCCTCGCCCGACAACCTGCCGTTGCGGCGCCTCCTGGCCGACACGCTGTTCGCCTATGGCCATTACGCCGACGCCGAGACCGAAGCGCTGGCGGCGCTGCGGGCCGCTCCGCGCGATGACGGACTGGCGTTGCTGCTGGCGCGCGCCTACCGCGCGCAGGGCAAGAACTCGGCGGCGGTGATCGTGCTCGAACAGGCGGTCGCTCGCGGTTGCGATCCGGCGCGGGTCGAACTGGCGCGTGTGCTGCTCGCCGACGGTGATGCCGAAGGCGCGGCCCGGCAGTATCGCCAGGCGCTCGACGCCGACCCGTCGCTGCGCGATGCCGAACTGAGCCACCGGCTGGGTGTGGATCTGACCCGGGACGACAGTGCCGGAGTCGTCGACGGTCGCGAACGGCTCGGCGGCAGCGCCGAAGGCGGCGCCGATCCGAGCGTTCTGCCCGTTCGCAGCGACGTCAAGTTCGCGCACGTCGGCGGCATGGCGAATCTGAAGGACGAGATCCGCAAGAAGATCGTGCTGCCGATGCAGCGACCCGACCTCTACAAGGCGTACGGCAAGAAGGTCGGTGGCGGCATCCTGATGTATGGTCCGCCTGGCTGCGGCAAGACGTTCCTGGCCAAGGCGACCGCCGGCGAGATCGACGCGAAGTTCCTGGCGATCGGCATCCACGACGTGCTCGACATGTGGATCGGGCGCAGCGAACGCAATCTGCACGCGGTGTTCGAGATGGCGCGCAAGCACAAGCCGTGCGTGCTGTTCTTCGACGAAGTCGATGCGCTCGGCGCCAGCCGGACCGACCTCAAGCACAGTGCCGGCCGGCAGACGATCAATCAGTTCCTGGTCGAACTCGATGGTCTTGGCCTCGACAACGATGGCGTGCTGGTGCTGGCGGCGACCAATGCGCCATGGCACATGGACAGCGCGTTCCGGCGGCCGGGGCGATTCGATCGGGTGGTGTTCGTGCCGCCGCCGGACGAGCCGGCGCGCGCCGACATCCTGCGCCTGCTGCTGGCGGGCAAGCCGCAGCAGGACATCGATGCGGTGGCGGTGGCGAAGAAGACGGATCGGTTCTCCGGCGCGGATCTGAAGGCCTTGGTCGATCGCGCGATCGAACAGAAGCTCGATGCGACGCTGGCCAGTGGCGTGCTCGAGCCACTGCGGACGGCGGACCTGCTGGCGGCGGCGAAGGCGCAGCGACCGACGACCCAGGAGTGGTTCGCGGCGGCGAAGAACTACGTGCTGTACGCCAACGATTCGGGTCTGTACGACGACCTGAAGTCCTGGCTGAAGCTGTGACCATGGAGCCCGAAGCGATCTGGCGGCGGGCGGTGCTGCTGCTCGAGCAGCAGCGTTGGCAACTGGCGATCGCCGAGTTGCGGCGGCTGCTGACGGTCGTTCCGGATCATCCGATGGCGCATGCGCTGCTGGCGCGGGCGCTGGCGATGGACGGGGATCTGGACGCTGCGCTCGTGGAAGCGCGGGCGGCGATCGCGGCGGATCCGACCTCGGACGTCGCCCATGGCGCGCTGGCGATGGTGTTGTGGCAACGGCACGAACACGAACCGGCGGCGAAGGCGATCGCGGCGGCGATCGAATTGGATCCGGAGGATGTGGATCATCACAGCACGCTGGCGCAGATCCGGTTGAGCCAGGGCCGTCTGCCCGAAGCGCTGGCGGCGGCCGATGCGGGGCTGGCGATCGAGCCGGAGGACACCGATTGTCTGAATCTGCGCGCGGTGGCGCTGACGCGGCTCGGGCGTGGGGCCGAGGCGACGGACACGGTCGACAGTTCGCTCGCGCGGGATCCGGACAATCCGTACACGCACCAGGCACGGGGCTTTGCGCTGCTGCAGCGCGGGGATCCGGCGGGGGCGTTGCATCATTTTCGGGAGGCGTTGCGGCGGGATCCGAATCTGGATGGGGCGCGCGCTGGGTTGGTGGAGGCACTGAAGGCCAAGAACCCGCTGTACCGGATCGTGCTGGGGTGGTTTCTGTGGCTTGGGCGGTTCTCCGGGGCCCGGCAGGTTCAGATCATGATCGGGCTGTGGCTCGGCAGCCGCTTGGCACGCGGCGCGTTGGAGCGTGCTGGCTACGAGAGTGCGGCGCTGGTGGTCAGCTTCGCGTGGATCGGGTTCGTCTTGCTGACGTCGTGCGCGGTGCCGTTGTTCAACCTGCTGCTGCTCTTGCATCCGGTCGGGCGGCATGCGCTCGAAACCGGTGCGCGGCGACACGCGATGCTGCTCGGGACTGCGGTGTTGATCACGATCGCGATCGGCGGCTACGGCGCGTGGGATGGTCCGGTGTGGGCCGTGGTCGGCTGGTTGTTCTGGCTGGTGTTCCTGTTGCCGCTGGCAGGTCTCGGAGTCTTCCATCCGGGCTGGGCGCGGACGGTGCTCGCCGTGTTCTGCGTCGTGCTCGTGGTGGCTTGGATCGTCTGGGCCGTGTGGCTGCAGTTGCAAGTGGCGCCGATGGTCGCCCTGGCCGCTGGCGGCAAGGCCGCGTTCGAGCAGGGCGGTGGGCCGGCAATGTTGCAGGCTGTGAAAGCGACCGTGGAGTGGCACGTCAGCCTGCTTTGGGCTGGCGCTCTGAGTACCTGGTACGTGCTGTTGGCGCCGAAGGGGAATCCACCGCGGCGCCGCCGCGGCAATGCCTGAGCCCGCCGTCGGTCAGTGCAATTGCACGGCGAACGAGTTGCCGATCGTGCGTACCCCGGACGGCGCGTTCGGATCGAACGTGAAGCCGCCGACCCAGATCTGCAATCCGGCCAGCGCCGGAATCGGATTGCCCAGCGCGCCGCCGCCTTCGCCGCCGGCATCGAGCACGCCGATCCAGCCGATCGAGAACGGCGACTGGTCCTGCCCCAGCGTCGCCTGCAGCAGGAAGTCCGGATCGAGCGGCACGGTGCGCGTGTCGATCGGGAAGCCGGTGTTGCCGAAGGCCGCGCCGAGTGCGTAGACCAGGCCGGGCGCCGACGGATCGCGCCATTGCAGGCCCATCACCGTATTGCCGCTGGCGATGCCGAAGTGGGTCAGGCCGGTGAACCGCGTGCTCATCAGTTCCTGGCTGCCGGCGGCGGTGGCGAAGCCGGCGGCGAGGATCGCGTCGTTGCCGATCCGCGAGCGCGTGAACCCGAACACGCCCTGCAGCGTGCCGACGTTGCTGAACTCGGTCAGGATGACCGGCGGCTGGAACGGCAGGTTGCGGGCCGTGCGTTCGGCCATCAGCACCTGCAGCCGCGGCGACTAGAACTCGGTGTAGGTCAGCGTCAGGCCGTCGGCCGAGATCTCGACGTCGCGGTGGGTGTTGGCGTTCGCCAGTTCGGTCACCAGCGTCGGGGTGCCGAACGGCATCGCCGCCGAGGCCCGCGTGGCCCGGAAGATCGCGTTGTTCGGCGCCGAGGGTGCGCCCCAGCCGGTGGTCAGGAAGTAGATCTCGAGGCCGTCGCCGGTGATGGTCGGGGAGCTCTCGGATCCGGTGCTGTTCAGTTCGGTGACGAAGGTCGGGGTGTTCCAGCCGGTGCCGTTGTGGGTGGCGACCATCAGGTCGAAGCCACCGACGCTGCCGGCGCGGTTGCTGCCGAACCAGATCGACTGGCCGTCGACGGCGACGAACGGTTGGTCGTCGACCGAGGTTGGCAGGCCGAGGGCGGTTTCCTGGACTGGCGTCGACCACGGGGCGCCGATGGCGGCGCGGGTTGCGGAGAAGATCTCCCAGTCGCCGGCGCGGAACGACGCGAAGTGCAGCGTCAGGCCATCGGCGGACAGGTGCGGGCCGGTGTCGGACGCGGTGCTGTTCAGGGCGGTTTCGAGGGAGGGCGCGGACCAGCCGGTCTGGGCGGCAAGGGTAGAGCACAACAGGGAGGCGACGAAAACGGGTGTTCGGGACATCGGGCTTGCTCCTGGGGATTGACCTACCAAGCGTAGCCGACAATGTCCGCGTCGACATCGTCGGCGGCAAGGCGGTTGCGTGGGGTTGGCACCGCCCTCATCTGGAACATGACCCGGAGCCGCGCATTATGTGAAGCGATTCCCGTATCGGCGGCATTCTCCAACCCCGAATCCGCATGAACCTCCTTCTTCCCGCCATCCCCCTTCTCGCCCTCGTCGCCGGGATCCACCTGCAGGACCCGGCCCCCAAACCACCAACCGACGAAGCCCAGGTTCGCCAGGCTGCCCTCGACTACGTCGAAGCTCTCTACGAGGCCAAGCCCGAACTGATCGAGCGCAGCGTGCACGCCGACCTGGTCAAGTACGGGTTCTGGCGCGAGAAGGCCACATCGCCCTACGAGGGCAGTGCGATGACCAAAGCACAGCTGCTCGCACTGACGAAGTCGTGGAACAGGAAGGGCAACAAGGCCGACGCTTCCTCGGTGAAGAAGGTCGAGGTCCTGGACGTCATGGACCAGACCGCCGTCGCCAAGGTCACCGCGGTGTGGGGCATCGACCACATGCAACTGGCGAAGTTCGACGGCAAGTGGCAGATCCGGCACATCCTCTGGCAGAGCCATCCGGCCGAAGCGAAGTGACGCTTCGGCGAGGTCCACGAACCCGGCGTGTTCGCATTCCTGACGACCAGGTCCGCGGCCCCGTTGTTGCTCCGCGTCCGGCATGACTGCAATCCCGCGGACCTTCGTGCCGGCGTTCCTGACGTTCACTTTGGCGGCCCAGGGCATCCTGCCCGACTGGACGGCGTTGCTGCCGATCGGCTCGCCGCTCGACGGCGGCATCCGCGACCTGGCCGTCGGCCCGACCGGCATCACCTACGTCGTCGGTGACCAAGGCCCATCCAGCAACACCGACATCGTGATCGCTGCCTACGCGCCCGGCGGCGCGCTGCTGTGGTCGCGCATCTTCAATGGCCCGGCGAACGCGCATGACCAGGCCCGCGCCCTGACGCTGGCTCCCAACGGCAACCTGTATGTGACCGGCAACACGACCGGCCCTGGCAACTACGCCAACGTGCTGCTGCTGCGACTCGACGCGCAGACCGGGGCCCTGCTGACGACCGTGCAGCACTCCGGCGGCGCGTTCTTGTCTGAGACCGGAACGGCGATCGCGGCGACCGCCAACGGCGACGTCTACGTCGGCGGCAGTTCGTCCGCCGATGCCCTGCTGCTGCGCTTCGATGGCGCGGGTACGTTGCTGTGGCGCCGAACCTGGGACGGACCGGCGACCGGCCCGTTCTCGCAGGATCACCTGCGGCGCGTGCAGGTTGGGCCCGATGGCAATCCGGTGGCGTTGATCCACGGCGTGCTCGGCGGCAGCCAGCCCGACTATGTCGTCATCAAGTACGCCGCCGCGACCGGCACGCCGCTCTGGCAGGCGAACTGGGGTGTCGCCGGGGGTGACTATCCGTCCGAACTGGCGATCGACGGTGTTGGCGATGTGCTGGCCTCGGGCATCGGCATCAACGGCACGGCCAACATGTTCGCGACCATCAAGCTGCGCGGCGGCGATGGTGGTCTGATCTGGCAGGCCTACGACAACAACGGGTTCCGACCGGCGGTTCGCGCGATGACACTCGATGCCGATGGCGATGTGTACGTCACCGGTTCGGTCGATCCCGATGGCGACCAGTCGAACAACAACGACGACTTCTTCACGGTCAAGCGCGATGGTGGTTCGGGTGCCCGGCTGTGGACCCACGCGTTCGGCGCGAACTGTCGTGACTGCCTCGACCTCCCGAGTGACCTGGTCGTCGATGTCGCCGGCAACCTGTGGTTGGCCGGGACGACCAGTTCGCCGCCAAGTCAGGGCGACCTGCTGCTGCTGGTGCTCGACTCGCAATCGGGGATACGGAACGAGACTGCGGTGCTCGATGCCGGCGTTGGTCGCAGCGTCGGTGCCGCGTTCGTCGCGCTCGACGCTGCGCAGAACCTGCTGGTCGGCGGTCAGTCGCGCGACGCCAATCTGACGGCCAGCGACATCGTCGTCGGCAGGTTCCCGACGCGGCCAACGGTCACCAATCGTGGCGTAGGCTGTACCGGTTCGGGTGCCTTGCCGTTGGCGATCGTTCCGATCGGCACGCCGATCATCCCGAATCCGGCGTTGGCGATCGCGCTGCGCGACGGGCCGGCGGCAAGCCTGCAGGCCGTGGCGCTCGCGTTCGGCCTGGCCCAGGTGCCGCAGCCCGTCCCACACGGCGCGCCCGGCTGTATCGCGTTCGTCGATCCCGCGACCGTGGTGGCGACGCCCGTCGCCACGGGCGGTGTGCTTCCCATGCCGATTCCGGCGGTCAGCGCCCTGCGCGGCGTGCAGTTCGCCGCCCAGGGATTCGCGCTGGACGGAACGCAGTTCCAGCTCGTGACTTCGAATGCGTTGGTGCTGATGCTCGGTCAGTAGGGCCCAGCCGCCCTGCCGTCACGACGCCGCTGACGCCGGCCGCCGGATTGCTATGCTGCTCCGCCCTCCGATGACGGCACCCACGTACCACCTGACCAGCTACGGCTGCCAGATGAACAAACTGGACAGCGAACTGGTCGAGAGCCGACTGCAACAGCGCGGCTACCGCCCGGCCCCCCAGGAAGGCGCCGCCGACGTCGTGCTGCTGAACACCTGCTCCGTCCGCCAGCACGCCGAAGACCGCGTCTGGTCCAAGCTCGGCAAGCTGCGCCAGCGCAAGCGCACCGAACCCGGACTGGTCGTCGGCGTGCTCGGCTGCATGGCGCAAGAACACAAGCGCTACCTGCTGGCGCGGATGCCGCACGTCGATCTCGTCGTCGGCCCGTCCGCGTTCGGTGACATCGACGACCAGGTCGAAGTCGCGCGCAAGAAGAACCTCGAACTCGCCGCCACCCGCGAACCCGCCAAGACCAAGCACCAGGTCGCCGGCGCCGGCGTCGTCGTCGTCGATCAGGGCGTCTCCGGCGATCGCATCGTCCGCGACGTCCGCGTCCGGCCGCACCGCTCGCAGGCGTTCGTGTCGGTCATGCGCGGCTGCAACATGCCGTGCACCTACTGCATCGTGCCGACGACGCGCGGCGACGAAGTGTCGCGGACGATCGCCGAGATCACCGACGAGGCCCAACGGCTGTGCGACGACGGCGTCACCGAGATCACGTTGCTCGGCCAGACCGTCAACGCCTACGGCCGCGACCTGACCGGCCAGGACGCGACGCTGGCGCGGCTCTTGCGCGAACTGCATGCGATTCCGGCGCTGCGCCGGCTCGCGTTCATCACCAGCCATCCCAACTTCCTGTCGGCCGATCTGATCGACGCGATGGCGGAGCTGCCGAAGGTGGCGCGCTACCTGCACCTGCCGGCGCAGTCAGGCAGCAACACGGTGCTGAAGGCGATGCGGCGCGGCTACACCGTGGAACGCTACCTCGCGCGCGTCGAGCAGTTGCTGGCCAAGGCGCCGGACATCGAACTGCACAGCGACTTCATCGTCGGCTACCCGGGCGAGACGGATGACGACTTCGCGCAGACCGTGGCGCTGGTGCGCCGCGTGGGCTTCGCGCAGAGCTACGTGTTCAAGTACTCGCCGCGGCCGGGCACCGTTGCCGCCGAACAGTTGAGCGATGACGTGCCGGAGGCGGTCAAGGAAACCAGGAACCAGGAACTGCTGGCCGTCCAGGGCGAACTGAGCGTCGCCAAGAACCGCGCGTTGGTGGGACAGATCGTCGAAGTGCTGGTCGAAGGCGACAGCAAGGTCGACGGCCGGATGAGCGGGCGCACCGCGCATCACCGGCTGGTGCACTTCACCAGCACCGATGCCGAGCTGATCGGCAGGTATGTGCCGGTCCGGGTCACGCAGGCGCTGGCGCACTCGGTCGTCGGCGACCTGCTGGCCGACAGCGAAGGCCAGGAAGGCGCGCACGATCGAGCCGAGGTCCTGCATCCGTGACGTTCGAGCCGTGGATGGAACGGGCCCTGGCGCTGGCGGCCAGAGGCGCTGGCGAAGTCGAACCCAACCCGCGCGTCGGCTGCGTGCTGCTGCAGGGTGAGCAGGTCGTCGGCGAAGGCTGGCACGAGTTCTACGGCGGTCGTCACGCCGAGGCGATGGCCCTCGAACAGGCGGCGGCGGCAGGGGCAAGGCCGGACACTGCGGTCGTGACGCTGGAGCCATGCTCGACCGACAAGGGCGTCGACGGCAAGAAGACCTCGCCGTGTGCCCAAGCCCTGATCGCCGCCGGCATCCGGCGCGTCGTGATCGGCGCCGTCGACGGCGATCCAAGACACAAGCGCGCCGGCATCGCGCTGCTCGAGCGGCAGGGCATCGAAGTCCACGACGGCGTGCTCGCCTCGCGCTGCACTGCCGCGAACGCACCGTTCCTGAAGTGGCTCCGGTTGGACCGACCGTGGACGATCGCGAAGTGGGCGATGACGCTGGATGGCAAGACCGCGGCGGTGACCGGCGAAGCGCGCTGGATCAGCGGCCCCGAGTCGCGGCGCAAGACCCACGAACTGCGTGCCCGGTGCGATGGCGTCATCGTCGGCTTCAAGACCGCGCAGATCGACGATCCGGAGCTGACCGTTCGCCACGTGCAGGGCAAGCAGCCGGTCCGCATCGTCGTCGACCCGCTCGGCGAGATCGACGACGACAGCAACCTCGTGCGCACCGCCAAGCAGTGGCCGACGTGGCTGCTCGCCAGCGAGGACGTCAATCCGTTGCGTTCGGGGCACCTGCAGGACCTCGGCGTGCAGGTCGTGCACATCCCCACCGCGGAAGGGCCCCGGCGGCTGCATCTGAAGCAGGCGTGGCGCGAACTGCGGCGTCGCGGTCTGCAGCGCGTGCTGGTCGAGGGCGGTGGCGGACTGCTGGCCGAACTGATGGCGTGGAACTGCGTCGATCAGGTCATCGCGTTCGTGGCGCCGAAGATCGTCGGTGGGCGGCTGGCGCCGACGCCGGTCGGCGGCGACGGCAAGGCGTTCATGGCCGAGGCGTGGCAACTGCAGGATGTCGGCTTCTCTCCCTGCGGCGACGACATGATGGTTCGCGGCTTCCTGCCGTAGCGTGCGGCCGAACTCAGCGCGGCGGCGTCAACAGGCGCGGTTCACTCGCCAGGCCGGTGTTGCCCACCGCGGTCAAGGCGATCGCCTGCGCGGATCCTGGCACCACGGTCGACCCGGTGTCGCCGCCGACCACGGCGATCGTCCGCCACTTGCGCTCGACGATGGCCTGGACCGCGTGCCAGCGGGCGGTCGTTGCGGGCGTCCAGGAGACCGCGAGCCCGGCGTCGGTGCGCTGCACTTGCGCCGTCGGCGTGGGCGGTGCGGTGCCCGGCAGCCAGGTCGCGGCCGGCACCAAGGCGGGAGCCGGATAGACCCGTTGCCGGAGCGCGCCGCCGACGTTGGGCGCATCGCTGCGCAGCGCCTTGAAGCTGAAGTGGATGTGGCCCGGCGCGCGATCCTGCGTCCGGATCAGTTCGATCTGCTGCGCCAGTTCGTCCGGCCGCCACGGCGCTTTGCCCTGCAGTGCCCGGCCGGGGTTGATGCCCGGCCACAGGAACCGTTGCTTCTTGTTCTGCGATAGCCACCACGGCAGCAGGATGGCGAACGACTGCGCCTTCTGATCGATCGGCCAGTACAGCTGCGGCGACAGATAGTCGAGCCAGCCGCTGGTCTGCCACTTCACGACGTCGGCATACAGATCCGCGAACTGATCGATGCCGGCCTGGATGTTCGCCGGCTGGCCTCTGCGCGCGATGCCGAACGGGCTGATGCCGACCTTGACCCATGGCTTCTTCGCATGCGTCTCGGTGGCGAGCCGGTAGACGAAGTCGTCGATGTTGCGGCGCCGCCAATCGTCGCGCAGGAGTTTGCCGCCCTGTCGCTGGTAGTCGCGGAACGAGGCGTCGTCGGCGAACACGACACCCTTCTCCGGATACGGATAGAAGTAGTCGTCGAGGTGGACGCCATCGATGTCGTAGCGGGCGACGACGTCGGCGATCACATCCAGCGACCAGCGCGCGGCAAGCGGCTGGCCCGGATCCATCCACAGGTACTTGCCGAACGTCACGCACGTGCCCGGCAGCTTGTTGGCGACATGGGTCGCCGCGAGTGGCCCCTGGCTGGCCGGGTGCCGCGCCCGGTACGGGTTGAACCAGGCATGGACTTCGATGCCAGCCCGATGCGCGGTCACGATCAGGTGGGCGAGCGGATCCCATGCCGGTTGTGGGGCCTTGCCCTGCACACCCGTCAACCACATCGACCACGGCTCGAGACGGCTCTCGTACATCGCGTCGGCGGCGGGCCGGACCTGGAACAAGAGCGCATTCAGTCGCAGTTGGGACGCGCGGGCGACGACGGCGTCGAGTTCGTCGCGTGCCGCCGCAGTCGACAGGCCAGGCTTGCTCGGCCAGTCGATGTTGTCGACGGTCGCGACCCAGGCGCCGCGGAACTCGCGTTCGACGCGCGGCGGCGGCGCGAAGGTCTGCGCTGCCAGCACGGACAGAGTCCAGGAACAGGCGAGCAACAAGGCGACGAGCCGCGACATGTCGGCAACGAAGCAGCGATTGCTGGCGACAGCAAGAGCCCGGGTTTTTTTGCCCTCCCGCTGCCGGAACCGGCGGGTACGTTCGTCCGGCTCGTCGCCGCCGCCGACCAACGCGATCTGGTCCGACGAACGCAGAATAACCGCCGCTCGCCCGCGAAGGACCCAAGATGCCTCTCCGTGTCGCCGCCCTGTCGCTGCTCCTGTGCCCTGCCCTCATTGCCCAGAGCGAACGAACGCCCGAACAATTCCAGATCGCGCTCGGCCTGCAGCAGCGCGGAATGCACGAAGAGGCAGCGCGCTACTTCGGCGAGTTCGTCGGCAAGACGCCGCGCCACGCGTTGGCAGCCGAGGCGCACTACCGGATGGGCAGTTGCCTGCTCGAACTCGGCCAGCAGGACCAGGGCATCGCGGCGCTGCAGCAGGCGCTCGAACGCGGTGGCGATGCGTTCCGCTACGAACCGGAGGCGCGCTACCGGTTGGCGACGGCGCTGAAGGACCAGGGCAAGCTCGAGCCGGCGGCGCGACAGTTCGCGGCGCTGGTGGGCAAGGTCGCTGGCGACCACTACCTGTTGGCGCCGGCGCGCTATGCCGAGGGTGAATGTCGGCGTGACCTGAAGGACGACGCGGCGGCACTGCAGTGTTTCCAGGCGGCGGCGGCCGCGGCGACCGGTGACCAGGTGGCGTTCCTGTTCCCCGCTTGGTACCAGGCCGGGTTTGCGCTGTTGCGCAGCCAGGATCCAGCGGGTGCCGCCGCGGCATTCGGGCGGGCGGCGGCGGCCGCGGCGGACGACGTCGCGCGTGCCGAGTGCCACTATCTGACCGGCGATGCGGCGTTGCGGGCGAAGGAACTGGACCCGGCGCAGCAGGCGTTCGAGGCGGCGATCAAGCTCGGCGGCGACTTCGTCGACGACGCCCGCTTCGGGCTCGGCTGGGTCGCGGTCGAGCGCGGCGATCTGCCGCAGGCGGTCCGCCGCTTCAAGACCGTGGTGGATCGCCACGGCGATTCGCCGCTGGCGCCGCGAGCGCGGCTCGAGATGGGCCGGCTGTTGTTCCAGCAGAAGCAGTTCGTCGAAGCCGAGACCGCGTTGCAGCCGTTGCTGGGCGACGACAAGGCGGCCGACCTGCAGGCAGCGGCGCGCGAGCTGGCCGGGTTGTGCGCGCTCGAGCGCGGCGTCGGCGACAGTGCCGCAACCCAGTTGCAGGCGGCGTTGGCCGCGGCGGCGCCTGCCGATCGGCCGCGGGTGTCGTTTGCGCTCGGCGAAGCGCTGGCGAACCAGCAGCAATGGGAAGCCGCGGTCGAGGCCTACGGCGCGGCCATCGCCGGACCGGACGCCGAGCTGCGCGGCGATGCGCTGTATGGCGCCTGCTTTGCACTGCACAAGCTCGGCCGCTTCGACGAATCGACGCGGCGGGCCGAGACGCTGCGCAAAGAACTGCCGCAGCATCGGCTGGTGCCGGCGGCGACGTTCGCGATCGCCGAGAACTGCTTCGCGCAGAAGCAGTACCCGCAGGCCGAACGCGAGTTCGCCGCCGCCGGCGCGGAGGCGACGCTGGCCGCCAAGTGCGCGTTCAAGCTGGCGTGGTGCCGCTACCTGCTCGACGACAAGACCGAGGCCGCTGGGCGATTCGCGAAGATCGCCGGCGACGAGCAGCACCCGATGCGCGAGGAGTCGTTGGCGATGGCGGCGCTGGCCCTGTTGGAGGCCGGCAAGCAGGACGATGCGCTGCGTTCCGCCGATGTCTACGCCGCGCGCTATCCGAACGGCGCGTTCCTGGCGCGGACCGAGCGGGTCGCGGCACGCGTGCTGCGGCAACGCAACGACCTGGTCGGCGCCGCGCAACGGCTCGAACGCGCGGCGGCATCCGGCAAGGACACCGAGTCGGTCGGCGATCTGCTGGAACAGGCGGAGCTGAACTACCAGCGCGGCGACTACAAGGCGGCGCAGGCGGTCTACGGCAAGCTGACCGAGCGGGACGACAAGACCGGCGCGCGGGCCTGCGAAGGCATGGCCTGGTGCGCGTTCGAACTCGGCGACGATGCCGCGTGCACGCAGTGGCTGACGCGCGGCATGGCGCATGCGCAGGTCGGTGACCTGCAAGCCAACCTGCTCGAACTCCAGTCCTCGCTGCACCATCGGCAGCAGGACTGGCCGGCGGCCGCCGCGGCGGCGCGGACGTTCCTCGACAAGTTCCCGCGGCATGGCAAGGTGCCGGCAATGCGGTATGCGCTCGGTCTGGCACAGGCGCGCGGCGGGGATGCGCCGGCAGCGCGCCAGACGCTGCAGGCGCTGGCGCAGCAGGGCGGTTTCGATCGGATGGATCGCGTCTTCTACGAACTCGCGTGGGCGTGCCGCCGCAGTCAGGACGAAGCGGCGGCGCTTTCGGCCTTCGGCCAGGTCGCGGCGCTGAGCAAGGATCAAGAACTGCTCGGTGAAGCCCGTCTGCATCTGGGCACCGCGGCGTTGGCACGGCAGGACGAGGCGGCGGCGCGGGACCTGCTCGGCAAGGTCGAGGGGCGGCACCGCGGTCGCGCGCTGTATCAGCTCGGCTTCCTCGACTTCGAGGCCGGCAGCAAGGAACCGGCGCGTCTGCGCCGGGCGCAGGAGACCTTTGCGGCGCTGGCAGCACTGCCGAACGAACCGTTGGCGCGCGAAGGGACCTATCTGGTCGGCGAATGCGCGTTCCTGCAGCAGGACCACGCGACGGCGGCGAAGTCGTTCCGCGAGCTGCTGCAGGCGGTGCCCGACCATGAGCGGGCGCCGATGGCCCGTCTGCTGCTCGGTGAGTGCGCCGTGGTGTTGGGCGATGGCGAAGAGGCGGTCCGCGTGCTCGAGGAGTTCCTGCGCGGCCAGGGCACCCAGAAGGGAGAGCAGGCGAGAGCCCAGCTGGCGCTCGGCCGGGCCCGCCAGCAACGCCGCGAGTTCGCGCGCGCGGAAGCGAGCTATCAGAAGGTCACCGAGTTGTCCGATGGGCCGCTGGCCGCCGAGGCGCAGTTCCGGATCGGCGAGAGCCGATCCGAACGCGGCGATCTGAGCGCCGCCGCCGATGCCTTCGTCAAGCTGCCGATCCTGTACGGCCACGACGAGTGGATCAGGAAGGGCCTGCTGCACGCCGGGCTGACCTACGATGGGCTGAAGCAGCCGGAAAAAGCGCGGCGGTTCTACGACGAACTGATCCGCCGTTACCCGGATGCGGCCGAGACCAAGGATGCGCAGGCGCGGTTGCGCGGCAACTGACCGACTTTCCGAACTGGCGACGAACCCACTGGATGACCCTCATGCTCCCCGCCCTGAAGCCGCAATCGCAGTCGCAGGTGATCGCCACGATCGGCGAGTTCTTCGAAGCCGGTGGCTTCCTGATGTGGCCGATCCTCGGCTGTTCGGTGGTCGTGCTCGGTCTGACGATCGAGCGCTACCTGATGCTGCGCAAGGGACGGGTCGTCCCGACCGTGGTCGGCCAGGCGGTCGAGCAGATCTGTCAGGGGCGCACCGATGTCGTCGCCGCACCGATCGCGGAAGCGCAGGCGCCGGCCGCGCGCGTGTTGGCGGCCGGCCTTCGCCGCCGCGGGCTGCCCGTGGCCGACGTCGAGAAGGCGATGGAAGATCAGGCGGCGAAGGAGGCCATGCGGCTGCGCGCCAATGTCCGTGGCGTTTCGCTGATGGCCGCCGTAGCGCCACTGCTGGGCCTGCTCGGCACCGTGCTCGGCATCGCCGAAGCGTTCGGCGACGTCGAACAGTCCGGACTCGGCAAGCCCGAGACGCTGGCGGCGGGCATCAAGGTCGCGCTGTACACGACGATCTTCGGCCTGTTCGTCGCGATTCCGGCGACGTTGATCGCCGCGCATCTGCAGGGCCGCGTCCGCAAGCTGCTGCTGGCGATCAGCGAAACCGTGGCTCCGGCGATCGAGGCCATCGCCGGTCGGCCGCCGGTTGCCGTGACGCCGCGGGCATCTGGTGCCGAGGAGGCCGGTCATGCGGCTTGATCTCGACGACGGTGACGACGAGTCGCCGATCAATCTGACGCCGATGATCGACATGGTGTTCCTGCTGCTGATCTTCTTCCTGGCGGCGACGACGTTCGCCAGGCAGGAGGTCGAGATGGACCTGTCGTTGCCGACCTCGCGTTCAGGGCAGGAAGGCAAGGCCGCGCATCCGCTCGTCGTCAATGTGTTCGCCGATGGCCACATCACGGTCGAGGGCCGCACGGTGACCCTGGAAGCGCTGCGACAGAAGCTGCAGGCCGCGGCCGAACGCGACCAGAACCAGGCCGTGCTGGTGCGCGGCGACAAGGCCGCGCAGTTCGGCGTCGGCCTGCAGGTGATGGATGCTTGCCGGTTGGCGAAGCTGACCAGGCTCGATTTCGCCGCGTTGCCCGACAACACCCGCTGACCGCGAGCCGAGGAACCGATCATGCGCGAAGGCATGCGCACCTGGTGCATCCGCCTGGCGTGGACCCTGCTGATCGCGTGCGGCGCGATGTTGCTGGGCCTGCGCCTCGGTCGGCCGCTGTACTACACGGACGGTCAGCAACCGCGCTTTGCCGGCGAGCTTGCCCACGCCGGCATGCTCGACTGGCCGACGCCCCGACCGCAGGTCGAACTGCCCGGGCCGGTGCTCGGCCGGGTTGCCGCGTTGCCCGACGGTCGACTGCTGTACGGACGGACGGGCGCCGACGGCAGTTCGGATCTGGTCGTGTTCGATCCGACCAGGCCCGGTCTGTTGCCCGAACCCGCGTTCGGGCTGAACACGCCGCACCACGAACTGGCGCCGGCCGTCGGCACCGACGGCCGCATCTGGTTCAGCTCCGATCGACCCGGCGGCGCCGGGGGCTACGACCTGTACGTGGCACCGTTCGCGGCCGGATCGTTCGGCCGGCCGGAGCCCGTTTCGCTGTGCAACACCAGCCGCGACGAGACCGACCCGGCGCCGTCGCCGGTCGCCGGCGAACTGGTGTTCGTCCGACTCGAACCGCAGGCCGACGGTCGCGGCACGCTGATGCTCGTCGACCTCGGCGGCGACGTGGACCCGGCGCCGCTGCTGCCGTTCGATGGTCTGCGCCGCGCTGCCGAGTCACCGAACGATCGCGATCCGGTGTTCGACCGCGATGGCGCCGGGCTGTGGTTCCTGCGCCAGGTCGGCGGCGAGCGACCGCGCCTGTTCCGGATGGCCCGGGTCGGTGCCGAGTGGGATGCGCCGCGACCGATCGACGAGCGCTGGGGCGCGACCGGTTTCCGTTCGCCGCTGCCATTGCCTGGTTTCGAACTTCGCGTACTGGCGCCGCGGCGCGGCGAAGGTGAACCGGATCTTTGGTTTGCCGCGACCGGTCGCGAACTGCAACCCTGGTGGCCCGGGCAGCAATGGCTCGAACTGGTGTTGCTGGCCGGCCTGATCGTCGCCGCGGTGCTGCTGCTGCTGTTGTATCTCGGTCGGCGCTGGACGGCGCTCGATCTGGTCACGCAGTGCCTGCTGCTGTCGTTGCTGGTGCACCTGCTGCTGATGCTGTGGTTGATGCGGGTCGAGATCGTCGGCAGCCTGTTGCGCGGCGACGACGAGGCGGCCTCCGGACTCGAGGTCACGCTGGTGTCGGCCGAAGGCGCCAGCGCCGCGGCCGATGGCCCGCGTTCGGAGGACCTGGCGGCGATGGCGGCATTCACTCCCGAGCAACGATCGCTGGCAGCGGCGGCGCCGGCGGCCGCGGCCGAAGCGGCGACGCGCCGGGACGCGGCCGAGATGGGGCCGGACGGGGGCGTTCACCAGCGAACTCGCGCCGCAGCAACCGTCGGCGGTGGCGATGGAACTGCAGGATGCGAACACGTCGGCGCCGTCGCGCACGGGCGCCGATGCCGTCGCGGTGGCGGCGGCGCAGCCATTGGGCGCGGTGGCGCCAGCCGCTGCGGCGGCGGCGCAGGCGCGTTCGGCCCAGTCGAGCGAGGCGGTCGCCGTGACGATGCCCGGCACGGCGCTGGCTCCGGCCGAGCGTTCGACGCTCCGCGCGGCGGCAGCGCCGATGGTGGCCGCGACCCTGCCGGTCGTGGCCGCGCGCGAACTGGCGGTCGGCCCGAGCACGGTTGCCGATGCGCCGACCGCCGAATCGACGGCACCGGCGCGGCGTGCGGACGCGGATCCGGAGGGAACAGTCACGCGGGCGTTGCCAGGGGCGGTGGCCGCGGCGCCGGCCGACCCCGCGACCGCGGCCGCCAGTCGCGCCGCCAGTCCGTCCGCAGCCACCGCGGCGGCGGCGCCGACCGAGGTGCCGGGTGCCGAGTTGGCCGCCGCGGTGCCACGCGCCCGCAGCGCGCCTGCGGCGGCCCGTTCCGCCGCGTTGCCCGCGCCATCGGTGCGGCAGCCGCAGCTGCGGGTGGGCATGCAGGATGGCGCGCCGGCCAGCGAACTCGCGGCGGCCCGCCAAGCGAAGGCAACTCCTGCACCGATGGCGACCGCGGCGCCGCTCGCGCTGAGCGCGGTCGCGCCATCCGATGCTGACCGTTCCACGGCAGCGGCCCGCGAGTCGGCGGCGCCCCCTGCCACCGCACCTGCGGCCTTGCCGCAACCAGGAAGTGATCTGCCGGCGATGGCCCGCGCGGCGCGCGCCATGAGCGAGCGCGAGCGGGCGAGCCCGAGCCCGCCGAGCAGCCAGCGCCGGCCGCAGGCGATCGCGTTGCGCGACCATGGAGCCGCTCGGACGGCGGCGGTGCCGGCGACGGCCGCGCCGCTGGCGACTTCGGCAACCGTGCGACGGCAGATCGAGGCGCTCGCCGCTCCAGCCGCTGCAGCCGTCAGCCGGCCGCAACGGTCACCGGTCGCCGGCTTGTTGGCGGATACCACGCCACGAGTGGCGCCGCCGGGATCCTTGCTCGAACGCGCGGCGAGTCGTCCGCTGGCGGCGGCTCCGGCCACCGCGCAGCCGTTGGCCAGCACGCCGTACAGCAACCGCTTCGGTCCGGCGAAGGCCAAGGCGCTCGAACAGTTCGGCGGCTCGGTGGCGACCGAGCGCGCGGTTGCCAACGGCTTGCGCTACCTCGCCAGCATCCAGAAGGCGGATGGCAGCTGGGGTGACCAGCGGACGTTCCACGACAAGTACGGCAGCGTCTACGTCGGCAAGACGGCGTTGTGTCTGCTCGCATTCCTCGGCGCCGGCCACACGCCGGCGTCAGCGACCGAGTACTCCGACCACGTGCGCCGCGCGGTCGCGCATCTCGTCGCCCTGCAGGATCCCGACAGTGGTGCGTTCGGCGTCAGTTCGGCCTACGGCCACGGCATCACGACCTATGCGCTGGCCGAGTGCTACGGCTTGACCAAGGACCCGGCGCTGCGCCGACCGGTCGAGGAGGGCCTGACCTGGATCCTGCAGAACCAGGGCCCGCGACGCGATCGCCGCAACCAGGGCGGGTGGGGCTACTTCTCGCCGGGCCTGCAACGCGAGGACGACTACGCGCGGATGTCGGTGTCGTCGTGGATGGTGATGGCGCTCGAGTCCGCGAAGCTGTCGGGCATCGATGTGCCGACCGAAGCGCTGACCGCGGCGCGCCGCTACGTCGAACTCGCCTACGACCGCGACGCCGGCTGGTTCCGCTACGCCCACAAGCCCGAACGGCTGAACTCGTCATGGCCGACGCTGCCGGCGAGCACGCCGGCCGCCGCATTCATGCTGATGCTGCTCGGCACCGACAAGGAGGACGAGCGCGTGCGCACCGCCGCCGAGTACACCGCGCAACGCCGGCCGCAGGAATACCGCCGCTACGACGACGACGACTTCGTGTTGCGCGGCCAGGGCAACGTCTACTTCTGGTACTACGGCAGTCTGTGCTGCTTCCTGGCGGGGGGCGACGTGTGGGAACGCTGGAATCAGCGGCTCAGCACGATCCTGCCGGCGGCGCAGAACGACGATGGCTCGTTCACGCCGATCGATCAGTACGCCAGCTACGCCGGCGATACGCGCAAGGACCGCTCGTACACCACGGCGATGTGCGTGCTGAGCCTCGAGGTCTACTACCGGTACTTCACGCCACTGCTGGTCGGTCGCTGACCGACGGGTAGCATCGCGCGCCTCATGCGCCCGTGGATCACCGCTGCAGCCCTGGGAGCCGCGCAGGCTGCGGCGGTCGCCGCGCTGGCGTTCTGGTTGCATCCGATGGAGATCGCCAACTCCGAGATGGATGCCTATGTGGTGCACGTGCAGGCGGTGTTGGATGGGACCCCGATCTTCGATGGCTATCATCCGGTCAACACCGGGATGTTGGGGGCCGCGGTCGCGTGGCTGTCTGGCCTCGACCCCTTCTCGGCACTGCGCGTGCTCGGTGGGCTGGCGGCTGGCGCCATCGTCGCTGGAACCTTCGTGCTGAGCCGGCAGTTCGTCGGTGGCGTCTGGCCCTGGCTGGCGGCGCTGCTGATGGTCGCCAACAACCCGATGGTCATCAACGGCATGCAGGCAGCCAGCGACATGCCGGCAACGGCCGTCGGGGTCTGGACCATGGTCGCCGCCGTCGCCGCCGCGCGTTCGCGGCACTGGCGTCCGGCATTCGGTGTCGGCTTGCTGTTTGGCATCGGGGTCGGGACCAGGTTTGCCGCCGCCGGCCTGGCACCTCTGCTGCTGGCGGTGGGCATCGGTGGCCTGCGATGGTCGCGGGCGTGCGCAGGTGGGATCGGCATCGGGCTCGGGTTCCTGCCGCAGGCGCTGGTGGCCTGGTCGACGCGTGGCAGCCCGTTGGCGAACGACAACTGGAAGAACATCGCGCTGAAGCAGGGCAACTTCGATCCAATGCGGCTGTCCGATCCGGGCGCTGCTTCGGTCGGTGAACTGCTCGACCGGCACGGCGCACATCTGCTGCAGCTGGGGTGGGGGGATCTCTGGCAACTGTTCCGCGGCGGTCTTGGACAGCACCTGCTCGGTGGTGGGCCGACGTGGGCCGCCGCCGCCACCGTGGCGCTGGTCGGCGTGGCGATCGTCGTCTGGTCGTGCCGGGGTCGAGCCGAAGCACGCATCGTGGTTGCCGCCTCGTTGAGCTACCTGGTGATGGTGTGTTGGACCTTCGCGCCGCTCGAGCGATTGTTGTTGCCGGTGCTCCCGATCATGGCGGTCGCAATGGTGGCGGCAGCTGGCAGTGTGCGGTGGCGACCGGCGGCGATGGTGACCGGGCTGGCTGTGGTCGCGATCGCAGGCACCGCGATGGCCCGGTTGCCCGAACGACTGCGGCAGTTCGTCGACGAGCACCCGCACGTCGAGGTCGAGGTTTGCCGCCAACAGGTGCAGCGACCGGACCTGGTTGCCGTCGCGTCCACGTTCGCGCCGATGAGCCGGTATGTCCGCGGGCCGATCGAGTTCCTGATGCCGTCCAACCCGTCGGTGTGGCACGACGAGCCGAGGATGGTGCTGCTGGCCATCGCCGGGGCGCGCGAGGTCGGCGCCAACTTGTTGGTTGTCGGCAGTCGTTCGAGTCGGCGCTGGCACCAGGTGCTGCGCTGCGGCGAACTGCCCGCCGGCGTGATCCGCGAGCGCGCCGACGACGATGTCGTGGTGCTGGTCCTGCCGACGACCGTGCTCGAGGGCACCGCCGCGGCGTCGTGGCTGCGCGCGTTCACCGCCACACCGGCGCATTGGCGCGACGGCCCGCTCGAAGTGCGTTGGCGATTGCCGGAAGGCGTCGATGCCGCGCGGGTGGCCCGCGCGCGCGTGCACTTGCAGGCGCCGGTGCCGGTGGGGCCGCTGCCGACGATCCCGCTCAGGCCCGTCGCGGCCGAGGGTCTCGGTTATCGTCTGACCTTCCGGCCACCTGCCGGAACGTGGGGCTTGCAGGGCCGGTTGACGCTCGACGATGGTACGCAGGTCCACGGCCCGCAGGTCGCCGTCGTCGTCCAGTGACCGGCGCCTGCCGATGGTGTCGGCCGGCCTGCCGGGCTACCGTTCTGCGCGCATGAACTTCGCGCTCAAGGTCATCGTGCTGGTGGCCGCCGGCATTGCGCTGGTGATGCTCGGTGTCGGGATGCTGCTGCCGACGCGGTGGCAGGTCGCGACGACCCAGGTGATCGCCGCACCACCGGCAAGCGTGCTGGCCAGACTGCAGGACATGGCGTCGTGGCCGCAGTGGTCGACGTTCCGCGCCGAACTGGGGCCGAACACGCGGCTGCTGGCCGAAGGCACTGCTGGCACGGTGGACCAGAAGCTGATCTGGTCCGGGGCCGGTGGCCAGGCCACCCTGGCGATGACCCGTTGTGACCAGAACGGCATCGACTACCAGTTCACGATGCGGTCGACGGGCGAGAGTGGGGTGACCCGGTTGGGCCACGGCAGCGTGCAGGTGACGGCGCACCGCGATGGCAGCGAGGTCGTCTGGCGCGACGACCATGACCTGGATTCGGTCGCGTTGCGTTGGTTCGCGTGGTTTGGCGCGCTGCAGGAAGCGGTGCGGCGGATCCAACAGACCAGCCTCGAGGGGCTCCGGCAGAACCTGATGGCGGCCGCGGGCGCCACGGCACCCAGGAAGTAGAGCGGACCGCGGGCTCAGCGGATCGTCACGTCGGTGAACACCGGTGCCGACGCCAGCGGCACGGTCGCACCATCGGCATCGACCAGCCGCAGATCTCGCAAGGTCACGCGCGCCGACCCCGTCGGTCGCGGCGACTTCACCTGCAGCCAGACCTGGAACCACTCACCGGCGACCAACGGCTGCGCCGCGCGGTTCTTGCCATCGCCGTAGACCACCTTGAACGAACCGCTGACGACATCCCCGTCGACCGTCGGCTGCGTCCGGATCGCCTGCAGCGGCGCCCGGGCGGTCGCGATCGAGAATGCCGAACCCGGGTCGAGCACGGCTTCGATCAGCACGGCCCCGGACTGCGGCAACTGGTCGCAGCGGATCGTCACCGCGAGCTGTTCCTGCCCGGCCGGCAGTTCGCCGCCGATCAACACCAGGCGGGCCTCGTTGACCGACGGTGGCGGCGAGCCACCGCCACCGCCGCCGCCACAACCGGCCAGCAGGAGGCAGAGAAGCGAGCACGGGCGCAGCGAACGCAGCATGCCGACAGCGTAGCGGACGGGTGCGGGTTGGTCACGGTGGCTGCCGAGGCCGCTGACGCGGTGACTTCCCGGCGCGGCTTCCGCGGTCAAGACGTTGCCCGTCCCGGCGCGTGGCCTAGAGTCCGCCACCCATGCGGCGCCAACGGCTGGTTTCTCTTGTAGTGCTGAGCACCGTGGTCGCCGCCGTGCCTTTCCTCGGCGGGTGCGCGAGCCAGCAGCCAGCGCCCGTCACCCCGTTGCCAGCAGGACCCGTGCCGCACCGAAACCGCCTCGCGAGCGAGTCATCGCCGTACCTGCGCCAGCATGCGCACAACCCGGTCGACTGGTATCCGTGGGGGCCGGAGGCCTTGCAACGCGCCAAGGCCGAGGACAAGCCGATCTTCCTGAGCATCGGTTACTCGGCGTGCCACTGGTGCCATGTGATGGAGGACGAGAGCTTCGCCAACCCGGAGATTGCCGCACTGATGAACGCGCAGTTCATCAACATCAAGGTCGATCGCGAGGAACGGCCCGACCTCGACGATCTCTACATCGCCGCGGTGCAGGCGATGGGCGTGGCCCCGGGCTGGCCGTTGTCGGTCTGGTTGGCGCCGGATGGCAAGCCGTTCTTCGGCGGCACGTACTTCCCGCCCGAGGATGGCATGGGGCGACCGGGGTTCAAACGCGTGCTGACCGGCCTGGCCGAAGCCTGGCAACAGCGCCGCAGCGAGGTGCTGGCCGGTGGCGACGAGCTGGCGGCACACCTGCAGCAGGCCCTGGCGCCGAAGCTGCCGCCGGGCGAACCGGGACCCGATCTGGTCACCACGCTGCCCGAGCTGTCGTTGCGCCACTACGACGACACCTTCGCCGGGTTCGCCGAGCCGCCGCACTTCGCGCCGAAGTTCCCACGTGCCGCCGAGATCGCGGTGCTGCTGCGCCAGGCGGCCAGCGCGCGCCACGGCCGGGCGCTGGTGATGGCGACGGCGACGCTCGACCAGATGGTGCAAGGCGGCATGTTCGACCAGCTCGCTGGCGGGTTCCATCGCTACAGCACCGACCGGCAGTGGCTCGTGCCACACTTCGAGAAGATGCTGTACGACAACGCGCTGCTGGTACCGGCCTATCTGGACGCGTACCGGCTGACCGGGGCCGAGACCCACGCGGTGGCGGCGCGGCGGACGCTCGATTGGATGTCGAACGCGATGCAGGATCCGCGCGGCGGCTTCTGGTCCAGCATGGATGCCGACAGCGAAGGCGTGGAGGGCAGGTTCTTCGTCTGGAGCAAGGCGGAGTTCGATGCGGTCACCGGCGCCGATGCCGCGATCGCGGCGCGCCATTTCGGGGTCACGCCGGAAGGCAACTGGGAGCACACCAACGTGCTGGCGGTGGCGGTCCCGGCGGCGACGATCGCGCAGGAACGGCAGGTCGACGAGAGCGCGATAGGCGAGGCGATCGAACGGGCGCGCGCGGCGCTGCTGGCGGCGCGAGCGCAGCGGGTGGCGCCGGCCACCGACGACAAGATCCTGACCGCGTGGAACGGCATGGCGATCGCCGCTTGTGCGCGCGGCTATCGCGTGCTCGGCGAGCACCGTTACCTGCGCGCGGCGCAGTCGGCCGCGGCGTTCGCGCTGCGCGAACTGGTGGTCGACGGCCGTTGCCGGCGGAGCTGGCATTCCGGTCAGGCTCGCCACCAGGGCTACCTCGAGGATCATGCGCTGCTGGCGGATGCGCTGCTGACGTTGTTCGAGGCCGATGCCGATCCGCGGTGGCTCTTGGCGGCGCGCACGCTGTTGCAGACGATCGCCACGCACTTCACCGACGCGGACGGCAGTCTCTGGTTCACCGCGAACGACCACGAAGCACTGGTGGCGCGCGCGAAGTCGGTCACCGAGACCAGCACCCCGTCGGGCGCCGCGGTGGCGACGATGGCGTTCCTGCGGGCGGGCCTGCTGCTCGGCGACCAGACCCTGTACGACCGTGGCGTGGCGGCGCTGCGGGCCTACCAGCAGGTGCTCGCGCAGTACCCGCTCTCGGCCTGTTCGTTGGTGTTGGCGCTGCAATTCCACCTGGCCGATCCGCGCGAAGTGGTGATCGCCGGCGAGCCCGACGATCCACGGACCCAGGCGCTGCTGCAGAGGGCCGCGGCGGCGTTCCCCGATCATCATGTGACGGCGCTGGTGCACGCCGGCAATCGCGCGGCGCTGCAGGCGATCTCCCCGGTGTTCGTCGGCAAGGAGCCGGTGAACGGCGTGCCGGCGGCCTTCGTCTGCCGGCGCGGCGTCTGCGAGCGTCCGATCACCGACCCGGCGCGGTTGCTGCCGTGACCGCGCCCACGTTTGCCGACATCGTCGCCGGCACGCGTCCGGTGCAGATCGTCGCCGAGGATGCGGCGCATCTGGCGTTCCTGGCCGAACGCCCGGCCCGGCCAGGACACGTGATCGTGATTCCGCGACGCGTGCACGATCATCTGTTCGATCTGGGCGCGCAGGAGCACGCGGCGCTGTGGACGTTCGCACGATCGGTGGGGCGCTCGTTGCAACAACGCCTGCCCTGTGCGCGCGTCTGCATCAGCGTGATCGGTTGGGTCGTCCGGCACGCCCACATCCACCTGGTGCCGACCGATGCCGCTGGTCAGGTACCGGGCCTCGATGGGGCACCGCTGCCGCCAGCGCAAATGGCCGAGATCGCTGCCCGCTTGCGCGCCTGACAAGCACCCGACGGTCAGCCGACGCGTTGGTTCGTCGGCGCAAACGCGTCTTCGCGTTCGTCGGTGCGCAGGTAGTCGCGATAGGCATCGACGAAGTGATCGAGTTCGTCGGCGACGTCGGCCGGCAAAGCCCGCCGGCACACCGCCGCTCCGAGGCGTCGGCGCAGCGACAGGAACGCTTCGGTTGCCAGCAGGAACGCCGGGAAGTCGTCGGCCGGCGGCGCGGTGTCGCACAGCGTCCGCAACCGCGGCAGCCACGCCGCCTGCGCCGCCGCCAGTTCGTCGGCGTAGCGGCGCCGCTGCGCCAGCGGGACGCTGCGGGGATCGTGCGGGAAGGGCGGTGACAGCAGGCGCGGGCCTGCTCCCGGGCGGTTCGGTGGGTCCGTCGTCATGCGCGAGTCTGGTCGGACTGTTGCCGATCGGCCATCGGCAAGGGAATCTTGAGCGCCGTGTCGAGATTCCCGCCGTTCCACGCCCGGCCGATCGATGGCCACAGCCTCCCCGAAGCCCGGCAGCTCGCCATCGCGGCCGGCGCCCCGGGGGTCTATGTCGCCAATGCGCTGGCCCAGGGCGATGGCGAGACGCTCGGCGTGTTCGGCGCCGACGCGATGCTCGGGCTGTGCTGGTTCGGGCCACGGGGCAACCTGCTGGTGCTCGAACAGACCGCCGTCGATCCGCAGCAACTCGCGGCCGTGATCCAGCGTGCGCGCTGGCCGTGGCGGATCGGGCTCGGTCCGCCGGAAGTGTCGGCGGCGCTGGTGGCGTTGTGCGCCGGCACGCCGTTGGTCCATCGGCCCCAGGTCTGGTACGGCTGTCGTCCGGCCGAAGCTGCGTTCGGGTTCGTGCGCACCGACGTCCGGCGGCCCGGGGAGCGCGATCGCGATGCGCTGATGCAGGCCACGCTGTCCTTGAACGAGGTCGACCTGCGCGTCGATCCACGACGGGTCGATCGGCGGTGGTTGCGGGAGACGATCGACGCCCGGATCCGCGACGGAACCAGCCGGGTGCTCGACGCCCATGGGCAGATCGGCTGCAAGCTGGATCTCGGCAGCGACGGGCCGGCCGGCACGATGATCGAAGGCGTGTTCACGTTTCCGGAGGCGCGCGGGCTCGGTCTGGCGACGAGTCTGGTCGCGACCGCGACGGCACTGGCACTCACGCCGCTCGTCTGCCTGCACGTTGCGGCGGACAACAAGGTCGCCCGCGCGGTCTACGAACGGGCCGGGATGCGCCTGCTGGCGACCTGCCAGTTGTTGCTGCTCGCCTGATTCAGTCGCTCAGGGGGACAACCACGCCAGCGCCTGCTCGGGGGCCAGCAGCGGGTGCTGCAGCCGGCGGCGCAGATGGATGCTCCGCATCTCGCGGCGCAGTGCATCGCGCAGCCGCTGCGCCTCGTCGGCGCGGCCCTGGGCCTGCAGATTGCGCGCCAGCGCCGCCTTCAACAGCGGCGCCGCGGACAACCGGGTGGCCCGGCTCAGCGCGGCGAACTCATCGGCCAGCTCACCGCGCTGCCGATGCGCGAACGCCAGCAGTGCGGCGCTCCAGGCGCTCTCGCCGCCGCGACTCAGGCGCGGCCTCCGCCGCCGCGGCGCGTTCGCCAGAGGTCGCGACCTGCGCCAGTCCGGCGCCGTAGGCCGCGGCATCGGCGACCGCCACGGCTGCGGGCGGCAGCGCCGCCAGCGCACGGGTGACGGCTTCGGCGCGACCGATCCGGACCAGGACTTCCGCCGCGTCGGCGAGGTCGCCGGCGCGGCGTTCGAGTTCGACCGGGTGCTGCAGCAACCAGGCCAGGTCTGCGAGCAACAACTCGCCGGCCGCTGCGGCATCGCCGCAGAGCAGCGCGTGCGCCGCCTGCATCCGGACGACTTCATGCCAGCCGGAACCGGCGCGCACGTCCGGATCAGCGGCGGCGTTGGCCAGCAGTTCGCGCAGTTCGGCTGTCGCCCCGGCCTCGAACAACGCGATCGCGCGCGGCTGCAGCGTCGTCGCGAACGGCAGGCGCGGCGCGGCGGCGGCCAGGTGGTCCATGGCCAGCCGAGGATCGCCGGCGGCGAGTTCGGCGAAGCCGAGGTGGTAGAGCACGGTGGCGTTGCCCGGCAGGCGGGCGCGCAGGGCCTGCAGTCCGGGCAATGCCGCAGCGAAATCGCCGCGCAGATTGGCGGCCAGGGCCGCGGTCAACTGCACCTGCGGGTCATGCGGCCGTTCGCGCTGGGCCACCGCCGCGAGCGTCGCCAGTTCGCGATCGCAATCGGCGGTGGTGGCCGGTTCGGCGACTGCTCGCGCCAGCAGCAGCGTGCGCAACAGGCGGTGCTGGATCACCGGGGACAGGCGCGCGTTCAGGGCCAGTGCCTCGGTCGCCAGCGCGCGGGCACCGGCCGCATCGCCGCGCAGCGCCCGGGCCGACGCCAACAGGTCGAGCACCGCGGGGCTGCCGCCGTCGCGCCGGCGCGCCCGTTCGAGATCGCGGATGGCCTGGCGCAGGTCGCCGAGCGCCAGCGACTCGCTGGCCTGTTCGACGGCCGCCGCCACCAGCGGATCGGTCGATACACATGCCGCCGCGGCGACCGCCGCGGCGTCGGTTTCGCCGAGCCCCGAGCGCACGGCTTGCGCCAGGCGGTCGATGGCGGTCGGCAGATCGGGGCCTTGGAACGTGGCGCTCGCCAGCACCAGCGGTGGTCCGTCCTCGCCGCCAAGGGTCGCCAGCAGCGTGCGCGTGGCGACGTCCAGGGTCAGCGCCAACCGCCATTCGGTCCCCGGCAGGTCCGCGCCATCGTCGGGTGGGGCGGCGACGTCGAGATGGATACTCTGACGCATGGCTGCCCGCCACCAGCCGTCGATGGCGGCGAGGTCCCGGGTCTGCGTGCCATCCACCCCGTCGGCGGTCGTGCGCAACAACCGGACGATCGTTCCCGCAGGCAATGGCCACGAACTGGCGGCGACGGCTGGTTCACCCGACGGCGCTGGCGGCAGCGCCGTGCCACAGGCCACGAGGCACAACGGGAGCCACGCCATCGTCGGGCACCGCGGACGCATCGCCGCAGCATTGTCCGCGGCGCGGTTCTCGTCAACCCGCCGTCGCCAGGATGTCGATGGCATCGTCATGATCTTCGTGCCGCTGCTGCTTCTGGCAAGTGCGACCGTGGCCCTGCCCCAGACGCCGACGTCGACCCAGCCGTCGCCGCCGAGACCCAGCGCGCCGAAAGCGCCGCGGCTCGGGCCGCGGCTGGACGAGAATGGCTGGCCGGTCGCGGTGCCGCGAGCGACCGGTGACGAGGTCGATCCGCAGCGGACGCTGCGGCGGCCGGCGCAACCCAAGGCGGCGACGACCGCCGCGGTGGATACCGTGGCGGCGCCGGCCGCAATCCGCGGGCGCAGCGCGCAGGAACAACCGGTCCTGGCCTCCGGCCTGGAGGCCGGTTCGCCGTTGCTGGCGATCTACGGCCACGTCGGCAGTGTCGAGACCGCCCGGGGGCTTGCTGGCCTCACCGCGTGGTGGCGACTGACGATCCACGGCGCGCAAGGCGAGCCGATCGGCATCCGCGAGATTACGCACGTCGCCGATCTGGCGTTCGCCGAGCGCGATCGGCTGGAGTTCGCCGACGGGCGGGTCTACGGCCGCAGCGGCGCCTCGGTGTTCGCCGAACGGCAGGGCATGCCGTGGCCGACGCTGACCGAGAGTGCCGGCCACGAACTGGCGCTGCTGGGCCTGCACCTGCGGTTGCCGTGGGTGTTCGCCGACGGCATCGAGTATGTCGTCATGGCGCGCGAGGTCGTTGCCCGCGGTGCGGAACGACTGCTGCGGATCCGGCTGAAGCGCCGACCGGCGATGGACACGATCGGGCCCGAACTGGAACCGGCGCCCACCGATCAGTTCGAGCTTTGGTGCGACGAGGCAACCGGGCGCCCCCGCGAGTTCGTGCACACGCTGGCGATCTCGGGGCAGACGCGGCGTGTGTTGCTCGAGGACTGGCAGGATGTCGGCGGCGTGCAGATGCCGCATCGCCGGGTCTATGTCGACGAGAGTCGCCGGCAGACCACGGTGCTCGAACTGCTGCGCGTCGAGGTCGGCACCCAGGTGACCGATCGCGACTTCCGCTTGCGTTAGCCAGCCCGGCATGGTCGTTCGCGCATCGCGCGGTGACATCGCCGCCTCGTGGGCTGCGTCAAGTCGGACGCAGCGACCTCCGATAGCGGCACTGCGCATCGTGGGCGTCTCGGGGGGGACGACCGTGATGTTGCGCAGATCGTGCGGGGATCAGGGGATCTGCGCGCCGTGCTGTTCGGGTGTGGGGACGCCTGGCGGCTCGGGCTGGTACCGCTGGCGTGGCCATGGGGGTGGCCGCGTGCGGTCGGGCCCCCGCGGCGCCTCTGCGCCGCCGCGGGAGTGCCTTTCTTTCATGCCCGGCTCACGCCTGCGACCCGGGCACACCGTTGCGCCCGGTCCGGCACCGCCGTAACAAGGTGCCATGCGGTTCGTCGTCGCGGCCTGCGTGGTCCTGGTCGGCTGCACCATGTCCCCGCGCCTTGGCGTGCCGGCGACGATCGCCGACCTGCCCTGGAGTTCGGCGCCGCGCGATCGGGCGATCGTGCAGGCCCGCGCCGCGCACGAACGCGGCCTGCCGGACGAAGCGCTGCGGCTGTGCGATTCGGCATTGCGCGAGGACCCGCGGCACGTCGACGCGCTGCGGCTGCGGCAGGATCTGTTGCGCGTCCGCGGTCGCACGGCGTTGCTGCGCGCCGAAGTCGAACAGATGCTGCGGCGGGCACCGGAAGACCCGATCGCGCACTATCTGCGCGGGCGGTTGCTGCCGGATCCGCGCGACCGGCTGGCGGCGTTCGAGCGGGCGACCGAACTGGCGCCCGACGCGCTGTGGGGCTGGCTCGGCATGGCGTTCGTGCTGCGCGAATCCAATCCGTCGGCTGCACTGGCGCTGTATTCCGAACTGCATCGCGCCACCGACGGACACCCGATCGTGGCCGTGGCGATGGCGCAGACGCTGAAGGAAGCGGGCCAGCACCCGGCCGCGGCCCGGATGTACGAACAGCTGCGCGGCCATCCGGACCTGCCGGGTGTCGGGGACCTCGGTCTGGCGCAGACGGCGCTGGCCAGCGAGGCGCGCCGGCAGGCGTGGCCGGCCCTGATGGCGGCGGTGCGGCAGCGGCCCTTCGATCCGGCGGTGCGCAAGCTGGTGCGCGAGTGGCTGCGGGTCGGTCTGCCGGACGAACAGGTGGACCAGCTCGGCGACATCCTGCGCGAGGATCCGCAGCGCTGGTCGGCATTTGCCAGCGGCGACGGCGTCGGTGTCGCGGTGGCGTTGCTGTCGCGGTTGCAACGGCCGCAGCAGGCCCAAACGTTGTTGGCGACGGCCTCGCCGGTGACGGCACAGCCGGTGTTGCGGCGGGCCTTGCGGCGCCTGCAGCTCGGCCAGGGCGACGTGATCGGCTACCTGCGCACACTGGCCGAGGATGCGCCGTGGTTCTTGTTCGACGACGAACGCAATCAGGCGCGCTCGCTGTGGCTCGCGCTGCTGCGCGGCCCGTGGCTGCGCGACGGGCGGATCGCCGACGCCGCGCACGCCGTCGCGTTGCTGGCGGCGATGCGCGATGCCGGTCTGTTGGCCGACGCCGAACTGGCCGGTGATGCGCTGGCCCGGTCGTTCCCGGGCGCACCGGCGCTGCAGGCCGTGCGCGACGAGATCGGGCGCGAACTCGCGTTCGAGGGCGCACTGCGGCGCCTGCTGTACCAGGGCTATGAGGCCGCGACGACGCCGACGCTCGACGCCGTGCTGGCGCAAACGCGCGAACTGTCGCAACTGATCCTCGGGCGCGATGTCGTCGGTGAGGTCGTTGCGTTCGAACTGCCGCTGGTTGGCAGGATGCTCGATCCTTTCGCGACCGGACTGTGCCGTCACTTCGCGCGTTACAACAAGCACCTGGTGCTCGGTCAACGTTCGGGTGGCCCGGTCGAAGGCCTGCTGTTCTGCCGCTGGGCGGTGCGCGAGCTCGAGGATGATCCCGATCTGCCACTGCCGACGCGTTGCTTCGAAGTGGTCGGCGGCGAGCGCGAAGTCCGATCGTTCACCGGCGTCACCGGCGGCGATCTCGCCGGCGTCGCCCTGTTGAACCACTTCGTCGTCGATTGGGATGCGGTCCGCGACTGGGGCTGGTCGATCGCCGAGCGGCGGCGGATTGCCGCGGCCGACGCCGGCGCCCTGCTGCGCGACCCGTTGCCGCAGGACGTCGGGCCGACCGAAGGGCTCGATGTCGCCTGGCGGCTGGCCGTACTGTCCCCGGTCCAGGACAGTGGACTCGACGCTGCGGTCTACGACACGATCCGGCGGCACGAACGACAGCACCTGGTCGATTCGTTCCACTTCCTGCCGATCGAGGCCAACCTGTGGCGAGGACTCGGTCTGCTGCTCGAGTTCGGGCTGTCGCCCGCGGCGATCGAAGCCGAGATGGAACGGCGTGCCGAACTGGCGTCGCTGGTGCTCAGCCCGCACACCGAGCTGGTTCTGGCTCACATTGCGGACTTCCTTGCCGACGAGGTCGGGGACTCGCCCCATGGTCGCGGGTTCACCAGGCTGGCGTTGCAGTTGGTTGACGAATTGGCAAGTCAGGGGATCGATCGCGCGGTCGCGCACCCAGCGCGCTGGCATCAACTCGAACGCGAAGCGGTGCGGCGATCCGCCCGGGTTTTGCTGCAGCAGACGCGATGACACCGGGTGTGCCATCGCGCCGGCGGCCGAGGAACGGTATTTGTTACGCGAGGCCCGCGCGGTGCCTTCAACCTGCCCCGCAGAAACCGCCGATCGAATCGGTCGCACCGAGGTGATCCGATGAGCTTCCGCCGACACTCGCTGACCTTCCTGTTGTTCGCCACTGCGCTGTTCGCCCAGGACCCGGCCAAGGCGCCGGACAAGCAGGACAAGGAGGTGGCAGAGAAGTTGACGCTGCTGAAGAAGGCCGTCGCCGACAAGAAGCGCGAACGCGACGCCGAAGGGATCCAGGTGATCGATCACCTGCTGACCAAGTTGAACGCCGGCATGCACGACAAGGACAAGCAGGCGTTCGTCAAGGGCCTCGACGACGTGCTGTTTTCGGGGCGCCTGCGCGATCCGGAGTCGACCAGCCTCTACGTCGCGGCCGCGGCCGCGCTCGGTCAGTGCGGCCAGGAAGGCGCCAAGGTGCTGCACAAGGCGATCAAGGACGAGCGCTTCCCCAACAAGCCGGCCTGGATCTCGATGCGCGAGCAGTTCGTCAAGAACCTCGGCAAGACCCACGATGAGTCGATGGTCGATTTCCTGTGCGACATGGCGCGCACCAACCCCCAGGACGCGATGATGGGGGCGGCCGGCGAGGCGCTCGGCAACTTCGAGGACAGCAAGGACGCCCTGCGCAAGAAGATCGTCGGCGACCTGCTGGTCCGCTACGGCGAACTCGACCAGCTCGCCAGCGTGCTCGATTCGGGCAACATCGCGGCGCAGAACGCGCGCAACACGATGGCGGTGATCTCAGAGAAGTGGAACACGACGCTGAGCAAGCTGACCCGCCAGGACTTCCGCAAGTTCACCGAATGGAACGCCTGGTACAACAAGAACAAGGGCTCGGCCTGGAAGTGATCGACGGGAGCGGGCGCTGACTTGCACGGGAAGAACCGCGCCGCGAGCATCGTCCATCGCCCATGCGCGCCGCCCCGTGGATCCTGTTCGTCGCCGCCTCGGCGGCCGCTGGCTGGCTGACGATCCAATCCCGGGACCTCGCGCAGGTCGCTGGCGAACAGGAGATTGCCGCCCGGACCGCGGCCGAGTCGGCCGCAGCGGCGCGCCGCGACGGTGAGCGGTGGCAGCGGGAATTGGCCGCGGCGCAGCAGGAATTGACCGGTGCAAAGCAGCGGATCGCCGCTCTCGAACAGGCGGTCCAGCAGGCCATGCTGCAAGCCGCCACCAGCGCCGAGCTGATCGCCGCGCGCGACCGCACCGAGACCGCGCTGCGCGTCGCCCGCGCGGAAGAAGCGCGCGCAATCGAACAGCCGGCGCCGGAAGGGGTCCGGGTGTGCCTGCAGGCGATCGAGGAATGCCTGCGCGCCGACGGCTTCGATGGCGTCCGCTTCGTCCGCGCCCGCGCCCTCGATGCCGAGGCGCTGCGCGGCGTCGAGTTGCTGGATGTCGACACAGAACGCCATACGTCGACGACCTGGGTTGCCGACCGGCTGCAGCTGCGCCTGGACCGCGTGACCGGCAGGCTCACCTTTGCGTTCGCCGACGGCACGCGGCTCTGCGACGGACGGCGCGAGCCGTTGCCGCCGGAAGGGCTGACTCTCGACTTCGTGCCGGTGACCGGCAAGTTGTGGGAATCGCGCTTGCCGTACCTGCTGACGGCGAGCGGCGTGTATCCGAGCGATGCGCCGATCGCGACGCCGGGGCCGGCCCCGGGGCGGCTGTCGCCCAACGAACGGGCGCTGTGGCTGTCGCGGTTCGACCGGTTGCTCGAGGCGGCCGGCACCGACCCCCGGCTGCGGGTCACGGGCTTCCAGGGGCTGCAGGACGGCCGCTTCCAGCGGGCGCGCGTCCAGGGTTTCGACGGCAAGCGGCTGATGGTGCTGTCGGCGGACTGTGCGGCGCTGGCGATCGAGTGCGATGACCAGGCCGGCGTCGTTTCGCTGTTGCTGCAGGATGGTGTCTTGCACCAGAAGGGCGGGGAGTCGACCATCCCGGCGGACGGACACCGGATGCTGCTGCCGAAGATCACGCCCGCCAACGCTCGCGACACCATGCTCGGCATGGTGGTCGACCGGTGACCGCCGCGCCGGGCGCGGGCTTCGTCGCGTTCAGCCAACGTTGGCTGGCGCGCGTCGAGACCGCGCTGCGGGAACTGCTGCCGCCCGCCGACATGCCGCCGCGGACGCTGCATGCCGCGATGCACCACGCGATGTTCCCAGGTGGCAAGCGGCTGCGCCCGATGCTGGGGCTGCTCGGCTGCTCGGCTACCGGCGGCGATCTGGAACGGGCACTCCGGCCATCGGCGGCGCTCGAACTGCTGCACACCTACAGCCTCGTGCACGACGACCTGCCGTGCATGGACGACGACGACCTGCGGCGCGGGCGGCCGACCTGCCACAAGGTGTTCGGCGAGGCGGCGGCACTGCTGGCGGGGGATGCGCTGCTGACGCTGGCCTTCGAGGGCGTGGCGGCTGGTGGCGCGGCAGCGGTCGCCACGCTGGCGCGCGCCGCCGGTTGCCTCGGGATGGTGGGCGGCCAGATGGCGGACCTCGAGGCCGAAGGCGGCGCCGGCGAACGTTCGCTGGCGGCGGTGCGGTGGATCCACGATCGCAAGACCGGGGCGCTGATCACCGCTTCGCTGCTGGTCGGCGCGCTGGCCGGGCAGCGTCCGGGCCGTGCGCCCCTGCCCGATGCGCTGCGCCAGATGCTCGGCGACTACGGCGATCGGCTGGGCCGCGCGTTCCAGATCGCCGACGATTGTCTGGACCTGACCGGCACCGCAGCCGAACTGGGCAAGAACCCGTTGGCCGACCTGGCGCACGACAAGCTGACCTGGCCGGCGATCGTCGGGCTGCCGGCAAGCCTCCGGCAGGCCCAGGAACTGGCCGATGCAGCCGTTGCCATGGCTCCGGCCATCGTGTTCGAGGCCGCTTCGTGGCAGCAGGTTCCGATCGATGCGCTGGACGAGGCCCGCGGGCTGCTGCAAGATGCAGCTCTCTACGCCGTGCATCGGCGTTCGTAGCCATCGGAGCCGCCTTGGAACCATTGTCATCGCCGACCCCGTTGTTCGACCGGGTCAATTCTCCTGACGATCTGAAGAAGATCCCACGCGACCAGCTGCCGGTGCTGGCCGCCGAACTCCGCAAGGTGATCCTGGACACGGTCTCGGTGACCGGCGGGCACCTCGGGTCGGGCATGGGAGTCGTCGAACTGACGATTGCGCTGCACTACCTGTTCGACTTCAAGAACGACCGCCTGGTCTGGGACGTCGGCCATCAGTGCTACCCGCACAAGCTGCTGACCGAACGCAAGGACCGGTTCCACACGCTGCGCCAGAAGGGCGGCTTGTCCGGGTTCACCAACCGGCACGAGTCCGAATACGACGCCTACCTGATGGGGCACGCCGGCACCGCCGCATCCGCGGCTCTCGGCATCGCGATGGGCGACCGGATGCTGGGCAACCCGCGCCACTCGGTCGCCGTCGTCGGCGATGCGGCGATGGGTTGCGGGGTCGCGTTCGAGGCGCTGAACCACGCTGGTTCCCTGGAGAAGGATCGCCTGCTGGTGATCCTGAACGACAACCGCTGGTCGATCGCCAAGACCGTTGGCGCGCTGTCGCGCTACCTCAATCAGGTGCGTTCGGGCCCGTTCTACAACAAGGCCAAGGACGCGGTGCACCACCTGATCCAGTCGATCCCGCTGATCGGCAAGGGTCTCGACCAGCGACTCGAGGACGCCGTCGACATGGTCAAGAACATGGTGGTGCCTGGCCACGTGTTCGAGGCGCTCGGCTTCCGTTACTTCGGCCCGATCAATGGCCACGACATCGACGAACTGCTGGCGGCGATGGAGCGCATCCAGAAACTCGACGGCGTCGTGCTGATGCACGTGCAGACCGAGAAGGGCAAAGGCGTGCCGGGCAGCGAGAACCGCTACGACCGCGCGCACGCCGCCAAGCCGCAACCGAAGAAGAAGCCCGAGAAGGTGCCGGTCGAGCCGTGCGTGCTGCAGCCGGTCGTGCCGATCAGCAAGCCGGGTCGGTCGTGGACCGAGTGGTTCGGCGAGGGCCTGAGCGCGCTGACCGAGCAGGATCCGCGCGTGCTGGCGATCACCGCGGCGATGCCGGATGGCACCGGCCTGATGGAGTACCGCGACAAGTTCCCCGATCGGTTCATCGACGCCGGCATCGCCGAACAGCATGCCGTCGCCCTCGCCAGCGGGCTGGCGACCGCCGGGATGCGCCCGGTCTGCGCGATCTACTCGACGTTCCTGCAGCGCGGCTACGACCAGGTGTTCCAGGAAGTCGTGCTGCAGAAGGTGCCGGTCGTGTTCGCGATGGATCGCGGCGGCCTGGTCGGCGAGGACGGCGCGACGCACAACGGGCTCTACGACATCGCGTACCTGCGCTGCATGCCGGGGCTCACGCTGATGTCGCCCAAGGACGGCCCCGAGCTGCATGAGATGCTGCAGTTCGCCTTGACGTTGCCGGGCGCGTCGGGCATCCGCTACGCCCGCGGCAACGCACCGGGCCATGGCGAACTGCTCGGCTGGCACGGTCGGCGACAGCCGGTCGAACTCGGCAAGATGGAGATCCTGCGGCCCGGCAACGATGGCGCCGTGCTCGCCTACGGCCACATGGTGCAGACCGCGCTCGAGGCGGCGGCGCTGCTGGACAAACGCGGCATCCACATCGAGGTCGTCAACGCGCGCTTCTGCAAGCCGCTCGATCAGCAGGGCGTGCTGGCCCTGGCCGATCGCCATGACCGGCTGGTGACGCTGGAAGACCACGCGGTGATGGGGGGCTTCGGTTCGGCAGTGCTCGAGTGCCTCGCCGCGCACGGTCCGGTCCGCGCGCAGGTGCAGGTGATGGGCGTGCCCGACGAGATCCTCGAACACATGAGCCGCAACCAGGTGCTCGAACACTGCGGGTTGACCGCGGCGCATGTCGCCGAGCGATTTCTCGCCGAACGGTTCGTGACGCCGCCGGCCGGGGCCCGCCGCTAGGCCCCGCGCCATGAGCCGCGTGCTGGTGCTCGGCGACGAACGCAAGGGCGGTTCCCGTGCGGTCGTCACCGGGTTCGCGCAGTGGCTCCTGCAGCAGGGCCACACCGTCGAAGTCGAACTCGAGCGCGACAGTTCGCTCGCTTCGCGCCAGGCCGACCTGGTGATCGTGTTCGGCGGTGATGGCTCGCTGCTCGCCGCGGCCCGCCGGATGGGGCACAACCAGATCCCGACACTCGGCATCAATCGCGGCCGGCTCGGGTTCCTGACGGCATTCGAGCAGGATCAGGCGCAGCAGGCAGCCACCGCCGCACTGACCGGAGCGTTGCACGAAGAACAGCGGCTCTTGCTGTGGTCGTCGGTCGTCGATGGCGATGGCGTCGCCAGCGCGCCGGTGCTCGGCATGAACGATGTCGTCGTCGGCCGCGCCGCCGTCGGCGGCATGATCACGCTTGCCGCCTGCCGTGCTGGCGTCAGCGTCGCCACCTACCGCGGCGACGGTCTGATCGTCGCCACCGCTGCCGGTTCGACCGCCTATTCGCTGGCGGCCGGCGGGCCGGTGCTGGCGCCGGACGTCGCCGCGCTGGTGCTGACGCCGCTGGCGTCCCACACGTTGAGCGCCCGCCCCCTGGTGCTGCCGGTCGACGACGGCCTGGAGATCCAGGTCCTGGAGACCGGGACCAAACGCTACGCCTACGCGCAGATCGACGGCCAGGTCCAATTGCAGGCGCCGGTCGGCGGCCGCGTGGTCGTGCGGCCGGCGGCGTTCCGGTTCCGCCATCTGAGCACCGGACCAGGCTCGTTCTTCGCGGTGCTGCGCGCCAAGCTCGGCTACGCCGATCTGCCGCAGGCGCGCCGCACCACCTGAACATGGCCCGGCCGCCGTTCCGCACCGGGCTGTTCCCCGCGCTGCCGCCCGAACGGTTCCGGCTGACGGCAGCCCTGGTCGAGGCGTTCCACCGCGATGGCTTCATCAGCGGCATTCCGGTGCTCGATGCGACGCAGCTGGCCGCCGTTCGCGGCGCGGTCGACCGGATCACGGCCGATCTCGAACGGTTCGAGCCGCGGCTGTACGAAGTCGAGGCGGCGCATCGGCAACGGCCCGGCGAAGTCGTCTGTCACTTCCTCGGCGGCTTCCTGGTCGATGACGTGCTGCACGATCTGATCTGGCATCGGGCGGTCACGGTGCCGTGCGCGCAGCTGCTCGGCGTCGATCGCTTGCGGTTCTGGCACGATCAGGTGTTCGCCAAGCCGCCGCACCATCCCGGCGTGGTGCCGTGGCATCAGGACTACTCGTACTGGACGCGCACGGCGCCCGCGTGCCACATCACGCTGAACGTGATGCTCGACGATGCCGACGAACACAACGGCTGCGTGCACTTCGTGCCGGGCAGTCAGCACTGGGGGCTGTTGCCGAAGCTGCCGTTCGACGCGCCGGTCGAGGCGATCCTGCCGCTGCTGCCCGCGGGGGCGCGGTGGCAACCGGTGGCGGCGCCGCTGCGCGCGGGCCACGCGACCATCCACCACAGCCACACGCTGCATGGCAGTTACGGCAATCGCACCGATCGTTGGCGGCGGGCGGTGGTGCTGAACTACATGGGGCCGGACGTCCGCGTGGCCGATGGCACCGCGCCGCTGCTGCGCGGTGTGCCGGCGTTGCCGGTCGGTGCCGTCGTCGCCGGGGCACACTTCCCGATCGTTCTGGGCTGAACGGGGCTTCCCGCGTTCTCCGCCTGTGCGACAATCCCGGTACATGACCGAGGCCCGGACCAGCACGGTGCTGTCGCGCTACCGCAGTGGCGACCTCGCGCAGTTCCAGGAACTGCACGCGCGGATCTCGCCGCGGCTCTATCTCTGGTGCGCGCTGCGGGTGCCGAAGGCACTCCGCCACCGCATCGATCCCGACGATCTGCTGCAGGAGATCTGGCTCCGGGTGATGGCCTTGCTGCCGCGCTACCAGAGAGAACGCGCGAGTTTCCGGCACTGGGTGTTCGGCGTCGCCGCCAATGTGCTGGCCGAACAGTTGCGGCGCTGCCATGTCCGGCAACGCGAGGCGCAGGCCGATGCGTCCGCGGTGTTCGCGGATCTGCCCGCCGCCGCGACCGGCGTCGTGCAGCGGGCGGTGCGCAGTGAAGAACTGCGGCTGTTGCTCGGTTCGATCCAGCAGTTGCCGCCGGAAGAGCAGCGGCTGGTGTTGCTGCGCGGGCTCGAGGGCAGGCCGCATCAGGAAGTCGGTGTCGAACTCGGCATCGGCGACAAGGCCGCGGAGATGCGCTGGCGGCGCGTGTGCGAACGGCTGCGGCAGCGGTGGGCGGCGGCGGGGTTGGGCGAATCCGTCGACTGAGGTCCGCCGCGGACCCGGTCGCTGTGCTGCGATGCCCCGCGTGCGCCAAGGACTTCCAGAGCGCGTGTGGGGTTGAGTAGCTGGCTTCGACGGGTAGACTTCACTGCCGCCTGTGGTCGGCCTGTCCCACCATTTCGGTGTCGCCAGCGCCCCCGTGGGCCGGAGTTGCGATGCGTCCTATTTGGCTCACGAGTGTCGTGTTCTGCCTCCCGCTCGCCGCGCAGTACCCCGGCGACCCGTCCGGCACGATCGTGGAGGTTGGATCCTGGGGCGCGACGAACAGTGCGTTGTGCCCGCTGCAGCGCTGCAGCGGTGTAAACTCGTTCGTCGACCGCAATAACGGTTACATTACCGAGGACGACGTTGAGTACTTCGTCCTATGCCGTTCCGACGGCATTTTTGTGATCGACGTCACGCCTACTTTGGTTGGCGGCAACTCCCCGCAATCGTTGCGTCCGCGCGGTGACTCTACGTTCATCGAGGAGACTGGTTGGAAGTACCTGGGGCCCAACGAAGAGCAGGGTTCCAATGGGCCCATTGTTGCCCCAGGTGGTAATAATGCCAACCTTCAGCTTTGGCGCGAGCTCAATGGCGTGACCGCTGGAACATGGCCCAACATTACGGTCGACCCCACGCTCGCATACTGCGGGTACCCGACACCACCTCCGAACCTCTCGCCTGTCGCCTGGTCCACCAAGCACACGACAAACCGCGAAGCGGTTGTCATGTATGACGAGGTCGCGGACAAGTTCTTCATATATTCTGTCAGCACCCAACGGGATGGAGTATGGGTCATCCCGCTCGTCCGCCAATTGCGCGGTGGAGGTTTGCCGCCGCTGCAAGTGCCTGATGTCAACAATGCGACCTGGGATCTTGGCTCCACAGCGAACCCCATTGGTCACTGCCACATGATATATCTGGACGCAGTCCGCAAACAGCTCTGGCTGACGGATGATACCAATGGCCGTGTCCTTGGCGTCGGCGTCCAAGCCAGCGGGAGTCTGAATCCGGCGTATGTACTCGACCACCGGCTCCTTGGTTGGCAATACGTTCCCCATGATCCTCCGCCTTCCCAGGGTAGCGCCCAAGGAACTCTGCAGATTCTGCCTGTTGCCGCACACGACATCATGCCGGTGGGTCTACCAGGGCATGCTCCGACCCACGTCTACATCACCTATACTGGAGCCTACCTGGACCCCTCGCTGTCACAGACGTTGCTGCAGCAATACGTACCCGTGAATCCGGGCGATGCGTTCCCCGTCCAGGCCTCGTCTCGGCCGTTCTTGAGCTACGTTGGGCGCCTGGGCCGGATCGCGATACCGACAAATGGCAGCCCCGCGTTGTCCCTGCTCGAGAGCGCCGCAATTCGGGCACCGCATAGCATCTGCGCAATCACCGACGGAGCGCAGCCCAATCTGTGGTTGATGCAAGAGGAGTTCGGTCCGGGAGGAACTGTGTGTAATGCAACGGTGCTCCGCCCCCTTCCAGGCGCGGCCTTCCCCTGGGAGGAAGTAGCGTGCCTCCATTGCCCAACACAGGTGCCTGGGTCAATGCAAGACCGGGCTCCAATGCATCACCTGCGCAACGTTCGCCGAACCGGTTTCGTCGCGCAATACACAGAGGGGGTTGGCATCGTGGATCTGTCGGAAGTGCCACCTTCGCCGACGCCTACCTGGGCAAACATGCCCTTGCTTGCGCGTTTCGACACGGACGCGCGTTTCTGGGTCTATCCCCCGCCCGCCACGGCCAACAAGAGGCCATACCTTGACCGGTTCCTCGGCACCTGGGATGTGGCCCCTCACTTGCCCTCAGGCTTGCTTCTGGTTTCCGCGGGGGAGAACGGTGGCCTAGCCCTTCAAGTGACGCGCGGTCACCTCAATCGTTATTCGTCGCCGACTCTACTCGATTGGGGCAACATCGATCCGATTCCCATTGGCCCTGCCCTCACGTATCCGGACCTGGCTCTCCCTGACGGCCCCGCCAGGCTAGGCAAGCCGGTTCGATTGCGAGACGTCAACGTCAGTAAGTACCCTACTATCGACAGCGTGGGTCGGAGCCTCGGTTACGCCTGGACATTCGCCATCTCGCCGACTCCACCCGCTCTGCCGTCTCCCGCAACGACCTCTTTCACTGGCACTACCCCCGGGGTTCCCGACTTGCTCAACACAACAAGCCCGCTTCCTGCGACTGGAACATGGAACCTTGGGACGACCTACGTCCTACCATTTTCAGTCACTGAGCCGGATATCGCGTTCCCCGCCAGCTACGTTGCCAGCATGGTCGCCGTGTACGGGTCGACTTTCCACGTGCAGATCGTAGTCGAGCAGTTTGTCGACAGCGGCGGTGGCGCCTGGACGCCGACCGGTCGCTGGATGGCTTCGCGCGGTGCCTGGCTCGGAGTCATGCCATGAAACTACTACTGCCGACTACCGTGTTGAGTTTGTTCCTTGGCGGGGCCCGCGCTCAAGCGAGTTTTTTCGACGGTTGGGCCATCTCGGTCGACACACCGTTCAGTACGGTCGTCCTATCAGCGGACTTCGTCCACCAAACCTGGCTGCCTACGAGCGCTGGAAGTCTGTTGGCCGCCAGACGGGGGGTCTTGTTCTACGTGTCGCCGAGCGGAGTCATTGGGTCGCAAGCATTGACACCTACCGGAGCGTTTGGTCCCTCTACTCCGATCTGGCTGCCCTTCCCAATGACTCAGGCACAGCCGATGGCTGTTACTCGGGACACTGTGTGGCAAGACTGGGGCAATATCCGCGCCGTGCCAAACACCTGGTCGACTGGCCCAGCCGTGGAATACGCGGTGGTGCGTCCTCCGTACCTTGGTCGGTGGCCCGTCGAGACGGACGGCCGTTATCTGCTAATGTCCACTTTTCGCCAGGACTTGACCACGGACATATCCGTGTGGGATACGGCCCGAAAACCACCGAGCGCTGCGGTCCTTGCGACGCTGCCCCCGAGTTTCGGCGCCCCCCTGGTTGCGAAGGGCCCAGCGTGTGGCTTCCTAGCGCTGGACGCCGTCGGGCGATGCCTCTGGTATGTGGACCGTTGGACGGGCGCTGCGAGTCTTGCCAGTCCGCCGGCGCCGTTCTCCCGTTACCCATGGACTTCGGAGTTCGACGAATGGTCCGGGACCTTTGTCTGTGTGGAACAGGAGACGGTTCCGCTCGCGTTTCGAGTCTGGTCCTACACGTTTTCCGAGGGCGTTTGGCGAGTGCGCTACCAACTGGGCAACGAGAGGCATCGCAGCCTGACGACGCTGGCTCCCCAACCGTTCGAGCGGTTCGGTTACGGTTGCAACAATGCCCGTGGCGTCGAGCCACACATGGCTTGGGCCGGACTACCGTCCCAGGGCACGACGTTTTCGCTCGAGACAAGACAGGCTGAACCCGGCGCGTTGGCGATGATCTGGCTCGGATTGAGCGACCAGACCTGGGGCATGCTGAGCCTGCCGTTCGATGCGGCGGCGCTTGGCGCGCCGGATTGCAAACTCTGGACCGCGGCGGATGTGCCGTATCCGGCTTGGACCGATGCCACCGGCAAGGCGCAGGTCTCGATTGTGGTGCCAGTCAACCCGGCTCTTACCGGCCTCGAAGTGTTTGCCCAGAGCGCCAGTTCTTCCGCCGTCAACGCGCTGGGTTTTGTCACCAGCGACGCGCTGGTCTTTCTCCTCAGGTGACCCTGCCAGACCCTGCTGCGATCCACCTCTTCGCCCCCGCGGCCGTGAATCCCCTGGTTCGCCGACGGATCGTGGATCGCCGCCAGCAGATCAGCGGCAAGGCTGCGAAGATGCGCTGGCGGCGCGTGTGCGAACGGCTGCGGCAGCGGTGGGCAGCGGCCGGGTTGGGCGACACCGAAGAATGATCTCCGCGGCGCTGCCGAGGCCTGGCGCTCAGGCAGGGTTTGACGCCCGACCGGGAGACGGGGATCGTAGCGTGATGTCCGGCTTCCCAGGCCGAACTGACCACCTTGCTGCGAACATGCGAATGACCACCGCCGCCCGATCCCTCGCCTGCCTCCTCCTGCTGATTGGCGGCAACGCCGCAGCCATGGCGGCGTCGCAACCACCGTGCTTCGTGCGCAGTGCGCTGCGCATCTACGCCTATGCACCCTTCGCCGGTCCGGGCCAAGGCCAGGCCGACTTCGATTCGGGCGTCTCGGCGACCGGGCCGACGTTCGCACCGGGCACGCTGACCAACTATGGACCGAGCACCGTCAGCACGATCACCGCGTCGGCATTTGCCGACTACGGTTCGCTGCGGCTGGTCGGCGCCGGCAATGCGTTGGCCTCCGTCGGTGCCACGTTCCAACTGACGACGATGGCTGGCTTCCAGTTCGTCGATCGCGTGACGGTCACTTCGGCGTCGCTGCCAATCGGGACTCCGGTGCAACTGCGCGGCGACTTGCAGTTGACCGGGTACGCCAACGTCGTCGGTGCGCGGCCCCTGCGCTCGTTCTTCGCCAGGCTCGAAACCAACCAGCATGGCACCGTCGTCGAGTTCAACAATGCCACGGGCAGCACCAGCAACGTCATCCAGACCACGGTGGGCGCGACGCTGGTCGTCACCGGCAGATTGAACGCGCAGGTCGGCGACACCGCGGTAGCTGGCGGGAACGGCGCCACGGCCTCGCTCGACGTCGACCTGGCAGCCGACATGGAACTGGTCAGCCTGACGCCGGGGGCCTTGCTGCTGTTCTGCTCTGGCGCCAGCTACGACCATACGCTGGCGCAGTCGCGACCGGTCGGGGTGGGTTGCGGTACCGGGCCACCGCGGTTGACGAGTACCGCGCCGGTCCTCGGCGTCACGTGCACCTTCCACATGATGGGAGCGGCGCCTGGCCAGCCCGTCGCGTTCGGCCTGGCCGTTGGCGGCCCGACCTACGCGCCGATGGGCAGCTGTGCGCTGCTGCTCGAGCCGGACCCCCGGGTCCTGACGCTCGAGAGCCGGGGGTTCAGTGATGCCGCCGGTAATTGGACGATGGGATTCACGGTGCCAAACGCGGCTGGGCTCGTCGGTGTCGTCATGAGCTGCCAGAACCTCGTGCTCGTCGCCAACGGGCCGTTCCTGGGCATCGGCGAACTGACCAACGCCGTTCGCTTGCGGCTGGGCTTCTGAAGCCCCAGGTCGGGGCCGCACGATGACGTTGGGCTCAACGACCGCGCAGCACCTGTTCGCGGAGCTGCTGCAAACGCTGCTGGACGACCATAGGCAGGAACGCGGGCGCGGCGGCACCGGCAGCCAGGAGCCGCTGCTCGACGGCGTCGAGGTGGATGGCGGCGTCCAGCAAGCCGGCGGTCAGGCTGACGTGACCGAGCAGGCAGCGCGCAGTCGCGATCGCAAGGTGATCCGCAAGACCACACGGCAGTTTCGTCAGCTGCGCCAACAACGCGTTCGCTTGTTCGACGTCGATTGCGCGGTCGGCTGGACCGGCGCTCATGGCTCGCAGAGCCCGGGCGCAAGCCGCCAGGCCGAGCAAGCGCCGGCTGTCGGGTTCGCGGCGCAGACCGAGAGCGGCGGTGTCGGCCGAGATGCCGGTGGCGAGGGCGGCAGTGTCGTCGGGTCGTTCGGCGTGCAGGGCGGTGAGCCATGCCAGTTCGCACAAGGACCGGGCCGCGACCGCATCCTCGGCGGCGAGACTCGAGTAGTCGCGCAGCCGGTCGGGCGTGGGCAGGGCCCCGGCGGTCGTCGGCATCGCCGACGCGGCGCGCGCAATGGCCAGCTGGGCAGCCAGGATGTGCGCATCGACTGCCGCCATGGCCGTGCGCAGCAATTGTGCTGCGCCCTCAGGATCGCCGCTGCGCGCGCACGCTTCCGCGAACGCTGCCAGCAGCGCCGCCGGTGTCTCGTCACGACCCGAACTACGTGCCGGCAGCAGCGCCAGTGCCTCCTGGAATGCATGCCTGGCGGCCACCGCATCGAAACTGGCCAGCGCGATGCGTCCGGCAACAGCCAGCGCGCGACTGCGCCAGGCCGACAGTTCGATCAGCGGGGTGCCCACGCCACCGGCACACGCGTACAGCACCTGTTCGTTCTGGGCCCGTGCCGCCGGCAGATCGCCAGCCTCGAGCAGCAACTCGGCGAGCTCGAGCCGCGTCAGCAGGCGACGGCGGAAACAGCGCTCATCGCGGGGATCCAGCCGCGTCAGTTCGTCCAGGGTCGCCACCGCCGCTCGCAACCGTTCGGCGCCGGCCGCGCTGTCGCCACGGTGCCAGGCGGCGAGGCCGGCGATCGTGTCGATAGCGGCCTGCAGGTTGCGCACCCGCAGGCGCAACGCGTGGTCGGCAGGCAGCTCGAGCAGCAGTTCCTGGGCCGTGTTCGCCGCGGCGGCGGCGGCGGCCCAGGCCGCGCGTTGCTGGTGCATCGCTGCAGCCGCCGCATGCGCCCCGGCCTCTTCGATCGCGATCTCGGCGGGATCCGGAACGGCTCCGCGCAGGCGCGCGAACCGCTGCGTCGCGGCCGCGAACAGTTCGTCGGCGGTGCGATCGTCGGGGTTGGCCGCCACCAGCGCTTCGCCGCGGCGGACCTCGAGCGTGGCCCGCAGGATCTCGGTCGGCACCGCCGGCGGCAGATCGGTCAGTTCGCCGAACGCGCGGCTCCACAGTCCGAGCGCCAGGTTGCGTTCGCCGACGTCATCGTGCAGTTCGCCCTGGCGCAGCAGCGTCGCCGCGCGCAGCCGCGCTGTCGCCGGCTCAGCACGCGGGCCGGCGTCGCCACCGAGCAGGCGCCAGGCTTCGGCGTAGCAGGCGCGGGCGTCGTCCGGGCGTCCGACGTTGGGATGGCGGGGGTTGCCGAGTGCATCGCCGATCTGCAGTTGGGCATGCACCAGGTCGTCGCGCACGGTGCCAGCGGCGTCGGGCTCGGCGCGCAGCACAGCGAGGAACTCGGCGGCGGCCTCGGCGATGCGCCGATTGGCTTCGGTGGCACCCGGCAGATCGCGGACCTGGCCATGCAGGTCGAACAACAGGCTGCGGGCCAGCCGATGCAGATCGCGGGCGCGCTGCTGCGCCAGTTCGCGCAGATCGGTCTGTTGCTGGCGCTGGCTGTCGACCAGCCACAGCGCACCGAGCAGACCCGCGAAGATGCAGGCCAGCACGGCAGTCGTCGTCGGATGGCGGCGGGCGAGGCGGCCCAGGCGGCGCAGCCGGCTCGGCGGTCTGGCCAGCGGTGGGTTGCCGGCGGCCACCCGTTCGAGATCCTCGGCAAACGCGGCGGCATCGCGGTAGCGATGCGCGGGGTTCTTGTCGAGCGCGACGTCGAGCACGCGTTGCAGGTCTCTGGGCGCGGCCGGCACCAGGCTGCGCAGCGGCGGCGGCGGACGATCGAGGATCGCTTGCAACACCGCGTGGTGGGTGGCGCCGGTGAACGGTTGCTGCAGCGTCAGCGCCTCGAACAGCACGATCGCGAGCGACCAAAGGTCGGTCTGTACGGTCGCGGGCCGCGGCGTCGGGCCGAGCAGTTCGGGGGCGAGGTAGGCGGGAGTGCCGAGCAGATCGCCGGTCAAGGTCATCGACGCGGCGTCCGGGGCGACGTCGCGGGCCAGACCGAAGTCGACGAGCACCGGTTCGCCGTGCGGGGTCACCAGCACGTTGCCGGGTTTGACGTCGCGGTGCAGCACGCCCTGGCGGTGGGCTTCGTGCAGCGCGCGGGCGGTGCGCGCGAGTGCGGCGGTGATCGCCAGCACCTGCTGTCGGGGCGTGCCGGTGTCGGCGCCGGGCCAGCTCAGCAGCGCGCGCCGCCCGGGTCGCGTCTCGGTCCTTGCCACCGCGATCCGTTCGGCCAGCGGTTGCCCGGGAACATGCCGCATCGCCAGCCAGCGCCGGCCGTGGTCTTCGCCAACGTCGTAGACCTGGCAGAGTCCCGGATGATCGAACCGCGCCGCCAGCCGCGCCTCGCGTTCGAAGCGTTCGGGCGAGATCGCGGCGCGCAGGTCATCCTGCAGGATCTTGACCGCGACCTGACGGCCAAGCCGCGTGTCGCGCGCGAGCCAGACGGTGCCCTGGCCGCCGTGACCGATCTCGTTCAGCAGTTCGTACGGCCCGACCCGGCCGGTGGTGGTGCCTTCACCGGCAACTCGCTGCAACGCCAGGAACTCGGCGGCGATCTGCTCTTCGAGACCAGCGTAGCGCTGCAGGTAGTGGCGCAGCGGGTGGTGGTGGCCCTGGTCGCGGTCGAGCGTGAACTCGGTCAGGAACGCGAGCACCTGCTGGTCGTGCGTGGCGTTCTCGTCGGTCATGCGTGCGGGGCAGCATAACGGCGCCGAGTGCGCGCGATCTGCGCCCGCTGAATCCGGATCGCCCGGGGTGCGGCGACGGGGCCGCGGGGCGGGATGCCCGCGGGTCAGTTGTTGCCCATGATGCCGTGGATGCCGTTGCTGGCGGCGAGACCGAGCGGATTGACGCCCGTGGCCAGCGCGCCGCCCTGCACGAAGATGTTCAACCCCAGCCACACCGGGTTGGTGGAGAGGGGCAGGGTGAACGACGGATGGCCGATCGGCAGGAGCAGCAGGTGCGTCGCCAGCACATCCTGCAGCCGGACGCATTCCGGTGCACCAGCGAAACCGAGCGGCAGGTTCGGGTTGGTCAGGCCGAGTTGGATGAAGCCGAACAGCGAGTTCGCGGGCAGGCCGGTCAGGTCGAACGTCCAGTTCGTGCCCAAGAGCGGCCGGGTCAGCGCGTTCAGCACCGGACCGTGGCAGCCGCGCCCGACCACCGCGTTGGTCGCGGCATTCCGGCCAGGCCGATCGCTCAGCAGCAGCACCGAGAACATGCCGTCTTCGGGCGTGCCGTCGCTCAGGTGGGTTCTCACCAGGACATAGGTCCCGCCGGATCCGGGGCCTGAGACTGAAATCGCGGTGTGACGGGTTGTCGCCGTCACTTGCGATAGCGATTCCTGGTCCCAGACCATGTCGGGGAACACGGCTGCGTACAGACCCGTGCCTTGCCGGTCGATGCGCTCCGCGTTTGCCGGGCTGCCGGCGCCAGTGCTGTCGGCCCATAGTGGATCGGCTGAGTGGCTGGCGGACGCCTGGGTCGATCGCAGGTAGGCAGCCGACCCTTGATCGCCAGCCATCAACGCGGCGTCTTCATGGTAGCTCAACACGAACATCCCGTCCGCTGGTGCACCGAGGTCATCGATCATCCCCACCGAGATCACCACCGAGTTGGCAGTGAACCCCCAGCCGACGACTCTGGGACGATGGAATCGGACGCCCCGGGGCGCGCGGCCGGAATAGGCTGATACTTGCACGTGCCCCCGTTCACCTGACGGGGAGCCGGTGAAGCCGGGGATCTCGACGCGGTACTGGCCAATGTTGTCCCGCGTGATCGTCGCGGGGCCACGGTTGCCGTTCCACATGTTGGTGGACGCCTGGTATGTAGCCGCAGTGGGCTGGTCGGCAATCAGGTATGCCGCACGCACGTCGTTGGAAGTGTAACGGTGGTAGTAGACCGAGAAGGGTACCTGAGTGTTGTAGACCCCGTTGTCGTAGGTCTGGACCGATGCCGTCAGGTCGCCGAGGAGCGAGGTCTCCCAATAGCGAACCACGGCATGCGTATTGTAGTTACTGGTCCCGACATGGACGACACCGGAGTCGCTGGCGAAAGGGAGACTGACCACGATCGTGCCCGCGGGGGTCACTGTCGACGTGATTGGTTGTCCGCTCGGTGTGTATTGGGATTCACGGGCCTGGTTGGCGAAGAAGCCCGGCCACAGGAGCCCCCAGCCAATCTCTGCCGGCGGCGACGAGACCTTGCGGGCGTAGCTGGCACCACTCAGGAAGATCTGGTAGCTGCCTGCAGCGGCGTTGGCCGCCCCATCCCACTGCGTGACCTCGAAGTTCCGTGCGGGGCCATCGGGTTGCCGTTCGGTGTTGAATGGCGTGTCCAGCCACAACTCACCGTTGGCGGAGTCGCGCGGATCGTTGTCCCACGCCGAGATCGCGATCAGGACCCAGTTGGGGCGAGTCAGGAACTGACCGGTCAGGGTCGACTGCACGGTGCCTGCGGAGTCGTCGTTGAATGCAATGCCGCGGCCACTGCGCTTGAACATCCAGAGCGTGGTGTCCCAACTGGCACCGCCCACCGTTGTGCAGCGGAAGGTGGTGAGATCGTCGACGTGGATCAGGTAGAAGTCGACATCGGTGTTGGCGGACAGGGTGCCGACGATGGTCTGCAGCGGACCGTCGCCTGTCGTGGTCTCGGCGAACAACGGCAGATCCCCGGCGTCGGTCTCGGTCCAGGTCTGGGCAGTCATGGCGGCGCCAACGGCCAGGAACGGCAGGGTGCGGAGCAAAAGGCTGAGTGGGTTCATGAGGGTTCGACGGGGCTCGATCGCTGCCGTCGCCCTGGCATGTGCCAGGGGGGGGCGCAGAAGCCGGGGATTTCTTGTTCCCGATCCCGAGCCCATCGATTCCCACCGGCCCGAGCGGTCATAACCAAAGCCGCCAAGGCGGGTTCCGTCTTGCAGCGGCAGCCGGACGCCGGTTCGGGTCGACGGGCCCCTGCGCTGCCGGAACCCGAGCTAGCGCTCCGTACGCAAGGATCGAATCCAGGTAGTTCTCCCGACCCGCCGCCCTCGGCCCGTCCCTCTGGCTCACCGCCGTTCAGCAGAGCGCACGCAGTGCATCTGCTAGCATTCGCGCGACCAATGGCAGCTCAGTACAAGCAGGCGGCAACCGATTTGTTCGCCCGGGCTTGCGCGGGCGACAGCCTTGCCACCGCTGAGCTGACCCCCGTCCTCTACCGCGAGCTGCGTGGGCTGGCGCGGCGCCTGCTCAGCCGCGAGCGGCCAGGCCACACGTTGCAGCCGACCGCCTTGGTGCACGAGGCCTACTTGCGGCTGATCGACGAGAATCGGCTCGCCGATGGCCAGGACCAGCAGGCGCGGTTGCGCTTCCTGGGCATGGCCGCCAACGCCATGCGGCAGGTGCTGATCCAGCACGCCCGCCAGCGTTTGGCGGACAAGCGCGGTGGCCGTCGGCAGCGAGTCACGATGGAGGACGATGTGGCGATCGCGCTGCCGGTCGAGGACGAAACACTGCTCGATGTCGATGCGGCGCTGAGGGCCCTCGAATCGATCAACGCGCGGCTCGCGCGCACTGCCGAGTTGCGCCTGTTCGGCGGCCTGTCGGTGCGCGATCTCGCGCCGGTGCTCGACGTTTCCTTGGCGACCGCCAAGGCCGACTGGGCGCTCGCCCGGGCGTGGTTGTCCAAGTTGCTGCTCGATCATGCCGGCGGCGCTGGCGCCTAGCCCAATCCGGGTTGGACTGCGATCACTTCGCCTGAGAGCAAGCGCGCGGGACGGATGCGTCACCCTTCGGCGGGACGCGGCATCGCGCCGTGTGTTCAGCGCCGCTCGATGGCGCGGCGCCGGCCCACGCGCGCGTCGTAAACGACGACTTCGCCTTTGTGCATCATCACTGCCAGCTCCTGGCCATCGGGTGAGAACGCGAGCTGCGTCGGTTCCAGCCGGTCCGCCAGGTCAGCCGCGAGCGCGCCGGTGTCCGGGTCCCACAAGTGCACGCCGCCGCGCGACGTCGTGGCGATACGCTTGCCGTCCGGGTGCCACGCCGCACCTGCGGGCTGGCCCTCGCCGCCGCCGAGATTGCGTTGCAGCGCGAGCGTCTTGCCGTCACGCAGCGCGACCGCGGCGCCCTCGCCGAGCGTGGCGAGGCGGGTGCCGTCGTGGCTCCAGAACACCGCCCACGGCAAACCTTGGACCTTGCAAGTCGTCACGATCCGGTCGTGCAAGGGGTCGAGCAGGCTGATTTCGCCGTCCGTCGTCACGCACGCGAGGTCGCCGTGCGGTGCGCACGCGATGGCGCCGGGACGGGCGAAGGTCAGACGGTGCGCCGGCGAACCGAATGGCCAGAACCACAGCTGATCGCGCACGCGGATCAGCAGCGCGTTGCCGTCGGCGGTCCACGACATCAGCGCCGATGTCTTGCGTTCCTCCGGTGTGAACGTCTGCCGCAACAGCGAACCGTCCGCGCGGCGCACGACGACGTCGTGGCCTTCGTACCATGCCTGTTGCGTGCCGTCGGGCGACCAGCTCAGCATCCAGCCGCCCGGCACCGTGCCGACGACCGCGCCGGTGTCGGGGTCGCAGATCAGCGAATGCTGCGTCAGCTGGACCGCCAGCGCGCGTTCCCGCGGATGCCACTGCACGCCGCTGAAGAACTGCAGCCGACCTAGAGACGGCTGCACGGTGCGGATCGGCGCCGGGACGCCGAGGTCGAGCAGCGCCACGTCTGCCGAACGACGACCCGTGGCGAGCCACCGCCCGTCGGGGCTCCAGTCGATCGTCATCCCTTCGCCGGAGTGCGTGCTCGGTAAGGCCCGGTCTACGTGCCACGTGCGGGCATCCAGCACGTGCACCATGCCGGTGTTCGCCATGGTCGCCAACTGCGTGCCGTCAGGACTCCAGGTGGTGGCGACGACGTCCTGCGGCTGTTCGTGCCGCGCGCGCACCTGGCCAGCGGCGTCGAGGATCGCGACGCGACCGCGGATCGTGATCGCGAGCTGATTGCCGGCGCGATCCCAACGGCTGGTCTCCGCCGTGAAGCCATCGTGGGCATGCAGCAGGTTCAGCTCGCGCCCGTCGACGATCCCATCGGGCAATGCGACGCGATCCGTGTGCGGCTGACGATCGGGCTCGAAACCACTGGCGAGATCGCGACGGAACGCGGTGGCCACGCCGAAGAGTCGATCCACGGACCAGGTCTGACCCTGGTGGCTGATGCCGACCAATCGCCCGCTGTCGCCGAGCCAGGTGACCGACTGCAGCGTGACGCGCTCGGTCTGCGGCGGCGTACCAGCGACGAGCGCGATCGTCTTCGCCTGCTGCGGCGCGTCGATGTCGAAGATCGTCAGTTGGCTGCCGACGGCAGCGGCGACATGGCGCCCGTCCGGGCTCCAGCGCAGGGCGAAGACGTGGCCCGAAAGGCCCAGGTCGGCGCGCACGGTGCCATGCTCTCTGTCGAGTACCTGCGCAAAGCCGCGGCCACCCACCAACAGCCAGGGTTGCCACGGGTGCCAACGCAGCGTGTAGACATCCCCGGGCGTCGGCAGCATGCGCCGCTCGGCGCCGAAGGAGCGCAGCAGGTACCACTCGAAATCGCGCAGATCCTCGGCGCCAGGTTGTGGTTCCCACTTCGCGAGCAGCGCGTCGAGGCGCGTGCTGCCGAACGCGGACCGCGTGGCGGCGATGGCCAAGGCCATCTCGAGCCGGTAGTTCTCGAATCGCAGTTCGCGGCCGCGGCGATCCAGTGCCTGGCGCGCGAGCCGTTCGTCGCTGGCAAGGGCGACGTTGTGCACCACGAGCAGGTTCACGACGACCGTGGCCACCACAAGCACCAGGAACGTTGCGCCGATGCCGACCGCGAGGCCGCGATGGCGACGCACGAGCTTGCGCAGTCGATAGACCGCGGACGGCGACCGCGCGACGATCGGCTCGTGGTCGACGAACCGGCGCAGGTCCTGGGCGAACGCGGCGGCGCTCGGATAACGGCGCTCGGCGTCCTTGTGCATCGCCACGGCGACGATCGTCTCGACGTCCGCGTCGACGCCGGCGCACACGCGGCGCAGCGGCGGCGGTTCGTCGTCGCAGATTCGCCGCATGGCCTCGCCGAAGGGCAGGTTGTCGACCGGCAGCGGCAGCCGGCCGGCCAGCAGTTCGAACGCGATCACACCGAGCGCGTAGATGTCGGCGGCGGGACCGACGACCGTGCCACGCACCTGTTCGGGACTCATGTAGGGCAGCGTGCCGAACAGCTGGCCGGTCATCGTTCGCATCGCCGCGGTGCCGCCGCGATCGGCATCGAGCGAGCGAGCGATCCCGAAATCGAGCACTTTGGGCCGCAGCGTGCCGCCCTCGTCGAGCACCAGGATGTTGGCCGGCTTCAGGTCTCGGTGCACGACGCCCCGTTCGTGCGCGTGCTGCACGGCGTCGGCGATCCGCGCGACCAGTTCGCACACGGCGCGCACATCGCCGGCGATTGGCCGTATCGCTTCGTCGAGGCGTTGGCCCCGCACCAGCTCCATTGCGAACCAGGCGACGCTGCCGAACTCGGAGTCCTCGACGCCGGCCTCGAACACCTGCCCGATGCCAGGATGCTGCAGGCGGCCGAGCAGTTCGGCTTCGCGGCGAAAGCGGCGGCGGTCGTCCCCGAGCAGGCCGCCGGCGGTGAGCACCTTCAAGGCCACCTCGCGCCGTGGTTGCTCCTGTTCGGCACGATACACGACCCCCATCGCGCCGTTGCCGAGTCGGTCGAGCACGCGATACGGGCCGAGCTGCTTCGGAGCCGGGCCGACTGCGAGGTCGGGAACCGGCGCGCCCGACAGAGCTTGCTCGAGGAACGCCGGGGAGCGGTCGTGGCTCGTGAGCAGTTCCTCGACCAGTTGCCGCAGTTGCTCGTCCGCACAGGACGCCTGCAGGAAGCGTGCACGCTCCCTTGCCGCGAGCGGCAACGCTGCGGCGAACAGGCCGGCGAGGCGGGAGTCTGCGGTCAAGGGCGATTCGTGCACGGTGAACGGGGGAACGAGTGTGGCGGATGCTACCGCCGGCGATCGCGACTGTGTGAGCCGATGGCGACCAGGACTGCGGCTCCGGGTCCGTACCGGGGCGCCGTTGGCGCGCTCCGCCGGCCACTCGCGTTGGCGGCGGCATCTTCACTTCCTCGTCCCAGGCTGCAACCCGGTGCCCGGCTGCGTCGCGAACGAAACCGGCGAGTCTAGCCGAGCTCGAACTGCCGCTTGGCATCGACCACATCGCGATTGATCGCGACCACCGCCTCGTCCAGCCGCGCCGCCAGCTGCCCCTTGCCGGCCGCGAGCCGCACCTGCCGCATCATCTGGATCGCCATCCGCAACGTCCGTACGACATCGCCGGCGTCGCTGTGCGCCAGCCGCTCGAGGTCCTGCACCGACCCCCCGCGACTCCAGCAATCGACCGCGGCGGCGATGCCGAAGTCAGGTTCCTTGATCGTCGTGGTGACCCCTTGCAGCGTTTCGATCGCGGCAAAGCGCCGGACCGCGGCAGTCACCTCCTGCATCAACGGCCCGGGCGGCAAGCGCCCCGACCGCGGTTCCGCCGATCGCCGTTCCTCGTGGATCAGCGCGGCGAACGTCGCCGCCAGCTGGTGGATGTCCATCTTCTCCAGCACGCCGCAGTACAGCAGTTCGGTCGCCTGGATCTCGTAGCCGTTGATCTTCTGCGCGATCTTGCCGCGCGGCAGGATGCCGTCGTCGTCGAGGTAGCCGGCCTCGCGCAGGATCTGCACGCGATTGAGCAGCGCCGCCCGCGCCGCCCGCCGCTTCTTCTCGCGCCCTGACGCCGAGCCCTTCTGCGCCTGGAACGACGCGAAGCTCTTGTCGTAGGCGACCAGCAGGTCGCGGCCGGTGCGCTCGTACAGGTTCAGGATCGTCGAGTACGAGAGATTGAATCGCGACGTGATCGGCTCGACCTTGGCCGAGTGGTAGCGCGACAGTGGCGCCTCGTAGAGATCCTCGTCCTCGAGGATCGCGATCACCAGCCCGCTCTCGTCCAGTCCCTGGCGGCCGGCGCGGCCGGCCATCTGCAGGTAGTCGCGCGCGCGCATGTAGTTCATCTGCACGCCGTCGAACTTGCGCAACAGATCGAACACGACGGTGCGCGCCGGCATGTTGATGCCGAGCGCGAACGTCTCGGTGGTGAACAGCATCCGGATCAACCCGGAGGTGAACAGCCGCTCGACGACTTCCTTGTGGATCGGCAGCATGCCGGCGTGGTGGAAGCCGACGCCGGCGATCGCGCGGCCGAGGATGCCGTGCAGTTCGGGGTCCTGCCCGGGATCGAGTTCGAAGCGCCGGCAGATGTCGTCGAACAGTTCCTCGAGCGCGATGCGCTGGGCGCGGTCGAGCAGGCGCCGGCCCATGCTGCGCTCGGCCTTGATCTCGCATTCCTTGCGCGAGAAGCAGAAGTAGAGCACCGGCAGCAGTTGCCGGTACTGCAGTTCGTCGAGCAGCAGGGTGTACGGACGCGGACCGAACGCAAGGTTGCGGCCGCCGGCGCGTTCGCGCTTGTCGCCCCAGCGCGACCGTTCGCGCTCGCGGCGACCGGACCGGGTGCCGTGGCGCTGGTCGCGCGCGATAGCCCGTTCGTGGAACTGCACGGCGCGCGCGCGCTGCGCCAGCTGGAACACGCCGGCGTGCGGGTGGTAGAGGCGATGCGACAGCGGCACCGGCCGGCGCGTGTGTTCGATGACCTCGAGATCGTGCGTGCGCACCGAACGGATCCACGAGCCGAATTCGTGCAGGTTGGCGATCGTCGCCGACAGCCCGATGAAGCGGACGTGCGGCGGCGCGAAGATCAGGCTCTCCTCCCAGACGGTGCCGCGCTCGACATCGTCGAGGAAGTGGATCTCGTCGAAGATCGCGAAGTCGGTGTCGTGGAAGCGCTCCGGATCCTCGAACACCGCGTTGCGGAAGATCTCGGTGGTCATGATGACCAGCGGCGCATCCGGGTGCATCGTCAGGTCGCCGGTCATCAGCCCGACCTCCAGGCCGCTGGCCTTGAAGTCGCGGAACTTCTGGTTCGAGAGCGCCTTGACCGGGCTGGTGTAGATCGCGCGGCGACCCTGGCGCACGGCTTGTTCGATCGCGTATTCCGCGACCAGCGTCTTGCCGGCGCCGGTCGGCGCGGCCAGCAGCACGTTCTTGCCTGCCTCGATGGCGTTCGCCGCGGCCACCTGGAACGCGTTCAGCGTGAAGCCCTTGAACTGCATGGACACCGCGTGTGCAGGATGACCGCTTGTTGAGGACTTTCAACAGGCAGACCCGAACTTCCTTTGGCCCACGCCCGGCTCGCTGGTGTCACTGACCGCGGCAGCTATGCTCGCGCGAGCTCGTCGATCGTTGCGATCGATGCGTGCGTTCTCTTTTCTGCCCGGTCCCAACGCGGTTGTCCGCTGGTCGCGCACAGCCGCTGTAACTCCTGACAGTCCCATGGAAACCAAGCCTGAACCCGCGGTCACGAAGTTCGTCGGCCGACACCTGTCGCAGATCAAGATCCTGTCGCGTCTGCTCGAGCACGAACTCGATGCCGCCAAGGGCGGCCGCGAAGTGACGATCGACCGCCACCTGGTCGAAAACGTGCTCGACACGCTCGACATCTTCGTCGACGACTGCGAGAGCGCGGCCGGCATCCAACGCGCCGATCGTCAGAAGGTCGAACAGAAGCCCGCGGTCGCGCGGCTGAACTGACCGCAGCCCGGCGTCGTCGGCGCCCGCGTCACCGTGGGTGCGAGGACCGCCGGCCGAGCCAGAGTCCGTGTCGTCGGCACCCCTCAATCCCGCCATGACGTCGCGCCGGTCGCTCTGGGGCATCCGGTTCGCGGTCCTGTGCCTGTTCGGCACCGTGCTGCTGCTTGCTGGGCCGCGGGCCTACGAGGTCGTCGCGGCCCGGCTGCGGGATCGCGCCGTGGCGGGGCCGGCGGTCGTGCTGGATCAGGTCGGCTTCAGCCGGCTGCCGGAGTGGCTCGAAGGCGAGCTGTTGCTGGCGGTGGCGCGTGATCTCGAGCCCTGGCTGCAGGACGGATTGTCGCTGCTCGACGATGACGGTGTCCGGCGTCTGCAGGCCGGGCTGCGCACCGTGCCGTGGGTGCGAGACCTGACGTTCGAACGCGTGTTCCCGGATCGATTCCGCGTGCAGTTCGATGTCCGGCGGCCCGTGCTGACGGTCCGGGACGGCCAGGCGGAGCCGTTGTGCGTGGTGGATCGCGACGGCACCGCGCTACCGTTCGTCGAGCTGCCGCTGCCGACCGTGTTCCTCCATGCCGAGTCGTGGCCGGGCACGATGCGGGTCGCGCCCGGCGAACCGATCGACGAACCGCGGGTTCGCGCCGCGCTCGGGATCGTCGAGGAATGGCAGACCGAAGTCGTGCCGCTGGTGCCCGAATGCCCGGCGCTGGTCGAGGTCGATGCGACCAACCTTGGGGAACGGTGGGCGCTGGGGCCGCGGCATCCGGAGATCCGCGTCAAGCTGCGGCGCCGCGACGGCGCCGCGGTGGTGTTCGCCTACGATCGGCCCAGGGGCGCCATGCTGCCGCGGGTTCCGAGCGCCTCCAAGGCCGACGTGCTGCGCAAGATCCTGGCGGCGCATCCGGGGCTCGAGGGGCTGGTGGCCGGAGATCTGCGGTTTGCGGTACGCTGGCAGGACTGGCTGCAGCCGCGCTCTGGTCCCGACCCCGCGGGCCCGTGGGCGACCAGGTAGCCGCTCCCCACTGCCGCGTGAAGATCTGCCTCGAGTGCGAAGGGATCGCGACGCAGGAACGCGACCGCTGCGACAGCTGCGGCGCCGTGTTGCTGCCGGTCGATGCCGTGCATTACCCGGTCCGACGCGGCGAGGCCGATGCCAGCAATCCGCTGCTGGGCACCGTCGTCGATGGCAAGTACCGGTTGAAGTCCGTGCTCGGACGCGGCGGCATGGGCACGGTGTTCGCCGCCGTGCACGAGGTGTCGCTGGTGCCGGTCGCGGTCAAGCTGCTGCATCCCCGACTGGCGGCGCGGACCGAGTATCGCAAGAGCCTGCTCGCCGAGGCCCGCAAGGCCGGCCGGGTGGTCCATGACCACTGTGCGCGCGTGCTCGATGTCGGGGAGACGGTGGATGGCACGGTCTATCTGGCGATGGAACTCGCGGACGGCGAGACGCTGGACGGCTGGGTTCGCGGCGGCGGTCTGCCGCCTTCCGTCGTCGTCGACCTGCTGGTCCAGGTCTGCCGGGCGCTGATGGCGATCCACGCCGCCAGCCTGGTGCATCGCGATCTGTCGTCGCGCAACGTGATGGTGGCGGTCGCCGATGGCCGGCCGCTGGTCAAGGTGCTCGATTTCGGCATCGCCGGTGGCATGCCGCTGCCGGGGCCCGGCGGCACCGAGATCGGTGGCGCCGATGCGTTCGCCAATCCGGTGTTCTCGGCGCCCGAGGTCCTCGCTGGCCAACCCGGCGATGCGCGCGCGGATCTCTATGGTCTAGGCGTGCTGGCGTTCCTGGCGTTGACCGGGCGGTTGCCGGTGGACGCCATCGATCCGCGACAGGCCGCGCGCGCCACCGTCGCGGGCCAGATCGAACGCTTGCCGTCGCTGCCGGGTGTGCCGCGGCGATTGCACCGCGTGATCACGCGCTGTCTCGAGCGCGATCCTGCCCGGCGGCCGGCAACCGCGGCAGCCGTGCTGGCCGAACTCGAACTGGTTCGTGGCGTCCGGCGGCCGTGGGTCGAACGGGTCGCCATTGCCGCGTTCGTGCTGGCCAGCATGCTGGCAGTGCTGGCGTTCGCCGAACCGGGCGAGGCGTTCTTGCAGGCGCCGGCGGGGTCCCGGTTGGCAATGGCGGTGCCACCGTTGCCGGCCGATGCCGCGGTGCAGCACCTGAAGCCCGCGGACCTGGCGACGGTGCGGTGCCTGTTCGGCGGTTTCCGCCCCGATCTGCTGCAACTCGAGGTCAGTCGCGACGGTACCGCGCTGTCGCGGTTGCCGCTGCTGCCGGTCGTCGACCGGACCTCCGCCGAACTCACGCTGACGACCGCGGCGGCGGCCTGGCAGAAGGCTGTCGCACAGATCGGCATCGCCAGCGGCGGTGGACCGGTCGACTTGTCGTGGTCGGTGCCCGGTCGGGCGCCGCTGGCCGTGGCGCGGGTTCGCGTCGACGGCGAGGCGCCGGTGGTCGACTGGCAGTTCGTACCGGCGCCGGGCACCGACGCCGTGGGCATCCGCGGCGACACCCGCGTGCGCTGCACCCTGCAGGACACGATCGGGCTGATGGCTGCTGGTTTCGAACTGCAGTTGCCGGATGGCCGTCGCGTGCTGCTCCCGGTACCGATCGACGCTGCCGAGTTCGCCCTGGGTGAAGCGCTGCGGGGTGAACTGACCGGGGTTGCCGACCAGGGCGTCGGCACGCTGTTGTTGTGGGCGCGCGACCTGGCTGGCAACCGGACCGAACTGACGCGGTCGGTGACCAGTCTGGATCCAGGCGTGCCTGGCATCGCCGCGATCACCGGCCCGAACGGCGAGGCGGTCGTTCCGTACCTCGGCGATCGCGCCCGCATCCTGATCCGCTTCACCGACGCCGAGAATGGCCTGACGATCACCGTGCGCGATGGCAACGGCGGCCTGCTCGGCAGCGCCACCGGGGTGGCTGGCGTCGGACCACACGAACTGGAACTGATCAGCCGGTCGGCGGCGACCCCGCGGTTCCGCGACGGCAACCATGGCATCGAGATCCAGGACCTTGCCGGCAACCTGCGTGTGGTCGGTTGGCAGGCCAGCTTCCGCGACCGGCAGGTGGATCCGGTCCTGCGCGTGCGCGCCGAGGATGGCGGTCCGCCGGCAGTGCTGCTGTCCCGGGACGAACTGGTGGCGGGTACCGCCGGCGCGGCGCTGGACTTCCGCTGCAACCCGGCGTTTGCGTGCGTGCACGTGCGGTTGCGCGGCAGCGATGGCGCCCCGCTGCGGGACGAAGCCAGCGTACTGACCTGGGAGGCATCGCGGCCCGGCGAAGCCAGGATCACGATCGGCGCACTGGCCGCCGGTGTTCACCTGCTGTCACTGCGGATCGAGGGAGTCGGGGAACTCGCCGGACGCGAGCCGAGCGAACCGTCGTGGACGTTGCGGGTGTTGCCGGACGTGCTCGAGATCACCGTGCCGACCGCGAGCTCCCGCTACTTGCCCGGCCTGATCGACGCCGGCGTGTTGGCGTTGCAGGGGGCGCTGATCCGCGATGGCGTCGGCTGGCGGATGGACCCAGGCATGTTGCGCTTCGTCCATGGCGAACTGTGGATGCGCGGCCGCTCGTGGTCGATGCTGCCGCTGCCCGAACGGCGCGGGGCCGAGGACCCGCTGCTGCCGACCGTGGCGCCGGCCGTGGGCCGGAACGACCTCGCCTTGCTGCTGCGCGATGTGCTGGGCCGTCCGGTGCGGTTGCGGCAAGGCGGCGGCGCCGCGCGCACGATCGAACACGAGGGTCGACAGCTGCAGCAGTTCGCGGAGTTCTGGTATCACGATGCCGGCCCAGCGCTGCTGGGCGAGGGTCTACGGGTCGAGTTCGAGCAGCCGCTGGTGGTCCCGATCCGCCTGCCGTTGCGGTTCCGCGCCGAGGAACGGCAGGTTGTCCGGCTCGGCGTCGGCTCGGCCGAATACGACGCCCAGGCGTTCACCGATGACCCGGGCGGTGGTTGTGTGGCGACCTTCGCGGTGCCGGCGCAGGCGTGGGTGTCGGCCGCCGGACTCGAGTCGGTGCCGCGCGGCGAATATGGGAACAACCATGCCGGCCGGATCGAGGCCTACGTGCGCACCCCCGCTCGCACCGACCGCCAGCCACTGCGACTGTCGGTGCGCACCACGCGTTCGATCCTGCGGCCCGTTCGCGTCGGCGAGATCCTCACCGCGGCGCCGCCAGCGCTGGCGGCGCTGCAATTCCTGCCGGTGCTGGCGCCGGAAGGGACGCTGCCGGATCCGCTGGGCGAGGATCCGCGCGGGCGCGAGGCGTTCGCGAGCACCGTCGCTGGCGGGGTGCGCTCGGTCGGCGATCTGCTGCTGCAGGACCGCGAAGTGACGCGTGGGGCCTGGGCCGCCCTGTTGCGGCTCTGGCAACGACTCGGCGGCGCCGCGTCGTCGGCCCTCGTGCACGCCGACGATCCAGCCGGCGTCGGTCGACTCGCGACCGCGGCGATGCTGCCCGAGCCGTGGGGCGACCGCGTGGAAGCGTTCCTCGCCGCCGCCGATGCCGAACCCGAACGGCCGATCACCGGCGTGACGTTCTTCCAGGCCTACGCGTTCTGCCGGCTGCTCGGTGAAGCGTTGGCCGGCGATCCCGAGTTGTTCCGGCTGCCGTTCGGCCATGAACTCGATCTGGCGGCCTTCGGCGGGCGACCGGTGACGGCGCGCCATGGGGCGCGGGTGGCGGGTGGAGTCGACGGTCGCGCGTTCGCGGCGGCGCGAAGTGCAATCGAAGCCGGCGATGGGCCGGAGGCAGCTCGCGAACTCGCGGTGGGCGATGTGGTGGCCGCGCCGGTCGGCGAGGCGCCGTTCCTGGGGCTCGACTTCGGCGTCCGCGAATGGGTGTTCGATCTGGTCGGCGAACGCGACAACGACCTGTGGCGCGAGTGGCTCAGCGATCACGGCATGCATCTGGCCCGCGCGACCGAGTTCGCCAACGGTGTGGCGGCGCCGCCGGCGGCGTTGGCGCCGCGCACCAGCACGCTGGCGGTCGTCCGCGGTCTCGCGTTCGGCGAGATCGGCGGCCTCGTCGACCGCGATGGACTGCCGCTGCGCAGTCTGCCGTCCGGACCGCTCCCGGACAGCGTGCCCGGGGTCGTGCGGGCGGAACAGCTGCGGCGCGATGGCCGCGACCTGCTGCCCGATCGAGTCGATCCCCGGTTGCGGCGGGTCGGTTTCCGGCTGGCGGCCCATCGGGAACTGCAGCGGCGGCTGCGGGAGCGACCATGAACGGCGTCCGGCTCGCCCCGCGTTGGTTGGTCCGTCCGTTGCTGTCGATGCTGGCGCTGGCGTCAGCCTGCGTTTCCCCGGCCGGGGAGCTGCGAGGCCTCGCCGCCGATCCGCCGCTCGAGTACTCGGTGCTGGTCACCGGTCAGGTGGTCGGCAGCAGCAGCGCCCACGGGACGTTCGCCGCCCCGGAAGGCCAGCCGCCGATGACGACGGCCGACCTGGTGCAGGTGCTGCGCGCCGGCCGGGTGTTCTTGCAGGCCGCCGAGGACGACGACCCTGCCCATCGTCAGGCGGTGCTGGCGCAGCTCGCGTCACCGCAGCCGTCGCCGGAGTTGTTGGCGTTCCTGCAGCAGGCGCGCGATCGCGGCCACGACCTGCTGCTGGTGCTCGAACAGCTCGAGGACGGGCCGGTGGATGCGCAGGGCGTCAATGAACGTTGGCCGATCACCTTGGCCACCTGGTTGTTGCTCGGCGTCGGCGCGTTCATCCCCGATCACACGTTCGAGTCGCGGGCCACGTTGCGGGTGACGCTGCGCGATCTGCAGACCGGTCGCATCGTGCACGATCCGCGTGTGGTCGGCGGCCCCGTCGATCTGTCGCTGATCGAACGCACCGATTTCCTCGGCCTGGTGGCGTCGCTGATCGTGCCGCCGTTCTGGGTCCACGACGACGCCGCGGCAGCCAGGGCCGAGGTCCGGCACGTGACCGCGCGGCGGTTGTTGTTGTCGTTGGCCCGCGATCTGAAGAGTGCGCCCGTACGGCAGCGGCTGCGCGAACGGCTGCCGGTGATCGAACTGGTCCGCACCGAGGGCGCGACCGTGCTGCGCATCGATGTCGACGAAGCGCTGGCGCGCGTGCAACTGCGGCGGCAGGGTCGGGCGCTGGATCCAGCGCTCGGCGAGCCGCTGGAACGGGAACTGCTGGCCAGTGTCGCGCGCGAGGGCTCCCGGTTCGTCTACCGGGCGCCGCTGCAGGTGCCGGTGGCCGGCGGCCCGTTGCAGGTGCTGATCGGCACGATCGCCGGCAACGTCGCGTCGGTGACGCTGGCAGTGGAGGCCCCGTGAAGCTGCCACCGGGCATCGCGTTGGGGGTGGCCACGCACACCGGGCTGGTGCGCTCGACCAACGAAGACGACTACTTGATCGCGGTCGGCGGCTTCGCCGACCGGGGCCTCTTGTGTGCGATCGCCGACGGCATGGGCGGCGCGGCCGGCGGGGCCGAAGCGAGCCGGTCGGCGCTGCGCGCGTTCGGCGTGGCGGTGCTGGAGCCGGGGCCAGACGTCGGCCCGGAGTCGCGGATCGCGACTGGTTTCGCCGCCGCCTGCCGGCGCGTGCATGTGCAGGCCAGCAGTGTCCCGGCGCTTCTGGACATGGGCACGACGCTGACTGCCGTGCTGCTGACCGGCGAAGCGGCGCACCTTGGGCACGTTGGCGACACCCGGGTCTACCGGCTGCGCGGCGGCGAACTCGTGCAACTGACGCAGGATCATGCGCTGCGCGAACCCGACAACCTGCTGACGCGCTGCATCGGTGGTGGGCAGGCCAACGAGACGCCCGACATCGGTTCGGTGCAACTGCAGCGCGGCGACCGGCTGTTGCTGGTCAGCGATGGCGTCTGGAGCGTGGTGCCTCCGCCCCTGCTGGCCAAGGCCTTGGCGACGCCGGAGCCGCAGTCCGCCGCCGATCAGATCGTCCGGGCCGCGCTGCTGGCCGGCGGGCCGGACAATGCGACGGCGATCGTCGTGGCGATGGGTGACGGCAGGGCCGCCGGGGCCGTGGAGCTGCCGCGCGAGGAACTGGTCAGGGTCCCGGAGCTGGCCAAGACCGCGCGATCGCTGCGTCGGCCGGCGTGGCCGTGGCTCCTGTTGCTCGTGGCGGTGCTGCTGGCGCTGGTCGCGCTGGCGCGTTGGTACCGCGATCTGCTGCCCTGGCCATGGCTGCAGGCGGTGTGGACGTGACCCCTGGCAACCATTCCGCCGCTCCGCGATTGCCGAGAACGCCCGGCTGCGCAACGATGGCCGGGCCCCGCTGAGTCCCGATGCCGAAGAAACTGCAACGCAAGCTCCCCGTTCCAAAGCAGAGCGCCGCCGTGGCCACGGTCGAAACCGGCGGTGGCGATGGCGGCGGCGGTCTCCTGCGCCTGCGCGGCCGCGTGACGCCGAAGGTGCTGGCCGAGTTCACCAGCCAGCTCGCCGTGCTGCTGTCGGCCGGCATCCCGATCACCAAGAGCCTGCGGATCCTCGAAGGCCAGTCGGCGCCCGGGCCGATGAAGCGCACCGCGCGCGCGCTGCTCGACGACGTCGAAGGCGGCACACCGCTGTCGGAGGCGATGGCCAAGCACGACGGCACCTTCGACGCGCTGTACACCAACATGGTCCGCGCCGGCGAGGCCGGCGGTGTGCAGGAGGAGATCCTCAACCGGCTGTCGGCGTTCCTCGAACAGAGCCAGGCGATCAAGGCGCGGGTCAAGGGCGCGTTGGCCTACCCGATCGCGATCATCGTCGTCGCCGCGGCCGTGCTGCTCCTGGTGTTCACCTTCGTGATCCCGAAGTTCAAGCGGATCTTCGAAAGCACCGGTCGCGGCATCGAGGACTTCCACTGGACGACGCGCTGGGTGATCGGTATCGGCGAACACATGCAGGTCTGGTGGTGGACCTACCTGGTCGGTGCGGTGGGCATCTGGCTGCTGCACCGGTTGCTGCTGGCCAAGGTCGACGGCTACCGATCGTTCATGCACCGTTTCGCGCTGCGCGTGCCGCTGTTCGGCAAGCTGGTGCACAAGAACCTGGTCGCGCGCTTCGCCCGCACGTTCGGCACGCTGATCCAGAGCGGGGTGCCGCACCTGGAGGCGCTGGCGATCCTGGAGGACTCGGTCGACAACGTGCACATGAAGGTCGCCGTCGGCAAGGTGCATGCGTCGATCCGCGAAGGTGCCGGCATCGCGGTGCCGCTCGGCGAGAGCCGGATGTTCGACGACATCGTCGTCAACATGGTCGACGTCGGCGAGCAGACCGGCGAGCTGGACCGGATGCTGGTCAAGATCGCCGATCGCTACGAGACCGAGGTCAATCGCACCGTCGACACGACCTTCAAGCTGATCGAACCGATCATCCTGGTGGTCATGGCCGTGTTCGTCGGCTTCATCGTGTTCGCGCTGTTCTCGCCGTTGTTGACGCTGATGCAGAACCTGCAGAAGCGCTGACGCGGCGGTCCCGGAGGTCCCCCTGTCGCTGGCCTGGCGGATCCTGCTGATCGTGCTGCTGCTGAACGTCGCCACCACGGGCGGCGTGCAGGTGGTGGTGTTCCTCGCGCAACAGGAGTGGCAACGGCGGCAGGACCAGACGCTGGCCCGGGTGCTGGAGCCGACCTACCAGGCGATGTGGGTCGGGTTCCTCGCGGACGTCTACACCGCCGAGCGGCTCAGCACACCCGACGGCCGTCAGGTGCGGGCGCTGATCCGTTCGCCGCTGAACCTCGACCTGTTCGACGACGTGATGGTCGCCAGCGGCGCGCCGCCGTTCCCGGGCCTGGTCTACCTGAACCCCCGTGGCGCCGTGCATCGCGATCCCGAGGTGTTTCCCCGGCAGCAGATCTACGAGGGCATGGCCCAGGCCCGCTTCCGCGGGCGGGTGCCGGCCGGCGGCGGCTACTGCTACGCGATCCGGGACGGCGAGGACACCGAGGGTTTCCTGTGGTTCCGCCTCGGTACGATGCCGTCGCCGTTGCAGGTGCCGACCTGGATCGGACCGCTGACCGCCCTGTGCGGCACCGTGCTGTTCGCCGCGTTCGTGTTCTGGGCCGTGCGCAGCAGCGTCGGCCGGCCGCTGCAGGCCGTCGGCAGCGCGGCCGAGCGGGTCGGCGCCGGTCACTACGATGTGCGGTTGCCGCCGCTGCGCGGCATCCACGAACTGCAGGCGCTGGCGGATTCGTTCAACGCGATGGCCGCGAAAGTCGCCGGCCACACCGGCGATCTGCAGCGCGCGGTGACCGAAGCCATCGACAAGACCAAAGCCCAGGAACGCGCACTGGTGGTGTCCGGTCGGCTGGCGGCGATGGGCACGTTGGCGGCCGGCGTCGCGCACGAGATCAACAACCCGATCGGCGGCATGCAGAACGCGGTCAGCCGGCTGCTGCAGGCAGAAGGACTGACCGACAAGCAGCGGCAGTACCTCGGGCTGGTGCAGGACGGACTGCAACGGGTCGCGCGCACGGCCCGCAAGCTGCTCGACTTCTCGCCCAAGAACGTGCAGGCCCGGCCGTTCCCGCTGGCGGCGGCGGTCGAGGGCGCGCGCGCGCTGGTCGAGCATCGGGTCCAGCAACAGGGCGTCACGCTGCAGGTCGACGCGCCCGCCGGTCTGCCGATGGTGGTCGGTGATCAGCACGAACTGCAGCAGGTGGTGCTGAACCTGTTCCTGAACTCGCTCGATGCGCTGGGCCAGAAGGGGCGCGGCGGCACGATTGCGGTGCGCCTGCGCCTCGACGGCAGCAAGTTGCACCTGCACGTCGACGACGATGGGCCGGGGCTCGAAGCCAAGGATCTGGCGCGGGTGATGGATCCGTTCTTCACCAGGAAGGAACGGCCCGATGCCAGCGGGCTCGGCATGTTCATCAGCTATTCGATCGTCCAGAACCATGGCGGCGAGATCGCGCTCGACTCGGCGCCCGGGCAGGGTTTCCGGGTGCACATCACGCTGCCGGCGGCGCGGGCGGCGTGATTTTTCGTGACCGCTCCGACGAACGGGCGGGTCGGTGTCGTCTGTGCGGTGGCCGCAACGAACCACTGGCCAGCACCACGAACGAGAATCCAACATGTCGCCCACGCGCACCCTGACTGTCCTGTTCACCACCTGCCTGCTGGGGCTGCTGCCCTCCCAGGAGGAACAAAAGGCCGCGGCCAGAGCGGCCCGGCCGATCGCCTTCGTCTCGCTGGACTTCGCCGGCGGTACGATGGCGCAGTTCGTGCGCGAACTGCGCTCGGCCCAGCCCAAGGCCAACGTTGCGCTTGGCGAGGGCGCCGAGAACACCAGGGTGCCGGCCCTGAAGGTGACCGACACCACCGTCGGCCAGGCGTTGGAAGTTGCCGCGGCGGTGGCCGCCGTCGGCGAGAACGGCGAGCAGATCGCCGTTCGCGAGGTCGGTGGTGGGCCCGGTGAAGCCGTCTACGCGGTCCAGGCGGTGCGAACGCACATCGTGGGCATGAACGGCGGCCAGCCGACGACGCAGGTACGCGTGTTCTCGCTGGCGCAACTGACCGAACCGGCCGCTGGCGACAGCGCCCAGACGCCGGTCGCGGTGCCCGTGGAGACGATCCTGTCCGCCATCGAGTCCGGCATTGCCGGCATGCTGGCCACGCCGAAAATGCGCTACCACCAGAACAGCAGCTTGTTGTTCGTGCAGGGTGACGATCGGCAGCTGTCGGTCGTGCGCGAAGTGCTGGCGAGCATCGAACAGGACCAGCGGATGCGCCGCTCGCGCCAGGTGGAGCAACAGAACATCGAGCGGGTGCGCAGCGCCCAACAAGGCACGGCACCGGGCGTCGGCAAGTAGCGGAGCGCGCGGGTGGCATTGGTCCCATGCCAGCCGACGGCAGCGCTGCTGCCGGAGATCGCCGCCGGCGATGCCGCAGCGTTCGGCCGCTTCTACGACGCCTGGTTCCCGGCGGCGTTGGCGCTCGCGCGGACGATCGCCCGCCGCGACGAGTCGTTTGGCATGGATGTCGTGCAGGACGTGATGTGCAAGGTCGCCGATGCGCCGCCGCAGGCCGAGAACGACGACGTGGTGGCCGCGTGGATGTCGCGGGCGATCTGGACGGCGGCGATCGATCGCCTGCGCAGCGAGCAGCGGCGGGCCCGGCGCGAGACCGTGGTCGCCTCACAGCGACCGGAACGGAGCGACGAGACGCCGTGGCTGTCGGCGCTGGCGAACGAACGGCTGGCATGGCTGCGAGGGCAGCTGGCGGCCTTGCCCGAGGCCGAGGCGGCGTTGCTGCAGGCACGGTTTGGCGACGCGTCGACGCTGGCGGCGACCGGCGCGCGACTTGGTCTCAGTGGCGATGCGGCGCATGGGCGGATCCGCCGGGTGTTGCTGCGCTTGCGACAGGCGGCGAAGGAATGGTTCTCCGATGAACGACCCTGATCCCACGAGTTGGCAAGGCCTGAGTCCGGCGGGCGCCGCGCGGCGCGACGTGCTGCGGTCGCAGCTGCTTGCCCGGGTGGGCTGGCGCGGGCGGCGTCGGCGTGGCGCCCAGGCGCTGCTGCTGGCGGCCGTCATGGTGCTGGCCTGGTTCGCGATCGCACCGGTCATGCCGCTCGAGCGTTCGCCGATCGGGTCGGTGGTTTCGCCATCAACCCCGGTGGCCAGCGCCGAGCCGACCTGGCGGATCGTGCGCGACGATCCGTCGGTGCTCTCGCGTTGCGCCACGACGGCCGTGGTCAGCAGGGTCGAGTTCCTCGACGATCGGGAACTGCAGCAGCAGCTGGTACTCAGCGGCCGGTCCGGGGCCATGGTCCGCAGTGGCGATCGCGTGATCGTGCTGGCGCCCGCCGATTCGTGGGCGCCGGTAGAGCCCTGATCTCAGCGTCGCTGCGCGAACGCGCCGGCCGCCGGCCGGGCCACGAACGCCTGGGTAGCGCCTGCATGCTGCAGGGTCGCGACGAGTCCTGCCGCGGCAGTCGGCGTGGTCAGCGCGATGCAGCAACCGCCGAAACCAGCGCCGACGATCCGCGCGCCGAACGCGCCAGCGGCGCGCGCGACACGCACGAGCCGATCGACCGCGGGGTGACCGACTTCGTAGTCCTCGGTGAGCCCGGCATGCGAGGCATCGAGCAATTGCCCGAGCGCCGGCAGGTCCCCGCGTTGCAGGCAGGTGACCGCCGCGACGACGCGCTCGGCTTCCTCGAACACGAAACCGGCACGGCGGGCGAGCAGCGGATCGGCGAGCCGTCGCGCGGCCGCCGCTCGTTCCGTCCCGGGAACGTCGGCGAGGAGGCCTTCGCCTGGCGCGCCGAGCTGTCTCGCGGCGGCGCGGCATTGCGTCACCCGTTCGTTGTAGGCGGCCTGGGCGGCGCCACCCTTGGCGGCACGAACGCCCGAGTCGGCGACGGCGATCGTCAGCTCGGCGGGCACTGGCACCAGCGTCGCGCGCACCGGCCGGAAGTCGATCCGCAAGGCCTGACCTTGCTGGCCGAGCAGCGATGCGGCCTGATCCATGCCGCCGGACAACGTGCCGACGTACTGTTCGCCGACGCGCGCACGCTCGGCCAGATCGCGGCGATCGACGTCCAGCGGCGCGAACAACATGGCACTGGCGCAGACCAGCGCCGACGAACTCGACAGACCGGCGGCCACCGGCAGATCACCATCGACGCGCAGCGTCATCGGGATCGGCGGCGGATGCAGGCGCAGGCCGGCGATCACGTAGTCGGTCCAGGCGCCGCGGCGACTCCGCGTGGCGAGTTCGCGCAGCGGTAGTTCCTCGGGCGCGAACTCCTTCGGATCGAGGTGTTCGATCCGCAGCAGTTCATCGCGACGCGGTGCGGCGACGATCGCGAGACCTTGCTCGATCGCGAACGGCAGCACCGGCAGCCCGCTGTAGTCGGTGTGTTCGCCGATCAGGTTGACGCGGCCGGGGGCGAACGCACCGTGGGTGGCGGCGGGCAGACTCGAGAACAGCCGTTCGAGCAGGTGCATCGGACCTCGGCACCATACCGCGGCAGCGGGTCAGCGTCGGCCATGGCGGAGCCCCCGATTCGCCTATGGCTGGATCACGATCTCCAGCGCTCGCGTGGCCGACACTCCGCCAACCCCACACGGCAGGGGACTGTTCGGGCCAGGCCACCGGAACTGGGCGAAGATGCGCTGCCGCGCCCACGACGGATCAGCCGGGATCGGTATCGCGGCTTCCACGCCGCCCCGAGCGTAGCTGAAAACGGAAACAGTGAGGAACCGCGGGCTCGCCGGATCCAGCCACAGGAGGACGCCGGCCACTGGTGCCGGCGTGGCCAGACGATGGCTGGCGACGACCAGGACACCAGGCGCGTTCCGCAGCGCGCCGCTGCCAGACCATTTGCATGTCAAGGGCTGATGCAATAGCAAGTTACGAGCTTCCAAGGGGCGTAGATCCCGCGGAACTTGCTCTCGCTGGGCCAGAGGGCGACCGGAGGACGGGTTGGGTTCGAACCCGCTGCAACGTCGACGGCGCCCAGAACCGTCACGGACCGACAAACCCCGCCAGCGTGGCGGTCGCGGCCGCGGCCGAGTTCGTCAACGTCGCCGCTTGCAGGAACAGGGCCTCACCGAGCAGATTGGTGACCGGCGGAATCGTCACTGCGTGATCGACGGTTGTGCCGACGACCCCGCGGAACAGCCCCACGCGATCGCCGACGAATACTTGCAGAGGACCATGCGACCCATGCTGTTCACCATGACTCTGGCGGCGGCGTGTGCCGGCGCGCCACCCGCGAGTCCGGACTCCGGCACCGCGCGTTCACCGGCAGCTGCGGCGACGAAGTCCGGTGCCGAGGAATCCGCTGCCGTGCGCGAACTGCTCCGCGACTACGGCCGCCAGGTGCGCAGTTCGGTGCTGCGGTTGCAAGGGAACGAGCCGGCGATGGCCGACCGGCTGCGGGCCCTCGGCGACGGCGGCGCCCTGGCGCTGGCACGGCTGGTTCGTGCCGCCGATCCGGCCGCGGCCGAACCCGGGGGCACGTTCGTCGCGATCCTGGTGCGCGATGCGGGAGCCGCGCCGCGTGTCGCGCCAGCACTGGTGGACCTGCTCGCCGCCGCCGACCCGCGCCAGCGCGCGTTCGCCTGCGAGGCGCTCGGCTATCTCGCGTGGGCCGACGCCACCCCACACCTGAAGGCGCTGCTCGCCGACGCCACCGTCGTGCCCGGCTATGCCGGCGAACCGACGATCGCCGAGTTCGCTGAACGGGCGTTGCGGCTGCTGGCCGCCGGCGGTGGTTCATGACGGCGTTGCCGTTCGACGTGCATGGCGAAGTCCTCGCCGCCGCGGCGCGCCTGCGGGGCCTCTTGATCGAGACGCCGCTGGTGCCGTCGCCGTGGTTGTCGCGCGCCCTCGACGCCGAGGTCCGGCTGAAGCTCGAGAACGTGCAGATCACCGGGTCGTTCAAGGCGCGCGGTGCGCTCAACAAGATGCTGTTGCTGACGGCGGCCGAGCGCGTCCGCGGTGTCGTCGCCGCATCGTCGGGCAACCACGGGCTCGGCGTCGCCAATGCCGCCGGCCAGCTCGGCTGTCGTGCGACCGTATTCGTGCCGGAGACGACGCCGGCGCAGAAGCGCGCGGCGATCGCGCACCTCGGCGCCGAGGTGGTGGTGTTCGGCCCCGATTGTGTCGACACCGAGATCCACGCGCGTGCGTTCGCCCATGCCGAAGGTCGGCCCTACGTCGCGCCGTACAACGATCCGGCGGTCGCCGCCGGTCAGGGTACCGTGGCCGAGGAACTGTTGCGCCAGTGGCCCGAGGTCGACGTCGTCTACGTGGCGATGGGTGGCGGTGGCCTGCTCGGCGGCATGGCCGGCTACGCGCGGGCGGTGCGTCCGCAGATCGAGTGGATCGCCTGTTCGCCGGTGACCTCGCCGGCGATGGAGGTCTGCGTCAAGGCCGGTCGGATCGTGGATGTGCCGTGCGGCGACACGCTGTCCGACAGCACGCACGGCGGCGTCGAGCCGGGGGCGATCACTTTTGAACTGTGCCGCCAGTTGGTCGATCGCTGGCTGCAGGTCGATGAACGCAGCATCGCGGCCGCGTTGCGCGGTTGTCTGGCGCACCAGCACCTCATGGTGGAAGGCGCGGCGGCGGTCGCCATTGCCGCGGCGCAGGCGGATCGGCAACGTCGCGGCCGGCGCATCTGCGTGCTGATCTGCGGCGGCAACCTGCCGTGGAGCCGATTGCAGCAGGTCATGGCCGGCAGCGACGGCGTGTAGTCTGCTCGTTCCTGGCGGCGACGCGGCTCAGCCCGCGAGCGGCACCTCGATCTCGATGCTGGCGCCGCCGCCAGGCCGTTCGCCGATCACGACGTGACCGCCATGCGCGGTCACGATCCGGTGCACGATCGACAACCCGAGTCCGGTGCCAGCACCCGGTGGCTTGGTGGTGAAGAACGGTTCGAACACCTGTTCGCGCGACTCGCGCGGAATGCCGGGTCCGCGATCGCCGATGCTCATCCGCGCATGACCGTCCGCCACGCCCAGCTCGATCGTGATGTCGCCGCCTGGCGCCGTCGCATCGAGCGCGTTCTTCAACAGGTTGTGCATGACCTGCCGCCACTCGGCGCCGTTGCCCAGGAACGTGCCGGCGGCGCCGGTGACCGCGATGGCGATCTGCCGCTGCGCCGCCTGGTGGGCGAACATCGCGACGACTTCGCGCACCGGGTCGTCGAACGTCATCGGCTCGCGGCGGCCGGGGTCCTGGCGGGCGAAGTCCAACAGTCGGGTCGTGATGTCCCGGGCCCGCATCGCTTCCTTGGCGACGATCGCCAGGTACTCGCGCGTCCGCGCCAGGTCGGTGGCGGTCGGCGGGCCGTCCGGCGTGCGCAGCAGGCCTTCGGCACAGGCGGCGATCGACGCCAGCGGGTTGTTGATCTCGTGCGCGATGCCGGCGGCCAGCGTGCCGAGCTCGGCCAGCCGCGCGGTGCGCAGCACTTCCCGCGAACGTTCCTCGACGCGCGCCTCCAGATCCTGCTGCGTCGCCTGCAGCCGCGCCGCCATCGCGTTGAACGTGCCCGCCAGCGCCCCGAGTTCATCGTCCCGGCCGGCCGGCAGCCGCGCGCCCAGTTGTCCTTGTCCCAGCGCCATCGCGCCGAGGTGCAGTCGCGCGACCGGACCGAGCACCCGTCGCGCCAGCACGATCGACAGCAGCGCCAGGGTCGCGGCGCTGCCGATGCCGAACAACACCAGCCAGCGCACCATGTCCTCGCTGCTCTGGTCCATGCGGTGGCCGAGTTCGCGGCTCTCGTGGTCGATGTCGGCAGCCAGCCGTTCGGCGGCGCGCATCGTCGCGGTCAGCGCCGTCGCCTCGTCGCCCGCCGACGTGGCCAGGCACGCGCGCAGCCGGCCGAGTGCCGCACGCAGATCGACGAACAGCCGTTCCTCGTTGGCCGAGTGTTCGGGACGGGAGGGGTCGTCGGCGTTGTGCGAGAAGCGCGGTAGCGTTGCCTCGGCCTGCGCCAGGTGCTGCAACTGGTCGTCGCGAACGAGATCGCGCGCGGCGGCAGTCACGCTGTCCCTGGCCTTGACCCATTGTTCGATGCCGCGCAGTTCTTCGAGCAGCGACCGGGCGAGCCCCTGTTCGTGGTTCTCCTCGAACAGCCGCAAGACGTCGGTGTGCACCGTCGCGGCCTGGCGAAGCACCAGCAGCACGCCGGCGATCGTCATCGCACACAGCGGCAGCAGCGCCAACAGCAGCACCGAACGGAGCGAACGGCGCACTGGCGGGCGGGCCGTGGTCATCGGGCCTCCGGGTTCCTGGCGAACTCGAGGTGCAGCGCCAGCGTGACGCGATGGCGGTCCGGCAACAGGCCCAGCAGGTAGCGGCGCGGCAGACCGAAGTCGTCGCCGTCGACGGTGCCGACGCCCTGCACGATCACGCGGCCGGGCAGTCGTGCGATCCACAACTGCATCGGCTGGCTGCGTACGCGGCCGGCGAACTGCAACGGTCCGACCAGTTCGAGGCGGGCGACGCCGGGCACCGCGAACGTCGTCCGCGCCAGCACCCGGCCGTTCCAACCGAGCCGATCGGTGTGTTTGCAGCCGAGCAGACGCCACAGCGCCGTGCCGCCAGCGTCGGACTGCAGTTGCGCCAGATCGATGGTCAGCGACAGCGCCGCCGGCTCGCCGTGTTGATCCCACTGCAGCGCACCCGACAGTCCGGTGGCGGCGGCGACCGTGTGTTGCAGCGTGCTGTCGACCGCGAACTCGACGCGTGAAGCCGATGGCTGCAGGTGCAGCGTCGCCTCGGGGCCCGGACCGCGCCAGGTCGGTGGCATCGGCAGTTCGGTAGTCGTCGGCGGAATGCCGGGCGCCGGCGTGGGCAGCGTGCGGGTCGCTTCGCGGGCCCAGACCGCCAGCAGACCGGCCAGCAGGGTCGCGACGATCCGGACGTCGAGCCGCTGGCGGCTCATGCGCGCACCGCCCGGCCGAAGTCGCGCCAGAACGCGGGCCGCAGCAGATCGCGCGGGTGCACGCTGTCACCGGTCATCGTCACCAGCAAGCTGCACAGTCGCGGCCACCGCTGCAGCGCCGACAGGAAGCCACGGGTGACGAACGGGTGCTTCATGCCGCGTTGCAGCAGCCGGGCAAGGGCGAGCCGTGGCGCCAGTTCGCGGTGCCGCTGACGCACGTAGTCGCGCAACGCCGTCGTTTCGTGGCTGGGGTCGTGGAACGCCTGCGTCAACGCGGCCGCCAGCCGCTGGGCGGTGAACAGCGCGAAGTAGATGCCTTCGCCGGTGATCGGATCGACGTAGCCGCAGGCATCGCCGCACAGCGCCGCGCCGGGAACCACCTGCCGGGTGGTCGTGAAGGCCAGTGGTCCGGTGCCAAGCCAGGGTCGCCGTCGGCTGGCGCCGTGCAGCCGCTGTTGCAGTTCGGGCGTGTGGGCCAGGTGACCGGCGACGAAGGCGTCGAGATCGCCGTCGCGCTCGCGCAACGTCGAACGATCGACGATCAGGTTCAGCGCGAACGTGCCGTCGTCGACCGTGGTCGCGGCGAAATAGCCGTGCGGGAAAAGGTGCACCTCGGCCTCGGGCCTTGGTTCCACCCCGGTGAAGTGGCCAACCAACGCGAAGCGATCGAGCCATCGTGTCGGCCGCTGCAGACCAAGCGAGCGCGCCAACGGCGACCGCACGCCATCGGCACCGACGACGAATCTGGCGGCGACGGTGCGTTCGGAGCGGTCCTGCAGGCGCAGTCGCGCGCCCCGGATGCGTCCGTCCGGATCGCGCAGTACGTCGATGAACTCATGCCGCGGCAGCCAGCGGACGGCGTCGTGCCGGCGAGCGTTCTGCAGCAACAGGTCGTCGAAGATGCGGCGGCGGACCGCGAAGCCATGCGGCGGCATCGTCGGACGGCCCGGCAGCGTCACGAAGCGGCCGACGGCGCGGCGGCCGAAGCCGAACAGGCGCATGCCGTGCACACGGTGCAGCCCCTCGGCGGTCAACGCTGCGAACGCACCCAGTTCGCGCAGGTACGGTTCACACTCGGGACTCAGGAACTCGCCACACGCCTTGTCGCGCGGGAAGTCCTTGCGGTCGCACAACCACACCGAAAACCCCTGCGCGCCGAGCGCGGTCGCCAGCGCGCTGCCGGCCGGACCGGCGCCCAGGATCAGCACATCGCAATCGACGTTCATCGCCTGACCTCCGCCATCGCGGGCGATGGCGCCGGATCGCGCAGCAGCAGCACCGCTGGCAGCACGATCGCCGTGGCCACGAACGCCAGGCCGATGGTGACGGCAGCGAGCACGCTGAAGTCGACGGTCGTCGTCATCGAGCCGCCGAGTCCGGTCAGGAACCCGAGCGCCAGCACGGTGCTCGACAGCGCGATCGGACGCAGCACGCGGATCAGTGCAACCGTGGTGGCGGCGGCACGCGAGCCGGTGCGCCGTTCGTTCCGGTAGTGGTGCAGCAGGTGGATCGTGCTGTCGACGATCAGACCGAGCATCACCGAGCCGATCATCGCCGAGGCGACGGTCATCGGTTGCCCGAGCGCACTGAGGCCGCCGTACAGCAACAGGCACGGCAACCCGGCCGGCAGCAGGCCGAGAACCCCGAGCCGCCAGCTCCGCGCACCGAGCCCGATGCAGAGCCCCAATGCCAGCAGCGTACCCAGCATGCCGGCAACCTGCGTCTGCACCAGGCGCCACGAATCGCGCGCCATCTGCACGCTGGCCCCGGCAACGGTCACGCCGGTCAGCCCGAGCGCGTTCGCGCGATTCTGGACTTCGTTGAACCACGGCAGTCTGGCCTGCGACCCCGACGGCGCCAGCAACACCGGCACTGCGACCGAGCCGTCCCGGCTGCGACGCGGCGGACCCGCGAGGCCGGCTGCCGGCGGTGTGCCGACGACCGCGGCCGTGAACGGCAGCATGCGGCCGGGATCCTGGGCCGGAGAGTCGGGCGCAACCAGCAAGGTGCAGACCTCGGCGCCACCCAGCCGCGCCGCAAGTTCGTCATGTTGCCGCCGGAACGGGTGTTCCGGCGGCAGCACGTGCAGCGGATCGTTGTCGACGCGAAGGCGAAGCCACGCGACCGCCGCCAGCAGGCTGGTGAGCAGCGTCAGCAGGACGATGGCGAGTCGATGGCGCACGATCAGGCGCAACAGCCACGGATGCGCGGCGGGGTCCGCCGGGATCGCCGCCCGCGCGGTTCCGGGCCAGAAGCGCAACCACGAGGGCAGCAGCGCGAACGTCAAAGCGTTGGCGACGGCGACTCCGAGCGCCGCGTAGATGCCGAAGTCGACGACCGCCGGGATCGCGTTGCCGGCCAGCGACCAGAAGCCGAGCATCGTCGTCAGGGTGGCCCACAGCGCCGGCGTCGCCAGGGCGCGGGATGCGCGGCGAGTCGCCGCGAACGGTCCGTGGCCGAGCTGCCGCGCCGTCGCGAAGGCTTCGACGTAGTGGACGCTGGCGGCGACGCCGACGGTCAGCAACACCGGTTCGAGCAGCACCGCGATCGGGTCGAGGCGATGACCGGACCAGGCGAACAGGCCGCCGGTCCACGCGATCGCGAGGGCCGCGGGCAGCAATACCGCCAGCGTGCGTCCGAGGCTCCGGTAACAACACAGCAGCAGGAAGAACAGCACGACGGCGATCCGCGGGACGATGGTCGTTCGTTCGGCCTGCACGGCGCGGGCGATCGCGGCCCCGATCAGCGGCATGCCGGTGGCGAGATGCCGCAGGGTCGCCGGGCACGCATTGCGGCAGACGGCGGTGACCGATTCGGCGCTGGCGGCATCGTCCGTCCGCAAGTCCACGGCCAGCACCGTCACGCCATCGGCCGTGGTCGGCGCGCGGACGCCGGCAACCTGCGGGTCGGCGCGCAGCCGGATCGCCAGATCGTCGAGCGCCTGCCGTTCGGCGGGCAGCAGTTCCTGATCGGCAGGACCCTGGAAGCACTGCAGCGTCGTACGCGCGCCACCGAAACCCGCGTGCAGGGCCGCGGTCGCCCGGGCGTCGTCGGTGCCGGGCGCCAGCATCGTCGCATTGCTCGGGTCCACGGTCAGGCCGGTTTGTGCGAGCGCGGCCAGGATCGTGCCGACCACGAACAGTCCGAGTGCGATGCCGCGGGCGATGGTCAGGCGGGGGCGCGGCGACGGCATGCGCATGCCATGCATGCTATGTGCCAGGCATGGATGCTGGCGAGCGAAGCCTGCCGAACCGCCTGGGGTCGGCAATTCGTACAACGCGCGGTGCAAGCGTTGCCGGCACTCCCTTGGCCGGACGGCGTGTTGCTGCGCGATTCTCGCGGTGTCGACGCCCGCCGTGGGGACCCGGGGCCGCCTGGCATGTACGTTGCTTGACCACCCTCATGAGCAAGAACCTGCTGGCCGCGTTCGGCCTGCTGACACTCGTCGTGCTTGCCGCCACCGCCGTTGCCGGCCTGCTCATCGTCAAGGACCGCGTCCGGATCGTCGTGACCCAGGATGAGACCGGTGAACGTCCGGACCCGACGGCGCTGCTGCGCGACGACCTGCAGACGGTCGGCAAGGACGTCGCGGCGCTGACCCAGGCACTCGGCGAGAACTTCGAACGGCTGGCCGGTGCGCTCGAGGCGGCCGCGGATCGGCGGCATGCCGAGGTGATGGCGCTGCGGCAGGAACTGACGGCAGTGCGCCAGACGCTGACGGCCCAGGCGGGGCAGGATCAGGCTCTGCAGGGCAAGGTGACCATGATCGGCGAACGGATCGCGAACCTGGCTGCGGCCGTGGCGGCCGCGCCAGCGACGCCCGTGCAGCCGGCGGCCGTGCCGCCTGGTGAACCGGCGCCGCTGCCACCGACCGCCACCGAGCCGCCCACCACCGCTCCGGCGAGTCCCGAGCCGGTCGGCGTGACGCCTCCGCAGCAGCCCGCTACCCAGAAGCCGGCCGGCTTTCTCGGCTTCCAGGTCGGCGGCGCCAGGTTCCGCTTCGACGCGCTGCAGCGCTACTCGATCATCCCCGAACTGAGCCGCGTCGGCTTCGACGCCAAGAGCACGCTGCACGACTTCTCCGGTGTCACTTCCAAGGTCATCGGCGAGTTCGTTGCCGACTTCGACGATCCACAGGGCGCCTGGACCGGGCGCGTCACCTGCGAGGCCGCCACGCTGGCAACCGGCGTCGATGGCCGGGACACCGCGATGCGCGAACACCTCGACACCGGACACCACGCCGAGATCGTGTTCGCGCTGCAGAAGTTCGAAGCGGCGAAGGACGGCATCGATGTCGGCAAGCAGACGGCACAAGGCGAGGTGATCGGCACGATGACGATCCGCGGCAAGGATCAGCCGTTGCGGATGCCGGTGACGATCACCGTCGACGCCAGCAGGCGGGTCGTGATCGAGGGCCAGGTGCCACTGAAGCTCAGCGACTACGGCGTGCCGGTGCCGAGCCAGCTCGGCCTGATCAACATGCAGGACGAAGTGAAGGTCTGGATCGCGTTGCGGGCCCGCGTGCGCCAGGAGAGCAGGTGAACGTCATGCGCCGCGGTCTGCCGGTCTGCGTGCTGTCCCTGTTCGGTGGCTGCTATGCCTCCAACGTCGTCGCCCGCGACGAACGCGCGGTCATCGCCGCCCGTGCCGAACTGCCGTGGCAGCCGGCGACGCCAGCCGCGTTCGACGGCCTGTTCGAATCCATCGCGATCGAGGGCGATGCCGCCGTGGCGCTGCTGCGGATCTGGTACTTCTTTGCCCGCGACGGGCGCTACGCCGGTGCTGCCCTGGTGGACACCCCGGAGGGACCGCAGTTCCAGACCTTGAACGGCCGCTGGCAGATCGGCGAGCACGGTCTCGTTCTCGACGATGCGGCGGCAGCCGCGGCCGACGCGGCGCCGGAGCACCTGCGGCTGCGTCACGACGGTGGCACGCTGATCCTGAAGAAGGCGAAGAGCCTGTGACGCGACCGGCGACCTCATCGATCGACAACGCCCAGTACGGCAAGGCCGGGTGGTGGGATGCCGATTGTCGCACCTGGGCGTCGCTGCGTTCGGTGACGTTGTTCCGGCTGCAGATGCTGCGCACCTGGCTCGGTGCCGTGTTGCCCGGGGCGCAGGTCGTCGATCTCGGTTGCGGCGGCGGCCTGCTCGCCATTCCGCTGGCCGAAACCGGTGCCCGGGTGCTCGGCCTCGACCAGTCGCGCGCGGCGCTCGATCAGGCGATCGCCGAAACGGCGCGCCGCGGCCTGACCAACTGCCTGTTCCAGCAGGCCGACATGCAAGACACCGGTCGCGCCGACGGCTGTGCGGACGTCGTACTGCTGGCCGACGTGCTCGAACACCTGCCGCGCCCCGAACGCGCCATCGCCGAAGCCGCGCGCTTGCTGCATCCCGGCGGGCACTTGTTCGTCAACACCATCAATCGGACCTGGCGTTCGCGCTTCCTGGCGATCACCGTCGGCGAGGGCTGCGGCTTCATTCCGAAGGGCACGCACGACTGGCGTTGGTTCCTGCGCCCGGACGAGGTCGACGCCATGGCCGAAGTCGCGCGCTTGCGCCGGCTCGCACAATGCGGTGAACGTCCGGCGATCGCCGCGACGCTGCAGGCACGCGCGGTCGTGCTGCGGCCGACCCGAAGCCTCGCCGTCGGGTGGTGTGCGCTCTATCGCAAGGAGAACCCATGAACCTGCGCGAACGATCGATTGCCGTGACCGCCGGACTTCTGTGCCACACGTTGTTCGTCGCGGCCGTCGGCTCGATGGCGTGGTCCTTGCTGCACGGGCTGCAGACCGGTCTCGGGCCGTTCACCGGAACGACCGCGACGATCGCCAATCTGTTGCTGGCGGCGCAGTTCCCGCTGATCCACAGTTGGCTGCTGTCGCGGCGCGGCCGGCGGCTCTTGACCGGCGTCGCGCCGGCCGGCACCGGCAAGACGCTGCAGCCGACGACATACGCGATCTCGGCGTCCCTGCAACTGCTGCTGACGTTCTGGGCCTGGTCGCCATCGGGCGTCGAGCTGCTGCCGCACGCCGGCACGCCGCACTGGCTGCACCTCGCCGCGTTCGCCGCCGCGTGGGTGTTCTTGCAGAAGGCGTTGCTCGATGCCGGCCTCGGGCTGCAGTCCGGGTTCGCCGGCTGGTGGGCGCTGCTGCGCGGCCGGCCGGTGGCATGGGGCGAGATGCCGACGCGCGGGCTCTTCGCGCGCTGCCGGCAACCGATCTACCTGGGCTTCTTCCTGGTGCTGCTGACGACGCCGCACTGGACGATCGACTGGTTGCTGCTGCTCGCCGTCTGGGGCAGCTACTGCCTGGTCGGCCCGTTGCTGAAGGAAGCCCGCTGGGAAGTGCTGTTCGGCGCGCGCTTCCAGACCTACAAGGACACCGTGCCGTACTTCGTGCCGAGGATGCGTCGATGAAGATCGCTGGCGTCGGGAGCGCTTTCCCGAAGTTCTGGTACGACCAGCCCACATTGACGCGAGCACTGCTCGCCATCTGGGACGGTGATCCCGCCGTGCAGTCCCGCCTGCCGGCGCTGCACGCCAACACCAAGGTCGATGGCCGGCACCTGTGTCTGCCGCTCGAGGAGTACGCCCGCCCCCGCACGTTCACCGAATGGAACGCCGATTGGCTCCGTTGCGCGCTCGAACTCGGCGAACAGGCGGTCACCGCGGCGCTGCGCGACGCCAACCTGCGCCCGCAGGATGTCGACGCGATCTTCTTCTCGACCGTCACCGGGCTCGCCAGTCCGTCGCTGGAAGCACGGCTGATGAACAAACTGCCGTTCCGTTCCGATTGCCGCCGGATCCCGATGTTCGGGCTGGGCTGCGTCGCTGGCGCTGCGGCGATCGCGCGTGCGACCGACTTCGTCCGCGGCAGTCCGAAGGGCGTGGTGCTGGTGCTGACGGTCGAGCTGTGTTCGCTGACGCTGCAGACACGCGATCGTTCGGTCGCCAACCTGATCAGTTCGGGCCTGTTCGGCGATGGTGCTTCCGCGGCCGTGGTCGTCGGACCGGAGCGGCGGAGTGCGGGTCCCGAAGTGGTGGCGACGCGCTCGGTGTTCTACCCGGACACCGAAGACGTGATGGGCTGGCAGATCGGTGCCCACGGTTTCCAGATCACGCTGTCCGCCGATGTGCCGGTCGTAGCGCGCGAACGGCTGCCCGCCGACGTCGATGCGTTCCTGCGCGATCTCGGCAGGACCCGCGCCGACATCCGTTCGTGGGTCTGTCATCCGGGCGGCCCGAAGGTGCTGCAGGCGATGCAGGATGGGCTCGGTCTCGCCCATGACGATCTGCGCTGTTCGTGGGAGCACTTGCGGCGCGCCGGCAATCTGTCGTCGGCATCGGTGCTGAAGATCCTGCAGGACACGATCGCGACGCGGCGGCCAGCGGCGGGGGAGCTCGGGATCCTGTTGGCGATGGGGCCGGGATTCTGCAGCGAGCTGCTGCTGTTGCGTTGGTGAGCCTTGGCAGGCGCAGCCGCGGCGCGTAGGACAGCGGCATGCTGCGATTCATCGGTGCCCTGTTCGTTCCGGCGTTGCTGGCGCATGGCCAGTCCGATCCGTTCCGGTTCCTGCCGACGGACCCTGCCGTCGTGCTTTCGACTTCCGGGCCAGCGGTGTGGCGTGAGCAACTCGGCGGCACCAACCTCGGCAAGGCGCTGGCGGCGCCGGGGCTGAAGAAACCGATGCAGGAACTGCTGGCTTACGCCTGGAAGGAGTCCGGCATCGACGACGGACTGCGCGCGCACGGCGACAAGATCCAGGAATGGTTGCTCGGCTACGGCGGCAAGATCGTCGTCGGCCTGACGATCGACTGGTCACCGCTGGCCAACGATCGGTCGCCTCGATTGGCGATGTCGGTGGCGGTGCATCCGGACGGCACCGCCGACGTCACTGAGCTGGCGACCGAGATCACCGCGCTGTTGCCGGGTCACGGCGCCGCCGACGTGCGGATCGGCGACCACGCCGTCAAGCTGCGGGTGGTTGGCAAGTACGGCATCACCGAGCCGATCGTTCAGGAAGGCTCGTTGGTGTTCTGGTGGGGGCATGCGCTCGCGGCACAGACCGAACGGGTGAAGCCGGCCGAACGGCCGTTCGAACCGGCGGCCGAACTGACCCGCGGCGTGGCGTTCGTGCAGATGGACCTGGCATCCACCTGGAGTGCGCTGCGCGACGTGTTCGGCAGGGCAACCGAAGGCTCGCCGGTGCCGGCGCTGAAGCTGTTCGATCTGGCTGCGGTCGCGGCCTGCACGCGGTTCACCTATTCGATGTTCGCCGATGGACCCCATCTCGGGCAGGAACTGATCGCCGACTTCGCCGAGGGCGCGCGTGGGATCTACGACGTGATCGCGCCGCCGACCAACCGGCAACCGCGGGCACTGCGCTATCTGCCGGCGAACCAGGCCAGCTTCTCGGTGTTCCCATACGACGCGGCGGCGCTGCACACGCTCTACCAGCAGGTGTTCGCGCTGCTGGGGGACTCGGCGCCGATGACGCGCGAGCAGGTCGAAGAGGCGTTCACCAAAGCGACGAAGTTGCGCCTGAACGAGGATCTGCTCGCGCTGCTGGATGGCGAGTGGTTGCAGATCGATTGCTTCGTCACGAACCCCGAGGAACTCGACGAGGAGAGCGACGCGGAGAACGCGGTGTTCGTGCTGCCGCTGCGCGATGCGGCACAAGCCATGAAGAACATCGACACGGCGCTGCGGGCCCGCGGGCTGCATGCCGGCCGCAAGTCGGAGGACTACAACGGCAGCAAGGTCTGGCGGTTGTCGGTCCCGGGTGCTGGGCCGATCGAGTACTCGTTCCTGCGCGATGCGGTGGTTGTCGGGATCGGCAAAGAACCGGCGGAGCGCGTGCTGCGGCTGGTGCTCGATGCGGCGGCGACGCACGAACGCGGCGAGGCGGCGGCACCGCTGCATCCGACGATCGTCGGCAAGATGAAGGACCTGCCGGCGGATTGGTGCGGCCTGACGGCGAGCAACGTCGGCGAGGCGGCGGAGATGATGTCGGCGGCCCTGTCGATGATGCGGGCGGGTCTGGCGGAGTCGGATCAGACGCTCGAGGATGCCGGCGGCGTCTGGCATCTGCTGCCGGATGCAATCGCGACGCTGCGAGCGGAGCTGGTGCGCCACGGGGCCGACATCGGGGTCGGCACGATCTGGTCGACGAAGGCGCGTTGGCGGCAGTTGTCGCGCTGGTGAGGACTCAGCGCAGATGCGGCAGCAGCGCCTGCGCCCAGCGCCGATAACCGTCTTCGGTCAGATGCAGAAAGTCCGGCATGACCTCCTTCCGGATCGAACCATCGGGCTCCAAGAACACCGAGCCGAAGTCGACTGCCTTCACCGCCGCATCCGCCGCGAACGCCGCCGCCGCCAGCTTGCTGGCCGCCGCGCACTTCTCGCGTTGCGGATTCGGCTTGTCGCCGCGCGGGAAGATCGCCAGCAGCACCCCGTGTGCCTTCGGCAACCGCGCGCGCAGCACCTTGACGATCTCGACGATCCCGGTCGCGATCTCCTCCGCCGAACACTCGTCGCCGTTGCTGTTGTTGGTGCCGATCATCAACACCCACTGCTGCACGTCGTTCTTCTGCGCCAACGCCTCCAGCAGGCCGTTCTCGAGCCGCCACAGCACATTCTGTGTCCGATCGCCCGACACCCCGAGATTCAACGCCGCGCGTCCGGCGAAGTGCTCGGCCCACACCGCTCTGCCAGGATCGCGCCAGCTCTGCGTGATCGAATCGCCCAAGAACACCAGTTTGTGGCCACCGGCCTGTGCCAGCGCCAGATCGTCGGCGACCCGCTTCGGCCACCAGCCTTCCAGTCGCGGTGTCCGTTGCACCGAGCCGAGCGGGCGATCGAACTTCGGCGCCGGCCGATCGCGCCGCGCATCGAGTTCTGGCAGCGTCAGGCGCACCGACAGCAGGAACGGCGATTCCCCGGGCACCCAGTGCCCATATGTCGTCGTGACGATCGTGCCGTCGGGCAGCAGTTCGACCCCCGGATACGCACAGTCGGTGCCGCGCCAGTTGCGCGCGAGCCGCACGCGATACTCGCCGCGCCGCCGCGCCACCAGATCGTCCCAGGTGCCAACCCACGCCACCCAGTCGCCGCGCGTCCGGCTGTCCTTTGCCATGTCGCGGAACGACACGAACAGCCGGCCATCGGGCGCGAACACACCGACATGGCGGTCGCCCGTCAGTTCCATCGGCAGCGGCTCCGGCGAGGACCAGGTCGCGCCTTCGTCGGTCGACAGGATCAACTGGCTTGACGCCGTCCGCGAGTTCTCGCGCAGCAGCATTGCCAGCGTCTTGCCATCCGGCGAACGCAACACTCCCGGCTCACACAGATGCAGTGGCGGCGCCGAGATCACGACCGTCGGCGCACCCCAGGTGACGCCGCCATCCGTCGATCGCGTCTGGTAGACGGTGAACACCGGCTTGCCCGGGTCCTTGGCGAAGAAGCGGCCATCGTCATGGAAGAACGCCGCGTGCGAACCATCGCGCAGCGCGATCACGCTGGCCATCGCGACGATCCCGCCGAAGTCGCCGATCGGCTCCAGTTCGGTCCATGTCACCCCGTCGTCGAGCGACAAAGCACGACGGATCGGATACAGCCCCGAGAACAGCACGAGCCGCGCCTTGCCCTGGCGATCGACCAGGCGATGGATCGTCGGCGTCTCCAGGCTGGTTGCGAAACTCGCCGGCACCGGCAGCGGTTCGCTCCACGTTCGCCCGGCATCGCCGCTGCGCTGCAGCGCGATCGCGCCGCGACCATGCCCTTCCGGATGCACACACAGCATCGTCTTGCCGTCGGGCAGCAGCACGGTGGTGGGGTGGCCGAGGTACTTGCGGACCACACGCCGGACGGTCACCTGGCGATCGGCCTCGCCGTCGAGATCGAGCCAGCGCGGACCCTCGGCCTGCGCCGACAGCGCCGCCAACAGTGCCAGGAACGGAGCGATGCGTTTCATGGTGTCTCCTCCGGTTCGTCGCCGCCGGGCTCACTGCCGTCGGCGGCGTTCAGTTTGTTGTAGAGCGTCTTCAGCGCCACGCCGAGCGCCTCGGCCGCCTTGCGCTTGCTGCCGCCAAAGCGCCGCATCGCCTCGGTGATCGCCAGGCGTTCGAGTTCACGGATTTCCAGCGTCGGCAACGTCGTCGCCGCCGCCCGCTGCCGGTGCTGCAACGCGAACTCATGCACGTCGGCGGCCGAGATCTCCGGACCATCCGCCAGGACGCACAGCCGGACGATCGCGTTCTCCAGTTCGCGGACGTTGCCGGGCCACGCATGTCCCTGCAGAACGGCCAACGCTTCGGGGGCAAACCGCAGCTCACGGCCGGCGCGCGTCGCCTGCTGCTGCAGCAGCAGCTGCGCCAGCGGCACGATGTCGTCGGCGCGATCGCGCAGCGGCGGCACCCACAGCTCGAGCACCGCCAGCCGGTAGTACAGATCCTCGCGGAAGCGGCCGTCCTGCAGCCAGGCCTGCAGATCGCGATGCGTCGCCGCCAGCACCCGGACATCGACCTTGCGCACCTGGTCGCTGCCGACCGGCCGGACCTCGCCGAACTGGATCGCGCGCAGCAGCGCCGGTTGCAGTTCGAGCGGCAGTTCGCCGACCTCGTCGAGGAACAGCGTGCCGCCGGCCGCCGCTTCGAACAGGCCGAGCCGCTTGCTGTCGGCGCCGGTGAACGCGCCTTTGACGTGGCCGAACAGTTCGCTCTCGATCAGGTTCTTCGGCACCGCGCCGCAGTTGACCACGACGAACGGCTCGGCGGCGCGCCGGCTCTGCGCATGCAGTTCGCGCGCCGCCAGTTCCTTGCCGCTGCCACTTTCACCCCGGATCAGCACCGGTTGCTCGGCGCGCGCGATCTTGCCGATCGCTGCCAGCAGCTTCTGTGCGGCGGCCGAGCCCAGGACCATGCCAGCGGGTGGCCTGCCAGCTACCGCGCGCTGCAATCGCCGGTTGGTGCGCAGCAACTGTGCGCTGCCGACGGCGCGGCGGATCGTCTGTTCGAGCAGATCGAGACTGACCGGTTTGGTCAGGAAGTCGAAGGCGCCGGCACGCATCGCCTGCACTGCCAGCGGCACCGTGCCGTGGCCGGTGAACACGACGACGCGCAGATCCGGTTCCTGCGCCAGCAGCTTCGGCAGCAGGTCCATGCCGGCGACGCCGGGCAGATGCAGGTCGAGCAGCACGCAGTCGGGGTCATGCTGGCGCACAGCGGCCACCGCATCGCGGCCATCGGCCAGCGCGTGCACCACGAAGCCCATCCGGGCCAGTTCGTGGCTGAGCACCGTCCGCAGGCTCTGGTCGTCCTCGACGATCAGCAGCGGCGCCGATGCGTTCACAGCTGCTTCAGGCGCAGGTTGCGGTAGGCGACTTCATCGCCGTGATCCTGCAGCGCCAGGTGGCCGCTCTTCACCTTGCCGAACGGCCAGTCCTTGAACTTGCTGCCGGCGACCATCGCGTCCCATTCGGGTCCCGCACACGGCGCGTCGACGACCTTCTTGCCGTTCAGCCAGTGCTGCACGCGGCCGCCCTGGACGACGATGCGACCCTCGTTCCATTCGCCGGCGGCGCGAACGGGCTTGTCGACCGCGGGCAGCAAGTCGTACAGCGCTCCGGCCGCATGCTTCGGACCGGCCTTGGTGCCTTCGTCGTCGATCACCTGATACTCAGGGCCGGTCATGTAGGTCTGTTCCTCGGTCTCCTGGACGAAGAACATCACGCCGGAGTTGGCGTTCTTGGCGACGCGCCAGTCGAAGCGGAAGTCGAAGTTCGCGTACTGCCCGACGGACACCAGATCGCCACCGCCGCCGCCGGCCTGATGGAACAGCGCCGCATCGCGGATGACCCAGCCCTGCTTGGGCGGCTCGGCGCTCTGGTAGGCCTTCCAGCCGTCGAACGACCGACCATCGAACAGCCGTTCGAAGCCCTCGGCCCGCTCCTGTTCGGACAGCCAGTTGAGCGGCCTCGGATCGAGCGTCACGGCGCCGGTCGCGGCCCATTCGGTGCCGCGGGCGACCAGCCGGCGAAGCTGCGGATCCATCCAGGTCGCGCGGGAGGGAATCACGCCTTCCCAGGTGTGGCCGAGCGGCGTGTGGAACACGCGACCCTTGCCCCAGGTCGACACGGTCACCATGGGTTCATGGCGGCCCGTGCCGCCGGTCTTGGGATCGTCGAACGCCGACATCAGCACCGAGAACTCGGCGCCGTGCATGTGGACCAGCCGATGGTACAGCTCGTCGGGATGCAGCTTCAGGTCGGCCATGCCCGCGGTGATCGGATGCGCTGGGTTGACGACGACGACGTCGAACGGATGGTAGGCGCCATGCCCGGTGCCCTTGCGCCAGCACAGGCCGACCAGCTTCTCGTATTCGACCCAGCTCTCGAACGCGTTGTTGGCCGCGTGGATCACGGTGACGCCGACGCCACCCTCGACCGCGGCGAGGAACGCCTTCTCGGCGGCGTCGCCCCAGCGCTTGCCGTTGTAGTTCAGCACGATGACCTGGTAGCCGCGCAGCCGTTCGACGTCCGCCAGCGTGGTGGCGGGTTCGTCGGTGATGTCGACGGTGAAGCGACCGGTCTCGGTCAGCGACTCGGCGATGACCGGGCTGGTCCACTTCCAGTCGTGGTTGTTGGCGCCGGAGACCAGCAGCGCGCGCAGCGGCTGTTGGGCTGCCAGGGCGGCGAGGCAGAAGAACGACGCGAGCAACGGTCGCAGCATGGGGCGCGTGAGGCTACCGATGGCACCGCCCGGTCGCGAGCGCGATGCCTCCTTCGCCAGCGGCGGCTACGCACTGTGGACCTGAATTCCGGGCCGCCGTGGGGGCGTTCCGCGGATGGCGCCCTTCGCGGCGCCGACTTCCCCAATGATTCACGAACTGAACGGCGATCTGTTGCTCAGCAAGGCCTCGGTGCTCGCGCATGGCGTGGCGCCGGACGACGACTTCAAGAATGGACTGGCGCTGGCGCTGCGCGAGCGGTTTCCGGCGATGTACAAGGACTTCCGGCACTGGTGCAAGACGCAGCATCCGAAGCCCGGGCGCGCGTGGTTGTGGCGCGGTGTCGATGCGGCGGGCAAGCCGGTGCGGATCGTCGCGCTGTTGACGCAGGAGGCGCCGGCGCATGCCGGTGGTCATCCTGGTCCGGCGCACACCGAGTACGTCAATCATGCGCTGCACGAACTGAAGAAGCTGCTGCTCGCGGAGACGGAGTCGGTGACGTCGATCGCGATGCCGGCGCTCGCGACCGGTGTCGGCGGGCTCGAATGGAAGCACGTGGCGCCGTTGGTGCGGACGCAGTTGGCGGGGCTGCCGGTGCAGGTGTTCGTCTACACCCACTATTCGCCGGGGGTGGCGGCGGTGGAGCCGGGGCCGAAGAAGTCGCAGGCGTAGTCGAGCGCCTCAGATCCCCAGGTGCGTGCGCACGCCGTTGGTCAGCGCCGCGACCCCGAACAACGGTCCGCCGGTCTGCAGCGCCGCGCCTTGCCAGTACACATCCAGCCCGATCAGCGCCGGCACCGCCGGCAACGCCACCAACAGCGATCCGCCGCCGTGCGCATCGAGCACCAGGTCGCCGAAGTGTTCCGGCTGCCCCAGCAGCAGCGTGCATCCGCCGCCGAGTCCTGCGTTCGCCGGCGTCAACGCCGCATACAGCGCCGCTGGAGCGTGCGCTGGGGCGTCGCCGAACTCGAAGCGGACCTCGCCACCCGCCGGCGATGGCCGGCCGGCAATGGCAAGCCACGGCACGGAACCGAGGCCACAGCCAGCGCCATGGCGCGTCGCCGCCGCCAGATCCGGCCGCAGCGCGTACCAGATGCCCTGCTGGTACGACATCAATACGCCGCGAGTCGGTTCGACGAACAGCGCATTGGGGAACACCGTCATCATGTGGATCGGTACCCACGCCCCGCCCGTCAGTTCCCAGGTGCCTTGCTGCGCGGATTCTCCGGCGGTGTAGATCATCCGGTTGCCGACCGGATCATGACGCAGCGCGCCGCCGCCGATCGTCGGTACGTTCGCGTCGCCGGCGGGCGTCCAGTCCGTGCCGTCGTACAGCCACCCCTGGAAGCCGCTGTTGGCCTGCACCAGCATCCGGATCAACTGCACGTTGGGATCGAAGGCCAGCGCCAGCGCCCGGGTGTTCCAGCTGACCAAAGGCCCATGCGCGGTCACCCGTTGCGTCCAGGTCGTGCCATCCCATTCCCAGGTGCCGCCGAGCGCGCCATACAACACGGTGACCTGCCGCATGGGATCGAATGCCATGCTCCAACGCGGTTGCCAGCCGGGATTGGTGGCCTGCGCCTGCAACTGCCAGCCGGCCGGCGTCAGCAGCCATGTCCGCATCTGCGGTGAGTAGAAGTCGTTCTCGACGCCGACGATCTGGTCACGGGCGCTGTCGTACGCGAGGACCCGCGCCGCCGGGGACGCCGGCTGCAGTTGTTGCCAGGCCACTCCGTCCCAGGCCAACGTCGTGTAGCTCGCCGGGTAGTACGCCGAACAACTGGTCGCCACGACGCGACCGCGCAGTGGATCGGCGATTGCCGACAACAGGCAAGGCTCTTGCTCGCGCCGGTAGAAGTTGCTCGCCGGATCGAGTTCCCACGTGTCGAAGAACACGTCGCCGGCATCGCCGCCGCAGACCAGGAGCCGGCCCGACGACGGGAACGGCGCCATCGCCGCGCGCCGCCGCGCCAGGCCAGCAAGGACCTGACTCCAGTTCGCCCCATCCCAGCGCCACACCGAATCGGTCCACTCCGGCGTCGAACCGGCGCGCGCATCGCCGCCGAACAGATACAGTCGGTTGCTGATCGGATCGGTCGCCACCGCCATGTTGCGCTGCGGCATCGCGTACGGCACCGTCGCCGGAATCACCTGCGACCAGGTTGCGCCATCCCAGGTGAACGCCGTCTGGAAGGCGGGGATCGTCGCGAGCACGCGCTGGGTCACCGGGTCATAGCCAAGGCACGGCCAGGTGTAGGGGAACGGTCCGATCGGGCCCGCGATCGCGCGCCAGCCAGTGCCGTTCCATTCGTAGGTGGTCTGAAACAGCGGCGAACGGAACACGACGACCTGCCGCGCCGCATCCCACGCCATCAGGTTGGTGCCGGTGTCGTTCGCACCTGGGCTCTGGCTGTCGGCGAGTTGCCAGTCGGCGCCGTTCCACAACCACGTGTGGCCATCGATCAGCGCGACCGTTCGCCGATGGTGACTGTCGTACGCCAGGTGGGGCACCGACGAAGCGGTCGTCGTCGGGCCGTTCGCATGGCGCTGGCGCCAGGTGATGCCGTCCCATTCGAACAGCAAGGCGCCGGTCACGCCGTGCGCCAGGCGGACGATGCGATCGCGCGCGCTGTCGTAGGCCATTGCGTGGTTGGCGAAGCCGGTGGTGGCGGCGACCTGCCAGGCTTGTGCGGGAACAGCGGCGAGCGTGACGAACGGCAGCGACCAGCAGAGCAGCGAGCGCATCGGGGGATTGTCACCGGCCGGGGACCGGGGGGCAATCCGGGTGGCTCCTCGGCCAGGTGATCCGGAACAGCTTGCGCTGCGGGCCAGCCGGCGGTGTGTAGCTGGCGACGTACGGGTTGAAACTGTCGAAGTGCGCGACCGAACCCGTCGACGTGCTTGATCTCCAGGTACGGCGGCACCGCGTTGGCGTAGTGCCACAGTTGCGAACCGGAGATCCGGTTGGTGTAGACCAGTGTGCCGGAAGTGAATCCCGTCCCGACCGGTGGCTCTGACGCCACCGCATCATCGAAGAACGCCGTCGTCTGCGGATCGGCGCCGGTCTCGAGCGGGCATCCGCGGAAAGGCGAAGCCGCTGCGTAGCGGCCGCCAAGATCGTTGTCAACGGCTCGGAGCAGCTCTCGCTCGATCGATCCGGCAGGAGTCTCCGAAGAACGAAGAACCGGCGGTCGAAGAAGAACGCTGCTTCCTTGGCCGTCACCTTGCTCGGTTCGGTCCTCGTTTCTCGCGCACTCGGGTGCCTATGCTCTGACGCTCTCGCCGCGGCCTCAGTAGCGGCCAGGGGCAATCGGCGGTGTCAGCACCACCTGGCCGGCAGCGTCCAGCTGCGCGCCCTGCACGCCGACGGACACGCCGAGAGCAGGCCATGGCGCGACTGGCAGCACCAGGTCGAAGTACCCCTGGGCGTTGCCGGCGACGACTGCGAGAACTTGCAAACAGCCAGGCTCCAGGTACAGATCGCCAACCGACAGGGTCAGCGGCGTCGGCTGCAGCGAACTGGTCGCGAACAGCATCGGACTGTAGGGTTCGCTGTACTGGCGCAAGACGACTGTCTGCGACGGGGCGTCCACGATCCAGTCAAGGCCCGGCTGGTAGCCGTGATGGATGGTGACGTTGCCAAGGCCGTCGAATGCGCGGGACCTCGGGTCAAGCCAGGTCGGCGAATCAGGGACCGGCAACAGACACCGCAATAGATATCGTCCCACTGCACCGAGACGACCGGCGCACTCCATTCCGCCATAGATGTCGGTCCGCCCCAGAACATGCAGGCGGGCATTGCAAATCCCGATTCCGATCGTTCCGCTCCGACAGATGTTGAACGGTGGGTACATCCACCCATCCGTTCCCATGACAAGGCAGTCTGTCAGCCACAACTCAGCCTGGTCCCACAAGCCAATAGTCGCATCATAGACAAAAGCGTCAAAGGGGTTCGTGCCACCGAACAGTGAGTTGGTGGCAAACACCCGCGAACCCCCGCTGATGTCGGCAGCCGCCCACGCGCTACTCGCCCACAGTTCGCAGTTCGCGATGGTCACCATGTCACACCGTTCGACACGTATCGGCGCGGCTCTGGCGCTCGATCCAGCCGAACCCGCCGTTCCAGGAGGACCTCCCGAGACGATGTTCACGAAGTGAATGGCGCCTCTGCAGTCGCGCGCCCAGATGCCACGCCAGGGTCGACCCGACCTGGGATCGTACGCACGATCGCTGTGCCCAATATTGCCGATTGTCAGCGACTGTCCGACAGGAACCCCGGTGACGTCAAAACGGCCAACAACTGGAGACCTGGGGCCTTCCTCGCCTAGAATGCTGATGCCCTTGTTGCCGATGGCCGCGGCCTCATACCAGAGACCAGTCGCGGCGAAGTCCACGTAGCGCAACAGCACGATGTCGCCCGGAGCCGCTGCGTCAACTGCGGGCTGGATGTTGGTGAAGTCGAAGCCAGGGCGCTCCTGTCGGTCCACGATCCAGGTTCGCTGAGACAGCAGCGGAACGCACATACCGAAGACGCACACAGCCGCGAGTCGACGCGAGTTCATGGATTGACCTATCAGGGTTGTTTGAACTTCCGGACACCAAGGGACCCTGCCACATAGACCTCCTCACCTGGAGACATTGGGTCCAAGTCTCCCACGACAAGAGAATTGTAGGGAGCAATGCTGCCTTCAAGCCGTTCCCGTAACAAGAGCTGCCCGACGTGGCCCTGTGAGTTGCGTGTGAACACCAACAACTGCCCGTCCATCGTCGTCACTACGAGCTCTTTCACACCGTTGTTGCGTATCACGTCTCCCACGGCGACACCGCACACTCCGTAAGCGACCGGGTTGTTGGCGCTGCTACCGTCGAGCACCTTTACCATGTGCTGGGCCAGACTCGAGCCGTTCCACTCGAGCCAGACGATGGCGCCAAATGCATTGTCGGGCGCGGCGGCGTTCGCCTGGTGATTTGCGCCGTCACAATGGAACATCAGCGTCCCCATGTAGACATCGGCCCGACGGTTCAGCTCATCGTCGGATCCGACCAGTATCGGCTGGGCAACGGCCAATGCCATCCCGCTGCTGCCGAAGTTCTGTTCATCCTGGAAGACCCAGGCCATCGCGAACGAACAGTCGACGACGCCGAGTCTCATCGCCGGCCGAGGTCGCGCAGCGCCTTGACGGTCAGGCCCGGACCGAGCGTCGCGCCCTTCCGCGATCGGCGCAGCGCCGCGATGGCCTTGCGCGCGGCCTTGCGGTCGATTCTCTGCTCCTGGAAGTCGAGCAACGTGGGGGCAGCATCCGTGCCCTGGTTCGCGTGCTCGGCAAACCAGCGCAGCGCCTCGCGGACGACCTCGCTTGCCGATGAGTACAGACCACCGTCCACCTTGCTGCGGACGAACGCGGCCAGGCCCGGCGACAGCGAGACGTTCAGTGTCAGCGTGCTCATGCGTCGTATCCTATCGGCCAAAGTTTGGCGGTCCATGGCGGCGACGCATGCGACCCATGCCAGTGACGTCACGGAACGACTGGCTGCCGGGGTGAACAGGCGATCAAGGGGTTGCTGGAACCGCCGGCATCGCCCACGAACGCGCCGCCGACCGTTGAGCCGGCGTTGCCGATCGGATAATCCCAGCGCCCCATGCGGTTCTGGTTGGTGGCGGTGGTGGCGGCGATGCCGTCGGTCCTGGTCGGTCAACAACTCCCGCGCGTCGTCGCGCAGGCCGAGGCGCTCGGCGCGCGCACCGGCGTCGCCGTGCGCGATGTCGACGGCAAGGCGCTGTACCTGCATCGCGGGGGCGATCCGTTCGTTCCGGCCAGCAACCTGAAGGTGCTCAGCGCCGCCGCCGTGCTGCAGGGGCTTGGCGGCGAGTTCCGCTTCTCGACGCCGTGGCAACTGCGGCAGGGACGGCTCGTCGTCACGGCCAGTGGCGACCCCAATTGGCTCGCCAACACCGCGGACGCGCCGGCGACGGTGTTCGGCGCCGTCGTCACCGCGCTGCAACGCGCGGGCATCAAGTCGATTCGCGGCATCGACCTTGCCGAGGGCACGTTCACCGGACCGAGCCGGCCGTCGACCTGGCCCGCCGACCAGCTCGATACCTACTACTGCGCGCCGACCGGACCGTTCGTGCTGGAGCAGGGCACGTTCGTGCTCAGCCTGCGCGCCGGTGCTGCCAACGCCGAAGTGGCGATCGCGTCGCCGCCGGTCGGGCTGCCGATCCGCGGCACGGTGCCGATGGTCGACGCCAGGAAGGGGGCCACCTACGGCGCAATCGACCTCGGCGACGCGGTCAAGGTGAACGGCAAGTTCTGGCGGAAGAGCTCGCCGGTGACGATCCGGACGGCCGTTCGCGAGCCAATGACGTGGTTTCGCGCGGCGCTCGAACATGCCTTGACGCAGGGCGGCATCGCGATCGATCCGGCAGCGCCGGCCAGCGAGGTGGCCCTGGCCCCATACCAGAGCGAACTGCGGCCAGCGTTGCTGCGCATCCTGCAGGACTCGTCGAACTTCGATGCCGAACAGTGTCTGCGGGTGCTCGGCGCGGTGACGCTCGGCGATGGCTCGCTGCGCGGCGGCTTGCTCGCCTTCGAGCGCCAGTTGACGGCGCTGGTCGGCAACCTGCCGCCGGGCGTCGTGCTGCTCGATGGCTCCGGTCTGTCGCGCGACAACCGGATCACGCCGGCACTCGTCGTCGAGACGCTGGCGACCGTGCTGCGCGGGCCACACAAGGACCTGTACGTCGCCTGTCTGCCGGTTGCCGGTGAGTCGGGCACGCTCGAGCGCCGCTTCGACAAGAGCCCGGTCGCGGGCCGGGTGTTTGCCAAGACGGGCTGGATCCGCGGCGCCTCGGCGCTGTCGGGCGTGCTGCGCCGGCAGGATGGCGGGCTGCGGCTGTTCTCGATCCTGATGAACTACGATCGCGACAAGAACGGCCTCAACAAGCAGCTGAAGGACCTGCAGGAATCGATCGTCGAAGCGATCGATGCGCTGCCGGTGGGCGGGTCGTGAACCGTGGCGACGCGCTGCGCCCGTTCGTCGTTGCGGCGGAAGAACTGGCGCGCGCGGCGGGGACACTGCTGCTGCAGTTCCGGGTGCGGCCCGAGCTGCGCGCCGAGAGCAAGGGTCGGCGGCGCGAACTGGTGACGCAGGCCGATCGCGAGGCCGAACGGATCATCGTCGGCGGCCTGCAGGCGCGGTTTCCCGGCCATGGTGTGCTCGCCGAGGAAGGTGTGCTGACGCAGGCCGGTGTCGCCAGCACCAGTTCGGAGTGGCTGTGGATCGTGGATCCGCTGGATGGCACGACCAACTTCGTGCACGGGCTGCCCAACTTCGCGGTGTCGATCGCGTTGGCGCATCGCGGCGTGCCGGTCGTCGGTGTCGTGCATGCGCCGGCACTCGGCGACACGTGGGTCGCGGCGGCTGGGCTCGGCGCGTTCCGCAACGGTGCGGCGGTGTCGGTGTCGGCGACGGGCGAAGTGGCGGATGCGCTGCTGGCGACCGGGTTTTCCTACAATCGCAACGAACCGGGGCGCGATGACAACAGCCAGCGACTGGCGCGGGTGCTGCCGCAATGCCGGGATCTGCGGCGGTTCGGTTCGGCGGCGCTGGACCTGTGCATGGTCGGCGGCGGCCTGTTCGATGGCTATTGGGAGCTGTATCTGGCGCCCTATGACGTTGCGGCGGGCGCGGTCGTGGTGCAGCAGGCCGGTGGCGTGGTCAGCGATCTGCGCGGCGGCGCCGATTGGCTGCATGGCGGCAGCATCGTTGCCGCCAATGCCAGCCTGCACACCGCGTTGCGTCTGGCGCTGCAATGATCCTGCCCGCTACGGCAGGATCGTGAAGTCGATGCCGTTGCTGAACGACCAGCCCAACGGGTTGTGGTAGCCGTTCGAAGGATCCGCCGCCGCCTGCGCAAACAGCTGCACGCCGAGCAGGTTGGCATCATTGGGCACTGGCACGGCGAACTGGATTCCCTGAGCGACGAACGACGTGTCGCTCGAGGTCAGCAGCCAGCAGCCAGGCGCTCCGAGCGCCGTCAGGTCGTAGGGCAGCGCCCCGTGGGCCCAACTCGTCCGCCCCAATCCGAGCGCCAGGAACCCGAAGTCCGAACGGAACAGGTCGAAGACGAACGGCCGACCGAGCCGCGGGAAACCGGCGCGCAGGCCCACGGTGTCGCAGCGATCACCGTAAGCGGCCGGCGAGTTCGCCAGCAGCGTGCCGACGAAGGTCACCTGATCGAAGTCGATGCCGCCGGGATGACGCGTGGTGACGATGTCCAGGCGCGGCACGACCAGCTCGGTGTTCAGCGGTGACGTCGCGTCGAACATCGTCGACACCAACGGCGTCCAGATCGTCGCGCCGGCGGCGCGGAAGTCGGCCACGATCGTCCAGGTGGTCGGATTGCCCGGGTTGGTCCCTCGCCGGACCCGAAGTTCGCCGGCCGACAGCGCGATCGGCAGTCGCAGCGAGTTCTGCGCGACGGTGACCGTTCCGGTGGCATCCTCGTACGAGATGTGGGCGATGGCATCCTGGATCGGCCAGGCCTGGATGCTGGTCAACAGGCGGATCTGGATCTCGCTGGTCGGCCCGAGCGCGTCGGCGTCGCGGACCGTCAGGCCGAAGGAGCCTTGGCCCATGCGGTTCGAGAACGGCACGACGACCTCGTAGTCCCCGACGAAACCGTGCGTGGCGTGAACGGACGAACTCCAGTAACCCGGGTAGGCCATGTGCAGCGCGCCGTTGGACACGCTGATGCCCCAGAGGTCTTCCTGATACCAGCGCGCCGGATCGAGCGCCGTTCCATCGAAGGCGTCGTATGTTTGCTGCGCCAGCGCCACCGTGGCGAGACCACCGCCGATCAGAAACGTCAGAACGGGATTCATGCTGCCTCCTGGGACGAGAACCACCCGGCGCCGATCGTCGGCGCGGTCAGGCGCCGTTCGTAAGCCTGCGTTCGGAACGCCGCAACCAAGCACTGTGGCCCAGCGCCGCTCGGCGTCCGCGCGGCTCGATCCGCGGCCGCGAGTCGACGCTGCAGAAGCGGAACGGCAACCACAGACCGCGCCGCGCGAACGGCGCGGTCGGATCCGGTGTCGGCGGCTGGTCCCCAGGATGGCGCCGGAACTGCTGTTCGATCCGCACTTCGTAACTCAGGTGCGTCGCCCCGATTCGGCGGGGACGGTCGTCACCGAGGCGTGCGGAGGCTGCTGCAGAACATCGACTGCGGCCGGACTGCGCACGTCGGCCCGCACCGCCCGGCGTGCGGCTGCCCTACGATGCGTGGATGCTCCATCGTGCATGCTGGCGTGTGGCGGTCGTGGGTTCGTTCCTGGCGGTTGCCGGGGCGCAGCAGACATGGGTCGTCGATGCCGGCTACCAGGGCAACCTGCGAACCTTGCAGGAAGCCGTCAACCTGGCCAGCGACGGCGACATCATCCTGATCCGCTACGCTTCGGGCCTGCCGATCGATTGGACGCTGACGCTGAACAAGTCGGTCGCGATCGTCGGCGACAACGGCAATCCGCGCGCCGGTGTGGTCGGGAACCTGACGATCCAGGGCTTGCAGGCGCACCAGCGGGTGGTGCTGCGTTCGCTCGAGCCGGACCCCAACAATGGAACCGGCACGGCGCAACTGACGATCCAGAACTGCCAGGGCGAGGTGGTGCTGGACGACGTTCGGCTCAGCAGTGAGACTGCGTTCTCGGGCAGTCTGGGCACCGGCCTGACGGTCCAGAACAGTGCACATGTGGCGCTGCATCGCAGTTCGGTGATTGGCGGTCCGGCGGTCGCGGTGGGTGGTTCGGCGTTGACGCTCACGGACACCAGCGTGGCGGGGCGCACCGGCGCGCGGTTCCTCGGCAGTTCGTTCCCGGGCATCGAAGCCACGGGCAGCCGACTGTGGGTCAGCGGCGGTGCGATCCGCGGTGGCGGTGGCATCGATGTCTGGGCGGGGCCATCGCGGCCTGGACTGATCCTGCGCGGCAGCGCGGCGCAGGTGGCTGGTACGGTGTTGGATGGCGGATCGTTCCTGCGGCCGGAGGCGGCGGTAGACCTCGATGCGGCGTCGAACCTGGTGCACGACGCGGCGACGACGATCGTCACGTGGATCTCCGGTTCGACGGCGAACGTCGCGGCGGCGGAGACGGGCCGGATCAGCGGTGGGCTGGCCGCGGCGAGTCAGCCGGCGGTGTTCTCGATCGATGCGGCGGCGGGGACGTTCGCGCTGCTGCTGTTGTCGCTGCCGGGGCCGGAGGTGATGACGCCGTTCGGTTCCGGGGTGGTTGTATGTGCCGACGGCGGTCGTCCTGGGCGCTGGCTCGGTGCCGGTATCGGCTACCGTGACATTGCCGCCGGTCGCTCCACGGGGCATCGCGATCGCGGTGCAGGGGCTGATTCTCGAGCAAGGAGTGTTGCGCTGGTCGGCGCCGCTATCGTCTGCGGTCCGGTAGCAAGCCAGGATGGGCGCGGCATGATCGAAGTGCCGGTCGACGTGGCGGCGGGCGGCTACGCCTGGTTCGTGTTCGCGGACCGGTAGTGTCGTCAACCGGCCGCCGACCACGCCGAGCGCACCGGTGGTCGGCGGTATGGCGGCAGCCGGAGCTGCCGCCGCGACTCACAGCAACCCGAGCACGAGCTTCAGCGCGTTGGTCGAGTGCAACACCGGGTTGCCGCCGCCATCCAGACCGAGCGTGACCGCCTGCGTGTAGAGCGCGGCGCCCATCCAGCCGCCGGCGTCAGGCGAACTGCCCAGAGGCAACGGGAGGCCAACGCTGGTCCACGGGTTGGGTGGCGCCACGACGAGATCGATCGAGGTCGGCACCAGGATGCTCTGCAAGCACCCCGGCGGCGCCAACGGCAGCGGTACGCCGGGCGTCAGCGGGCCGAAATCGATCAGCAGCGTGGCCAGCAACGTGCCAGCCGGCAGGTTCGCGACCGTGTGGGTCAGCACGAACGGCGCGGGTACACCGAGTACCGGTCGGATGCTCGGAAGCAGGGTCATGCCGGCCTGGGTGCCCTCGGCCACGGTCGAGAACGGCGTCTCGTTGGACAGATCGCGGCCACCCGGATCGACTGCCGGCACCGTCAGGGTGCCGCCGCGGCTGAACCCGGTGATCGCGAAGTTGCCCTGCACGCCGTTCATCGAACCCCAGCGCATCTCCAGACTGCCGTTCTCGAACAGCGCGCACTGGAACGTGTTCACGCTGGCACCGGCTGCCGCGACATTGAATTCGCCGACGTCGAGCCAGGTCACGTAGGTGACACGGTTGCCGACGCCGCCGCTGCTGTCGGTGTTGACGTACATCCCCGAGGCAGGGTGGGTCGTGGTGTTGCGACCGGCGTGCAGGTCCTTCCAGACCATGCAGACGCGGGCCATCGAGTTGAAGAACTCCGCCATCGACGGCGACAGGTCCGTGCTGGTGTTGGCGCCCAGCCAGACGAAGCCGTTCGTGCAGCACGAGAACTGGCTCGTCGCGCCGCCAGGGAAGGCGAACACGAAGCCCGGGATCTCGGCGATCGTGACATCGTCGCCGACACTGTCCGGTCCGGCACCGAGTGCCGTCGGCGACAGGTCGACGGGATTGGTGCCGCCCAGGACCGTGTACGCGGTGGGCGTCGCCGGGTTGTTCGGGATGCACGTCAGGCTCCTGCCGCCACGCAGGTCGAACGCGTCGCCGATGAAGTTCCACTGCTGGTAGAACGACTGCGCCTGGCCACCGCAGGCCGCGCCCTGCCATTCGACCCAGCTGCCTTGTGGGTTCGAGTAGCCGCCGGGGCCGGCGAAATCGATCTGCACGACCGCGGCGAAATCGCTGAGCGTGCCCGGACCGGCGATCGTGCCGGCGTTGCGGCGGGCCCGGTGCGTGGCGGCTGGGGCGGCCGACGTCGCCGACGCCGCGATTCCGGTGGCAGGCGAAGGTGCCGTCGGGAACGTCAGTTCGATCAGCAGGTCGCTGCCGAGCGTCGGATCGTAGGTGAACGCGGCGCCCATCGACACCAGGTCGAGGTCGGCCTGCGGCTCGTTGGTCCACGTGCCGGCGATCGGCAACATCGCGATGTTGCCGGTGCCGAGCGGACCCATCAGCCCGCGGTTGGCGGCGTAGGTGGTCGACATCGCCGCGTAGTCGACGGCAGCCGTGCCGAGTTGCACGTTGGCGGCACTGAACACCTGGCCCCCCGGATTGCGGATGCCGTCGGCGCCGCGCAGACGCAGGCGGTTGATCGTGATCGGGCCGGTCACGCCGGCGTTGGTGAAGTGCGTCGTGTCATAGATGAACTGCACGACGCCGGGCGTCGTGCGCCAGATGGCCGTCGTGGTCCCGGCATTGAACGTGTTCATCGTGTCGGGGAGGGTCATCCGCGAGCCGTAGCCCTGGTACGGGATCGGGTAGTCCTCGACTTCGCCGTACTGCGCGGCACCGCGGTCCAGGACCAGCAGCGGGTCGCGACCGACGACATTGCGCGCGATCTGTGCGACATCCTCGCGATAGTCGAGGCGGAACCGGCAGTAGCCGCCAGGCACCGCGCCGATCGGGGCGGCGACCGGGATGACCGCGACGCGCACCCAGGGGGCGGCCAATGGACCGGCAATGCCGGCGACGACGGCGAACCCACCGGCGCCGGCGCCGATCGCGTGTTCGCCCGGGTCGAGCCAATCGCCGTCATTGTTCCAGTCGAACCAGGCGTTCAAGTACACCTCGGCCGCACCCCCGTAGGGGTGCGAGGCACCCTGCACGTCGACACCGGCGTTGATCGTCACGGTGACCGGTACCGCGGCGCCACCGGGCACGAAGGCGGCGCCGAACGCCACGCCGTCGTCGAAGTTGTCCAGGTTGGGCACGCGAGCCTCGCATTCGAGCGGACTGTCGTCGATGCGCGGACCCAGCCACTCGTATTGGTAGCGCGGCAGCAGGCTCGACGTGATGCCGAACAGGTGCTCGGCGCCGTGGCGCGGCACGAACAACTGCAGGTTGTTGAGCATGCGCCCGGCGAACAGGCTGTGCACCAGGCTCGGATAGGGCGGCGGCGCGTCACCGAGATCGGGGGTGTAGAGGAAGTTGATCGCGTCGAGGTCGATCTGGTGCAGCAGGTGGTTGCTGGCAGCGGTGTTGTCGTAGCCCGCTTGCATGATCGGCCCGGCGGGGTTCGCGGCCCCGTTGCCGCTGTGGCCGAGGCCCAGGAAGTGGCCCATCTCGTGCAGGGCGACCGTCTGCAGATCATTGGTGCCGGCAGCCGGTACCGCGCCGTGGGCGTTGATGCTCCACGCCAGGCCGTCGTTGAAGACGATGTCCGACTCGAGGATCACGCCCGAAACGTTGTCGAAGAACAGGCCCGTGACCGCCAGCGTACCGGCGTCGAAGCCGCCGCGGCCGTTCAACGGCGTGTCGACGACGCCGTTGCCGCCGTCGTTGATGTCGACGCCGGCGATCACGTCGTCGCCGCCCGGAATGGAATCGCGACGGCCGTTGCCGCCCGCCGACACCACCAGCGCGTTGGCCACCACGGCGCCACCGAGAACGAGCCCGGCCGCATAGACGTCGTCGCCAGCCTGGTTGTTGAGCACCGTGTCGACGGTGCCGTTGCCGCCGTCGACGATGTTGTTGCCGACGATCATGTCGTCGCCGGTCGGCTGCGTGTTCAGCACGCCGTTGACGCCCGGCACGATCACGTTGGCGCCGGCGACGACGACGCCGCCGAAGACGAGACCAGGGGCGTAGCGGTCATCACCGCCAGCAGCGCTGAACCCGAGCACGTTGTGACCATCGAGGGCCAGGCGGCCATGGGTCGCCGCCGGCGCGGCACCCTGGTCGACGAACTCGATCACCGCTGGCGCGGCGCCGGCCCAGGTGGCGAAGGCCGCGGCGAACTCGGCGTTGACCGCTGCGGCGGCGAGTCCGAGGCCTGCCGGCACCGAGCCAAGGCTCCACGGCACGCGGCAGTCGGCGAACTCGCGCAGGTCCCAATGCACGGTGGGGCCGGGCGTCGCGAGCGTGCGCGTCAGCACATAGTCGACGGCGTTCTGCGGCGCGGCGTGGAAGACGCGCGGTTGTTGGGCGGTGGCGTTCGTCGCGATCAGCATCGCGATGCCCGCGGCCAGGACGGTGGCGTTGGCGTTCATGGCTTGGCTCCGCGGGTTCACTTGGACCTGCCAGCGCGCTGCAGCAGGCGCGTGTTGGCCTGGGTCACCGCCGTCGCGGTGAGCCGCCTGGCGGTGTTCTCATAGGTGTCGGAGCCGGCCGGTGCCGCCAGCTTGCCGTGTTCGAGGGCGACGACCGGGAACTCGCCCTGCACGTAGTCCGGCCGCAGGAAGAGCAGCACGTTCTCCCCGGGCCCGAACGTCGGTTGGCCGATGACGGCCATCGTGATGTTGCCGACAGTGCCGCCGAGCAAGCGCAGTTCGAGCGTCGGCTGCGGCAGTTCGCCCTTGAGCACGTTGACGAGGCGCAGACTGACGTGGGTGTGGATCTGGGTGCGCGTCGCGTTCCATTCGGAGCGCACGGCCCCGACGGTGCCTTCGAGGATCACCCCGGAGCGACGGATCAGCGTGTCGAGATCGGGGGCTTGCGCCATGGCGAGCGTGCTCAGCAGCAGGCCCATCGGCGCGAGGAGGGAACGGCTGGCGCAGGGGCGCCCAGCGGTGGCATGGTGGTTCATGGTGGTGGTGATGACCGGGACACGGCCCCGATGGCGACGCGCTACGACAGGGGTCGCCGCATCGGAACCGACGCCATCCACGGCGCAGAGAGCGACCGAGCTGTGCAGGGCAAATCGCTTTTCGTGGCGCCTTTCCTGCCGGGCGCGGTGTCGCACCGGGTCGTCCGGGACGAGCAAGGTCGGACGCGGCGGCGTCGCCAACGACCCGCTCGAGGCTGCGCGAGGATTTCGCAGATCCGATGCAACCGGAGAGCAGTTCCGCTCCACAGAAGCCATGCGAGCGAAATCCATGTTTGGATTTTGTAAGGGTCCTCGGTAGGATCCCCCGCAAGCACTCGACAACCGTTCCAAGAGTCCCATGGGAGGGACGCCATGAAGCCCGAAGTCGCCAAACCCGAAGTCGTGAAGCCCGAAGTCGTGAAGCCAGAAGTCGTGAAGCCAGAAGTCGTGAAGCCAGAAGTCAGGGACAGCAAACCAGAACCAACCGTTTCCACCAGGCCAGAAACCCGTCCGGTCCCGAGCGCGCCCCAGAAGCGCCCGGCCATCAACGAGGCCCTCGAAGATGCCATCCTGAGCATCCAGAAGGACTACGGCCAGGGCTCGATCATGCGGATGGGCGACGAGACGCCCGCCCCGATCGACGGCATCTCGACCGGCTCCCTCGGCCTCGACCTGTGCGTCGGCGGCCGCGGCTTGCCGCGCGGGCGCGTGATCGAGGTGTTCGGCCCGGAATCGTCCGGCAAGACCACCCTGACGCTGCACGTGATCGCGAACGCCCAGAAGAGCGGTGGCGTCTGCGCGTTCATCGATGCCGAACATGCGCTCGATCCGCAGTACGCCAGGCGCCTGGGCGTCGACCTCGACGCGCTGCTGATCTCGCAGCCCGACCACGGCGAACAGGCGCTCGACATCTGCGAGACGCTGGCCCGGTCCGGCGCCGTCGACGTGATCGTCATCGACTCGGTTGCGGCGCTGGTGCCGAAGGCTGAAATCGAGGGCGAGATGGGCGACAGCTTCGTCGGCCTGCAGGCACGGCTGATGAGCCAGGCGCTGCGCAAGCTGACGGCGGTGACCGCCAAGACCAAGACGACGCTGATCTTCATCAACCAGATCCGCGAGAAGATCGGCGTGATGTTCGGCAGCCCGGAGACGACCACCGGCGGCCGCGCGCTGAAGTTCTACAGTTCGGTTCGCATCGACATCCGCCGGATCGGCCAGATCAAGGATGGCGAGGAGCCGGTCGGCGCGCGGACGAAGGCGACCGTGGTCAAGAACAAGGTCGCACCGCCGTTCCGCAAGTGTGAGTTCGACATCCTGTTCGCCGAGGGCATCAACCGGCTGGGCGAACTGCTGGACATCGGCGTCGAGGCCGGCGTGTTGAAGCGGTCGGGCACCTGGGTCAGCTACGGCGAGACCCGGCTCGGCCAGGGCCGCGACAAGGCGCGGGACTTCCTGAAGGAGAACCCCAAGCTCGCCCAGGAGATCGAGACCAGGCTGCTCGAGCACGTGCGGTCGCAGCAGGCCAAGGGCATGCCGATGCCTCGGGTGACCGGTCCGGCAACACCCGCGTCGGCCGGTGGCTCAGGCCGCCCCGGCATGCCAGCCGGGCGTGGGGCGGGCGCGGGCGACGAGTAGCGCCCAGACGTTCGAGCCTCGGGGCGAGCCAGACGCGCGGCGTTTGCAGCCGCCGCGCCGCCGGCTACCTTCTTCGCCCCGAATGAAACCGCTCTCCGCCGCCGAAGTCCGCCGCCGCTACCTCGAGTTCTTTGCGCAGCGAGGCCATCAGGTGATGGCCTCCGACTCGCTGGTCCCGGCCAACGACCCGACGCTGCTGTTCACCGGCGCCGGCATGAACCAGTTCAAGGACATGTTCCTGGGCAAGGGGACCTTGCCGTGGAAGCGGATCACCACGTCGCAGAAGTGTCTGCGCGTGCCGGACCTCGAGAACGTCGGCTTCACCGCCCGCCATCACACGTTCTTCGAGATGCTCGGCAACTTCTCGTTCGGCGACTACTTCAAGAAGGAATGCATCCAGTGGGAGTGGGAGTTCTTCCGGGATGCCTGCGGCATCCCGGAGAACCAGATGGTCGTCACGATCTACGAGAGTGACGACGAGGCCTTCGAGATCTGGACCAGGCACGTCGGCCTGTCGCCCGACAAGGTGTTCCGCTTTGGCGAGAAGGAGAACTTCTGGCCCGCCGAGGCGCCGAGCAAGGGCCCCAACGGCCCATGCGGCCCGTGCTCCGAGATCTACTTCGACAGCAAGCCCGGCCAGCCCTACCCGGACAAGCGCGGCCTGAAAGAACTGCCGGACGATCGCTTCACCGAGATCGGCAACTGCGTGTTCACGCAGTTCGATCGCCAATCGGACGGCACGCTGAAGCCGCTGCCGCAGAAGAACATCGACGTCGGCCTCGGCCTCGAGCGCATCGCCGCCGTGCTGCAGGGCGCCAAGAACAACTTCGAGACCGAACTGTTCCGCCCGTACCTCGAGCACCTGGGTCGCGTCACCGAGATCGTCTACGGCACCGACAAGCAGCGCGACATCCGGATGCGCCGCATCGCCGACCACGTCCGCGCCGTGACGTTCTGCATCGCCGACGGCGCGCTGCCGGGCAATGAAGGCCGCGGCTATGTCGTCCGCAAGATCCTGCGCCGCGCCGCTCGCGACGGCTACGAGCTCGGCCTGCACGAGCCGTTCCTGTTCACGATGGTCGACCTGGTCGGCCAGCTGATGGGCGATCAGTACCCTGAGGTCAGGAATCACGCGCCGCAATGCCGCGCCGTCATCAAAAGCGAAGAGGAGTCGTTCCTGCAGACCTATTCGAAGGCCACTCCGAAGATCCACGCGTGGCTAGCGAATCCAACACAGGCTATGGCCGAGCAGCTTGGTGTACACGTTCCGACGTGGGTGCCACCAGCTGGCCAACTGCCGGTCCCGGAGCGGGGGCAAGTACTGCCACTCTCGGGTGTGGTCGCCTTCCATCTCCACGATACGCATGGGTTGCCCGTGGATATCTCTCAGCGATTCGTCGAAGAGCGTGGGTTCAGGTTCGATGACGTCGGTTTCGAGCGGGCGATGGAAGAACAGCGCCAGCGCGCGCGTGCCAGCATGGCGACCGCCGATGCGGTGTTCACCGCCAGCGTCGCCGTCAAGCTGCGCGATGCCGGCCATCAGCCGGGTGCGTTCGTCGGCTACGAATCGCTGACCGCCAGCGGCAAGCTGCTGGCGCTGGTCGGCGAAGGCGATGCCCTGCAGGGCAAGGCGACCGTCGGTCAGAAGGTCGTCGCGATCGCCGACAAGACGCCGTTCTACGCCCAGGGTGGCGGCCAGGTCGGCGACCGCGGCACGATCCAGACGGCGACCGGGCTGCTGCGCGTGCATGCGACGACGGCGCTCGATGGCTTCCACCTGCACCAGGCGGTGGTGGAGTCAGGCCACGTCGAGGCTGGCCAGAGCGTCGAACTGCGGGTCGACGACGGCGCCCGGCGCGCGACCGAGCGGAACCACACCGCGACCCACCTGCTGCATGCTGCGCTGAAGAAGGTGCTCGGCGACCATGTGTCGCAGGCCGGTTCCGAAGTCGCGCCCGAACGGCTGCGCTTCGACTACACCCAACCCGAGAAACCGACCGCCGAGCAGCTGCAACGCGTCGAGGACGAGGTCAACGCGCAGATCCTGCTGGCGACCCCGGTGTTGGCCGTCGTTCGCGGCTTGCAGGAAGCGCGCTCGGCGGGCTTCGTCGCGCTGTTCGGCGAGAAGTATGGTGACCGTGTCCGCACGCTGCAGGTCGGCGACTTCAGCAAGGAACTGTGCGGCGGCACGCACGTCGCCAACTCCGGCAACATCGGCGCGTTCCGGATCGTCGCCGAGACCGCCGTCGCGGCTGGCACCAGGCGGCTCGAGGCCGTCACCGGTACGGTCGCGCTGCAGATGGCGCGCGAAGAACGGCAGCAGCTGGCGACCCTGGCGCAGGCGCTGAAGGTGCCGACCGCCAAGGTCATCGCGCGCGTCACCGAGATCACCGACGAACTGAAGAAGGTCCGGAAGGACCTCGAGAAGGCAATGGCGCCGGATCTCGATGTCGAACTCGGCAAGCTCGCCGCCGCGCTGGTGCGTGGCGCCGGCAACACCGTGGTCTACGTGCGGCCGGGATTGCAGACCAAGGATGCGCAGGATCTGCTCGCCAGGGCCCGGAAAGCGCACGACCCGCTGGCGGCCGTCGTGCTGGCGCCGGTCGACGGCGAAGTCGTCGTGGTCACCGCGGTCAGCGAGGCTCTGGTCGGCAAGTTGAAGGCCGGCGACCTGCTGAAAGCGGTCACCAACGTGCTCGGCGGTGGTGGTGGTGGCCGCCCGGACATGGCCCAGGGCAAGGGCAAGGACGGCAGCAAGCTCAACGACGCCGTCGCCGCGGCCGAGGTGGCGTTCCGGACCGCCGGCCTGCGGGCCTGACGGTTGTCGCAGCGCCGGGTGGGCGCGACAGATTGCCCGGGTGACGGGTTGGACGCATTCGCACCGCTGCGCCGCCGGCCCCGGGGCGTTACGATCGCGGCATCAACCCCTCGGCTGCGATTCCATGATCCGCAATGCCCTGCTGCTGCCCGTCCTGTTCCTGCTGTCCACGCTGCTGCGCGCCCAGGACGCCGAACTGAACAAGTTCATCGTCGACTACACCAAGGCGCTCGAGTTCAACGACCTGAAGCTGATCGACAAGGCGGTCAAGGAACGACCGTTCCAGGCCGCGCAGTACTTCCAGGACCTGCTGGTCCAGGCGTGGAAAGGCACCAAGGACCTGGGGCCGAAGATGGACGGCCTACGGCAGTCGTGGCCGCGCGTGTTCGAGAAGTCCGGGGCGATCGATCGGCTCGATCGCTGGGTGCAGTCGCAGGATCAGGCCAGCTACGACGCCTACATCAAGGCGGTCAACAACCAGATCAAGGCCTACGACCTGTTCGTGCAGGCCAACAAGGACAACACCAAGCGGGCACCGTTCGAGACCGCGCGCGATGCGATGATCACCGTCTGCAAGCAGATGGAAGGCACCGGTCACAAGATCGAGACCGCCCGGACGTACGTGTTCGCGTCGCAGTGCATCACGCAGATGCCCGACAAGACCGTCGACGATCGCAAGCAGGCGATCGAGCTGCTGGAAGCCTACGTGCGCAACCGCGAAGCCTGGGAATGGACCCAGGACAACGAGTTCGCCAACATCAAGAACTGGATCACCAACGAGAAGAAGCGCGTCGAAGAGGACCAGAAGGCCGGCAAGAAGCGCGAAGCCGAGGGCTACGACAAGAACACCAAGGGCATCGAGTCGCTGGTCAAGCCGGGCGTTCCCGAAGCGGTGTTCCCGTTGACCTTCGACCTGGTCGACAACCTGGAAGAGCTCGACTACGCCGTCCGCGGCGGGCCGCTGCCGCAACTGTGGTGGGAAGTGCAGTTCGGCAAGGACAACAAGGATGTCCACCTGAGCTGGTTCCGCCGCACCGAGCTGCATCTGCTGCGGCATGGCAGCAACAAGTTCGCGATCACCGCGGCCAAGGACGATCCCAAGCGCTCGGTGCCGGCCGAAGCGGGCAACAAGCCGAAGGCCACGCAGTTCTGGTTCGATGCCGACAAGAAGGCGCCGTATGCGTTGGCGTTCTGGGTCGGCGGCGAGCAGGAGCGGGTCGGCGAGATGAACATCAATCTGGCGCCGTCCGAGCAGGTGACGCCGGTGTTCTACAAGAGCGCGGCGAGCTGGAAGGCGACCATCGGCGTCGACAGCGTCGTGTTCTACGACGACAACACCAACGGCCTGCCGATGAACGGCGATCCATTCGAAGGCGACTTCAAGGTCGGCACGCTCGGCAATGGCACCGAAGGCACGGCTGTGCCACTGCTCGATTCGATGCGCGTCGGCAAGGGGCCGCGGGTGCCGTTCTCCGAGTTCGTGTTCGTCAACGGTGCCTGGCATTACCTGCACGGTGCCAACGACCGGCAGTTCGGCGTGAAGCCACTGAACCCGGAGTACTTCAAGACCGGCAAGATCAAGCTGACCTGGGCCGGGCCGAAACCGACGGCGCCGGTCCAGCTCGTGATCCAGGGCCGCGGCGACTACAAGTCGGCGATGTTCGACGTCGCCGGCGGCAAGGAGATCGAGGTGCCGGCGTGTGAATACACGGTGATCTTCGGCCGCATCCTGCAGGGCAAAGGTGCCAAGACGATGCTCGGCAATCTGTTCACCGGCGACAGCAAGCCGTTCGTCGTCGAGGCTGGCAAGACCCACGAACTGAAGATGGGCGCGCCGTTCGGCCTGGTCTTCAACCGCCGCGGTGACGCCGACACGTCGATCGAGTCGACTTCGATCCTGATCAAGGATGCGTCGGGCTGCCACATCACCGATCTGCAGGGCATGCTGGTGGTGCCGGAAGTGCTGTCGGCCAAGGCCGAGGACGGCAAGGGCGCCAAGGTGGTCGGCAAGTTCGTCAAGACCGAGGATGCCGAGTACTTGAACAAGGTCGCCGCCAAGTTCGAGAAGCTCGGCCGCTTCATCGCCTGCTTCCCGACGCCGGACGGCGGCACCAAGGACGGCGCCACCGCGTTGAAGGTCAAGGTGGCGGCCGGTCACAAGGTCGGGCTGCGGATGCAGAAGCACCCGCTGTTTGGCGTGCTGGTGTCGGCGTTCCAGTGACGGCGGGGGGCTGTCGGGCGGCCGCACCACCGCTGCGTCGTTGCGTACCGGGGTCCGGTTCCTAGACTGCGCCGAAAGGCAACGACGAGGATTCCGTGCTCGACATCAAGGTTCTGCGCGACAACCCCGACGCCGTGAAGGCCGGGGCCATCAAGAAGCGGCTGGCGGATCGGGTGCAGGCGGTGGACCGGGCGCTGGCGATCGACGCCGAACTGCGCGCCATGATCCCCGGCCTCGACGCGCTGCGTTCGGAACAGAAGAACTTCGGCAAGACCATGGGCAAGCTGAGCCCGGCCGAACGCGAGACCGCGCTGGCCCGGCAGAAGGACCTCAAGGCCGAGATCGGCGCGCTCGAGGAGCGCGAGAAGACGCTGCGCGCCGAACTCGAGCAGCAACTCGCGCTGGTGCCCAACGTCCCCGATCCCGAGGTGCCGGACGGCAAGGACGACACCGAGAACGTCGAGGTCAAGCGGCACGGCCAGGTCCGCACGTTCGACTTCACGCCGCGCGCCCACTACGACCTGGCCGAGGCGCAGGGCTGGGTCGACTTCCTGCGGGCCGCCAACATGGCCGGTTCGCGCAACTACATCCTGTTCGGTGACCTGGCGCTGCTGCACGACGCGGTGCTGCGCTTTGCCGTCGAACTGATGGTGCAACGGGGGTTCGTGCCGGTGGATCCGCCGCTGCTGGTCCGCGACCAGGCGATGTTCGGCACCGGGTTCTTTCCCGGTGGCGAGGAACAGACCTACCGGTGCGAGCGCGATGGCCTGAACCTGATCGGCACTGCCGAAGTTCCAGTCACGTCGCTGCACGGCGGCGAGATGCTGACCGAGGACCAGCTGCCGAAGAAATACGTCGCCCGTTCCGCCTGCTTCCGGCGCGAAGCCGGCACGCACGGCAAGGACACGCGCGGTCTCTACCGCGTCCACCAGTTCCAGAAGGTCGAGCAGGTCGTCATCGACGTCGCCGACCAGGAACGGTCGATCCGCCATCACCACGACATCGTCGCCAACGCCGAGGCGCTGTTGCAGGCATGCGATCTGCCGTATCGGATCGTCGCGGTCTGCGGCGGCGACCTGGGCGTGCCGCAGGCGATGAAATACGACATCGAGACCTGGATGCCGTCGCGCAACGCCTACTGCGAGACCCACTCGGCGTCGCGGTTCTACGACTACCAGGCGCGTCGGCTCGACCTGCGCTACCGACCGAAGGATGGCGGCAAGGTGCAGTTCTGCCACACGCTGAACAACACCGTGATCGCCAGTCCGCGGGTGCTGATCCCGTTGCTGGAGAACCACCAGCTGCCCGACGGCCGGGTCGTCGTGCCCGCGGCGCTCCGGCCGTATCTGGGCGGCCGCGAGGTGCTGGGCAAGCCGCTGGGCTGACCGCGGCGGCCTGCGGGCGCTCACCAGAACTTCACGGCACGTCCGGGCGGAAAGCCGCTGCCGCCGTGGACTCGAACGGCACCGCCGGATACAGGATTGCGCCCCCGTACTCGCACCCGCACGCTGTGTCCGTTGTCCTGATCACCGGTGGGGCCGGTTTCATCGGCTCCGCGCTCGCCATGCGCCTGCTGCAGGCCGGGGTCGCCGTGCGCGCTCTGGACAACCTGGATCCGTACTACGATCCGGCGTTCAAGCGGCGGAACCTGGCCGAACTGCAAGAACTCGGCGGCGACCGCTTCACGTTCCAGGAAGGCGATATCCGTTCGGCGAGCGCATGCCGGACGGCGGTCGCCGGCGTCGATGCGGTGGTCCATCTGGCCGCGCTGGCCGGCGTCCGGCCGTCGATCGAGGATCCGGTCCGCTACATGGATGTCAACGTCACCGGCACGCAGACGCTGCTGCAGCAGATCGACCGCCGCGACGTCAAGTTCCTGTTCGGCAGCAGCTCGTCGGTCTACGGCGGCAATACCAAGGTGCCGTTTGCCGAGAGCGATCCGGTCGACCGGCCGGTGTCGCCGTACGCCGCCAGCAAGAAGGCCGGCGAAGTGCAGTGCCACGCGTTCCATCACCTGCGCGGCAACCCGGTCACCTGCCTGCGGTTCTTCACCGTCTACGGCCCGCGCCAGCGGCCGGAGATGGCGATCCATCAGTTCGCGCGGTGCATCGCCAACGGCGCCGAGCTGCCGTTCTTCGGCGATGGCAGCTCGCGCCGCGACTACACGTTCGTCGACGACATCGTCAGCGGCCTGATCGCGGCGCTCGAGCGGGCCGACGGCTACCGGATCTACAATCTCGGCGGCGCGGCGACCACGTCGTTGGCCGAACTGGTGGCGCTGATCGAGCAGGGCATCGGCAAGCCGGCGCGCAAGAAGATGCTGCCCGACCAGCCGGGCGATGTGCCGATCACGTTCGCCGACACCGCGTTGGCGGCGCGCGAACTGGGCTATCGCCGGACGGTGCCGGCCGCCGACGGCATCCAGCGATTCTGCCGCTGGTATCTCGCCGAGAAGGCCGCAGGACGGCGGCCATGAACGACCGCGTGCTGGTCACGGGCGGCGCCGGTTTCATCGGTTCGCACCTGTGTGAACGGCTGCTCGCGGTCGGCCGCAAGGTGACGGTGCTCGACAACTTTGCGACCGGCAAGCGCGGCAATCTCGGACATCTGCGCGGCGATCTCGAGGTGGTCGATGGCTCGATCACCGACCCGCCGGCGGTGGCACGCGCGATGACCTCGGTCGGCGGCGTCGTGCACCTCGCCGCGCTGCCGTCGGTTGCCCGTTCGGTCGAAGCGCCGCTCGACAGCCACCACGCCTGTGCCACCGGCACCGTGCAGGTGTTGCACGCTGCGGCCATGGCTCGAGCTCGTGTCGTGTATGCCGGCAGTTCGTCGGCCTACGGCGACCAGCAGGCGCAGTTCAAGGACGAGGCGATGCGCGAGGATCCGCTGTCGCCGTATGCCGCCGCCAAGCTCGCCGGCGAGCTGTACTGCCGGTCGTTCGCCCGCGTCTACGGCCTGCCCGTCGTCGTCACCCGCTTCTTCAACGTGTTCGGCCCGCGCCAGACGCCGGACAGCCCGTACTCGGGCGTCGTGGCGGCGTTCTGCTTCTCGCTGCTGCGCGGCAAGGCGCCGCGGATCGACGGCGATGGCCTGCAATCGCGGGACTTCACCTACGTCGAAGACGTGGTCGAGGGTGTCCGGCTGGCGCTCGAGGCGAAGACCGAGGGCTGCCAGATCGTCAACCTCGCCTACGGGCAGTCGACGACCGTTCGCGATCTGTTCGACACGCTGTGCCGGCTTGCCGGGCAGCGCCTCGACCCCGTGTTCGCGCCCCCGCGCAAGGGCGATGTCCGCCACTCCCTGGCGGACGTACAACGCGCGAAATCGCTGCTCGGCTTCGTTCCGACCATCGGTTTCGCCGAAGGACTGCGCAGAACCTTCGACTGGTATCGGAGTCAGCACGCATGAAAGGTGTCGTTCTCGCCGGTGGCCTCGGCAGCCGTCTCTATCCGCTCACCAAGATCACGAACAAGCACCTGCTGCCGGTGTGGAACAAGCCGATGATCTACTACCCGATCCAGTGTCTGGTGAACGCTGGCATCAACGACATCCTGATCGTCACCGGCGGCAACTCGGCGGGGCACTTCCTGCAGCTGCTGCGCAACGGCAGCGACTTCGGGCTGCGCCGGATCAGCTACGCCTACCAGGAAGGCGAAGGCGGCATCGCCGATGCACTGAAGCTGGCCGAGCACTTCGCCGAGGGCGACTCGATCTGCGTCGTGCTCGGTGACAACATCATCGAGGGCAACATCAAGCGCGCGGTCGACGACTTCAAGAAGCAGGGCGGCGGCGCCAAGATCATGCTGAAGGAAGTGCACGATCCGGAGCGCTTTGGCGTGGCGACGGTCAAGGACGGCAAGGTCGTCAAGATCGTCGAGAAGCCCAAGGCCCCCGAGACCAACCTGGCGGTGATCGGCATCTACCTGTACGACCCGTCGGTGTTCGACGTCTGCAAGACGCTGAAGCCCAGCAACCGCGGCGAACTCGAGATCACCGACGTCAACAACGAGTACGTCCGCCGCGGCAACCTGACCGCCGACGTGCTGCAGGGCTGGTGGACCGACGCCGGCACGTTCGAGTCGCTGTACCGCGCGGCGACGCTGATCAAGGACGGCGGCGCCAACCGGATGGACCTCTGAGCCGATGAGTCAGCTCGACTATCTCGTCACCGGTGCTTTGGGCCAGCTCGGCCGCATCGTGATCCAGAAGGCGGCGCAGCGCGGCAAGACCACGCTCGGCGTCGATCTCCAGGAGATGCCGCTCGAGGACCAGGATGCGATCCGCAAGACGGTCGGCACGGCGCGCCCGAAGCTGGTGATCCACTGCGGCGCCAACACCAACGTCGACGGTTGCGAGAAGGACCCGGCGGCGGCGGATCGGGTCAACGGCCATGCCACCGCGTTCCTCGCCGAATCGGCGGTCGGCATTGGCGCTGGCATGATCTACATCAGCACCGACTTCGTGTTCGACGGCAAGCAGCACGGGGTGCCCTACACGATCGACAGCGAGCCGGCGCCGTTGTCGGCCTACGGCCACAGCAAGTGGCTCGGCGAACAGGGCGTGCTCCGGCACGCACGACCCGGGTTCTACGTGCTGCGCACGTCCTGGGTGTTCGGTCCCGGCGGCAAGAACTTCCCGCGCGCGATCCTCGAACGGGCCCGTTCGGGGCAACCGCTGAAGGTCGTCACCGACCAGGTCGGCCGCCCGACGATGACCCACGATCTGGCCGACGCGATCCTCGACGTCGCCGAACAACGACCCGCGCCGGGCATCTACCATGCCTCCAACGAGGGGCAGTGTTCCTGGCACGAGTTCGCCGTCGCGATCCTGCAGGAGTCGGGCCTGGGCCACATCCAGGTCGGCACCCAGACGGCCGCCGACCTGAACCTGCCGGCGAAGCGGCCGGCGTGGTCGGTGCTGGACACGTCGCGACTGACGGCGGCGCGCGGCAAGGCGATGCCGCACTGGCGGGATGCGCTCCGGCGCCACCTGCAGATGATCGCCAACCCCTGAGAATCCCTTCGTGATGGAGCAGCGTTCGTGAGCAAGATCCTCGTCACCGGCGGCGCCGGGTTCATCGGCAGCAACTTCGTCCGCATGCTGTTGCAGGGCGGCGACCACCGGATCGTCAACCTCGATGCGTTGACCTACGCCGGCAACCTCGAGAACCTGCAGGACGTCGAGCGCAATGAGCGCTACCAGTTCGTCCGCGGCGACATCGCCGATGCCAAGGCGATGGATGCGGTGTTCGCCGAGCACCGGCCCGACGTCGTCGTGCACTTCGCCGCCGAGAGCCACGTCGACCGTTCGGTGCTGGATGCGACCGCGTTCGTGCGCACCAACGTGATCGGCACGCAGGTGCTGCTCGACAAGAGCCGGCAGTACAAGACGCAGCGCTTCGTGCACGTCAGCACCGACGAGGTCTACGGCTCGCTCGGGGCCTGGGGCTACTTCACCGAGGAGACGCCGATCCAGTCGAACTCGCCGTACTCGTCGAGCAAGGCCGCCTCCGACCTGATGGTCCGTGCGGCGGTGCACACGCACCACATGGACTGCGTGATCACGCGCTGCAGCAACAACTACGGGCCGTTCCAGTTTCCCGAGAAGCTGATCCCGCTGATGATCGCCAACGCGCTGGAAGGCAAGAAGCTGCCGGTCTACGGCGATGGCAAGAACGTCCGCGACTGGATCTACGTCACCGACCACTGCGAGGGCATCCGCGAAGCGATGGCGAACGGCAAGGCCGGCGAGGTCTACAACTTCGGCGGCAACGCCGAGCGCGAGAACATCTTCGTCGTCAAGGAGATCCTGCGGCTGCTCGGCAAGGGCGAGGACCTGATCCACTACGTCAAGGATCGCCCCGGTCACGATCGCCGTTACGCGATGGACTCGACCAAGGCCAAGGCGACGCTGGGCTGGACGCCGCGGCACACGTTCGAGGAAGGGCTGCGCCAGACGGTCGACTGGTACGTGCAGAACAAGGCGTGGTGGGAGCGGGTCCGCTCGGGTGCCTACCAGACCTACTACCAGCAGCAGTACGGCGGGCGCTGAGGTCGCCCGCGGCGGCGGCGCCCGGCGCCGACTGTCGAAGAACCGAGCCCGACCGTCGGCAAGGCGACGCCGACGATCGAGTCCGGCCGCCGGATCTGCCGATAGGGCCGGCAGTTGGTTCGAGGTCCGCTCTTTGCGAGGGGGCATCGGTCTCCTAGGATGAGCAGCACCGCGGCGTGCTTTGCGCCGCAAACCGAACCGCCCGGAAACCCGCGTGAACGCATCTTCCAGTTGGCTCCGCTGCCTGATCGTCGCCTGCACCGCGCTGCTGTGCGCCTGCGGCAACTACGAGGAGAAGCGCATCCGCGAGGCGATGGTCGAGAAGGGGTTCGGGTCCCGGGCGGAGGGCGACTCCCGCTACGAGAACTACGTCGGCGGCGGCGACTTCATCACCTTCCTGATCCCCTCGGCGGCGGTCGGCGACCCCGACACCGAACGGCTGGTCGCTCTGCAGACGACGCAGATGGTCCGCGTCGACGGCACGATCCTGATTCCATACCTCGGGCCGCTGTACGTGCTCGGCATGACCGAGGCGCAGCTCGGCGCGCTGGTCAAGAACCAGTTGCGACCGCTGTTCAAGAAGGAGATCGACGTGCAGGCGATCATCCTGAGTGGCGGCAAGTTCTTCTATGCGCTGGGGGAATCCGGGCGCAAAGGGCCGATCCGGCTGGAGCCGGACCTGACGATCTGGCGGGCGATGTTCCTCGTGGGCTGGAGCAGCCTCGCCAATCTCGGTCGCGTGCAGATCATCCGGCCCGACGCCGAGAACCCGCTGGTGATGGAGGTCAACGTCCGCGAGATGTACCTGTCGGGCTTCACCAACCGCAACTTCTCGATCCGCGAGAACGACCTGATCTACGTGCCGCCGACCTTCCTCGGGCTGGTCGCGCGCCTGCTCGAACGCATCCTCGACCCGGTGTCGGTCGCGGTCACCACGATGCTCGGCATCGCCCGGATCCAGAACGCCTATGACATCGTCACCGGCGAAACCAACCGGGTCTACTTCCGGTTCTGAACCGACCATCCATGAACGCGCCCGGCCAGTTCCAACTCGACCTGCCGCAGGTTTCGCTGGCGCGCTATGTCGACCTGCTGAAGCGGCGGCGCTGGCAAGTGGTGCCGGTGTCGCTGCTCGGGCTGCTGATCGGCGGCCTGGTCGCGTTCCTGATCCCGCGCTACTACGTCGCCAACACCCAGCTGCATCACCAGCGCGTGCCGGGTTCGCCCGAGGTGCGACCGGGGTTGGTCGATCCGTTCGCCGACGTCGTCGACAACGCCCGGCACACGGTCCCGCTGGCGGTCGGCAAGGCGATGAAGGAGCTCGGCTGGGAGGAGGCGATGGTCGCCGATCTGTCCCAGCTCGCCGAGAACGAGAGTGCGGTCCGCTCCCGGCTGGAGGTCGTCGACCTGAACCCGAGCAAGGTCCGCGACTGGGCCAGCCTGCGGGTGACCTATCGCGATCGCGACGGCAAGCGCGCGGCCGAGTTCGTCAACCACGTCGTCAAGGCGTGGATCGAGCAACGGCTGCAATCGATGCTCGATGCCGCGCAGCAACAGCAGTCGGAGGCCAATGAACGGGTCCGGCTGGCCGTCAAGACCTGGAGCGAACGGAACGCCCAGGTCCAACATCTGCAGACCGAGTATGGCTTCGATCCGACGTTGACCGAGGCGCTGCAGCGTGCCCAGTTGCAGTTGCGCGAGGCGGAGCTGAACGCGTTGCTCGCCGAACTCGCGAGCAAGGAGACCGCGGTCGACACCCTGCAGGCCAAGGTCGACGCGCTGCAGCACGAACTGGATCGCGCGCCGCGCACGGTGTCGTTGGCGGAGTTGCAAGCCGACAGCGCCCTGCTGAACAACGTCGAGTTCAAGACCGCGCTGGCGCAGTTCGAGGCCGCCAGGAAGTCACTGGCGGAGACCATCAAACCGGCGCATCCGTACTACGCCGCCCGGGTCCTGCAGATGCAGCAGGCCGAGCAGAAGCTGCGTGAGCTGCGCGGCGGCAGCGCCGATACCGATGAGGTGCCGAACCCCAGGGTCGCCGAGCTGAAGAAGCAACTGGCCGAGAACGAACCGCTGTTGGCGGCCGCGATCGGCGAGCGCGACCGGCTCCGGCAGGATCGCGACGAGCGCCAACGGCGCCAGGCGCTGGCGTTCGCCAAGCACTCCGAATACCGCGAAACGCTGCAACAACTCGCCGAGGCCACGACCGAACGCAACGCCGCGAACGCCGCCGCCGCGGCGGCGACCGCGCTGATCGGCGAACTGAGCCGCGAACGGCCGATCGAGCACGTGCCGGCTCAGCAGCCGCCGCGACCGACCGAACCGAACATCCTGATCGTCGCGATCATCGGCTGCGTCGTCGGCCTGGGCCTGGCGATCGCACTGATCCTGGCGCTCGACTTCCTGCAGGGCACGTTCAAGACCCTCGATGACGTCGAACGCGCGCTGCCGGTGCCGGTGCTCGGCGGCCTCAGCCATCTGGAGACCGAGGAGCAGCGCCGGACGTTGTCGCGGGGTCGCCGCCGCGCCTCGCTGGTGGCCGCCACCGCCGTGGTGCTGATGGTGGTCCTGGTGACGATCTACTACGTGTATCCGGAGCGCCTGCCGCCGTTCGCGCGCGACCTGCTGGCCATGGTGCTGGGCAGCTGACGAGGCCGCCGGATGCGCGATCTGCTGGTGTTCGCGGTGGTGATGCTGACGCTGCCGTTGGCCTGGCGGCGGCCGTTCCTGGGCCTCCTGGTGTTCTCCTGGCTGGCCTACATGCGGCCGCAGGACCTGTGCTGGGGCTTTGCCCGCAACATGCGGCTGTCGTTCTACGTCGGCTTCGTGATGGTCGCCGGCTGGTGGGCCAACGAGCGCGGCCGGCGGCCGTTCGCGCGCTGGGACGTCCGCAGTTGGTTGTTGATCCTGCTGACGGTGCTGGTGGCGGCCAGCTATGGGCTCGCCAAGCACCACAGCGCCTACTTCAACCGCTACTTCTTCGAATACATCAAGATCATCGTCGTCGCGTTGTTCACCACCGGCCAGGTCGATTCGCGGCAGCGCTTCCGGCTGATGCTGTGGACGATCGCGCTGTGCCTGGCGTTCTACGGCGTCAAGGGCGGCATCTTCGGCGTGCTGACCGGCGGCTCGGCGATCCTGCGCGGGCCCGGCGGCATGATGGAGGACAACAACGACTTCGCGCTGGCCCTGGTGATGAACGTGCCGCTGCTGTGGTACCTGGGCTTCAACGATCGCGCGCTGCCGTTCGTCCGGCTCGGTTCGCAGGTCGGCATCCTGCTGACGACGATCACCGTGTTGTTGACGCACAGCCGCGGCGCGTTCTTGTCGCTGGTCGGCACGGCGCTGTGGATCGCGTGGCGATCCGGCCGGCTGATCCGCGCGATGCTGACGCTGGCGGTCTGCGGCGTGGTGTTCCTGCTGACCGCGCCGGCGAGCGTGCTCGAACGACTCGCGTCGATCGGCGACACCCAGGAGTCGTCGATCAACGCCCGCTTCGTCGCCTGGCGGACCGCGTTCAAGATGATCGAGGACAATCCGCTGTTCGGCGTCGGCATGCGCAACTTCCAGCCGCGCTACAAGGACTACTCGGTGGTGCCGATCGACACGGAGAGTTTCACCACCTACGTGGCGCACAACAGCTACCTGCAGATCTGGGCCGAGTCCGGAACGCTGGCATTCGCCGTCTACATGAGCCTGCTGGCCTCGGTGTTCCTGACCTGCCGGCGGCTGGTGCTGATGGGGCGGCTGCGGGCGGACATGGAGTGGGCCCGCGACTACGCGCGGATGATGGAGGCGACGACCGTCGGGTTCATGATCGGCGCGATGTTCCTCAATCGCGGCCACTTCGATCTGGTCTATCATTGGCTGGCCCTGGTCACCAGCCTCGCCGCGGTCGCCTGGGTGGCCTGGGCGCGCGGACCGCAGGGCAGCAAGACGGTCGGCGGCGTGCGCGGCATCCACGTGCAGTGGGATGGCGACGGTGGCCACACCGCCGCCGTGCCGGTCCGGGCCCTGGTCTCGCCGCGATGGGGGCGGCGGCGCTGATGTGCGGCATCGCCGGAGCTTTCGCGCTGACGCGCGCGCGCGCGCTGCCACCGGACCTGGTGCCGCGGATGATCCGTCGGCTGGCGCACCGCGGGCCGGATGGCGAGGGCGTGCTGACGCGGCCGGGTTATGCGCTGGCGCAGCGGCGGTTGGCGATCGTCGACATCGCGGGGGGAGCGCAACCGATGGGACTCGCCGACGGCACCGTGCAGGTGACGTTCAACGGCGAGATCTACAACTACCAGGAACTGCGCGCCGAGCTGCAGCAGCGTGGCGCGGTCTTCACGACCAACAGCGACACCGAGGTGCTGCTGCACGGCTGGCGGGCCTGGGGCACCGGACTGGCGGCTCGGCTGCGCGGCATGTTCGCCTTCGCGCTGGTCGACGAGACGCGGCACTGCCTGTATGCGGCGCGCGATCACCTCGGCAAGAAGCCGTTCCACTGGCTGCAGCAGGACGGCGTGTTCCTGTTCGCCAGCGAACTGAAGGCGCTGCACGAAGCGCGGTTCCCGCGGCGGCTGCGGACCGATGCGATCGCGCAGTTCCTGGCGCTGCGCTACGTGCCCGACCCGATCAGCGTGTTCGCCGAAGTCCACAAGCTGCCCCCGGCGCATTGGGCCCTGGTCGACGCCGACGGCGTGCGGCTGATGCGCTACTGGCAGGTATCGTTCCTGGCGAGCGACGAACGGCCGGCCGGCGACTGGCATGAGCCGATCCTGGCCTTGCTGGACGAGGCGACACGGATCCGGCTGATGGGCGAGGTGCCGCTGGCGCCGTTCCTGTCCGGCGGCATCGACAGCTATGCGGTGGTCGACTCGATGACGCGGACGCTCGGCCGCGGGATCGCGGCTTGCACGATCGGGTTCGACGATCCGGCGTTCGACGAGCGGTCGGCGGCGCGTGTGGCGGCGGCGGCGTGCGGCGCGACGCTGCGCGAAGAGGTGCTCCGGCAGCAGGATCTGCTCGACCTCGACTGGTTGGCGGACACCTTCGATGAGCCGTTCGCCGACAGCAGCGCGGTGCCGACGTTCCATGTCTGCCGGCTCGCGCGCCGCCACGTCACCGTCGCGTTGTCCGGCGATGGCGGCGACGAGAGTTTCGCCGGCTACCGCCGCTATCTGTTCGATGTCCGCGAGCATCGCGTCCGGCGCCTGCTGCCGGCGCCGATGTGGCGTGGACTCGGCGCGCTGTATCCGAAGTTCGACTGGCTGCCGCGGCCGTTGCGGTGGAAACGCACGCTGCAGAACCTCGGCTTGCCTGGCGATCTGGCGTACGCGCGTTCGGTCAGCGCCAACCTGCCCGAGGACGTGTTCGCGATCCTGCGCCGGGAGCATCATGCCGCCGCCGGTGATCCGCTGGCGCCGGTCCGGGACGCCTGGCAGCGCAGCGATGCGCGCGATCCGCTCGGCCGCGCCGCCGCCGCCGACTTCGCGACCTGGTTGCCCGGCGACATCCTGGTCAAGGTCGACCGGACGTCGATGGCGGTCGCGCTCGAGGTGCGCGCGCCGTTCCTCGACGTCAAGATGGTCGAACTGGCGGCGCGGATCCCGTCGCGGCACAAGCTGGCCGGCGGCCAGACCAAGGCCATGCTGCGCGCGGCCCTGCGGTCGCGCCTCGACCCGGCGGCGCTGGCCCGTCGCAAGCAGGGTTTCTCGGTGCCGCTGCGGTCCTGGCTCCGCGGGCCGGTCGGCGACCTGCTGGCGGCGCAACTGCGCGATCCGCTGCTGCTCGAGTGGATCGATCCCGCGGTGGTCACGCCGCGGTTGCAGGCGCATCGTGCGGGTGTCCAGGATCACGGCGAACTGCTGTGGGCGGTGCTGATGCTGGGTCGGTTCCTGCGGCGGTGGTGCGCGTGATCGACATCGTGACCTTCACCAGCCTGTTCCCGTCGGCGCTGGCACCCACGCACGGGTTGTTCGTGCACGAACGGATGGCCCGCGTCGTCGCCGCCGGGGGCTTCGGCTGGCAGGTGATCGCGCCGGTGCCGTTGGCACCGTGGCCGTTGCGCTTTGGCGCCTTCTTGCAGCACGCCCGCCAACCCGGACGCGAGGTCTGGCGTGGGGTGACCATCGCCCACCCGCGCTACCGCCACTGGCCTGGCCTGTCGATGCGGCGGCAGGCGCGCGCGATGGCACGCGGCGCCGCCGCCGCGATCGCCGCCGCAGCGCGCGACCGCCAGATCGTGCTCGATGCGCACTACCTGTGGCCCGACGGTGTGGCCGCCGCGCTGCTGGCCCGGCAGTTCGGCGTGCCCTACACGCTGACCGCCCGCGGTTCCGATCTGAACGTTCTCGCCAAGGACCCGGTGGTCGCCGCCGGCATCGCCGACGCCGCCCGGGGAGCCCGCGCGTGTCTGGCGGTCAGTTCGCCGCTGTGCGAGCGGTTCGCCGCGGTCAGCGGCTTGCCCCGGGAACGGATCCACCTGGCCCGTAACGGCGTCGATCTCGAGCGCTTTCGCGTCAGCGACGGGCCGGCGGCGCGCCAACGGCTGCAGTTGCCGCCGCATGTTCCGCTGCTGCTCGGGGTCGGGCGCCTCGTTGCCGGCAAGGGTTTCGACGTCGCCGCGACCGCGCTCGCGTCGCTGTCCGATGATGTGCGACTGGTGCTGGTGGGCGATGGTCCCGAGCGTGCCGCGATCGCCGCCGCCGGTGGTGATCGCGTGCTGTTTCTGGGCACCCGGACGCCGGACGAGGTCGCGGACGCGATGGCGGCGTGCGATCTGCTGGTGCTGCCGAGCGAACGCGAGGGCTGGCCCAACGTCGTCACCGAAGCGCTCGCCAGCGGCCTCCGCGTGGTCGCCACCGCCGTCGGTGGCATCCCCGAGATCCTCGGCGATCCGCCGCCAGCGGATCGTTCGCTCGGCGCCCTGGTGCCGCCGCGGGACGCACCGGCACTGGCCCGGGCCATCGGCGCCGTCCTCGCGGTTCCTGGCGACCGGCAGCGCGTGCGCGCGTTCGCGACGCGGTATGGTTGGCACGAACCGGTGCAGATGCTGGTCGATCTGTTCCGATCAGCGACTCCAGGCCCGTGAGTGCATCCCTCCGTATCCTCTACCACCACCGGATCCGTGCCGACGACGGGCAGGCGGTGCATGTGCGTGAACTGATCGGTGCGTTGCGCGCCGCCGGTCATCAAGTGCACGAATGTGCCCTGGTGCGGAAGTCCGTGCCGACGGCCGCACTGCCGGGCGGCGGCAGCGGTCGCGGCGGCTTCTGGCAGAGGTTGCGGTTGCCGCGAACGGCCGTCGAGTGCCTCGAAGTCGCCTACAATCGGCGCGGTCGGACCATGCTGCGCGCGGCGGCGGCGGCGTTCGCGCCGGACCTGATCTACGAACGACATGCGCTGCACTGCCGGGCCGGGCTGGACGTCGCGCGGGAACTCGGCGTGCCGCTGCTGCTCGAAGTGAACTCGCCGATGGTCGAGGAGATGCGGAATCTCGGGCTGCTGCGCTTGCCAAAGCGCGCGGCGGCCACCGAACGCACGGTGCTGAGCGGCGCCGACGCCGTGCTCGCGGTCACCCAGGTGCTGGCCGACATGCTGGTCGCCCGCGGCGCGCGCCGGGACCGCGTGCACGTGATCCAGAACGGCGCGGTGCTGGAACGCTACGACGCTGCGGCGCGGGCGGCGGCGGTGGAGCTGCGGCGCCGGCAACACTGGCCCGCGCCGGCGTTCGTGCTCGGATTCGTCGGCTACGTGCGGCCGTGGCACCGGCTCGATCTGGTGTTCGAAGTGATGCAGCGGCCCGGATTCGAACCGCTGTGTCTTTGGCTCTGCGGCCGGGGGCCGGCGCTGGCGGACCTGCAGGCGCAGGCGGCAGCGCGCGGCCTGACCGATCGCGTGCGCTTTGCCGGGGAGGTGCCCCCCGACCTGCTGCCGACGTTCGTCTGCGCGTTCGATGCGGCGCTGGTGCCGGCGATCAACGCCTACTCGTCGCCGTTGAAGCTGTTCGACTCACTGGCCGCGGGTGTGCCGACCCTGGCGCCCGACCAGCCCAATCTGCGGGAAGTGGTCACCGATGGGGCCGAGGCGGTGCTGTTCCAACCCGGTTCCGCCGATGCGCTCGCCGCCGCCATCCGGCGAATGCTCACCGATCCGGAACTGGTTCGGCGCGTTGGCGCCGCCGGACGCCAGAGCCTGATCGATCACCAGCGAACCTGGGCCGGCAACGCGGCTCGGGTGGCGGCGATCGGTTCCCGACTGCTCCGAACCGGAGACCGATGACGACCTTCGCCGCACTCTTCCTGCCGCTGCTGATCGCCTACGCCGCGACGCTGCGTTGGTGTCAGCAACGCTGGGACTCGCCGACGCAATACTTCGAGCACTGCTGGCTGCTGCCGATCGTGGCCGCGGTGGTCGTCTGGGCCCGACGCGACACCTGGCGGCGCACGGTCGCAGCACCGGACTGGCGCGGGTTCTGGCTGCTTGGCCCGGCCCTGCTGCTGCACCTCGGTGGCGCGGCGCTGATGATCGATTCGCTGTCGGCGGCGAGCCTGGTCCTGGCGGTACCCGGGGCCTGCTGGTTGGCACTGGGTCGCGAACGGCTGCGCGGGCAATGGCCGGTGATCTGGCTGGTGCTGTTCGCAGTGCCGCTGCCGATCTACGTCGAGGGCCGGTTGGCCTTCGAACTGAAGGAACTCGCCGTCGCCTCGGGCCTGCAGGTCGCCAACCTGTTCGGCGCCGGCTTCGAGCGCGCTGGCGCGGAACTGCGTCCGGTCGGTGCCGCGGCGGGACTGTTCGTCGCCGATGCGTGTGGTGGCTTGCGGTCGCTGCTGGCGATGATCACGATCGGCTACTGCGTCGCGTTCTTCCTCGGGCCGACCGCGTGGTGGCGGCGGTTGGCGCTGCTGCTGGTGGCGGCACCGATCGCGCTCGCCGTCAACATCGCGCGCATCGCCGGACTCTGCGTGCTGGCGCGCCACACCGATGTCGCCACCGCGGCGGGGGGCGGCCATGCCGTGCTCGACACGGCGGCCTGGATCGTCGACGTCGCGCTGCTGCTGCTGTTCGATCTGCTGCTGTCGCGCTGGAGCGGCACCGAGCCGACGACGCCAGCCGAGACGGTGGCGCCAGTCGTCGGCGGGCAGAGCCATCGTGGTCCTGCGGTGCTTCTGTGGCTCCTCGCCGGGCCGCTGCTGTGGCTCTCGCTCTATCGGCCGTTCGCGGATGTGTCGGGTCGTGCCGAGCGCCTGCCGTCGGTCGTGGCCGGCGCGGTGCTGCAGCCCCGCGACGCCGCCGACCAGGCCGAGTTCGAGCGGGCGAAACCGCGCTATGTCGAACTGCTCGGCACTCGGGACTTCATCTGGTCGCACTACCGCGATGCGGGTGGGGCCCCGATCAACCTGGTGGCGCTGTTCCACGACAGCAACTGGAAGAGCGTGCATCCGCCGCGGATCTGCATCGAAGGCAGCGACATGGACATCGAGATCGACGACCTGCTGCCGGTCGCCCTCGGTCAGTCCACGACCGCAGTGTCGCGGATCGCCGCCCGCAGCCGGCGGGACGGCCGCCACCACGTGACGTTGTCGGTGTTCGGCACCCGCGACTGGCTCGCCGGCAGCTACTTCGAGTTCTTCGTGCATCACGCGCCGCGGGCGCTGCTGCGCACCAGCAATGCCGGGTTCATGCTGCGCGTCGAGACCCCGATCGGCGCCGGCGAGGACGCTGCCGTCGCGGTCGAGCGCTGCCGCCGCTTCCTGGACGAACTGGTGCCACTGGCCCAGGAACTGCTGCCATGAGGCATGCGCTGTCGGTCGACGTCGAAGACTGGTTCCAGGTGCTGAACATGAGCGGCCTGATCGATCGGTCCCAGTGGTCCGGGTTGGCGCTGCGCTGCGGCGACAGCACGCGGCGGCTGCTGGACCTGTTCGCCCGTCGCGGCGCCAAAGCGACGTTCTTCTTCCTCGGCTGGATCGCCGAGCGCCTGCCGGATCTGGTCGCGGACGTGCTCGCGGCCGGTCACGAGATCGGCAGCCACGGCTACGACCATCGGCTGCTTCCCGATCTGGGCCAGGCCGGATTCGCCGACGACCTGCAGAGAACCACGGCGATCCTGCAAGCGGCGGGGGCGCCCGCGGTCTTGATGTTCCGGGCCTGCACCTGGTCGATCACACGGCGGACACCGTGGGCGATCGACGAACTGCTGGCCGCCGGCATCACGCTCGACAGTTCGATCCAACCGATCCGACATCCCGATTACGGCGTCGCGGCCGCGCCGATGCGACCGTACCGGTTGCAGGGGGAACGAGGCGAACTGCTCGAACTGCCGCCGTTGACGTGGTCGGTGCTCGGCCGTCGCGTGCCGGTGGGTGGCGGTGGCTACCTGCGTCTGCTACCGACGGCGTTCTTGCGCGCTGGCCTGCGGCAGAGCGAACGGCAGGGGCAACCGGGTTGCCTGTACCTGCACCCGTGGGAAGTCGATCCGGGGCAACCGCGGCAGCGCCTCGGCGGACTGCGTGGCTTCCGCCACTACGTCAACCTCGACAAGACCCTGAACAAGCTCGACCGGCTGCTCGGCGAGTTCCCGTTCGTCGGCCTGCAGGCGGCGGTGTCTCAGTTCGACGCCAGTTGGCGCGCCAGGCTGCCGGCGTACCGGGCGCGCGAACTGCTGGCGTAGTCCCTGGCAAGCCGCTGCAGCAGGCCGACGACGACCTTGTCGTCGCGGCGATCTCCGCGCGCCAACTCCGCCATGGCCTGGAACCACAGAGCCGAACCATCCGCGCCCGGCGGACAGGTCGCCAACGCCTCGGCGGCTTCCTTGGCGCGACCCCGGCGCAGCGCCACCAGGGCCCTGGCATGGGTACCCGCTGGCGTCGCCAGCGTGGCTGCGGGCAATGCGGCAAGCAGCGCATCGTCGGTGTCCAGCAGCGCACGGTTTTCGGCGGCCATCGTCACGGTCGCCAGCGTCAGTCCGGGATCGGCGACGTAACCCAGCAGATGGCGCAGGTCGGCGAGTCCGTCGGCGGCGCGACCGGAGTCGGCGAGCAACTGCGCCCGCGCGATCCAGGCTGGCAGCGCGGTCGGATGGTCCTGCAGCACGTGGTCGAGCACCGCGAGGGTCTCGATCGGGCCGAACCGTTCGCGAAGCGCCCGGATCGAGTCGTGGCCAAGCGTCCAGCGGTCGCGCCCGGTGGCGCACCGGACCAGTTGTCGCCGCAGCCATTCGCGCACCGTCGCCGGCGCCAGCGGTGCTTTGTCGTCGGGCAGCGCGAGCAGGAAGTGCAGAGCGGCGCCCGGGGCGTCGTCGGCATCGACGATCGCGGTGGCCTGCTGGCGCAGCTGCGGCGTCAGGCCAGGCCGCAGCTTCAGCACCGCGCTGGCGACGGCAAAGTAGCTGTCGATGGCCTCGCGCCGATCCGAGCCGGACAACCCCGGCAACAACGCGGCCAACAGTTGCAGGGCACTGTCGGCCTCGCCGAGTTGGAACAGGTTCTGCGCATCGGCAGGTCGCGCACCGGAGACCAGGGGGTGTCGCAGCCAGACCTGCGCAAACAGCTGCGTGGCGACCGTCGCGCTGCCAGCGGCGGCAGCTTCGATGGCCAGGCCCCGCCCCGCAACGACTTGCGCGATCGGATCCGACAACTGGCCGGTGAATACCGCCGCCCGGAGGGCCTTCTCGGCCTCGGGCGTCAGCCGATAGTCCGCCCGGGCATGCGCGGCGCGGGCGATGTCGCCGAGCACGAGGTTCGGTTGCCAACCCGACGCCAGCAGTTGCCCATGGGTCGTCCGCGCCGCATCCAGCAGGCCCATGCCGAGCTGTGCGCGCGCGAGCAGCAGTTGTGCCGTCGGCGAGTCTGGGCGCAGGGCAGCGAGCTTCGCGGCGGCCGTCAGCGCCGGCCCGGCCAGATCCGGTTCGTGCAGCAGGGCAACGAGTTCGAGAACCGCATGCGTCTGCCGTTCGTCACCGCTGCGCAGCTCGCTGCCGGCGGACCCCGCCGCCACGTTGGTCGCCAGCGCGACCAGCGTCGCCGCCAGGCCGTCGCCAGGCCACGCCGCGGCATTGGCGACGGCAAGACGTTGGCCGAGCTGGGCGTTGCCGCAACGCAACGCCAGGGCCGGATCGCGCCAGTCGCTGCCGAGCCGCCAGACCTGCAGCGCGCGTTCTTCCTGGCCACGCAGCAACAGCAGCCGGACCAGCGGTTCCACGGCGGCATCGCCATCCTGGAAACTCAGCGCGGCAAACAGGTGTTCTTCGGCCAGACGCAACTGGCCGAGCCGCCGGGCCAGCGCCGCCGCCAGCAGCCAATTCGCGGCGGTCCGCACCTGCTCGGCATCCTGAGCGGTCATCGCCGCGGTCAACAGCACCTGCGCCGTTGCCGGCCGGGTCGCGGCGAGGGCGGTGGCCACGGCCGACAACTCGGACGCGGCCGCGAACCCGACGAACGGTTGCCGCGACAGCATCGCGTGGGCGGCCGCCACCAGGGCGCCATCGGCCAACGTCCCGGCTTCGGCCCGCAGCAGTTCGAGTTCGGCCAACGCGAACTCCTGGCGCAGCTCCGGCGTCGGCGCACCATGGCTGGCGGCACGGGTCAGCAGTGCTCGCGCTCGTGTCGCTTCCTTGCCGGCGGCCAGGGCGCGCGCCGCCAACGCGGTCAACAGCGGCGGACTGGCGGCAACCTGTTCGATCCGTTCGCCGAAGGCCAGCGCCATCAGGCGGTCATCGTCGAGTGCACGCCGCAGCAAGGCCTCGGCGAGGGTCGGATCGAACGGCAACGATCGCAGCGCGGCGAACAGGTGTTGATCGATCGGGGCACCGGCCCGCTGGCGGACCTGCAGCCAGATCGACAACGCTTCGGTGTCGGTCGGCCAGGTGGAGAGCAAGCGCTGCAGCGCGGCCTGCGCCTCAGCCTCCTCGCGCGCCAGCAGGAGTGCCTGCGCCTCGAGTTGGCGTGGCCACCGCGCCCACGGGAACTTGTCGATCGCGGCCTTGGCGTTGGTGCGGGCCAACACGGCCAGCTTCCTGGCCAGCGCCTCCTCGGCGCACAGCAGGTAGCAGACCGGGTGCGGCACTTCCGGCAACGGATTGCGGCGCTGGGCGCACTGCCGGACCAGGCCTGGGCCATCCTGGCCCGCGGCGGCGAAGTTGGCGCTGGCCGCGGTCGCCAGCATGCGCAGGGCAGCTTCTTCTTGCGGGTTGCGTTCCTGGGCGTCGACCGCGCTGGCGAACGCGGCGGCGGCCTTGCCGGCGGTCAGCAGATAGCGGATCCGGGCGAAGCGCGGTTCCTGCTCCGCGTCGCGGGCCTTCAGCCAGCCGTCGAACACCGCCAGGATCTCATCGTCCTTGGCGCCGCGCTTCTGCATCAGCCCGAGGCGCAGCGGCATCAGTTCGGCCAGCGGATCGGCGCCACTGCGGGGCGCGGCCTGGCGGCGCAGGATCTCGGTGGCCGCGCGCAGGTTGGCTTCGGCGCCGCGGTCATCGTTCTTCAACAAGCCGATGAACGCGCCGACGCAGTGGTTGGGCAGCGCCAGTTGCAGACCGGCTGCCGCGAGTGCACGAATCTCCTTGCCGAGCGCGTCCAGTCCCTTCTGGTCACGGCGCCGCCAGAGGGCGAACGCCGCGGTCGTCAGCACGGGTGCAGCGGTCGCGTCGAGCCGTTCCTGCTGCAGCATCGCCGCGGCCTGGCCGGGGGGCAGCCAGCGGCGCACCACGTCGGCGGCGGCTTCGGGCAGACCGTCGCGCAGGTGGGCCGCCGCCGCGGTGCCGACCGCACTGGTGACCCAGACGTGATCGAAGCGCCGCCGGTAGGTTTCGCAGAACGCGACCAGGTCGTCGGTGCGGCCGGCCTGCTCGAGCGCGAAGGCCATGCCGAGGAACGCCGCAACGGGTTGCCCGCCGGCTTCCAGCGACCGGCGGTGGTAGTCGAGTCCTTCCTGGATCCGCCGGCGCAGTTCCTCGAGCGTCTTCTGCAGCGGTTCCCAGCGCTGCGCCGACTGTACCTGACCAGCGTAGAGGCCGCGCAAGTGTTCGAGACCCGCGGCCGCGCCGGGGTCACCCTCGGGACGGTAGAGCCAGCCGAGCAACGCCGTCGTCGCGGCGGCGGCCGCCTCGGGGCCGACGTCGCGGCGAACCGCAGCGGTCGTCTCGCGCAGCGAATCGCCGTAGGCGACCTGGCACGCTTCGCCGGCCAGCTCGAGCGCCCGGCCGTGGTTCGGGTGCGTGGTCAGGAATGTACGCGCCAGGGTCAGCGCCGCTTCGCCCTGGCCCTGCAGTGCCAGCAACCGGATGTGGTCTTGCTGCATCGTCTCGTCGGGCGTCTCGCCGGCGGCGAGCAGCGCTTGCAGATCGCGCAGCGCGCGCAGGTAGTTGGCGAGTTCCAGGTTGGCCGCGTAGCGCAGCCGCAGCAACTGCCGCTCGAGGCCCGGATCCTGGCGCACGCTGGCGCTGCGCTCGCATTGGTCGAGGATCCACACCGCCTGGGCATGCCGGCCCGCGGCGTGTTCGGTGGTCGCCTCCCGGAGCAGGTCCGCCGGCCCGCGCAACCGGAACACCGCATAGGCGACGGTCACGGCGAGCCCGAGCAGGGCGGCCAACGAGAAGAACTGCAGACTGCGGCGCAGCATCGCCGGTCGTTATAGCGGAGCGCGGGGGACTGGCCCATCAGCCATGGCTGCCGGCCCCCTTGATTCCGTGCTTGCGCAGCTTGTGGAACAGCGTACTGCGGTTGATGCCGAGCACCTTGGCGGCGCGTTCGCGGTTGCCGTCGCACTGGGCCAGGGCGCGTTCGATCAGCTGTTTCTCCGGGCCGGCGAGTGCGTCCTTCAGCGGCCCGACGGGACCATCCGCCAGTGCCAGCGTCGGCGCGGCGGCGGGCAGCGCCAGCCGGCCGATCCCGGTCGGCAGGTCGGCAACCTCGACCAAGGGGCCTGGCGCCAACACGACGGCGCGCTCGATCACGTTCTCCAACTGGCGGACGTTGCCCGGCCACGGTGCGGCCAGCAGTTGCTGCAGCGCCGCCTTGGAGAAGCCGGTGACCGGCCGGCCGTGTTCCTTGCAGAACCGCTGCAGGAAGTGCACGGCGAGGTCCGCGATGTCGCCGGTGCGGGCCCGCAGTGGCGGCATCTCGATCACCACGACATGGATCCGGTAGTAGAGGTCCTCGCGGAACGTGCCGGCCTTGACCGCCTGTTCGAGGTCCAGGTTGGTCGCCAGCACGATGCGGACATCGACTGGCACCGTGCGGGTGTCGCCGACGCGTTCGATCACCCGATCCTGCAGCACGCGCAGCAGCTTGATCTGGAACGCCGGCGAACTGGTGCCGATCTCGTCGAGGAAGATCGTGCCGCCGGCTGCGGCTTCGAACTTGCCGACCTTGTCCTTGGTGGCACCGGTGAACGAGCCGCGGACATGACCGAACAGCTCCGACTCGAGCAGCGTCTCGGGCAGAGCACCGCAGTTGACTTCGACGAACGGTCCGCTGCGGCGCGAGCTCAACGAGTGCAGTGCGCGCGCCAGCAGCGTCTTGCCGGTGCCCGATTCGCCGGTGATCAGCACCGTCGTGCGGGTGTCGGCGACGGCCTTCACGGTCTTGAAGATCGACTGCATGCGTGGATCGCTGCCGACCAGGTTGTCGAGTCGCAGACGGTCGTCGAGCGCCGAGCGCAGCGCGCGGTTCTCGCGCCGCAGCGCGTTCTTCTCCAGCGCGCGATCGAGCGCCACCAGCAACTGGTCGTCGCCGAACGGTTTGGCCAGGAAGTCGGCGGCGCCGGCGCGCATCGCCTGCACGGCATCGCGGACCGAGCCGAACGCCGACGACAGCACGACCGCAGTGCCGGCATGGTGCAGCACGATCTGCTCGAGCAGCTTCATGCCGCCACCGCCCGGCAGGTCCAGTTCGGCCAGCACCAGGTCGAACTCGCCTTCGTCGAGCCGACCGAGCGCGGCCGGCAGGCCATCGGCCGAGGTCAACTCGGGTGGATTGCTGGCGAGCACGCGGGTCAGCGTGGTGCGGACGTTCGGATCGGGATCGGCAAGCAGGATTCGGGCCATCGGAGTCCGATCGGCGCGACGGTGTCCGGCGCGCGCGACGGTGGCCTCATCGGCAGCCGGTCCCGGCCGGCTGCAGCCGTTCGCCGGTCAGGCGCGGAGCGGCACCAGCAAGTCGATCGCCAGCACGTCGTCGGCCAGCCGGCGAGCAATCGCCTCGCCGCGGTGGGCGTGCAGCACGGTCTGCGCCAGGAACAGCCCCAGGCCCTGCGCGGTGCCGCGGAACACCCGATTCAGGTAGTACGGTTCGAACGTTCGCGGCAGCCGCCAGGCCTGCAGGCCGCGGCTTTGCACGCGCAGGCGGGCGCGCGCCGCCTGGCCGTGGGTGTCGAGGTGGATGCCGACCGCTTCCCCGAGGTCCCGGAACTCACCGGCCACGCGGACGAACGCGTCCAACGCCGCGTTCAGCAGTTCGGGCTCACCCGCAATCCACAGCGGCCCCGGGGCGCCGAGCTCGATCGCTGTCCGCGCCGCGTCCGGCAGGCGGGCCATCGCCGTCTGCACCGCCAGGACCAGGTCGATGCGATGCTCGAGCCGGGCGCCGTGCTCGGCGCGCGCCAGCAGGTGGATGCGCGCCAGCGTCGCCTGGATCCGCTGCACGCCGGACAGGGCGGACTGCAACTGTGCCTGCCGGTCGCGGTCGCGCTCGGCGTCGAGCCCGGCACGCAGCAGTTGCAGGTAGCCAGACACGTACATCAGCGGATTGTTGATCTCGTCGGCGATGCCGCGGACTAGATCGACGAACGCTTCGGCTCGGGGTTGCGCGCTGTCCGCGAGGCTCTGCGCCAGCACTTCCGCCAGATCGCCCGGCCGCCCGGGCCACAGCAACACCTGCGCCCCCAGCCGCTGGGCCACCGGCGCCAACGCCATCTCGAGCGCCGCGCTGCCGACCAGGACGATGCCGAGCCCAGGCAGCATGCCGCGCAGTACGCGCAGCGCGCCGCTGGTCTCGGCGCCGTCCTCGGTCACACCGACCAGCGCGACGTCCGGCTGCCATCGCTGCAGCGCTTCGGTATCGCCGTAGAGCGAGGCAAAGGTCCGTGCGTCCCGGGTCGTGGGCAGAGCCTGCACCGCTGCCATCAGGCCTGGGTCGGGACAGCCAATCACAGCGAGGCGGACGGGTCGATCCATCGGGGAATGGCAGCAAGCAGCGCAGCGAGGGCCGGGGAACGTAACATCCGGTGCGCTCGGACGCATGAGCCGAGCGGACGGAGTTGGGGTCGACTGCAGCGCGAACGGTCCTGCTGCCGATAGCGCGGTGGGATGGTGGGTGACGAATGCGACGGCGAAGCTGGACCGCGCCCTGTCCGGATGCGCGCGGTGCCGCCCGAACCGGGGGCCGGGGCCCAGGTGCCGCGGCCGGCGGTACGGCTGCGGCGCGAACTGAAACTGCCGACGGTGGCCGACCTGATCCGCGATGACGATGCGGTCCGCCGCCTGCCCGGCCAGGCGCGGTCGGCGCTGCGGCACGTGCAGATCGGGAATCTGGCCGCCGCGGAGACCGCGTTGCCGGGCGGGTTCGCGGCCGTCCTGCCGGGCCCTGGCGAGCAGCGTCGCGCCCGTCGCCGCGCCGCACGCAAGGTTGCCGTCACCCTGGCCATCCTCGCGGCCGCGACGTTGACCTTCGCGCTCTGGTGGTGTTCGCAGTCCCCTTCCGGCTAATGCCTTGCGAAACCACCGCCGAACTGCTGGATTGCCCCGCTGCAGCCCCCCGTGATGACGCCATCGAGCCGTGCAGTGAGTCGCCGCCAGCCGCCGCCCGCTGGTGTCGGCAACACCGATCCCGAGATCAGTGTGGTCGTGCCGATCTACAACGAGCGCGACAACCTCGAACCGCTGCACGACGCGCTGCGCTGGGCCCTGCAGGCGCAGGCGCGCAGCTACGAGATCATCTTCGTCGACGACGGCAGCAAGGACGGCGGCCGCGACGTCATGCGTGTGCTCGCGGCCAGCGATCCGCACCTGCGGCTGGTGTTCTTCCGGCGCAATTACGGGCAGACCGCCGCGATGGCAGCTGGCTTCCGGATCTGCCGCGGCCGCATCGTCGTGACGATGGACGGCGATCTGCAGAACGATCCCGCCGACATCGGTCGGTTGGTCGAACGCCTGGACGCCGGCTTCGACGTGGTCTGCGGCTGGCGGCGCAAGCGGCAGGATCGGATGGCGACGCGGTTGCTGCCGAGCCGGCTCGCCAACCTGCTGATCGCCCGCGTCACCGGCGCGCGGATCCATGACACCGGCTGTTCGCTGAAGGCCTATCGCAGCTGGGTCGTGCGCAGCCTGCACCTGTATTCGGACATGCACCGCTTCATGGCGGCGCTCGGTGTCGGGCTCGGCGCCCGGATCACCGAGTTGCCCGTCCGCCACCATCCCCGGCGCGCCGGCAAGTCCAAGTATGGCCTCGGTCGGATCTTCCGGGTGCTGGCCGATCTGATCGGCATCAAGATGCTGATCCAGTTCGCGGCCCATCCGATCCGCTGGTTCACGCTGCTGTCGCTGCCGTTGTTCCTGCTGGCGCCGTTCATGTTCCTGCTCGGGTTCGTCAAGCTGCGCGGCGACGGTTCGTGGGAGTGGTTTGGCGACACCGACATGGGCGGCGTCGCCGCCGGCAGCGTCGCCGTGCTGTTTGCCGCCAACGTGTTCCTGCTCGGGTTCCTCGCCGAACTGCAGATCAAGGTGTCGAGATTCTTCCGGCAACGGATCTCGGTCACGGCCCGTGAGGCGAGCCTGTGAGCGAGATCCTGGTCTCCGTCGTGGTCGCGATCCGCGGCACCGAAGCGCATCCGCGCGCGGTCGCCGTCGAGATCGGCACGGCTCTGCGCCAAGCCGGCTACGGCTGCGAGTTCGTGTTCGTGCTCGATGGGCCGGTCGGCGTCGCCGAAGCGGAGGTGCGGTCGCTGCAGGCCATCTGGCCGGTGACCGTCGTGCAGCTGCAGGGCGGCGGACTCGGCGAGTCGATCGCCCTTTCCGCCGGCGTGGCGCGCGCCCGCGGCGACTACATCCTGAACGTGCCGCCGTACCTGCAGATGGAACCGGCCGACGCGTCGCTGGTGATCGCCGCACTCGAGGCCGGCGCCGACTGCGTGGCGACCTGGCGAGCGCATCGCGTCGATCCGTGGCTGAACCAGCTGCAGTCGCGACTGTTCAACTGGCTGCTCCGGCAGGTGATGGGCATGCCGTTCCACGACCTCAACTCCGGCACGCGCGGCTTCCGCCGGCAGGTGCTCGAGGAAGTGGCGGTCTACGGCGAGCTGTATCGCTTCCTGCCGGTGCTGGCGCGCCGGCAGGGCTTCAAGGTGGTCGAGGTCAAGATCCGCCACCGCGAAGAGAAGGGCCGCGCCGGGTTCTACGGGCTCGGCGTCTATCTGCGCCGCCTGCTCGACATCCTGGCGATCTCGTTCCTGACGCGGTTCACGCAGCGTCCGCTGCGGTTCTTCGGCTACGTCGGGTTCACCGCGATGGTCGGCGGCGTGGCGATGGCCGCCTGGCCGCTGTACGAGAAACTGGTCGAGGACAAGAGTCTCTCGGAGCGCCCGCTGTTCGTCATCGGCGCGATCATGGCGGCGTTCGGCGTGCAGTTGATCGGCTTCGGACTGATCGGCGAGATCATCATCTTCACGCAAGCCCCGAACCTGCGCGACTACAAGGTCGCGGAGCTGATCGAAGGCGGCGCCGAACCAGCGCCGACGCCGGCGCCGATCCGGGCGGCGGACGACGGCGGATCCGCGCCGGCCGCGACCACCGACCCGACGCCGAGCGGAGCCCCGGCGGCACCCGTCGCCGATGCCGCACCGACGCCGGCACGTCCGGTCGACGACCTGCCGCTGCGGATCCGCGCGCTGTTGCCCGGGGAAGACTCGCGCTGGGATGCGTTCGTCGGCCGGCATCCGGCCGGCACGTTCTTCCACCTGACCGGCTGGGGTCGCGCGGTCCGGGAGACCTTCCGGCACGAACAGCACTATCTGGTGGCCGAGCAGGGCCGGCGGTGGGCTGGCGTGCTGCCGCTGTTCCTGTGCAAGAGCCCGTTCCTCGGCCGCAACCTGGTGTCGGTGCCGTATGCGGTCTACGGCGGCGTGCTGGCCGAGACCGACGTGGCCCAGGAGGCGTTGTTCGCGCACGCACAACAGCTCGGCCAGCGGCAGCGTGCCGGCTACGTCGAACTGCGGCACCTCGAGGCGCGCCCCGGGCAGCGGCAGCAGAGTCAGCTGTACGTGACGTTCCGCCAGCCACTGCCGGACGATCCGGCGGGGGTGATGGCCGGCATCCCGAAGAAGGCGCGGGCCGAAGTGCGGCGCGCCCGGGAGGCCGCCGGACCGCTGGTGTTGGACCAGGCGACCGGCAAGGTCGCGCGAGCGGCGACGTTCGGCCTGCGGGTCGATGAACTCGGCACCGTCGACGACCTGTTCCGGTTGTTCGCGATCAACAAGCGGCGGCTGGGCTCGCCGTCGTTGCCGCGCGCGTGGTTCCAGGGACTGGTCGACGAGTTCGGCAAGGCGGTGGTGATCCATCGGGCGATCGATCCCGACGGCCAGGTGCTCGCGGCGGTGATGAGCTTCTGCTTCAAGGACACGGTCTACGCCTACTACTCGGGCTCGCGGAGCGATGTCGAAGCGACCGGCGTCAACAACCTGATCTACTGCGGCATCATGGAATGGGCGGTCCGCGAGGGCTTCTCGCGCTTCGACTTCGGCCGCAGCCGGGCCGAGTCGGGACCGGCCCGGTTCAAGAAGAACATGGGGTTCGCGGCGGAGCCGTTGCACTACGAGTATCTGTTGCTGGGGGATGGGGCGCATCTGCCGGACTTCCATCCGAGCAACCCGAAGCTGGACCTGCCGCGCCGGATCTGGTCCAAGATGCCCATGTTCGTGGCGAATCGTCTGGGCGCGTACCTGTCGCGCTACCTGCCGGTGAGCTCCGGCTCGCCTGGCCCGCGGGGGCCGAACGAGGCCGAGCAGACGCGGTTGTCGTGGCCGCTGATCGGGTTCTACTCTGGCTGCGCCGGGGTCGCGATCGGCGCGACGGTTGCGGCAGCAGGGCCGATGTGGTTTCAGTCGACGGCGGCGATGGTGGTGGGGATCGCCTTGGTGGTGGTCAGCACCATCTTGTGCGTGGTCGGGTTGAGCCGGGCGCGGCGGGTGGAGCCGCCGCGGTAGTCGCCTACCGCCGATCCGACCGTCACGGTTCGAGCAGTGCCGCGACTGCTTCCGGCAGCGCCACCGCTTGCGCATGCGGTCGTACTCCGGCCGTCCACAGCGCCGACAGTTCGTCCACCGGCGGCTTGCCGCTGTGCACATAGATCGTCCGGATCGCCGGCAGCTCCCGCGCCATCAACAGATCGCGTGCCGAGTCCCCGATCAACACCGCGCCTTCGAACGACAGTCCGAGCAGTTCGCGCGCTTGCAGCAACAGTCCGGGGGCCGGCTTCCGGCACGAACACGGCCCGCCCCACGGCGGCGGCGCCTCCGGATGATGCGGACAATGCAGGTAGGCGAGCGGCAGGCCGTGCAACGCCTGGTGCAAGCGCGCGTGCACGCGGGCCAGATCGGCGGGGGAGTAGAGTCCGCGCGCGATGCCGCTCTGGTTGGTCACCACCACGATCCGGTAGCCGGCGCCGTGCAGCCGCGCCACCGCGTCGGGAACGCCGGGCAGCACCCGCAACTGGTCCGGCCTCGCCACGAACCCGACTTCGGCGTTCAGCGTGCCGTCGCGATCCAGGAAGACGATCCGGCTCACCGGCCCGACGTCGCGGCAGTGTCCGTGGCCGGCACCGCGGCCGCGCGCGCCGCCAGCACCTCGAAGCCGAGCAGCGGCTGGTCCTCGCGATACAGCTTGACGTGCAGCTCGTCGGGCACGATCTGGCCGCGCACGCCGAACGGAAACACCAGGTCCCCCGGGGTCCAGAAGATCGGCAACGGCGGCAGCCCGAACGACGAGGCCCCGTCGATCCAGCGCGACGTGTAGGCCTCGGTCTGCTGGTACAGCCGACGTTCCACGGGTCGGTAGCCCTTCTTGGTGATCCTGACGTCGTGATCGCGACCGAAGTTGCCCGCCAGGTCGAACGATGTCGGCGTGGTCTTGCCGGTGTCGTGGCCGTCGAGCCAGATGCGCGCCCCCGGCGGATCGCTGGTGATCAGCACCGGGTTGTTGGACTTGAACCAGGTGCACGAGCCGCTGAGAGCGGCGATCAGCAGCAGCAGCGGCGAACGCATCGTCGCGGAGTCTATCGGCAGGGCCGGGTTGCCGGCAAAGGTGCTCGCATGCGGGGCGCGATCCGGTAGCATCGTCGTCGGTCAGCGGGTGTCGTTGCCCCGGTCCGGTCAACCCGGGGTGCAGCGCATCCGCGTTCGTTCTGCGAGGGCATCATGCCAACCAGTCACGCGACCTGGAGCTGCGGCGCCAGGGCGGTCATCGTGTGGCTCGGCGCCGTCGGCGTCGGGTTGCTCGTTTCTGCATCAGTTCCGGCCCAAGCGGCCACACCACCGGCGGCAGGCAACGCCCCGGCGACTCCGCCTGCCACCGCCAACCCGTCGGCTGGGCCGACCGAAAACGCGCCGGCGGCCAAGCCAGCCGCGGACGCGCTCGGCACGGTCCTGGTCGACACGGTTGCGGTTCGCGTCTGGCCCACGGCCAATTCGCCGCACTTCGATGAAGTGCTGCGCCGCGGCCAGGTGGTTGGCGTCGGGCGCACGCAGGCCGGGTTCCGGCAGGTGTTGCTGCCACTCGGGCCGCCGGGGTTCCTCAGCAAGAAGTACGCGAGCGAATCGACGGCTGGCAAGGTGCGCACGGTCGGCAAAGCCGTGTCGTTCCGTTATCGCCCAAAGAGCGGTGAAGCCGCGGTCGCCCTGCTGGAGGAGGGCGTCGAACTGCCGGTGATCGGCGAGTCGGACGAGTGGTGGCGGGTCCGGCATGCGGCCATCGAAGCGTGGGTCCCCGAGGCCGAGGTCCAGGTCTTCGACCAGCCGCCGGAGACGATGAAGCTCGCGTTTGCCGAACTGCGCAAGGTCCACGAGGCCGAAGCCGGGGCGTGGCAAGCCAAGGTCGCGGCGGCGCAGGAGGCCGCCAGGCAGGAGACCGCCAACCGGCAGGTCGTCGGTGAGCTGGAGGCCCGGTTTGCGGCGGAACTGAAGAAGCCGCTGGGCACGCAACAACTCGAACCGATCGCCACTGCCCTGACCGAGATCGCCGGCAAGCTGCCTGCCGACTCGGCGCTGCTGCCGACGTTGCAGGCGCTGCAGAAGCGGGTGAAGAACCAGCAGTGGGCGGTCGACGCAACCGCACTGCGCGACGCCGAGCCCATGCCCGCCATCGACATCACGACACCGGGACCCAAGGAAGTCGCCGATGGTCTCGAGCGCTTCGCCGCCATCGGTTGGCTGCGCCATGAGAAGCCACTTGGCGGCATCGGCCGCTACCTGATCGAACAGGGTGGCCAGACCCTGTTCGTCGTCGCCTGCAGCTCAGGCCGCTACGATCTGCAGGTTTTCGTCGGGCGGGAGGTCGGTCTCATCGGACCCAAGCGTTCGCCGAGCGGCCAGGAACTGCGGATCCTGGACGTCGAGAAGATCGAGGTTCTCGGCGCGAGACGCTGACGCGGTTTCGAGCCGGCGCGGTGCGGCAACAAACCACACCGCGGTCCTCGACCCGCGCCGGCGCCAATGACGAAACACGGGTGGTTCCTGCACCCGTGAGCATCGCTGCATCGTTCCTGGGCCGTCTCGTCGCCGCGCTGCTCGGCAGTGCGTTGGCCGCAACCGCGAACGGCCAGCAGCCGCCGGCCGAACCACCGCCGGCGATCGTCCGCAACCTGCTGACCGCTGGGGGTGGTTGTCTGCAGGCCGAGGATCCGATCGCTGCGCTCGCCGCGTATCGAACGGCTCGCGTGCTGACGCCGGCCGACCCGGGCAGCCTGACCGGGCTCGGTCAGACCCACCTGATGCTCGGCCGTCCGACCCTGGGCCTGGCCTACGCCGACGCGGTGCTGCAACAGGCCGCTGGCGATCAGCCGGCGATGACGCTGCGCGTGCGGGCACTGATCCGCGCCCGGCGGTTCGACGAGGCGGTGCAACAGGCCGGGCGGTTCCTGCTCGCCACACCGCAGCCGGGCGCCGAACTGCTCGCGGCGCGCGCGTCGGCACTGTTCCGCGTCCAACGCACCGACGAAGCCGCCGCCGTCTATGCGCGCGTGCTCGAACTGGATCCGCTGCACGCCGAAGCCCACCTGCGGCTCGGTTCCGGACTGACGCCGCCGGTGCGCGTCGTCATCGGTCCCGAGATCCTCCAGGCGATCGCCGCGGCGCGCGCGGGTCGGCTGGCGACGGCAGAAGAACGGCTGCAGGGGCTGTTGGCGACCGAGCCAGGACATCCCGTGGCGCATCGATTGCTGGGCGAAACGCTGTTCCTGCGCAAGCTGCAAGCGGCGATGGTGGCGGCGGACCCGGCGTTCCTTGCCCTGCGCCAGGTACTGTCGCCTCCGGACACTTCACGGCTGCCGATTGCCGAGCTGATTCCGGCCTACCCCGACCTGTCGCCGGCTCGTCGTCAGGTGGTCGAACGGGCGCTGGCCCTGTTCGGCACTCGCCTGGGCAAACTGGTCGCGGTCGGTGCCCGGCACGATCTGTTGCAGGAGGCCGAACGTACGACCGACGAGCCGGCGCGAACCGGCCTGCGCGGCAAGCGCACGTTCGATGGGCGGGTCTGGGACGACGTGCGCGGCATCGGCGGGCTGCGCGCCGCGACCGGCATCGAGGCGCTCGACGACGCGACCTGGTTCGGCTTCGACACGCTCGCCCACGAGATCACGCACCAGGTGCATTACTACGCCCTGCCGCCGGTGGAGCGGGCGCGGATCCGCGAGCTGTACGAACGGGCGCGGCGCGAGAACCGTTTCCTCGACTACTACGCGGCGACCAACGAGGCGGAGTACTTCGGCCAGGGGGTCGAGGCGTTCGCCGCGCTCGGCAAGCGGCCGGCCTGTGAGACCACGCACGGCCATACGCGCTTCGAGCTGCTGCGGGTCGATCCGGCGCTGCACGAACTGATCGAACGGCTGGTCGACTTCGATCCGCTGCGCGAGGGGCGGCAGCGCAGCGCGATCCTGGCGGCGGCGATCGAGGTGGCGCTCCGGTGTGGCCGGGTGGACGACGCCATCGTCGCCGCCGGCCTGCTGCCAACGGGTGCAACCCGCGAACGTCTGCTGGCCCGGGCCCAGCAGGCGGCGTTCGCGGTGCAGAGTCGCTGAACGGCAGCCAGGGAAGTCACCGGCGGCGGCGCCGGCGATCAGGACTTCTGCAGCTGCATCAGCGGCAACACGATGGCGATGACGATCGCGGCGACAATCACCGCCAGGGCGACGATGATCAGCGGCTCGATCACCGCCGTCATCTTCTGCGTCGCCAGGTCGACTTCCTCGTCGTAGGTGGCGCCGATACGCTCGAGCATCTCTTCGACGTTGCCGGCCTGCTCGCCGACGCCGACCATGTAGCAGACGGTCGGCGGGAACACCCCGGTCTGCTTCATCGGTGTGGCGATGTCGGAGCCTTCGATGACGCTGTCGTGCACGACCTGCAACGCGTTCTGCAGGATCTTGTTGTCGAGCACCGCTTTGGTGACCTGGATCGCCTGCAGCGCCGGCACGCCCGACCGCAGCAGCGTCGCCAGCGTGATCGAGAACCGCGCCATCGACTGCTTGCGCGCCAGGTCGCCGAACACCGGCAGCGCCAGCTTGCAGCGGTCGAACACCAGCCGGCCGCCGTCGCTGGCGATGAACAGCTGGAACGCGATCATCACCAGCAGCGCGCCGATGAACACCAGGAGCCACCAGTTCACCAGGAAGTCGGAGACCCAGATCAGGATCTCGGTCGGCAGCGGCAGTTCCTTGCCCTGGCCGCGGATCAGCTGGGTGACCTTCGGGACCACGAACGTCATCAGGATGGCGACGACGATGATGCCGACGATCACCATGATCGACGGGTAGACCAGCGCGGCGCCGACCTTGTTCTTCAGCCGGGTCTGCGTCTGCAGGAAGCCGGCCAGCCGCACCAGCACCTTGTCCAGCGAGCCCGCCGACTCGCCGGCCTTGACCATGTTGGCATACAGGTCGGTGAAGTAGCCGGGGTGCTGCATCACCGCGTCGCCCAGCGTCATGCCCTGCGTGACCTTTTCGCGGATGTCGCGGAACACGCTTTCGATCTTCTTGTCCGGCGCCTGCTCGATGATCATCCGCAGGGTCTCGGCCAACGGGATGCCGGCCTGCAGCAGCGACGCCATCTGGCGCGTCACCGCCGCGATCTGCTCCATCTTCTGCTTGGTGACCGTCGCATCGCTGGTCAGGTTGCCGATCGACAGGACCGGCCGCCTCTTCTTGGCCTGGTGGATGTCGGTGACGAAAAGGCGTTCCTTCTTCAGCTTCAACCGCGCGTCGCGCGGGGTGTCGGCGTCGATCAGGCCCTTCTTGACCTTGTTCGCGCTGTCGATCGCCTTGTATTCGAAGATCGGCATTGGCTTGGTGCGGTGCGGTCGGCGGGTGCCCGGGAAGTAAGCGACGCTCAGACGACGTCGAGCTGGGTGACGCGCAGCACTTCGTCGGGGGTGGTGTGGCCGGCCAACAGCTTCTCGACGCCGTCCATGCGCAGCGTCCGCAAGCCGCGCTCGAGGGCGCCGCGCTTGATCTCGCTGGCCGTGCACTTGTTGACGATCTGCTGCTGGATCGCGCCATCGATCGGCATGACTTCGTAGATCGCGGTGCGGCCGGAATAGCCGGACCGGAAGCACTCGTCGCAGCCCTTGCCGACCCAGATCTTGCCGCCGGGGAAGCGGTCGGGGGTGAGCCGCAGGTCCTCGAGCAGATAGCGCATCTGCTGGTCGGGCTCGACCTGTTCCTTGCAGTTGGGGCAGATCGTCCGCAGCAGGCGCTGCGCGATCACGCAGAGCAGCGACGACGACACCAGGTACGGCTCGACGCCGATGTCGATCAGGCGGGTCACCGTCGAGGCCGAGTCGTTGGTGTGCACCGTCGAGAACACCAGGTGGCCGGTCAGGGCGGCGCGGATCGCGATGTCGGCGGTCTCGTTGTCGCGCACTTCGCCGACCATCATGACGTCCGGGTCCTGCCGCAAGAACGACCGCAGACCGGTCGCGAAGGTCAGGCCCTTCTTGACGTTGACCTGCACCTGGCTGATGCCGTCGAGGTTGTATTCGACGGGATCCTCGATGGTCAGGATGTTCAGTTCGGGGGCGTTGATCGCATCCAGGCATGCGTACAGCGTCGTGGTCTTGCCGGAACCGGTCGGTCCGGTCACGAAGACGACGCCGTGTGAGTAGTTGATGTAGCGCGAGATCGTCCGGTGGTTCTCGGGCGTCAGACCGATCTGGTCGAGGGAGTAGATCTTGGTGGTCTTGTCGAGGATGCGGAACACCACGCGCTCGCCGCTGGTGACCGGCACCGTGCTGATGCGCACGTCGACGTCGCCGTCGCCGATCCGGATGCTGGCGCGGCCATCCTGCGGCAACCGGCGCTCGGCGATGTCCATCTTCCCCATGACCTTGACGCGGGAGATGATCGCTTCCTGGGCGCGGCGGGGGACCGTGTCCATGTCGTACAGCACGCCGTCGATGCGCATGCGGACCTGCATGCGATCGGCGTACGGCTGCAGGTGGATGTCCGAGGCGCGCAGCTTCAGCGCCTGGAACAGCAGCATGTTGACCAGCTTGATGATCGGCGCCTTGTTGGCGACATCGAGCAGGTCCTCGGACTCCTCGACCTGACCGGCCAGCTCGGCGATCGTGTCGGTGTCCTTGATGTCCTCGAGCGCTTCGTCGACGCCGTCAGCCTTGTGGCGGTAGGCGCGGTTGATCAGGTTGGCGATCTCCGAACGCAGCGCCAGCACCGGCTCGACCTGGCGGCCCAGCATCGTCGCCAGGTCGTCCATCGGCTGCACGTCGAGCGGCCGGTGGGTCGCGACCAGCAGCACCTGGCCGGTCAGGTCGAGCGCGATCAGGCCGTGCGTGCGGGCGAACTGCACCGGCACGTTCTGGATGAACTCGTCGGGCACCTGGGTGCCATCCAGTGATGGCCGGAAATCGATGCCGAGGAACTCGCCGAAGAACCCCAAGGCCTTGCTCTCGGTCAGCAGGTTCTTGCCGACCAGCACCTGGTCGAGCGACTGGCCGGTCTCACGTTCGGCTTGCAGCGCTTCGTCGATCTGCGCCTGCTTCAGGCCGGCCTTGCGCAGCAGGCCCTCGCGGATGCGGTCTTGCAGCATGGCTTTCAGGGCTCCGGTTACTGCTGGCGGCCAGTGGGGGTCGCCCCGGCCGGGTCGGTCGGACCGCTCGGCGCCGAAGGCACGTTCTTGGCGCCCATCGAACGATCGGGGCGGCGGAAGGTGCCCATCTCGAAGTCGCCCTGTGCATCGGCGTCGTCCAGTGTCGCACCCGGGTCCTGCAGCATGCGCGCCTGGTCCTTCTGGGAGCCGCTCCAACGGTGATCGATCAGGCGCAACCGGCGTTCGCCGATGAACTCGTTGGCCTCCATCTTCTTGCGCAGGCTCAGGTGGTAGAGGTCCTGGAAGTCCTCCTCGTTGAGGATCGTCGGCGTGACGAAGAAGTAGAGGTTGGTCTTGTTGTGGGTCTCCTCGCTCTTGCGGAACAGGAAGCCCAGCAACGGCAGGTCCTTCAGGAACGGGATGCCGCCGTCGCTGTACGACTCGCGGTCCTCGATGACGCCGCCGATCACCATGGTGTCGTTGCTCGGCATCGTGACCTGCGTGCGGATCGTCCGCCGCAGCACGACACCGCCGCCGGTCGGCGAATCCGGGTCGAACGAACCGACGAACCGGCTGACTTCGAGATTGATGTTCAGCCGCAAGTAGTTGTTCGGCGAAATCGTCGGCGAGATCTCGAGCGTGATGCCCGCGTTGCGCGGCGTGCCCGACGACTGGGTCGCCTGGTTGGCGTTGCTGTTGTTCTCGATGGTCGGCCGTTCTTCCTCGGTCGTGACGGTCGCCTCTTCGTTGTTGTTCACCAGCACCGAGGGCAGCGACAGGATGTTGGCGCGATCGTCGGTCGCCAGCGCGTTGATCAACGCCGGCACCGCGAAGTCACCGCCGCTGATGATGCCGCCGGTCAGGCCCTGCAGCGGGCTGTCGAAATCGGGCAGGCGCGTGTCGGGCAGGCCATCGTCGTCCTGATCGGTGAACGCCGAGTTGCCGAAGTGCGAGAAGCCGAAGCCCCGGGTGAAATCGCCGTTCTCCTTGACGTCGAGCAGGCCGAGTTCGACCCCGAACCTGGCCAGATCCCCGGTGGTCAACTCGACCAGCGCGGCCTCGATGAGCACCTGATCCTGCCGGCGGTCGAGCTGGGTGATCAGGTTGACGATGTCCTTGTACTTGGTGGCCGAGGCCGACACGAGCAGGCTGTTGCTCTCCTTGTGCGCCTGGATGACCGTCCGCCGCGGCCGCCGGCTCTGGCCACCCGCGCCAGGCTGGCCCTGTTGCGCCTGGACCTCGGCCTGTTGGTCGTCCTGCAGGAACTGGTTCAGCGTCGTGCGCAGATCCTCGGCAAGCACGTTCTTGAGCCGCAGCACGTCGGCGCGGCCTTCCTGAGGCTCCGACTTCAGGTCGAGGCGGGCGATCAGTTCGAGCGCTTCGTTGATCTGCTCGCGAGTCCCGGACAGCACGACGGCCTTCTGCGTCGGGATCACGACCACCTTGATCTGCGCCTGCTGGCCGCCGCCGACCGGCGCACCACCGCCACCGCCGGCCGCGGCTTCGGCCAGCGCCTGTTGCCGCACGCGCTGGCGGTCGTTCAGGATCTCGGTCAGGACCGGCTCGATCTCCTCGGCGGCCTGGTTCTCCAACCGCGCGACGTGCGTCAGCAGTTCTGGAGCGTCGAACGGCTTGTCGACGATGTTCAGCAGCTGGTAGGCGCCATAGACCTGCGGGCCAAAGCCCTGCAGCAGCATCGCCGTGTTGTTGCCGACGTTGCCGATCGTCAGCATTCCGGCGGCGCCGGCGCCGGCCTGCATGCCATAGAACGGCCGCAACGCGTTGGTCGCAACCTGGGCGTTGATGTGCTTCAGCGGCAGCGAGGTCAGGATCGTCACGCCGGTCTGGTTCTTGTACTGCTCGAGGTCGTCGACGGTGACATAGCGCGCCGAGTTGCCGATCTCCTTCTGGCGCTGACCGCTGGTCGAGACGATCTCGGCGATCTCCAGATCACCTTCACCGCGCATCACCACGGCGAAGCCCTTGATGTAGAGCATCATCTGGAAGAAGTAATAGAACTGGTCCTTGAAGTTGGTCTTCTTCATCCGGACCGTGCCGAGGAACGTCACGCGGTTGCCGCCGGCGCCGCCCATCGTCAACTCGGTGTCGTTGTACGTGAACACGCGGCCGGTCATCTCCTGGGCCCACTTGATGAACTCGGTGAGCTCCATGCCATTGTTCTCGGCCAGCGAGAACGTCATGAAGTCGCCTGCGTCGACCAGTCGCGGCGACGCCGGGTTCTGGGTACCCTGACCCTGGGTGTTCGGGGGCGGCACGCCGGCCTCGTTCTGGGCCACAGGCGCCCCGGCCAGCCCGATCGCCGCCAGCACCGCAGCCAGCAGGATCCGTTGCACGCCACGGCGCCGCGCGCCCGACGTGGCCAGACCGATCACCGGGGACCCGGGCAGTGCCCGGCAGAGAGAGTCGACCATCTTGGATTCCGATTCGAAGATCTGCATGTCGCTGACCGCCTGCGCCGGACCGACATCCGAGGCGCGCGCCTCAGACCAGCACGGCACGGCTTTTATTTCGGGCCGTCGACACAAGGAAGCGTGATTCCGGTGTTTCGGACGGTTGATCGGCACCGCCGGTGGTGCCAGTCGCCGCCAGACCACGCGCTGCTTTGGTGCTTTTCCGGTTGCCAGGCGCGCTGCCGATTTGTTGCATGCGGTCCCTGGTCCTGGCCACGCGTCCTGCGCCCCGCGACGCTCCGCCGAGCGTCTTCGTCGTCCGCATGAAGTTGTCCGAACTGATCGCCGCTCCACACGTCCTGGTGCCGCTGGTGGCCAAGGACAAATGGGAGGTTCTCGCCCAGATTGCGGCGTTGCCGGCCACCACCGGCGCGTGGCCACAGGCGATGGTGGCGCCGATCCACCAGGCGCTGGTGGCCCGCGAACGGACGCTGACGACCGGCATGGAGCATGGCATCGCGATTCCCCATGCCGCCGTCGATGGCGTCGACGACCTGGTCGCGGTGCTGGGCCTCAGCGCCACCGGCATTCCGTTCGAATCGATGGACGGTCAGCCGGCGCACATCGTCGTCGGATTGGTGATCCCGCGCAGCAAGAAGCTGATGCACATCAAGACGCTCGCGGAGATCGCGCGCGTGCTCGATCGACCGCAAGTGCGCGAACGGCTGCGCGGCTGCCGCACCGGCGTCGAAGCCACCGACCTGCTGCGCTCGCTCGAGTCCGGCGCCCAGCGGTGACCCGCCGGGTACGCTGCCCTCTGGGCGGGGTGCCGGCGAGAACGGGTAGCCGTCCTGCCAGACCGGGTTGCGATTGGTATCCTGCGCCGCCTCGCCGCCGTGTCGTCGCCGCCAGCAATCCACTCGAAGAAGCGCACCGGTCGGTGGCCGGCCGCCACCGGTCTCGTCGGGAGCGGCGTGCTCGGTGTCGGCGCCGCGCTGTGGTGGCTGGCCTGGAGCACCTGGCGCCCGGCGGTGCTCGGCGCGCCGGAGTTGCCGGCGACGGAGACCTGGTGGCTCACCGCGGCGGCGCTGGCAGGCTGGCTCTGCGGCCTGGCGGCGGGACGTCCGGGGCGTTGGCCGATCGCGCTGGCCCTGCTGGCGGTCGTCGGTGTCGCCGCCGCGTTCTCGGTGTGGTGGTGGGCGGCACCCGGTTGGCTCGCCGGGCCCCTCGGACTGTGGTGCACCGGGGCGGTACCGGTGGCTGCGATCGCGGCTCTGGCCGGTAGCCAGCGCGGGCTCGCCGCCGCGTTCCTGGGTGCCGCCCTCGCCATCGCCCTGCTGTCTGGTTCGCCGCTGCAGGAGTCGTTGCACCGGACTGCGGCAGCCGGGTCCATCGCCGTGATCGTCGCCGGCCTGTTGCTCGGCGGGCCGAGACCTCCGGTTCTTGGGCGTTCGAACGTCCCGACGGCCGCGTTGGCGACTGGTTGGCTCGCGGGGATCGTGATGCTGGATGGGTGGCCGGCGTTGCGCGACACCTGCCTGCTGACGCCGTCCCCCGGCTGGCTGCCGACTCCAGGCGTCGCCTTGCTGCTTGGCCTTGGCCTCGGCGCGATCGGCGCGTGCGGTCGGACGCCGCCCCGCGTCGCGCTCGGCAGCGGCGCGGCGTTGGTCGCGGTGGTTCTCGCCCTGGTGTTGGTCGCTCGCGAACAACTGCCGGCGATCGCCGCGGTGTTCGTCGTCGGCCTCGGCTTCGGCGTCCGGATCCAGTACTGCGCGTCTGCCGGCGCAACCTCGGCGCTTCTGGCCATGGCGGGGCTGTTGTCGGCGATCGGGTGTGCGGCGTGGCTGCCGACCGAGGCGCTGCCCGAACCCGGGTGGCCGGCGATCGCGTTGGTCGCCGCCGGCCTGTTGGCATTGCATCAGGGGCCCTGGGCCTGGCTCGCCGCGGCTGTGGTCGGCACGCTGGTGTTCGCGGCTGGCGTCACCATGGCCCGGTCCCCGGCACTGACCGAACTGGTGCGCCACGGCGATGCGCAATCGACGTGGGATCGGCAACAGCACGAACTGCAGTTCCGGCATCGCGGCCAGGTCGTCGAAGCCGTCGGTGCGCAGCCGTGTCACCTCGAACTGGCGCTGCTGCTGGCGCGGGCGTTCGTGCCGCAGGCCACCGACACGTTGCTGCTCGGCACCGGCAATCCGCGGCTGCGCGGCATCCAGCAGGCGCTGGACCTGGCGGTGGTCGGTGTCGACGCTCGCAGCGCGCAACGGCAGCTGCGGCAGCGCTGGTCGGGAGACGGCCCGGTCGCACCCGCGGCCAGTCCCGCCATCGCGTCTGCGGACATCGCCCTGCCGCTCCGCCAGGCCCTGCGCGCGCGTCTTCCCGGGTTCGCGGAACGGCTGGTCGTCGCCGAGCCGATCGGCGCCGATCCGGCCCTGGCCACGTTCGAGTTCCAGGCGCTGCTCCGGGCCGCTGCCGGGGCCGGCATCTGCGTGCAGACCGTCGATCTGCGTCACGTGCCGATCGCCACGCTGCGCTGCCTGTGCCACGCAGTGGCGTCGGCGCATCCGTGGACGTTGGTGTACCTCTCTGGCCCGACCGTCGCCTGGGTGAGCGGCGTGGGTGCGCCGCCGGACCCGGCCACCGTCGCGCTGCCGCCGGGCAGCGAGGATGCCCGATGGCTCGCATATCGTTGCCGGCTCGGGCCGGACGACCTGCAGCATGCCTGCCTTGGCGTGCTCGCGACGCCGGTGCAGCCGGCGCCCTGCTCCGACGACGCGTTGCTGCTGTTGCAGACGCAGTACCGCGGCGATCCGGCGGCGGCGCTGGACGAACTGCGGGCCGCCATGCGTTCGCCGACGCCGATCGCGACTGCGCGGTTCGACCTGCGCGATCGGGATCCTGTCAGGCGCAGTCGGGCGCTGCGTGAACTTGCCGGCACGACCGCCGTCGAGCACAGCGTGCTGTTGTGGCACGAACGGCTGGCCGCCCGGCTGGCCACGGCCGAAGCGATGCTGCTGGCTCTCGGCAGTGGCCATCAGGCCGCCGCGGCGGCGGCCGGCGCCGCCGCCGGGTTCCTGCATGTCGGCTGCCCGACGGCGTGGTTGCAGGCCGCACTGGGCCTGCCCGACCGGGTCGGCGAACGGGTCCGTTCGCCCGCCGATGCGGTCGCTGCCGCCATCGCGCTCGATCCGACCTTGCCGAGCAACCTGCCGCCAGTGCTGAGCACTCTGCCGTGGCCCGCCGTGGCGCACAGCCCGCTCGAGGACCTCACGCGATTGCCGGAAGGCGCGGCGCTGGCGGCCGCCGCGACCGGGCGCCGGCCGGCCGCGTTGGCCCTGCGGCGCGCGTTTCCCGCCGCTTGCGCCAGGGCCCTGCTGACCCAGTGGGTGGCGGCCGTTGCGTGCCCGGAAGCCGTCGACGCCCTGCGCGAACTGGCCGATCCGTTCGTGGTCGAGATGGCCGCGCGAGCGTTGCTCGACGTGGGTCGACTGCCGGAAGTGCTCGCGATCTGGCGCGCCGATCTGCCGCTGCCGCCGACGTTGGCCCGCTTGCTGCGCGCGGACCCACCGCAGCGCTTGCGCTTCCTGCACGCACTGACCGGACGTTCGGACACCCGGAGCGTCGATGCGCTCGCCGAACTGCTGGTCGACGCCGACCGCGAGATCCGCCTGACGGCGGCCACCGCGCTGTTCAAACTGGTCGGCGATCGGATCGCCTACGATCCCGAATGGCCGGAATCCGCGCGCAAGGATGCGGCGACACGGCTGCGGGCACTGCATAATCGAGCACCATGAGCGGTCAGACGGTCGCCTCCCTTGCAACCCTGGTCGGCGGTCGTGTCGTCGGCGACGGCAGCCGCCTGATCCGCGGCGTCAGCGATCTGCGCCGGGCTGGACCCGAGCAGATCGCGTTCCTGCGCGACGGCAAGTACCGGGATGCCGCGCGGCAGACGGCGGCCGGGGCCTTGATCACCGCCGAACCGATCGACGGTCAGGCCGCGCAGATCGTCGTCGCCGACGTCGGAGTCGCCTACGCCAAGGTGGCCCTGGCGCTGCACCCGGTGCCGCAGGCCACCGTGCATCGCATCCACCCGACCGCGATCATCGACCCTGACGCGAAGATCACGGCGCCGGTCGACATCGGGCCGTATGTGGTGGTCGGCCGCAGTTCGATCGGTCCGGGCAGCGTGTTGATGGCCGGCGTCACCGTCGCCGATGACTGCGTGCTCGGCCGCGACGTCGTGCTGTATCCGAAGGTCTCGGTCTACGGCAGCACGACGCTCGGCGACCGCGTGCTGGTGCACGCCAACTCGGTGCTCGGCGCCGATGGGTTCGGCTACGCCCGCCAGGGTGCGCAGTGGTTGAAGCTGCCGCACCTCGGCGAACTGCTGGTCAGCGAGGATGTCGAGATCGGCGCCAACGTCGCCATCGACCGCGGCGCCCTCGACGCGACCCGGATCGGCCCGCGCACCAAGATCGACAACACCTGCCACATCGCCCACAACTGCCAGATCGGCGCCGATTGCGCGTTCGCCGCCGGCTGCATGGTCGCGGGTTCGACGGTGATCGGGGACCGCGTGATGCTGGCCGGGCACGTCGTCATCGCCGGCCATCTGAAGATCGTCAGCGATGTCCGGCTGGGCGGGGCGACGATCCTGCTCGAGGACGTGCTGGAGCCCGGCGACCACATGGGCTACCCGGTGCAGGAGAAGATGCGGCACCTGCGCAACCGCCGGGCCTACCGCGATCTCGCCGACCTGCGGACCACGGTCGAACAACTGCGCCAGCGGCTGTTTGACGGGCGGGTCGGTGACTGAGATGTCCAGCATCCGGCAGCCCGTGGCCGTGTGGCTGCTCGCGGCAGTGGCAGCGCAGGTGTCGGGGCAGCGGCCGGCGGCCGCGCACTGGGCGTTCACGGCCCCGGCGCGTCCCGTCGTGCCTGCGGTCGAGGACGCCTGGTGCCGCGACGATCTCGATCGGCTGGTGCTGGCCGGTTTGACCGGGCACGGTCTGCGGCCGCAGCCCGAAGCGGATCGCCCGACCTGGCTCCGCCGCGTGCACCTCGCGCTGACCGGACTGCCGCCGACGCCGGCAGCGGTGACAGCCTTCGTCGCCGACTCCCGCCCGGATGCGTTCGAGCGTCGGGTCGACGAATTGCTGGCGAGTCCGGCGGGTGCCGAACGGCTGACCGGCGATTGGCTCGATCTCGCGCGCTACGCCGACACGTTCGGTTACCAGGCCGACTTCGAGATGCGGGTGTGGCCGTGGCGCGACTGGGTGCTGCAGGCATTCCTGCGCGATCTGCCGTACGACCGGTTCGTCACCGAACAACTCGCCGGCGATCTGCTGCCCGATGCCGACGACGACTCGCGGCTGGCGACAGCGTTCCTGCGCCTGCACCGGCAGACCAACGAAGGCGGCAGCATCCCGGCCGAGTTCCGGCAGGAGAACATCAGCGATCGCGTGCACACGGTCGGTACCGCCCTGCTCGGCCTGACGACCGAGTGTGCGCGCTGTCACGACCACAAGTACGACCCGCTGACGCAGCGCGACTACTACGCCTTGGCGGCGCTGTTCTCGGCAATCGACGAGACCGGCGTGGCGCCGTACACGACCGGTGCCTGTCCGCCGCCGGCGATGGGGCTGCCCGATCAGAAGCAGCGGGGCGAACTGCGACAGCGGCAGGCGACGCTGACGGCCGCGGTCGCCGCGTGGCGCCGGGCCAGGATCGCCGCCGCCGCCGACCCGATGTTGGCGCCATGGCAACCGCCGCCGCCGCCAGTGCCGATTGCCGCCTGGCGGTTCGATGCCGCGACGCCAACACCGGTGCCGAACACGATCGCGAGCGCGCCGGCTGCGCGCCTTGGGCCCGGACTGCGGATCGAACCGCTGGCTGGTCGCCAGGCACTGTGCTGCAACGGCGACGACGCCGCAGTGGTCGACGGCCTGCCGGCGTTCACGCGCGACGATGCGTTCAGCCTGGCGTTCGCCCTGCACCTCGGCGAGTACGGCGAACGCCAGGTCGTCCTGCACACGAGCGCGTACACGATCGAGGCCGACGCGCAGGGCTACCAGGTGCTGCTCCGCAATGGCCAACTGTGCTGGGAGATCGTGCACTGCTGGCCGGGTTCCGCGATCGGCATCCGCACGGCGGCGCCTTTGGCGCAACAGCGCTGGCACGATGTGGTGCTGACCTACGACGGCAGTTCGACCGCAGCGGGCCTTGGCATCTGGATCGACGGCGCCGCGGTGCCGTGTGAAGTCGTGGCCGACCACCTCGACGGCGTCGCGACGGCACGCGCGCTGCACCTCGGCGCCCGCGATCGCGATCGCGGGCTGCGCCACGGGGCGCTGGCCGACGTCCGCCTGTTCGACCGGTGCCTGCTCGCCGATGAGATCCCGGGGGCACCGCCACCCGATCTGCCCACGCGCGAAGAATTGCGGCTTCGCCGCCAGCCGGCGGTGCAAGCTGCCGCCGCAGCGGTGAGTCACGCCCGCCGCGAACTGCACGTTCTCGCCGATGCCCTGCCACGCGTCATGGTGATGCGCGATCGCGGCCCGGTGGCGCCGGGCCAGGTGTTGCGCCGCGGCGCCTACGACCAACCCGACCCGGCCCAGACAGTCGCACCGGGTCCTCCGGGTTGGTTGCATCCCGTCGACGCGACGCTGCGCCGCGATCGCCTCGGGCTCGCCCAGTGGTTGTTCTCGCCGCGGCATCCGTTGACGGCTCGCGTGGCAGTCGATCGGCTGTGGCGGCTGTGCTTTGGTCGTGGCCTCGTGCACAGCCCCGAGGACTTCGGCACCCGCAGCGAGTTGCCGACCCATCGCGACGTGCTCGACCTGCTGGCCTGCGAGTTCGCCGACTCCGGTTGGCGGATCCGACCGCTGCTGCGCCGGATCGTGCTGTCGGCGACATTCCGGCAGGATTCCGCGGCGACGCCCGCCGCCTGGCAGAAGGACCCCGACAACGAACTGCTGGCTCGCGGTCCGTCGTTCCGGCTGAGCGCGGAGATGCTGCGGGATCAGGCCCTGGCCGCCAGCGGCCTGTTGGCGCCGCGGCTGTTCGGGCCGAGTGTCCGGCCATGGCAGCCGCCGGGACTGTGGCGCGATGCCGGGATCGGTTGGGGCGGCGGAGACTACCACCCCGACACCGGTGACGACGCGCATCGCCGCAGTCTCTACACCTGGCGCAAGCGGACCGCGCCGCCGCCGAACATGACGTTGTTCGACGCGCCGTCGCGGGAGGTCTGCGTCGCCGCGCGCGCGGCGACGATCACGCCGTTGCAGCCGCTGGTGCTGTGGAACGACCTCGGTTTCGTCGAGTGTGCGCAGGCCCTCGCGGCGCGCCACGTCGTCACCGGGGCCACGCCGGCGGCGACGGTGATGGCGATGTTCGCGGAATTGTGCGGGCGCCAGCCCGAGCCGGCCGAACTGCAGGTGCTGCTCGGATTGCACGCCGCGATGGTGCAGCGCTACGCCGCCGATCCGAACGCCGCGGCGCAGGTGGTGGGGGCCGGGCGCGCCGCTGAACTGGCGCCGTTCGTGCTGCTCGCCTCGACCCTGTTCGGCAGCGATGCCGCGATGGTGTGCCGATGAGCCTCGGACATTTCGCCAGTAACCGCCGGCAATGGCTCACGGGCATGTCCGGCCTGCTGCCGGCGCTCGCGCTCCGCCGACTCGGCAGCGGTGCCGACGATGCCCCTCGGTTGCATCACGCGCCGCGCGCACGGCGGATCGTCTGGTTGTTCCAGTCCGGCGGACCGTCGCCGTTCGAGACCCTCGATGACAAGCCGGTGCTGCGGCAGCGCCACGGGCAGGCGCTGCCCGACTCGGTGCTCGGCGGCCAACGTCTGACCGGCATGAGTGGCCACCAGGCGATCCTGCCGATGGCCGGTTCGTTCACGCGGTTCCAGCGCTGCGCCGACACCGGCATCGCGATCAGCGATCTGCTGCCGCACACGCGGGCGATCGCGCGGCACCTGTGCGTGGTCCGTTCGCTGCACACCGAAGCGATCAACCACGATCCGGCGATCACGTTCCTGTGCACCGGCAGTCAGCTCGCCGGGCGGCCATCGATGGGCGCCTGGCTCGCCCACGGGATCGGCAGCGACGCCGCCGGCCTGCCGGCGTTCGTCGTCCTGGTCAGCAAGGATGCCGCGCGCGACCAACCGCTCTATGCGCGCCTGTGGGGCAGCGGGTTCCTGCCGGCGCAGCATCAGGGCGTGCAGTTCCGACCGGGCGGCGAACCGGTGCTGTTCCTCGCCGATCCGCCGGGCATCGATCGCGCGGTCCGCAGCGCGCAACTCGAGGCGCTCGCGGCCCTGCACCGCATCCAGGCCGGCAAGTCCGCCGACCCGTCGATCGCGGCGCGAACGGCCCAGGCCGAACTGGCGTTCTCGATGCAGCTGGCGATACCGCAGGTCGCCGACCTCGGCAGCGAACCGGCGTCGACGTATCTGCTGTACGGCGAAGGCGCGCGTCAGCCCGGGACCTATGCCGCCAATTGCGTGCTGGCGCGGCGACTGCTGGAGCGCGGCGTACGCTTCGTGCAACTGTTCCATCAGGGCTGGGATCAGCACGGCTCGTTGCCGGGCGGCATCACGACGCAATGCCAGCAGACCGATCAGGCGTCGGCGGCGCTGGTGCTCGATCTGCAGCGGCGTGGCCTGCTCGACGACACCCTGGTCGTCTGGGGCGGCGAGTTCGGACGTACGGCCTACTGCCAGGGCAAGTTGACGGCGCAGGACTACGGCCGGGATCACCATCCGCGCTGCTTCTCCTACTGGCTGGCCGGCGGCGGGGTCCGCGAGGGCCACGTGCATGGCGCCACCGACGACTTCGGCTACAACATCGCGAGCGATCCGGTGCATGTGCACGATCTGCACGCGACGCTGCTGCACCTGCTCGGCATCGACCACGAACGGCTGACGTTCCGGTTCCAGGGCCGCGACTACCGTCTGACCGACATCGCCGGCCACGTGGTGCCGGGCCTGCTGGCGTGATCGCCGACCGACTCTAGCGCAGGCGAAGGGCGAGCCAGTCCGGCAGCCGCGCCGCGACGGCCGTGGCGATCTCCTCCCGCGCGCGCCGATAGGCGGCGAGGTCACCGCCGTACGGGTCGGCGATGTCACGGCCGTCAGGGCGCAACAGCTGCGCGCGTTCCCTGGCCTCGGGCACCAGGTCCAGCAGCCGGCGCAGGTGACTCTTGCCGAGGCAGTAGATGGCGCGCGCCGCCGTCACCATCGCGGCATCCAGCGCTCGGCTCTGATGCATCGACAGATCGAGGCCGACTTCCGCGCCGGCTGCCTGCGAACCCTCGCTGGCCGGCATGCCGTCCAGCGTGCCGGTGCCGGCGGAACCGAACGAAAGGCCATGCGCCAACAGCTCGTGCGGCGGCACGCCCAGCGCCTCGGCAACCCGCTGCCGGGCCAACGCCTCGGCCAGCGGCGACCGACAGGTGTTCCCCGTACAGACGAACAACACCGACGCGGCCGCCGTGGAGTAGATCTCGGCTGCCGACAGGATGCCCTCGCGCAGCACCTCGAGACGGGCGCCGAGAGCGCGCACCACGGTCGACGCGCTGCCCAGTGGCGATCGGCCGTCGTCGACCAGCAGCGCCACCTGCGGCCCGAACGCGCTCGCGATGGCGTCGGGCTCACACAGCGGCGGCTGGCCGGTCCGGTTGACCGAGGTCAGCCACAGCGCTTCGCCGCAGCGTGCGATCACGTCGCGGGTGAAGTCGTGCGCCGGCACCCGCAGCCCGACCGTGGGTTCGTGCAGCCCCGGCAACACCACCGTCAGCGGCCCCGGCCAGTAGCGCTGCAGCAGGCGCTGCACGCGCGGCTCCGGCGCGCGGGCCAGTCGCGTCAGGTCGTCGGCGGCGGCCAGATGCCAGGTGAACACCTGATCTTCGGCGCGGCCCTTCGCGGCTCGGGCAGCCGCCACCGCCGCTGGCAACGACGGCAACACCGCCAGGCCATAGACGGTCTCGGTCGGCAGCACGCACAGGTTGCCCGCGCGCAACAACGCAGCGGCGCGCGCCGCCAGCGGCGCCGCCGGGGTCGCGCGGAGCAGCACGCGTTCGCAGGGCATCCCGTCAGTGTGCCCGACACGGCCGTGTTGCGCACGCCCCGCACGTCGTTCCGCGTCGCCGACGCTCGACTGGATCCTGGATCGTTGCGCGCTTGCCGGTATGGTCGTGATCGCCCAATGACGTCCCCGGCGCGCGAAGAACGGCAGGCTCGCATCCGGACCGAACGGCTCGCGCAGCTCGGCTCGCTGCTGGCCGGGTTCGCGCACGAAGTCCGCAACCCGCTGTCGACGATCGGCCTGAACCTGCAGCTCGTGCTGGAGGACTTCAAGGAGCCCGAGACGCCGCGCGACAAGCGCACGCAGAAGCGGCTGACGACGGTCGAGGCCGAGGTCAGGCGGCTGCAGAAGATCCTCGACGAGTTCCTGACCTTCGCCCGCGCGCCGGTGCCGCAACTGACGCCGGTCGACCTCAACCAGAAGCTGCAGGCGGTGGTGGACTTCCACGCCCCCGAACTCGCCGAACACGGCGTGTCGTTGCGCTTCTATCCGGGCAACGGTCTCGGCCCGGTGCCGGTCGACTGGGACCATCTGCAGGCGGCGCTGGTCAACCTGATCCGCAACGCCCGCGATGCCACCCCGCGCGGCGGCGAGGTGCTGGTGTCGAGCCAGCGCGATGCCGATACGGCAGTGATCCGGGTCACCGACACCGGCGCCGGCATCCCGCCCGAGGTGTTGCCGCGGATCCTCGAGCCGTATTTCTCGACCAAGAAGAGCGGCACCGGGCTCGGCCTGCCGACCGTCCGCCGGATCGTCGAGGAACATGGCGGGGCGCTGACGTTCTCGTCGGCGGTCGGCAAGGGCACCCAGTTCGCGATCCGGTTGCCGTTGCGGCACGACGCGGAGACCACGGCATGAGCGGCGATCCGATCCTGGTGGTGGACGACGACGACGCGCTGCGCGAGTCGCTGGTGGCGGCGCTCGAGGTGCTGCCGGTCGAGATCACCGCGGCGACCGGTGGCGCCGAAGCGGTCGCGCTGTTGCAGGAACGGCGCTTCGCGGTGGTGGTGACCGATCTGGTCATGAAGGGCGTCGACGGCTTCGCCGTGCTCGAGGCCGCGCGCCAGAACTACGGCAACTGCCGCGTCGTGATGTTGACCGGCCATGGCGGCCGCGAGATCGCCGTGCAGGCGATGGAGAAGGGCGCCAGCTACTACGTCGAGAAACCGGTCGACCTCGCCGATCTGCGCACCAAGGTCAGGAAGTGTCTCGACGACCATCGCAAGGACCTCGCCTACGACGACCTGCGCGGCCAGATGGAGCGCACCTGGGGCATCGAGGGCGTCATCGGCCAGGATCCGAAGATGCAGCGCGTGCTGGCGGTCGTGCGCCAGATCGCGTCGACCGCCGCGTCGGTGCTGATCCTCGGCCCGTCGGGCACCGGCAAGGAACTGATCGCGCGCGCGGTGCACAACCTGTCGCCGCGCGCCAAGAAACCGTTCGTGCCGATCAACTGCGGCGGCATGTCGGAAGGCACGATCGAGAGCGAACTGTTCGGTCACGTCAAGGGCGCGTTCACCGGCGCCGTCGCCGATCGCGAAGGCAAGTTCGAGTACGCCGCCGGCGGCACGCTGTTCCTCGACGAAGTCGGCGAGATGCCGCAGCAGACGCAGGTGAAGCTCTTGCGCGTGCTCGAGGAACGCGCGGTCGCGCGGCTCGGCGACAACCGGCTGCGACCGGTCGACGTCCGGGTGCTCGCCGCCACCAACGCCGATCTGCCGAACAAGGTCAAGAGCGGCGAGTTCCGCCAGGATCTCTACTTCCGCCTGAAGGTCGTCACGATCGACCTGCCGCCGCTGCGCGAACGGCGTTCGGACATCAAGCTGCTGATCGAGCACTTCCTGCAGCACTTCGGCAAGCTGCATGGCAAGGACGTCGAGTCGATCGATCGCGATGCGCTGGTGGCGTTGGTGCAGTACGAGTGGCCCGGCAACGTCCGCGAACTGCGCAACGCCGTCGAGTCGATGGTGGTGCGCGCGCGCGGCAACATCCTGACCCGGGCCGACCTGCCGCCCGAGATCTGGGCGCCGCTGCCGGTCGATCAGGACGGCTGGCAGTTCCTGGCCGGGCACACCTGGACCGAGGTCGAAAGAAACCACATCCGGGTGTCGCTGGAGCTGGCGTCGGGCAACCGGCTGAAGGCGGCGAAGGCGATGGGACTGTCGGAACGGACGCTGTACCGGAAGATCAAGGAATACGGCCTCTAGGTTCCGGGCGGGGAACCGGTCATCGCGACAACCCCGTTACCTGGCCAAGTCGACTGGGCCTTCCCTTCCCCGGCTGCCGATGGATACCATCCGTGGCCCTCGGCTGGCGCTGCCTGGCAGCCACTGGTTGCAACCATGAAACTGATCTCGACCCTCGGTGTCCTGCTGCTCGCCGCGACTGCGGCAGCGCAGAACTATTCGTTCTCGAACTTCGGCAGGCCCTGCGGCGGCGACCTCGCCGGCCAGGTCGTCCGGACCCAACGCGGCGCGGCCCTGCAGTGGGACGTGACCAACGCCGATGCCGGCGCGGTCGCGATCCTGGTCGTCGGCCACCTGGCGGCCACACCGATCGCCCTGCCGGGCAGCGGCTGCCTGCTGCTGGTCGATCCGCGGACGACGCTGTTCCAGCAGGTCGACGGTCGCGGTCATGCGCAGTTCTTGATGGCGCTGCCGCCGGTGGTGCCGCTGCAGGTGCAGTTCCAGGCCGTCACGGTGGAGCTGTCGCGGATGGGCCGGGTCGCCGAGTCGACCAACGGCGTCGAGTTCCGCGCGCGCTGATCGCGACGCCGGCGCCGGCTCGGCGGCAACTTCGCCGAGTCGCGCGAGACCTCCAGCATCGGCGCTGCGGATGCCGTATCGTGTCGCGTGATGCGCACGACGATCGCTTCCCTCCTCTGCTGTCTGCTGGGAACGGTTCCGCTGCCGAGCCAGGATGAGTCCGACTGGGCCGGCACCCTGCAGCTCGCCTGGAAGAAACTCCGCAAGGGGGAACTGACGTCCGCCGAATCCGGCTTCCAGGAATTGCTGGATGCCTGGGAGGAAGAACAGGGCGCCGATCGACCCGAACGCGATCTGGTGGACCAGGCGCACACCGGCTTGCTCGAGATCGAACTGCGCCGCGGCAACTTCGACGAGGTCGTGAGCGGCATCGCGGCATTGCCCGAGGCCAGTCGTTCGCAGACGGCGTTCTCGCACCTGCGCGCGCGCGCCCTGCAAGCCGTCGGCCGTTACGACGACGCGGTCGCCGAGCTGCGAGCTTGCGTGGCACGGGATGGCAACGACTTCGAGGCCCGCTATCGCCTCGGCGACGCGCTGACCGAGGGCGGCCAGCGCGCGGCGGGCCGCACCGAATGGGAAGCCGCGGCCGCGCTGGAGCCGCCGCCTGACGGCCTGCAGCTGGCGTTCCTGGCCCGCTGCATCTGGCGGCTCGGCGGCCGCGCCAACATCGAGTCCAGCAGCCGGATGCTGGTCGAAGCGATGCGACTCGTGCCCGATCGCCATGAGCCGCGGACGACCTACGGGCTGCTGAAGTTCGAGGCCTACGGCGAGGCTGCCGGTCATCCGAGCGGCGAGAAGGACCTGGCCAGGGTGCTCGATGCCCACGGCGACGTCGAGGAGGCCCTGCTGGCGATGTACCGGATCCGCAGTGCCAACATGCAGCTGGATCCCGGCAAGACCGACCGCTTCCTCGAGCGGGTCCTGCAGCTGAATCCGCAATCGGTGCCGGCGCTGATCGAGCGCGGCAAGACGGTGCTCGACGACCGGCGCTACGGCGACGCCGCCGAGATCCTCGACCGGGCGTTGCGGATCAACGGCAACCACAGGATCGCGTTGGCGCACCGCGCCGCCGCCGCCTGGCTGCTGCACGACCAGAAAGCCTACCTGCAGTTCCGCACGCGGGCGCTCGCGGGCGATGGCAGCTGGCCCGAAGTCGATCGGATCCTCGGCGATCATCTGGTGGCGCTGTATCGCTTCGGCGATGCGCTGCCGTTCTACGAAGAAGCACGGCGGGTGCAGCCCGAACACCTGCCGACGCTGCACGGCATGGCCCGCGCGTTCATCTACGTCGGCGAGGGCCACAAGGCCAAGGAACTGCTGCAGCGCGCCGCCGACCTGAGCAAGGGCCTGGTCGATCCGTGGCGCAACAACTCGCTGGCGGTGCAGCAGCTGCTGGACGACGAGTACACGCTGGTCAGCAACGACAAGTTCGCGCTGCAGCTGCACCGGGATGACACCGAAGTGCTGCGCGAGTACCTGATGCCGGTCCACTTGCAGGCGCTGGAAGAACTCGGCCACAAGTACGACTGGCGGCCCGAACGGCAGGTCAAGGTCGAGGTGTTCCACACCTGGGACGACTTCTCGGTCCGGACGATCGGCTTCCGCGGGTTCACCGCGCTCGGCGCGTGCTTCGGACCGTTCATCACGCTGGTGTCGCCGGTCGACGCCGACGTGCGCAAGCAGGACTTCATGTGGGAGGCCACCGTCTGGCACGAGTACACCCATGTGCTGACGCTTGGCCTGTCGCGCCACCGGGTGCCGCGCTGGCTGACCGAGGGCTTCTCGGTCTACGAAGAACGCGTCCGCGACCCGGCCTGGGAACGCGGCATGGACCGCGAGCTGTTCGATGCGTTCGCCAACCAGGACATCCCGCCGATCCGGCTCATGAACCGGCTGTTCCGCGGCCCGCGGATCCTGTTCGGCTACTACCAGGGCGGCCTGATCGTCGAGCTGCTGGCCCGCGACTTCGGCTTCGACAAGGCGATCGCGCTGCTCCGCGCCTTCGGCGAGGACCTCGACACCGATGCGGCGTTCGCCCAGGCGCTCGGCATGTCGTCGGCGGCGTTCGACCGGCTGCTGCTCGACTTCATCGAGAAGGAGAAGCTGCGCGGCATGCGGCTGGTGCCGCGGTTCGACGACGCGGCGCTGCAACGGCTCGAACTGAAGCTGGTCGCCGACGCGACCAACACGCAGGCCCGGGTCGACCTGGCCTGGGCCTGCATCCAGCGCGGCAATCCGGTCGATGCCGGGCGTCACCTGGCCGAGGTGATGCGCAAGGATGCCGAACACGGCCCGGCGCTGCTGGCGCGCGCGGCGCTGCTGGCGGCGCGCAAGGCCACCGACGAGGCGATCGCGGCCTGGCAGCTCGGCTTCCAACGCGGCGCCGACGACTTCGACTCGCGGATCGCCTGCGGCCGAGCCCTGCTGGCGCGGGGCGAGGAGGCGGCGGCCGAGGACATGTTCCAGAAGGCCAAGGCGTGCTGGCCCAAGTGCACCGAGGTCGAGAACGCGCCGGAGATCCTGCTGGCGCGGCTGTACCGCGACCAGGGGCGCACCGATCAGGCGCAGATGGAGATGAAGGCATACGTGCGACGGTCCGGTCGGGCGTTCACGCCGCGCTGGACGCTGGCGGAATTCGAGCGCGACAACGGCAACACCAAGGCCGAAGCGCAGTACCTGACCGAGTGCAACCGGATCGATCCGTTCCAGCGCGAGCTGCACGAGCGACTCGGTGAAGCGTTGCTTCGGCTCGGCCAGAAGGTCGAGGCCGCGCTCGAGTTCGAGGTCGCCGCCGCGGTACCGCCGGCGCTGGATCGGAAGTACCTGCGCGAGCCTGGCGCGGCACCGGCCGCCGACGCGCCGGCAGAGCGCGCCGAACGCGGGGCGCTGTGGTTGCGCGCTGCCGAACTGCGGCACGAACTCGGCGATCGCGAGCGCGCCAACGCGCTGCTCGGACGCGTGCAGAAGGACGCCGCCGGTACCGATGCCGCGACGACCGCCGCGCGATTGCAGCGGGAGTGGCAGGGACGCTGACTCCCTGCTAGCGTGCGCGGTCCGCGGTCGTCGCCGACGGCCGCGCCGGTCAGGCATGCTCGAACTGCTGAAGCAAAGCTGGGCGTCGGTGCAACAACAGCTGCGGCAACGCGCGGGCGAAGGTCCGTACGGTTCGTGGCTGCAAGAGCTCCGCCCGGTGCTGATGGAGCGTGGCATCGTCTACCTCGAGGCGCGCAGCCGCCTGGTGCTGGATCGCGTGCGCACGCTGTACCGGCCGCTGCTGCAGGAGGTGCTGACCGCCGAGTTCGGCGTGCCGATCGCGGTCGAACTGCAGACCGAGCCGGAAGCGGTGCCGATCGAGCAACTCGAGGTGTCGCCCCGCCACCCGATCGTCGACGACGGCAACAAGACCGCGTGGCTGGTGCTGCAGAACCTGGTGGCCGGCCGCCCGCTGCCGGCCTCGCTGTTCTTCTTCCATGGGCCTGCCGGCGTCGGCAAGACGTTCCTGCTGCGGGCGTTCGCCGAGCAGGTGCGCCCGGCCCCGATGCGCTTCGATCTGCTGCAGCTGCTGAAGGCGTTCCAGGCCTGCCACCTGGAGAATCGCGTCGCCGGCCTGCACGACGAACTGGTGGTCGACCGGGCGCTGTGGATCGATGAACTGCACCGGATCGCCGGCAAGCCGAAGCTGCAGGCCTTCCTGCTGGCGGTGTTGCGCGTCCGTGAAACGCTGCGCGCGCCGACGCTGCTGGCGTCGCGCTGGCATCCGAAGGAGATCCGCGACCTGGAGCCGTCGCTGGCGACCACGCTGCTGGCGGGCTTCGTGACCCAGATCGACGCGCCCGGACCGCTCGGCCGCCTGCGCTACCTGCGGGCGCTGGAAGGCGCACCGTCGCGCAATGGCCGGGCGCACGTGATCGAGGCGCTGGCGCAGCAGGCGACCGGTACGTTCAGCGAGCTGCGCTCGGCGTGGGCCCGTTCGCGCGACGGCCAGTTGCCGCGCAAGTATCTCGAACTGATCGACCCGACGCGGACCTTCCAGCGGCTGCGCGATCGCGTCTGCGAACGGATGGGCATCACCACCGCCGAACTGCTCGGCAAGGACCAGACCCGCAAGGTCAGCCTGGCGCGCAAGGTGCTCGCGTTCTTGTGCGTGCAGCAGGGCCTGAGCCGCGCCGAGGTCGGCCGGTTCCTCGCGCAGCGCAGTCGCGCCGCGGTCAGCTACCTGACCTGTTCGTTCGAGAAGCAGCTGGCGGAGTCGCCGGAACTGCGGACGTTGATCGAGGGCATGCTGTGACCGTCGGTCGCTACTTCGTGCTCGATGGCCCCGATGGCTGCGGCAAGAGCACCCAGGCGGGCGATCTGGTGGCCTGGCTGCGCGCGCAGGGGGCCGACGTGCTGCATCTGCGCGAGCCCGGATCGACGCCGGTCGGTGAGGCCCTGCGGCACCTGCTGCTGTCGCCGACGACGGGCGAACTGTTGCCGTTGACCGAGGCGTTGTTGTTCACGGCCGCGCGCGCCGAGCTGATCGCGCGCGTGATCGCGCCGGCGCTGGCCCGCGGCACCGTGGTGATTGCCGAGCGCTGCTACACCTCGACGTTGACCTACCAGTCACTGGCGCTGCCGGCCGCCACGGCCCTGCCGTTGCCGTTCGTGTTCGAACTGACCCATCAGGCCCACGGCGGCATCATGCCCGCGGCGGTGTTCGTGCTCGATGTCGCCCCAGAGGTCGCGCAGCAGCGCCGTCGGGATCGCCCCGACGATCGCATCGAAGCGCGCGGCGCCGACTACCACGCCCGGGTCCGGGCCGCGTTCGCCGGACTCGCCGCGCACGATCCGCGCGTGCTGGTGATCGACGCCAACCGCGCCCGCGACGACGTGCAGGACGAACTGCGGGCACGGGTGCAGGAGCGGCTGCCGTGAGCGAGCCCGCACCGGCACGGTTGCCGATGCCGCTCGGCCAGGGCGTGACGTTCGCCCGGTTGCTGCAGCAGGCCCGCCGGTTGCAGATGCACCACGCGGTGCTGATCGAGGGCCAGCAGGGCACCGGCAAGTCGACGGTCGCCGACTGGTTGGCCGCGGCGCTGCTGTGCCGCTCGGAACTCGACCCCGACACGCCGTGTGGCATCTGCCGGGATTGCCGGCGCGTTGCCGCCGGTCAGCATCCGGACGTGCACGTGATCGCGCGCGCCGCCGACGAACAGCAGGTCGAAGAGTTCGGCGGCAGCGTGCACGTGATCCGGATCGACCAGGTTCGCGCCGTCCAGGTCGCGCTCGGTCGCGCCGCGGTCGAAGGCCGCGCCCGCGTGGTCGTGATCCGCGACGCGCACACGATGGAGGAAGAGACCCAGAACGCGCTGTTGAAGACGCTCGAGGAGCCCGGGCCCGACACGTTCCTGGTCGTCGAGACGGCCAAGCCCGAACAGATGCTGCCGACGATCCGGTCGCGGGCGCAACGCCTGGGCGTGCGACCGCTCGACGACGCGACGCTGCGTGCGGAATTGCGCCGTCGTCTGCCGACCGCGGGAAACCTGCATGAACGCGCCATCGCCTTGGCCGGTGGCAGCCTCGGCCGGGCGCTGCAGGCGTGCACCGAACAGGCGGTACGGCTACACGATCTGGTTTCGGCGATGCTGGCCGGGAACAACCCCTTGCGGGCCGTGGCCACCGCCCGGGCGGCCCTGGAGGGGGCGACCGGCCGCACCCAGGCCGTGGCGCAAGCCCGTCTGTTCCTGGCCCTGCTGGCCGCCGAGCTGCGGCTCCGACTGCAACGGCACCTTGCGGCCGCCGGCGACTGCGCCTACGTTGCCGGCCATCCTGAGCCATGGTCGACGCTGCTCGAACACACGCTGGCTGCACATCAGGACCTCGACCTGCGGATTCCGCCGGATCAGGTGCTGACCGCATGCCTGCTGCAGTACGACGCAGCGCCGTGACGGCTCGGACTTCAGGGGAGTGCGAACGCCGCCGGTCAGCGGTGCCGCACTCAAGGGCGGTTTCACGACGGTCGATAACGCCAGCGGTCAGAGGACCGGTGGCGCTAGCCCCGCCAGGAATCCGCAGACATGGCCCAAGCTCCTGAACAGGATCTGCTCGAAGACAAGATCCAGACCGTGCGTCGCAAGGACCGTCGGTTCTCGCGGCATGCGTACTACTTCGTGCTCGATGCGCTCGACTACACGATGCAGCATCTGGGCAAGGACCAATTGACCGGCGAAGACCGGCACGTCGGTGGCCGCGAGCTGCTGCGCGGCATCCGCGAGTTCGCCGCCGATCAGTTCGGCCCGATGGCCAGCCTGGTGTTCGATCGCTGGGGCGTGCGCCAGACCGCCGATTTCGGCGAGATCGTGTTCAACCTGATCGATGCCGAGCTGCTGAGCCGCCGGCCGACCGACTCGCGCCTGGACTTCGCCGCCGGCTTCGATTTCGAACAGACGTTCGCGCAGAAGCACCGCGAAGCGTTGGAACGGATCGCCGCTCGCGTCTGAACCGGCGCAGTCGTGGCCGCCGACGCGGCCGCCGCCTACGCTGCCGGCTCCTCGCACCGTCCCGCGAGTTGGAGCCAATGCCATGCGAGTGCCGCCGCTGCTCGTCGTTGTCGCGTTGTCCGCGCTGTTGTCCGGCCAGGACGCCGGCTATCGGAAGCCGCCCGAGCCGATCGCCAGTCTGGTCGTCGCCGAACCGACGCCCGACGTCGGGTTGTCACCGGATCGCCGGTGGCTGCTGTTGACCAGTCGCCGTGGCCTGCCCGACATCGGCACGGTCGCGCGACCGCACCGCAAGCTCGCCGGGTTGCGGATCGATCCGGAGTCGCGCGGTCCGCAGCTGTCGACGATCACCGAGAAGGTCGTGCTGCGCCGCCTCGCCGACGGCCAGGAACGGACGTTGGCTCTGCCGCCAGGTCACTTCGGCAACACGCACTGGTCTGCCGATGGCGAGCACCTCGCCTTCACGCAGGCTGCCGCCGGCGGCTATCGGCTGTGGTTGTGCGCGACCGCCGACGGCTCGGTGCGCCGGATCGACGGCGTCCAGCTCAACTGCGTGCTCGGTTCACCGCTGCGCTGGCTGCCGGATCAGCGTTCGCTGCTGTGTCGCTTGACCGTGGCCGGCGACGAGCCGCCGTTGCCGAGCGCACCGGCCGGTCCCGAGGTGCAGGAGACCGGTGGTGGAGTCAAGGCCCAGGTCCGCACCAACCCGGACATGCTGCAGAACGAGGACGACGCGGCGCGCTTTGCGTGGTTCGCCGAGGCGCAGCTCGCCGTGGTCGACGTCACCACCGGCGCGGTGACACCGGTCGGCGCGCCGGGCGCCATCGTCGATGCCGAACCATCGCCCGACGGCCAGTTGCTGCTGATCACGCGCCTCCGCCGGCCGTTCTCGTACCTGGTGCCGTGGATGGCCTTCCCGCAGGTGGTGGAGCTGTGCGATCGCCAGGGCACGGTCCTGCGCACGGTCGCGCAAATGCCGCTGCGCGAGAACGTGCCGATCGGCGGCGTGCCGACCGGCCCGCGCGGCATCGAGTGGTTGCCCGGTCATCCGCACACGCTGCTGTGGGCCGAAGCGCTCGACGGTGGTGATCCGAAGACCAAGGTCGAGCAACGCGATGCGGTGCACGTGCTGGCCGACCCGGCGGGGGAGCCGCGGCTGTGGTTCCGTTCGCGCTATCGCTTCGGCCGCGTCAGCATCGCCGCCGACCGGCAGACCGTGTTGATGGCCGAAGCCGATCGCCAGTTGCGGCGGCAGCGGCTGTCGCGCCTGGATCTGAACGACTTCTCGGTGGCGCCGGTCGAACTGTGGGAACGCAGCAGCCAGGATGCCTACACCGATCCGGGCCGCCCGATCGCGAGAACGACGCCGACCGGCGAATCGCGACTGATCACGCTCGCGGGCGAACTGCTGCTCGCCGGCGAGGGCGCCAGCAAGGACGGCGACCGGCCGTTCCTCGATCGCTGGAATCCGCGTACCGGCGACAAACGCCGCGTCTGGCAGTGCCGGCCGGGTCGGCACGAGACGTTCGTCGGTGTGCTCGACGACGAGGCGCAGCGCATCCTGATCCGCAGCGAGTCACGGACCGAACCGCCGAACTGGTACCAGGTCGAACTGGCGAGCGGCGTGCACACGCCTTGGACCACGTTCTCGGATCCGGCCCTCGAACACACCAGCAAGATCGGCAAGCAGCTGCTCCGCTACCAGCGCGCCGATGGGGTGCCGCTCTCCGGCACGCTGTACACACCGCCCGGTTGGCAGGCCGGCACGAAGCTGCCGGTGCTGATCTGGGCGTATCCGCAGGAGTTCACGCAGGCCAGCGATGCCGGGCAGGTCCGCAGCCAGCCTGATCGCTACGTGCGCCTGGCCGGCAGTTCGCATCTGTGGCTGTTGCTCGCCGGCTACGCGGTGTTCGACGATGCGGCGATGCCGATCGTCGGCGATGCGCGTTCCGCCAATGACACGTTCGTGACCCAGCTGGTGCAGAACGCCGAAGCCGCGGTCAAGGTGCTGGTCGATTCCGGCGTCGCCGATCCGCGCAAGATTGCGGTCGCCGGCCACAGCTATGGCGGCTTCATGACCGCCAATCTGCTGTGCCACACCGATCTGTTCGCCGCCGGCATCGCGCGGTCGGGCGCCTACAACCGGACGCTGACGCCGTTCGGGTTCCAGAACGAGGAACGGACCTATTGGGAGGCGCCGGCGGTCTACCACACGATGTCGCCGTTCTCGCATGCCCATCGGGTGCAGGAACCGATCCTGCTGATCCACGGCGCCGACGACAACAACCAGGGCACCTGGCCGCTGCAGTCGCAGCGGTTCTATGCGGCGATCAAGGGCCATGGCGGCACGGCGCGGCTGGTGATGCTGCCGGCGGAGTCGCATGGCTATCGGGCGCAGGAGTCGGTGCTGCACTGCCTGTTTGAGATGGTCAGCTGGCTGGATCGCCACGTGAAGAACCGGCCCGAAGCGAAGTCCGATGCCAGGCCGGCCGGCGGGGGGAACTGATGGCTGGCCCGCGGGGCCGCTCCCCGAGGCGGCTCCCCCGCCAAGCTTCACATAACAAATCTTATCGGAAGTAGAATGACGGGGTCGGGGGGGCTGAGTCCGGGCAAACCCAAGCCCTTGGCGCTGGCGACGGCTCTGCGGCTCTGTCTGCCAGCCGCCCGCGGCCCGGTCGTTCTGCAGCTGCTGTTCCTGCTGGCGTCTGGCCTGATCCCGCTCGCCGGCCTGCACGCGATGCGGCTCCTGATCGACGCGGTCGCGTCGGCGACTCCCGGCAACCCGGACGCCGCCTGGCCGAACGTGCTGTTCGCCGTCGGCTTCGCCGCCACCATCGCGCTGTTCGGCGTCGTGTTGCGGTCGCTGTCCGGCTGGCATGGCGAACGGCTGGCTCGCGCGGTCACCGACCATGCCGTCGATCGACTGCAGCGCCAGGTCGCGACGATCCCGCTCGCTCGCCTCGACGACCCGAAGTTCCACGATCAGCTGCACAAGGCTGGCCAGGAAGCCGCGGCGCGGCCGGCGCGGTTGATCCAGGACGTCGGCGCGCTGCTGGTCGCTCTGGTGATGCTGCTGAGCATGGTCTGGACGCTCGGTTCGGTGGCCCTGTGGCTGCCGATCCTGGCGATGCTGGCGGCGGCGCCGATCGCCTGGGCTCGAGCGCGTCAGACGGCTGCCGCCTATGACTGGCAGGAACGCCATGCCAACGACCAGCGGCAGGCGATCTACCTGGGCTCGGTGCTCGGCAGCAAGACCGCCAGCAAGGACGTTCGCGCGCTCGGGATGGTGTCGACGCTGCTGGCGAGGACGGCGGCCATGCGGACCAGGCTGCGCGAGTCCGCGCTGCGGCTGGCGCGCGAACGGGCGTTCGTCGACATCGGCGTACAGGCGATCGCGAGTCTGGCGATGTTCGCGGCGTATGCGTGGCTGGGTTGGCAGGCGCTGGCGGGGGCGTTGACGATCGGCGGGCTGGTGATGCAGGCGCAGGCGGTGCAGCGGGCGCAGAACGGCATCCGCGATCTGCTGTCGGCGCGGGCGGCGCTGGTCGAGGATCGGCTGTTCTTGCAGCATCTGCAGCAAGTGCTGGATGACCCGGCGGGGGTGACGAGTCCCCCTTCGTTCTCCCCCATGCCGGACTCCCCCGCCGTACTCGCGGTCGAGGGACTGACGTTTGGCTATCCCGGGATGACGGCGCCGGTGCTCTTGGGCATCGATCTGCGCTTGCAACCGGGCGAACACGTGGCGCTGATCGGTCGCAATGGCTCTGGCAAATCGACGTTGGTCAAACTGCTCGCTGGTCTGTACGAACCGGAGTCCGGCAGGATCGCGTTCGGCGGCGTCGATGTCCGCGAACTCGATCCGGCGGCGTTCGCAGAGCGCCTCGGCGTCTTGTTCCAAGACAGCGCTCCGCTCGAAATGACGCTGCGCGAGAACCTGCAACTGGCGGCACCGACGGCTGACGAAGCGCGGCTTGCCGAAGCACTCGAATTGGCAGGCCTGACCGAACTGGTCGCCAGCTGGCCGCGCGGCCTCGATACGCCGCTCGGCCGTCGCCTGCAGGATGGCCAGGAACTGTCCGCCGGCCAGGCGCGCCGCGTCGCGCTCGCGCGTGTGCTGGCGCGCGATGTCGATGTGCTGATCCTCGATGAACCGGCGGCGTTCCTTGACGAAGCCAGTGCACAAGCACTGTTGCCGGCGCTGCGTCGCGCACGACCGCGGTGTGCAGTCCTGATCGTCGACCATCGACCCGCAGCCCTCGGCGCGGCGGACCGCACGCTGCTGCTCGACCAGGGACGCCTGCGATAGGGCGCGATTTCAGTGGTGCATCACCATGGTGTGCACCGAACCAACCGTCGGAGTCGGCAACGGCGTCGCGACCAGGTCGCTGGCGATTCCTTCGACCGTCGCGCTCGCCGGCGTACAGATCTTTCAGCAGGGCTTCGCCATCGAACCCGGCGCCAACGCCGCCGGTGCGCTCGCCAGCAATGGCTGCGAGATCATCGTCGGCATCCGCTGAACCTCGGCCCAATCGGGGCTCCGCAGCGCTTGCGGCGCAGCGCGACAGAAACGACCAACAAGACGCAACTCGTTGTGCGGTGAGTCGGTATGGTGCCCGCTCGTCCGCGCCCCGGCTCAGCCGGAACGAGGTTTCCGTCGTGCGACTGCCCCCGTTCGCTCGTGCGTTTGTGCTGTCCTGCTGGCTCCCGTTGCTGCTTGCGCAGCAGGGGCAGCCCCCGGCTCCGGTGCCGACTCCGCCAGCCCCTTCCACGACGCCGGCCACTCCGCCGGCGGCGACGCCGCCCACCGCCACTCCACCGGGCGAACCGGCCGCGACGCAGGACCCAGAACGTCCGGCCCAAGGTGAAGGTCGCCGGCGCGGTGGTGCCGGCCGGCGCGGTCGCGGTGGTGAAGGCGGCGAGGCGGGCAACGAACCGCAGGATCCGGAGGGCGGCGACAAGCCGGCGGAACCGCCGAAGCCCCCCCGCCGCGGCATCGCGGTCAGCGACCCGCTGGTGCACACCCACTGTGCGCGTTGCCACGAACTGAACGCCGACCAGATGATGACCCGGATCTCGTACCTGCGCATGTCGCCGGAAGGCTGGCAGGAGACGCTGAAGCGGATGATCCGGTTGCACGGCATGCAGGTGTCGCCGAGCGACGCCAAGGCGCTGGTCCGGTCGCTGGCCAACTCGCACGGCCTGACGCGCACCGAAGCCGAACGCGGTCTCTACGAGAGCGAACGCCGCGTGCACTGGTCCGAAGAGAGCGCCGATGCCGACTTCAAGCGCGCTTGCGCGCAGTGCCACACGCTCGGTCGCGTGCTCGGCCAGCAGCGCGACGACGAGGAATGGCAACTGTTGCGTGCGACGCATGTCGCGATGTTCCCGCTGTCGCGCGGCCAGATGGGCGGCGGGCCGCAGCAGGAAGACGAAGGCTTTGGGCGGTTCGGCGGCCGCGGCAATCGCGGTGCGCGCAGCGGCCCGCCGGTGCCCGGTGGCAACTCGGGCGTCGGCTTGCCGGCGGCGCCGGGTGCCAACCAGACCGATACGGCCAACGCGGGCGCGCGCGGCGGTCGCGGCAACCAGGGCGGCGGTCAGGGTGGTCCCGGTGGCGGCCAGCAACAGGGTGTCGGCGATCGCGTGCTGGCGGCGCTGGCGAAGAACCAACCGTTGTTCACGCCGGAGTGGGAACACTGGACCGTCAATCGCCGCGAAGTGCCGCTGGGCGGTACCTGGACCGTTTCCGGCCACGAGATCGGCCGCGGCGACGTGCATGGCACCGCGGTGATCACCCGTACCGATGTCGATGAGTACGAAGTGCGCTGGCACCTCGAGTTCGCCGACGGCACCGTGATCGATCGTTCGGGCCGCGGGTTCCTGTATGCCGGCTACTCCTGGCGCGGTCGCAGCACCGACCCTGGCGACAAGGGCGCGACCTGGCGCGAAGTGCTGCTGCTCGACGAGAACTGGCAGCATTTCCGCGGCCGCTGCTTCACCGGCAACCACGACGAGATCGGCGTCGATCTGCAACTGCGCCGCCACCACGGCCGTCCGAGTGTGCACCATGTCGGCAATCGCGCGGTCATCGTGCCGTTCCTCGGCCACACGCTCGATCTGTTCGGGGAGTCGTTCCCCGACGCCGTTCGAACGGAGGACCTGGTCGCCGGCGCCGGTGTGACGATCACCCAGGTCGAACGGCTGTCGGCGACGCGACTGCGCGTGCGGGTCGACGTCGCCCCGGGCACCGAGCTCGGCGAACGCGTGGTTGCCTGGGCCGGTGAGCCGGGCAGCGCGACGATCTATCTGTACGACGCCGTCGACTACGTCCGGATCACGCCGCGCCAGGGCCTGGCCCGCGTCGGCGGCGCCAGGCATCCCCGGCAGATCGAGCGGTTCGAAGCGCTGGCAGTGCACCGCGGCAAGGACAAGAAGGCCTACACCGACGACGACATCGACCTCTACACCGTGCGGCCGAAGTTCGGCTTGGCCGAGTTCGCCGTGCGCGAGAACGACGACGATCTGCAGTACGTCGGCGCGATCGACCCGGTCAGCGGCGTGTTCACCCCCAACATCGATGGCCCGAATCCGGCGCGGAAGTGGCAGGCCAACAACGTCGGTGATGTGTTCGTGACCGCCGAGGTCGAACTCGACGTCCCGGTGCGCCCGCCCGAGCCCAAGCCGGAACCGAAACCGGCGGCCAAGCCTGACGACAAACCCGCCGCGCCGGGCCAGGGCGAAGGCGACAAACCGGTGACCCCGCCACCACCACCACCGCCGAAACCGGCCGAACCGCCGGCGAAGACGCCGACGATGCAGAAGAAGGTCTTCCGTTCGCGCACGCACCTGGTGGTCACCGTGCCGCTGTACGCGCGCTGGAACTCGCTCGAGTGGGAGGACCGATGAGGCTGCGCACGGTCCTGCACCGGCGCTTTCACGACGAACACGGCACCGCGTTCGTCTACGTGACGCCGTCGGCAGCGATCCTGGCACTCGATGGCCTCGCCGGCCAACTGGTCGCCGGGTTCGACGTTCCCGATGGCGTCGATGACGCCGACTTCGTCGCGCAGCATGCCGATCCTGCCGAAGCGCGCCGCGCGCTGGGCGACCTGGTCGACCTCGGCGTCATCCGACCGGTCGATGAAGTACGCCCGCCGGCCGCGCAGCTGCCGCCGATGCCGTTCCCGCTGGCGACGCTGGTGCTGAACGTCACCAACAAGTGCAACCTGTCGTGCACCTACTGCTACGAGTACGGGGCCGACAAGATCGCCACGCCGGCGGCGCCCGGCGAGAAGCGCGTGTCGCGGATGACCGAGGACACCGCGCGCCAGTCGATCGACTTCCTGCTGCGCAGCTCGGCCGAACGGCCGCAGGTGTCGATCACGTTCTTCGGCGGCGAGACGTTGCTGAACTTCCCGGCGATCCGCGCCGCGGTCGACTACGCCGAACAGCAGGCCAAGGCCGTGCGCAAACGGGTGCACTACTCGCTGACCACCAACGCGACGCTGCTGACCGACGAGGTCATCGACTTCCTGACGACGCATCGTTTCGGCATCACGATCAGCATCGACGGCGATGCCGGCGAGCAGGACCGCCATCGCGTCTGGAAGAGCGGCGCCGGCTCGTTCGCCGACATGGAGCCGCGGATCCGCAAGCTGATCGCGACCAACAAGGAGCGCAAGGGTCGACCGATCGGCGCCCGCGTCACCGTCACCCGCGGCGCCAAGTCGGTGATCGACACCTACCGCTTCCTGACCGGAGACCTCGGCTTCGACGAAGTCGGCTTCGCGCCAGTCACCGCCGGCCCCGACCGGACCTGGGCGCTCGGCGATCAGGGTTACGAGAACCTGCTGGCGGAGTTCTCGACGTTGGCCGAGGACTACGTCGCCGCCGCCGCCGCCGGGCGGGCGCACGGCTTCGCCAACCTCGGCGATCTGCTGCGCGAACTGCACCAGGGCATCCACAAGGCGCACCCGTGCGGCGCCGGTCTCGGGTTGCTCGGCGTGTCGACCGAAGGCGAGCTCGGCCTCTGCCATCGGTTCGTCGAGAGCAAGGACCACGCGCTCGGCTCGGTCCGGAAGGGGCTCGACGAGGGCAAGCGCACCGCGTTCCTCGAGCAGGCGCATGTCGACCACAAGACCGACTGCCGCGTCTGCTTCGCCAAGCCGTTGTGTGCCGGCGGCTGCTACCACGAAGCGCACGTCCGCTACGGCGACGCGACGCGCGCCAACCTGCACTACTGCGAATGGATCCGAGGCTTCGTCGACCTCGGCCTGAAGACCTACGCCAGGATCCTCCGCGCCAATCCGAAGTTCTTCGCGAGGTACGAATCGTCATGAAGCACATCCTGCCCCTGAACCAGAAGGCCCGCCGGTTGTGGGCCATGGTCGCGCAATCCCGCCAGCAGGCGGTGGCGTTGACCCAGGATCCCCCGCCCACCGAGTATCCGTTCGGCTGCACGACGATCTTCGCGCCGGGCTGGGAGGTCGACTCCTCGGGCGGCACCAACGGCCTGTGCCAGCCGATCGAGCGCGATCTGTACGATTGCTACCACACCTGCTACTGGCCGGCGCAGGTGCCCGACGGGGTCACCAACGCGCCGAGCTGGACCGCGTCGTGCGGCGCGCCGATGAACGACTGGAAGTCGATCGACCTGGTGTTCCCGTGAGCAGGACCTTCGCGTTGACCCTGCTGTTGGTCGCGGCGCTGCCGGCCCAGGAACCGACGCCGCCCGCGCCGCCGACAACGCCGCCGGCTGCCGGGGCACCCCCAGCGACCCAGGATCCGGAGAAGCCCAAACCGGCCGCGGACAAGCCGCCGGCCGAGAAACCGCCGGAGCAGCCGCTGGTGCCGATCCCGGCGCCGCCGCTCGCCGGCCTGCTGGGCAAGCAGTACTTCTGGTTCGGGATGTACCCGGACTTCATGGCCAAGTACGACCCGGTCATCGATCAGGTCGTGCACAAGGTCAAGCTGCGGCACGGCATGTTCTGGGACACGACGCTGACCCACGACCGCAAGAAGTTCCTGGTCGTCACCGACAGCCAGAAGACCATCGAGGTGGTCGACACCGTCAGCGGTACCGTGCTCGACGAACACACGTTCACCGAGAAGGACTTCGTCCTGCGGGTCCGCGATGTCCGCGAACTGCCCGGCGGCACCCACTGGTATGTGCGCATCGATCGGGTCAAGAAGCTGATCGATCGCTATGCGTTCGAGCCGTCGCAGTGGCTGTTGTACGACGTCGCCGGCAAGAAGATCGAGAAGCGGCTGAAGAAGCTGCCGGACCTGCTCGATCGCGGCGCCCAGATCTCGCCTTGCGGCGCCTTCTGGCATGCCTACGACGATGACGGCGATCTGGTGATCCACGATGCCCGGACGTTCGCCGAGGTTGGCCGCGTCGACCTGCACACGCCGTTCGTGACCGGTGCCGGGCCGATCCGGACGATGGGCAATGACCTGCTCGATCGCCGCGATCCGGACCGCTATCGGCTGCTGTTCACGATGGACGACCCGGTGCAGAAGAACCGCACCAACTGGGGCATCGTCGACGTCGACGTCAAGAACCGCGCGGTCACCAACGTGATCGAATGGGGTCCGCAGGTCAGCGCCTGGGGCCTGCGGATCGCTTACAAGAAGAACATCGCCGCGGCGATGAGCGGCGGCTTCGGCGGCGGCGGCGAGGACCGCAAGGCCCGGCTCCTGCTCTACGATCTGACCACCGGCCGCAAGATCCGCGAGACCTACGAGGAGTTCCGGCCGCGGCGTTCGCTGGTCGCGATCTCGCCCGAGGGCGACAAGATCTACATCGGCGTCGCCGGATCGGACTTCGAGGTGTTCGACGGCAACCTGCAGCGGTTGAAGAACGTCGAACTCGAGGGCGAGATCTGGGGCCAGATCCACACGTTGGATGGCTGAGTCCACACGCCGCGTCGTCGTCATCGACAGCGGCGTCGACGCCGGGCACCCGGGGCTTCGTGGGCGACTGGTGCTGGCTGGACCGGCGTTCGCCGACGATGGCGCCGCGGTCGTCGGCGGTGCTGGACGTGACGAACTCGGTCACGGCACCGCGATCGCCGTGGCGATCCTGGCCCAGGCACCAGCCTGCGAACTGCTGGCGCTGCGCGTCTTCGATGCGGCGCCGCAATGCGCGTTCGAGCGGGTGCTGGCGGCACTCACGCATGCACTGGAGCAGCGACCGGCCGTGGTCAATCTGAGTCTCGGCACCACGAGCCTCGGCTGGCGAGAGCCGCTGCAGAACCTGCTCGCCACCGCCCGCGCGCAGGGCACCCGGATCGTCGCGCCAGCGACGTTCGCCGGATTGCCGTGTGCCCCGGGCAACCTGCCAGGTGCCGATGGCGTGATCGCCGATCCGAATGTTCCGCGCGCGCTGCCGATCCGTCGCCGGATCGGCGGCGCCGAGTTCTGGTTCGCGTCGCCGGTGCCGCCACCGGGGCCCGATGGGGTCACCATCGCCCGCGCCCGCGGCGAGAGCCTGGCCACCGCCCATGTCAGCGCGTGGCTAATGCGTTCGCTGCCCTGGTGAGTCCGGTCCGGCGTTAGCATCCACCGCCATGGATTCCGACTCGAGCCGGCGCAGAAGGTCCCTGCAGCAGACCGCGCCCCCCGCACTGCTCCTGCTCGCGGGAACGATCGGCGCGCAGGACTGGCGCGAGTTGCTGGTCCCTGGCCCCACCCCCGGTTCCTGGTCGATGGTGCAGCACGAGGCGCAGAACCAGATCGTACTGGTGAGCCAGGCGTCGGCGGCGGCGACGACCGTCGACACGTGGCTGTTCGATGGGGTGGCGTGGACCCTGGCGACGCCGGCGACAACGCCGCCCGCACGTTCCGGCCATTGCTTGTCCCACGATCCAGGTCGCAACGTCGTGGTCCTGTTCGGCGGCGGCAATCCCGGCTTCCAGACGGTCCAAATGCGCAACGATCTCTGGGAGTGGAACGGCAGCAACTGGCTGCAGCGTTCGCCACCGGTCTCGCCGCTCCCGCGGACGCAGATGCGGATGGTCTACGACCCGGTCCGCGGCGCGCATCTGTTGTTTGGCGGTGCGACGTCGATCGCAATCATGAACAACACCGTCTCGGACGAGACCTGGATGTGGGATGGCACCCGCTGGGTTCTCCTTGCCCCCGCGACCCGGCCGTCGGCGCGCGCGGCGCATGGCCTGGCCTTCGACCGCCGCCGCGGCCGTGCCGTGCTGTTCGGCGGCTACTACTGGTTCGGTCCGCACCAGTGGCAAGACGTCCTCGGCGACACCTGGGAGTGGGATGGCACGGACTGGGCACAGCTCGGGGTACCAAGATCACCACAACCACGTGCCTATCTCGACGCTACCTATGACCCGGTGCGCGGAGTCGTCATGCTGCACGGCGGCTTGGCACCGGGAACGGGCGACGCCGAGACCTGGGAGTGGGACGGCGCCGATTGGTTCCGCTATCAGGCCAACACCGTGCCTGGCGGCACTGGCCGCAGCGGCATGGCGCTGGCGTTCCTGGCCAATCACGGTGTGGTCGGATTCGGCGGCCAGGACTCGACCGGCAACCTCCGCGACACCTGGCGATTCGGCGGCACGCTGCCCGCGATCGCGGGCTACGGCATGTCCTGCATCGGCTCGGCCGGAACACTGGAACTGACCGCGAGCAGCGTCCCGGCGATCGGAACGACGCTCGGAATGCAGGCGACCGGGATGCCGGGGAATGCCTTCACGATGTTCGGTGCGAGCACCGCCACTGGCCGCACCGGGTGGCCAGGAACCGGTTGCGAAATGCGCCTGCAACTGCCGATCGTGATCGGCAGCTCGTTCGCGAGCGGCGGCATCGCCGGCCACACGTCATCGATTCCGAACAGTCTGGCGCTGCGCGGTGTCCTCGTTCACTTCCAGGCTGCGGCGATCGACCCGGCGGCGAACGCCGCCGGCGTCGTGCTGTCGTCGGCGCTGCGCGCCGTGGTGAACTGACGTCAGCGCCGGGCCACTGCGGTCGCGGCCGGAATGAGCAGGCCCTGCCGCCACAGCACGAGCGCCGCGTCGAGAACGGCGCGCGGCGGCAGCACGAACAGTCGTGGATCGCGACCGGCCTCGGCGACACCGGCGGCAAGGGTGCGTGGCACCGTGAACGCGGCGGCAACCGGCGGCACCGGCACGAAGCGCACGTGCGTCAGCACGTCGTCGAGTCCTGGTCGGGTCAGGCCGTCGGCAGCGACCAAGCGACGTTCGTGACGTCGCCAGGTCGTTGCGGCCGTCGCGTCCGACGCCAGATGGAGCGGCAGATCGGCAGGCGGATCGGGTAGCACCGTCGGCGACGGCACACGGCGAGCACGCCAGAACGGCTGCTCGGCGAAGCGTTCCTCCTGCCGGTAGAACGCAGCAGCCGTCGCGGCGTGTGCGCGCCACAGATCCCGTTCCCAGCGCCACACCGCAGTCAGGATCCCGCCGGCATCCGCCGACTCCGACAGCAGCGTCGCGATCGCCGCCGCGGCCTGATCGGCGCTGGCGATCGCTTTCTCGACGCCCTGGCTCGACAACGGGTCGACCGTGGCGATCGCGTCACCGAGGCGCAGCAACGCGTCGGTGCCGCGACGCAACCGTGCCGTGGCCCGCGTGGCGTGGAGCAGACGGACGTTGGCCACCTGTCGCGCTGGCCCGGTCGCACTCTGCAGCGCGCGCGCGAGCACGGTTCGACTGCCTTCGGCCGCCACGACCGCCGTGTCCACCAGCACCGACAACACCCCGCTGCCGTCACCGGCGGGAATCCACCACAACCAGCCGTCCGGCACCGCCTCGATCACCGCCGCCTCGGCGAACTCCGGCACTGCGCTCGTGCGCACGCAGAACGCGGCGGTCTCGGGGCCGGCGACGAGCACCGGCGCTGGCGACGGTCCACCACTGCGACCAGCCGCCACCACGACACAGCCGGCCTCGACGTCGGCGAAGCAACCGCCGGCGAAGCGCAGTCGCACGCGCCCGGATGGCGGCAACGGCGCGGCGGGCGAACACGACGACAGCAGCACCACCCCGCAGTCCACCGCCCAGCGCCGCAACCCGGCATCGAACGTCGGCCGGTGCAGCCGCAATCCGGGTTCCGCCGCGGGTTGCGCGACCATCGTCGGCCCACCCCAGATCGCCAGATGCCGCAGCCGGTCAGGTGCCGCCGCCGCCAGCACCGCGTCGTGCACGCCAACCCGAGCCAATGCCGTCCGCGCTGCCGGCAGGATGGTCTCCTGTTCGCTCGCGCGCCGCGGCCGCCCATCATCGACCAACAGCACGCGCAGGGATTGCCGGGCAAGCAACCCGGCGCAGATCGCGCCCGCGGGGCCACCACCGACGATCAGCACATCCACGGTGTCCGGAATCGACGTCATGCCAGGCTCAGCGTGGGCCGGTCCTGGTCATCGCCGGCGGCGTCGACTTCTGCAAGAACAACACCGCAAAGCAGGTCGCATCCAACAGCAGGCTGCCGGTGTGTTCGGCCTTGAACGAGCCGTTCGGCTGCTGTTGTGCCAGCAGTTGCAACCCGCCTTCGTAGTACCAGTCGCGACCTTGCAGCAGCGCGACGCCCGAGAGTTCGCAGGTACGCTCCAGGCCGTACAGCCAGTAGTACCAGTGATCATCGGAACGTCCGGCAAACCCAGGATTGCTGCGCACCGAGAACTCCTCCGCCAGCCAGCCGAACCCGGCATCGATCGCGTCGTCGATCTGGCGGACCAGTTCGCGGGAGCCACCGGCGCGCACGAGCCATTGCCGCGCCAGCACCAGGCCGTTGATCCCGGCGCTGGTCATCGAACCATAGGCCGGCGAAGTCGGCTCCTGGTAGGCAAACCCGCGCGTCGGCACGCGCGTCGGCGCCGGCTCCGGAAGTGGTCCCCCGGCGGCTTCGGCGACTTCGCGATGCGACAACAGCTGCAACCGCGAATGCCGGCCATGATGCGGCCCTTGTGCCTGCAGCAGCGGTGCCGCCGCCGCCGCCCACGCCGTCGACGGAATCGTCAGGCCGCACAAGGCCGCCGCATCGAGGCCGAGCAGCCCATACTGCTGCAGCGACACATCCCAACGCTTGCCGCCTATGTAGTTGAAGCGCAGTTGCTGCGCGGCTGGAACGCGCGGATCGATGTTGCCGAGCAGCGTGTCGACCCAGCGCTGCGCCAGCACCCGGTCGGCTTCGGGCAGTTGGCGTTGCACCCGTTCCTTCAGTTCGCCGGTGCGGATCTTCGTGACCTCGCCCGGCGGACCGTGGCGCTGCGCCATCGCCATCAGCGCCACCGCCAACGAGTAGCTGTCGATCAACTTGCGCTTCCGCAACGCGTCGAAGCCGGCAGCCACGACCCGATCGTCAGGCGGCGTGTGTGCATGCAGCAGCGTCAGCAGGCCGAGCGCCAGCCGGCCGCTGCCGAAACTGCGCGGTTCCCCCTTCTTGTCGTGCAGGAACGTCTCGTCGACGCCATCCAATTCGCTGCGCAGCCACGCTGCCGCGGCGGCGACCGCGTCACTGACGCGCTTGCGGAAGTCGGCATCCTGCGGATCGCGAACGGCGACCAGCGTCCAGGCCTCGTCGATCACCAACGTCCGCCACTGCGTCCTGCTCTCGCGCCAGACCAACCGCAACGTCCCCTGGAAACGCCGGACCAGCCCCGCGGCCTGGTCGACCTGGCGGACCAGCAGCAGCGAGCCGCGCACGCTCTCGGCATACGGACAGGCTGGCCGGACCAGCCGTTCGGCGACGTCCTTGCCCTCGCCCGGCTGGGGGACCGGCGGCTGGCCATCGACCTTCAGTTCGAACCGCTGTTCGCCCGCCGAAGTCACCGCCGCAACCTGACCCGAGAGCCGCAGATCCCCGAACGGCAGCAGCCGTGGGAACGTCCACCGGCTGCCGCTGCGCGCGTCGAAGTCGGTCGCCACCGCACGGATCACATCGCGCAGATCGCGCGGCGGTTCGGCGATCGCCTGCTGGTCCGGGCGTAGCTCGCCCTGGCACAACCAGGGGGCCGGCGGCAGCCGCGGCAACAGCTTCTCCGGCGCGGCGGTCGTCGGCAGCAACGCCATCGCCGCGGCCTCGTCGGCCGCCGTTCCGGTGCGGGCAGAGCCGTCGCGGGTGAACTCGACCGCGCCGCGGACCGGGAGTTTCCAGGCAGACTGCTGACCGCAGAGCGGCAGCGTGAACAGGGAAGCGAGGAGCAACAGGATCAGGACATGACTTCTCATGTCCTGTACGAGGGGGGACGGGGGCAGACTCAGGCCGGAATTCCGGACCGGCGTCAGCGCGCCACGGCTTTGCTGCGCGACAGCCCGATCTTCTCGACCATTTCCTGCAGCGCGACCTGCAGGCTGGTGAAGCCCGCATAGTGCACCGTCCGCGCCGGCACCTGCGTCTTGCGCGCCAGGTCCAGCGCCGGCTCGGTCGTCTCGTGCCGGTTCCAGTGCAGCAGCAGCAGCAGGTCGACGCCAGCGCGCAGCCGGTCGCCGATCTGGCCGACGATCTTCTGCGGCGACGTGTAGTTGGTCATCAGCCACTCGCCGGCGAACCCCCATTCCCCCGCCAGCTTCTCGAAGCGCGGATGATGCCGCCGCTGCCGTTCGTTGCCGCCGACCACCAGCACGCGGACCGGGTGCCCAAGCGCCTTCCCCAGCGCCTGACACGCCGCCATGCCGGCGTCGGCCGACGGCGCCTCGCCGTCCTGCAGTTCGAGCAGCTTCTCGATCGCCGCCAGATCGTCCTTGGCCAGTTCGGGGAACGCGCAGGCGACTTCCTGCAGCAGGCCATGGGCCTGCCGCAGCGCCTCGACCTCCTTGCGGGCCCGCAGCGACCGCGCGATCGCGACCTGCAGCTGCGCGCGCTCGTAATCGCGCCCCTCCATCTCCTCGAACAGCGCCGCGCGTTCGATCTTGATCTCCAGATGGTCCAGCGCCTGCCCGACGAACTCCTCGTTGGCCAGCAGCTTCTCGAGCGTCTCGAACGCGCCGCGCTGCAGCAGCACCTCGCGCAGTTCGGCGTAGCTGGCCCGCGCCAGCTCGCGTTCGCCCTTCATGTTGTGCGCGGTCATCACGACGCGCATCGCGTCGACGCGCTGATCCAGGTCGACCGCGACCTCGAGCACGCGCCGCGCCGCCGCCAGCGCCGGATCGGCTTCGCCAAGACCCTGGTACTCGAGCGCGACGAACAGCAGCTGGTCGGGCGAGGAGCCGCGCCCGACGTCGACGGCATCGAGGAAGCGCAGCGCCAGCTTGCGATCGAGCTTCTTCAGCGCTTCGTGCACGAAGTAGAACGTCTCCAGGTCCGGCCGGACGGAGTCGAGCGCCTTCTCCATCAGCCGCAGTGCGCGCGGCGCTTCGGCCGGGTCCCCCGCCGCCAGCAATGCCGCCGCCTGGAAGAACCGCGCCCGATCGCGCAACACGACGTCGCGACCCTCCATCCGCCGCATGCCGCCGATCGCCAGTTCGAAACCGCGGGCCGCGACCCCGAACGCGCCGCTCTCGTAGGCGAGCAGCGACCGGACGAACAGCGCCTCCGGCACCGCGCGTTCAGGCTCCTCTTCGACATGCTGCAGCCACTGCAGCGCGGACTCGCGTTCCTGCCGCGCCGTGCGCGGCGCCAGATCCTCGACTTCGTGCACGCGCAGTTCGGCGAGCGCCGCGACGGTGTCGATCGCCGACCGCAGCCGCGAGTTGCCGGCGCTGAGGCCCCTTGCGTCGTGGCACGCGGCCAGCGAACCGGTCCAGTCGCTGCTGGCGAGCAGCCGTTCGCCGAGGGTCTTGTGGTAGCGCGCCCGCACGTCGGCCGGCAGGCGGTCGAAGCCGGCCATGCCGAGCATCCGGCGCAGGATCGACGCGGTGCTCTCCTGGTCATCCTCGTCGACGCGGTTCTCCAGCCGCGCCAGCAGGTCGGTGATCGCGGCGTCGACGATCAGCTGCAGTTCGGCCGAGCCCGACCCGGTCGCCAGGTACTCGATCGCGCGGACCGCAAGCTTCAGATCGCCGCACCAGAACAGCGTGCGAACCACCAGCGGCAGCACCTGGCCGGCGATCTGCGGGTCGGACAGCAGTTCGACCAGCACCTGCGGATCCTGCAGCACCTCGGCGATCCAGTTGCGTTCGCCGCGCCGATCATGGCCGCGCAGCTTGCCGAACAGGAACCAGCGCCGCAGTCCCGCATCGCCCTGCGGCTCCGGCAGATCGACGCCGAGCAGCGTCTTGGCGTAACCGAGCAGGAAGGCGCTGCCGGGCCTGGCGCCGGCCAACTGCCACAGATCGAGGATCTGCTGCCGGACCGTCTCGGCCTTGACGCCGCCGTTCTCCGCCTCGTGGATCTGCGTCAGCAGCAACCGGTCGAGTGCCGTTTCGAAGCCCATGTGTCCCCCGTCGCGTTATCGAACGGGGCGAGGGCACGGCTTGCCGGGGCATGCGAACGGCCGCTGCCGCCGGTGTCGTGGGTGCCGGACGCCGTCGCTCAGCCCATCAGCGCTTCCGCGTCGGCGGGCAGCGCGACCACCATGCCCCGCAGCGTCGCCTTGGCGGTGCCGGGAACCAGCGCCCCGAGCAGCAGGTCGCCGACTCGCAGCGCGGCGACCGTTTCGTCGCCGGCGTCGATCCACCACGAGCCGCCGTCGTCGTCGCGGACCCCGAAACCTCGCGGGCCGACTTCTTCGACGCGCAGCAGGCCGGGTTGCAGGCGCACCCTCGGCGCCGGCGTCGACAGCGCGACGCCGACTCCCTGCAGCCGATCGAGATCATCGAGCAGGGCGCCCTGGCACTGCTTGGGTGCTGGCTGCGGCGGCAGTTCCTGGGTCTGCTCGGCCCACGCATAGAACGCCTCGATCGTCGCGCGCGCGCCGCGCACCGCATTCGCCCGGTCCTTCGGCGCCTGCGCCAGCCAGACGTGCAGGAACAACCGCATCAGGTCCTGGGCGGTCACCGCTTCCAGATCCCGCCGTGAACCGGTGTGGCCCTGCAACTCGGCCCACAACCGCAGCGTCCGGGCTTCGCCCGACTCGGGGTCGGCGCCGCTCTCCCACAGGAACTCCTCGACCAGCGGTTGCAGGTCGCCGAAGTCGGCCGGGCTCCCGGCATCGTCGTCGGATTCCTGCTCGGCGACGTCGGGCGATGCGTCCGTCTCCTCGTCCTCGACGTCCAGCTCCTCCGCATCGGCATCGTCGTCGAATGGATTGCGATCGTCGTCTTCGGCATCGGGCTCGATGCCGGCCATCCGTTCCATCTGCGCGAACACCTCGCCGAGATCGCGATGCTGCGCGATCCCTTCCTCGAGCGTGCGCACCAGTTGCTCGCCGAGCGTCTCGCCGGGAACGGCTGGCGGTGCAAGGGTGTCCAAGACCTCGGCAGTGGCCACCGTGGGCTCCACCTCTCTGTGGTGTGCATTCCAGATCTGCAGCAGCAGTTCGCGCGCCCGATCGAGATCGATGTCGGTGTCGAAGGCCAGCTCTTCGAGCAGCGGGCCGATCACCGGACCGGGGCGCACGGCCTGCTCGAGCTCCTGGCTGACCGCCGCCGCCCGCACTTCGGCGCCGGCTCGTTCCAACAACTGGTCGAGTTCGGCTTCGAGATGTTCGAGCGGCACGGCCGGTTCCGGCCGCACCACGCCGCCTGGCGTCGCGGTCGGCGACACGCCCACGTCGGCGGCATGCGGCCGGAGCAACAGTCGCTCCAGTTCCCCCTGGTGCAGCCGCCGCGGCAGGTCCAGCCGTTCGACGTCGCGCCGGAACGCCGCCGCCAGGTTAACGCCGGGCCGGAACACCGCGACCGCCGCCGAGGGCAACCAGTTGTCGTCGCGCGTGTACAGCCGGCCGACAAGCAGGTCGCCAGGGCGCAGCGCGCCTTCGGGAACCGCCAGTTCGAGGGTCTCGCCGTCCTGCAGATCGAGGGCTTCGGCGACGCCACCGACCGCGGTGTGGACCGAGAACACGCCGACCAGCGAGCCCTCCAGTACCGCGAACGCCCCTTCCGCCGGCACGGTCGAGAACGGCACGTCGCCGAGCACCGCGGCTTCGCGTTCGAGCAGGAACCACTCCAGGAACCGCAGCTCCTTGGGGTCGGTGGCGGGCACCGCCGGCGGCCGCAGTTCGCCGAAGAACTCGCGGCGGGCGCGCTGTTCTTCGGTGTGCAGCCGGCGGTCCTGGTCCAACTGTTCGTGCAGGGTGACCAGGGACTCGAGAAGCTGTTGCGCTTGCTGACGCGTCATTCCGGCAGCAGGTTGGCAGGCAGGCGGCGGGAAAGCAACCCGGGGAACGGCCAAGACGGCGTTCAAAGGTTGCCGACGACTCCGACCGCGCCGTCGGCGGCTCAGGTCAGGCCTCGAGCTTCACCGTCGGCTTCGTGTTCGGAAAGATCTGCTCGACGGCGGGTTCGCCGGCACCCGGCTTCTTCATCGCGAACGCATTGACCGCCTGGGTCCGATTGATCCAGAGCGCGTAGTGCAGATGGTCGGCGCGCGGGTCCTCGGTGTTGGGATGCAACAGGATCGTGAGGCCGAGGCTGTTCAGTTGCAGCCACGGCACGATCACGGGCAGCAGGTCGTTCGTGAAGCCGAAGTAGAACGACGGCGTGACGTGCGGGCCGCGCGGCTCGCGGTTCCAGTTGCCCAATTCGACGACGAAGCGCTCCGCGACCCAGCGCCGGAGCAATGCCGCCTTCGCATGGTTGTCCTCGTCGAAGTAGATGTGGGCGTGGTAGCTCTTGATGTCGGTGTACTTGCGCGGCTGCGCCGGCAGCACCTGCTCGCCGGGCCGCTGGCTCACCGGTGCTGGTGTCGGCTCCTTCCACGTGTCTTCGCCCCACGGGCTCCTGCCTGCCGTCCCGGGATCCTGCTTCACCGGGTCCTGCGGCGGCGACGTGGCGGTGATGCCGAGCGTCACCGCCGCGAAGCCGGTGATCACCTGACGCCGGCTCGGCTCGAGTTGCGGCGTTTCGTTCGCTTCGTCCCCGGCTGCGTGCATCCGAACATCGTCATGAGACATGGGATCCTCGTGGCTGCCGACGCGGCGTCCGCCGCACGGCGTCCAGGACCTTAGCCCTGCGACTCGGGCGCCACCAGGGCCGGCGGCGCCGGACGCCGCCGGCACGGCTCAGAAGCGGACGTGCAGGGCGTCGGTGGCCCGGAAGCACCCGGCGCCCTGCAGGGCGAACGCCTGGAACACCAACGTGACTCCCTGCAGCAGCGGTGAGTTGGGCGCCGTCCACGCCACGTTCGGTTGCAGATTGCCCGACACCAGGAACGCGACGAGCGAGGCGTAGATGTCGCTCGGCTCGCACATCGGTGGCACGGGCAGTGCTCCCTGCGATTGCTGCACCGGGCCAAAGCCGAGCGTCACGAAGCCGAGCCCCTGCGGGCTGTCGAAGCCCAGCCGCAGCGGTCCGCCGACCACGGGTTGCGAGTGGAAGTGCAGGCTCTCCGGGTTCGTCAGGTTGCCCTTGCCGGCGACATCGATGCGCGCGTGCAGTTC